>OY829891.1:0-405759 GCA_963691905.1 Sedimenticolaceae bacterium
TCGGATGAACTCATTGCCGAAATTGGCAAGGCCCTGGTAGACAGGCGGGTGCTCGTGGCGCCGATTGTAATCCGGACCGTGAATCACATCAGCCTCCAGGGTGAGCGGATCAATAACCCCGGAACCACCGTTAGGTCCGACAAGATTTCGCAGATCTTCATCATCGAGATTGCCGTCGGGTTCCATTTCACCGGTTTCCGGATGTGCTGTATCAACCAACGTACCGCTCTCGTAGACCGGCTGGCCATTGTTATCGGAAACGATCAGTTCGACCCATATCTGTCGTTCCTGAGAGAAGCCGGAAGGCAGATTATGCCCGGTACCGCTGTTGGTAACATGAACCGTGATCGGGATGGTAGCGCCGCTGTCAGCAGCCTCAGGGGCAGATACTGCAATCTCGGCCGCCGACTCCATGAGAATCCGGCGCCGCTGTACCTGGCCGATGACATTGCCGTTCTCATCGCGGGCCTCGTCGTCCTGGCCCGGAAAGTCGACCAATGCGATATCGATGCCCGTGAAATAATGGGTGCTGACCTCTTCCCGCTCGAACACATATCTGGGACGCGGATAGACCGTGGTCTCTCCTTCAGCGTAAGAACCGGCAGGTTCTGGCGGGCCCAGATCCATGTGACAGTCCTGACAGGTCACAACGCCTCCGGCCGTATTATTGACCGGTCCGTAGGGGCCATTTTTCCACTCAGTGAAGAGGTTTTCCAAGCGCTGGAAAGGCTCGTTGGTCACCGGATCAACGGCATCGGCCAGGTTGCCATCCGGTGGTGTACGCACGTCATGGCAGGTACCGCAGAACTCACCGCTCCTCAGGTAGCCGTCTTGCATATTGATGTCCTGGCCATGAGCCGAAGTATGTGTAGGGCTGTACTCTGGATTATCCAGCGGCCCAAACTTCGTATCTCCGGGTTCCAGTACAAACGCTGTATTCGCGATTCCGTCGCCGAGACGGCCAAATCCAAGTGATGTATCTGGCCCGGAAATCTGGTGGCAAATGTCGCAGGAAATGCCTCCCCGTCCAGCCTTGGTCGCAAAATCCCTCATCGCATGGCCATTGCTGTCAGACAGGGTTGGGAAACTGCCGAGTAAAGTGTCCGCCGGATTATGGCAACTTTGACAAAACAGGGCCGTAGGATGATCCCCGGCAGCGAATCCGGAACCTCCCTGGGATACCGAGAAGGCATTGCCGAGAGCCTCCAGTGCGCTGAATGTCGGACTGAGGGCGCTGTAGGCCATCATGTTGCCGGACCACTCACGGAACTGGCGCGGATGGCAAATCCTGCACTGCTCCGGGTCGGAGAAATCTACCGTCTCCAACGGCTGAAGAGGAGTGGGATTTTCCAGGAAAGCTGTAAGCGCTTTGAGCTCTTGGCGTGTAACGTCAATACCCGTGTGGACCAGCTCCTCGGCTATCGCACGTTGAGTGTCGGAAGCCGACTTGCCCTGAATATCGCCCCCGGATCCTATGACGCCTTTTCCATCATCGCCGTGACACAGGAAACAAAGTTTGTCCCTGTAGATACTCGCGATCAAGTCCGGTGGAAGCCCTGCGCTGCTGCAATTTCCGCCCGTCCGCTTAACCCGTGCTTCCGCAGTGCTACCGCCGGATACCGCACGTACGTAGCAAGGCGAAATTGAAAGACCGTTCACTTTTGCTATCCAGTACCCATCATCATCGGCCTGGGCTGTGGCTAATTCCTTCCCCGTTAATGCATCCGACAAAAAAACGAGGTTAAGGGTATCGCTCCGGCCTTTCATTACCAAGCGATCCTTATTTCCGTTCCAGCGGGCGGTATCGACTGCTACTGAGGCATTCTGTGCCAGCGCTCCGAAACTGGCAAAATGGATAAGAAGAAAAATTAGACTTGTACGGCAAAACATCCTGATCACCTTTTTCATTATGCATGCTCCTTGGCAAATCCCCGAAGACAGGTGGAGAGCAGAAGTAACCTCTTGTAAATAACCGTGAACCCCAACCGTCTATGATGTGATGAAATAGCCTTTGTTTATTGTAGTGGCTATAACCTAGTAAATTAGTAAGGAATATCCGGTTGTCAACCCGCAAAAACTCATGGATAAAAAATGGTTGTTCGCGGAATCAGAAGAACGGTGGGTTGTGACTAGCCGAGCGAAGGCGGTAAGAAACCTTGATATTAATGCCCAGGTGCATGACGTTGAGTAAAGAAACTCAGGCAGATGATGCTCAGGCGTTCAGAGGCAATAGCAAATTGACGTTTGATCAGGAAAAGGCCAATGGTTGGCATGACGAACGCAGGGTGCAACCCGCTGCCCCAGACCATGAATAGACCAGGTGCCGCACACCCACACTTCTCCCTGAAAGATATCATCCTGGCCTTCCCTGGCCACCATGAAAACGCCTACTGTGAACGTGACTGGCGATGCAGTGCCTGCATTTGCAGAAACTCAGACTCTTTCACCACGCCATCGCCATCCAGGTCGACTTCACTGAAAGGCCGTGCGTTTTTCAAACCTCTCATCATGTAGCCTTGCTTGGCGCGTTCACTGATTCGCTGACCACGGGCCTCGATGAATTCATCCTCGGTCATGGCACCGTCACCATTAAGATCGAATTCAGCGAATGAGGGCATATTCCGCCCCCTGCCTGCACCGCGCCCGGAAGCCATCTCAGCTCCCTTTCCATAGGACCGCTGTGACATCTTCTGTTGCTGAAATGCGGCCATTTCGTCCGAACCCAGAACGCCATCTGCATCGAGGTCTAACTGTTCGAATGTCGGGGCGGTGGCGGCATTGCGCATCGGCCGGCCCTCGGCGGCGTGCGCTGCCCTTCGCTCGTTGCGAACGGCATTGAACTCTTCTGTAGTGATAGTTCCGCTGCCGTCACGATCATAGGCCTCAAACGGCACAGGTCCCCGCTGAAGATTGCTGGGCGACTGAGCTGCGGCAAACAGTGCCGTCCCACTCAACAGGATCGTAAAAATTGATTTATATAACATCTTCATATCGACTCTCCAAAAAACGGCATACTTGCCGAACTACATCCCGAAAAACTCCTTTCTGTTGGAAATATTAAACCGACAAGCTGAAACCTGGCTGAAAACTGCAAAATCTTGTGGAGGTACGGTGTGCGAGATGTTTTTTTCGTTTGCGATTTTTATAGACGGTTCTTCATAGCGTAGCAGTGTATTCCCCCCCAGAGCTATGACAATACGCATGCTTCAATCACCTACGGTCACTCATTGTAATGAATCGCTCCAGTCCCTCCCGGTAACTGTTGCCACTCTGCAGGAACCCCATATTGTGGCTTCCGCCGATCTCCAGAAACCGTTTCGGTTGACGGGCCGCCTGGTAGAGCTGCTGCCCATGCTTAAAAGGGATGATTTCGTCGTCCGGACTATGAACCACCAGAACCGGACAGGTGACAGATTCAAGATAAGCCCTGGTATCAAATTGGAAACGTGACAGCCAACGCACCGGAAACATGGGGTAGAGATCTGCTGCCATATCCGGCACTGAAGTGAAGGCAGACTCCAGGATCAGGCCTCTGGCCGGATAACTTGAGGCGAGACGGGCGGCAACAGCACCCCCCAGGGAACGGCCGAACAGCAGTATATCCTCCGGAGGTATCTTCTTCTGCTCAGTCAGCAGGCGCCATGCGGCCTCTGCATCCCGGTAATTTCCCGCTTCTGTCGGACGGCCTTCGCTCCTGCCGAAGCCGCGGTAATCGAAGATCAGTACCGCCAGACCAAGCCGGTGAAAAATCTCCAGGGAATCCAGGCGATGTGAGATATTGCCGGCATTACCGTGAAAAAAGAGCAGCGTGGCCCGCGGCTTTTCGAGCGGCAGAAACCAGCCGTGCAGGGTTATGCCATCGTCGGTGGTGAGTGCGATCGTCTCGAAGTTCAGTCCGACTTGATCTGGCGTAGCCATGATCACCCTGCTGGGCAAACTCGGATAGTAGAGCAGGCGGGACTGGGAAAAATAGAGTATCAGCAGCAGTGCCCCATAGGCCGCCACCACTATCGCCACAAACGGCCATAGACTCTCCAGCGAAAAACGCGGCATTGGACGATGCTCCTCTGTTACTTCACCTTGGTGTTTGTTAACACTCTGCGGATACCCATATAACCCAAGCCGCTATTCCACTCTGACACATCCAGGTCCGCTGATCATGCTTCTTCCACCTGCTTGCGGTATTACCTCTATCTGGGTGGCGATGCGCTCTTTGAGAGCTGAGACGTGGGAGATCACACCGATCAACTTGCCATCCTGCTGCAACCCAGCGAGGGTCTCCAGGGCTGTATCCAGGGCCTCTTCATCCAGGGTGCCGAACCCTTCATCCAGAAACAGTGAGTCCACCCGGACGTTTTTACTGGCCATCTGGGAGAGACCAAGCGCCAGGGAGAGACTGACGATGAAACTCTCACCCCCCGACAGGTTCTTGGTTGAACGAATCTCACCCGCCTGATAGTTATCCACCACGTTGAGTTCCAATGGCTGCCCATCATCCCTGATCAGAAGATAGCGATCGGTCATTTTCTGCAGTTGCCGGTTGGCATGCCCGACCATCATCTCGAAGGTCAGACCCTGGGCAAAATTGCGATACTTCTTGCCATCTGCCGAGCCGATGAGTTCATGCAGAATATCCCAGCGCGAACATTCACGTTTTTGTGCGTCGATCAGATTGGTTCGATCCTGTTGTTTGCGCCTCAGATTCTCATTATCGTCCAACTTCTGCCGCATGCCGCCAACCTCCTGCTGGAGGCTCTTTCGGCGACTCACAAGCGCCTCCAACTCCTGCTTGAGCTGATCGCGAGGTTGGTTCGTCATCTGTTTTTTTTGTTCGATTTCCAACAATGATGATCTATCCCGGCTCCTTGTATTCAACTCTGTTTGCTCAGTTGTCAGCCGCTGGGCCTGCTGCATCAGATTGTTACGTTCTTCTTCGGGCAGACAGGCAGCCTGGTAGCTGGTTTCATCGGTAAAATCGAACTGGTCAAGTCGGATCTGAAACGCCGCCTGACTCTGTTTCAACTGATCAGCCCTGCCGAGCATCGTCCTTTCAATCAACGCAATCTCGGCTTTCAGTTTACCCTGCTCCCCCGTTGCAAGATGAAATACCTGACGGGACTCTTCGAGTTGTTTTTCGGCCTCTTCAACAGATGTGGAGATACGGCTTTCTTCAGCATCCGGGTTCTTATCTTCAAAAAGAGCGAGCCGATCCTGGGTCAGGGAGTCCTGCTCACGTTTCATGTTGCTCAGAATCTCCCGTTGTTCTATCAGAATGACCTCTGATGTGTTGATTTGCGTGGTTTGATATTCTGCCTGCAACTCCAGGTTAGAGATGTGAATTTCAAGATCATTCTGCTGTTTCTGCCGATAAAGCCATTGATCCCGCCGTGCAATCAGCTCAGCCTGAATCTGATCCAGAGCATCCAGAACCAGCTCCTGGAAACCGTAGATCCGCACATCTTGCAGCGTCTTCTCCTGAGCTTTCTGCAGCTGGATTTTGAGTGCATCCAACGCATCTTTCCGGCTATCGACTGCCTGTCCTGCTGCGTGTTTTTTATAGACCAAACCTTGGATTTCCTGCTCTGACTGGCCCAGCGTCACCCTTGTCTCTTCAATCAATTCACGTAAGGAGGCAATCTCCTTCTCGTATCTCTCTGCAGCCGACACGACCTTTGAGGTCATCTCCAGTTTTTTCCTGTTCTCCTGCTGTAGCCGTAGTAAGGTTTCTGTCTGGTCGTCACCCTCATCCTCAACAACAGCAAGCACTCTGACTCCCTCATGAATCTGCTGCTCTTCGGTGGAAATCTTATCTGCGACCTCTTCTTTACGTGTCCCGTTTTGTTGCAAATCCTTTCGAATCCCGATCTGTTTGATCCTTAGATCAGAGAGCAGATCACGGGCCTGTTTTAGCTCCTCTCTCACATGCTTCAGTTCAGTTGCGGTCTCATCCGTGGCGGGAATATTTCCTTCTGCATACGGGTGTTCCTCTGCACCGCAAAGGGGACAAACCTCACCATCCTGAAGTTGTTTCCGGGCCTCCTCAAAGCTCCGGATTCGAGTAAGCAGGGAGAGCTGCGTTTCCAGCAGCAACAACTCCCGCTCCAAAGCCGCGAGTCTCTCAGTTTGATCCAGGATCTGCCTGGCCAACGGAGCCTCTTCGGCAGTGAGTTTTTCATGTTGGTGATTGAGTTGACCAAGGCTAATGCGTGATTCATTCAGCGACATCAATGACTTGCCCGTCTCTCTCAGCAGGGACTCTCTCTCTTTGAGATCTGAGAGGAGGTTTCTCCATGTTGAAACTTCTCGTTCAGCGAGAATATCTGTCAATCCATTCTGCTGGTGAAGCAGTTTTTTCTGGATAACTTCGAGGGCATCCTTTTGTCCCTGTAGCACTTTAGATTCTTCACTCCACAATCGTGAGCCTTCTCTCTTTTGTGTTTCGGCTGAACCCACTTCCCCGGCCTTATCGCGGACATTTCCATCCAGTTCACGAAGACGATTAAACTGACTCAGAATCCTGGCAAGCTGTTCGACAAGCCCCTTGTCCGCCTCGCTTTCTGAAAGAAGTTTCTGAACCTCTTTGAGGGTGACTTTCTGCTCATCCAGAATCTGGCAATCTTTACTGTGCTTGGTTCGACGGGTATCAAGCGTTTTATTCGCATCTGAAATGAGATCCGCGGCCGTCTTAATAGGCGACTCTTTTTCCCGCAGTTTGGTATCCAGCTCTCGTACCTTGCCGATGACAATCAGCATCTCTTTTTGCTTATCTCGCTTCTGCGCAAGATGCTCATTAGCCAGCTTCTGAGCCTCATCAGCCCGTATGACTTCGCCCTCCTGTTCTGGCAGAGCCAGCTGACACTCTTTGTGACGTTGCTGATCCGTTTCCTGCTCACGACGCAGCGAACTCAAACTGGCAAAATCAGCTGCCAGTTCCAAGGCCTGCGTTGCCCGATCAAGCCTTTCGTGCTCAGGCTGAAAGTCCTTCTGGCGCATCTCCAGCTTTTGCTTCTGTTCCGCAAGCAAGCCCAACTCTTTTTCAAGAGATTTGATTCCATCCAGCCAGGCAATTGCCTGACCTTTTTGATCAACCTGTTGGTTCAAACCTGCCTCCTGAAGAACTCTCTGCTCCAGGCCTGCTTTCAACTGCTGCTCATCCTCTTCACTCAACAGTTGCATCCCCGCCAGCTCAGCCTGAAGGAGATCCAGTTTTTCACGCTCGTCAGAGTGTCGTTTATGAACCTGAATGGAGATCTGGCTGTAGATCTCAGTGCCGGTAATCTGTTCCAGAATAGGGGCACGTTCGTCAGGAGCCGCCTGCAGAAAAGCCGCAAAGCCTCCCTGCGCAAGCAGCATGGAGCGGGTGAAGCGGTCGAAGTCCATGCCGGTAACAGTTTCTATATGATCGGCAACACCGCGAAGCTTTGCCTCAAGAATCCGGCCTGAATCTGCATCTGCAATCTCATGTTTAGGCGCCTGCAACTCCCCGCCTGGCTTTTTTCGCGCCCGGTGCTGGCTCCAGTGGCAACGAAATCGTCCCGCTTGGGTTTCAAAGGTCACTTCGGCAAAACACTCACCCGTCTGCCGCGACATGATCTCGTTCCCACTCTTGGTGACCTTGTTGAGACGAGGCGTTCGACCATAAAGCGCAAGACAGATAGCATCGAGGATCGTCGTCTTGCCCGCACCGGTCGGACCGGTTATGGCAAAGATGCCGTCGGATGAAAAAACGGGGTATGCCAGATCAATTTCCCATTCACCGGCAAGCGAGTTCAAGTTCTTGAAACGTATCTGCAGTATGCGCATTTTCCGTCTCTATTCTGCTTGGGTATCGGCTTGGTTGAGAGCGGTAATCGTCTCCTGATAGGCCAGCAGAAGTTCAGGGCGCTGAACTTCCGGCACCTCATGGGCCTCAAGACAACGAGCAAAGACGTCATTGACATTCAGGTCGTCGAGGGTTTCGTTATCTTGAATCCGGTTGAGCACCCGATCTATGATCCGGTTGTTCTTTACGCGGAGAATCTCCAGCTTGGTCTCGGCTATCGCAGCTTCGAGTCGTTCACGCAGGTCACCGATCACTTCCCCGCCATCATAGACGATCTCTAACCATGCCTGGCTTTGTGTTGCGGACAGCGCCAGAATCCGGGCGGAGATTTCATCCCAATCACCCTGTATGCGCTCAAGCCGCTGGAAGACCGGTGCCTTGATCAGCGCCACTGTTGCTTCTCTGCCAGTGAACGCCACGAGGCAGACACTCTTCTCCTGGGAGGCTTCTCCAAAGCCCAGCGGCAGCGGAGACCCGCTATAGCGCATGACCTCCGAGGCATTGACCTTCTGCGGGACGTGGAGGTGGCCCAGCGCTAGATAGTCGATACATTCCGGGAAGATTCCCGAAGTTACATGGGCAAGTGACCCGACATATAGTTCGCGGACACCATCGCCATCAACCGTTTGTCCGCCGGCAGCAAAGAGATGTCCCATGGCGATAATGGGAACCTCGACATCCAAAGCGTTACGTTTCTGTTCAGCCAGGTCACACACCTCGGCATAGTGGGTACGTATGCCTTCGATCAGTTTCTGCTCCTTGTCGTCAATGCTCTCACCAGCTTCCGCCACTCGAATATCACGATCCCTCAGGTAGGGCACTGCACAAACGATGAGTTCCGGGGAGCCATCACGATTTTGCAGTAGAAGAACTTCGTCATCGTGGATCTCGGCGGTCGAGCCGATGACGTGAACGTTAAGCGCGCGCAAGAGCTCCCTGGGGGCATTCAGAAATGAAGGAGAGTCGTGGTTACCCGCAATCACGATGACATGGCGGCAGGATGAGGCTGCCACACGGCACAGGAACCGGTAATAGAGCGCCTGAGCCCGATTGCTCGGCGTGCTTGTATCGAAGACATCGCCGGCCACGAGCAGTGCATCCACCTGCTCCTGATCGATTGTCTCCGCCAACCAGGAGAGGAACGCATCGAACTCCTGGTAGCGTTTGCGTCCATAAAGCGCCCGGCCGATATGCCAGTCCGATGTGTGGAGGATTTTCATTCCATTGCCTCACCAAAATGTAGCATATACTACCGGGGCTTCAATTCGCTTTCCTGCTGTTATTGTTGCATTTAATTGGGATGGATCAACCCGGGTTACCAGATCCACTCGGGTGACTTTGGCAGAATATCCTGATTTGGAAGGAAACTGTCATGAGAATCTATGCCAGGATCGGAACTGGTGCATCTGGCAAGAATTGGTGGCAGCACCAAGCCAGCAGATTTAACCTGCTGGCCGGTACTGCAAAATACAACAAAGTTACTAGCAGATGGCGCCCGTGCTGCATCCACTGGCGGGTATCGCTGCCAGTAACGCACGGACCAATGCGGGGGCCAACGGGCGGGAGAATTCAGCCATATCGATTTTTATCTGTGATGTAACGACCCGCGCCGGACTAACATGGATCTCACCTTCTGCCTTGATGGTAGCTGTGCCTTTTTGATCAGAAAATGGTGCCCGCAAAACCACACTGTTTTTTCCAAGCAGATGGACATCGTTCGACAGTTCCAGCTGAATATCTTCATACTTTCCGACAGATATCATGCGGCCATCAAGACGTTGAACAGTAGAAGCAAGGAGATCAAGCTGGACAAGCTTTCCAGCCTTGTTCTCATACAAAACCTGCTGTCTGCCCTTGGCATCCATTCCAGTGATCTTTCTGACCTGGACGAGAACTGTGACTTCCCTACTCAGTAAGGCATTGTTTATGAGATCACCAATACTGTATTGCTTAGCGGATTGTACAGGATCAGCTGATGCTGTTGATACCAACAGAATTGAGGCAGCACACACGCACAACATATATTTGATCAGGGTCATACTTAATATCCTCCAATAGCTGTTTTCTTTGTAGACCAGTAAAGCTGTGGCCCTTCGGCATCAGGATATGTTTTGGGAAATATATCCTAATTACCAAGCTAGAGCAGGTTTCTTAAGAGGGGATTAAAGGTTATTCCCGGAAGACTTTTTTGCCAACTCCGTCACAGTACACGAAACATGCCTGATGCACGGGTGAGCATTCATATGCACCTGCCTGGCATCTCGATGAGTTGGGAAGAATCAAATCAATAATTACCTCTGAAAAACGTAAGGGAGCAGTAGATTGGCGCAGAATCAGAGCTGGACTATGGGCAGTGCGATTGGGCCGGTGGCGCGCCATAGAAGCCTATTCTCCAGATTCCTGGCGATTGGCTTTGAACAAATTTTGTATTTGCACGAACTGTAGTGTTAGCATCGACCTTCAAGAAACCTGGAGGTTACTGTGGAAATCCTGCCGGCCATGCCGTTCGGGATAACCGCGAGGCAGAAGTTGGATGAGTGAGTGTCCGGATATTCCATAGCGGGATCCGGAATCGGGCCAAACGGCTTGAATGATAGGCACAGGCGGAGAAATCCCTATGAGTGGCGATCAGCAAAACGAAACCGATGACAATAACAAAGCTGTGAGCAATACCGGCAAGCCGGAGCAACCCCAGGCGCGCATGGTGACAGTTTCCATCATGGGCAAGCCCGCCCTGGTTCCCGATGATTCCACGATCATGCGGGCCATCGAGTACAGTGGCCAGCAGATCATCCGCGGAGCAGGCTGCCGCGAAGGCTTCTGCGGTGCCTGCGGCACTATCTACCGACTACCCGGAGACTACCGGATTCATACAGGTCTCGCCTGCACCACCCTGGTCCAGGAGGGGATGGCACTCTCCCAGATACCCTCAGTACCCCTGGAGAAAGCGGTCTACGACCTGGAAACGCTCACTCCTGACGTTGACACCATCAAAGAACTCTATCCTGTCGTCTTCCGTTGCGTAGCCTGCGGCACCTGCACCAAGGCCTGCCCACAGGGACTTCAGGTGATGGATTACATCCAGTCCGCCATGCGCGGTGACATTGCTGAACTCATGGAACTCTCCTATGAGTGTGTAGGCTGTGGTCTGTGCGCCCTGCGCTGCCCTTCCGAGATCATCCAGCATAAGGTCGCCATTCTCGGCAAGCGCCTCTACGGACGCTATCTGCGCAAGGAGAGTAAAGAACTCGATATCCGCATCCAGCAAATAAAGGACCGCGAGTATGACGGCGAGTATGCCGAATTGATGTCCCTGGATAGGGAAGCTCTCAGCGAGCGCTATTACGCGAGAGACACGGAGTAGCACGACCTCCTTGCGGCATTAGGGAAGGTAAAAACAACACCACTTTCGGGGCGCTTGAAGAGACAGTTTCGTAGCGACAACGAGCGTGCTTTCGGAGGAAATGAATGTATCCGGATTATCTAAAAGATTCGCTTGAAAAGGTGAATCAGACTCGATCCAAAAGGCTGGAGCTGGCGAAGAGCGACGAGCCTGTCTATCCACCGATGAATGCGGCGGAACGGGAAGACGTGCTCTCAAAATATCACCCCGATTCAGCCGCCGCCGCACGCAGCCACATCCGCATCGGGCCCAACAAGGGTGAACAGCTCACCACCGAGATCACCGATCTGCTCGAAGCCCATTCGATGCTCGACCCGAAGCGGATGGAGGCAAGTCTCGCCAAGCCCGATTACGAGACTGATATGCTGATTATCGGCGGTGGCGGCGCTGGCTGTTGGGCCGCCATCACTGCCATAAAGAACGGCATCAAACCGATGATTGCCACCAAGCTCCGCCTGGGTGACGCCAACTCCATGATGTCCGAGGGCGGCATGCAGGCCGCCGTTGCGCCCCCGGATTCGCCCACCCGGCACTATCTGGACGCCATCGGCGGTGGGCATTTCGATAACAAGCCCGAGCTGGTTCGCGCACTGACCGAGGATGGCCCGGAGGTTGTCAGGGAGCTGGAGAATCTGGGTGTCATGTGGGACAAGATGGAGGACGGTTCTCTCCAGGTCCTGCATGGAGGCGGCACCTCGCGCAAGCGCATGGTCTCCTGCCGCGACTACATCGGCGCCGTCATCATGCGTACCCTGATGGACGAGGTGGAGAACCACCCTGACGAGATCAGCATCCGTGAATTCGAGCCGGCCATCGAACTGCTGCTGGACGACAAGGGCCAATGCGCCGGCGCCGTCCTTTACAATCTCGACACCGAGCAGTTCATGGTGGTCAGGGCCAAGTCGACGGTGATTACCACCGGCGGCTTCGGCCGACTGCATATCCGCGGCTTCGCCACCACCAACCACTATGGCGCCACTGGCGATGGACTGGTGATGGCCTACCGCGCAGGCGCCAACCTCAAGTTCATGGACTCGGTCCAGTATCACCCCACCGGCGCCATCTACCCCGAGCAGATCGCCGGCTTCCTGATCACCGAGAAGATCCGTGGCGCCGGCGGCCAGCCCTTGAACAAGGACGGCGAACTCTTCGTCTTCCCCCGTGAACCCCGCGACGTGGAGAGCGCCGCCATCATCCGCGAGTGCAGCAGCGAGCGAAACATGGGCGTCGATACCGCCTCCGGCCGCAGCGGAGTATGGCTGGATTCGCCACTCATCGACATGATCCACGGCGAGGGCTACACCCGGCATCAGTTCCCCGGTATGTGCCGGGCATTCGACAACTACGACATCGATATCGTCAAGCAACCGATGCTGATCTACCCCTCGCTCCACTATCAGAACGGCGGTATCGAGATCAACGAGCGGTGCGAGAGCAATATTCCGGGCCTGTTTATCGCCGGTGAGGCTTCGGGCGGCGTCCACGGCCGCAACCGTCTGATGGGCAACTCGGTACTCGACTACAACGTCTTCGGTCGCCGCGTCGGCAAACAGGCCAGTGAGTACGCCAAGTCGGTGGAACTCGGCAAGCTCAGCCTGGCGCATGTGACAGCCTATGCCGGAGAGATGACGGACCAGGGCATCGACAGCGATCTGATCTCGCCGGTGATTCTGCCCTCCTATACCCCGGAAGACGTCAGGCTGCACCAGTTGGCCCGCCTCGGCAATATCCCGGCCCGCCACTCCATACTGCGCAGCCGGATCGGTTGTGGTTGTGGCAATGGGAAGGAAGGCAAGTGAGCGGTTTCCACATTCTCCCATGGTTACTCCCTGACGCAGGAGCTATCTCATGACCGTGTTCGTCTCAAGAGACAAGATCAACAGCGGGTTTACCTCTAAGGTTCAGCGACTCGCCGACCAGAACCTGATGGCCTGCTACCAGTGTGGCAAGTGTTCCGCAGGCTGCCCCATGGCCGCCTATATGGATATCCCGCCGAATCAGATGATCCGGCTGGCGCAACTGGGGATGGAAGATGAGTTGCTCGATTCCGAAGCGATCTGGCTCTGCGTCTCCTGTATGACCTGCAATATGCGCTGCCCCAAAGGGGTTAGGATCGCCGAGTTAATCGAGTCCATGCGCCAGATAAAGCTGCGTGCGCGCCAGGATCACCTGCACACGGAGACGATTTCCGCGGCGGATCTGCGCACCATCCCGCCCATTGCCCTGATCGGCAGTATGAGAAAGTTCACCTCATGAAGCTCAGCTATTTTCCCGGTTGTACGCTCAAAAACCATGCCCGGAATTTCGAGGACTCCACCCTGTACGCGATGGATAAGCTTGGGGTAGAGGCGGTGGAGTTGGATCGCTGGAACTGCTGTGGCACCGTCTACTCGCTCTCAGCAGATGATCTGATGCGCCAGGTGGCGCCAGTCCGCAACCTGCTGCGCACCAGGGAACGGGGGGACTCGCAGCTGATGACCGGGTGTTCCATGTGCTTCAACACCCTCAAACGGGCCAATCACCGCGCCCGCGCCAATGCGGAGGATCTGGCTCGCATGAATGATTTCATGTATGACGAGCCGGTCGATTACGCAGGGGATGTCGATGTCCTGCATGTCCTGGAGGTGGTGCGCGATCAGATCGGATTCGATACCATTCGCGAGCGGGTTGTCAAACCCCTCGAAGGCCTGCGCGTAGCCTGTTACTACGGCTGCATGCTGGTGCGGCCCAACGAGGCGGCAATCGACGATGCAGAGAACCCCAGGGTGCTTGAGGATCTGATTACGGTTCTGGGTGGCGAGCCGGTGGATTTCAGCCATAAGACCGAGTGTTGTGGCGCCCACCAGACCGTCGACAAACCCGAGATCATCGCCGACAAGACTTACGAAATCCTGGGTTCAGCGATGGCGCAGGGGGCGGACACAGTAGCAGTAAGCTGTCCTCTGTGCGCCTTCAACCTGGACCATCGACAGGAGACAACCCTGAAACTCCATTCTGATTTCCATACCATGCCGGTGGTCTATTTCTCGCAACTGATGGCCATCGCCCTCGGAGGATCCGAGTCGGTACTGAGGCTGGATCTCCATCACACGCCCCCCGGTCCCCTGCTGACCGGGAAAGGTCTGCTCTGAGGGAAACAGGATGGCATTCGGCAAAATCAAACAGATCACCGGTGTTGTCACCATCAACAAGGCTTGGTGCAAGGGTTGCGGCTTCTGCGTCAATTATTGCCCGACCGATGCCCTTGCCATGTCACCCGAATATAACGCCAAGGGATATCATCCCCCGTACATCAAATCGCCGGACGATTGCAGAGATTGCGATTTCTGCCAGACGATCTGTCCGGAATTCGCCATTTACGTCACCCGCAAGGCGGAGACAGAGGAGAATGATAATGCGTAAGACTGCCGCCGATCCGAAAGGTGTACTCGAGGGCTCTCACTTCCTCGACGGCGATCACGCAATTGCCGAGGGGGCATTGGCGGCCGGATGCCGCTTCTTTGCCGGGTATCCGATCACGCCGTCGACCGAGACCGCTGAACGCTTTGCCGAACGCTGTCCTGCTGCGGGCGGCATGTTCATCCAGATGGAGGACGAGATTGCGTCCATCGCCGCCCTTGTTGGCGGTGCCTGGGGTGGACAGAAGGTGATGACGGTGACCTCGGGCCCCGGCCTCTCATTGATGATGGAGAATCTTGGCCTGGCCGTCATGACGGAAACCCCCATGGTGATCGCCGATGTCCAGCGCGCCGGCCCATCCACCGGGTTGCCGACCCTGCCCGCCCAGCAGGATATGATGCAGATACGCTGGGGATCTCACGGTGACTACCGGATTATCGCGCTCTGTCCGGATTCTCCGCAGGAGTGTTTCGACCTGACGGTGGAGGCATTCAATCTGTCGGAGACCTATCGGGTTCCGGTCTTCATCATGGCCGATGAGACCGTTGGCCATATGCACGAGAAGGTCGTCATCCCACCCGCTTCGGAGATCGAGGTGGTGGAGCGCAACTGGTATGAGGGTCCCAAGGCAGATTACCGCCCCTACAAGTTCAACGGCAAGGATGTTGCTCCCATGGTCAAGGCGGGTGACGGTTACCGCTTCCACATCACAGGCCTCACCCATGACGAGCGCGGCTATCCACACCTTACTGTGGATCAGAACGAAAAAGTTGTTACCCACCTGATCGAAAAAATCGACTCCAACGCAGACAAGATCATCCAGCTCGATGAGAGTGAGGTGGACGGCGCAGATGTTGTCGTCGTCTCCTACGGCATCACCTCGCGGATCGTCTCCCGGGCGGTGCAGATGGCGCGCGAGGCCGGCATCAAGACGGGGTCGATGCGGCTCATCACCATCTGGCCCTTCGCGGAGAAGAGAATCGAGGAGTTGGCCGGAAAGGTGAAAGCGATCGTGGTGCCGGAAATCAATTACGGTCAGATGGTGAGGGAGGTTGAACGCAGTGTGGCCGGCAAGTGCCGAGTCATCAGTGTTCCCCATTGCGGTGGCGCGGTGCATGATCCCGACGTCATCCTTGACGCCATCAAGGAGGCCAGCAAATGAGCATCGAAGTCAATATCGAAAAATTCCGCGCAGAGAGCCCAATGACGGATTTCCTGCGCATGGAGCGGATGCCGCATATCTGGTGCCCGGGTTGCGGGATCGGTACCGTGGTCAACTCCTTCGCCGAGGCCGTCAAGAAGAGCGGCATCGACATGGACAAGCTGGCGGTGATCTCCGGCATCGGCTGTACCGGTCGGGTCGCCGGCTACGTGAACTTCGATTCCATCCACACCACCCATGGTCGAGCCATCCCAGTCGCCACCGGTCTCAAGCTGGCCAACCCTGACATGAAGGTGGTGGTGGTCAGCGGTGATGGCGATCTCACGGGTATCGGCGGCAACCACTTCATCCATGCCGCCCGCCGCAACATGGACATCATGGTCATCTGCGTCAACAATTTCACCTACGGCATGACCGGCGGCCAAGTGACGCCGACCACGCCGCAGACGGCCAACGCCTCCACCACGCCCTACGGTAACTACGAATACCCCTTCAGTCTGCCCTTTCTGGCGGATGCCTGCGGGGCGACCTATGTAGCGCGCTGGACCTCGCTGCATGCGCGCAATATCACGAAATCGATTCGCGAGGCGCTGAATCACAAAGGCTTCTCCTTCATTGAGGTGATCGCCCCCTGCACCACGCTCTATCAGCGTCGCAATCGACTGGGTGACGGCCTCGACGCCCTCGAGTACTACAAGGAGGATGCCGGGGTTGAGAAGGATGTTGACACCCGTGATGTGGGCATCGACTTCCAGGGCGATATCGCCATGGGCCGATTCGTCAATCAGCAGAAGCCGACCTACGAAGAGGCGGTCAACGAACGTTACGCCAACGTCCTGGGTGACGACTATCAGCTCTACGGCATGAGCAAACCAGAACGTGAGGAGAAGGCCAAGCGCGAGGCTGAGGAGAGAGCCAATGTGCAGGCCACGATGGATGAAGAAGAGGCCCAGATGATGGCTGAGGATATGGGCGTGGATGAGGAGGGCCTGTAGATGCATGAGGTCAGATTTTCCGGCTTCGGCGGCCAGGGCATCGTCCGCTGCGCCTTGATCACCGGCAAGGCGCTGTCGATGTATGACGACAAGTTCGCCACCATGACCCAGAGCTTCGGCCCCGAAGCACGTGGCGGCGCCTGCAGCTCCCAGCTGGTGGTCTCTGAAAGTCGAATTCTCTATCCCTACGTCACCCTGCCCGGCGTGCTGATCGCTCTGTCACAGGATTCCTACACTACCTATGAGCCGAAGCTGAAAGACGGCGGCGTCCTTATTTATGAGGCGGATCTGGTCACACCCAAGGAAGATGACGGGCGGGTGCAGATGTACCCCGCACCGGTTACCCGCTTTGCCGAAGAGCTGGGCAACCGTCTGTTCGCCAACCTGGTGACCCTGGGTTGTTTCTCCGCCATTACCAAGATCGTCACCCGGGAGGCAATGAAGAAGGCCCTGCCGGGGCTGGTTCCAGACCGCTTTCTTGAGGTCAACAAGAAGGCATTCGACAAGGGATATGCATACGGGCTCGAATCGCTGGAGAAGAAACCGCTTGTTACTGGGGACGCGCAATGACGAAACGCACCGGTGTCTTTGTTTGCCACTGCGGTAAGAATATTGCCGCCACTGTCGACGTCAAGAAGGTCGCGCAGGAGCTGGCCAAGGACGACGGTGTGGTTTTTTCCGAAGACTATGTCTACATGTGCTCGGACCCGGGTCAGACTGCAGTCATCGACGCCATCAAGGACAATGACCTCAATGGCATGGTCATCTCCTGCTGCTCCCCTACCCTGCACGAAAAGACCTTCCGCGATGCCTCGGAGCTGGGCGACCTCAACGCTTTCCAGTGCGAGATTGCCAATATCCGCGAGCAGTGCGCCTGGGTTCATAAAGACATGGAGGTGGCCACCGAAAAGGCCCTCAAGATCACCCGTGCATCAGTACGCCGTGTCCAACACAATCAGGCGCTCGAACCGATCGGTGTTCCGGTTACCCGCCGGGCGCTGGTGGTTGGTGGGGGTATTGCCGGCATTCAGGCCGCGCTCGATCTGACCGATGCCGGTCTCGACGTGGTTCTGGTGGAAAAACAGGCGACCATCGGCGGTAACATGCTCAAGCTGTCGGAGACCTTCCCGACCCTCGACTGCTCCCAGTGCATCCTTTCGCCGAAGATGGTTTCGGTGTCGAAGAATTCCAAGATCAAGCTGATGACCGAGAGCGAGGTCGAAAGCATCTCCGGCTTTGTCGGCAACTTCAAGGTCAAAATCAAGAAAAAGGCAGAGTTCGTTGATCCAGAACTGTGCAAGCTCTGCGACGACTGCACCCCTGTCTGTCCTGTCGCCGTGCCCAATGAGTACGACGTGGGCCTGACCAACCGTCGTGCTATCCATATCCCCTTCGCCCAGGCGATTCCGGCCTCCTTTACCCTGGATGAAGAGGCCTGTCTGGGGCTCAACCCGGTGGTCTGTGGCAAGTGCGAGGAGGTCTGCGACGTCGGGGCTATTGATTACGACAAGAAGCCGACCGTTACCGAGGAAGATATAGGGGCCATTGTTGTCGCAACCGGTTTCGACCTCTACGGTATGGAACATATGGGTGAATTCGGTGGCGGGCGCTACCCGGATGTGCTCGACGGCCTCCAGTTTGAGCGTCTCTGCTCGGCCTCAGGCGCCACCGAGGGCCATATTATGCGGCCGTCGGACCACAAGGTGCCCAAAGAGATCGTCTTTATCCAGTGTTCCGGCTCCCGGGACCCAGAGAACCACTGCGCCTACTGTTCGAAGATCTGCTGCATGTACACGGCCAAGCATGCAACCCTCTACAAACACCATGTCCCCGACGGACAGGCCTACATCTTCTATATCGATATTCGCTCCGGCGGCAAGGGCTACGAGGAGTTTGTGCAGCGTTCGATGGAGAACGACGGCGTGGTCTACCTGCGCGGCAGGGTCTCCAGGGTCTACGAAAAAGACGGCAAACTCAAGGTGATGGGGGTCGATACCCTGGCGGGACGCAACGTCGAGATCAATGCCGATATGGTGGTACTGGCCCAGGCGATGGAACCCTCCAAAGGTACTGCCGAGATCGCCAAGGTCCTGAAGATAGGCCGTGACAAGGATGGCTTCCTGGCCGAGGCGCACCCGAAATTGAAACCGGTCGAGAGCGTCACGGCAGGCATCTACCTCGCCGGCGCCGCCCAGGGACCGAAGGATATTCCAGAGACGGTCAGTCAGGCGGGCGCCGCCGCCAGCAAAGTCATCGCCCTGCTTTCCAAGGATCAACTGGCCCACAGTCCGACGGTGGCAAAGGTCAGAGACCCCTACTGCACCGGCTGTGAGATGTGCGTCGACGCCTGCCCCTATGACGCCATTACCCTCGTGGACGGCAAGGCCAGCGTTAACGAGATTCTATGCGAAGGCTGTGGCTCCTGTGTGGGCGTCTGCGTGCGCGCCGCCATCGACGTCAAGAACGTCACCCAGCTTCAGGTTCACGAAATGATCAGCGCCATCATGGCGTAATTGGAGGAAGATTCAGGTGTCGAACCCGTCGAAAGTGACTAAAGCAGAGGAGTTTGAGCCGCGCATCGTGGCTTTCCTGTGCAAATGGTGTTCGTCCGCTGGCAGCGATCTGGCCGGTGTGTCGCGTATTCAATATTCGGCAAACGCCACGCCTATCACCATTCCCTGTTCGGGATCGGTGTCGCCCATGTATATCCTCTCCGCCTTTAACAAGGGGGCGGATGGCGTACTGATTTCGGGCTGCCATCCAGGTGACTGTCACTACATGGAAGGAAACTATCTGGCCCGCCGCAAACTTTATCTGGTGAAGGAGTTGCTCCAGTTTATCGGTCTGGAATCGGAGCGCTTCCGCATGTCCTGGGTCTCGGCTGCCGAGGGGGCAAAATTTGCAGAAGTGGTTGATGAATTCGTCGAGGATCTTCGCGTACTGGGTCCCCAGAACCGATTGAAGGCGGAGCGCTGATGGTCAATGTAGAAGAGATTCGAGACTATGCCGCCGGCCTGCTGGAGAGGGGGGAGGTCAAGTCGGTGCTGGGTTTTCGACGTGGCTCGGCAAGCGCCTTTGCTGAACCCTGTACTTTGACTGAGGCTGACGATGCCGCCTCCCTGGTGTGGGATCCCACCTGCCTGAATAATCTGACACTCTATCTGGTCAAGGACCGCAAACAGCAGGCGGCAGCCAAGACCCCCGACAACCGTCCTGTTGGTATCGTTGCCAAGGGCTGTGACAGCCGCGCCGTCGGTGTTTTGCTGCAGGAGAACTACTTCAAGCGCGAGGATGTGGTGGTCATAGGCGTCTCCTGTGAAGATACAGGTGTCGTCGATCCGAAAAAACTCTCCGACAAGCTGAAGGGCAGGACGGCAAGCCGGGTGGCGTTTGATGACGCCGGTGGTTTTGTGGTCAGCATACATGGCAGCGAATCGGAAACCGTTATACCCGCACATGAGATTTTGGCCGACCGTTGCCTGGAGTGCCGAGCGGCTGCTCCAGCGCTGAATAACGTCGTTTTCGGCAATACGGTCGAAGCACGTGATTTTAACGAGCCCTTCCATGCCGCCAAGGAAGCGGAGAGGATCTCTGAGGATGAGCGCTGGGCGACTTGGGAACACCACTTTGATCGCTGCCTGCGCTGTTTCGCCTGCCGCGCAGTCTGCCCTATGTGCTACTGCCCTGAGTGTGTGGTCGACAGCACCACGTTTGTGGTCACGCTGGGAACCAGTGCCGAGGAGAAGGCCAATCGCATCCGCTGGTGTGAACGCTCGGCGAATACCTCCGAAAGCGCCGTCTATCACTTGACCCGGGCCATTCATCTGGCGGGTCGTTGTATCGATTGTGGCGAATGCGAGCGGGTCTGCCCGGTCAACATTCCGCTGCGTCTGCTCAATACCAAGCTGGAAAAAGAGGCCTTCGAGATGTTCGAGTACCAGGCGGGACACGATATCGAACAGGCATCACTACTGTCGTCCTTCCGGGACGAAGACCCCAATAGTTTCATCAGGTAGCTCCCATGGAAAAGATCCTTCGCCAGGAAAAACTCAGGGAGTGGGTCGATACCCTCGACGACTGCGAGGTGCACGCTCCCGCCTTCGCCGACTCAGTATGGAATTACGCCAAGGTCGAGGCCGGTACAGATATCGATCTCTCCCATACCAACACCATCGGCTCCGTCAAGTCATTCGTCTTCCCGCAACGTGAGGTCTTCTTCCGTTTCGAAAAGAAGGACGGCGTGCCCCTGCTGACCTCGACCCTGCCTGATCCAATACCCACCGTGGTATTCGGCGTGCGGCCCTGCGACGGCCGGGGTATGCCCCGCAACGACACAGTGTTCAATAAAGAGTTCGAGGATCCCTATTACTGGGCGAGACGCGACAAGCTGACTCTGATCGGCCTGGCCTGCAACCAACCCCACTCCCCAAACTGCTTTTGTCAATCGGTCGGTGGCTCACCGCACTCCGAGGAGGGTCTCGACATCCTGATGACCGACCTGGGCGACAGCTTCCACGTCAAGGGAATCACGGCGAAGGGTGTCGAGATCATGGAGCGGGGCCGCGACGCCTTCGATGCGGTTAGTGACAGTGACCAGGCCGAGATTGAGAAGATTCACAAGAGATCGCGTAGTTATCCCCAGCGTCCCCTCGGCGATCTGGACGCCATTCCCGAGGCCCTCCGCGAGAACTTCGACTCCCCGCTGTGGGCCGATATGGCGCAACACTGCATTGGGTGCGGTATCTGCACCTTCCTCTGTCCGACCTGCCACTGTTTCGACATCAACGACGAAGTGATCAGCCCGACCACTGGCGAGGGCGAGCGGGTGAGAACCTGGGACAACTGTCAATTCCCTGACTTCACCATGCACACCTCGGGACACAACCCCAGGGGCGATCTTGGTTCCCGTCTGCGGCAGCGGGTCAACCACAAATTTCTCTACTTCGTCGAAAACCATAATACCCAGCAGTGCACGGGCTGCGGCCGCTGCATCACGGAGTGTCCGGTCGGCATCGACATTGTCGCGGTCCTGGAGAGGGTGGGGCAATCATGACGGACAACATCTATCTTCCAAAGATTGGACGCATCGTCGGTATCGATGAGGAGACCCAGGGCGCCAGGGCAATCAAGACCTTCAAGGTCGAATTCCCGAACAGTGACGGTTTCGAGCACAACTGTGGTCAGTGCGCCATGCTGTCGATGTTCGGCAAGGGCGAATCAATGATCTCGATCGCCTCCTCGCCGCTGGTCAAGGAGTACAAGCAGTTCAGCATCATGAAGATGGGGCGAGTCACCTCGGCATTCCACGCCGCCGGAATCGGCGACTTCATCGGTATTCGTGGCCCCTACGGCAACCAGTTTCCCCTGGACGACTGGAAGGGCCGGGACCTGGTCTTCATCGGCGGCGGCGTCGGCCTGGCCCCGATCTGGCCGGTGATCCAGACGGCAGTGGCACGGCGTGAGGATTTCGGTAAGATCACTGTCTTTTACGGTGCCCGCACCTCCAGCGACATCATGTACGAGGCCGATTTCGAGAAGCTCAAGGCGTCAGTCGAAGTGCAACTCTCTGTGGATGCCCCCGAGGAGGGCTGGCCGGGCTATACGGGCTTTGTTCCAGCTAACCTGATGGACAAAGCTCCGACATCAGATAACGCCATTGCTATTACCTGTGGCCCGCCGATCATGATAAAGTTCGTGATCCAGAATCTGCAGGCATTGGGCTTTGCGGATGAGCAAATCTACACCACCATCGAAAACAAGATGAAGTGTGGTATTGGCAAATGCGGTCGTTGCAACGTGGGTAAGGACTATGTCTGTGTGAAGGGTCCGGTCTATTCCTGGGCTGAACTGAAGAGCCTGCCGCAAGAATACTAGATACCATGTAGCTATTCACCACGGAGAAATCGGGGATTTCTCCGTGGTCAGCCTGCCTCAGCGCTGGGCGGAATGGTTGCGAAACAATGTATATTTTAGAGTGTTAAGGGGACAGATGTTATGAACATCACTGGGATGCGTCACGGCGCAAAACTCCTGGATATTGTCGGTTTTCCTCGGTCCGAGGTGCTGGGTCCGGAGGCGAGCGATCAAGAGATCAAAAGCCTTATCGAGCGTTGCGGCGAAGTCTTCGTCAAGCCGATATTCAAGGGCGGCGTTGGCAAGAAGGGTAAGCACGGTCTGCTGGGCAGGGCCAAAGACCTGAGCAGCGCCATGCGGGAGAAAGAGCGGCTCTATTTTGCCGAGCACTTCCACAACAACACCCTGAGCAAGGCCGAAGGCGTTACCTTCGAGGGCGCGGTGCCAGCTGCTTACGAGGTCTACTTCTCCATCACCGATAATACCGAGTTCCGTGCGCCGACCATCACCATCACCCATCACGGCGGCGTCGATATCGAAGAGTTGCCCCCGGAGAAGATCACCAGCATCCCATTCGATCCGCTCACCGGGTTGAAGGGTTTTGTCATCTCCAACGCCCTGAAGCGCCTTGGCGCTCCCAGCGAGCTGATCAGTCCCCTGGTGCAGAACCTGCCCAAGCTCTGGGACCTCTACCACAACTATGGGATGACCACGCTGGAGCTGAACCCGATTCGCATGATGTCCAATAAGAAGGGGCGGCTGGTTCCCGTGGCATGTGACTTCAAGTGTGGCTTCGACGACGATGATCCCAACGTTGCCCGCCTGGGTCTGCCGGATGATCTGGACACCTCCAGCTACTCCGACTTCGAACAGGAGGTGAACTCGCTGCGCACCTATCAAGGCCAGTCCGACGTATTCGTAATCAATGAAGCGGGAACCATCTCCGCCATGACCTTCGGCGGCGGGGCTAACGCCCTGGTGACCGAGTTGCTGGGTGACTCGGCCACCATCTCATCTGACTTCGGCGGCAACCCCCCCTACGCCAAGATGCACGACATCAGCCGCATCGTATACAAATATTGGCTGAAGAAGACCAACGTGCTGTTCATCATTGGCGGCAAGGCCAACAACACCGATATCTACGAGACCTTCCGCGCCATGGCGGATGCGCTGCGGGATCACTTCAACACCCATGGACCGCAGCCGCTCTATGTGGTGGTGGGACGTGGCGGACCCAACCTGATCCGCGGCATGGGCTATATGCAGGATACCCTGGACTCCCTGGGCCTCCCCTATCAGATGTTTGGCTTCGACTCCGCCATGAGCGAGGTGGTCAACTACGCACAGGCTGCCGATGAGTGGATGAAAAACGGTGGTCGTGAAATCGTGGCCAAGAAGATGGGTATCGAAGGGTAACGGCTCTTCGCAGCCCTGAATAATATCTGTAACCAAGAATTTCCTAGCGTGGCCGCCTGATGGGCTGGCCACGCAAGATCAAGGGAGCCAAATTATGCATCCGCAAGGTGTAGCTGCTTTTCCCCACTACTATGTGGGAGTCAACTCTCTGACCGAACTGGCCACTAAAGGTGACCGGGTCTGCGTCCTCAATATCACTGGCGGCGAGAGCCGTACCGTAACCCCGGTGAGCCACGTCTATTCGGGTGGCAATATCGTCTGTGGCACCGCGCCCGGGCGTTCCGGTTCCAAGATGAAGACCTCTACCGGTGATATTCCGGTCTATGACAATGTGGCCGAGGCGGTGGATGACGGCCAGGAATTCAACGTGGTAGTAGTCTACCTGCCACCCTCAGGCGTACGTGACGGCGTACTCGAAGCGGTGCGGGTCAACCCCAATCTGACGAAGATCGTCATACTTACCGAGAAGGTGCCGGTACGTGACGCCCGCATCATCCGCGCCATCGGTCAAATGCACGGCATCGATATCTTCGGCGGCAATTGCCTGGGTCTGGCTGACGCCCACAATCATGTTCGTATCGGCGGCGCCTTGGGTGGCAGCGCACCGGAGGAGTCACTACTCCCCGGATCTGTTGCCATCTACTCCAACTCCGGCAACTTCACCACCACTATTGCGGTCTACCTGGCGACCGGTGGGTGGGGCACTACGGTCTCCTTCTCATCCGGTAAGGATGTCTATATCCACTACGCCGCACAGGAGTGGACCCACGCATTCCACAACGATGATCGTTCCAAGTCTGCGGTGATGTATATCGAGCCGGGTGGCTACTACGAGCATGATCTCGAATTCGACAAGCCGGTGGTTGCCTGTATCGTGGGCCGCTGGAAGGCGAAGCTGACCAAGGCATGCGGACATGCCGGAGCCATCGCCGGGGCCGGCGATAACGCACTGGCCAAAGAAGAATGGTTCATGGAGAAGTTTGGCGTGGACGCCATCTTCACCCCGGAAAATCCGGTCTGCTCCGAGAAGGGCGCCGTGGTGGTCAACATATCCCATATCCCGGAAGCCATGACCGCCGTGATGGCGAAACGGGGCGCCAAGCCCGATTTCGACTCGGTGGGCGATCTCTCCCTCAAGTGCTGGTTCAGCAACAATCAGGGTATTGAACTGCCGGATAATCTGAATCCGCCGGTCGTAGAGGCTATGGCCCCCTACAATGCACAGATTAGTGGGTTGGGCGAGCAAGTGGGCACGGTCATGCCGCGCCAGACCATGAAGGATGCCTCTGGCGCCTCCATGATGGACCCCAAGACTCAGGTGACCAAGATCCACGGCACCAGCGTACTGGAGGCATCCACCCACTCCTTCGAGGAGAATCTGGTACAGAGTCTGATTCGCGAGTACCCGGATGAGAATGGTACGGCTTTGGCCAACATCGCCCTGAATACCTTCGTCAACCAGAGCGGCAAGGTGGGGCTGGCCGCTGCTGACGCATCCCGTGAGGCTGGCAACAGTCCCAATACTGCACTCTCTGCGGCAGTCGCCATGGTGGGACCGAAGCTGGTAGAGCAGGCGCGCACTGTCACCAGTGCGCTGGTAGAGTTGTTCAAGAAGAGTGGTCTGGAGGATCCGTCAGACGTGGGATTCGATTTCAGTGCCCAACTGGAAGCCGCTGACGCCAGTGTATTCCTCACCGACTACTCGGGTCGCTGCAACGTTGCCATGTTGGAGGCGATCGAGGCCCGCGGCGCCAAATCAGTATTCATCGACTTCCTCAAGGCCCTGGAACAGAAGGGTGGCGGCAAGCTGAGCTGCAGCGTGCTGGTCGCTGCCATCACCACCCATCTGGCCTGGAAGGCGCTGATGCGCAAGCGTCTATCGGTTACCACCGTCAGTAACATGCCCTGGCACTTCCGGGTATTCAGCACCCTGATCGGCTCAGCCGCAAGTGCAGAGAACCAGGAGAGGCACAGCTTCTGCGGCGTAGCCAACAAAGCGCTTATGAGCAGCTGGAGCTTTACCGAGACCGCCCATCTGGCATTGCTCGGTAATCGCCCGGATATAGAGGCGCTCCACGCCTTCTCCGTACTGCTTGGTCTGATCATCACCAACGGCCCTGGCACCATCTCCGCCCAGGGGGCAAAGGGTGCGGTCAGCGCCGATGGCCCCGAGGCACCGGAACGAGTTCAGGTCAACAAGGGCTATATTGGCTTTCTGACTCACACAGGTTACGCCCACGGTGGCAATGGTTTCGAGGCTATCGCCTTCCTGCTGGACCGCTTCCGCGATTCCAGTCTGAGCAGTCCCGGCGACTCTGACCACGACATGGATCTGGCCGCCATGGCCACCGACTACGCCAAGGAGTACAAGGCGTATAAGACCAAGGCCAAGGCGGTAGGCAATCTCTCCTACGCCAAAATTCCCTGCGTGAACCACCCTGTCTTCAAGGGCGAAGATGTCAACTACGATCCCCGCGAGGTGTTCGTCAACGAGCTGTTCAAAAAACGCGGCAGCTATAACATCTTCCACGAGTTCTACCATGAGCTGGTCAACGCGCTATTCAAGACCGGCGTGAGCCGCAACGTTTACTGCGTCAACGTGGATGCCGTGATCGCAGTGATTCTGCTGAAGATGCTGTGGCAGCCTTACGCGAATGGGGAGATCAGCGATTCGACCATGGAATCGGCTGCCTTCACCACTTTCCTGTTTGGTCGTATGATCGGTTCTGCAGCAGAGATTGATGACCACACCAATCGTGGGCGGAATATGGACACACGGACACCAGCATCCCGCTGCTCCTACGTATCGTAGCTAACAGTTTGACAAAACGGTTCAACCTGGACCCTGCAAGCAGTTGCAGGATCCAGGTGCAAATTTACTGAGGAAGAAACATGACAGAACAGACATCAACGATTGTTTGGACAAAAACAGATGAAGCACCCGCGCTGGCGACCTACTCTTTTCTGCCTATCGTCAAAGCATTCACAGCAGGGACCGGCATCAATGTCGAAACGAGAGATATCTCTCTCGCAGGCAGAATCATCGCGAACTTTCCCGATAATCTGAGCGACGACCAAAAACAATCTGATGATCTGGCCATATTGGGTGATCTGGCGAAGAAACCGGAAGCCAATATCATCAAACTGCCTAATATCAGCGCCTCGATCCCACAGCTGAAGGCCGCGCTCAAGGAGCTTCAGGAGTTGGGTTATGACCTCCCTGATTATCCCGAGAATCCGAAAGACGATGCAGAGAAGGAGATCAAGACCCGATACGCCAAGGTCTTGGGCAGCGCCGTCAACCCTGTTTTACGCGAAGGCAACTCCGACCGCCGGGCGCCGGGCGCGGTAAAGAATTATGCGAAGCAGAACCCGCACTCCATGGGCGCCTGGAGTTCGGACTCGAAATCCCATGTCGCCACCATGAGCAGTGGGGATTTCTGTGCCAACGAGAAATCCGTGACCATAACCGAGGCAACCGATGCAAAAATCGAGTTTGTCGCTAAAGACGGAAGCACCACCGTTCTGAAGGAGAGCGTACCGCTGGAAGCTGGTGAGGTGGTTGACGCAACTTTCATGAGCAAAAATGCCCTGACCAAATTTCTCGGGGAGCAGGTGGAAGACGCCAAACAGCAGGGCATACTCTTCTCGTTGCATATGAAAGCGACCATGATGAAGGTTTCAGACCCTGTTATTTTTGGTCACTGCGTAAAGGTCTTCTATAAAGATGTTATAGATAAACATGCGGATGTCATTGCCGACCTCGGCGTTAATTTCAACAATGGTCTGGGCGACCTTTACGCCAAGATCGAGAGCCTGCCGGCAGACAAAAAGTCCGAGATCGAAGCGGATATCCAGGCGCTCTACGCTGAGCGCCCCTCGCTTGCAATGGTGAACTCCGACAAGGGCATCACCAATCTGCATGTACCCAGCGATGTGATCATCGACGCCTCCATGCCCGCCGCGATTCGCACCTCTGGCCGGATGTGGAACGCTGATGATGAATTGCAAGATACCAAGTTCGTTATCCCCGACCACAGTTACGCCCCCCTCTACCAGGCCACCATCGAGAACTGTATCGCCAATGGGGCGCTGGATCCGACCACCATGGGCACAGTCCCCAATGTAGGGTTGATGGCGAAAAAAGCGGAGGAGTATGGCTCTCACCCCACCACCTTTGAGGCGCCTGGCGATGGCGTCATCCGCATCCTGGCTGCCGATGGAAGCACTATCCATGAGCATGATGTCGAAGAGGGTGATATCTGGCGCATGGTGGCGGTAAAAGACGCCCCGATCCAGGACTGGGTGAAACTGGCCGTAACCCGCGCCAAAGCTACCGGTTGGCCCGCTGTTTTCTGGTTGGATGAAGACCGGGCGCACACCGTTGAGCTGAAGAAGAAAGTAGATAAATATCTGCAGGATCACGACACCGCGGGTCTGGATATTCGCATCATGGGCGTTTATGACGCGGCGAAACTCTCAGTTGAGCGCATGAGGGCAGGTGAAGACACCATCTCGGTAACCGGCAACGTATTGCGTGATTACAACACTGATCTCTACCCGATCCTCGAAGTGGGCACCAGCGCAAAGATGCTCTCCATCGTGCCGCTGATGAATGGCGGCGGACTGTTCGAGACAGGCGCGGGTGGATCTGCGCCAAAGCATGTTCAGCAGATTCGGCAAGAGGGGCACCTGCGGTGGGATTCCCTGGGTGAGTTTCTTGCGCTTGCCGCATCGATGGAACATCTGAGTATTGCATTCAGCAATGACAAGGCAAAAGTGTTGGCGGATACACTTGATCAAGCTACGGGCAAATTCCTGAATAACAACAAGTCACCCTCGCGTAAGGTCAATGAGCTGGATAACCGGGGAAGCCATTTCTATCTTGCCATGTACTGGGCGCAGGCACTGGCCGAACAGACCGCTGATACAGCGCTTCAGGCACGTTTTGCTCCACTGGCAAAGCAGCTTGAAGAGAATGAGGCAGCGATTTCTAAAGAGCTGATCGCGGCACAGGGCGAGCCAGTCGACATGGGCGCTTACTTTTCTCCGGATGCGGAAAAGACGCTAAAAGCCATGCGTCCCAGCGCAACCTTCAATGCTGCATTGGACACGCTTGGTTAAGGGAACCATAGTGGGAGCACGGAGACGCGCTCCCACTTTTTACCAGTTTGGTGTTGTGGTCGGGTGCAATGATCCTTTGGAGATAGCATATGGTCGATATCGATAATCAAATGGTTGAGTTAATTAAAGAGTCCATCAAGCTGGAGATAAGCGGCAAGGGTTTTTATGAGCGTGCAGCCATTGTGACCGAAGATGAGCTTGGAAAAACCATGTTCAAACGGCTTGCCGTAGAGGAGGATGGCCACCTCGCAGTTTTGGAAAAGATATTCACTTCCATTACGGGTGGAGAGGATTGGCGGGACATCTCCGACAGGGAGATGCAGAAAAAAGGGCCAGCATCGGTTGTCGACCAGTTGGAAGCGGCGATTGCCAAGCGGGGAAAGGACAACAAGAATGCCAACGGTGCTGCCGCACTCAAGGTAGCGATGGAGATGGAGAGAAAAGCGATCCGTTTTTTTGAAGAGCTGCTCAAAAAGGCGACAAATCCAAAGGTGCGTGAGTTGGCGGAGTCCCTCGCCGATGAGGAGAGATTTCACTATGATCTGCTCCAGTCTCAGCACGATAGCGTGTTGAACATGGGGTATTGGATCGACTCCACCGATATTAGAATGGATAGCAAATTTTGACCTGGATACCCGTCAACTGTAGCCGTTGAGTCCCCCTCCTCCACCCCGTCACTCCTCTGAAAAAGAGCTGAAGGGGTTCTGCCAGAGAGCGGGACCTAACGATTACAAAATGAGAGACAGAGATCATGAGCTTCGAATTTAATGCCGATGAAGTCTTCGAGATGGCCGAGCAGATCGAGAGAAACGGGGCGGAGTTTTACCGCAAGGCTGCCGGGACCGTTATCGGCGACCCAGCAGGCAGAGACTTCCTCATCGAGCTTGCCCGGATGGAAGAGGAGCATGAGGATGTCTTTTCGGACATACGGAAATCCCTGACGGATGAACAGCGGAAATCGACTCTTGCTGATCTTAATAACGAGGCTATCGGCTACCTGCGCTCACTTGCGGATACCCGGGTTTTTTTCCAGAAAGAGATAGATACATCCTCAATGGAGGAGATCCTGAAGGCAGCCATAATGACCGAGAAGGATTCGATCGCATTCTACCTGGGGATGAAGGATATGGTCCCGGAGAGAGGTGGCAAGGACAAAATCGACCAGATCATCCAAGAGGAGATGAGCCATATCCGTCTCCTGAGCCAAGAGCTCATCGCTCGCAGGAGTGGGCAACAATAATCGACCAGGAGTGCAGTTCTCCGGGTAGAGTGTGGAGCATGCTCAGAGAGACGGTATACATCTCCCCCATTGCTGTCGTTGCATCTACTGACAGCAAGACAAGCCTCGGATCAATATTCCGCGGTCCTCCGAAATTCTGTGTATAGCAGGTCATACCCTTCTTCGCTTCTAGACATCATGTATTGACCTGCCCAACCTCAAGCGACGTGGGTTAAGCTGAGGTTGGAACAAAATACCCCGTGGCTCAGAGCCACAATTGAGGAAGACAGGTCATGAATGAAAATGAACGCAGGCAGCCGAAGTGGGGGTGGCTGGAGAATCCCGATTACACATTCGAGCTGCATAGCACCGAGCGGAGGGCATTTTACGAGTGGCAGGTGGCCGACAAGGAGTGGTCGAAGGCCACCTGCGGCTTGGATGCCAAGGGCAGAAAGCTAAAGCAGTCGAAGAAAAACAAAAAGGTGCAAAAGGCATTGAATAAACGCATGAATAAGGCGGCTAAGGCGTATGAAATAGCCAGAAGCAGGCTGCATGACGCCTGGTCTGCCTGAATCCTTTGAGGGATGTCTGCCAACCCCTGGTTTCTGGAGAAAAAGGCGCTACCCTATCGATTGTAAAGATGGAACAGCACCTTTTTGCGGCCCTTTTTTTAACTTGGTTATGTACCAAAAGCCTGTTCCACGGGGTGATTTGTCTAACTGCAAAGCACGCTAACTCACTGTTTTTAAAGGCACTCGCCAATCGACGTTGTGACGATCAGCTTTAGTTTGCGCGCTTCGCGTACTTTGCGGTTACCAAAAGTCACCCATACGGAACAAGGCGTTGTGGAGCAGTAGGCTTATGCAGAGCCATTTTTTTTAATGCTCAGTAGCGCCCATGCTGGTGGTTGATATAATTACTCATTTCCACGTACTGCATGTTCATGCGCTTCGTGATCTCGTGTACCTCGCGGGCAATGGCGCGCATCAATTTGTAAACTATTTGCGGGTGCTTATCCAACAGGTTTTCAAGGTGTTTTCTCTTGATTTGGAGGACATCCGTGGTTTCGTCCGCCTGTAGTGTGGCGCTGTGTTCCGAGCCGTCTAGAAATCCCATTTCGCCGGCCATCTCCCCCTCTCGGATACACGCCAAGGTGACATGACCCCCACCCCCAGTCACCCTATTTACCTGCATGCGTCCCTTGATTAACACGTAAAGGGAATCGTCTTTTTTTCCCTGTTTAATCAGGATTTGGCCTTTTTTCAGGGTAACAACGGTAGCAATTCCCGCCAGACGAGCACATTCCCCGTCATCCAGTTCACTTACGAAGGGTAGCTTGCAAATCGCATCCATATATTTTTCTATGTTTCTTGCTCTTTTTTTCGTTCCCTTTATTGTTTCGGCTTGCGTTTCTTTCTGACTGCTTTTTTCTGCCATGATTTAACCCTCGTAGGCTCAGCTTTAAATATAGGTATCGATAAAACACCTGTCTATCCCAAAGGCGGCCTAGTGGCCGTCACTATCATGGCCACCCACTGTCCCGCACTGGGATCCTTGCCGTAGTTTCGTCCTTCAGTACCTATATCCGAATAGCACCAGCGGGTGTTTTTTCCCTTCCGCCAGTGAGGCTTGGTCAGGCCGGTGAAGGAGAACACCGCGTCAAACTCCTCCATCAGTTCCGGAAATTCCACACTGGTATCATAGTGGATGTTTATTACAAAAGAGAGGACATAGTCGAGTTGCTCGTAGGGCAGACGGTAACTCGTCACACAGAAGAGCAGCCTGCCAAGCTCATATTCCTTTTTTTTGTTACGGTATTGTTACTGCAATGCCAGTATAATTGCCAAATTTCTAGTATGGGTATCTGTAGTGGAGCATGGATGGCCCCTTCTCGGGTGCGCTCATGCCATTTTTTCCCCTGTCAGCCTTGTCCAGTGCATTCGTGCATCGCTGCCGGGATTTTTTTTCAAGGGAAGGTTTGCGTGCTGCGTTCGGTTTCTTTATGGTATTTCTGCGCAAACCGTAAGGGTGATACCTGAACAGGCTGACTTTAGCCGCATTGATGGTGGAACCTGCCCAGACCACCGACGATAATAAATTAACGAATTCCTAAGGAGGAACCAAATGAAGCCTTTGAATTTGACGGAGAAAATCCTGCTCGACCACCTAGTTGACAGGAATGAACTGCCCGCGCCCGGTACTGTGATCAAGATCAGGGTGGACGAGGCCTTCACTCAGGACGCCACCGGCACCATGTGCATGCTGCAGCTGGAGGCGATGGGCATCAATCGGGTCAAGCCGCTCTCCGTCAACTTCGTCGACCACAGTATGTTGCAGGTCGGGTTTCGTAATCCGGACGACCACGAATATCTGAAGACCGTGGCTCAAAAGTTGGGCATCGTCTACTCCCCGGCGGGAACCGGCATCTGTCACTTCCTTAACATCGAAAACTTCGTCAAACCCGGCATGACCGGCGTGGGCGCGGACAGTCATACCGTGAACGCCGGTGGCTGCGGCGCCATCTTCATGGGCGCCGGCGGTTACGACGTAGCCTTGGCCATGGCCACCGGCGAGTACAGCATGCCGATGCCCAAAGTGGTCAAGGTCAACCTCACCGGTTCAATACAGCCCGGCGTAATGGCCATGGATGTCATCCTTAAGATGCTGGAGATTAATGGCGTCAAGGGCGGCAAGGGCACCATCTTCGAATATTCCGGCACGGGTGTAGCCAGCCTCTCCCTCACTGAACGGGCCACCATTACCAATATGGGCGCCGAGATGGGCGCCACCACCTCCATCTTCCCCAGCGACGAACGCACCCAGGCGTTCCTTGAGGAGCGTGGACGCGGCCAGGACTACCAGCCGCTGGCGGCTGACGAGGGAGCCGAGTACGAGCACGTCATCGATATCGACCTCTCCGCCCTGGAGCCGCTGATCGCCATCTACCCCTCTCCCGGCAACGTGCAGAAGGTGTCAGACCACGCCGGCGCCAAGATCAACCAGGTCTCGGTAGGCAGCTGCACCAACAGCTCCTATGAGAACATCGCCTCCTTCGCCGAGTTGCTGAAGGGCAAGCGCGTCTCTGTGGACACCCTGCTCTACCCCGGCTCCCGCTCCGTGGCCATGCAGCTCGCCGATTCCGGTTACATGACCTCACTGCTTCACTCTGGGGTACGCATCCAGGATAACGGCTGCGGCGCCTGCATCGGTCAGGGCGGTTCCCCGGTGAGCAAGGGCATCTCCCTGCGCACCTTCAACCGCAACTTCCCCAAGCGATCAGGCACCGCTGACGCTGAGGTTCATCTGGTCAGCCCATTGGTGGCGGCAGCCAGCGCCATCACCGGCGAGATCACGATCCCTCAAGGGGATGTGGAGATCAAACAAACACCGGCGATCCTGGATATGGAATCCTTCATCATGCCCCTGCCCCAGGAAGAGGCGGAGAAAGTAGAAGTCATCCGCGGCCCCAACATCATGGCCCTGCCGAATTTCGACCCGCTGCCCGACACCCTGAAAGGCGAGGTTCTGCTGAAGCTGGGGGACAACATCAGCACCGATGACATCCAGCCCGCAGGCACCTTTCTGCCGTTGCGCTCCAACGTCAAGGAGTACGCCATGCAGGCCACCTTCAACCCGGTGGACCCGAGCTTCTCCGCCCGCGCCTGCGAACATCGCGATGCCGGTGGTCATGGCATCATCGTCGGTGGCGAGAACTACGGTCAGGGCAGTTCCCGCGAGCATGCGGCGCTCTGCCCCCGTTGGCTAGGCATTCGCGCCGTGGTGGTCTCACAGTTTGCCCGCATCCATGTGGCCAATCTGGTCAACTTCGGTATCGTGCCACTGACCTTCGCCAATGAGGCGGATTACGCGAAGATCAACCAGGGTGATACTGTCTCCATTGATGTCTCCAACCTTGAAGGGGATCTCTTTCTGGAGGTCAACGGCGAGCGGCTTCCGCTAAACCCGGCCTTCGAACCTGGTGACGTCGCACCCCTGAAGGCCGGCGGCTCACTGCCCCTGTTTAAATCAACCTATAAAGGCTAAGCAATCATGGCGATGAAGATTGGTATCCCGAAAGAGTGCCACGAAGGGGAGCAACGGGTTGCTGCCACCCCCGAGACTGCTGAGCGGCTGCAGAAGCTGGGCTTCTCGGTGGCCATCCAGGCGGGTGCCGGAGCTGAGGCAAACTTCAGCGACGATGCCTTCCGTGAGGCGGGCGTTGAGATCGTGGATGAGGCCAAGACCCTGTGGGCCGAGTCCGACATCGTACTCAAAGTGCGCGCCCCGGATATCGATTGTCCAACTTGCCGGGACGAGACAGTGCTGTTGCGCGAGGGTGGCACCCTCATCAGCTTCATCTGGCCGGCCCAGAACGAGGAGCTGATGCAGAAGCTGGCCGCACGCAAGGCCACAGTGCTGGCCATGGACAGTGTTCCCCGCATCTCCCGCGCACAGAAACTGGACGCACTCAGTTCCATGGCCAACATCGCCGGTTACCGCGCCGTGGTGGAAGCAGCCAACCAGTTTGGCCGCTTCTTCACCGGCCAAGTGACCGCTGCAGGCAAGGTGCCGCCAGCTAAGGTCATGGTCATCGGTGCCGGCGTAGCCGGTCTGGCCGCCATCGGCGCGGCTGGCTCCATGGGCGCTATCGTACGCGCCTTCGACACCCGCCCTGAGGTCAAGGAGCAGGTGGAGAGCATGGGCGCCGAGTTCCTGATGCTGGAATTCGAGGAGGAGGAGGACGGATCTCCGGGAACCGGCTATGCCAAGACCATGAGCAAGGAGTTCATTGAGGCGGAGATGAAGCTGTTTGCCGAGCAGGCAATGGATGTGGACATCATCATCACCACCGCCCTGATCCCCGGCAAACCAGCCCCTGAGCTGATCACTTCCGGCATGGTCGAATCGATGAAGGACGGCAGTGTTATCGTCGATCTGGCCGCCGAGCAGGGCGGCAACTGTGCCCTGACGGAACCGGGTAAGGTGGTGGTGAAGCACGGTGTCACCCTCATAGGCTACACAGATTTGCCCAGCCGCCTGGCGACGCAATCGAGCCAGCTCTACGGCACCAACCTGCGGCATCTGCTGACCGATCTGACCCCTGAGAAGGATGGTCAGATCGTGGTGGATATGGAAGACGACGTTATCCGCGGCGCCACGGTTATCAAGGATGGCGAGATCACCTGGCCACCACCACAGATCAAAGTCTCAGCTGCCCCTGCCCCCAAACCGGCAACTGCAGCCCCGCCGCAGCCGGTGGAAGAAGAGGTGAAAAAGAGTGGCTGGGTCGGCGCCGTCGGCCTTGCCGTCGGTGTATTATTGCTGGCCGCTCTGGGCCAGGTCTCTCCGCCGGAGTTCCTGTCGCACCTCACCGTATTCGTATTGGCATGCTTCATCGGCTATATGGTGATCTGGAACGTCACCCCCGCCCTGCATACACCGCTGATGTCCGTAACCAACGCTATCAGCGGCATCATCGTCATTGGCGCCATGCTGCAGATATCCAGTTCGAGCGGGCTGGTGGTAATACTGGCGTTCGTCGCCGTCCTGATCGCAACCATCAACATCGCCGGCGGCTTCTGGGTCACCCAGCGCATGTTGAAGATGTTCCAGAAGTAGAGGTTTGATAGATGACTTCAGGTATGCAAACAGCTTTTTACGTCGTTTCCGCCATCCTTTTCATTCTGGCTCTGGGTGGCTTGAGTAACCCGGAAACAGCCCGGCGTGGCAACGCCTACGGCATCACCGGCATGGCTCTGGCCCTGATCGCTACCATCTTTATGGGTGATCAGGTCCACGGCGACGGTTACACCTGGCTGGCAGCGGCCATGATCATCGGCGCCAGCATCGGTCTCTTCCTCGCCATCAAGGTGCAGATGACCGAGATGCCGGAACTGGTGGCCATGCTCCACAGCTTCGTCGGTATGGCGGCAGTGCTGGTCGGTTTTGCCGGCTATTTCGGTCCGGCAGAGGATCCGGTCCACGCCCTCACCGGCGCGGCATCGATCATCCACGAAATCGAGATCTACATCGGCGTTCTGATCGGTGCGATCACCTTCACCGGCTCCGTAGTCGCCTTTGGCAAGCTCAAGGGAATTATCACCAGCAAACCTCTGATGCTGCCGGCGCGTCACTGGCTCAATCTTGGGTTGGGCATTGCCACCATCTTTCTCGCGACCCTCTTCGTCGGCGGCGAGCACAGCAGCATGGCCATTACCGCACTGGTCATCATGACCCTTATCGCCTTTGTCTTCGGTGTGCATATGGTGATGGCCATCGGCGGCGCCGACATGCCGGTCGTGGTCTCCATGCTCAACAGCTACTCGGGTTGGGCGGCGGCGGCCACCGGCTTCATGCTGAACAATGACCTGCTGATCGTTACCGGCGCTTTGGTAGGCTCCAGCGGCGCCATCCTCTCCTACATCATGTGTCGCGCCATGAACCGCAAGTTCCTGGCGGTAATCGCCGGTGGTTTCGGTACAGCGGGTGGCACGGTGGCTCCGTCGGGAGACGGCGAGCAACAGGAGTACTCCCCCGAGACCTCCGCCGATGAAACGGCCGAGATACTGAACAATGCCAAGGAGGTGGTCATAGTACCCGGCTACGGCATGGCTGTGGCTCAAGCCCAGCACACCATCAACGATATCACGCGCAAACTGCGCGCCAAGGATATCAACGTGCGCTTCGCCATCCATCCGGTTGCGGGCCGCATGCCGGGCCACATGAACGTGTTGCTGGCCGAGGCCAAGGTACCCTACGACATCGTGCTGGAGATGGATGAAATCAACGAGGATCTTCCCAAGGTAGATGTGGTGCTGGTAATCGGCGCCAATGATATCGTCAACCCCAGTGCCCTGGACGATCCCAACAGCCCCATCGCCGGCATGCCGGTACTGGAAGTCTGGAACGCGAGTTCCGTGGTGGTGATGAAGCGCGGCAGGGGCGTCGGTTATGCCGGCGTGGACAACCCGCTGTTCTTCAGGGACAACACCCGTATGCTCTATGGTGACGCCAAGGCAAGTGTCGACGCCATCCTGGGTAATATCTAGAAGGTTGTCGGAAACCCGACAGCCTCCTAAGCCTATGGATATCTCTTTAGCCCTCTCCTCAAAATTCTCAGGGAGAGGGCTTTATAAAGCTGAGTTGAGCAGCTTGCCTGCTCAAACGAAACTTATGCCCTGTGGGTATAAAGGGACGCCACGGCGCATCAATGCGCCGAACAGGCGGCTGTTTCAGAAATTGAGCCGTTTCAATAATCCACTCTGCACTGATTGAAGGAGCACCTTATGGCCAAAGCCCCCGTTCGAGTTGCCGTTACCGGCGCCGCAGGCCAGATTGGTTACGCACTGCTGTTCCGTATTGCCGCCGGCGAGATGCTGGGCAAGGACCAGCCTGTCATCCTGCATTTACTGGAAGTGCCGCACGAACGCGCACAACAGGCGCTCAAAGGCGTCATGATGGAACTGGAAGACTGCGCTTCCCCCTTGCTGGCAGGCATGATCGGTACTGATGATCCCAAAACAGCCTTCAAGGACGCTGACTATGCCTTGTTGGTTGGCGCCATGCCACGTGGTCCTGGTATGGAACGCAAGGATCTGTTGCTGAAAAACGCCACGATCTTTATGGAGCAGGGCAGAGCATTGGATGAGGTGGCGTCGCGCAACATCCGCGTGACCATCGTCGGCAATCCCGCCAACACCAACGGACTGATCACCATGAACTCGGCGAAGAGCCTGGCACGGGAAAACTTCAGTTCGATGATGCGCCTGGATCTCCATCGGGCTATCTCCATGCTCGCCAGCAAGGCCGGCGAGCCGGTGGACTCCGTCGAGCGGATGGCACTCTGGGGCAACCACTCTCCAGCCATGTATCCCGACATCCGCTTCGCTACCATCGCGGGTCAGAAAGCATCCACGCGAATCGACGAGACATGGTACAGAGACGAGTTTATTCCCAATGTCGGCAAGCGGGGAGCCGCCGTCATCAAGGCACGTGGCCTCTCCTCCGCCGCATCGGCCGCTAACGCCATCATCGCCCACAATCGCGACTGGACGCTGGGTTCTTCTGGGCGCTGGGTCTCCATGGGAGTCGCCTCTGATGGTTCTTACGGCATCCCGGAAGGCCTGTTTTACGGTATGCCCTGTACTTGTGACCAAGGCAAATGGGAGGTGGTTAAAGGGCTTGATATCGACCCCTACTCCCGCCAGATGATGGATCGGTCACTGGCCGAGCTCCAGAAGGAGCGCGACGCCGTCAAGCATCTGTTTGCCTGACAGGGTTTGACCGGTTACATTGCTGGTCCAGAACGACGAGAACCGCTTCCAGCGCATTCTGAGTCTTCATGCTCAGTAAATTATCACTAACCAGTGACCGCCCGGAAACGCTGTTTTTACCACGAAGAACACGAAGAGAATTCATGGTTAATCAATCTCTTACCTTCGTGTTCTTCGTGGTTAGGTATGACTTTTCGGACAGGTACCAGAGCCTGTTAACCGCTACCTTGCCCAGCAACATCAGCTGACATTTACTGGTCAGCCATCCTCAGCCCTTTACGGGATCTGCCGTAAACCAGAATATTGCAACGTTCACACTATTAATCCTACTGTTTCCACCCCACTTGCATATACCGTACAACCCTCACCCCGGCGGTAGTGTTGTAGCCGAAACATCTACATTGGTTGGTATATAGGTCAAAAGCGTTTTATTACGTAGCCTTTCAATTAAGCGTTATCACTTGCTGAAAATTTGTGTTTAACGATGGCTCCAATGTTCAGGCAAGTTGGAGAAAGCTAATGGGATCAGGAGACTGGAATTGATCTGCCCCCATCAGTCGAAGCTCAATATGCTCTGCCATGAAGACACCAAAGTGTGATCGGTTAGAGTGTTCCAAGCACTGGACCTTCTTGGATTGTCGCCTGCAACACCAACTGCCAAGGCCAAGATCACTATGCGATCACCTGAAAAGATGAAATTATCCATATTGGGCACACGCGGCATTCCAGCCAAACACGGCGGCTTCGAAACCTTTGCCGAGAGGCTAGCACTCTATCTCACGGAGCGTGGGTGGGAAGTAACGGTCTATTGCCAGTTGGATGGTGCCGGCCAGACTTATGAAGATACATGGAGAGGCGTTAGACGGGTGAATATCCCCGTCAAGTTGAATGGTGCGATCGGCACAATATTGTTCGACTGGAAATCAACACTGCATGCTGCCGGCGAGGATTCTCTCAAACTGACTCTGGGTTACAACACAGCTGTATTTTCTCTCCTCTACCGTCTGAGGGGGAGAACGAATCTGTTCAATATGGACGGAATCGAATGGAAGCGCCCGAAATGGTCGCTGCCTGAAAAGATTTGGCTGATGATGAATGAGGTGTGCGGCTGCTACCTGGGCAATCACCTGATCGCGGATCATCCTGGTATCAAACGCCACCTCGAAACCCGGGTCTCCAGTGAGAAGATCTCGGTACTCCTCTACGGCAGCGACGCGCTCAAAGAAGCCTCCAGGGAAATGCTGGACCGATTTGGGGTCGAGCCGGGAAAATATGCGCTTCTGGTCGCCCGGCCGGAACCGGAAAATTCGATCCTGGAAACGGTACGCGCCTTTTCCGCATCAGCGTCCGGCATGAAACTGGTAGTACTTGGAAACTATTATCCAGACGGCATTCCCTACCACAAAGCCGTCCTGGATGCGGCCAGCGACCAGGTTATCTTTCCAGGTGCCGTCTACGAGCCGGAAGTGATTAACGCACTGCGCTTCTACTGCGGGTTCTATATCCATGGCCATACGGTGGGCGGAACCAATCCTTCCCTGGTAGAGGCGTTGGGGGCGAAATCCCCGGTACTGGCCCATGACAACCAGTTCAATCGCTGGGTGGCAGGGGACGGAGCCACCTATTTCCGTGACGAAGCAGAATGCCGGGACCAAATTGCAGACCTGGTCGGCGACCAGGCGAAACTGAAAGAGATGGCAACATCGAGCCGTCTTCGCCATCAGGAGGCATTCACCTGGCCTGCTGTCCTCGGCGCCTACGAGAGTCTGCTTCGATCCTGGGCATACGGTCCGGCATCCCAATCGTCTTCAGTCCCATCCAGGGTTCAGTGGGCGAAACCTTTACAGGAGAATGAAGAGTAATAGACTGTAATTGGAGTCAAATTTGTCTATCCTGCTGGATATCAAATGAAGATGAAAAGGCAGATTTGACTCCCTGAATGCCTGCCTCAATACCTGCGCGAAAACACGGGGACGGAGGATGTGCTGAGCGTAGCGATACGCATCTGTTGCGATTGATGCGGTTCGTTATACTCACCACATCCTACACGTTACCTCAGTGTCAACCATACGCTGAAATAGATACAATCGAGTTTGGAAATTCCAAGACCTAAAATCCTGATCGATAATAGTAGTTGTAATATAGATTTGTTACGCTGGCCGTAACTTCGGCCAAATGTGATTGAGACGACTGGCCGGATCCCAGCAGGACACCAATAATAACTTGTGGGCATGTGGATCACTGAAATGCGAAACATTCAGACAGTCGGACTACTGGCGGTCATCCTGTACCTTGGCGGATGCGCAATAGCGCCAGGCATGCATATGCAGGATTTGACGGGGGGAAGCACTGTCAGTGTGCCCGTTCGTTCCCCTGATGGAGAATACACCCAGGAAAAGCTGAACATACATGAAATCACCGGCGAACTGATAGTCGAACAGGAAGCGCTTCTCTATCCGCAGCTGACTGGTTCAGCATCACCCGAACAACCGGAATACCAGTACCACATCGGGCCTGGCGATGTTCTCAATATCACTGTGTGGGATCACCCGGAACTAACCATTCCCGCAGGACAGTTTCGCGATGCAAAAACATCCGGTACGTTAGTCGGGCCGGACGGGACGATCTTTTATCCCTACGCAGGAAAACTCGACGTCAAAGGCCTGACCGTCGAAGAGATCCGGGATGCGCTGACCAGGAAACTGTCCCACTTCATAGAGAATATTCAACTCGACGTGAGGGTAGCGGACTACCGGAGCCAGCGCGTCTACGTGGTCGGCGAGGTCAACAACCCAGGTATCTACCCGGTGACCGATGTGCCGATGACCGCACTGGAAGCGATCAACCGGGCAGGTGGTTTTACGTTGGATTCCGACCGTCGCCAACTGACGTTGACGCGCCAGGGTGAGACCTACCGTGTCGACATGCTGGCCCTGTACGAGAATGGAGATGCATCGCGCAATCTTCTTCTGCAGCACGGCAATGTGCTCTACGTCCCCGATAGGATCAACAACAAGATCTTTGTTCTCGGTGAAGTACGCAATCCATCCTCCTATCTGATGAACAAGGGCCGCAAGACACTGGCCGAGGCACTTGCCGATGCCGGCGGCGTCGATCAGAACTCTTCAAATCCCGCGCGGGTCTATGTCATTCGCGGCAGTGATACTCCGAAGGTATTTCATCTCAACGCGAGTTCGCCTGACGCGCTCATCCTGGCGGACAGGTTTCCGTTGTTTCCACACGATGTTGTCTATGTGGACACTGCCGAAGTGGTGCGCTGGAATCGCGTAATGTCCCAGATCCTGCCTACGATAAAGATTCTGGAGATGGCCAGCCGGACAGCTTTTCCTCTGTTCCAGGGTAATGGCAATTGAACGAATCCTGGAGCGGTAGACCTTGAGTAGAGATCCGTGGCCACCGCAGCCAGGGACGCGTCACACCCTGCCCTACCCCCCCACAGAACAGGAATTGAGCCTGCACGATTACCTCGGCATCCTGATCGGCGCGCGCGGGATGATAACTGCGATTGTTGCAATCTCGCTTCTCATTGGGTCTGCCGTGGCTCTTTTGTCATCTCCAGTGTTCGAGGCCGACGCATTGGTCAAGGCAGAGGAAGAGGCGAGCACCCTGTCCGCTCTGGATCAAGTCAACTCCCTGTTTGCAGACCAGACCCCGGTCAACGCTGAGATAGAATTTCTCAACTCCCGGCGAGTCCTCGGCAGAGCGGTTGACCATCTGCGTCTCGACGTAAAAGCGACTCCCCTCTATTTTCCACTGCTTGGCGAGTTTCTGGCCCGCCGTTTCCAGGGGGGGGAAGGGGATCTGGCCAAACCGCTGTTCGGCCTCGAGGGCTACTCCTGGGGTGGTGAATGGATCGAAGTCGCAGAACTTAATGTGCCGGCGAACCTGCTCGATGTCACCCTGACACTGGTAGTGCTGGATTCCCGGCGTTATCGACTGTTCGACCCGGACGGTGAACTGCTGCTTGAAGGAAAGGTGGGCGAGAGCCCGCAGCCACTCCCGGGGACAGCCGAACTACGGCTCAGGGTCAGCGGGCTACAGGCGCATCCGGGAAGCCGGTTCAACCTGGTTCGACAGGCACGACTGACGGCAATCAAGACGCTGAAGGATCGTTTCTCCGCGAAGGAAACAAGCCGTCAATCGGAATTGATTCGGTTGACTCTATTGGGCTCGAATCGGCAGGAAACCGCAAAGATACTGAATGAGATCATCCGTATATTCGTGGAACAGAAGTCGAGATTTCTTTCCGTGGAAGCGGAAAGGACCCTCGATTTCCTGCATGACCAGCTTCCCGAGCTACGGGCCGCAATGGAAAGGGCAGAGTCTTCTCTCAATGACTTCCGCCTGAAACAGGGTTCGGTGGATCTGCCGTTGGAGACACAGTCCGTCCTGAAAAGCTCCGTAGCGGTTGACGCACAGACCACTGAACTGCGTCAGAACCGGGACGAGCTGCGACAAAAATTCACTGAGGCTCATCCCAGTATCGTGGCGCTGGACGCCCAACTGACGCGCCTGCACAGGGAGAAACGCAGCCTGATTGCAAAAATCAAGGATCTGCCAGAAACACAGCAGCAGATGTTGCGTCTGTCCCGCGACGTGGAGGTTACGACAAAACTCTACACCGAGCTGCTCAAAAGCGCCCAGGAGCTACGCGTAGCCAAGGAAAGCAGTGTCAGCAACGTACAGATCATCGACCCGGCATTGACGTCGGGCGAAGCGGTCAAACCCCGCAAAGCCCAGATTCTTCTCATTGCCCTGCTGAGCGGGTTATTCATCGCGATACTGAGCGCCTTCATTCGCCGGGCACTGGAACTGAGCGTGTACGATCCGAACCAGATCGAAGCCAGGCTCGGCATTCCGGTATTTGTGACACTGCCCAACAGCAAAGCACAAAAACGTCTGAAGAGACCGCAAAAGAAAGACAGTGAAGAGGCGTCACTCCTGGCAGCAATGCAGCCTGACGACCCGACAGTGGAGGGATTGCGAATCCTGCGTTCGACCCTGAACCATGTACTCACAGAGGTACCAAACCAGCTGCTCCTGGTGACGGGACCCAAGAGCGACGTCGGCACAAGTTTTGTGGCGGCGAACCTGGGCGTAGTACTGGCCAGTGGGGGAGATCGCGTCTGCATCATCGATGCGGATTTGCGTAATGGAAGGCTCAACCACCACTTCGGAAAAAAGAGAGACCCGGGTTTGACAGAAATCCTGCTCGGGAACCTGACACTGAACGAAGCATTGCAGAAAACCAGTATCGATCACCTGCATCTCCTGCCCGCTGGCAGATCAGTTGAAAACCCGTCGGAGCTTCTGATGAAGAAGCGCTTTGCGAAAGTGTTGGATACCATGCAGACCCATTACGACCGCGTGATCCTGGATTCCCCGCCTCTGCTTGAAGTTGCCGACGCGGTGATATTGGGCCAACACGCCGGCGCTGCCCTGCTGGTGGTGAAGGCCGGCGAACATAACCTGTCGGAACTGGAGCACTCGGTCAAACGCCTGTGGCAGGGCGGGGTTGAGCTGCGCGGAATTGTCGTCAACGGGACAAACAACGATCAGCGTGACAAACACCATCCCCGGGGATGATGGGTAATTTGCACATGAATTTCCATCATCTCAATGAACACCTGATGGAGATCATCCGAGGCGCGACGACCGCCTTCGTATTAAAGGTCATAGCCGCAGGACTGGCCTTCGTACTGAATATTCTGCTTGCACGTCAACTCGGCAGCGAGGGCGTGGGTATCTATTTTCTCGCCCTGGCCATCATCACCTTCGGCAGCACCCTGGGCAAGTTCGGCACCGACATTCTGGCCATGCGGGAGGTTGCCCGACAGGCAGCAAGGGGCGACTGGTCGATGATTTCGGTGCTGCTCCGCCGCTGTCTGCGCATCCTCCTGACTGCTGCGCTGCCGGTAGCCCTGTTGACAGCCCTCCTCTCCGACACCATTGCGTCGGATCTTTTCGGCAAACCACAACTGGCAGAGCCTCTGCTGTGGATGTCTCTCGGCATCATCCCCCTGGCTATGTTCAACCTCTATGCCCACTCACTGAAGGGACTCAAACGGATCAAAGCGGCAGTGTCTGTGCAGAGCGTCTGGCTACCGGCGCTCGCCATCCCCGGAGTCCTGATCCTGACCCCGGCTTTCGGCGTAGTGGGAGCCGTCTGGGCCTATGTGGGAGCTGCACTCCTCACCACCGCCATCGCCATATTATTCTGGAAGGGTGCTTTGCAGGAATCCCCTGTCTCAGGCGGACAGTCACTCCCCCCTGCCCTGCTCAGCAGCGCCCGACCGTTGCTGGTGATTGCCCTGCTGACCCTGGCGATCAAATGGTCATCGACTTTTTTTCTCGGATTATGGGGGACAACGAGCGATGTCGGCATTTTCAACATTGCCCAGCGCACGGCTCTGCTGACAAGCTTCATCCTGATTGCGGTAAACAGTATCTCCGCACCAAAATTCGCGGAGCTGCATCAACGTGGCGACATGCAGGCACTTGAGGCCACAGCAGTGGGCGCAGCGCGGCTCATGACACTACTCGCACTGCCGGTTCTGGCGGTGTTTCTGCTATTTCCTGACTGGGTACTGCGGTTGTTCGGCACCGAGTTCGCAGAGGGCGGCACAATTCTCTCCATCCTTGCCCTTGGCCAGTTCGTTAACGTGGCCACAGGTTCCGTCGCCTATCTTCTGATGATGACCGGCCACGAAAAGCTGATGAGAAATAATATTATTTTCTGCGTAGCGATCAATCTGGTATTGAACCTGATACTGGTGCCGCGATACGGGATTATGGGGGCGGCGGTGGCAACGTCCGTCACCATGGCAAGCCAGAATCTCGTTGCCGCAATCTTGGTATGGAGAAACCTGGGTATTGTCACCCTGCCCTTTACAGCACGAATGGGTAAACGGGATTCACAAGTGTAATGGATTCCAACAAGTGAACGCACACACTGTGAAACCGATCGATGTAATGATAATCGGAGCCGAGAAGTCGGGTACCACATCGCTTGTTCGATATGTCGGAAGTCACCCCCGGATCTGCACCCATGACAAACGGGAAATGAACTACTTCGTCAACGACGAGGAGTTCGAGGAGGGATATCCGGCTGCCCATGCCCGCTATTTTTCCTCCTGTACAGAAACCGGGATCAGGATTATTGCCAAGAGCGTCGCGGTCAGCGGAAACCCCACCGCCGTGCAGCGCCTTCATGCACACAATCCCGACATACATGTGGTGTTGGTGTTGCGCAACTCAATCGACAGGGCCTATTCCGCCTATTGGCATGCCAAACGCCGAGGCTGGGAGGATGCGGCAGATTTTGAGACAGCCATCGAGCGGGAACTGTCGACGGATTATGCTGAAACCAGCGAGGGCGATGACGGCACAACCTACCTCCGGAAAGGGATCTACGCTGATCAGATAGCGGCGTTACAGGAGATTTTCAACCCTCGGCAGGTACATGTATTTACCTTTGACGAATTAAAGGAAGATCCACTGAGCATCTGTCGTGCGCTGTTTTCAGTGATCGGCGTGGATGAAACGTTTGAACCTGATGTCGCAGTACGCTTCAACAAGGCAGCCCAGTCCAGGTCACCGCAACTGGCCAAAGTGCTCTCATATCGCGGAAAGATTAAAAAAGTCATCCGTCGTCTGCTGCCTCGCAGGGTATCCGACAGACTGAAACAGCGTCTTGTGGCCTGGAACGAGAAACCGCTGCAGACCCCAGCCATGAAAGCGACAACAAGACGCAGACTCGAAACATACTTCAACCCGCACAACAGACGCCTGGAGGAGTTGACCGGTCGCTCTTTTGACTGGTAATTGCAGGCCAATGATCAACAATAAACAGGGCGTGTATTGCCCATTGCCAATCGGACAGGAGGATAGTCGCACACTCATCCAACATTGGCATTTATCCAACAATAAAGGTTTGTAACATGTATCTGAATGAAATCATTCCAATAGCGATCGAAGCGGGCCGGGCCATCATGGATGTCTACGCCAAAGAGATCAACGTACAGACGAAGTCGGACAACTCCCCGCTCACCGAAGCAGATCTTGCATCGCATAACATCATCGTAGAATCGTTGCACAGGCTTGACCCGGATATTCCGGTGTTGTCAGAGGAGTCAGATAGCATCCCCTTCGAGGTGCGCGGTTCCTGGACGCGCTTCTGGCTGATAGACCCATTGGACGGCACGAAGGAGTTCATCAAGAGAAATGGTGAGTTCACGGTTAACATCGCACTCATCGAGAACAGCCAACCTGTGTTGGGTGTGGTCTACGCACCGGCGCTGGATCTGCTGTTTTACGGCAGCCTGGAAACAGGCGCATTCCGGCGCAACGGTTCGGGGGAGGCTCATGCGATTTCCGCCACCCGGACCCGACAGAATCCCGTGCGGGTAGTGGGCAGCCGTTCCCACGCTGGAGAGAGCTTAAAGCACTTTCTCAACGAACTCGGCCCCCACGAACTGATCAGCATGGGCAGTTCCCTGAAGCTCTGCCTGGTCGCTTCTGGTGAGGCGGACATCTACCCCAGATTGGGTCCCACCTCTGAATGGGATACGGCTGCTTCCCAAGCGGTAGTCGAAGCGGCAGGAGGAAGAGTGACTGACACCGCAGGCAACATGTTGCGCTACGGTAAAAAGGAGTCGATGTTGAATCCCTATTTTCTGGTATTCGGTGATAGTGGATACCCCTGGCACGAACACTGCGGGCAGTCGTGAATAGAAACCAAAACAAACGCCCGAACACCGTGATGAATTGATTTTGGACCAGCAAGGCACAGGATTCAGGACAAGGGTAAAGTCAGTGGGGTCTGCTGTGCTGGCTTCCGCACTGTTGTTGGGATCATTCGCCAAGGCGCAGGCTGAGATCATCATCGATGTGGACAGCCGAACACAAGTGCCATTAAATCGCGATGTCTACGGATTTAACACCAATCTTGCCCCAGGCCATTTCGGGTTTCTCGATGACGAATTCATCAGGCATATCGGACCGCTACAACCGGTAATGTTGAGATTTCCTGGAGGCACCGTAGCTAATTTCTACCACTGGGCAGAAGAGGGATTCCGTCTTGAAGAGATGGATATTACGCGCGCGGCAAGTCTCAATCGGGAGAATCTCGACAGATACCAGTCGCTGCAGAATTTGCGCAAAGGGCGCCTCTCGTTCGACGACTTCATGAGGCTTTGTGAACGCTTTGGCATTGAGCCGCTGGTGGTGGTGAACCTGTCTACCGGCACACCGGAAGAGAGTGCAGCCTGGGTACGCTACGCCAAACGGAAGGGATACAAAATCAAACGCTGGGAACTGGGCAACGAGTTCTATATCCGTATATACCGTGACCTGATCGGCGGCCCCGGAAAATATCTGCAAATCGCACGCAGACATGCCGATGCCATGCGCAGGGAGGATCCGGAGATCCAGCTGGCCGTCCCGGCATCAGGGACCGGCTTCTTTGCCGATTCGGGATCCAAAGGGGATTATCGCCAACGATGGGACCAGGCCATGACGCAGGCCGACTTCGCTGATGCCATAGCCGTGCACGCCTATTGGCGGATGCCGGATACGGACGACCTTGACACCCTCTACCGCGATCTCTTCTCCAGGCTCGAACAGCAGTGGGATCCGGCGATGAAATACTATCGGGATCTATACGGCGACATGCCACTGTGGCTGACGGAATGGAACATCCGCGGCTTCGGCAATCGCACCATAAACAATACACAGCTGCATGCCATGTTCATAGGTGATCATTTTATCCGCATCCTCAACAGCGACACCATTACACTCGCCGACTATCATCAGATTGCGGCCAGAGGCAAGTGGCCTTCACTCTTTTCCAAAGCGAAGAAGGTGGATATGGCGCCAAAAGGTGCAATAGTAAAGCGGGCAGCATACTTTCCATTTCAGCTAATCGGTGAAGTCCTTGCCAAAGCAGAAAGCCGCTACGATTTTACTATCGGCAACAATCCTAAAATCAAGGGAAGCCAGGAATTCCCGGCAGGATTTTCTGCGGTCAATACTTCGGTCCTGGGTGGTGCGGGATCGCGATGGTATTTCCTGCTGCTCAACCGTGGCAACACCGGGCAGGTCCTGAAGATACAGATCAACGGAACAAGGCTTGCAGGACGATGGCAGTTGGATTGTGTTGCCAACAGGGATCTCGCCGCTACCAACGGAGGGAGCAAGACGTCCCCCTCTACCGCTCCGCCAGAGGTGGAAATCTCGCGCCAGGCAGGGAGCCGGGACAGGCTCCTGTTACCGGGCAATTCATTCTGTTCAGCTATCTTTGATGATACGCTGACAAACTGACTGGGAATTAGATCGTCGAGTGGACCGCCTGATATTCAACGCAGCACTGATTCTCGGCGCCTATCTGCCCTTCGAATCGTTGATGATGCGTTACCTGCCGGGCGCTGAGTCCCTGCACTCCATTCTGTTCGTGGCGGTGGAAGTCTCGATCTATCTGCTGTTCGTTCTGCTGCTGACCACTCGCCTTGGAGACGGACGACCCTTCAGGCGCACCCTGGTCGATCTCCCACTGTTGCTGTTCGTGGCGGTTGCATTTGTATCGTTGGTAAAAAACGGGTCTGACCCCATGCCGGCCGTTACCAACCTTCGCTCACTACTTCGCTATGTGGTGCTCTTTTATATCCTGGCTAACCTGAGATATAAACCGGAGCAGATCAGAATCGTCTTTCGGCTGATCATCGTTCTGGGTCTTATTCAGGCCACCATCGCAATCGTACAGTTCCTCGGTGGCGAGGGTATCAAGCAGTTCTTCTATCTACGTCTGATGGATACCGAAATCGCCGGCAAGACCCTGCTCACCAGAGATCCGACAACGGACCGGATCGGTGCCGGTATCGGCACCCTGGGGCAACCGGGTATCCTGGCGATGTTTCTGCTCGTTTCCCTGTCGGTTGCCGCCAGCGATTTTTTCATGGAGAGGTCACGCCCGCTGCGGGAGACGCTTTTTCTCGTCGTGGCGATAGCTTTGCTGCTTCTGGGCATACTCACCACCTACAAACGGGCAGCGATAATGCTGGGGGCCTTCATCCCCATACTGGCACTGCTGCTCTCCGGCGACAGGCGCCGGATAGTACCGGGCATGTTGTTGCTGATGATTGGGGGCGCCCTGATGATCGCCGTGGACAGTGCGATGGAAAGTGGAAACATCGTCTCCGGGCGCGAAGCACGGGAACACCAGGTTGCGGTGTTTGAACTGATGCGCCACCTCATGTCCGAAGAGTATTGGGCCAGGTCTGCAACCGCTTCCCGACTCTGGTTCTTCAGAGAAGCGGCCGTTAGTATATTCGGATCATTCAACCTGCTGGGGTTCGGGCCTGATCCCGGCCACGCCATCCAGTTGTTTGTTGCAGACCGTTCCGGACTTAGCCAACTGCTCACCTACAACTCCTACAGAGATGTCTACTGGATGGCGCTGCTGGTTTATTTCGGAATCCTGGGATTCAGCATCTGGATGTTCCTGCTCTGGCGACTGGGACGCGATGCAAACCGTATTCGCAGTTCGCAGCTGCCCGTAACACCGGTCGTGCGAAAGCTTGCCGTCACCGTGCTGATTCTTATTGTTGTCACTTTCATCTACACATTTGTCGAACGGACGCTCGTCATCCGTGCGTATGCCTTTTATTTCTGGTTTCTCGTCGGGTTGCTGTCGGCTTCCGGTTATGGGTGGAACAAAGATATCGCCAAGCCCCCCATCAAACATCATGAGTAACATTCTGAGCATCTCGCAAATCAATTTTATCCGTGGCGGATCGGACAAGTACCGGTTCGAACTAAACAAGCTACTCTCTGATAATGGTTATGAGATTATCCCGTTTTCGGCGCAGCATCCGAACAACCAGGCAAGCACCTGGAGCCGATATTTTCCCCAAGGCGTCAATTTCGACGATCCTTCAACGGCGGATCTTCTGCGATACATCTACTCAAGACCTGCGGCCAGAGCCATCACCAGACTGCTACAGGAAAACCGAATCGACCTTGCCCATCTTCATATCTATTACGGACAGCTTACCGCCTCCATTCTTGCACCACTGAAGAGACGGGGTATCCCAATCGTGCAGACGCTGCACGAGTTCAAGCTGGTGTGTCCGACTTACGGACTGGTGACGGCTGACGGCCCCTGCGAAGCCTGTGCCGGCCGGCATTTCTGGCGAGCAGTGCAAAACCGCTGCAACCGGGGTTCGCTGGCCCGCTCCTGTCTGAGCGCGGCGGAGTCGTACGTCTCCCGTTGGTTTGGCGCCAGAGATAAGATAGACCACTTCATCACTGTGAGTGATTTTCAGCGCAAAAAGTTGATCGATCTCGGCGCACCTGCCGACAGAATCTCCACCGTACACAATTTCATCGATGCAGATTTGCTTCAACCCAACTTCGAACGGGGCAGTTATTGTCTCTACTTTGGGCGCCTGGAGAAGAGCAAAGGTCTTTGGACACTGCTCCGTGCGGCAGAACAGTTACCAAAAGTACCGCTGTACATTGCAGGCGACGGCAGCGAACAAGAGGCACTCAGGCAGCACCTGTCCAAGCCGGGAATGGAACATGTACATTATGTCGGTTTCAAACAGGGAGAAGAACTCAGCGAACTGATCCGCGGCAGCATCTGTACAATTACCGTGTCAGAATGCTACGAAACCTTCGGCCTGGCATTGATCGAGTCCTTCGCCCACGGACGGCCCGTGGTGGCCAGTCGCATGGGTGGTATGCCTGAAGTCGTGACAGAGGGTGAAGACGGTTTTCTCATCGAAGCAGGCGACCACCAGGCACTGGCAGTGTGGATGAAATGGATGTCAGAGCATCCGTCCGAAGCGATCGAAATGGGTCGCAAAGGCAGGAAAAAAGTTATTGAACAGTTCTCACCACAGCGTCATCTGGCACAGATCGAAGCGGTCTACGGAAAGGTCCTGTAGCGGCACTGGTCCTTCAGGATATCGGGGATAAAAACATGGCATTGCCCAATCTGATCATTGCAGGCGTAAACAAGGCGGGGACCACCTCGCTCTTCTCCTATCTTGCTCTCCACCCGGAGATAGGTGCGTCGAGGATCAAGGAGACTTGTTACTTCCTGCCTCTGCGCTATGCTGAACCGATGGCACCACTTGAGGAGTACGAGGCGCAGTTCAGTGACACCTTGGGTGAACGCTACATCATGGAGTCGACACCGGGTTATTTCTACGGTGGCAAACCCGTGGCGCAGGCGATCAAAAAGAACCTCGGCGATACACACATAATCCTGATGCTTCGTGAACCTGTCGGCCGTCTGCTCTCCTTCTACCGCTTCAAGAAGACAATGCTCGAACTGTCTGCCGATCTTTCGCTGGAGTCCTACCTTGAGCACTGCCGCAGCATGACCGAAGAAGAACTCTCCCAGCGGGAGAACAATATATGGTTCGGCATCGAGGGAGGACATTATGCCGACTACATCGAACCCTGGTTTGAAGTGTTTGGAGAACGTCTGAAGGTGGTTTTTTTCGATGATCTCCGCACAGATGCACCCAAACTCATGCAAGAGATCTGCCGGTGGCTGAAGATCGACGGATCGCCATACGATGAAATCAGTCTCGGCGTGGAGAACAAGACGGTGCAGTTTCGCAACCGGACGCTACAGCGAATCGCACTCTGGGTAAACGACAGGGGCGAGCGATTCTTTCGCGGCAGCCCTGGAGTAAAGCGGATGCTACGGCGATGGTATCAGTCGATGAATACCGCGCAGCGGCGCGAGATCATAAGCGATGAACAGAAAGCCCGCGCGAAGGCTCTCTTCATGGAGTCCAATCGACAGCTCAACAGGATTCTCACTGATCGGGGATACACAAATCTCCCCACCTGGCTTGAACAGAACCCAGACAAGCATGGATAGGCAATGAGAGACGCGGAATGCCAATTGCTATTTGTTGTCGGTGCCTCACGCAGCGGAACCACCATGCTCAATCGAATTATGGGGCAACACCCTGCGATTCTTGCACTGAACGAACTGCACTTTTTCGGTGAACTCTGGGATCCCCGTCAACCGGATCCGAACTGGAATCGCGCTACGGCTGAAGATGCCACCGCCGTTCTGCTGCAACGCGTCAGGCATGGTATCTTCTCCGGAATGCCGGATGCTGACACACGGGAAGAAGCCGGGAGACTGATCACAGACTTATACCAGCAGCAGCCGACTGATAATTTTTCTGCGGCAGCCCTGTTCCGCCATGTGTTGAGCCATCTCCCGGAGCGGGATGGCGAAATTCTGATTACCGATCAAACACCACGCAACATCTTCTATGCGGCGGAGCTGCTTGAGCAGTTCCCGGGATCACACGTGGTACAGATCGTGCGCGATCCCCGTGCGGTGCTCTTCTCACAGAGAAAACGCTGGACGAAAAAATGGCGAGGGGCCGCAAGCATGCCTTGGAAAAACGTCCTGCGTGTGCTGGTGAACTATCACCCTCTCACTATGATCAAACTGTGGAGCAAGGCAGTACGGCAGGGACACAAACTGAAGGACCACCCGAGATATCACGAACTGAAATTCGAGTCCCTCACCCAGGAACCGGAGGAGCAACTCACGGCGCTCTGTTCCTTCCTTGGCATTCCCTTTGACGAGCGGATGCTCGACGTACCCCAAGTCGGCTCTTCCCACTCTCAGCATAATTTCGAGAAACGAGGCATCTCAGCGTCGTATTCAGCAGATTGGCGCAACCATCTTCCGAAAGGCGACATCCTGATCGCAGAAAAAGCCGCCGCCGGATTGATTCAGGAGCTGGGTTACGACGCCATTGCCCGTCCCGGATGGTATCCCTGGCTGTTGCTGCCGTTACTGCGCTTGCCGTTCCACGTTCTCGGTGCTGTTATCGCCAACCCGAAGCGTACATTGATCCAGTTGAGAGCCCTGCTGGGCGGAGGTAAAGAGACGCAATGATCGCTCAGATCGACAAACACTATGTAAAGACAAGGCCGGGCCGATTGCTGCCGCGTCTGATCAGCTATCTGCTCTTCGAGGGGCGGCCACTGACGACAAAGGGACGCTGGATCAATCCACTGGTCTTTGGCATCCACGGTACAGCGAAAAGGCTTCCGCAGTTGAAGCCGGTAGAAAAACCCGTCTACATCATCGGCACAGGACGCAGTGGCACAACCATCCTCGGAGTGCTGCTGTCGATGCACAGGGAGGTGGGCTTTCTGAACGAACCCAAGGCCCTCTGGCACTCGGCCTATCCGAATGAGGACCTGATAGGAAACTACAGCAGCCTGCCGGCCCGTTATCGCATGAGCGAGACGCACGCGAGTGATGAACTCAGGATCACCCTGCAAAGGCTCTACGGGGCCTACCTGTGGATGACAGGATCGCGCAGGGTAGTCGACAAGTATCCGGAAATGATCTTCCGCACCCCGTTTATCAAGGCACTGTTCCCAAACGCACGTTTTTTATTCCTTGCACGCAATGGGTGGGATACCTGCACCTCCATAAACCGTTGGTCGCAGCGGCTGGGAGTTCACAAGGGCGATGAGACCCATGACTGGTGGGGAAGAGACGACCGGAAATGGCAACTGTTGGTGGAACAGCTGCTGCCGGAGCATCGGGATCTTGCCGTCCATCAGGACGAGATAATGGCCTTTGACAAGCATACCGACAGGGCCGCTGTGGAGTGGATCATCAGTATGCGGGAGGGACTGCAGCTGTGTGAGATAGACCCTGATCATGTCATGCGAATCGACTACGAGAAATTGACGGCAGATCCGGACACTTGGCTATCAGACATACTCAGCTTCTGCGAATTACCTGCTGACGAAAAGTTTCTCGAATATGGGAAAGATACCCTGCGTCCCGTACCGCCCCGCAAACCATTTGAATTGGCAGCCGTGCTGCGCGGACCGTTCGAAGAGACGCAGCGAAAGCTTGGTTACGAATAAAGATCTACAGCCAGAGAAAAATTCTCCGGGGTATTGCAGGAGCCTCTGATCAAGTCTGGACGAAGTAGATAGTGAATCAGAATATTCAGATTCAAGGCGCAAATCGCACGTAATAGCTGGCTATTGCGAGGATTTACAACACAGAAGCTGGATATTCTGGGCGCAAGATACAAGTTCACGACTTGACCTGAGGCTCCCTAACAAGATGTCGGAATATTTTACAGCCGCATAATCCACTAACTGCTTATATGAATAATTTGTTTATAATCAATATGTTGCCAGGTTTCTAAAGAATTTGTCAGAATTTATTTCCCATATAATTGTAAATTCTGCGTAACAAACACCCGACATTTATGAACACTCTTCCTTTTTCTGTCGGAATCCTTTACATGCACACAGCATCTGCTGGCTGTCGGTCGTAAATACATCCTATTTTTTCATATTTTTCAGGTAGTTAGACTACAACAGTAATTCTGGCATGTGACTTGCATATGTTCTTGTAAACCAACAAGAATGAAGTGCATTTCACTATATTCAAGTAGCGTGCACTCTCCTTACATTACCAACGACTAACATACGCCGGAGCGGGAACAAGACATGAAACTATCACAAGCAATGTACGGAATCGTGTTAACTCTCGGATTACAGGGAGGGGCCTACGCAGGGGCGGTCACCTGGGATTTCACCGGAACCTCTGCATGTGATGAATCGTTGAGCACCGGAGGTGTCAGCACCGACGCTGTGAACTGCACCACCTCTGGTGAGACGGTGATCCTCGATGCTTTCGCTCAGGTGAAAAATCCCGACGGCAGTTTCTCCCCGACCTTCAATAATGCGAAACTGACCCGTAACGAAATCAATGGCCTCGGCGTCAACAAGGAAGTGAGCGATAGCAGCGCCCAGATCGATAATCAGGACAACATTGATCTGATACTCTTCGATTTCGATTTTTTCCTGGAGGAGCTGACCATAGAATTCGCCAGCGTCTCCAGCAGCGATCACTTCTCCCTTTGGCTTGGCAGCGGCCTGGACGCCCTCTACGCCGACGCAGGCAACGGTATCGACAGCTTTACGGATCTCAACTTCGTCACCCTGGAGAGCATCGCCGGGTTCACCAAGACCACTGGGCAGATCAGCCTTAGCAATCCCTTCAGCCTCTCCGGACTTAGCGGGGTCGACCAGATGATCATAGCGCCTGCCATTGGCCAGACCGACGACAAATTCCGCATCAAACAAGTTAGTGTCGTGCCGGAACCTTCAAGCCTGTTTTTGTTCTTCGCCGGACTATTTTTACTCACCGCATTCAACAGCAGGCGTAAAATGGTAGGACAGCGCTTCTCTCCCCGCCTTAAATAGCACTCGATTGCGGACCCACGCAGGGATTCGACTCAGTCCGCAATCATCCACCACACTCTCCGGCAATTGGCAGGGCTTCATCCAGGGGTCTGGGCAGCTGTCGGATTTAACGCGGTTTGGCTGTAAAGAATCCCGAATCACCTTGTGGAGTGGAGTACGCATCACTAACGCCTACTCATACGTTTGCATCAGTATGCCGGGGTCAAACCAAGTGAAACCGGAGCTTATTCCAGGATTTCACGAATCCTGAAGTGGTCGCCTGCAGCCGTGGAACGATAGAGTAACGCCCCCAATTGTACGATGGCAGCTGCGCCTGCCAGGAGTGTCCAGGCCAATACGGCCGCGGCTTTTTCACCCGCACCAGAAGAGGTGCCAGATGCTTCCTTCATGGAACCGTGGGCGTGCAGGTTGATCCCTGTTGTCAGCCTCGTGAAAAGCCGGCAAAAGCTGCGTTTTATGGAAAAACTTCGCAGAAAACCTGCGCTGAAGCAAAGCAAGCGCCATGCAGTGTATTCCGAGCGCCCGTGCTCCCTCTCGCTGTGCCCCACTTGTATCTGGGCAATGCAAGAAGCCATCAGGGCAGCTTCCGCTTTTGGTAGTGCGGGCGGCGGATTCTGAGCAGAGATATCCATGGCCAGCACCGACGTTATCGCGTTCAACCCACAACCCCAGTCCCGTAAATTGACACCTAAAGCATGACCGACCAGCCGATTCACGAGCCAGGACGGTCCCCTCCTGGTGAGCAGAGAATCCTGCCGGTTGAGACGGATACCACAGGCAAAATCGGCGCCATTGCGTATCGCTGCGACCAGGGCTGGAATGTCCTCCGGATGATTTTGCAGATCGGCATCAATGGTGACAATGATATCTCCAGTGGTTTTACTTATGGCAGCCAGGATAGCTGCACTTTGTCCATAGTTTTTCACTAGATCCAGGATCTTCACCCGCCCCTCCCCGTCGCGCAAACCAGCCAAAACTTCGTAACTGTTGTCCGTACTTCCATCATTGGCGTAGATGATCTCGTGTTCCAATCCTGCGGCACGAAGGGTCGAAACCAGGCGTTCATGCAACTGGGGCAGCGAAGCGGCGTTGTTATAAACGGGTACTGTAATAGATAGGGTCGGGTTGTCCGACACACCCACGGGACGCCTGCTCCAACCCTGGTCAGATTCCTTATGACAGATGCAGGTGGTAGGTGTACTCAGCTCGTACATACTCGAGTTTCAAGTCCTGGTAGATGCGATGTACAGGGTAGTTGTCTATCTGGGTGTCAAATTCCGCGCACTGCCAGGACATGTCCTCTGTGTGTGTCAGTGCATATTGCAACAATCCATGGTAGTCACCCCCCCTGGAGCCGCCAAGCCCAGAACCGTAGCATCCGATCCCGAAGCTCCGATATAGTCTCCTATCGTATCGAAAGGCGAGATACCCAACCACCCGTCCATTCAATTCCGAAACCCAAATTTTATCAGCGTCTCCGTCCAAATATTTCTCTGCCCAACGCACATAGCGATCCACTGCGTGTTCACGAAGACTTGGGTCGGCGGAGTATCGCCCCGGATAGTGCGCATACAGTTGGGATGTGAGTTTCAAGACTCGGTCCCGGTCAAGCGGCTCGTATTCACGGTATCTGCGTCTGCGTGGCTTTCTGGAACGGGTGACTATCGGTTGTTCCGGCGGTTCACCGGAAGTCGGGTGATAAAGATAGGTAAGAATGGAATCCGCCATGAAGAATCCAGTCTGGGTAAGCATCCGCTGTGTGCACAAGTCAGAGGCATCGACGCGCACCGAAAGATGGTCAAATCCAGTCTTCATGAGAAGACCCCGGAGTCCTCCAGCAGTCAGATCTCCACAGAGATGGGTGATACGTCCAATTCGGCGTTTGTACAAGGCGCTGTCCCAGGGAAGGTCGACGGTACGCACCAACCCAGTCGGCATCAACCCATCCCGACACCATAACAGGAGCGCTGTTGGTTCTGGCTCAAGGATGGCATCGGCAAGAGTTTTCGTGGCTTGAACCCTGGAGATAACCGGATAATTCCGATACCGATTATACGGATAGGAGCGGGCCCAATTCTCTACGAATGTCAGATCTCTATTTGCCAGGGAAACGAGGCTCATGGGATTTCTGTCACCCGCTTCGGTAGATTTCTTGCTCTCACCCGGATATTTCACCTGCATGCCCTAAGAGAAGATTTTTTCTGTGCCCCAGAAGGCTGTCGGATTTAACACTGCTTGGCTGTAAATCCCTGGATGGAGTTCATCAAGAGATGCCTAGCCCTGACTCGCGATTGTCGCGAGTACTCTTTTGACTTCCTGAGTCCAGGGCGCGTGTGCCTGATGGTTGAGTGCCTCTTCAAGCTCGCGCTTTGCCAGTTTACTAGCGCCCATTTTGAAGTAGCCAAAACCCAAATGGTAGCGATACAGAGACGATTTTGGATCTCGATCCACTGCTCGCTCCAGATAGCGAACAGCCTTTTCGGGGTTCCCAGTCTGCAAATGCACCCAACCAACTGTATCGAGGACATTTGCTTCCTGGGGAGCCAGTTCCAAAGCTCGGTTCGCACGGGTGAGTGCGTTCTGGTACTCACCCAGACTCAGGTAGAGCAGTGCCACATTGTTAAGCAGAGGTATGGAATCGATATTTGCGGCAAGACCTTCTTCATATACCGCTGCACTTTTCTGTACATGCCCTGACCGCTGATAAATCTGGGCAAGTGCCAGGTAATAACGAATAACGGTCGGTTCGATACCAATTGCCGACCTCAACAACTTGGTCGCTGTTTCTGCATCACCCTTTACCAGCTTAATCTTTGCGAGCTGGTAGAAAGCAGGGGCCAAGCGACTTCCTTCGCGGGTAGCACGTTCCAGAGCTGCCTCAGCCTTGCCCGTATCCTGCCGACGAGTCCAACTCATCCCAAGAACCGCGTAGGCACGAAACTCAACATCGCCAGCGGAATCGGATCTGTCCCCGAGCCGATCCAAGACATCTTCAGCCAGCTCAATCGCGCGCCTTGTATCGCCTTTTTTGAGGTAGATGCGCGCCATCTGTGTATGAAACAGCAACTTTCGCTGGGTTTTTGCTGCTCCTCTTTTATAGGTCTCTATCGCAGCGTCGAAGTCACCCAGAAACTCATGGGCCTCGGCGAGGGCATGGTATCGTGCCGGATCATCTGGCTTGGATTGCAGTGCCTCCTCCAAAGATTCCGTATGTATCGCCAACCGCAGTTCGGCCCTCTGTTTCTCCACTGCCTCAGCGGATACGCCTGATTCCAAGGCGCTGTCGATATATTCCTCGGCCTTTACCTGGTCGCCGTCCGCAATATAGCTTTTCGCCAGCAAAAAGGCTGTATCCGGATCCGCCGGACTCAAGCTGCTCTGAATCACTTCCCTCGCCAGACTGGTACTTCCGAGTTCTATCAATTCAGTGGCATATAATTTCTTAAGTACAGGGTCAGCCAGTCCAAATTGCATCTCGTGGCGTTGTAGGTAATGCACAGCCTTTTCATGCCAACCGTTCACCCTTGCCAGCTTCGCGGCCAGACCGAGCGATTTGCGACTATCACCAGCTTTCTGTAATCCGGTGTCGAGAGACTCGATCGCATCCGCAGCCCTGCCCAGGGATGCAAAGACCTGACTCTGCAACAGGAACCCATCGAACAGGCTGGGGTATTTGGTAATCATGATCCGGGCATACTCGAGCGCGGCCATGTGCTCGCGTTCACGGGTCTTCAATAAGACCAACTCCCGCAGCAAGAGCTGCGCTGGAGGGACGTCGCCCTTAGGGCCGCGGAGTACTCGCTCCGCCGCATTGTAGTTTGCGGTCGCCTGATAGACTCTACCGAGGCGGAGTCGGGTCTGCGCATGCAGAGGATCCTTCGTCAGGATGTTTTTCAGCTCCGCCTCAGCTTTACTGTATTGTCCTCTTCTGAAGTATACCCCCGACAGGTTTAGACGGGCCGGTATTGCATCCGGGTCACTTTCGAGAGCGGCCAGCAGCGCCTTTTCCGCCTCTTCAAGATCGCCTGCACCCAGCTTGGCTTGGGCCAAAAGGTTGAGCAATAGTGCCTGCAGATTGGGGTGAAGATCCATCCCGAGCCGCGCTTGTCGGGCGGCGCCCTCGAATCTGCCCTGTTTGAGCAGGTTTGCAATCAACAGGATACGTGCATCCAGTGCGTTTGGAGTCGTCTTGAGCGATTCCCGCAGGGCGATCTCCGATTGCTCCAGATCGCCGCCGATATAACGGTAAAGCCCCTCGAGTGCGAACTGCGCATCAGAATTCAAATCCGCGCTCACCAACGACTTCAACAGCTCGTTTACCCCGTCTTCCCTCCGATCCTGGAGTAGATAGGCCTTTCCCAGAAGATGATGCAGTTCGGGAGATTTTTTAATGGAGAGTGCCTTTTCCAGATACTCCGATGCCGCCTTTGGTTGCTCCGTCCGCAATGAAATAATCCCCAGCAACTTGAGCGCCTCGAAGAAGTTGGGATTCAGTGCTATGGCCTCCTTCAGCCGGTGCACGGATTCCTTCGTTCGCCGTTCCTTCATTAGCACGTAACCAAGGGTGTATAGCACCTGGGCCGAGCTGGAAACATCCAATGCCTTTTCCAGAAGGTCAACCGCGGCGTGGTAGTCGGGCTGCTCCCGTCGGATCAGCGCCAGTGCCTCGAAATAATACCCCAAGCCCTTGCTAGGGGAACCTTCAGGAATTTCCTTCGCCACGCGGGCGATGGCAGGGTAATCACGCCGCTCCATGTGGATCTGGATCAGTGCTCTGAGGGCCGTTTCCTGTTCAGGTTCGATCCTGAGAACCCGCATAAAGTAATCTACTGCCCGTGGCAAGTCATTGGTACGGCGAAATAGCAGTCCCAGTCCCAGCAGCGCTTTGGTATTGGTCGCATCACGTGCCAGGAGCGCCTGGTAGCTTCTTTCCGCTTCTTTCGAGTCTCCCATATCCATCAGGATATTGGCCAACAACAATCGCAATTGGTCAGCACGTGCCGCAGGAACCAGTTGAATGGCCCGGGTGACGCTCCGCCGGGCTAAGCGCCAATCCCCAAGCCCCGCCTGCGCATATCCCAGGATTGCCAGCATTTCACCGTCATCCGGCTTGTCCCGGAGATGGGTCTGGGCCAGTTTGAGCACTTCCCGGAAATGCCGGGTCTCCAAAAGCTGACGAATTTTCGTACTGCCGGAAAACTGCACGAAACCCGGTGGCGAGATGTAGATCGCGTGGGCTGTATTCCAGAAAACCACCAATTGCAAACATATGCCGACAACAACCGCGAGACCGAAACTCTTCTTTAATGCCATTTTATTTATCTCATGACCCATCACGACTTTTTGTATCGGCGCAGGTGGCTGTGCAGACACCACCACTCAGAGCAGGTTGTTCAAAACGTCATCATACACGTTTCAAAGTCCACCACTTATTCGGCGGACAAAATTGACGGTGCAGCAAGGATGCGCATCCAGGCGCCATAAAGAACAGGAAGGACTTTTACAGGTGTTTCGATCGCTATATAAACCTGTATTTTGAAAATCGAGAAGCAGGAAGGAGGCCCCAATCGGCCTCCTTCCTGCTGTGAGGGGAAAGACAGTCTATGCGTTGTATCTGGCGGGCATTGTACGCCTGCGCCGTGATACGGCTACGCCGAGTAGACCGGTGCCCAGCAATATCAGCGTGCCCGGTTCAGGTGTCCGGATGGTAAAATCGGCTGCCATGACCTGGTCAAATGGCAGTGCCCAAGACCGATCAAACACCGCAATGTCGGGTCCGGGCGTCGTCAGATGCTGTTCGAACAGGGGCCCTAAGTTGATATTAATGTCAGGGACACCCAAAGCATTCACTATGCCAGGCAGATCCAGTCCCAGATGGGCAGAGAGGATCTCCAGATCGAACGTGGGGTCGATCCGCAGGGAAGTGGTATTTGTAAAGGTGTTGTCGAGGAAAAAAGTGGGTGTGACGGTGGTTTCCTTTGCCACTGGTGTGTTGAACAGGACGCTGTCTCCCACTGCAACAGTCTTGGACTGCCCGTCACTGAGATCCAGCTGTACCATCAACGTCGGATCGAAGGTAAAACTCTGGACAACCTGGACGTTGGCGCCAACCAGGACATCGAGCAGCTCGTAGCCGGCCGATGCGCCGAAAATCCCAATCTCCGCGCCCAATGGCGGCAGGCCAAGCAGGGTTGTCGCGATCAGATCAAGGTCTACATCCACGTCAAGGAGGGGGTCTGAGCCTATGCCGGAGGAAACGAGGTCTCCACTGGCGTTGGTCCCCGCGGTCGAGGTGTCGAGGTCAGGAATCTGAGCCGTGGTGGTGATTGGTCCAACATCAAACGTGACGGCGGTGGTATTCGAGTCGATATCCACCAGATTGATCGTCTCGTCAATATCAATAGTCGGAAAATCCAGGGCGCCGCAAAATGCGACACAAACTTCAAACCCCCCCTCCGCATGTACGTCGAAGACGAAATCGAGAGTCAACGAGGCCTCGGGGAAGTTCGTGCTCATGGCGGCGGCACCCTCGGCGAACGAGGTGGAAAGAAGGAGCGGCGCACCCGCGCTCAGATCCTGCTGGTCAGGCCACTCGAACGTGGTGCCCACCGGGTACGCCACGTTGACCGAGCCGGAGTCGGCGGCGAGGGCGAGATCAAAACCGATCTGGCCATCCGTGCTGCCGGAAATCTCAGCGCCGTAGTCCCCGAGATCGGCGGAGGGAATCGTCACCGCAGGTGTACAGACGCCCCACAAGCACACTTCTGGAATCAGGGTGATCGAAGGTGTCGTGACTTCAGCGATACCCCCGATCGAGCCGGATTCGTTCCATTGCGGACCAATGAAATGGTTTATATCCAGGATTCCCGCCGCGCCCGGCGCCCACATGCTCTGGTCCGTTGTCTCAAACGCTACGTCACTTGCGTACATTGCCGCTTGGACCGGGGCCTGCCAGAAAGTAATCAGGCAACCACCCCATAGTGCAACCAGAATACCCCTCACTCTTTGCATGCCCATTTTGATATCCTTTTAGTGTTCGTCCAGCGAAGAATCGCGATCAAGTTCTAAATCACTGCAAATTTATTTTTCCTGATCATCATATTGAGTTGCTGCGGATATAAGGCCACGACCTTTAGCGTTCATCAATAAAAATCGGCACAAATAACATGGAAAGTCAAGCATGTTTTATGCCTTAAAAGGTATCTCTTTGTTTTTGCAGAATAATGTTTATTTCAAAAACCCTCGGATTGTAAAGGAATGTAAAATAATCCGACACATTATTATGAATATTAATCCTATTATTAGGGTGCACTCCATAGGAATTATGACCTCCTGCCGGCCATTTTTTATTCCAGATCTCCACAGCGGGTTATTAACTTGCTGTAATAAAAGAAAATATCAAGGATCTGCGGTTCAGGTGGAAGGTTGAATCCGCAGCTTAGGACAGGCCGATTGCAACTGTAAAGTTTTTCGACAATGCGGCGAGTTAGAACCTGTGATTCGTGAAATTGACAACTCTGCGACCATTCGGTACTTTGCTGGCAGGTAGAGTAATGGCGTTTATTTCCCCCTGCGCCACATTAGACTTTCTTGTCAAAAGATTCACATTCTAAAATACAGCTCCCGGAGACCCTCCATATTTATCGCATGGCCCAGCAATGAGGAACCGTCCCTTTAGGCACCTTGTCTCGCGGGATCTCATATGGATGTGCCTGGTGCTGCTGGGTCTACTCCTGCTCGCAGTGCCATTCCTCACAAGCGGTCCAAACGTTTGGCTGGAAATCGATTGGATCGACGGCAGGAAGCTTTTTTCCATTGACGATGCGTATCGTTATTTCGCCGCCAAGAACGCCTTCCGTGTGCCTACGATTTTCCTCTGGAATTATGTTATGCCACTGGCACTGCTGTTTGATGCGATAGTGGCCGCGCTGTCTTTCGACAATCTGCTAGTCATGCGACTGAGTCACGCCCTCGTAGGAATACTGACTCTCGTAGTGATCGCCCGTGCCAGCCTTAGATCCGGATGTCACCCCATCCTGGCTGCTGCATCCGTTCTGATTGTAGGACTAATGCCTCTCTACGTGATCCTCTCTTCCAGTTTCTACGCAGAGGGCCTCTTTGGCTTGATGCTGGCCTTGGCTTTCATGCTCCTCATTGAGGAGAGAAACACTTTGCTTGCCATCATCGTGGGACTGTTGCCATTGGTTCGACCAGAGGGAGGAATATACTGTCTTCTATTTCTAGTCTACTTCGGGCTTCGTCGAGATACCAAACAGGGTGCACTTGTTGCGTTGCCCAGTTTGATTTACCTGGTTGTTTTTCTTCTTATGCATTCGGGAGACGGGATGTCCTTTCTCGGGTGGCGACTCGAATTGAGAAACATACTGTCACCGACACTGGGCCAACAATCCGGTTCAGAGATTTCGCTGGATCGACTGTTAAATCCACTCTGGTGCGGTCTGGCTCTAGGCTCGCTGTTGATTCGCAGATACAGGAAGTGGTGGCCGATTCTCCTTGGACCCTGGGTTCTGATTGGGATACAGGCATTGGCTATCACTCGAGGAGTGCAGGATTTTGAGCTCAGATACCTGTTCTCTGTCATCCCCATTTTCGGTATTGCCTGGGCATTCCCGATCCACTACTTGTTTCAGGCAGAACCCAAGTTGCGTATCCACAAGCGTCTGATCACCTTCCTTACAGCCGCGATTTTCCTTACCACCCTGGCAGGGCACATGTCGCAGTCTGAATGGTTACGCCAACTTTACGATCAGCTGGGATCCTCTGAGCATAATTTGGCAAACGGGCAGGATATAGATCGAAATCCGGATCAGGGTCTCAAACGATTCAACCCAAGGCCATTGCGCGCCTTCGCTGGCAGAGTCGATGCCTATGCGGGTGTCCATAAAGACGTTCAAACCATCTTCGTTGCGAATTCAATCCCCCTGTATTTCCTCGACTTTTTGGAAAATAGGCCGCACATCGAGACCGTGTTGATTCCGCATAACGCAAATATAACGGCCAATTCCAATGGTTATTTCTTTGGATTCAGCCTGACAACATTGTCGTATCGCTATTTTAAGTTCGCTCCACCAGACTCAGCCCAGCCAGCCTCTGCGATGCTGATCCTCAATGATTCCGGCTATAGCCCCTTCACTCATTTGACCTTCGGCGAAAAAACCAGCCCTGGCATGTCTTTAGCACAGAGTAAGAAGGGCATTGCAGCAAATATACAATCCGGATCCATGCAGGCTTTTGCAGTAACATACTCGTCCCGGGACTCTGTTCAGTGGTCGTTCTCCGAACCGTAAAAGTTTCATAGGACTCGCGTAAAAATAGCTTTCTATTTTTTGCATCTCCAGATCTCAAGGCTTGTACGCTATTAAAAAGTAATAAATATGTGTAATCACCAGCGCCCTGTTAAATCATCAAACATACTCAACTGGTGAGCATTGCTGGCATCTTGCACCATGGAATTGCCTTTAGCGTTCGCCTTGACACCGGAAGACCCATCGGCGAAAGGTGAACATGAGCAGGTAATCCATAACCTGTAAAAAGACGGGCATCATGAAGACGATAATGATCGCTGCGGGACGCAGCTCCTACCAACGTTTCGCTGCAAGCTGCGGGGAAAAAACCTAAAGGAATTGAATGAGAACAGGGATAGACTTCAGCTAGCCAACAGCCAATTCGCGCTGACCGCAGTGCCACGGTCTTGATCGGTCTCAATGAAAAATCTGCCGCCCAGTCCTTCAACCCACTCAGGCATGCTATACAAACCCAGCCCACCGTTTTTATCGGGAAAACCTTTTGCATAGACCTCGGTAAGGTCAAAGCCCTGCCCATCATCCTCGATCGACAGCAGTAACTCATCCCCCTCTCTGTGCAGGGTGATCAGTATCTGCGTGGCATCGGAATATTTGACGGCATTGCTCAACGCCTCCTGCACCACACGAAAAATCGCAGTTTTGTACTTGTCTGGAATCTGATCCTCCGACACTGTAAACGACGTGTCGAGGGTAAATCCCGGCTTCGTCTCACGCAGGCGCCTGCAGTGGCATTGAATGGCCAGAAGAACGCCAAGGTCGTCCAGCACAGAGGGACGAAGCGCCATGCAAATATTACGAACTTCGGTAAGCGCCTCCCTCACCAATAGGGGCAACGAGCAAAGATTCTCCCATTCATCACCCAGATTTTCCTCGGCAGCTTTCCGCTCGACGTGGGTAACGCAGCGTTGTACGCGCAGACTGATTTCAGTCAGCGACTGGCAAACAGAGTCGTGCAGTTCCCGCGAGATCCGCTTTCGTTCCGCCTCCTGGGCATTGAGCAGGGAGAGTGGAAGATTTTCAGAACCCGAACTGAAGTGGCTCCTGCCACAACCAGCAGTGCGGGCATCGGCCAACTCTACCGGACTGAAGTCGAGGCTCTCGTACCGCTTGGCCATTCCAGGCATGCTGTTGGCGCCTGGACGGCCGATCCGTCCACCAACAGATTCCTTAGCGACTTTCAGTCTTTCCATCCAATATACCCCCGTAATATATGGTCAAGTGCTATGTTTTTTGTCTCACGCCCGTTTGCCGTCCGCTGTGCCAGGCTGTTGTTTAATTAAAATATCAAGCAAACCCTGTGCCACAATAAAAAACTAGCGCCACGAGTATGATATATGTCACGTTTCCTGAGACCCATCCAGCTGGAAATTACTTAGTGGAAAGTATCCCGACACCGTAAATACCCTAGGTTTTTTTACTAACACATTGTTTTTTCTTGTTTTTTTATTTTTTTCTTCTGTTGCCACGACGAATATCTGTAAAAAATACCGACACCGTCCCTCTTGATATCTATAATCCATTGTTTTTTATAGATTTTATCTAAAAGTCAGTGACCTATCTGCGAGCGGTTCACCCTGTTTCTTAAGATAAAACTAAGGATCACCCTACCCATCATAGTAGGGTTTCACCAAATTGATCAATACCTCCAACGGTATTTAAATATAGCGGCAGTGGGCAAGCACGATTCAATGGTAATTTCAATGCGCTGCTTCATGATTTAGTCATTTTTTTAACCTTAATTGGCGATTTTAGGGTTTTGGCCGGCAAGTATATAGATGGGGAATGGTCAGCCAGGATTTAAAATCAACCGCATGAAGCAGAATACGGGACTGTCCCACTGGTCCTGATTAATATCGAGGAGAAAAAAATGAAGAAGAGGATCTTATTGTTAGGGCTCGCGGTCGCGATGCCGTTGTTTAGCAGCCAGGCTTCAGCGGCGGTGAGACACCTGCACCTCGCTGCCACCGACGGCATGATGTATCTGCCTAACCACAACGGGTATGCGCCAAATACGCCGACCACAGGGGGTGTCGACCAAGCTGCGGCAGACTATCGCAAGGTCTATATCCGCGGCTTCTGCGATGACGTGGACGGCACTGCAGCCCAGCCGGGCTGCGCCAACATGCCGGCGCCGATCATCGACGTAAATCAGGGCGACGATGTCTTCGTCCACCTGCGCAACATAGGCAACGCCAACCCTCTGGCCCCTGTAGATCCACACACCATCCATCTGCATGGTCTGCACGTCTCCACCCAAAACGACGGTTTCAACGAAACCTCCTGGGAGGTACCTACCTGCAATGATCCGCTCTTGAATGCTGATCCAGTAGCGCAACAAGCCTGCCTGGACGCTGGGAGCGACGTCGGCACCTACTACTTCAAGGCCCAGAAACCCGGCACTTACATGTGGCACTGTCATGTGGAAGCCTCCGAGCACATTACCATGGGCATGTACGGTGCGATGATCATCCGTCCACGCGGGAAAAAAGCCCAAGGAAAGCGTGTCTACGGTTTCGACAAGGATCGCTATGATCGTGAGTACATCGTGCTGCTCTCCGATATCGACACTGCGGGTCACGATGCCATACAGACCGACTTCGATGGAGCTGCGTTCGCCGGTCTGCCTTATGGCCCCAAGACCCCCGCGGAGATCGCCGAGGTCGAGAGCTACAATTTTGCCGACCACCAAGCCGATTGGTGGATGGTGAATGGTCGTGCCTTCCCTGATGTCCTGTTGCCGCTGAAGGATATGGCAGCCTGCAATGCAGACCCCTCACGAGTCGGCGCCGCGGGAACCGGTGACTTCGAAGGCTGTAACGGCCGTGCTGAAGGACCGCCCACCGGCATGCTCACGGGCAGCAACAACGATCCTGCAATGCCATTCAGGGGTAAGCGCTCCAGCTATGCCGCCACCATCGAGGCCAACTGGGACGAACGGGTGCTGATGCGCATCATCAACATGGGTTACCAGGAAGTTCCCTGGCATATCCACGGCGCCCACTTCTCAATCGTCGGTAAGGATGCAAATCCCTTTAACTCCGACGATCAGAAACGGGAGCAGTACACCGTGCACGTCGGCTCTGGCGAGACCTACGACGTTATCCTGCCGACCACCAGCCTGGCCCGGGTGGGTATGAACCGCACCCAGTCATTCACCAATGGCCAGGGTGGTGGAGTGAACGAGTTCGGCTTGGATTGGGGCGCAATCGATCCCAACAATGTCGACCAAAACCTGCTCGATCAATGGTACCCGGCGCATAGCCACAACGACTACACGGTGACCAACAACGGGCTCTACCCCGGTGGTCAGGCTCAGTTGATTCACATCAGCAACACGATTCAATAACCTAAACCGTAATCGTCAACATGAAGAGAGCAGCGCAAGCTGCTCTCTCGTTTCAGGCGATCGTCCTACAGGGATCTATTCTCAAATCGGGAATTCGTAGAAAGCAAGTGAGGTATCCCATGAGTTACAACAAGTGGCCTTCAATCCTGATTGCCGGCAGCCTCGCCCTGCTGCCTGTGACAGTTCCGGCACAATCCGTTCATCATCACGCATCACATGCCGATGAACATGCCACAAACAAGAGCGGCAGCGAAACAGAGACGAAGTTCCACAGGGGACTCAACGTGGAACGCTTGCTGATAAAGCAACCCACTGCCAAAGGGGTGGAGATCGAGCTGAGCTATCGGATCGTGGAGGTGGAAGAACTGCCGGCACATCCTATGGCGACATTTATTATCACTGAGGAGAGAGAAGCCGAAAACGAAAAGCACCTCGAACAGAACGAAAACAGTGAGACTGAAAAGAAAGAGATTACAGAATTCGTAAAACTCAGCCGTCTGCAGATGCTCGCCATGAGCGTATCTGTGGATAAGGCGGCCGAGACACCGGCATCCAAACTCACTTTTTGGGATAAAAAGGGACTGGTAACGCCAGACAAGCCTGTAGTGGTGGTTGTCGCTGGTCTGGAACAACATGATATCGTGCCGAAAAAGGGCGTCGGTTATATCCCTGGAGGCGCACTGGAAGCAGTGCGGCTCAAGGCTGAACTGGAAAAACCACCGGCGGGGGCATCGCTGCAGGTCATCGATGCGAAGCTAAGCGGCAACGGAGGCCTGTTAAATGTCCAGTTCCGTTCCAGGGGCATCAAATCGATGGATACGGCAGGCAAGAATACTTACGTACTCGACCCGACTACGGGCAATCGCTACCCCGTACTTCGGGTACCCAGGCTCGGCCTGATGGCACCTAAAGACCTAAACCGACTCGGTTCCTCTTTCATGGTGATCCACAACCGGAACAATGAGATAAAAGCGGGACAGAAAGTCAGCGTAGTCGTTGCCGGCGCGCGTCAGGACAATATAATGATTTTGGAGAATTAGACGATGGTTAAGGTAAAAAAGGCAGCTTACTGCCTGCTGGGTCTCGGCCTCTATGCGGGCATGCAAACCCCCCTACTGGCAGAGGAGCAGAAAGTAGACGACCCGGACAAAAAACTCTATCCAGGCGCGATTTATGTCACTAACCAGGGCATGATCACCGATTTGGCGGTTCCACTTGGGGCACCGGTAAACCAAAGCAAGATCGATGGAGTCGATGTTCGCCTGTTTGTACTCAGGGCCGAGTCACCTGCACGGCATCAACCAGGGGCCAGGGGACCCACCCACCTCTTCAACATCACCTTCTCGGAAGATAATAGTGGAGGACTCATCAAGGAGGCACTGGGCGCACTGGTCATCAAGGGCCATGGCAAGCCACAGCACGTCGCCCTGCGTTCCCATGAATCGCACCATCGCGCCTTTGCCCGTTTCGATATGGAAGGCGATTACCAAGTCAGCGTCGAATATGTTGTGAAGGGCCGAAAAAACCAAACCGAACCGTTTTCCTTCACCTATAAAAGAAAGACTCTGAAGGCTGACCAAAATAAGTCGGATGAGCATGCAAAGCATCAGCACAATGGCTAACCAACGTCCATCTACGTCCTGTTTTTCCCTTGCCCCTCTCCCACTGGGGGGGACGGCCAATTGCCGCATCCTTAAGCAAATACAACAGCTTCTTGCACTTTTACTGATCATGGGCATGGCAGGTGGTGCATTGGCAGATACTGTGGATGAGCATGGGTTGAAACATACTCAAATGCACGCTACTCCTGCTTATGTATGCCCAATGCATCCTCAGGAAACGAGTCATCAGCCAGGCAGTTGCGCAGTCTGCGGAATGTTTCTGGTGAAGACAACAGAGGAAAGCAGTGCACCAAAAGCCACGCCGGCCATGTCCGATCACAAGATGATGATGAACGAACAACCAGCAATACAGCCGGCACCGGAACACGAAGGCATGGTGATGAATAGCGGGATAACACCCGACAAGCAGGAACACACTCAAGCAGAGACTGCCGAGGAGCATGCCCGGAAACATCTTGACCCGAACTACGTCTGCCCCATGCATCCGCAGATTGTGTCCGGTAAACCTGGGAACTGCCCGATCTGTGGCATGGATCTGGTGCCGGTAGCTGCAGCGCAGTCTGTCGATGAGAGCCTGCCGCCGGTGAGTGTCAGACCCGAAATCATCCAGCAACTGGGCGTTCGTACTGCAAGTGTGCAGAAACGCACCCTGTTGCATCGACTGGAGACCCTGGGTTACGTGGGGTACGACCGTGACCGGCTGGTCAAGGTGTATGCACCTTCCGAGGGTTTTATCGAAAATCTGTCGGTCAGTTCCGAAGGGGAACGGGTGAAGAAAGGCCAACTCCTGTTCGGTATCAAGACACCGCTGCTTTCAGCCTACTACGACAAGACCTTCGCCAAGGATGCAGGCATCATTTCAGTCCTGAATGTGCTGGAGGGTGATTTCGTAAGAGCGGAAACCCCGGTGCTTACTCTCGCGAGCCTCTCCACAGTATGGGTGCTGGCTGATGTGTTTGAAAACGATGCAGTCAGGGTAAAGGAGGGTCTGCATGCGGAAGTTCGCCTGCCTTCAGTTCCCAGCCGGGTGTGGGAAGGCAAGGTCGACTACATCTACCCCAACCTTGACCCCGAGACCCGCACCCTCAAGGTGCGCATGCGCTTCGACAACCTGGACGAATTGCTCAAGCCCAACATGTATACCGAGATTTCCATCCATACCCCTCCCAGGCACAACGTGCTTGCCATCCCTCGTGAAGCGCTCATTGAGACAGGCAGGCAACAGCGTGTTATCGTCGCCTTGGGAGAGGGTCGTTTCCAGCCACGTAAAGTCGCAATCGGCGAGGAACGGGGTGAGTGGGTAGAGATAACCAATGGACTTAAAGAAAACGAGCAGGTGGTGGTTTCAGGCCAGTTTCTCATCGACTCTGAGTCCAATCTTCACGCCAGCCTCTCCCGCCTCGCTCTGCCAACACTGCCTTAGCCTACGCGAGAAAACGCCCCCCCGATGATCGCCTCAGTCATCCGCTGGTCGATCCAGAATCGTCTGCTGATCCTGCTGCTCACGCTGCTGTTGATTGGTTGGGGTATCAACGCCCTGCGCAACACACCGATAGACGCTATCCCCGACCTCTCCGACGCGCAAGTAATCATCAAGACCCAGTTTCCAGGTCAGAGCCCTGGAGTAGTGGAGTCGCAGGTCACCTACCCCCTTACCACCGCAATGCTCTCGGTACCCGGCGCCATAGCGGTGCGTGGCTACTCCTACTTCGGAGACTCTTTCGTCTATGTGGTATTCGAGGACGACACCGATCTCTATTGGGCCCGCTCCAGAGTCCTCGAGTACCTCTCCCAAATCAGCGACCGCTTGCCCGAAGGGGTAACCCCTGCTCTGGGACCCGACGCCACCGGAGTCGGTTGGATCTATCAATACGCGCTGGTAGACCGGCATCACAAACACGATCTGAGCCAGTTACGATCGATCCAGGACTGGTTCCTCAAGTATGAGCTGCAGACCGTCCCGGGGGTGGCGGAGATCGCCACCGTGGGCGGCATGGTGCGGCAGTATCAGGTCGTCCTGAATCCCAACTTACTGCGCATATACAACATCCCACTCTCCAAAGTGAAGCAGGCCATTCGCGACGGTAATCAAGAGGTCGGTGGGTCGGTGATCGAGCGTGCCGAGGCGGAGCACATGGTCTACGCCACTGGCTACCTGCAAGGGGTGGAGGATCTGCGTGAAATCCCTCTGGGGTTGAGTTCCAAGGGTACCCCCATCCTGCTGAAGGACGTGGCCGATATCCGGCTCGGTCCTGAGATGCGCCGTGGCATTGCAGAACTTGACGGACTCGGCGAAGTGGTCGGCGGCATCGTGGTCATGCGCTGGGGAGAGAACGCCCGCACCACCATCGACGGCGTAAAACGCCGACTGGAATCCCTCAAGGCGGGTCTGCCTGATGGGGTGGAGATCGTCGAGACTTACGACCGCTCACGGTTGATCGACCAGTCGGTGGAAAATCTGCAACAACGGCTGGTAGAGGAGTTCATCATCGTCTCCTTGGTCTGTGTGGTGTTTCTCTTTCACCTGCGCACCTCTCTCGTCATCATCCTTAGTCTGCCGGTGGGCATCCTCGCCGCCTTCGGCATCATGCAGTGGCAGGGTATCAACGCCAATATCATGTCCCTGGGCGGTATCGCCATTGCCATCGGCACCATGGTGGACGCCGCCATTGTCATGCTGGAAAACATGCATAAACATGCCGAGCGGGATGGCGCAGGGATCACGGCGCGCGATCGCTGGAAGCAGGTCGAAGCGGCAGCACTCGAGGTTGGTCCACCGCTCTTCTACTCGCTCATCATCCTTACCCTGAGCTTTCTGCCCGTCTTCACCCTGCAAGGTCAGGAGGGACGGCTCTTCTCGCCTCTCGCCTACACCAAAACCTACGCCATGGCCGCCGCCGCAGGTTTGTCGATCACCCTGGTGCCGGTTCTGATGGGTTATCTCATTCGCGGGCCACTGCCTGCGGAGGAGAGAAACCCGATCAACCGTTGGGCCATCCGCGGCTACCGCCCCCTCATCGATATCGCCCTCCGCCACCCTTTTTCTATCTTCCTGGTCAGTATCCTGCTGACGCTCACGGCGGTCTGGCCCCTCTCCCAGCTGGGTTCCGAGTTCATGCCTGAACTGGATGAAGGCGACCTGATGTATATGCCCACCACCTTCCCCGGCCTCTCCATCGGCAAAGCCCAGGAACTGCTGCAACAGACAGACCGCATGATCCGGCAAACCCCAGAGGTGGAGCGTGTCTTTGGCAAGATCGGGCGCGCCGAAACAGCCACCGATCCGGCACCCCTGACCATGATCGAAACCACCATACGCCTCAAGCCGAAGGATCAGTGGCGGCCGGGCATGACCCTGGAAAAACTCAAGCGCGAACTCGACCGGCGGGTCGATATCCCCGGCGTTACCAACGCTTGGGTAATGCCGATCAAGACCCGTATCGACATGCTCTCCACCGGCATCAAAACACCGGTGGGGGTGAAGGTGGCTGGACCTGACCTAAAGGTGATCGAAAGAATCGGCGCCGAGATTGAGGAGGTGCTGCGGGAGGTACCGGGTACCACGTCAGCCTTTGCCGAACGGGTCGCCGGGGGGCGTTATTCCCGGGTCGAGATCGACCGGGTGCGAGCCGCCCGCTTCGGCCTCAGTATCAAGGATGTGCAGGAGGTGGTCACAACCGCCATCGGCGGCATGAATGTCACCGAGACGGTGGAGGGGCTGGAACGCTATCCGGTGAACATCCGTTACCCCCGAGCCATCCGCGACAGCGAGGAGAAGCTGCGCAACCTGCCCATCGTCACCCCGGACGGCCGCCACATCACTCTCGGTCAGCTGACGAGGATCAGCGTGGAGGAAGGACCGCCGATGATCAAGAGCGAAAACGCACGTCTCAATGGCTGGGTTTACGTCGACATCGGGGGTCGGGACCTGGGCTCTTATGTGGCAGAGGCGCAACAGCGGGTCGACCAGGCAGTGACACTGCCACCAGGCTACTCGATCACCTGGTCGGGCCAATACGAACACTACCAGCGGGCCAATGCGCGGCTTGCACAGGTGGTGCCGCTGACCCTGATCATCATCGTGATCCTGCTCTACCTCGCCTTCCACAACATGACTGAGGTGGCGATCGTAATCGGCACCCTTCCCTTCGCGCTCACCGGCGGCGCATGGATGCTCTGGCTACTCGACTTCAACCTCTCCATCGCCGTCGGCATAGGTTTCATCGCGCTTGCCGGCATCGCAGTGGAGACTGCTGTGGTGATGATCGTCTATCTCAATCAGTCCTATGCCGCCGCTGCGGACACTGCTGCCACTCAAGGACGAAAGATGACAAAGCGTGAGTTACGGGAGGCAGTCATCAAGGGGGCAGTACTGCGAGTGCGGCCAAAAATCATGACCGTGGCCAGCGTTATCCTTGGTTTGTTGCCGATCCTGCTGGCGGGAGGAGCCGGGTCAGATGTGATGCGTCCGATCGCCGCCCCAATGGTAGGTGGCATGTTGAGTGCAGCGCTGCTCACCCTGGTGGTGGTTCCCGCCGCCTTCTTCGTCTGGAAAGACCGGCAGAGAAATTAAACCACCCTGCTTCAAGCAGACGGGACATTAAAGTGTAGGAGGTAGAGCAACGCCTGGAGCTGTTGCCGAGTGACACGAACCGCATCAATCGCGACAGATGCGCATCGCTACGCTCAGCACATATATGAACCCATCCCGTTTGCAAGATAAAATTTCATTATTTAACAAGAAGTAAGGTTGCTACCATATATCCGGCCTGTTTATGAGGTTGTAGTACCTCTGGCCCTGATGAATTCCGCCCGTTTCGCTCTAATCATCCTAGCGGCTTCTAGGAGCCCATGTGCTAAACAGATTCTCAAAACGTCGGTCCGACCTATCTTGTCATCAAATGCTATTTTATCTTTTGCAACCTGTGAATAGATGCCTCTCTTGCTAAACCTGTCTGCTTGATATGCCCACTTGATTACGCTACCTGGTACTGTTCGCCACGCCTTAGTAGTGCCCAGATCGTCCGAGCATTCTTGTTGGCCAAAGCCACCGCAGCACGGTTAACACCTCGCCGCTCAACCAGGTTGCGAAGCCATCGGCTGCGTTTGTCCTGCTTGTCGCCCAGGTGCGTAATCACCGCCCTGGCTCCATGTATCAGCAGTGTGCGGATATACTTGTCGCCCCGCTTGCTAATACCCAGTAGTGTCGGCTTCCCTCCGGTGCTGTGTTGCCTTGGCACCAAGCCGATACTCGCTGCAAATTGACGGCTGTCACTATAGTGACCGGCATTCCCGTAGGCTGCCACTATGGCCGTTGCACCTTGAGCTCCTAAACCAGGTATGGCCTTGATGCGGCTGCTGGCTTCATCTTCATGGCAGATCACCTCAATCTCTCGGCTGAACGCCTTGATCTGACTATCCAGAGCACGGAATGCCTCAAGTTGCTGTGACAGCCACCCCCGAAACCGCATGGTCAGTCCATTTTCGCCATCTTCCTGTATCTCAGGTATGCGGGTACGAATTTGGCTCAACCCCTTCCTTATCACGATGCCATATTCTGCCAATAACCCTCTTATCTGATTGCCCAGTGCCGTTCGAGACTTAACCTGTGACTGACGAATTCGGTGCAATGCCTGAATATCCTGCTGTTCAATCGTCTTGATCTCTACAAAACGCATGGTGGGCCTGCCGACCGCCTCACATACCCCTTCCGCATCATTGTAATCATTCTTGTTACCTTTAACGTAGGGCTTCACAAACTGCGGGGCCATCAGCTTGACTTCATGCCCCAGCTTGGAAATCTCACGAGCCCAATAGTTCGATCCACCACAGGCTTCCATTCCAATTAAGCACTGGGGCAATTGAACCAGAAAATCCAGTAACTCCTTCCGCTTCAGCTTTTTCCTCAATACAGGCTTTCCAGCCTGGTTAACACCGAAGAGGTGGAAAAGGTTTTTGCCCAGATCGATTCCAATTCTGCTGATTTGTTTGCTACTGTTCATGGTGAACCCCTCTCACTTTTGTTGGATGGTGTATCAACTTTCATCCTGGCTCGTTAGAAGCCGATTTAAAAGTGGGATGGGTTCATTTCATTATCCTACAATCCCAGGTTTTCCGTACTTTCGTGGGGTAGCTGAATAGTTACTTATCGCTTTTAGAAACTCCAGCGATATCCGAGGGTGAAAAAGTAATCGAGAAAGGTATCGGTGGACACCGAGGTCTCCTCTTTATGCCAGTTTCCGCCACCCTCCACCTCGAACACCAGATCGCTTCTGAAACGGTAATCCGCCTGCAGGGTACCGCCGGCAGTGACACGGGTTCCACCATCGTTATTGTCGCGGTACGAGAGATTGAGCCGTGGGTTGATTCTCCAGAGATTGGTAATCGGATAGCGACTGTTGGCGCTGATGGAATAGGTATTGGAGGTACTGGCATCTGAATAGCGCAGGCTGAGGATACCGATATCTCCCTCCTTCAACAGATTATTCTTGAGTACCTGTAAGGTATAGAAAAACTCATTTCCTGTCGAAGGCGTCGCTTCCACCCCTCCTGATGCCGGTGTATCGCCCACATTGGAGATAGTGAGATCTCCACTGAGCTGAAAATCTTCCGCCAGCGAGCGCGTACCACCCAGAGAAACCACATGGCTGCGGGCAGAGCGGTCCTCGGCCAGAGCGTAGATCTCGTCATCGGTATGGGTCTGACCGAGTTCTTCGATGGTCTCCTCGGTCTGCCCCTGCAGGGCATTGAAGGTGGTCAGGATCGGACTGGTGCGATAGTCATAATTGAAGTAGAGCTGGGTATCGCTGTTCAACGTCCAGTTGGTCTGTGCCAGAAAGGTCGTCAGCCGATTATGGAAGATATCGTAATCCAGCAGACCGAAGAACGAGCGTTGATCGTCGAAATAGCGTGCCTCACCACCCACTGCCCTGCGATCCACCAGGTGATCGACCCGTTGCTCGATGGCGAACAGGGTGATGTCAACATCGTAGAAGAGTGAGGCCAGCTCTGCATTTCCGCCGACGAACCATTTGTCGTCGCGGATAAAAACATCGCTGGACTTCTCCACCGGGATACCCGAATAGACGTTAAGCCTGATGTCCTCGGAAAACTGGTAACCGATGACGCCCCCGTCAAACCGGTTGAGGATACCGCTCGAACGGAAGCGTTGGCGACCGAAACGCCCGACCACGCCCTCGGCGCGTCGCTCCACCTCGAAAAAAGCATCGGTCAGCGCCTCCTGATTGCCCGACCCATTGCCCAACAGATCGATGTCATAGGAGCCGTTCAACTGCAGCCGCATGTCGACATCGGCACTGGAACGACGCACACTCAGATCGATGCTGTTATTGACCTGAGAGCGGGTGACACTCTCGTCATCCTCAACAAAATCACTCTCGATGCCGTCCCGCTGGTAGGACTGAAAAAAACTGCCAAAAATCTCCCACTCCGCTTCCCGCTCGGCTGCAACTGCCCGGGTCGGCTCGCGCAGCTTATCCTTGGGTTGCTCAGCCGCCGAAATCAGGCCGACGAGACGCTGGTTCACTCGCACAGAGTCAGGGCCCTCGGGATACTGCTCCAGATAACGGCGGTACTCTGCCTTGGCATGAGCAATCTGACCATTGCGCTCCCGCGCCAGACCGAGCAATTCGAGCGCCTCCTTGGCAAACAGGTTGTCCGGTTCCTCCAGGATCGCCGTCAGCATGCGGATAGCCTTCGGGTAGTCCTGGGCAGTCATGATCTCCCTGGCCTTCTCCATCATCAGGGCAAGCCGTTCCGGAACCGGTTTCACCTCCTGCTTCGGTAACATCAGCGGTGCCTCCCCTGCTTCGGGTGGCGCACCGGTGTCTCTCTGAATACGGGATTTCTCTTCGGCCGATGCACGGTCCACCCAACTATTGGGATAGAAGTGACGGATCTCTCTTTTGAACCGTTCCGCCTCGGCAGCAGACCGGAAGAAACCCAGACGCAGCCGGTACCACTGCTGGTCGTTGACCTCCGTCTGCGTAGTATAGAGCCGTCGCCCGGTTGGAACAGGCACCGGCGCAACCTTTTTAAAATCGATCGGCTGCTGCTGTGAGTGCAGGTTCAGGGCAAAGTCTCCGTCCACAAATTGCGGTTTTTCCCCCGGCGGAACTACAACGGCAGGAAGTTCGGAAACTGCCGGAATCTCCGTGGGCGGCACATCGAACAGCACCCCTCCCTTCGGCTCCTCAAGCTTTATGCTTTCAACCTTTTTCTCCTTTTTCAGCACCACAGAAATAGAGAAAAAGCCTTTGCCCTGGGTAATCTCATATTCACCAATCGAAGTGGAGAATGAGAGCAGCAGAGTGGAGTTGCCGATCAGCTGCCCGTTGAAGACGACCCGCTCCAATGGGATCTCGGCACTCGGCTTCCAGGAGAGGGTCTCGTCACCGGCGAGAAACTCCTCTTCCGTACCCGGGGTGACGACCGGTTTCACGCGAATCGCAATCTCGTTTCTGGCACTGTTGACCAGATCGCTGACCACGCGCACGGGGAGATTGAAAAAGATCGAGATCCGATTCTCCTCCTCCCCGAACCCGGCATCGATCCGATCCATAACCCGCGACTTGGCCATGGCTCCGGTGGTTATCGATAGCGACAGCAGCATCAACAGAGTGGCTGCCCAAAACTTTCCCGCTATTTTTTTCATTACATACCTTTTGTCTATTATTGTTTTGGAAACAGGTTGGTCCGATACAAACCTCGGGAGGCGATGAATCACTTGGCGAAGATTCACCAGCCTCCCGACCAATTACTGGATTGTAGAATATAACGCAACGGGCCGGGCACCATTCCCTGGTAACCACTCCCGAGACTCATCGTTAATCGAAATCCCCGTCGCTCACTCTGTGCTCACGCTGTCTGTACTTCTTTATCGTCGTCATTGAACTGTCAGTATAGACATGACATGGACCGCTGCAGTCGCGCAGTTCGGTAACCGTATACTTGCGGTCAGGGTTCTCATGCTTCTTGTGCGGACCCGATTCATAATCCCCGGCGTGGCAACCCGCACAGTCGGGGGCATAACCTGCGTTACGCCAGGTCACCACCTGACTGTTGCTTGCATGGCAACTGGTACAGGCCAGGTTGGAACGGTGATCCCCCGGATAACTTCCCGAGTTATGGCGATAGACCAGGGTCGGCAGCCAACCGGTGGTGCGGTGACAGCTATCGCACTGCTGTGTGGTCTGGAAATGACCAGCGTGCTTGCCCTCCGCCTGATTGCCGTTGTGGCAGGTGGAACAACTGCCGGTCACCGTGTTGTGATCGAAGCGCACCGAAGTCCAGGTAGTTTGCGACAGGTGACAGCTATCGCAAGCCGCTGTGGTCTGGACGTGACTGCTGTGCTTGCCGGTGGCGGTGGTGCCGTTGTGGCAGCTCTGGCAAGTTCCCGTGACCCCTCCGTGATCGAAACGCACCGCAGTCCAGCTCGTCTGCGAGATATGGCAGGTATCGCAACCGGCAGTGGTCTGAATATGACTACTGTGTTTACCGGTAGCGGTGGTGCCGTTGTGACAACTCGCACAGCTGCCGGTGACTCCGGAGTGGTCGAGGCGCACTGCTGTCCAGCTCGTCTGCGAGATATGACAGGTTTCGCAACCGGCAGTGGTCTGGATATGACTGCTGTGCTTGCCGGTGGCAGTAGTACCGTTATGGCAACTCGCACAGCTGCCGGTGACTCCCGCGTGGTCAAACCTCACCGCACTCCAGCTCGTCTGCGAGATATGGCAGGTATCACAACCTGCGGTGGTCTGCACATGACCACTGTGCTTGCCGGTCGCAGTGGTGCCGTTGTGGCAGCTTGCACAGCTACCGGTGACTCCGGCGTGGTCAAAACGCACTGCGCTCCAGCCCGTCTGCGAGATATGGCAGGTTTCGCAAGCAGCAGTGGTCTGCACATGACCACTGTGCTTGCCGGTAGCCGTGGTGCCGTTGTGACAGCTCGCACAGCTGCCGGTGACTCCGGCGTGGTCAAAACGCACCGCGGTCCAGCCCGTCTGCGAGATATGGCAGGTTTCGCAAGCAGCAGTGGTCTGCACATGACCACTGTGCTTGCCGGTAGCCGTGGTGCCGTTGTGACAGCTCGCACAGCTGCCTGTGACTCCGGCGTGGTCAAAACGCACGGCGGTCCAGCCCGTCTGCGAGATGTGGCAGGTTTCGCAAGCAGCGGTGGTCTGCACATGACCACTGTGCTTGCCGGTAGCCGTGGTGCCGTTATGACAGCTCGCGCAGCTACCGGAGACTCCTGCGTGATCAAAACGCACTGCGGTCCAACCTGTCTGTGAGATGTGGCAGGTTTCGCAGCCGGCAGTCGTCTGCACATGACCACTGTGTTTACCTGTAGCCGTGGTGCCGTTATGACAACTCGCACAGCTGCCGGAGACCAGACCATGATCGAAGCGCACTGTATTCCAGGCGTTGGTCGAGATATGGCAGCTATCGCACTGGCCAGTGGTTAAGACATGGCTGGAGTGCTTACCCGTAGCCGATGTACCGTTGTGACAGCTGCTGCAGGTTCCTGCCACGCTATCGTGGCGGAAGGTACCCACGAGCCAGGTTGTAGTGGTGGTATGACAAGTATCGCAGGCAGCAGTTGTCTGGATGTGAGTGCTGTGCTTGCCGGTAGCGGTGGAACCGTTGTGGCAGGATGCACAACTGCCGGTCACGTTGCTGTGGTCGAAGCGCACACTGCTCCAGGAGGTCTGGGAAGTGTGGCAGGCATCGCACTGGGCGGCGGTCTGCACATGACCGGCGTTCTTACCGGTGGCCGTCGTCCCATTGTGACAGGTGTTGCAGGAGCCATTTGCCGCACCGTGGTCGAAACGCACGCTGGTCCAATTCGAGTTGGAGATATGACAACGACTGCATTCGCCACTGGTCTGAACATGCCCTGAGTGTTTGCCGGTCGCAGTGGTACCGTTGTGACAGCTGGAGCAGGTACCGCTCACACTCTCATGATCGAAGCGCACGCTCTTCCAGTTCGCCTCCGAAGTATGGCAGACATCACACTGAGCAGCGGTATTCACATGGCCGGCATTCTTACCGGCTGAAGTAATACCATTATGACAGCTGGAGCACCTGCCGGCAGCATTCTCGTGCCTGAAGTTGACCGAGGTCCATGCCTTGGTCGATATATGGCAGGTGTCGCACTGGGAAGCTGTGGTCACATGGGAGCCGTGCTTGCCGGAGGCGCTGCTGCCGTTATGGCAGGAGCTGCAGGTGCCGGTGACATTTGCATGATCAAAGGTACCGGTACGCCAGGTTTGCGTCGTGTGGCAGGTGTCGCACTGTTCCGCCGTAGCTATGTGTGTTGAGTGCTTACCGGCGGCGTTCGCCCCATTGTGGCAGGAGCTGCAGCTACCCGTTGCGTTGGCGTGATCGAATCTGCCGCCGCGCCAGGTCTGGATCGTGTGGCAAGTGTCACACTGTCCCGTCGTCACAATGTGCGTGGAGTGCTTGCCGGTGGCATTCGCCCCATTGTGACAGGAGCTGCAGCTACCCGCTGCGTCAGCATGGTCAAAGCTGCCCCCAAGCCATGTCTGGGTCGTATGACAAGTGTCGCACTGGGCACTGGTCTTGATGTGTTTGCCGCCCTTGCCAGATGCATTGACGCTGTTGTGGCAGGAGGAACAGGTACCGGCAACATTGGCATGATCAAAGACGCCGCCACGCCAAGTCTGGGTCGTGTGGCAGGTATCGCACTGTTCGGTAGTCCTGATGTGTCTGCCCGGTTTGCCGGTGGCCTTGGCGCCATTGTGGCAACGTGTACAGGAAGCGGTGTCAAGTTGGGTGTGATCGAGCTTGGCGATCCCCCACCGACCGGTGGAATGGCAGGTGTCGCATTGCGCAGTGGTCTGCGGGTGGTCGCCGCCCTTGCCCAGAGCACTACTTCCGTTATGGCAGCTGGTACAGGCACCAAGAACTGCCACATGGTCGACCCTTCGAACCTTGCGCCAACTGAAGGATGAGTGACAGAACTGGCAGTTGTTGGTAGTACTTATGTGGGCAACCGTCTTGCCCGCAGCTTTGCTCCCGTCGTGGCAACGTTCACATGCGTCTGTGACACTGCCGTGATCGAAACGGGCTACCCGCCAGGTTGACGAAGTATGGCAGTTATCGCAGGTATCTTCGCTCTTGATATGGTTCGCCCCCTTGCCTTCCGCCCGGGCGCCGTTATGGCAACTCGCGCAGCGGGTGGGCGTCCCTTTGAAGATGGCGTTGGTGTGGCACTGTTCGCACTCGACCCGCTTGTGACCGCCAGTCAAGGGAAAACCGGTCATGAAATGATCGAAGGACTCAGCAGCAGACGCACTGTTCCAAACGGTGTGGAACGCCGTCAGAGAAAGGGTAAGTAACAGCATCGTCACCATTCTGCCGATCGATCTGCTTCTCATCAGTTTTACCTTTGCCATTAGTCTAGTCTCACCGTTTGCGTTTATCGCAATAATCATTTCATTTTCACTTCACTGAAGGAGTCGCTGTTATGGCAGCGTTTGCATTTTCTGCCGTAGGCTCCGCGGTGTTTATCTTGCTGCCGATGACAGCTGTAACAATTCTTGCCCAACTTTTTGTCCGAGATTTTTTCCCGATGGCAGGCGTGGCAGTTCAGCCCTTCGTGGCTGCCTTCGAGCTTGAATTCGGTTTGAGCATTGTGATCGAACATCCATATCGTCCATCCGTTCGGCGAATGACACGTTTCACACTGCTCCGACAAACGCCCATCGTGCGAGTCATCACCGGTGTGACAGGCGACGCACTCGGTCTTCGCATCCTTATATTCGCTGGAGAGATGGCACTCTTCACAGGCCAGCACGTTGTGCTGGCCGATCAAGGGGAAATGGGTCAGGTCATGGTCGAAAAAAACTTTCGCGTCCCAGCCATCAGTGTTGTGGCACCGGACACATGCCTTGCCCTGTTGCTCCTTATGCACGTCATCATCGACATGACAGGCGATGCAGGTGGTTTCCAGCGCCTGTTTCTCTTTCTGCGCAGAGGTATGACAAGCCTCGCAAGGTAATTTTGTATGACGCCCGTCAAGGATGAATTTTGTATCTTTTGCGTGATCAAAACCGACCTCAGCCCATCCCTTGGTAGAGTGACAGTTGTGACACTCCCTGCCGTTCACGCCTCGATGCACGTCATCCAGACGGTGGCAGGCGTAACAATCCTTTTCCAGTTTTTTCTTGTACAGAGGCTCCTTGTGGCAACTGTTGCAAGCAAGCTTGCTATGCCGGTATTGCAGCTTGTATTTGGTATCGCGGTCGTGATCGAACCTGACTTCGTTCCACTTCTCGGTGGTATGGCACTCCTTGCACTTTTCACCAAACTGGCCGCCATGGATGTCATTGATCTGATGACAAAGATGACACTCCTTAGGTGTCTTCTTATAACGCTCACCGGGGTGGCAGAGCTTGCACTTGAGATCCTGGTGCTTGCCTTCGAGCTTGTATTCAGTGTCTTTGTTGTGGTCGAAATCAAAATGCTTCCAACCACGCTCCACATGACATTTATCGCACTTCTCGCCCAGACCGCCGCGATGAGGATCAGCCTCCTTATGGCAGTCGACACATAAGGAAAACTCTACAAAATACTTTTTGCCCTGTTCATGACAGGAGTTACAGGGAACCTGTTTGTGCAGGCCCTTCAGTTTGAAATCCGCCGCTTCGTGCAGAAAGGAGTCCTCGTCGAACAATACCACCCGTGCGCCGCGCCCCTTATGGTCAGTATGACAGTGCTTGCAGGCGACCTTGTCGGGTTGCGCCTTGCGACCGTGGTAACCCTCCTTCAACTTAATATCACTGGCGATATTTGCGTGGTCATGGCAGCCAAGGCAGAGCTGACTCTGTTTTTTCTGTTCAAGCTTTTCGTGGCATTTTTCGCACTCATCCTCGAACGCCGCATGTCCCTCAATCACGTCACCCGGCATCAACAGACGATCGAAAACCCCAAAGGCCTGAACGGTTGTATTTGGCACGAAAGCAAACATCAGCAGAATAAAGGTATATGGAAGCCGCAAAACAATGTCACAGAACCGGTCAAGGCTCTCTCTCAGTAGGTGTGGACTGCATAGATATGGATGACTCCAGTCACCAACATCATGAAAAACAGCGGCAGATGCAGGACATGCCACAGGGAAAAGAGGCGCTCATAAAAATGCAGCTCAAGAATACGAACCGAAGCACGCTTGTGTGTACCGATGAGCAACCGCACTGTTTTTCTATAGCTGCGGGTTCGCTGTGGCTTCCAACCCAACTCTTGGGCAGACTGCTTCAGCTGCCGGTTAAACTCCCTTTGGATGTGCCTGTAGAGTAAAGGGGCCTCGATACGGATGCGCAGCCAGTTGACGAAGCTCTTGAACAGGCTTTCCTGCACGTTGACGACCCGCCCTTCGAACCGGGCCAAGCGCTCTTTGGTTCCCGGTGCCAGTTCGAACAACCGGCCAAGCTTACGAGTCAACAGATCAGAATCCGATTTCAGTCTGTCGAATTTGATTTTGCCGCCATGCAGTCCGTAGTGGATCCTGGAATAGACAAAACGGCCCGCCAGACCGCTGATCGCCACAGTAATCATGCTGAACAAGGCCACCCGGCCATTGAGCGAACCGAGATGAAAATTGCTGTGAAGCAATACCAGAGTCGGGCCGAGCACACCCATTAACATATGGAAACGAAACCAGAATTTCACGGTAAGCATTCGCTTCATCCACCCAACCCGTTTACGCAACGAATAGAGCAGCAGCAACAGCATCATGCTTCCGCCGACGATGCCGAGCGCGTATCCCAGTCCCTCTTCAGGCGTCAGGATCAGTTCATCGCGGTTGATCCAGCCTGAATAGAGCACTAACGTAACAATTAGCGTAAGTAACCAGCCCCCAAAACCTGAAAACTGACCATTTTCTGGCAGCACATCGCTACCGTCGGCCGCAGCCCGTTTTTTTTCTGTCTGTTTCACAGAATTCAACAAAATTCCACTCATCGCGACTTCGCCTGTCTATAATTGCCTGGTGTTTCCATATCGATAGCGTCTTGCTTCTGTGTAGAAACCGCCTTTTTGGCGACGCCGATTCGGCTGCCCGAAAAATCCACCGTCAATATTGGGAATTTTTTACCAATTTACGATTGAATTGTAACTGACCCGATCTTCCCTGCCTACACCTGAGCGGCAACAAACCCCAGAACATGAGCCGTTGATCACACCATGATTGCTATGCAGTGCTAAAACATGAAACAGTTCGCATTGTTTATGACCTACAGCGTCTTTCTGAGGCTGAAGGTGCAAATTAACGCCAAGCAGCGCGAAACTGGCTGGGTGAATGAGCCACTTGACAAGGATTGCCCGCCCCCTCCCGCTGCGATCCCAGGCCAAACAGCGAAAATGCCTATTGATAAGCTGTATTTGGATGCAAAAAGCTCATCATGTGCACTCCGAATCCTCGACTATCACCGTCTGCACCTCTGCAGTGGTAACAGGTACAGCTGCGGTATTCTCAAAATAGTAATTAATGATCACAACGACGACACATACGAGTAAAAGCGAGGCTAGCGTATAGAACGCCACCGCTGTCGCATCATCGTTGACCTTTTCCGGTCTACCAATTCCCGTCATCTTCAAGCACCTCTTGGCTTTTCTTCTCTATACAGTGAAAATTTAGGCGATAGAAAAATAATAACTGCCGGTAATATTGGGCAAGATCAGAGTGAAAATCTCCTAGTTTCCCAATCGGAAAAGATGAATTTTATAGGTAGGTAAACACCGTAGTTTCCTTCTAGGGGAGTAGCCAATAGCACATCCAGTATATTACTGACAAACAATGACTTACCTTAATTTTAGGACTACGAACATGTATATTTCTAGTTGACATCCCATTATCAGGGCTGCCCTGAACAGCAAACTGCGTAATAACGTCGAATGAATCCAGAGAAAGTTTGGCTATAATCCCTAGTGCATAAGGAATACAGGCAATTCTGCCAACTTGAGGATCGGGTAGAAGGGGATCGTTTCCGCACAGTGAATCAAGTACTAAATTCCGTTATTGCAGCGCATGGGGGGGTGCATGGAAAAACAATTACGAGTCATTATCGCTGAAGACCATACAATTCTGAGGGCAGGATTAAAATCGCTGCTGGAAAGCACTACGGATTACAGTGTTGTCGGAGAAGCTGAGAACGGGCGCGAAGCCATTCGCTGTGTCGCGGACAAGAAACCGGACTTGGCGATCATGGATCTGAATATGCCCAGCATGAACGGGATGGACGCCGTGCAGGAGATACGCAAAAGGTTTCCTGAGACGAAGATCCTGGTATTAACCGTCCACAATGCGGAGGAGTATGTCCTGGCAAGCCTGAATGCGGGTGCTAATGGATATATCCTTAAAGATGCAACCCATTCTGAACTCCTGGTTGCGGTTGAGCGGGTAATGAATGGCAAGACCTACCTCAGCCCCGACATTACCGACAAAGTTGTACAGGGTTACCTGGTCGGTCAAAAGAATTCTGAACCTGCAACCGAATGGGACACCATCACCAAGCGGGAGAAACAGATCCTGAAATTAGTGGCAGAAGGACACACCAACAAGAGCATGGCAGAATTCCTCTGTATCAGTATAAAAACAGTGGAAAAACACCGGGCCAATCTGATGAAGAAACTCGATCTTCACAATGCATCGGCGCTTACCACTTATGCATTGAATAAAGGTATCGTCTCCCACTAATCGTTACTTTTGGACAGCCGGATCGAGGGAAAAGTGTAATCCAAGCGGTTGCAACGATTCACCCTGACAGGCAGAATTGTCTCCGGCCCTATCCTGCCGATGTACAGCGCCACCCGTAAATAGCCACTTTCCGGCAAGAGCCTGGGACCATCACATAGCTTCCACAAACCCCCTCTATTCCTGACCCCTTTTGTACAGAATTCAACATAGTTCCGCTCATTACGACTTCACCTCGTATATGATTATTCAATATTTCCATCAAACCGCCGATCACATCGTAACTGCCCTACAGCTACGCTAAAATATGAAAGAGTCCGTATTGCTCCTCAGCTACTACCTGCCCCCGCTGCTTCTGATCTGGGGTATCTACCTGGGTCTGAAGAAGCTTAAACATCGTCACAGCCGCTCAATCTGGCAAGAGGAATCTGAAGCCGGTCTGACCGAGCCCGCCTCCCTGCATCCGGTAATAGATCCCAAACGATGCATGGGGTGCGGCACCTGCGTCATCGCCTGCCCCGAACAGAACAACCACCCTGTCCTCGGACTGATCGGCGGCAAGGCCAAGCTGATCGCCCCCACCAACTGTATCGGCCATGGCGCTTGCAAAACCGCCTGTCCTTTTGATGCCATCACACTGGTGTTCGGCACCGAACGGCGGGGGCTCGATATCCCGGTACTCAAACCCAATTTTGAAACCACCATGCCCGACATCTTCATCGCCGGGGAGCTGGGAGGCATGGGCCTGATCCGCAACGCCATCGAACAGGGACACAAGGCGCTCGATGCACTGATGGAACGCCACGACAAGCACCACTCCCATGACTACGACATTGTCATCGTTGGGGCCGGGCCGGCGGGTTTCTCCGCCGCGCTTCGGGCCCACGAATTGGGCTTGAATTACCTGGTGGTGGAGCAGGATTCTCTGGGAGGCACTGTGTTTCAGTTCCCCCGTGGCAAACTGGTGATGACGGCACCGGTGGAACTTCCCATAGTTGGCAAGGTAAAGTTTACCGAAACCACTAAGGAGGAACTCCTCGAATTCTGGAGCCAGGTGGAAAAGGAGACCGGGATCCACATCAACTACCAGGAGAAGGTGGAAAACATCGAGCCAGGCGGCAAGACTGGATACCAAATCACCACCTCGAAGGGCGAGTACAACACACTCAAGGTATTACTCGCTATCGGCCGCCGCGGCACTCCACGCAAACTCGGCGTACCAGGTGAGGAACAGAGCAAGGTGGTCTACCGATTGATTGATCCGGAACAATACCGGGGAGAACACGTCCTGGTGGTGGGTGGCGGTGACAGCGCACTGGAGGCCGCCACTTCCATCGCGGAACAACCGGGGACTACGGTCACCCTCTCCTACCGCAGCGGCTCCTTCTCCCGGGCCAAAAAGAAAAACCGGCAGAAGGTGGAAACAGCAGACGAGAATGGAACCTTGCAGGTCCTGATGAACTCAAACGTCAAGTCATTCACCGAGAAACAAGTCACCATTGAACAACAGGAAGCGCTCATCGAAATACCTAACGATGCGGCTATCGTCTGCGCCGGCGGTATTCTGCCAACCGGATTCCTGAAACAGATAGGCATAGAAGTCGACACAAAACATGGCACCGCATGATCACAGTCTCCGGCATTTCCCGGGTTTTACCGTTACCCTGCTCTGCTCTCTTCTGCTCTCCATCACGCCCCTGTCGGTTGCTGCGGAGACACTGGAAGAGGCACGAACCGCAGTGCGAATGCGCCAATTCGAGAAAGCGGTAGATATCTACGAGCAACTGGCTGAGGCCGGGGATACAAAGGCTCAATACGCCGTTGCTGGCATGTACCGGGCTGGAAAAGGGGTAAAAAAGGATTTTTCCAAAGCCTTCTTCTGGTTCGGCAAAGCAGCGGAGCAGGATTTTGCCAAAGCCCAATACAACCTGGGCAATCTTTACGAGTATGGCTGGGGAGTCACCACCAACCGGGAACAGGCCCTGCGCTGGTACCAGGCGGCAGCGGAACAGGGGCATCGCCAGGCAAAGCGGAAAGTTGAGAAACTCAGCGCAAGCATGGCCGCAACAAACGGCGAAGGTATTTCTGAACGCATGATCGACGCATCGGCCTCCGGCGATCCGGGGCTTGTGCGTGAACTCCTGCGGCAAGGGGCGGATATCGACGCCACCGACTCAGATCTGCGCACCGCCCTCTACTCTGCGGTACTCAACGGGCATACGCAAACTGTCGCCGAGCTATTGAACATGGGTGCCGATATCTCCATCCGCGACAGACTGGACAACACACCACTGCATACCGCTGTCCGTCTCGACCGGCTTGAAGAGACGCGCCTGCTGCTCGATGCCGGCGCCGACATTGAACAGCGGGATCCGGCAGGCAATTCCGCCCTGATTCTTGCCGCCGGCAAGGGGCTGACTGCCATCACAACATTGCTGATCAAACGGGGCGCCAACCCAAGAGCCAACAACAAAAAGGGGCAATCAGCCATGCAGCTGGCTTGGCAGCGGAAACACCAAAAAGTGGTAATCCAACTGGAACAAGCTGGTATACCCCCCCCCACCCAAACCAAACAGCGCATCAGCAAGCGGACACCGCAACTCTCCGCCTTCTCTGATGGCCTGGTAGTCGCGGGCGAGGAACAGCCCTTTGCAGGCTGGCCAACCCTTAATATCGCAGCCTGGCGAGGCAGCGACTCCCTGGTCGACGCCCTGCTGAAACAGGGCGCCGACATCAACGCCCAGGATCCCGAAGGCCTTACCGCCCTCGCCCGTGCTGCCTGGCAGGGGCAGATAAAAATCGTGCAGCGGCTGCTGAATGCAGGGGCCAATCCCGAAATCGCCACAGAAGAGGGAGCCACCCCCCTATTCCATGCGGCAAAAAAAGGACAGATCAAGATTGTCCGGGAGTTGCTCGCCCAAGGTGCAAAGGCTGATACGGCGTTGAGCGACGGCACCTCGCCACTACATGCGGCAGTGACGAACGCGCATCGAGAGATTGTTTCGTTACTGCTCGGTCATGGTGCAACGGTCGATAGCAGGAAACGTGACGGCACAACCCCCCTTATGCTCGCCGCCAGCATGGAAAAGGCTGACTTCATCCGATTACTGCTTGGCGCCAAGGCCAATCCCAGTAACGTCGACGATGCAGGACACGATCCCCTTTGGTTCGCGGCCAAACGGGGAACCCTGGAAGGCCTGAAACTGTTATCGGCAAAGGGAGCCAACCTCCATCGCCAGTATCGGCAGAAAGAGACTCTGTTGATCCTCGCTGCGTCCCGGGGCGAGACAGGCATGGTCGGTGTCCTGATCAAGGACAACGGCAACATCGACCAGACAGGGAATACCGGCAATACGGCGCTGATGATGGCATCCCATCTCGGACACGAAAAGATCGTCGGTATGCTGCTGCAAAAGGGCAGCAATCCCGATCTGAGAAACCACAACGGCGACTCAGCCTTGATGCTAGCGGCACGGGAGGGGCATCCAGCAGTCATCAAGCGGCTGCTTGCGGGCAATGCCAATCCCAATCTGAGGAATAAAAAACGCGAACAGGCAGTTGATCTGGCCCGGCTCAATAACCACGCGGCCATCGTCGAACGGCTGGAGCAGACAGGATCCGGGGCAGAGTGGCTCGATATGTTCCGCTTCTCACGCTGACCTGTTCAGACAGGGTTCGCGCCAGCGCCGCCTCCAGAACCAAGTAGTAGAAACACGTACAGACAAGTAGTAGTTGGCGGTATAAAAACTCACTCCCCCACTGCCTATAATCCCTACTCAGGCACTTTTTTCCGGTTTGAGATGGGTCGCCAAAGGGCTAAAGCACTATTCCCGCCCATCACCCATCTTGAGCCACACAGGCGCGAAAAGTCGTAAACCATGGTTTTGCGGATTACATCCATCCCTCCACTCAACCTGCTGCTACTCTTGTGGCTGGTGGCGCCCTCTATTCCAGCAGCCACGCTCACCCCGGTCTTGCAAAACACTTTGACCGCCGCCCGCTCTACCGGGGATCTGCCGGTAATCATCCAGTTCAGTGACAAACTGAATATCCGTGCGCTTCGAAAAGAGGTAAAAACAATCCTCGGCGCTGAACGCCAGGAAGGTAGACGAGGGCACCGGGTTAAACGGCAACATGCCAAAAGAACGCTGATTGTCGATACCATGAAGCGCAAGGCACGCCGGACCAATCGTCTGCTCAGACGCTTTCTCAAGGCAAAGGGAGAGCCACGGCCGCTGAAATCGCTATGGGCCATCAACGCCATGGCAGGAGAGATCCCGGCATACCTGATCGAGGAGATGGCGGCCCTGCCCGGCGTGGAGCGCATTTCTATCGATACCGTCTATACCCTGGCCACCCCCGAAAGCAACCGCATCTCAGGACTCCCCTTGTGGAACCTCGAGAGCATCAACGCGGTGCCGCTTTGGGAGACAGGGCTCGAGGGGCAGGGGATCGTGGTTGGGGTCATGGACTCCGGCGTCGACATGAATCACCCAGACCTGATCGATAACTGGCGTGGGGGTGACAATAGCTGGTTCGATCCCTACGGCCAGCACAATCTGCCGGTGGACTTTACCGGTCATGGCACCCAGGCCACCGGGGTGATTCTTGGCGGGGACGCCAGCGGTTACCAGATTGGCGCCGCTCCCGAAGCCGAGTGGATCGCCGCCCGGATCTTCGACGACAGCAATCAGGCAACACTGAGCGCGATCCACCAGGCGTTTCAGTGGATGCTGGATCCCGACGGCGATCCCACTACCGACGATGCGCCGGACGTGATCAACAACTCCTGGGGCTTCGCCAACACGATCAACGAATGCTACCAGGAGTTCGCCGAAGACATCCGGCTACTGAAAGAGGCTGACATCTCGGTTATCTTCTCGGCGGGCAATTTCGGACCCAATGCCGAGTCGAGCATCAGCCCGGCCAATGATCCCACTGTCGTCTCCGTCGGCTCAGTGGATAGCTATAACGATATTGCCATCTCCAGCAGCCGGGGTCCCGGAGCCTGCGACGGCGGGACCTTTCCCAAACTGGTCGCCCCCGGTGAGAATATCTTCACTGCCGACAGATTGCCGCTCACCTATAACGTAGTCTCCGGCACCTCCTTCGCCGCACCCCATGTAGCCGGGGCTATCGCACTTCTCAAAAGTGCCTTCCCCTCTGCCACCGTCTCCCAGCTCGAAACTTCGCTGCTGGAATCCTCTATCGATATTGGCCCGACAGGCGCAGACGGCGACTTCGGCTATGGGCTGCTCAATGTGGCCGGCGCCTATGACTGGCTAATCGACGACCTCGGCCTGAGCGGGGCCGGCATCCTGATGTTTGGGGAGAAGGCATACAGCATCGACGAAACGACCAAAACCCTGACCCTGACTCTATACCGCATTGGTGGCAGTGTGGGTGAGATCTCCGTGGACTTTCAGACCAGCGACATCTCCGCCATCGGCGGCCTGGGCCACGACTACCTGGAAAGAGTCGACACCCTGGTTTTCAGCGACGGGGAGACCGCCCGCAGTTTTGACATAACCATTCTGGACGATAGCGAAGACGAAATGGATGAGGGTTTCCAGGTCACCCTCTACAATCCCCTGGGAGGGGCAGTGTTGGGTGGGCGCAGCAGCGTTCCCGTCACCATCCTGGATGATGATGGCCCAGGGAACCTCGTGTTCGAGGCCTTATCCTATGCGGTCAACGAAAGCCACCCCAAGGTCACTCTCAACGTCCTGCGTCTGGGGGGCAGCTCCGGCCGGATCACCGTTGACTTCGCCACCCTTGGCGGATCAGCCACAGCAGGGGCCGATTTCGAACCAAAGACGGGCACCCTAACCTTCGAAGAGGGCGTAACCAGCAGCTCGATCTCGGTAGACCTGCTGGATGACGACACATACGAAGGTAACGAGACGTTCGATCTGATCCTTTCGAATGCCACCGGCGGAGCCACGCTGGGAGTCTCGGCTACGACCACGGTAAGCCTGTTGGATGATGACGCCGGAGAGACCTTGCCGACTTTCACCTTCTCCGCCTCCCAGTACAATGTTGCTGAGTCTGACGGGCGAGTCGAAGTCACGGTACAGCGCCTGGGGGACAGTTCAGGTTCCTACTCGGTGTATTACAAGAGTGCGGCCGGCAGCGCCGTGGAGGGGAACGATTTCATCCAGATAGACGGCTCCCTTACCTTTCTTGGGGGAACGAACAGCCGCACTTTTGAGGTGGAGGTTCTGGATGACGGCACCTTCGAGTCTACCGAGACCTTCTCCCTGACGCTCTATAATCCCTCCAGCGGGTCTGCACTGGGACAGACCTCCGCAACCCTGATCAGAATCGGTGACGACGACGCCCAACCCGGCGTCGGGCTCTCCAGTGCCGGCGTAAGCGGCGGTCTTTCCGGCGGTTCCACCAGCGGGAGCGTAGGGACACAGAGCCGCATTGCAGCCGGCGGCACGGCACAAGAAGCTGACGGGAGCAAGGGACAGGCAGGATCCTTCAGCTTCTCCATCGGCAATTTCCTCGGTGTATTGGATGTCTATATTGAAGAGTTTTTGAAGCCTGACGATGAGACCGAACTGCACTCATCCGCCGATGCTGACGAGCCTCTACCCGGTACTGATTGCAGTAAGGCTGAGACACACCTCCATCCCGACGATATCGAAACAGTGGAAGACGGCATCACTCAGGACTGCAAAGGACAAGACCTACAACTGGATCGCCAGAGCAAAACTTCAGATCCTGCAGAAGATGGAACGACACCCTGACACCCCTCAACAAGATTAGCAATCATGGTGCGCAGGTTGCACCCTACTCCTACTTGGGTAGGTTGGGTTAGGTCGTCTTTTTGGCCGTAACCCAACAATACACGCCATAGTTTGTCGTGCTACGCTGCGCTAACATGACCTACTGTTATTTAGGTATTTAGCAAGTCATTGACAATACGAACACTGTTGCCTTAAGTCAGTGCTATTCAGCGCACACCCCACTCCATGATCGGGACAAGTCGACCCCGTTCACCCTCACCCACCCTGGCGATGTAGTACCCTTTGGAGAGGAAACGCTGCCCCGGGGCAAGGCTGATGCGTGGATAGACCGAGGTATAGGGGGCATTATCGACCATGTGTTCGATACGTTCGATGAAGTAGTCCCTGAAGAAGTAACCACGAATATGTGTCATGGCGTCGCCCGCTGCCTTGAGTGCAAAAAAGGCGTTTGCCTGAATCCGCTGCTGCTCTGAAGCATAGATCCGCTTTGCCCGCAGCCATCCCGTAGATCTGACAAGCAACCGCCGCATGCGGGACGGTAGTTCATGGGGATGAACGAATCGCGTCTTCCCCTTCAACCCCTCAGGCAGGCTGCTGGCCCGATCCCGGTAGAGGGTGGTAGAGAGATAGATCTGTTCAGGTCCATTTTCAGCTTCCAGCCAAGGCTGGTATGACTGCAGGGCTTCATGGGACAACCAGAGAACGGCTACGCTTCCTGCCCGGCCCTTCTCGGAGATCACGTCCACATCGCCACCCCCGGCATCGACATCGATAGACGTAATAGCGACACCCGCCTTTTCCAACTGCGCGGCGAAGGCTTTAGCAGCCGACTTCGACAATCGGTCAGCACCATTATAGAGCTGGACGATCTTTTTCCTTTCCGGTTCTGCATTTAGCAGATAACGAGCCACGCCCTCCCCTTCCAGGATCACGCCTCTTGAAAAATAGAGGGAGTAAAAATCCTGATCGGAATCCACCGGAAGATCAGTAGTCGGAAAGAGACATGGCAGCTGTTCGGCCTCGCAATATTCATGAATCGGCCGCCAGTCTCCGTTGACCGCGCCGCTGATCACCGCAAAGACAGGCTGACTGCGATAGTGTGCAGCCAGTTGCTCCGGCCAGGTGCTCTCCTCGCCTTTGAGTTCCCAGACGTGGTGGCGCCACTTCCGATAGTTACCCATGATCCACTTCTTGTGCCAGGGCGGGTTGGCTGAGCGTTTACTCTCGTAACGGGTTTCAGTGTTTTTCTGCTTGAAGAAAACCCGCATGACATCAAGCAGCGCCTTGCGATCCGCTTTCGGTAGCCTGTCGGATATGATCGTCGCGAAGTGAACCTCGGTTTCGTTGACGCCAGGCGAAGATTCACCGGACAGTCCCTTCAGGTATTCGAGCAGGACATTGAGTTCATCATCCGTCAACAGATAACGGGGCATATTGGGATCCAGCGCAGCACCATTGGCATCGATCCCTCCGATGAGGGCTGCCTTCAGCATCTCGTCGTCGTAGGCTGGTCGCAAAATCGGTGCGGCGGGCGGCCTGCTGGTGGGGATCTGCAGCGGGTTATAGAGCAGTTTACCGGTAACTGCCGGTACCACTTGCTGTCCCTCACTGGAACCCATGCCGCTACGCCGGTGACAGGCGCCACACCTGACCTGCTCTCCGGTAACCTTGACGTCACCCTGAATATAAGCGGTCATCGACTTCCCAGACGGCAGCACCCCCTCCAAGAACATCCTGCGGCCAAGTTCTCTCGGATCCACATCGTCAGCCAAAACAAGTTGGGCCTGAATCAGCAATAATAGCGGTAGCAGGCCCAGCAAAAAAAACAGAGTTGGTTTATACATCAAGAAAAGTTATCTCGCGGCTTCTTCAACGTGAAACCAGTTGCTCATACTCCTTGACGATATCGTCAGCACTGGCAATTCCTTCAATCCTGACCCAGGGTGAATCTCCATCAGCCCGCAGGAAGGTCAGGGGTTCATGACTCATCTTCGTACCCCGGTAGGCATCGAATGCCTTCTCGATAGCGATGATGTCTTCAGCCCGGCCGGTGAAAAACCGCCATTGATCATCCGCGCCATAGAGACGGGCATATTCATTCAGTCTCTCCGGCGTATCATATTCCGGATCGATGGAGATCGAAACCATTGTCACATTCTGGCTCTCAGATCCCAACGACTCCCGAACCTGGCTAAAGGTTGCCGACAACACAGGACAGATAGTGGTGCATGTGGTGAAGATGAAATTCAGCATCACCGGCTTGTCACCCTCCAGTTCTGTGGCAAGTGATGTGGCCTGACCATCCATAGAGACCAGCTTACGCTCCGGCATCCGGTAATTATGCTCTGTACGACTGTAGCCTTTGGAACTGGCAATAACCTGACGATAACGCAGTTGATTTTCCTCGCTCCGAACACCGCCAACGATAGTGGGAAACTCACGCTCTTTATCAGCCGCCTCCCCCTGCGCGTGAAAGGCGCAATCCGGTTTCAGGGTTGCGGCGACACTATCCGCACTCGCTTCGTATAGAGACAACAGGCCGTTCGCCGATGACACTGTGGAAACCATGCCAGAACTCAATAGCCCAGCCAAAAATAACGTTCTGAATCCACTACCCATCAGTTTTTCCTCACTTAATCTGATTCCTGTTTTCGACTCTCTCCTGAAGTTCCGCAGCCATACCCATGGCAGCAGAACCAATAACCAGCCTCCAATGCCACCACCGCCTCCCGAAGAAGTCTGGGGCGTTGTGGGAGTCGAAGTGGGCACGATGGCAACGCCGCTGGGATCCACGATCTTACCATTGGCGCGACGGTCAGCATCATTAAGACCGCCATCCTCAATCAGCAGTTGTACGCAGTAGTGCCCTTCATGCAGTCCAGCAATGTAAGTCACATCCCCCGGAGCCGGGCAAATTCCCAACTCTCCCGGTGCTGAGGAGACGCTGTTTCTGTCATCGACCACGAAGTCGTGCCAACCCACATCATCGGTATAGAGGCGATAGACCGCATTGGCGGGAATCACCTGATGCACAGGTATGACGATACGCACCGACTGACCGACATAGGCAAGTCCTTCGATTTCGAACTCGAAGATACCGCCTACATGAGTGTAACTATCCTGCGGATCCGCGACACCACCACCGGAACCGTTGACCCGATCGATGAACGCCTGCTCATCCTGATAGGCGGAGTAATCTTCATCTCTGATCTTCTCCTCGGAGAGCCTCAGCTTGAGACCTGGTTCGGTAATCAGCAGATAAGTATCAGATTCACCATCCTGACCAGCGAGAATGTAGTCGTCGTCATGGGGATCGAGATAATCCGGAATACCATCCTCATCCTCGTCTTCCGCGCCTTCGTCAAAGTCGCTGACACCATCACTATCAGAGTCGGAACCGTCGTCGTCGAAAATCGGGGCAGTTGCCAGTACCTTGACCGACTTATCCACCGTGGTGGTATTGCCAGCGGAATCGGTCACACTGACCACCACCTTATAGGTTCCCTCCAGCAAACCTGACGGATCAAAGACAACGGTATTGGATTGCGCCCCAAGCTGTAGGGCCAGTCCATTGTCACTTTGACTCCAGTCGTAGGTATGGATATCAGCCAGATCAGGATCATTCACCAAAAAGGTGATTGTCACCAGGGCAGCATCAGCAAATACCGTCGCTGTGGTCGCGTTGTTCTGCGAGCCGGTAATGCTCACCACAGGAGGCAGATTTATCTCTGTCACATTCACATTGATGGTATGCACATTATTTGCACCGAACGTGGCATTGGCACCTGTATTCAGCATCGTAACCTCTACCCTGGCGACACCGGCATTCTGAATCAGATATTGAATATTCGCCTGATTGGAAGGAACTGCGCCGGCGGCGATATCTACCGTTCCTGTAGTTTGCGCTACTGTCCCGCCAGCTGCGTCAAAGTCCGTGATCTGGTAGTCGATCACTACCGGATACTCGGGTGCATCGCCGTTGAGAAAGACGGGAATGTCAACTGTCGATCCCGGGTTTGCCACCTGGTCGACACCAAAATTGACCATGGGCAGCACATCAACCGCCTGTACTTCAGAGGCCATATTTGAACTGCTATCAATGGCGCGCCAGGTGATCAGATGGCGTCCCGGAGCAAACGGCCCGGTCAGATCAGCCACTGGAGTCACAGCACCATCAACGTCATCCACTGCTGTCACCACCCCGAGATCAACCGAAGTGAACGGTCCCGTTGAGGGAACGGAAATCACCGGTTCCTGAATCGTGATGACCGGTGCGATCCCGTCATCGTCATCGGTGATGGTCACAGTCGCGGAGGCCAGACCCAAGGAGGCATCCACCGGGTTGGAGAGGTTCACCACAAAGGCCTCACTCGGCTCCCAAATAGTATCGCCGGTTGGGGTGAGTGTGAGAGTCTTGCTCAGTTCACCATCAAGGAAGGTCAAGGTACCGTTGATAGCCGTATAGTCACCCGGTGCTGTAGCTGTTCCATCTACTGTTGCATAGTCAACGGATACCGTGCCGTCCGAGCCACCAGTGCGGTCCACAGTCAGCGTGACAGCGGGACCACTCTCGGAAAGGGTTGCGATGGCGTTGCTCAGGTCCAGGGTACCGGCACTTCGTAGATCATCATCGGTGATGGTCACTACGGCAGTGGCCAGGCCCAGGGTGGCATCCACAGCATTGCTCAGGGTCAGGGTGAAGGTTTCACTCAGTTCCCAGGTCGCATCATCGATTGAGCTCAGCGGGATCGTCTTGCTGGTCTCTCCGTTGAGGAAGATCAGGGTGCCGTTGATGGCAGTGTAATCATCAGGCGCGGTGGCAGTGCCATCCGCCGTGGCATAGTCCACACTTACCGTACCGTCAGAGCCGCCTGTGCGGTTCACGGTCATAATCACCGCAGGACCACTCTCTGGCAGGGTCACTGTAGTGCTGTTCAGGGCCAGGGTGCCTGCATTTCGCGTATCGTCATCGGTGATGGTTACTGTGGCAGTGGCCAGGCCCAGGGATGCATCCACCGCATTACTCAGGGTCAGGGTGAAGTCTTCACTTGGCTCCCAGGTCGTATCACTGGTCGGGGTCAAGGTAAGGGTCTTACTCAGTTCACCATTGAGGAAGGTCAGCGTACCGCTGATGGCCGTGTAGTCACCCGGAGCATTGGCAGTGACATCTGCGGTGGCGTAGTCAACCGTTACCGTGCCATCAGAGCCGCCTGTGCGATCTACAGTCAGCGTGACAACGGGACCACTCTCGGACAGGGTCGCAGTGGCACTGCTTAGGGCCAGGGTGCCTGAAGTCCGTGTATCGTCATCGGTGATGGTCACTGTGGCAGTGGCCAGGCCCAGGGTGGCATCCACTGGATTGGAGAGGGTCAGGGTGAAGGCTTCACTCGGCTCCCAGGCTGTATCATCGGTTGGAGTCAGCGGAATCGTCTTACTGGTCTCTCCGTTGAGGAAGGTCAGCGTGCCGTTGATGGCGGTGTAGTCACCAGGCGCGGTGGCGGTACCATCCGTCGTGGCATAGTCCACACTTACCGTACCGTCTGACCCGCCAGTGCGGTTCACGGTCAGAATCGCCGCAGGACCACTCTCCGGCAGGGTCACTGTGGTGCTGTTCAGGGCCAGGGTACCTGCATTGCGGACGTCGTCATCGTTGATGGTCACTGTCGCAGTGGCTAGGCCCAGGGTGGCATCCACCACATTGCTCAGGGTGAGAGTGAAATCTTCACTCGGCTCCCAGGTTGTGTCATCGATTGGGGTCAGCGGGATCGTCTTGCTCGTTTCTCCGTTGAGGAAGGTCAAGGTGCCGCTGAGAGCGGTGTAGTCACCGGTCGCGGTGGCAGTGCCATCCGTCGTGGCATAGTCCACGCTTACCGTACCATCCGAACCGCCAGTGCGGTTCACGGTCATAGTCACATCAGGACCGCTCTCGAACAGGGCTGCAGTGGGGCTGCTCAGGGCCAGGGTGCCCGCATGGCGCGGATCGTCATCGGTGATAGTTACCGTGGTGCTAATCTGTACGGCCAGGGTGGCATCCACTGGATTGGAGAGGGTCAAGGTGAAGTCTTCACTCGGCTCCCAGGTCGTGTCGTTGGTCAGGGTCAGTGTAACTGTCTTACTGGTCTCTCCGTTGAGGAAGGTCAGCGTGCCGTTGAGCTCCGTGTAGTCTCCCGGTGCAGCGGCAGTGCCATCTGCTGTAGCGTAGTCGACCGTTACCGTACCGTCCGAACCGCCAGTGCGGTTCACAGTCATGTTTACAGCCGGACCACTTTCCGACAGGGTCACTGTAGTGCTGTTCAGGGCCAGAGTACCTGCATTGCGGACGTCGTCATCGGTGATGGTCACTGTCGCAGTGGCCAGGCCCAGGGTGGCATCCACCACATTGCTCAGGGTGAGAGTGAAATCTTCACTTGGCTCCCAGGTCGTATCACTGGTCGGGGTCAAGGTCAGCGTCTTACTCAGTTCGCCATCAAGGAAGGTCAACGTGCCATTGAGGGCGGTGTAGTCACCGGTCGCGATGGCGGTGCCATCAGCAGTGGCGTAGTCAACCGTAGCCGAGCCGTCCGAACCGCCTGTTCGATCTACAGTCAGTGTGATAGCGGGACCACCCTCCGACAAGGTTGCAGTCGCACTGCTCAGGGCCAGGGTACCGGCACTGCGTGGATCATCATCGGTGATGGTCACTGTGGCAGTGGCCAGGCCCAGGGTGGCATCCACTGGATTGGAGAGGGTCAGTGTGAAGTCTTCACTCGGTTCCCAAGTTGTGTCATTGATGGGGGTCAGTGCGACTGTCTTGCTGGTCTCTCCGTTGAGGAAGGTCAGGGTGCCGTTGAGGGCGGTGTAGTCACCCGGCGCAGCGGCGGTGCCATCTGCTGTGGCGTAGTCAACCGTTACCGTGCCATCCGATCCGCCGGTGCGATTCACGGTCATAATCATTGCAGGACCGCTCTCTGGCAGGGTCACTGTGGTGCTGTTCAGGGCCAGGGTACCTGCATTGTGGACGTCGTCATCGGTGATGGTTACCGTGGTGCTGGTCTGGGCGCCAAGGGTGGCATCCACCGCATTGCTCAGGGTCAGGGTGAAGTCTTCACTTGGCTCCCAGGTCGTGTCGTTGGTCAGGGTCAGCGGGATCGTCTTGCTGGTCTCCCCGTGCAGGAAGTTCAACGTGCCACTGACCGCAGTGTAGTCACCAGGTGAAGCGGCTGTACCGTTAGCAGTGGCGTAGTCAACAGATACCGCACCATCGGTGCCGCCAGTGCGGCTTACTGTCAGCGTCAGTCCACCCGCCGCATTCTCCGCAACGCTCTCCGTAGCAGTACTCAGGGCCAGGGTACCGGCATTGCGGGTGTCGTCATCGGTGATGGTTACCGTGGTGGTGGACAAGCCCAGGCTGGCATCCACCACATTACCCAGAGTCAGGGTAAAGGTCTCACTTGGCTCCCAGGTCGCATCATTGGCAGGAGTCAACGTCAGGTTCTTGCTCAGTTCACCATTGAGGAAGGTCAGGGAGCCGTTGAGGGCAGTGTAATCACCGGGCGCAGTGGCGGTGCCATCCGCAGTGGCATAGTCCACACTTACCGTACCATCCGAGCCGCCTGTACGAACTACAGTCAAGGTGATAGCGGGGCCACCCTCCGACAGGGTTGCAGTCGCACTGCTAAGGGCTAGGGTACCTGAAGTCCGTGTATCGTCATCGGTGATGGTTACCGTGGTGCTGGTCTGGGTGCCAAGGGTGGCATCCACCACATTGCTCAGGGTTACGGTGAAGTCTTCATTCAGCTCCCAAACGGTGTCGCTGGTTGGAGTCAGCAGGATCGTCTTGCTGATCTCTCCTTCGAGGAATGTAAGAGTACCGTTGATAGCCGTGTAGTCGCCCGGCGCATTGGCGGTGCCATCTGCTGTGGCGTAATCAACCGTTACTGTGCCGTCGGAGCCGCCCGTGCGATCGACGGTCACTGTGATAGCGGGACCACCTTCCGACAGGGTTGCAGTTGCATTGCTCAGGGCCAGGGTGCCCGCATTGCGGGTGTCGTCATCGGTGATGGTTACCGTGGTGCTGGTCTGGGCGCCAAGGGTGGCATCCACCACATTGTTCAGGGTGACCGTGAAGTCTTCACTCGGCTCCCAGGTCGTGTCGTTGGTCAGGGTCAGCGGGATCGTCTGGCTGGTCTCACCGTGCAGGAAGTTCAACGTACCACTGGCCGCAGTGTAGTCACTAGGTGAAGCGGCTGTACCGTTAGCAGTGGCGTAGTCAACAGATACCGCACCATCGGTGCCGCCGGTGCGGCTTACCGTCAGGGTCAGTCCACCCGCTGCGTTCTCCGCAACGCTCTCCGTTGCAGTACTCAGGGCCAGGGTGCCCGCACTGCGCGGATCGTCATCGTTGATGGTCACTGTCGCAGTGGCCACGCCAAGGGTGGCATCAACCGGGTTAGAGAGATTCAGGGTGAAGTCTTCACTTGGCTCCCAGGTCGTATCACTGGTCGGGGTCAAGATCAGGGTCTTGCTCAGTTCACCATTGAGGAAGGTCAGTGTGCCGTTGAGCGCAGTGTAGTCTCCCGGTGCAGCGGCAGTGCCATCTGCTGTGGCGTAGTCGACCGCTACCGTGCCGTCCGAACCGCCGGTGCGATCGACGGTCACTGTGATAGCGGGACCACCTTCCGACAGGGTTGCAGTTGCATTGCTCAGGGCCAGGGTGCCCGCATTGCGGGTGTCGTCATCGGTGATGGTTACCGTGGTGCTGGTCTGGGCGCCAAGGGTGGCATCCACCACATTGTTCAGGGTGACCGTGAAGTCTTCACTCGGCTCCCAGGTCGTGTCGTTGGTCAGGGTCAGCGGGATCGTCTGGCTGGTCTCACCGTGCAGGAAGTTCAACGTACCACTGGCCGCAGTGTAGTCACTAGGTGAAGCGGCTGTACCGTTAGCAGTGGCGTAGTCAACAGATACCGCACCATCGGTGCCGCCGGTGCGGCTTACCGTCAGGGTCAGTCCACCCGCTGCGTTCTCCGCAACGCTCTCCGTTGCAGTACTCAGGGCCAGGGTGCCCGCACTGCGCGGATCGTCATCGTTGATGGTCACTGTCGCAGTGGCCACGCCAAGGGTGGCATCAACCGGGTTAGAGAGATTCAGGGTGAAGTCTTCACTTGGCTCCCAGGTCGTATCACTGGTCGGGGTCAAGATCAGGGTCTTGCTCAGTTCACCATTGAGGAAGGTCAGTGTGCCGTTGATAGCCGTGTAGTCGCCCGGCGCATTGGCGGTGCCATCTGCTGTGGCGTAATCAACCGTTACTGTGCCGTCGGAGCCGCCCGTGCGATCGACGGTCACTGTGATAGCGGGACCACCTTCCGACAGGGTTGCAGTTGCATTGCTCAGGGCCAGGGTGCCCGCATTGCGGGTGTCGTCATCGGTGATGGTTACCGTGGTGCTGGTCTGGGCGCCAAGGGTGGCATCCACCACATTGTTCAGGGTGACCGTGAAGTCTTCACTCGGCTCCCAGGTCGTGTCGTTGGTCAGGGTCAGCGGGATCGTCTGGCTGGTCTCACCGTGCAGGAAGTTCAACGTACCACTGGCCGCAGTGTAGTCACTAGGTGAAGCGGCTGTACCGTTAGCAGTGGCGTAGTCAACAGATACCGCACCATCGGTGCCGCCGGTGCGGCTTACCATCAGGGTCAGTCCACCCGCTGCGTTCTCCGCAACGCTCTCCGTTGCAGTACTCAGGGCCAGGGTGCCCGCACTGCGCGGATCGTCATCGTTGATGGTCACTGTCGCAGTGGCCACGCCAAGGGTGGCATCAACCGGGTTAGAGAGATTCAGGGTGAAGTCTTCACTTGGCTCCCAGGTCGTATCACTGGTCGGGGTCAAGATCAGGGTCTTGCTCAGTTCACCATTGAGGAAGGTCAGTGTGCCGTTGAGCGCAGTGTAGTCTCCCGGTGCAGCGGCAGTGCCATCTGCTGTGGCGTAGTCGACCGCTACCGTGCCGTCCGAACCGCCGGTGCGATCGACAGTCAAGGTGATAGCCGGACCGCTCTCCGACAGGGTGGCACTGGCGGCACTCAGATCCAGGGTGCCCGCATTACGGGTATCGTCATCGGTGATGGTTACGGTCGTAATAGCCTGTCCCAGGGAGGCATCCACCACATTGTTCAGGGTGACGGTGAAATCTTCACTCGGCTCCCAGGTCGTGTCGTTGGTCAGGGTCAGCGGGATCGTCTGGCTCAGCTCACCGTCGAGAAAGGTCAGTGTGCCGGTAGCCTGGGTGTAGTCACCCGGTTGCAGTGCGCTGCCATCTGCTGTGGCGTAGTCAACCGTTACGGTGCCATCCGAACCACCGGTGCGACTGACTGTCAGCGTGATACCGCCCGCGGCATTCTCAGCAATGTTCTCTGTTGCAGTACTCAGGGCCAGGGTGCCCGCACTGCGAGGATCGTCATCGTTGATGGTCACTGTCGCAGTGGCCACGCCAAGGGTGGCATCAACCGGGTTAGAGAGATTCAGGGTGAAGTCTTCACTTGGCTCCCAGGTCGTATCACTGGTCGGGGTCAAGATCAGGGTCTTGCTCAGTTCACCATTGAGGAAGGTCAGTGTGCCGTTGAGCGCAGTGTAGTCTCCCGGTGCAGCGGCAGTGCCATCTGCTGTGGCGTAGTCGACCGCTACCGTGCCGTCAGAGCCGCCCGTGCGATCGACGGTCACTGTGATAGCGGGACCACCCTCCGACAGGGTTGCAGTTGCATTGCTCAAGGCCAGGGTACCCGCATTGCGGGTGTCGTCATCGGTGATGGTTACCGTGGTGCTGGTCTGGGCGCCAAGGGTGGCATCCACCACGTTACTCAGGGTGACCGTGAAGTCTTCACTCGGCTCCCAGGTCGTGTCGTTGGTCAGGGTCAGCGGGATCGTCTGGCTCAGCTCACCGTCGAGAAAGGTCAGTGTGCCGGTAGCCTGGGTGTAGTCACCCGGTTGCAGTGCGCTGCCATCTGCTGTGGCGTAGTCAACCGTTACCGTGCCATCCGAACCGCCGGTGCGACTGACTGTCAGCGTGATGCCGCCCGCGGCATTCTCAGCAATGTTCTCTGTTGCAGTGCTCAGGGCCAGGGTGCCCGCATTGCGGGTATCGTCATCGGTGATGGTGACGGTCGTAATAGCCTGTCCCAGGGAGGCATCCACCACATTGTTCAGGGTGACGGTGAAATCTTCACTCGGCTCCCAGGTCGTGTCGTTGGTCAGGGTCAGCGGGATCGTCTGGCTCAGCTCACCGTCGAGAAAGGTCAGTGTGCCGGTAGCCTGGGTGTAGTCACCCGGTTGCAGTGCGCTGCCATCTGCTGTGGCGTAGTCAACCGTTACCGTGCCATCCGAACCGCCGGTGCGACTGACTGTCAGCGTGATGCCGCCCGCGGCATTCTCAGCAATGTTCTCTGTTGCAGTGCTCAGGGCCAGGGTGCCCGCATTGCGGGTATCGTCATCGGTGATGGTGACGGTCGTAATAGCCTGTCCCAGGGCAGCCTCCACCACATTGTTCAGGGTGACGGTGAAATCTTCACTCGGCTCCCAGGTCGTGTCGTTGGTCAGGGTCAGCGGGATCGTCTGGCTCAGCTCACCGTCGAGAAAGGTCAGTGTGCCGGTAGCCTGGGTGTAGTCACCCGGTTGCAGTGCGCTGCCATCTGCTGTGGCGTAGTCAACCGTTACCGTGCCATCCGAACCGCCGGTGCGACTGACTGTCAGCGTGATGCCGCCCGCGGCATTCTCAGCAATGTTCTCTGTTGCAGTGCTCAGGGCCAGGGTGCCCGCATTGCGGGTATCGTCATCGGTGATGGTGACGGTCGTAATAGCCTGTCCCAGGGCAGCCTCCACCACATTGTTCAGGGTGACGGTGAAATCTTCACTCGGCTCCCAGGTCGTGTCGTTGGTCAGGGTCAGTGGGATCGTCTGGCTCAGCTCACCGTCGAGAAAGGTCAGGGTGCCGGTAGCCTGGGTGTAGTCACCCGGTTGCAGTGCGCTGCCATCTGCTGTGGCGTAGTCAACCGTTACCGTGCCATCCGAACCGCCGGTGCGGCTGACTGTCAGCGTGATGCCGCCCGCGGCATTCTCAGCAATGTTCTCTGTTGCAGTGCTCAGGGCCAGGGTGCCCGCATTGCGGGTATCGTCATCGTTGATGGTGACGGTCGTAATAGCCTGTCCCAGGGCAGCCTCCACCACATTGTTCAGGGTGACGGTGAAATCTTCACTCGGCTCCCAGGTCGTGTCGTTGGTCAGGGTCAGCGGGATCGTCTGGCTCAGCTCACCGTCGAGAAAGGTCAGGGTGCCGGTAGCCTGGGTGTAGTCACCCGGCTGCAGTGCGCTGCCATCTGCCGTGGCGTAGTCAACCGTGACGGTGCCATCCGAACCGCCGGTGCGACTGACTGTCAGCGTGATGCCGCCCGCGGCATTCTCAGCAATGTTCTCTGTTGCAGTGCTCAGGGCCAGGGTGCCCGCATTGCGGGTATCGTCATCGGTGATGGTGACGGTCGTAATAGCCTGTCCCAGGGCAGCCTCCACCACATTGCTCAGGGTGACGGTGAAATCTTCACTCGGCTCCCAGGTTGCATCGTTGGTCAGGGTCAGTGGGATCGTCTGGCTCAGCTCACCGTCGAGAAAGGTCAGGGTGCCGGTAGCCTGGGTGTAGTCACCCGGTTGCAGTGCGCTGCCATCTGCTGTGGCGTAGTCAACCGTTACCGTGCCATCCGAACCGCCGGTGCGACTGACTGTCAGCGTGATACCGCCCGCGGCATTCTCAGCAATGTTCTCTGTTGCAGTGCTCAGGGCCAGGGTGCCCGCATTGCGGGTATCGTCATCGGTGATGGTGACGGTCGTAATAGCCTGTCCCAGGGCAGCCTCCACCACATTGCTCAGGGTGACGGTGAAATCTTCACTCGGCTCCCAGGTCGTGTCGTTGGTCAGGGTCAGCGGGATCGTCTGGCTCAGCTCACCGTCGAGAAAGGTCAGGGTGCCGGTAGCCTGGGTGTAGTCACCCGGCTGCAGTGCGCTGCCATCTGCCGTGGCGTAGTCAACCGTTACGGTGCCATCCGAACCACCGGTGCGACTGACTGTCAGCGTGATACCGCCCGCGGCATTCTCAGCAATGTTCTCTGTTGCAGTGCTCAGGGCCAGGGTGCCCGCATTGCGGGTATCGTCATCGGTGATGGTGACGGTCGTAATAGCCTGTCCCAGGGCAGCCTCCACCACATTGTTCAGGGTGACGGTGAAATCTTCACTCGGCTCCCAGGTCGTGTCGTTGGTCAGGGTCAGCGGGATCGTCTGGCTCAGCTCACCGTCGAGAAAGGTCAGTGTGCCGGTAGCCTGGGTGTAGTCACCCGGTTGCAGTGCGCTGCCATCTGCTGTGGCGTAGTCAACCGTTACGGTGCCATCCGAACCGCCGGTGCGACTGACTGTCAGCGTGATGCCGTCCGCGGCATTCTCAGCAATGTTCTCTGTTGCAGTGCTCAGGGCCAGGGTGCCCGCATTGCGGGTATCGTCATCGGTGATGGTGACGGTCGTAATAGCCTGTCCCAGGGCAGCCTCCACCACATTGTTCAGGGTGACGGTGAAATCTTCACTCGGCTCCCAGGTCGTGTCGTTGGTCAGGGTCAGTGGGATCGTCTGGCTCAGCTCACCGTCGAGAAAGGTCAGGGTGCCGGTAGCCTGGGTGTAGTCACCCGGCTGCAGTGCGCTGCCATCTGCCGTGGCGTAGTCAACCGTTACGGTGCCATCAGAACCGCCGGTGCGGCTGACCGTCAGCGTGATACCGCCCGCTGCGTTCTCCACAACGGTCTCGGTGGCAGTACTCAGGGCCAGGGTGCCCGCATTGCGGGTGTCATCATCGGTGATGGTGATGGTCGCAGCGGACTGTCCCAGGGAGGCATCCACCACATTGTTCAGGGTGACGGTGAAATCTTCACTCGGTTCCCAGGTCGTGTCGTTGGTCAGGGTCAGTGGGATCGTCTGGCTCAGCTCACCGTCGAGAAAGGTCAGGGTGCCGGTAGCCTGGGTGTAGTCACCCGGCTGCAGTGCGCTGCCATCTGCCGTGGCGTAGTCAACCGTTACGGTGCCATCCGAACCACCGGTGCGACTGACTGTCAGCGTGATACCGCCCGCGGCATTCTCAGCAATGTTCTCTGTTGCAGTGCTCAGGGCCAGGGTGCCCGCATTGCGGGTATCGTCATCGGTGATGGTGACGGTCGTAATAGCCTGTCCCAGGGCAGCCTCCACCACATTGCTCAGGGTGACGGTGAAATCTTCACTCGGCTCCCAGGTCGTGTCGTTGGTCAGGGTCAGCGGGATCGTCTGGCTCAGCTCACCGTCGAGAAAGGTCAGGGTGCCGGTAGCCTGGGTGTAGTCACCCGGCTGCAGTGCGCTGCCATCTGCCGTGGCGTAGTCAACCGTTACGGTGCCATCCGAACCACCGGTGCGACTGACTGTCAGCGTGATACCGCCCGCGGCATTCTCAGCAATGTTCTCTGTTGCAGTGCTCAGGGCCAGGGTGCCCGCATTGCGGGTATCGTCATCGGTGATGGTGACGGTCGTAATAGCCTGTCCCAGGGCAGCCTCCACCACATTGTTCAGGGTGACGGTGAAATCTTCACTCGGCTCCCAGGTCGTGTCGTTGGTCAGGGTCAGCGGGATCGTCTGGCTCAGCTCACCGTCGAGAAAGGTCAGTGTGCCGGTAGCCTGGGTGTAGTCACCCGGTTGCAGTGCGCTGCCATCTGCTGTGGCGTAGTCAACCGTTACGGTGCCATCCGAACCGCCGGTGCGACTGACTGTCAGCGTGATGCCGTCCGCGGCATTCTCAGCAATGTTCTCTGTTGCAGTGCTCAGGGCCAGGGTGCCCGCATTGCGGGTATCGTCATCGGTGATGGTGACGGTCGTAATAGCCTGTCCCAGGGCAGCCTCCACCACATTGTTCAGGGTGACGGTGAAATCTTCACTCGGCTCCCAGGTCGTGTCGTTGGTCAGGGTCAGCGGGATCGTCTGGCTCAGCTCACCGTCGAGAAAGGTCAGGGTGCCGGTAGCCTGGGTGTAGTCACCCGGCTGCAGTGCGCTGCCATCTGCCGTGGCGTAGTCAACCGTGACGGTGCCATCAGAACCGCCGGTGCGGCTGACCGTCAGCGTGATACCGCCCGCTGCGTTCTCCACAACGGTCTCGGTGGCAGTACTCAGGGCCAGGGTGCCCGCATTGCGGGTATCGTCATCGGTGATGGTTACGGTCGTAATAGCCTGTCCCAGGGAGGCATCCACCACATTGTTCAGGGTGACGGTGAAATCTTCACTCGGTTCCCAGGTCGTGTCGTTGGTCAGGGTCAGTGGGATCGTCTGGCTCAGCTCACCGTCGAGAAAGGTCAGGGTGCCGGTAGCCTGGGTGTAGTCACCCGGCTGCAGTGCGCTGCCATCTGCCGTGGCGTAGTCAACCGTTACGGTGCCATCAGAACCGCCGGTGCGGCTGACCGTCAGCGTGATACCGCCCGCTGCGTTCTCCACAACGGTCTCGGTGGCAGTACTCAGGGCCAGGGTGCCCGCATTGCGGGTGTCATCATCGGTGATGGTGATGGTCGCAGCGGACTGTCCCAGGGAGGCATCCACCACATTGTTCAGGGTGACGGTGAAATCTTCACTCGGTTCCCAGGTCGTGTCGTTGGTCAGGGTCAGTGGGATCGTCTGGCTCAGCTCACCGTCGAGAAAGGTCAGGGTGCCGGTAGCCTGGGTGTAGTCACCCGGCTGCAGTGCGCTGCCATCTGCCGTGGCGTAGTCAACCGTTACGGTGCCATCCGAACCACCGGTGCGACTGACTGTCAGCGTGATACCGCCCGCGGCATTCTCAGCAATGTTCTCTGTTGCAGTGCTCAGGGCCAGGGTGCCCGCATTGCGGGTATCGTCATCGGTGATGGTGACGGTCGTAATAGCCTGTCCCAGGGCAGCCTCCACCACATTGCTCAGGGTGACGGTGAAATCTTCACTCGGCTCCCAGGTCGTGTCGTTGGTCAGGGTCAGCGGGATCGTCTGGCTCAGCTCACCGTCGAGAAAGGTCAGGGTGCCGGTAGCCTGGGTGTAGTCACCCGGCTGCAGTGCGCTGCCATCTGCCGTGGCGTAGTCAACCGTTACGGTGCCATCCGAACCACCGGTGCGACTGACTGTCAGCGTGATACCGCCCGCGGCATTCTCAGCAATGTTCTCTGTTGCAGTGCTCAGGGCCAGGGTGCCCGCATTGCGGGTATCGTCATCGGTGATGGTGACGGTCGTAATAGCCTGTCCCAGGGCAGCCTCCACCACATTGTTCAGGGTGACGGTGAAATCTTCACTCGGCTCCCAGGTCGTGTCGTTGGTCAGGGTCAGCGGGATCGTCTGGCTCAGCTCACCGTCGAGAAAGGTCAGTGTGCCGGTAGCCTGGGTGTAGTCACCCGGTTGCAGTGCGCTGCCATCTGCTGTGGCGTAGTCAACCGTTACGGTGCCATCCGAACCGCCGGTGCGACTGACTGTCAGCGTGATGCCGTCCGCGGCATTCTCAGCAATGTTCTCTGTTGCAGTGCTCAGGGCCAGGGTGCCCGCATTGCGGGTATCGTCATCGGTGATGGTGACGGTCGTAATAGCCTGTCCCAGGGCAGCCTCCACCACATTGTTCAGGGTGACGGTGAAATCTTCACTCGGCTCCCAGGTCGTGTCGTTGGTCAGGGTCAGCGGGATCGTCTGGCTCAGCTCACCGTCGAGAAAGGTCAGGGTGCCGGTAGCCTGGGTGTAGTCACCCGGCTGCAGTGCGCTGCCATCTGCCGTGGCGTAGTCAACCGTGACGGTGCCATCCGAACCGCCGGTGCGACTGACTGTCAGCGTGATACCGCCCGCGGCATTCTCAGCAATGTTCTCTGTTGCAGTGCTCAGGGCCAGGGTGCCCGCATTGCGGGTATCGTCATCGGTGATGGTGACGGTCGTAATAGCCTGTCCCAGGGCAGCCTCCACCACATTGCTCAGGGTGACGGTGAAATCTTCACTCGGCTCCCAGGTTGCATCGTTGGTCAGGGTCAGTGGGATCGTCTGGCTCAGCTCACCGTCGAGAAAGGTCAGTGTGCCGGTAGCCTGGGTGTAGTCACCCGGTTGCAGTGCGCTGCCATCTGCTGTGGCGTAGTCAACCGTTACCGTGCCATCCGAACCGCCGGTGCGACTGACTGTCAGCGTGATACCGCCCGCGGCATTCTCAGCAATGTTCTCTGTTGCAGTGCTCAGGGCCAGGGTGCCCGCATTGCGGGTATCGTCATCGGTGATGGTGACGGTCGTAATAGCCTGTCCCAGGGCAGCCTCCACCACATTGCTCAGGGTGACGGTGAAATCTTCACTCGGCTCCCAGGTCGTGTCGTTGGTCAGGGTCAGCGGGATCGTCTGGCTCAGCTCACCGTCGAGAAAGGTCAGGGTGCCGGTAGCCTGGGTGTAGTCACCCGGCTGCAGTGCGCTGCCATCTGCCGTGGCGTAGTCAACCGTGACGGTGCCATCCGAACCGCCGGTGCGACTGACTGTCAGCGTGATACCGCCCGCTGCGTTCTCCACAACGGTCTCCGTGGCAGTACTCAGGGCTAGAGTACCCGGACTGGGTGGAGGTTCATCGTCGGCGATATCAATGGAAGCCGTCGTCGTGGTGCCAAGTGTCGCTCCCCCCCCCGGGTTGGAGAGGGTAATCGAAAAACTCTCACTACCTTCGTAAACTGTATCGTTAAGCAGGTTTACGGTAATGACTTTGCTGTATTCGTTCTCGGCAAATGTCAGAGTACTATTGACTGCCTGATAGTCACTCCCTGAGGTCGCCGTCCCGTTTGATGTGGCGTAATCCACGGTTATTGCACCAAAACTGCCCCCCGTGCGGTTTACCGTGACGTTTACGGTGCCGTCATTTTCGTTAACTGGGTAGTTTGCTTCACTCAAATCCAACGCGCCTGCCGGGAAGGTTCCCACAGGGGCGCCGATAGATGCAGTGTCGGCAAAGATAAGACGTACGTCAGTGTTAGCAGGATCGTCTACAACCCGGACGTCAAGTGTTGTAAACCCGGCATCATCGATAAAACCCAGAAACTTCCAGGTCGTCAGCACTGTCGATTCTTCACCGGTAAAACCAACTCCCCCACCGTTGGTAGTGAAAGTCAGCTTACTGCCGTTCTGGCTCCCTTTGTACCAGGCACCAAAGCCATTGAGACTGTTGGGAGTCGTCGCAGTATCAGTCTTCAGATAGAAGCCATCTGGATCAGTATGACCTGTGGCAGTGCTATTTAAGGTGCGCAGAGCAGATCCGACAAGACCACTAGTCGTTGTCATCAGAAAGGTGTTTGTGCTGCCGTTACTCTCCGCCCAGGTCAGGCCGTTGTTAGTGAGGCTTAGCACAGGAAAGGTTTCTGTCGCCAACCAGTCGGGACTGTCAAACCCTTCGTTGGCAACTTCGTAACCCAGGGTTGCCAGATCCGCAAGGTACGTTGCTTCGTCGGTATAGGTGGTTACCGCTGCCTGGGCATTGGATGCACCAAGCAATAGAGCAGCTGCCAGCAGAGTGAAAATTATTCTTTGGCCAATCACGATCGAACCCTCACGCTTTTCACCCCACCCTTCCGCAACAGTATCTGAACGGAGATGGATACTTAATTATGAATTCATGCACCGCCGCAATTTGGTGCGCTTCTTACAGAGTCCCAACTGGCACTCTGCCGGTATCTTGCTATTTATCCGGTGCCTTAATAACTTCCGGCTATCCGAAAAAAACTGCGCGGAGAAGAAGCAAAAGCTTCAACCCCGCCGTACAGTCAATGGCAACACTCTTTTTTAAAAAGATTTATTTGTTGCCCATTCCATTTGCGCATACTTGTATCGCATGCTTACTCGCGCCTCCCATTGGCGTCGCTATTCCTTTTTCTCTTTACAACACATTTACAGAGAACGTACATCAATTGACGCTAACTCCATCAACGCGAAAGTCACCAATCACGATCGCTACCGTCTCGCCAGATTTAACATGACGATCAGGATTGCCGAACATAATGTAGTAGTTGCGATCAGGCTTGATATTCTTACCGCGGTTGGTTGGACGAAATGCCCCGACTTTTGCCGCCATCGGAACCGGCAGTTTGATGTTGGTACGATCGGTGATGATATGAGGCTTGATACGATGATCGAAAAGTAGAATTGACTTCTCCGCATCCAACACACGGAAACGGAAATCCATCATGTATCCGCCCGCACTCAGGTTGAGGCTGATAAGACGAACCCCCCAGCGCTCTTCCAGCATTTTTGACTGCTTTTCATCGATGATCTGTGGTTGTACAACTACCGGCGCAACAGGTAGCTTCCAGTCAATTTTCCTCTCCTTTATCACCACCGCATTGTTGTTTGCCTTCACCACTCCGGCATCACCCGTCTGTTGCCCGGAGGACAACGTGCCGGCTTCAGCCAAACCGGGAAGGTTGTAGAGAAGAACCAAGACAAATATGACCAGAGCCAGAACCATAAGAATCAACGCAGCAGATCCGCCATCATCCTTAAATTCATTCGACTTCTGGAGTTCCGCCGATATAGAAGATTGTGGCATTTCCGACTCCTCTTTCTTACTCATGATAAAAATCTCATGGATTGATTGGACTATTGTTCCAGCCATATTTGCAGGTTATACCCGCCCCCGCCTTGCGGCGGGGACATGCTCCTTATAGTGGGAAGAAGACCGGGTAGCCGATATGGACAGCGTTCTCGGTTCCCGCCCCAAGTACCTTCAAGGTAACAGTATCACCAGGACTGGCTACCAGGGTGGTATTGTTGACGTTGATGTTGAACTTACCGTCTCCGCCAACCACTGCGGTTCCGATCAGCGTTCCGCCAGGACCATTCAGCCTGGCTTCAGCTGTTTTGCCAACATGAGCAGGTATCGTCACGCCTTTAACTCTCCAGCGATCCAATCCGGCGCCACCACGTTGGAGGTAATTCGCCTTCCGGGTCGCTACCTCGCGAATGATAGTGGCATTGGCGACGTTGCTGTCGGCCGCACCATCGTTCACATGATAGGTGAAGGTGGCAAAGGTACCGATTCTGGCGTTGCCTTGAATGATCTGATAATCGAATGAACCATCATCTATCAGATTCAACACGGACCCGCGGTTGGGCAGTGTATCAAGCACTGCTGCGATGCCGGGATTTGGCAGCGAGTCAACGTCGTGGGCATTGGACTCAAGGCCGTTGGCAGCAGTGATCCCATAGGTACGTGCTATCACGCTCTCGGCATCAGCGACAAAAGATGTGATCTCCGTCAGGTAGATAGTGACATCACTAGCAACCGGTGCATCGTTGATCGAGTTGACAGTAATGTCCACGGTTACCGGACCAGTGACGTTACCCAAGGCATCCACCACTTCGTACTGGAAGGAGTCGGCGCCGAAGTAATCCACATCCGGTTCATAATGGAATGAACCATCTGCATTGAGGTTGAAGGTACCGGCGCGTCCATTGACGGGGCCAGACCCGGCTACCAGTTGCGCGGTCAAAGCATCACCATCAGGATCGGTGTCGTTGGCGAGTACACCTGGTGCTGCCACATCGAGGATTGCATCCTCGTCGATGCTATAGGCGTCGTTCGTTCCAACAGGCGGACTATTGGGTGGCACCGCCAGAACGGTGACAGTGACCGTACCGGGTACTACGTTTCCGTTGCCGTCATCCACGTCATAAGTAAAACTGTCGCTGCCGCCAACAAAGCCGGCTTGCGCAGTATAGGTTACAGTCGTGTTATCGGTCGACGTGGTTGCCTGACCTGATGTCGGTACGGAAACAGCAGCTACGCTGAGCACATCTCCATCAGCATCAGTGTCATTTGCCAGGACATCAATGATCAGCGGTGTGCCCATAACAGCGGTAACATTTTCACCGGTGACTACCGGTGCGGCATTGGGTGGGAGTACATCCACCGAAACCTGTACACCAGCAACAATATTGACGCCGTCAGTCACGGTATAGGTAAAACCATCCGGGCCTATATAACCAGGACCCGGCGTATATTCAACAGCCGAGTTGGGCACCGTGGCGCCTCCGAACGTGCTGGAGACGATCGCGACTGAACCACTGGCTGGCGGAGAAACTCCGAGAATACTCAGGGCATCCCCATCAGGATCGATATCGTTGTCCAGCACCGTAATAACCACCGGAACATCAACAGTCGTGGAGGCCGAATCGACATTAGCAGTCGGCGGATTGTTCACCGCCGGGCCGCTCACCGCGAGGAAACGCAGCATGCCACCAAGACCGTCACCTACGGTATCGTCGAGGGGATCACTGGGATTGGTCATGTATCCGTTGCCGTCATAAACAGCATAACGTCCAGCACCGGGGTTGATAATGGCATCCTTTGTCTTGAGAGGCGGCACCTGCACAGAGTATTGCTCACGGGGAGCATAACCGGGTGCGCCGGTTGCCACATCCTGGTAGTTGTACTGCAGGCCATCCTCCGCATGGATATTTGCATGGAGACCCTGCAGGGTCGGTACGTGAGTCTCGGCGGCCGCACTCAACATACGTAGCAGTATTCGATCACCTTGAAAGCCGGCAGCTATATCTGGCGTCACGCCACTCTCGTAGGGTTCACCGTTGATGAGAAACCAGCGTGGATGATAAGCGATCGATGTCAGATGAGTCCCGGCAGTGACGGCAGCATTGTGCTCAGGATCGATATCACTATAGAAGAGCATCACCTCGTTGTCATAAGCAACACCGTCATAGGCTTCTCCCGCCAGATTATCACGGGTCATCGCACCGTAAAGCCCCATGTAGACCTGCTCTTGGGGATGAGTGCCACTGTGATAGATGTAGGTGCCGGTGCGGGCAATAGCGTTGGCGGTGGCGCCGCTCCAGGAATAGAGCTGATTGCCGCCAGCAGACCCGGCTTCCAGGCCGAATGAGCGCACCCGTTTGGTCAGGTTACCCGCTCTTCCACCCGTGGTGTTATCGTTCCAGGTCGGCCCCATGCCTCCAGTGGAGACCGGCAGTTTCTGTCCCTGAATCATAATGGATGTCGGATCCGGCAAACCATTGGAGAGATAGATATTCAGGGTACTGTCGGCAGCAGGGAGATCTATTCTCCGGTCAGCCGACGTCGGGTCGTTGGAAGGATCCAACAAGCCATTCACGCATGCCAGGCGATCCACGTCAAAGGTTTCGTTGTAGCAGAGACCACCTGGATCAGCGGTATAGCCCCACACTGTAATAGGCGTTGTCTCACCCGGCATTGTCCTTGTATAGACCTTGGCTGCCAGATAGACATCCAGTGCGTAGACATTCCCAGTGGCGAGGACCATGGCACTGGCCAGAGCCCCCATCTTGAAATACGTCTTCATTTTTATTGACCTTTTCATTGTTATCCCTCCCCGTCACTGGATCGGCACGTAAGGCGGTACAACCACCATCGTGCTCAGGCTGCCACCAGGAAAAATATCCCAGGTTGTCAACTCCTTCTCGGCATGTGAGTGCCAAACCAGAAAGTAGCCACCAAAGGGATTGAGACCACCCTCACCCGGAGGCAAGTCGCCGGTATCACCGAGGAATGGGCTACCGCTCCACCAACCGCCCAAGGTCAGATCCTGCACGCCGGGAAGCGATACTGGGATAGCCTTGCCGTGATCGGCGCAATACTCGTGATTGACATCATCAAAACCGTCGACAGGATTGACATCGTTACAGATATTGTCGTGGCAAGCCGCGCCGGTGGCGTCATCCAGCATGTTGTGATCGCTGTCAGTACATCCATTGGTGGCGACCGGGCCGTAGATATCCCAGTTGAGATCCTTGCCCGTCCAGGTCCAGATCATGTCAACGGTCTGTTTCGGCGCGGAATTGAGGGTGTTATCAGAGCGCCCCAGATCCGCTGTTACACCACCATCCGAAGACAGCAGTCGTCCATCTCTGGCGATGAAACGCAGATTCTCGCCGTGAAAGTGGAACGGATGGCTGTCGTGCCCCGTATTGACCGCACGCACCAGCACCCTGTCGCCTGCATGGGAGAGGGACAATGACTGGTAGGGTTGATGGGGGAAGAGTGGATTGTAGTCACCCTGGAACAGGTCAGGAAAGACCCGGCCATTGACAAACCAGATCGCGGCGTGCCGATCAGAGTTTGTGAAGTGGCTATAGTGACCCCGTTCCATCTGCACATGGATGTCAGGGTCTATCTCGCTCAGCAGGTAAAGAAACTCCTGCTCATACTCTGTCGTGGCACCATAAGCGATCCGGTTGCCGGCAGAATCGAAACCAGTCGGCCGGACGATCAGCGCACCCACCAGGCCCATCTCAGAGTGCAGGCCGGGATTGATACCGCCCATACTGTGATAGAGATAGGTGCCTGCTTTACTCGCTGTAAAGGTATAGGCGACCGTCTCATTGAGCCCGGCCTGACGGGTCACCAGTCCAGGGGTACCACCCACCGCATTGGCTTTATGTCCGGCAATCACCATCGAGACCGGCTCCGGAACACCGAAGTTGGTCACATTGATAGTGATGGTGTCGCCCTCATTTACGATCAAGGTCGGCGCCGGATATTGTGGCAGGCTGTAGCCGTTACCCTCCGGATGGCTGGCATTGGCCCCTCCATTCATGTCTCCGAAGCCCCACATATGCATGCTGGAGCCATCCGGCAGATTCATGTTGAAGGGAAAGGCATAGAGATTGAAGGTAGTCCCCCCCTGAGGTTTAATTCCCCGAATGTCGTGACCCGCCGCCATGGACTGGGACACGATCGTCGTCATCGCCATACCCAGCAATAGCATGCTGAGCAGGCGGACGGTTTTTTGTCTTATCTTTATCATTTTGCTTATCTCCTTTGATCGTCTTCCGGCTTGACGCTATTGCACGACAATCTCAGTCATCATTCCGCCGTCCAATTGCGTCAGATTACTCATCTGATGCAGTTCTGCGGCATGAAGAAAGTAGGTACCCGGCGCCACGCCAGTGGTATCAACCAACACATCGTGGGTCTCACCACCACCGAAGTTGACCGAGGCAACCTCACGGTAGAGGTTCTTATCTCCCGCTGCGTTACGCATGTGCCGCGCACCGGTACCGACAATCTTCATCGTCAATCCGGGGGCGGTCAGGGTATAGAAGCGATCGAGACCCACATTGGAGAGCCGTAGCAGCAGGGTCTGACCTGCGGTTACGGTCGCGTTGGAGTCCAACAATTGGACTGGGGTATCGTTATTGAGTGTCTCACCCGGGTTGCCGGTGACCTTACCCGCAGGATGAATCTCACCATCCGCACCGACTATCGAGGCCCAGTTATCCGCTGGTGGCGGCATAGTCCCAGGATTAATCGTATCGGGATAGCCGCGGCCGTTGATCTGCGGATAGTCGCCCTTGAGCGCTGCAAAAGGCAGCGGCTGAACAAAGAGACTGGCATCGTGGAACTCACTGTCGAAGGCGGACACCTGGAGCGGCTGTTCTACGTCCCAGGCGGTAGTACCATCACCGTCATTGTATGTATAACCCGTGGGCGCACCCGGATCGGTACCGCCCTTGCGCGTGGCCACTGAGCAGTTGCCATTGGGCGCACCCAAGGCATCCACACAACCCGTCACATCCTGAAGAGGATGTACATAGAGGTTGGCCAACATGCCCATCTCCATGTGCTCGGTCGCCTCCACATGGCAGTGATAGATATAAGTGCCAGGCTCCACCACGTTATAGTAGTAGGTCAGCGTGGCGCCCATATTGATGGAGACCGAGACCTCCGGCACCCCGTCGAACACTGCCGAGGCATTGGGAAAGCCGTGGAAGTGGATGGTATGGGGATCAAACAGGTCGGGACGAATCACCGTGCCGACATTGGTCAATGAGAGATAGAACTCATCATTCTGCTCAAGTTCTACGGTAGGACCTGGCCACTCCGCATCAAGGATACCTTCCTTGATCACTTCCGACGCCAGGGTACCGGTCTGATCTCCATAACCGAAGATATAAAGAGGATTGTCATCCGACATTACGGCAAAGCTGTCACCGGCGATCAGATGCATACACTTGGTGTTCTCTGCAGGCTGGACCTCCTCCTCATCCCATATCGCGTTTCCATTATCGTCTCCAGGACACTGCACGAAGACTGCTGCGTTAACTGTTCCCACGCCACCTGACAAAGCCAACAATAGGGCCGCGGGCAGCAATTTTATTTTGAAGATTTTCATCGGCGTTACTCCTTATGAATATGTAACTGCCATTCTGTTATTTCGAATTGCTTTTTCACGTATCCGTGACCCTCATACGAGGGCCACGGAAGCGCTTAACTACTGCAGTTCGTCCGCACCTATATCGTTGTTTCCTCCATCCGGTCGAGGCTCATTGTCGAAGTCGAGCTCCAGTTGGAGCGGTACATTGGCACCGTTGTCGATACCCACCGACGCCGGGGTGACGTGGTAGTCACCCGCAGTTATCGTCAGTGGCCCGTAGCTCACCTGCAGCCAGTTGCCACCCTCATCGAAGGCACCTGCTACCTGGAGAACCGTCGTCTCCTGAAACACCAGGGTTTGGTCTCGGGCAATGTTGACATACCCCATCACGAAGGCAGGATCACCCATGACATTGGTGGTGGCATAACCCGCGGTATCGGTCAGCAGTGAGTTCTTAGGCTCCAACTGCAGATCGAGACGGGTAACCAGACCATCCAGCACTCCCAGATCAACGCTGTAGAGATCCACGTTGGCCACGTCGCAACCAGCCCCCCCTGCTACAGGATCAGCGCAGGATGCGGGGAAGATTCCGAAGTTCGTCAGCGGGGTTGCTACAGGATCCTGGTTCAGCCAGTAGAACGAGCGGTTGTGATGGACGATGTTGTTTTTCAACTTGGCGTCTGAAAAGGTAATCCAGTCACTGGTTGCACCACCGGGAAGTACCAGCGGGTCCACATGGCCACTCATTACATTGGACAATTCGGCGCTGTGGGTCCGCGAAACGATACCTGCCGGCATCGGAATGGACTCATTGACGTTTCCAGGCGCAAAGGTCAGGATCGCCGCAGTCGCTGTACTGTCGTTGTTGGCAACGGTGTTGGCACGAATATCGGCCTTCAACACGTCCTGCAAAGAGATGCCACCACCGGCGGCGCCAGCCACGTTGTTAGCGATCATGTTGTTGTAGATCCGCACCTGACTCCACTTGCCTTTACGGTCGGGGAAGCGCGCCACATCATGACCATTGACCAGGGCCAGACTGATACCACCGCCGTCACCCGCGCCAGCCAGGTTGCCGCGAATCCGGTTGGAATCCACAGTAACATTGCCGGTACCGGGGGTGAGAAGCTCACCGGTGAAGGTCTCAGGCACAAGTGCCGCCTGGCCGAGGATGGCGATGCCGCCACCAGTCCTGGGACCGGCCTGGGCGAACGACTCATTGAAGAGAATATCGTTATCCTCGATCAAACCATTTTCAGAAAAACCCAAGTGGCCGATACCGCCGCCGTCACCCTGCGTGAAGTTGCCGCAGATCCAGTTCTTCTGGACCCGATAGTTATCGGCACCTGTATTCAGGGAGACACCGCCACCAGCGCCGCCAAACCCACCATTGGTAGAGATCTGGTTGTGGTGGACACGGATATTATCGTTGTGGGAATCATCGTAGACGAAGTCACCAATATCAGCGTTAGCCAAACCTGTATAGGCTGGGTCGTTCACACTGACAATCTCGTGACTCAGTTGAGGATGGCCGATGCGGATACCGCCACCGAAGAAACCAGAGTTGGCGGTGATCCGGTTGTTGCTCACATCCATGAAACTGGCATTGCCGTTGACCACAATGGAACCACCGCTACTGGCGCCAATGATAGTAATACCATCCACGCGGGAGCCTTTGTTGCGGTTATGGCAGAAGGCCAGCTTGTCAAGATCCTCCAGGCAAGTAGCCGAAGACGCCAGGCCGGCAACGAATATGCCAGCACCCTCACTGGTGGGGAAGATATTCTCCGCCAGTGCTGCGAATGGAATGTTGGCAACGATCTGCCCTGGCAATGGATCGATAAAACCGTTGTCGACCAAAGCCTTGGCCCGTGTGCGCCAATCGATGATCTTCTCGGTCGGCACCTGGCGGGCGTTGATAGCCACGTCTCCAGCACCCCAACCCTGGAGTTTGACGGGCTTCCACATCATCACCATTTCGTCGTAGACACCAGGAGAGATCAGGATCAGATCCCCGCGGTTAGCTGCATCGATTGCATCTTGAATGGTGTTATGGACCAGCGGACCGGCTACGGCTACGGGATCAACTGAGCGCACCTCATAGGCGTATTTGAGCCGCTTGGTGTAGTTGGTGCCAGCATCGGTCCATTTACCCAGGGTCCAGTTGTTCCGTGCACCCCAGCCCTCTTCGATGCCAACCGTAAGGGAAACACCGATAGGCGATTCAGTACCGTCCATCCCGGCCACAACAACCTGGTAGGCGCCGTGTGGGATTGCAACCAGTGGATCCATCGCTGTGACATCGGCTTCGATCCGGTTTTGTCTCCAGAGGCCAACCGTCAGTTCGGTACGGATACCAGCGTCATCTTCCAGGAAGACTCTGCCCTGGCCTGCACCAAACCTGTAGTCACGCTCGATGTTTTTCGGAATGTTGCCAGTACCGTCCCAATCGGGATTTGGCACCAACATCCTGCCCATCGATTTGATGATGATCGTCTGATCCGCCAGTGCAAAGGGACCACCACCACCATCACCCAGATGCCGCCTGACCGACGCGATTGTCGGTGTGAAATCAGGACTCTTGCAATCCAGCGGGAACTTGCCGGGGCCAGCGAATGCGGCTACAGGCAATACCGGTGTATCCAGATAGGTAGTGGAACCCGGCATGTACTGGAAGGTGTAACAGAACTGGCTGTACTGGGAATCAAAGAAGGGATCTATCACCTCTGCAGGTACGTCGCCCGCAGTGATGATCTGCCCTGGAACACCAGTGATATCACCGCTGACATCTACCGTGCCGATAAGCGGATTCGAAACCGGCCCCGCATCGTTCATGCATGCGACCAGCATATTGGGTGACATACCACTGGGCTGTGGCAGATTGGCGCTGAAGGTGGAGGGAACCACCGTGTCATAGCGACCAAACTGATCGGCATAGACCCGGCTAACCTGAACACCGTTCCAGTCGTAGAATGCGACAGGCGTCCACGGTGGTGCAAACTTCTCACCGAAGGTCGGTGAATTCGGATCGAACTCGTTGGCCAGATCGTTGAGAATCATACCGGTTACGTTGGCCGCGATCGGCACATCGGTGAACAGGTGGAACTCGGTAGCGGCATTCTGACCGGACGAGAGCGCTATCTTCTTGCGATCGCAGAGCGGACGCGTCGTACCCGCAAACGGTGCCGGGTCGTTCACTGCAGGATCGATCAACATTGCCGTATCACCACTGCCATCCTTGGTCAGCATGGAGAAGTGTTGCGGTACCAGATGATCGTCACCCACGCAGGTGACTGCCAATGCCTGCGCAGAAGGCACGAACACTTCGCCAAAGTCGACGTTGCGGTCCTCCTCCTTTACGAGCTTATAACCCGCAGGGGTATTCGCCTCCACGATATAGTCACCGGGCAGCATGCCCGTGAAGCCAACCGAGGCAACAGCCGGAGTGGCATAGAAGGCATTGAGCTTGGTCTGGATTGCAACCGGCAAAGAGCCATTGTCATATCCTTCGAAGGCCCAGCCACCGTCAAACACACCGGGGCGGATCTGGTTAAAATTGCGCAGACCATCGTAGCAGTCGGGGGTCGTACCGGTGGCCGGGTCTGCCGGGTCAGTAAAGAAAGTGAACGACTCACCCTGGCAACCTGTAGGCAGGCTGTCATCCCAACTGTCGGAGTAGCCCACATTGAGCGCATCGCCCAGATCGAATGTGGAATTGCCATTCCGGTCGATGTCCTCGGGACCGGGGAAGTTACCCTGGGGATAGTTGTCTGCATCCGCCAGATCGACCAAGCCGTTCATATTGACGTCATCGATCAAGTTGTCGTCTGCATCGAATACGCCATCACCATCCCAGTCGATATCGCAGGAATCAGCAGGAAAATTATTCAGCGGAAAACAGTCGATGTCGCCATCAGCGTAGAGGTTCAACTGAACCCGGGGAATACCGGGCTCCCAAGTCTCAACAGCGGTAAACCGGGGATCATTCTCTGCGCGGGTAATCGCGTAGTGGACCATACCGGAGATGCCACCGTTTTCACCCACGAAAGTCGTGGTGAAGCCGTTCGCAATGCTCGGGAACTCAAAAGTTTTGTAGTCGGCCTTGCCGAACTGCATCACGCTGGTCTGACCCAGAAATTGCTGGAAGGCCTGGGTCAGCACCACACCCGTATCCGTACGGGAAAGGTTGTTACCGGTATTCGGATTATTTTCTTCGCTCCCTGCAGGACAGGTACCGGTGACAGGATCATAGCTGACGCCAGCCGCACACTGTGTCTGTGGAGTGAGTTGATCGAAGGAGGGGTAGGTCCAGCCATTATCGGGCAGGACCGCACCACCGGCGTCGACCACGAAGGTAGCACCGGTCGCTTTCTTGTTGGTGAAACTCGCTTCCGCCACTAACCAGTGAAAGAAGGGGAAGACCGTATCGAAAGGCGCCTCGCCGCCGTTGTCGGTGGGGAAGCTCTGATAGACGGTGCCGTCGCGCCAGCGGATGGTGACGCTCTGACTCTCAGGGCCGATGCCCGCCTCATTCGCATCCCAGAAACCATCCTGATCGGAATCGCTGAAGACAGCGGTGTTCAGACGGCCAAACCAGTTGAAGACGGAGACATCACCAAAATTACAGGATAGACCACCGTTACAGGTACCACCGGTCGTGTCGACAGAAAACGCCGTCTGGGCGAATACCACCGTCATATTGGCGTCCCATATCGCAAGCTGGTAGCTGCCTGGCGCGAGATTAGGAATCGCAAAGGTTGAATCTGCAGCACAGGGGGCAGCATAAAGACCTTTGCCCAAAGCGCCGTTAACCATGCTGTTCAAAGCCACCCAGCAGGCCGGAAAATCGCGCCCACTGAAAAAGGTGAAATTAGGCGGACGTGACATGTGCTGATCAGTCACCTTACCTAAGATATTTGCGGTCTGTTCACCAGGTAGCGGCGGCTGCAGGGGTGGGAACCCACCCGCTTGCCCCGCGACGTACTCACTGCTCGCCTTGGTAAAACCCACGAAGACGTGCGGACCAGGCAGACCAAACTCAACGAAAACCGGTGGCTCGTTGGCCTTGACCCAGGCGTCGATAACCTTGGTGCCCTCAATGGTGGTGGTCTGCTGCCAATTGGAACCAGTTGGCGGAATCATGATGGTGCCGTACTTGCCCGGCGCCAGATTCTTCACCGTGAGGAAGCCGTCCTGATCGGGGTGCATGGTACCGTCACCCAGCGTAGCCACCACGGGTGCGCCAGCAGTCATGCAGACAAAATTGGTCAGCGGATTGAGGTCCGGATTCCCGTTGATATCGCAGGTCCGATCATAGGTCGTACCCAACGGGTTAGCGAATGCATCCTGGATGACCTGACCGCCATTTTGACCATACTTACCGGCTGGCTCTTCCAGGAAGAGCGAGAAGCCGCTCCAGTCCACATGGCCCGCATTCCCTACCGGAGGATTAATCTCCTGGGGCAGATCGGGATTGCCGTTGACCGGGTAGTGGTCGTGGAAAAGATAGAACGAAATCTGCGCGGTGGGAATCGGCTGCTGCTGAACCGTAACAGTGACGGTCTGCTGATCCGTGCCTGTGGCATCAATAGCGACTGAACCACCGGAGAGACTGTGTCCGGAGAACGGCAGGACAGAGATATAATAGTTCTTATTATCCTCAACATCCGCAACCACGGCCTGGGCGGTATCAGAATAACCGCTCAACCCGGCACCAGTAACCGAATTGATCGCTGGTGGATGATTACTGCGATGAAAGCCCAGCGAGAGCATATCGCCAGTGCTCACATCAGGCGTTACCGCGTAGGTTGTGTCTTCTTGAATTAACCAGCGGAAGCCATTCACAGGAGTTCCGCTTTGATCCTGCACATTTAGTGTGACTTGCCCTGCATGGGCCGCCGAAACGGCCAACATAGACAAGGCAATGGCGAAGTTAAAAACCCCTGTTTTGCCTTTTCTCATCTTATTGTTCATAACTTTCACTCTCCGAGCTATGAAAGACCCTGAAATCAGGATCATTCCCCACGCCATAACGGCGCATCTCCCGTAAAAAAAGAAATTTGTTGGACTACGGTGATAAATTTAGGCTGAACAAGTCCCGGAGACTACCGGCAGAACTAAGAATGATTGACTGCACGATTCCCCAGTTCAAAGCAGGTAAAAATGCAGACCGTGGGCAGGTGAACCCCTACCCTGTAGCTAGGGTATCCACGGGAGGAAATACAGTCTTCCAATCAAAACACAAAGAAAAACAGTAGCTTTGAGTGGTAGGGTTGAGTCGATAGAAGGGAGGGTTGGGCAAACGACCGGTACTTCTATAACGGCAGGAGGGTTGAAAACTTTAGCTTGTCAACGCATTGCATTCTGTCTGGGGCAGCCATACCAGATCTTGTCCACTGCCCTTTACCCACCAAAAAAAGCACCCAAAGAAAAACCCGCGTGCAAAGCAACGCGGGTAAAGGGGATTGGGTTGAAGTGACTGTTTATTTATTTACAGTTCATTTTCATGACAGTGCGTGCAGGTCACCGGCTCTCCTCTGGCAAGAGTGATCGACTCGCCCTCGTTGGACAGGGTGCGGTCTGTTGCTGCACGGGCGAGTACCGTTCCCTCGCCGTTCACACCATGACAGGCACGGCAGGCATCGGGGTTTTTCTCGGCCAGGTCTTCATGCCCGCCATCAGAGAACGAAGTGTCTCCAACCGGGTGCATGCCATGAGGACCTTCCAAGGTGTTGCCCAAGTCACCCGTGTGACAGGTGCTGCACTCGGAGACCGTGCCGGTGTGTCCCTGCAACTGAACGGCGGCGACATTATCATTGGCATCTGGGTTCTTGTTCGGCCATATACCATGAGTGGCGCCGTGGCAAGCCTCGCAGAAGATACCTTCGTGGCCGGTGCTGACCCGGTAAAGCATTGGGTTGCCGATACGAGGATCACCAGGATCAGACACTGCGGGATTGTTCTCCTCGATCACATTCTCAGCAAAACGCTTGTTGCTGGGAACAATCGGGGTGGCCTTGGCATCGTCGCTGCGGAAGGCCTGGAACAGACGGATACCATCCACATTCGCATCGGCATCAACATTGTTGACCACCGTGCCGACAGTACCTGACAGACTATCCATGGCATCACCGGTATGGCAGGAGCCGCAACCGGGTTCGTTGGCCCAGGGAACACGTGGCTGGTTTTTGCCTACATCATCTGCTGTCAGCTCCGGCGTCTTATAGAAACCGCCGCCCAACTCGAACTCACCCGGTGTCGCGGGAGAGACACCTCGGGTGAAGTCATTACCCACCTGTTCCATGTTGCCGTGGCAGTCTTGACAGAGCATGCCGCCATTGGACATGGCACCGCGCAAACAGTCGGTGCGTCGGCCAGGGTGACACTGGTAGCAGGTTGCTTCCAAAGCATCCCGGCGCTCTTGGAAGTTCTCAACTATGCCCATATCGTTCTTGATGGCTGGCGGCATATCGGGGAACAGCTTCTCGCCATTGGCATCGGTAACGGTACCATGGTGGCTGTGCATCACATTGGACATGGATTTGTGTTTGATCTGATCACGACCGTTGGCGAGAGAGTCCGATACGGTCACGCCGTTGAGTACCAGCGGTCCGTCATTCTCAGGTCCGAGCGGACCCAACTGCGCCAGATCAAGCGCCGGCGTGTAGTGACAGGTCTGGCAGACCACCGGCTGGGAGTTCTCCAGGTCGGTGAGATGCTTCTGGTCATGCAGTCGGACCAGATTTAGATCCGCCGCATACTCCAGGCTGACATCCAGGGGTACTGCATCAAATTGTGGGTCATCGAACTCTGCTATCGCTACTTTTGTCAGATTTCTGGTTGCCTCGCCATTTCCGCCATTCTCAGGCGCGTTGTGACAGGAACCACAATTGGCCTCACCGGAGATCGGAACAACTGTATCGTTGGATGCCAGAACAGTTCCGCCTGCATCGATTGCCTGAACCCGAAACAGCGGCCAGGGATTTTCACGGCCGTAATCATCATAGGCAGTCAAAGGTATGCCTGGCGCTTCATACCAGTTCACCCCTTCCTTTACATAACCGAATTTAAAGGCTGGGTTGGTAAAGAAGGGCTGATCGATCACAAAGGCTTCGAACAGCTCGGTGAGATTGTCCGCATAAGCGCCATGGCGACCGGGCATGGACTGTTGATCCGCAGTCAAGTTGCCATCACCCAGATAGAGCTGCTCCACATTCGGCATGGGCAGGCCCAGATCCAGGATATTGGCACCTGGCGGATAGAAGGCCGGCAGGATTCCCTGTGGGTAGAAGGCATCGTAAGCCGCTAGCGCGCCTTCCCAGAAGTTGGTTTTATATACACTGCCATCGGGCAGCATGCTGGAGGCAACAGGACCTGAGCCGGCTGAGTTCTCACCGCTAAGGATAGGATCAAGCGGGTTTGAAGATGCCGAATAGACAACACTAACGCCATCAGCAGGCAGCATGACTTTCGGGTCATTGCCTTGTTGGATAACCGTGGCATGCAGTACATTGAAGGGGGGCAGAATACTGGATACACGGGTATCCAGGTCGCCGCAGTGCATACCCAGATCGTTGATGGCGAAGATCTTATAGCCATTCTGATTGACCAGAGGTTGCTCGGCTACCGGAATGTCAGGGGTTCCATTCTGGCTGGTGGAGTTGATCGAGACCTCGGTCCCAACCGGTGGAGGTATCACAACCGGAGGAGGCGTTCCGCCACCGGTATCACCCGTATCGCAATCACGGGGGGCATGCTTGACTCGTTTCTCGGCAACCAGCCCATCGGATTGAACTGCCCGCACACTGCAGGGAACCACAGCCAGATCGTACTCTTTGAATTTCCATTCGTCGTCATCGATAGTCTTGCTATTGATCACGGTCTGGTCAGATGCATACATCAGGGTGACTGTTTTGTCCCCCATTCCCTTGCCTTTCACGTTAAGCCGGGATATTTCACTATCCCATTTGGCTTCCTCGATTTTGAATCCGTCACCGCCTGCAGAGGAGATCCCTGGTAACGAAAGGCACAAGACTACTCCGGCGCTGGTTAAAAATCGCACGTAGTTTGTATACATAATTAGCTATTACCCCTGGTAAATGTAGTCAGTCGTCTTCGGTCGCTGAGTGCCGACCGCAAGCTCTGTATACCAAGGTAGCCAGTGAATCTTAAGAATTGCTTAAGTATTTGGGAATTATTTCACATTTTTGCATCCTAGGGCAGGAATGCGCTTCTGATAGGAATTTTAATCACAACCCGGAGACCTGTACCCTCCTTGCCATCTTCCAAAATGACTGTCCCACCGTGCAGTTTGACCACGTTGTGAACAATCGACAAACCCAGTCCGCTCCCATGGCCAGTAGTGCCAAGGAGGCGGTGAAACCGACCGAAAACCAATGCCTTGTTGTGGTCGGGAATACCCGGCCCGGAATCGATTACCACAAGGGAGGCAAAATCATCATCGGCCAGGAGATTAACCTTGATCACTCCGCCAGCAGGGGTAACCCGGACTGCGTTATCCAAAAGATTTCTCAAGGCAATGGCAAGCAACTCCCAATTACCCTTGAGTTTCACCGAATGCGGAGCCTCAAGTTCCAGGGTAACGTCCCTTTCAAGGTAGCCAGGCGCACAATCCGATACCACCTCGACCGACAGCTCCTTCAAATCCAAGGTGGCAAACTCCAACATTGCCACTTCCGGTTCCATACGAGAAAATACCAGCAACTGCTCCACCAGACGATGGAGTTTTGACAGACCTTTCAATGCCTGATTTAACGAATGCTTCCATTCACTTTCATCGCTGCTTTCAAGTGCCGCATAGATTTGAACAACTGAACCCGCGAGTGGGGTTCTCAGCTCATGGGCGGCATCGGCGGTAAACCGGCTGTAGCGTTCGATGGAAAATTGCAGCTTCTGAAACAGATCGTTGATAGCATCCACTAACACCTTTGCTTCCGCCGGCGCAATCGTGGTGTCGATTGCTTCAAGATTGGTGGCACTGCGCGCGCCAATTTGGTGAACCAGCCTATCCAAGGGATTCAATGCCCGTACCACAACCCACCAAAGCACCCCAATCATCGGTAGCGCCAGCAGCAAGGGGGATAAGATATTCACCACAAAACCGAGCATTCTGACTTCCCGGCTCGCGCTCTCCTGCGCCACCTGGATTCGATGTTGTTTATCGCTTGTATAACGGGTGTAGACGCGCCATTGACGCCCCCTCATCACCTCATTGCTGTACCCCTGTTCGATGTTGAGAGATAGGGGTTCCCTGGGGGCATTAGGGCCGTGTACCAGCAGTTGGCCATTGGAGGACCACACCTGGAACACTGGGGGGTCGCTATAACCGTTTATCTGCATGTCCTCCGCAAACTCTTCGAGATCCTGCTCTTCCGCCTCATGTGAAGTCACAACAGCCAGCAACGTGGCGAGTTGAAAAAGTTGTTCATCAAACAGGGCATCAGCCTCAGCCGTAGCACGCCACCAGGTAAATCCGGAAATCATCAACCAACCAATAATAAAACTGGTAAGGACAAAGAAAAGCAGACGAAACCGTAGAGATTGTTTCATTTTTCGATAATGTAGCCGACACCACGCACAGTACGAATAATGCAGCTGGTCAACTTCTTGCGAAGGTTATGAATATGGACTTCGATGGTGTTACTCGCCACTTCTACATCCCATCCGTAGAGTTCCTCTTCCAACTGATGACGCGACATTACTCTCCCCCGGTTCTCCATAAGCGTCCGCAGCAAGGTAAACTCCCGTATCGATAGATTGACGGGTACACCTTCCAACGACAGAGTCAGCGCCGATGTATCCATCACCAGTTCCCCACAACGCAACCGACCTTCGTTCTGACTGGTAGAGCGGCGTCGTAGCGCACGGACACGGGCACACAACTCTTCGATATCAAAGGGTTTTACCAAGTAGTCATCAGCACCGTTGTCAAGTGCAAACACCCGGTTGGTGACGCTGCTACGAGCGGTAAGAACCAGTATCGGCACATCATTTTCCGCTGAGCGAATTGTTTTCAGAATGTCGAAGCCTGATATATCGGGAAGATTGATATCGAGCAGCACCAGATCCGGCTCTCTCTCAGATATCGCGGTGAGCGCAGAACGTCCATCACGAACCCATTCCAACTGATCACCCCTCCGAGAGAGGACCTTACAAATACCGTCACCAAGGAGTTCATCATCTTCCACTAAAAGAAGTCGAGTCATGGCATAAGTTACCCAAAATTCAGAGAACAGTGAATTTAACATGGACCCAAATCCATAATTAGGCAAGAAATGGCAGTCCGTCGGACTTCCGGGATCAAGTGTTCGGGATCCTGAAATATTCAATATAAGTGGCGTCTTCGACTGACGAAGCAGACGGGAAGTTAATTGTTAATCAAACTCTTACCTTCGTACTCTTCGTGTTCTTTGTGATTAGATATGGATTTCAGAACAGACACTAAGTGGAATGGCACTGACTTAAGGCAACAATGTTCGTATTGTCAATGACTTGCCAAATACCTAAAAAACAGTAGGTCGTGTTAGCGTAGCGTAACACGACAACAATGGCGCATATTGTTGGGTTACGTCCAAAAAGACGGCCTAACCTAACCTACCCAAGTAGTTAATTATTAGTGCTTTTTTCCTTAAGTCAGTGCCATTCACACTAAGTGGACTTCCGATAGACCACATCCTTATCAATCCGCACCAAACCATTCCCATAGTCAATAATGATGCCATGCGGCGTCACTTGGGACAGCTTTACGCGGCTGCCCTGCAACTGATCCCCCTCCCGATACTTTCGCATATTGATGATGGCAAAGCGTTTGTCCGCATTGGTATTGTAGACATGCACGTTGATTGTGATATCGGGTATCGGCAGTCTTTTTGTATAGGGCAACTCAAAAATCAAAGGAATTTCACTACCTGACTTTTTGGTCCCGACCTCAACCGCGGGAGGCTCAGTTTTCTCTACAACCATCGGTGTTGGCAGCTTGACCGGATCACCAACTCCATTAGTCAAGCGATTCGCAGATCCGGAGTCTGAATCACCATCGTCAATACCATCGCTGACTGCCACTGTTTTCCGATCAGTGGAAATATCAAGCGGGTTGATTTGTCGATCAACTGTTACCGGCAACGGAACACTCGTTATCAGAACGTCACCATTTTTCGCCGCCTTAACCTCGTTGAAATCCTCCACACGTATTTTCGGGCTGCTCATCACATCAGGCTTCCTTGGCGCCTCTTGTTGCTGCCCCCCACTTTTTATCGAGGCCAGCAAAGAGGTACCCCGCTGTCGGGTGGAAAGTTGTTTCTGCGGAGATTCCAGTTCAGGCGGCAGATGCCTGACCGTCTGCGGTTCACTCTTTTGTTCAGCAGGGGCCGTGGGATCGTCGCCGTTAAGAGTAAGCAGCGTGGCAATCCCACTCAGTAACAGTAACCCCATCGCAGTAATAAGCCATGTCGGCTTGTAGTTTACCTTTGGACTGTCGGAGAGTGGCGTGCGTTCAGCGTCACCACCATCGTTTCTCTCCCGGTCTGCCTGATCCAATGCATTTAATATATATGACATATCACTCACCCTATCCCTTCGACTGCATCAGAAGTGGTACATCAGGATCTCCAGATGCGGACTGTAATTGAATAAGGGTCTGCTCACCCACGATTCCGTCTGGCGTCAAACCGTGTTTTTGTTGAAACCTGACCACCCTTTCAATCAGACTCTGGTCGAACCTGTCGTTTCGTTTTCCCTGTGTCTGGATCTCATAAATCCCTTCGTCCCGGTCAAGTATGTCGTTAAGCCATATAACATCCTGGCCGCGCGCACCTACAGCCAGCATGGTTCCGTTGAGTTGTGGTGGCTTCCAGAGCAATACGTAGCTCCCGGACCACAAATGATCAATAGTGGCCCGTTCAAGTTGCATGCGTACTCCGTTGTGATCGATCACGACTCTATTGCCGTGTAATTCGGTCACCATCATATTGACTAAACGGCCATCGGATGTTTCCAGCTCAATGATCACCGGTCTGTTGAAATACTCCAGACTTGTCCAAGTGCCTTTCCCGTAGACACATTTCAATTTATGGGCATCCGCAGTGTTACAGAATGCAGCTCCGTTCACTGCGGAACTATCAACATTCCAATAGCGGAGCAGCGCGCTGAAGGCCCGACCTTCTGAAAACGCCTCCCCAGCAGTCATTGCCGCAAACTCTTTTCCATCGACCAGCGGATGCTCCTCGTTTTCAGGCACAGCCACCTCTGAATCGGAATTGCCGGCCTGCGCAATCTTAATTGGAGAGAAGTCCAACTTTTTATTCGGGATGTGGGTGGCAGCAGCGATCTCTTTTGGAATGACAGGAGCACCCTTTTTATGCCCTTCCATATCCGCCAAGAACAACCGCATCTGATGCTCTACATTGTTTCCAAAACTTATGATGTCGTTTAACGACACAGTAACACTCAAAACAACTAAAACTGCGGCCACCGAGGAAACCTTGAGCAGGCTGCGCCATCTACCCTTCCGTTGATTGCCTTCCACTTCTTCTGCCACACGCTTCAACAAGAAGTAATCGACCTCATTTTTGCGTTCCGCATATGCTGCCACCATTGCACGTTCGCAATAGATATTTATCCGGCGGGGAATGCCTTTGGTGAGTTGATATACTGCCTCCAACGCGCCGTTTGTGAAGAGATGCTGCGAAATTCCAACCACTTCGAGGCGATGCCTTATGTACTCCTTGGTCTCCGGCCGGCCCATCGATTCTAAATGATATCGGGCAGTGATCCTCTGGGTCAGTTGCCGCAGATTAGGTTGATCCAGAATCTCTTTCAGTTCGGATTGGCCGATGAGGAATATCTGCATCAGCTTTTCAGTTTTGGTTTCAAGGTTGGTTAACAGCCTGACCTGTTCAAGGGCTTCGTAGCTGAGATTCTGTGCCTCGTCGATGATGACTACCGTCCTCCGGCCAGTCGCGTGGGAACTTAGCAGATAGCTGTTGAGATGGTCGACCAGCACCTTGATACTTTCGGCAGCATCCGGATATTCGACATGCAGCTCATCACAGATTGAGGCCACGAGTTCAAACGGCTGCAGCCGGGGATTGAGGATTAATGCGACATCGACTTCATTCGGCAAGCTCTCCAACAGATTTCTGCAGAGCAACGTCTTTCCAGTCCCCACGCCACCAGTCAGCAGCACGAAGCCGCCCCCCTCCTCCATGCCGAACCGCAGATGGGCCAAAGCTTCACGATGATTCCTGCTTAGGAAGAGGAATTTCGGATCAGGCGTGATCGAGAACGGGTCTTCATCAATCCTGAAGTAGTCCCTATAGATTGAGGCCATGGTGTTTACTCCAGGCGGATTCCGCCGCTGATAAAGATCCCCGCCGCAAGTGAACGGGGTATTTAAGTGTAGGAGCGGCGCCCTCGCCGCGATGTGCCGATCTATGGAGCAATCCCGGCGGGGGGTCGCTACAACTCCTGCGCAGCAAGCTGCGGGGAATTAAACCCAAAGAGATAAAAATCAAATCCTTCACTTGGTCACCTGGGAACGAGGATCGGCATCTTCTGTTTTCTCAAGAGTTGCTTGGGAGAGATACGGCTTGCTCCCACAGACGTGCTGGCACGTGCTTCCAATATCAGGTTGATACTTCTTTTTCCTTTACGTAAAACGACTTCCCCCTTGCCTACCTCGGCAACCTGCCATCCCTTGTAATCTCCACCAGCTGGAAGTCTCAATAACTCTTTGCTCTTGTTATCACGCACAATGGCGATATGCCGCTCGTTCACGAAGACGACGCCTTCAAGCTTGAGCGCCAGATTCTCCTGTACCGGAGCAATCTCTGTCTTCTCTATCACCGGTGGCATACGTCCTTCGGTGAACAGGGGGCGTTCCAGCACCTCCCGATAGGCACTCTTTGGTAGAGCGGCATAAGGGGAATGGTTTACGCGGTTGCTACCGCTAGCTTCACCTCTGTTCGGTTGCAAGCGGTCAGAGAATTCCACCCTGCCTGCCTGACTGCTATTCCATTGAAAGTGAAATAATGCAGCAAACCCGACCGTCGTAAGCGTCAGTATGATTGTCAGTGTGGTGATCCGGCCAGCCATTGAATTCAAGATTGACTCCTCATATATCCGGACAGCACAAAGTCGAGATCAAGTTGTCGTTTCTGAATTTTCTGTTTCCGGTCAAAGGTTCTGGATCGCCGATGAGACCCTCTCTTGCCACGTATCTGCAACTTGGAGACGAAGAGATATGGCTTTCTGCTTTCCAACGCATAAATCACCCCTACCACCGACTCCATCGTCCCCTTCATACGAACCCGAATAGAGACATTCGAAAACTGTTCCTGCTGTTCAGAAGGCAATACCTGTGTACTGAATACCTCTGCTCCATGAGACTTGACCACTCGTTTCAATATTCCCTGAAGTTCAGCCCCAGCCAATGAATCGATCTGGCTCTTCAGATATCGTTTGTCCTTGGTGTTGACCCCCTCCAGTCTCTGATACTGCCCCCTGAGTTTGTCGGCCACACCCACCGATCGCCGGTAGATCTCAATGCGCTTCTCAACGCTGGCTAACTCTTCACCATATGCATGTTTCAGATTCAGGTAGGGCAGTATGATGGCGCTGCCAAGTGCAACCACGACCAACAGCAGCAGCGCAGCTGCCAAAAACTTCCTGGAAACAGTCGACATATTATCCGTCATCTCTCCTTTCCTCCCACCACTTCTGCAGAGAGATGGAAACGCTCCAAACCATTGAGCCGGTTTTGCGTTACTGACGATCTGAACCGTGCATGCGTGAATAGATCGGATGATTCAACCAGTGATATCAGTGATGCAGCCGAGACCGAAAATCCATGAATATTCACTTCTTCATCATCAAACTGCAGGTTATCGATCCAGGTATCGTCTGGAACCAGACGGGTCAACTCATCAATTATTTGCAGTATCGGTGTTGCACCTGCTTTAAGTTCACTGATGAATTCCACTTTGCGCCTGGCCATATCGACCTTTTCCCGCAACTCACGCGCTGCGTTCACATTTGACTTGAGCTGCTGCTCAATGGGAACGAGTTCTTTCAGCTGAACAGCTTTCTCCCATACCGGAAATGCAACATTCAAAAGCAACAACAGCAGAGAAACACCCGCGAGGGTGATATTCAAGTATCGTGAAAAGGTATCTCCCCGTTTCATCTTAAGCCCGGGAATCAAGTTTAACTCTTTTCCATCTACACCTTTTTTCACCTCAGCGGTCACTTGATCTATCCTGATGTTGTAGTCCAGCAGCCGTTCAAGCAGGGAGTCGACTTGTTGCTTCATTGCAACATAGAGTGTGACCTGGATAGTTTTGCTCTTCTTGTCCCGCCCTGTAACGAGATAATCGTAATAAACTTGAGACGGCTCGAATGGCGTCTCTCTCTTCATCTGGAAAGAGATCACTTCCCGAAGGTTCTCCTCGGCCGCTTTCGGCAGTGTCAGAGTTTTATTGAGAATGTAGTCTGATGGAAGTATCAGTTCGACTTTTCTCGCATCTCTCAAGTGGGTTTCCTGATTCTCTTCCTGTCTGCCATCCACCCGGCCAACAGCCACTGCCACCGAGCTCGACCCGGCCTTTTCCATTCGTCTCGCGACAAAATCTTCCTCGTCGATCTCTATCCGGTAGATCTTTCCACTGAGTACCATCCTTTTCAGGAATTCAGGCATCATTCCCGTAAGCTCAGAAACCCACCAACTGCCAAATCCTCTGACCTCGGTTGAAAGCGATGCGAACATTGAGCGACTCAAATCAGCCATTGCTATACCCCACTTTTCCTGGGAGTTCCCTCCAGGAGAGAATACGGTACCTTTCCTTTTCTCTCCTGCTGATATCGACAGTCACTCTAATGTGTGCGCTGCCTCCTTCCTTTGTCAGCGCATAGACCTCCAGGTGGAACACAGGATGCGAGGGTTTGGCGTTAAAAGTCTCACCATCGCTCTCGCCTCCCCCGGTTTCTGACAACACCTGATCTCCGCTCACCTGTCCGAGTCGTTGCAATAGTTCAAGTGGGGCTTGGGTAGTGTCGATTTCTCCGGTTCGAGCATCGACTGTGATAAACGGGACGATCTCACGATAGACCATCATGTTCATTCCCAGAACCAGTTTCAGTTCGCTTACACTCCTGAACGCCCCGTTTGCAGGCACGTAGGGTAGTCGCGCAAAATCGTATTGTTTCTTCTCCGCGCCATTCAGTCGCACAAGATCATCCGCATCCCGCCAGTCGAGAATGGAATCCACCAGTGCATCCTGCTCATCTTCCTTCATGCCCGCCGAGCTAAAAAGCGCAGAAAGAACTGCTGTCTCTGCATTATTGATATCCACCAACCCCACCGCACTCACAATGGATATTGACAATGATGTACCGAGAAAACCCTCCCTGTTTTCCATCCCCCGAAGTAAATATCGGCTGTTGCCCTGCCTGGAAATAAGATCCTCGATAGCCAGATAAACCCCAGCCTCTGCGTGTAATCTGGCCTTCAACGATTTGAACTGATTGCCGGCAATCGTTAACTCCATTCTTCCATTTCTTGCATGGCTTCCCCCGATCACACTGAGCAGCACGATCAACCACAACACCAGTACCAGTGCAATGCCCTGTTCCTTATGCGTCTGTCTTTTTGCTACGACCACCATGATCCGTACCTTCTGCTCTTTGCAATCACTGTCTCAATAAACCCGACAACTACCCGGAACGGGTTTCATCGACACTCTTCGTACTCGACCGAATACCTATAACAGATCGCCTTCGCGTGCTCTCCCCTTCAATTTGATATTCGAACCTGATCATTTCAGGATATTCCTGAATTTCTTCGCCCCAGCGACTGTGCCAACTGGACATGGAACGATCATCTTTGCGCCCGTAATAGCTCAGGCGCAAATGCTTTAGATCGGAAAGCAGTATTAATTTGCCATCTCTATCGTCCAGGGAAAGACCTGTTTCGCCGGGTAACCTGGGGCGATAAAACATCACCAATTCTCCACTCGTACCACTTCTCCTGTATTCGAGTTGGTACTCGTATTGAGCGTAAAGCTCATCATTGGCAGGCGTTGGCCCCACAAACCCCACACTCCTGCCAGAACCCTTAAATTCGATCTTTCTCCTGCCATCTTCGCTATATGAATGGGTTAAGATCTGACGCAGGATTCCCGAGATAAACCGGTCTGCAGAGCGGCGCAGATCCTGCTTCTCAATCGTCGCAATACCTGTCTTCCAACTCTTGCTTGCGTAATAAACAGAGCCAAAAGCTGCCGTCATCAGCAACGACAGAATCGTCACTGCGACCAGCAACTCCAGCAAGGTAAACCCTGATTGCCTACGACTCTCAGACACCATGAAACTTATGTCCCCGTCAAAGCATTCTCTATAATTCTGACAAGCATGATTAATATTTTCTCCTATCCCCCCGAAGGGTTGAAAGTATCATATTGCGCTCCCTGCCCATTGCCACCCAGGTGATCTGTACCTCTACCTTCTGCAGATTCTCAACCGGCATGGAGTTCCCATCCCGATCAAAGACCTCATACGCCTCAATCGTCTTGATCCAACGGTATCCGTCTTCGCGGGATCCACTGCGTGAACCGGACATCTCAGATTGCGACAAATTCGCCTCATCGAGTAGTGTCTCCGCCAGTGTTACTGCACCCGCATATCGCTCACCCATTGAAATATTTCCCAACCCGCCGGAGAAGATCCGAAACAGTACGGACAGCGACATAGCAAGGATAACGAAAGCAACGAGCACCTCTATCAAAGTGAAGCCTTTTTGCGATACTCTCCTGTCACATTGTGCTTTCATCGACACGTTCTTCTATGCTCAAAGCGCCGGTAACCCAGTTGGGACGGAGTATGTAACTCTTTTTCCCTCCACTTATCGTAATCACGCTGCCATTTATACTGCCATCAGGATGGGCCACCAGGATCTTGGGGGTCTCTTCGCTTCTGCGGAGATTCTCCACTTTAATTCGTAGAGGTTCCTCGATCTGCAGTTCCTGATTCCCCCCTTCCTCAAATATGGTGCGGCTTTCCCGGTCAAAATAGATCACTCTCGTTTCGTTCAAAACAATTGCCCGGCTTCGTACATTTCGAATAATCGCAGAGAGATCACTTACTGTGCTCCGTGCATTGACTGTCGGCATTGCTTTGCTGAGCAGCGGCGGAACCATTGCGATTATCAGACCCGACACGGTCAGCACAAGCATAAGTTCCAGCAGCGTAAAACCGTTTGCAAAGCGCACTCTCATGGCGATCTCACCAGCTTACGACGTCCTGTGCCTCGCCAGAGCCTCCTTCTGCATTGTCCTGCCCAAACGAATAGAGGTCATAAATCCCATTATCCCCAGGAAATCTGTATAGATACTCATTTCCCCAAGGATCTTCCGGAATCTGTTTTTTCTTCAGATAGGGTCCATTCCAACCCTCTACGCTATTTGGTTTTTCGACAAGTGCGATCAGACCTTCATCTGTGGTCGGGTAGCGGCCAACCTCCAGATGAAACAGATCCAGCCCAGCGCCAAACTCCTCAATTTGCAGCATCGTGGTATCAGTTTTCGCACCGCCGAGATAACGCACCATCTGCGGACCAACCAGGCCTGCAAGCAGCCCCAATATCACCAAAACCACCAACAGTTCGATCAATGTGAATCCGTAACACACTTGTGATCGGCTATATGCCATTTTTTCGATCATACATTCCGCCTCTCATACAACCATTTGATTGATGCCCATAATCGCCACCAGTATGGACATGATTACACCGGCAATAATTACGCCAAGAACGAGAATCAGTACCGGTTCCAGAAGCGCCAACGTCCGCTTCAACTCACGGTTGACCTCTTTATCATAGATATCTGCAACATGAAGCAACATCTGCTCCATCTCTCCAGACTCTTCACCGACTCTGATCATCTGTACGGCAAACTCGGGAAAATATCCCGATTCAGCCAGTGGCGAGGAGAGATCACCTCCCTCTTTCAACACCTTGATAACCTCATCCATACTTTTCGTTATGACCCGGTTTTGTACCGTCTCACGCACGATGGAGATTGCCTTCATCATCGGAATCCCGTTCTGCAGTAAGGTTCCCAGCGTACGGCTGAATACAGCCACTTCCATCCTTGTGACAAGACCACCAAGCAGGGGCATCGACAATATCCGTCTGTGCCAACGTAATTGTCCCTCCGGCGAACGTAATTGGTAGCGGATAAGCATCACAACCAAAAGAATGACCAGCAGAACGATCCAACCCTGGTGTTTGACAAAGTCACCTGCCTGCAAAACGATGGCCGTCGACATTGGAAGAGAACTTCCCATACCTTCGAAAAGTTCTTTGAACTGGGGAATCACATAGGTCAGGAGTAAAATAATCGATGAGATCGCCACCACCACCAAAATCATTGGATAGATCATGGCGGATTTCAGCGATTCACGCAGTTCACTGCTACGTTCGAGGTGGTCGGCAAGGCGCTCCAGTACAGTCTCAAGTGCACCACCGAGCTCACCCGCCCTTACCAGGCTGACATAGATACTTGGAAACTCACTCCCCTCTGATTCCAGGGCATCAGCAAAAGAAGCCCCGCCTTTAATCTTGTCCTGGAGATTCGCAAGCACTTGTGAATACGGATCGGCACTGTTTACCTCTATCAGCAGTGAAAGTGACTTATCCAAAGAGAGTCCTGCCTTCAGAAGTGTCGATAGTTCGCGTGTAAAAGTCAGTATCTGATCTTTTTTTCTGCGCCTGAAGAAGGAATTCGATGACTTGCTGGTTTTTTGCGCTGGAGTTTCCGTTTTCAGTTCTACTCTGATCGGAATCTTGCCTTGGGATTGGATGAGTTCAACAACGCTCTCGCGAGTGCTGCCATCAACAATCCCTTCCGTAATATCTCCCTCCAGGGATGCTGCTCTGAAGAAGTAGGCTGCCATATCAGTCGAGTCGCGTTACACGCAACACCTCCTCAATAGTGGTCACCCCGGCAGCGGCCTTTCTGAGCCCATCTTCATACATCGTGCCAGACCCGTTCTCTCTGGCGTACCGCGCAATTGCGACCGAATCGGCATGGCTAATGATCAAATCCCTTAGCCCATCATCAAGTACGATGAGTTCGACGATCGCCGAGCGACCAGTAAAACCCGTCCCATCACACTTATCACAACCCTCGGCAGAATAGAGCGTTATTTCAGAATCTCCCACGATTTCCCGAAGATGTAGCCGCTCTTCCACTTTGTCGGAAGCCACATAAGGTTTCTTGCAGTCATTACAGAGTGTACGAACCAACCGCTGCGCGACGACAGCATTTACCGTCGATTTGAGCAGAAAGTCATCCACCCCCATATCGAGAAGTCGAGTAATACTTCCCGCTGCGTCATTTGTATGCAGCGTAGATAGCACCAGGTGGCCCGTAAGCGCAGACTGCACGGCTATGGATGCGGTCTCCTGATCCCGCATCTCACCGATCATTATCACATCCGGATCCTGCCGCACGATAGTACGCAGGGCGTTGGCAAATGTCAGGCCGATCTGTGGTTTGACCTGGATTTGGTTTATACCTTCGATGTTGTACTCTACGGGATCCTCTACTGTGAGAATCTTCTTCTCGGGTGTATTGAGATAGTTTAATGCAGCATAGAGAGTGGTCGTTTTACCGCTGCCGGTAGGCCCTGTTACCAATACGATTCCGTGCGGATAGGAGAGTACGGATAGAAGGTCATCCTTCTGTTTTTGTGTGAATCCCAGCCCGTCGAAGTCATCCGCAGTGCTGTTGCTTGGCAACAGACGGAGCACCACACTCTCTCCGTTTATTGTAGGTGCAGTGGATACACGCAGATCTAGCCGTGAACCCCGCACGGTAAGCTGGAATCTTCCATCCTGCGGCAAACGACGCTCTGCGATGTTCAGATTAGATAAAATCTTGATTCTGGATACCACCGCTGCAGCGATCTCAACAGGGGCGCGCTCCACTTCCCGCAGGACACCATCAACGCGGTATCTAATCATCAGCATCCTTTCAAACGGCTCGATATGAATATCCGAAGCATTCTGGCTGACCGCCTGCTGAATCAACTGATTGACCAACTTGATGACCGGCGCTTCGCTCGCCAGTTCCTTCAGGTGTTCCACGTCATCACCGGAGACCCCGGCACCCGTCACATTGAAGTCAGAACCGGCTGATTCGGCTTCCCCTGTCCCGCTATATCTTTGACGGAAGGCCGCCTCGATCTCTGAGGCAATACCCACCCTGGGTTCTACCTTCTTGCCCGTAATCATTTTCAATGCATCGAGCAAATAGTGATTGTCGGGGTCTGCCATTGCCACGATGAGGTTATCGTCGTTCTCCTCGACGATTACACTGAGATTCTTTTTCAGAAATTCCCTGGATACCTTTCCTTCGCAGGGCATGGTATCTGGAAATGCTCTTCCATCTATGAAGGGAATATCAAGACATGCCACTTGCGCCTCGGCAAGATCCTTGTCAGAGAGCATACCCATCCGCACCAACAACAATCCGAACGAGGCTTCGCCATCCTGATCCAGAAAGATTTTGAAGGCATTGTCTGCCTCGTCCTGTCTCAGGCGTCCTGTTTGGACGAGATAGGCACCGAGACCGCCATCGATCGGGACAGCCTCATCCACAGCAACTTCACTGACTGCAGCCTCATGATGCTTGTCTGGTATCGAAGCAATCATTAATGGTTCCTGTCTCTGCGACATCGATTCTGTTCAATACCCACGTCACTTCGCTCCAACACTCACTGCACCGATTCCACAGTCGGGGTTTCGCTGGGTAAGACAGGCCTTGCTGAGAGCTCTTGTAGAGACATCTCCAGCGCACTCGCATTCTTGAGGCGTTTTCGAAGCCTATCGGTCACTGACTTTGCCTGCATCGGATTCGTGATGACACGCGGCGTGATGGTAATAATGAGTTCGGTTCGAGTGACGTCTTCCGTCGTACTACTAAAGAATTTTCCGACACCCGGCAAGTCCATAAGAACGGGGATGCCATCTTGTGAATTGCTGGTGGACTGGGTGATCATGCCACCGAGCACCACTGTCTGGCCGCTGTGCACCACCACCGTACTATCGATGGTGCGCTGGGAGATGGGAACATTGCCACCGCCGCCTACCGCAGGCGCAGTCCCCGGCACACTGACCTCCTGATTGATTTCAAGTGTCACCATGCCACCAACATTAACCCTGGGCGTAACCGACAGCAGCGTTCCAGTATCGCGAAACTGCACCTCGGTAACGATCGGCGCATCAGGATTGGTGGTGCTCTGAGAAGAGCGGGTAGTGATGGGAATCTGGTCACCAACGCGGAAATTGGCTGTTTTATTGTCCACCACCATGATCTGGGGTGCAGAAAGAAACTCAACGGAAGACTGGGCATTGAGCAGATCGAAAAATACTCTTAATTCATCCGCGCTATTGAGGATACCCAGCGCCAATCCAGGCCCCGATACCGAGCCGGGAAGCGGCAGGTTCAGACCTGACTGAATCGTGTGATCTCCAATGTTTCCCTGGAAGAACCAGCGCACGCCGTAACTCAGATTATCGGTCAAAGCCACTTCAGCAATCGTTGCCTCGATCAACACCTGCATAGGCTGCACGTCGAGCTTGCGAATAGTTGCCTCCACTGCCCTGTAATCCCGAGCCGAGGCGAGTATAAGTATCGCATTGCGGTTCTGATCAGGAATGATATTGACCGCCCCCTGACCGCCGCTACCCCTTGTTCCCCCCTCCTCTTTGCCGGCTGTCATACTCGCAGACCCAGTGGAGAGACTCTCTTTGGCTCCACCTTTGGGAGGGACCGCAGACTGAGACGGGGAACGCACGTTGGACCGCTCCTGCGGCGGCGGAACATCCCTGCCTGCACCGGAGTCCGACCCAGAGCCCCCAGCACCACCAAAGATCTCCTGCAACAGACCGGCGATCTCTTCTGCTTTGCCGTGCTTCAGATGATAGACATAGAGACGTTGTCCGGGAGAAGTCACTGTTCCCCTGTCAAACTGCTCCACCAGGCGTCTTGCCTCTTCAAGATATTTCGGCTGGTGCGTAATCACCATGATGGAATTGAGTCTCTCGATCGGAACCAAGCGCACAATGCCCGATAAGGGTCCGTCACCAGATGAACCGATTAGTTTATTTAACTCATCCACGATCGTGATAGAGTCCGCATACTCCAGAGGAAACAGGCCGAAGGACATCCCTTTCAGCCAATCGACATCGAACAGTTTGATCGTCTCGAGTGCCTGATTGATCTGCGACCGGATTCCCGAAATAAACAGCAGGTTTCTGGCCTCGTCGATACTCAACGACAGCCCATCCGGTATCATTGGTTCCAGCACCTTACGGATCTCTTTTGCCGCGACATACTGGAGGGGAACGATCTGTGTGCCGAAACCCGCTGAGATGCTTTTTCCCCGTTTTCCAACCGACGGAACCACCGACTGTTTTTTGATATCAGAGAGCGCAACAATCTTGTAAATACCATTGTTCAGGACAAGGCCGGCACCGTTGCTATGCAGAACCGACTCCAGAATGCCGAGCACACTGTTGACCGCCACCGGGGTCTCTGTGTGCATAGTAACCACCCCCTGGACATTCCTGTCGATCAGATAGTTTTCCTGAAGTATCTCCTCAAAAATTATTTTGATAACTTCGCGGATATCGACGCTCTCAAAATTCAGGGTTATTTCGCCTGACGGCTTCACAACCTGTCCCTTCCTGGCAGGTGCGTTGATAAATCTCCCGCTGCCAAGTTTCATGAAAGGCGCATTGTCCTCAGGAGACTCCCGCTCATCGCCCGTGACCGCCGCATAGACCGGTTCCTGTTCGCCTCCCGGGTATTGCAGGTTGGCCATCTGATCTTCCGGCAGTACTACAGGCATCGGTGTAGATTCCACTGGTCGAGGCTCAGGCTGTTTAGCCGATTTCTTGGTAACCGGGGCGCACGCGACCACAAAAGTCAACGTCACGATCCATCCCAATTTTCTAATATTGTTGGTTATCATTATGATTCTTTCGGTTTGAGTCTCCGCCCCACCCTGTGCATGCACGCCATTACCATCCCCATCGACAAGCCTGAAGGGAAGTATTTACTGCGTCCGATCCAATGAGCAGGTGGCTTTATCCACTTCGACGTAACTATGTCTGGTTGAGGGCAATCATAGTGAAAAAAAGAATCGACCGTGAATCGACCCATGGTGATATAGGCAAAATACCCTACAGTCCATTTACAGAATGAATTTCTGCTTTTCCCGAACTGCGAAGAATCGAGATTGTTCCAGTACTGCCTTTAACTTGTAAGTATATGATTTCACGATGATTTTAAAAGCATATTCTTAGGCATGCTCTTTCTGGACAGAACGCATGTAGAAGAATCGGGAAAAAGGTGTCGATTTTTTTTACGGCCTAATTCCCAGGCAGCTGGAAATAGAATATATTCATGTAAAACATGAAGTTATAGAATATTGATTCTTTCAACGGAAGCTGATCTTGCTGTCTTGCCTGTAAAACCGAATAAGCAGAAGCCCTACCTTTTTAAAGTGCTCACCCTACCCATACAGCTACATACCAAGATAATTACCGGTATTTTCAACAGAACCCCGTATTTTTATACTTTCATCCACTTGGAGAGATTATTTTTTTCTTGTTTTATCAAAAAGATAGGGCATTGTATCAATTATTGATCAGGTTCTAAGCTTAGCTGGCATGAAACATGATCTGCACTTGCAGTCAGTGACCCCTCAGAGGTTCGCCAATTCAGTGGGGCCAGACCGACACCCGGGAAACGGAACCGGAGTTGTTACGCACAGAGGAAAAATCACCCCCTGAGAGAATCGTCTTTTCCCTCATCGAACCGAACCCATCAACCGCTCCCAGATCATCGTTTCCGATTTCATCTCTCCAGTTCGTTTCGATGCCGAGTTTCATCCCCTCTGGAGATTGCATCAGGTCGATCTTGATCGTACCAGCCGAATATCCAAGCTTGCAGATTGCGGTCAATGTCTCATTGAGAATGCGATAGATGATATTTTTGCGCTCCAGGGGGATCTCCTCTTCTGGAATCTGCACAGTCGCAACGAAGTTGAGATCATCCGAAACGGAACTGTACTCCTTGACCATTGAAGCGATAGTGGTCTTAAGGCCAAAATCATCAAGGCTCGGGTTTCGCAGATCGACAGCCACCGCCCGGATCTTTCGTGCAGCATCCTGCAACACTTTTACAATTGGATCAGATCCGTTTGTCGACGAATCGCTGTCTTTGCTCAGATGCTGAAGCCGGTTTTCAAGGTGAAACTTGACCGCAACCAGGGTCTGCACCACGTCCTCGTGCAATTCATCAGCAATACGTTTCTTCTCATCTTCCTGCGCGGTCAGCATCTTCGATGAGAGTATCTCAAGTGTATGCTGTCGCTCTCTGTTTTCACGCTGCTGCTGTTTAACGACCCGTTCAGCCCTTTTGATATGGAAGAAGAGAATACTGAACAGGATCACCATAACAGCCACAACACCGATAATCAGTCCGGCAACACTGGCTCCTGCCTCCTCGATCTGCTCATTGATATCGGAATAGATCTCGAATACGCCAACAACAGTGCTCTTGTCCGGAGCGTGGATCGGTACATAGGTCTGAACGAGATTATCCTCTGCCGTCTCTTCGTCAAACAGGTTGAAGGTATCGCGATAGATAATTCTTGTCGTTTCGTTCCCGCTGATCGCGGCGGCAAAACCCAGGTTTCCTTCCTGCATTCGGCCGATCTGCCCGGACTTGGTGGAGTAGATCACTCTTCCACTCCAGTCATAGATCTTTACCCTAACCACCGATGTCTCTCGCAGCAGGTCATGAATATGCCGCCGCAAGTGAGTGGACACCATCTGCGCCGCTGCATCTTCATCATCATTCTGCTCCGCCTGCTCGATGAAAGCATTTAATTCATCTGAGAAAAAAGAGACCGCTGCGCGAGTCAAGGTCGAGTTGCCTTTTTCGGAGATCTCCTCGACGGAACTCACTATCAGTCCACGGATGAAAATGATGATTAACAGCGCCGTGACTGAAATCGAGATAAAGCTGGTCAGCCCGAAAAACCGGGTGAGGTGGATTTTAGCCTGTCTCTTCGCCTCCAATGCATCACTCCCATGCAATATAGATTCACAAGTATCGTCGTTCGCAAGGATCAGGAGATGCAGCCGCCCGTAGACGGCTCGTGTCTCTACCTGTCAACCTAGACCATCCTTGCAATGTAGTCCCTATTTGACAGAACCGCTACCCATGGTCAAGACTGATCCTGTGGAATGACCGATACTAAGGCGGTACGTTAGCACCGGGTTAAGACATGATCGGGCTAGATGCACGTTGCACCAAGCCTGAATTTCGTCACATGGTTTGCCTCGCATCGTATTCCGACGCTGTTTTGTCGGATTAAGTCACATATGAAGTGTTGTACCAAACAACTAATTTATGCGATTACGCATCAAATACGATCTAATGAACCGTTTGATTTGAATATTGCATCGTTTGACTATAATCATTAGCGTCGACACCGACTAAACTTGGAGGTTGTGGGTCGAAAATATGCAGGCATCACCACGATCAACTGTCTTTGCAGTGAATCAGGCATAAGAGATGGGAAAAAAGATACGAATAGTTCTTGCTGAAGACTACACAATCCTAAGGGCTGGTTTGAAATCGCTGTTAGAGAGCAACCCTGACTACACCGTCATCGGAGAGGCGGGGAACGGGCGGGAAGCGATTCGTTGCGCCGTGGAAAAAAAACCCGATCTGACGATCATGGACCTGAACATGCCTGGCATGAACGGCATGGATGCAATACAGGAGATCAGAAACCGGATCCCGGAAATGAAGATCCTCGTGCTTACGGCACACAACGAAGAGGAGTATGTGCTCGCCAGTCTCAATGCCGGGGCCAACGGCTACATCCTCAAGGACGCCACCCACACTGAACTGCTGATCGCAGTGGAGAGGGTGATGCAAGGCAAGATCTACCTAAGCCCCGACATTACTGACAAGGTAGTGCAGGGATATCTGGTCGGACAAAAAAATTCAGAACCTTTGACCGAGTGGGCTACGATCACCCGACGGGAAAAACAGATACTGAAGCTCGTTGCGGAGGGGCATACCAACAAAAGCATGGCGGAGTTCCTCTGCATCAGCATTAAAACCGTTGAAAAACACCGCGCGAATCTAATGAAGAAGCTCGATCTGCACAATGCTTCCGCCCTGACCACCTACGCTATTGAGAAGGGCATCGTCACCCACTAGGGCCGCCAGAAAACACGCCTTAATACAGGGAAGAGCGCTAAAATTTCTATTCGCAATGCCCTATAGCGTTTTTCCGTCACCATGATATTCTGACGCTGTTTTTCGGACAATCACCCACATAAATTAAGCAAATACTAAAATGGACAACAATATCGTTTGGCACTGCGCCACTGTCACCCGCGAGCGCAGGGAAAAGCTCAATCAACACAAATCCGTCGTCCTCTGGTTTACCGGCCTCTCAGGTTCCGGAAAATCGACTCTGGCCCATGCGTTAGAGGAGCAACTCCATCAGCGGGGGGGGCGCACCTACGTCTTTGATGGTGACAATGTCCGTCATGGCCTCTGCGGTGACCTTGGATTCAGCGCTGAAGACAGGAAGGAGAATATTCGCAGAATCGGCGAGATGGCCAAACTGTTTGTTGAAGCCGGTGTCATTGCCCTTACGGCCTTTATCTCACCCTTCACGGATGATCGAAAAAATGTCAGAAAGCTGTTTGCTGATGATGATTTTATCGAGATCTACTGCCATTGCTCCATCGAGGAGTGCGAGAGACGTGATGTAAAGGGACTCTACAAACGGGCCCGCGCTGGTGAAATCTCCGATTTCACAGGCATCTCCTCCCCCTACGAGGTTCCGGAAAATCCTGAAATCAGCATCGATACTGAAAACAGCACCCTGGAAGTGTGCGTAGAGCAGCTGCTCGACATCCTGGTCAAACGCGGAATCCTTCAGCAGCAAATCGAAAATTCTAAGGAGTCTCTCTCTGTCGCACACTGATGCCATCAACATCAGCAGTGACGTTTTCCAGGGGGATCTTCAGGATCCCCCATCTTCGAAGTTTCCTTGGTGTCGAGGCCATCTCAAGGAGATGGAAGTTCTTTCCCGGCCTTGCTCCAAAACATCACAATGAAATGGTCATTGGGTGGGGGCTAAAAACCAATACAGCCACAGCCCGGCTATATGCCGACTCCAATAATCTCCAATATCTCACCCTGGAAGACGGTTTTCTGCGCTCAGTGGGTCTGGGTGTAGACCGCTCACCTCCCCTCTCTATGGTGATAGACGATCTGGGGATCTACTATGACGCAACCCGCCCCTCTCGCCTGGAAAAAATCCTCACCGGCGAATTCGACGATATACCGGACTCACCTCCATTCAGTAGTCTACCGCAGTATCTCGATGGCGCTCAGAATCCCCTGGAAAACAGGGCGCTGATTTCCAGGGCACAACAGTGCATCAAGCAGATCATCGACAACCGGCTCTCCAAGTACAATTCCAGTCCGGATATCACCCTCAAGCCAACAGTAAATAAACGCATTCTGGTTGTGGATCAGACAGCCGGCGATCTCTCTATCGAGCAAGGTCTGGCGAAACCTGAAAGTTTTACCCGCATGCTTGATGCGGCCCTGGAGGAGCACCCCGCAGCAGAGATCCTGGTCAAGATTCACCCCGATGTTATTGCTGGCAGAAAGCAGAGCCACCTCTTGCAGGCAGGGAAACACCCTCGCGTTCATCTTATTTCAGAAAATTGCAATCCAATCAGTCTGTTACAGCAGGTTGATCACGTCTACGCCGTTACTTCACAAATGGGTTTCGAAGCACTGATGTCAGACAAGCCTGTTACCTGCTTCGGCGCCCCTTTCTATGCCGGTTGGGGGCTTACCGATGACCGGATTCAAATTCCCAGACGTGCCAGGAATCGCACCATAGAACAGCTCTTTATCGCGGCCTATATCCTTTACAGTCGGTACCTCGACCCGGATACCGGGAAATCATGCGAAATCGAACGGGTTATCGATCACTTGGCCCTCCAGCGACACTACTTTGTTGAAAACGGTGGCAGCTTTTTCTGTTATGGCTTCACTCCATGGAAGCGCGGATATGTTCGCGACTACCTCTACAGTCCCTGGAATAAAATTCACTTCGCCAGCAGTGCCTGGCAGATAGAGCGCCGACTGCCGCAGAAAGATGCCCGCATTGTGGTCTGGGGGGTTCGTGAGAATAAAAAAATACGCGACCTTGCCAGAGAGAATGAAATTCCCATCTGGCGTATGGAGGACGGTTTCCTGCGTTCCGTGGGTCTGGGTTCTGACCTGACAGCCCCGGCATCCCTGGTTCTGGACAAACAGGGGATCTATTTTGACCCAGGCCAAACCAGTGACCTGGAGACAATCCTTGAAAACACTGTTTTTTCTGAGGAAAAGGTTCTACGCGCCCAGTCGATAAGAAAAGCACTTATCGACTCCGGGATCAGTAAATATAATGTCGGTGAGAGAAAACCGCTTACCCACTCAGCGAAATCCGGACAGCGTATTATCCTGGTTCCCGGTCAGGTCGAAGACGATGCCTCGATCCGCCTGGGGTGCAGAGATATCTGTACTAATAGCGCACTGCTTCAAGCTGTGAGAGAAAATGCCCCTGATGCCTATATCATCTACAAACCACACCCGGATGTGCTGAGTGGAAATCGGAAGGGCCAGAGAAAAACCCACCACCCCCCCTATTTTGATCAACTGGTTACCGATACCAGCATCTCACAATGTCTCGATACCGTTGATGAGGTGCACACCATGACCTCCCTGGTCGGTTTTGAAGGATTGTTAAGGGGTAAACGGGTTACCACCTACGGTCTTCCTTTCTATGCAGGATGGGGGCTTACCACTGACAAACACAAACTGGATCGCAAAAATTGCAGAAACAGGACTTTAACAGTGGATGAACTGCTAGCCGGTTGTATGGTATTATACCCGCGTTATATCAATGGTTTTTCTAGGGCTTTTTCCAGCCCGGAAATGGCCATCAGCGGACTTGAGAGTCAACGATCATCTGCAATCAACGAGACTCGAATCTGCTCACATAGGACCAGTCGTATGGCCAGGAAGCTAAACAACCTTATCCATGGATTGATGTATGGCAAGTAATACTCTCCTGCTTCAAGGGCCAGTGGGGCCTTTTTTCAAGCGCCTCGCCAGGGACCTGAAAGAATCAGGGCAGACAGTTTACAAGATAAACCTCAATGCGGGTGACCGCTTTTTCTTCAGTGGTGAGAATAGTGTGGATTACATCGGCACTGTTGAGCAGTGGCCGGGGTTTCTGAAGCAGTTTCTGGAAGATTGTAAAATCACCACCATCTACCTGTTCGGTGATGAACGCTCGTACCACAAAAGAGCCCATGAAGTTGCACGCTTGCTCTCCATTGACGTATTTGTCTTTGAGGAGGGCTATCTCCGGCCTCACTACGTCACCCTTGAAAAAGATGGCGTAAATGGACGCTCATCCATTCCGCGAACTCCAGAGGCATATCAAGATGTACAGGAAGAGGCCTTAAGACAGCCAGCATCAGTCCCCTACTCATTTGCCCATGCAGGTTGGTATGCGGCCGTCTATTTTTTTATGGGATGGCTTGGGCAGAGTCACTTTCCTGACTACATCCATCATCGCCCATTCAAATGGTACAACGAGGCGGTAATATGGGTAAGAGGGGGATTCAGAAAATACTACTACCGTTTTTGTGAACGTGGCGTTCAACAACAACTGACAACCCACTATTCAAAGAGATTCTTCCTCGTACCGCTTCAGGTCCATAATGATACACAGATAAAAATCTGGTCGTCGGTTCCCTCTGCGGCTGCCTTTATCAGAAGAGTGATCTCCTCCTTTTCGAAACATGCACCGACAGACACCCTTCTGGTGATCAAACACCATCCACTGGACAGGGGTTACTCAGACTACACCCGGATTATCCATAAGCTTGCCGACAAGTACGGCTGCAAAGCGCGGGTTATCTATGTCCACGATATGCATCTACCCACCCTGCTGGATCACGCCAAAGGCACGGTCTTGTTAAATAGCACGGTAGGCCTATCGTCAATATTTCATGGCACACCCGTTAAAACATCGGGCCATGCCATCTACAATATGGCAGGACTTACGTTTCAGGGGGAAATGAAAGCGTTCTGGAAAACACAGGGCAAAGTGGACAGAAAGTTATATCAGCGGTTCAGAAACCACCTCATAGAAAAAAATCAGATAAACGGAAATTTCTATCGGAAAACTCCAGGACTAAAAAGTCATTCAGGTATTGATTACCAACATCTGGTTGAGCTCACGCAGGCATCAGATGAGGCTACTCATTCGACAGCAACCGTCATGCCAGTCGCGTCTCCCGGTGCAGATGCTCATACTCTCCTCGCCGCCTATATCGATTCAGTACAGAAGGGTATTGAACATTCGGATGTAGCGTGACCAGGATATCCACCCGCTTAGTGGTAGCAAGTTTGGTCTGGAATATACAGGATGGCATGGGGTGAGGCTTCTCAAAATGTGACGAACGTAGGGTGCGCCGCGCGCACCAGAATAAGCAGTTATAACAATCATGGTGCGCACAGCGCACCCTACCAGATGAATTAATCGCCGTCCTTCATCTTTTCAGTCACCAAACAACCTCAGCATCGTACCCCCTCAAGCTTCCATCTTTGCTTATCAGGATTAATTCCTCCGACAGCGCCTGGGCTACGAGCATGCGATCGAACGGATCACGATGGATAGAGGGCAATGAGCTAAGCATTGTGCAATGCTCAGGACGCAGGGGCAGGCTGGATACGGCATTGTCTCTCATAAAACCCTGCAGCTGACTCATCCAGTCCGCCCCTAGATCCAGTTTGCCAAGGCTGATTTTTATGGCCATCTCCCAGAAGGACATAATACTAACGGAGACAGCGTTTTTTTCATCTTCCAGAAGCACCCTGGCAGTTTGCGAAAGATGCTGAGGTTGGCTGCTCATCCATATGAAGGCATGAGTGTCCAACAATAGGTCCACTACAGGTAACCCTTGAAGTCATTCGGCGTTTCATCAAAATCATTCGCCATGTACTTTACCAGCCCTTTCAAAGTACCCAACCTGCGTTTGTCCCGAGCTTCCGGGAGTACCTCGAGTCGCACCGTAGGTTTATTATTGCGGGCAATAATCACTTCTTCTCCAGCCAATGCCCTCTCAATCAGTTTCGACAGTTGGGACTTAGCCTGGTGTACATTGACTTGCATGTGGTGGCCTCGGGAAATCACTTATTAGCTAATAGTCTAGCTAACCTTGCAGAGCCATGCAACGCTTTCCGATGAAGGTGCAGAATAAAACCGCGCAAACAATGGTGGAACAACGACGGGATTGAAGCGGTTTGACTCTGGCCCCGGCGTACTTTAGACCCTCTTCACAGGGCCAGGATACTGTGCCACCAGAGAGTCGGATGTTAGCAAGATGATGCCCTCAACCATTGCCTGAGCAACAAGTATGCGGTCAAAAGGGTCTTTGTGAATCGGCGGCAAGCTATCGATAGCGACAGCGTGTTCGCTGCCAATAGGCAATTCGCTATAACCATTATCCAGCAGCCCCCGTCGTAGGAGTCGCGCATCTGCCTGAAAATCATCACGCCCCAGCCCACTCTTAATAGCGATCTCCCACAGACTGGCCGCACTGAAAAACAGCTCGTTTTCTACCTCACTAATCAAGCCGCGGGCATCAGCAGACAGGCGGTCAGGGTCACCTGCCGCCCATAGCAATAAATGAGTATCCAACAGAAGTTTCAAGCTTCATCACCAAAAAGCTGTTCAATTTCAGCACTACCCATCTGATCGAAATCATCGGGCACAGTGATCTGCCCTGCCATAAAGCCCAACCGCTTTAGCTGCCCCGCCTCTGGCGCACTCAAAGGCATAACCTTGACCAGCGGCTTACCAGCCTTGGCGATGATAAATGGCTCGCCCTTGGTGGCCTGCTCAATCAGCCGCGACAGATGCGTTTTGGCTTCGTGGATGTTAACAGTGTGCATAACGCCCCCCTAAGTAAACTAAGTTTTATTAGTTTAGTCTATTTTTATGGTCCTGGCCATCGCATACAACGGCAAACTTAATAGTGGTCAAGTCTATGCATATGGCTTGTGGGCAATGGAAAGTCTTTAAGAATAGATAAATATTAGGAAACCAGAACTTGTTGGTTAATAATGCTTTTTCTACAGACTCTTTATGCAAAAAAGGATCATATCGGCCATGAATAAACGGCCTTGGCACATCAGAGTCAAAAGCCAGATAGCGCATTTCGTCAGGCGCACCGGAGGAATCCAGCTCCGCGATGCCTGTGCCGCTATTTTCAAGCATGGGCGCACTCCGTTTGATTTTGTTGAACAGGATCACTTTACGCCTCTTGGCGATCCTGACAATGCGATGAGTCTATTCAAACGATCCGTTGACATGGTTGAAATAGAGGTATTCTCCTACTGCAACCGTATTTGCTGGTTTTGTCCAAATACAAAATATGACCGACGGTCAGCACAGCATCACATGGATGAAAATGTATATTTATCCATTCTCAGGCAACTGGGACAGTGCGACTATGACAAGAAAATCAGTTATAGCCGCTATAATGAACCGCTGGCAGACAGGATCATTATTGACAAAATTGCCCAGGCTCGCAGTCTAGTGCCAAATGCAGTTTTGCACATGAATACCAATGGTGATTACCTGACCAAAGAGTATCTTAATGAACTTTACGACGCCGGGCTGAATAGCTTGAATATCCAGATTTATCTGCGAAATGACCAAACATACGATCATGAAGAGATAAGACAACTGATGCAAAAAAAGCTTTCAGAACTTGGTCTTAAAGCAAAAATTACAGTCGACCTTTTTGGACACCGTTTGGAAGCAGATATTGACTACAAAGATATGTCATTGCGTATCTATGGACGCAACTTTGATAACACCGGCTGCAATCGGGGTGAAACAGTAGAGATCACCAATCAGACTGTTCGCACATCTCCATGTCTGTCGCCGTTTTATCACGTCTATATCGACTATAACGGTTCTGTCATGCCATGCTGCAATCTGCGCTCTGACATTCCTGAACATCAAGATTGCATTATTGGCAACTTGAATACGCAAAGCAGTATTTTTCTGATTTATGCAAGCGGCAATGCGGTAGCATGGCGGCGTTCACTCGTTGGCTTTGAAAAAAAGGATGGCCTTTGTAAACATTGCAGCTTTGTCCCCTTTAGCAAAACGTCTGTAACCACAGCAGTGCAGGATAAGCTGGTGGCGATGTCTAAAACGCGTTGACTCGACACAATGCTTATTTAGTCAGCACAGTACCTCAGTCCAGAAACTGCAACCCTTGCATTTCCCAACGGTGCAGCAAAGCCCTTTCACCCTCCCAATTGTGCCGCCGGCTCGGTTTGTGTCGATGCAGTGCATAATGATAGCGCATACTTGGCACAGATTGTCGCTGAAATCCGGCAGCCTTTAGCCCTTCAGGCGCCCCGAGCATCTCAATTACCCATGCCAGACACAAGACACCCGCACTGGGTGGTGCCTTGAGCTCTCGTACCAACATCCGCCAAATGCTCAGGGGTAGGGTAAGCACCTTCTTATCTGCATCGAGCAGTGAAACAATATTGCCCCAATCGGCAAGATGGTAACGCGCATCCGGTCCGACAATAACCACCCATTCAACTGCCTCGACTGCTGGCGGGTACGGAGTCTGCAAGTTGGGGGCACAAACCCAAACGTCAAGACGGCTACCCACTTCCTGCAGCTGTGTCGTAAGTTTACCATCCGATACCTCGCATGCCGTTTCGGTAGAAAACCGGTTAAAGCGAAACACCACACTAGAGGTATCAATGGTACGCCCAATAACGCTATTCGCCACTGTGGCAGCATTACCAACCACACAAATGCTGTCATGGTTTGCGCTCAGATATGCTGTAAATTCGTCACGCCAAACCTCCTGCATATTTTGCAAAGTCGCCAGAGCTTTGGCCTCACTGGAGATCAGCTCACCCCGCTGTGCCATCACAGCTGCAGCTTGTGGGGAGCTTTCAGCCAAGTCTCTCAGGGTGTCAGAGGGGAACTTATCCAGCGGTGCCTCACCACGACCCTCCAAAATCCAGTTAAAAACCCGTCGCTGCATTACCGGATTAAACCTCACAAAAGAGGTCTGTAACGGCTTAAGTAGGCGCGATGGTGCAGTTAAGCCAAGATCGCGCCGAAACCTCAGGTAGGCAATTAAATTTGTTGAACTTGGCCGCCTGCGCCATGCTGAATAGAAGCAGGCAAGGGTTGTCTTGTCATACTCCCCTTTTTTGCGACGCCAACGCCCTACCGCAGCACTCAGCCACCATGGTACGCAGGATAATGCAGTTCGATCTGTAGGAAACCACTGCATCAAAATTAACCCATCAACGTTTCTGCAAACTGCAACAACAGCTTTGCCTGCTTATCAACATCGGCAAGGGCGACAGTACGCTGCCTAAGTTCATGCGATGCCCGCTGGTACTCTGCTTCATTGAGCAGACGCTCCAGATTGTCGATCCACTCTTCAGGTTTTGTTGAAACCCAGGCTCCAGCACGGGAAAAGCGAACATTATCTGAATTTGAGGAGCAGAGGGTGGGGATACCCCAATAGCCCGCCTCCAGGACTTTCAGGGCTGATTTGCACTGGTTGAAGGGAGTCTCCTCCAACGGCGCCAGATTCACCCAACTGTTTTGAACACGGGCCTGATACTCAGAAAATGGCACCCGTTCTTCATGTGATATCTGTCGTGGATCGGCATCAATGGCAAACACCAGCGGACCGGTTATCTGTAATTTGACCTCGGGATGTGCCCGTAGAAAGCTCGACAACGGCTCTCTGATTTGCGCAAAGTCACGATGATGGCTCCGCGTACCGGGGAAATAGGTAATAATCCTCTTACCCGCATTGGGTAGCACATCATGCGACTCATGCCGCCAGGCCAGATGCACACTGTTGTGAATGACTTCAACACGGATAGAGGGAAACAAGCGGCACACATGATTCGCCAGAGGCTCGGTGGAGACGGTAACGCCATCAAACCACGACAGCGCCTGCCGATGTGCTCGAAAACGTCGCCGCGTCACCCTGCGTGAAACCAGCCCGTTCAGAACGCCCGGTGAGTAGTCGGCATAAGCTTCATCAAAGACCAGATCATCGAAATCGGCAAGCACCACAATGCCATGGAGACGTAACTGCCGAAGCAGGTACCACAACCGAACGGAGGCAATCGGTCGATGGAAAATAACCGCCTGATACCCTTCCTTCTGTTTAAGTTTCGTCAAATGGGTAAAATGGACAGCGTGGCCTTGTTGCAAGAGGGATAGTCCGAGGTTTTCGCAACGGTAGACGAAAGCGGGATCGTTGCGATAGAGATCCGCATTACGGTTACTGGCAACGAATGCAATGTTCTGAATTACCATGTAGCCAGTGCACACCCTGTTATGCAAAATGCAATGTATCTATTCAGCTCACCCTTGATTGGCCCCATAACGGTCAAAATGCAGAACGTAGGATGCTGGTGAGCTTGCGAACCGCATCATTCGCGATCGATGCGGTTCGTTCCTCACCAGCATCCTACACATTATCGGCGTATCCACCATGAGCTGATTAGTTACAATGCAATTTAAGATTAAAATTGCATACTGCTATCCCGTTAACCCCTTAAGAAGCGCACACGCCCGCCGACAAGCGCCGCTGCATCGGCAAGCACCTTATCAGCAGTAACGATCGTTAGATTATATTCTACCGCGCATGCCAAGTGGAGTGCATCCAGGGTACGCAGCGTCGTTTTCCGCCCTAGAAGCCAATGCCGTGCTTGCCAGTAGTGACGATCTTCCAGAGCAACGCGTTCAAACACGTCGAGGCGAAGATCTTCAGAAAAGGTTGTCTCCAGCAATTCTGCCTGCTCGCCAGTCAGCTCTCCCATTCGCACCCAACGAGCTAAAGCGGAAGCCACTTCGACCTCTGTTAAGGCACTGATCACCGGCGTCACCTCATTCTGGATCTGCTCTGCTTGCGCCGTTAATTGTTCCTGACGGTATAACGGCAACAACGCACTGGTGTCAAAATAGAGACGAGGATCAGCCACGCTCTTCTCTAAGCTCTCGAATCAGCTCTGTTGATGTAGTCTCGGAGGGGGGCAAGGTATCACGTAATTTCGCCCGAACAGATGCACGCGCCACCCGTGAACTATCTGAACTTGGCTCTGGGGGCGCAAGCCGCGCCACTACCCGACCCCGCCGCGTTATCTCCACCTGCTCCCCATGCTCGACGGCTTTCAACAATCGGCTGAGTTGTTCTCTCGTTTCCCGGACACTGACCTGCATAGCCTATCTCTCCAATGTAGTCACATTAAAGTGTACACATAATCGCAAGATTATCCAAGTCACATAACACCCCCTTATCCAGGTATTTAAATCAGCTCTGTCTTGAATAAAATGTAACCTGAAGTCACTGATGTCTCACAAATTCCAGCACCTCAGCAACCAGCTCCGCAGCCCGCACAGCATTATCGGCCTCGGCGTAACAACGTAGCTCCGGCGCATTGCCCGATGGGCGCAGGTGGACGATGTCACCACTCTCAAAGGTAAACCGCAGTCCATCGGTCACATCCAGTGCCGAAACCGGACCATAGAGCCGGGAAAGCGGTTCCGAGTCTTTTTCCAGGCCACTCAACAGTTTCCGACTCCACTCTATTGCTACGCCCTGAAGCCGATCACTCGCAGTAAAACGCTTAGGCAACTCCGTAGTCAATGCAGACAGAGGCACTCCTTTTTCATGAGCTAGTGCCAGCAGTGCCAAGATTGGCAACACTGCATCACGGGTGGGCAATGGTTGCAGAATTTTCCCGTTGTGCTCAATTTCACTCCCCAGCAGAAACCCGCCATTCGCCTCAAAACCAACCACCGGTGTCCTTCCGGCAGCCTGCAGTGCCTCCATGCCTTCGATGACATACGGCGAGCCGATACGGGTCCGGGTGATATGTTTAAACCATCCACTTTTTTCAATTGCCGTTGTGCAACTGACTGGTGTGGCAAGCGCTTCGGCCTTCAGGAATCGTGCGCACAACAATCCGACGACATCTCCCCGAAACCAAGTGCCTTGTTCGTCACCAAGCAGAGGGCGATCGGCATCTCCGTCGGTCGAGATCAGTGCATCCAGCTGGTACTCCAAGACCCACGCTTTGGCACGCTCAGCATCCTCTTCTGAAACCGCTTCTGTATCGATCGGGACAAATTTATCGGTACGCCCCAGCGCTATTACCTCCGCACCCAACCGGGCAAGCAGCGTCGTCAACAGATCGCGCGCGACACTGGAGTGTTGATAAAAACCCACTCGCAACCCTGCCAGCATATCCATGGGAAAGAACTGAAGATACCGTTCCATATAACGCTGTTGCGCCCCCTCATCCACCGCAGGCAAGTCCGGTAACGCCAAAGGCTCAGGCAATATAACCTCAGCACCCATAATGGCGGCCTCATCTGCTTTGGTAATCTCACCCTCTGGCCGGTAGAACTTTATTCCGTTTCGGTCGAACGGGATATGACTGCCGGTTACCATGATAGCCGGAATCCTTTTCTGCATTGCATGCAATGCCAGTGCAGGCGTAGGTACTACCCCGCAGAACTCTGCCACAAAACCTGCCGATTCAATCGCAAGAATACAGGCACGCGCAATCTCCGGGCTACTGGGCCGCAGGTCGATGCCAACAACAACTTGTTGAACCTGAACACTTCCAAATAAATTGAGGAAAGCTGCGGTATAACCTGCACAAACCTCAGGCGTCATCTGTTCGACCAGACCGCGGGCACCACTGGTTCCAAAAACCACGCCGCTATCGGTTGCCAATTGTTGAATAGTGATTTTCTTCATGTTTTCTAAATCTTCATCTTCCATATACGCAAGGCGAGTTCGACCGCATCCTCGTAACGTGGCTCAAGCTGCTCGACTGACTCCGGATAGTCAGAAAAATCCTCGTCGAACAACGGCTCTGAACGACCCGAAAATGCCTTCTCCTTTATTCGTGCATTGCACTCCAGGTAGCGATGATAAAACTTCATCGCCGCTTCACGGCTGGCAGGATAATTTTTGCCGTGGCACAGTTTTGAGATGAGCCGGGTCACCGCATCGCGCTCTTTGTTCCTCTGGCCCTCGACCATATGCGGCATCTTCCGGTTGACCTCAAGTAGAAAATCCGCCCCCATTTGATTGAGCGACTCATTTTCCACAACAGGCATGCGCTTGCCTTCCGGACGCAGCCCGCAAACAGCGCAGAAATCATGCACCAGGTCACCCTGTTCCCACTCATGCGGTGAAAAGAGACGAACTTTTAGCGCCTCTTCACCAAACACTCCACACCAGTTATCGTAGATTTTCTCGTAATCGAAATAGTAAGGCACAGGTCCTTTGGGTGCACCAGGAAAGAGAATGGGAGTGGGATTGCCGGACTTGATCTTGGTCGAATAGAGACTCACCGCCACGCGATCCTGCCTGCGCAGGTAGAGAACAATCTCGAACCGTTCCACCCAGGGTTCTAAAAATTCCTTCAGACGAAAAATTGCTTCCTGACTGATCAACCGGCTGTGCAGATGCTCTGACGAAATAACCAGTACGTCAGCCTTGGGCGCGGCCAAAAACTCCCGGAACAATTTTTTTCGTAGCGTATCCCTGTATGACTCCTGATCTTCAGCAGAGTGGATGCCTAACGCTACACCAACATCCATATCCCAAGGCTTGTTTTGCGCACAGGCAGCAAACCCCCACTGAGTCCCACCGTTATTACCCGTGGCCGATGGATAGATCACACCATCACGAACCAGTTCCTTGCGATTTACCGTTAAAAAACGTTGTATGGTAGATGTACCGGTTTTCTCGGTTCCAATATGCAGCACACAACGCTTAAAACGCTTTTTTGAACCATTTGATTTAGCAACCTGCCCGAGGACCGAGCGCAACTTTTTGATTACCATTTCGCTCCCTTCTGCTGCTCCCTGGCATTGGCATGACGCGTAATCTCTTTCAGCGCAGAAAGGTAGGCACGACTGTTAGAATGTACCCGATCGCTGGCAGCCATTTCTGCCTGTGGCCACCATCGATAGTCGCGGTGTTGTGATGACGGTAGACGGCTCAGATCAAGATCCTGCCGAAGATGGTAGGCCAGCACCACATAATGGGTATCCGGTGTCTCGCCAAAGACACTATCATTGTAGAAATGCTCATACACGTCCAGGAAACAGGCGGATGTGCGGCTCGCCTCGACGTCCAGTTCATCCCTTACCAACCGCATAAAGGCGGCATCAAGGCTTTCGCACTTTAGAATCCGTCCACCTGGCACAAACCAACACCCCTGCGCCGGACGGTTATTGCGCAAGCCAAGGAGAATCTCCCCGCAGTCATTCTCCACTACCAGATCGATCGATACCAGTGGCGTAGACGCCACCACGGTCTGAAAAACATCAGACGGAAGATGCACCTTCAGCCCCTGAACCGTTCCTGATTCTCCAGAAACCAACGATAGGCATCACGCAGCCCCTCTTCAAGGGTAATCGACGCCTCCCAGCCCAACGCCTTCAAACGGGCAACATCCATCAACTTGCGCGGTGTACCATCGGGCTTACTGCTGTCGAAGCTCAGCTTGCCGGAAAATCCTGCAACACGGGCAATCGTTTCTGCAAGTTCCCGAATCGTACAATCCACGCCGGTGCCCACGTTGATATGAGACAGCATCGGCTTTGTATTCGCCTGATAGGTTTCACTATCCAGCTCCATCACATGCACACTGGCTGCCGCCATATCATCCACATGCAGAAACTCGCGCATCGGTGTACCACTACCCCAGATTACCACCTCTTCTGCATTGGATTGAACCGCCTCGTGAAAACGGCGCAGCAAAGCAGGGATCACGTGGCTGTTCTCAGGATGAAAGTTGTCATTCGATCCATAGAGGTTAGTCGGCATCACACTACGGTAGTCGCGACCGTGCTGACGATTATAACTCTCGCACAACTTGATGCCGGCAATCTTGGCAATGGCATATGGCTCGTTTGTGGGCTCCAGTGTCCCGGTGAGCAGCGCCTCCTCTTTCATCGGCTGCTCGGCCGACTTTGGATAGATGCAGGAAGAGCCGAGGAAAAGCAATTTCTGCACACCCGTCAAATGCGCGGCATGTACAATATTGGCCTCGATCATCAGATTTTCATAGATAAAATCAGCCGGGTAAGTATTGTTGGCATGGATACCACCCACCTTCGCCGCAGCAAGGTACACCTGGTCTAAAGCCTCGCGTTCGAAAAAAGCCTGTACAGTCGCCTGATCCAACAGATTAAGCTCATCGCGTCCCCGGGTTATGATGTTGGTATAGCCCAACGCCTGGAGGCAGCGGATGATGGCCGAACCAACCATTCCCCGATGGCCGGCCACAAAGATTTTCTGTGACAGATTACGGAGCATATTCAATGTTCCACTTGCATCGGCAACTCATACCCATGTTCTTGCAACAGCGCATGCCGCCGTGCTTCGTGCAGGTCGGTAGCCACCATCTCAGCGCACATCTCCTGAACTGTGATTTCCGGTACCCAGCCCAACCGCTCTTTCGCTTTTGTAGGATCACCCAGCAGGGTTTCCACTTCAGCAGGGCGGAAATATCGCGGGTCAACCGCAACGATCACATCGCCCACTTTCAACCCAGGCGCCTTATCACCCTCTATTCGCTCAACAATACCCTTCTCATCCAGCCCCTCGCCCTCGAAACGCAGGGTCAGGCCTAACTCTGCGGCTGACATACTGACAAAATCACGCACAGAGTGCTGAACGCCGGTAGCGATGGCAAAATCTTCAGGCTGGTCCTGCTGCAGCATCATCCACTGCATACGAACAAAATCCTTCGCGTGACCCCAGTCACGAAGCGCGTCCATATTACCCAGGTAGAGGCACTTTTCCAGCCCCTGTGCAATGTTTGCCAAACCTCGTGTAATCTTCCGCGTGACAAATGTCTCACCACGTCGCGGTGATTCGTGATTGAACAGAATCCCATTACAGGCGTACATACCGTAAGCCTCACGGTAGTTCACCGTGATCCAATAGGCATACAGCTTAGCTGCAGCATAGGGACTGCGCGGATAAAACGGCGTGGTCTCTTTCTGAGGCGTCTCCTGTACCAGCCCAAACAGTTCGGAGGTGGACGCCTGGTAGAAGCGCGTCTTCTTCTCCAACCCCAGCAGGCGAATCGCCTCAAGCAGGCGAAGCGTACCCATACCAACTACATCGGCAGTGTATTCAGGCGCCTCGAAACTGACGGCCACATGGGATTGTGCCGCCAGATTATAGACCTCATCCGGCTGCACCTCCTGAAGAATGCGGGTTAGATTGGAGCTATCAGTAAGATCACCGTAGTGGAGTATAAATCGTTGATTATCAACGTGTGGATCCTGATAGATATGGTCCACGCGCTGCGTATTGAATGATGAGGCACGGCGCTTGATACCGTGTACCTCGTAGCCCTTCTCTAATAATAACTCTGCCAGATAGGAGCCATCCTGGCCCGTTATGCCCGTAATAAGTGCCTTCTTCATTTTCAATCCTCGTTGTAACTATTTAATTCCTTGAGAGACCTTTGACGGCCTGCCACGCCTGGGAACGGTCCATAGTCAAATACTCTGGGTACCTTGTCACGATTGGATTACTCACCCCAAGCCAATTAGCCTCTTAACCGGACCAACGTTATTTAGCTGAAAAATCAACCATGCCTACCAGAACCGGATTCATCTCAATTAACGCTGACAAACCAAGAGATTAGGCCTGGGATCGAATAATATTGGATTTGTAGCGCTCCTCCAAGAGGCTACCATGCTGCTTGCAGGATTCATTGATATAGAGCACATTATGCCGCCCCAGAGTCTAGACAAGTGGACAATTGACGTCGGCTGGTCAGGCTTTAATAGCAAATGCACATGATTGATAATCAGCACATAGGCATGAACTACGTAACCCCAGGCATCAGCTGCTTGTTTCAGGTAAAGCAGATTTTCTCCTTTTCTCTGATATAGCCCAACGCAAACAAGTAAACTAATGTCAGATCAATCCTCTTTATTGAAAAAGACCCCGTTGATTCCATGGCAACCGAATCCCACAGAAAAATAAATAATCCCAACCTCTCATCCATCATTGAACTATCGTACAAAGATGGCCCTCTACTAATTGCCTTCGGCCGGCGGAGTTGCCGGTAGGCGAGGCCTACCTCCATTTGAGTTAGTCAATATAACAAAAAACCTAAAAGCCAACAAAATCTACTTGCGCGACCCACAGCAGGTATGGTAACAGCCTGGCATTTCTGGAATATCAACCAATATTGAAGAAACCGCTTCATTTCTAAGGAATATTATCGATGAGAATGGCATTAAAAAGGTGGCCGTATTTGGTAATTCAATGGGTGGTTATGCAGCCATAATTATTGGTTTATTGATTGAGGCTAGTTGTGTCCATGCCTTTTCTCCACAAACCTTTATCCATAATCCAATATATATAAGAAACTAAAGACAAATTAACATACGTGCAGAATAAATTTTCTGATAAATATTTTGACTTAAAATCTGTAATCAAATCTGACTAGGTAATTTGTAACATTAATATTTACTATGATAAAAATGACAAAATAGACAGTAAACACGCAATGCATTTAAAGCACATAAAATATATCACGTTGCATCCATTCTATGAAGGCGGACATGGCTTAATTAGATTATTGAGAGACTCAGGCGAGCTCAATAACATTATCGCTTCATCTATATACAGCGCTCCTCCCATTAATAATGGCAGTCTGGAATAGCTATTATGTGGCCTGAACCGATTTCTGTAACTTTGCTTGTCGCTGGAAGATTTAACACCGATAAATTCAGTGATTAGCACCTTGAAGTCGAAGCACTTTCCCATTCATTGAATTCAAAATGATGGGCATTTTAATAGTAGATCCATCTATGGTTTTATATAGGTCGATATCAACTTCCATCTCTTCTAAAACAGAAGTCGACACAGTTACCCGAGAATCGCCTATATTGACTAAGGCAATCCCATTTTCGTATTTTCTTAAATATGAGTATTCACTAATTTCCAGTTTGTCATCTAGCGCAACCCCCATATCGATTTCATAATATTGACGGTATTTCTGAAGGCCTTCAAATAAGTAGTTGGCTGAGTAACCCCAAGTAGCAGGAGCCGTTATAGATTTATAATCATTTGATAAAAAATAACCTTTATTACGTATCAAATCCTGCCTGAGAATATTTATAGGCATCGGATGAAGCTTCATACCTTCACCTCTCTTAGCAACTAGATATGTAGCAATCATTGATTCAACATCATCCTTGACCATAAAATCATACGCGTATCCAAGAATCAATGGAATTCCATCATGAGATTTTTGTTCAGCCAGCTCAAAGTCTCTTTTGCGTCTCAATTGATTCTTTGCGTTTTTTGGTGTTCTACTTACATACTTTGTTAACCATGTTTCAAACCAACCTGCATTAAATCTTGCTTGTAATATTCTGGCAGAAGATGAAACCGTTTTTGAATGTGATGACAAGTTAACTGCAATTAGTGCTCGCTTATCATTTACCCCGTCTTGCTCATGCTTTATAAGTTGTTTATTAACTTCCCGGATAAATCTTTCAGTTCCCTGCAATCTTCTTTCAAATGATCCATCATAAATAACACCTCTTCCATCTTTAGCTTGCATTCCTTTATTAAGGCTATAATCCAGTCTTCCTGACTTTTTCGTCTTCCATAAATCTGCACCACCCATGGGTAAGTTATCGACAACGACTCCATCCATTCCAAGATTATCTCTTTTTGAATTTGTAATATAATATTTTGTAATGTAGTTAATCCATTCCTCCACAAATAACGGATGTCCAGGATCATACGAATAACCCTGCGAGCTAGATTTTGATACGACATCCGAAGTATACTTAGAACTTTGGTGTTTCAACGGCCTTTCTAGATTTGCCCCTTCGATACTTACGGCACTACCCGTAAACATATGCTTTTTTCTTTTTGGCCAATACACGGCATTAAACTGACGAAACAAAAGAATGTTATTATTGCTCTCTCGAAGTCTATCACGAAATCTAATATATTTTTTAGAGCCATCAAATCGGCTGCTAATAACATCAAAAGACTTGCCCAGCCATTCCGCATAACAAGATATGTTTCCCTTCCAGACATACGCTCCCAATCGAATTGATTTATTTTTTATAGGGACGGCTCTTTCCTTAATTGGATTACAGATAATATCCTCAATCATTTCATCTGGTAACTCATAATTCCAATACCAAGCCTCATCCACACTTCCGATTAAGTTTCCAAATTCATTGGAATCGACAGCAGATCCTCCAATTGAATTGATTGTCGAATTTCCATATTGTGTAGAATGCAATAAAATCTGGCCGGTAATACCATCTTCACCATATGCGGTATGCCCATCAACCTTGAGCCTCATTATCTTTTTTGCACTCACCGTTAATAATACATGATGCCAGACACCATCTGCATAGCCATCTATTGTCTGTAAATACTGTGCCGAATTGGAAGACCCCTTAGCCCCGGCGCGAACAGAATAACTTCTCTCTGGATCTATGAATATATAAAAACCATTATTATTTTCACTAGAGCGAGTATCAAGGATAACCTGACGGATTCCTACTGCATCCTTAAGACGATCTACTACAAACCATGTAGCAAAAGAAAACCCTCCATCTTCATCAAAGGTTAGATTCTCCGGTAGAGAAATTGATTTAGAGTTTAATGGGCGATCATAGTCAATCGCATTATTGTTCCCTCCAATCAGATCAGTCCCCTCAAGAATTCCATAAGATGATGCATGGCTAATTTCACTAACTATAACTTGCTGCCCATTACTTCCATCACCAAATATTTTATTTGGAAAAACCATAGCAGCCAACACAACGAAGGATTTAAGTCCTTTGCAAACTAATCTAAATTTACTTTTGTAAGGTAAGATAGGATTAAGAGCGTCAATTCCTAATTTCGTCTTAATCTGCAACACTGATTTTATCCTTACAAGATGACAACTAAGCATTGGCATTTATACTCATCTGAACTCGTATTCACAGAAGCGCTGTCGGCAATACATTTATTGGCAGAAAAAAGCCATAAGTAGACGCTTCATAAGCGCTATCATTCAAAATATATAATGCTTAGGGATTGTAGTAGCGTGATTGAGTGCAGTTAATTTTGCGCTTACAGTTGAATTCGTAAAGCGTGGAACTTAAAGTAAATAAAATCTCATTGAGGCCTTGGCATAAAAGTAGGCGAATGCTCAGAATGTGGATGGTTGTAAAAGTTTATAGAAAACCTGATAAAAAAAGCAAACATAGTATCAGTCTGATATTTCTCTACCAATAAGCTCTATTATAATATCGTATGTAGATTCTGTGCTGATTGATAAATATTTCTCAGCATCTGATTCATATTCCTCACAATTATTAGAGAGTCCATTATAGTCAGGGAAATAATTATTTTTTATCCATTCATTTGATTCTGAAAATGCCAATTCGAATTCATAACACAAACTCTTTGATGGACGAATTCCAGAGCCACCTCTTATTTGCTCCAATCTACTCACAAGATTTCTAACTATTTTAGACTTAGATGGCCTGTCTAGTGTGTTATTCAATGAAAGCTGCTTATTAACTTGAAGCAGAAATGCCTGAGCATCAGACTTTAATGACAAATTGAGTTTATCCTCAATTGGAATAAAGTTTGAACAATCAATATTTAACTTGGCATAATAATCATCAACCACATTAGAGTTAACAAGATGGGATTTATCAAATAAGAGCGGCCGTACTGAACTCATCCCAAAAACACCCTGCCAGTTACTTATCATTTTCTTATAATTAAACCGGTAATTGAGTTCGCCATTTCCTACGTATGGACCAGCAATTGAATTTGAAATATTCCCAAATTTCAAGGATGTTGAAAATAAACTCACCGCATAGGCCATCGGATTACGTAGATAAACTATAACCTCAAACTCATTAAAATAGCCTGAAAGCATATCAAATAAATTTTGAATCTCATTCTGAGTCTGCAGTCTAGCTTGTAAGTGTTCACTTGAATAAATTACTTTATCAACACCTGCTGGCAAATTTCTATTTTCATTTTCTATCTTGGCTTCCAAGACTAACTTTTCTTGACACTGCTTTTCGTAAGAATGGATTCCCATTCTTTTTGACAATAAGTCCACACTTAAACGTTCTTTCTCCAATGAGCACACAAACAGCTTATTGTGATTTTTTTCCCCCGCAGCTTGACTAAAGAAATAGCCTTGCTCCTCTAAATTAGACTTATTTAAATACAATGACTCTTGAAGTGATGTTGTGCCAGTTTTTTCACAACCTATATGCAGTATGGCTTTCATGGCTTTAGGCTTGCATCCGCACGCACTGTTTAGTATTCATTAGATCAATAACCTCCATCATTTTAGATAGAAAAAAAGCACTAAATTTCTAGGCATTCAAAAGATTAAGTCATTGTATTATTCAGAGAATAAATGAAGCACATAACCTATTTAGAATATTTACCATTAGATATTCACGAAACAATAAACTCAACCAAGTCATCAAAACAATTGAACCAAACGTCCTTAACCTTGGTCAAGTCTCCATATCCCCAATTTGCATAAACAAAGTGTGTGCCAGCCCTTTTTGAAGCTTCTCTATCGACCTCCATGTCACCAACATATAACGTATTATATGGGTCAACACCAAGCTGGACGCATGCCAAAAGAATCGGATCTGGATTTGGCTTCCCCCTTTCTGACGGAATATCGGCAGGAGTGATGATCGCTTCAAAAATGTCTTTATCAAAGTGACGGGACATGATTTCACTTGTCCTATCTTTATTCTTTGAAGTGACGAGAGATATCTTTATGCCAACTGATTTAAGCCGTTTCAGACCATCATTTATAGACATAAACTTTTTAATTTTATCTATATTTTCAGCAGAATAGCGATTATAGAGCTCTTCAATCTCAGCATAGTATTTCTTATCTACACCCATTGATTTCAAAATCTCAAGAAACGGCATTCCAATCCTTTTCTTATACTCAGAAAATGGATAACGTAAATCCATAATCTTCATTGCATACGCCCAAGACTCATCCATCAACTCTATGGAGTCTATCAAAACACCATCCAAATCAAATGAAACGTGCGAAATGTTTTTATGTTGTGAACTCTGATTAGCCAAATCAACGAAAAATGTATCTCGAGAATAGGATGTCACATGCGGATTATAGGAAAACATATGCGAGGCTAAGTTAAAATCTGCTGGCTCATCTATATCTATTGATTCTCTTACATCAACTTCCACCATGAAAGGAGTTGCGCCAATTCTACTCCCAGATTTCAGGTAATTATCTTTCCTGAAAATATAAAACCCACTTGTTTCACAAAAAATCGGCGCTAAATCTTGGGTCTGCTCCATATTAGTCGGATCATAATTTAGAGGTTTATCCATAAACCATGAATATGTTTGGTGCTTTTGCACGGCAAATGCACAATCATATTTTCCAGAAAGAACCGCCTGAATTCCTTTGTTAATCGAATCCGCACCTATGAATGGCCCGGTGGCGTGACAAAGCACAATTATGTCAGCGTCTATATTTTCCACTGCATATAAGAATAATTCATTTGCTTTAACACCGTCACCATCTAGGTGTCTAGGGCGCATAAGTAACTCGACATTAGATGGAAGCAAACTTAATACCTGCGGTTGACTCGTATAGCAAAATACACTATCAACACTTTCAACAGTGAGCAGTGTATTAAAGACATGATACGCAAGCGGATAGTTACCAAGCCTAAGGAAATTTTTATTTGGAAGTCGGCGTGAGTTTAACTTCAACGGAACAAAAGCAGCTACTTTAATCATATGATTTTCCTTAGTTTCCTATAAATTCAACTAATGTTGCTGGAGAATAATTAGAAAGAATACTTTCTTTTTCATTGCTGATATGTTGCGTATACTTTTTCCTCTGACTAATTAATTCCTTTAAATTAGCAACTAAACTTAAATGATCGCCATCTGTAAAGGTTTTTCCCAGAGAAAATTCATTAACCACATCACCGGGCCACGTTTTTTCAGTAGCCAAGACGGGTTTTCCATAGTAAACACCATCCAGAATGGCACCAGAGGTTTTATATTCAAAGAGTTTTCGGCGATAAGGAATAACCACAATATCTGATGAATTATACATGTCTTCATAATCTGAAGGGGTCAGGTCACCTTGATAGATTGCAGGCTTAATCTTGGCATTTTTTTTCATATGCTCGTACTCTGCCATCAAGCTTTTATTATTATATAAGTGCTTTGTGATTCGCAGTACAGGCTCAATATTCGAGCCTTTCTCCAAAGCAGAAATAGCCTTTAAAACTATATCAAATCCTTTTTCACGTTGTGGAGTACATGCAAAAAACACCCTGACCTTTCCAGCATGATTCTGCTTACCGTGCTTACCTGGCAAGCTATCATCATCCAAGGTTACATCAGACCGCATCATAGGCCATATTTTGAACCCACGATCATCTAACATCTTATTTGCAATAAGTGCTTCACTTTCAACACACACTTTAATGCGATTATTCCGAAGCATTTTATTAAACCTGGCATTTTCCTTCCACTTATCAAGATATTTATCAACGCCAAATAAATTAATAACAACTTTTGTATTAAGCAAGGGCTTGAGTATAGATTTATCAATTATTTCCAAATGCCAAGGCGTCCCCATGTAAAAATATATGGTGAAGACCTTATCACTGAATTGTTTTAGCGCCGCCCTCAGCAATTCGATTTCATATATGAATTGATCTCTATATATATTTTTTTCTCTACCGAACACCCATGAGTTATGGGTAAACCATGAAAAGTAGTCCTCTCCAAGCTCCTCCACAACACAATCTTTACCCACCAATGAAATAAAACCTACCCCATTATTACTTGCTTCCTTACGAATACTCTCGTCATAAGCATAAAAATGCCCCGTATCTTTACTGGACAAATCTGGGTTAAAACTGATAAATATTTTTTTATTCGCATCTTCTTTAAGTCTATTTGAAAGATTCGTAACAATTTGTTCTGCAGACCCCTGCGTTAAACTACGCCGCCTTAATCCAGGAATATATGAAGCTGTAAGAGAGGAAACCTTCGTGCCACCCACTTCGATCCTATTAATATACGCACCAACAACATCACAATGTTTTAAATAAAAATCATTATAATCAAGATTAAAAAAACCGGGATGCAATCGCTTTAAGGAATCATACGAGTCATTATTCTGAGTATTTTTTCCGTACCTCCAAAACTTGTCATTTAACGACAGCGGCTTGCCATCCACCCCAATCGTATAAATCTCCTCAGATACTGCAGAAGCAACCGGCAGCATTAGCAAAGTGAAAATATTATCTGTCGCCCTAACAAAAAAACTATCGTTCTTATCGATATCAAGATTAATTACGCCCTCGGCCTCTACTGGTATACAAATAATTCTGTCTTTGTAGTTGGAAAAAAGGGTACTTAGCATGTAAAAATACTTGATTGTAGAAACAATAAACAGATCTGGGTAGTCATCTAACACTTGTTTGACACTATCACGAAATTCAGCCGCATATTTAGATGGGCCATAGTGAAACAGCGGGTCAGCAAAAAACAGTATGTCGGGTTTAACTTTCTGTAATAATTTCTTGTTTAAAGTAATTGTATTGCATATCAGCTTAACACCATCGTTGAATTCAAATTTCTCATACTCTTCAATACTTGGTCCAGAAGTAAATATGTATGATTTTTTTGACCTCAGAATTTTAATTAACTTACTAAATCTTGAGTAACTTTCATCAACTTGAGACTCAAACTTATCGTAGTACTCAAACAATGCATGTATATAAAATGATCCTTCATGCCTCTGGCTCTCCTTATCAATGTAATATACTTTTTTTCCACCGCTCCTATACTCATCAATAAAGTTCTGAATATTTTTTTCCGGCTTCAAGTTCCCACACAACAGGATCTCACAGTCAAGCGCATCATCTAGACTGCGAATCGAGTGCAACTGAGACCTAAACGTTTTATACAAGTCCGGAATATCGCTTGAATAATCAGAATGATTATCTAGTGAACCTGGAATATCTTTATCACTTAATATAATCACTTCAAGCGTGGGCAGGTCTGAATAGAAATATGTTAGCTTTCTAATAATATCGAAAAAGTCACTCTTGCGTTTAGGCAAAATCATTATACGAGGCGATTTATTATAAACAGGTAATTTCTTATGCTCTTTGAAATGCAGGTAAACCAGATTATCGCATATAGTTTTATGGAGCACTGTCCCTCTACATTCTCCTAGGAGATCAATATACATACTACGTGCGGCAGCAAAACTGCCCTTTCTAACAAGAGCATTTGCAGAGACAAGATTAGATTCAACCATAATTCTCAATCCTTTTGCATAAAGATTTTATTTGATGCTTATTAAGAAGCCTACATTTCTGTCTCAGACACATTATTCTAATCATATTTCAACACCATTCGTATTTTTTCGTAATTTTCTGACTCACTGACCTCTTGCCTTAAACTTTCAGCTATCGCTCGACGAGGCCTCGCCAGAATTTCACCCGAACTTCTACCACTATCACCAGTTAGTTTAATAACATTAAACACATCAATAAATTGATCTGAATAGGACAGATCCAATAGATTACATAGAGTACCCATCGACTCATAAGGTGAAACAACAAAATCTTCATATTTTAGTATGGGGACGTCATTATAAGAATCAATAAAGATAAGATAACGTCTGCAATACTCATCAAATGTTGGCGGAGTAAAATTCAGCCATTTATTATTTACTAATGACAAATAACTATCTAGCGGATTTCGAACCGTTACTACAGAGCAAACAGGCAGTCGCTGCATTATAATCTGTCTTAAATTAGGACGTCCGGGTATATCTTCACCAACACAATAATGGCTATGAGCGTGATCTCTTATAATCAATCGTTTTCCCAAAGCGAACATTGACTTATATATGATCTCCAAATTGCTGAGAAACATTTCGATAACGAGTTCATTTTCATCCCCACTCGTACTTTGACGCAACAGTGTTACCATATCAGTAGGCGAAAACTTGGGTCTATTTACATTTATCTCAAATGTACTAAGAGGGTCCACCTCACTCAAGAGCTGCGCATTTGGCATGACAGCTAGACACTTACAGAACAGAGTTCCTCCCGTACATGCAAAGTGGTGAATGGTACGGATTGGTTCCATAGTATTTGCTTCAGTTTTTTCACATAGAGCAATGCATTGTTCAAGTAAACTTCCAGGATCACCTTGGCACGAAAGCTTTGTTTTTTCGCCGTATGGTGACTCCCTTAGTAGAGCTAGAGCTTCATCAATAGCTGAAACCAAATCACCTGCAGATTTTACAAGAAGCCTTTTTTTCTTGCTCATCGTGCAGCCTTATCTTTTGAGCTAACCACCAGATGCTTAAAAAACTTGCGTTTATTTCTTTTCTTTCCCTTTTTATTTCTCTTTTTTTTGTTACTTTTATTACTCATACCACGCTGGTCTTCAACATGTAGTTGATGTAAATATGTAGAGACCGAACTAAGGCGCTCAGATAGTTTTACAAGTAATTGGTGCTGACCTTCTTGTGTTGCAATGGACTCCCGATACCTGCTTTGCAGGTCTGCAAGATCATTTTCGCGTATCGTTTGCAGCTTAATACTAAGATTTAATGCTTGTCGAGATTCAGCAACCTCCTCATGCAGCTGATTTTCTTTGATGCATTGCTGTGACAGTAAATTCTTATGTGTCTCTATCTGTGACTCAAGAGAGGACCGATCTTTCGAAAGCACCTGTAATTGTGAGTATTGGTCATTGACTGTATTTGACAGTTCTTCTTGTGATCTAGAGAGTTCTTCTACTTGAACTTGGCGCTCATTTGCCAACTTGACCTGTGCGGCCTTGGCCTGGTTGGCCTGTTCCAACTGAGTTTTGTGTTCACCCGCAAGCTTCGCCTGTTCATCCCTCGCTTTGGTGAGTTGTTCTATCTGGTTCTGGCGCTCATTTGCCAACTTGACCTGTGCGGCCTTGGCCTGGTTGGCCTGTTCCAACTGAGTTTTGTGTTCAGCTGAAAGCTTTGCCTGCTCATCCCTCGCTTTGGTGAGTTGTTCTAGCTGGTTCTGGCGCTCATTTGCCAACTTGACCTGTGCGGCCTTGGCCTGGTCGGCCTGTTCCAACTGAGTTTTGTGTTCAGCCGAAAGCTTTGCCTGCTCATCCCTCGCTTTGGTGAGTTGTTCTATCTGGGTCCGGCGCTCATTTGCCAACTTGACCTGTGCGGCCTTGACCTGGTTGGCCTGTTCCAGCTGAGTTTTGTGTTCACCCGCAAGCTTCGCCTGTTCATCCCTCGCTTTGGTGAGTTGTTCTATCTGGTTCTGGCGCTCATTTGCCAACTTGACCTGCGCGGCCTTGGCCTGGTTGGCCTGTTCCAACTGAGTTTTGCGTTCAGCCGAAAGCTTTGCCTGCTCATCCCTCGCTTTGGTGAGTTGTTCTAGCTGGTTCTGGCGTTCATTTGCCAACTTGACCTGTGCGGCCTTGGCCTGGTCGGCCTGTTCCAACTGAGTTTTGTGTTCAGCCGAAAGCTTTGCCTGCTCATCCCTCGCTTTGGTGAGTTGTTCTATCTGGGTCCGGCGCTCATTTGCCAACTTGACCTGTGCGGCCTTGACCTGGTTGGCCTGTTCCAGCTGAGTTTTGTGTTCACCCGCAAGCTTCGCCTGTTCATCCCTCGCTTTGGTGAGTTGTTCTATCTGGTTCTGGCGCTCATTTGCCAACTTGACCTGCGCGGCCTTGGCCTGGTTGGCCTGTTCCAACTGAGTTTTGCGTTCAGCCGAAAGCTTTGCCTGCTCATCCCTCGCTTTGGTAAGCTGTTCTATCCAGGTCTGGCGCTCATTTGCCAACTTGACCTGTGCGGCCTTGGCCTGGTTGGCCTGTTCCAACTGAGTTTTGTGTTCACCCGCAAGCTTCGCCTGTTCATCCCTCGCTTTGGTGAGCTGTTCTATCTTGGTCTGTCGCTCATTCGCTAACTTCTCATGTACGGCCTTTGCTTGATTTACCTTCTCAAACTGCACTTTATATTCAGCCAATAGCTTCGCCTGCTCATCCAAGGCTTTGGTTAACTGTCCTACCTGGACTTGACGTTCATTGAGTAGCGCTTTTTGCTCTTCATGGATTTTGATTTGCTGAACCAACTGCTTTTTCAGATCATGATGGTCAAGTTGCAATTTGTTGCGTCTGAGGTCCCAGCGAGGGCGATCCGGGTCCTGGCTGTCGTCCTCCAACAATAGATCAAATCCTTGATCCTGAAGCCATTGGAGGACAGTGGCTGCCGGTTCACCATCTTCATACAGAGATTCGCGACCACAGTGGAGTTGTAGCTGTTCAAACAGGTGTAGTTGGTCGGCTTGCTTAAGCGCCTGAAGTACGGAAAGTTCCTCACCGGGTAGGTCGATGATCAGCCGGTTGCGTTGTTCCACTTGCAGCCGCAGGGGCTGTAGCAGTGGGGGTGGGTCCAACGCTTCGATTTGGAACTCATGCACCGTCTTAAGACCGGGAAAGAGTTCCAGCAGGCCAGGAGCAGCCCGGTGCAGGCTGCCAACATCTGGGAGGTTATAGCGACGAAACGTGGCGGGACCCGGCTGGGCCGCCACGGCTCGGTTGATGACCTCAACCTGCGGGTGGTCGATGGTACGCGCCTGAAGCGTCTTAGTAAGCTGCGGGTCGGCCTCCACCAGCAGTAAGCGGGCAGGCTTCGCGGCGAGGTAGTCATCCAGTTCGCTGCATCGGCCTGCGCCCAAGTGGACGATGGTGTCCATATCTGTCGTGGGCCATATCTGAGAATTATGCTGTTCTTTGTGCATGTGCTTCTAGCTCGTTTGTCGTGTTGTGGGGTATTTCTCCCCACACCCTCACCTTCGGTGGATTTTGAAAATGCATATTGTTGGGTTACGGCCAAAAAGACGGCCTAACCCAACCTACCCAAGTGGTTAGTCAGGGCCATTTGACTCCGACCTCTCATGTACAAAATATTTCCCACTCCTACTTTGTATGCAACTGGATTGCGTCGATCTGACAGGCAAGTTCTCGGGCGTCGTCTGTGCCTGGATCACTTTCTCGTGGAATAAAACAGCCATCTGCTTCAAAGACAAAGGTCCAGTAGGCAGGTCGCTCCGTCACAACAGGCAGGTCGATCTGTAGTGAAAACGGTCCTTTTTTTTCTATCTTGTGGACACTTTCCTTTCCATCGGGCGAGTACACCTTCAACTGTAACGGACCATTAGCCTTCGAAACATGCCTTCCCCGCAATTCTACCCGCCGCCAGTGGCGTTTTCGGCTGCGCACCCGTAGCGTCGAACGGACGGGCAGCCAACCATCAGAATATATCTCAAGATAGGCGTCTGGGATGGCCAAATTTATGCGCGCATCGGTTTGTTGGTAATTGCGTAATTCCTGCTTGTCAGCGTCAGAGAGATAGCCGGAAATACTTCGTGCAAATTTTATTAAATACGCCTTGATGTTTTTGATCTGCCGCCCGTGTGGGTAGTCCGCCAGTATTTCATCGGTATATGTCTTGAACCAATGCAAGGGACTGGTACCCAAGTATTGCGCCAACACTTGCATGCCTTCGCGGATGACTGTTTCCCTCTGGTTTAGGGTTATGCAGGTGCTATGCAGGCGTGAACCGGCTTGTAGCGCATCGACAAATCCTATGGCTTCATGCTGCTGGCTGAAAAATCGCAACCACCACTCGAAGTCGAAGGCGGTCTCCAGACTCTCAGTTAATCCCCCAAACCTGTTCAGTGCATCCTTGCGTAGAAACACAGTAGGCTGACAAATAAAACAACCATCAGCAAACGCCTGAAGTGGTGTATCGGGCAGACGAGTCGGATAATCGCCGATAACCTGGTCACACTCATTGATGTGCTGTCCATGTCCATAGACCATCACCCACTCGGGATGCGCATCCAGTGTCTGAACTGCCCGTTCCAGTGCATCTGGCATGTAGATATCATCAGCATTCAGCCATCCAATTACGTCACCTTGGGTCATCGCCATCGCCTTGTTGACGGCGTGGGCAGGACCCCGGTCCGCTTCCGATTGCCAACGCAGTCGGCCATCGGATTCTTGTGCCAGACGAGACAGAATAGCCTGGGTGCCGTCGTTGGAACCCCCGTCCATGACTATCAGCTCGAGTAGCGCATCCGATTGAGTCAATACGCTGTGGATTGACCGCTCTATAAAGGTGGCTTGATTGAGCGATGGCATGACCACAGATACTGTTGCTTGCCGACTTGCCTGCTTCTCAATGGTGTCTGTACTTTCTTTCATATTAACAAGCAGTACTGGCTATATTTAATAGCTGTTGTGCACAATAGAAATTACACTTTATGGCATCCATGCAGTGACACCTTTGTTTGATGGCAACCGACCTTCCTCTTTCCCATACCGGAGATAATGTACAAGCGGATTGACCTCTGCTTGTACGATGTCGGGATTGGTAGTCAGATAGAATGCTGTATCGAATTTAGATGATGGGTTACGCCCTTCTGACGCACCGTAACGCAGATAGTGCTGAATAGGGTCGATGCCTGCCTCGGCCACATCGGGATATTCTGCAAGGTACCAAGCCTCGTCGAAAAGACCTGAATCTCTCAGTAGGTTGACTAACCTCTTCTCTCTTTTCTGCGCCTTGTTCGTGAGCTTGAATGGCTTGGCAAGGACGCTAATGGGTGCAGTAATCTTCGAGGTCTTGGTCGGTCTGGACTTCTCTGGCTCTCGCTGTTCTTCGGAATCGGTGGATTCGACTTTGGTTTGTTCTTCTAACTCCCGCACCATTTCCTGGTATTTAATGAAGTAATGTTCCAGCTCTTCCTGTACTTGGTGCAACTGCAACAGCAGCAGTTCATTTTCCTGTTCGGTCTTATTATTGGCTGCGGTCAACCTCTCTTGGGCCTGTTTGACATGGGTAAGCTGTGACTGACGTTCAGTAGCCAACTTTGCCTGTTCATCCCGTCCCTTGATCAGCGGCCCAATCTGCAATTGCAGTTTCTGCTGCTCACCGGCCAACCCTTTCCGTATCTTCTCCTCTGCCTGAAAATCCTTCCTGGTTTGATCCAATTCCTGCTGGAGCTGCTTGAACTTAGAGTCTTGTTCCTTCTGGGATTGGTCGATCTGCTGCTTCTGCAGGAAAACTGCTTCGAGCTCTTCCTGTACTTGGTGCAGCTGCAACAGCAGAAGCTCGTTTTCCTGTTCAGTCTCCTTGCTGGCCGCATTCAACACTTCTTGGGTCTGCTTGATCTGGGTGAGCTCTGACTGACGTTCAGTTGCCAGCCTTGCCTGTTCGTCTCGTCCCTTGATCAGCTGCCCTATCTGCGATTGCAGTTTCTGCTGCTCACCGGCCAACCCTTTCCGAATCTTCTCCTCTGCCAGAAAACCCTTCATGGTTCGATCCAGTTCCTGCTGGAGCTGCTTTAGCTTGCTGCCTTGCTCCTTACTGGATTGCTCGATCTGCTGCTTTTGTAGGAAAACTGCTTCGAGTTCTTCCTGTACTTGGTGCAATTGCAGTAGCAGAAGTTCGTTTTCCTGTTCAGTCCCCTTACTGGCCGCATTCAACACTTCTTGGGTCTGCTTGATCTGGGTGAGCTCTGACTGACGTTCAGTTGCCAGCCTTGCCTGTTCGTCTCGTCCCGTGGTCAGCTGCTCAATTCTCGTCTGCCACTGCCGATAGCCTTGGTACACCTCTTTCAGCTGAGGGAATTCATGGACGACAGCCTCTCCCAACGGCTGGGCGCTCGCCTCCAGTTCCATTTGCAGGACCTGGATAGCCGACTGTTCATGCAGGAACTGGCTGGCCAACAGACACTCCAGTGCAGGAGCGACAGCGGTTAGGATAGGTGATGGGTTCGCAGCTTGCAGCACTAGCCCGATGCGTTGACAGACATCGGCCAATGCTTCCGGCTGTTGGGCAGCCGTCTCCGCATCGAGCAATAGGCTACGGCGGCGATTGCGGCGCTGAAAGTGTATCAACACCTGATTTGACGCATGCCAATCTTCTATGAACTGCTCAGGATCTACGCCTTTCTGAAGCGCATAGGCCAAAGCACTCTCAGCGCGAATATAAAAGAGCAGAAACTTCGCTTGCGGAAAAGTCGTGGCCCAGAAATCAAGCAGCCACAGGTTTCGGCTATCCGCCCACAACATCGGAATATCAGCTCCTTCCGAGAACAGCGCAGCCGCCTTTTCTGCCAGATCAAGGCTGGGTTGGATAGGCTGCTTGAGCTGAAGCAAATCCGTTACACGAGCTTCCTGGAACAGCTTGTCGTACCATTTAGCGAAGGAGTCTCCGCCTTTTTCAAGCCCTAGCTGCCGCAAGGCTGGAAATGCAGCTTCCCAACCACTGTGCGGGCAACCGGTAGTTACCACTATGTTCATGTTTTCGTCATCTTGTTTGATAGCCGATTGCGATTCCATGGTTTTCGTAGATTGTCTGGTCCTACTGGAGATCGTAGTTGTCTTCGACGCGGCGGCCGTAGTTGTCCTCGATGCGGACGATATCATCTTCGCCCAGATATTCACCGCTCTGCACTTCAATCATAATCAGATCAATCACACCAGGGTTTTCCAGCCGGTGTTTATGACCAGCAGGTATATAGGTGGATTCGTTGGCCTTGATCAACATCTTTTCGTCACCATTGATGATACGGGCAGCGCCACGTACCACGATCCAGTGCTCGCTGCGATGGTGATGCATCTGCAGTGACAGCGATGCACCGGGTTTGACTTCAATGCGTTTTATTTTGTAGCGCCTACCCTCTTCCAGCACCGTATAAGCGCCCCAAGGACGGGAGACGGTACGGTGGAGCTTATAGCACTCGTGGCCTTCTGCCTTGAGTTTTTTGACTACCTCGCGCACATTCTGGGCTTGGTCCCGGTGGCTCACAAGCAGCGCATCCGGGGTGTCAATAATCATGATACTTTCCAGCCCGAGCGTAGCTACCAGCCGGTCCTCACTTTGGACAAAGCAGTTTCGGCTGTTGACATTGACGACTTCACCTAATGCCCGGTTACCCTGACTATCGGGTTCGGCAAGGTCCGCCAGTGCCTGCCAGGAACCGATGTCGCTCCAGTCGAAACCGGCTGCCACAACGGCGACATTGTCTGCTTTTTCCATGATGGCATAGTCAATGGAGATATTTTCCAACATCGAAAAGCTGTCAGCTTCGAGTTCACAGTAAGCATCCTGCTGATTACACTGCGACGCCTTCCAGCAGTGTTCTCCAGCCGCCAGCATCTCTGGTGCGTAATCTAAAAATGCAGAAAGCAGATCACTGACACGGAAGCAAAACATACCTGCATTCCAGTAGTGCCCACCTTCAGCAATCATTCGTTCAGCATCTTCGAGCGGCGGTTTCTCGATGAAGTTGGCAACCTTGAATCCCCCTTGCATATCTGCAATAGCATCGCCGGAACGGATATAACCAAAGCCGGTCTCCGCCTGAGTGGGATGCACACCAAACGTAACGAGATAACCCTGTTTCGCCAGTTCACTGGCGCGTTCTGCATCGGCTCGAAATTCCACCATATCTTTGATCAGGTGGTCGGCTGGCAGGACCAGCATAATCGCGTCTTCACCATGTCGATCGCGAATTTTCAACGCACCCAGGAGTAGCGCTGGTGCAGTATTTCGCCCACTGGGTTCTAACAGGAACCGGGGGATCACTTCATCGAGTATGCTTCTGCTCCAGCAATCCTTGCTCTGGAAGTAATAGTCGCGATTGGTAATGGTGAGCACTTCACTGACTTCATCACAGCCAATAGCGCGCGAATAGGTTTTCTCCAGCAGAGTATCGCCATCCGACAGACGCATGAAGGGCTTCGGATGCCCTTCGCGTGAAACCGGCCACAAGCGGGTACCGGCTCCACCTGAGAGTACAACAGGGATCAACATAGACTTGCCTTCGTTAGATCGAGTTGGAGTTTTATTTCATTCAATCGCTGCGCATAGCGGATGCCTGCGGTAGCCGGACTGAAGTCAAATGCCTTAGGTTCAATGGGCCTTGGGTGTGTGTAGATTTTTTGCATGAGTTCTGCGGCATGATCGATGTACGGATCTGCCCAGCTTTGGCCATCGGCATGGAAGTACTCCAAGCGGCGCACATCCTGTCGACGATACCGTACCAGCCCGACTCGCTTCTCCGTGCAAAAGTCGAGATTTCCGGAAAAACCGGTGGCGATAAGTTGAAGATCCAGCATCAGTGCCTCTGCGAGTCCTCGTCCAAATCCCTCTGCCCGGTGCAACGACACATAGCAGTCACAGCATTGGTAGAGTGCCAGTACCTCAGGCCTGCGCAATGTGGTATCGATGAGATGGATGCGGTAGTCTGCCTCGATAAGAGGCATTATTCTTTTCCACGCTCTATTTCCCGCATTGACGTGACTCGCCTTAAGGACCAAACCAACCTTGCCTCCGGCGGAATTGGGAAAGGCGCGTTGAAATGCCTGGATAACGGCTACTGGATTCTTGCGAACAAGTGTGGAGTTAAAATCGAATGAGAAGATGAATAGATAGTCCTCTTCAGGCAAGCCGAAATCTTTACGCCCCATCGGGGCCACGCTGTCGATTGTGACAGAAAGCGGCATCGCGTAGACGGGACACTGTGCCCTTCGATAGGCATTGGCAGTGTAGTGGCTGATTCCCCATAGCTCATCCACCATGCTGAACGCATGGGTACAGCTTGCGGGCCAGTCGGGCAACTCCCATGGCCAATAACCGATATTATAGCGACCTTCAAGCAGATCGAGGCCCCGCTCACAGGCGTAGCGGACCTGCTCGATGCCGGTGGTACAGAAGATGTTTATGGCGTAGCGTGGCTTATCGACAATCCATTGATCGACACTGTTGTCCTTTTGCGAAACGTTATCACCCGGTTTGACATTGACGATGCAAAAGGGAATGGCCTGAGACTTCAGTGCCAGGGCAAGCAGCCGTACATCCTCACCAATGCCGATCTCGCCCTGTGCGTAGCCGAACAGGTTCACGCCAAAGGGCTCGGTTGATCGTGATGATAGACGCTGGCCTATCGGTATGCGGTTTGTAATGCTGGCCAGCTGAAACTGGGTGGGACGGCGCTTCAAACGCACCCCAAGCCAGGCAAGTTTTCGTAACACCAGTTTGGGGAGCCGAAGATAAAATCGGCTCTGCCCTGCAGGCAACAGGGCATTGTCAGGTTCCGTAGGGGGTGTACAGCGATCTTCAATAGGAAGTTGATTAACCTCAGCATGCGCCTCCAGGTTTTGGAGAACGTCAGCCAACCCAAACGTCTCGGTTAGCTGCAATGTACTTTTTCCAACATCTTTTCTTTTAAGCCGAAGCATGGATATCAGCGAATCTACCGTACCAAACTGCCGACGAAAAAATTCAACATGCCATGAATTGGGTTTAGGAAGCATGAACTTATGGCGTTCGCCACGCCAAAAGGCTCGTGCTATGCGGTGCCGGGCTTTAGCATCCCGCAGCATGGGCGCGACGAAATAGCGATAGCGCACGATCCCGTAGAAAAACATTGCAACAGAAAAGCCATCGGACCAACGGTCATTATTAAGAGAAGGCAGCAATAGTGGGCGCACCAAGGCAGCATCCCACTCTGGTATTGACCGCAAAATAGCATACTGTCGTCGCCCTTCGATGGCACACCAGGCAAGAAACCGGACGAAGTCTTTTGGCCTACCTTCATGCAACGGAAAGCGCCGCTGCAAAATCGGACGCAAGTGCCAAATCGCAAGCATGGCGCCGTAAATCGGTGTAGGTAGATGGAAGGGCATTGCAATCGGAGCAAGCAATCCATGTCCTTCAGATTGCGTCTTTCCGTTAAGCTCAAGCATTGCCTCGATGCGCGGATTCATCCTTAGTCCTGATGCTCCCTGATTGTGGAAATCATCATTCTGGCTATACCAAACAGCATCAGCAATACGATGAGTGCAGTAACCAGGATATAGACTCTGTCCGGGTACTTTGCCTCATCCGCCAGAGAGGGTTTACTGACAACGACCAGGTGCTTCATCTTTTTTGAGGCCTCAGCCCTTGACTGCTCAAGGGCTGCCAGAACGGAGGCGTAGGCATCTTTGGTAAATTCGAGATCTAACTGAAGGTTAGTAAACTTCACCATCAGGTCGTTCAGCTCTTCGTCCCCTTCGCCGATCAATCGGCGTTTTTCATCGATTATCTGCTCTGTGAGCGCCCGAATGCGCTCCTTGCTGGCAATCACTTGCGGGGAGTTACTCTTTTGAAACCCAAGGAGCTGTTTTAGTTTGGCCTTCTCCTGACTGAGTTCACCCTCCAGAATGTCCATGATGGCAGTAAGAGACTGGCCCTGCTGCTCCGGGCTGAAGATCTGGTATCTATTCTGAAATTCCAACAGACTCTGCTTGGAAAGCTTGAGTGAGTCCTGTGTCTTCACCAACTGCTGCTCCACAAACTCGTATTGAGCCATGGCAAGACGGTGACTGATCTCATTCACTACACCCTCAGCCTGTTGCAGCACGGTTTCAAGTAGTCGCTTGGCGTAGTCGCGCTCAAAGGCCTGTACTTCGACGAACAACAGTCCCGACAATTCGTCAAAGTAGACATCGATATGGTCACGGTAATACTCCAGATACTCTTCCCGTGTTGCATCGGCAGGCAACGCGGAGAACCAGTCAATGCTGCGTTGCTGGTAGTGAGTCTTGTGATCAAATTCTTTATCGAGAAAGGCCAGCATGTCACCGGAGATCAGATACTCCTTCATGATGCGCTCATCCTCAAGACCCGAGGGATTACCGATCCCCAGCAGACCGATATCGAGACTGCTTGAGTTGCTGCCATTCTCCTTGATGGTAAAGATAGCCTCACTGGTATACCGATCAGAGGCAACAAGGCTGTAATAGAGCACAAGCAGAACAAAGGGGATGATTACCAAAGTTAACAGGCTGGCGCTACGATCCAGTTTGATTAATATGCTCTTGGCCATAACTACGCTGCTTGATCCTTTCGATAGATGGCCACGGCCTCTTCAACATCTTCATAGAGAAGCATCTGACCCTTTTCGAGATAGATCCCGACATCGCAGTCACGTATCAACTCCTGCATGTTATGGGAGACCTTGATGATATTGGCCTTGTCCTTTTTCTCCTGCAATGCAGCGCGGCTCTTCTCTTTAAACCGCTGGTCACCCACGGCTGTGATCTCATCCATCAGGTAGATATCAAAATCGAACGCCATACTGGTGGCAAAGGAGAGCCTTGCCCGCATGCCATTTGAATAGGTTTTCACAGGCATATCGAAGTAGTCACCCAATTCTGTGAATTCATGGATATATTCGATCTTTCGCTCGACCTCATGTTCACTGTCACCGTAGATGCGGCAGACGAAACGGGCGTTATCACGACCAGACATACTACCCTGCACCCCGCCTGACAGCCCCATGGGCCAGGATATTCTTCCTTCACTCCGAATGTGGCCACGGTTGGGGTAATCAATCCCCCCCAAAAGCCGAAGCAAAGTGGACTTGCCCATGCCGTTGCGGCCTAAAATAGCGATATTGCACTTTGGCGGAAATTCGATGTTCACATCACGCAGAACGTATTTTCGCCCCTTGGGTGTAGGATAGTATTTGGTGACATTTTTCAGACGTATCATGTGGCCACCATCCTCACCCAGTTGGCCCGGTAGCTAAGCAGACCAAAGGTTGTACTCGCCAAGGCAAAGAGTATTACAAATAACAGGCTCACATCTTCCGACTCAAAACCGCGAAAAAAGAACAGGTGATTCAGCTCAACTATGTGAAGCAGCGGATTCCAGAGCAACCAGTGATGATATTCGGTCGGAATAACTGAAAGTGGAAAGAGGATCCCCGACATGAAGTACATGGGCCGAAAGATAATTATTGGAACCAGTTTCATCATCTCTGGATAGAGCGTCCCATACACCGAAAAGGTCAATCCCACGCCGAATGTCAGGAGATAAAGCAAGGCATTGACGACAATCAGACCAAGGAGATTATGAACCCCTATGTCATAATTGAGGAACCATCCTGCAACAAACAGCAGCATGAGATAGCTTGCAAAATAGACTATCGATTCCAGGATAATACGTGCCAGCACCGGATCAACCGGACGTACCTGACGATAGTTAAACAGACCCCGGTTGGATTCAATGGCATTCATACACCGGGTTGCTGTTGTTCTAAAAAAAAGAAAGGGAACGATGCCTGTCGCAAGAAAGAGAGGTACGGGGATCCCTGCAAATTCGCTACGACCCATGGCACTCCAGATGGCGGAGAGGATAATAACGTGGGCCATGGGCTCCAATACTGCCCAGGCATAACTAAGCCGGTACTTGCCAAAGCGCGTTTTCAGCTCGCGAACAAAGAGTGCGAAGACAACGGCTTTCTGAATTTCAAAGGGAGAACGGGACACAAGTTCTCTTCTTTCTCATAACGTGAAAGCAACTTTCGCCGAAATGGCAATCTTGTAGATGACATCCATTAAGTCCAAGGCAAACTGTCTTGTCTTGGAATCGACCCTCGGCGGCACAATAATCTCATCACCCGGCTTAATAATCGTCTGCGGAGTAGTGACTTCAACCTCCGCATTGGGGTGGTGAATGATGACTTTTTCTGTATCTGCCCGGTCTGAGTAACCACCGGCTTTTTCGATATACTGTTCTGCCGTCCAGCCTTCACGATGAGTGACGGCATGCATCATCATCACCTCACCGACCGTACGAACAAGCTGTGTATTGGTGGGAATGACGAGGGTATCATCAGGCTCCAGCAGAATATTCTGTTGAACCCCGTCCTGCGAGGTCACCACTCTTCCCAGCGGATCAATCAGGCGGGCCCGCTCAGCAAACTTGGCCATCAACTCAGCCTCCTGGACACGGATCCCCACCTCTCCATGGGAGCCGGATAACGCCAGCATTGAGCTGCGCTCCAAACGGAACAGGCTATCACTGATAGCGTCCTTCTGCGCCACGGCCACCGAAACACGGCGTATGTAAATCGCCGCAGTGTTTGCCAACCTGGGATCGACCGGGATGTGGTTGAGCACATCCACCAGACGGGAACCACGCTTTACCGACATCGTGACCGGTCCGTTAAATTCACCCTGGATATTGATCAGTATGGTGTTGGCACGCCCATCGTCCCTGAGTGTTACCGTATCGCCATCGCGCAAGGAGTAACCAAGAAAGGTCATAAGTGACATGGTCTGCTTAACCGGCCGACCACTGCGCATGCCGATAATAGTGACCTCAGTGGCCTGTGCCGCCTTGGGGATCACCTTGAGGATCTCGCCACCCGATGAACTCGCTGACTTCATCTCGACAAAGGCACTGCGAGCCACATTGCCTTCGAGCTGAATAACGGCCCCACGCTGTTTGACCAGGATGGTGTCATTCTCCTGCAGCTGGAGTGAGACGATCTTACCCTTGAGGATAAAATCGTAGAGGTCGGTCGTGTTGATGGTTTTTCCAGCGCGGATGATCTCAATTTTCCGGTAGCTGCCCAGTTTGGAATCGATGCCACCCGCCAGATCGAGAAAATAGAGAAGGCTGTCAGAAGGAAGACCGGCGTAGAGGCCAGGATTACTGACCATGCCTGTCACATAGACGGCAATCGGCTGCGCTGTAGCGAGGTTGGTGTAGACATCAAAATTGCTGGTGTAGACCTTCTGGATATGTGCCTTGACGGTACTGGTCAGATCGGCATTTTTTACCCCTTCTAGCTTCAGCGGCCCTATCTCCGGCATGAAGATATTACCCTGGCTGTCGATGGTATAAATATCTTTTATGGTCACAGCCCCCCACGCAGCGACAGCTACCTTGTCACCTGGGGCAAGAATATAGCTGGGGTTGAGCCCGTCACCTCGTGTCTTAAGGAAATTTCCGCTGAAAAGTTTTGCACCGAATGGCTCAATCACGTCCTCTTGCTGAACGGCAACTGGAGGAGTGGGTGAGACGGCCTCTGCGGCGTCAAGTGGTCTTACCAAACCACAAAGTGCAACAAGGATAAGCAGAGTGACGAAATGCCTCTTCACCCGATCCATCCCCATCAGAACTCCATAAAATTGTTTAATATCAGTCACTTTACGGAACCCGTTAAAAAGATATCTCCGGAGAAAAACCAATTGTGTCCGTCATTACAGGCCACTCGTCCTCTGGTGGCCCCAGGGGTGGGATTCCCGGTAATCGTAACAGGCCGACAGCGCCTGCCACTTGCTGCGGTGTATAACTCGCCTGCAACGAATATGACCGAACCCACTGCACCTCTCTCCCCGGGGTTCATGGTTGGAATTTCTGAGAGAATGGCTAATTCAAGGGGATTACTGACGGAATTGACAGCAACATCCTTCTGCACGGTCTCTGTCTTAGCTGATGGGATGCTCATAGAGGTAGCACATCCTGTGACTGATGCCAGGCAGGCAGTCAATATGAGCAGAGGGATTTTTCTGACAGTTTCCATACCAGGGAGATAGATGGCGCTCAAATGAGGCAATAAACCCAAACGATGTAGTTTACAGATTAAGGAATCTCTGATCAATTGCCATATCGAGCGCGGCAAGAAACCTGGCTCACATAACCCATTGATAATACGATTATTTAAGACTAAGGCACCTCTGATCAATTGTCATTTCGAACGCAGTGAGAAATCTCATACCTCGAAACCTATTATGCACCCTGTAGCTTGAGATCTCTCCCTAGGGTCGAGATGACAATGATCCAATTGATCAGAGGTTCCCTAAAGTTTATTTCATCACCTGATCCAGCACCAATTTCCAGTCAGGAAGCACCACACCAAAATGATGTCGCAGTTTGGCATTATCCAAGATTGAATAACCAGGTCTCGGGGCAGGAAGTGGATACTCCTCTGTCGTTATAGGCTTTGCAGATTGGAGTAGTATTTTTTCGTCCGCTTCCCGCATCAATTCAAATATTAATCTTGAAAAGCCATACCATGTTGTCATTCCATCTGAACTCAGATGGTAGAGTCCACGCTTCTCATCAACCAAATCCGGATTTACTACGCATTGCGAAACAGCTTGACTGGTTGCTTCGGCAATATGCCGGCACCACGTTGGGGCACCATACTGATCATCGACAATCTTAAGTTCCTCGCGCTCTTGCGCCAGACGCCGCATTGTCATCAGAAAGTTATGACCGCGAAAACCATAAACCCAACTGGTTCGAAAGATAAGATATCGCCCATCAACTGCCTCAACCGCCTTTTCACCGGCCAGCTTTGTCTTTCCGTAGACACTTAGTGGGTTTGTTGGACTCTCTTCCCTGTAGGGTTCGGTTGCTTTGCCATCAAACACGTAATCTGTTGAGTATTGGATTAGCGTGGCTTTAATGGCTTTCGCTTCCTCCGCCAGAATGCCAGGTGCTGTGCCATTTATTGCCATGGCAAGTTCATGTTCTTCTTCAGCCTTATCGACAGCTGTATAGGCGGCAGCGTTGATGATCCAGTCAGGTTTGATTTCCCGCACTGCCTTGCGAATGGTGCCGGGGTCCGCAAGATCAATAGCGATTGGCTGAGTTTTGCGACCGATGGCAATGACGTCGCCCAGTGTAGCCATGGAGCGTTGAAGCTCCCAGCCAACTTGGCCTTGATCACCGATGATTAGAATTCGTGTTTTTTTCACGTCTTTAAAACTATTTCTGGGCAACCTGAAAAGATTTTTTCTCTCGCCAAGACGCCAAGTGCGCCAAGAAATCATTGTTTGCGCACTTCCTCCGCGTTCTTTGCGTCTTGGCGAGAGTCTCTTGATTTACGGGGTCGGAGTCAAATGGCACTGACTTAAGGCAACAATGTTCGTATTGTCAATGACTTGCCAAATACCTAAAAAACAGTAGGTCGTGTTAGCGTAGCGTAACACGACAACAATGGCGCATATCGTTGGATTACGTCCAAAAAGACGGCCTAACCCAACCTACCCAAGTAGTTTGCCATACGGGTCGGAGTCAAACCGCACCACCACATCGCCGTAACCATCATTATTTGCGCGGTTTGACTCCGACCCCTGGCGCACCTATTTAACCAGTATGGTACGCAGGCAGTCGTTCAACAGGAAAATCCTTTAGCCGTATACCATCACGATCCTTGGCGGAGAGTTCCGGGTTATCAATCGGCCAATCGATAGCCAGGTCTGGATCATTCCAAAGTATGCTGCCTTCAGCCCCTGGGTTGTAACGGTCGGTACATTTGTAGCTGAACAGGGCTGTCTCGCTGGTTACACAGAAACCGTGGGCAAAACCCTCGGGAATGTAGATCAGCCGTCTGTTTTCAGATGAAAGACTTACCGATGCCCACTGTCCAAATGTAGGTGAACCACGACGAATATCAACAGCTACATCGTAAACTTCACCCTGAAGGACCGTGACGAGTTTCCCTTGTGCATTGGGATTCTGAAAATGCAGCCCACGCAGCACCCCTCGACGTGACATGGAGAGGTTGTCCTGCACAAAGTCAGCCGCAATCCCTGCATCGGTATAAAGTTGCTTATTCCAGGTTTCCGTGAAGAAGCCTCGCTCATCACCAAAAATTTTGGGCTCGATTATCAATACACCCGGCAACTCTGTTTCGACTACTTTCATTCTTATTTCAGACCTTCTTTGAGCAATCTTTCCAGATACACCCCATAGCTGTTTTTTGACAATGCGGCTGCCTGTTTTTCCAGTGCTTCATCATCTATCCAGCGATTTCTCCAGGCGATCTCTTCCGGGCAGGATATTTTTAGCCCCTGACGAAGTTCCAGAGTCTGTACAAACTGGCTGGCTGCAAGCAATGAATCATAGGTACCTGTATCCAGCCATGCGGAACCTCTGCCCAACAGATGAACCTTGAGTTGCTCTTTTTCCAGGTAGATGCGGTTGATATCAGTTATCTCCAACTCACCACGTGGCGATGATTTTAATGATTTAGCGATTTCCACGACCTGATTGTCATAAAAATAGAGGCCGGTTACCGCAAAATTCGAACGTGGATTCTCCGGCTTTTCCTCTAGACTGACTGCACGACCGCTGTCATCAAACTCAATAACCCCGTATCGCTCAGGGTCTGTTACATGATAGGCAAATACTGTGGCACCATCCTTATGGCTTACGGCATCAATCAGGATTTCTTTAAGATAGTGTCCATAGAAGACATTGTCTCCCAGGACCAGAACACAATTATCATCGCCAATAAACGCTTCACCCAGAATAAAAGCCTGTGCCAATCCTTCAGGCCTGGGCTGAATTTTATACTGAATATTTAACCCCCACTGTGCACCGTCACCAAGGATATCTTCAAATCGCTCTTTGAAAGTAGGCGCAGTGATAATAAGAATGTCCCTGATTCCGGCCAGCATGAGGGTGCTTAGCGGATAGTAGATCATCGGTTTATCATAGATAGGAAGGAGTTGTTTTGAAACGCCTATTGTTACCGGGTGAAGGCGTGTTCCAGAACCACCGGCGAGTATAATTCCTTTCATTGTGTTTCCTGTTTTACCCTTCATCCATCATTGACGGGGGTCGCAAATGACTTTTAGGTAGGTCGAATTAGCGAAGCGTAATCCGACGACAATTTGATTGTTGGGTTACGCTTCGCTAACCCAACCTACATGAGGCCCAGTCGTTCTCTGCGATAGCTGCCGTCCTGTACTCTTCGGCACCATTCCAGATTATCGAGATACCACTTAACGGTTTTCAGCATACCGCTCACAAAGGTCTCTTCTGGAACCCAGTCAAGTTCTCTCTTGATCTTACTGGAATCGATGGCGTAGCGCTGATCATGGCCTGGGCGATCTTCAACATAGGTAATGAGATCAGCATAGACTCCTACTCCATCCGGGTGTCTGGGAACCAGCTCATCGAGGTGGGCACAGAGCGTATGGACCACTTCAAGATTGGTTTTTTCATTGTGACCGCCGATATTGTAGATCTCACCCACTTCTCCTTGGAAAAGGACTCGATAGAGCGCTTTGGCATGATCATCGACATAGAGCCAGTCTCTGATCTGATCACCCTTGCCATAGATTGGCAGGGCCTTGCCATCCAGTGCGTTGAGGATGATTAAGGGTATAAGCTTCTCAGGAAACTGGTAGGGACCGTAGTTATTGGAACAGTTGGTAATCACCACCGGCAGGCCATAGGTCTCATGCCAGGCACGTACCAGGTGATCAGATGATGCCTTGCTGGCTGAATAGGGTGAATTGGGTTCGTATCGGGACTCTTCGGTAAACAGACCGGTTTCTCCCAAGCTTCCATAAACCTCATCGGTAGAGACGTGGTGGAAACGGAAGCTTACCTGTTGCTCCTCACTGAGTTCTGACCAATAGTTACGAGCCACTTCAAGGAGGCTGCAGGTACCAACCACATTGGTCTGAATGAACTCCGAGGGTCCGTCAATAGAGCGATCCACATGGGATTCTGCGGCAAGGTGCATGATTGCCGATGGCTGGTAGCGCAGAAAAATATCGCGCATGACCTCTGCATCACAGATATCTGCCTGCTCAAAATGATACCGCGGATCGTCGGCAACCGGGACGAGCGAATCGAGATTTCCCGCATAGGTCAGTTTGTCGATGTTGACAACCGTGTGCCCTGTCTCTTCTATCAGATAACGGATAACTGCCGATCCGATAAAACCGGCACCGCCTGTGATCAATAGAGTGTTATTAGCCATCCTTAGTCCTGATGTTCTCGGATTGTGGTGATTGTCATTATTAAGCATAGTGAGAAACAAAAACAATCTTAACCAATTGATTGCAATGCAGTTTAATATCTTTCCACAGGATTATGGTGACAATAATCCAGTTAACCAGAAGCGCCTCAATCAATACAACGTTGCATCAAGGAAAAGCCCTTTAGAAATTTATCCAGTTGATCGGCAGGTATGGAATGACTGTAGCAGAAACCTTCGGCTTTTTTTCTGTCCGTGTCAGTGGTCCTGAAATCATTTTTCATAGTGATAACGACAGGAAATAATCGTAAGTCGATTGTCGTCAACCACGTATACCAAACGATTACTTTCATCGATACGACGAGACCAAAAACCGGATAAATTTTCTTTTAACGGCTCGGGCTTACCGATGCCTTCAAATGGGGTTCTCTGGGTATCAGAGATTAGCTTATTGATACGCCTCAGCGTTTTTTTATCCTGACCTTGCCAGTAAACGTAATCTCTCCATGCCTCTTTTGTCCATACCAATATTTCAATCATCAACTAGACCATGACTTTCAACTTTTCCTGAACGATATTGTGTGATCGACTTTGCTAGATGCATCGCATTGGCTGGACTCTTTAATAGATGTACCGTTTCCATTAGCCCGTTGAAGTGGTCTAGAGACATGACAACAGCATCTTCGGCATCCCTTCGTGAGATGACAGTGTAATCTGAATCTTCAACCACTTGATCTAAGACGCTTTTTAGCCTGTTCCTGGCGTCTGAAAAGTTAACAACCCTCATCGAATACTCCTGTATTTGTACGGTATATTGAACAAGTATAACTTGTCTGTTTAATTGCACAAGTACGGAATGCGTTCGTTTTTACTTTTACACGAGATTTATTTCTAAATGACACCCTACCGCAGTGGCATTTTTACGAACTCAAGTTTCGGAGTTCAAGCAATCATGGTGCGCACAGCGCACCCTACGTTCGCCACATTCAGAGAAGCCTGACTGGTTAACATAGCAGCTCCGTGTGCCTATTGCCCTCACTAAGCAACCAACTGAGTGCCAAGTCATTCAGTTCAGAGCTGTATGTGGTGGGAAATAACAGGGTAGATTAGACACTTACTCCGTCTATTCCCCTGCTCAACAGATGGCTTCACAAGTCCACTGGTGCCCTACAGTCTGTTTACTGTACGCTAGTCGCTTGCAGAAGGAATCTCCTGGCAGATATGAATCGATTTCTCAAATGACCCGGCAGCCAGACCACTCCACTACCGATTGGTTTATTGGGTTACTGCCCCACTCCACAAACCTCTATATCGATGCCGGTGTCCACAGTGTGCGGATCTTGGCCTGCGACCCCGCCGGTACCGAACTCGGCAGCATTGAAATTGCCAGTAATGAAGATCTCGGCGGTACGATCTGCCAGCTTGGACTTGACCAACTGCCTGAGCAAATGGGCATCACTATCACGGGTAAATTGCAGGAGATCGTTCGTCGCTATATCGGCCAGGGTGAGGTGGTGCTTGGCTCGGCAGCACTGTGGTCAGCGGCGCGCAGTCTGCTGCAGGACAAACCGCTGGGCATCATCGAAATTTCCGCTTCAGGCTACATGGCCATAGGTGTCGATACCGAGGGCAATCTCAAGAACGATATGCTGGTGGTCAATCCGCGTTGCGGCGCGGGTTCGGGGGTCAATCTCGACCGGGTATTACAAAAGCTCAATATCCAACGCGGGGCGGTTGACACACTGTTGAGCGACTACCTCGGCGAGGAAAACCGCCCGCGCCGTGATGGCGTCGATATCCGTGCTGACCGCTGCGGGGTGTTTGCCTCTTCGGCGACGATCTCCGACAAGAACCAGGGTATTCCCCTCGATTTCGCTTTGGCGGTGACACTGAAATCCGAGGTGCTCAAGGCCTGTAAAAAGCTCAAACCCGGTTTTGATACGGTATGGTTGAGCGGCGGCATCTTTGCCTGGCAGTTTGCCCGTGACTGCGCTGGAGATTATCTCGAATCCGTTGGCACCGCAGATGTACACTACGACGAGGGCGGCAGATTTCCGCTGCTGGGATTACAGTATCTGCGCAATATCATCGGCGACGGCAACTTTTCCCAACCGGATCGCCGCGTAGTGCAGACGTCCAGCCTCAGTGAATATCCGGCCATGTTTGACATCAAGGCTGATCTTGAGGCGCAGCACCTCTACCAGCGTATCCCCAACATCGCGCCGACCCATTTTGACGCCGCCCTTCTCTGCACCACACCCGTCATGATGGGACTGGACGTGGGCTCAACCATGGCAAAGCTGATCATCAGTGATGCCTCGGGTCAGGCCATCCTCTATAAAGGCGCCTACTCCAATGCCGGCGATACCATCGATACGATCAAAAAGATCTTTGCCGACATCATGACCAAGGGGGTGAAAACTCTGCGGATCGGCCAGATCGGCTTGACAGGCAGCGCCCGCTACCAGGTGCAAAAAGCCCTCATAAACATCTACCCACAACTGGCAGACCGCGTGTCGGTACTGGTGGAGAACTACGCCCATGCACGGGGTTCCATCGACTATGCCCGCGAACATATCGAACGCCTCAAGGCGAGCGGCATCGACGACATCAATGAGGACTTCTGCCTGCTGGTCGACATTGGCGGCGAGGACACAAAGATCTCCTCCATTGCACTGAAAAAAGCCGAGCTGTTTGACAATGCGATGAACGTCAAGTGTTCCGCAGGCACCGGCAGCCTGATCGATACCCTGACCTCCATGTTCTTTTTGGACGATATCAGTGTGGCGAGTGAACTGGCCTTCAATGCCGACAAGGGTTACGTCATCAACGCCACCTGCGCGGTGTTTTTGATGGAGAACGCCCGCAAACTGCAAGCAGATGGTTATGAACTCGGCGAGATTCTCGCTTCGGCCAATTGGGCGATCGTGGAGAACATGGCCAGAAGTCTCTGGAGTCAGATCGAGCTGCCAAAGCACACGGTCGCCCTCCTCCACGGGCAGACCATGCTCAGTGAACCGCTGCCACTCGCGGTTGCCCAGCGCATGCAGCGCTATGTGGGCGAAGACATCTACTGCCTGGTGCCACCGGATCCAGGCCACCGCGCCTGTATCGGACTGATCAAATCACTGGCCGAGCAGAAGAGTACCACAGCTTTAGAGGTCGAACTTGAGGCCTTCATCGACAAGGATTACAAAAAGAAGATCGTAGTCTGCAAGGGTGCTGTGTGCGGCGACAAGGCTGCGCGCTGCAATCGCGCACACCTCACCGGCCTCGGCAATGAGGGCAATCGATTTACTTTCACCCTCGGCGGTTGCACCGCGATCAACGAAGTGCAGGCCATGAAGGGCCTCAAGCGTAAAGGCAGCCCGGACAGCTATAAGCAGATCTGGGACTTTATCAACGACCGCCTGCCCCACTCCGATGACCCTAACCGGCTGGTAATACCACGCAGCTTCGCCGTCTCGGAATGGGCGATGTTTTTTGCCTCACTGTTTACACCGCTGGAGATCCCGGTGGAGGTAGACAATGTGCAGACGTCCGATGTCATCGATGCCCAGCCGCATTTTCACATCGACACCTGTGCCCCGCACATAGGCGCGGTCGGCCAGTTCCTGCGTCTGGGCGCACAACCGCACGGCATGATTCTGGCCCCACAGATCGAGTTCCTGCCCGCAAAACACTCCCTGGGACGCACCTGCACTATCAACCAGGGTGGGCTGGCAGTTGCCAAAAAGGTCACTGAGACCAAACATCCGCAAAGCCGCATCCATCTCTTTTTTCTGGATCTCAAACTTCAGAATGCGGAGCGGATCGCACAGAAAATCTATCCACGTCTGCAGCCGGTGTTTGAGCATTATGGCAAGCAGGTTGGATATGAACAGTTTAGAAACATCGTCGAAGGGGCGATACAGGCCCAGCAGGGACTCAAGAAGGCGGCCGCCGATTTTGCCACCGAACTGGCCAATCAGGCCCTCAACGACGGGCGTGAAATCGCCCTAGTGATGGGCCGTGAATATATCCTCAATCCCGGCATCTATGACAGCCACGTCGGGCGGCTGCTGCGGGACAAGAACATGATGGGTATCCCCAGCTATCTCCTCGATGCCGACTTCAACCCCCAGTTCAAACACCTCTATTGGCGCAATCCACACATGATCGCCACCCTGGCCGACGCCTGCAGCAGACGCGAACTGCACCGGGTAACCGGCCACGTCGGGCTGAGACAGGTATTTGAGCGGGTGGAAAAGGACTCCGATAGCCTGATGCCGGTGGTGCAGGTATCGACCTTTTTGTGTGGGCCCGACAGCGTCACCAATCCGCTGATTGCTGAGTTAACCAAAAAGCGTCCCTATCTGCTGATCCAGTCCGATGCGGCGATCAAGGAGCTGGCGCATCTGGAAAACCGCATGAACACCTACGTCAAGCAACTGGAGTCGGGACTGCATCAGGAGCTGAAAAGTGTGGAGGACGAAGGCTTCGAGGTGAAAGTGCTCGACCGCCTGGTCAACCAGGATCCCCTCAACCCTGAAACCGATGCGATCTACTTTCCGACACTGTCGGACACCCGAGGGCTGACCTCGGTAATCCGCAGCGCAGGTTTTACCTGCGTCGATCTCTATGATGAGGATTATGATCTGCAGGCCGCCATCAAGGATGGGCGTTCCATGTCGGGTGACTCAGTCTGCGCCCCCTTGGCTGCGGTGTATGGCGATGTGATGGCAGCGATGGAGGATTTTAAACGCCGCAAGCAGGAAAACGATCCTGAATTTATCAACAAGACAAGATTGCTGATATTCAACAACAAGGGACTGGGACCCTGCCGCCAGGGGCAGTATGTCGAGACCCACAAGATCTTTATCAATCAGCAGAAGAACTCAGGCAAAGACGAAACCGAAGAACTGGTGATGCAGTTTCTCGTTGGCCATGAGAACAAGGGGTTTAATACCGGTTTCCCGGCCTGGGTCTTCGTGCGTGGGGTACAGAGTGCGATTGTGCAGGGTGTGCTGCACCAGATCCTGGCCGATGGCAGTTCTCAGTGCAGGGATTATGCTGAATACCAGGCCTTTTTGCAGGCGTATCGAAGGCTCAAAGATGAACTGCATCGGCTTATCGAGTTTAAGATGAGACCCTCAGCGGCTGCATTGCGGGTAGCGGATGCCTTTGCCAAGATTCCCGGCATCAACTACCTGGTCAACTATTTTGCCTACGGCCTGCATCGTTCTGATCTGAAAGACCCCATAAAGACTTTTGCCCGCCAATGGTGTGCACAGCCGCTCAAGGGCAACCCGACCCGCATCCATATCGACGGTGAAGCCTATATGCGCGTCGCCCAGTACGAGGCTGTCCATAAGACTTTGCTGGCCACGCTGGGCTTTCGTCAATTTACCCTGACCCACACACCGGTATGGAGTTTTCTGGATTACAAACTCGCAGGTATGTTGATGCGTGCTCGCGAAGCTATCGATGAAAGCAGAGCCGAGCTCAAGCGCCCTATCGATGAAACCGAGCGCAAACGTATCACCCGCTACAAGCGCAAGAAGCAGGTTCGGCTGATCGGCCTCAGGTCAGTACACTTCATTTTGCGCGACATCATCGCCAAACCGCTCTATAAAGCGGCGAGTTTGGAGATGCCGGAGGCGATGCCGAAGATACTCAAAATAGCCGAATCGGTCATCACCACCAAACGTCCGGGGGGTGAATTTATCCCCTATGTGGGCGAAGCCGTATTAAAGCTGCGAAAGGGTTATGACCTGATTCTGAACGTTGCTCCCGAGGGATGTATGGTCTCATCCATGGGTGAGGCAATCACGCCAGGCATCAACGCTGCAGTCCCCGAGGCCAAAGGCAAGATTCAGCACCTTTTCAGTCAGCAGGGCGATGTTGATGAAGAGCTTATCGCCCTTGCGCTGCTGAAAACGATCGGGCCGGAACGCTATTACCGGGCCGCAGAGGCGAACGAAGCAGGTTAATTCCACAGCGGACCATTAAATTGTGGGAGCGGCACCCCCTCCGCGAATACTGAAAAGATGAAGCGCGGCATTTAGCTCATCTGGTAGGGTGCGCCATGCGCACCATGATTGCTGTAGCAGCCTCTTCTGGAGCGCATGGCGCACCCTACAGCCACACACCAGCTATCTATTTGTTAAATAAGTAATAATTCTGCTATTCAAGCATATCCCATGATTTTTATCCTGGGTATTTCCCTTGTAAAAAATAATTCCTGACTGTATTACTAGGTTATAGCTGACTGCTGCCATGAAATCGGAAGAGGTGTACCCATGTGGAATTCGAGAATAATATCCAGCCGCTGTTGCGGGGGGCCTGTGCTTGCCATGACCCTGCTCTTTGCCGGGACAGGCGTCCTGTTTCTGCTCCTGTCCGCTTCTGTACCGGGTCTGGTCTTTATTGCCGTCGGTGTTCTCGCTGAAGGTCTCTGCCTGCTTCTCAGCCGCACCCGTTGCAAACATAGCTACACAGGACAACTGAGGGCCAGTTAACAATTTACTCCCGATTCCATAGTGTTTTAACAGGTTATGATCGGAGCAATAGCATGGGTTTACCAGATAGTAGAATGGACGAGCTGATCCAGTCGGATTATGCCCAAGGCTTTGTCACTCAAATCGAGTCAGACACATTGCCTCCCGGCCTCAACGAAGGCGTCGTCCGAACCATTTCCAAGCGCAAGGACGAGCCGGAGTGGATGTTGAAAAGACGCCTGGCGGCCTACCGGTTTTGGCGCACCATGAAGGAGCCCAACTGGTCCTCGATACACCATCCGCCGATCGATTATCAGTCGATCTCCTACTATTCGTCACCGAAGAAAAAAGCTGACCTCAAGAGCCTGGATGAAGTCGATCCTGAACTCCTGGCCACCTATGAAAAACTGGGCATTCCCATCCATGAACAGAAGGCGCTTGCCGGTGTGGCGGTGGATGCGGTGTTTGACAGTGTTTCTGTGGCCACTACCTTCCGTGAGTCCCTGGCCGAGGCTGGCGTGATCTTCTGCTCCATGTCCGAAGCGGTTCGCGAGCATCCTGCGCTGATCCAGAAATACCTGGGAACAGTAGTATCGGACCGGGACAACTTCTTTGCCGCGCTGAATGCCGCCGTATTCAGTGACGGCACCTTTGTCTATATCCCCAAGGGCGTGCGCTGCCCGATGGAGCTTTCGACCTATTTTCGTATCAACGAGGCCAAAACAGGGCAGTTCGAACGCACCCTGATCATCGCCGACGCCGGCAGCTATGTGAGCTACCTGGAGGGTTGCACCGCACCCATGCGCGATGAGAACCAGCTGCATGCGGCGGTGGTTGAACTGGTCGCGCTGGAAGATGCGAAGATCAAATATTCGACGGTGCAGAACTGGTATCCAGGGGATAAAGAGGGTCGCGGCGGCATCTACAACTTCGTCACCAAGCGGGGCGACTGCCGCGGCGACCGTTCTCATATCTCCTGGACCCAGGTGGAGACAGGCTCCGCCATCACCTGGAAATATCCCAGCTGCCTGCTGCGCGGCAAGGATTCGGTCGGTGAATTCTACTCGGTTGCCGTGACCAAGGGTTATCAGCAGGCAGACACCGGCACCAAGATGTACCACTTTGGCGAGAACAGCCGCAGCATCATCGTCTCCAAGGGGATCTCCGCCATGCACGGCAGCAATGCCTATCGCGGGCTGGTCAGTGTGGCCTCCGGTGCAGAGAATGCCCGCAACCATACCCAGTGTGACTCCCTGCTGATCGGCGACCGCTGTGCCGCCCATACCTTTCCCTATATCGAGGTGAGAAACCCCACCGCCAAGGTGGAACACGAAGCGACCACATCTAAAGTGAGCGAAGATCAACTCTTCTATTGTCGTCAGCGCGGCCTGTCAGAGGAGGATGCAGTATCCATGATCATCAACGGCTTCTGTAAAGAGGTCTTCAAAGAGCTGCCCCTGGAGTTCGCCGTAGAGGCGCAGAAGCTGCTCAACGTGAGTCTGGAAGGCGCCGTGGGGTGAGCGGAAACCAGTCCCATTGAGAATAATTGAGGTTGCAGCAATGTTATCTATCAAACAACTGAAAGTGTCCGTGGAAGACAAGGAGATCCTCAAGGGGGTCGATCTAAAGATCAAGGCCGGAGAAGTCCACGCCATCATGGGGCCAAACGGCTCAGGTAAAAGCACCCTGGCGCATATCCTATCCGGCCGCGATGGCTACCAGGTGACCGCAGGTCAAGTGAAATTCCTGGGACAGGATCTGCTGCCTATGGAGACCGAAGAGCGAGCCCGGCAGGGGATCTTCCTGGCCATGCAGTATCCGGTGGAGCTTCCGGGTGTGAACAACATGACCTTCCTGCAGGAATCCCTGAATGCGATTCGCCGCGCCCGTGGCGAGGAGGCAATCGACACACTCTCCTTTACGAAAAAGGTGCGCGAGAAAGCCAGGCAGGTAAAACTCGATGAGACGCTGCTGAAACGATCCGTCAATGCCGGTTTCTCCGGCGGCGAGAAGAAGCGCAATGAGATCCTGCAGATGCTCATGTTGGAACCCTGTCTGGCAATTCTTGACGAGACCGACTCGGGACTCGATATCGATGCGCTGCGTACCGTATCAGACGGGGTAAACATGCTGCGATCACCGGAGCGGGCGATGATTGTGATAACCCACTACCAGCGTCTGCTGGAATACATCGAACCTGACTATGTACATGTGCTGGTTAACGGACGCATCGTCCGCTCCGGCGGCAAGGAGCTGGCACTGGAACTGGAGGCACGCGGTTACGGATGGCTACTTGAGGAGGCTGCGGCGTGATTGAACAGTCTCCATCAATAGCCGGCTATCGACTGGCCGCTGACCGCCTCATCGATAAACTGCCAGTGGGTGACGGCCTCTGGCTGACAGATAAACGCCGCGCTGCGGTTCGTCGATTCAACGAACTTGGGTTCCCCCATGCCCGTCAGGAAGATTGGCGCTACACCAGCATCAAGGGGCTGTTGGAAAAAGGATTTTTTGCAGACGACGACACCCACCGCAGCTTTGCCCCGCACACTGTGAAACGCCAGTTCCTCAACGAACCTGTAGCTGGACGACTGGTTTTCGTCGATGGGCTGTTTCAGCGCGAGCTTTCCGATACAGACCTGGAAGGGGTGCAACTGAGCGGTCTGAACAGCGTCATGGCGGCAGGAGACCAAACGGTACTCAAGGCTCTGGGTTCACTCTCCGGGGTCGGCGAGCACGGTTTTGCCGCCCTCAACATGGCGACGATGCAGGATGGCGCGGTTATCCGTATCGCCGCCGGAGTCAATCTTGAGCAACCCATCGAATTGCTCTATCTGACCTCCCGGGCAGCCGCCAGTTTCAGCCTGTGCCCCCGCCATCTGATTATCCTGGAGGAGGATGCCAACGCTACCCTGGTGGAACGTTATCTCTCTTTGGATGAAGACGAGCACTTCACCAACCTGGTGTGTGAGATTGTGTTGGGCGAACGGGCACATCTTCACCATCAGCGGGTCGAGCAGGAGAGTTCCCAGGCTTATCACCTCAGCGAACTCTATCTCGGTTTAGATGCAAAGGCTGAATACCGGCTGGTAAGTGCCTCTCTCGGCGCCGGTTGGTCACGCACCAAGATCAACAGCCGCTTTACCGCACCTGGCGCCAACTGCGAGTTGGACGGCCTCTATCTGGCAGGCGACGGCCAGCTGGTGGATTATCATCTGAATATAGATCATGCCGTGCCGGAATGCAGCAGCCGGGAGAATTTCAAAGGCATACTCACCGGCCAGGGTCGCGCCGTCTTCGATGGTCGCATACTGGTGCGCGAGCAGGCGCAGAAGAGCGACGCCCATCTCTCCAATGCCAATCTGATGCTCTCGCGCCACGCCGAAATCGATACCAAACCCCAGCTTGAGATCCTTGCGGACGACGTGCAGTGCAGCCACGGCACCACCGTGGGCCAGCTGGATTCAGAGGCCCTCTTCTACCTGCGTTCAAGGGGCCTGAATATGGAACAGGCCCGACGCTTGCTCTGTCTTGGCTTCGCCAGTGAAATACTCGAACGCTTCGAGTCAGAGTCTCTGCGTGAGCAGCTCGGTGAAGTGATTCGGCAACGTCTGGAAACATCGATGATTGAATCATGAATGAAATCGATGAAATTGTAGACAACTTCGAGTTTCTCGGCGACTGGGATCAACGCTACCAATATCTGGTGGAACTGGGTGAGGCCTTACCTCCCCTGCCTGAAGAATTAAAGACCGTAGAGAACTGGGTCAAACCCTGCATGAGCACCGTACATGTCCATGCTGAGGCCATACCTGAACAGCCCGGTTTGATCCGGTTTCGAGGCGACTGTGACACTGCGATCATCAAGGGAGTGCTGGCAGTGTTGGTTGATTTGCTCTCCAGCCACACACTCGAAGAGATCCGTGCCATGGATGTCGATAACTTGTTCAAACGGCTGCATCTGGAAGAGCATCTCAGCCCCAACCGGCATGTGGGCATCTACGCCATTGTAAATAAGATGGTTGAGCGGGCTGAAACAGTGGCAGGTCTTAATACCTCAAACGTTGCCTGAAAGGAGTTAGGGCCTGTTACAACACCTCCTGCAGATGCTCGATGATCCGTTCCTCCAACCAGCGAACGTAGGGTGCGCTGTGCTTCTGGTAGGGTGCGCCGTGCGCACCAAGATAAACAGTTACAACAATCATGGTGCGCACGGCGCACCCTACGTTCTTTTCTGAGGAAGGGTGACTGCAGTCCCTCACAACACTTCCCGTAGATGATCGATAATCCGTTCTTCCAACCAGTATCTTGGACGCCATGGGAGATCACCGGCGACAAAGCCGACATGGCCTCCGTGAGCCGACAACTCCAGGGTGACTGAAGAAGAGAGTTCATCGGCGTCTGGAATCGTCCCGGCCCACATGAAGGGATCATCCTCGGCATGCAGAATCAGGGTGGGTATTTCAATCTGCTTGAGATACTGCCGTGAGCTTGACCGGCCGTAATATTCATCTACCCCGGCAAAGCCGTGCAGTGGGGCTGTAACTTTGTCATCAAACGTTCTGAAACTATCCAGCCGATCGACATCGACCGATAGTGGGGATGGAATGCGGCTGAAGCGTGCTTTGTAGGATCGTCTCATCCTTTTCAGGAGATGGTCCTGATAGTGCCTGCTGAGTCCCCGTTCAAGCCGCGCGGCACAATCCTCCAAGCGGAAGGGCACGGAGACGGCAATCGCTGTTTTCAGCATGCAGTCTGAAGATTTTTCAGCCAGCCATTTAAGCAGAACATTTCCTCCCAGAGAGAAACCAATAGCCGCGCTTAATGGCTTGTTCGTTCGCTGCTCTATCAACCTGGCAATAGTATCCAGATCCCCCGTCTCTCCTGAATGATAACCACGGGGTAACCGGTTGGGTTCTCCACTGCATCCCCTGAAGTGCATAAACACGGGATTGAAGCCCTGTAATTCAAGCGCCTGCAACAAGGTACCGGCATAGTGGGAATCTATCGAGCCCTCAAGCCCGTGCAGCACCAGCACACTCTCCCCTGGCCGTTTGTCATGCCAAACGATATCCAGAAAATCACCGTCAGGCAGCTCGATTCTTTCGTTCACCGACGAATAATCAGGGCGACGGCGTGCCAGCACCGGCCAGAGGGTCTGCAGGTGAGGACCAGGCAGCCACCAGGCCGGTTTGAATGCGCTGCGTTTTATCATGGTAACTCACGCTTTGGAGCAATCTTGGTGCGCACAGCGCACCCTACGTTCCCGGGTAGGTTGGGTTAGGCCGTCTTTTTGGCCGTAACCCAACAACATGCGCCATTATTGTCGTGTTGCGTTACGCTAACATGCCCTACTGTTTTTAGGTATTTGGCAAGTCATTGACCATAGGAACAGTGTTGCTTTATGTCAGCGCCATTCGGGTCGGAGTCGAGAACTCTAGTGTAGAATAGGCCCATACCAGCCACGAACCATGCACATGAGTCTGCAGACTGCCCAACCCACTGTCGGCCAGAGTCAGGCCGAACTGAAACGCCACTACCTGCCCACGATGCGATTACGCTTCAAATCCGAGGTCAACCGTTTGACCTCGGGCGGCATGCTCCGTCTGCTCGGCATCAGGCCCGATGCGGAAGATCTCGCCTTCCTCATGAGCTACCTCTATATCTATCACTGGTTGAGACAGCAGGTTGCCACCCCGTTCCGAGGCGAGGTGCTGGCAAGTTTCAGCAAGGGCCCACGGGGATTTCTCATCCGCCTGCTCGATGAGGCAGAGGATGCCAGTGGTTTCATCCAGGGTTACATTGCCCACTGGTTGAGCGCAGATGACGAGGGACCTGTACAGCATCAGCAGTTACAGCGGCTGCTGACCGACTGCCATAACGATCCGCAAGCGCTGACCCGGCGGGTGCTCGCGATCTGGAATGAGCTGGGTCTGCTGCAGAAGACACCGGCCAAGGTCTACAGCGAACTGGGCCACAGGGAGCGGGATCGCTACCGGGAGATGCTGGGTGAAGCCGACCAGCAGCGGCTTGCGCTGGTGGATGCACTGCCGGATCTGCCGGTGAAGCCAGGTCGTTTTACCAAGCTGGGACTGATCCCGGCAATGGGCTGTCCCCAGACCTGCCGCCACTGCATGTTTATCTGGCGTCCACCGAGCAAGGATCAGCCTGACGCCGGGCCGGTGATGGAGCTGGTGGATAGCCTGACAGACAGCGTGCTCTTCACCGGCGGCGATCTGACCCGTCATATGGATCAATTCTACAGGGCGATCCGCGAGATGCCTCACATCCGCACCTTCGCCATCCTGCTCAACGGCGACTTCGCAGTGGATAAAAAGGCCACCAATGAAGTACTGCGCCGCATGACCGAGGCACTTGAGAAGCGTCCGAAAAAGTGGCCCAGGGCGTCGATCCTGTTACAGATCAGCTTCGATGAGTTCCATCAGGAGGTGGTGGTCGGCAAGGACGGCCGCCTCAAGGAGCGTATCCCGGTCAGCCGCATTGCCAATATCGTAGAGGCGGCGCCTCGCTACAGTCGTATACAACTCTGCCTGCTGCACAAACAGACACACCTCAACTTCTCCATGGATCTCTTCAAACGGGGCGTCTTCAACCGGCTGGTCGAAGAGCTGGGGCGGCGGAAACATCAACTCCAGGTCCTCTCGACCACGCCTGCACCACGCCAGAAGATCAACCCGATGAGTCCGGGGCAGCGGGGACAATTGGTAAAAGATGCCAGCTTTGTGCTGAGCCGCTATCCGGGTCGTCCGATCCTGCTCAGCAGCTCCACCATCGACATCTATGGCCGGGCAGAGACCCTCGAAGCCGGTGAATTCGTCAAGGATCAGGGGTTATTGCAGGAGGTACTGGCAGGTCGGGTTCCCGAAGGCGAGGTGTTCGATATCGATATGATGTTCTGGTTCAGCGGCTGGGTGACGCTTTTCTCGGCAGTGCATATCTGCCTTGGCAACCTGCACCAGGATGGTGCTGAGACCATCCTCACCCGCCAGCGCAAGGACCCGTTGACCCAGGCCCTACACCGCTTCGATCTACGACTGCTGGAGATCTATCGAGAGGTGCGCGACGACCTTGACACCATCATTGCCAATTCCACCGGCCCCCATCACCTGTTCCACGTCATCACGGAATCCGCCGATGTTCGACTGCACATGACACGCCGTCTCGTCGAATCTACAGATCACCCGGAGTCACAGTAGGAGCCGCGCCACCAATCTGCTATGGTGTTGGGATTTGGTCAATTTTTCTTCGCTAACGACCTTTTTTCATCAGCTTGTTACTCCGGTTCTTTCGGATTAGCACGTCTGATTTAAGTAAATACGACGAGAAGTCAACAGACTTAGGAAACAAGCATGAGCACAGCAGCAGAAGGCAATACCGTCAAAATCCACTATACCGGCACGCTGGATGACGGCACTCAATTTGACAGTTCAGCAGGACGTGAACCGCTTGAGTTCGCTTTGGGCGGCGGTCAGGTAATTCCTGGTTTTGACAATGCGGTAAGCGGCATGGCCGTCGGCGAGAAAAAGACCGTCGATATTCAGCCTGAAGACGCCTATGGCGAACGCCACGAAGAGATGGTGCAGGAGGTGCCCCGCGAGGCGCTGGGCGATGACGTGGAACCCGAGGTTGGCATGCCGCTGCAGGCGCAGGGTCCTGACGGTCAAGTCTTCGATCTTGTCATCATTGAGGTGGCAGAAGAGACGGTTCGCCTGGATGGCAACCACCCTCTCGCCGGCAAGACACTGACCTTCGACATCGAACTGGTAGAGATCGCCTGATCTCTCAATCTCTCGGGGTCGGAGTCGATCCGCCTATGTGGTTACTTCTCCAGCATCGCATTGATCTGGCATCTAACCACCGCCCCAATTAACTCCCTCTCGACTCCGACCCCTGGACACTCGTCCACAGTCAGGTCTTGTCTCCACTGTCACCCCCGCTTTTACCGCCGCGCAGCAGACGGAAAACAAACAGCAGCAGGAAGGCGCCACCTGTTGCCATGGCAATACTGATCAGATCGAGACCGCTGGGCGTACCAATACCGGCAAACTGACCGATCTTGCCACCAATAAAGGCACCCGCCACACCAAGCAGGGTGGTGAGAATCATGCCTCCACCATCCCGGCCAGGCATCAGCAACTTTGCAAGAATACCCGCGATCAAACCAAGAATAATCCAGGTCAACATACCCATACTACATACTCCAAATGAAAGATGCGGTGATTATAAGGGTTTGACCGGGAATTGCCTGACCGAACGTGCTGACCCACGACTGACCTTCAAACAATAACCCATCCCGCAACAAAAAATGAATCCATCCCGTGGTTCAGAAAAGTTATTGCGGCAGTTGACGCACAACTGCGCCATATGACACAACATATTGATTTTCATTGATTTTTTGTGACTTTCCTCCGTGCGCATTTTGATTCCAGTCACAATACCTCGCCACATTCAGTGACAAACTGCCGCAGAAGCAGATCAGACAAACAACTCTGTTCTGAAATCGAGTTAACAATACTTTTGTTAACTATTGATATCACTCCACAGGAGCAAACCTATGCGGAACAAACAACATTTCAGATACACAGCATTATTGTTTTCAATGTTCTTTACGACCATAAATCTGCATGCCGCACACGGTCCCCAACATGCAGGTTCAAATCATCAGAACCCTGGTTATGTTAATCAGGATGGATATGTCAGTGACAATATCTACGGCGTGAAAAATCTGGCCTATTATGGCGACTGGGATGCCAATCGGGTTTTTATTATCGATGTTGATAATATGGAGTTACTAAAAACCGTTGAGGACACAGGCGACGGACCGTATGGCATCGATCAACAGGGGGTATCCAAGGCCTATGCTTTAACCCGTAAAACAGAGTCTGTGACAGTAGTCGACAATTACAACATTGAAAATATTGGCCAGATTCAACTGGAACATAAACCCCGTTCCACAAACTTTAATGCTGACACAGGACTCTCTTTGATATCCGGCGGTGATAAGGTGATGACCAGCATCATACGTGTTGATCATGGCGTGGTTACCAAGGTTGTGGGTTATAATGAACTCTCTGAACCACACGACTATGGTGGTTCACTGGCGACAGGCCACCCTCTCTGGGTGGATGATCAGCGTTTCTTTATGCTCGACCGGGCAGCACGTCAGATTCAGCTATGGAACCGTAACGGTGACTTGCTCTCAACGCTTGCCGCCCCGACTTCAGTACACCATATTTTCAAATCACCTTTAGATGTGGATAACGATACTTTTTTCGCAGTTGCGGAGGGTAATCAGGAAGCGCAGATATCACCATCGATCTTGCGTTTTAATATCAAGAGAAAAAGGATGGTAAAAACCGGTGAGGCTATCCTCAGCGATTACGATCCTGAAATGCTGAATCCAGCTGAAATGGGTGCCCATCATGCCGACTTCCATCCGGACGGCATCCATATTTATATTGGTTCCACTGAAGGCCACGTTTTTGTTGTCAATAAGGATTCAATGAGTGTTGAAACCATGATTGAAACGGGCGTTGGTTCCGGCCACACAACATTTGCGCCAATGCGTGATCTCGCATTTGTTACCAATCACAACGACACATATATGACAGTGATCGATACCACCGATCACAGCTGGTTGAAGAACATCGAAGTCGCCAGTTCCGCTTCCCCGGATTACAAGTCACAAGCGCACACTTCAGCAGTCAGTCCAGACATGAAATATTTCTATAGCGCTGCAAGCTATGATGGTGTGTTTTTTGAAATTAACATGGAAACACTCGAAGTTACACGTACACTTAATCTCGATGGAAATGCCCTCATGGGCAGCTTCATATGGGATGGTGATGGCGTGAATATGTAAATCATATCTTCGAATTTACCACGATAACAACGATAAAGGGGCCGGTGACAAATTCAGTTGTCACCGGCCCCTTTAACAAACCAGCACCCATTCAAAGTTTCTGCCTGATACGCAGAAACGACGCGAACCGGGGGATCCCGTTGACGGTGTAGCCTTGGTGTTTGAAGGTGATGATCGAGCCTATCGATGGGGGATCCTCCCGCTCCCGATCACTCAAGCCAGTGCCGATATAGAAACGCCTGCCATCCTCCAGTTCCACCCACAAGGCACCAACCTTTCCTGTATATTTTCCCTTTCCAGGCCGGTAGCCGACCACCTTGCCCTCCCGATCATCAAACCGCTTTACCTTGAGTGCGTTGGAACTGCGGCTGAATTCGTAGAGTGTATCCGGATTCCTCAAAACCAGACCCTCGCCACCTGCGGCTTCCACCTCGGCCAACCGTGCCTGCAGGTGATCGTCGCTACTACAACGCGTCTGGGGAATAATATGGATACGAGATACTGGATATTGCTTTAGATAACTCTGCAACCGTCCCAGACGGGCACCCAGATTCCCCGGCGCATTGGGCACCTCGAATATATTGTAGGTGACTCGTTGCCAGCCATCGTGGGGCTGATCACGTGAGGTAATGGAGGCAACCTCCTCAAACCGCCCCCGGCCGATCCAAAGTTCACCATCCAGCTCAAAAGGCGGATAATCTTTTGTGTACCAGTCCGGGGCAGCGAACGGGTTGCCTTGGCGGGAGATGAGTTGCCGGCCATTCCAGTAGGCCCGTACCCCATCGAGCTTTTCACTCATGTACCAGCCAGTGATTTCCATCCCCGGTCGATACTTTTTCAGCAGAAGAAGGTTTGGCGCATCCGCCGAAGCGGCGAGAAAGGGCAGAATAAACAGCACAAAAACAAGACCCGTCCCTGTCTTTTTCATGATCACTTTTCCTTGTTGATCCAGGTAAACAGCGGCCACATCTTAGCCTATTTTCCGCCACCCACGAAACACAGAGTTAAGTGTACTGTCGCCAGGACCCTCCTAATAGTATTTAAGAAAAGCATTTCATAGCCTAAATTTAGAGATAACCACTATTTGTGGAGTACTCGCATGGCTAGGAATCTTTTCAATTGGCATAAGTTGCCCCATTTCAGCGTAATGACTCACAGCGGGCCGGAAACCCATCACGCCTCAGCGCAGAAAGAGGCATCCCCCTCCACTGAATCCGACCTGCCTTGGCACGCCATGGAGGCGGATCAGGTACTCACTGCCTTCAACTCCACCAAACAGGGCCTCAGTGGCGAAAACGCCCAGCTGCGACTGCAACAGTACGGCCCCAACAAACTCCCCGAGGTGAGCCCTCGCGGACCGCTGCTGCGTTTTCTCGCCCAGTTTCACAATGTCCTGATCTATGCGCTTCTGGTGGCGGGCATCGTGACGGCGATGCTCGATCATCTGGTGGACTCCGGCGTGATCATGGGGGTGGTGTTGATCAACACCATCATCGGCTTCATCCAGGAAGGCAAGGCGGAGGATGCCCTGCGAGCCATCCGCCAGATGCTCTCCGCCAAGTCGCTGGTGTTGCGTGACGGCCAACGGATATCCATTCCTGCCGAGGAACTGGTCCCTGGTGATGTGGTACTGCTGCAATCCGGCGACAAGGTTCCCGCCGACCTGCGGTTGTTCCGGCTCAAGGGGTTGCAGATCCAGGAGGCCGCCCTTACCGGTGAGTCGGTAGCAGTGGAGAAAGCGATTGAAGCTGTGGCAGCCGAGGCTGCGTTAGGGGATCGGCTCTGCATGGCCTACTCAGGCACTCTCGTGACCTATGGTCAGGGGGCCGGGGTGGTGACCGCCACAGGCAGTAAGACCGAGATCGGGCGCATCAGCGCCATGGTGGCCGGGGTGGAACAGCTCACCACCCCCCTGCTGCAACAGATGGATCAGTTCGGGCGCTGGCTCACCGCAGGCATCCTGGGACTGGCTCTCTTCACCTTCTCCTTCGGTGTACTGGTGCGTGACTACTCATCCTCCGAGATGTTTCTCGCTGCGGTAGGACTGGCAGTAGCAGCCATTCCCGAGGGGCTGCCGGCCATCATGACCATCACCCTGGCCATCGGCGTGCAGCGCATGGCGGGACGCAATGCCATTATTCGCCGCCTGCCGGCGGTAGAGACCCTGGGAGCGGTGACCGTCATCTGCTCCGACAAGACCGGCACTCTCACCCGCAATGAGATGACCGTGCGCAACATCGCCACCGTCGACGATCTCTACGACATTAGCGGCACTGGCTATGATCCTCACGGAGGTTTTTCCTATCAGGGCAAGGAGGTCACTCTGGCAAAGCACCCGGTGCTGTCGAAGATGCTCCGGGCCAGCCTGCTGTGCAACGAGACCGCACTGCGGCACTCGGACCACGGCTGGCAGGTCCATGGTGATCCCATGGAAGGTGCCTTGATGATAGCCGGCCTGAAGAGTGGGCTGGACCCTGAGACCGAGGCCGCTCTCTACCCCCGTGACGACATTATTCCCTTCGAGTCAGGCCACAAGTTCATGGCCACTCTGCACCACAGTCATAAGGGGCAGTATTTCATCTTCATCAAGGGAGCGCCGGAGCGGATCCTCGAACGCTGCGCCACCCAACTCAGTATTGAAGGCGAGAAACCACTCGACTGTGACTGCTGGGAGCGGCAGATGCAGACCATGGCATCCAAGGGACAGCGCCTGCTGGCGGTAGCCATGCGCCCGGCTCACGGTGGGCGTCTGGATCTGGAGTTCGAAGACGTGGAGAAGGATCTCACCATGCTCGGTCTCTATGGCCTGATCGATCCTCCACGTGAGGAGGCCATTGCCGCCGTGGCCCGCTGCTGCGAGGCAGGAATCCAGGTGAAGATGATCACCGGCGATCATGCCGATACAGCCACCGCCATCGCCCGCCAGCTGAAACTGGCAAGCACTGACAATGCCCTCACAGGCCAAGCCCTGGATGCCCTCTCGGATGAGGCATTGCTGGAGCGGGTTCAAAAGGTGGACATCTATGCCCGGGTCAGTCCTGAGCACAAGCTGCGTCTGGTGACGCTGCTGCAGAAAAGCGGCATGATCGTCTCCATGACCGGAGACGGGGTCAACGACGCCCCTGCCCTGAAACGCGCAGATGTTGGCGTGGCCATGGGTGACAAGGGTACCGAGGCGGCCAAGGAGGCAGCGGAGATGGTGCTGGCCGACGACAACTTCGCCTCCATCACCCACGCGGTGGAAGAGGGCCGGACCGTCTACGACAATCTGAAGAAGGCGATCCTCTTCATCCTTCCCACCAATGGCGGCGAGGCGCTGGTGATCCTCGGCGCAGTGCTGTTGGGCTTTCAGGAGCTGCCGCTCACCCCGGTTCAGATCCTCTGGGTCAACATGATCACCGCCGTCACCCTTGCCTTGGCGCTCGCCTTCGAGCCACCCGAACACGGTGTAATGAAACGTCCCCCCCGCGACCCGGTCCAGCCCGTATTGAGCCGCCACTTTCTCTGGCGCATCGCCTACGTATCGCTGGTACTGATGGCTGGGACCTTTGGCCTCTTCGTGTGGGAGATCGAACAGGGTGCGAATATCGAGGTGGCCCGTACCGTAGCGGTGAACACCCTGGTCTGCTTCGAGATCTTCTATCTGTTTAACTCCCGCTACATCACCGAGCCAGTACTCAACCGGCACGGCCTGTTCGGCAGTCGCTACGTGCTGGCAGCGGTGGCCATCCTGGTGCTGTTCCAGCTCGCCTTTACCTATACGGGGCCTTTACAGACCCTATTTGGCACCGCAGCAATAGGAGCCGACGTGTGGCTGCGCATTCTTTTGGTCTCCTCCAGTGTGTTGTTCCTGGTGGAGGGAGAGAAGGCGCTGGTACGGCGGTTTCAGGGAAAACAGGTGCACCAGAGAGTTAAACTGTAGGGATGGTCGTTGGGTTCGGTGGCAGCAGAAGAAGATTTGGCGCATCCGCCGAAGCGGCGAGAAATGGCAGAAAAAACAGCACAAAAATAAGACCCGCCCCTGTCTTTTTCATGATCACTTTTCCTTGTTGATCCAGGTAAACAGCGGCCACATCTTAGCCTATTTTCCGCCACCCCAGAAACACAGAGTTAAGTATACTGTCACCAGAGCCCTTGACAGGAATAAGAAATGAGCGCGACTCCGGAAGAGATCGAAATCAGCGAGGAACACTTTCGCCGGCTCTACGAAGAGGCTCCCCTGCCTTACCAATCCCTGGACAAGGAAGGCAGGATTCTCGCCATCAACCGAGCCTGGGAAGAAACATTAGGTTATACCCGTGAGGAAGTTCTTGGCCACTCCATCGGCGAGTTCCATGCGCCAGGCCAGAAACTAAAACTCAGCCAGGCTTTTGCCGAATTTATAGCATGCGGCTTGGTCGACAGAATCAAAATCCTGTTCCAATGCAAGGACGGCACTGAAAAACTCTTTTCGATAAACGGCCGAATAGCCCACGACAGGCAGGGCCATTTCCTGCGCACCCACTGCATACTCACCGACATCACGGACATCCAAAAAATAGAGGAGAAATTGCTGCGGAAAAACGCCGAACTACGCACCCTGCTCGACGCCATTCCCGCTCCCGTCTATTTCATGGATCACCAACTGCGTTACCAGTCGGTGAACCAGGCATTTCTGACCTTCATGGATATGTCTGCAGAGCAGGTCATCGGTAAAACCGTCACTGAGATTTTTTTGCCGGACACAGCCACAGAGTTCAATTCCAGCAATTGCGAAGTAATCGATGATGGACGCATCATTCCCGACCTGGAGCAGGCGATTCCCGACCCGTCGGGCGCCATCCGCTGGTTCTCCACCACCAAAACCCCGGTATTCGAACCCGATGGTACGGTGACGGGACTGGTGGGAGTCAGCTTCGAAATCACCGAGCAGAAGCTGGCCCAGGAGAGGCGCCTGGACGAGGAGAAAACCCACCGGGAAACGCTGGTCCGTGAGGTACACCACCGCATCAAGAACCATCTTCAGGGGGTAATTGGCCTGCTGCACAATCTTTCACAGAGCGGACTCCCTGCCGAGGAGACCCTTAACAAGGCCATCTCCCAGATACGCTCCATTGCCACCGTTTACGGGCTGCAGTGTGACACCGGCGGTGGACACATAAAGATCAGCGAACTTATCCTGGCCAGCCTCAATGTCTACCGCAACACACGCCCCGCTCACATTGTGCTGGAGGTCGACGAGGTCTGCTCGATGGAACTGAATCGGGAAGAGTCCATACCTGTTGCTCTGGTGATCAACGAACTGATTACCAACGCGATCAAACACGCTTCACCACCACCCGGGAAGCAGCCGGTAGTGATTGAATTTGGCACGACAGATACCGGCGTCCGCCTGCGGATACGCAACCACAGCAAGCGACTGCCGGAAAGCCTTGATCTCGATACAGCAGCAACTCTTGGGACGGGCCTCAAGATCGTTCGCACACTACTGCCAACCAAAGGAGCCAAACTTTCGCTTAAGTCTGAATCAGGGTATGTAGTTGCGGAACTGCTGTTGGAACCTCCAGTGATCTGGAGTTCAAGAGAATCACAATAAGAATTAAGCTCCTTTTGTCTCCAGGTTTTTTCGGTAGAATAAACTAACCTGCTATTAATGGGCAGGAGTATTTTTAGATAAGGGAGCGGCCCCCTCCGCAGTTCAATGGATATGAAGATAGGGAATGACAATGAGCGGTACAAAAATCCTCCTGGTCGATGATGACCGTCTGGTCCTCTCCACCCTGGGCGAGGGATTGCGCCTCGCAGGTTACGAAGTGTCGGAGGCGGACAGTGGTGAAACAGCCATCGAACTCTGCAGCAAACTCCATTATCATTTAGTGGTTCTCGACATACGTATGCCTGGGATAGACGGTGTCGAAGTCGCCCGTTGGCTGCGTCAGAATAGCGACATCCCTTTTATCTTCCTCTCCGCCTACGGCGACGACGACGTGGTGGACCGGGCCGTGGCGGAAGGTGCGCTGGGTTACCTGATCAAACCGGTGGACCCGCCTCAACTCCAAGCCGCAATACGGGCGGCTTTGGGGCGCAGCGCTGAGATCCGCCAGTTGCGCGAGAAAGAGGGTCAACTGTCACAAGCCCTGAGCGGGGAGCGAACAATAAACACCGCTGTGGGCATCCTGGCCTATCGCCAAGGCCTAAGTGAACGTGAAGCCTTCGAAATGCTGCGCCACCACGCCCGTTCCAACCATCGCAAGCTCACAGAGGTGGCAGAGGATCTTGTAAGCGCATTGGAAACACTGAACAGCGTATCTTCCAGGAACGCATAGAAAACGGCCAGCCATCATGGTGCGCACAGCGCACCCTACGTTCGCCACATTTAGAGAAACCGCACCCCATACCAACCATCATCACGAACTCCGAAACTTGAGTTGTAAACAACCAATAAACATACTATTTTGAGGAATATGGCGTTGTTTTCATTTTTTCTTCCCTTTTAGGTTAAAGATCCAGCCTGAGCTGCCGAGAAGATTTGAAAGTAACACTGTATTTCCCGCTATCGGGGGCCAGGACCCGTCCCCGATAGTATTTGCAGGATTGGCCTAAGTGCCTTTCCCGGCCCCGAACCGCCATTCCGCAGTGCCTAGCGGCGCTGCCTGACTATTTTTCAGGAAAATGGCGATATGGGTGCTTTGCCTCAGAAGAATAAGGCCTCTCCCCTCAAATCGACTGGCATCGCCAGCGGACTCTCCCTTCGTTTAAAACCTCAGTCCCGAGAGCAGTTGCGGTTTCTGCGTGACGCCGGGTGCGATGGTGTGCAGGGTTACCTGTTCTGTTATGTTTTAAAAGGAATTACCGGTGGTATTTGATACAAACGAAACGTTAAAACTTATCGAGGGTATAACAATACCTCCTGCACCTTTTATCCTGAAACAACTTCATCAAGAGTTACAGAAGGATGAACCCGTCCTAATGGACATTGCAAATATTATCTCCCAAGACGTTGGAATGTCCGCTCTTATATTGCGAACAATCAACTCTCCATTCTTCAGCCTGAGGACGAAAGTACGTTCTATTCAGCATGCTGCCAGCCTGCTTGGTATAACTTATGCCATCAATATCGTAACGGGATTGTCGTTAAAGCGCACTTTCGAGGAGTCAGGAGGTGCAAATCCACCTAATTACTGGGACTCGCCGACAAATATTGCAATGATAGCCGCAGATGTTGCACGAGTTGTTTCAGGTGTTGAACCTGACGAAATGTACATGCTTGGTCTATTTCATAATGCTGGCCATGCATTATTGAGTCAACGTTTTCCAGATTACAAGGAGTTCCTCAAGAAGAATATTAATAGAGAGGACATAATCATTACAGAGATCGAAGATCAACAATACAACACTGATCATGCAGTGCTCAGCTATTATCTTGCGCGTTCCTGGAAGCTAGATAGTCATATTGTGGAAGTGATAAGAGATCATCACAATACTAAAGAACAGTTGACAGAAATGGATGGGGAAGCTTGCACAAAGGGAAGACTGTTAGCCATTCTAAAAATAGCAGAACACGTGGACAAGATATTCTGGAAGATGGATCCTGATAGTGAATGGGTGCAAATCGAAAATGTAGTACTTGACTATTTGGGTATGAGTAAACCTGATTTTGACGATCTACAAGCAGACATGTTAGACAAGTTAATTTCTGGTTGAATCAAATATCGTTGTTTCGGCGTTAACGTTTAGTGGAAAACATAACAATCGGTTGCACTCCGACCAATAAGCGGGCGGAACTTCAGGCAGATAACGGGCATTTCAAGGAGAACTCTCTTGGACAACGAAGAGAAAAAAACAGGGAACATTTTTAATCGCCTCGTGGGTAGTTTTTCCTATTTCAGCATCAAGCAGCGGCTGTTCGCCGGAGCAGTATTGATTGGACTGATCATCTTTCTGGGCCTGGCCAGTGCAGCCCACTCCCAACATGAGATCGAAACGAGCCTGCATGCCGTTACGACACTGACACTGTCACCCCAGGCGGAAGCGGTAGTGGCCGAGGCATTGACCCAAGTAAGCAGTGGCGCACAACGCCTCTACCTGATCGGCGGCGCAGGATTCCTGCTGCTTCTACTATTGACCATGAGTGGATTCTATATTCTCACCCACCCGCTTGGGCGATGCGTGAAAGCCATGCAGGAGTTTGCGAATAACGGAGATCTCGGGTGCCGCATGCCGGTGCGGGGAAAGAATGAATTCACCGAACTCGCAGATGCCTTCAACAGTTTCGTAGGAAGGATGAGCCAGATTGTGGACCTGGTGAATACCTCCTCGGGTACCCTGGTGACAGAATCACAAAGGCTCACCAATGTTACCAGCCTGAACCGGGAGCGCGCAGGCACCCAGAATGAGCGGGTTCAGGAGGTGACGGTCGCTGTTCAGGCTATGAATGAAACCCTCTCCAGGATCGAGACCCTGACCTCCGATGCGGCCACAAAAGCAAAAATGGTGCGCGACGAGGCGGATCGCGGCAGCCAGATTGTGGAAAATGCTGTCGGGACAATCAACGAGGTCGCGGCCCAGGTCGAAAGCGCAAACCGGGCGATCGGTGAACTGAAAGCGGTGAGTGAACGCATCGGCAACATCGTCGTCCTGATTGGCGGCATCACCGATCAGACCAATCTATTGGCCTTGAACGCCGCCATCGAAGCCGCCCGGGCCGGAGAGTACGGTCGTGGTTTTGCCGTGGTGGCCAACGAGGTACGCGCGCTCTCACAGGAGGTGGCAGAGCAGAATGCCCGCATCGGCCAACAGATCAATGAATTGCGGTCGGCCACCAACAAAGGGGTGGACATTATCAGCAGCGCATTCGAGAAGGCCCATAACAGCGTGGATGCGGCTGCGCAGGCCGGTACCGCCCTGATTGCCATTACCGAAGCCGCAGAGGAGATATCCGGTATGAACGCGCACATTGTCGATGCCATGGCCGGTAATCGCAAACAGACACGGCATGTCGATGACAATCTTGTTCGGATCGTCACTCTGTCCACCGAGACGATGGGGATCGCCGACGAGACATCAGCCTTGGGTAACGAGTTCAAGGTACTGGCCCAGCAACTGGGCAGTCTGGTAACCCAGTTTCTGGGTGGTGAGCGCCAATCACCGGTTAGTGAAGTGGAACAGCGATCAAATAAGGGAACTGTGACCGTCTCCGGTAACGGCGCTGAGCTGTTTTGACTGTACGCTATTGTAGGAGCAGCACCTCGCCGCGATTACTCTGTAGATGGATAAATCGCGGCGAGGCGCCACTCCGGAATCAAACCCACAAGATTCAAAACAGATCCATCTGGTTGGTGGTGATACGTTCGAAACTCCCGCCAACAAAATGGAGAATGCCGTCCGCCACCGGGGCCAACTGCCGGTCGATGTAGTGTTGATAATCAATGGGACTGCGCAGATCTGCAAGCGGCTCCGGACCATTGAGGGTGATAAGATAGCTGATCCAGCGGCCCGCCCGCTCCAACTTGCGGGCTGCCTGGATATGAGGCGGCACGTTGCGCTGGTAGCTTTCCAAAGGATTGCGGATGCGCTTACGATAGACCAGTTGTTCATCAAGTGCGCCCGACTTGAGGCTTGCAACCGTCTCCCGGATGTAATCGTCCCAGGGTTCATTGAAAAAGACCCGCCGGTAGAGTTCCCGCTGAAAGACCTGAGCCAGCGGAGTCCAATCACTACGTACACTCTCCAACCCCTTGAACACCAGTTCGTACTCTCCCTCCCCGTTACGCACGTAACCCGCATAGCGTTTTTTGCTCCCCGTTTCCGCTCCCCTAAGGGTGGGCATGACAAAGCGGATGAAGTGCGTCTCGAACTCAATCTCCAGGGCCGAGTCCAGATGGTATTCAGTCTGTAGTTTGTCAGTCCACCACTGGTTGAGGGAGGTCGCAAGTTGTCGGCCGATACGTTTTGACGCCGCTTCGTCGTGATCCGGCCCAAGCAATACGAATACCGAATCGGTATCCCCATAGATGACACGATAACCCTGCTGTTCGATGTAGTCCCGAGTGGTAGTGATGATCTCATGCCCCCGGCGGGTAATGCTGCTGGCCAGACGAGCGTCATGGAAACGGCAACCGCTGGAACCCAGCACCCCGTAAAAGGAGTTCATGATGATCTTGATCGCCTGGGAGAGTGAACGGTCTCCCAGCCGTTTGGCCTCATCACGCTGTTGCCAAAGTTCGGTGATGATATCCGGCAGAATCGACGCTTTGCGGGAAAAACCAGCACCCAGAAAACCCGGCACCGGGTCATCTCCCGGGCGGACCAGACCGAGCGGGTCTATGAGGAAGGTACGGATGATGCTGGGATAGAGACTCTTGAAATCGAGTACCAGTACATTTTCATAGAGCCCCGGCTGGGAGTCCATCACATAACCGCCGGGACTGGAAACGCCGTCTTTGTTGGCGCCGATATCCTGGGCCACGGCACCCGCCCGATGGAGTCTGGGCAGATAGAGGTTGTCGAAGGCGGCTACCGATCCACCCTGGCGTCCCAGGGGCAGACCCGTCATCACTGATCGCTGAATCACGAAATTGAGCAGATCGGTCTTTTCAAAGATCGCCTCCACCAGTCGACAATCTTCCAGGTTATAAGCCGCCAGCGCAGGTTTATCCTCCCGAAATAGCCGAAGAATCTCCTCGACCTTGCCCTCACTCCCTTCAATCAACTTCTTGCGACCCAACAGTTTTTGCGCCACGAAACCCAGGGCAAAACTATCGAAACGCCAGAAGGCCGCCTTCAGATTATCGATACCATCCAGCACCACCCTGCCGGGAATGCTGGCGATCCTGACCTGTCCTGTCTGCTGGGGCTGCAGAATAGCCGCCTGCTCATCCCCGCGCCCCATGTCGAATCGTAAACGATGGTGGCGACAACGCAACTCGATGGTATTCAGGTCGAAGTTGATGACATTCCAACCCAGGATAAGATCCGGATCCCACTCTCGCAATCGTGCAAAGAAACCAATGAGCACTTCACGTTCGCCTTGAAACCATTCGACAGGCAGATCGGTCGTCCAATCCGCTCCATCTCCTTGCATCAAAATGGCCTCACGACCCCGGCAACTCAAGGCGATGGAGAGTATTTCGCTGCTGAATGCATTGGTCTCGATATCGAGACTGGCGTAACTGAGTTCCGGGATGATCGTCGCTGGGCGAAGCCGTGGGTTGACCAACTCCCGGTAACCCGCCTTTTGGACTGGGTGTCCCAGCACTTCCATCGGAGCGGTAATGAAACGCTCCATCAAATAGCGGTCATGGGGTTTGATGTCCGATTCGTAGAGGGGAATGGCATCGGCTGCGGCCCGTTCACGAAACTGCTGCAGCGATTTCTGAGCAGAAAAGTAGAGTCCATCGACGGCCACACCATCCAGCCCATGAAGATCCAAAGGCTTGCGTTCAGGACAGTTTCCCGGCAGGTAATCCGGCCCCAACTGGATTTCGGATGGAACGAAACAGACGGCACGCTGACCCGGATAGACACAGCGCAGCGGCCCTTCAGGGGTGTGAACCCAAAAGACAAGATCGATCCCGCCAGGACGGTCTCTCCAGTGACGGGTTAGCAAAAATCCAGTAGCTGCCTGCATCTATCAGTTCTTTTTCTGGACATCCGTAGCAATTAACCCCAAAGAGATTGCAAATCTGACCGACAAAAAACTACACCGCAGCCGACAGAAAGGGTAGTTTAGTATCACTATGTTCAATATTACCCCAAACCCCCAAACCCTCAGGCGTAAGAACAGCGTGTTCCCGTTCTTATCGCTGATACTCAGCCTCACTCTCATCGGCTGCAGTGTCAACGAATCACCAGACACCATCACGATTTCAGAAGAACCGGCAGACACTTTGACCGAATCAGCGATGGATCAGAACTATTTACAAAGCATTAGCCAGCAGACAGTTGAAGCGGCCAATCACCGCTTGCAACAAGCCTACGAGCGCAACAATACCCCCCGGCAGCAGCGCAACGGGCGAGCCAGTGTGAGTGGCCAATACATTACACTGCACTCGAGAAAACTGGCTCTGCTTGATCTCAGCTATACGACAGGGCCTGTACGGGTTACCCGAATCACAGGACTCAAGGCACCATTCATAGTCTCGATCAGTTGTGTTTCAGCAAGCGGAAAAGCTTTCGACATCAGCGATATCGAAAACAAGTGCGGCCAGACCGTCGAGCAGGTCTTTGGAATGGATTGATACCCAGTCAGAACAGATAGAATGTTAAAGCACAGGGAGGGACCCGCCGAAATTTCTCACGCTTCACGGCAAGGTGCGGGGAATCAACCCCATAGAGATTGACGTCCTACCAGAATCGGACGCGGCCGGTATCCAGGTGGACAAAATCTGATTTGGGATAGTAACCGACGCCACCGCCCTTCAGCGCCAGTGCCACCTTGCGAAGATTGTGAAGCTCAGTCCCGGGCAGACGCACGTCGATCGCCCTGCCCTGCATGTGCAGGCTGCGCTTGGCCACGCCACTCTTCCCACTCTTGCCTCGCAGCATCGCGTTGGTATGGGGGGAACGGTAACCTGAAATGATGCGGAAGGATCGATTGGAGCCGAGCCCTGTTTTCAGCGTATGCAGCAGGTCCAGTAGATCCCGGTCGATTGACTGGGCATCTCCGGTACGGTGATCTCTAAGCAGATGACTGATCTCCTGAAGCCCGTCATCCAGATACTCTCCATCGGCCCAGTAGGTGGCCGTCAGCCGTTCCCCGGTATGCAGATGGCGAAAAGCCAGGCTCCGCGCTTCACTACGGGCGGCGGCTGCGACCCAGGATGGCGCTATCAAACCGCTGGCCACAACCGCGCAACCACTCAGAAAGCGGCGACGGCTGATAGTGTCTTGAAAATCGGCAGAGATTTTATTCTGTAACTTCATGAGCCCTCAATCTTCATCCAGCAGGTTGTTTCTGCTAACTATTTTCGGCCATCCGGCAGATAAATTGAGGGCAAGGTTAACAGAATATGAGGGAGAAGTGCCAAACCTGTGACCAAATTCACGGGATTGGGGGCTATTCAGCCGATTCCGGCCCCCTCTCCCTCAGGGAGAGGGCTGGGGTGAGGGATTTCGCTTGACCGCTGTATTTCGGCCCCACATCTCGAATAATTGGATAACGATTGATCTGAATCATGGGCACTCCAAATAGTGAGGGTGTAGCCACAATATTAGCTACTCTTAAAATAGAGGAGGCGGCAGATGGCTGCTTTTGGACGTTCGGGTCGGATTTTATCGACGGTGGCCCTAGGGCTGTTGCTGCTGGGGGGGGTCGTTTATCTGGTTTGCCGCAACAGTTCTCCAGTCTATTTCCTGGCAAACCTCTTTCCTGAATCGATCGCTTACTCCATGCCGGCCGCAGCTGTTTGTAGTTCGGTTCCCTCCTTCATCCATATCTATGCATTTATTTTACTCACAGCCGTCGTGCTAAATCCGTCCAGGGCTGGACTGGCCCTGATCTGTCTTGGCTGGATAGCCATAGAACTCTTTTTTGAATTTGGTCAGCATCCATTTTTCGCTCAATACCTGACTGAAAAGATACCCGCGTGGTTTGAAAAGTTTCCTTTCCTTGAAGTCGCGGACACCTATTTTCTAACCGGTACATTCGATCCTCTGGATGTACTTTTCATTCTCTTTGGCACAGCTGCGGCATTACTAACCCTGCATAAGGTCCAGCGGTGGGAGGTGGATCATGTTTAAGATCAATAAGGGGTTACCGGCATGGAGAATGCTGTCGCTCGTTGTAGTGGTTGCCTTTGGTTTATTAACGATCTTAGGTACTGCTGACGAAGAGCTTTATGTCGATCGCTACGGTATTGCCGATGCGGGGCCTGATCAGCATGTCGGGGTCTATGAAACTGTCTATCTCGATGGCAGCGGCGGTAACACGGCCCTTGGAGCGAATCCGGGAGATAGTGGCGTTTTATACAGTTGGGAGATAGTAAAGCAACCAGCAGGCACATCATTCTGGATAAGTGCTACAAACATTATTAATCCAACATTTAGCGCCGGTCCTGAGCCAGGTGAATATGTTATTCAGCTAACGGTCTGGTATAACGGCTATAGAGGGTCGGACATAGTCAAGATTACTGCTTACGAGAGAGCTGATGAGATTCTTCCGGTCGCCAACGCGGGTGCGGATATTGTGGTAAAGCATGGTGCCCTGGTTGAGTTGAATGCCAGCCATAGTTTCCATAAACGAACTTATATGCCGTTGACCTACACCTGGTACATGACAGAGCGTCCTTTGGATAGTACTTCAGCGCTCTCTTCAACAGAGGTAGTCAATCCTTCTTTCATTGCTGAATTCAATGAGAATGATATGGCAGCAGGGACGAGCCATTATGAGGTTCGCCTGCATGTGATTGAGATGAATGGCTGGGTAAGCTTGCCTGATCATATCAACGTCCATGTCTATCCTGCAGAAGGTTATATCCATCCCACACCGATTGCCGGGCCTGATCAAAGCGTCAGCACAGGTACACAGGTAAACCTCGACGGGGGTGAAAGCCATGATGTGGATAGCAGGCTCCTGACTTACGCATGGCAGTTCTATTCAATGCCTCAGGGAAGTCATTCCGTTCTCTCAGACGCCAATACCCCGACACCTTCCTTTACTCCTGATGTAGATGGTGTCTATCTGCTTTTTCTGTCGGTCGATAATGGTGAATATAACAGCAGCAGTGATCTGATCGGCGCCTTTAATAAAAGTCTTTATGACCGTCAGCATCAGGACCGGATGAAGGTGATTGCAACATCAAGTACGCCTGAACCTGTCTCCATCCTTGGGCCGGATCAGCGGGTCGCCTATGCTGGACCGGATAGTCTGATACTGGATGCCAGTCGCTCTACCCCCGTCACTTATGGAGTCACCGGATATCGTTGGTGGCTGATCAACAAACCGGCCGCCAGTAATGCCACTGTCGTGACTTCTGATCTCATTGATCCGAATGGCGCCCAACTGAATTATGATATGGAGGGGGATTATGTTGTAAGAGTGAGTGCAGCAAATGTCGTTCACTTGGACTACGATACGATAGTTTATAAGGTCACCATGAATACCCCGCCGGTCGCGGATGCGGGTACCGATCAGAATGTCACCGCCAATTTCCCGGTCACATTGAACGGCGGCGCTAGCAGTGATGCTGACCTTGATCCTGTGGCCTATAGCTGGAGTCTGGTCTCCACGCCTGTAGTCTGGACATCCTGGCCAGGCGCGTGGCCGCTGCTTTCCGAAGGCAGAGAGGCCAGTCCGACCTTTAGCCCAACGGTGAATGGCGACTATCTTTTCCGGCTTACCGTTAACGATAATCAGGTTGGCAGCGAAGCCGACAGTGTAATAATCAGCGCCTCCGGATCAATGATCAATTCACCGCCGGTCGCCGATGCAGGTCCCGACCAGCCCAATGCGGTAAGGGGTGTACAAGTTACCCTGGATGGCAGTGGCAGCAGTGATCCGGATACGGACCCAATCACCTTCCTCTGGCATGTTGAATCCGTGCCTCTGATGAGCATGATGATGGATGGTTCATTAGCGACGACAACGTCTGAGCAGCCGGTTTTTACCCCCGATGTTGAAGGTGTCTATCAATTCTCGCTTGTGGTCAACGACGGTCAGATCGACAGCACCGCGGATATGGTAAATATAACCGCCACAGATCCGGGTGGTGTGTGTGGCAATCCACTCACCCTGCAAACCGCCTTGCCTTATCTACCAGGACTTGGAGAGATGCCATCGATTATCCAGATCGATGCCTCGGGGATGGATACGATCAGGGTTGTCTCAACAACTGATCCCAGTGCATTTTCCGACGTTTCGGCGATGCAGGCATTCATTCCTGACCAAAATCAGATATCGGAGGTTAATTTTATTACGATCAATGGAAACTGGACGATATTCAGCAGGACGCATGACAATCCAGTGAGTGACACCGTATCGCCGTCATTCATCCTGGAGCGGCAGAGCGATAATATCTTCTTTAAGGTCGATGTGGCATTCACCGGTTCTGACGCGCTCGCCGAGGTACAGATCGATTCACTGACGGCTTGTCGTTGTGGTGCGGATGCTGGCGATTGTCCATAAATCGAGCGTAGCCCGGACGGAGCTTGCGAAATCCGGGCTACAAAACTCACTTTCAATACAACGGCTAGCGAGTCACCGAATCGGAAGAGACAGGCAGTCCCGCTACCGACAGACTAGATAACTTGTTGCCACCGGATGCCAAAGCCTGGATCAAAGGGGCATCCAGGCCATAGACGTCAGCCCGGAACTGGGGGATGCCATCCTCGTTCGCCCAGGCAGAGAAGTAGGCCAGATAGACCGGTATCGGTTGCTTTAGCCGCCAGATCATTGTCTGACCGGAGTCGATACCCTCCTGCAGCGCCAATGCCGAAACCTGTTCGCTCTCTCCCTGTAGCAGCTGTGTAGCCAAGAGGGAGGCAGACTCAACCCGCACACATCCTGAACTGAAAGGACGTGATGGCCGTTCAAAGAGTCCTTTTGCAGGGGTATCATGAAGAAAGACCGCGTAGGGGCTGACCATATGAAATTTGATTTGGCCCAGACTATTGCGGGGACCCGGCATCTGTTTCAGGACAAAGGGGAAGTCATTCTTGTGATACAAACTCCAATCGATGGCCACCGCATCCTCCTGAATCCAGTCACCCTCTTCTCCCTTACGAAATACCGCAATCCCTTTGCTGTCGAAAAAATTGTCGTCCCGCAACTGCTTTGGCAGTAAATCCTCCACTGCAATACGTCTTGGAACTGTCCATTCCGGATTGAGCACCAGATGGGTAATCCGGCTTTTGAAGGAGGGCGTTTCACGTTTCAGCTTGCCACCGACAGTGCGTCGGCGAAAAACCTCAGCACCCTGATCCCTCATCGTCACTTCGAAACCAGCAGTGTTGACCAACAGGTAACGCTCTTCCAAAGAGTGGGGCAACCAACGCCAACGCTCCATATTCGCCTTGATCTGGGTAATGCGATCTCCCACGGACACATTCAGCGCAGCCCGTGTTTTCGGGCCAACCCGACCGTCCACATCCAGCCCATGGCGCTGTTGAAAACGTCTCACCGCCGCTTCCAGCGGTGGATGAAAATAGTCAGCCCCGTCCGCCGATGTTTCGAGATAGTCGCCTTCAATACGCAACCGCTCCCGTAACTGCAAAATCGAGGAATGACGATCACCCGGACGCAGGACCTGGATCCTGGGGAAGGTTTTCCAGCCCCCTCTGCTCTCGATTTCACGGTAGTCGTGAAGCACCTGCCGCAAACGCTTGTACTCCAGTGCGTCTGGGGCCAGGTCACTCAACAGGTCAGACAGGCCATCTGCCGACAACGCGGCCTGCAGGAGTTCCATCGGTTCAGCCCGGTTAAAATCAAAGTGCCAGAGCGGATCCAGTTCTGCCGCTTTGACACGGCCTCCACGGAGATCACCTGCATAGCGGAAAAAGGCATCGGTGAGCAGAAGTTCCCGTTGCAAAACCACAGCCGGATCCCGCTGGAGTCGTAATGCTTTCAAACGCGGGAAATGATAGTCAACAGGCGCCAAACCTTCCGTCAAGGCGCTGTCAAGCAGGGTCAGTAGTGTCTTACCCTGAGCATTGAGTTGCTCGCCCTCATGCCATACCGCTCGTCCCTTCCCGTCCCTGTAGAAAGCCTGTAACAGCATCCAGTTGGGTTCGCGGGCGGGAAGGGTGACTGCAATATCCTGTAGCACAGCCTGCAGACGGCCACGAATCGCCGCCACCCCGCGCAGCTCGTCTTCAAGCGACGCACTGTTCGCTGTTCCACACCACAGCGTGACAAAGAACAATCCGATAATAGTAGATATGTGGTTATGCGATTTTCCCATCCTGTTACCTGAAAACATCCTCAACCGTTTCGCAGTTGCGGCTTTTCCCAGGGGCAGTGTGCATGGAAAAAGTGGCCGGTACACTGATGCACACAAGCAGGCTAACTCAGCAACTCCTTACATTCTAGAGTATAGAGGCCAGAATAGATTCAACTGCGATTACCCTCTTCTATCAAGGGTCTGCCAGATTATGGCTAGAAAAGATCGACCTCACCGATTTGAGGTTGTTCGGCGTTTTCCAGCAAATTCTGCTCGATCAGATCCTCGTAGAAATGCAGCTGATTCCGCCCGTTGTTCTTTGCGTAGTAAAGTGCCCTGTCGGCACTTCCGATCACCTCTGCAGTACCGTTCTGATCTCTGATTTCAACTGCCCCGATACTGATAGTGACACGACCTGCCTGTGGCATCTCATGGGATCCCACCGTCCTGAGGCACCTCTCCAACACAGAAACCGCATCTTTCTGGGAAAATACCTTGAGTATGACGACGAACTCCTCGCCACCATAACGAAAAAGCAGATCCCCATCACGGAAGGTATCTGTCAGCAGACGCGCTAACAGGATAAGCACTTCGTCCCCAAACAGGTGACCAAATCGATCATTAATCCTCTTGAAATAATCGACATCAATTAACGCCAACCAGTAGGTGGCCTCATCTTCAGAGCGGCGCTTTCCCTCAGACCTGGCGCTGTTGCGTTTGTGACAGCTCAACGTCAATTGCTTCATCACTTCACTGCTCAGGGTTTCACGATTCAACAGACCGGTGAGTTTGTCCTTCTGGTTTCCATCCAGCAGAGTGAGGTAGTTTGAGTAGATCTTCAGCAGCCCATAGGTCAGGCGTTGAAATTCAAAACTGGAATTTTCAGTAAACTGCAACAACACGGCGAAGACTTCATTCCTGGTATTGAATACCGGATAGATAGTATCTGTTATGCCTCGCCTTTCATCGTCTACCGAAACTACCTCACCCTCCTCCACGGCAACGGCAATACCTTCGGAAAGTGCTTTGGAGATATGTCGTTCAATCGCAGGAATACCTGAAACCTCTTTGTTCTCGACCATGTGAGCGAGCAGAAGTAGATCGGGGCTCTCTGCCTCACCAGACACTTGGTAGAGACGCAGCTCCTTGCAGGGCGCAACCTCAGCCAGGGTTTTCACCAAGCTTCTTTCGATCAAATCACGGTCGTGAAACCGGGTGATCTCCGCCAGAGAATCAATTACCTGGACGGTTGAGACTTTTTTCAAAACTGCCATACCTGGTTTTTTCTTTTTTTAGAGACCTGAGGAGGCAAAACCACAACAGAAACAGGCTCTTCCGTTTGCAGGAAAAATATAGAAAAACACGCTAACTTGATCATTTTAAATAACCAATTTGACCCACAACAGGGAAATTTTCCAAATCTGGGCGCCCAATGTCTCTATTCATTTTCCCTTGCCGGTATTTTACATTCATTACAAAGTCTCTGCCTGGAGAATCGTGCACTTCAACAATTTGTTTCGCTAGTATTAGCGGCAGCTAATTGAAAACCTTAAAATCGGGACTTCTTTAGGATATAGAAGCAGTCATCAATGAAGTTACTCTTCCTGCTGGTACTACTCACCCGCAACGGCGCCGGTGATATCAACGCATCCTTCGTCAACACGGAAACACTGGAGCAGTGTGATCTAAAGGCGCTGATGCTCAGTGGCATCTTCTCGACGGCAAATATCGACATCGTCGAGAGTCGCTGCATCCCGAGTCAGATGCAGTTTTCCGAGTTTTCCCATGCCGGTTCGTCGAACATGAACCACTCTTTCTACCTGATCCATTTCAGTGATGAGGCGGTAGAGATCCAGCCCATGCCAGACTGGCGTAGTTGCATGATCAAACAGCGGGAGGCAGACAACCGGAAGCGGGTCTACTGTAGCAGTACCCTTCAATCCCTCTTGACCCACGAGGGGCCAGAGTCAACCAATCCCTAATAGTCGAACTCCGCCCAGATTGGGCAGTGATCCGATGGCTTCTCCATCCCCCGGATCTCATGGGCGATCCCCGCACCGGTGCAGCTCCGGTTTAAGGATTCGGTCGCCAGGATCAAATCGATACGCAATCCCCGTTTCGGCTCCCGGTCAAATCCCCGGCTGCGATAGTCAAACCAGCTGAACTGGTCATCCACCTCCGGGTGAAGGGTGCGATAGGTGTCTTGCAATCCCCAGGACTTCAGGCGTTCGAGCCACTCTCTCTCTTCCGGGAGAAAGCTGCACTTGCCGGTGCGCAACCAGCGTTTGGCATTGTCCGGGCCGATGCCGATATCAAGATCCAGCGGTGCAATATTCATATCACCGATCACCAGCACTGAGTCAGTAGGCTTGTGGAATTCGTTCAGGTAGTTGAGCAGATCTGCGTAGAATTTCCGTTTAGCGGGGTATTTCGTCTCGTGATCCTGGCTTTCACCCTGGGGAAAATAGCCGTTGATCACGGTGACCTCGTTACCCTTCCCCGAGGCATAGCGAGCGATGATCAAACGCCGCTGGGCATCCTCATCATCGGCGGGGAAGCCCTTCTCCACCGCCAATGCCGGCTGTTTGGAGAGCAGCGCCACGCCATAGTGGGTCTTCTGGCCGAAGAACTCCGCCTGATATCCCAGGCTCTCCATCATCTCGAGGGGGAAATCCTGATCCTGTACCTTGCTCTCCTGAATGCCGATGACATCCGGATCGTAGGATTCCCGCAGTCTGGCCAGCTGATGTTCACGCGTGCGAATACTGTTGGTATTGAAGGAGACGACTTTCATATTGCAACCTTTAATCTGTCCTGATGGCACCAAATATCACAGCACTTCCCGGGTCTCTTTCTCACCCATCTCGAAACCGTGCAGATAGGCCTTGCCCCAGGGCAGAAACTCCTGCCCGACGATACGCTCGTCACTGTCTGCATCGACAGTCTGGGATATCTGCTCTCCATAACCCAAACCCCGCAGCGCGCGGATCATGCCGTTGGCATAACCCCGGTTATACCAGAGTTGCAGATCGCCATCCGATTCGGTCAGTCCGTCACTCTCCCCATAGAGCCGTTGCAGCAACCGCAACATTTTTTCTGCGACAATCTCTCTATCCTGGTTCATTATCAGACCTAATATTGATATTGCCGGAAAGGCTAACACGCGATTGCAATCTGCACTACTTCACCATAACCTCAGACCGGTTGCGGTTGTATTTCACCTCCAGGATCGCGATTATTCGAATCTCCGTCAGCAATTCGGCAACCACACCATGTTAATCGTCATCTCTCCTGCCAAGACCCTGGACTATGAAACACCCCCGGCCACTAAAACCCATACAAAACCGGCGTTTCTGAAACAGTCCCAGCAGTTGATCAATAATCTGCGCAACTATTCGGCACTGGATCTGGCGGAACTGATGAAACTGAGCATGAAGCTGGCTGAACTCAATTTCGACCGCTATCACGACTGGAAGACCCCTTTCACCACAAAAAACGCCAAACAAGCTGCATTGGCGATGAAGGGCGATGTCTATACGGGACTGGACGCAGAGAGCCTGAACGAAGATGATTTTACCTTCGCCCAGGATCACCTGCGCATCCTCTCCGGACTCTACGGACTGATGTGCCCCCTCGACCTGATGCAGCCCTACCGGCTGGAGATGGGCACCAAACTGCCCAATGCGCAGGGCAAAGATCTCTACGCCTTCTGGGGAACCACTATTACCGATGCGATCAATATGGCGCTGGCGACACAGGGGGATGATGTACTGGTCAATCTCGCCTCCAACGAATACTACAAATCGGTCAAGCCCAAACTGGTGAAGGGGCGCATCATCACCCCGCAGTTCAAAGAGAATAAAAACGGCAGCTATCGCATGATCGGCGTCTATGCAAAAAAGGCCAGGGGACTGATGAGCCGCTACATCATCGAAAATCGGGTTACCGACCCGGAAGATATCAAAGGCTTTGATGCAGCGGGCTACGACTACAATGAAGCGCTCTCCCAGGGGGACCAATGGGTCTTCTCCCGAGGCTGATCGACTCCCACTGCCACTTTGACGATACCCGTTTCGACCAAGACCGGGAGCAGGCCTTTCAGCGAGCAAGGGAGGCGGGAGTTGGCAGCCAGATCATCGCCGGTGTGAAGGCCGAATGGTGGCCGCGGCAGAAGCAGATATGCAGGGACTATCCTGGACTCTACCCCGCTTACGGTTTGCATCCCATGTTCCTTAAAGATCACCAGCCTCAGGATCTGCAACTGCTCGCCTCCTGGGTCGAACAGGAACAACCGGTTGCCGTCGGCGAGTGTGGCCTGGACTTCTTCATCAAAGATCCCCAGCCGACAGCGCAGCAGGCCCTGTTCGAGGCACAATTGGAGCTGGCCCAACACTGCAGACTGCCGGTGATCATTCATGCCCGCCGTTCCGTGGACCAGGTTTTCAACACCCTGAAACAGTTCCCCGGCCTGCCGGGGGTGGTGCACAGTTTCTCCGGCAGCGAACAGCAGGCCCGCCGACTGATCGATCTGGGATTTCTTTTGAGTTTTGGCGGACCCATCACCTATGCGCGGGCCAAACGCCTTCGCAGTCTGATCCAGACCCTGCCACTGGAAAGCTTGATGCTGGAGACAGATGCACCGGATCAGCCAGACAACGGGCACCGGGGGGAGCGCAACGAATCAGCCTATCTGCCAAACGTGTTGCAAACAGTCGCGGAACTGCGCAACCAACCCGCTTCGGAGATCGCTGCCATAACCTCAAAAAATGCCGTGCAGCTGTTCAATATTCCCACCAGTAACGAGTCGTGACAGGCATGATGTCTCAGCCAGGACCCCCGGTACCAGACCTCACTAACCTCTGGCTGTCCGAGCGCCCGAAATCGGCACCCGAACCGGACACTCTACACCTCTGGTCCATCGATCTGGACCGTTCTGACTTCCGCCATTACCTATCACAGGATGAGCTGACGCGCGCCAACCGGTACACACTGGAAACTCCCAAAAGCCGCTTTATCACCGGCCGCAGCGCCCTGCGATCCATCCTTGGACACTATCTGGCCACCCCGCCCCTTTCTGTCCGGCTGAAATATGGCGAACACGGTAAGCCTGAACTTGCCGATCAAGCAGGTGATATCCACTTCAATCTGGCTCATAGCGGCCCTCTTGCGATCCTGGCAGTCAGCTGCGGCAGCCCTGTAGGGGTGGATGTGGAAAGGATCCAATCACGCAAATATATGCTCGGCATTGCCAAGCGCATGTTCAGCACAGAGAATTTCACGCTGTTGGAATCGCTTTCCGGCTCAGCCCGAACCAGACTCTTCTGCCATTTGTGGACTGGCCTCGAAGCGCGGCATAAATGTCTCGGCACAGGGCTGTTCACGTCCACCCTGGCGAGTGACGACACCATTCCCTGTTGGGTAAACTTCATCCCTGAACCCGGTTTTTGCGGCGCAATCAGCACGCCGAAGGAAATTCCAAAAACGGAAAACTGGACCAGCTTCAAATTTCAGTGACATTCAGTAACGGAGACATGACGCAACCCGCCGCTCCCGGTATGATGAGCCGGTTTTGATCATATCGACAGCGGAGCGAGTAATGGCCAACAAAGGGATTCTGATCACCGGTGGCGCCGGCTATATCGGCAGCCACACTGCACGCCAGTTGGGGGAAGCCGGGGAACGTCTGATCACCCTGGACAATCTCTCCACCGGCTTCAGAGAAGCGGTGCTCTACGGTGAGCTGGTAGTCGGCGATACCGGCGACCAGGCGCTGGTCAGCCGCGTGCTCAAGGAGCATGATATCGACACGGTGCTGCACTTCGCAGCCCACACCGTGGTACCCGAATCGGTCGAGGATCCACTCAAGTATTACGGCAACAACACCTGTAACACCCGCAGTATGCTGCAGTGCTGCGCCGAAGCCGGGGTAGAAAACTTCATCTTCTCCTCTACCGCCGCCGTCTACGGCACGCCCGAGAGCGGCATTGCCCATGAGGACACCCCCACCAGCCCGATCAATCCCTATGGCACCTCCAAGCTGATGTCGGAATGGATGTTGCGCGATCTCTCCGCCGCGACAGATATGAAACACGTCATCCTGCGTTACTTCAACGTCGCCGGCTGTGATCCGGAAGGCCGCATCGGCCAGGCCACCCCCAATGCCACACTGCTGACCAAGGTGGCCTGCGAAGCGGCTGTGGGAAAACGGGATTGCGTCTACATCTACGGCACAGATTACCCTACGCAGGATGGTACCGGCGTACGTGACTACATCCATGTGGAGGATCTGGCGGCTGCTCATGTAAAGGCTATCGAGCACCTGCGCAAAGGGGGGGACTCCGCCATCCTCAACTGCGGCTATGGACATGGATTCAGCGTCCGCGAGATGTTGCAGGCTGTGGAGCAGGCAGGCAACATCAAACTCAATATCATCGAGGCTGATCGCCGTGCCGGCGATCCACCTGCCTTGATCGCCGGTGCTGAGAAGGTACGCGAGGTACTGGGCTGGAGTCCGGCCTACGACGACCTCTCAGTCATCGCCAGTTCCGCGCTCAACTGGGAAAAGAAACTGCTGGAATCACCCTGGGGAAAATAGGGCGCCATCATGGAACTGCTTCAGATATTCATTCTCGCCGCTCTCCAGGGGCTGACCGAATTTCTCCCTATCTCCAGTTCGGCGCACTTGATCCTCGCCCCTCTTGTGCTGGGCTATGCCGATCAGGGACTGGACTTCGATATCGCAGTCCATGTGGGTTCTCTGCTGGCGGTAATCAGTTATTTCCGCAAAGAGGTCGTCAGTATCACCAGTGATTTTTTCCGTTCACTGGTGAATCGCAATGCCAGCTCAGCGGACTCCCGCCTTGGCTGGATGATCATCATTGCCACCATTCCTGTCGGTCTCTTCGGGCTGCTGATGAAATCGCTGGTCGAGACCGAACTGCGCACCCCATTGGTGATCGCCATCACCACCATCAGCTTCGGTATCGTCTTATTGATGGTGGATCTTCTCGGTCGTCACACACGGGACGAATACTCCATTAAATGGACAGACGCTCTTGTCATCGGCGTATTTCAGGCATTTGCCATCATTCCAGGCACCTCCCGCTCTGGTGCAACCATGACGGCAGGACTGCTGCTGGGACTATCACGCGAGGCGGCTTCCCGTTTCTCCTTCCTGATCTCCATCCCGACCATTCTCATGTCCGGCGGGCTGGTAACGTTGGAGTTGATAGAGAGCGCCAATCCCGTGGAGTGGGATTCCCTCTTTATCGGCGCCGGACTCTCGTTTGTCACGGCCTATCTCTGCATCCATTTTTTCCTGCGGTTCATCGAAAAAATCGGCATGCTTCCCTTCGTGATCTATCGACTGATTCTGGGCGTTGGGATTCTCTATATCTTTCTTCCCTAAGGTTTAGACCACCTTGTAGGTTGGGTTAGGCGCACATCACCGCTAAAATCAATGACTTCCACCAAATAAATGCGTGTGCCGTAACCCAATAGTTTACATTAATTTCAAGCTCTACCGTTGGGTTACGATGCGCTCAAACAGCGTCAATAAACAATAATCGTGGCATGTTACGCATCTAACCCAACCTACGTTTTCTGATGGCTCTTATCCGGTATCAGAATATTCCTACAGAAACGTCAGGATTATCGGCTTCTTCCAATACGCAGGTTGGGATATTTTAAACGCGTCTTGAATGATCCAAGACCTCCAAACGGAGTTGGAGCCATAGCAAAGGAGTGCTTACGATGCCCGCCCCAAAACGTCCCACTATTTTACAGCGTCTGCTGTTCGCCGCCTGTCTGACATCCATCTCCCCGGTAAATGCGACACTTGTCATCAACGAGGTCGATTATGATCAGCCGGGCAGCGACCAGGCGGAATTTATAGAACTGTTCAACACGGGGGCTACCGCCCTTAATCTTGACGACTACACACTGCAACTGATCAACGGGGCCAGCAGCGCGCCCTACCGAATCTACGACCTGCCCACTCTCACCCTGGATGCCAACGCCTACTTTGTGCTCTGCGGCGAAGCTGGAAATGTACTCAACTGCGACTGGGATGTATCACCGAACAGCAACCTGATACAGAACGGAGCACCCGACGCCATCGCCCTGTTTCTGGGAAATACGCTGGTCGACAGTCTCAGTTATGAGGGGGATATCGTCGGATACGCTGAAGTTTCCGGCAGCAACCTGGTCGACCCGTCAAATGCCGCCTTTCTTGGTCTTTCACGCTCCCCGAATGGTACCGACACGAACAACAACAATCTCGACTTCAGTCAGGCTTGTATCACCCCCGGCATGCGCAACAGCACCCAGGCAAACAGCTGCAGTGCACCCGTTAATCCGGTTGCCCTGCCGGAACCCTCCAGCTGGCTGATTATGATGATGGGATTGGTGGGTATGTTGCTGCCGAAGAGATTCCGTGAAAAAGATATGTGAACCGGGCTGCCCGATCCGCTGCGCTTGACCGGGCCTACATTTCTGCATCATCTCTCGCTTGCATGCCAATCCCCGCTTGCGTACAACTACGGCCATGAGCAGCCAATCCGCTTACGCCGAAAAACTCCCCCGCCTGATCGATCAGACAGGCATCAGAAGACTGCCTGAGACACAGAGGAAATTTCTGCAGTCCCAGGCACTGATCTATCGCTTCACTCTGCAGGAGCTGCAAACTCTGAGTGAGATCTGCCTCGATCTGAACATGTGGGGAGAAGGCCCTATCGAGCAGATATGGCCGAGAGAGATCTCCTCAGACTTGGCGCCAAAAAAGAGACGGCAAGCAATTTTGGGGCTGATTCGGAGACATTGGGAAGATCTTCGCCAACAGCCAAACCAATATCCCGTCTCTTTTGACAAGACTGAATATCAGCCGGACAGAATCAAACGGGTAATGGTGGAAAGACCCAAACTCGGTCTGGGTTATTGCCCGGTGGCATCGTCCCGCACCCGCTGCTGTAATCTGCTGACATTGGATGCGGTGGAGAACTGCGGCTTCGACTGCAGCTATTGCAGCATCCAATCCTTCTATCATGGAGACGAGGTCCGCTTCGACAGCCGATTCGCCGAAAAACTGGCCCAGCTCGAGATCGATCCGAACCGGATCTACCACATCGGCACCGGGCAATCTTCCGACTCCCTGATGTGGGGTAATCAAGCGGGTATTCTCGATGCGCTGAACTTTTTTGCCACTGAACATCCCAATGTCATTCTGGAGTTGAAGACCAAGTCAAAAAACATCAGCTACCTTGAAAAAAATCCGCTATCGGCGAATATCATCTGCACCTGGTCTCTCAACACCCAGACCCTGATTACCCATGAAGAGCACCTGAGCGCATCATTGGAGGATCGCCTGATAGCTGCCCGACGCTTGGCGGATAAAGGCATAATCGTGGGCTTTCATCTCCACCCGATGATCCACTACGCCCAGTGGCGTGAAGACTACACTGAACTCTTTGCACGGATGACATCACTGTTCGACCCGGATGAGGTAGCCCTGGTCTCAATCGGCACCCTTACCTACATTAAAACGGTGATTAAAAAGCTGCGGAGCCGGAGTGACTTTCACAGCAAGATCCTGCAGATGCCAATGGTGGAGAGTGACGGCAAGCTCTCCTATCCGGAAGAGATAAAACTGGAGATGTTCTCCCACGCCTACCAGCAGCTTGCGCCCTGGCACGATAAAGTATTTTTCTACCTCTGCATGGAGAACCAACGTTTGTGGAAACCGGTCTTCGGTTTTGAATATGCGAGCAACGGCGAGTTTGAACAGGCGATGAAAGCGAGCTATATGGAAAAGATCGAGCAGCACCGGCAAGGTCTTGCTATTCGTAGGCCTGATCAAACGTAGTGGATCAGGCAACAGGCTCATGACACAAAACCAACTACTGATCAGCCTTACCTTCGTGCTCTATCTGGTCGCCATACTGGGGATCGGCATCCACGCCTGGCAGCGCACACGCAACCTTTCCGATTTTGTCCTCGGGGGACGTCAGCTCGGCAGTTGGGTGACAGCTCTGAGCGCGAGTGCCTCGGATATGAGCGGCTGGCTACTGCTTGGTCTGCCGGGTTACGCCTATCTCTCCGGATTGGAATCCATCTGGCTGGCAGGCGGTCTGTTGATCGGCACCTGGCTCAACTGGGGTTTCATCGCCGCTCCGCTACGAGTCGCATCGGAGCAGGCAGGCAACGCCCTGACCCTGCCGGAATATCTCTCCAACCGTTTTGACGACAGGAGCGGACTTATCCGCACCATCTCATCCCTCTTTATCCTGCTCTTTTTCCTCTTCTACACCAGCTCCGGTCTGGTGGCCGGCGGCAAGCTTTTCGAATCAGTGTTTGGTCTGCCCTATCTCTGGGCCGTGGCGGCCGGCACCCTCACCATTATCCTCTACACCTCTTTTGGCGGTTTCCTCGCAGTCTCGTGGACCGATCTGCTGCAGGGACTGATGATGGCGGCGGCACTGATCATCGTACCGCTGATGGCGTTCGGAGAACTGGGTGGAACAACGCAGACCATCCAGCGCATATCCGAGTTTAACCCGGCACTGCTCGACCCATTCACCGACAACAAGGGTGTGCCCCTCGGCTGGATAACCATCGCCTCCCTGCTTGCCTGGGGGCTGGGCTACTTCGGGCAGCCTCACATCCTGGCTCGTTTCAAAGCGATCCGGCGTGTGGAGCAGATTCCAGCAGCCCGGCGTATTGCCATCACCTGGGTGCTGTTGACCCTGACGGCAGGCTGCCTGGTGGGTCTGACGGGTATCCCGGCTTTTGAGACACCGCTGGCCGACCCGGAGCGGGTGTTCATCCATCTGGTGGATCTACTCTTCCATCCGTTGATTGCAGGCATCTGTCTCGCCGCTATCCTGGCGGCCATCATGAGTACCGCCGATTCCCAACTGCTGGTGGCCTCCAGCGCATTTACCGGGGATCTGTACAAAGGTCTTTTCCGGCAGAACGCAAACGACCGCGAGTTGATGATCACCGGCCGACTGGCAGTCGTCGGCATCGCTGCCATCGCCTTTATGCTTGCACTTGATCCCGACAGCAGTGTGCTCGACCTGGTCTCTTACGCCTGGGCGGGGTTCGGTGCCGCCTTCGGACCTGCCATCCTCTTCTCGCTCTACTGGAAACCCATGACCCGCAATGGCGCACTCGCCGGTATCATCCTCGGTGGTCTGACCGTGGTCATCTGGAAACAGTTGTCTGGAGGGATCTTCGATCTCTATGAGATATTGCCGGGCATTGTCGTTTCAATTGCCGGCATACTGATTTTCAGCAGGGATCGCCATACATAAAGGAGACTAAATACTCCTGCACAATTGATTATTGCCCTGACCCCTTCAATATATTCTTGGTAAAATAACAAAGCAGGAGTTAAGGAAGAAATCAAAATGGAAGTATTAATATTTGGCGGCACACTCTATATGGGGAAAATGCTATGCGAAAAACTGTGCGCCAATGGACACAAACTAACGATAGTCTCCAGAAGAAAACCCGATAACCTGACCGAAATTGAATATATAAACGCTGACAGAAAATCATATCAACAATTAGCGACTAAGTTACAAAACCGCTCGTTCGATACTGTCATCGATATGCTCAACTACTCCTCCTTCGACTCATCAGTCATCGAGAAACTAATCAATCAGAAGATTATCTCGTGTGGCCACTATATTTTTACTTCTTCATCTCACGTATACCTCCCTGAAGGAGGAAAGGAATTGAAGGAGAGTGCATTCGATCCATTCACCTATAACTCGACAGTAAGTGACAGGCCAATAATCTCATACAGCGAAGGAAAGAGGAGGGCTGAAGCCTATCTTTTCCAAAACATGGTGGGGATACCGATCACTGCAATTAGACTTCCTGTCGCGCTTGGCACCAATGACCCCTCCGAACGTTTCACTAATTTATTTGAGAAAATACTGGAAAAAAAACACGTTCCACTTTCAAACAGCGCGCAACCAATAAGCCTGGTCTGGGCCAGTGACGTTGCTGATTTCCTCTATTGGACAGCCACAAAAAAACTCTCTGGCATCTATAATGCGTGCTCCCCCGAAACGTTCACGGAAGGCGAAATATATGAACTTTTTCTTTCTGTACTAAAATCCAAAAAAAAGATCACCAGAATTAACTACAGGCGTGAAAAGAAACCTTTTTATTCAGAAGTACCTTTAACCCTGGAATGCTCAAAAGCCACATCGCAAGGATTCAATTTCACTCCAGCCTTTGATTGGATCAGACTTGAGGTTTCTCAACTACTATCGAAACGGGGATACAATCCCAGTCCAGATCAGGGAACGTCAACTTCTTCCAGGGGATAGAGATACTGGCCCTGCCGGTTTCATCCGAACCATTAATCTCGAAGTTTTTCACCTGTTCACTATCGATTGTCAATCGGATGGATTCCGGTTTTTCAGTGTAGACAGTCAGACCCGACAGATCATATTCCGCTCCACCTGTAACGAGATTGATCAGGATCAGATCACCGTCCCCGGTCTCTTCGACACGGATCTGCTCCGTCATCTTTGTGTACTGCAACAACCGGTAGGTCGTGACGACATGAATCTCCCGGCGATCGGCGTACCCTTTAAGCCTGCGAAACCCGTTGCGGGTCGCCTCGGAGAAGATCTCCGCCCTGTCTGCGATCTTGCCAAGATGAGTATAGATAATGCTTTTGGCCCGCTTGCGTGTCAGGGTCGACAGCACCCTGTCCGTCAACACCTCGGGAATACCCTGGGCGGTCTCCCCCACGCTCACACCACCCCAGTGGGGATTGCAGCGCATGAACTCGGTCACCGATTCACCGCTGCGCAGGCTGGCAGGATAGATCAGCCGGTTGCCTTTGTGCAGCGCATATTTTGGATGATCCTTGAGCGCCAGCAGGCTTTTGACGAAATCCTTCAGGATCGTCTTTGCCGCCGGCACCGCATGTTTTATCGACCAAAGCCCGCCGTACCCCTTGGCACAATCCTGACCGATGACGCTGGTGACGCGACCCCGCCAGACATAACGCACGCCGTGCCGATAGGTAAGATCGGAGTGGAAGGCCTCATGCCCTTCGAGATCCCCTTTGCCAAACATAATCCCGGGATCGAAGTTGGTGGCCGCCTTGGAGTGGTCCACCCAAACCTTGATGCAGCAGTCGTGTGACTCCAGCTCATTCAACGTCCGTTCCACATAACCTCTATCCACCGCAAGATCGCCATAGGAGTGGAAACAGTCGATATGACCGGAGCGGATCAAACGCCGTGCATTCTCCCGACCCTCATCATCCGTGTTCCAGTAGGCGAACTGGTTATCGGGCATATCGAAATAGAGCGTATTACCGATCTCCAACCCGACACCCGGCCCCATTGCCGTCTCATCTTCGGTATTGAGAAATCTGGCGATTTCAAAATACTCCCGCTTGCCCGGCGTCTCATCCAGATCGCTGCAGACTGCCAGCATCGCGTGGTAGGGATAGGGGATCTTCCTGATTTTTGGGTCAGTCATGATTGCAGAGCCTGTCGGGTCTTCTTGGTTATTTTCCAGCACGGATTGCTGCACACCGGTTCGATGCTTTTACGTTTCACTGGTTTTCTGAAACCGGTGGCATCGGATTTTCCTGCACACCATCGTGATAGGCAAAAAAACGTTTCACATTATTGAAATCACGGCTCTTTGTCATAGGTGGCAGGCTTTTGATAAAAACTTTTCCATAGGGTTTGCTGAGCAGACGTGGATCGCAAAGCACCAGCACACCACGATCCTTCTCATCCCGGATCAGTCGTCCGGCACCCTGTTTCAGAGCGATCGCCGCCTGGGGCAGTTGAAAGGTCATGAAGGGGTTGCCGCCCCTTGCCCGCAGTGCGTCGATTCTCGCCTGCAGGACAGGATCGCCCGGCGAGGCAAAAGGCAGCTTGTCGATGATCACGCAGGAGAGGGCATCACCCCGCACATCCACTCCCTCCCAGAAGCTGGAGGTTCCCAGCAGCACCGCATTACCGAGGCTGCGGAACTGCTCCAGCAGTTCACTACGGGGCGCGGTCCCCTGCACCAGCATGGGAAATTCGATGCGATCCTGCAGATAATCGGCCGCCTCCTGCAGGGCGCGATGGCTGGTGAAGAGAAGAAAAGCACGGCCACCGCTCGCTTCCAGAATAGGGATGGTGATATCGGAGACGGCCCGGTTGAACTCGGGGTTGTTGGGTTCCGGCAGGTCATTGGGCACATACCAGAGCGCCTGTTTCGGATAGTCGAAGGGACTGTCCCAGCAATGGGTCTCGGCATCTTCCAACCCCAACTGACTGGCAAAGTGGCTGAAACTGCCCCCCACCGCCAGGGTTGCGGAGGTAAAAATCCAGGCCGCCGGATTGTTCGCCATTCGCTCCCGAAAGATAGCGGAGATCTCCAGCGGCGTCCGGTTGAGTCGAAAGCTCTGGCGCTGGGTCTCGAACCAACGGATATCCTGTGCCTCATTCTCATCGAAGAGTTGATCCAGACGCGATGCCAACTCCTTGCAGCGGTCACGGCAGCTGTCGAGACCCTTGCCCCGTCCTTCGATGGCTTCGAGCATGTCGCCCAGAATAGATAACTCGCTGCGCAACCGCTCCAGCCCGGCCTCCACTGCCGGGTTGTTTTCCACATCGGACCAGGCGCCACGCCGCATCTCCAGACCAAAGGCGAGACGCAGATCCCGGGTGACCTGTTTCAGACGATCGGCCTGATCCACGATCTTCGGCAGATCCCCGGCTTCACGGTGATACTCCGCCACTGTGTCCCTGGCCAGATCGAGCAACTGGCGACCACTCAAACTCATGCCGAAGAAGTTACCCGCCACATCCGGCAGTTGATGCGCCTCGTCCAGGATAAAGCAGTCTGCACTCGGCAACAGCTCACCAAAACCCTCGTCCTTCAACGCCATATCGGCACAGAGCAGATGGTGATTGATCACCACCAGATCCGCCTCCTGGGCACGCCGCCGCGCTTCCACCAGATGGCATTTACTGTGGGCAGGACACTCTTGACCCAGGCAGTTCTCAGTGGTGGAAGTCACCACCGGCCAGATGCCGGCATCTTCAGGGATCGCCGACATCTCGGCGACATCGCCGCTTCTGGTCTGTCCCGACCAGCTGCGAACCTGCTGCAGTTGATCGCTCTGCTCGGCAGTCAAGCGCCGATCCTCCAGCATGGCCGTCTCCATGCGATAGGTACAGAGGTAGTTGGCGCGCCCTTTGAGCAGGGCGACGGAGACAGGGCTGGAGAGGCTCTCCCGCACCAGTGGCAAATCCCGATGGAACAGCTGATCCTGCAGATTCTTGGTACCCGTGGATACGATGACCTTGAGACCCGACATCAGCGCCGGCACCAGGTAGGCAAAGGTTTTGCCCGTACCCGTACCCGCCTCGCAGATCAGCACCCCGCCATCATTCAGGATGCGGCTGATCGTTTCCGCCATCGCCTGTTGCTGCGGACGGTGGGAGAAGCCGTCGATACGACGGGCGAGCCAGCCTTCAGGCCCAAAGATCTCGGCAATATCGGTCATGAAGACTTTCCCGGATGCACCTGGATAACAATCAGGGTTTCAGCCGGACTGGTTGTCCCAGACCTCGGATTCGAGCCCATCCTCGCGGGTCCAGACCAGGCGGCCGATGATCTTGAAACGGGCCACCGACATGGCGCCACGCTTGGCCCGGCTGCTGCTGGAGTCATTGACGAACTCAAGGATCTCATCCTTATCCGCCTCGTAGATTTCGTAGGGTTCATAATCCTCATCCATGAGTACCAGCACCACGCTGTCCCAATCCTGATCGAGTTTGAGTTGACCGATACGTTGACCGGACTTGCTCTCATCGAAGATAGTGCGGGATTTTATCTGCACCCGCCAGCCGTCCCGTGACGGGTCGATGGCATTGTAGCCGGTCTCACCCTCGGGGCGAGGTTCCAGCCGCAGCAATTTTACTGCGTCATGTTCGGCAATCTCATTGCTGATGCCGGGCAATGGCTTGCCCATGGTGCGACGATACTCTGCCGCGAGCAGACGGGCCTGGGCGATCAGTTTGTCGGCGGCGTAGACTGTCAAGCCGGATTCCTCATGGGTGCTATTCCTGGATTGTATCTGAATGTGGGGAGTGTGGCACAGGGTTGGGTTTGATTTATTGTGTCGCTACGCGACGTTTTTCTAACGGGCTAATCGATACTGTCGTGATTTTCTTTTGTCTCTGACAACACGTTTTTCGTCCTGCTGGACGAGTCACTTTTCTTTTTCGTGAAAAGAAAAGTAACCTGCCGTAGGGGCGCGGAAGCCCCGTTTAAACAAAACCGTCGCATAGCGACACAAAAAATCACCGAAACAACTGCTGAAACCAGTCGATATTGTCATCGACAAAAGTCTCATCGCTTCTTTTTCTTCGTGCAGAGGCGCACTCCGCCCGCCGCTTCGGTTCGCTGCCGCGGATGAACGGCACCAGTCTCGCCTCCACACATCCAGCGCCAAGCAGTCCCGATTGCGGGTCGATGGCAACCGGCACAACGCCTTGCGGCATCTTTTCGTCCAGGCGCGACACACCGATACGCCGCATCAGGTCTCCCCATACACGCATGGCACCGGTGGAGCCAGTGAGACCAGTACTCTTATTGTTGTCGCGGCCCACCCAAACGACAGCCACCCGCCGGCGGTCAAATCCGGCAAACCAGCTGTCCCGCAGCTTATCGGTAGTCCCAGTCTTTCCGGCCAATCCCCCCACATTGGAGAGCTGGTTCACAAGCCCCCGGCCCGTCCCCTCGAAAATCACCTGCTGCAAGGCTTTGCTCAGGAGAAAAACCGCCTTTTTATCGGCAACCTGAGACACGGACAGGGAGTAGCGGGAGAGCGGTCTGCCGCGCGCATCCGTCACTGCGATGATCGCCCTCAGTCGGGCCAGCAGGCCGCCTGTCGCCAGCGCCTGATACATCTGAGCCATCTCCAGGGGAGAGAGGGAGACCGCCCCCAGCAGCATGGATGGATAAATATTCAACGGTCGTTCGACACCCAGATCCCGCAGGGTTGCCGTCACCTTTTTTAGACCGACATCCATGCCCAACCGCACGGTCGCCAGATTGTAGGAGTGGGCCAGCGCGTCCTGCAACAGGACCTTGCCGTGACTCTTGCGATCGTAGTTGCGGGGCGACCAGATATTACCGTCCGAGCCTTTAAGACGAATGGCGCTATCCTGCAGCGAAGTGGCCAGCGTATAACGCCCGGACTCGGAGAGTGCCGTGAGAAAGACCGCCGGTTTTATCAGCGAACCCACCGGCCGTATTGCATCCAGCGCACGGTTGAAACCGGCGTAGCGGGGATTGCGGTCACCCACCAGCGCGCTGACTTCTCCCGTCTCCACATCGGCCACCACCAGCGCACCCTGCAAGGTGCCGGCCTTGATTCCCGGACGTTTCTCGATCTGTTTCAACTGACTGCTCAGCGCCTGCTCCGCCCGTTCCTGTACCCAGGGATCGAGGGTGGAGAATATGCGCAGTCCCTCACTGTTGAGATCTGCCTCGTCATAGTCCCGCCGCAGTTGCCTTCGCACCAGGTCGATAAACGCAGGATAGCTACCCGCCCCCGCCCGGCCTTTCTGCAAACCCAAGGGCGCCTTTAATGCCGATGCTGCCTGGCCCGCGCTGAAGAGACCCTGCTCCTGCATCAGATTCAGCACCAGTGTGCGGCGTTTCAACGCTCGCTCAGGGTGACGTTTCGGATCGTAGGCCGACGGACCACGAACCAGCGCCACCAGCAGTGCCACCCTTGGCAGATCCAGTTCAGCCAGAGGACGATTGAAGTAGAACTGGCTTGCCAGTCCGAAACCGTGGATAGCGCGACCGCCATCCTGCCCCAGATAGATCTCGTTGGCGTAGGCTTCAAGGATCTCATCCTTGCTGTAGTGAAACTCCAGAATCACTGCCATCAGCGCTTCATTCACTTTTCGCAGCAGGGAACGCTCTCTGGTAAGGAAAAAATTCTTCACCAGTTGCTGGGTCAATGTGCTCCCCCCCTGTACGACCCCACCGGCCCGGATATTGGCTATCAGCGCCCGGCCTATGGCCAGCAGGTCGAGACCGAAATGGGACTGGAAATGGCGATCCTCCACGGCGAAAAGGGCCGACACCAGCAATTCCGGCAACTCACTGCGTCGCAACAGCACCCGATCCTCGCTGTGGGCCGGATGCAGGCTGCCGATCAATGCCGGCTCAAGGGGGTAACTATCGAAACGTTTGCCGTTCGCTGCCTGTTTGAGGGTTTTAACACGCCCCTTCGCGATACGGACTTCCAGATAGTCGGAACCCCGTTGGCCTGTGGCAAAATGGAACGGGCGGGTACGAATCAGGAAACGCCCTTTATAGCTGGAGTAGCTGCCGGCATTGTCGGGGTGTTTGATCCGGCGATAACCCAATCCGTCCAGCGTCTGACGCAGACGTTTTTCAGTGAGCGGCACACCTGGCCGGAGCAGCAGCGGTCGTCCATAAACCTGTGCCGGCACAGCCCAGCGGCGGCCCTCGAAACGAACCTGCACGATCCGGTCGAGATAGAGTACATAGAGTGTGGCGCTGAAGATCAGCGCCGCCAGGCCCAGCCAGACCCATCGTCTCCATGACGTTGCAGCGCGCCGGGTGCTCCGTCTGCCCCGCTTTTTCCTGCGTTTAGCCATCAGAGAGTCAGTGCACCGCTGCCAGACGATCGCACTCGCTGTTACAGGGGACCACCTTGGCTGCCAAAGGAAACTGCTGCAAACGTGCAGCGAGATAGCGATAGAGTTCCCCGACCCACGGCGCGCTATCCTGTTTAGCCAGGACGGAGTGCTGCCGAAAATCCCGTGGGGCGATCAGCACACCAGCGTGCTCCACGCCGATACGTGCCACCAGCACAAAAAGCTCCTCGATCGCCCGGTTTCCCATTGCCAGACAACCGGCAGACCAGGTACTACCGTGAATAAAGATATTCGACCCCGGCTGCATTCGTCCCTCTACCGAAGCGTTGGCCCAGTCGAAGGTATTGGGATAGTCGAGTTTCATCGAAAGGTGGAAGGCGCTATTGGGGTTGAGAGCCTCGATGCGGTAGAAACCCTCGGGTACCTGCCGGTCCCCTTCCCGCAGTTTGGGCCCGCTCCCTCCGCTGGCGGCCAGCACGGGGTAATCGTGGATATGCTTCCACTGAGTATCGCTGAAGACCCACAACTCCACGATGCGGCGATCCTTCAATGCGATAAACTGGATCCGCGGCGGCGGGTAATCGACTCCTGCGTGATGAAAACGTCTCTCCAGTACCGCTTCGGCGGCAGGCGCGTAACGCCCAAGCGCGCGTTTAAGATCCGGATCGATGATTGCCGGAACCTCTGCCAGAACCAGACTGTTCCACAGCAGCAGCAACAGAAGCGGCAGTCTCACTTGCGTCGAACCCGTTCCAGCCAGTTGCCGTAGATCACATCAGAAACCTGGTGGAGCTGTTTTATCTTTGCCGACAGATCATCGGTTATGGTCGTGGAGGATTGAGCACAGCGGGAGGTCAGCATCAGATCGCTGCCATACTTGGACAGCCAGGCCTCCACCATCTCCACCGTCATCTCCAGATGAAACTGCATGCCGATATGGTCGCCGAAGATATAGGCCTGGTTGCGGAAACACTGGCTCTTGAGCAACGGCTCACTGCCGGGGGGCAGGGAGAAGGTGTCGGCGTGCCAGTGAAAGGTATCAAATGTGGTTGGAAGTCCATCAAGCCAACCGGAGTGCTCTTCACCATTGATGCGCTGCAGCGGATACCAGCCGATCTCCATCCCATCGCCCTTGGTGACCTCCCCCCCCAGCGCCTTGCTCATCAACTGCCCGCCAAAACAGATCCCCATCATCGGCACCCCGCCCTGGTGTGCCCTGCGGATCAGTTTCAGCTCGGCATCCAGCCACGCCAGCGAGTCGTTTACGCTCGCCTGAGCCCCCATAAAGACCAGCCCGGAGACATCATCCACCTGCGGCGGCACCGGGCGATCCGCATCGATACAGACCAGTTCCCAGGGAACCTGATGACGATCGAGGAACTCCCCAAGATAACCGGGGCCTTCACAGGCGATATGGCGAAAGATGCGAATCGGTTTCACGTTGACTCAGACAGCGGGGTTGAATTCCATTTTAACCGCGGATACAAGGATTAGAAACATCTGAACAGTCCACTTTACGAATAATCCATCATTGATTGAAAAACAGGATTGCTAACCTTGCAGAGTCGATACTCTTGAACTATGGATTATCTGGTGAGTCGTTTATTTCCGCTCGTGCTCACCGCCACAAACAAATGGAGTAATAAATTTCAGCGTTTAATCATCTGGTAGGGTGCGCCGTGCGCACCGTGATTACTGTAATCGCTTAATCTGGTGCGCATGGCACACCCTACGTTAACTTGAATTATAAAAAACACTACAAAGGGGATTGCCATGCCCACAGAGATTTTCGAAACACCCGACGGCTACAAACTCAATGCCGATAACGACACCCCGGACTCCCGGGACCACTTCTACCAGCCGTCGTTGATACAGCTCAAACCGGCACTGGGACCCGGCGACACCTGGCCAACGATTCTGGACCAGGGCAAAGAGGGCGCCTGCACCGGCTTCGGTCTGGCGGCGGTCATCAACATGCTGAATCAGAAACGGGAGAGCGATATCAGGGTCAGCGCCCGCATGCTCTACAACATGGCAAAAAAATTCGACCGCTGGCCAGGTGAGGCATACTCCGGCTCCAGTTGCCGGGGTGCTATTCAGGGCTGGAAGAGTATGGGTGTCTGTAGTGATGAACTCTGGCCCTATCGAAGCGAAGACCGCTCCTACCTGACCATCGAGCGTGCCAAAAACGCACGCAACAATACCGTTGGCGCCTACTACCGTCTGAAACACAACATTGCTGATTTCCACGCGGCCCTGAACGAAACCGGGGTGATCTACGTCTCAGCCAACGTCCACTCCGGCTGGTGGCCACGCAACGTCCGCGGCGGCCGCATACATTTCCGGAACCAACCCCAGGGCGGACATGCCTTTGCCGTCGTCGGCTACAACGAAGCGGGTTTTCTGGTGCAGAACTCCTGGGGCCCAGGCTGGGGCAATAACGGCCTCGCCCTCTGGAGTTATGAGGACTGGCAGGCCAATATCAAAGACGCTTGGGTGGTGCGGCTCGCCCTGCCCACGCCAAACATCTTTCCAGGGGTGGCGCAGGCTAATGGCAATGAGACCGGCGAAAACTTCTCTCTTTTCAAGAAGCGTCCAACCCGGGGAGAGATCGCCGGCCATTTCGTGCATATCGATGATGGTGATCTGCACGACCAGGGGCGCTACTGGAGCAAACGGGTGGATCTGCGGCAAACCGCTGACCTGGTCGCGGACAGCGAGGATTACGACCACCTGCTGTTCTACGCCCACGGCGGCTTGAACAGCATTTACGACTCGGCACGTCGTATCAAGGCGATGAAACAGGTCTTCAAGGATAATCGCATCTACCCCTTCCACTTCATGTACGACACAGGACTGCTGGAGGAGCTCAAAGACATCCTGTTGCGGCGCCACAGCGAGGGAGGGGAGAAGGTTGCGGGTTTTACCGACTACACCGACAAGTTGCTTGAGAAGTCGACCCGTCCCCTTGGCCGCGCACTCTGGCGGGAGATGAAGCTCGGCGCCAAACGTCCCTTCAGCAGTAATGCCCGTGGTGGTATGCAGACCCTTAACGTCTTTCTCGATGCCCTGGCAGAAAGCGACAAGCCCAAGAATATCCACCTGGTGGGCCACAGCACCGGCGCCATCCTGCTGGCCTGGCTGATCAAGGCACTGCCGAAGGCCAGCGAGAACGCAACCATCGCCAGCTGCAGCCTGATGGCCCCCGCCGCCACCGTCGATCTGTTCAGGAAAAACTTTTCACCCGAGATCGGCAAGCTGATCGAGCAACTGCACATCTACAGTCTCTCCAAAGAGTTTGAACTGGATGACAACGTCGCCTTTGTCTATCGCAAATCGCTGCTCTACTACGTCTCACTGGCCTGCGAAGAGGAACTGGGAGAACAGATCGTGGGTATGGTGGAGCATAACGAACAGCTCCCCCAGAATAGGAACATGAGAATCATCATCAGCAAAGGAGAAGACGGGAGCGAGAAACGCAGCAACAGCGAAAGCCACGGCGGTTTCGACAACGACCCCGCCACCATGAACGACATCCTGAAAACCATCCTCGGCAAAAAGCCCAAGCGGTCCTTTGAGGAGGGTGATCTCGATTATTGACCTCCAGAAATAGACAGGACGCAGGCCCGATCAAGCGTAGCGGATCGGGTGTTCTCGAATTGTCTGAACACCTGGATTGCCGGTTCCGCTGCGCTTGAACCGGCCTACGTTTGAGCGGGTAGATTTTCGCAGTGTCACATCACCAACGCTTCGGCAGTCACCACATAACGCTGGGAACCACCCGGCAGCAAGGCATCGAAGGGATAGCAGGTAATCAGTAACAACTGATTCTGTCCACCGGGTTGCAGCAGTCCGGTCTCGTTTTCGTGATGTACACTCTGCTCCAAAACGGCGTAGTGAACCAGCCGCCTATCTGGGCGCTCTATCACCAGCCTATCGCCCTGTTTTAGCTGTTGCAGAAAACGAAAGTGGGTGTCCCGGTGGCCGCTGACGATGCTTTTACCCACACTGCCGGGACGGGCGCTGTTTTCAATCCAACCCGGCCCGAAGGCGAGAGTGCGGCCACTGGCTCCGGCCAGGATGTAGCGCTCTACCTCCAGCCCAGGCACCGAGAGTCTCGCCACCGGCCAGGTATCGGCCCAGTCCCAGGGGGTGACATGATCGGATTCCGATCGGGTCGCTTCCCAGGCATCGGCAATCAGGACTTCGGAGAGCCAGGCCTTGGCATGAATCCACCCTCCGGCAGCCAGTTGCCAGACGGCTGCCAACAGGAGGGTTATCACGAGCAGCCGTTTCATGTCCTGCGTCTCCATGTCAGAACAAACACACTCAGCAGTAAGAAAAGGCCGATCAACAGATGCAGTGAGGCGGGAGTGGCGGTTTGAGGCATACGCCCGAACACCTTGTTCGCCGTCCAACCGTGAGGCAGGTTGATCGGCATCGGTTTTGATTTCAGCATCTCTTCGAGCTGGCGGGTGGGCGTTTTGTCCACCGCAACCAGACTAGTATATCGGCTGACCAGTTGGTGTTTCAGTGCGACTTCAAGGACTGCCTTACGAATTTCCGGTTCCGGCCTGCCGCGATTGTGCTGCGCCATCAGTTCAGCGATATTCGCCCTCGCCCAGAGCAGATGCACACCGGTTCGATCGCCACCCCCCCCCAGATGGATACGCCGCTGCCAATACTCCCCAGCCCTGTCACCCTTGATGGTCAACAAACCTTGTAGTTGGTCTGCCTTCAACACCAGCAGGATCGGCTCTCCCGCATAGAGATCAGGCAGTGGATTTGGATAGCCCTCCACCTCGGCGCCATCAGGCCACTGCAACTGGATATTGGTCAGCAAAGGCTGTTCCAGTTTTAGAAAGAGTGCCGCCAAACGTGACTCGACCTCCTCCAGATCCCCCACATAGGTGAAGCTGCCACGGCCAAACTCCGCAGCCCGGGACATGAAGAAGCTGTTGGGCGCTGAACCGATGCCGATGGTGAAGAGACGACTCGCTCCCAAACGCCGATGGATCACCTTAAACAGCTCATCCTCGTTGCCGACGCTGCCGTCGGTGAGGAATATCACCTGGCGCAAACGGTCGTGGGATTCCCTGCCATCGAGGGCCATCTCAAGCGCAGGCAGCATCTCGGTGCCGCCGTCCGCCTCCAGAGACGAGACAAAATCCAACGCCTGCCGAAGATTGCGCGGCGTAGCATCCACCGCATGCTGATGGAGAGCACGGGTGTAGCTGCTGAACTGGATGATATTGAAGCAGTCATCCGGCCGCAGACGCCGCAATGCAAGCTTGAGCGCGGCTTTGGCCTGGGCGATGGAGGTCCCATGCATGGAGCCGGAGGTGTCGACCACAAAGATGACTTCCCGTGGTCGGGTTGGCATCACAGCGCCCCCCTGAGGCGGCATTACCATCAACAATCCATAGACCTGATTGTTCCACAGCTCGGTAAAGAGAGCCGCATGAGGGGCAACTCCAACCTTCGGCACCCAGGTCAACTCGAAATCCCGGTCCGCCGGTACCTGCTTCGACTTCAGGCCGATTTGATATCGCCCTCTGTCATCCTGGGTATGAACAATAAGGTGGTAGCGGCTCTCCAGAGATGCCAGCGGTAAACCCGCATCCAGATGGATATTGAAAGAGACCGGGTTGACCCGCCCCAACGCAGGATCGGCCACACTGGGCGTGATCCGGCTGGCATCGGGCACCTGATCGGTATCCGCCGCCCAGCCTGTGCCGCTGAAGCCACTGCTCTCCTCCGGCACTTTCGGGATGCCGGGGATATAACGCGGTGCAATAACCAGCGGAAAACGGATTTGAAATTGCCCCTGGTCATAACCCAGACTCTGCTGGTATTCGATCTCGATGAGAATCGACTCCCCCGGCCCGATATTGGCCACCGACGTGGTAAATATATTGGGTCGTTGCTGACTCAGCAGACTCGCCTTGCGTCCTTCTGACCTGGCCTTTTCGTAGGTCGCCCTGGCCTGCTGTTTCTCCTGGATTTCACCCTTGATGACCCGCTCGCCGATACGCATCCACAGCCGGTCTACCGCCGCATCCTCCGGCAGGGGAAATTGATAGACTCCCTCGACCCAATCCTGACTGGGATTACTGAAGCGCTGCGCCACCTTTACCCGTGCCAGCATGCCGCTGATCTGCATCTCCACTTCGGTGTCCAGGTTGAGTGCATCATCGATACGCCGACCATCCAATGAGTAGAGATTGAGGGTGCCACGAGTCACCTCATCGTCTGCCGCCAGCGCACTGCCGCTGGTGCCAAGAACCAGCAGAATGAAGAACACCGATCCCGCCAGACCTGCGCCTATGGCGGCGACCAGTGTCAGCAGCATATCCTTGACGAACTCCCGGTTTCGGAGATCGATCCTGACCGACCCGTCAACGCGATCACCCGCCGGCATGAGTGAATGACTCATCTTTTCGCCCTCCCCGCTGCCGGTTATTTCCTTTTATCGCCCTAATCTCTTCCTCCGACAACCACCTGGCCGACTGGGTTGAGATCCGTTCCGGAGATCCGTAAAGGAATGCCTCGCTCAGAGGCTGTGGACAACGTTTCATCGTCCCGATACCGGGACAAATGAGAGCAGCACGAAACGATCGAAACCGAGCCCCTCCAGATCTACCGTGGGATAGAGTGCCATCCCCTCACCCTCAACCCGCTGTTGAATGCGTCCTGCATCCACCCCGGCAGCAACCAACCGTCGGGAAACGGTTTCTGCCCTCAGTTTTGACAGCTCCCGGTTGTAGTCGTCACTGCCCCGATGATCTGCCGAGGCGAGGATCCTGATATCAAGATCGGGAAAGACATTCAGCATGCCTGCCAGGGCGTCGAGCTGCGGCTGAAAACGGAGTTCCAGATCTGCACTCTCGGTGCGAAACTGCAGACAGAAGGAGAAACCCTCCGCCACTGCCTGCTGCCGCTCCTGCCGCTGACGCACCTGCTGTTCGAGCTGCTCCGACTGACTACCGCTCTGCTGCTGCAGCTGCTGCACCTGTTGACGGGTATCGGCCAGTTGATCCTGTTGCTGACTCAAGGCTGTTTTCTGCCCATCGATTGTTCCGATCAAGGCCCCACCAATAGCACCCACGACCAAACCGGGGGGACCGCCAAACACGCCACCAATCAGCATACCTATGGCTGGCCCCTTCAATTCGCTGGTATTGTCGGTGGTAGACTTTTCAACCGCATTAGCCAGCATTGGCGTGGTAAAGAGCAATCCCATAATTGCTAAGCTGAGCATTTTTCTTTTCATGATAATTCCCTCTGAATTATTCCAGCGCGCCATCCCTGGCGGAGAACGGCAGACCTTTGCCTGCGCCGGGTTGAGGGTATTACAGACGAATGAAATGACAGGCCGATTGCGTAAAAACGGCAAAGCTATGGCAAAAAATGGCAGGAGGGTGGCAGAGGGGGAATGGCTCTTTTGGAGGCTTGCCTGGAGGGGTACTAAATTGTGGAGCGGCGCCCTCGCCGCGATGATTCGGTAGATGGGTAAATCGCGGCGAGGGCGCTGCTCCTACAGGCGGTTCAATACCAGGGGATGATGTAGCTTGGTGGCTATGACGTTCTGCTTGACGAATATGGATAGGAGCCACAAACTCTATTTAAGGCAGTAACTGAAATCATCTATTGTTGGATCGCTACCATGTCATCAGAAAATTCCTCGGACAAGCTCGACCGAATCGTTGCACAGGCCCGCAGTGCTCGGGAAGAGCGGGATAAGGGTTACCGCGAGAGAGCGCTAAAAATGTATCCCTGGGTTTGCGGCCGTTGTACGCGCGAGTTTACCCGCGAAAATCTGCGGGAACTGACTGTCCATCACCGCGATCACAATCACGACAATAATCCGCTGGACGGCAGCAACTGGGAGTTGCTTTGCCTCTATTGCCATGACAACGAACATTCACGCCACATCGATTCAGAATACGGCGATACCTCGACCGATACGAAAACGAGCACTACCCATAATCCATTTGCGGACTTGGCAGCCATGCTCAAAGAGCAGGAGTAACTTCCCGTCTCATCTGCACGAAAACCCTCTTTGGATCAATACCAGCAATCGCACCCTGGTATATTCCGTTCTGTCAGACGTGGGTTCGCGAGGCTGAACCGGACGAGGCTTCATCCTCACCGGCCGCCTCCAACGCATGCGCCTCATCGATATACGGCCCGTGGCTTGGGCTGTCCTCCTCCTTGAAATACCAGCCTGCATCCGCAAAGAGCGAGCTGACCCAATATATCGATGCTTGATGGCCGTTGGTTTGTTCAGTCATGTCGTGGATCCCCTATTCCGGCTCCACTGCGAAGGTAGTTTCATCAGGAGCCAACGCTACACGCTTTCGTGGTATCTTTTTTATTCCCGAAAGTCCTATTAATCAGGATATATTTTCAGGTCAGGATGTCTATGCGTAATAACCCAACCCTCCATTGGTAATCACCTAAGGTCGAAAAACAGATGCCAAAACAGATCGCCATTGTCGAAGATGAAGCCGCCATTCGGGATAACTATGTCGACTTTCTCTCCCGGCAGGGTTATCAGGTGACGGGGTTCGATTCCCGGCAGACGGCCTCAACCGCATTTGCAAACCGACTGCCCGACCTGGTCATTCTCGATATCGGCCTCAATGATGAGATCGATGGCGGCTTTGAACTCTGCCGTGAACTGCGCGCCCGCTCATCGACGCTGCCAATCATCTTCCTCACCGCCCGGGATGACGACTTCGATACGGTTGCGGGATTACGCCTGGGCGCCGACGACTACCTCACCAAAGAGATCAGCCTGCCCCACCTGTCGGCCCGCATCGCCGCCCTCTTCCGCCGCATGCTCGCCATGGAGAAGCCGGTAGCTGAAAACCAGGTTCTGCAACGCGGTGATCTGCAACTGGATATAGATCGTCTGACCACAGCGTGGAAGGAGCAAGCAGTCGACCTGACCGTCACGGAATTCTGGCTTACCCACTCTCTCGTCCGTCATCCCGGTCATGTACGTAACCGTGATCAACTGATGGATGACGCCAACATCCTGGTGGACGCCAGCAGCATTAGCACACACATCAAACGCATACGCCGCAAGTTTCAGCAGGTGGATGAGCAGTTCGACGCTATCGAGGCCGTCTATGGCGCCGGCTACCGCTGGCATCAGTCAGGCAGTTGATCAAAAATGCGGCGGCGATTCTATCAGGGACTGCGCTTCAAACTGCTGCTCGTCTCCCTCACCCTGCTGGCCATCCCATGGGCTGGATACCGCTATGTCATCGAGACTGAGTCGTTTCTCCGCACCTCCCAGGAAGAGGTGCTACTGGGCCGGGCCGAACTGATTGCCAATCTGCTCAGTCAATCCTCCAGCTTACCGACCATTCCTGCAAACCCACAAAATCCCGTTTCGATTCTCTACGCTCATCGCCTCACACAGCCGATCCTGCTTGACGGTTATACAGATGACTGGAGAACCCTGCTGGACCAAAAGCGCTATTTCCGCTCCAGTGAGACTGACCCGGAAGCCGCGGCTTTCTCCCTGTTGATGGGCCTCTATGAGGGCGATCTCTATCTGATGCTGCAGACAAGGGACGAGACCGTGATCTACCCTTCCCCCTCCGATAATCGCGCAGGCGCGGGAGACCACCTGCGCATCGCCCTCACCGGTGAGAATGGAGAGATCGAAAATTTCCAGGTCAGCACAGCCGCCCCTGGCTGGGTGACAGCTGAACCACTGGCGGGCGCCCCCCACCAACCACTCATCAGGGGGGAGTGGCAGGAGACGAAAACAGGTTACAATCTTGAGTTGCGCATCCCACACAGCCTGTTCAAGCAGCGCCTCTCTCTGGCGTTGTTTGATCGGGATGGGGAGGCGGATGGGACATCGGTAACTACCGCCTCCACCTCCGGTCTGATACACCCCGCGTCTCTGGCTTTTGTCGTCACGCCATATAAAGCTGTGGACACTCTGCTGGCCGGCTTCGTCTATCAGGAGAGCCGCATCCGTGTCATCAACCGGCAACAGTGGGTAATCGGACAGAACGGTCGTCTCGCCCCCGGCAGAACACCAAACACCCAGCAAAAGGGCCTGCTTACCGGCATATTGAACCTGATCCTGCCACTACCCGATAGCGACTTCCTGGACGACCAGGAGTATGCCGCGAGACTGGATGGCCCTGACATCCGTCAGGCGCTGCTGGGCAATCCGACTGTGCATCGACGTCGCGCCGGTGATGCGTCGACAGTGGTACTTTCAGCCGCCTACCCAATCAAAGGTGAGGGCGGTGTGAGCGGTGCAGTGATCATGGAACAGACCACCCAGCGCATCCTCACAATGCAGCAGCAGGCCCTGAAGGGGGTATTCCAGATCACCCTGATCCTGTTCCTGATCACCGGCGGTCTACTGCTCGGATTTGCCACTCTTCTCACCGGACGCATCCGTCGCCTGCATAACCGGGTGGAGGAAGCCGTCAGTCCTGACGGGCGCATATTGCACGCTCTCAGGCATGAAAAAACAGCGGATGAGATCGGCGACCTCGGCCGCAGTTTCAGCAGCGTGCTGGAGCGGTTGCAAGAGTACAACCGCTACCTCGAGACGATGGCATCACGGCTCTCCCACGAATTCCGCACCCCGCTGGCAATGGTGAAATCGTCCCTGGAGAACCTGCAACATGATGAGGATCCATCGGCCCGGACACGCTATCTGTACCGCGCCACAGAGGGCATTGACAGACTGACCCTGATTCTCGACCGTATGCGCGAGGCGACCCGGCTTGAGCAGACCCTGCAGCAGGCGGAAAAAGCGCCTCTGGATCTGGTGGAACTGGTGCGGGTGATGCGGAACAATTATGCTGGCACCTATCCTGAAGTCACCATCAAAACCCGACTCCCTGACAATCCAGTGGTAATCAACGCCGCTCCGGAACTCATCGTGCAGGCCTTGGACAAACTCGTCAGCAACGCAGTGGATTTCCACCTGCCAGGTACGCCTCTGACACTCGCGGTGACGCAGGAGACCGACGACAGCGTCCGTCTCAGCGTCATCAATCAGGGACCACCCCTGCCTGAGACCATGCAGCACCATCTCTTCGACTCCATGGTTTCTGTCCGCCCCCATGCCGGCGATCAGACCCATCTCGGTATCGGCCTCTATCTTGTGCGTTTGATCTGTGAGTTTCACCAGGGGCGCGCCAGCGCCGAAAATCTGAAGTCCGGGGATGGGGTTTCGGTGAGTCTTGTATTGGCGACCAGTGCCGCATCTCGCTAGGGCCCAAGGATTTCCCGCTCTCATCAGACCCCTTGCAGACTACTCTCCGGATGCAAATTGTCTGCCCCTAATCTGTTCAGCATCCTCTCCACAACGTTATCGCCAATCATATCCATTCCCACCTTCAGGATCAGCATTTCGACATCCACCTGTTGCATATCATTCCGAACATGGACGGCCTGCAGCAGAGACATGCCTTTGGGACTCAACAGGTAGAGCACTGCCTTTTTCTTCGCATGGTTCCGTTTATGCTGCCAGGCGTGCTGAATCTGATTGTAGGCCGCTGAGGAGAGATTTCTTTCACACCACTGGTTGAGGGTGATCCAATAGGGGATTGTTTCCTGGTTTAGCGGGAGGTCTGTAGAGTTGATTTCAGGCCTTTTGAGCAACTGGCCCTTCAGCCAACATGAGCTTTTAATGGGTAAGGCCCTGGTTTTTATTATTGGTTTGATAGCCATACAGATTGCTTTTTACATACAATGAGGAATTAAAATACTACTGCGACATTGTAAACCCAGAAGAACCAAGAGATTGTTAAAATTTGTGTCTCCGAAACAAGGGCGCAAAGGGTGCAATAGAGGAGGAGGTGCAGTCCCCCTGGAACATCAGGCTGCAGGAGGCTCGATGAACTCCAGTGCATTTTTATCAGGATCACGACAGAAGAGAGCCCGCCGTCCGGAGCGACTTACAGTGTATGATATGCCTGCCTGATCGAGTTGGGATTTCAACCGGTCGAGATCGCTGACAACCAGCGCCAGGTGGCGATCCCTGCCACCGTGCTCAGGTCTACCTTCCAGGGGATCAGGATTGGGCAGTTCCAGCAGGTGGATCTGTTGTCTGCCCACCTGCAGCCAGGCGCCGGGATAGCCCAGATCGGGACGACCGTCATCCACTTCGAGGCCCAACAGGTCACGATAGAACCCGAGCGCCCTGGATGTATCAGCGACAATCAGGCTGACGTGGTGCATACCATTGATCAGTTCACCCATTATTGATTTCTGTCCAAAAATCCAGCCAGTGGGCGGCTACGCCGCCAGAAACGATAGTGATGTTTTTTCTGCAAAGTGTAGCGTTTTCCGTTGCAGGGGTAGATGTGTATTCGGGCGTTTTTCCGCGTTTTCAGCGATTCTGTCAGCTGCTGCAACTTGTTATCCAACGCTGCCAATTGCTCAACCCATCGAAAGGGATCGGCATTCAGCACCGGCGACAGCAGATCGGTAACAGTCAGCAGCGTCTCACCCTCTGGAAGCCAGACATCTGCAATATTTTCCGGGATCGTTTGGGGTTGCATACCTGCCAGCAGCGCCAATCCCCTGCTGGTTGAATCTTCGCAATAAACCCGCTCAAAGGGAGCTTTCTCCAGACTGGGCAGCAGTCCCACCCCGGAGAGCCAGAGACTATTGATAGTCGGTCTCCCCTCCGCTTCACGCTGCTGATTCGACGGCGCATTAAAGAGCAGCATCTGTATTTCGTTGCTCAGGGCACGCCACTTTCCAGCGTCAGGACCACTCGGCAGGAAAGAGTCGATATTCCGACCCACCACCTGTTCCAGACTTGAGGTAACCAGATCGGGACATTTTTCCAGGCGAAGATACCAGTGCGCTGGTAACGGTGTTTCCAGACGAAGACCATCGTCGGCAAAATGCGCATTGATTTCGTCGGCAATCTCATCCGCCTCAGCCTGTTCAACATCGAGCAGTTCTGGGTTGAAGAGCAGCAGGCGGTCCCGATCCGGTCGCAGATGGACTGGATCGGCACGCAAGCAGCAGGTCTCACCCGGTGTGCCACCGCTCCCAAGGAAGTTGACCGCGCCCTCGGGCAGATCCCGGCCTGGCTGGGCCGCAATACCGAACAGGGAAAACAGGGTGGTTGACAGATCGTGGCCAGGCGTCTTCTCCTGGTCGGCGCGTGCCAGAATCCGCTCCAGTGCCGGAACACCCACCTCGCACCCCGCCGCCTTGAACGACGGCATCGGTCCGAGCAGACCGGGCAACAGCAGATGCAGGGTTACCGCCATCAATAGCAGACCGTGGCGTTACACCAATCAGCCGTCCAACTGCTCCACACGAATGCGCATCACCTCTCCGGCAACCGCATCCAGGGCCTCGATCGTCTCGATGGCATGATTCATCTGTCGCTCTTCCACGCGATGGCTCAACATCACCAGTGGTACGCGGGTCTCCCCTTCTGCGGGCTCTTTCTGCTGGATCGCTTCGATGCTGATCCCGGCATCACCGAGGATACCGGCGATAGCCGCCACCACACCGGGTTTGTCATCCACGGTCATACGCAGATAGTAGGCGGTCTGCACCTCTTCCATCGGCAGAATCGGATGGTCGGAAAGCTCGTCGGGCTGGAAGGCCAGATGCGGCACCCGATTCTCAGGGTCGGTGGTGAGCGCGCGCACAATATCAACCACATCTGCCACCACTGCCGAGGCAGTAGGTTCAGCGCCCGCACCAGCGCCGTAATAGAGGGTCGGACCCACGGCATCGCCCATCACCAGCACGGCGTTCATCACACCGTCCACGTTGGCGATGAGTCGCCGTTCAGGAATCATGGTGGGATGAACCCGCAGCTCGATGCCCTTCCCAGTCTTGCGGGTCACGCCCAGATGTTTGATGCGATATCCCAACTCTTCCGCATACTCCACATCCTGCCGTTCGATTTTGCCAATCCCTTCGGTATAGGTCTTGTCGAACTGCAGCGGCACGCCAAACGCGATGGAAGCGAGGATAGTCAGCTTGTGGGCGGCATCTATGCCCTCCACGTCGAAGGTGGGGTCGGCCTCGGCATAACCCAGTGCCTGGGCCTCTTTCAACACATCGTCGAAATCACGCCCCTTGTCCCGCATCTCGGTGAGAATAAAGTTACCGGTGCCGTTGATGATGCCGGCAATCCACTCGATGCGGTTCGCCGCCAATCCTTCACGCACCGCCTTGATAATCGGTATACCGCCGGCCACGCCGGCCTCGAAGGCGACGGTGACCCCCTTCTTCTGCGCCGCCGCGAAGATCTCATTGCCATGCATTGCGATCAGTGCCTTGTTGGCAGTTACCACATGTTTACCGTTTTCGATCGCCTTGAGCACCAGTTCCCGGGCCGGGGAGTAACCACCGATCAGTTCAATGATGATCTCCACGTCCGGATTGTCCACTACCGCGAAGGCATCATCACAGACCTCGACCTGATCCAGCCCGAGCAGACCCTCGGGGTCGTAGGACTTGGCTGCCGCATGTGTGATCTGGATACCGCGTCCGGCACGACGGGCAATCTCTTGTGCATTGCGGGTCAACACATTCAGCGTGCCGCCACCCACTGTGCCCAGTCCCAACAAACCAACTTTGACCGGATTCAACGTTATTTCTCCTTAGGGCCTGTTAACAGTCCTAGTTACTGATAAGGCCATCACGACGAAACATGTCGCGAATGCCGCGTACCGCCTGTCGGGTACGATGTTCGTTTTCGATCAACCCGAAGCGCACATGATCATCCCCATGGGCTCCAAAGCCCATGCCAGGGGAGACAGCCACCTTCGCTTCCTGCAACAGCTTCTTGGAGAAGGCAAGGGATATACCCCCCTCTTCGTCCTTGAATTTCTCTCGATAAAACTCGGGAATCGGCGCCCAGACGAACATGGTCGCCTTGGGCTTAGTCACCCGCCAACCGATATTATTGAGGCCATCACAAAGCGTATCGCGCCGGTTCTGATACATATCGCGTATCTCTTCCACGGCTTCCTGGGGCCCCTCGAGTGCTGCAATCGCCGCCACCTGAATGGGGGTGAAGGTGCCGTAATCGAGGTAGGATTTGATGCGCGAAAGTGCTGCCACCAGGGTCTTGTTGCCGCACATGAAACCCACGCGCCAGCCGGGCATATTGTAACTCTTTGAGAGCGAGAAAAACTCCACCGCGATCTCTTCCGCACCAGGTATCTGCAGTATCGACGGCGCCTTGTAACCATCGAAGACGATATCCGCATAGGCCAGATCGTGAATCACCCAGATATTATGCTCTTTGGCAATCTCCACCACCTTCTCGAAAAAATCGAGTTCAACACAATGGGTGGTCGGATTACCGGGAAAATTCAGCACCAGCATCTTCGGTTTGGGCCAGGAGTCGTTGATCGCACGCTGCAACTCCTCAAAGAAATCGACACCGTCAACCATCGGCACATGGCGTACATCGGCACCCGCGATGATGAATCCATAGGGGTGGATCGGATAGGCCGGATTGGGTACCAGCACCGAGTCCCCCGGTCCCATGCAGGCCAATGCAAGATGAGCCAGGCCCTCTTTGGAACCGATAGTGGTGATGACCTGGGTCTCAGGATCGAGATCCACGTCGTAACGGTTCTTGTACCAGCGACTCATGGCCCGCCTTAGCCGTGGAATACCCTTGGACATGGAGTAGCGGTGGGTATCCTTGCGATTGGCCGCTTCGCAGAGCTTGTCGACGATGTGCTGAGGGGTCGGCTGATCCGGGTTGCCCATGCCGAAGTCGATGATGTCCTCGCCCCGCGCTCGCGCTGCTGCCTTGAGTTCATTCACAATGGCGAACACATAGGGCGGCAACCGCTCGATTCTGCGGAACTTTTCCATCTCGGACGTAGACACGAATACCTCTGCTCTATTTAGAGTCGGCAAAAGGGATAAAGGTAACCGACAGACAGTGAAATATCAATTTAGCTGCACATAAACTTGCCCTGAATCGGTGCTTTTTTCAGCCCCGGGAATCCGGTATCTTCTGTCTATGAAATTCACTCAGGATGACCAATCTCAGGGGTACGTGATCCACGCCTACGAAAATGGGCGGGTCAATATCAGCGGCAAGGACTATCACGACAGTCTGATCCTGCTGCCAAGGCAGATCATCGAACACTGGCGTCCGGACTCCTTCGACACCCTGACCGGGGAGGATTTCCTGGAGATTGCTGCACTGCAGCCGGAACTGCTGCTGCTGGGTACGGGGGCCACTCATCTATTTCCCCACCCGTCACTTCTGCAACCGCTGGCGGACTCGGGCATAGGAGTAGAGTCGATGACCACCGCCGCTGCCTGCCGCACCTACAATATCCTGATGTCAGAGGGACGCAGGGTTGCAGCCGCCCTGCTGATAACGCACTAGGCCTGTTAACACTATGCCCTAATGGTCGTAGACGATCTCTTCCACCACCACGATACCTTCCGGCGGCGGATACTTCTCGACCAGACGATCCGGCACTTTGTGCAACATCGCCTGGTGCAGTGCATCCGATTCCATCAGGATCAACACCAGCACGGTAACCATGACCGGCAGACCCCCTATACCACCGACCAGCGCATAGACCGCCACCTCCATCATGCCTAAGTAGGTATAACCGACCCAACCCAACAGCGATACAATCAGCCCCAGCAATAGCATGTAGATGAAAATTCGACTGCGGGCGGCGCAAATCTGCCAGTGGCACATCACGTACCAGTCATCGATCTCCTTTGACCGGCGTGCTCGCCAGATCGTGTAAGCCAGAACACACAAGGAGATGAGGGGGACCATTGCAACAGGCTGCCAGTAGGATTTGGCCAGGCCCAGGGAAGCGACGAACCAGAGGATATGGTTGCCAATCAGATTGGTAAGAAAAATCTCGTGGGGAACCTTGGCCTTGCTGGCCACTTCATCAGCAATCTCGAATTTCATCTGAACAAACTCTGGGTTAATAACTACGTTACAAAACTTGAAACGTTACCACCAGACGAAATCAAATGCATCCTTTCAGGGAGACTCGTTGTTACTCTCCATCTTGGCGAACAGCCACTTTTTCAGCGCAAACAACGCCAGAAAGAGAGCCAAACCAACAATCAACCCAATCCAGGGCTGCTCTTTGAGAATTGTTATAAGCCAAAGACCGCTTCCCATTGTAGAATCCCCGCTTCGGTGAATATCTTTTATATACTAGCGCCGAACTCAACGCACTACGATGTGTATTATCAATTGCCCCAGGTAGATGGCCAATGGAAAAAAAGATCTTTTTTTGGGTGCTTTCCCTTACCCTCGTCGCATTGGCGCTTGCTCTGGTACTGCCCGGAGGACGCGCACCTGATCCCAATCCCAAACTACCCTGGGACATCAAGGTGGACGGAACAGGCGTTTCCGAGGTGTTCGGATTGAAGCTCGGCAGCAGCACGCTGCAGGAAGCCAGAGATATTTTGCAAGACTCCGGAAAGGTCAGCCTGTTTGTCACAAAAGCAGGAAAGCCTGAGCTTGAAGCCTACTTTGAGCGTATCTTTCTCAGCGGTCTTAAAGCCGATTTCGTCCTGGTGCTTGAGGCTGATGAAGAGATCCTGCAGCAGATTCATGATCGAGGCAGGCGTATCAGCCGCACCACTGAGATCACCCGAAAGGTGGAGATTGCCACTGAAGATCAGCTTCTGGTAGCAACTTTTCCCATAAAACTGATCAACTATATTCCCCAGGCGAACCTGGAAGCAGAACTGTTGAGCAGCCGTTTTGGAGAACCTCTGCAGAAGATTCCGGAAGCTGAAACCGGCGTGATCCACTGGGTCTATCCCGAGATAGGATTAAGCATCGGTCTAAATCCCGATGGCAAGGAGGTATTCCAATATGCGCCGCCAAAAGAGATCGACAAATTGATGCAGCGGCTCAATGAGGCTGCAAAAAAAGAGCGTGTATTAGACTGACCTTTGCTGCCCGATTGCCGAGCCTCACCCCTTATCCTGATCTTCGGCGTCAGGCATCATCGTTTTTGGTCTTTTCTTTTTAACGATAATGTCATCATCCATCAAAATCCGGTGGGCTTCACCTTCCAGATCGTCAAACTGACCACTGCGGGCAGCCCAGAAGAGTACCGCCACCGCCACCAGACCGAGCAGGATCATACCCGGAATCAAACCATAAATGACTTCCATAACCGTGCTCCGTGAAGAGTGGAACAACCCGCTTCCATCCGGAAACAGCGTTGCTTCGTAAGCTGAATCTTACCGGGCTTTGATGCCCCGGAACAGGGTGCGGATTCTGGCAGAGTTCCCGATCACTGCCAGTGAACTCAGGGGCATGGAAATTGCCGCCACCAGGGGCGTAACGATTGCAGCCATCGCCAGCGGCACCATGATAATATTGTAGACAATGGAGATACCGATATTCTGCCGGATGGTTTTCAGGGTCCGCCGCGAGAGACCGGCAGCCAGACGAACTTTCTCGAGCTCACTGCTCATCAGCACGATATCGGCACTGGCGATGGAGACATCGGTGCCGGACCCCATGGCGATCCCCACGTCAGCCCGCACCAGCGCCGGTGCGTCGTTTACCCCATCACCCACCATGGCGACCTTTCTTCCTCCTGCCTGTAGCGACTGGATGACCTGATCCTTCTCTTCGGGCAACACCTCAGCTATCACCTCCATGCCGCCCAGTCGCTCGGCAATCGCCTCAGCCGCCTGACGCCGGTCCCCGCTCAGCAGGGTCACTTCCATACCCTCCGCCTTGAGATCGCGAATCAGTGCCGGCGCCTCTTCACGAATCCGGTCCTCAATGCCGATCAACGCCACCTCTCTGCCATCCAGTGCAATCCGGATAGAGCTGATGCCCTGTTGATCAAGCTCTGTTGCCCGCTGTTCCAGAGAGACCTGCAAGTCGATGTGATTATTTTGTAGCCAACTGCTATTACCGGCCAGCAGCGATGCGCCCTCTACATGACCACGGATGCCAAGTCCCGGTCTGTTCTCGAAATCTGCGGTCGTGATCGAGCGAAAGCTCAACCCCTGCGATTCGGCCCATGACAGAATTGCCAGCGCCGTGGGATGCTCAGAGTAGCGTTCCAGGGCCGCCAGTTTTGTCATAAGTGACTGAACTTCGGCAGGCATCGCCTCGCCATCAGTTTCACGCCATTCACAGCCATCCATTTGTACCAGGACAACCGACATTCTCCCCTCGGTGAGGGTGCCGGTTTTGTCGAAGACGACGTGGTTGATGGATGAGAGCGTCTCCAGTACTTCGCCATTCCTGACCAGAATGCCGTACTTCGCCCCCAGCCCCGAAGCGACGGCGATCGACATGGGGGTGGCCAGGCCAAAAGCGCAGGGACAGGTGATGATCAAGACGGAAGTTGCGGCCAGCAGGGCGATCTCCAGGTCGGTCCCCACCCACCAGAGGAAGGTGGCGGTTGCAAGGCCCAGGGTCACCATAACGAACCAGGGAACGATCCGATCCGCCATACACTGAATCGGCGCCTTCGAGGCCTGCGCCTCCTCCACCAGGCGGATGATCCGCCCCAACGCCGTATCCCTCAGTGAACTGACCACCTTCAGCTGCAACATACCGTGACCGTTGATGGTACCGGCGGAGACGGAAGCCCCAACCATCTTGGTTACGGGCTGCGCTTCGCCAGTCAGCATCGCCTCATCCACTACGCTCTGCCCTTCGATCACCGTGCCATCGACGGGGATGCGCTCACCCGGTTTGACGAGCACCGTCTCGGCAACGGCCACAGCCCGGATCGGCACAATCTTCTCCTCACCATCACGAACGACCGTCGCCACCCGCGGTTGCAGGTCGAGCAGGCGCTGGGTCGCCGCCACTGCCTGCCGTTTGGAGATCGCCTCCAAATAGCGTCCCACCAGAATGACGAAAAGAAAGTTGACGACAGTATCGTAGTAAACCTCACCCGTCTGGGTTCCAGTGACGGTAACGTAGACTGAATAGAGGTAGGTGATGCCGGCGCCGATAGCGATAGGCAGGTCCATGCCCAGGTGAAAATTCTTTATTCCCGACCAGGCACCCTTGAAAAACGGAAAGCCTGAATAGAGCAGTACCGGAGTTGCCAGCATAAAGCCGACCCAGTGAAACAGACCGCGAAACTCTCCCTCATCCGCTCCGGAATAGAGCGCGATGGAGATCCACATCAGATTCATCATGCCGAAGCCGGCAAACGCCATCCGATACAACAGGTTGCGGTTCTGCTGCTTCAGCTTGCCCTCGGCAACCTCGGGATCATAGGGTACCGCTGCATAACCGATCTGCCCCAGGCGACTGATGATGGCTGAGAGTGCGACCTGTCCGTTGTGCCATTTGACATGCAGCCGCTTGCCGGAGAGATTGACCCGCGCCTCGATAATGCCGGGCATGGCGTTGAGGCTATGTTCGATGAGCCAGACGCAGGCAGCGCAGTGAATCCCCTCCACCAGCAGATGGATATCCCGGGCCTCGCCCAAGTCACCGACGAACTCTTCCTGAACTTCATCCAGATCGTAGAGCGCAAGTTCCTTGGGAATATCCGGCGGCGGCGCCAGCGACGCATCTTCCGGGGTTCGCTGGTAGAAACCCTCGAGTCCTGCTTGATAGATCGCTTCACAGACCGACTTGCAGCCGTTACAGCAGAAGTGTTGCTGCTCACCCTCGATCTCGGCAAACACTTCATCTGCCGGGGGAACCGGCAGACTGCAGTGGAAGCATTGCCGCTCAGCGCTCGATTCAGTCACGATGCGACTCAGGGCTGCCAGTCGATACCAACCCCGACACGTTTAGGGGTATTGAATTCATCTTCGCCAAGCTTGGCGCTGACAAGCATATCCCAAGCGCCGATAAGCGGGAAAGCCACCTGAGTTTCGTAGACGCCGGGTTCAACCGCTTTCATCGGTATGGAGAAATCCTGCTTGGCGTTGGAAGGACGATAGACATAAAGGATAACTGCGTCTGGCGTTACCGCCTCCCCCGCCTTGTCTTTCACCACGAAACGACAGAGGACAGATTGATCGATCTCGATCTTTTTTGGCAACTGCACCTCCATCTGCCAACCGGGATCCCGTAACTGACGCTTGAGCATGTTCTTTTCATAATCCTGGCCGCGCTCATAGAAATCTTCTACGACCAACCCGGAATCATTATCCATAGCCAAAAAGATCATGATCAGATTCATGGTGAAAAAGATGGCCACCATAGCCACCCAGCCGATGACCCAGGGACTTCTCCAAGCAGAATTTTTGTTTGCCATATTCATCAAATAAAATCGTTAACAGGCCGAAATCACAAATGGCAAGGGGGCGGACTTTTCAGCCCGCCCCCCTCCATGCGACAGGGATTATATCAGTACTTTGGTCCGATAAAGACACTCTTACGTGTGCCCACAAACATCTCGCCACTCTCTTCACCCTCGACCTGGAAGATGATCGGGGTATTTTCCTCTTTCAGGTTCGACTTGGGAACCCGCACAAACACGGTTCGTGGAGTTACTTTGCCGTGCCTGGCGGTGATGCCATCGGCACCAACGAGAATCAATCCCTCAGGCCCGGTTGCAGTGATCGTCACTGGCACATCTTTGGTCATCTTGTTGAGCACTTTCAGAGTGAACTTGTTCTGAATCGAACCGTCACTCAGCAGCACAAAGAGCGGCTGTCTGGCATGGATCACCTTTATTTCCAATGCATCGAGTGTACTCAGACCATAACCGATACCCGCCAGAGCGGCAGACATGATCAATCCATAGACCCATACCCTTGGACGCTTGAACAGTGGGCGATCTTCACCACCTTCGAGCACATCAAGGGATTCATAACGAATGAGTCCCTTGGGACGGTCAAGTTTTTCCATCACCAGATCACAGGCATCGATACACAGACCGCATGTGATACAGCCCTCCTGCTGACCGTGGCGGATATCGACCCCGGTTGGGCAGACCGCTATACACTGCTTACAGTCAACACAATCGCCAGTGATCCTCTCATCCTCTGACTGCCCTTTTACAATTCGGCCCCGGGGCTCACCCCGCTTGAAATCATAGGTGGGAACCAGGCTAGTATTGTCCACCATAACACCCTGAATACGGGCATAGGGACAGAGCCAGAAACAGGCCTGTTCGCGCATATAACCGGCCAGGACATAGGTACCCGCAGTAAACAGCGCGATGGTGCCATACGCCGTGGATCCTGCTTGCAGGCTGAAGAGATCCGACCAGAGATCGAATGCGTCATAGAACCAGGCAACAAAACTGATGCCAGTCAACACAGAGATCAGCAGCCAGATAAGATGCTTGGTGAACTTAATGCGGAATTTTGTAAAGTCGAGTTTAGCCTTGTCCAGTTTCCGGCGCTTCGGAGGCGTGCCTTCAAGTTTCTCTTCCAGCCAGGTAAAAACATCGGTCCAAACCGTCTGAAAGCAGAAGTAGCCACAATAGACCCGTCCTATCAATGCTGTTGAAACCGCCAGCAGCAAAGCGAAAAAAAGTAGCAGCAGGGAGAGCATCCAGAAATCCTGGGGCAGAATTGTCATGTTCAGGATGTGAAACTGGCGGTTGGGAATATCAAAAAGAATCGCCTGACGATCACCAAGCCGAAGATAAGGACCGATAAATAAAAGGATCCAAATCGAGGCTGATATCCACTTGATGTTTCGCCACTTACCACCTAGCCGTTTCGCATGGATGGTCTCCTCACCGGTATTCAGATTCCAGTGTTCAGCCTCGTCGTAGAGCTCATCTATAGCAGACTGTTGGGGGGATTTCTGTTCGCTGCTCAAGGTGGATACCTCACGTTAAAATATTCGTTGTCATCTAAATGACATTATTCTCAAAGTTAGCACATGAGCCAATGCGATTTGTCAAAATAGACAAAACAATGGTGTTCACCAATTCCCACGGTAAACAACGACATACACCACAAAAAAAGGGGAGATAAATCCCCCCTTCTCTCACTAACAATCACCGATTATTACTGTTTGTGTTTCTCAGCATCGCTCTTCATCAAGGCGCCGACCTTATAAATGACATAAACAAAGATCACCACACAGATCACCACCGCAACAATCGAACCTATCGTTACCGCATCCCAATGCATAACATACCCCTTAAATTATTGCCGCACGTGACGGAAGACACCGTCACGTGCTTACAAGGAAACAAGGCCCTTACTACTGACCGCCACCAAACTTGTAGACGTAGACAGCCAGCTTTTTGATCTCGTCTTTTGACAGACGTTCACCAAATGAAGGCATTACCGCCTCACGGGTCTGTGGATCAGTCACATCATTGACACCATGCAGAATGGTCTGCTTGACGCTGTCCTTGGTGGACTGGCCTTCTCGAACGAAACGGTAGATGCCATCAGTCAGGTTAGCCGAACCCAACATCTGCATACCTTTACCATCCATACCGTGACAGGCGATGCAGCCCTTCTGCAGGAAGTTAGGATCCGACATGGGGTCACCCGCCACGATTGCATCAACAAGTTTATCCGCTTCTGCATCGGAAAGGATCTTGCCGTGTGCAGTCATGATGCCTTTTCGACCCATGGCGATGGTCTGTTCGATAGTTTCGACAGTACCACCGAAGAGCCAGTCATCATCAGCCAACACAGGGAAGTCAGGACCACCTTGACCGCCGCCGCCATGGCATGGCGCACAGTTGTCACCAAACAGCACTTTGACGGAAGCCACGGTGTAGTCTGCCAGCCCAGGATTGGCCAGAATCTCCTTGGCGCTCATATCCTTCAGCTGATTTTCGAACGGGGCACGAACCGCCACGACCTCATCGAGACCCTCCTGATACTCCTTGATTTGGGTCCAGCCCATAACCCCCTCAGTCGGTTTCTGACCGATTGGATACATAGGGTAGAGCACACCGTAACCAAAGAAAAAGATGATTGAAGCCCAGAAGGCGATCATCCACCAGCGTGGGGGTGGGTTGGCAAGCTCCCTGATATTGTCATCCCAGATGTGTCCGGTATTGTTTTCACCCGGAAATGGATTGTTATCCGCCATTTTTATCTCCGCTATCTATTCGATCTTCATCCATCGGGATAAACCGGTTCTTCTCCAGTCTATCCCGATTTTTTGGACGTAATGCGTAGAAGTACAGACCTACCATCAGGAGGAAAGTAACCACTGTCATAACCAGGCCTACCCAGTCATTGGTGGTCATCGCCTCCCAATCGGTGTGAAAGTACTCAGCCAAACTATTCACGATAAGCCTTGCTATCGTCCAGCTTGGCCATGGTGCCCAATACCTGAAGGTAGGCAACCATCGCGTCTTCCTCGCTCTTGCCCGCCAGTTCAGCATTTGCGCTGGCGATGTCCTCATCAGTATAAGGAACGCCCATCAGCCTCATGACGCTAAACCGAGTCTCCATATCCACACCTTCCACTGAGTTCTCCTGGAACCAGGGATAGTTAGGCATGACAGACTCAGGCACGACCGTACGAGGTGCGCGCAGATGCTTGCGGTGCCAATCATCAGAGTATTTGCCACCAAGACGGGCAAAGTCAGGACCGGTACGCTTGGAGCCCCACTGGAACGGATGGTCGTACATCGACTCCGAAGCCAGTGAGTAGTGGCCATAACGCTCCTTCTCGTCACGGAACGGACGGATCATCTGGGAGTGGCAGAGATAGCACCCTTCCCGCTGATAGACGTCGCGACCCGCAAGCTCAAGCGCGGTGTAGGGACGCATCCCGTCACCCGGCTTGTGATCAGCCAGGGTCTGGCCAGCTTGGCGCTGCCAGACAAGCTCAGGCGCCTTGGTGTGCTCATATGTGTCGTCGATCAGGAACAGCGGAACGATCTCCACGAGACCACCGACGGACAGTGCAATAGCCAGGAAAAACAGGAACATCCAGATGTTTTTTTCCATCTTCTCCTGAAAACCGACTGTTTCATTGTTATTCGCCATTTTGACAAATCCCCCTTAATTAAGCGCTAACGGCAGCTGTGGAAGCCGCACGTACACTGCCTTCGCTGGCAGCCTTGCGGACTGTCATCAGCACGTTGACAAGCATCAGCAGAGCACCTGTTACGAATATCATGCCGCCGATGGCGCGCATTGCGTAATAGGGATGCATGGCTTCAACAGACTCAGCAAAGGTGTAGGCCAAGGTGCCGTACTCGTCGTACGCACGCCACATCAAACCCTGCATGATGCCGGATACCCACATCGCCACGACGTAGACCACGGTACCGATGGTGGCAGTCCAGAAGTGAGCATTGATCAGCTTGGTGGACCACATTTCGGTGTGGAAGGTACGGGTCATCATGTGGTAGATGGCGCCGATGGCAACCATGGCAACCCAACCCAACGCACCGGAGTGTACGTGACCAACGGTCCAGTCAGTGTAGTGGGAAAGCGCGTTAACCGTCTTGATCGACATGATCGGACCTTCGAAGGTCGACATGGCGTAGAAGGCCAGGGACATGATCAGGAAGCGCAGGACATAGTCAGTACGCAGTTTGTCCCATGCACCGGAGAGAGTCATCATACCGTTCACCGCGCCACCCCAGGAAGGAATGATCATGGCGATGGAGACAGCCGCACCCAGAGAACCGGTCCAGTCAGGCAGAGCGGTGTACTGCAGATGATGCGCACCCAGCCATACATAACCGAACATCAGCGCCCAGAAGTGGATAACTGACAGACGATAAGAGTAGACGGGACGACCCGCCTGCTTGGGCACGAAGTAGTACATGATGCCCAGAAAACCGGCAGTCAGGTAGAAACCCACCGCATTATGGCCCCACCACCACTGGATCATGGCGTCTTGTACGCCGGCGAACAGTGAGTAGGATTTGAACAGGCTGACAGGAATTGCCATGCTGTTGACCACGTGCAGATAGGTGATCATCACCATCATGCCCAGGAAAAACCAGTTGGACACATAGATGTGAGAACTCTTCCGGGTCGCCAGGGTCATGACGAAATTGAACGTGTAGGAGAGCCAGACCACGGCGATTGCCAGATCGATCGGCCACTCCAGCTCTGCATACTCCTTAGCCTGGTTGATACCCAGGGGCAGAGTGATGACGGCGGAGACGATGATCAGGTTCCAGCCAATGAAGACGAACCAGGCCAGTTTGTCACTCCACAGACTGACACCGCAGGTGCGCTGAACACTGTAGAAAGACGTTGCCATCAACGCACACCCGCCAAAGGCGAAGATTACTGCGTTGGTGTGGAGCGGACGCAAGCGCCCAAATGTGAGATACGGAATATCAAAGTTCAGAAATGGCCATGCCAGTTCTGAGGCGACGTAAGTCCCCACCAGAGTGCCTACTACCAGGTAGACAACTGCCATGACGGTGAACCAGCGTACAATACCTAGATTGTACTTCTGTTCTGCTGCGGCGTCCATGAACCCCCCTCTTTACAGATTATTGAACGTTGCGTGAATTTTCGGGAAACCCCAATTGCCCGCCGTGTGAAATCACACAGTCAGGCGTGGCATATCTCACTCTCAATCCTGACAAATGTCAAGATCCAATGCATCGACCAAGACAGCCATACGGTGGCATTAAGCTATTGATTATACTGGCATAAAATTTTTTATTGTTATTTGATTGATCCAAGACAATGGAATCACTAATAAACTAATTGGATTTCCGCACATTTTTTGTGTCAATAAGCGAAAAATGGATCTGCCGGCAAGAGAAAAGAGTAACTTTAGTTGGGCTCTATGATCGACATCAGCCCGGCGTGATCCCGAAGCACAACCTGCTTACGGCGCAGTGTGATCAACCCCTGATTCTGAAACCGGGTCAACAGTCGACTAACCGTCTCGCTGGCCAAGCCGAGATAGTTGGCGATATCGGCACGGGACATCTGCAGGCAGTATTCGCTCTCCGGCAATCCACGCTCTAAACGGCGGTGGGAGATATTCAGTAGAAACGCGGCCAATCGTTGCTCGCCATTCTGCTGAATCAGCGCGGTGGTGACAATATGGCTGAAGGCCACTTCGCTGCCGAGCAACTGGATCAGCGCCTGCTGAACGGCCTCATTGGGACGCCCCGCCTCCGGTAACCGGGAGATCCGCAGTTCGCATACACTACTGGGTTCCAGTGCACGCGCAGTGCAGGGGTAGCTGCCGCTGGAGAACGCCTCGACGCCGATCAACTCGCCAGGCTGATGGAAACCGATCACCCGATCGCCACCTCCAGGAGAGGATGTATAGGTCTTGAAGGAGCCGGATTTGACTGCATAGATGGAACTGAAGGCCCCGTTGGCTTGAAATAGTGTCTCACCTCTGGCCACCGGCTGCCGGCGCAACAGGACGCCCTCGGGAACCCCGCTGCCTGCCTCGGCATAATCGAGCACCTGGCAGATGGGATCAAGGCCGCAGGCATCGCACTCCACTTCAAGCGGGTTTTCCGCCAAACACTGCTGAGTCCGGCAAACACGTGGAGAGGCACTGTTCAAAATGGGGTTTCCGCCGTAGGTTACTATTTAAATATAGTATCCACGGAAAAACCGTCACGTTCCAGAATATCCCTTAAACGCCGCAAGGCATCCATCTGGATCTGCCGCACCCGCTCACGAGTCACACCCAACTCGTTCGCCACCTGCTCAAGTGTGGAGTTCTCGTAACCATGCAGCCCGAAACGGCGTTCGACAACTTCGCGCTGTTTATCATTAAGTTTCTCCAACCATCTGTCTAAATTGGCATTTAATCCATCATTCTGAATATCGACCGTAGGATCACTGGCTCGCTCATCGGGGAGGGTGTCCAGTAACGGTTTATCTGCATCTTTTCCGTAGGGCGTGTCGACAGAGGTCACCCGCTCATTGAGTCCGAGCATGCGTTTGACTTCACCGATAGGTCTGTCGAGCAGATCGGCGATCTCTTCTGATGAGGGCTCGTGATCGAGAGTCTGCGCCAACTTACGGGCAGCCCGCAGATAGACATTGATCTCTTTGACCACATGAATGGGGAGGCGGATGGTGCGGGTCTGATTCATGATCGCACGCTCGATGGTCTGACGTATCCACCAGGTCGCATAGGTGGAGAAGCGAAAACCCCGTTCAGGATCAAATTTCTCCACCGCACGGATCAACCCGAGATTCCCCTCTTCGATCAGGTCAAGCAACGCCAGACCACGATTCATATAGCGGCGGGCAATCTTCACCACCAACCGGAGATTACTTTCGATCATGCGCTGGCGGGCAGACTGAACCCCCTTCTGGGCCAATCGTGAGAAGTAGACCTCCTCTTCCGCCGTCAGCAACTTGGAGATGCCTATTTCGTTGAGATATAGCCGGGTGGCATCCATCTGCGCATCATTGGGCTCCCGCGCAGCACGTGCAGTGGGTTTCTTCAGCTTTTGGGCTGTTTCCGGCTTGGAGGAAACTTCAGGCTTATCACTCGACACCGAGTCTTCGCCAGCCGCATTGGCATCATTGGGTTTGTCCATCAGCGCCGTCTCATCGCTCCCACCTTCGCTCATCCATCGTCCTCCACTCAGACATCGACTATCGGTTGCGTGGCAAAAGCCCCAAAGGGTTCACCGGCTTGCCCTGCTTTCTGATCTCAAAATGCAGTAGGGGTTCCGCTCCTTTGCGAGGCGATCCCATATCCGCAATACGATCACCACCTGCCACTTTGTCCCCCTCTTTTACGAGGAGTTTTCGATTGTACCCATAGGCACTTAGATAATTATTGTTATGTTTGACGATAATAAGGTTTCCATAGCCGACAAGTCCACTGCCGCTATAGACCACCCTGCCCGCCTCCGCCGCTTTCACTGGCTGACCGGGGTGACCGCTAATGCGAATCCCTTTGCGGTTCCGGTCCCTGGAGGAGTAGGTCTGCACCACTCTGCCTTTAGTCGGCCAACGCCAGCTTAACTTGACCGATTCTTTGCCGATCTTTGGCGCCGTTCCCGTTTTGGCCTGTTTTGGCACAGTTGGCTCTACCTTCACCCTCTTCTTTGCTGGAGTGACCTTGGGCTGGCTTGGCGATTTCTTGGGCTTGGTCGGTGCCACATTTCTGTTTGGAGGTCGTGTCAGGTGCAGCCTCTGCCCCGGATAGATGCGGTATTTCGGGCCTCTGATACCGTTCCATGCGGCCAACCGATGATAGTCAAGGCCCTGCCGCCATGCGATCGCGTAGAGCGTATCTCCGGGCCGGACCTTGTAGTATCCGGCACTTTTTACAACTTTGTGTTCCGCAGTACGACTGGAGACCGGCGCCCCCCCACTGGTGGAGCCACAGGCCGTCAACCCTCCTGCCAGCAAGGCAAGACCGATCACCAACAGGCCATCCATCATCCATTTGGACAAGCTGATTCTGACCGGTTTCAATGTGATGCCTTGCCTCCAGCAGTGAACCTGGCTACCCCTTCAGGAGCACAAGGGCAACCAGAAATACCACCACCAATGCCCAACCGATTCGGTCGATATACTTGTGCAGTGCCGTCTCCATGCGTTCGCCGCCCCAGGCCATCAGGGCGGCCACCAGAAAAAAGCGGGTTCCACGACCGATCAGCGACGCCAGGGTAAACGGCAGCAACGGCATGGAGATGACTCCCGCCGTAATGGTAAAAATCTTGTAGGGGATCGGCGAAAAGCCCGCCAGAAATATCGCCCAGAATCCCCATTCGTCGAACCAGGCCTTGGCCTGCAGATAGCGATCCCAATACCCCAGATCGTGCAGGTGGGGTTCCACGAGATCGAAGAAAAAGACGCCGATAGCATAACCCAGCAGCCCCCCCAGCACCGATGCAGCCGTGGTCAGCGCGGCAAAGTACCAGGCGCGAGCCGGGTTCGCCAACGTCATTGGGGCCAACATCACATCAGGTGGAATAGGGAAAAACGAAGACTCCGCAAAACTCAGCCCCGCCAGATAGCGCGGCGCATGGGGATGGCGCGACCACTGCATGGTGCGACTGTAAAGGGACGAGAATAGACGCATTAAAGCACCCCTCCTTGCAAGGGTACGAAGTTGACCACTTCGAGCTGTTCCTGTTCAAAACCGCGAGAGGTGCGGGTCACCCGCAGCAAGATCTGTCGACCTTCCGATTTGCTTGGCAATACCAGACGCCCACCAGGATTCAGCTGATCCAGCAGAGCGCGGGGAATACCCTCGGGCGCGGCGGTGACCAGGATGCCGTCAAAAGGGGCATACTCCGGCAGACCAATACCGCCATCACTGTGTTTCAGGCGAACATTGCGCAAACTCATATCACGAAGCCGTATCCGGGCGCGTTCCTGCAGGGCGCCGATTCGCTCCACGCTGTGCACACGGGATACCAGCTGTGCAAGAATCGCGCATTGATAGCCGGAGCCGGTCCCGATCTCAAGCACCTTATCCATCTCTCCTCCCTCCAATAGGGCTTCCGTCATGCGGGCCACAATGTAGGGCTGTGATATGGTCTGGCCGTGACCGATCGGCAGCGCAGTATCTTCGTAGGCCCGGCTGGCCAGGGCTTCGTCGACGAAGATATGCCGCGGCGTATTTCGCATCGCCTCGAGAACGCGCAGATCGCGAATACCATTCTGTCTGAGGCGTTGGATCAGGCGCTCCCGGGTACGTGGGGAGGTCATGCCTATACCCTGATGTTCGGGACGGATCACGTCTGCACCAGCCAGTTTTTGATACTGTCCAATGCTTCATGCCGGGTCAGATCCACCTGCAGCGGGGTAACGGAGACAAAACCCTCCCGCACTGCGTGAAAATCTGTACCCGGCCCTGCATCCTGTTCCGCTCCGGCGGGTCCGACCCAGTAGATGGTCTTGCCACGGGGATCCCTGGTCTTCACCACAGGTTCCGCCTTGTGACGGTGACCAAGCCGGGTGGTGCGAAAACCCCGTAACGCTTCATATGGCAGATCCGGTACATTCACGTTGAGAATCACATCCGTTGAGAGTGGTTTTTCGCAAAGTCGCTGCACCAGTTCCCGCGCCACCCGCGCTCCGGTCTCATAGTGTTCAGGATCATGGGAGTTCATCGAGACGGCAACAGCCGGCAGACCGAGAAAACGCCCCTCGGTTGCCGCCGCCACGGTGCCTGAGTAGAGCACGTCATCCCCCATATTGGCGCCGGAATTAATCCCCGACACCACGATGTCCGGCTCTTCATCCAGCAAACCGGTGATAGCAAGGTGCACGCAATCCGTCGGCGTGCCATCGACACGGATAAAACCATTGTCCATGGTTCGCGGGCGCAATGGATGATCGAGGGTGAGGGAGTTGCTGGCACCGCTACGGTCCCGCTCGGGCGCCACTACCAGAATCTCTCCCAATTCGGCAAGGCGTTCCGCCAGCGCCTGCAGCCCGGGCGCCTGATAGCCATCGTCGTTGCTCAGCAGGATCTTCATATTGGGGGGTAAATATACTGGAAATAGCCTGCGGTAACATCTTATTTATAAACGCGTCACACGCCGTATTCGATGCCTTTAATTCCAAACTTCAGACACCGATACCGCGTAGCCGTGATAACATCTCCTCCCGTCTCCGAACATCCCTGGCCGCCTGTTTGTAATAGCTCCGCAGGGACTTCTTGAGGTGGCGTAACACCACCTTGTCAGGCATCTCTTTCAAGACCGCAAACATCGCCAGCGCGTAGGTAATATCGAATTGAGACAGATAGCTGGAGCGCTCTGCCTGACCGCCGCCACAACTGCCACACGAACTGACCTTGAAACGAGAGGCGCTGTTGGCAAACATCAGTCCAAACCCCAGGAACACCGCAAGCACCTCAGTGCAGTGGGGCCAATTCTGCTCCCCACCCGGCGGTGACTCCTGGGCGGCAGAACCCAGGTAGTGGGCCAGCGTATGGGCGTATGTGGCGATAAGCGCTTCGGGATTGTTCACCAGGGCGGGATCGTAGGTGATGGTCAATCGGTTCACCTCATCGACGGAATCGGGAACACTACCCTGTAACCCGCGCAGAGCGCCCTCGATTTGCAGCTTTGGCGGCGCCATGATGTGACAGCTACTCTGATCGATCAGCCGGGTTGGCCAATGCGCCATCCCCGCATATCCCTTGGCCTGTTCGAATATCAGATCCGCCATCCCATGAAGCGAGCTCTCCCTGCCGGGAAAATGTTTGTTGGAGGGTACAACCAGGATCGTTTCGTGGTAAAAAACCCCGGCATCAAAATTTCTCAGCGCCCAGGCATAGAGGTCAAACAGCCACTCGATCGACGCTTCGTCGAGGGCAGGTTTGTCTTTCAGGAAACCGAACATCAATGACTACCACCCTGTTTGAAAAAGAGGACCTTATCTCAGTTGCAAGCATGCAGATGCCTTTCGGCAAATACAAGGGCCGGCCACTCATTGACCTGCCTGAGGCCTATCTTCTCTGGTTTGCAGGCCGAGAATTTCCACAGGGTCGACTCGGTATGTTGATGCAGCTGACTTTGGAGATAAAAATCAACGGTCTGGAGTATCTGATAAAGCCGCTCAGGTAGGGCAGCCGGTTTGAGATAGGACAAATTCCTCCCTACACTAAGCTGGAACCAGACGCACTGACAACTGAGATCATGGGCAAAAAATCCAACCTGGAAGACGAGAAAAATCTGTTTCGGGAGTCACTGGACGATATCAGTCCGCTTCCCCAGGACAGGACCGAGCCGTATAAGAAACGTCTACCCCCCAGACCCCTTGATCTGGAAGACGAGGATGACGACGGATTTTCCGATACCGACCACTACTCCGACACCGAGATCGAAGCCACCGATGAGCTGCTGTTCAGCCGTCCGGGAGTACAGGACCGTGTGATCCGCGATCTGCGCCGGGGACGGTTCGAAATCGGCCTTGAACTCGATCTGCACGGACTTACCGTCGCTTATGCACGGGAGAATCTGGGGCTCTTCCTGACAGAGTGTCACCAACGACACATCCGTTGCGCCCGCATCATCCACGGCAAGGGTTATCGCTCGGAGAACCGCCAGCCGGTGCTGAAACAGAAGATCAACCTCTGGCTGCGCCAGCGCGAAGATGTACTCGCCTTCAGCTCCGCCACTAGGCGCGACGGCGGCACTGGCGCCGTCTATGTGCTGCTGCGCAATCCAAAAAAAGGCCGGCGATGACTCTTTTGCAACTGAAATCTTTAAAATGGTGGTTTCTGGCGGGATTGTTCTGCTGGTTCTGCATAATGCGCCCCTCTCATGCCGCCAAAATACTGCAATTTCATACTATTCCGGTACCTGTGACAGCAGAGGCACAACAACTGACCCACACCTCCCGGGCGGTCGACCTGGGGGAAGAGACAGTTGCCATCGGCTATCACCCGCTCTTCCGCAATGGGGATCGTTTTGGTGATGAGACCTTCGGCCTGCTGCACGACTCTCACGGCCAGCCTCTGAAGAAAGAGGATGGCAGCCCACGAATTTCCAACAGCAACGACTTCTCCTCCCTGTTGCAGGTAGACGGGAAAATTTTCCTGCTCTCTCAATTCGAAGACATGCCCGCTGGAATCTATCTCAGCGAACTCCACCAGAGTGCCGAAACCGGTCTTCTGAAGGTGAAACGCACCCGGCCACTCGATCTGGCGCCTCTCAACGGGGCCTGGAATCTCTGTGCAGGCAGTGTCACGCCCTGGAATACACACCTCGCATCAGAGGAGTACGAACCCAACGCAGCGGCGGTCGATGACATCCCCGATCGTTCCTATCAGTTGATGGCCAGTTATACGGGTGGAGATCCGGCTCAACTCAATCCCTACGACTATGGCTGGCAACTGGAGGCCCGCGTCGACTCGTTCGATCAGGTCCAGCTCACCCGGCACTACGCGATGGGGCGATTCTCCCCGGAAGCCGGCATCGTGATGCCCGATCGCAAAACGGTCTATATCACCGATGACGGCAACAACACCGCACTGTTCCGCTTTGTGGCCGACCGGGCCGGAGATCTCTCCAGCGGGAGGCTCTTTGCCGCACGCTGGATTCAGACCAGCCGTCACAATGGGGGCAGCGCAGAACTGGACTGGATTCCACTGGGACATGCCGATGATGCGACGATAAAAAAGCAGATCGACCGGCGCATCGGTTTTGATGAGATATTCCACTATAGCCATCCCGGTCTCGGTAACGAATGTCCCAACGGCTACCGGGCCATCAATACCCGCTGGCGACACGAGTGTCTGCGAGTCAGATCCGGCATGGAGCAGACCGCATCCCGCTTGGAGAGCCGCCGTTACGCGGCCCTGTTAGGGGCGACCACTGAGTTCAGCAAGATGGAGGGGGTGACCTACGATTCGGCAACCAACCGTCTTTATATCGCCATGACATCGCTATCGAAAGGGATGGAGGACAACCGAAAGAAAAATATTCCCAACGACCGGTGGGACCGGGGTGGCCCCAACCATATCCGCCTGCCCTACAATCCCTGCGGTGCCGTCTACACTCTGGAACTGGACGAAGCGTATGTGGGCCACAGCATGCGGGCACTGGTGACCGGACATCCGGCTAAAGGCGACCCGGATAATCGTTGCGATACTGCCGGCATCGCCAACCCCGATAACCTGACCTTCATCCAGGGTCAGGAGACCCTGATCATTGCCGAGGACTCCTCAAAAGGCCACCGCAACAATGCACTCTGGGGCTACCGGGTCACCAGTGGAGAACTGACCCGCATCCAAACCGCCCCGCTCGGCGCAGAGATCACCGGCGCCTACCATTTCCCCGACGTCAACGGCTGGGGTTATCTATTCAGCGTGATCCAACATCCACTGAATGCAGCTTCGATTACGGGCTACATCGGACCCTTTCCGTCGCACTGATCCGGTTAATGCCGTGACGGGTTCGTAGTTTCGATTAATTTGTGGGAGCGGCGCCCCGCCGCGAATTGCCTACCTATGGAGTCATCGCGGCGGGGCGCCGCTCCTACCCACCGCAGGCTCGCTGACCTGCAGCAGCTCCCGCAACATTACCGTCGCATAGCAGCCTGCCGGAAGAAAAAAACTCAACGCCAACACACCTGCTTCAGGAAACTCCCATCGCAGATCATCCACACCAACCCGCAGGGTACGGCGATCCTGCTCCAATCCAACGTGTTCCAGGCTGTTGCGCCATTCACCGAAGGGGGCCAATACCTGCTCTTCAAGGGTCAGAACATCTTCTCCGACCGGCAGTCTGCCCCGTCCCCAGAGAGGGCCGCTGGGGTGGATATCCTTCTCACGGCAGCGACGCTGGATCTCTTCATCGATCTCCTCCACACTAAAGCTGGAACGGGAGCCATCCAGCGAAGCACGTTCTCCGGGCAGAATTCGATCCCAATCCTGCCGACGAATGCGCTCTGCCAGTACCTGGTTGAATAGCTGTGACCTTACCGCGGAGATCAACAACCCGCGCAATTTACGGTCGATTCGTCCGCTTTGGCCGGAAAAAAACAGGTCGGCCTGTGCCAAATTGCCGTAGTCGTGGCCAAATCGCTGTGTTCCAAAGTAGTTTGGAAAACCCAGTTCCCGAAGCTGCCGCAGACGCTGTTGCAACAGGTCTGTATCGGCTTCAATCCCGCGAACCAACAACCGGAAACGGTTGCCCCGCAGGGCGCCCTGCTTAAGCTTCCTGCGATGCCGCTCGTGGACAAGGACTTCGACCAACTCAGAGTTAAACGTCTCCCAGTCGGGTTCCGCTCGACCGGCCAGACGCACGGAAAACCACTGGGTCGTCACTGCATGCCGATCTTTAAGGCCCGCGTAACTCACATCCCTGGCAGGCACATCGGCAAACCTTGCCAGCTGGCGCGACAGCCAGACCGTGTTGGTGTCCCGTTTGCGCAGCTGGATCAATACATGTTCGCCCTCACCATCCGGAGAGAAGCCGAGAACCTCTTCCACCTGGAAATCCGCCGCCGAGCCGCGAATCAGGCCGACCCCCACCGACCCACCGTGGGCAAACGGCATCTCATCGAGCTTTTGCCAGGTCTGGTCGGTCACGCTGCCTCCTCCTCCAGCAGCGCTACGGCATAGGCTGCGATACCCTCACCCCGTCCCGTGAATCCCATACCTTCGGTAGTGGTTGCCTTCACGTTGACTCTGGCCGGTTCGACCTGCAGATCGCTCGCCAGTCGTGCCTGCATGGTATCGATATAGGGTGCGAGTTTAGGCCGCTGCGCCACTGCGGTAAGGTCCACGTTGCCGACACGCAATCCCGCGTCCTGTACCAGTTTCACCACTCGCTGCAACAGCAGGCGACTGTCGATCCCGGCATATTCGTTGGCGCTGTCCGGGAAGTGGCGGCCGATATCCCCCATCCCGGCGGCACCCAGTAACGCATCGCAAAGCGCATGAATCAGCACATCTCCGTCAGAGTGCGCCTTGAGGCCCTGATCGTGCTCTATCTCCACGCCGCCCAACAACAGCCGTTTTCCACTTTCAAAACGGTGGGCATCATAACCCTGGCCAATGCGCATTATTTTCTCCTCGACAGAAAAGGAATCTAAAGAGTTTGCCTCTGCGGACGCTAACCAGTCAGAGAGCACCGGTGAATTCTAACGATCCCCGCTGCGGAACCCAACAGGAAAAGCGCAAACCTTATCCAGCGCGAGTTGAGAAAAAACAGATGAGTCACAACGTTGTAACAGCCACTGCCAGTGAAATTCTGCGCTTTAATCCAATCAGGAAGCTTCCCGCTCGCGTTCTGGAGTATGTCGCCACTTTCGGCACGGTGGAGCACTTCAGCAGTGGTACCCAGGTTGTTACAGAGGGGACAAAGGATCCATTTGTCAGCTACCTGATGCATGGCGAAGTGGATATCGACTGCAATGACGGCACCCATCTGAATCTCAAGGCGGAGTCGAACCGCAGCACCTATCCACTCTCGGTGAAGCTGCCCCACGCCTGTAGTGTCACGGCACAAAATGCAGTCGTCCTGTTGAAGATGCCACGGGAGATCATCCAGAGCATTGCCTCTCTGCCCACCGATGAGTCCGGGCAGGATTCACAATCGATAGAACTGAAAGAGAGTGGCGGCCCAGAGGCCCGTCTCTACTGGGAGTTTCACCAAGCAATGAAAGATGGGCACATCGAACTGCCCAGCATGCCGGATGTCGCTACCCGAATCGCAAAAGTGGTCAACAACCCCACAACGGACAGCGACGACATTGCCCGCGTGATACAGGCCGATCCAACGATCGCTGCACGGGTTATCAGCGTCGTCAACAGTGCCGCCTACCGCGGACAAGACAAAATCGGTGACCTGCCGGAAGCTGTGACCCGCCTCGGGCGCAATGTCACGCACAATCTGGTGATCAGCTTCGCCTTGGGTTCCCTCTTTAAAAGTCGTTCGAAACACTTGCAACGACGCATGATCTCCAGCTGGAAACACGCCTGTCAGGTGGCGCCGATCTGTCATGAACTGGCCAGGGTCACCCCAGGACTCAGTCCGGACCGGGCGTTGCTCAGCGGCCTGGTGCACGATATCGGTGCACTGCCAATCATCAGTGCAGGCAGGAGTCACCCGGAGATGTCCGAGAATCCAAAACTGCTGGATCAGGTGATCAACAACCTGCAGGCGGAAGTCGGCGCCATGGTATTGAGAAAATGGGGGTTTGCAGACGAGTTCGTTCAGGCGGCGCTACACGCGGAAGACTGGATGGCGGATGACGGCGATCGACCCAACTATGCCGACCTTGTGAGGGTCGCCCAGTTACATGTCTATATCGGCACACCTATGATGCGTTCCCTGCCGCGCATGGATCTGACCCCCTCATTTCACAAGCTGGCGTTGGGTAGACTCACGCCGAGTTGCTCACTGAGTATCATTGAGCGGGCAAAAAGCGACATCCGGGAGATGCAGCAACTACTCACCGGCGGATGATTGACGATCCAGGTAGAAGGCTGCCAGGGTAAGATCTTCTGGACAGGTGACCTTAATGTTATCACTTCGACCCTCCACCATCCTGGGCTGAAACCCGGCCAACTCCATGGCGCTGGCATCATCGGTCACCAGTTTTCCGCTATCAAGAGCATCACTCAGCGCCTGACGCAACATGCCCAGCCGGAACATCTGCGGCGTGAATGCGCGCCATAGAGGCTCCCGCGGAATCGTTGCCACGACCCGCTCTCCTGTCTCGACCGATTTCACCGTATCGTGCAGCGGCACACCGAGCAGACCGCCGACCTGATCATCGCCGAGCTGATCCATCAGGTTATCCAGATCCTCTCGATGGATACAGGGACGCGCCGCGTCGTGTACCAAAACCCAATCCGACTCTGCAACCCGTCCCACCATCACACGCAAAACATTAAGCACGGAGTGACAGCGCTCCTCGCCGCCTCCAACCCGGACCACCCGTGGATCTTCCGCGAACGAGGTTGACGACCACCAACCATCCTCTTCTGAAAGCGCCACGAAAACGCCTGAGATTTTTGGGTGCGTCAACAATCTTGACAGGGTCTGCTCAATCAGGGGGCGGCCCAGGAGGGGAAGATACTGCTTCGGCACTGCGTTGGCCATTCGTTTGCCAACGCCTGCAGCGGGAACCACCGCCCAGAAGCGGTCACTCATTGGGTCGTGATCTGGGATTGATCGATCACCTGGTAGAAGACCTCTCCCTCCTTGATCATGCCCAATTCACTGCGAGCCCGCTCTTCAAGTGCCGCACTGCCGCTGCGCAGATCTTCAACCTCAGCCTGCAATGCACTGTTGCGCCTCTTCAGATCGACCAGCGCCGCCTCTTGGCGGGTTATCTCATTTTCCAGGTTGTTCACTTCCGCCAGACTCCCCTCACCGACCCAGAGGCGGTATTGCAGAAAGGCAAGCAGCAGAAACAGGATGGCAACCAGAATACGCATAGCATCAACTATATCAAGTGAGGAGCAATAAACACGGGGTTCGCGTTATTAGGGACGTAGGGTGCGCACAGCGCACCCTACCAGACTCTCTCGACCCAGGTGCCACCCGCTCCAGGAGGGCTCAGATATCGACGGGGAAGGCATCCGCCCCCGCGTAGACCGCCGTATCTCCCAACTGATCCTCAATACGCATCAGCTGATTGTATTTGGCGACTCGATCGGAGCGGGAGAGAGAACCGGTTTTGATCTGCCCGGTGCTGGTAGCCACCACCAGATCTGCAATGGTGGTATCTTCGGTCTCACCTGAACGATGGGAGATCACTGCGCTGTAACCCGCCGCCTTAGCCATATCGATGGCGGCCAGGGTCTCGGTCAGGGTGCCGATCTGGTTGACCTTGATGAGGATGGAGTTGCCGATCTTCTCGCGGATACCGCGTTCAAGAATCGCAGTATTGGTAACAAACAGATCGTCGCCCACCAGCTGCACCTTGCTGCCGAGTTTTTCCGTGTGGTATTTCCAGCCGTCCCAGTCACCCTCGTCCATACCGTCTTCGATGGAGATGATCGGATACTGATCCACCCAACCCGCCAGGTAGTCGGTGAACTCTTCAGCAGTAAATTTACGGCCTTCAGAGGCCAGATTGTAGAGCCCGTCTTCGTAGAACTCGGAACTGGCCACATCGAGGCCAAGGTAGATGTCCTTGCCGGCGGAGAACCCCGCTTTGCCGATCGCCTCCAGGATAACTTCGATGGCCGCCTCATTGGAAGGCAGATCGGGTGCGAAGCCACCCTCGTCGCCCACACTGGTGGCCATGCCGCGACTGCTCAGCACACTGGCCAGGGCGTGAAACACCTCGGCACCGTATCGTACAGCTTCACGAATGGAACCCGCACCCACCGGCAGAATCATGAACTCCTGCAGATCGACGCTGTTCCTGGCGTGTGCGCCGCCGTTGATGATATTCATCATCGGCACCGGCAGGCGGTAGGGTCCATCAGAGAGGGAACGATAGAGCGGCAACGCCCGCTCCTGGGCAGCCGCATGAGCGGTCGCCAGGGAGATACCCAATAGTGCGTTGGCCCCCATGTTGGCCTTGTTATCCGTGCCGTCGAGTTCGAGCATGCAGTTGTCCACTGCTGCCTGATCGGTGACGTCCATGCCAACCAGAGCATCCCGCAGGGGACCATTGACATGGGAGACCGCTTTCAGCACACCCTTGCCCAGATAACGCCCACTGTCCCCATCTCTCAGTTCCAGTGCTTCGCGGGAGCCGGTGGAGGCGCCGGAAGGCACCATGGCACGGCCGATGGCACCCTCGGCGGTGAACACATCGGCTTCAATGGTGGGATTACCCCGGGAATCGAGGATCTCCCGTCCACGAATATCAACTATTTCGGACATACTGTCTCCGTAATTCGATCAAAAAATTCTGTAGTAAACCGAAGAAATATTCTCCGATTGTGACAAGCTCCGCTCAGATGCTGGTCTCAATAAAAGGTGCCGCCTTGACGGTGCTGTCGATGGCCATCAAGGTTTGCAGCAATTCCCGGATGCGCTCGAGGGGCCATGAATTGGGACCATCGCTAAGTGCCCTCTCCGGGTTGGGGTGGGTCTCCATGAAGAGACCGGAGATGCCCGCCGCCACTGCCGCCCGCGCCAGCACGGGGATAAACTCCCGCTGCCCCCCCGAGCTGCCGCCCTGCCCTCCGGGCAGTTGTACGGAGTGGGTGGCATCGTAAACCACCGGGCAGTGGCTTTCGCGCATCGCCGCCAGCGAACGCATGTCGGAGACCAGGTTGTTGTAACCGAAGGAGACGCCACGATCGCAGACCATAATCTGCTCGTTGCCCTCTGCCCTGGCCTTGTCCACCACATGTTTCATGTCCCAGGGGGCGAGAAACTGGCCCTTCTTGATATTTACCGGCAGCCCCTGACAGGCCACATTGCGGATGAAATTGGTCTGGCGGCAGAGAAACGCCGGGGTCTGCAGCACATCCACCACATCCGCCACTTCTGACAGCGGCGTATCCTCATGCACATCCGTCAGGACCGGCACACGGATCTGCTCCCGTACCTTTTCAAGAATCCGTAACCCCTCCTCCAGCCCGGGACCGCGAAAACTGTTGCCGGAGGAGCGGTTCGCCTTGTCGAAAGAGGACTTGTAGATAAACGGGATACCCAGCTCTGCGGTGATCGTCTTCAACCTGCCTGCAGTATCCAGAGCCAGCTGCTCACTCTCGATGACACAGGGGCCGGCAATGAGAAACAGGGGCCTGTCCAGCCCGACTTCAAATCCGCACAGATTCATGCAATACCTTCCCGGTGCTTTCTGGCTGCCTCTACGAAACCGGAGAATAGCGGATGGCCGTAACGCGGCGTGGAGGTGAATTCTGGGTGAAACTGGCAGGCCACGAACCAGGGGTGATCCGGAATCTCCACGATCTCCACCAGGCGGCCGTCAAGGGAACGGCCAGCGATCTTCATGCCGGCAGTGACAATACGATCCTGATAGCTGTTGTTGAACTCATAGCGATGGCGGTGCCGTTCGACAATGACATCTTTCTCATAGAGTTCACGGGTTCGGCTGCCCACCTCCAGCTGACACTCCTGACCGCCAAGTCGCATGGTACCGCCCATGTCTGAATGCTCATCACGGACCTCCACACGTCCATCCGCATTGAGCCATTCGGTGATCAGCCCAATCACCGGGTGCGGCGTGGTGCGGTTGAACTCGGTACTGTGGGCATCCGTCAAACCGGCCACATTACGGGCGAAGTCGATAACCGCAACCTGCATGCCCAGGCAGATACCCAGATAGGGAATCTTCTGCTCGCGTGCGTATCGGGCAGCGGCAACCTTGCCTTCAACCCCCCGCTCACCGAACCCACCAGGGACCAGTATGGCGTCCATACCCGCCAGCAGGTCAAAGTTGCCGTTCTCCAACTGCTCCGAATCCACATAGTGGATATGCACCCGGTTTCCTGTGTGCACGCCCGCATGGATCAGCGCTTCGGAGAGGGATTTGTAGGCCTCGGTCAGATGGACATACTTGCCCACCATCGCCACCTGCACCTCCTGCTCCAGTGCATCCAGCCCGTCGATGAAACCCTGCCACTCATGCAGATCCGCCGGTGGCAGATCCAGACCAAATCGCTGCACCACGATCTCATCCAGACCCTGCTCGTGCAGCATGGTCGGAATGCGGTAGATTGAGTCGGCATCCACGGCCGAGAAGACAGCCTCTTCCGGCACGTTGGTGAACAGGGCGATCTTTTTTCGTTCCGCGTCGGGCAGAGGGTTCTCCAGCCGGCACATCAGCACATCGGGTTGAATACCGATCGAGCGCAGTTCCTTCACCGAATGCTGTGTGGGTTTGGTTTTGATCTCGCCGGATACCTTTATGTAGGGAACCAGTGTCAGATGTATGAATAGCGCCCGCTGATGGCCCATCTCCACACCCATCTGACGGATCGCCTCCAGAAACGGCAGTGACTCGATATCGCCCACCGTGCCACCGATCTCCACCAGGCAGACGTCGGCATCGCCGGCTCCGCGCAGCACACTCTCTTTAATCTCATTGGTGATGTGCGGGATCACCTGCACCGTTCCGCCCAGATACTCCCCTTTGCGCTCCTTGCGGATCACGCTTTCATAGATCTGGCCACTGGTGAAGTTGTTGCTCTGCCCCATCGTGGTACGAATGAAGCGTTCATAATGCCCCAGATCCAGGTCTGTTTCGGCACCGTCATCGGTGACAAAGACCTCGCCGTGCTGGAAAGGACTCATGGTGCCGGGATCGACGTTGATGTACGGATCGAGCTTGATCATCGTGACCTTGAGGCCACGGGCTTCAAGCAGAGCCGCCAGTGAGGCAGCCGCAATACCTTTGCCAAGAGAGGAGACCACTCCGCCCGTTATAAAGATGAATCTGGTCATGAATTTTGTGCGCCAGGAAAGGAATGAGAACAGACGGGCGTAAAAGTACCAGAATGGCTCTTTTCCCTCAATCAAAAACCCGCTTATTAACCAACAGAGAGCTCTTCCCTGAAAGGTCTTCAAGAATTTAATGTTGATTCTGCCGAACCACTGTCTATAATTATTCTGCGGATAGTCGCAAATAATTACAATTCGGCCAGCGATAAGGGATGAGGGAGTCTGGATCTGTTCACGCCCCCTCTTCGGATTGACAGGCATTCTCGCATTGATGCAACATGGCCTGTCCCGAGCTTTTTCCTGTCGGGTAGTTAAATACACTATGTCCTAAATTTTATGAGGAACGTACGCATGCGTAAGATTTCTATGTTACTGGGCGCTGCAGCCCTGATTGCTGTCTCTTCCACCGCTTCCGCCTGGTGGGGCGGCCCTGGTTATGGCAACCGTGGTTGGGACAACAGCGGCTTTGGCGACGGCTGGGGCGATGGTTCCGGTGACTTCAGCTTCGGCATGAGCGGCAGCGGCAGCGGTCGCGGTTCCGGTCGTGGCTACAATGACTACCGCAGCGGCTATGGCTATGGTGGTCCTTACGGCGGTGGCTACGGTGCGCCTTACGGCGGTGGCTACGGTGCGCCTTACGGCGGTGGCTACGGTGCGCCTTACGGCGGTGGCTACGGCGCGCCTTACGGCTACCCGGCTGCACCTGCTGCACCTGCTGCACCTGCCAAATAAAGCGGGTCAGATACAGTTGTATCGAAAAAGCCGCGCCCTCGGGCGCGGCTTTTTTTGCCTGAAACAAAATAATTCAGGCAATTTTTAAACCAATTGCGGCAATTTATGCGCGAAAACACTTGATCAAGCTCAATACAAATTGGAAAATAGAATTCCATCCCGATTTTTACGGACTGGAGCTGTATTTTGACAAACCGGAACGTAGTTTCCTTTGAGAATATCAAAGTCGCCTGCAAGAACTGCAGTCTGGCTACACTCTGTCTTCCCATGGGGCTCTCCCCTGAGGACATGGAGCGTCTTGACAGTATCGTCAAACGCGGCAGGCCGTTTCATCGTGGTGACCATCTGTTTCGTGAAGGCGATAACTTACACAGCTTGCGAGTTATCACCAGCGGATCGGTAAAAACCTTCTCCCCCAGTGAGGACGGCAGCGAGCAGGTTCTCAGCTTTCATCTGCCGGGAGAGCTGATCGGTCTTGACGCCATCCAAAACGAGTGTCACACCTGCTCGGCCAAGGCGCTCGAAACTACCGCAGTCTGCGAGATCCCATTCCACAATCTGGAAGAGCTCAGCAGCAACATGCCCAGCCTGCAACATCAGATGTACCGGTTGCTAAGCCGGGAGATCGGCCAGGATTCGGAGATGCTCACCCTGCTGGGCAAAAAGAGCGCGGAAGAGCGCCTCGCAACCTTTCTGTTGAGTTTCTCGGAGCGCTTCAAAAAACGTGGCTTTTCCGCCACCGATTTTTTTCTCAGTATGTCGCGGCATGAGATCGGCAACTATCTGGGTCTGGCGGTTGAGACCGTAAGCCGGCTTTTCACCCGCTTTCAGGAGGAGGGGCTGCTGCATGTGGAACGCAAGCATGTACAGCTGCTGGATCTGCCACGCCTCGCCACTATCGTACATGGCAACGAAAACGGCCGATCGCACCAGAGGCATGTGTAGCTCCACGACACTGATCCGACCGCAAATGTAGGCATGATCAAGCGTAGCGGATCAGGCAAACGGCTTGTCGTAGCAATGATGTTTGCCGGTTCCGCAAGCTTGAACCGGCCTTCTATGGGGAATTATTCACCAAACCTCTGATTTAGATCAATCAGGTTGTCCACGCATAGTCTGTCATGACTGCAGTCCTCATATTTCTGCGCAGTGACAGGCTATGGGTGGACAACCTGATACTACGATTGTGTTTTACGCTTTCCTTATGCCGACGAATGCTTCCGTTTCCCGCTGATATTGCGTTGCTTCAGTTCTGTAGGCGATCAGCCCTATCTGGCCTGATACCACCTTCTATCCGTCCCGGCTCTGTCGCCGGAAACCTTATGCTGTATGCGCCTCTGGCGCCTTTGTGAACCGATGAAGAAGTACCCCATCTACAAGAAACGGTACGAGTTACACTCGACCCAGGCCGGTTCCGGATACCTCAAACAGCGGCTGCAACGTTAACGGCTTCATCTTTCGATCGGCTTCCCGAATATCCTATCTCTTCAAACCTGCTTCAGAATCGCCCCTTCAGGGACTATCCCCTCCTCAAGATAACGCCATAGATCAATCAACAGGCGTCGGGCCACAGCAACAATGCCGATCTTGCGTTGCCGACTGCCTCCCCCTGCGTAGCGCTTGCGAAACCAACGGCTGTGCTTGCTGTTGGGTTGTAATCGCACCCATAACCAAGCCATCTCGATCGCCAGCGCCCTTACCCGGGGACTGCCCATCTTGCTGATCCCCTGTTCATGCTGAATCTTGCCACTATTGAAGGGCGTTCCCGTCAAACCCGCCAGAGAGCCCACCTGCTTCTTGTTGCGAAAGGCGCGCCAACCAAAAAACTCCATGACCAATGTCCAGCTGATGACCGGACCAATACCCCGCAACAGCATAAGGCGCCTGATCTGGTCCAGGTTGTGCCCTTCACCTTCGGCAATCTGACGGCTTCGCTCCACTTCCAGCGCTGTGATCTGTTCCTTTACCAACAACAGCCGCTGGTTCTCCCGTATCAACTCCTGTTGAGCATGGCCCGGCAGAGTCTGCCCTGACCAATCCCGGAGGGAAAGTACAATCTTCTCCCAACCCTTCCCTCCCATATGCTCCAAGCGAAGACTGTAACGGATCAACACTGAGCCCATTCGGTTGGTGTGCTGAGTACGCTCTTTTTTCAGCTGCTTCAGCTCGCGTGCCAGGCGCATGGCATCCTCGTCTTCCCGACTGGGTACATTGACCACTTGCAGGGCATCCCGCTCTCCCTGGCAGTAGTGGTAAAGCTGGGTGTGCAGTGCCTGGACGTCCAGTCGGTCCGTTTTTACGTGTTTGCCTTGCTGACTGACTTTGATGCTTGTCGAGGACACTTCCAGGTTATGGATACCCTGGGCCGTTAACGCTCTGTGGAGCCAGTGACCGTCCCGGCCCGCTTCGAAGCAACTGACAATCAGGGTCTCTTCCGGCAGTTTCAGCTTCTCCTTGGCCAACGCAATTTCCTGCCATAGACTGAAGAGGTCTCGTGCGTTAAGGGTTCTGTTTCTATGGCGAACTCCGTTTCCGAATCTCAGGTGCCAAGTCTTAACACCTAATTCGAATGCCAGGTACAAAACTGCCGGGGCAGCTGCCATACTTTCCATCAGGGGTGTTTGAGCATGTTTCATCACTAAGTCCTCTTTCTATACTCCCTAATAGAGGCTTAGCTCAAATACCCCCTCATGGCATCTACATAGTTGGTGAGCGATTCGGACTAGTCACTCACAACTTTCTCTTCCCGCAGCCAGACGCAGCCATCGCCCATCTTCTGCAGCTGCGTCTCATGCACAGCCAACGCTTCCCCGCTGGCCCGCACTACCTTCAGCCGGAGCCGTTCGCCGGACAGCCGACGAATATTTGATGCGCCCCCAGCCTCATCGCCCTCCGCTCCCTGACTGTCCAAAAACAAGGCAGTCTGTCCGCCCGTCATCAGCAGATAGACATCGGCCAGGATCTCAGCATCAAGCAGTGCACCATGAAGCTCACGATGAGAGTTATCGATATCGTAACGCTTACAGAGCGCATCCAGACTATTGCGCTGCCCCGGGTGTTTCTTCTTTGCCATCACCAGGGTATCGGTGACCGCGCAGAGATCCGCAATGCGAGGTGAATCCTCATCCAGCTTCAACAGCTCGTGATTGAGGAATCCGACATCGAAGGGGGCATTGTGGATGATCAGTTCGGCGCCGCGCACATATTCCAGAAAGTCGGCTGCAACATCCCCAAAGCGTGGCTTGTCCTCAAGAAACTCGTTGGTGATGCCGTGTACGTCGATCGCTGCTGCGTCTATCATCCGGTCCGGCTGAAGATATTGATGAAAGTTGTTGCCGGTAAGTCGACGTTCGACCATCTCCACACAACCGATCTCGATAATACGGTGACCCTGCGCCGGCTCCAGGCCGGTAGTTTCAGTATCCAGTACGATCAAGCGTGTCATAGATTCAGCTCCTCTATACCCTGGTTGGCAAGCTGATCGGCCAATTCATTTTCCGTATGGCCGCTGTGCCCTTTGACCCAGGCCCACTCAACGTCATGGGCCGCCACCGCGCTATCCAGACGCTGCCAGAGATCCGCATTCTTTACCGGCTTCTTCGCCGCTGTTTTCCAACCGTTCCGCTTCCAGTTGAAAATCCACTGGGTAATACCGTTTTTCACATATTGGGAATCCGTGGTGACACGCACCCGGCTGCGTCGTTTCAACGCCCCGAGCGCCTCGATCACCGCCAACAGTTCCATTCGATTGTTAGTGGTCTCAGGCTCACCGCCACAGAGTTTTTTTTCATGTTTGCCATAACGCAACAGCGCCCCCCAGCCTCCGGGGCCGGGATTGCCTTTACAGGCCCCGTCGGTAAAGATATCAATCAGTTCATCCATTCAGGTTCTCGTTGTTGGTTCCACCGCATTGGAAGGCAGGACCCGTTTGCCCATCCGCCAACGGGGGCGAATCGGCGTCAGCGTGACAGTTCGCTTGACTGCCTGCAATACATACACACCCCCTATCACTGGCCACCACCTCTGGCCCATACCTTCAAGAAACTCGAGCCGTTGCATCAGCACCCGATTTTTCAGGGGCGGGCGATACATCAACTGATCACAGGATTCCAGATCAAAGCCCAGCAGTGTAAGCCAGTCATGGATTCGCCAGGTTGTAAAAAAACGGCCATTCCAGGGCGATAACCCGCTGTGGCGACGCAGCAGCCGCCAGCCTCCCCACAGACTCCAGGGATTGAAACCAATGATCAACAGCCGCCCTTCGGGAATCAGAATCCTCTCCACCTCACGCAGTACCTGATGTGGTTGACTGGAAAAATCGAGGGTATGGGGCAGCACCACCGCATCCACACTGTCTGTGGCAAAGGGCAGCAGCGCGGGATCCGAGCATAAATCCAACTCCGGGTGTCCCCCCCGCAACGCTTTGCCCAGCACGACATGATGCCGTGCCGGACTCTTCCGCAGCAAATCAGCAGTGGGATTTGTGCAACCGATCTGCACAATGTGATGCCCGAAAAAGGAGGCTACCCGCTTATCCAGACACGCCTGCTCCTGTTCCGACAGAAAGGCACCAGGACACCCCCTAAACCAATGCGCCAGTTGGTTTTGCGTGCTGGTTCCCAGTTTTTCCCCGTTTCCAGCGCCCATAATTCTAAACAGGTTTGACCTCTTTATTTCATTAAGATGGAAATCATACTCAGGTTTGATATTATTTTCCGCTCATGGGAGAAACAATAATTGTCTGTTATGTTGAACTATAAACTGAGTCGCTTTTTTCTGCTCGCCCCACTGGTTGGAATTTTCTCGGCCTGTAACTCTCTGCCGGAAAAAACGCCGGAGAATACACCTGAGCCTGTCGCACAGACAGAGGCTATTTCTGAACAGCCGGTCATATTTACAAGCAAGACCGCATCCGAACTTCCCATTCTGAAGTCGGATGAAGCTGTAATTGAGCCGCTTCCGCACAGTGCTTCTGCAACGTCCGTAGAAGCTGCCTCCCCACAACCTCCCCTGCCACCTGCAGATGCCTGGAGCCGAATGCGGGACGGCTTCACCCTGGCGATCCCTCAGCACTCCAGGGTCATTCAGGAGATCAACTGGTTCAGCAAACACCCTGACTATATCGACCGCATCCAGCAACGCGCCGAACCCTACATCTATTTTATCCTGGAAGAGATCGACAAACGAGGCATGCCGACGGAGCTTGCCCTGCTGCCCGCCGTTGAGAGCGCTTTCCAACCCTTCGCCTACTCCCCCGGCAGGGCCGCCGGCATCTGGCAGTTCATCCCCTCGACGGGCCGTCACTATGGCCTGAAACAGAACTGGTGGTATGACGGCCGCCGCGACATTGTCGCCTCCACCCGCTCGGCCCTGGACTATCTGCAGGCTTTGAGCCGCCAGTTCGACGGCGATTGGGAGCTGGCCCTGGCAGCCTACAATTCCGGCGGCGGCACCGTTCGCAAAGCCATCAAACGCAACCGAAAGAAGGGCAAACCCACTGACTACTGGTCTCTCAAGCTGCCCAAGGAGACCAGCAGCTATGTACCCCGCCTGCTGGCCATCGCCACCCTGTTTGCAGATCCCGACAGCCACGGCATCACTCTGCAACCGATTCCGAACAGCCCCTACTTCGAGACCATCGAAATCGAGTCTCAACTGGACCTCGCCCTGGCCGCTGAGATGGCAGATCTGTCGATCCAGGATCTCTACCAGCTCAACCCCGGCTTCAACCGTTGGGCTACCGACCCGGACGGCCCACATCAACTGCAACTGCCGCTGGACAAGATCGATGATTTTCTGGCACAGCTGAACCAGTTACCTGCGGAAAAGCGTCTACGCTGGAAACGCTACAAGATCCGTAACGGCGACAGCCTCAGCGTGATCGCCAGAAAACATGGCACCACCACGAAAATCCTGCGGCAGGTCAACAAGCTGCAGGGGAATAATATCCGCGCAGGCAAGCACCTGTTGATTCCCGTCTCCACCAAGAAGCTCAACCACTACGCCCTGAGTTCAACGCAACGCAAGGCAAAGATCCAAAACAGGAACAGAGGCGGCACCAAACAGAACTACACGGTAAAAGCGGGAGACAACCTTTGGGATATCGCCCGGACTTTTAAGGTCAACCACAAAAAACTGGCAAAATGGAACGGCATGGCGCCGGGTGATCCGATTCGCCCAGGGCAGAAACTGGTACTCTGGCTTCCCAAGAAGAAAATATCCAGGATCTCCTTTCCTGACACACAACCTGCCGGCATCCGAAGCACGGTGAACTACCGGGTGCGCAAGGGTGACTCCCTGTCACGCATCGCCAGCCGGTTCAATGTGACGGTGACGGATCTGAAACGCTGGAACAGCCTGCCGAAAAAATATCTACAACCGGGTCAACGGCTGAAACTCTATGTCGATGTCACTGCCCAGACACTTTAAAGAGTGCGCCATATTTTATTAAGGCGGTTGTCAAAGCTAAGTGTAGGTTGGGTTAGCGCAGCGTAACCCAACCTACATCGGCGCTTTTGCGACAAACTCCTCGGGGAAGAAGAGCCTCCCAATTTGGATATGTTTGCGATATTTACAGGCAGAGCTTGTAACGACGCATTGGCAGCCATGCCACCAAACAACCTGGAATAAAAATGGAATCCATCGAGTCTGAAATCCAGCCGCTGCTGGATCTTTTTGCGGGCCAACCCTATATCCAGTCAGCCCTGGTGGTGATGCTTACCCTCATGCTGGCCAAGCTTATCACCTGGTTCGTACTCGGCATCTTCCAAAGATTGACCAAGCTCACCACTGCGCGGCTGGATGACGTCATCGTCCAGGCACTCTATACCCCCATCTTCTACAGCATCATCATGGTGGGCTTCTCCATTGCAGACCACTTGCTACCGGTCAGCCAGGAAGTGCAGGATACGGTCATCGCCATCCTACGATCGATCGGCATCTTCGTCTGGATGCGATTCTTCATCACGATATCCAAAGCCAGCCTGAAAAGTCTGGCCACAGACAGCAACCGCTTACAATTCGTCCAGACCCAGACCCTGCCCCTGTTCCAGAATCTTGCACTGCTTGTCATCATCGCCATTGCGATCTACCTGATCTTCGACGCCTGGCATATCGACATGAGCGCCTGGCTCGCCTCCGCCGGTATCGTCGGTATCGCCGTGGGTTTCGCCGCCAAGGACACTCTGTCGAACCTCTTTTCCGGCGTCTTCATCCTCGCCGACACGCCTTATAAGATCGGCGATTTCATCGTGCTCGACTCTGGAGAGCGCGGCGAGGTGACTCATATCGGCATCCGCAGCACCCGCATGTTGACCCGGGACGATGTGGAACTGACGATTCCCAACGCGGTAATGGGCAACTCCAAGGTGATGAACGAAACCGGTGGTCCTCATGAAAAATACCGCATCCGGATACCTGTGGGGGTCGCCTATGGCTCGGACATCGACCAGGTAAGGGCGCTGCTGATGGGGATTGCCATCGATTCCCAAGGCGTCTGCGCAGACCCGGAGCCACGAGTCCGGTTCCGGGCCCTTGGGGCATCGAGCCTCGACTTTCAGCTGCTCTGTTGGGTTGATGAACCGAGTCTGCGGGGCCGCGTGATCGACCAACTGCTGACCGAGATCTACAAGTGCTTCAATCGTGAAGGGGTTGAAATCCCCTATGCCAAACAGGACGTCTACATCAAAGAGATGCCCTCGATAGATTGACGCAGGGGCACCAGTGAAGCATCGGGAGAAACGTCACGGCATCACCCTGGTGAATACCGGCGAGAGCAAAGGCAAATCATCCAGCGCCCTCGGTGTGGTCTTCCGTGCCGCCGGCTGGGGCATGAAGGTCTGTGTCATCCAATACATCAAGGGAAATTGGAAGACCGGCGAACAGCAGGCCGCGTCGCGTTTCGACAATATCGAATGGCACGCCCTCGGTGACGGATTTACCTGGGATACAGAGAACCCGGAGCAAGATCGCAAGACCAGCCGGGAGATCTGGGCCTTCAGCCAGGAGAAGATACGCAGTGGAAAGTACGATCTGGTGGTACTTGATGAGATCAACTACTGCTGCGGTTACGGCTGGATCAGCGGAGCCGAGATCGCCGACTTCATCCGCGAGCATAAACCGGCCTGGATGCACCTGATACTCACCGGCAGAAACGCGCCGCCGGAACTGATCGATGTGGCGGATACCGCCACCAGCATGACCCCGTTAAAGCATGCCTTCGATAGCGGCATCGAGGCGGAAAAGGGCATGGAATTTTGACCCATTTAACAATGTAGGACGGTTCAAGCACAGCGGAACCGGCAACCCCCATAAAATGCCCGATCTGCTACGCTTGATCGTGCCTACGCCTTAAACAATCAGGACACCCCTAAACATCCCAAATGAAAACACTGATTCCCGGCGCACTGATGGAGATCAGCGAAACGGCCTTACTTGTTGCAGCGGCAGCAATAGGGTAGTTGGCAGGCCTGATCAAGCAAGCATATATGGACTGGACTGACACACTCAGATAACCTTATATTTCCTGTGGCGTTTCAGTGAGCCACCGGGCACAGAATCAGTCTTCGGGAGTGCATTAACATGAGCAAACTAACCAGAAGCTTTCGCATAGGCGAAAAAATTGGTTTCGGTTTTGGGCTTGTCGGTCTGATTTTTCTCCTTGTGATCTGGCAGTATCACAATATCCTGCGACAGTCGCTGGGCGACTATCAACAGCTCCAGAGTGTCTTTGTTGCCAAGAAAGTCGATATGCTGTCAATCGAAAGCAGCATGAGGGGGGCGCGCCAGGCAGAAAAGGAATTCCTGCTCTACCGGGACGAGACATTTTCCGGAGAAGTGGATCGCCAGTTGCAGCAAGCCCTGCTCGCCGCCGCCGATCTGGGCAGGATCGACCCGGAGTCGATTCATATTGCGGACCGAATTACCGAACTGCTCAAAATCTATCAGCAGAAATTTCAGGCGGCGGTGCTGGATTGGCGCAAGATGGGGCTGGATCACAATTCTGGCCTTCAGGGTACGTTTCGAAATGCGGCCCATGAGTTGGAGACGATGGCCGGGCACTTCAAGGTGGACCGCCTCTATCTGCAATTGCTCCAGATCCGCCGCAGCGAGAAAGACTTGGGGCTAAGGCGGGAACAGCAATACTTGGCGCGGGTGCTCGATCTCATCCAGGGATTCGAGACAAAAACAGCGGAGGCGCAACTCGAGGAGGGGGTAAAAACCCGGCTGTTTCACGAGATAGAGACCTATCGAGAGACCTTCGAAGCCTATGCCCGTGCGGTGCTCTCCGACGAGGACATCCACGGCGGCAAGGGGCCTTTCCGTCAGGCGGCCCATAGAATAGAGGCGATACTGAACAGCCACCACGTTCCCGAGCTGGCAAATAACATTCTTCAATTGAGACGGCGCGAAAAAGATTACCTGCTAAGACATGACAAGAAGTACGTCGACATGGCCCTGCAGGAGCTGAATCGAATCCACGCGCGGGTTGAACCGTCGACCATAACCGCCGAACAGAAGACCCTCTTCCTCACGCTTTTGAAAAACTACCGCCGGGACTTCACTGCGTTGGTCGAACAGAACGACCATATCGACCGCATGACCGGGGAGATGCAGAGAGCCGTCTCTGAAATCACGTTACTGGTCAAGGAGAGTGTTGCGTCAGCCAATCAGGTCATGGCGCAGATGGAAAGTGAGATCAACATCTCATCGGATCAAAAGGAGCGCTTCATGCTCTGGTCGGTTGCCGTGGCAACACTGTTGGGTATTGTCTTTGCGATATCCATCACCCTGCGGATCGTTCGCCCGCTACGATCGATGGCCGGCATACTGGATCAGCTTGCCTACGAAGAGACCACCGAGCGTCTGCCCTTCTACCCAGGCGCAAGAGATGAAGTCAACGCAATGGCCGGCTCGGTCAATACCATGGCCGACAACAAATCACGTTTCATTGCCTGGTGGAAAAGTTCAATGCGCGAAGCTGACGCCTGCGAGAATCTTGAAACCGTTCTGAAGCAAACATCAGACCTACCGGAAAGAGATGAGGCTGAACAGGAGTTCAGAGATGCATTGGCGGCGCGTCACGAACTGCTGTTCCAGCAATATCACAAACTGCACGTCCTGAACGGGGCAGTTATCGAACAGGCGGAGGCGCTGCAGAAGGAGGGACACTCAGGAGAGACCCAGATCTGCATCAACACCATCCGATACTCGTCCCACTCAATGCAGAATATTCTTGAAATGGTTGCCTTCCAGGAGAATCAAAAACGGATCCTGGTGTGATTTCCGCTACAAGACAATGACTTCCCGGATTGTTCGAGGGACTCGTTACCCGAAAATTTAGCTGGAAAACCTTTTTTGTTCTACACTTATCAATAAAGTGGTTATTATAGCCTGCGCCTTGATTCGAAGATGAGTCAAACCTGTGTGGGAAGGGGATAAGAGGATTTACTGGACACCTCTGTGAATTCTCGTTTGTGATCTTATTTCCATGCCAGCCTGACTGACAAAATCAGCGTCGGGTCGAAGGGAGGGCAGCGGAAATGAAGTCCGGCAAACTGGTATGGATCACTGATTTCAGTCACCTGTTTTCGTTTCGTTACCGATTAGGGCTGCCCTGGAAAAATCTCACTCCCTGTCTGTTATCTACCTTGCTGTTGATATTTACCCCAACTGCTCTCTATGCAGCAGTGGGAGATACTACACGGGTCAGCGTGGACTCATCAGGGGCGGAAGCCAATGGTGAGAGTCCTAATCCCAGCATCTCCTCGGATGGGCGCTTTATTGCCTTTGAATCCGCTGCCAGCAATCTGGTGCCGAACGACAACAACAGCACCAACGATATCTTCGTCCATGATCGGGATAGCGGACAGACCACCCGAGTCAGTGTTGACTCCTCCGGGGTTGAAAGCAATGGCTGGAGTTTGTCTGCAGCTATCTCTGATGATGGCCGATATGTGACCTTTGATTCGGCAGCCACCAATCTGCTCACCACCGATACCAATAACGCAAGAGACATCTTCGTCCATGACCGGACAACCGGCGTGACTACCCGGGTGAGCCTCGACTCATCAGGAATTGAGGGGGGTTCTCACAGTATAACGCCAGCCATCTCATCAACAGGCCGGTTTGTCGCCTTTGCATCTTATGCCAGCAATCTTGTGCTGGATGATACCAACAGCAGAATCGATATCTTCGTCCATGACCGGGATACTGGAGAGACCACGCGCGTGAGCATGGATTCGTTCGGGGAACAGAGCAACAACAACAGTAGCCTTCCTTCACTTTCTACAGATGGGCGTTACGTCGTCTTTGAGTCTGATGCCAGCAATCTGGTTCTGAATGATAGCAACAGTACCAGAGATGTCTTTGTCCATGACCGGGATACCGGAGAAACCACCCGGGTGAGCGTGAATTCGTCCGGGGCGGAGGGGGGTGACCTCAGTTCTTACCCAGCCATCTCCGGGGATGGTCGCTTTGTAACCTTTCAATCCCATGCCACCAATCTGGTCACAGGGGATACGAACGGCACTACGGATATTTTTGTGCATGACCGCGATACCCACGAGACCACCCGGGTGAGCGTGGATTCCTCCGGCACTCCGGCCAGCTTTTTGAGCTTTACCCCCGACATCTCCGCAGACGGTCGTTATGTCGCCTTTTCATCCATAGACCCTAACCTGGTGTCCGGGGATTTCAACGGTATGATGGATATTTTTGTGCATGACCGCGATACAGGCCAGACCTCCCTGGTGAGTGTCAGAGACTCCGGTTCGCAAGGAGACGCCAGCAGCATCAACCCGGCCATATCCGCAGACGGGACGCATGTCGCCTTTGAATCCGAAGGCCGGATGGTGTTTGACGACTTCAATGGTGTGACCGATATCTTCGTCAACGAGTATATCGGTCCGATAGTGGTGCCCCCGCCCCCCACCGATGCCGACATGAGCGTGTCTCTTTCGGATGGCAGTGATCCTGTCGATGCAGGCTCGAATCTATCATTTTCTGTTACCGCCACCAATTCCGGGCCGGCGGACGCCACCAACGTAATGTTAAGCGTTGACCTGCCGGACAATGTGACTTTTATCAGCAGCCACGTTGTCTGCAGTGAATCTGCCAGTATCGTGAGTTGCGCCTTGGGTGACATAACATCCGGTGGCGGTAGCCAGGTCAGCATCCTGGTGACCGTCCCATTCACCGCGGGTCTCCTCACCACCACCGCCGAGGTGACGGCGGACCAGGTCGATTTGACAGCCGCCAATAACAGCGTCAGTGAAACCACTTCCGTTATCCTGCCGAACATCGAAATCATCGATTCCACTCTACCAATCGATGATCTGACGATCCTGTTCGGCACCCACCGGATCGGTGAGACTACCGATGAAATCGTCACCATCACCAACAACAGCCTCACCATGCCGGTCACCATCACCGTGATCGCCAACTCCCTGGAGGCGCCCTTTCAGGTGCTCGATCCGAACGGTTGTGACGGTGCCCCACTGGATGCCGGTTCCAGTTGCATCCTCACGGTGGAGTACGCCCCCACGATGACCGGCGATGCCAGCGACACCTTGACCCTGGGGATCGGGGCGGACAGTGTGGATGTGGTCGTCAGAGGGACCGCTGTGGAGAACGCCGCCGATCTGGCGATCGGTAAGACCGCTGATATTCTCGTGGTCAGCCCGGGGGTCATAACCACCTTCACCCTCACGGTCACCAATCACGGACCGGATGCCGCCAGTGTGGTGGTCACCGATCAGCTGCCCGCCGGTATGGAGATTCCGGCAGGTATGTCGGCGGCAGCCAGTATCGGCAGCTACGATGAAACAACCGGCGAATGGAGTGTTGGCATATTGGATGTCACCCAGCCACCCGTGACGGAGACCCTGGAGATACCCGTTCAGGTGATCAGCGCTGAACACTGCATCACCAACACCGCGAGTGTCGCAATGGCGCCGGGTGAGACATCTGTCGATACCAATAGCAGTAATAATAGTGACTCGGTAACCATCGGTACCTCAGACGGATGTGCGGATCTTTCGATGACAGGCGAAATAATCAATAACTTTTATTCGTCGAGCAGTGGAGGTGATTGCATCAATATAGTTGTTGAAGTCCGTGTCAGCAATCTGGGTCCCACAGCTGCTTCGGGCGTTATAATCCGGCAGAATCGTATTGTTTTCACAAGTAGCAGTAGCACTAAATACGAGTGTGAATCAGGTACAAGGCACGAACCAACGGTAGAGGAAGAGATCAATCTGGATAACCTGGCTCCCGGTGAGTCCAAGACAGCCGTGCTTTTCTCTTATGAGGAAGCAGCATTCCCCGTGAAAGCAAGCATGAATCTCTCTCTCGATTATTCTGTGACATCCGATAGTTTCGATTCCGATTTGAACAATAACCATTACATCGCGAGTAAATCATTTTCGAATACAGATACAACGATACAACTTGACGATCCGGGATGTTCTTTCTCACTTGCCACATCCGGAACACCGTTAACTCAGGGGTTGAATCTTCTGCGTCAGTTCCGCGACCAGATACTGATGCCCTATGCAGCGGGGCGCAGCTTGGTCAACATCTATTACGAGTTGAGTCCACCACTTGCCATGTTAATGACCAAGCACGAAAGCCTGAGGACCGTAATCCGTACACTATTGCGACCCGTTATCTGGTGGGCCGGTTTGACCCTCTCCTCACCCGTAGTCGGTTGGTTGCTGCTAATATGTCTCGGGATCGGAGTGCTATTTTCAATGGTCATAGTTGCGCGGCGTCTAAGTCGTATGATGATAGGGAAAAGTTCAATGCCCCTGGCTAAGAGACACATTTAACATGTCTTCCCAGGCTGGCTGAAGCCATTGTCATTGCTTGGGCACAAATGGCGACGAGTGAAAATTGGACGACTGAAGGGGTCGGTAACGGCAACGACCCCGGATTGTTGCCGTTAAAGTGAAAAATAATGAGCGCGAATACCTATAAAGGCAGTTGCCTTTGCGGCAAAGTCCGTTTTGAAATAACCGGCGAAATAGAGAACATCATCTATTGCCATTGCTCGCAGTGTCGAAAAGCACAAGGCAGCGCGTTTGCAACAAATGGGAATGTAGATGTAGAAGCGTTTGTTTTTATATCGGGCGAGGAAGAGTTAACGTGTTACCAATCGACTCCGGGACAAACAAAATATTTCTGCAAACACTGTGGTTCCCCAATCATCAGCAAAAAAGAATCCGTTCCGAACAAAGTACGGGTTCGTCTTGGAACCGTCGAATCAGATATACGCGAAAGGCCAATCGCGCATATTTTCGTCTCATCAAAAGCGAACTGGGAAACGTTGCCCGATGATTTACCTCAATACGAGTCCTATGAGCCAGACAGATAGATGCGCACCTAATCCGACCTAGGCTTATTCGGGCCTTCTCCAACACCCATTATTCACAGTTGAATTGCCGAACTGGCGTAGGCACGATCAAGCGCAGCGGATCGGGCATTTTTGAATAAACAGAACATGGTGTAGTTGATGACTCTCCTGCTTCAGGCCTGTACCGTTTACCAAAGTTATGAAATCATGGTCAAATCATCAGAACGAGATTCGGCTGACGAGTGACGCCAAACCAAGCAAAAGCACCCGCAACGACACCATGGAAAAAGAAGAAAAATCGATCATCCGCATCTTCGTCGGCTCACCCGGTGATGTGGAAGAGGAGCGCAAGGCCGCCTTTGAGGTCATCGACCAGCTGAACAACCACCACTGGCGACCCCGCAACATTGCGGTAAAGGGTTACGGCTGGGACAATACCCACTACCCGAAACTGATCCCCAACTCACCACAGGCCGACATCGAAACCAGCCTGCCGAAGATGGCAGAGTACGACATCTGCATCTTCATACTCTGCCATCGTCTGGGTACGCCGTTGGATGAGAGCTTTGCCCCCCTGGATGACGATGGCCGCCAGCCCACCGGTACCGAGTACGAATTCTACAGTGCCCGGAATACAGAGACACCACCACAGATACTGCTATATCGGCGTGAAAAAGCGTTCTCTCTGCAACCCGATATGCCTCAAACTGACCAAATAGAGGCTTTCGAACAATTCCAACTTGCGAATGCCTTCATCGAAAAAAACACCAAAGAAGGCAAAACCTTCACTGGCGACTACCACAAACACAAAACAGACGACGACTTCAAAACACGCCTGGAGAAAGACCTCACTGCCCTGGTCAATCGACTGCTCAAGACACCCGCACAACCGGATAAACCCAAAACTGACCAACCGGCGTCCATCCCCAGCAGCTACCTGAATTGGCTCAGACACAAAGCCAGCGATATCACTCTGCTCGGTCTCGACAACAAAGAGGCCCACAACGTCCGCCTGCCGCAAGTCTACGTCCCGGCAATCACCCCAACGCCCACAGAGGAAGGGGAAGAGAAAAAAGAACGCTGGGAAGTAGATCGAGAAGGCCATGATCTGTTACTGACGCGACTGAACCAGGACTCCCTCTACCTGCCGGGTGCGCCAGGCAGGGGCAAAACCACCTTCTGCAACTGGGTCTGTTGGGTTGTGGCCAGCAGTACCATCCCCGCCGACGACCACAAACTGGCCGCTGAATACCAAGAAGAACTACCGCAAGATCTGCTGGGCCGTCTGCCGGTCCTCTGCCGATTACGCGAATTCTGGGGACACATGACATGCCGGAAGGACAACGGCGACTGGACCCGCACCCAACTTGAGACAGCCCTCTGCAACTGGCTCGACAAGAAAAAACCGGATGGTCTGACTTCAGCCCGCTTTCTGGAGCACCTGAAACGGGGTAACTGCCTGCTGATCATCGACGGCTTTGATGAAGTCCCGCCAAGCCGTGAGTACGATGGCCACATCGAATATCCCCGCGCCGCCCTGCTCTCAGGCCTGAAGAAGGCGCTGCCTCACTGGATCGAAGGCGGCAACCGCATCCTGCTCACCAGCCGCCCCTACGGTCTGAGTCCGGGTGAGCGTCAGGGACTGGGCCTTGCAGAGAGCGAACTCTCCGCCCTCACTGGCGGCCTGCAACGACTCTTCGTTCAACGCTGGTTCCATGCAGCAGACAGAGAGAAAGGGACAATAAAGGCCGACGGACTTCTGCAACAACTCGATGCCCGCCCCGACCTAAATGAGTTTCGTACCAACCCAATGCTGCTGACCGCCCTCTGCGTGAAGTATGACGAAGGGAGCAGGCTGCCGAAAGATATCCACGATCTCTACAGTGCGGTGATAAACCAGGTACTACACAACCGCTATCTTGACCGGGCGCATGAGGTGGCGAAGGTGCGGCGGCGACTGGGGGTCATCGCTTGGGAGATGCACAGCGGCGATCTGGCGGGTAAACAACGCAGCGTACCCGACGCGGAGATCCACGAAGAGGAGATCGAGGGGGTTTTGATAGACTATGCCCATTCCAAACCCCACGATGAGGGCGGTGAAGATGATGCCTCAGACAAGCGGGAAGACTTGCTCTCGCGCTCCGGTCTTTTACTGCCGACAGAAAACAATCAGGCGGAGTTCTATCACCTCAGCTTCCAGGATTTCCTCGCTGCAGAGCGTTTTGTCCGTTCTGGGCAATCGGTGGAGGATCTGGTCGCCTCCCATGCGGGCACATCCCAGTGGCGACAGACCCTGCTGTTTCTTTTCGCCCGGCTCACCAGCCGGGAGGATCTGGATACCGCCCTGGAGCGTTTCTCAGTACTGGGAGATTTTCTTGACCGGGATTCACTGCGCCAAAATCCACGCCCCGCCATTCTGTTGGGCGACTGTCTGGAGATCGCCCAGGCACGGGGAGAGATCGGCGAGTGGGGCATGGTCTATCGCCAGGCATGTTATACCGCACTGGAAGTGGTAAAGAGCCCGGAACATCGTGAAGCACTGTTTCGCGCCCTGGGAGCAGCCGGTCTTGATGATCGTCCAGGTGTGGGGCTGGATGAAAACGACCTGCCCGATATCGCCTGGCAGGATATTCCGGCGGGTGAAGTTACCCTGTCCGGCAATGCGGGCAGTTTCCCGGTAGGGACCTTCCGCCTCTCCCGCTACCCCGTCACCAACGCCCAGTTCCAGGCCTTTATCGATGATGACAAGGGGTATAAGAACCCTGAGTGGTGGGCAGACCTGGAGGTGGAACCGGGCAAACCTTTGTCCTCACAGTGGAAGGAAGACAACCATCCCCGTGAAAGAGTCAGCTGGTATGAGGCAATGGCTTTCTGTGCCTGGCTATCCCACCGGCTGGGTTATCGGATGAGTCCACCGACAGAGTGGCAGTGGCAGCAGGCCGCCACCAGCGGCAATCCTGGGCAGGACTATCCGTGGGAAAAGGAGTACAAAAGTGGGCGGGCCAATATTGATGAGACTTCTGGAGGTGCAGGTTCTCACTATCTGCGCCGAACCACGGCCGTGGGTATCTATCCTCAAGGTAATTCTGCGCAAAAGGTATCGGATCTTGCAGGAAACGTCTGGGAGTGGTGTCTGAATGAGCGTGATGAACCAGCAAATACACAGACCAGCGGTACGAAGCGGCGCGTGTTGCGCGGCGGGTCCTGGTTCTTCAATCTAGACAACGCCCGCGCGTCGATTCGCAACAACAACGAACCGGACAACCGTAACAACAATCTGGGTTTTCGGTTGAGTTGTTCGTCCCACATCGCCCCTGTTCTTCCTATTGCCGGTACTGCCTGCCGATCACGATTTGCAGGCCGAGGCGAAGAACGGATTGATGGCGCGGGATGGTCCCGTCCGCACTGTAACAATACCGTCGGGCATATATAAAAAAGGGGCGCTTCCCGGACACTGTTCCCGAAGCGCCCCGCCCTATCCATGATCCGTTCGGGCCTGCCGCAACCAGCCACCTAATAGACGGCCGATCTCCGCCACCATCTCACTCACATGTTGATATTGCCCATGGCTCAGCCATTGCCATCTATGGATGAGTTTCAGATAGTTGCGAAGTCTTGACAGCGAAGCATCGGCGGATTGCAACGCCACCAATCGCTCACACCCCTGTTGTGCCTGTGCATCTCCCAAAGCCTCGTAAAGATCCAACCCCGAATCCATAAGACGTTGTGTTACCGTGTGACGATAGACCCTTGGGAAACGCTCTGACTTTGGCAACAGCCAGTCGAGCAGGTCAAACACACGTACAAATATCACCATCTCCTGTGTCATTCAGATGTCCTCCTTTAGCACACTATTCAAACAAATCTGTGATTGGGAAAACCTGCTTATGGCCTACCGGAAGGCAGCCAGGGGCAAGCGCGGTCATCCCAACGTAGCGCAGTTTGATTTCAGACAGGCGGATGAGTTGCTAAGTCTTCGCAGCGAATTGCTTGCTGGAAATTACCGGCCCGGACCTTATGTGAACTTCCATATTCACGAGCCCAAGCGGCGCAAAATCAGCGCCGCCCCTTTCCGCGACAGGGTAGTGCATCACGCACTATGTAATCTATTGGAACCCAGGTTCGAAAGACACTTCATTCCTGATAGTTACGCCAACCGGGTCGATAAGGGAACTCACCGGGCAGTGGATCGCTTGCAGGCATTCTCACAGCGTTTCCGCTACATACTGCGGGCGGACATCGTCAAACATTTCCCATCCATTGATCACACAGTTCTCAAGGAGATCCTGCATCGCCGAATTGAAGAGGATGATGTCATGGTACTGGTTCGTACCATCATCGACAGTGGTGCCGGTGTGTTGGATGACGAATATGAGATGCAGTGGTTTCCGCAAGACGACCTGCTTGCTGCCTGCCGGCCGCGCGGCCTGCCCATCGGTAATCTGACATCACAGTTCTGGTCCAACTGCTACCTCGACCCTTTTGACCATTTCGTGAAACGTGAACTCGGCTGCAAAGCCTACCTGCGTTATGTTGATGACTTTGCCCTCTTCAGCAACAGCAAGGCAGAACTCTGGGCCTGGAAACGTGCAATCATCGAACGCCTGCAACGGTTTCGGCTGGTCATCCATGAATCTGCCGCTCAGGTTTTGCCGGTTGAGTGCGGAATTCCCTGGCTCGGCTTCGTGGTCTATCCGACTCACCGGCGCATCAAGGCACGTAAAGTACGTACTGCCACACGGCATTTAGCTGAACGGATGCAAGCCTGGAAACAGGGCAGGATCAGCTTCGCAGAACTTGACGCCTGCATTAACGGCTGGGTCAACCATGTACGTTACGCTGACACCTGGGGACTACGCCGTTCTGTTTTCAACCGGCTTGCCACAAATGAGCGGGAAACCAAAATGTAGGAGCGGCGCCCTCGCCGCGATTTATCTATCTATGGAGTAATCGCGGCGGGGCGCCGCTCCTACAGGTACCTTGCATGAAAATATTCGTCACCGCCGCTATCGCGGCAGATCAGTGAACAGAAAAGCAGTGATTCAGTGTTCAGAGCCACAGTGGTCAGTCTTTCTTGATGGGGGACGAACAACTCAACCGAAAACCCAGATTGTAGTAACGGGAGTCCGGTACGTTGTAGTAGCGAACCGACGCGCGGGCGTAGTCTTGATCGTAGAGCCAGGACCCGCCGCGCAACACGCGACTTTCCGTGCCGCTGGTTTGTGTATTGGCTGGATCGCCATACTCGTTCAGACACCATTCCCAGACGTTTCCTGCAAGATCTGACACCCCTTGCCCTGAGTTACCCTGGGGATAGATACCAACTGCCGTGGTTCGGCGCAGATAGTGAGAACCTGCACCTCTTACAGTCTCATCAATATTGGCCAGCCCTCTTTCGTACTCCGAACCCCAAGGGTAGTCCTGACCTGGATTGCCGCTCGATGCCGCCTGCTGCCACTGCCACTCAGTCGGCAGACTCACCGTGTATCCCAGCCGGTCGGAGAGCCAGGCGCAGAAGGCCATCGCCTCGTACCAGGAGACTGTCTCCCGAGGATGATTGGGTTCGCTCCAACTGGGCATTCCAGGTGTATCTGGCTTCTCATCCAGTTTCACCCACCATTCGCGGTTTTGATATCCCTTGTCATCATCGATAAAGGTCTGGAACTGGGCGTTGGTAACCGGATAACTGGCCAGGTAAAAGTGTTCGACAGGGAAAGTACCTGCATCGTCCTCCAGGCTGACTTCATCGGCAGCGGGAATCTCACACCACTCAATATCAGGTAATCCATTTTTATCCAGCCCGACCCCGGGGCGTGGATCTCCGATGCCACCCAGCATCCTCCCCGCCTCGGTCCGTTCCTCGATTGTCAAAGCGGTGGAATCTTCGATGAGTTCGACAATGAGCCTGCGTATCTTTTTACACTGACGGGGAAAGCCGGTGTCGTCCAGGCCAGTCAGCCCCAGTTCCATCAGGCTCAGGCCCGCCAATACCGAGACCTGGTGGCGGATGGTTTCGACCGCCTCTTCAGCAGTCTCCAGCATATCCTCGATGTAGCCGATGGCGGGGCGGGGTTTCTTGCGCTGCTCCAGAACCGCCAGCAGAAAGGTCTCCCGCCACCAGACCGGGTCGGTACAGACCTCGCGGCTCAGGGCGTCATCGGTGCGGGAACTGAGCCAGCCCATGGCCAGGTATTCCTGAAACGAGCGATGGGGAAAGGCATAGTGGTCCCTGCCACGGCTGATAAGGATACCGCTGTGCTGCTCCAGATAGGCCAGCAGGTCGTCCCTGCCCAATGTCGCCAGCAGGGGTTCAAAGACGTCCAGCAACTGGCTGCGGCTGATATTAGCGACACCGGTACTGTCGCGCTGCTCACGCTGGGTCTTGTGCGCCGACCAGGCAAGTCTCTGCAGGCATTCACGCAAGACCGGTTCCGGCAGGCTCAGGGGCTGACCATCGCAGTTTCGAAAACAGCGGTTGGCACGCCACTGGTAGAGCAGCAGGTTGACGCTGTCACGGTAGAGTTCAGCACGATCCTCCGGCAGGCTGCCGCCACTGGCGTGCAGGGTGGCGATGAGAGTCAGCAGCAGGGGACGACGGGCCAGTTCCCGCAGGTGTTCACGATTTTCGACCCGCTCCACCATATCAGGCACGCGAAGCTTCAAATCCTGTTCGCGCAGGCCGAATCGCTCTCTCGCCGCCCGATACCAGCCGTGGATGAACTGGCTTCGCTGTCCTTCATCAAATGGGGTGAGGAAGAGCGGGGTGAAACCGGACAGGCGCCAGCCGGGATCAGTGTATGCGTAGGGACGGGCGGTCAACATGAAACGGGTCGACGCCGGCAGCTCTTCCACCAGCGCACGAATCGCCTGCAACAGGTGAGTACGGCGCTCACCGGCGGCAGGTACCTCGTCGAGTCCGTCGAGCAGGATCATTCCCCCTGGGTTCTCGTTCAGTCGATGACGCAGGGCGCTCACCACTTGCGGGGCTTTTTTGCCCCTGCCTTGGGCGCTGCCTTCCAGCAGGTCACGGATATCCGCCTCCAGCGCCTGCCACAGCCACTTGGCACTTCCCACTTTGGCGTTGCCGGGGATCTCAACCTGCCGCAGGACGATACGCACAGGAATCCTGCCCTGAAGTAGATCAGGCAGTTCGGCATCCGCCTTATTCGCAGACAACTGCCAGGCGAGCTGGTTGACCAGGGCCGACTTGCCTGCGCCAGGATCGCCGATCAACACCGCGTGGGATTCACGGGCCAACAGATCGAGAACCGGCACGGGTTCACCACTTTTGCCTTCGGTCATTTTGCGAATGTGGTCTGGAACCTCTTCGTCCTGCTCCAGCCACTTTTCCGGTGGAGCAACGGCCTTCAGAGGAACAAAGATATCCGGCAGGCGGATGGGGTCGGCTGGCTGTTCCAGACCCTGACGGGCGTCCAGCACCTCCAGGGGAAGCCGGGCGCAGTCGACGGCCTGGATGCGTAACCACTCTGCCAGGAGTTGGTCGTCCGGCGGCGGGTCGGGTGGGTCACCGGTGCCGTCGCCCTGCTGGTTCCAGGGCTTTTTCGGATCGTTGAGCCATTGATTGAGATCACGCGCCAGCAGCACGGGGAAGTCGTCAGTGGTTTCGAAATTTGCGGTGAAGAGTTGGTCTTCGCCTTCCTTGTTCAGGTGCGCTCTGAAAGCATCAACCTCTCGTTTCTGGTTTAGGATTCCGGCCAGTTCGTCGGTATCCGTGGGTGGTCCACCCTTTTCCCAACCGTTGCGGAAGAACCATTTGATCTCCGGGTAGTCGCCATGCGCCCGACGAATATTCATGGCGACAGTGAACTCCTCCTCGGTGCCTGAGTTGAAGTCACCAGTCGGTGTGCCAAAACGCTGCCCCAGCAGGCCAATAACCAGTGCAAGGGAAGGTCTGAATTTGATTAAGGTCTGTTGAGTGATCAGCGCTTGGGGACGACCAACGCCAATATCGGTCTGGTTTTCCCAGTCGATAAGATCGAACTGAAAACCCCTGGGATTGGCGGTATCCCGATTGTAGGCCTTGAAAAAATCACGCACCGCCTGGCGCTCTTCGGCCATATCGCCGGGTGAGGCGAGGAACACATGATAGATCTTGCGATCAGCGGGTTTCGGCGACGACATGTTCTTCCCTGATTACAACAGTGGAATATAACCTACGGATCTTTTGTTGGAAATTCAATTCCGTACATCTCAGGATCATCAGCATCTCGACCACGGGAAGGGGTCTCCTGCTTGCATCCCGTTGGCAGCAATGTAGCACGAGATCTCTCCCCACGGTCGAGATGACAAATGATCAGGGATATCGCAGGTAATGCGGAATCAGACAACCCCATCAAGGCCCGGCCGCCGCACCGACCAGACCCAGCACACTCTCGCCGGAGAGACCATCGAGCGCGGTTTGAGTGCCTCTAGCGTAGTTTGGATGCGCATCAATGGCATTTTCAAGATTAGTGGTAATATTCGCCTCGCTCATCGCCAGCGCTGCCGCGACATTCGCTTCTGAAACGGAGGGATCCTGCACGATAATTCGGCTGCATATGTCCCGATAATGCGCAGTATTACCCTTTGCCGCCAAGACCATTGCCCATTGCAGCAGAGCGCTGGTGGCTGATCTTCTGTAACCGCGAATGGCCGCAGGTTGTTCTGCAGCCGGGAGCGCCAAGATCTCATCCATTATATATCGCATCTGGCTGGTATAGGCCCGTGCCTCGAGTTCAAGCACACGGCGTTGTGTGATACCTGCACTCGCGGCGTCATCGGCGGCGTGGGTCAATTCATGGATGACCAGTGCTCGCGAATCAATCGCCGCAACGTCCAGATTGGTCGGCAGATAGAGCGTATCCCCTTTTTCCTGGTCTCTCCTGCCTATCGGTGAGTAGAAGGCACCGGCGCCATTACCTGATGTCAAACTCCGGAAGGCACGGGGGATCAGGGCATCGATCTTTATCTGACCACTCCTGATCTGTCCTGCGGTAGAGTGACCTGCTGTCCGGGCGATGACATAGACGATCCCGGCCATTACTTTATCCCCCGAACTACTGTCGGATGCCGCATTCAACATCGCACCCAATACTTCAAGGGAGGGAATGCTGTGTGTTTCCATATAGGCAATCAATGCAGTCGCCTGTCTCTGGAACTGCGGACCGGCGTGTCGAAGAATCTCTGTGGTTGCCGCCGCATCAGCCTCAGCCAATAAGACCATTCCACGTTCAAGATCAACACCCAATGTCGTGATGGCTGTCCACAACTGCAGAATGAGAGCATCCGGTATCTGCTCCCGTCCGATATTTCGCACACGTTCACGGTTGGCCGCAGTGATGGTGTTGATTACGATACTCAGCGTCCCGGTTCCGTGCGCCTGAAGCAATGGGACATTGACCGGATTGAGCATCGACGCCATCAAGAGCCGTTCCGCATGGGTAACCGTACCGCGAACCTGCAACGCGTAGATACGCAGTGCATTGAGCTCGTTATCCGTCAGGGCGCCATCACCGACAAAACGTTTTATGCGTCTGAAGAAGCCCGCCGTGATACCGCTGCCGACCCGGAACAGATAGTTACCGGTAGGCACGTTTGCCGCATCGAGCTCAATCTCCCGCTGGACTATGGAAAACCGTTGTAGGCCTCCAGCGCCACGATTCTGTTGCACCACATGAGTCAACTCATGGGCCAGCAGGTGTTTTCCGGTTTTCGTCTCGGGATTGTACTTTCCTGAGTTGAAATAGATGTCTTTCCCGTGGGTAAACGCCTGGGCACCGACAGCCCGGTTCAGGCTGGCGGATTCACTGTCTGTGTGTAGCCGCACATCACTGAAATCGAAACCCAGCGACTGCGACATCTCCCTATGGGTTGGTGTTGGCAGTCTACTGCCGCTTCCCTTGGTGGATTGCAATCTGGCAGCCATGCCGACTGGCGCGGAGGGTACAGCTGGCCGGTGACCGGCCCGTCGTTGAATGGCGAAGAAGCCCTGCTGTTGCGGGGATAAAGCGTGTTCAGAACGCTGGACAACTGCAGTGGCGACGCTGTCGGCTTCCTTCTCATACTGATCGCCGGGCTGTCCGATCGTCAGCTTTGTCTGAAAGAACGCGCCCTGCTGAGACCTCTGCCCCGATGCCTTGCCGGTATGGGAGAAAAAAGGTTGCTCCTGCCTGTCAATCGCTTGGATTCCACGCCGCCTGCGTGGACGATACGCTCTAATGTCCCTGTTCATGATATCGGTGTTTTTTCAGATCCATCCTTAAAAGGTAGACCACTATTCACTGATCTGCCCGTAGAAGCGCTGCCCCGGCACGATCCGGCGTGGGGGGGGAATACAGGCGCCTTTTCGCCGCGAGGGCGAGGAGAGTTTGGGGTCAGTTCCTGGGGGCGGCCGACACCGATGGTGGAGTGGTTTTCCCAATCGATGAGATCGAACTGAAGCCCCTGGGATTAGCGGCATCCCGATTGCAGGCCTTGAAAAATCATGCACCGCCTGGCGCTCTTCAGCCATGTCGCCGGGTGAGGCGAGGAACACATGATAGATCTTGCGATCAGCGGATTTCGGCGACAACATGGTTCATCCCTGGCTACAACGGTGGAATATAACCTACGGATCTTTTGTTGGAAATTCAATTCCGTACATCTCAGGATCATCGGCATCTCGACCGCAGGAAGGGGTCTCCTGCTTGTATCCCGTTGGCAGCAATGTAGCATGAGATCTCTCCCTACGGTCGAGATGACAAATGATCAGGGATATCGCAGGTAATGCGGAATCAGACAACCCCATCAAGGCCCAGCCGCATCACCGACCAAATCCAGCACACTCTCACCGGAGAGGCCATCGAGCGCCACGAAGGTACCTCTGGTGTAGTTAGGAAGTTCCGCAATGGCGTCTTCGAGTCTTGTGGTGATATCCGCAACACTCAACGCCAAAGCAGCCATAACATTCGCTTCCGATACGGTGGGATCCTGTAGCAGGATACGCGTGCAAATCTCCTGATAACGCGCAGTATCCCCTTTTGTCGCCGATATGAGTGCCCATTGAACCCATTCGCTGGCGGCCGATAGCCTGTACTCACGGATGACCGCTGGTTGCCCGGCTGCCGGGAGTGCCAGGATCTCATCCATCGTGTATTGCAACTGGCGGGTACGAGCCCGAGCCTCGAACTCAAGCACCCGCTGGTGAGTGATGCCCCCGGATGCTGCGTCATCGGCAGCGTGAGTCAGCTCATGGATGACCAGTGACCGCGAGTCGATAGACGCAACGTTCAGACTGGTCGGCAGATAGAGCGTATCTCCCTTTGCCTCATCGGTCCTGCCTACTGATGAATAGAACGCAGCAGAACCGTCACCTGAGGTGATACGCCGGTAGGCACGGGGTATAAGCGCATCGACCTTTATTTGACCGCTTCTGATCTGCCCCGCAGTGGCGTGGCCTGCCTTCCTGGCGATGACATAGACGATCCCGGCCATCACCTTATCGCCGGAACTGCTGTCGGAGGCCGCATTCAACATCGCACCCAATACCTCCAGGGCGGGAATAGTGTGCATCTGCATGTAGGCAATCAGTGCAGTCGCCTGTGTTTGGAATTGTGGACCGGCGTGCTGCAGGATCTCTCTGGTTGCCGCCGCATCGACCTCTGCCAATAACGCCAGTCCACGTTCAAGATCGACGCCCAATGTGGTAACGGCATCCCATAACTGCAGCATGAGGGCATCCGGTATCTGTTCGCGTCCTATATCGCGAGCATGCTGACGGTTGGCATCGGTGATCGTGTTGATCGGAATGGAGAGGGCACCCGTCCCATGAGCCTGAAGCAATGGAACATTGACAGCGTTGAGCATCGCCGCCATCAAGAGCCGCTCAGCGTTGTTGACTGAACCTCTGACCCGTAGTGCATAGATACGCAGTGCATTGAGTTCATTATCCGTCAGCGCGCCATCACCGACAAAACGTTTTATACGCGTGAAGAAGCCTGCAGTGATACCGCTGCCAACCCGAAACAGATAGTTACCGGTAGGCACATTTGCCGCATCGAGCTCAATCTCCCGCTGGATCATTGAAGTCCGTTGCAGGCCTCCAGCGCCACGATTCTGTTGCACCACATGAGTCAACTCATGGGCCAGCAGGTGTTTTCCGGTTTTCGTCTCGGGATTGTACTTTCCCGAGTTGAAGTAGATGTCTTTCCCGTGGGTAAACGCCTGGGCACCGACAGCCCTGTTCAAGTTGACGGATTCACTGTCTGTGTGTAGCCGCACATCACTGAAGTCGAAACCCAGCGACTGCGACATCTCCGTGTGGGTTCGTTTTGGCAGTCTACTGCCGCTTCCCTTGGAGGATTGCAATCTGGCAGCCATACCGGCGGGAGCAGAAGGTGCGACTGCCCGGTGACTCGCCCGACGTTGAATGGTGAAGAAACCCTGCTGTTGCTGTGATGAAGCGTGTCCAGAACGCTGAACAACTGCGGTGGCGACGTTGTCGGCTTCCTTCTCATACTGATCGCCGGGCTGTCCGATCGTCAGCTTTGTCTGAAAGAACGCACCCTGCTGAGACCTCTGCCCCGATGCCTTGCCGGTATGGGAGAAAAACGGTTGCTCCTGCCTGTCAATCGCTTGGATTCCACGCCGCCTGCGTGGACGATACGCTCTAATGTCCCTGTTCATTATATCGGTGTTTTTTCAGATCCTCCCTTAAAAGGTAGACCACTATTCACTGATCTGCCCGTAGAAGCGCTGCCCCGGCACGATCCGGCGTGGTGGTGGAATACAGGCGCCTTTTCGCCGCGGGGGGCGGCTCCTACAAAGTGTAGTCGGACTGTCGTCACACATTCTCAAGCAGTTTGGTGACTTGTTCCTCAAGCTCTTCCGGGCTTTTATGCAACCGTTTGGAATAGAGCCAGTTCACATGGGTACCGACATTGAGCAGACCGGTTTGAGCCTTGGCACGGTCACGGGCACGCACTGGTAAATTTTGACTCAAGGATTCGCGCCACTGTATAAGCCTTCCGCGTTTGCGTGTCTTTTCACCATCCAGCACACAAAACAGCTGCCGTTGTGTCACGGCAAGCCAAGTACGTTGTTTAATGGTGCGGAACAGCAGCACTCCATCGACGACGGATTCTCCAGTCTCGCAGAATCCGGACTCGTCTATCAGTTTACGTACACCGTTCCAGGTATAGAATTCGTTGCCAGAGGCATTCCTCTCCTTAAACGGCTCTGTATAGATGGGTTGTGTGGAAATGGAGGCAGCAATGATCTCCTCGACAATTTCTGCCTCTTCCTCCACCAACTCCTGACCACTCCGTTCGCTCTCCAGTTGTTCATCGATGCGCAGGGAAAATTCAACAAGTTTTTGCTCCCATTCATGCTTTGGCAGTTCCGACATTGCCTGCCCCGCATCAAATATCTGAATCTCCTGCAACCAAGCGGTTTCGCGCCACAGACAGGGGCGGATGATGAGTGGAAAAATAGCGAGTTCGCCACTGTTGGAACGGTCGATCAATAATGGCAGTTCCTGTTCGAGGATAAACTCAGAAGCCAAAAAGTCGGTCGAAACCAACAACACAGCCACCCTCGCCTGCCGGATGGCATCCTCTATCTCAGGCTTCCAGTTGCTGCCGAGATCGATCTGTTTGTCCGACCAGGCGCGATAGTGAAATCTGGCATTCTGATACAGGTTCCCACTCTTCAGATCCAGCGATTTCAAACGGGTAAACTTGAGAGAGTCCAGAAAGGCGATAAGCCGCTCATGCCAGTCATCATCGAGATGACTATAGGAGACGAATATATTTATTTCCTTACTCATTGGTCTTTACTTTTAACTCAAGTTTCCGAGTTTGTGGTGGTAATTGGCATGGGGCGTGGCTTCTCTAAATGTGACGAACGTAGGGTGCGCCGTGCGCGCCATGATTGCTGCTTGTTCTGGTGCGCACGGCGCACCCTGCCAGACCGTGTTCGCGGCGAGGCGCCGCACCTACGGGTGGTTCATGCTGTTCATACCATTATTGTTGTCAGTCGCTACCAAAGCATAACAGCCGTTTCACCTGCCGCATTGGCCCAGTAAAGACGAACGCGGAGAATATAGGTTGTGCCTTTCATCAGTCGATGCTCGATTTTGGCGTTGTAGTCAGAACCGCTGTCATCATCGGCTTGAAGATAGATGGGATCATCGGTCCCGTCATCCTCAAAAAGCACCATCAACGTATCGGCTTCTCCAAAAGACTGCATGGTGTATTTACGGGTTGTTTTTGGCTTGATAACCAGATTCACCTGCCCACCCGCTTCAATCTGAATGACTTCAGACTGAAATGGCGTCAGATCAACATAATCTTTTTTTCTCAGCGCCGGATAGAAATGCTGTACCCAGGCTTTGTCTTTGGAAGACAGGCCGGCAGCCGGATGAATACCCACAGAATCATAGGGAGACGGCCCTTCAATCAGGGCAGCACGGAATTCGTAATGCATGATGGAGTTGCTGTCCCAACCCGAACCTTCCACATCACTTTCAGAAACCGCGTCCAGAATATTGCGGTCGATTTTTCTGCGACTCCAGTTATTCGGTGGCCCGCTAAAATAGTCGTAGACCCCCTGCCTGTTCCACTGAATACCCGAAAACGGGTTCTGATGTTCATGTTTGCCACCGAGGGAATGGCCAATCTCATGCAGCGCCGTATCCTTGCCGTGGGATGTCGTCAACGACCAGCCAAAGTTCATCGTCCGCCGGTTTTTTGAAACATTGCCCATCGGGTAGGTGCCGATATATGACCAGGAACCTTCGTCCTGATCAAAGCCGATCCTGATTTCAGCTTCATCGAGATTTCTTACCTCAACAAATTCAAGACCTATACCCAGATCTTTCCACTCCTTAAAGGCTTTTCTCACCGCACGCTTGTCAGCGGCACTGCCTGTCCATTTTTCCGGCGAATCATGTTTCGCGTGTTCGAAAAAACAGTAGTGGATAACCGTACCGTTTACCCAGATGTTATCCATGTCCAGGATAAATGCAGCCCGTCCCGGATCGACATCCTGCGGCACTTGGCGCAGTGCCATTTCCGGCATATCACAAAATTTACGACCCGCTTTTTCCGCTTTGGAAGCACTCACCTTCTTGGTCCTTCTTACGCGTGTTTTTTTCTTGATTACCATCCCATCCTCCTGCCCTTATCCGACATTGGTCTATCAGAAGATATAGCACAAGCAGAATAATGTTCCCAGAAACACCCGTGTTTAACACCATAAAAATAGTATGTAGGTCGGGTTAGCGATAGCGTAACCCGACAATCCTTTGATTTTGTTGGGTTACGCTGCGCTAACCCAACCTACTCATAAATTTTTACAACACGCTCTTATATCTGGTTGATGCGGAAGCACCTGACGCGGTGGGTCTCTGAAATCGTGGTTTCAGCAGGATATCCGTCACTGCAGGCTGCAACGGCCTCGGGACAGCGGGGGTGAAAATGGCAGCCCAGCGGCGGATCGGCGGGGGACGGCATGTCTCCCTCAAGGCGGATCACCGAACGCTGGAAATCGGGATCGGGCACTGGCACGGCCGAGAGCAGCGCCCTGGTATAGGGATGCGCCGGCGACCCCAGCACCTTCTCGACACTGCCCTGCTCCACGATGCGGCCCAGATACATCACTGCCACCTCATCGGCCAGATAGGAGACCACCGAGATGTTGTGGGTGATGAAGAGGTAGGATAACTCCAGCTCACGCTGCAGAGATTTCAACAGATTGAGGATCTGTGCCTGCACCGACACATCCAGCGCGCTGGTGGGCTCATCGCAGACGATCAGTTGCGGCTCTACCGCCAGGGCACGGGCGACACAGATGCGCTGACGCTGACCGCCAGAGAACTCATGGGGGTAACGTTTGGCCGCATCGGCATGCAGACCCACTTGCTCCAACAGCTGGCTGATCCGCACCTTGCGATCTCTTTTTTTACCGATCTTCTGCGCACGCATCCCCTCGGCGATGATCTCCCCAACCAGCATGCGCGGGTTCATGGAAGACATTGGATCCTGAAAGATGATCTGCATATCCGCGCGACGCTGGCGCAACGCCTCTCCCTTCAATTGTGTCAGCTCGTCTTCACCAAACTTCACCCGCCCATCGGTGGGACGGATCAGTTGCAATATGCCCTTGCCCACAGTGGTCTTGCCGCAGCCAGACTCGCCCACCAGGGCCAGGGTTCGTCCTTTGGCGATCGACAGCCCGACACCATCCACTGCCAGCACCTGCCCCACCACGCGCCGAAACACGCCTTTATGGATGGGAAAGTGGACCTTGAGATCCGTCACATCCAGCAGGGATTCGTCACCTGCCCGGGACAGGATATGGGTTTCCGCCTCGACGGCTCTATCACTCAGCGTAGGCGTGATCGGGTCGTCAGCATAGATAAGGCAGCGTACGCCCTGCCGTTCGGTCAGGTCGACCCAGTCAGGGATCTCACTACTGCAGCGAGGCGCTGCCTGTTCACAGCGATCCGCAAAGCGGCAACCCGAAAACTGCTGGTTCAGCGGAGGCACCGTCCCTTTGATGACCGCCAGCTTTTCATCCCGTTTGTGACTGTCCGGCAGAGATTCAAAAAGCTTGCGGCTGTAGGGGTGTTTCGGGCCTTTGAAGAAAGTAGCAACATCTGCAGTCTCAACAATCTGCCCCGCATACATCACCGCCAGGCGATCGGCAGTCTCCGCCACCACTCCCAAATCGTGGGTGATGAGCAGGATCGCCATGCCGCTCTCCTGCTGCAACTGTTTCAGCAGGTTCAACACCTGGGCCTGGATGGTGACATCCAGCGCAGTGGTGGGTTCATCGGCTATCAACAGTTCCGGCCGGCCGGCCAGGGCCATAGCGATCATTACCCGCTGTTTCATACCGCCGGAGAGTTGATGGGGATACTCTCTGGCACGGCGCCGGGGGTCAGGTATACCAACCGCATCGAGCAGTTCCACCACCCGCTCCGTCACCGCCGCACCATTCAACTTGTCATGCAGGCGCACCGCCTCGGCAATCTGATCACCGATGCGCAGCACCGGGTTGAGGGAGGTCATGGGTTCCTGAAAGATCATGCCCATGCGGCCACCCCGCACCTGGCGCATCTCCTGTTCGGAAAGGGTCAACAGATCCAGACCGTCAAGTTTGACATGCCCCCCGCTGATGCGTCCGGAGGGGGGCAACAGGCGCATCATGGAGAGTGCAGTCATCGACTTGCCGCAGCCAGATTCCCCCAGCAGCGCCAGCGTCTCGCCCTTGCGGATGGTCAGATTGAGGCCATCCACCACCCGCACCGGATTCTGCTTGTTGCCGAGCCGGGTATGGAGATTTTCGATTGCTAACAGGTGATTTTTCATGGGCAATATCACTACCGGCTAGTGCGCAGTCTGGGATCAAAGGCATCCCGCACCACATCCGAAAAGAGATTGGCAGAGAGCACCAGGGTAAACATGAAAATCAATGCCGCAGCCAACGACCACCAGACGATCGGTTCACGAGCCATTTCGAGCCGGGCGCTGTTGATCATGTTGCCCCAACTGTTCATGGTCGGATCGACACCGATGTTGACGTAGGAGAGCACCGCCTCCGCCAGCACCAGACCGCTGAAGTCGAGCACCAGTGTGATCAGCACGATATGCAGCACGTTGGGCAGGATATGACGGCCGATGATGGTGAAATGGCCGACACCGAATGCCTGGGATGCCTGCACATACTCAAGCTCCCGCAGCTTGAAGGTCTCACCCCGCAACATACGGCAGAGACCGGTCCAGCTGGTCACCCCCAGGATCATGCAGAGAAAGAGCAACCGCAGGTCGGCCCGCTGGGTCAGGCTGGCAAACTCCGCCTCGTGATTGCTCATGTAGATCTGCATCATGAGGATTGCGGCGGCGATCAGCAACACCCCTGGAATAGAGTTGAGGGTGGTGTAGCTGTATTGGATCAGATCGTCCACCCAACCCCGGAAATAGCCTGCCATGATGCCGAGCAGGATCGCAGCAGGCAACATCACCATGGTCGTCAGGGTGCCGATCAACAGTCCGGTGCGAATACTCTTCAACCCCTGATAGAAGACATCCTCCCCCACTTTGTCGGTGCCGAAGAGGTGGTACTGAACCGCCAGTTCACCCAGGATAAAACCGAGCACCAACAACACGCCCAATGTAGTGAGCACTGTACGCCAGGGGATTGGCGTCTCATAGCGGATCACCCGTGACTGCATCTGCCCGAAGGTCAAACCCTCCCGCCTCGCCATCAGCGCCACAAACAGGACGGAGAGACCCAGCCAGCAGACTATGCCCTCCAGCGTTCCGTGTATGACATTAAGATAAATATCGGAAGCCCAGTCGAGTTCAGGGTCTGCCAGATGAGCGCCGCCGAACTTCAGCCGAGGATAGTCACGTTGGCTTTTTCCACCAGCCAGTTCGATGGTCTCCTTGGCGTAGAGGTGTGTTGCCAGCGGTGCCGAATAGGTCTTCTCGGTGCGGGTGCGCAGGGGGGTGACCATGAGATCGAAGAGACTCAGCACCTCAGCGGTCTCCCCCTCTGTGCCATCCATATCGGGATGGTAGTGAATGGAGTCGAGCAGGCCGATCAGGATATAGCAGGAGAGCACTACCAGCGCCCCCATACCCACCCGGCTGCGCGCCACATGCCGCCAGGGGGCACGCAGATGTTCCCGCCGACTGGCGAACAGGGCAAAGCCGACTGCCAGTAAAACCAGCAGGAAGACCAAGGCGTCGGTCCAGAGAATCACCAGATCAGGCATGGATCCCCCAGGGGTCGGAGTCAAACCGCCCAATCGCATTCCATTTGTCCAACACCCAGCCCGGTTTGACTCCGACCCCTATCTTCAGGTGCGCACGGCACACCCTACCAGACTGATTCATGAAAGCCGCACCCTTGGATCGACGATGGTGTAGGAGATATCGGTCAGTATCAGTCCGATGATGTAGAGCACGGAACCGAGAAAGACCATCGCCCGCACAATGGCGAAATCCTGCCGGTTGATGGCATCGATGGTGTAACTGCCAAGGCCCGGCACGCCAAAAAAGGATTCGGTGATCAGACTGCCCATGAACAGCAGCGGCAGCACCGCCACCACCCCGGTCAGGATCGGAATCAGCGCATTCTGAAAGACGTGACCGAACAGCACCCACTGCTCACTCAAACCCTTGGCGCGGGCGGTGCGTACATAGTCCTTGTTGATCTCCTCCAGAAAGAGGGTGCGGTACCAACGGGTGCCGGCACCAATACCGCCGATGACCCCGATGATCACCGGCAGGAGCAGAAACTTGATCGCACTCAACCCCGTGCTGTAACCCGAGATCGGCACCAGGTGGAGCAGTTTCCCCACCAGGTACTGCCCGCCGATGATGTAGAAAAGCGCCGAGATCGACATCATCACCACGCAGATCACCACTCCCCAGAAATCGATATAGGTGGCGCGAAAGAACGCGATCAGCAGGGCGAAGGTGATATTCAGCGCCAATCCAACCAGTAGCACCGGCACCGCGATGGCAAGACTGGGCCACATGCGCTGGGAGATGTCGTAACCGATATCACGGCCGCTGTCGGAGACGCCGAAGTCGAACTGAAACAGCTTCACCGACTTCTGAAAGAAGATGGTCCGGGTGATCTGTCCAGCACCCGCCTCGGATTCGTTGTAGAGCATCGGAAGATCGTAGCCCCGCTCTGCTTTCCATTCCTCGATAGCGGCGGGAGTGACGCGCTTCATGCCCAGATTCATGCGCGCCATATCATCAGGGGAGTTGACCACGAAGAAGAGCAGGAAGGTGATGATGTTCACCCCGATCAGGATCGGGATAGCGTAGAGCATCCGCCGTATAATATAGGCCATCATCGTGCAGCACTCCTCTCCCGGCGTCGAAACAGCACAACAGCGGGAATAAGGGAGAGCAGCAGGATCACTAGAGTGCCGACCACCGGCCAGAGTACGGGTTGATTCCATGCCAACTGAGACTCTTGGCGCAAGGCAGGTTCGACCCGTTTGTACTTCAATGTATTGTTCGCCATCAGATTGGGTTTTACGTTGTGATACCAAGCGTGGTTCAGGGAGAACGCCTTGGAGTGATATCCAAACAACCAGGGGGCATCCCGCCGCAGTATCTCCATCATCTGGTCGATGATTGCCATCCGCTCAGGGCCGTTATCCATGTTCTTCATCCGGCTGAAGCGTTCATCAAACGCAGGATTGGCATAGTTGGAGGCGTTCTCCCCTCCCCCATCCGCCTTGGAATTGGGACCGTAGAGGAGAAAGAAGAAGTTCTCAGGATCAGGGTAGTCGGCATTCCAGCCCCAACTATACATCTGCCCGGTACCCTTGCGGATCTTCTCCTGAAAACGGTTGTAATCGGTAGCCCGGACCACCAGCTGGATGCCCAGCTTGGTGAACTGTTTGCGCCACCAGTTCATCCTCGCTTTGTCGTCCGGACCGGTCGCCACAGCATCATAGTAGAGCACCAGTGGCTTGCCTGTGTCCGGATCCCGTCCATCGGTATAATTCGCCTGTTGCAGCAACGCCTTCGCCTCATCGATGGAACGGCGTTTGGGTTTACCGTCCATCACCTCGTAGACGTAGGGATTGATTCCCTCGGGTCCCGGCCGGTTGCCGTAGATGCCCGGCGGAATCATTCCCTGTGCCGGGATGCCCCGTCCATTGGCAAAGATGGAGATAAACTCTTCGTAGTCCGCCGCAATGGCGATGGCACGGCGCAGTAGCCGCGCCCGTTCAGAATCCCCGCCGACCACCGAATCGCGCATATTGAAGCCAAAATAGCCGATGGAGGTCTGTACCGCGGTGGTCAGCTGAATCCCTTTCTGCCGCATCGACTCCGTCAGCCCCACATCTCCCTGATCACCGAACTGTACCGCCTGATCAAAACTGTCCGACGAGATACCAGAGGTATCGTAGTAGCCCTGCAGAAATTTATTCCAGTAGGGGATGGTCTCCTTCTCCAGGCTATAGACCGCCTTGTCGATAAAGGGCAGTGGCAAACCGGCGTCCTGTAACAGTCCAGTCGCGATGTCCTCGGGTTCACCCGTTTCGGGATAGGACTCACCATGAAAATTGGGATTGCGCGCCAGCACCATGCGCAGGTTGGGGTTATTCTCCGTCAACATAAACGCCCCGGTGCCCACCGGATACCAGTCCAGTTTGATGTTGCGCTTGCGCAAGCCCGGCTGGGCGTAGAAACGGTCCGCTTCCCAAGGCATGGGGGCAAAGAACGGCATCGCCATCCAGTAGACGAACTGGGGATATTTGCCCTTGAGACGGATGCGATAGCGGTAGTTATCCACGACCTCCACACCGGGCAGATCATACTCCCGCAGATCGACATAGGGACGCTCTTCGCCGGTCATCTCCTGCAGCCGTTTGTCCTCGGCGCTCAGGCGCTCGGAAAACGCCTTGAAGCCGACGATATACTCATTCATCACCCCGGCAATAGGGCAGTGAAAACGGGGAAAAGCGAGGCGTTTGATCTGGTAAACGTAGTCCGCCGCCGTCAGTTCGCGGCTGCCGTCCACCGGCAGATCAGCCAGTGTATGCAGTGTTTCCAACTGATTTTCATTCAACTGATGGTAGAGATATTCATCCGACTCATCCCGGGCAAACAGGGGATGGGGTTGAAAGCGGATACCAGGTTGAATAGTGATCAGGTAATCACTGAAGGCGATCTCATCCACCGGGGCACCATCCGGCAGAGGTTTGCCTTTGGCGTCCAGGTAGGTGACCTGGGGCATACCCTCACTGGTCAGAGGCACCAACTCATAGGGCCGCTTCAGAAAGTGGTACTGCAGCGGCGGCTCATAGATCTGGGCGATAAACTCATACTCGTTGGAGCTGTAGGAGCGGGCCGGATCAAGATGTTTGGGGCGCTCGGAAAAGGATCGGTAGAGCACCTGGCTGGACATCTCACCGGCGGGGTGCGGCGAGTTCCAGGGGGAGTCATCGCACCCGGTCAACAGCATGCCGATCAGCAACAGACTGCAGAGTCCTCTCAGTTTTATCAATCTGACGCACATAAAATGGCAGGGCTCGCCCTTTTCGATTCGGGAAAATTCGGGTAACTTAGTCAGTTCTTAGTTTTAGTGTTCATCCGGAAACACTTCTTTTACCACGAAGAGTACGAAGTTAAAAAATTGATTAACAATGAGTTTTCTTTGCTTCCTTCGTGGTGAAAACAATATTACTTGACGAACACTTGTTTAATTGTCGGAATCCGGCGCTACCACGGATCGCTATCCGAATGCCGGAGCAGTCGGCCACTGGCCGCATTATCCGCAATTCTGTTTGATGACACCACCAAGGAATTGTTCCATGGGTTTTTTGCAAGACAAACGTATTCTTATCGTTGGCGTCGCCAGCAACCGTTCAATCGCCTGGGGCGTTGCCGAAGCCATGCACCGCGAAGGCGCACAGCTCGCCTTCACCTACCAGGGTGACAAACTCAAGAGCCGGGTGCAGAAGATCGCCGACCAGTGCGGCTCAAATATCGTACTGCCGCTGGATGTCACCAGTGACGAGCAGATCGATGCGGTATTCGAGGAACTGGGCAAAAAGTGGGACGGCCTGGAGGGTATCGTCCACTCCGTCGGTTTCGCCCCCCGCGACCACCTGGAAGGCAGATATCTGGACAATTTGACCCGTGAGGGTTTTGCCATGGCCCACGACATCAGCGCCTACAGCTTCGCGGCGCTGGCCAAAGCAGGCATGCCGATGATGCAGGGCCGCAACGCCTCGCTGATCACCATGACCTATCTCGGTGCCGTGCGCACCGTGCCCTTCTACAACGTAATGGGTGTGGCCAAGGCGAGCCTGGAGGCCAGTGTCCGCTACATGGCCGACTCAATGGGTCCCGACGGCATCCGCGTGAACGCCATCTCCGCCGGTCCGATCCGCACCCTGGCGGCCTCCGGTATCAAGAACTTCAAGAGCATGCTCGACGAAGCGGAGAAGAAAACCCCGCTGCGACGTAACGTCACCACCGCAGAGGTGGGCAATGCGGCAGCTTTCCTGACTTCTGACCTCGCCTCCGGCATCACCGGTGACGTGTTGTACGTCGACTCCGGATACCACATCCTGGGGGTATGATTCGAAACGTAGGGTGCGCTGTGCGCACCAGAATGTGCAGCAATCAAGGTGCGCATGGCACACCCTACCCTTGACAGAATCATCAGCTGCTGCGGTACTCCGCAATACCTGGATTACCCTTCACACCGACCAGTTTCGGGGTGTTGAGCTTTTTGATCTTCACCGTCTTCTGATCACGCAGGTAGTCGCCCACCACATCCCAGATGGGACGGCCGGGAGATTTTGAACCCACCGTGGCCCAACCGGCAACCACATATTTCTTATCCGCATCGACCACAGTGCCGTCGTTCAGCGTCATGTTGGTAATGCGTTTTCCGAAACCCTTGCCCGGCTCACAGACATAGTCCAAGCCACCGACCCGCACCATGTCCCCCCCCTGCTGATAGTAGGGATCCTTGTTGAAGAGGTTGTCACTGACATCCTCCAGGATCGCCTTGATGTCGGCACCGCTCATCTCCCGCCGGTAGGTCTCGGGATAGGTGATGCTGGTCTGATCCATGACATTGTCCATGGTGATCGTCTGGCCCGGCAACACGGTGGTGCCCCAGCGAAAACCGGGAGAGAGAGATATCTGGGCATCATTGACCTCGGTGAGGGCATCACAGATGACCTGATCGAAGGTGCCGTTAAAGTTGCCACGGCGATAGAGGGTCTCCTCCGCCACCGCCAACTGCTCATCCAGCTGAGCCTTGTAGGGGGCACGCACACCGTCGATGTATGCCTGCATCTCCTTGTCTGCGGGCAGCAGGTTGGAGAAGACCGGTAGCAGCCGGTAACGAAAATCCCGCACCTTGCCGCCCTTTACCTCCAGATCCATCACACCGAGGAACTTGCCGTTGGAACCGGCATTGGTCACCAGGGTCTTGCCGCCGGCATTCTTGATGATCGTCGGGGCCGGCATACCATCGTGGGTATGGCCGCCGAAAATGACGTCGATGCCGCTGACCCGGGAGGCCATCTTGATATCCACATCCATACCGTTGTGGGAGAGCACCACTACCACATCGGGCTTCTCGTTTTCACGCACCATATCGACCACCGCCTGCATACTTTCGTCCTGTATACCGAAGGTCCAGTCCGGGATGAAGCGCTGGGGATTGGCGATGGGTGTATAGGGAAAGGCCTGACCAATCACGGCGACACGGGCGCCGCCCACATTCTTGATCACATAGGGCTTGAAGGCGTTGCCCTCATCTTCGTCAAAACCGTCAAAATCGGCAAACTTGTAGTCGAACAGGGCATCATCACTTACCTTGACATTCTGCGCTACGAAGTCGCCTTTGAAATCATGGATATTGGAGATCACCTCCTTGTCGAGATAGGTGAATTCCCAGTGACCGGTCATCACGTCCACACCCAGCATGTTGCAGGCACCGACCATATCTTTTCCGCGGGTCCAGTAGGCTGTGCCGGAACCTTGCCAGGTGTCGCCCCCATCCATTAAAAGGGTGTTACCAGGCCCCCGCTCTGCACGGATACGGTCCACCAGCGTTCGCAGATGGGCAAATCCGCCGATCTTGCCATACTTGGCCGAGGCAGCATCAAAATTGAGATAGCTGAAGGCGTGGGCTTCGATGCCGTTCGGTGCGATACCGAAGTGGTTCAGCAGTTTGTCACCCACCAGGTGAGGCGCCTTGTTGAAGGCATAACCCAGTCCCAAATTAACATTGGGTTCCCGAAAGTAGATGGGATTCAGCTGTGCATGCGTGTCGGTAAAGTGCAGCAGAGAGACATTACCAAACTTCGGCACCTCATAGAGATCGGCGGGCTGCCGGGCTGCTGCAAAGATCGAGCCGGGCATCATGCCGGCAGCGCCGGCGAGTCCCATCAGGCGAAGAAACTCACGTCTGGAAATAGACATTCTCTTTTAATCCTCTCAGGTATCAAGGGCAATTTTTCATTGGGTGGCAAGAGGGGCGAAGTCGAAACTGAATGATTCCAGGCACAGAAAACCTCCGTTGCCTCAATCAAACTTGACGCCGACCCACTATGAGATTGCAAAATTTTGTACTGCGCCCTTTACACATTTTCAGTCTTCAAACTGCGACAAATGGTTGAGTTGCCGCAAGACCACTATTGTTATTGCGTAAAATAGTTGGCAGGAATAGAGGAGGCGCCTGTCAGAGCTCTCCAATAACCTTTCCTGCCAACATCAGGGCTTCCCCTCACTGGCTCCGGGCTGGTCAGGGGAGTATTTATTATCTAACTCCATGTCATATAAAGAAAAGTCCCAATTACGCCAAACCCTATTACGGTTTTCCATAATTTCTGTCCAGGGACAGCATCATGCGCATCAGGTGGGACAATGTATCAGCATGCATCTTCTCCATCACTTTGGATCGATGCGCCTCGACAGTCGACAGGGTAATGCCCATTTCATCGGAAATATTTTTGTTGCGTTTGCCGGCAACCACCAGTGCCAGGACCTCCCGCTCACGAGGCGTCAGCTGCTCAAATCGATCCTGTATATCTGTAAGCCGCAGCACTTCACCGCGCCGATTGGCATCCTGCTCGATAGCACGATGTACACTGTCCAGCAACGTCTGGTCGCGGAATGGTTTTTCAATGAAATCCACCGCACCGTTCTTGACCGCTCGTACCGCCATCGGCACATCACCATGACCGGTGATAAAAATGATCGGCGGGTAAATCGCTTCTCCCTGGAGCCGTTCCTGAAGTTCCATGCCGCTCATGCCCGGCATGCGGATATCCACCACCAGACAGCCAGGAAGAGTGTCATCGAAGGCATCGAGATACTCCCCCGCAGCGGCGTAACAGGCAACTGCAAGACCCACGGATTGCATCAAAAGTTGTAGTGCGTTGCGCACCTCTTGGTCATCATCCACGATGAAGACTGTCGGCGTGTTCTGTTCCATACTTCAAGTACCCATATTAAATGGAAGGGTAAATTGGAATTCCGCTCCGCCATCGGCTGGAGTGACAGTGCTGAGTCTACCACCATGGGCGTCGATGATCCCGTAACTGATGGAGAGTCCAAGTCCCATGCCCTCACGTTTGCTGGTCACAAAGGGCGCGAACAGCGTATCAATGATATCGGGATTGAGTCCCGGCCCGGTATCCTTGACCGTCACCTGAACCTGATTGTCACGCAAACCGGTGCGGATGAGCAGTTCGCGGCCCGATTCCGGAGTATTGCCCATCGCCTCAATGGCATTGCGGGCAAGATTAAGGATCACCTGCTCGATCTGTATCCGCTGAACGCCAACCCTGGGCACTTCCGGATCGAGATCCAGTTTCACCACCACATCGGCCCTGCGGATCTCCGGGCGAATCAGCACCTCCACGGTCCGCACCAGATCGTTGATGTCGACCTCAGCACTCTCCAGCGGCTCCTTTTGCACCATACGGCGCAGCTGGCGAATGATCTCTCCCGCCCGTTCTGCCTGTGAAGCGATTCGGTCCATCACATCTGCACAGACCTGTTTGTTCTGCGAACCGGACTCAAGCATACGGATGCTTGCATGGGCATTGGTTGCAATCGCAGTTAATGGTTGATTGAGTTCGTGGGCGATACCTGATGCCATCTCACCCAGCGTACTGAGCCGCGCCACCCGCGCCAGCTCATTCTGATGCTGACGTGTTTCATCTTCCGTCTGCTTGCGCTTGGTGATATCACGAAACACCACTACGCTTCCCAGCGTCTTACCCGATACATCCCGGATCGGCGTACTGGTGTACTCCACGGAAAAACTGCTGCCGTCCTTGCGCCAGAAGAGATCATCGGCGACGTGTCTTGGCTGGTTGTCCCGAAACGCCAGGTAGACTGGGCAATCCTTCTGCGCATGTGGGGTACCATCCGCATGGGTATGGTGCAAAATCTCATGCTGGTTCCGGCCGATGAGATCCTTTTCCTGCCAGCCGGTGATCTCCACCGCAGCACGATTGACGAAGGTGGAATTGCCCTGAAGATCCACGCCATAGATACCATCAGCCACCGAGTCGAGGATCAGTTCATGCTGCTGCTCCAGTTGTACCTTGGCACTATGCAGTTCCCGGTTGAGCCGCATCACCCATAGCGTCATGAAGGCCATGAACATAAGAAAAACCAAGCCGCCCAGCAGCCAGTACCAGTAGCGTTTGATGGCGTCCAACAGGGTGAAACGCCCCGGCTCCGCATAGGGAGAGAGTGAAAGCTCCTTGAGTAGCTCATGCACCGGCTGATAGTCGAGGGGGATAGTCCACCCGGCATATTTTCCGGAGATCGCCGCCGGGTGATCGTGCGGCATGTTCAACAGTGCCACAGCCACCTGTTGAGCCAGATCATTCGCAGTATGGCTGACCTTACTGAACGGCCACTCCGGATAGAGCCGGGTGCTGTGGGCAAAAGGAAACTCTGGGCTGGTCAGCGGATTGATGATATGGAACTCATCCAGGTCGATGACCCCGGCATTTGCCATGCGCTCCAGAATATCCGTGCGCACCGTACCGACATCCACCTTGCCATCACGCACCGCCATCACCACCCGATCGTGGATGCCACCGAACTCCAGCCTTTCAAAATCGAGGTAGGGATCCAATCCTGCGGATCTCAACTCGCGCCACGCCATCTGAAAACCACCGAGAGAGGTCGCATCCACCGCCATCAGCGAACGTCCGCGCAGGTCTTCGAGATCCTTTATTTCCGCATGATCCCGACGAGTGAACAGTACGCCGCCGAAGATATTGTAGGGCACATCCCCGCGCCGGTTATTAAGCGTGGCAATACGTGAGACGCGGAATTTTACTTCCAGATTGACGTAGATACCCGGATTCACCAGGATGAAGTCAACCGCACCCTGCAACACCGCCGGATTGACCTCATCGAAGTCGAGGGGAATGATTTCAAACTGCTTTTCCGGGATGGCATTTCCCAGATACTCGGCCGTGGGACGCCAGGCTGCCAGTGTCGCCTGATCACCGCGGTGGCTCAGCACACCGATACGGACCAGATCCCCTTCGGCACCGGCAGTGCCACAGAAACACCATAGCAGGGACAGCAAAACGAACGGCACGATTCTTGAGTGAAATAGCAACACCAGGAAAATCTTCAATCCGCGCAAGTAGAGAAAACCAACACCACGCCTGCCAGGTTATTCCGTCAATTTACGTAACTTACTGAACAGGCTCTTGCTGTTTTTCTCCTCAGCAAGCGCGACCTCCTCGCGCAGGAGCATCTCTTGCGTCTCCTTTTCACGCTGCTTTTTTTCCATCTGTAGCCGTTTACGGATTTTTTCCTTCTCTGAGTCAGAAATATCCAAACTATGCAGCTTTTCATGTTTGCGCAGGATAAAATTACCCAGATCATCAAGCCATTTCTCGGTAATTTTTTCAGGCTTGTAGAGATGACGCTTGATGGAAAATCCTTCAAAATTCGAGGTGATCATGCGGATGCCACCCTGTTCAGGATCGGCCTGAAAGAGAAAGATCACTTCAACCTTGACCTGCACCTGAAAGGTGAGGCCGACCGGCCGCTGGTCCATGTCCCTGACCGGCCACTCAGCAAAACGCATCTGCTGGTTTTCCAGGAAAGACCGTGTCGCATCTGCGTCCGACTTGGGGGTAACCGAAAATTCCAGTTCGTTCTCTGTCGCACAGTTGAAACGCAAACGGATAGTTTTGGTCTGATCGGTACTATCCGCGTTGACAATATAATCCTGTTGCCGTAATCCCTGAATTTCCCCATAACCGGGCAGTTCATAAGTACAGCTGACATCCGGGTTGACAAGCTGCAGCTGCTCCGCCAGTTCGCTGAGATAACGCAGGATGGCCCGCATGCGAGGTCGCAGGGCCGACTGGTAGAGGGCTTCCTGCCTGACCTCAGGCGAGTCCTGTTCGTTATCCGGTTGCTGAAGACGTTCAGCCTCGTGTTTTAATTCATCAAGCAGGGACATGGTGAATCTTCGGTAAAATCGGTGGTTTCAGTCTTTTCCCTATCGATAATCTCAGGCGTCACTGCCATTCATCCCACCTTATTCATAGCGGGTCCCCATCAGGCTAGGCGATACACCCACCTAAATCAAGGATTTCGATTCTCAAGACGTCATACACAGACATCCTACAAAGACAATCTTTTCACGCCCTGCTGCAAAGGGTAGAGTGCCGCTTTTTCCACGCAGAGATTCCCTTATCAATGAACAGGATCAGCCAGTCGATCGCCGAAATACTCTCCGTCAGGCAGACCCAGGTCGATGCCACTATCCAATTGCTGGATGAGGGCGCTACTGTCCCTTTCATCGCACGCTACCGCAAAGAGGCCACCGGCGGCCTCGACGATGCCCAGTTACGCACACTGTTTGAGCGTCTCGGTTATCTGCGCGAACTTGAGGCGCGCCGGAAGACCATTCTCTCAAGCATCGAGGAGCAGGAAAAACTCACGCCGGAACTGAAACACGACATCCTGCAAGCCGGCACCAAAACCCGGCTGGAAGACCTCTATCTGCCCTATAAACCGAAGCGCCGCACCAAGGCACAGATTGCGCGGGAGGCGGGACTGGAGCCACTGGCACTCTCACTGCTGGAAGACCCCAGCCTGTCACCGGAACAAGCGGCAGCTGAATTCATCGATGTGGACAAAGACATCGGGGAGACCAAGGCCGCCCTGGACGGCGCCCGGCAGATTCTCATGGAACGCTTCGCTGAGGATGCTTCCCTGATCGGCCGGCTGAGAGAGTATATGCGCGATAACGGCCAGCTAAGCGCTACCGTCGTCTCCGGAAAAGAGCAGAAAGGCGCCAAATTCTCCGACTATTTTGAATACAGTGAGGCGATCAGCAAAATCCCCTCCCACCGTGCCCTGGCGCTATTCCGGGGACGCAATGAAGGCGTACTGAGTCTAACCCTTTCGGTTGCTGAGAATCCGGGCGGTGGCCACCCCTGCGAAGGCATGATCTCCAAGGCCAGCTCCATCAGCCAACAGTCCAGAGCCGCCGATGACTGGCTGCTGGAGACAGTGCGCTGGGCCTGGCGGGTGAAGATCTCCCTCCACCTCGAACTGGAACTGCTCTCTGCACTGCGGGAACGGGCGGAAGAAGAGGCGATCCGTGTCTTCGCCAGCAACCTTCACGACCTGCTGCTGGCCGCGCCCGCCGGTCCCCGCATCACCATCGGCCTGGATCCCGGCCTGCGTACCGGCGTCAAGGTGGCAGTGGTGGACAGCACCGGCAAAGCACTGGAGACCGATACCATCTATCCTCATGTCCCACAGAGAAAATGGGATCACTCCATGGTCCAGCTTGCGGCATTGGCCCAACGGCACGGGGCCGAACTGGTGGCAATAGGCAACGGCACTGCCTCACGGGAGACCGACAAACTGGCGGCGGAACTGATGCAGAGGCATCCCGAATTAAAGCTTCAGAGTCTGATGGTCAGCGAAGCAGGCGCCTCTGTCTACTCCGCTTCGGCGCTCGCCTCACAGGAATTGCCCGGCATGGATGTCTCCCTGCGCGGTGCGGTTTCCATCGCACGTCGCCTGCAGGATCCTTTGGCGGAACTGGTCAAGATCGATCCCAAATCGATCGGCGTCGGCCAATACCAGCACGACGTAAATCAGGGGCGTCTGGTCCGATCCCTCGAAGCCGTGGTGGAAGACTGTGTAAACGCCGTGGGCGTCGACGTCAACACCGCTTCCGCTCCCCTGCTGGCACAGGTATCCGGACTCAGCAACACCCTGGCACAGAACATCGTCAGCTTTCGCGACGAGCATGGCGCCTTCGACAATCGTAAGATGTTGAAGCAGGTACCACGGCTCGGCCCCAAAACCTACGAACAGGCTGCCGGGTTTATGCGCGTGATGAACGGCAGCAACCCGCTGGATCGCTCATCGGTACATCCGGAGTCCTATCCGATAGTGAAAAAGATCATCGAGGAGACCGGCTGCCGCATCGAAAATCTGCTGGGCAACCGCGATGAACTCAAAGCACTGCAACCGGCAAATTTCATCACCGAGAAATTCGGCCTGCCCACGGTGGTGGACATCATCAGTGAACTGGAAAAACCGGGCCGCGACCCCCGCCCCGATTTCAAGACCGCCAGCTTCAAAGAGGGAGTGGAGAGTCTGCAGGATCTGAAAGCCGAAATGATCCTGGAAGGCGTCATCACCAACGTCACCAACTTCGGCGCTTTTGTGGACATTGGTGTTCACCAGGATGGACTGGTGCATATCTCCAACCTCTCCAACAAATTCGTCAAGGATCCCCGGGAGGTGGTGAAAACCGGTGATCTTGTGAAAGTGAAGGTGCTGGATGTAGACATCCCCCGCCGCCGCATTGGTCTCACCCTGCGCCTTGACGACAAGGCCGAACGCAAACCGGCTGCAAAACAGCGTCAGGAGATGGCGCATAAACCCCATAAAAAATCCGCTCAGGCGCCAATGGGAAACAGTTTGGCCGCTGCTTTCGCCAAGGCACGCAAGGTCTGAGCCCTCTGCATATTTTTAGGCGGGTATCGCTTTCTTGGTTTTTTCAACAAATACGGCTATGGTTGTATGCGTCAACACTATGTCCAATCCCAGAAAACAATAAGCCTCATGCAGTTTCAACGAACAGCTTAAATAGATCCTGTAGTGCGGAAGAAATGGGTTTAAGGAAACCTTCGATTTTATTTTGCTGGTCCCATCGAAACGAGAGGAAGTTCCCATGAAAAAACAGTTTATGTTGAGTTGCTGCATCGCGGCAGGGTTAGGTATAGCCAATATCCAGACAGCAGCCGCCTTCAATTTTGGCGACGCGATGAGTCCGAATAAATGGATGAGTCCCAACAAGTGGATGAACAATAACAACAATAAAAATAACGACTACAGGGACGAACGGCGGGATTATGATGATCGTGAGTACGGTTACGACAGAGGCCCCAACCAAGGGTATGGCGCTCCTCGGGGCCAGGGTTCCTATCCGGGTCAACAGGGTAATTACGCAGATCCACGACAAGGTGGTTATCAGGGACAGCCACCCCAGGGCATGCCAGGCGGCCAAGGTTATGGAGGGGCACCCCAAGCCGGCGCAGGGGCTCATCAATTCAGACCGCAGCCTCAAACCCAGGGTGCGGCCCCTGCCGGAGGGGTACAGGCGCCTCAAGCCGCACCAGCCCAAGGTGCGGGCTACCCACCCGCGGGAGGTTACTACCCACCACCCAGAGGATATGCACCCGGTTATGGCACACAGCCCTATGGCGCGCCTTACCCGAGGTACTAGCCTGAACAGCTGATCGTGAATACCCTGGTGTAGGTCGGGTTAGCGATAGCGTAATCCGACAAGCCTTTGATTTTGTTGGGTTACGCTGCGCTAACCCAACCTACACTTAAGCTTTGCACTTCGCAGTGAATTTCGGGTTGCAGAATTCCAGTCAGAGGGATTTGGCGGAAAAGGTATCGCAATCCTTCAACTGACCACTCTGCATGCCGATCTTGAACCACTTGACCCGCTGCTTGGAACTGCCGTGGGTAAAGGAGTCGGGACTGACATAACCCTGGGACTGCTTCTGCAGGCGATCATCGCCGATGGCGCTGGCGGCGGTTAGCCCCTCCTCTACATCACCGGCCTCCAGCAACTGCCGGGAGCGATCCGCATGGTGCGCCCAGATACCGGCCAGGCAGTCGGCCTGAAGCTCCTGTCGTACCGATAACTGGTTGGCTTTTACCTCGGCCAAACCCTTCTTCGCCTTCTGCACCTTTTCTGAGACGCCGAGCAGCGTCTGCACATGATGTCCCACCTCGTGGGCGATCACATAAGCCTGGGCAAAATCACCCGGTGCCTTGAAGCGTTTTTTAAGATCGCTGTAGAAACTGAGGTCGATATAGACCTTCTGATCTGCAGGGCAGTAGAAGGGCCCCATGGCCGCCTGTCCCAAACCACAGGCGGATTTGACCGCACCGCGAAACAACACCAGCTTGGGCTCTTTGTAACGGCTGCCCTTCTCACGAAACAGCTTATGCCAGGTCTCCTCGGTATCCGCCAGTACGACAGAGACAAACTGCACCAACTCTCTCTCCTCGGCGCTCTGTTCGATTTGCTGGCTCTGTTGACCCTGCTCGGGGGAGAGACCCTGCATGCCGCCGCCCAGCAGGCTGTCCAGGTTCCCGCTAAAGAGGCTATAGGCGCCGATGGCCAGTACCGCCACCAAACCGCCCTTGAAACCGAACAGCTTGAATACCATCGGCAGCAGGTTGAGCATGCCGCCGCCCCCGCCAAACCCTCGGGCTGAAGGAGCGCGCATACCGCGCCGGTCTTCGATATTGCTGCTCTGTCGATTTCCCCGCCAACGCATCGTTTTACTCCATCAGTCGCCCTTCAGAACACCAGCCACCAGTGAACTCAATCCATCGCCCCCTTTGGACTGCAGGAAAGAGAGCAGCACGGGGACAAATTTGCCGATCATTCCGGCATCGAGATCCAGTTTGGAGAAACCGCTGACCAGGGAAGCCATGTTCCCAAGCTCTGAACCGCCCAATGCAGAGGCCACACCGCCCAGCAATCCACCCAAACCACCGGAATCGCCAGCGGGAGCCCCATCGATCATGCTTTCGACACCCGGTACCGCATCCGCCACTTTGGAGAAATCCCCCGAGGAGAGCTGATCCTTTACCAAGCCAAGCAACAAACCAGCACCACCTTCAGCCTGCTGTTGGTTCACGCCGGCACCTGCAATCAATTGTTGAACCAGTTCCATCATGTTAAAACCTCCGGTATGAGTAACTTACCAGCCGTAGCGACCCTAATGACAGGGCCTTGGCCGGTATTCGGATGTCGAGTCTAACCCAGTGATTTGGACCGACCTTGCGAAAAATGTAAACCATTGTTAACTACAATAGCCCGAAAAGGGCCTGCATCAGGGAACAGACCATGAGTGATAATCAGATCCTGCTCGGTGGAAACGGTGAGGAACAGATCCTTCTCGATGCCGCAATGGCCAACAGGCATGGCCTCATTACCGGTGCAACCGGCACCGGTAAGACAGTCACTCTGCAGGTGTTGGCTGAATCCTTCTCCCGTCTCGGGGTGCCTGTTTTTACCGCCGACATGAAAGGGGATCTGTCGGGTCTGGCCGGTCGTGGACAAGCCCACCCCAAGGTCACCGAGCGTCTTAAATATATTGCCATCGAAGATCACAATTTTGAAGCCAATCCGGTAATCTTTTGGGATGTCTACGGCAAACAGGGACACCCGGTACGCACCACCGTCTCCGAGATGGGTCCCACTCTGCTGGCCAACCTGCTGGAGCTGAACGAGACCCAGGGAGGGGTGCTGCAGATCGTCTTCAGCGTGGCCGATGACGAGGGCCTGTTACTGCTCGACCTGAAGGATCTGCGCTCAATGCTCAACTGGGTGGCGGACAATGCAAAGGAGCTGGAACGGGAGTATGGCCGAGTTTCGAGACAGAGCGTCGGCGCCATCATGCGCCGCCTGCTGGTATTGGATGAGGCTGGCGGCGAGATCTTTTTTGGAGAGCCGGCCATTCGCATCGAACACCTGATGCAGACCGACTTTTCCGGTCGCGGTGTCATCAGCATTCTCGATGCCACCACCCTCTACCACTCACCCCGCATCTACGCCACCTTCCTGCTTTGGTTGCTCTCCGAACTGATGGAGGAACTGCCGGAACAGGGGGATGCCGACCGTCCCAAACTGGTCTTCTTTTTTGACGAAGCCCACTTGCTGTTCAGCAAAGCGCCAAAAGCGCTGCTGGAAAAGATTACCCAGGTGGTACGACTGATTCGATCCAAGGGCGTGGGTGTCTTTTTCATCACCCAATATCCCAATGATGTGCCCGACGAGGTCATCGGCCAGCTCGGCAACCGCATTCAGCACGCCCTGCGCGCCTTCACCCCCAGGGACAGGAAGGCGGTCAAGGCCGCCGCCGAGACCTTCCGCCAGAACCCGGCTTTCGATACCGAGGAGGTGATCGGACAGTTGGGTGTGGGGGAAGCCCTGATCTCAACCCTCAACCACAAGGGTGTTCCGAGCATGGTGGAGCGCACCCTGATGTCGCCCCCCCGCTCCAAGTTCGGCCCGGTGGATGAATCAGATAGGGAACGGATCATCAGCCGCTCCCCTCTCAAGAGTAGTTATGACAAACCCCTTGATCGGGAATCAGCCTACGAGATGCTGATCAAACGTGAGGAAGAGCTGGCCAAACAGCGGGAACAACAGACGCAGGAAGAGAGTGAGGAGAAGGCTCCGAAGAAATCGCGCAGCAGTGGTGGCCGTAAACGTCAGGGCGTGGGAGAGGCCTTCGTAAAGTCAGTGGCCAGGGCAATCGGCTCCAACCTGGGTCGACAGATCATCCGTGGCATACTTGGCAGTATTATCGGCAAGCGTTGATGGCTTTAACTCCAGGGGTCGGAGTCGAGTCAACTACGAAGTGACACAACCTGAATCGCAACCAGCTTGCTTCATGCCACTCCCCAACAGCCTCGCTCTCGACTCCGACCCCTCCTCAACCGGACAACAATCCCGCAATCCTGAGCAGAAAATCAGCCTGACCAATACCCACCTCCTTCTCGGTGCCCCGACGTATCTCGGTCAAGAGTTTTCTATCCAGGGCTTGAGCAAAAAGTGCCACATAGCGCCCTACGTCGGCCTCCTCCGGGGTCGGAGTCAAACCGCCCACCTCTGTCGTTTTTCCCACCCCTCTCTCACGGTTTGACTCCGACCCCTCACTGATCAGCTGCAGATAGACTGGATGCGTCGTCACCAGCCCATCCGCCTTACCCACCCCATTCGCCTGATAACTCGAATAGGGGTAATCCTCCGGCCTTGCCGCAATACCCACACGCACCGGATTCAATTCGATATAGCGATAACAGGCCAGCAAATAACGATCCGTATCCACCAAAGCCGATTTATACCGCCCCTCCCAGAGGGAACCGCTACGGTGATAGGTGCGATTGAAATACTGGGCATAACGCCGCCCCACAGACTGCATGGTTCGGGGCAGGGAGAACGCATCAGAAGGCGTCACCAAAAGGTGGATATGATTGTGCATAAAAACCCAGGCATGCACGGCCAGGCCATGGGTTTCCGCCGCCTCACGCAGGCAGCGATAGAGAAAACGAAAATCTTCGTGACGAGCCAGAATAGGATCACGATTGTGTCCGCGTACAACCACATGCTGCGGCTGATCCGGCAGCCAGACCCTGGGTCTTCTTGGCATGACAACCTCCTTGTTGTCTTTTATTCGGTACGAGGGACGCGGTACGAGGGGTCGGAGTCGAATCAACTACGAAGCAACACCACCTGCATCGCAACCAGCTTGTTTCATACCACTCCCCAACAAACTCGTTCTCGACTCCGACCCCGGAGAAGAGAAAAACCGGCAGTCATAACGACTCCGGTCCGCTTTGGTATCAAATTATCTAGAATCAACGGGTTGCGTTACTTTGACTCCGACCCCTGAAGTTGACTCACCAATCAGCTTCGCATCATCAGCATACTCCGGATAATCTTCCAAAAAAGCTTTCGCATTCGAAATATACAAATCCGACGGCCCGGAAATTCCCGAAGCCTTTCCATCCGTTCCCGTCCGACCAACACCATCAGCCACGGCTACCGGCAACAACAACCCCAACAACACCAACAACACCAACCCAACAATCAACCGTCAATACATATAATCCACCCCACCCCTTAAACAACTCCCCAAACCCCCAGAGCCGATATCGTGTGCCCACAACCACTGCGCCTTCCGCCTACCCCTGTTATCTTCGCTATCTGACGCCTAATGAGCTTAATTAACGGTGTGCACCCCGTTACCAGGCACCGAGTCTCGTCTCCATTCTGCATCAAAGCACAGGGACAGCACTTGCCATCCAGTCTGTTGCGACGTAAGCGTTCAACCTACGGCGTTCTTCCGCTGATCTGACTTCACCGATACCGTACTCCCGAGTTTTCAACCCGAGGAGTAGAGCATGACCAACCCTGTCTTTACACGCCAACGCCGTAGTCGCGATGAGTGGCAACGTCTGATCACAGATCAGGAACGAGTCCCACTAAGTCAACAGGCCTATTGCCATGAGAAGGCCCTCGCACTTTCCACTTTCCAGAACTGGAAGCGCCGCTTGGCAGCCATGAAACAAACCGCCACTGATGCCGGTGATGAATGGCTGGAACTGCCCCTTCGTCCGGAAAAATCCGCCGTCGCCAACTGGGATATCGAACTCGATCTCGGCAACGGGCTTTGCCTGCGATTAAGGCAGCGCTGATGCTGTTTCCGGAATCACAGGTTCGGATCTGGCTGTATAACCGCCCCTGCGATATGCGTAAATCCTATGATGGTCTCTCAGGCCTGGTCAAAACCCAACTCCGTGAGAATCCGCTCAGTAGCGAACTCTTCGTCTTCATCAACCGCAAATGCACCCAGATGAAGATCCTCTATTTTGACCGTAGTGGTTACTGCATCTGGAGCAAACGCCTGGAACAGGGACGATTCCATGCCCATGCCGGCACCGACGAGAAGAAGCGACTGGAGTGGACCGATCTCAAGCTGATCCTCGAAGGTATAGATAGCCGATCCGTGCGCCACTACAAGCGTTATAAACATCCCATCTAATGGTTGTTTGCGGTATAATTCATCTCGATGAAAGCCGCTGTTTTCAAAGAGAAAATCCCGTCTGAGATGCCGCATCGGCTAGCCGCTGAGAATGCCGGGCTGAAACAGCATGTGCAGTTGCTTCAGCAACAAAATCAGTCTCTGCAGACTCAACTCGACTGGCTCAAACGCCAGTTGTTCGGTCAGAAGTCCGAAAGGCGGTTGGTCGAAGCACCGGGGCAGATCGACATCGCCGAGCTGCTTGGAGACGAGCGGCCCGCTGCACCCACAGTATCCAGCGAGATGATCAGCTACACCCGGCGCAAGAAACAGCGCGGTGACGACTGCACCACCGATGCTGGTCTGCGCTTTGATAAAGATGTCCCAGTCGAAGTGATCGAGATTGCTCATCCAGGACTGCAGGGGGGTGAAGTGGATCAGTACGAGATCATCGATCAGAAGATCACCCGCAAACTGGCCCAGCGTCTTGGCAGCTACGTGGTGCTGGAGTACCACCGTCCGGTGGTCAAGCACAAACCGACTCAACGGCTGAGTACACCACCGCTGCCGACCCCCGTATTCGACAAGAGCCTGGCCGATGTCAGCCTGCTGGCTGGACTTCTGGTGGACAAGTTTGTCTACCATCTGCCGCTCTACCGCCAACACCAACGAATGACACAAAGCGGCATCACCCTGAGCCGCACCAGTCTCACTTACTGGGTGCAGCGCTCCATTGAACTACTCAAACCCATCTATCAGGCGCAATTGAAGCAGATCCTGCAGAGCCGGGTATTGGCAATGGATGAGACACCCATCAAGGCGGGACGAAAACAGAAAGGCAAGATGCATCAGGGGTGGCTCTGGCCAATCTACGGCGAGCGCGACGAGGTCTGTTTTACCTACTCGGCCAGTCGGGGCAAACAACACATCGAAGATCAGCTCAAGGGTTTCGAAGGTGTGCTGTTGACCGATGGCTACGGTGCCTATGATAGCTTTGCCAAGAACAAGCCAGAGATCACCCAGGCGCAGTGCTGGGCTCACGCCAGGAGATACTTCGTCAAGGCTGAGAAGATCGAACCCGAGGCAGTGACCGAGGCCCTGGAAAGCATCGGTGCACTCTATCGAATCGAGGCAGCCATCCGCGACAAGAAGCTGGATGGTGAAAAGAAACTTGCCTACCGGTGCAAACAGGGCAAACCGTTGGCGGAGGCATTCTTTGGTTGGTGCCACAACCAAAGACAGCGCATCGACCTGGTCAACAGCAATCCCTTATCGAGGGCGCTGACCTATGTCACCAATCACCGGGAACAGATGAGCGTCTTCCTGTCTGACCCGGACGTACCGATCGACACCAATCATGTGGAGCGCAACCTGCGCGCCATCCCGATGGGCAGGAAGAATTGGATGTTCTGTTGGAGTGAGGTCGGTGCTGAACACGTTGGCATCATCCAGAGCCTGCTGACCACCTGCCGGTTACAAGGGGTGAATCCCTACACCTATCTAGTAGATGTGTTGCAACGCGTCGCCCTGCACGCGGACCGTGATGTCGATGAACTCACACCCAAATTATGGAAGGAACGGTTCGCCGAAAATCCTTTTCGATCTGATCTGGAGCTAGTGGGAAAATAGCGTCGTAGTTTGAACGTTTACGTTGCGACACCCTTTCCCGGCCTGCCAGTAACAGTGGATAAGACTGGGGGCAGACCGACAACCGGGTGGATGTTCTCTCGTTATTGCCTGTTGGGCAGGACTCCTAACCGTTATTTGATGGGTCGAGTGTAGTGAGGGGTCGGAGTCGGGTCAACTACGCAGTGACGTCACTGCCTTCGCTCCGATTTAACACTGTGCCACTCCCTGACGGACTCGCTCTCGACTCTGACCCCGGAGGGTTGTCAGGGACGGGGCTGGCGGGACCAGGGGTCGGAGTCGGTTCAACTACACAGTATCATCAGCGCCTTCACTCCGAATTTACACTGTGCCACTCCCCAACAGACTCGCTCTCGACTCTGACCCCGGAAGAAAGAGCGCAGGAACGTAGGGGTCGGAGTCGATTCGACTACGCAGTAGCGTCAGCGCCTTCGCTCCGCATTTACTCTGTGCCACACCCAAACAGACTCGCTCTCGACTCTGACCCCGGAGGAAAGAGCGCAGGAGCGTTCAGTTAAGAATGAATTCGTGTTTTGAACTGCCCTGAGAAATGATAACCTCCCAGCGCTTGTCTGCTATCTCCCTGACCAACAACATCGCATCCTCTTTTGCCCTTCCCCAGACAACTACCGAAGTCAGGTAATCCAGATCCGCCCCCAGAACACCCGAAAGGATCCTTCTCCAGGTTTTCAGATTCAGTCCATCATGAATGGGTTTTCCCAGGGCCTTGGCGAGTTCAATACTCTGTTCATTGGCAACCTGGTAGGCCTTACTCCGAGTAGCGTACGTGAGAATGATTTCCTGCTCTGTTAACCGTCCCTGCTCGCAGTGATAAACAACCGTCGCCTCTCGCCCTCCCTGTTTACCCCGGTACTTGCTGATGCCATTTGCATCCAAGGCAGCCAACTCAACTGACCCCTGGTTCTTCTCGAACTGTGCGATCTCATCGCAGGGGAATCCGCTCTGGATATCTGCAAGTCGCTGTCCGGCAAATGCCGTTTCGATCAGCAGGAAAAATAATAAACATGCGATGAATTTTTTCATTTGATTATTGAATGCAGAGTAAAGGGGTGAGGAGAGAGAAATGGTGGGTTGCTGCCTGTCACTGCGCTTCAACGTGGGTGACAGGACGTTGACCACAGAATCTCAACCTTACCGCAGCAATTGCGAAATGTCTTTTTTGATGTGGCTGATAGGGTGCCAGGGATCGGAGTCGGTTCAACTATGAAGTGGTGTCAGTGCCATTGCTCCGCAGTTACTCTGTGCCACGCCCAAACAGTCTCGCTCTCGACTCCGACCCCGGAAGAATGTGCCCCCCGGAAGTGTGTCACTAGAACGGATCAGTAGCACTGCTCTTTTTCGGCGTGCGCATTTCCGGCATATCGGGTTTGAATAGACCCGCTTCAAGATCACGCAACAGATCCTGGCAGGCCTTGAGTCGGGTGGGTTTCAGGCGCTTGCCCTGCAGGACTATCAGCTCGACGGGATGATGGGCAGGCAACTTTGCCAGCAGGGTAAAGCTGACTGCATCGTCAGTCGTATGGAAAGACTCCTTGATCTCCGGCCTTATATTCCATTGCTGCGCCAGCCGCTTACGGATCTCCCGCTTAAGTTGTTCAGGATCACTTTGTTTGCGTTCAGAGGGGAACAGACTGCTGGAGAAGTGGGCGAAAAGCCTGTCTGTGGCGATTACCAGCAGTTGTTGCTCTTTCTGCACCTTCAGGTCCCACAACAGGCAGCAGTAGGCCGTATAGTGCTGCATCTCTATCTCTCTGTATGCGACAGCCACCCGGCATCTGCCTGGCGCTTTAAGGCGTCATGCAGGCCACTCTGTTGCGAGACAGCGGTGAGCAGTTCGGGATTCTCCCGCAATTGTCGCCAGAAGAAGAGCTGGGTTTCGGCATCGTCCATGTGCCGGCCTTCGAGGTAGCTGAAGAAACGCTCACGCAGAAGGCTTTCTCCGCGCATAAAGGCGATTTGCAGATGTGCCGGTAATTTATTGTCTTTGGCGCCGGGCCAACGAAGGGCGCGTTGAAAGCGGGTGGTGATATAGGCAGAGAGAGGAGAGATGATCTGCCTGAGTTGTTTTGCCATGCTGTGTCCTACGAATTCAATAGGGTTCGGTAGAGTAAGGGGTCGGAGTCGATTCAACTACTAGAGTAAGGGGTCGGAGTCGATTCAACTACAAAGTAACACCACCTGCTTCGCAATCAGCTTGCTTCATACGACTCCCCAATAGACTCGCTCTCGACTCCGACCCCGGAGGATAAAAACGCAGGGGGGAATTTGGAGCGGACGACGGGATTCGAACCCGCACTACCCGGGGGCAACCGGAATGTCGGGCTCTGAAGGCCCGCGTGCTACCGTTACACTACGTCCGCTTGAGAAAATGTGATTTTATACCACCGAAACCGGTAACTGTCAGATCAGGTTGCGACTACTACAAATTATTGCGTGTCTGGGACCGACCTGCGTAAAGCCGGGTTTTCCAGTGCCATTTTTCTCTGACCCGGTTTTCGCATTTTTACTAACCCTACGAACCAGTGACACTGACATGACAGACCAGCCTGACACTGAAGCCAACAATGAACCACTGTTCACTCCAGTTGAGGCCCGCATACTCGGCGTGTTGATGGAGAAACAGCGGGCCACGCCGGACAACTATCCGCTCACCCTCAACGCACTGGTACAGGCCTGCAACCAGAAGACCAGCCGCAACCCGGTGATGCAGCTGACCCAGGGGGAGGTTGGCCACACCGTCAACCTGCTGCGGGATCGGGAACTGATCCGTTCGAGCTTCTCCGGCCGGGCTGAGCGGTATGAACAGAAACTCGGCAGGCATCTTGAGCTTGGTCGGGAGGAACAGGCAGTACTCTGCGTCCTGCTGTTGCGCGGACCCCAGACGCTGGGTGAGCTGCGTACCCACGGTTCGCGCCTGGCGGATTTTGCCGGTCTGGAGGATGTCCGAGATGCCTTGGAACTGCTGATGGCGCAAGATCCTTCATTGGTGGCGACCCTCCCCAAGGGGCCGGGACGACGCGAGGACCGATACGCCCAGCTGCTGAGTAATGAACCGAAGGAGGAGCGGTCTATGGCCGCTGCTGCGACGGAAACGACCGGTGAAGCTGATCGCCTGGCGGCCCTTGAGGAGGAAGTCCGGCAGTTGCGTGCCGAAATCGACACATTGTGGCGGTTGACCGGGCTGCAGAGACCATCATCGGAAGAGAAATAGTCTTTCGCTCTCACCTCAAAGCATGACCCGTTGCCCCCTACAGAAACGGGTAATCGGTATAACCTTTTTCATCACCGCCGTAAAACGTCCCGGGATCTGGCTCGTTAAGTCGTGCACCCTGAGCAAATCGCTCAGGCAGGTCCGGATTGGCGAGAAACAGCTGGCCGAAGGCAACCAAATCAGCATCACCCTGTTGCAACGCCTGCTCGGCCCTGGCTTGTGTATAGCCATTGTTGGCCATGTAGAGACCGCCAAAACGACGCTTGAGCTCGTGATAATCCACCCGACGATCTCCACCCAACATATCGCCTTCCAATACATGCAGGTAGACAAGCTGATGCCCACGCAACATATCAACAACTGCATTAAACGTCGCTTGCGGTTGTGAATCCCGAATGTCATTGAACTGGTTTTCAGGTGACAGGCGCACGCCTATACGGTTGCCAGGCCAAACTGTACTCACCGCTGTAATCACTTCATCCAACAGGCGCATACGGTTTTCAATACTGCCGCCATAGGAATCAGTTCGGGTGTTGGTGCCATCGCGTAAAAACTCATCCAGCAAATAGCCATTCGCTGCATGGATCTCCACCCCGTCAAAGCCTGCATCCCTGGCTCTTTGTGCGGCTCCCGCATAATCTGCACACAGACCGGGGATCTCTTCGATGGTCAGGGCACGGGGGGTCTCGAAAGGCTGCATGCCCTCATAGGTCACGGCATCACCTTCAGGGCGGATGGCCGACGGAGCTACCGGCTGAAGGTTATCGGGCAACATCGAGGAGTGAGATATGCGCCCCACATGCCAGAGCTGGATAAAGATACGTCCGCCTTCGGCATGCACGGCATCGGTTACCTGCCGCCATCCCGCCACTTGCTCATCGCTGTGGATTCCCGGTGTTGCGGGATAGCCAACGGCCTCGGGCGAGATCTGACTGGCCTCGGTAATAATCAACCCGGCAGCGGCCCGCTGAGAGTAGTACTCGGCGTTTAGTGCCGTGGGCACATTTCCCTCGCCGGCCCGGTTGCGGGTCATGGGTGCCATCACAATACGATTCGGCAGTGTCAGGCCACCCAGCGTGAACGGGGTAAAAAGATCGATATTATTCATTATTCACCTCTCTTTCTCAGCTACATGAAGGCATGGTTGCCGTTGAAACTCTGGTTGAAGAAACACCCATTTTCATGACTGCACCCTCCATTTACGAATGGTAGGAGATCGAGTTTAACTGCCCCGGTTTCGTTGATAACAGTAATGATAGGGCATTTTCGACCCCATATTTTGCATAAGAGGATGTTTGATATGTTTCTGGCTTTCTTTTTCCGACGAAAACCCACTCAAACGTAGGCCAAATCCGCTGCGCTTGATCAGGCCTACTTCTTGATGCCCACACCCCGGTGCAGCAGGTTCAGACTATAGGCCGACAGGGCCAAAATAAACGAGAGAATGATCATTATCGCAATACCCAAATCGATATCCGAAACGCCAATAAGACCGAAGCGAAAGGCGTTCACCATATAGAGCACAGGATTGGCCATGGAGACATCCTGCCAGAATTGGGGCAACAGCTGGATGGAGTAGAAGACTCCGCCCAGATAGGTCAGAGGTGTCAGCACAAAGGTCGGCACGATAGCGATATCATCAAAGGTGTTGGCATAGACCGCGTTGATAAAACCCGCCAGGGCAAACAGGATCGAAGTCAAAATGAACACCAGCAGCGTGACAGCGTAACTGTGTATCTCAAGATCGGTAAAGAACAGTGAGACCAGTGTCACCACGCTGCCGACGGCAACGCCCCTGGCCACTCCGCCACTGACATATCCTGCCAATACCACCCAACTCGGCACGGGCGCCACCAGCATCTCATCCACATAGTGTTGAAATTTTGCGCTGTAGAAGGAGGAGACCACGTTGGCATAGGAGTTCTGTATCACCGACATCAGGATCAAGCCCGGCACGATGAAATCGATGTAGCGGAAACCATCCATCTCCCCGATGCGATCACCGATCAGAGTGCCGAAGATAACGAAGTAGAGGCTGGTGGTGATTGCCGGCGGCAGTATGGTCTGGATCCAGATGCGGCTGAAACGCAGCACCTCTTTGATGACAATGGTGCGATAGGCGGTAGTGTAGCGGCTCCAGCGGGTCACGCTTTCCCCTCCGCTATGCTGCTGCGATCCCGGTCCACCATATTGATGAACATCTGTTCCAGACGGTTCTGCTTGTTGCGCATGCTGACAACCTCGATGCCGTTGCGGGAGAGCGTTTCAAAGAGGTCGTTGACGGTTTGCCCGCGGGTGAGTTCCACCTCCAGCGTGACGTCATCCACCTGCACCAGGATATATTCGTCCAGTTCCGGCAGACGGGTGAGTTCCTCACGCAGGTTGAGCACGAAGGTCTCCGCGTGCAGACGGCTCAGCAGTCCCGAGAGCGAAGACTGCTCCACGATCCGGCCGTGGTTGATGATGGCGATGTTGCGGCAGAGGCTCTCCGCCTCTTCGAGATAGTGAGTGGTGAGAATGATAGTGGTGCCCTGTGAGTTAATCTCACGCAGAAACGCCCACATGGAACGGCGGATCTCGATATCCACCCCGGCAGTGGGTTCATCGAGGATCAACAAACGCGGCCGATGCACCAACGCACGGGCGATCATCAGACGGCGTTTCATTCCGCCGGAGAGCGCACGGGCCTGTGCGCTGCGCCGGTCCCAGAGATCGAGCCGTTTCAGACTCTTCTCCGCCCGCAGATAGGCCTCGCTTCGGGGTATGCCGTAGTACCCCGCCTGATTGACCAGGATCTCCACCACCGGCTCCCACTGATTGAAATTGAACTCCTGAGGCACCAGGCCGATGGACTGCTTGGCTGCCTCACGCTCCCTGTCGGTATCATGGCCAAATACCGCCACCTGCCCGGATGATTTGTTGACCAGGGAGGCGATGATACCGATGGCAGTCGACTTTCCTGCACCGTTGGGGCCCAGCAGTGCAAAAAAATCCCCCTCTTCTACATCGAGATTGATACCTTTCAGCGCCTCAAAGCCGTTGTTGAATCTCTTGTGCAGATTTCGAATGGAGAGAGCGTTCACGGCAGGACTACAGCAGATGGATGATGGCCGCCTATTCTACAGATAATCGGCCAGCAGGGGTCAGAGTCAAACCGGACAGCGCGGCAGGTAATTGGGATTGAGTTGAGCGGATTGCCCCCACCCCCTGCCGCTTCGCAGCAAACTGCGGGGGATAGCGGTTAATCAGGAATTCCATTGAGTCGCTGTTTCGTCTCCGCCCACAATGCCTCGTAGGCCTGTGCTGCTACTCCTCGCAGGGCATACTCTGCCACAGGCATGCGGAATATACCCATCCGCTCCACATCACTGGCATAGGGGATACGGGTCTCCAGCACCTCGCTGTGCGTGGCAGGCAGATTCTTCATGACATCGAGATGCATCCGCTTGCGCCGGTCCACCATGGAAAAGAAGGGCATCAGCTCCAGCCCGTCTATACGATGGCCCTCAAGAAAATCGAGCAATTGGTCAAAGGTTCGCAGGGAGAGAATAGTCGGTATCAGGGGCAACATCAGGCCATCGGCGGCACGAAAGATGTTTTCCGAGACCAGCGATATACTGGGCGGACAGTCGAGAAAAACATAATCATAGGCACGGGAGAGGGGACGCAGCAGTCTCAGCAGCTGTTTGGTGGGCTTGCTGGCGGTCTCCAATCTCAGATCCATATTCCGATAGGAGAAATCCGCCGGCAGAATGTCAAGGTTGTCAAAGTCGGTGGCCTTGACCAGCGAGTCGAGATCGAGCTTGCCTTTCACCAGGCGTTTACTGCCGCCTTTTACCTTCGGTTTGACACGAAAATAGAAGGTCGCTGCAGCCTGGGGATCAAGATCCCAGATCAGGGTGCGGTAGCCCTCTTTCGCCGCCAGGTAGGCAAGATTCACCGCCGTGGCAGTCTTGCCCACCCCACCCTTGATGTTGTAGATGCCGATGATCTTCATGCAGCCCCCTTGCCACCAAAGAGTGTCTTGAATGTGTCGCGATTGTCCTGCGCGGCAAAGTCGGTAAACAGGGCCGCGAACTCAGCCCGGGCCTGCTGTTGCTTCGCCAGCAGATCACCCACCAGGATGCCCATCGCAATCACCGGCCGGGCGCCGCTCCCCTCTTTCAGCATCTGCTCACCAAAAACCTCCAGGCTCTCCGCCTGCACCTGCAGATCCTGAAAGTCGCCGAGATTATCCAGCAGGATCTTCATCGCCTTGATCACCTTGCGAATATCGCGCTTGGGATAGAGACTCTGAAAGAACTCCATGAGATAGCGCAGTTTCTTGCACGATTTGCGCAGATCGTGAAGCGCTTCCGCCGGGGAGTCCGGAGTAATCGCCAATCCCTCTCTCAACACCCGATGGTAGATCTTGCGAATGCGCAGATCCGCCACCGTCGCGGCCGGCTTCCGGGCATTGACTTCAACCGGCGCCTCCGGCAGTGGCGACTCCAGCCAGCTACGCCAATCCTTCATCAATTTCCGGAAATGGGGAGAGTTGATCTTGCGCACCAGAGCACGCTGCGCACCCTGATGATGATTCACCAGGAAGTCGTGAAAGGGATCGAGATCCGCTTGCACCACCGTCGGCAGACTCGCCCGAAGATCAGCAAATTTCAGCAGATAGACATCCAGGTCGCGGGTCGGCCCGGTGATCTTGCCGATCCACCCCAGACCCTGTTTGAAACGTTCGATATCGGTTTCGGCGAAGATGTTCTTGACCTGCCCCAGTAACGAACGGCTGCGGCGCACTGCGACCCGTAGATCGTGGAGAAATTCTGAATCAAGATTTGCCCGGGTACCGGAAATGTTTGCTTCCATGGTATCCAACAGGCCCAGCAGTATTTTTCGACCAGCAGCGTCAGCGCGCTGTTCAGGGTCGAGCCGATAGTTGAGCTTGGATGAGTAGTCCACGGGCCGCCGGCCAATTCCGTCGAGCGCGCCGATGAACGGCGTCTGAGTTGCCACCTCTAACCCCATACTCTCCAGATCCGCCTGCAGCCGGAGGAATGGTTTTGGGTAGCCTTTAAGCGGCAGCAGGGTGAGGGTCGGTTCCAACGAACCCTGCTGTTTGCCATCCTGGGAGCTGTAGCGGTTCTCTTCCAGCACAATCCGAACAACCGTCTTCTCCTCCCTGTCGAGCAGTCTCAGGGTTCGCAGATGACTATCCACCCTGACCAGAGGTAACAGTGTACGCATTTCGAGTATTGGGGAGAGTCGCTCACGCATCTCACCAACCGGCAGGGAGTCGCTGAATCCAGGGTTCTGCTGCAGCGCCTCACACGCCACTTGCTCCCCGCTGTGATGTTCAATCCAGCAGAGACGGCCACCCGCCGAAGACTTTTCGAAGGTCAGTTCCGCACCCGCCTGCCAAACCCGCCAGTCAAAACTGTCGAGAAAGACCAGGCTATCATCACTTTTGGGGGCTTTCAGGAAGCGGTGGGATTGGGCCAGCGCAGACTCGACGCCGTCCAGTCCCAAGTCGTCAGGCAGAGTGTATTTGATCGGCTGCAGCAACATTGCTTTGATTCCAAGACACAGAGGGTTGGAAGAGTAACCGACACCCTTGTGGCAGGCAATCTCAATTGACGCATTCATCTCTGCGTTTTTTCGGAATCGTTTCCGGACGGACAGCCGGCAGGGGCAGTGTGGCACCGCCCCTGCATCCAAGGGGGGATAAAATTAGAAAGCGTTTGAATCAGTGGGTAACCGGGATTCGGCGAGGCTGCAGCGCAGCTCTCTTCTTGATCAGCACTTCCAGTACACCGTGACTGGTTGCCGCGCTGATCTCTGTATCGTCGGCCATTTCCGGCAATTTGAAACTGCGGCGAAATGCCCCTTGAATGCGTTCGCGGCGACTGTAATCTCGCTTTTCGTTCTCGGCATCCACCACCTTACGTTCACCGGAGATCTCCAGCACGCCATCCTCCATGGAGACCTCGATCTCTTCCGGGGCAACACCGGGGATATCCAGCGTCAGGCGATAGTGATCTTCAGCCTCACGAATATCCACCGCCGGTGTCCAGACGGATGCTGCGGCAACCTGTTGCTGTTTGCGCGCCTGCATCAGGCGATCCATCTCGCGGCCAAAGTCGTGCAACTGGGTCCAGGGCTCATTGTGAAAAATACTCATTTTTTCGTTCTCCAGAAATTGTGTTTTGCTGTTGTCTGAAGAGATTGGGACACACCCTATTTTTTCAAGTGCTGATATGAAAAATGCGATAACCCCGAACTAAAAAGCGGTTGTTGTTCCTTGAAGCGGGCTCCATACGCAACTTATACTCGCATCCAACATCGACTTAACGAAAACAGGTGCCGGTTTCCACGGCCCCCTACAGGCAGCGACGATTATGAACACACCTATCTTCAACCCCCCAATCCGTACGCTCATGGGCCCCGGCCCCTCGGATGTGCATCCGCGCATTCTGGAAGCCCTCTCCCGCCCGACCATCGGCCATCTGGATCCAGCCTTCGTCGGCATGATGGAGCAGACCAAAGCGCTGCTGCAGTACGCCTTCCAAACCGAAAATGCACTGACCATGCCGGTCTCCGCCCCCGGTTCCGCCGGCATGGAGACCTGCTTCGCCAATCTGGTCGAACCGGGTGACAAGGTCATCGTCTGCCAGAATGGTGTCTTCGGCGGTCGCATGAAAGAGAACGTGGAACGTTGCGGCGGCACCCCGGTGATGGTCGAGGATGAGTGGGGCACTGCGGTCGATCTGCAGAAGGCCGAGGATGCACTGAAAGCCAACCCCGACGCCAAAATTCTCGCCTTCGTACATGCGGAGACCTCCACCGGCGCCCAGTCCGATGCCAAAGAGCTGGCGGCGCTGGCCCATGCCCACGACTGCCTGACCATCGTCGATGCGGTGACTTCCCTCGGCGGCACCCCGGTTAAGGTGGACGAATGGGAGATCGACAGCATCTACTCCGGTACTCAGAAGTGTCTCTCCTGCACCCCCGGCATCTCGCCGATCAGCTTCAGCGAACGCGCCCTGAAGAAGGTTCGCAACCGTTCAGGCAAGGTGCAGAGCTGGTTCCTCGACCTCAATCTGGTAATGGGTTATTGGGGTAGCGGACAGAAGCGAGCCTACCACCACACCGCCCCGGTGAACGCGCTCTACGGACTGCATGAATCGCTGCGCATCCTTGAGGAAGAGGGGCTGGAGAACGCCTGGGCAAGACACCGGAAGATACATCTGGCGCTGAAGGCCGGTCTGGAGGCGATGGGGCTCTCCTTCATCGTCGACGAGGCGCACCGTCTGCCCCAGCTCAACGCCGTATCCATTCCCGAGGGGGTGGACGACGCAGCCGTTCGCGGACGTCTGCTCAACGAATACAATCTGGAGATCGGTGCCGGTCTCGGCACACTGGCCGGAAAGGTCTGGCGTGTCGGTCTCATGGGACACAGCGCCCGGGCAGAGAACGTCCTGCTCTGCGTTGGCGCCCTGGAAGCAGTCCTGAGCGACATGGGGGCACCGATCAATACCGGCGTAGCCCTGGCTGCGGTACAGAAAGCATTGCAGGCTTAAGGAGCTTCTGATTTTCAAGCAGGAAGAGACATGATCGGCAGACCCGGCCCAAGGCAACGCCGTGCGGTTTTCTTCCTGTTGGCGATTTCCGTCTTCGCCATCAGCTACTATTTGGGCAACCGCAATAAAACCGATGATGCCGTCCCAATCTCCGGCGTGGTGATGCGTCCCCCAACCCCGGCCCCGGAATTTCAGCTTTTCGATCAGTCGAACGAGGCTTTTTCGCAAGAGCGGCTGCAGGGGAGCTGGAACCTGCTGGTGCTGGACCCACAGTCCGGCACCGCATCCCCCGCCTTCTACCGCATGGTTCAGGTGTACAATCGTCTGGCCATCGAATCGGAGCTGCAACGTCAGACCCACTTCATCTACGTTCCCAGAGAGAGCAGTGACGACATCAAGGCTGGCGCCGGCAGACTCGGTTCCAACTTTCTCGCGCTGCACGGCACAGAGCAGAATGTCGATGAAACTTTCTCTCGTTTCGGTGTGTCAGATATCACTGACAGCTTCACCCTCTACCTCATTGACCCTGAGGCGCGGATTCATGCACTGTTTACCGACGTGCAGGATGCGGCTACCATCGCAGCTGATCTGAAGGCAATTATCAGCAACCAAAATCCATGAAAAACTCTCCTGCTGCCCGGCACGGCGCCCCTGAAACCATTGGCAACAAACTTTTTGTGGGTCTCCAATACCTGCTGCCACACCACCTTTTATCGGCAATCATGTACCGCATCACCCGCTCGGAGTGGAAACCCTTCAAGGATCTGCTGATCCGCAAGGCCATTGAGTGGTATCGGGTGGATATGGATCTGGCGCTGGAGTCGGATCCAGCGGTCTATCGCAGCTTCAACGACTTCTTTACCCGCGTCCTGCGACCGGATGCGAGACCCGTCGCTGCGCAACAGGACGCCATCACCTCTCCCGCCGACGGCACACTGAGCCAGGCAGGGGATATCGAGAGCGGCTATCTGTTCCAGGCCAAGGGGCACGACTACTCACTGCTGGAACTGCTGGGTGGCGATATCGAGTGGAGCCGCCGTTTCGAGGAGGGCAGTTTTGCCACCATCTACCTCTCACCGCGTGACTACCATCGCGTACACATGCCGTTTTCCGGCACTCTGAAAAAGATGATCCATGTGCCGGGACGCCTGTTCAGTGTCAACAACACCACTGCCCGTATGGTGCCCAATCTCTTTGCCCGCAACGAACGGGTTGTCTCTCTCTTCGAAACCGAGGCTGGACCCATGGCCGTCATCCTGGTGGGCGCGATCTTTGTCTCCAGCATGGATACCGTCTGGTCGGGCACAGTGACCCCTGTTTCAAAACAGGTACGGGAATGGCACTACGCAGAACAGCCGGCGCCTACGGAGATCACCCTTGAAAAGGGAGAGGAGATGGGGCGCTTCAATATGGGTTCCACTGTGATCCTGCTGTTCGGCCAGGATGCCATGGACTGGATGGATGAGCTGACGCCGGAGATGCCGCTGAAGATGGGCGAACAGATTGGTCAGGCGCAGGCAATATTGTAGGCTTTATCTCTTATTGGGCCACCGCCCCAAAGCAAATTGGTGCGGTGGTGGTACACCGGCACCTCATCGCTGTGGGGCCTACAGACAAACCCTTCGCTTTAGAACCGAACTATTATCTCCTCTGAGTAACCCGATTCAATGCCCGCATTATCGATTGCGGTTACCGCCAGATACCAGACTCCGTCACTGGGTAGCGTAACAACGTGGGATATCATACTATCCGCCACCTCCCAATGCTCGTAGTTACCGGGTTCCTGGCCGTAATAGACGCGATATGATTGAACATTCCCACCCTCACTGGGTGTCCAGGAAATCTGCACCCGATTGCTGGCTGCCTCACATGAAGTGATACAGGTGACGTCCACACTAACGGTGGCGGTGGCGCTGTCACCATCGAGATCGGTTACCTCGTAGGCAAAGCTGTCCCTGCCTGAATAACCGGCAGCTGCCCGATAGATGACCTCATTATCTGCAGTGATGCTCAACTCCCCTTTGATCGCGGATTCCAGGATGCGCAAACTGATCGGCCCATCCTGCAGACCGGTATCATTGGCCAGCACAGCGACCAAAACAGATTCACCTGCAACGACTGCGGCCAGATCATCGACAGCTACCGGCTGATGGTTGAGTCCTGTGACAAGAATGGAAAAAGGTGTCAGCTGGCTCGTAACCGTTCCATCGCTCACAGAGATGGCAACATCCATATATTCACCGACATCAGACTCAGCAGGTGTGCCGCTCAAGGTGCCGGTGGTGCGGTCGAAGTTCAACCATGTTGGTTTTCCACTGACGGCAAAGGTCATACTGTCACCGTCAGCATCTGAGGCGCTGGGGATAAAATGATACGCACTGCCTGCGGAGACCCCGGCAGCAGGTTCACCGCCAATCTCAGGCGCTCTGTTGACATTACTGACTACCAGGGTGAAGGGGGATAGTGCAGCACTCGCCTTTCCATCCGTTACCGATAGACTGATATCCGAATAGCTGCCTGCATCACCAAAGCCCGGGGTACCGGAGATGACTCCAGTTGCGGCATCAAAACTTGCCCAAGCAGGCAGATTACGAACACTGAAGATCAGTTTATCGCCATCAGCATCGGCAGCTGCAGGAGCAAAATGGTAGGGGGTATTTTCCGCCACAACCAACACGGGTTCACCGGTAATTGTCGGCGCATGATTCGGTAGCTGTGGATCTGTAGTGCCGACATGCTCAAATGCCCCCATATCCGGTGCAGTACCGTTGTATTTCAGAGCCACGCCCTGACCGGCATTCCAGCTCAATGCACGATCGAGGGTGATGGTGTGGCTGGCATAGTTGATCCCAACGATAATGGCTGTCTCATTGCTGCCCTGTAGCTGGATCTCATCCCCGGTCTCACCGGCGATCCCGAAACCGTCGTAGAAGTAACCGGCATCATCGACCACCAGGGTGGTGCCGCTACCGCTGCCCACAGCGGTGGTGAGGAAGCGTCCGGCATCAATCATTGGACTCGTGGGTTGAAGGGTGAAGACGTGGTTGACCTCATCCACGAACTGCGGGTCCTGCTCCAGGTTGTTTACGTAGAAAGCCGGTTTAGTGTTCTGCGCATCGACCAGTGAGATGCCGCTGCTGCCCCAGTGTCCGATTACATTATCCCCCGGATTGCCAGAGAAGAAGTTGTTGGTGTCGAACTGATAACCCGACATGTCGTTGCGGTAGACGTGCTGGTAGGGAACGTCGGGCTTTTCGCAATCCGTGTTCCTGTTGAGGATGTTGTTGGCGAAGAGGTTGTCCTCAAAGCCCCCCACTGAAGAGTCCATCGTGGTGATGCCGCCACAGAGGTTTTTGTGGAAGACGTTGTTGTAGACCCGGTTGTGGGTGTTGAAACGAGCCTCCTGACTGTAGTTCTGCATGCCAAGACCGGAGTTGTTCGCATAAAAGACATTCTGGCGAATGATGCCGTTTTGACCCGCATATTGGATACCGTTGCCGCCGGAGGTGCTGTAATAAGCGTTGGTCTTGGCGAAGGTATTGCCCTCCACCAGATTGTACTTGGTGGCGTCGTGAAGGGTGAACTCGTGATCGAAGCCCACATTGTCACAGTCGTAGATCTCGCCGATCTTCTGGATCTCGTTATCGAAATGGTTATTGCGGATCACGTTGAAGTTGCCGCACTTGATCACCCAGAGCGTATGGCTGGCGCGTACAAAGGTGTTGCCCTCCACCAGGTTGTGATCCGATTTGATCAGAGCAAGGTTGTCCTGTGAAGAGTTCTCGATGGTGTTGTTGAGAATCTTGTTATGGGTCGACTCCTGAAAGAACAGGCCGGTCTTGGCGCTGGTGCTGCCGTGGTTTGCCCGCAGAAAGCTGTTGTACTGCAGGATGTTGTGATGAGCGTTGAGGGCATACATCCAACGGTAGACATCGTGAACCCGCAATCCCTGCAGAATAAGGTATTCGCGATTGGAGATGTCGATGGCCGGACTGAGGTTGGTGCCGGTGATCGTCGCCTGCTCTGATTCGTAGTTACGATAGGTGATGTAGTTGCCGGGGGTGCCGGAGTTCTGCGGAATCAGCGGTTCGTTATAGCTGCCTTCACGAATCAAAACGGTTTCACCGGCGGCGGCCGCTGCGGCTACCCCGCTCAGACTGCGAAAGGCAGCGTCGGAACCTGCACCGCAGGCGCGACTGCCGGCATCATAGTCGTTACAGCTCGATGCGCCGATGAGTGGGTCGACATAGAGATTGTTACCCCCGCCAGGTGCGGGTGCGGTGACGATGATCTGGAAGGCGTTCAGTGTTGCACTCTCGGCACCGTCTGAGACAGAGATGCCGATATTGCTATAGCTGCCTGCCGTGCCTGCGCCAGGTGTGCCGGAGAGCTGCCCGCTGGTTGTGTTGAAGCTGGCCCAGGCTGGCTTGTTGGTGATACTGAAGGTCAAGTTGTCGCCATCCGGATCAGAGGCGCTGGGGGTGAAGCTGTAGGCTGAACCTTCAGCGACACTACTGGCAGGAGACCCACTGATGGCCGGTGCCTGGTTTGTGTTACTGACAGTGATGGAAAAGCTGGGCAGTGTGGCGCTGTCAGTGCCGTCGGTCACGCTGATAAGGATATCGCCCCAGATTCCGGCATCGTTGTAACCGGGGTTGCCGAACAGTTCGCCAGTGGTGGAGTCGAAGCCGGCCCATTTCGGTCTGTTGGTGATGCTGAAGCTCAGTGTGTCACCATCCGCATCGGATGCGCTCGGGATGAAGGTATAAGTCGCTTTCTCGGCAATGCTTGTAGCCGGAGAGCCGGAGATGGTCGGTGCCTGATTATTGTTGCTTGCGGTTACGGTAATAGTGAAGCTGGCCAACGAGGCAGTGCCTGCGCCGTCGGTTACGCTGATGCTGATATTGTCATAGCTGCCAGCCGTACCGGCGCCAGGCGTACCGGATAGATCTCCAGTGGTAGTGTTGAATCCGGCCCATACCGGCTTGTTGCTGATGCTGAAGACCAGCATATCGCCATCCGCATCGGATGCGTTGGGGGTAAAGCTGTAGGCCGAACCTTCAGCGACACTACCGGCAGGAGACCCGCTGATCGTCGGCAAGCGGTTTGTATCGCTGACGGTAATGGAAAAACCAGCAAGCGTAGCGCTCTCTGTGCCGTCAGTGACACTGATACTGATAAGGCCATAGTTGCCAGCAGCATCAAAGCCGGGGGTACCGGAGATAATCCCAGTCACAGGATCAAAACTTGCCCAAGCAGGCAGATTGCGGACACTAAAGTTCAGTTTATCGCCATCGGCATCACCGGCTTCAGGCGCAAAATAGTAAGGCGTATTTTCTGCCACAACAGTAGCAGGAAGACCGGAGATGGTCGGCGCATGATTCGGTAGCTGTGGATCTGTTGGATCTGTAGTGCCGCCACCCTCGCTAGCCTGGTAGTTGATGACCAATAGAGGGGCTTTATCTGCCTTGCCGTCAAAAGAAGAGGCCACACGGCGTCCGTTACCTTTTATGACCACCGCCAGATGATTTCCGGCCTGCCAATCCGGTTGGTCGACCGCAGCCTGTATCAGGGCAGAGATATCGGGCGTTCTTTGCCCAGCACCTGCTCTCCCTCTTTTTCTCCAAGCTGATGGAGACCATGCAACAGACTTAGCAAAAAGCGACCGTGATGAAACGTTATAACTGCTTTTCTGAAACGGCGCTGCATTGGACGTCTGCTCCACACCAATTTGAAGGCTGCTGTCACCACGGGAAACCTTATCGACAGTAAACTGGAGGTTCGCTTCATCGATGCGGGCACCCTGCGGCAGATCAACAGCGAAGCGAAGTCCGACAACCTGATACTCACCATCGTATATCAGTTCAATATCAGAACTATTGGCGTAGATATTTCCATCCTCTTCCTCTTCCACATCATCAAGGGATGAGGAGATGCGACTGGTGAACTGTTTTGAAACTACAGGCTCTTCTATCACCGGCTCCTCGGGAACAGGAGCTGTCTCACTATCTGTGTATAAAACAGACAGCAGCGGCGCCTTATTCATTTCGCCGTCATAAGAGGATGCAGTGCGCCGGCCACTGCCTTTAATAACAACTACAACATGGCTTCCGGATTTCCAGTCAGGTTGATCGACCGCCGCCTGTATCAACGCTGAAATATCGGGTGTCTGCTGTGCTGCACCCGCTTCCCCTACACTCGTCCAATCCGCAGGGAGCCATGGCACGCTTTGGCGAAAAAATGTGCGGGAGGAGACGTTATAACTCAGGTTGCTGAATGGCTGCGCATCCAGACTGTTTTCCAGATAAATCCCCAGGCTTGTCGGATCGGTTGAAACCTCATCAACGGTAAACTGAAGTTTTGCCTCGCCGACACGAACACCTTGCGGAAGATTCAGAGCAAAGCGGAGTCCAATAACTTGATATTCACCATCGTATACCAGCTCCAGGTCTGAACTGTTAACGTAGATGTTGCCACTCTCTTCCTCTTCCACATCATCCATGGAGGCCGAAATTCTCTGCTCAAAACGTGTTGACACAACACCTGCATCAGCTTCACCGGCTTGCAAACCCGTGAAAATCGGCGTCACTAAAAACACACATAGAATGATGAACAGAGAAAAGGAAAAACGCTTACAAAATAAATTTTCCAACAACATATTTATAATCCACAACACAATTCGTTATGGCTACATTGTTGGCAATCATGGGACGGATGAACAGTTCATAAAATCAAACATGTGACACAATTTTTCACACTGATTTCAATGTGTGATGCCTGCCGGATTTATGCATAAATTATTAGAACGAACCGATTGATTTTATGATTTTGTGAACAAAATCAACCAATAGAATATTGTTAATTGAACTTCAGATAACCTGAAGATTAAACGTAAAAAGCGCAAGGCCGTAGAGTTGTTTCACTCTCTACGACCTTGCGCTTTTGCGTTATTCGCGGATAAATCTCTTTCCCTATAGTAGCTGAGTTATAGGGGTAATCAGAAAAGAGACTAAAAGGTTAAACTGACCTCATCAGAGAAACCGGACTCAACACCAAGACTGTCAACCGCAGTCACTGAGAAATACCAGGCACCACCACCAGGAACCGTCACATCATGGGAGGTCATAGTGTCAGCCAGGACCCACTGGGTGTAAACACCTGACTGAGTTCCATAGTGAACACGGTACTCCTGAACTCCCACACCACTGCTTTGACTCCAGCTGATTCTGGCCATGTGTGTCGTGCAATCTCCCTCGCAAGTCACGCTGAGGGTTACGGTTGCCGTGGCACTCTCGCCGTCAATATCCACAACCTGGTAGGTAAACGAATCCAAACCACTGTATCCAGCATCCGGGAGGTATGAAAAGGTATTATCTCCATTGATCGAGAGGTTCCCCTTCGTTGTATTCTGCAGCACGCTCAGAGTAATCGGCCCATCCTCAAGACCGCTGTCGTTATTCAGTACAGCGATCGGCACCGCCTGCCCTGCCGTTGCAGATACCAGATCATCATTCGCAACAGGTTGATGATTAATGCCCAGCACATTGATGGAAAATGCCGCGAGTGCTGTACTCGCCACTCCGTCACTTACACTGATACGAATATCACTGTATTCACCAATGTAGTCCCCGGATGGCGTACCACTGAGGCTGCCATTTGCGCTGTTAAACACAGCCCAGGAAGGCATGTTGATAATAGAGAAAACAAGCGGGTTATTATCTGCATCGCTGGCAACAGGCGTAAATTGATATGGCGTGCCTTCAGTCACCTCATTCAATGGGGTACCACTGATCGTCGGTGCACTATTTGCCAGACTCACACTAATCGCAAAATTGGGCAACGAGACATTGTGTACGCCATCGGAAACGGCAATTCCGACATTCTCATAGTTTCCGGCATCTGCCACCGAAGGCGTCCCAAACAGACGACCCGTCAGAGAATCAAAGGTTGCCCAAGCAGGTTTTCCCGTAATAGAGAATGTCAACGCATCTCCATCCTGATCAACAGCACTCGGAGTAAACTGGTAACTGCCACCTGCCACAACCTGGGTGGGTGCCAGGCCACTGATTACCGGCGCACGATTCACATCAGTTACGGTGATGGAAAAAATTGCGAGAGACGCAGTCTCAGTCCCATCGGTTACGGATATGCTGATGTTGGTATAGGTACCTGATTGATTGTAATCCGGCGTTCCGGACAATCCGCCGTTTACCGCACTGAAAGTCGCCCATGAAGGCAAATTACTTATCGAGAATACCAAATCATCATTATCTGCATCCACGGCTACTGGTTCAAAAACATAGCTCTCACCTTCCGCGACTGTAAGCGCTGGAGTTCCTGACAATTCAGGCGGCTGATTGGGCTGTACAGGGTCTGTCCCGGTGTCGCCGGTATTCCCGTCATCAAAGTAATCGACATTCAGCAGAGGCGCACTGGCTGCATCGCCATCATAGGATGATGCGGTTCTTCTTCCGCTACCCTTGACGACAAGAACAACATGTTGCCCTGACTGCCATTGGGGTTGATCCACTACCTTTTGAATCAACACAGCAAGGTTCGGGGTCTCCTGTTCATAACCGGACTCTCCAACAACATTCCAGTTAGCCGGTTTCCAGTTGACGGTTTCGGTAAAAGTTGTCCGGGAAGAGACGTTATAACTACTGTTTGCAAAACTATCAGCATCGGTAACATGTTCTGCAGATATTTCAAGATCACCTGTTCCAGTGGATACTTCGTCAACGGTAAACCGTACATTGGCTTTATCGATAACAGCACCCTGCGGAACATCCACCACAAACCGCATGCCTATTACCTGGTCTTGATCATCGTTGATCAATTCCAGGTCACTGCTGTTTGAGTAGATGGCTCCACTGACCTCTTCTTCAACATCATCCATCGATGATGAGATACGACTTGTTGACGTCTTCAGCGCAGAACTTCCCGTTGCATCTGAAACAGAGGAGATATCCTCTGATCCACTGCCACATGCAGCAAGTGAAAGAGCAGTAACTACAACAAATACGAGCTTTCCAATTTTCGCAAACATCTGCGTCAACCCATTGGTAATCAATTCAATGGGGGTGAGTCTAGCCGTTGGGAAAACAGAAAAAAGCCGTCTTTCTAAAACATGTGAAACCCATCCATCACTACTTATGAAAAATGTGACGGCTTGCTAAATCCAATGATTATTAAACGAAATAAAGGAGTATTTATCCAAACCGTGAGCGTATTCCTGATTTCCTTACAGCATCGAAACATTGCACTAACCAGCAATCATGGTGCGCGCGGCGCACCCTACCAGATGAATTATGTGTAGGAATATGGCAACGCAGCTACTTGGTATTGCTTTATTGCGTTTCAAGTCCGGAGGAGAAGCGAATCTCACCGGTTGGATCCACAAATACCGCCTCAATACCCGGCAGCCGCTCCACCAGCGCCATACCAGCCGGTTCGCCCATAACGAACAGCGCCGTGGCCAGCGCATCCGTGGTCACCGCCTCCGCCCCCACGATCGAGACACTCCGCACCCCTTCAGCAGAACGGCCCGATTTGGGGTTCAGAATGTGATGGTGACGCACACCATCCAGCATAAAAAAACGCTCATAGTCGCCAGAGGTCGAGAGCGCGGATTCACTCAAAGGCAGCAACGCCTTAATGCCCTTCTTGTCATCCGGATCGCGGATACCCACCCGCCAGGAACGGCCACGCCGGTCTCCAAGAAAACGACTGTCGCCCCCCGCGCTCAGTGTGGCGTGTTCGATACCGTGACGCCGCAAGATCGTTATGCCCCGGTCAACCGCATAACCTTTGGCGATTCCGCCCAGATCGATCCGCACCTGCGGTTGAACAAACCGCACACCGGCCGGGTCCGTCTGGAGCAAAACATGATGATAGTCGATGGAGGACAGCAGCTCCTCCACTGTCGTGTCACTGGGTTTGATGCCGCGACGGTAGTCGTATTGGTAACCGACGCTGGCGAAGGTGATGTCGAATGCCCCGTCTGTCAGTTCCGATATCTGGTGTGCCCTCTCCAGCAGTCTTAACAACTCACTGCTGATCGCCACCACACCCTGACCCGCCCCCCGGTTGACCCGTGACAACTCGCTGTCGGACCGAAACGGACTCATCGATCGGTCGATGCGGTGCATCTCCTTCAGCACTGCCTCTATGGCAGCCTCACCCTGTTCCGCAGATTCGCACCACAGTTGCAGCGTGATTCGGGTACCCATGATATCGGCGCTTCGCCATAACCACTGCGCCTCGGCACCAAGGCTGGCAAGCCCCAGCAGCACCGCCAGCACCCGAACCATTACACCTCTCATGAGGGAAGAAAATCGATCGGGTAGGAGACAACGGTGGTCTCCACCTCTTTGGAGCCAAAATCGAACATCCTGATTCTTGCGAGCAGCTTACGCTCCAGTTTTTGGTTCTCCAGCTCAGAGGAGAGCAGACGGCAGGTGGTCACCTTTCCCGAGGGTGCAATGGTGATCTCCAGCAGCATCTTTCCCATCAATGAAGGGTTCTTTCGCAGGGCCCGATTGTAGATAGAGTAGAGCGCCCCTTTGTTGCGATCGAACACCAGTTGAACCTCCTCTTCAGTACGCTGGGCAGAGTAGTCTTTCGCCGCCTTTTTAGCCCGGCTGCCGCCACCTCCGTTGCCCTGCACTGCGGACCGCACCTGGGTCGTCTTTCGGCCGCTCAACCCCTGAGAGCCAGTATCCCGGCTCAGTTTCGCAGTGTCGATGCCGTCACTGCCACGGGAGGCGCCCGCAGTGACCAGCGAGCGCTCCACCCGGTTTGCCTTGTTCCCAGCCTTGGAGAGGCTGCGGGATGAGGCCACGCTGCTCACCGCTGGTGCGGAACGCAGATCTGCCAACTCATCGGCGACAGCCAGCAGACCCGACCGGCTGGCCTTGCGCCTAGCGGCTGCCGGGTCGCTCTTTATTGGTTTCTTTGCCACCTTGGAAGGCACTCTTTTCGGCTTTTTTTTCACTACCGGCTTGGGCTTGGGTTTCGGCTTGGAAACCGGTTTTGGTTTAACCACGGGTATCACGACATCCGGCGGCTTGCGTTCCACCGGTTTTATCGGACGGCGCTCCAGAATGAGTTTCGCCAGTCGCGGCGGAGTGACGCGTGTAAACCGTTCCTGTTGCGGTAGTTCCACCTGGGAGAGCACCACACCAAGCAGCAGCGCCGCTCCCAGCATCACCAGTTGCAACCGGCGGAACTGCCGGTCTTCCCAGTGCGCACTGTTCCATGGCAGTTCCAGTCGATGTGTCATCGTACTCATAGCGCCACCTCCGACTCACCCTCCTCAGGGCGTCTCACTACCGCCAGGGAGATATTGCCGAACTCGCTCTCCGCACAGGTCAGCATCACCCGTTTCAGCAGGCTGTAAGGAACCTGCCGGTCCGCCATGATGGTGATCTCACTAGTGCCATCAGCACTCTTCCCAGCAGTCGGAAGCGCTATTTTCACGCGTTCATTCAACGCCTGCCGCAACGGTTCGATCATCTCCGTGGTGGAGTCCTCCAGCCGGTCGAGCTGCACCACGACCTCTCCCTGCAACCGAATCTCCTCTGCATTGAGCATCACCACCATGGTCTCTTTCGCACGCTGCTCTGCGCTCGACTCAGGCAGCTTGAGGGCCTTGGCGTTGGGCAGTACCTGCACCTCTGAGGAGTTCACCAACAGGAAAAAGACCAAGATAGTGAAGATATCCATCAGCGATACCAGGTTGATGCCGCCGCGTCCCCGGTTGCGCTTGTGATGCCGTTGCATACGTTTCGCCCGACGTGACATCTTCATGAGCCTTTACCCCTGGTTGCCGCCTTTGGCAGTGGAGGGGCATCACCCAGGGAGATATCGGGAAACAGCTCCGCCTGCACCACCGAACCTGCCTGCACCAGATCGGTAATCCGCACCCGATCCATCACCTGCACCAGATCATCATATGAGACATCAGGCTCTGACAGGATATATACGTTGCGCTTTTCGGGATAACGCGCCTTGAGCGCCTGCAGCACCTGTGAAAGCTGCTGCAGATGTTGTCCCGACTCCTGCTGTTCGATACGCTGAATCAGACCTCCACGACGGTCAGCAATCTCGATGGCGTCGTGGCGCACAATAACCTCCAGCTGGAGCTCTCCCTTGGCAGCACTGCTGCCCTCACTGGCCGGCGGCAGGTGGAGATCCAGCACTGCCATGCGTGAGAAGGTGGCGGTGATCAGAAGAAAGGGCACCAGTATCACCATCAGATTCATAAAGGCGGTGATATTCAGCTCCGCCTCTTCTGCATACCGGCGCGACCGGCGTCTCATTTTGCGCTCCCGGCCCGCTCGGTGACGATATTGAGGAACTTCACGGAAACCATCTCCAGACTATCGACAACCTGGGTGGTACGGCTTTGCAGCAGCGTATAGACAAGCAATAGCGGGATCGCAGCCATCAAGCCGAAAGCGGTGGTATTCATCGCCACCGAGATACTGGCGGAGAGCAGGTCCGCCTTCTCTGCGGGGTCAGCAGCAGCAACTGCGGTAAAGGCGTTGATCAGACCGATAATGGTTCCCAAGAGGCCAAGAAGCGTGGCGATATTGGCCAGGGTGCTCAGATAGTGGGTGCGTTTTTCAAAACGTGGGATCTCCTCCATCAGTCCCTCTTCCATTGCCATCTCAATGTCTCCCCGGCGCCGTGCACTGTGGGTGCGGGACAGACCATAGACCAGGATGCGCCCCAGGGCGGTGCTTGAGTCGCTGGCCGATTTAAGCGCCTGTTTGAATTCACCTTCATTCAGCTGTGGCAGCACCCTCGCCCAGAAACGGCTGTTGCGCAGTTTCGCACTTGCCAGGTAGAAGTAACGCTCTACAGCTATCGCCAGGCCGAGGGCAAAAATCAGCAGGATCGGGTACATGAAAACCCCTCCCTCCTGGAAAAATCGAATGATAAAAAGATAGTTGTCCATAATGGTTCCTCTGTAGCGATTATTCAGATTGATCTCTTAACAAACCTTGTTCTGTAGGTCGGGTTACGTCACGCACCAGATGTCGTGCCGGCATCAGGCTTCGTGCAGTTGCGCGACTAACCCGACCTACGGTGTACGGTCGTACGGCGTTTCGTTCATGGTTGTTCATTGGCGGCACTAAAATAGTCGAGCTGCCGCCGAAACACCGCCCGCTCCAGCGGGACCAGCAGATCGTCTCCTGTCTTCAACGGCGGCATGCCCAACGGGTCACCCGGCCCCGATTTCCGCCAGGGCACCAGATAGAGCACCTGCGGGGACTCCCGGCTGCCAATCACCGCCGTGCCATCCAGTTCCAGCCGCTGCTCTGCCTGTGCAGTCCACGGATTCAGCAGCGCCGCCAGCAGCAGCGCCCATCGAAATACATCTCTATTCCTGCTCATCTTGCCTCTGCCGCCAGTTTTTCCCCGGTGCCGATGCGTCTTTTCAGCTCCAGAATCCACAATTTTGTCTCATGTTTGCCGTCGGCGGAGAGTGCAGCAAACTGCTTGTAGTGGGCCAGTGCCTGACGGGGTTTGTCGAGATAGAGGTCATAGAGAATGCCAAGGTTGCGGTGAGCCAGTGCATGCTCCGGTTTACCGTCCAACAGTTTCCTGTAAACCGTCAGGGCCTCCTGGAAACGTCCCTGACGGCGCAGCAAAATAGCCAGCTGGTGCTGTGCCACCGAATTCTCCGGGTCGACCTGCAACACCTGGCGCAATGTTGTCTCCGCAGCCCCTGCCTGATCCCCCCTGAGCAGCAGGATGCCCAGGTTGAGCCGCGGCGAGACAAAATCGGGGAACTCATCCGCCAGCGCTCTCAGCAGTGGTTCGGCCGCCTCATCACGGCCATCACGCATCGCAATGAGCGCCTGGCTCAGCTGCAACCGGGCTTGTTCCGGCAACTCCGGCACACTCTCTCCCTCTGCTTTTTCCAACGCCGCCGACTCCGCAGCAGCAGGTAACGCCAGATCCCGGCGCGGTGCCTGATTGGCACAACCCGCCAGCACCAGGGAGAAAAAAATGAGGCCCGCAATCGGTCTAACGTATCTCATTGAACACCCGCTCCCCCTGTTCCTGTTTGGCGTAACGCGCCGGGTTTAATTGCGCCAGCTGACTGAAGCTCTGACGAACCCAGTCGTCGTAGACACCCTGCGCCGCCCGACGGGCATTCAACTCATGGGCCTCGATCGCCTTCTCCTCGAAGGGATATGCCTGCTCTTCCAGTAGCAGCTCATACTGTTCCAACTCCTCCGCCGAAAGCCCGGCGGGTCGTTCCGATGTCAGCAGGGACTCGCCGAAGAGCCGATAGATCTCGGCCAGGCGGAAGGTTGCCAGGGTGGTCACATCGGCCTGGGCAAAACCCGCCGCCAGATCATAGGCTTTGATGGCGCGCTGCATCTGGCGCTTTTTGCGCTTCAGACTGCGTGCCAGTGGCCGTTTCAGGGGGATTTTTACAAACGCCGTATATTCCGGTTCGGCCAGTCTCAACGCTGCCTGGGCGGCGAGATAGCGGCTTCGCTCACTGCCAGCGGCACCGGCCTTGCGTTCCACAGCAACGATCTGGCGCAGCCAGTAGTCACGCTTTGCAGGTTCCTGCTGTCGTTGATAGAGCTCCACCAACTGCTGGCGGGCCTCCATTGCAGGTTCCAGGGGCTGGGGAAAACGTTTTACGTAGACCTTGAATGCCCTCACCGCCCGCTTGTCACTGCCCGCCTTCTGGTAGAGTTCCGCTGCCTGCCAGGCCGCCTGCTGCTGTAGTTCCGTCGAAAGAGGCGCAACTGCAACCCGCTCGAACACCGCCGCCGCCTCCAGCTGCTGGCCATTTTGCAGATAGGCTAGCGCCAGTTTGCGTTCCACATCGATCGTCAGCTCATGCTTGGGATAACGTTGACGAAATCCCTCCAGCACCTCGGCAGCCATCTCCCACCGGCCCGCAGCAATCAGGCTGGCCGCGCCATCGTATTCAGCAGTGGTACGAATCGACGCATCAGGCACCACCCGGCCCACGCGCAGATAGTGTTGGGCCGCTACCGCCGCCTCGCCCTTTTCACTCAGGATCCTTCCCTGCTGGTAGATAGCAGCCGCGAGCTTTTCCCGGATCATCCCCTGCCCCGCCTTGTCCCCCGCCGACAGTTGCAGCAGCTGGTTGTAGCCGGTTTCCGCTTCAGCATAGTCGGCCAGCTCGAAGGCGGCGTGGGCGGCCACAGCCCAGCTCACCTTTTGGCTCTTTACATCCAGCCCGGTTTTCCCCTCCAGGCTGCGCTGCGCCACTTTTCTGGCCTGGCCATAATCACCCAGCTGAAACAACTGCCGGGCGCTACGGCTCAGCACCCCGGCGGTTCGTTTGTCAGCGGGGAAACGGTCAGCAAAACGCAAACCACTCTCTGCTGCCTGACGCTGCCACTCCGGGCGCTGGACCTCGGGCAGGAGCGACTTCTGTTGATCAAATGCGAGCAGTGCCGCATAACCCGCCTCGGCGGCATCTTTGTGAGGTGGATAGTCGTAAGCGGTGAGCTGGTACTCCACTACCGCCTGGCCAAATTCACCCCGCTCAAACTGCAACTCCGCCAGTAAAAAATTGATCCGGCCGCTTTGTGCCTCTCCTGGAAAACGGCTCAGGTAGTGGCGATACCAGACAACCGCTTCGCTGAACCAGGTATCGCGCTGCCCTTTTTTTACCTTGCCGGGCTGCTGTGCCAGGGCATGATAATGGCTCGCCAGATCCCGCAGATACTTTCTCAGATGGGGGGTGAGGGCGATCCGGCTCTCCTGTTCCAGTCCTTTCCAGGCCTCACCATCCTGCCGGTAACGTTGCGCCAGCTCTCTTTTCGCCTTCAGCGCCTGACCGGGAAAATCGTGGGTCTGGTAACTCTCGATTGCCAGCAGTTGGAGCGACGGAGCCTGTGGGTGACTGGGACTCCGCCGCACGAATGAAAGATAGGCATCAGCCCCGTCGAGGACACGCTCCTGCTTGAGATAGAGATCCCCGAGGCTGCGATAGACCCGATGCAGCCAGGGACGTTCGCCCTTTGACTGAAAATATCGGTCGATCCCTGCGGCGCCCCCCTGCTGGGTAAAACAGAGGCTGGTGACCCGCAGGGTGTCCTGCATCAACTCCCGGTCACTGGGCGTCAGGGTTTTGCTGTCGAGGTGGCTGAGCGTCTCCGCACGCAGATCGAGCAGTACGACGAAGGCATCCAGTGCCGTATTGAATTGTTGTTGCTTGAACAGTGCCCAACCGAGTTTGAACAGGGCACGCTGGTGGAACGGCGAATCCCCACCCGCAGACACAGCGGCGGCATAGGCTCGCTGGGCTGCGGCATAGTCGGCACGGGTGAACAACCACTCGCCCCGCCGAAACTGAGCCTCCTGAAAATAGATGCTCTCCGGATGTTCGCGTACCAGACGATCAAGGGTCTGCTGTGACGCCTCCAACCTGCCGACCAGCACCTGCGCCCGGGCCAGCTGATAGTAAAGCCGGTCACGCCCGGTTATGTCGTCGCCCTGCTCCAACAGTTGCCGATAGAGTTTTATCGCGCTGTCGAAGACAGCCTCCGCCGGCAAACCTTGGGCCTCCCCTGCGAGGCGCTGTTCACCCTGCCCCAACTGCAGGTCTGCCAACCGCCGGGTCGCTTCATGGGTCAGTTCGGGAGGCGCAGGCTGCTGCAGCAGTGCCCGGTAGTCCTCCATCACCCTCTCCGGCGTCATTGCCTCGACCGGCACAGCCTCCACATCGCTTTCTCTGCCTGGCAGACTGGCCAGGGTGGGCGGCTCGGGCTGCCGCTGCAACCAGGAGACACACCCCTGCAACAGAGGCAGAAGCAATATCAGCGTCAGGACCTTCATGGTCTCGCCTCATTGCGGGCAGCAGCCCGGTCCTGCAGCTGAGCCAGCGCGAAGCGAGTCCGAACCTGCAGCTCCTCGAGGCCTTGCCGGCGCTGCTGCAGTGATTCGCCGGCCAGGCGATTCAGCGCTCCGGCCTGTGCCTTCAGGGTCACATTCACGGTCTCTTGCAGCTCTGCAATGCGCGCTTTCAGAGATTCGACCCGTCCCGAAAAACCTTCGAAACGGCCTGGCGCCTGCTCTACCGCCTCTTGTAACCTTTCTCGCAGTTGCCGGCTCTGCTCAAGCTCATCACCTGTCGAACGGAGTAATTTGCTGAACTGCCACAGGCGGGGCTTGAAGTCGGTCTCCACCTGCCATTGGAGCATCCCCTTCATCAGCCTCAGCCGCTGGCGTTTCTCTTCAAGTTCAACGGCGTCACCCAGTTGACCCATGCGCTTTTCAATCGACTGAATACGCACCAGTTGGGCCTGCTCACCGACATTGGCCAACCGCAGTGGCCGACTGCTGTCAGCCAGTTTTTTTTGCATCTCAAGCAGCTTTTCATGACGCTGCCGCAAACCCTGTAGACGCTGATCGGACAGCGCCACCTCCACTCTTGGAAGCTGCTCGGCATAGGCGGCCTGCCGTACCTCCAGCATGTGGTCATAGGTCTCGATGGTGGAGGACCAGCGGCGGAGATTGGCGCTGAGAAAACCCATATCGACATAGTCGTCGTAGGCCTGCCGGAAGCGGTGCTTTGCCAGCAGTCCCCGTAGACGACGGCGCTGATCTTGGTCGCCCGCCAACAGCAACCCGCCTGTTTCAGCGCTCCCCTCGAGGGCCGACAGATCCGGCAGTAGCGCACCCTTGGCCACTGCCTGTATCGATAGGCCCAGCGTGGTCAGCTCTGTCTGGTAAAATTGCAGCGCCTGGCGGTAGCGTTTGAGGGCCTCGGACTCCGCCCCCAACTGCTGTAGCGCCTGGGGGGCCAGCAACAGCCCCTGCTGCACTGCCGGGTCGTCCGGATCACGTAACGCCAACGCCATCCAGGGAGTCAACGCCTCTTCAAACTGGTCTTGGCGGAAGGCTGCCCAACCCAGGGCCAACAGCGCCTGGTTGGAGTGGATACCCTGCAACCGCACCCGCTGCAGGCGCTCCTGTGCCGCAGCACTCTCCCCGGCTTCGAGTAATAACTGTCCATGCAGCAGATTGGCGCGGTCACGCAATGCGCGGTGCTCCTCATCGTCGGCATCGAGCCCGGCCAGCTGATCAAGCAGATCTCGGCCCTCCTGCTCCCGGCCCTGGCCAAGCTGCGCCAGTGCCCGGTTGAAAAGATGAAAACCCTGCCACGCTGACCTTCCATCTGAAGACACCAGTCGCTGTACGGCGAGCGGGTGGTCACCCTGGGCCATTGCAATCAGACCGGCCAGCTCACGCTGCTGTTCATGCAGTGAGTCGGGCAGTGCATCACCGATGCGCGCAAAGGCTGCGGACGCCCGTTTAGGCCGACCCTGCTGCTGATGCAGCCGCGCCAGCTGGAACCAGGCACGGTCACGTACTACGGGTTTTGCCGCCTTTTCCAGCAGCCGCTGGAACAGCAGCTCCGCCTCGTCGTAGAGACCGTAGGCGAGATAGAGCCCGCCCAGGACCAGCTCCGGTTCATCACCCTGGGCGGTCATCGTCCCCTTGGCCTGGGCCATTTGCAGGTGGGTAATGGCAGTGAAGTTGCGTTGCTGGAAGAGCTGGAACAGTGCTTCGCCATAGTGTAGATCGCGCACCCCGGCTTCGGCCGGTACAGATCCACCCAGCGTCGCACTGCTCAGCAAAGCCCCCAGCAGGCCAGCCCCCAGCCGCAAGATGAAACCTGCCTGGCTCACTCCCACTCCCGGACGTCAAACTCCGGCTGCTGCCTGGCTTCCAAATCGATGATCCGCAGCTCCAGCAACTTGGGGCTTACCCCCTTGGTGAACTTGAGACTGGTGGCACGACGATAGTCGCGGCCAGCTGGACCAAGACCGGTAAAGAAAGCGACCAGCTCATGCTCACCGCTCTTCAGATTGCCGAGAAAGAGCCGCTGCACCCCGCCACGGCGTAACGCCGCCAGTTCCCGTTCGGTGTAGAGATGGTTGGCCAACGCCTTGTCATCGATTTTCAACTGCACAGAGTCAAGGGTGAAGAACTCACCCAGGTCGAGGGAGAGGAAGACCGAGACCTGGGTATGGCCGGGAAAAAGCAGCTCTTCCTCCAACAAAAAGAGATCCCGATTTAGTGCCACCACCGCCTTCTTCAACGATCGCACCTGGCTCTGCAGGTCTGCGGGTTCATCCGCCTGAGACTGGCCCGCAATGAACAGGGACAGCAGCAACAAGGCTAGAACTTTCGGCAGCCTGGTTTTCATCAGAGAGTTCCATTGACGATGGGCTGGAAGGCAGTAAGCTGGTCAAGCATCGCCGCGTTGCCCAGTCCGTGACCGGGAAACCGTCCGCTGAAACTGCCCTGTTCACCATGCAGTGCCATGTAGTTGAGCACCACGGTTTCCACCAGCAGATTGACGTTGTTGGCAGCGGGGGCGGCGCTGGTCTCCACCGAACCGTCGCTGCGGAAGAAGCCGATCTGCTGGTGCTGCGCCTGCTGTTCCGGGGTGGCGCCGAACAGCCCGGGACGGCCCGCCGGATTGTAGACCAGGATGCAGGAGGCTGCGGTAGAACCATTGTCGCCGGTCCAGACCCCCTTGCCGCGTCCCTCAATGGAGTTATCCACCGCGCCGTTACTGGCCACCGAACCGTCACTGAAGACGTAGAGCATCAAGGGCACCCCGAGCCGTGCAGCGTACTCCAGGCAGGCACCCATGCAGCGCCCGGCACGCAGATCACGGATCTCACCCACCGAGCGGTTGCCTGTGTGATAGTCAAAGCCACCCATGGTGATGGTGCCGGCACCGGCATAACCGTTGAGCACCAGCTTCATCACCGAAGCGGTCTTGCGGAATTCACTCTCCCCGTCGTACTCCACCTGGCTGAATATCGGCCCGATGATGTCTGGATCAAGGGAGGGATTGAGGGCGGCGGGGTCACCGTAACGGTCCACCAGGTCGGCACTCTTCACATAACCGCAGCGCACCAGCTCCTTGACCACTGCGTCACTGCTGATACGGGTATCCACCCGATCCAGCCGCATGTCGCTGATGCGCTGGATCGACTCCATCACTGCCACCGCATCCCCCTGGCTAAGCAGCCCTACCAGTTTACCGGTGTCCACCAGCCCGGTGACATCACTGGGGCGATCGACCTTGGTGGGCCGCAGGCTGGGGTCGATCATTCCCGCTGGCGCCACCGAATTGCCCCCCGACTCGGAATTGCGTGAGCCGATCAGGGTCAACAGCTCACCGTCGGCACCTGCGCGGTTGATGCCGTACATGGGGTTATGAGGGTTGTTGCCGGTATCGTTATCGGAACGCGCCGGGATCACTGCACCGTTGATGTTGGCGGCGGTGGCAGGAGAGACCCGCTCCAGGATACCGCGCAGAAAGGCGCTGTCGGAGTGGAAACCAAGCCCAAGATCACTGTTGGTGAAATCACCGGATGCCGACTGGGGGTTGGCCAGCGGCGGGATCATATCGCCGGGGAGTCCGAGGCGGCTATATCCGGCGGTAGTGAGAAAATCGAGTTGCCCCCCCTGCTGGCCTACCAGCACGTTGGAACCGGCAATATTGGCGCCACCGGCCAGATCGAAACAGATGAAGGGGATCTTGCCGGCCCCCTGAACCGCGATACCGCAGGACTGTTTCAGGTTCTCCAGATCGCTGGAGAGGGCAGCACTGGCCTGGCGGGGATTGGCGAACAGGCCGAACAGTGTGGGCGCGGTCACCGCACCCAGCCCGGCGGCCAGCCCCTGGCGGATGAAATCGCGCCTGCTGACGGGGCGCGGATGGTCCGGGTAGAGCAGTGGCGCATCCGGGGAGAGGTTTCTGACTCGTCGTTTCATCGCTTTAATCCGTCTTATTGCAACAGCAGAACTGCACTGCCGAGCAGCGCGGCGCAGTTGGCTTTTACCACCGTAGCGGTGCGTCCCGGTTCACAATCGGCACCACAGGCGATCAGCAGGTCGGTGAGTTGATCCAGCTCGGCGCGCACATCTGTTTCACTGGGCTGGTCTGCCAGACCACCACCCAGCATCCGCGTCATCAAGGGATCGAGCATCAAATCTCGACTGGTGGTAAAAGCGCTCTGCGGCTCGCTGTCGAATGGGAAGTTGGGGAAGTAGCCGCTACGCAATGCAGGATCCTCCACCAGAGCATTACAGTATTCGATCGCCAACTGTGACACCGCCACCTGATGGGCGGAGAGGAAGCCCCCGATGGTCTCAATCGCCGGCAGTTGCTGTTTGACACTCTCGAAGGTGGCGCTCACCTCCGGGAGGGTCGAACTGACACCGGTCAGCGCTGCCATACTGGCGTTGATCTCATCAAAAGTGCGCAGACCAATCACCGATTGCGGCTCGCCATCGGCAGGGGGTGGCGGGGCCAGGGGCAGCGGCTCGGTATAGACGTTACTCTGGCTGCCAAGCTGTTCGAAAGTGAGGAAGAATTCATCCCCCGCCACGCCCAACTCACTGGCGATCGCCGTTCCAAGTGGCGAAAGCAGTTGGCCCTGTTCGGCCGAATAGGCGCTGCCTCCAAGGGTGAGATCGAGATTGTCGTAGGCCTGTCCCACCTCCACCTCGCGACCATTCATACCGAGGCGCATACCGATTAGGGGGAGACTCGAGGGTTGCACCCCCACGTCCAGACTGATGAACCGGGGCTGGTTGAAGAGGTAGCTGTAGCTATCGTACTGGGTGACTTCGAACAATATGTAGCTCTCCGGCAAACCCACCAACTCACTCACGCTGAACAGCAGGAAGTACTTCTCTCCCACTCCGGCCGCCAGGTTACGGTCGATCTGCTCAGGCGTGAGGGTGCGATTGTGGATCGCCAGCATTCTTACCTTGCCCTGCCAGGGACGGTTTCCCGAAACCTCGTTACCCAGCACCAGCGCGAAGGTGTCATCCCAATCGTTCAGGTCGCCACCCGGAATCGGGTCGAGATCATCGGTGAAGCGACCATTGACGTAGATGCTCCGACCATTCACCGGGTCGAAGGTGATCACCACATGCTGCTCTGTGGCCTGCAGGCGTTCGTCTGCATCCGCAGTGGAGAGCGCAGGTTCACCATTCGCTCCGGTCTGGTTGGAACGCTGCAGAAAGTCGTAGTTATAGCGGGTCTGGCCCAGGGTAAAGTTGCGGGTATCGGTGCCGCCGGAATAACTGACGATACGGGCCGGTCCCTCCTGGGTCACATTGGCCGGCACTACCCAGGCCTCGATGGTGTATTCACCAGTGGCCTGAATCAGCTCATTCAACTTGCTGCTGGCGCCAGTGGAACCCTGTGCCTTGCCGCCGCTGAACTCCAACCCCCAGCCGCCGACCCAGGCCACTTCGCCACTGAGAGTCAGATTGAGTCCCGGCTCCACGCCGCTGGTATCGTAGGCGACATCACCTTCACCGGTCTTGAATTCATACAGGGCGATCTGATTTGTCTCATGACGGCTGCCACCGCTGGCGATTACCCCGTCGGCAAGGTTGAGGGCCTTGCTCAACACCAACGCGGGATCGACCTGTGAGATCGGCACCTGGGCGGCAAAGGCGGCCACCTGGGCCTCCATGTCATCCGCATCCGCCAGGCATTCGCCGCTCCAGCAGTTGTGAAACTCAGTGCGCAACCGTACCACCAGGCGCGATGCCTCCGGCCGGTTCAGATCGAGCTTGGAAGCCACCGCTGCGTAGGCCACCGCCACATCGGGACCGGCAAAGTAGGGGGCCTCTGGGGTAATGGCATTTTCGTTATGACACTCGGCACAGTGGCTGGTAAGCAGTGGATAGACGGTGACGGAGAAGAGACCGAAATCATCCGGCAGGAAACGCGAGTCTCCCACTTCCTTGATGGGCGGGGCCTTGAGTTCAATCTGACGGCCACCACCAATGCCGCTGCTGTTGGCCCAGGCTTCAATATAGGCAGTGATCGTGTCTGCGCAGGCAATATCACTGGCGAGCCAGCAATTGTGTCCAGCCCCCGTCTTGGTCACCAGACCTGAATCACCAGGACTGAGCAGATCGACTTGCGAGTTGGCCGCATTGTAGGCCAGATTGACATCATCGTTGCGCGCAAACAGCGGCGACTGACCCCCCTCACCATGGCAGTTACCACAACGGCTGGTGGAGCGCAGATTCTCCCACAGACTGATCCGAAACGCCTGGACATCACTGGTACGCGCTGCCGGTCCCTTGTAGCTACTCTCCTCCTGAGCACTGGTGACAGGGTTTTCGCTGGTACTGACCCCTTCCATACAGCTGCTCAACGACACAGCGGCAAGTAGCCATAAGCCGCCAATCAACGCCATTCTCTGTTTAGCGCCTATCATCTTTAGCCTCATATCTCCGCTGACCACCCACACCGCTCAATCACCCCGGCAGTAGACCGCCGATTCGGCGAACAGTTGTTTCATGCTGTAGTTATTGGCCTGAAAAGAGACACTCATGGCATCGACCTGGGCAAAATCGGCAGCCTCCACCGGCTCCCGCAGACAGACGCTCTTGAAGACCTTTTTTGCCTGACAACTGGCGAACGCCTGGCTGTTGGCCAGTTCCACACCCAGGGATTTGGCGCCGTTGCCGCCACCGGGCAGCACCGGATCCCAGCCCAGCAGGGCATTGGGTCCCGTGCGCCAGTAGTTGTCCCAACGATCATCGGTCGTCACATAGCCGTATTTGAAGTTGTCGGCATTGATCAGATACTTGGCCTGCACCACGCCCGGTGTATAGACGAGGCGGTCGGTGGTTTCATCGAAGTCGTAGTAGGCATAGGCCTGGACCAGTGGATCCATACCGGTGTGACAACCGATGCAGTTGTTGAGAAAGAGCCGGCTGTCACCGCCAGGACTGCGGGGAATATCCTGACGGATGCGGTCAGCGGAACGGGTGGTATCCTTGATCTGTTCCAGGTCGACACACAGATGATTCAACAGGGTGAACCGGTACATGGATCTGTTGGTACCGGCGGAAAAGAATGCCTTGGCCGCTTGCCGGGTGGTCACAATGCCGGCCGTGGCGGAGGCCGGCAAACCACCGTCCACCGACTGCTGTGTCGCCACCAGTCCTGCCTTGAGATCGATTCCGCGCTGCTCCAGCGCCTCGTAATGATCATTGTTTGCAGACGAATAGCCGGGCAGGCCCAGGGCCGGATCACCGATATAGAGCAGATCCGCCGACAACAACTGGTTGAAGGGCACCTCGTCGCGCACCATCCCGATCACTGTAGCGGTGTAGTCGTTGAGCGGTACGAAACCGCTCTGCTCCTCATTGCTCCAGGGGGCGGCAAAATTCTTCAGGGTCACATTGTAGAAAGCCGGGTTCTCCATGGCGATATAGGCCGCAGCAACCGGGTCGCCGTTGACGTTTATCTCCGCTTCCATTTGCCCCAACACCAACTGACTCGGTGGCACCCCCGCAATGCGATCATGCATCCGCCGGGCCTGTTCCTTCGCACCCGCCAACAATGGGTGGGAGATAACGAGGAATAGAACCAGACAAGCCAGCATCAGCGCATCACTGACGGACAATCCCCTCCTTATATGTAGACCCATTTATATTCCCACCTTGTATATATATCGAATGCCTTACGATGAAATATTTTTTCTTCACAAAAACGGAACAGCTTTTTATTATTCAAGCCAACCACATTGACCAGTGATATTTTTCGATGAACACAGGCTCTGCCTATCGAATGAATATTTTCATTTAACCAATGTTTTTATTGGTAGATGCTTATTTTATTATCAATAGTCAGAGGCACTCTTATCTTCAGAATAAGACCTGGTAAATATCTCTTGAACTAAATAATGCAGGCATGGATGAGTTGTTTCTGTGACTTGGATACGAATCCCACCACACCCAATGTGATCACCTTTGCAGTTTTTATACTGTTCTCCCATTCATAATGAACTCACTTGGTTGAGCACGAATAAAAAGAGACGAATGTGAAGAACGTAGAGTGCGCTGCGCGCACCATGATTACTTATTTCTGGTGCGCGCAGCGCACCCTACCAGATGAATTAAACGCCACCCTCCATCTTTTCCGGATGGCTTGAACTCCGAAATTTGAGTATTTATTAATGGATTATGGAAATCATCGACTGATGTTCTTGTTTACTTTTCTTAGGAAACATCCGACGGCATGCCGATATCTTGCCGGCATCCTGACTCCAATCTTATTGGTTGCTTGCGGTGGAGCCGAGCAGACAGCAGACCCTGTGGTAGTGGACCACCCGGTTGCCTATGTACAACGTCCTGCCACCGGTATCGAACAGGAGGACATGCGCCGCCTGATCACCTTCAATCCCGGCGCCGATCTCTACCTGCGCGAACGCGCTTCACCCAGCGCAGATGAGCACAATCTCACTCGTCAGCTCACTGGTGGGAAGGGGGATGTTCGGGATCTGCAGGTCTCCTATGATGGCGAGCGACTGCTGTTCGCACTACGCCTGCCTCTGATCGAAGGTCTGGACGAGGCAGACCAGCCGAGCTGGAACATCTGGGAGTACAACCATGCCTACAATAGCCTGCACCGCGTCATCACCTCCGACACCCATGCAGAAGCGGGCCATGACATCGCTCCCCACTACCTGCCGGACGGCCGGATACTGTTCAGTTCCAGCCGGCAGAAAAGTGCCAAGGCGCTGCTGCTGGACGAAGGCAAACCACAGTACGCCGCGATCAACGAATCAGGCCAGGAGCCTATCTTCGTGCTGCATGTGATGCAGGCGGACGGCAGCGACATCCAGCAGATCTCCTTCAACCAGAGTCACGACCTGGACCCCACAGTACTGAGTGACGGACGGGTGGTGTTTAGCCGCTGGGAACGCAGCGGAGACGAAGCAATCGACCTCTATCAGATGAACCCTGACGGCACCAATCTGCAACTTCTCTATGGAGCAGACAGCCACGCCACGGGGACTGATGGGACAACGGTGCAGTTCCTGCGCCCCCGCGAACTGCCTGACGGCGGCTTGCTGACCCTGTTGCGACCCTTCAACAACCTGGATGGCGGCGATCTGGTACGGATCGATATCGATAATTTCGTTGACCACAACCGTCCGCTCAGCGGCGACGAAACCCTGCCGGGCACAGCCCAGCCACCAGCCACGATAAACCTGGTACGCACTGATAATGCCCCTTCCACCGGCGGCCGCTATCGTGACGCCTTTCCGCTCCGGGACGACACAGACCGCCTTCTGCTGAGCTGGAGTCAGTGCCGCTTGCGAATCGAGAACCGTACCCTGCCCTGCACTGAGGAAAATCTGGCCGATCCCCGTGCTGAAGAAGCCCCTCCACTCTACGGCATCTACGTTTATGACCCGGACGAGACGACCCAGATGCCGGTGCTCAGCCCCACTGACGGAGTCGTCTACGAAGAGGTGGTGGCGTTACAGGCGCGCAACGCCCCCGCCATAATCTTTGACAATATCCCCGACATTCTGATGGCGGAAGAGGGCGTAGGGCTGCTGCAGATCCGCAGCGTTTACGATCTGGACGGCCAGGACACTGCCGTTCCCGACCTTGCCAGTCTGTCGGATCCGGCGCTGACCACAGCCGATCAGCGTCCACTGCGTTTCCTGCGTCTCTTCAAACCGGTGGCACTCCCCCCCGACGATCTGCTGGATATACCCGGCAGTGCCTTCGGTCGCAACCGAAGCCTGGGAATGCGCGAGATCCTCGGTTACGCCCCCATCGAACCCGACGGCTCGGTGAATATCAAGGTTCCGGCCGACACCCCCTTCAGCTTCAGCCTGCTCGACCGGAATGGGCGGCGGATCGGCGACCGCCATGATCACTGGCTGCATCTGCGTCCCGGCGAAACACTCACATGCCACGGCTGCCACGACCCGGAAGACACCGTACCTCACGGTCGCAAGGATGCCCTGCCAATGGCAGTCAACGTCGGCGCCCTGGGTGACGGCCTGCCCTTTCCCAACAGCGATCCGGCGATCTGGGCCAACCTGGGCGAGACCATGGCCCAGGCCCGCGGCCGCATCAGCTGTCAGAGTGACTGTACCGCCCTCAGTCCCAATGTCGATCTGCTGTTTGAGGATCACTGGACCGACCCGGCTGTGCGGGCAAAGGATCCCGCCTTCAGCTATCGCTACGCCGACGTGGACGCACCGGCTCCCACCACCGAATCCTGCCAGCAGAACTGGTCCCGTCTCTGCCGCACGGTAATCCACTATGAACAACATATCCATCCACTCTGGAATGTCCCACGTCCGCTGCTCGACGGAAACGGCCAGCTGATCGAGGATCGCCGCTGCAACCTGTGTCATGGAACCATCGACGAAAACGGCGACCTGCAGATTTCTGCCGGCCAGCTCGATTTGAGTGACGGTCCTTCGGACGCTCAATCCGACCATTTCAAGGCCTACCGGGAACTGCTCTTTTCCGACAATGTGCAGGAGATCATCAACGGTCTGTTGCTGGATCAGCTGGTACAGGACACCGACGGCGAGGGCAATCTCCTGTTTGAAACCGACGCTGACGGTAATCTTATCCTGGACGCAGACGGCCTGCCGATCCCGATAATGGTGCCGGTACGCGCCCCCGGACCCTCGATGCGGGCCGGTACCTCACGGACCAGCTATTTTTTTGACCGCTTCACGGTGGGCGGCTCCCACGAAGGTTATCTGAGTCCCGCCGAACTGCGGCTGTTGTCCGAATGGCTCGACATCGGCGCCCAGTATTGGAACAACCCCTTCGACATTCCCGTTGAAGATTGAACCCGATGGCCTCTACCCGCCCGCATTTCTTCCTGATCTACCTGCTTCCGCTCTGGCTGTTGAGTGCGCTTGCAGCAGCGGAAGAGCGTTACCGGGAGGTGGAGATCAGCGCGCCCTATATTGAGTTGCAGACCGGTCCCGGACGCGCCTTTCCCGCTATTCATGCCGTGGGGCGGGGCGAACGGGTGGAGATCCTCAAACGCCGCACCGACTGGTTCAAGCTGCGCACCCACAAAGGCGTTGAGGGTTGGGTCCATCTGGATCAGCTCAGTGAAAACCTCGACCACCAGGGCGAGCCGTTGCACCTGGATGCACCTCGAATGGACGACTTCAGCCGACGCCGCTGGGAAGCAGGCCTGCTGGGCGGATATTTTGAAGGCGCCGCCCTGCTCAGTGCATACGGCGGCTTCTCCCTGTCGCAGAATCTCAGCGCCGAGCTCGCCTTCTCCCACGCCCTGGGGAACGTCTCAAGCCAGCTGATGGCAGATATAAATCTTGTTGCCCAGCCGTTTCCTGAATGGAGAATCTCACCCTTCTTCACCATCGGCACCGGCATCATCCACACGCGACCACGCAGCACCCTGGTGCAGAGCGAGGACCGCACTGACCAGACCGCCAACGTGGGACTCGGGGCGCGCCTCTACTTGGGACGCCGTTTCATGCTGCGCGGTGAATATAAAAACCGACTGGTGTTCACCAGTCGTGACGACAACGAGGAGTACTCGGAATGGAAATTAGGTATCGCTTTCTTCTTCTGAAACACCGACCGATCAGACGATCCGTCGGCTTCTGGCTGCTGATGGCACTGCTGCCCTGGCAATCCCTGTCAGCAGCCGGCGGAATGGAGAACGGCAGGGAGCCGGTGATTCTACCCGACCTCGATCGGCGCGAGATCGTCGAGCCTGAGATCGACACCGAAGACTTCGAGATCAGCCTGTTTGCCGGTGTGCTCAGCATCGAGGACTTCGGCACCAACCCGGTCTACGGCGCGCGTCTCGACTACCATCTCAGCGAAGATTTTTTCCTGCAGGCGGATGCAGGTTACTCCCGCGCCAGCAAGACCAGCTATGAACTACTCAGCGGCAGCGCGCAGTTACTCACAGACGACGAACGCGATTTTACTTATTACAACTTCTCTCTCGGATACAACCTGTTGCCCGGAGAAGTTTTCATTGGAAAGGGACGGGCCTTCAACAGCCATCTCTATCTGATCGGCGGCGTCGGCAATGTCACCTTCGCGGGAGACGACCATTTCAGCACCAATCTCGGACTGGGTTACCGCTTCCTGTTCACCGATGCCTTTGCCCTGCATCTTGACGTACGGGACCACCTCTTCAACAGCGACCTGCTTGGAGAGGATAAAACCACTCACAACATCGAACTGAGTGCCGGTCTGAGCCTGTTCTTTTGAAAACGCCACATGTAGGAGCGGCGCCCCGCCGCGATCGCTCCGTAGACAGACATTTCGCGGCGAGGGCGCCGCTCCTACCAAACGTGGGGAATCGAACCCAGAGGAATCAAGCATGCTGACCACTGCCAAACAACACCCAATATTGACCGCCCTGGCGCTAATGCTATCACTGCATTTCACACCACTATGGGCGGCCACTCAGCTGGCACCCGACTTCACCCTGAAGAGTCTGAGCGGTGAGAACCTGCGTCTCAGCGAACTGCGTGGAGAGGTGGTGATGATCAACTTCTGGGCAAGCTGGTGCGGCCCCTGCAGACAGGAGATGCCGCTGCTTGAAGAGCTCTATCAACGCTACCAGCCGCTCGGGTTTACCCTGCTGGGGATCAATGTGGAGCAAGATGATGCCAAGGTACGCAAGCTGGCCAGGGAGCTGGGGGTGAGCTTTCCGATCCTGTTCGACAATGACAACCGGGTCAGCAAAGACTATGCCGTATCCGCCATGCCGACCACCCTGCTGATCGACCGGGATGGCAATCAACGATTCCTGCATCATGGTTTTCGGCCTGGATACGAGCAAACCTATCAGGAGCAGATCCGGCAACTGGTGAAGGAGTAGACCATGCAAGCGATCACCCTCTCTGCGGTGCTCCTGGTGCTGACATCATTGGCCGGTTGCGCCGTGGAACCCTGGGTCAAACCCTACGAACGGGCAAAGCTGGCCGATCCGATAATGAGCTTCAGTCGCAATCCGGTGGCAGACAGCTACCTGCACCATGTCTATCAGGCACGAGAGGCAGCACGCGGCGCCGAAGGTGGTCAGGGAGGCGGCTGTGGATGTAATTGAGATCAAACGAACCAACCGACTGCTGCTGATCGGCAGCGTCGCCGTTGCCTTGCCGGTACTGGCGGCACAACTGCCTGAGGAACGGGCGGATGCCATGTACCACCTCTACGACGGTGGCGGGGTGACAGTCAGCGGCCCCTCCATCCTGGTACGCAAGCAATTCGGCGAGAGCCTGTCAGCCTCCGCCAACTACTATGTCGACGCCATCTCCAGTGCCTCTATTGACGTGGTGACCACCGCCAGCCCCTACACTGAGAATCGCACTGAAATCAGCGCATCGGTAGACTACCTGTATGGCAACTCGCAGATGAATCTGGGCTACACCAACAGCGAGGAGAGCGACTATAGCGCCGATACAGTCCATTTCAGCATAGGCCAAGACCTGTTCGGGGATCTCACCAACGTCACCCTGGGTTACAGCCGGGGCAGTGATGAAGTGCGGCGCAACGGTGACTCTGACTTCAACGACGAGGTGACGCGTAACAGCTTCAGTCTCGCTCTGAATCAGGTGGTCACTGCAAACACCCTGTTCGCCCTCTCCTGGGAAACCATCGCAGACGAGGGTTTTCTCAATAACCCCTACCGCTCGGTGCGTTATCTGGATGCATCCAGCCTGACAGGTTACAGCTTCGAATCCGAAGTCTACCCCCGAACCCGTACCAGCAACGCCCTGTCGGCCCGCCTGCGCTACCATCTGCCATACCGCGCGGCGATCTCGGGGGAGTATCGTTATTTCTCAGACACTTGGGGTATCTCAGCCCACAATACCGAACTCGGCTACACTCACCCGTTGGGAGACAACTGGACCTTCGATCTCAGCTACCGCTATTACACCCAGAACGCTGCAGATTTCTACAGCGACCTATTCCCGCGGGTTCAGTCACAGAACTACCTGGCGCGTGACAAGGAGCTGAGCAGTTACTCCAGCCACTCGCTCGGCTTCGGAATGAGTTACAAACTGCAACGGGAGAGCTGGAAACTGCTGGACAGTGCCAGCCTCAATCTCGCCTACAACTATCTCTATTTCAACTACCGGGATTTCCGTGATATCAGCCAGTCGGAAGCAGTAGGGCAGGAACCGCTTTACGAACTGTCCGCCAATGTGATGCGGCTCTATCTCTCGGTCTATTATTGATTGCCGGGTTACGCCGTGCAGGATGTGTAGGGTGCGCCATGCGCACTCTACATCCTGGCTGAATCCGCAATTATCACATTGAAGGAGTACTAAGCTACGCAACACTTGCCGCGCATCGTAACCCGACGCAGTTTTGTCGGATTACGATGCGCATAAAATGCTGCGCCAAATTCCAGCCTTGTGCCATTGCACATCTAATCCGACCTACGTCTGGCGTTTCCCAACGGACACTAAATACGCCGCGTCAGGCACGCAGATAGGGAAACGCCAACACCTCTTCGATAGACGTCACATCCGTCACTCGCATCAAGAGCCGGTCTATGCCCAAGGCAACACCGGCACATTCTGGCATCCCGGATGCCAGGCCGGATAGTAAATTTCTGTCCATGGGTACTGTCGGCAAACCCCTCTCTTCACGGGTCGCATTCTCCCGCTCGAATCGACGCTGCTGCTCTTGGGCATCGGTCAGTTCATGGAAGCCGTTGGCAATCTCAATCCCCTCCAGATAGAGCTCGAAACGCTCAGCCACGGCTGGCGTACCCTGACGCACCTTTGCCAAGGCCGCCTGGCTGGCCGGATAGTCGAATAGAAAGCTCAACCGCTCCCTGCCAAGGTGGGGCTCGATGCGCTGGGTCAGCAGCAGGTCGAGCCAGGCATCCGCCCCATCCAGTGACAGGGTTTCAGCATCGGAAATGCCCGCATCGATGGCGCATTGGCGCAAACTTTCAGCCGAAGCCACATGCGGGTCGGTGCCAAGATAGCGCTGAAAAGCCTCCCCGTAGCTCATCCGTTCCACCGGCAGGGAGGATGGCAGTACGGTATTCACCAGGGACGCCACCTCATCCATCAGAGCAAGGTGATCAAAACCCGGCCGATACCACTCAAGCAGGGTAAACTCCGGATTGTGCCGGGTGCCGAGTTCCCCTCCCCGGAATACCTTGCAGATCTGGTAGATAGGCCCGCTGCCAGCCGCCAGCAGACGTTTCATGGGGAATTCCGGTGAAGTGTGGAGATAGAGGGTTTCACCGTGTGCCGCACCGGGACCGGTGTAACGGGTGGTGAAACTCTCAATGGCGGGATCGGTCACACCAAAGCGGGAGCAGGCGGGGGTTTCGATCTCCAAGACCCCGGCCTGCCTGAAAAATGTCCGGATATCCGCCAGCAGCCCTGCCCGCGCCCGCAGCATCTCCTGCGTGGCGACGGGACGCCAAGCCGAATTTGCCGGATTGCCGGAGGTCAACCTTCCTTGACGCGGGAAACGTACTCGCCGGTGCGAGTATCGACTTTGATCATCTCGCCGATCTGTACAAAGAGCGGCACCCGAACCACGGCGCCGCTCTCAAGGGTCGCCGGTTTGCCACCGCTGCCTGAGGTATCCCCCTTGAGACCCGGGTCGGTATCTGTAACAGTCAGCACCACAAAGTTCGGCGGCGCAACGATGATGGGGGAACCGTTCCAAAGGGTAATAGTGCAGAGATCCTGCTCCTTCATCCACTTTATGGTATCGCCGACGGCTTTTTCATCAGCACTGACTTGCTCGAAGCTCTCCGGATCCATAAAGTGCCAAAATTCACCATCAGCATAGAGATACTGCAGGTCAACCTCCATGACATCAGCCGCTTCCACCGACTCGCCGGATTTGAAGGTCTTTTCCAGTACCCTGCCAGTCTTCAGGTTGCGGATCTTTACCCGGCTGAAGGCTTGGCCTTTGCCTGGTTTAACAAATTCGTTCTCAATGATGGAGCAGGGATCGCCGTCCATCATGATTTTTAGACCGCCCTTAAACTCGCTGGTGCTGTAACTTGCCATGACTTCCTCACGAAACATATCGATTGCGGCGCATATCATACCTGAGAGTGGGTTAACTTTGCAGACTCCTCTTTGGCAGCAGGCGCTCAGCGAGGCATTTACCCGACCGAAGGCGCTGCTGGACTACCTCGGAATCGAACAAGAGAGCATTCCAGTGGAATTCAGCTCCGAATTCAGCATGCGCGTGCCCAGAGGTTTTGCGGACCTGATGAGGAGAGGCGATCCAGAGGATCCGCTCCTGCGTCAGGTCCTGCCACTTCAGAATGAGTCGGTGCATGCGCAGGGCTTCTCCCGTAATCCCGTCGGCGACCTGGAGGCCCATGCGGTTCCCGGACTGCTGCACAAATACCATGGACGCGCACTGCTCATCACTACCGGCGCCTGCGCCATACACTGCCGCTACTGTTTTCGGCGCCACTATCCCTATGAAAACGGCAGTGCCACGCCTCGCCAGTGGGAAGCACTGCTCGCCTATCTACATAAACATCCCACAATCGACGAGGTCATTCTCAGCGGCGGCGACCCTTTGATGCTGGGCGATGAAAAACTTGGCCGGTGGATGCAGCAACTCAGCGAAATCCCCCATCTGCAGCGCCTGCGTCTGCACAGCCGTCTGCCGGTCGTCCTTCCGCAACGCATCACTCCTGAACTGCTCACCCATCTGCGGGAAAATCGTCTCAAATCAGTTCTGGTGATACACGCCAACCACCCTCGCGAACTCTCCAACAGAGTGACCGGGAAGTTGGCGGCATTGCAGAAGGCCGGCGTACTTCTACTGAACCAAAGCGTGTTGCTGCGTGGCGTCAATGATGAGACAGCGGTTTTGGTGAAACTCAGTGAACGCCTGTTCAAGGCGGGGGTCATGCCCTATTATCTGCATCTGCTGGATCGAGTGGAGGGAGCTGCCCATTTTGAAGTCGAGCAGGAGCGTATCCGCGCGTTATACAGTGGCCTGCTATCCCGCCTACCGGGGTATATGGTCCCCAAACTGGTGCGTGAAACTGCGGGAGAGGCGTCGAAAACACCGGTGGGTTTCGATCTATCGGAGCAAAAGCCCCATTGCATTACATAAGCATCCGTCGGTAGGGTGCAACCTGCGCTTATTTTGGTGCGCACGGCACACCCTACGTTCGTCACATTACCCTATGCCGACTATCACCACGAACGCCAAAACTGGAGTCATAAGACAGATTGAGGAAGTTTCGAGACGAAAGAGAGGTACCGGCGAGGCAATATCCCGCTGGTGGGTTGTGTTGAATTGTAGAGAAGACCGGCCTAGTCAACCCTGGCCGGTCTTCCAAAAGACTGTGATGTAAAAATTACAGCGGCGTTACGTCTTCTGCCTGGGGACCTTTTTTCCCTTCACCTACGGTGAACTGAACTGACTGTCCTTCCGCCAAGGTCCGGCGACCAGTCCCTACGATTGAGCGGAAATGAACGAAGAGATCGGCACCATTTTCCCTTTGGATAAATCCGTAACCCTTCTCATCATTGAACCATTTAACGGTGCCTGTTTGCTGTTCAGACATTTGAAGAACCTCTGTAATGTTAGTAAAACAGCCCACTCAAACAGTAGACTAACATTCTGATTGTAGTTTTTTGCGTACGGATTAGCAAAAAAATTGGCCTGCCAACTTTACCGACCGGACAAATAAAACTTACAGGCACATGCGCCAAAAAAATACTTTACTAATCATGAGGTTACCAACCTTCAGGTAACACGGAAACCGCATGAATTTCTCTGCAGGTTTGGGAAAAATCTCTAGTCGGCCAGAACCACCCTACCCTTCCCAAGCTTCTTCGCCCGATACATGGATTTATCACACCGACCAAGAAAGTCATTCACGGATTCCCCCAACCTGAACGATGCAACACCCAATGAGGCAGAGACATCAACCAGCGTCTCACCTGTGCTCGGGCGCTTAAGAATCAGCTTTTTGATATTTTTCCGTAGATTTTCCGCCAGGCTAAAGGCGTTGGAAATACTCGTTTCCGGGAGCAAGAGCGCAAATTCATCTCCCCCAATACGGGCACTGCTATCACTCCCCTTGGTATGTGTTTTCAGAAGTTTTCCAATTGCGTTCAGTACCTTGTCGCCCACGAGATGCCCATGTGTATCATTGATCTCCTTGAACTGATCCAGATCCACCAGTATCAGTGAAAAGTTAGCTGCCTGTCGGCGCTCTGTTTCAGCAATCAGATGATACAGTGTTTGATCAAAACCCCGACGGTTCAAGACACCCGTCAGTACATCGACGTATGCCTCTTGCTTGGCAGACTCCAACTCATTCTTGAGTTTGTCCATCTCATCGGTTGAGGTCGTCAACTGGCTCTCCAATCGCTTGCTCTCCACCGCGAGAGCACGAGTATCCGCCATGATGTTTGTCACAACAGCAAGCACATCTTCTGCTTTCTGACTCTCGGCTAAACAGCTGATGTACCGTTCGAGTTTTTCATTTGAGATAGCGGCTTTGCCTGCAATGTCCACCAGCACACCGATAGTCTGGGCGACAATGGCAAGTAGTTCCTCTCTTAGATCGTCCAGGACCACTCCATCGCAACTGTAGAGGAAACGCCGGAAGAGTTTATCCGCACCCTCTTGTGACCAAGCTCCCTGATCCTCCAGAAAGCTGTCGAGCTTCTCCTTCAATCGGGCATCTCTACCCGCCATATAGTTGTAGAAGAGGGAGAAGTTAACAGGGTTTATGGGAAGCTGATGTTTGGCAAGCAGAGGGACGGCCAAGCGAAAAAACTCACCTGCCTGTTCCGGTGTATCGGGATGAAACAGCGCAAGGCTGGTACTTTCCTCTTTCTGTTTTTTCATACGGATAGATTAGCTAAATGGAGAGAGATCAACCGGCTTTAAAATACCATTATTAATGATTCAGGTTAAGAAAAAATGTTCTCGTATTTCACCTGCTCGAAAGGTTTCAGAAGGGTCATCCAGACCAACTAGCCTCCTGTCAGTTTGTGTCCATGCTTGTCAATAATACGGTCGATCTCCTTTCTGGCATAGCGGCACAAACTGGCTTGAGCGTCACGCGATGCCGCCCTGCCTTCCTCTAGATCACCAATGATAATAATATTCTCATCGTTAAGTGTATTTGCGGGTTTCGTGTAGTTAAAGCTTCCGGCAATGATAACACTGTCATCGATAACCATCAGCTTGTGGTGGAGCTTTCCGAGCCGTCCGGGACTCCAACCCCGCCCCTTTCGCGCCAGATAGACTTCGGCACCACTCTCGGCAAGTCCCTTGCTCGCAGCCCAGTACTGATTGCCCTGCCCTGCATCAAAGACGCCCCTGATCGGAATCCCCCCCAACCTGCGGGCAATCATGGCATCATCAATACCGGAGGACTTGGAGAAGGTAAAAATCGCAAAATCGATCCGCTCTCGCGCCTTCAGCATCTGCTTCATGATCTCCATCTCGGGGCCGTGATCAGGCGCGAAGAGGACCTTGACCCTGACACCCGACACATCGACCTCCTTCGGCGCTTTGCGGCTTTTGAAGTGCCGTTTCCCAAAGGCACCACTCCAGATCTCACGGAATTCGCTGGCATACTCCCTGGCGACTTTCTCATCCTGAATAATGACAAGATGATTCAGGTTTTTCTGGGTACCGGTAGGGGTGAAGTTAGTGGAGCCTGTGAGTACGGCACTACGATCCCGAATCATGAACTTCTGATGGAAAATTCTGGGGTTATAGTCGAGTTTTGCATTGATGCCTGCACGATGCAGGGCGTTTAACATCGAACGGTTTTGCTCTTTTTTACCACACCGGACAAAAACGTCATCAAGATCTTCGCGCTCGATGAGATAGTCCCCCTCAAGCACAAGCCTGACGCTAACCCCATTCTGCGCTGCCTTAACCAAAGCCCGGGCTATCGGTTCAGACTCAAGTTCCTGAATGGCCACATCGAGCTTTTTTTGCGCCTGCTCGATAAACTCCACGATGGGAGATTCGAGATCATCCGGGCCGCCCAGTTCTTGAGGCCCCATATAGAGGCGGAGATCACCCAACTCAAGTGGCATTTACCTGACTCCTTTCAGTAATCATGAACCAGGCATCCAGGATGCCGGAATTAAGGAACTATTCTACTTTTAGCACTTAATCCCATAACCCGCCAGCACTCATTCAAGGAGATATCGACAGGCTCAAAGCGACCCACACTTTCAGGCAATAAAAAAGGCAGAGCCCTCAGGCCCTGCCTTTTCTCGTCCTCACCGCCCAAAAGGGTATGAGGCCTGCATTGCGTTCAATGCAATGCCAAATCGCAGCTCAACAACCTAGAGCGGTACGATGTTCTCTGCCTGGGGACCTTTCTGACCCTGGGTAACAGTGAACTCGACCTTCTGGCCTTCAACCAGGGTTTTGAAACCCGAGCCGGTAATGGCGCTGAAGTGTGCAAACACATCCGGGCCGGATTCCTGCTCGATAAAACCAAAACCTTTAGATTCGTTGAACCATTTAACGGTGCCGGTGGTAGTAGACATAATCATATCCTATTAAATCAAGAGTAACTGAAGCCTTTTGACAGGCCGTTTAACTGGAAGCTTTGCTATTACTTATGAAAAACAGGACGAGGTACTTAAAGACTGTCATCGAAAAAGCGTGCATAAACATAAATATAAGACGTACTTTCAGGTGCCTCAGATTATATATAGCTTTTCCCCATAGTCAACGGGTATTCCCAGGAAAAATGTAGCGCAGCCTTCTCCTTCACTAAAACAATCACCCGCCCTTGAACAAAAAATAAATATTATCCATGTATATAATTATTTGATCGCACTGACTGCCTTGGAAGCCCGCCGGTCTCCTGGAACCCCAGAATTTTGCCCTGCGTCAACCGCTTAGACGCAAACTGTATACCGATGTGATGGCGCTTCAGCCAGCAGAGGAATAGTCTATCCTGTCAACATAGAGGTATCCGACTATGTCTAATCAGTCTCATGTGGAACAGAGCCTGGCGGAGATCAACTTCGCCGAACTCACCAATAATCGCGATTTCTATCCCTCTCCCGCCGCCTGGGAGGATGAACTCCTCTATTTCCTCTTTGTTGACCGCTTCTCCGACGGAAAGGAGTTCGGGAACTTCTCTGACATCGAGGGAGATGCGGTAACCCCGGACGACAATCGCTCCACACCACTTTTCAATCTCCAACACGATGCCTTCAGAGCCGATTGGGATCAATGGTTTCAGGATGGTCGCGGTTGGTGCGGTGGCTCTATATCCGGCCTGCAGGACAAGCTGGGTTATCTCAAGCGCCTCGGCATCAGCGCAATCTGGCTGAGTCCGGTCTTCAAGCAGGTAATGGACAGTAACGACTACCACGGCTACGGCATTCAGAACTTTCTCGACGTGGATCCCCACTATGGAACCCGCGAGCAACTGAAAAAATTCGTGGCGGCAGCCCATGATGCCGGTATCCGGGTGATTCTCGACATCATCCTTAATCATGCCGGGGATGTCTTTACCTACAAGAATAATCAGTCCTATTTCTATCACCAAGGGAGGCGCTGGCCGGTTCAGGGCTACCGGAAAAGGCAGGGCGATCCCGGCAGTGTCCCATTCGGGCATCTGCAGACCCATCCCGACGCATGGCCGGACAGTGCCGTCTGGCCCAGCGAATTCCACCCTCCTGAAAGCTGGGCTGCTCAAGGAGAAATCCGGAATTGGGATGCCTACCCTGAGTACCTGGACGGCGACTTCTGCAGCCTGAAGGAGCTGAATCACGGCCGGGCCAACAAAGATCCGGCAATCGCCTGGGACGTCCAACGTCGTATCCGGGAATTTCACCACTCTCCAACCCTGGAACAACTCTGCAAGGTCTACCAGTTCTGGATTGCTTATGCCGATATCGACGGCTTCCGGCTGGATACTGTAAAACACATGGAGCCTGGCGCTGTGCGTTACTTCGCCAACGTTATCCACGAGTTTGCCCAGTCCCTCGGCAAGGAGAACTTCTACATCATCGGAGAGATCACAGGCGGGCGTGGCCACGCAGTGAATCTGGTCAACACCACCGGTATTGATGCTGCCCTGGGCATTAACGACATCCCGGACAAACTGGAATACCTGGCCAAAGGCTACCGCAGTCCAGGCAACCCTGATACCGACGAACATGAAGGCTACTTCGACCTGTTCCGCAACAGCCTTCTGGACGACAAGCACACGCACCAATGGTACGCAAAACACATCGTCACCATGTTTGATGACCACGATCAGGTGGGCACCAAGCATAAGTACCGCTTCTGTGGTGACCACCCGGAGAGTTACCGTTACCTGCCCCTGGCGCTGGGTTTAAATCTCACCACGGCGGGCATCCCTTGCATCTACTACGGCACCGAGCAAAACTTCAATGGTTCCGACCCACGCAAAGAGCAAGACGCCTACAGTGATGCCTTCCTGAGGGAGTGCATGTTTGGTGGCCCCTTCGGTTCGTTTCAGAGCACCGGCAGGCACTTCTTCAAAGAAAACCATGAAACCTATCGGTTCATCCGACGGCTGAGCGAAGCCCGAAGGAAACACATTGCTCTACGCCGTGGCCGTCAATACCTGCGGCAGGTTTCACAGGATGGAGAACACTTCTTTTACCCGGAACTCGTGGGTGAACAACTGAAGTGGGTCGTGGCCTGGTCACGCATGTTCGCAAGCAGCGAATGCCTCTGCGCAATAAACACTGCGGACAAGGATTTGGAAGTTTGGGTTACCCTTGACCATCCCACCCATCAGGCAGCCGGAGAACTCACCTGCCTGGTCTCCACCGATTCCGGACAGCAAGGGCAGAAGGTTTTGGTGCAGGCGCGCAATGGATCAGCCATTCATATTCGCGTACCGGCTTTCGGCTTTATTCTCTATGGGTGATGGATGAAACGTTAAATTGAGAATTAATACGGCTGCGCAGGCCACCATGGCCGGACTCATCCCCGTTTATACCCGCTTACTGAACCTCACATCTAACTTCAATCCAGTGGATCATTGGGTATTACTCCCCATATAAGTTGTAGGTTTGCAGTGCAAGAATGTGAGCTATTCGATAGTCCGCGCGACATTAATACTTATATTCTGCGTGGAAATAGTCTTTTTTACACGGACTGACCATGACCCGAAAATGCGTTCTCATCGTGGACGATTCCCGCACTGCCAGGGAAGTCCTGAAAAAAAAGCTGATCACGTACGATGTTGATATCGACAGCGTTGAATCTGCCGGCACCGCCGTTGATTACTTGGTGAAAAAACTTCCCGATGCCATTTTCATGGATTTCGAAATGCCGGGGATGGATGGCTACCAGACCTTGAGAGTGCTCAAGTCGAATGTCCGAACATCGAAAATCCCTGTAATGATGTACACCTCCCGGGAGGAGGGGTTGACAGTCAGCCAGGCACGCGCCCTTGGTGCGGTTGGTGTGTTACCAAAACTGATGGGGAAAGAAGAGGTGCAAAGCGCAATGGAGCAACTCAATTTGCTCACGGCGCACGAGTCCACGGAAGTGGTTCTGGATCACGTGGAAGACTTCGATGTAGAGAGCAGCGCCACGCATGAAGTCTCTGTGGGCAGCACAGGGTTGGTGGAGTCGGTCAATAGCGTTGAGTCAGTCCGGAACCATGATCAGACAAGGAAGAGAATAGCGCGGATGCTGGCACATCAACATCGGTTGATTAATCAGGAATTCCAGGTTACATCGCAAGAGACCCAGCAAAACCTGTTGCAGCGTTTTGATGACGTCGACAGGAAATTATCAGAAGCCAGACTCACGCTGGATAAAAAAGCTGGCCGGTTTTCGAATGGAGGATTGTTGGTACTGCTGCTGTTTTTCGGTGCGCTGCTCTATTGGACCATCGGCAAAGAGAGCAACCTGGAGCAGATAAAATATGCCAGCCAACTGGCTGCGCTTGAACAGGAGCGAGGGAGACTTGCCAATCAGGTGAACATGCTCGAGCAGTTGACTGCCAAGCAAGAGAGTCTTGTGCCTCAGCAGGTATTGCCATTGAATGCGGAGAATGCACAGGATAATAAAGCGCTTGTGCAGGCACTGGAGTGGGCGATGAACCGTGAGGGTGCATTTGCATATAATCACGTACCCTTTGGTGATATGCGGGTTTCCTGGCTTTCACAGGTGCTGGATCATCTGAGCGCAGCTGGATTTCGGGGAACCCTTTCGTTAAGAGCGCATATGGGGAATTTTTGCCTGCAAAGAGGTGATCAGGAGTTACTGCATTTGGCAGATGCCGAGACAAAGATGAGCAAGTGTATTTTTTCTCGGGATATATCGGCAACTGATGGTGTGCAAGCCATTGTACAGACCATTGGGTTTAGCAATTATCTGGATACTGCACCGTCCTTGGTGGATGGCGCTATAGAGGTGGAGGTTGGCCTCTCCGGATATGATGATCCAGTGGCGCCTTACACAAATCCCTACCTGGTGGAAAACGCGGGGGTGTGGAATAAGGTGGCTGCACAGAACCAGCACATATCGGTAACACTCACTAAGTTTCAGTGAAGATCGATTGGGAGTGTTAGAAAAACTATGCCTTTTCAATTACCGGATTGATTCAAAAAAAACGCCGACTGACGCCGGCGTTAAAAAAGTGCAGACAACAATTCCCGCTAGAACGTGACGTTCACTCCAGCATAGAGCGAACGTCCCATGCCCGGAACCGGGACTCCCCAAGGAACGTCGGTTCCGGTCATGGTCTTGCCCTCACCGAGATAGGCGCCGCCCAGCGGGTGATTGTAGAACTTGTCGAGAATGTTCTCGATACCGAAATCAAAGCGGACCTGTTTCCACTGGTAGTTGCTCCGCAGGTGGAACAGGCCATACCCCTTAGTCTGGAGTTCATTTCTGACCTGTGAGATGCGGGTCTTCTCATCAACCATTTCAAGCTCGATAATATTGGTCAAGCTGCCCGTACGATGCTCTACTGCCAGTAGAGCATTCAGCGGCATGATGTTATAGAGGTTGTCGCCGGTAGTCTTGTTCTTGCCACGGACGTAATTCAACATACCAGTTGCGGTGAAATCACCGTACTGGGTGTTTTCCGCCAGAACCTGTTGACCGGAGATATCCACGCCATACATGTGCGCGGATTGATTAACAAACTGGAGGTAAACGAAGGCGTCGGTGGAAGTGTCGGCTGGGTCGATGCGACGGGCATCGATGTAATCATTGACGTAAGTGTAGTAAGGCGCCAACGTCAAACCCCATTCCTCCTGGCTGGCATCATGCCAATCGAAGGACGCGCTGACGGTATGGGCGGTTTCCGGCTCCACATCGAGATTGCCGACATAGCCATTTCCGTCACCAGTCATGTTGATCATGCGCATGGCCATACCGCCAGTCGACCAAGCATAGCGCTCGTACAGGTTGGGCGAACGGGTCTTCCGCGCATAGCCGAACTCGATGGTGCGGGTGGCGTCCGGTGCGAAGCGAGCCAGCGCGGTCAGATCGACATTGTCATCGCTCTTCTTGCGGTCAGCCGCATTAAAGGCATCGGCTTCAACCCCGTACTTATCTACGTTATACCCCTGTACCTCGCCTGTATCCATGTGGACCCTTTCGTAGCGTACACCGAGTTGCGTCAACAACTGCGGATTCCATTGGGCTTCCCATTCGGAAAAGGCCGCCAGCCGGTCGCGTTCACCATTATTGATGTTCCAGAAGGTATCTGGCCACATCCCTCTGCCGGACGGATCCCACCAGTCATCCAACCGGTATTTCTGAGCTTCACCGCCCACCCTGAGCAAATCACGCTCGGAAAGGACAATATTGGTCTTGACGACCAGACCTGTGTTGTCACCCTCGGTGTCCATGGGCATGCCAGCGGCGCAGCCCATCATTCCTCCGCTCGGCGTGCACGGGATACCATCCAGGAGAGCCGTGGTTTTCGTATCGGAGCCATACCAGAAGAGCTTGTCATCGAAAAACTGCATCTTGTGACGCGTATGTTCACGATAGCCGCGCACATCCAAGGAACCCCAGTCGAATTCCCCTTCGTAGTGCAGATTGACTTGGTTGCTGTCGTTGCCGGTCATGTCCATGCGCTGATTGGGCCAACCCTGATAGGGGATATCTTGAACTCCAAACTTTAGTTCAAGCAGATGGTTTTCATGACGCATCCCAAAGTCAAGTGAGTGATTGGTCGACTTGTACATGGTGGAACCGACCTCGTCGCCATCCAGCCACTCCCGGCCAGCGGCCGCAGGCCCTGCCGGCTTGAAGTCTTCGCCCGCCTTGTAGTCGTCCGCCTTGGTCGTCGACCCGCGATAGCTCACACTAAATTTTTCGTTGGCGACCGTCGCGGCGGCATTGCCGCTGATTGCATTGCCGTTGCTGCGAAAAGACATCCCGACTTCACCCTTGAATAGCGTACCTTCGCCGGCCCATGCGAACTCAGGAGCGGGGGAATTCACCAGGATCGTACTACCGATGCTGTCACCACCCACACTGACCGGCGTGATGCCGGCGAAGACCGTAGCGCTGTCAACGCTGGTCGGATCGATATAGGAGAGCGGAGGATTCATGTGGTTGCCGCAGGCTGAGATTAAATCCATGCCATCAACCTTGATGCGCAGACGGTCATCGGCCATGCCGCGAATGACGGGGAGGCTGGAAACGCCGCCCGCATTCTGGATGCTAACGCCAGGAATATTTCTCAATAGGCTGGCGGTGTCCGAGGTGGCAGGGCGCAGGGTTTGTAGTGCTTTCGCGTCAATATCCATGGCGTTCGGTAGCTGAGCATCGAGTGGCGATGACTCAGTGACGGTAATTGCTGGAAGCTGTACCTCCTCGGCGAATGCCGGGCCTTGGGCCACTGCTGCAACCAGCGTGACTAGTAGGGGGCGCCGATAGTGGTGCGAATACTGCTTCATGATAACTCCTTTCGATGGATGTTTTTGTTTAGGGTCAAATCCTAATACGCCTAGCCATACGGGCGCCTGAACCAGGGGTGCGGATATTCTCGGGGTGCGTCGCTCCAGAGCATTAGTTGAAACTTGTATACCAAGACGCACATTCACTTACAATGCTGTTTGTTAGGTTTTTTAGACGTTCGACTAAGTTAGTATGTTTTTTACGTCATTTCCCGCATAACTGCGTGAAATGACACACACTGATTAACACTCCCAGAGACTCTCACTTCAGATAACAGGATGAAAAAAGGCATTGCCAGACTCATCACTGATGGCACTACACACACGCGACTGATAAGAGAGAAAGCAGCGGTGGCAGCGGATAATAAATATTGTTCAGACAGGCTATAGGCAAGGTAAGCCAGGATGCCTCGACGGCTGTGTCACATACTGACAGGAGCTTTTTTGCAAAAGTTGGGGGAATCGCTGGACGATTGACTTTGGAGGGGGGGAGTGGTTATCGGGAGATAATGCGCGACAAAAAACTCAAGTTGGCGGAGAGGGAGGGATCCTATATGTGGCCACTGATGGAGATCGCCTATCTATGCCGCATGAGGAAGGCCGGAGTCCTGGATCTCACCCTGGCCAATGAACTGAAAGAGGGAATTCACGTCAGACGCCGCAAAGGCAGCCGCGAGAACGTCACGAAGTGGAACCCACGATTGCAAGCCGTATGGAATGCCGCAAAGCAACGACTCAAGGGAAAACCACAGAAGGCAGACCCAGCCAAACAACACCTGTTTATCGGCCTGGATTACGGCCGCCTGAAAGAATCCACCGTCGACACAGCCTGGCGGCGCTTGATGGAACGCTGCGAAGAGAAGGCGAAGGAAGACAGCCAAACCTTTACCCGCTTCACCATCCACGATCTAAAATGGAAAGGCGTCAGCGACACCAGGGAAGAAGAGAAGCAGGCAGGGTCAGGCCACAAATCGGAACAGGTAATGCGTGATCACTACGATGTGTTGCCGCCGGAGGTAGACCCAGCAAACTCGTAGCTATACCAACAGCTAATTTCTACGTTTTCCGGCACAAATTAGTGCAAACTAGCCTTCCTGATACTCGACAACTGTAGCCCTGATTTGATCCGCATATTTGTAAATATCATCTACAGATTCAATCTCAATTCTTTCTTCCTTTTTCTGAGCAATGACGCCAAGATATTTTTGTGCGTAGTTAAAGTGAAGTCGACATATGGGTTTTCTATTGTTGTCATCCAATAGGATTCCGCAGTAGCTTTTCGTATCTCTCATCGCCACCCGCTTCACATCAATAATTTTGCGAAGGATAGCCTTGACGACATTGTAACCTTCTACTTCTTCTTCGGTTGTAACAATTCCATTGTTATCCTCGATAGGCTCATCCGCTTCCTCTGGATCAACCGAGATCTCTTGCTTAGGAGACTCATTAGCAGATAAAGCAGACTTTAGACGCTCATTTATTTTTTCATTGACAAATTGCTTTCTGGCTTCCTGAACAATTTTTGTAAATTGTTCAATTACAGGCTTGGTAAGCCTTCCATCAAATATCTGTGACGCGAAAAATCGTACGAATGGTTCGGATGGATTAGCCAATTCCGCTTCAAGAATCTTTTTAATAGCACCCGTATATTTAAGCGTGCTGGCTGTTGTAAGAATGTCATCAAGCGAAAACGCGGATTTTGTGAATTTCTTTAGCTCATTTATTTGATGATCTTGGAATCCAAGAATGTCGAATGTAAAGAATGGCTTTGAATCCATTTTATTTGGCTCATCAATATCCGAATAGAATTCATATACGATCCCATTCGTCAGGATGGCAAAGCGCGCCTCAGTAGCAGAAAAGTACCTATACAACTGTGAAGCATGATCCTGATGCAAGTCTGCGCCAGACCATTTGCACTCAATAAGGATAATAATGTCATCATCCTTTTTGATCGCGTAATCGACTTTTTCTCCCTTCTTTGTACCAATGTCAGCCGTAAACTCTGGAATCACCTCTGTCGGGTTGAACACGTCATATCCAAGACTACCAATAAAAGGCATTATGAAGGCATTCTTCGTGGCCTCCTCTGTTTGGATATGCTCTATTTGTTTCGGAATTCTCGACGCAAGATCTTTAATTCTATCAATGAGATCCATTTTCCCCTCCTTACCAGCAACGTTTCGTTGTTATTTCCCCGAATTTATTAGCTGCCGCCTTTTCCTAGGCAGAACGCATCCGAAAGGCGGCTGAATGTCTTAGCGCAATCAGAATAGCACGTCGGTAATAAATTGGAGGTCGTCGTAACAAGAAAAACAAGGAACAAAGAAGACACGGACGAGCCAAATGTGCAGGAAAACGCAGTTTATTTTCGGGGTTTTTTTCGGGGGTACAATAAAAAAGGGGTTACGATTTCTCGTAACCCCTTGATTTTATTGGTGGGCCATGAAGGATTTGAACCTTCGACCAATGGATTAAGAGTCCACTGCTCTACCAGCTGAGCTAATGGCCCAAAAGATTGCGCTGTTTCCCTTTCCCGCGACTTTTAGAAACGGTCAGTGTATGGGGTGGACGATGGGTTTCGAACCCACGACCGCCGGAATCACAATCCGGAGCTCTACCAACTGAGCTACGCCCACCATAAACTCTTTGTATATCTGCCGTATTTGGCACGCCCGGCAGGATTCGAACCTGCTACCCTCGGCTTAGCTTACCAACTACGCCTTTCGACGCCCCACCTACGTGGGTTTGTGGTCTGGACTATCTCTTCACCATCTCAGGTGCCACACGTATAGTCTCTACGGAGCCCTTCGATAAGCAGAGGCCAACCTTACATTAGCCGTCTGATTATTCTTGGGTTTCTCTACCCTCAAAGTGACAGACTTGTTGTAGTCTTTGGGATCCAGATAGTAACACTCATCCGTCTCAGGGCAATACAGACAATAAAGATCAACTTCATCTTTATCAATCTGTTGCATATGTGTCCCATTCTTATCCGCCCAACTTGAGCGGAAATGAACAGTGATGCTCCCTGTTTTATCAACAGATTTGTATTTGACCTGTACCCTTTTGAACCCCTTGTCTTTGTACGCTACCAGATCAAAGGAAGCGTGCTCTGTCACCGGGTACAAAATAATGTACCCTTGCTCGAAAAGATCAAGCTGAGCCTTCAAAACACCCAGATCGCCTTTGTCTTTGGTGTGATGCATCATAAAATGCTACCTAACACCAACGGACGGGTCAACCAAAGGTTTCCTCGGGATTGCCATCAGCATTACCTGTTAAGGTTTCCCCGATACAGTGCGGTCCACTTTATGGGTTCTGTTTCCCCATAAAGGCTCCTACCGTGTACGCCGTCGTACACACTTAAAGGCCGATGCTCTATCCAAATGAGCTACGGGCGCAGTAAAACTTTCATCCCTGCAAAGCATTTGGTCGGGGTAGAGAGATTCGAACTCCCGACATCCTGCTCCCAAAGCAGGCGCGCTACCAGACTGCGCTATACCCCGATTTAGGGTCTCGCAACACCTCAAGGATGCGCGAAGAAGCGGAATAATACTGATCAAGGCAGGTCAGGTCAATGGGCGGCGCCAATGAATTGATTACAGACCCCACCCTTTCAGGCTATGATTCGCTCCCAGTCAAATCCAGTTTCGGAAGCAGGTAAAATGAGCGCACAGATTCTTGACGGCAAAGCGATTGCAGCCGACCTTAAAAAGGAGATCAAGACCAAGGTGGAGGCCCGTATTGAGCAGGATCTGCGCCGCCCGGGGCTTGCCGTGGTGCTGGTAGGTGAAAATCCTGCCTCCCAGGTCTATGTCCGGAACAAACGCCGCTCCTGCGAAGAGGTGGGATTCTACTCGGAACGCCACGATCTGCCCGTTGATACCAGTGAAGCAGACTTGTTGGCTTTGATTGACAAACTCAACGCCGACGACGCCATCGACGGCATACTGGTACAGCTGCCGCTGCCTGAGCAGATCGACGAGGAGTCTGTCATCGAGCGCATCCTGCCCACCAAGGACGTGGATGGATTCCACCCCTACAACGTCGGCCGGCTGGTGTTGCGTATGCCCATTCTGCGTCCCTGCACCCCGAAGGGGATCATGACCATGCTGGAGCGCACCGGACAGAAACTGGAGGGGCTGGATGCCGTCATCATCGGCCAGTCCAACATCGTTGGCAGGCCCATGGCGCTGGAACTGCTGGCTGCGCGCTGCACCATCACCGTCTGTCACAGCCGCACCAAAGATCTGGAAGAGAAGTGCCGTAACGCCGACATTCTGGTGGCGGCAGTGGGTCGTTCCCGCTTTGTAACCGGCGACTGGATCAAACCCGGCGCGATAGTGATCGATGTGGGCATCAACCGTACGGATGAGGGCAAACTGGTGGGGGACGTGGATTTCGACAGCTGCAGCGAACGCGCCAGCTGGATCACGCCAGTCCCTGGCGGCGTGGGGCCGATGACCATCGCCACGCTACTGGAGAACACGCTGCAGGCCGCAGAATTGCACAACGCGTTGTAAAAGTAGCGCAGGAGTGGCGCAAAGCCACTCCTGCGAAACACCGCTCAATCAGACCTTAAAACGTCCTACCAGGGTCTCCATATTACCGGCCAGTGCGGCTACGCCCTCTCCGGCATCTGACACCGTCTGGGCACTCTCTCCGGTATGTCTGGCCAGGTCATTGATGCTGGTGATGCTGCGGTGGATCTCCTCGGTCACAGAACTCTGCTCTGTTGAACTCGCCACAATCTGCTCATTCATCTGTGCTATCGCTGCAACGGCATCTGTAATCTGCCTGAGCGACTCCCCGGCCTTGCTGGCATGCTCAACACTCGCCTCCACCCGCTGCCGACTATCAGCCATTACCTTGACCGCGCGACCGGACCCCATCTCAAGCCGTTCGATCATCTGCTGAATCTCGCTGGTTGACTCCTGGGTACGCCCCGCCAGTGTCCTTACTTCATCGGCAACCACAGCAAAACCCCGTCCCTGCTCACCGGCCCGCGCCGCTTCGATGGCTGCATTCAGCGCCAACAGATTGGTCTGTTCCGCAATGCTCTTGATGACATCGAGCACCGAGCTGATGTTGGCCACATCCCCTTCAAGGCTCTGCACGACATCGGCTGCACCCTCCACATCCTGCGCCAGTCCTCTGACTTCAATGATACCCGCCTCCACAATCCCGCGACCTTCAGTTGTGGCGGAATCTGCACTGCGCGCGGCCTCAACTGCCGCTTGGGCGTTGCTGGAAACCTGGCTGACTACCGCAGACATCTGATCCATGGCCGTTGCCACCTGCTGGATTTCGCCCTGCTGCCGCCCCACGTCCTCCTGGGTACTGTGGGTTGCCATGGAGAGATTCCCTGCTGCCCTGTTCAACTCAACAGCAACCCCCCTGACCTCGCAGATAATACCGCCGAGATGCTCTTTTACCTGTATCGCACTCTCCGCCACCTCACCCAGTTCACCGCCATGATGCTTGATATCAAGATCACTGAAATCCCCATCGGCAAATCGCTTGAGGGAAACAGAGATATCCTTTGTGGGATTGATGATGACGCGTTTTAACATCCAGACAGTGAAACCTACCATAGCAACCAGCGCAATCAGCGCAATCAACAGACTGACGTACAGCGCATCGCTACTTTGGTCGCGCAAGTGGCTGGTGGATTGGTAGAGCTGCTGCGAGATGTGTTCCGCTGCTTCAGCAAGTTTTTTGGTGGGTTCCCGGTCGATCCCTTTTACCGCTTTGTCACCCACCTTGGGATCGAAACCGGACTGCTTGAACTGCTCCAGCCCTGTCCGATAGGCGGCCCCCATCTGCCCATGAGAGGTTAGAAATGATCGCAAAAGCTTTTTCGCAGATTCATTTTCCAGCCGGGGCATCAGCTTTTCTCCCGCTGTTTTTATCGAAGTCTCCTTGGCTTCGAATTTACCCCAGTACTTATCGAAATTCTTCGCATCAAAGCCACGCAGCAGGACATTCTTCCACTCCTGCACCTGCTTCTTGAAATCACTCTGCATGATCAGCATCTGGCGCTCATTGCCGGCCTGACGATCCAGTGCATATTCATACGAGTCCAGCACATTAAGTAGTGTAATCACCCCGTATGAGGCAGCTGAGCCCATCAGCAGGGTGCCGACGAGCGCCAATAGAAGCAACCTGGAGCTAAGCGATTGTCCTTTGATAGACATTAAAATTCCCTCATTAAGATCGGTAAAAGCAGGTTTTGTCTCTCCGGCACCCCTGTTCTGTAGGTTGGGGCTCGTAAGAAAACAAAGGATCTACCCTTGATATGCGTCCGGGGAGGGAATTTCTTTAATTTCTTTACGTCAGAGGGTCAGCCTCTGCGCCAGGTGGTGCCTTGCGCACCATCTTCGAGAAGAATTCCCGCCTCCTGCAGCGCGTCTCGAATGCGGTCTGCCTCGGCCCAATCCTTGCTGACGCGTGCGTCGATACGCTGCTGGATCATGGCGTCAATCTCTTCGTCCCTGAGTCCGCCATCTGCACCCGGCTCTCCCCCCTTGAGGTAGCGCTCCGGATCATCCTGCAGAATACCCAGCACATCACCCAGACGACGCAGTTCTGCAGCCAGACCCGCTGCTGCAGCCTGATCGCTGTCACGCAGCCTGTTGATTTCCCGCACCATGTCAAACAATACAGCCAGCGCTTCAGGCGTGTTGAAGTCGTCATCCATAGCATCGTGAAAACGCTGAGAAAATGCTTCTGCCCCGGCGGATTCGATCTTCGGCAAGCCCCGCATCGCAGTGTAGAAACGGGTCAATGCGCCCCGGGCATTATCGAGGTGTTCACTATCGTAGTTGAGAGGACTGCGATACTGGCTGGTAAGGATAAAGTAACGCACCTCTTCCGCCTGGTAGCGGGTAAGAATCTCCCGCACGGTGAAGAAGTTGCCCAATGATTTGGACATTTTCTCGTCGTTGATGCGCACGAAACCGTTGTGCATCCAATATTTTACGAACGGGTGGCCAGTCGCGCCCTCCGACTGGGCGATCTCGTTTTCATGATGCGGGAAGGTCAGATCGGCCCCGCCGCCGTGGATATCGAAGGTATCGCCCAGTGCGGTACAGGACATGGCGGAGCACTCGATATGCCAGCCCGGACGCCCCTGTCCCCAGGGAGAGTCCCATGCCGGCTCACCAGGCTTGGCCGCTTTCCAGAGGGCGAAATCCAGCGGATCGCGTTTGGCATCCCCCGGTTCGACACGAGCCCCTGATTCCAGATCGTCGATCGACTTGCCCGACAGTTTTCCGTAACCGGCAAAACTGCGCACGCTGTAGTAAACATCACCATTGTCAGCCACATAGGCGTGATCCTTGGCGATCAACTTTTCGATCATGGCGAGAATTTCGCTCATATGGCTGGTGGCTCTGGGTTCAGCATCCGGGGGTTGAATGCCCAATGCGTCCGAATCCTCATGCATCGCCAGGATAAAACGGTCGGTCAGATCCATGAAAGGCTCGTCATTCTCATTGGCGCGGGCGATGATCTTGTCGTCGATATCGGTGATATTCCTGATGTAGGTGACGTCGTAGCCGAGATGACGGAAGTAGCGGGCCACCACATCAAATACCACCATCACCCGCGCATGCCCCAGGTGACAGAGGTCGTAGACGGTCATACCACAGACATACATCCGCACCTTACCCGTTTCCAGAGGTTCAAACGTTTCTTTGCGGTTATTGAGGTCGTTGTAGATCTTGAGCATGGCTGGCCCGCTACCCTGAGAGTGTCTGCGAAGTGCGCGCATGGTAGCGAAAACCTGACCGCTGCACAAAACAGAGGGGTATCAGAGAGATGCGGCAACCCGTGCCAACGAGGGTTGTTGCGGTGAAATCAGGCCTTGAACTGATTGACCATCTGATCCAGCTGTCCGGCGATAGCGGCAACTTTCTCGCTGGTCTCGGAGGTACTCAGCGCCCCTTCTACGGTACGATCCGTAACTTCGCTGATAGCAAGGATGCTGTTGTTGATTCCCACAACCATCGCAGACTGCTCTTCCGAAGCTGTCGCGATACGGGTATTGATGTCGGTAATTTCATCAACGGCCAGGGTAATCTCATCCAATGCAGCCCCTGCACGCGCCGCATCCTCGACACTCTGCTGCGCCTCCTTTCCACCCTCCTGCATCACAGTCACAGCCTGGCTGGTGGCGCTATCGAGGCGTTCGATGCTGACCCGGATCTCCTGAGTTGCCTCCTGGGTTCGCTGTGCAAGATTGCGCACCTCATCGGCCACCACCGCGAAACCCCGTCCCTGCTCACCTGCCCTGGCGGCTTCAATGGCGGCATTGAGCGCCAGCAGATTGGTCTGTTCTGCAATTCCCGTGATCGTCGCTAAAACCTGCCCAATACTCTGGGTGTCTCCGGCCAGTTTCTGCACCACCTCAGATGCCATAGCAACGCGATTTGAGAGATTATTGATCGATGCGGAGACATCTGACACCACGTTTTTGCCGCCCGCAGCATGTTCACGAACACTTTTTGCCGTTTCCGCAGCACCAGCGGCATTCCTGGCCACATCTTCTGCAGCGGTCGCCATCTCGCCAATAGTGATTTTCAATTGATACGTTTGGCTTCCCTGCTCGGAGAAATCCTCACGGCTTGCAGCGGACACCTGGGCCAGCTGTTCGGAAGAGACCGCCAGTTTATCCACCGTTGTGCCGAGTTCGTGGATGGTGGGCTGAAAGCGGTTGAGCATATCGTTCACTGCCTTGCCGACATAGTGAAATTCATCATGCGCACCACTTGCCACCCGGGGGCGCAGGTCGGCATGTTGGCCAATCTCCTCCATGATCCTGCGCAGACGGCTCAGGGGAGAGATAACGACTTTGTGGATGATCAGACTGACGATACCCAGGCCAACCAGCAGGATCACCAGGTTCATCCCGGCGCCAATCCAGAGTTCCCGCTCGATTGCGGCATCCCGTTTGGCCAGGGAGAGGCTCATACGACCGGCACCAAGTACCGTCCCCTCCGGCAGCGCGTGACAGGTCAGGCAGTTGGTGCCGTTGTGGCTGGATTCCGCAAAAAAAGGCTGTATGACAGTGATCACCCTGGCCCCATCAACCTTTTTCAGCTCTACGATACGCTCTCCCACCAACGCCCGCCTGGCGAGATCATCGGTTGGTTTTTCGATGTCAAAGCCGGGACCATAAACCTTACTGACCGCCTCTCCTCTGAGCATGCGGACATCGATAACCTCTTCGCGGGACAGAATCTTCTCCCGCAACATCTCGCGATTGGCCATGGTGCCGGTAAACATCATGGCATTCATGCTGTCCAGATAACCGTTTAGCACATCGGTCATCTGGGTTTCGGCGGAGCGCAGAAGCTGAGCTTTCTGCTGATAGGCCGAATAGACAGTGGCAATTGCCATGATAATCAGAAATATCAGGGCCATGGCTGGCAAGATTTTCCATTGAACAGAAATATACCGGGACATACTCAACTCATCCGAAATGCGCAGGCGTAGGGCGCACCAATAATAATTAATCGATACCATTCAATTCGGCATCCCCCAAGAAAACTTGAAGTTTTTTATTAGGACCTGTTTTCTACAACATTTTGTCGAGAAAGGTATCGGTGGGATGATCTCCCTACCGGAAAGGTCTTTTTCCTGCCTGAGAGAAGCTATATCATTGGTCCCTTCAAAATTATCAGTTTTAACGAGGCATCGCTTCATGAAGCAATTTTTTATCAAAACACTACTCACTCTGCTGCTGAGCGGCACCTTTGCAAATTTTGCAGCGGCGGAGACGGTTCGGGTCATGATGGAGACCAGTCAGGGAAATATCCTGTTGGCGCTGGATCGTGAAAAAGCGCCGAAAACTGTCGACAACTTTGTCCAGTACGTGGAAGACGGCTTCTTCAATGGCACCATCTTCCATCGTGTTATCAAAGGATTCATGATCCAGGGTGGCGGTTTTACCAGCGATATGGATAGAAAAGAGCCCCGTAATCCGGTCTCCAACGAAGCCAAGAATGGTCTGAAGAACAAACGCGGAAGCATCGCCATGGCCCGCACCAGCAACCCCCACTCGGCCACGGCCCAGTTCTTCATCAACCACAAGGACAACACCTCCCTCGATTACCCCAGCTTTGACGGTTGGGGTTACGCGGTTTTCGGAGAAGTGATTGAAGGCATGGACGTGGTGGACAGCATTGCATCGCAACCGACCGGTTTCAAAGGCGGCATGAGCGATGTGCCCAACACTCCGATCGTCATCGAAAAGGTCAGCGTGGTTAAATAAACTCTGACCCGGCACAATTTCAATCTAAACAGACAGGCAATTTACATGATTACATTGACCACCA
>OY829892.1:0-795119 GCA_963691905.1 Sedimenticolaceae bacterium
TCAACCACAAGGACAACACCTCCCTCGATTACCCCAGCTTTGACGGTTGGGGTTACGCGGTTTTCGGAGAAGTGATTGAAGGCATGGACGTGGTGGACAGCATTGCATCGCAACCGACCGGTTTCAAAGACGGCATGAGCGATGTGCCCAACACTCCGATCGTCATCGAAAAGGTCAGCGTGGTTAAATAAACTCTGACCCGGCACAATTTCAATCTAAACAGACAGGCAATTTACATGATTACATTGACCACCAACCTCGGCCCTATCGTCATCGAGCTGGACGAAGAGAACGCACCCAACACCTGCGCCAACTTCAAGCAGTATGTCGAGGATGGCTTTTTCGACGGCACCATCTTCCACCGGGTCATCGGAAATTTCATGATCCAGGGTGGCGGATTCCTGCCGGGCATGGTCCAGAAGCAGACCCGCGATCCCATCGAGAACGAGGCGAAAAACGGACTTTCCAACGAGATCGGCACCCTCGCCATGGCCCGCACAGGAGACCCCCACTCCGCCACCGCCCAGTTCTTTATCAATGTCGCGAACAATAGCTTCCTCGACCATCCAGGACAGGACGGCTGGGGCTACTGCGTCTTCGCCAAGGTGACTTCTGGTATGGACGTGATCGACAAGATCAAGGGCGTTGACACCACCATGAACTCGGGTCATCAGGACGTTCCGGCCGAAGACATCGTCATCGAGAAGGCGGAAATTACCGACTAAACGTCGGCTACTGAGTCGTTCGGAGCGGCGCCCCGCCGCGATTCGCCTATCCACGAAGTAATCGCGGAGGGGCGCCGCTCTTACCGACTCTGCTCAGCAAGCTGCGTAAAATTAAACCCAAAGAGATTAAATTGGGCGAAGTCCTCTTCATATCAGACCTGCACCTCTCCGACGACCGGCGGTCGACGGTGCAGCTGTTTGTCGATTTTCTTGAACACCGCGCACTTGGCGCAGATAGGCTCTATATCCTGGGTGACCTCTTCGACGCCTGGATCGGTGACGACCTGGAAATCGAACCCTCGCTACAGATTAAGGCCGCACTAAAAAGACTCTCCAGCAGTGGCACCCGAATCCTGCTGATGCACGGCAACCGGGATTTCCTGCTTGGCGAGCAATTCTGCGCTCAGACCGGCGCGGAACTCATCAATGATCCAACACAGATGGAGCTTTTTGGCACTCCCACGCTGTTGATGCACGGAGACCTGCTCTGCTCCGATGACCTGCCCTATCAGGCGTTCCGCAAACAGGTTCGCGATCCAGCATTCATCACACAGTTTCTCTCCAGGACCATTCCGGAGCGTATTGCCATTGCCCGGGAGTACCGGGCGAAGAGTGGTGAGGCAACCTCACTGAAGGCTGCAGAAATCATGGACGTCAATCAAACGACCGTGGAGCAGTATATGGAGAAGCGCGGCGTAAGGCGGCTGATCCACGGACATACCCACCGTCCCGGCCGACACGATTTCATGTTATCCGGCGAAAAAGTCAGCCGTTTTGTTTTGGGGGAGTGGCATCCAGATCATGCCGAAATGCTAGTGGCGTCGCCGAAGGGACTCAGGGTGGAAACCATCAAGCCTGTCTGAGGATTTTCAGACAGCTATCTCAATGTTTCGCGCATAACGCCTCCAGACGTTCCAGCTCCTGTTCTGAAAACCCTGCATCCAGCCGCGCCTGCCGATGCAGGGGACAGCGAATTTCGCCGTTGAGAACGTTGTTCAGCAGATCGAAATAGGTCGTTTCAGGGTCCACCCCCCGCTGTTCACAGAGCCAGGCGAACCAGTCACTACCGAACTGCACATGCCCCACCTCCTCGTCCAGGATCACCTGTAGCACCGCCACCGTCTCGCGATCCCCCGCCTTGCGGAAGCGCGCCATGATGCCCGGCGTGACATCCAACCCACGGGCCTCCAACATACGGGGTACCAACGCCATGCGAACCAGTGGGTCATCGGCGGTACGGACAGCCATCTCCCAAAGACCATTGTGGGCAGGAAAATCACCGTAATCGGCACCTGCATCCCGCAAACGTTCCCGCAGCAGGCGAAAATGCCGCACCTCCTCCACTGCCACTTGTATCCAGTCGCTATAGAATTTCTCCGGCATATCGGGAAAACGTTGCACCGCATCCCAGGCCAGATTGATGGCGTTGAATTCTATATGGGTTATGGCGTGGATCAGTGCGACACGTCCCTGCTCCGAGCCGAGACCACGACGAGGCAACTTGCTTGGGTGCACCAATTCCGGCCGGGGGGGATGACCCGCTTCGACGATAGCATCCGCGGGGCTCCAGCCACTGAGTCCCAGCTCCCCCAACCGCCAGGCCTGCGCCACCTGGTCAGTAAGATTCAGCTTTGTTTCCACCTCTTTTTCCAGCAGGCAACGGCGGGCAGCCAGATAGAGGCTTGTTTCGTTTTTCATTACAACTTCAGTCCCAACATCAGATCCATCACATTTGTCCCGGTAGGCCCTGTGGTCACAAGATCTCCGCTCGCCTCCAGCAGCGAACCCGAGTCAGCCTGGCGTAGTGCCTGATCCGGGTCGAAACCCCCATTTCGTGCACGGGTCAGCGTAGCACCATCCACCAATGCACCCGCATCTTCGGTAGGACCATCAGTGCCGTCCGTACCGGCAGACAGAAACCAAAGATTGTCATGCCCCTGCAGCTGCCCCGCAGCGGCCAGGGCCAGATGCTGATTTCGGCCGCCCAGTCCCGGCTCGGGTGGCAGGACAACCGTGGTCTCGCCACCCCAGACCGTCACGCCAGGTTCGGCGACCTTGAGTTCATCCGCCAAACGAACGCCGACCGCCGCTGCATCTCCTGCAACGAACTCATCCACCACTTTTACCCGATAGCCCAGCTTCCGGGCTTCCCGAGCCGCAGCAACCTTTGCCTGCCCCAGGTTGGCGATGATCTCGATGACTGGGCCGTGGTCCGCATAAATCCGCCGCTGTCGAATGGCCTGCCTGACAACTGAATCCAGCCAGTCTGGCAGACCAAAATTTTCCATTCCATCTGGGGTTATCACCTCCGGCGTCAAAAGCCCGGAACCGATCACGCCAGGCTCATCACCCGGCACATCGGATATTGCCAGTACAGTCACCGGCCGATCGCCCACCCAGTGCAGCAATCCACCACCTTTGATCCGGGAGAGCGCCTTACGTACCCGGTTCATCTCGCCAATCGCCAATCCGCTACCCAGCAGCCAGTGATTGGCGCGAACCAGAAAATCCCCCCCCACCCCGTCGATTGGAGACTCAACCAGGCTGGATGCTCCCCCTGAAAGCAGAAAAAGCAGCGCTCTCTGTGGTTCTTGTTGAAGAAAAGCGATCAGGCGATCACCCGCCACCAGACTCCTGCCATCAGGCAGTGGATGGCCAGCCTCAAACAGCTCCCAGCCCGGCAAGTTGGCCGAAACACTGTCCAGATGGCCAGACTTGGAGATCACCAGCGCCGAGACGATATGCTCTCCGAGAACATCTCTGGCCCCTGCCACCATCGCTCCCGCTGCCTTGCCCACGGCCACGAGGGATACTTGGCCCTTTAACGGCCTCTGCCGCAGCCTCTCCCTAACGCAGCGGCGGCCGTCCACTGCTTGCAGCGCAGCATTGAAGATCTCCAGCAGTGATTGACGAGGCGTGTTCATGATCCGATTTTCCCACGATTGCCATCAAATAGCCGTAGACATCTTCCTTAGTAAGCCGCTCAAGACAGTCTCCCGAAAAGAAATACCATCTTCTTCTTAATTCCCAGACTCTCCTGAGGTAAACTGTGCCGATTTGCAGCACCGTCGGAGAAACCGCGTTGGGAAGCATACAGTTACGCCGGAACTTCAGTCGAAACATCCTGATCAGGATGGTCATCATGTCCACCCTGGTCGCGGGACTGATTGTCTGGAAGTTCGATTTCATCAACCAGGTCTATTTCCGGGACCAGCTCACCAGTACCGGCCTGATCATTAACGGCACCATTGTCGGACTGTTTTTTATCGGCATTCTGCGCATGATCCTTATCTTCATCCACTACGTCCGTGAAGAGAATGCGCTGATCCGTTTTGTGCGCAACCTGCGGGAAGGAATGGAAGAGCCTTACGCCCGGCTGCCGAAAAAATCCATCATTGTGATGCGCTACCGCATCATGGAAGGACTTTTTAAAGCGAATTGCCCGGTCAACCACGGCTCACTGGCGTCCACCCTGTTGGCCAACGAGAGTACGCGCAACAGCCTGCCGAAGTTCATCAACAACATCCTGATCCTGACCGGTGTTTTCGGCACCATCGTCTCCCTCTCCATCGCCCTGATCGGCGCCTCTGACCTGCTGGAGAATGCGATCAATGTGGGTGGCATGGGCATGATAGTACACGGCATGTCCACCGCACTCTCCACAACCATTACCGCGATTGTCTGCTACGTCATCTTCGGCTATTTCCACCTCAAACTCACCGACGTCCAGACCAATCTTGTCAGTGCCGTGGAACAGGTCACAGTCAACGAACTGATCCCGCGTTTCCATGTCCATACCGACAGCGTTCTCTACGAGTTCACCGGCCTGATCCGCTCCATGCAGGGGCTGGTCAACCAGATGGGCCAGTCACAGCAGGCCGTTCAGGAGATGGAAGAGCACATGCTCACCACACTGGATGGCTTTGCTGAACAGTCGAAGTCTCACTCCCGCGACATGGCCGATATCAAACACATCCTGATTCGCGGCTTTCGACTGCGCCAGCCTGAATAAACGGCATGGATAACGGCTTCGTCGATCTGCGACTGAACCACCACGCAGCCCAGGCTGAGGAGGGTTTCTGGCCCTCTTTTACCGATATCATGACGGTAATCCTCATGATATTCATGCTCGCAATGGTGGTTCTGCTGATCCGCAATATGGAGCTGCTGGACCAGCTGCGCTCAACCATGGCTGCAGAGCAGGAGGCGATGGAGCTGGTTAAGACGACGGGCGAGGAGAATCAGACGCTGGAGGAGCGCCTGCTCTCCCGTGAATATGAGCTCTCGATGATGCGCATGCAGCTGATGCGCTCGGAGGAACAGCAGGAGCAGCAGGAAGCGGCCATCGCCAGCCAGTTGCACCAGATCAGCAGCCTGTCACGGGAACGGGACGACCTCGAGAGCAACGTAACCCGCCTTACCCATGACAAAGATGATCTCAATATTCTGGTCACCCGGCTCACCCACGACAAAGACAGCCTCAATCTCCAGGTCACCCGGCTGACAACAGACACCAACCGCCTGCAGGTGCAGGTCGACGACGCCACCCGCAGCATTGAAAATCTGACTGAAGACATGGATCGAGTCACCAGCCGTCACGCATTGACCCAGGACGAACTGGATAGCCTGCGCACTTCCTTTCGCGCCCAAAGTGAGGAGCTGGCTCAGGCACAGGCCAAAAATATGGATGCAGATCAGACACTTGCCGACCTGAAGATCGACTTTCAGGCGCTCAAGATCAAATATGACAAACTTGTCAGGCCTGCCAGGACTTCAAGAGGTAAAATCGTCGTGGTGGTCCGTTTCGCCAAGGTCAAAGGGAAACTTGTCATCGATTACAAGACCCCTGGAGGCAAAACCTTCAAGACCGTGTCTCGCAAGCAGCTCGATCAATCACTGACTCGTCTGAAAACACAGGAATCCAACCAGCTTTACGTCAAGGTCATTATCCCGAAAAACAGCGGCCTGTCGTATAGTGAGGCCTGGACCTTCACGAATCAGATGCACAGGAAGTATGACTACTACTTCCAGGAGGAGGCGAAAAAAGAGCGGATGATCAATGAGTAAACTGCAAACACTCACGACCGGCGGGACAGCCTGATCCCGTAACAGCTGTCATCCTGCCCTTAGATTCCTCAAGCAACCTGTTTGCATGGAATTCCAGCGCCAAACAGCTAAAATATGAAAAATTCCTAACGCCCGAGAATCTTCTGTGAATTCTGCACTCTATCCATCCGAATCAGAACTGCGAAACGCCTATGAAATAATGAAAGGCATTCCCGTTCCCTCTCTGCCCAAGGTGGCACTCAACATTGAGCAGGAGATGCAGAACAAGGATGTCAACATCGCCAGAGTTGCCGACCTGATCAGTCAGGATGCTGCAATTTCCGGACTGGTACTGAAGACCATCAACTCCCCTGCGTTTGGCATGCGCCGAAAATTTGAATCCATTCAACATGCCTCGGTTCTGCTGGGCCTGGGAAACATCAAGAACCTGGTGGTCGCCTCTGCGCTGAAACATGTATTCGAGACTAACGAACCCGCAGTGCAGATGATCTGGGAAGACGTCAATGCAGTTGCCCAGTGCGCTGTCTGGATCTCCAACTCAATCACTACAATCGCCAGTGATGAAGCCTATCTTGCCGGTCTCTTTCATAAATCCGGCGCCCTTCTTATGGCTAAACGCTTCAGCGACTATGATCAGGTTCTCAGGATAGCGAAGTCAGATCCTGGGAGGTGGATAGAAGAGGAGGAGCGAAGATACGGGACCAACCACACCTTAATCGGATTTATCCTGGCCGAGAGTTGGAAATTACCCGAGATCATCTGCCTGACTATTCTTCACCACCATCGAGAGTCGTGCAATGAAATTGAAGATGAAAAACTCAGAGAGCTGATTGCGACCATTAAGGTGGCCAACTACATTCTTGACGTAATTCTGTTGAGAGAATCCACAACCGCAAGCGACACACTCGATTTTTTTAGCAATGCAATCAATGAGCTGGCACTAAGCAGCGATGAAATTGAAGCGTTAAAAGACCAAATGACCGAGTTTATTTTTACAAAATAGTCATCAAGGCCCATTTATGCCGATAAAATACCTCAGGCAGCGTATGGGACAGTGCTGTACCGCTGGATAGTTCTTTATTGAGCGCTGTTGGGACTCCCTCTGCAAGCAAAATCGTTCTACAATTGAATTAGCGATTGTTCTGCCATATTGGAAAAGGCCTAATAGCTCCAGAAATCGGTTTTCTATGTTTACCAGATACCAAATCAGCACCGGCACTCCCTATTTTCAACGATGCCTGTTCGTTTGTATTTTGGCTGGCTTGCTGAACGGGTGCTCCTCCAATGTGCCTGAACTCATCAAAGAGGCTCCACCAGGAAATATTCAAATTGCCGAGGTCCACCAGGCAGCAGGGCGTTTCAATCACTCCCGGGTTCGCTGGGGCGGCACCATTATCAGCGTGGATAATCGCAAAGAGAGCACCCTCATCGAAGTATTGGCGCGCTCGCTGGCCTCGGAGGGAAAACCGGATTCAGGCAGTGATGGGCAGGGGCGCTTCATGGTCAAAGTGAAGGGGTTTCTTGATCCGGAGGAGTACCCAAAAGACCGATTACTCACCGTCACCGGATCTGTCACCCAGGCGATCGAGCGCAGTGTCGGCGACTATAACTACACCTATCCAGTGGTCGAGGCGGAAGTCTACTTTCTCTGGCCGGAAGAGAAGGATTATCCTTATCGCTACTATCGTGATCCATTTTATGACCCCTGGTATCCTTTTGGGTACAGGTATCCTTACTACTGGTAGGGCATCTCCATGACAAAGTTCTTCAAGCGCATTTTCTTCGTCACCCTGTGCCTGTTTCTGGCTGCTTGTGCCTCCCCGCAAGCCCGGGTGCCTGCAGGAGATCGTTCAGTCACGCCAAAACAGATAGCTGAAAAAAACCAGAGTATCGGGGCATCCCCAGTGGAATGGGGTGGTGTAATCATGGAATTGCGGAATCTGAAGAGCAGCAGTGAACTCGAAGTAATCTCTTACCCTTTACAAGAGAACGGAAAACCGGATCTCGATGCCTCTCCAACCGGACGCTTTATCGCGGTCACGCCTGGATACCTTGAGAGTGTCGACTATAGCAAGGGGTGCCAGGTCACCGTAAGCGGCCCTGTCAGTGAAATCAGAACGGGCAAGGTTGGCGAAGCAGATTATCAGTTCCCGGTCATCAAGACAGCCGATGCCCATCTTTGGCCTAAAGCAGTAGCACAACGCGATACCAAACCCAGAATACACTTCGGCATAGGCGTCGGTAGCGGCGGTTACTCCCGCGGCGGCGTCGGGATCGGAGTCGGTTTTTGAGCGTCACACAACTTAACAGCCACCTGCGTGCTGCAATCTGCAGAAAGGCATGATCATGGAATGGCTGTCTAATACATTCCCTATGTTCAGCCACTATATGCCGGCACTTATCACTGTCGCAGTCATTGTCGTGATCGTCTGGACATCCAACAGATTCCTCATCACCCAGCGCACCAACCTGGGCGCAGAGGCAAAGCTGCCCCGCCAGTTACTCATTCTAGGCCTGACATTGGTCGGAATACTGATCCTGCTCTTTCAAATTCCGATGTCGGAGGTCGCGCGAGGACAGATACTCGGTCTGCTTGGCATCGTACTTACCGGTGTCATCGGCCTCTCATCCACTACCTTTGTCACCAATATCATGGCTGGGCTTATGCTGCGGGTGGTGCGCAGCTTTCGATCCGGGGATTTCATCCGTATCGGCGATCAATTTGGGAAAGTCACTGACCGGGGGCTGTTTCACACCGAGATCCAAACCGAAGACCGGGACCTGACAATCTTTCCAAATCTGTTTCTGATCACGACGCCTGTCACGGTCGTCCGCAGATCAGGCACGATTATCTCAACAACTCTCTCTCTTGGTTATGAAATACCCCGCGCCCGTATAGAGGCGTTATTAATCGAAGCGGCAGAGGAGGTAAAATTATCCGAATGTTTCGTTCAAGTCACCGAGATTGGCGATTACGCGGTAACCTATCGAATCGCAGGGTTTCTGCCGGAAGTGAAACATCTATTAACTGCCCGCTCGAATCTGCGAAAGATGGTACTGGATGTACTTCACCAAAACGGCATCGAAATCGTTTCTCCATCCTTTATGAACCAGCGCCAATATGGATTGGAGAGCCGATTTATTCCGACGGACACAAGTGCCAAGCAGGATGATCTGGTTGCCAATGACGATTCACCGGAAACCATCATGTTCGACAAGGCAGATGAGGCAGAAGAGCTCGATCAATTCCGTGATGAGCTTGAGCGCCTCAAATCGCGTAACCAGGAACTCAGCGAATTGCTCAAAACCAACAGCGAATCCGATACGACGGGGATCACAGCAGAAGTCGAATCCAACGAACAGCGAATCCTTCAACTTTCAGAAATTATTGAAACGAAAATATCTGATTCGAAGCCTGAAAAATAATAAAGTTAGATGAAAATCCAAGTCAGTGAACTAATTATAAAATACATGGAGCATTTGGGTATCAAGGCTATTTTTGGCATGCCCGGCGCCCACATATTACCTGTTTATGACGCATTGTATGATTCAGACATACAATGCATATTGGCCAAACATGAACAGGGCGCAGCTTTCATGGCTGGCGGATACGCCAGAGCCTCAAATACAATATCTGCCTGTATAGCAACTGCCGGACCTGGTGCCACGAATCTGATAACGGGCGTTGCCAATGCTTATGCGGACAGGTTACCGATCCTTGTCATTACGGGTGAAACATCAACCCATATTTTTGGTAAAGGCGGTCTCCAGGAAAGCTCTGGAGAAGGCGGTAGCATCGATCAGGCAGTCCTGTTCAAAAGCATCACAAAATATAGCAAAACCGTAGAAAGAACCGACTATCTTGCCCAGGTTTTGAATCAGGTTTCCACAATACTGCTCTCCCCAAATCCAGGACCGGTACTCCTCAGCTTTCCATTTAATGTTCAGAAAGAGATGGTTGACGAGGCAATTCTGGATATCATAAAGACAAAGCGGCGTGTTCATAGAGTCCAGGAGGATTATCCAGCAGTAGAATCGCTATCCAGACAGATAATCGATGCCAGCAACCCTGTAATAGTAGCCGGGTATGGCTGTATAAAATCAGGCGCCCAGGAGATCGTCTCACGGTTGAGCGAATCGATGAATATACCTGTTGCAACCAGCCTCAAGGGAAAGGGCATTATAGATGAGCATGCGACACTATCCCTTGGAAGCCTGGGGGTCACCTCAAATGGCAACGCCTACAGATACATTGTAGAAAAAGCGGATCTGTTAATTTTTCTTGGCGCAGGCTTTAACGAAAGAACAAGTTACTTATGGGATGAAAAACTGCTGAGAAATAAAAAAGTCGTGCAGATCGACAACGACAATGACCAGTTGGAAAAGGTCTTCGAAGCAGAGGTTGCAATTCATGGAGATATCAGAGAAATCTTGTCTGGTGTACTGAAAAATATCGACAAGAGCGAGTGCACCAAAAAAAGCATCGAGGAGATCGAAGAGAATATAGAAAAACTGGCGAAGTATTCAAATGCTGGAGAATCCTCAGTTTCCCAGCCGGAATTTTCGCTGGCAGAAGATTTTTTCACAAGGTTGGAAAAATATTTTCCAGAAGAGATTCTTCTCTTTGATGACAATATCATTTTTGCACAAAACTTCTTTAGCGTATCCAGAGGCAACCACTACTTTCCAAACTCTGGAATCTCCTCACTGGGACATGCTATTCCAGCAGCAATTGGCGCAAGGTTCTCCATGAACATGCCGACATTTGCCATTCTTGGTGATGGTGGGTTTCAGATGTGCTGCATGGAGATAATGACGGCGGTCAACTACAGCATACCGCTGAATATTGTTGTTTTTAACAACTCCACAATGGGCCTCATCCGCAAGAACCAATTCCAGCAGTACAACAAACGATTCATCAATTGCGACTTCATCAATCCTGACTATAAACACCTCGCCAGGTCTTTTGGGATAAACCACAAAATAATCAAAACTGAGTCAGACATTACCGATTTATTTAAAAACAGTGACCTTGAAGATTCAATAAATCTTATAGAGATAATCATTGATAAAAATGCCTTCCCAACCTACATGTCAAAAAGATAAACCACAACTTCATGTACTATGGTTTCGACTTCTTACAAAATTCTCACCCGTTTTCTTGAGACACACAACAAAAATCCAGCATTAAATCTTCTTAACAAATCACTCAAGAAGAAACTATCTCTACCTTCTGCTCAGAAACAGATCGATGAGATTCTTCCTGTCTATCAAACATCCATTCAAAATATTGAAAACGATTTCCTGACATCAAATTACGATGACTCACTCATCGAATGGTATCACCTGCTTTTTCAGGAGATGGAGAGCCATATTGCCTTAACAGGACGCGATTCCAGGCATAACTTCGTCATCATTATTCCTGTAGCTGACAGGCCTCAACATCTGCGAAACTGTCTGAACAGCCTGCTCAATCTCTGTCAATCGTTTCAATATGGTGGATTCCAGGATCACAAATTCAACAAAGTCTTCGTGATCATTGCCGATGACTCAAAACACTCAAATAGCATTCTGGATAACAGGGAAATCTCTCATTATTTCAATAATCACGGACTTGAAACCCTCTACTTTGGTCACAATGAGCAACTGGAACAGATCGATCAACTGACAAATGAAAAGAGAAAATCTTTGGCAGGGGTATTGGGAAGCTTCGACAGATCTGCCTTCTACCACAAAGGCCCGTCCTTGATGCGTAATATTGTCTATCTCAAGCTGAATGAGATGAACAGGCAGGAGGAAAGTCTCCTATTCTATTTTGTTGACAGCGACCAGGAATTTAGAGTCAGGGTCCATTCAGAAAATGGCGATAAGGATATCTACGCCATCAACTACTTTTACGAATTGGACAGGATATTTTCATCTAATGAAATCAGCGTACTGACAGGAAAGGTGGTTGGCGACCCTCCTGTTTCCCCTTCCGTTATGACCGGAACATTTCTTGATGACATCATTGCCTTTCTGCTTCAGATGACAGAATCAGGTGCCGGACACCCCTGCCAATTTCACCAGACAACCCGCCGCAATGCCAATGAGGCCGCCTATCATGATATGCCCAATCTGTTTGGCTTTACACCGCCATCTGACACCTATAGATACAACTGCACGCTGGGTGGCAAGCATGATAACCGCCACTGCTTTAGTGATTTTTCCAGCAAATTAAATCAGTTCTTTTATGGAGAGCATCCCACCAGAAAAAGTTATTTCAGCCATGAAGCCGATTTTCTCAGCACCACTCCTGCCAGAACCGTCTATACCGGAAACTACATTTTCAACAAAAATGGATTGAGCCATTTCATCCCGTTCGCAAACCTCAAACTAAGGATGGCGGGACCTGTCCTTGGAAGACTGATCAGATCCGAGTTAAAAGATCAATTTGTCTCGGCAAACCTGCCGATGCTCCACAATCGAACGGTAGAAAAGACCGGTCAATCAGAATTCAGACCCGGCATAGAGAGACAGGCCGACAACATCGATCTGTCAGGAGAGTTTGAACGGCAATTTTTTGGCGATGTAATGCTGTTTACCATCGAAAAACTGATTGAGGCAGGTTATCCAATGCAGACGCCAGCCAAGGCATTCATCGTTCAGACATTGGACACAACAGAAGAAAGCATCCTTCGGCAATACACTGAAAAGCGCACAGAGATATTGGGTAAGCTGGAACAGTTAAAGATAATCTTTTCCAACAATGACAACTGGTGGAATCAATCGAAGGCGCTGGAACCTGCAACCGAAAACTTCAATCTGTTTATAAATAATATAGAAAATAATTTTGGGAATGATTCCCGGTGCTATGCACTCATAAATTCAGCAGCTCACAGAAAAAAACGCAACGACGAGATTCTCGATGCGATCATGCGATATAGGGAAGACAGGAAATCCTGGGAAAGTGCCTTAGCCGCGAGATCGTAGGCCGGTTCAAGCGTAGCGGATCGGGATTGCCGGTTCCGCTACGCTTGAACCGGCCTACCTGTTAGGGTCTGTTAACACTAAACGTGCAATGTAACCCAACAGCTGTTGGCCGGTTTATATTGAATTGTGCTGAATAGTTACCCGGCTTTTTTATTGGCAACACGATCCCTGAGATAGATCGGTAAAGCCAGTTCAGGTGCCACTACATTCCCCGCCTCAAAACCCGCCACGCCCAGCAGAGCCACATCCTCCGCACTGCAATAGAGATCAGGCATCTGTTCTTTCAAACCTGCGCCCATACGTTCTGCCAACAGCTCACCATACACAGCCCAGCCTGTCCCGACACCATACCAGCCATCGCCATCCGGGAGGTTTATATCTTCGGCTTTCGCGACTGCCTCCCTACCCTCTAATTCAACCAGTCCAGCTGAACCAAGATGATAAGCCGCCCAGTAGACCTCACCCATACGCGCATCAAACGCCGGCAACAGCCGCTTAAAGCCGTTCTCCCGGCAGGCACGCTGAGCCAAAGCAGCAAGCGTGGAGACCGGCACTACCGGCAGGTCAGCTGCAAATGCCACGCCCTGAACCACGCCGGTGGCTATCCGCACGCCAGTAAATGATCCCGGACCCCGGCCGAATGCAATGGCATCCAGTTGCGACGGCACCAAACCCGCCTCATTTAACAGTTCGTCCATCATGGCAAGCACCAGCTCACTATGACCTCTTGGGCGCACTTCGTAGCGCAAGTGAATCTCACCATCGATTGAGAGGGCAACGGAGCAGGCTTCGGCTGCAGTTTCGAGCGCAAGCAATTTCATTGGGGGTATCAACTTACTAAACAGGACGCCGATTTTATCAGTTCGTTGCACGCAACGCTTTTCTGCTTTCACGACGCTCCTGCAAGCCCTGCAACAGATCCCACAAAACAGGCACGATAAACAGAGTCAGGGCGGTTGCCGTCGCCAGTCCGGCAACAAAGGTCGAAGCCATGGTGCCCCAGATGAGAGAATAGCTTGGAAAACCTACTGCCATCGGCAGCAGACCCAGGGTAGTGGTGAGTGTCGTCAACACAATAGGGCGCAATCTAACCTGGACTCCGTCAACGATGGCATCCCGACGTGACATACCGCTTCGATAGCGTTTATTGATGAAATCAACCAGTACCAGCGCATCATTTACCACCACACCCGCCACGCCGATGACAGCAATAAAACTGTTGACCGTAAAGAGCGTCTGACTCACCATCTTGCCAAACACCACGCCAATCAACGCAAAGACGATTGCAGACAGAATAATCAACGGTTGCAGATAGGATTGAAACTGCGTCGCCAGGATCACATACATGACCAACACTGCAATGATGAAAGCGTAGGCCAACGACTCGAAAGACCGCTGCGTATCTTCATGCTCGCCACCAAAAGTGACCGTTGCGCCGGGATACAAATCACGCACAGATTCATAATAGCGCTTTACCCCGTTCACGATGGCAGGCGTTGAGGTTGGTGCACCCGGCTTGATGTTTGCCTTCAGGCTGATGGCTCTTTGCCCCCGATATCGTTTTATCTCTCCGGCTTCACTGTAAGTATGGATTCTGACAAGATCGGCCAGGTGGACAGGGCGTTCAGCATCCTCCACAACCGGAATATAGAGCGCATTCTCCGGCTCTTTCAGCCTCTCAGGATCGATATAGAGTTTGAGATCAACCTCTTCATCGATGTGCCGGTATTTACCCAGATAGCGGCCATCCAAAACGCTGGCCGCCAACAGCGTCACCTGTGCGCTGTCGAGTCCATACTCAGCCACTCGATCTTGCAAAACTTCAAATTGAATCGCCCGTTTCGGTAGCCCCCGGTCATCCGCCAGATCAAGCAGGTGTGTTCCAATATCCGAATCCCTGCGCATATGAGCAAGCAGATCCGTCGCCAGGGCTGATACTGATTCGATATTTGAACCCACCACGCGCACGTTGATGTCCTTGCCGCTTGGAGGTCCATCGTTCTGCGGGTGAATATGCAGTTCAAATCCATCTGTCTCAAAGACCGGTTTGAGTTTTTCCCGCATCCGATCCAAATGCAGCAGGGGATCATCGAACGTCTGTTCATTCACCGATGGCATGGTCACCATCACCGAACCGTGATTGTTACCATAGACCGGCTCATAATCCTCATTGAAGTAGAAACCGGCATATCCGGCCGCTGCCTTGGCCATCCCCGGCCCATCCGCCATCACTGCCTCAGAGATCTTCCGCACACGTTTGTCCACCACCTCGATCGGTATGCTGCCTGGCCCCACCACATCGACATAGTAGAGTTTGTAGTCATCGGGAAAGAATTGAATACGGATCAACGGCACCTTGCCACTGGCCGACAGACCCAACACGACCACCGCAGCACCGAACAACAGCATCACCAAGGTCACACTGGTAAAACGAAAGCGCATTGTCAGTTTCAGCAGGCTGCTGGTAAAACGCCGCAACACCCGCATCAGGGCATTGTCCCGCTTCACTGCGGTAGTCTTTTTATCGGCTCTGGGTCCGAAGTCAAGGTAGTGAATCGGCAGGATCAACAGACATTCAACCAGCGAGGCAACAATGGCAAAGGTGACCGCCTTCGGCACCAAGGCAAAAAACTGCCCGGTCGTTCCGCTCATGATCAGCATCGGCAGGAAAGCTGCCACCGTGGTCATGGTTGCGGCGATCACCGGCAGTGCCACTTCGGAGGTCCCCTTGACGATCGCCTCCCGCAGCGGACGGCCTTCCTGCACATGGCGATAGATATTTTCCGTCACCACAATGGCATCATCCACCACGATCCCAGTCACCAGGACAAAGGAGAAGAGCGTGATTTCGTTAAGGCTGTTGCCGGTGAGATACATGATCAGCATGGTGATCATGAAAGAGAAGGGGATGCCGATGGTAACCAGGCCGGCATTACGTATACCCATGAAATACCAGATAATCAGGGAGACCAGAGAGATACCCACCAACATGTTCATACCCAGGGTGTTCAACCCGTCCTTGATATAAACAGTGGAGTCCTGGGTCAGGACCAGTTCCACATCCTGTGCCTGCAGCAGGGGACGGTATTCATCGACCACAGCCGCGACAGCATCACGGATATCCATGGCATTGCCGGCATCCGACTTGGTCACCTTCAGCGCCAGTGAAGGCATGCCGTTTACCGACGGGATCACGGTTGGATCCCGATAGCCCATCCCGGCCCGGCTTATCACATCTTCAACCCGTACCAGGCTGCCATCGGCATCAACCCGGATCACTGTCCCCACAACCTGTTTCAGCGAGTCGAAGCGTTCATCAACCTTGACCAGGAATTCGCCTGCACTATTACTGAAATTTCCAGCGGGCAGTGACACATTAGCCCTGTTTAATGCATTGGCGACAGCATCAAAACTGACCCCAAGGGATTTAAGCTTCTCCGGGTCGAGTTTGACGTGAAACTCCTGGACATACTCTCCCGAGAGCTCAACCTCCTGTACTCCACTAATCTTCTGCAGCCGGGTTTTCATCTCCCTGGCCATCAGTGCCAGCGCCCGGTTCTCATGAGCCCCAGTGAAATTCACCACGATCACCGGCAGCCAGTCCTGCACCTTGGCATTGATCAGGTTGGGAGGATCAACACTTTCCGGCAGTTCGCTGATAACGTTGAGCACCTCAAACCGCACTTCGTTATAGAGCACGTCGTAATCGGCGTCATCGACAAACTTCAAGCGAATATGGGATCGGCCGCTGAATGATGTGGCACTGATCCACTCCACATCATCTACCGATTCGAGCGCCTCCTCTATCTTGCGGGTTACCAGACTCTCCACATCAACCGGAGAGGCCCCCGGATAGACCGTGGAGATGATTACCTCTCCAAAACCAAAATTGGGATAGCGTTCCGCCGGTAACGAAAAGAGAGAGATAAATCCCACCACGATCAGAACGACAAACATCAGGTTGTAGAAAACCTTCTGTTTTAGCGAGAATTGGACCACCGATTCCATTCCGGTCTACTCCCCACCCATAACGAACTGATCGCCCGGCTTGACCCCGGGAGCCGTCACCCTGGCCCACTCCCCTGCCCTGCCCTCGGCGCGACCCAGGAATACAACCCGTATATCACTGCCGTCAGCACGCTTCAGCCAGTGCTCTTCATAGCGTTCCGACACTGCCCCGACAGGCAATATCACTGCCCCGGAACGGGCAGGAAGATCAAGCGTCAACTCAGCACGCAGTCCACCCCTTGAACTCCCGGCGTCTACCGCTATCTCCAATTCAACATAGATCTTGTGGGAGGCTTCATCAAAGGAGGGTGAGACCCGCTCGATCTTCGCCACCATCTTCTGACCCAGTCCGGGCAGAAAGAGCGCCAACTTCTCACCCAGCCCCTGCAGGGTCTGAAATTCCGGCAACGATAGTGCGAATGGAACCAGCAGTCGGCTGTAATCTCCAACCCTGACCACCGGCTCGCCGCTATTGATCCACTGCCCCTGCTCCACATGGCGCTCGACCAGATGCCAACCATCAGGGGCGTATATGCAGTGGCGCTTCTTTTTCTCACGCAGTTTCTCATTCTGCACCTTGAGGGAAACAATCTGACTGCGGGCGCTGTCAAGATTGCGTTGCGCATCATCCAGTTGGCTCTCGGAGGAACTCTTCTGCTTCAGCAGCTGGCTGAAACGTTTCACCTGCTTTCGATAGTGACGGACATCGACTTCAAGACGTTGTGTCTCAGCGCTGTTGGCACGCAGATCCAGTTTAATGAAGGTGTCATCAAGACAAACCAGCGGACGCTTGGCGTCGATTCGGTCACCCACATCAGCATTTACCTCCTCCACCCTGCCAGAGGCTTCAGCGGAGAGTGTCAGCAATGTGCGTCCCCTGGTAAATCCCGAGAGCACCTCCCGTTGCGTTGCGGCTTGTGCCGTCACCAACTCCTTGGCATGGATATCAGCAGCGATCAGGCCACCGATCAGTAGCAGCACTCCCAAAACCTTCTGCATCGCTTCCACTCCCTATGTCACTATTTGCTCTATTTCAGATGTAGGACGGTTCAAGCATAGCGGAACCGGCAAACACTATGCTGACAGAACCAGAGATCGACATGCATACATCAATGTTGGCAGTGTATACATAGATGTATGCATTGTCAACATCGACTGATATACTCCCACTGAGGAGATTGTTAATGAACAAGAGATCAGGCGAAACATATCACCACGGTAATCTGCATGACACGCTGATCGCCGCTGCAATCGAACTGATCCGCGAAAAAGGCCCAAATGCGTTCAGCCTGCGGGAACTGGCGAAAAAGGCAGGTGTCAGCCACACAGCGCCCTATCGCCACTTCAAAGATAAAAATGCACTGCTTGCGGCGATTGCCGAAACAGGTTTCAAAACGCTGACAGAGCGCACACGAAACGCCGCCATGCAGTTTGAGGGTAATCCAAAGCAGCAACTGATCGAAACCGGAATCGCTTATGTGGAGCTTGCACTGGATAACCCCGAGATCACGCAACTGATGTTCGGGGGCTTCATCGATACGGAAAAATGTCCAAAAGAGAATTTGGATTCTGAAGCGGATAACGCCTTTCAGGGTTTGGTAAACCTGATAGAAAGCGGCAAGCAGTCCGGTGTTTTTCGCAATGAAGAGACTGAATTGCTTGCGCTGGCAACCTGGTCCATGGTGCATGGACTGGCCATGCTGATCACAGGTGGCCAGCTATGCGGGATTGCGGATGAGCAAGATCAGGTGCGCAACCTGAGTGAAAAGGTGGAGTGTCTCTTGATGGAAGGCATACTGGTCAGGTAACTCACCATCTTCGGTCAAGACCATGAATTTTCTTTTCCTGATTCTTTCTCAACACACGACAGTTTGCAAAACCACATTCGATTACCAGCAGGTAGTTTTCCAGGGCAGAACACCAACCGACATAGATCTCCTGCCCTTCCATGGCAGCCAGCAACTTTGTCTTGAATGAGTTGCAACCTGCATCCCTGAAGGTACTGTCCACCAAATAGTAAGATGCCGAAAACGCAGGTGTGGCCATAGCGGACAGAAGTAGCAAAACCGCAAAAAACTTACCCATACTAAATACTCATGTTTCGAATACCGGCCGCAGGGATTCGTCACCACGGCAGTTCATTGATTATAAGCCCACGCAGGTTGAAAAAAGTTCCCGTGATCGCTGCGTTAATCTTCCCTGTTGAGAATATTCACCAGTCCCACTCCATCTGCCGGTTGCAGTTCATGACTGGCAGCCACAACGAAACGCTGGGACTTGCCTGCCAGAGCGGGAACATTATTCATGTCCTGACTGAAGACCGGAACCATTTCATCTCCAATACCCACCGGCCCAGGACGTATCACTGAGATATAGTCGATATCCGGATGCTGCTGGGTATTCAACCAGTAGAGCAAACTGCCGGGTTGGGCTGGCGTCAGATCGATCAACACTCCCCAGGAGTCCTGGACCAGATCGTAGAGATCGCCGCCAAAGAAATCCTTGATAATGCCAAAGGGTCCGGAACTGTCTGTCGCATCCAGGGCCTGCACCGCACGAATGGTACCGAGATGAGGCGATCCGATGGTGATCAGTCTCTTGACCTTGGGAGCCCGGCCCTGAACTAGCACCATTCTTGCCACCACTCCGCCGGCGGAATGACCTGCCAGGATCAATGACTCGTCAGAATGCCGGGCAGAGATCGCTGAGATCATGCCGCCCAAGAGATTCGCCTGTACCGCAATTGGTGCAAGAGACGGCAACTCAACCGGGTAGACCTTGTTGACAGCGTTACTTCCCGATCCCGGAAGAATCCCCTGAGGAGTGGCAAGGCCAGCACGCTGCCAGCCATTTTGAGCCAGCATAGCATTGACGCCACTGGTCTCCCAAGACGATGCGCTGCCCAGATAACCATGCACAAGGACTAAAACATCAGGACTGGCCGGCAGGCTCTGCAGGCCAAGAAAGAACAGAATGAAGACTTTTACTGCGCGTCTCATGGGTTCACCTCTCTATACATCGAGTGAGTCAAATATTGCCGGATTGCTACGCCATGCTCTGGTAGTAGAGATTCTGGGGATGCTGAGCCTCGGTAAAGAAATGATAGCGTTCCAAAATCAGGCCGAGGTATTGGATCCCGAAGGCCAGCAACGGCAAGGTTTCCGACTCCAGGGCGTAAGCGAGCAGAATCAGAATCACGGGCACAACAAACACCAGCAGCAGAAATGCGTACCGGATCAGGTTCAGCAATCCTTGGGATCTACCGTGAAAAAACTCACGGGTATTGAATGATCCACCCATGAAACCCTGGGCCTTCTGCTCCAACTGGGAATGATGAACACCCACTGCCGACTTCAAATCAACCTTGCATCTGAACCGGCCGTTCCGGTAGAGGGTAGCCAGACGGGTCAACAGACCAAACAGCGTCGCAATCACCGCCCAAGTGCCATAGAAACTTACCAGAGAAGTCCCCTGATAGGCGGAGAAAGCCGCTGCCAGCATGAACCCTGAAGCAACACCGAGAAACAGAAAGTTCGCTACTGTCAGCGGTGAATACCACGCCTTGATAAAGCGCAGACTGGCATAGATCATAGCGGTACAGAGAAACAAGCCAAAAACCGCAAGCGTGCCCAGACCACCGATAATCAGAGAGAAATCGACAGGCAGGGTGCCTGAGATAACAAACAGCGGTTTCGTCAGATTAAAAAAGTGCACCGTACCGTAGAGAAAGATCAGTCCCATGGCAGCCGGTAGAGCCAGTACTTCTCGGGAGAGCCAGGATGTACGCCATTGGGTGGCCGCGCGCCAGGCACGCTCAGGATGCCCCAAGTGGAAAAACGAGGCGATCAGACCCGCAAACAACAGCACCAGAGAGACCATGCTCCCGACCGCATAAAAGTTACTGCTCTGCGCAGGCAACAAATTAGCCAGCGCATAGAGTTGACCGGTATAGAGCGCCAGAAACAGCCCCTGACCCACACCAATGAGGGTGGTTAGAAAAATAACAGAGAACGCGGGATGCATGGTCAGTTCCTCCCGGAACAGGGCCAGGGGCCAAGGACCGAGGGCCGAGGAAAAAGGCTCGGCAAACCGGATCGCATCTCCGTCACTTCATTCATTTCCAAAAAAACTCCAAAATTCATTCCTCGGCCCTGTCAGCTACCAAGCCACATCGTCAAGAGTCTCACCAACCTCAGGCAGCGTCGGCAGCTCCTCTTTCTTCAACGGATTATCGACACGCACCAGCTCATCCTCGTGGATCTGAATCCGGGTCTTGCGCCGTGGCAGATAGTGATTGGAGGGCTTTGTTCCCCACTCAGGCTGCAGCGGATATCCCCCCTGCTCACGAATCGCCACCGACACTTCAGAGTCGGGGTCGTGAATATCACCGTAGATTCGTGCACGGGTGGGGCAGGCCAACACACAAGCCGGCTTGCGTTCCGACTCCGGCAGGCTCATATCGGTGATACGGTCGATGCAGAGGGTGCACTTCTTCATCACCTTCTGCTGCTCGTCGAACTCACGAACGCCATAAGGGCAGGCCCAGGAGCAGTATTTACAGCCGATACACTTGTCGTAATCCACCAGCACCACACCGTTGTCCTCCCGTTTGTAGGAGGCTCCGGTGGGACAGACCGGCACACAGGGGGGATCTTCACAGTGCAGGCAGGATTTCGGGAAGTGGTAGGTCTCGGTGTTCGGGAACACGCCCGCCTCATAAGTCTGCACCCGATTGAAGAAGACACCGGTAGGATCGGCATCATAGGGGCGCAAATCGGTCATGGGACCGGCCCAGCCGGAGGTATTCCACTCCTTGCAGGAGGTCACACAGGCATGACAGCCCACGCAGACATTGAGGTCGATAACCAGTGCGAGTTGAGTCATAACATTAACCGTCTTTACATTCCTGCTTCTTCATTCCTGAATCTTCGCCTTTTTGCGAAAAGCACCCGCCACGAACGCCTGCCACTTGCCACGCTTCGGATCCTGGCCCGGCACTCTCTTCTGCGGCTTGAACTGGGGCGAAGTCACCTCTGGCTCTCCAGCCTCCGCCGGGTAGATCCTCACCCGCACATCGAACCAGGCAGCCTGTCCGGTGACAGGATCGGAGTTGGACATATGGTCCCCCGCCTCACAGGGCGGCAGCTCTTCGGAGATAACGTGATTGAGCAGGAAGCCCTTCTGGGACTCATTCGCCTTGGGTGATAACCCCCAACTGCCTGCCGCCTTGCCGATGGCGTTCCAGGTCCAGACTGTGCCCGGCTCCACCGCCTCGGAGAAACGGGCCATGCAGCGCACCTTGTTGATGGGAGACTCGACCCAGATCCAGTCGCCATCGCCAAAGCCACTGGCTTCTGCGGTGCGGGGATTCACAAACAGGTAGTTGTGGGTATGGATCTGCCGCAGCCAGGCGTTCTGGGAGTCCCAGGAGTGATACATCGCCATCGGCCGCTGAGTCAGGGCATTCAACGGATAGGTATGGGTATCCACCAGCTTGTGCTCCAGCGGTGCGGAATAGAACGGCAGTGGATCGAAATTTTCCTCGACACGTTTACGCAGTCGCTGCGGCGGTATGCGTCCAGGCCATTTTCCCTGGGCCGCCAAGCGGAAGCGCTGTAACACCTCGGAGTAGAGATGGATCGTGATGGGTTCTGCGTAGCGGGTCATACTGTGGGCTCGCGCCCACTCCAGGTAGCCGCGATTCCAGTTACGCATGTACTGATAGGACTTCGGCAGTTCATAGTGATAGAAGCAGCCGTTCTCCTTATACATCTCCCACTGCCGGGGATTGGGATCACCCTTGAGGAACTTCTCGCCGCCCTTGCCGCGCCAACCTGCAAGAAAACCGATGCCGGAACCCGGCGAGGTCTCATAGTTGACGACAAAATCGGGGTAGTCTCGAAACTTGCGGCTACCATCCTCTTTGACAAAGGCGGGCAGACCGAGACGGGATCCCAACTCGATGAGCACCTCCTGAAAGGGTTTGCAGTCGCCGCGGGGCGGCACCACCGGGATACGCACCGAATCCACCGGCCCGTCGAACTCGGAGATCGGCCGGTCGAGCATCGACATGGCATCATGGCGCTCCAGGTAAGTGGTGTCCGGCAGCACCAGATCCGCAAACGCCACCGTTTCCGACTGGAAAGCGTCGGCAACGATCAGAAACGGGATCTTGTACTCCCCACTCTCATCCTTGTCGGTGAGCATCTTGCGCACATTCTCGGTGTTCATGGAGCTGTTCCACGCCATATTGGCCATGAACAGCAGCAGGGTATCGATCTTGTAGGGGTCACCGCGCCAGGCATTGGTGATAACGTTGTGCATCAGACCATGTACCGACAGGGGGTACTCCCAGGAGAAGGCCTTGTCGAGACGCACCGCCTCGCCATCCTCGTCGACAAACAGGTCGTCGGGCTTCGAAGGCCAACCCAAAGGCATCCCATCCAGCGGCGTATTGGGTTGTACAGCCTCCGGGCCATTCGGTGGTTTGGGACAGGGGGGAATCGGACGGGGGAACGGCGCCTTGTGGCGGAAACCGCCGGGACGATCGATGGTGCCCAAGAGCGTCATCAGGATACTCAGTGCGCGTATCGACTGAAAACCGTTGGAGTGGGCAGCGAGTCCACGCATTGCATGAAAGGCCACCGGGTTGCCGATCACCGAATCATGATCGTTGCCCCATGTATCGGTCCACTGGATCGGCAGCTCGATCTTCTGATCACGGGCCACCACCCCCATCTCATGGGCGAGGCGGCGGATGGTCTCCGCCGGGATGCCGGTGATATGCGCAGCCCACTCCGGCGTGTATTCCTCGACCCGATCCTTCAGCAACTGGAATGCCGGTTTTACCGGTGTTCCATCCTCCAGTGTATAACTACCCAGGAGTCGGGGATCGACACCCGGCGTGTGAGTGGATATCTCACGATCCAGATCTATGTCCCACCAAAGCTTGTTCTCGGGGTCGAAACAGCCCTCTTCGACATGCATCTCAAAACGGCGAAAAAGACCGTGATCATCGCGGCTGGGATCATCCACCACCAGTTCCGCCGAGTTGGTATACTTGACCAGAAAGTCACGATCATAGAGTCCTTGCTTGATCAGCTCATGAGTGATCGCCATGATCAACGCACCGTCGGTGCCGGGCTTGATGGGCACCCACTCATCGGCGATCGCCGAATAACCGGTGCGTATCGGATTGATGGAGATAAAGCGGCCGCCACGGCGTTTGAAATCTGCAAGCGCAATCTTCAGCGGATTGGAGTGGTGATCCTCCGCCGTGCCGATCATGATAAACAGCTTGGCCCGATCCAGATCGGGACCACCGAACTCCCAAAAGGATCCGCCAATGGTATAGATCATACCGGCGGCCATATTCACGGAGCAGAAGCCGCCATGTGCTGAGTAGTTCGGCGTGCCGAACTGCTTGGCAAACATGCCGGTCAGGGCCTGCATCTGATCACGCCCGGTGAACAGGGCGAACTTTTTGGGATCTTCGGCGCGGATCTTCGATAGTCGTCCCTCTATCAGCTCAAACGCCTGTTCCCAGGAGATCTCTTCAAATTCAGAACTGCCACGCTCTGCCCCCTGCTTGCGCAGCAGCGGTTTGGTCAGCCGTGCCGGCGAATACTGCTTCATGATGCCGGAGGAACCCTTGGCGCAGATCGCCCCCTTGTTCAGCGGATGGTCGGGATTGCCTTCGATATGGCGAATCTCGCCATCCCGCAAGGTCACCCGGATGCCGCAACGGCAGGCGCACATGTAACAGGTGGTCTCTTTGACCTCGACGCGTCCCTGATCACTATCAGACCTGGAAGTGGGATCCTGCATGCTGAAAAACCTATGCAATAAAGCGGAAATAACAAGCGACAATAATTTTAATATATTAGCTTTTTCTTATTAATATTGCCAATCGCGATGGTGCGCAATAGCCCAATTGAACCAACCAGTGATGAAGGCAGCGCAGAAAAAACAGTAGATAGTGTTGATTGACCAGGAATCGACCGCTTACCCGGCAGTTAGCCGGGTAATTCAGCTGGCATCAATGAAGAGGATCCTTCAGCTGCGGGCCGGCAGCACATGGCCCGATTTTGCCAACATGGTATTCACCGCTTTTTGCAGACGTTTGGGGTCGAAGGGCTTCTGCAGCCAGCCGTTGGCGCCCATGCGCTTGGCTTTATCCTTTTTGAAGTCCGCGCTTTCGGTGGTCAGCATGATGATCGGCGTCTCCGCATAGTGGTCCAGACGGCGCAGTTTGCTGACGAGACTGATACCGTTCATATTCGGCATATTGATATCACTCAGAACCAGATCAACGGCATTGTCGCGTGCAACCTGCATCGCCTGCATACCATCCTCCGCCAGCAACACTTCGTGCCCATCTCCTTCAAGCACACCCCGCACCAGTTCCCGCATCACTTTCTGATCATCCACCGCAAGAATTATCGCCATCTCCGGACTCCCGTTTCGCTAGAGAATTGAGTTTCCTTAGATATCGTCGGGTGGGGGGGAAACTTTAAGATAAACTTGTGGAAGCGACTCCCACCGCGAAAACTCCATTTAGGGTGAATCGCGGCGTAGGCACGATCAAGCCTGGCGGATCGGGCGATCAAGGCTTGAAGGAGCGCAGAGGTGTTGCCGGTTCCGCTACGCTTGAACCGGCCTACTCCAGTATTGTCATTATTGCACTGGCCTGGATGAGCTGAACGGTTACCCGCAAACAACTCAATAACTGAATTTCTTCAAGACCTTATAACCAAACTCCGGTTTCCAGCCCCAGGAGTAGTTACGCAGGTCTTTGAGTGCCGCTTGCTCCGCCTGAGCCGCAGATCCGGCGCTGTAACCACAGCCATAGCTGGTTCTGGGTTTTCCGATGGCACTCTTGTAGTCGGTTTGTACTATGACCACATGGGCGTGGGGGAGATTGGTGTTGGCCTGGGGATGGGCATCCTGATACTTTTTGTGCCAGCCTTGCTCACGCAACCGAACCTTGGCTTTTTCAATTGCGTTGGCGACGCTCTCGCCCTGTCCCGCAACCCACTCAATCGCCAGTGAGTTTCCCAGCTTTTTTACCACCACACAGGCGGCACCGGCCTGGGCATTCTGCCCGGCCAGCAACAGTGCCAGGCCAATCAGGTATCCACTCATCTGTCGCATGATAATTTCCGTAGTCTGGATTCAACTTTGTTGGGCTTCCAGTGTCTCCCAGCGATCGAATGCGGTTTCCAGTGCCTCTTCCAGTTCTTTCAGTTCCTGCTGCAGGCTGGTAACTTTGTCACCATCCTGCTGATAGATTTCAGGATCACTCAACTGCTGCTGTATATCCCCAATCTCTTTCTCAATGGTTTCAATCCGTTGCGGCAGAGCGCCCAACTCGCGCTGGTCTTTGTAACTGAGCTTTCCTGCCCCCTTTTTCGGCGGGTTCAGCTCAGACTTTACCGCTTTTTCTGAGGAGGCCACCGGCAGAGTCTGCTGCTGTTTGCGATGGCGATCCCAATCGCTGTACCCTCCGACATACTCGGCAATCCGCTTTTCCCCCTCAAATACCAGGCAGGCGGTGATTGCATTATCGAGAAAATCCCGGTCGTGACTGACCAGCAGCAGCGTCCCCGTGAAGTTGATAAGCAGCTCTTCGAGCAGCTCCAGCGTCTCCACATCCAGATCATTGGTTGGCTCATCGAGCACCAGCACATTGGCCGGTTTGGTAAACAGTTTGGCCAGCAGCAACCGGTTGCGTTCACCGCCGGAGAGCGCCTTCACCGGTGTGCGCGCCCGCTCCGGAGTAAAGAGAAAATCCTGCAGATAGGAGATGATGTGTCTGCTGCTGCTGCCGATTTCGACCTTGTCGCTGCCACCACCCACATTATCCTGTACCGACAAATCCTCCCGCAGTTGGCTGCGCATTTGATCAAAGTAGACCACTTCCAGATTGGTCCCAAGCTTCACGCTGCCTCTGTCCGGTTGCAGCCGCCCGAGCAGCAGATTGAGCAGGGTGGTCTTCCCGGCGCCATTGGGACCGATGATGCCGATCCGGTCACCCCGCATGATGGTGGTGGAGAAACCTCTGATCACCGGCTCTCCTTCCCATGCATAGCTGATGTCATCCACCTCCACCACCAGCTTGCCGGAGCGCTCACCCGCCTGTAGCTGCATACGCACCTGGCCTGTTTCACTACGCCGGCGGCTATGCTCATCCCGCATCGCCTTCAGTGCCTTCACCCGCCCCTCATTTCGGGTGCGACGGGCCTTGATCCCCTGGCGGATCCAGACCTCCTCCTGCGCCAGCTTCTTGTCGAAACGGGCATTCTCCAGCGCCTCGGCATTGAGCATCTCATCCTTGCGGCGCAAAAAGTTGTCGTAGTCTCCCGGCCAGTCGGTCAGGCGCCCCCGGTCAAGCTCCAGAATCCGGGTGGCGAGATGACGCAGAAAGGCACGATCATGGGTCACAAAGAGCAGCGCGCCACCGTAACCGAGCAGAAACTCCTCCATCCAGTCGATGGATTCGATATCGAGATGATTGGTCGGTTCGTCCAGCAACAGCAGATCAGGTTCAGTTACCAGCGCCTGGGCCAGCAGCACCCGCCGCTTGAGTCCACCGGAAAGTGCCTCGAACTGCATGTCGGGATCCAGCGAAAGTCGGGAGATTACCGTCTCGACCCTTTGTTCCAACTGCCAGCCATCCCCTGCCTCAAGCTCATGCTGAACCCTGGCAAGGGGTTCGAGCAGGGTTTCGTCACCCGTCTCCGCAAGACGGGTGACGATCTGATGGTACTGTTTTATCACTTCAGAGAGTTCCCCGATGCCATTTGCCACGACATCGAAGACAGAACCCTTCAGCGCTTTGGGTACCTCCTGCATGAGGCGTGCAATACGTACGCCACCACTGACAACCCGTTCACCGTCATCAGCGGTCAGCTCTCCAAGAATGATCTTCATGAGGGTCGATTTGCCGGCACCATTGCGCCCAAGCAAACAGATCCGCTCACCCCGTTCAATGGAGAGATCCACACCATCCAGCAGCAGCGGGCCACCAAATCCAAGTTGTATATTTCTCAGTCTGATCAGCGACATCGATTCACCGTTGGAGATTGGCGCAGTGAGAGCCCTATCGACCCTCCGGTCGCGCCAAAGGAAAAGCCGGGTAGTTTAACAGGCTTGAAGTGGAATTAAGGGCAGAAAGGCATGCGGGGAATAATAAAGTTGAAGACAGCACCACCATCATCAGCGTTTTCCGCCCAGATGCGGCCCCGATGTCCATCGATGATCTCATGGCATATAGCCAGACCCAGACCGGTGCCGCCCGCACCATTATTGGTCTTGCTGCTCTGGATAAACTTATCAAACACGGCCTCAAGTTCATCTTCCGGGATTCCTATACCCTGATCCCGAATGGTGAAACGCAGTGCATCACAATTTTCACTATCGTCTTCCCTCCGCCCCATGGGGGTTTCATCAGCAACGATGGTGATATGGATCGCTTTTCCGTCAGGAGTGAATTTAAAGGCATTGGAGAGTAGATTGGTAATCACCTGACCGATACGCAACGCATCGAAAGTTGCCAGCGTTGACCCTTTTATCGGGTCGATGAAGACCCTCAAGTCATGTTCCTTGAATCTGGCCTCCTGTTCTGCGAGACAGGTATTGAAGACTTTTGCCAAATCATTCTGTTGCAGATCGAACTCCATGTGCCCGGCTTCCAGTTTCGACAAATCGAGCAAATCGTTCAGCAGTGCCAGCAGCCGATTACCGCTCTCATTGATGCGCAAGAAGTATTTGTTCAGCTTTTGATCCACCTCCGCCGGGATCTTATTGAGGCCAAATTTGGAGAAGCTCAGGATTGCGTGCATCGGTGTACGCAACTCGTGGGACATGTTGGCAAGAAATTCCGACTTACTCTGGTTTGCCCGCTCAGCCGTCTCCATTGCCTCTCGCAGATCCCGTGTCTGCTCCGCCACCAGTTCCTGCAGGTGATCACGATGCAGCCTGACTTCACTCTCCTTCTCTTCGAGTAGTTTCAACGCCATGTCCAGACTGCGGGCATGTCCCTCCGACTCCACCAGACTGATCTGACCCTGCCAGTATTCAGCCGCAATGCGGTGACCAACCAGCAGGATAAATCCCCAATAGATACCGGCATAGACCACCATCAGATAACCCAGGGTATCGCCCTGAATCCCTATATAGAAGCTGATTATTATGACCGGCATCCAGATCAGGGCGAGAAACATGTTCCAGACTTTCGGGAACTGCGTCATCGTACCTATCGCTCCGCCGCTCATGCCAGCCGTGGCGATCAGCATGACAAAACCATCTGCGCTGAGTCCGGCGACGTAAAGCGCAAGCGCGGAGAAGAATCCCAGCAGAAAGCCGCACGCCAAACTCCAGAAAGTGTATCCCCTACGTGATTCGACAAACCTCTCACCGGCAGTCAGGGAGAGTCGTTTCGAGTAGATATAACGAATGCCGCTGGCGGCAAGCAGCAGCAGAGCAACAGGCCCCATGATCTGCAGCTGACTTCTGAGAAGCGTACTGCCGATGAGGATAAATGAGACAAGCGCGGGGTAGGCAAAAACGATAATGCCGGCCCGGCGCCCCATGTCCCGGCTACCGCGCTCGTTGATCTGGTGTCTCAGCTCTGACGAAAGTTCAGATGCAATATAACTGTTTGAAAAAAAATCAGGCATGGTCCTCTCCATCTCCCATCAACCTGCCTATTTTTGCCCGACTTCAGACTCGATCGCATCGAGCAGCAGATCCATCTGATCGATAACCCGCTCAACGCCACTCCTGCTCAATCCCTCGGATGAATCATCTGCATTCCGCATGTCAGACAGAATGCTCCGTGTCAGATCCTGCATCCGAAGCAGGGTCTCACCCTGCCTTTGCAATCGCTGCTCATTGTTGATTCCGACAACTCTTGCATTCGATATCTGCAACATTATTTCCAGGTTTTTTTTCCAGCGGGCATGCCTGTTCGTGTCTTCTACCGGCATATTCCTGATCAACACGGAAACACCGCCGTATTTGGCCAGTGTGCGGCGTCCAAAATCGATGAATCGGCCATCATCAGGCCCCATCTCCAGCACTTCCTGCTCCAATGGACCGACATCGCCTTCATGGGAGAGGTAGAGATCACCCTCTTCACCCTCTATTCTCAACACAACTCTCAGTCCGTAACACTCGAACATATCAAGCATGCTCTTGCCGAGATCCGCTCGACTGTTCAACGGGTAGGCTGCGCCTAAAAAATGGAGAAGTGCTTCAGCTTCACCACTGACAGACAGGGCCGTTTGCGCCACATCCAGGGCGTCAGTTGAGGAGCGCTGAAGTGAATCCAGTTGGCGCTTGGTAGCAAGCGCAAGCTTGACCTTGATCAGGAGTTCTTCATCGTCGAAAGGTTTCGTGACGTAATCATCACCCCCTGCCCGATAGCCCGCCAGCCGCTCTTCCAGTTTGGAGTAGGCGGAGACGAAGATGACCGGAATATCCGAGGTATCGGGTTCTCCCTTTAAACGACGGCAGACCTCCAGACCGTCCATCCCCTGCATATTGACGTCAAGTAGAATCAAGTCAGGCGGAGCGGTATTTGCCTCGTCCAGACAGGCACGGCCACTGCTCACAAGCGTCAAGTCAAACTGATCTCCCAGAATCTCCTCGAGAATCTCCAGGTTCTGTGGTTCATCATCCACCCCGAGAATCCAGAATTTTTGATCACCTTGCCCTGCAGCCATATCTCCTCCATTGCCATCAGGCATGAGCACGCAATAAGGCAGCTATGGTAGCATCAAGAAACTGCCTGAAAGGACAGTTTGCACCATCTCAGATGAAATCGGGAAATAAATTCAGGCTTTTTCTCACACTGATATCTGCTATCGTGCAACCTGACCCCGCACTCGGGAAAAAGCAGGCGTTTGACCTGCGACAAGGCTTGCCAGCCAGCTTACATACCGTCGGAAATGCCAACATGGTCAAAAATGTCACATTCAAAGAAGCCTGGGATGGTATTGCAGACTGCAAAGTCTGTGCGCTCAGGGAATCGGTGCTTTTTTCAGGGCTGGACGAAGACAATTTTGAACAGATACACGACCCTATCGATCAATACACACTTCCGGTAGGAGCCACACTCTATCGCGCCGGCGACGTCGGCGACCGTATGTACACTATCCGGTCCGGCGTACTCAAACTGGTACAGTACCTGCCAGACGGCAGCCAGCGCATAGTGCGCCTGATCCGCGCCACAGATGTCACTGGGCTGGAGTGCCTGCTTGGAGAAAACTACAAGCACGATGCCGTGGTCCTGCAACCGACTGAGGCTTGCAGCCTGCCGATCAAAGTCGTGGAAAAACTGAGCAAAGAGAACCCAAAACTTCACCGGGAACTGCTCAACCGCTGGCAACGGGCTCTCAACGAAGCCGACGCCTGGCTCACTGAACTCTCAACCGGATCCGCCAAGCAGCGTGTGGCAAGATTGCTACTGCGCCTGGTCAGTGATGCGGAAACCAGCGAATGCCAACTCTTCGCCCGTGAAGACATGGGCGCGATGCTCGGCATTACCACTGAGACTGCCAGCCGTACCATTGCGGAATTCAAACGGCAGAGTCTGTTGGTAGAGACCAGCAGCAACCATTTCCTGCTCGACATCCCCAATCTGCAGCGTATCGCCGAAGATTGACTATTTTCAATGCCTCCAGCCGGAATGACACTTAGCATTCCCACTGTCCTGATTGATAGGTTTTTCTGGGCAGAAACTAACTAGACGGCTTGGAGTAGGCAAGGTGAAGCAAACACTGCTGGAAGAGACTTATCCTGTTTTTCAACTGGACATCAAACGGCCAGAGTGCCGTTTTAATTCAGTAGATGAGATAGTTGCCCATATCAGGCAACAGATCGAAACTCATCGGAGCGCCAGATTCATCGCAGTTTTTGATCATTTCGCCCATACGACTGCCCTACCTGAAGGTCAGGTTGCTGAAGATATCACTGCAGCGGTCAACGTCGTTTTCTGCTTCGGCCTGACGCTGCAAGACTCCATGCAGCTGGCGGTACGTCCACGCTCCATCGGTGTCTGTGAAACCGACGGGCATTTCAATATCACCTTCATGGAAGCCCCCATGCCTGTCGCCAATGCGGCTATGGAAGAGTGGGCCAGGTCACTCATTTCAAACCGGGCAGCCGCCTGAGGCCATTATGAAAATCGGTATCACCAGCCAGAATTTCCGCACCATAACCGGTCACGCCGGAAAAACCCGCCGTTTTCTGGTGTTCGGACAGGATGATAGTGGTCAGATAATCGAAGACGAGCGGCTAGATCTCCCAAAGGAGATGAGCATGCATGAGTTCCGCGGCAGCCAGCATCCCGTTTTTGAACTGGACGTTCTGATCACCGGTGGCTGTGGAGATGGCTTCGTTCGCCGCATGGCATCTCAGGGTGTCCGGGTTGTCGCCACCAGCGAGACCGATCCACAAGCTGCAGCCGCCAAGGTTGTTGCCGGGGAAGCATTGCCGCCCGCTGAACCGCACGACCATGACCATAACCACGATCATCATCACAATTCGGTAATGCCCGGCTAACAGGTTCGTCTCAACAAAACAGCCGATTTGAGCCGCCTGATCCGCTGCGCTTGATCAGGCCTACATTGACATCTCCAGGTCGTAATGACCTTGTCGATCCCCGGTTAACGAAAACAACGAGCCGGTGGGCGGTCAGATCTCACTGATCTATGGGCCACGCCAGACACCGCCTGAAACGAAGGCATTCATACGAATTGCTGCGCATTTCCCGCCAAAAACATCTGCAATATCAGTAAGATATCAACATCCCACCGTTCAAATACCCGTGTGTCGGAAAATTTTACACTATCTATTTGAGAGCTTCCACCTCGTAACTCATTGTAATACAAAAGTTTTTACCCCAGCATTCAGCAAGACAGCCCGCTCCCCCTCGAAATATCCTTATATATTGTCAGGATTATTTACACTTACGCGAGAAGTAAATTCCTAGCATTAATGAGGTAGATTTACAAGTGCCTAATAACCCTACATAAAAAGGGTTTCTCTTGGGAGTGGCGCAAATATTGCCTCTTTATTTGTGCGGATATAACGGGAGCAATAAATGCTCCTCATAAAATGAAAAGATGTTCTGAGGAGAACAATAATGATCAAGCTACGATCAGCTAAGGGGAAATTCCTGTCTTTGGCGATGGGACTGTCTATGTTCGGCCTTGTGGGTATGGCACAAGCCAGCATCATAGATAATGGCGACTTTCAAACGGGAGACTTTACAAGTTGGGATCACGCTAACTCGAATGTATCGGTAACTACAGGGCCTGGTGGAAACAGCATTGCCAATTTTGATGTCTCTGGTGGCAATGGCGACGCACGGCTCTACCAGAACTTCATGGTCGACCAATCCTGGGGCTGGATCGACATCGCGTTTGACTTCAAGCTCAGTACAGGAACGGCGTCGACCGCAGACTTCTTTAAGTCATTCGTGAGGCTGGAAACAGATAGTGGAGCCACTCCCGATGACGTCACTGTCATCATAAAAGAAAATGACCCGACCAGTGGATGGCAACATGTAGAGGCTGCAATTTCATTTGCTGGTTTGAACATCGACGTTACGGATCCCAATGCAAGACTGACCTTTGTACTCAAAGAGAATGTGGGTGATTGGTCTTGGGCAAGATTGGATAATGTAACCGTTGAAGCACCGGAACCCGGCCCCATGCTGCTCCTTGCCACTGGCCTGCTTGGACTTGTGTCAGTCAAGATGAGAAAGAAATCAGCGGATTAACTGATATCTGTTCGTTTCTTACTGTTAACCCTCCCTGCCTTTCTGGTGGGGAGGATTAAACGATATCCAGCCAGAGGAAAATCCGCACAGCAACTACATCGACATCTCCAGGTCGTCAATAACCTTGTCGATACCCGCTTGGGCGCATGCCTCATCGGTCTTGCCCGAAGGCGCCCCACTGACGCCGATACCACCCACCAACTGACCACCCACCTGGATTGCCAGACCGCCCGCAGACATCACCAGCCCGTCGATGCGGCCAATCGGCGTATCGGCCCGATCACTGAGTTGAGAGGTTGCCGCATTGAAGTTAACGGCAGTAAAAGCTTTTTGCCGACTGATCGGCACCGTGATGGGAGCGGCAATGGTATCCCTGAGCACGACCTGTACCGTTCCCTCACGATCCACCACGGTGGCGGCAATCTGGATACCCTGTTCGCGGCAGGCCGCAACTGCACCTTGGGCAATGGATGTTGCCACCTCCAGGGTGAGGCGTTGTGTCGATACCAGAAGTGCGGGTTCTTCATCCGCCGGGGCAGCTTGGGACAGAACCAGGCCCGCGGTCGCCAATAACAGGTTTTTTGCAGATTTTCTCATTGCCTTCTCTCGGCTGATTATTGAATAAGAGCGTCATGGTGCGCACAGCGCAGCCTACCATCTCTGATTTGCAGGGAAAATCAGGAAGTTTTTTATGTGACAAAAAAGGGACGGAGGGATGATTATCCCCTCCGCCCATATTTCTGGTTTCCTGGAACGCTTATGCAGCAAGTTTAGGTAGGCTCTTCTGGTGGGGGGACATAATCGTCTGGTGGGACACTACCGCCGCTCACTTCATCATCCCTATGAAAGCAAGGCCACTGGTCGTTGGCACAGGAGATCGCCATGCCGGCGGCTGCGGTGCCCAGGATCACCCAAAGCCAGGGAAAATCTTGAAAGCTCGCTTTCGATCCCGCGGGGGTCGTCGGGCTTGATCCATCTTCACCGCCTGTATAGGCAAGCGTCTGACCACGCAGATCAATCGAACCCGCGCCGGCTCCAGTCATATTGAAATCGAGTAGTGGCGCCATACGGAAACGCGACGCCCCCCATTGCACTCTTTTCTCATTCCACAACTGCCGGGAATCATAGTCGAGCCGAAATCCGAGCCGTTCTTCACCGCTATTCCGGGAACTACTCTGCCCAAAAGGCACATTCACGTAGAACATCACGCCCGGATCGAGCTTGGGCTCCGCCATGGCCGTGGAGTGCACGCCAAACGAAGCTGCCGCCACCAGTGAAATCAGTGTCAATCTGTTCAATGTCTTATCCTCCGCTTCTGTTTCCGCCCCCGCCAAACAGCGGGTAGCGGTCTTTTTTCGACGCGCTCCTATCCGGTGAACTCGCCGTCAAATTGGGTGATAGCACCCAAATTCCTACCTTACCCGAATCGCATCCGGCCTGGCCTCACTGTCCGGCCAGAACGTTCTCTTGTTTGATATTGTCGCACCTCGACAGCGCCGCCGTTTCGGGCAATTCACCGTACATCTCGTCCGCCAGCTCCCGTACGGCAAGCCGAGCCTCTCGCTCATCAACCTCACTATCCAGCGGAAACAGCAACAGACCCGCATCCATGAATCTGTCTACCGGCTTTCTCAGTCGCACTTTGAATCCGTTCCAATAGAAGAGGTTGCCCAGGCGCTGATCACAGGTAAAACGACGATGCAGCTCCTCTTTCAATGCGTTGAGCAGATAGATCTCGCTCAGTGTATGCCTGGTGCTCAACAACGCTACCCGCTTTGATGCAACAACAAGATCTGAAGGCATCAACAGTCCTTGGTCGGGGATCTTCAGCCAATCCAGCACCACGGAAACCGAACGGTTCGGGCGATTCGGAGGGAGTTCGAAATGCTCTGCGCCTCCCGCCTCCAGCGCCAAGGCGATGAATTCGGTGCAGTAGAGCTTTTTGTGTTCGGCGTAATTGAAATAGGGGTCGAAAGGCGCCTCCTCACGGAGCTGCGTCCGCGCATAGTCCGCAATACGCTCTTTATCCAGACCCGTTGGCTCGTAGATCGCAACATGATGGTAGCGCCGGACAAACCGCCCAAAAGGAATACGCTGCACCTTGCCTTTGATCACATCCGTTGGTGGAAGGCCAGTCAGGTTGAAGCCGGCGGCGCCCGTGATGTCGTAAACATAGGGCGAGCCGTCATCGATTACCAGGATGCCGGCATGAAGGTAAGGAGGGTACGACTCGGGGATCAGGGTAATGCCCATATCCATGATGCCGCCGGAGCCGATCACCACCACCTGACCGGAAACGAGGGGCAAACTGAGAAACTGCTGCGGGTCCTCACCGGCCACCTGCCAGGTCTTGAAATCCTGCCGCGTCGGATTGGCGCAGGCGGTCAGTAGGAAAACAAGGGAAAGCAGCAGCAAGCGCACTGCTCAGTTCCCCTTGCCGGTCGTTTCGGAACTGAGGCTGTCACGCGCTTCCGATGAGAAGTTGTTCGGCTGGCCCGCCAGGGGTTCGAGCAGCTCTGCCTTTACCTCCGGCGGCAGACTCACGCAACCAGACAGCGCCGGCAGCGACACCAGCAAAATACAGAATAGACCTGCTTTCACTACCTCTCGAGCCATAACGGTTTCCCTGACCTATGGTTGTCATGCAAGGAAGGCTATCTTTCGGCAGGCATTATAACAAAAAACACACTTTAAGCATGGCTATAGAATTATTGATGTGCACATAGAAGATAATTATTAATTCACCCGTCCTCTTCCACTTGTAGTGCGACAGTGTAGAAAACGTTGAACACTATTCTCCCTGTGGATTCCGCCCGTAGCGATCCTTCACATATCCATCCACAATCCCCATAAACTGCACCGCAATATCATCTCCCTTGAGTGTAGTCACCTTCTCCCCATCCACAAATACAGGCGCAGAGGGACTCTCTCCGGTACCCGGCAGGCTGATACCGATGTTGGCCTGCTTGCTCTCTCCAGGTCCATTGACCACGCATCCCATCACCGCCACCGACATCTCTTCCGCTCCTGGGTATTGCCGGCGCCAGACGGGCATCTGAGCACGCAGGTGGCTCTGCACATCCTTGGCCAATTGCTGAAACAGGGTACTGGTGGTGCGCCCACAACCAGGGCAGGCCACTACCATCGGTGCAAAGGCCCTTAGTCCCATCGACTGCAGCAATTCCTGGGCAACCACTACCTCCTGGGTGCGTGTGCCACCTGGCTCCGGCGTCAGGGAGATGCGGATAGTGTCCCCAATCCCTTCCTGCAGCAGCACCGCCAGTGCAGCCGTGGAGGCAACGATCCCTTTGGAACCCATCCCCGCCTCGGTCAACCCGAGATGCAGGGCATAGTCACTGCGAGCAGCCAGTTTCCGGTAGACGGCGATCAGATCCTGCACACCGCTCATCTTGCAGGAGAGTACGATGCGCTCCCTGGCGAGACCCAGTTCTTCCGCCCGGCGTGCGCTGTCCAACGCCGACTTGACCATGATCTCATGGATCATCTCATCCGCATCCAGCGGATCAGCCGCACGGGCATTCTCATCCATCATGCTCGCCACCAGGCCCTTATCCAGACTGCCCCAGTTGACCCCGATACGTACCGGCTTGTCATATCGGCAGGCAGTCTCGATCATGGTGGCGTACTGACTGTCACGCTTCTCTCCGCTACCCACATTCCCAGGGTTGATGCGATATTTCCCCAAAGCCTGGGCGCATTCGGGAAAATCCGCCAGCAGACGGTGTCCGTTGAAGTGGAAATCCCCAATCAACGGGACACTCAACCCCTGCTTGTCCAGCGCCTCGTGTATCGACGGCACCGCTTGGGCCGCCGCTTCATTGTTGACCGTGATACGCACCAGCTCCGACCCGGCCCGCGCCAGTTCCGCCACCTGTCGCACGGTTGCATCCACATCCGCCGTGTCGGTATTGGTCATCGACTGCACCACCACTGGCGCAGCACCGCCGATGAGGATCCGGCCAACCGGCACGCCAACCGTCTGCTGCCTGCTTATACAAGAAGATGTCATGGAACCCAGTTACCTTTAATTAGCTTCACCACAATAGCAAACCCGGAAATGGGCATTATCGCTAATCCTGCCCCTTAAACCAAAAAAGCCCGGTCACAAGACCGGGCTTTTTATCGGGATATATGATGACTATTTCAGCTTGCCGATACCCAGCATCTTGAGGATGTACTTTTCGTAGATCGGCTCTGATGTACCCTTCTTCATCTTGCGGATGAAGTACTTCTCGAAGGCGATCTTGGCCATGTGCACCCATTTTCCCTTCTTGAACCAGGCGACATTTCTAGGCGGAATCTGCGGCAGGGCGACAAAAGCAGCGCCTGTATCTCCCATATCCGCCAGACAGATGGCATTCCAGGTAGCCAGGGTAGTGCCTTCCTTGCCGTTCAGGGTATCCGCAATATTATGCACGATTGCGGTCACCATGGACTCGATCATGTAACCGGTCTTGGGCGCACCGGTTGGCACGGCGGTCGCTTCCACCGGCGGGATGGCAATGCAGACACCGGCAGCGTAGATATTTCCATAGGTCGGGTTGCGCTGGTGGTCATCCACAAAGACAAAGCCGCGGGGGTTGCAAAGCCCCTCAACATTGGCAACCGCATCGACACCTTTGAAGGCTGGGAGCATCATGGAGAATTTGAATGGCAGTTCGATCTCTTTGATCCTATGACCAGAATCATCGTACTGCTCGATGAACATCAAACCCTCTTCAATCTTGATCACCTTTGCATTGGTGATCCAGTTGATGTGGTGGGCGCGAAAATCACTCTCCAGAAAACCCTTGGAATCGCCGACGCCACCCAGACCAAGATGGCCGACATAGGGTTCGGATGTCACGTAGGTCATGGGGACCTTGTCGCGAAGCTTGCGTTTGCGCAGGTCAGAATCAACGATGAAGGAAAATTCGTAGGCCGGGCCAAAACAACTGGCGAAGGGCATGGCGCCGATCACCACCTGCCCCGGATCTTCGAGCAGTGCCTGATAGGCCTCGTAGGCCTGTTCGGCATGATCCACTGTACAGATCGACTCGGTATGCGCCTGAGGCCCCGACCCCTCGACCTCTTCAAAAGCCAGCCTCGGGCCTGTAGCAATGACCAGATAGTCGTATTCGATGACTTCGCCACCATCCAACTCGAGCTTGTTGCCCTTCGCATCAATCTTATCGACACGTTTGGCGATAAAGTTGATGCCTTTGCGCTCCACGTGTGGGCGAATATCAAAGGTGATATGCGACCGCTCACGCCACCCCACAGCCAGCCAGGGGTTTGATGGCACGAACTGGAAATACTCCCGTTCGTTGATCAGCGTCACCTCATGTTCGCGCCCCAATTCGGCGCGTAATTCATAAGCACAGGGCATTCCACCAGTGCCAGCACCCACAACAACGATATGCGCCATAAATTATTCCTCCAACCCAATTTTTCTTACGCGGAAAGGTCAGACAGTCCTGCCGATCCGCTCAATTGTTAAAACTCGCACACGATACAACCAACCACCTGAAAATTAAAGAATTATAAGTAATTCAGCAGGAACCGATGCAGCTGGAACGCGCTTCATAACACCAGCCAGCTGGTGGGGGTGCGCTGTACCGCCACCGTCAACCGTTCAATGATTTGAGGCGTATGCAACATCAATCCCTCACGAACCAGTACTGCGGAATTATTTTCTTCACTGAGGTGGGCAGCCACAAGATGCTGCAGCCTCTGATGATCAAGACGCGCCAGAAGTTCGAGGGACTGGCGATTGCTCAGATGACCCAGCACGCCACCCACCCGCGCCTGCAACCGGGGCGGGTAGGGTCCGGTGTGCAACATTTCGGTATCGTGGTTGAACTCCAGCTGCAAAGCGTCACAGTTGAAAAGGTTATCGACAATATGCGGCGTAATGTGCCCGGCATCAGTCAGCAAACCAAGTGATACCCCATCCGCCTGAAAAACAAACTGGCAGGGTTCACGGGCATCGTGAGGTACAGGGTAGGGTGTGATTGTCAGGTCACCGATAGAGAAGGGACCGGCATGACTATCGATACAGTGCAGCGCCGGTATCTCACCACACCTGGCGCCTCTATAGGTACCGGCAGTCATCCAGGCGGGAAGTTTATAACGGCGGGTAAGCGGTCCCAAACCGCCCACATGGTCGGAGTGCTCGTGGGTAATGAGGACTGCATCCAGTGAGTCCGCAGCCACATCCAGCAAACCGAGCCGCCGTTCGATCTCCCTGGCAGGAAAACCGCAATCCACCAATACCCGCACATGGCCGGTTTCGATCAGCAGCGCGTTCCCTTTGCTGCCACTTCCCAACGAGGCAAAACGCACGCCACTATTCGGACAAATATGAGCGTGTCGAGTTAACGGATATTCTCATGCAGCAGCGTCAAAATACGCAGTGCTGTCGATGAATTATCACGTTCTCCCTGCGAGTTGAGTACGGTTACCCGGCTCGTCTTGCCCTCGGCTTCGAGCTTGACCTGGTACTGATTCTCACTGTCGACCTTATCATCGGACCAGAAAGCGAGTTTAGAGAAGAAGCCCTTCTCCTTACCGCCCTCCTTATCGGGATCGATGTAGCGGACAAAATAGACCCCTTCAGAGCGATTGCGATCCTCTACCGCAAAACCAACACGATCAAGGGCAACGCCGGTCAGGCGCCAACCTCTGGCAAAACCTTCATTGATGATGAGGTAGGCCTCGTTCGCGGATTTCACCAGTTCAGAACGTGCCTTGCGCTCTTCTTTGCGCGCCAATGCCTGTTCAGCATTTTCCCCGCTCACGCCCAGGTAAACCATCAGGCGGCGCAGCATCTCCACCTCGACACCTGGGTCGTTAGGCCGCGGTGTCCAGTAGGTGGTATCCGCATCGCCGCCAACCTTCTCCACAAGCTTCTCTTCAAGGCCCCTGTGGGTCAGGTAGAGCTCGGTAGTGCCGGTTTTTTCTCCCTCTTCCAGGCGTACACGAAACTGATCACGGGTAGCGGAAGAGTAGACGCTGTCCAGGACCTTGCGAAACAGTTCTGTGACAGTACCCTGTTTGACATCTGCCCGACTCTCAAGCCAGTCGGTACGCATGATGCCAACGGTGGGATCCTGTTCCACCAGCAGCAAACCGTTTTGGCGCCAGAACTCCACCACCCTGGGCCAGACTTCATCTGGCGTGGCCTTGATGAGCAACCAGCGCTGATCGCCATCACGTTTGACCTCGATATCCTTCACCTGGGGCAAAACGGTACTGCCGGCCAGCCTGGGTGTGGTTGAACCTCCACCCTGTCGGTTAGTGGTGTACTCCGAATAGGAGGCGCTTCCCGCCGCGCCCGCCTCCGGCACCATCAATGCATCATTGATCGCAGAGCGGGAGAGGTCCGGGGGCACTTCTAGGTTGTCCACCATCTCCCGTTGGTTTCTGTACTCCGTCTGTTTGTCGGAGAAGATATCCCCGGTTGAGCTGCAACCATTGAGCAGAACAGCGAGGGCCGGGATGAGAATCAGTTGTTTAACAGTATGCAGCATAGCTGGGTTCGATCTTTCGATAACCTTGAGTTCCCGCAAATCTGCGGATAATGATTGCTGTTCAGCAGACGCCAGCCTGCTCCATGGCAGCCCGTACTTTTGGCTGGTGTACTTCAGAGAGCCAGGTCAGCGGCAAGCGGATACCTTTCCGCGCCAAGCCCATTTCAACCATCGCCCACTTCACTGGAATAGGGTTGGATTCTACAAATAATGCCGCATGCAGCGCCGCCACTTTGGCATCCAGCCGCTCCGCAGCCTCGCGCTCTCCGGCCAAGGCCGCTTCGCACATCTGCCGCATCAGTTTAGGGGCTACATTCGAAGTTACGGAGATCACCCCGTCGCCACCAATCAGCATCGACTCGCAGCCGGTTGCATCGTCTCCGCTGTAGATACCGAAATCGGGTCCGCAAAGCTCGCGGATCCGCGTCACCCGCTGCAAATCGCCGGTGGCTTCCTTGACACCGATGATGTTCTCCACTTCTGCCAGCCAAGCGACTGTCTCGGGCAGCATGTCGCAGGCGGTACGGCCAGGAACATTGTAGAGAATTTGTGGGATATCGACCGCTTCCGCCACTGCCTTGTGGTGCAGGCAGAGACCCTCCTGGGTCGGCTTGTTGTAATAGGGGGTCACTAACAGGCAGGCGTCCGCCCCTGCCTCCATGGCACAGCGTGTCAGGCTGATCGCCTCTGTGGTCGAATTGGCCCCGGTACCCGCAATGACAGGAATCCTGCCCGCGGCGTTTTCAACCACCTTGCGGATCACGCCACAGTGCTCGGTCTCGTCCAGCGTGGCGGACTCACCCGTAGTACCCATCACGATGATAGCATCCGTCCCCATTTCGACATGGAAGTCCACCAGACGATAGAGCGCGTCATCGTCCAGACTACCGCCCTCCTTCATGGGAGTGACCATCGCCACCATGCTGCCACGAAACATCTCTTCAAAAACCCTCGGTATCAAGCTCAATCCGCTATGTTATCCTGCGGCTTGCGATGCTGACAAGTCGACTGGAAAAGCGATTTGCCGGACGGAAGCCGCCAACGTGTTACACTTTGAACCAGATACCCATAAAAAGTTGGCGCTTTTCCAGCCGTCCGTACATGATGCGGGCCAGTGTGGCTTAAAGGCTCAATGCCCCGCTTCAGGCGCACACCCAAAATCAAAACAACACGAAGATAAATGACCACTCCAAACAGCTTCCTTGTAATCTCCGCACTGGGCAAGGACCGCCCCGGCATCGTTAACGCACTTTCGAAGAAGATTCTGGACGATGGATGCAATATCGCCGATAGTCGCATGACTGTACTTGGCGGCGAATTCGCTATCCTGCTACTGGTCGAGGGGCAGTGGAATACCCTTGCCAAGCTGGAAAACGCCCTGCCGGAACTGGAGCAGGAACTAGACCTTACCATCATCACCAAACGCACTGAGGAGCGGATGCCGTCCAGCAATCTGCTGCCTTACGCCGTAGACGTGGTCGCCATGGATCACCCCGGCATCGTAAACCACCTGGCGGAATTTTTTTCCCAGCGAAGCATCAATATCGAAGACATGATGACATCAAGCTACGCTGCGCCGCACACCGGCACCCCGATGTTCGCCGTACACATGAATGTGGGCATCCCTTCCGAGCTGCATATTGCCGGATTGCGGGACGAGTTCATGGACTACTGTGACGGTTTAAACCTTGATGCCGTCCTCGAGCCCGTCAAGGGCTGAACACCGGAGAACATTTGACAATGACAGCTATCGCCATCGGAAAACCGGTGCCAGACATCGAGCTGCCCGCCACCAGCGACAATACGCTCAAACTGTCGGATTTTCGCGGCAAACCCGTCGTGCTCTATTTCTATCCCAAGGCCAGCACACCCGGGTGCACCCAGGAGGGTCGGGATTTCACCGCGGCGATCAACAAGTTTCGACGCCAATCGACGGCCATCATCGGTGTCTCCCGCGACGGCATCAAGGCCCAGGAAAATTTTAAGACGAAGCAGGCCTTTCCCTTCGAACTCCTGTCGGATAAGGAGGAGGCGCTCTGCAACGCCTTCGACGTCATCAAGATGAAGAACATGTACGGCAAGAAGGTACGCGGCATCGAGCGCAGCACCTTTCTCATCGATGAGTCGGGCCTGCTGCGAAAAGAGTGGCGCAAAGTTAAGGTCAAAGGACACGTCGATGAGGTCCTTGATGCGGTCAAGGCGATGCGCGCCGAAAAATAACACCGCCCATCACCACGCGGAATAGAAGATGTCAGAAGAAGAAAACAACCGCCTCTTTGTCCTGGATACCAACGTGCTGATGCACGATCCCACCGCCCTGTTCCGCTTTAAAGAGCACGATATCTTCCTGCCAATGGTGGTGCTTGAAGAGCTCGACAAGGGCAAAAAGGGTATGTCGGAAGTCGCACGAAACGTGCGTCAGACCAGCCGATTTCTAGACGAACTGATGTGCGGGATCGACAGCAGTGAAATCAGTTTGGGACTGCCCCTCAACACACTGCAACTCAACGGCAATCATGCAGATTCGGTAACCGGACGCCTCTTCTTCCAGACAACCCCCGTCATCAGCCATCTACCTGACAGCCTGCCGGGCAATACGCCGGACAACAACATCCTGGCAACCGCCATGGGGCTGCAGGAGGCGCATCCCCACAAGATCGTGATCCTGGTCTCCAAGGATATCAACCTGCGCATCAAGGCTGCAGTCCTGGGCATTCGGGCGGAGGACTACTCCAATGACCAGGTGTTGGACGACGTCAATCTACTCTATCGCGGCGAGGAAAAACTGCCGGACGATTTCTGGGACCACCATACGAAAGAGGTTGAAGCCTGGCAGGAAGAGGGCCGGACCTTCTACCGGGTCAGCGGCCCGGACGCCCGCGAATGGTATCCCAGCCAATGCCTCTTCCTGGAGGGTGATCACGGTATCGAGGGCATCGTCCGACGCCGGGAGGGGGATGATGCAATCATTGAGCTGGTCGATGATTTTCGTCACCAGAAACATACCGTCTGGGGCATCAACGCCCGCAACCGGGAACAAAACTTCGCCCTCAATATGCTGCTTGACCCGGAACTCGACTTCGTCACCCTGTTGGGCACTGCCGGCACCGGCAAGACCCTGCTGACCCTGGCGGCAGGACTGATGCAGACGTTGGACCAAAACCTCTACCGGGAAATCATCATGACCCGGGTGACGGTACCCGTAGGGGAGGACATCGGTTTTCTACCCGGCACAGAGGAGGAGAAGATGACGCCCTGGATGGGTGCGCTGATGGACAATCTGGAGGTGCTCACACAGACCGAGGGAGGAGAATGGGGCCGTGCCGCCACCGAGGACCTGTTGCGCAGCCGCATCCGCATCCACTCACTCAACTTCATGCGTGGAAGGACTTTTCTGAACAAGTACATCATCCTGGACGAGGCACAAAATCTGACGCCCAAACAGATGAAGACTCTCATCACCCGGGCCGGACCAGGAACCAAAATCGTCTGCCTGGGGAACGTGGCGCAGATCGATACGCCCTATTTGACGGAGACTACTTCAGGCCTCACATACGCCGTCGATCGTTTCAAGAATTGGCCCCACAGCGGGCATATCACTCTGTTGCGGGGAGAGCGTTCCCGTCTGGCAGATTTTGCTTCAAATAACCTGTAACTCAAGCGAGCATGGTGTGCATGGCGCACCCTACGATCTGAAAAGATGAAGAGCGGCGTTTAATTCATTATGTGAGCATCTGGTAGGGTGCGCTGTGCGCACCAGAATAAGCAATCATGGTGCGCACGGCACACCCTACGTTCGTCACAATGCCAACCTTCACTACGAACGCCCAAACTTGAGCTGTAACCCGTCAATCCAAACTGCCGCGTTCGACGATCTGCCGCAAGGCTGCGGCAGAGAGCTTGTAGACATCTGCGATCTGCTCATAGACGGTATTCAGATCACTTCCATCCTGTTCACGGCCTTTGGTCTCCAACTCCCTGGCCAAGACCGAGAGTTCGATTGCCCCCACATTGGCACTGCTCGATTTCAATGAATGAGCAGGCCCCACCAGGGCGTCCAGATCCCGGGACTGAACTGCCTGTCTGATTCCATCCATCAGGTCAGGCGCACTGTTCAGATAACTCTCCAGCACCAGGATGAAGTCCTCATCCATGATCTCAAACAACTCCTCCACTACCGCAATATCGATGACATCGTAGGACACTTTCTCCTCCTTCACATCACTTGGCTGCTCCTGAGTCTGTGAAAATACCGCTGATTCTGCAGAATCTTCCCGGACACCCACTCGGTCTTGCAACACCTCCTGCATGGGCAACCACTGTCGCAGCATGTTTTCCAATGCCGCCGGCTTGACCGGCTTGGAGAGATAATCATCCATCCCTGCCGCCAGGCACCGTTCCCGATCCCCCGCCATCGCATTTGCTGTCATTGCAATGACCGGCAATCGGGTAAGTCCCTGCTGCTGTTCACGCTGCCGGATGGCGTCTGTCGCCTCATAACCATCCATTCTAGGCATTTGACAGTCCATCAGCACCACATCAAAATTCTCACTGCCGATCGCCTGCATTGCCAGGACACCATCCGTCGCGGTGACAGGCTGCAATCCCGCTTTCTCCAGAATCTTCTTCACCACTGCCAGATTGACCGGATTGTCCTCCACCACCAGGATCTTACCGACCAGCGGGGTGTGTTGAGGTAGTGGCGCTTCTTCGACCGTCTCCACAGTTGACGGCTCATCCAGCATCTCTGCATGCCCATCATCCCAGCCGAAAGATTCGTCAGGCATTCGTGGCATAGGCTGTTCCGCTGATACCGAGCCTGCACCTGACACCGTCTCTACATCAAGCAGCCGTTTGAATCTCTGCTCCACCTCCACCCTGTGGATCGGGGCGTTCAGTATCTCAATGCCCTGACGACCAAGGGACTTTGCATCTGAAACAGTGGGATCCAACACCAGAAACTTGACCTGAAACAGCACAGGATTGGCCCTAATTTCCTCGATCGTCTTCAAAATTCCCTGGCCTGAAACCCGACCATCGATAACGATCAGTTCATAACTCCAGCTCTCTCCCAGGTTGGCTGATGCCTGGAGCTTGGATATCGCATCGTAACTATCCACAGCCTGCTCAAAAACCATTCCCCAATCACGCATATAGGCCGCAATGTTCTGGGCAACCTCATCATGCGCCAGAATCAAGGCACGTGCGCCCTGCAGATCCCGCCGCGCGGAAGGCACCTCTTCCAACGATTTGCGCAGTGGCACGACAAACCAGAAGAGGGAACCTTTGCCCTTTTTCGATTTAACCCCAATGCGTCCACTCATGAGCTCGGTCAGGCGCTTGCAGATCGCCAAGCCCAGTCCGGTCCCTCCATGTGTGCGGGTGGTGGATGCATCTGCCTGCGAGAATGGTTGAAAAAGCCTCTCCACCGCCTCTTCCGACATGCCGACACCGGTATCACGTACTGCGAAGAGCAATTCCACCTCGGTACGGGTAGCGTGCCTGACGGAAACTTCCACGGAGATACCGCCTTTTTTGGTAAATTTAATCGCATTACTCACCAAGTTCGTCAAAATCTGCCGCAACCGAATCGGGTCTCCGCGTACTGCGGGTGGCACATCGTGATCTATCCGATAGCTGAGTTTGAGTTTTCTGCGGACTGCAGCGTTCGTCATCAGGACGGTTACCTGCTCCACCAGCTCACGAATATTGAGTTCGATGAACTCCAACTCCAGTTTGCCGGCCTCAACCTTGGAAAAATCCAGAATATCGTTGATGATGCTCAACAGCAGTTGGGATGAGTTGAGTGCGGTATTGACGAATTGGCGCTGTTCACTCTCCAGCTTGGTCTCCCGCAACATCTCCAGAATGGGAAGAATGCCGTTCAAAGGGGTGCGAATCTCATGGCTCATGGTAGCCAAAAATTCTGTCTTGGCCAGATTCGCGGTCTCAGCCGCCTCCTTGGCCAACGAGAGCTCCCGTTCGACATCCTGCCGCTGATCATTTTCCGCACTCAGGCGATTGGACAACTCCGACAACTGGGTCTCTGTCTCCATCAGCCGTTCGCGCAGCAAAGTGCGGTTGGCCGACATCAGCAGAAAGCGCTGTTGAGCGGCCGTCATCCACATAGTGAGGATTCCCAGCGCCAGCAGATAGGCGATGAGTCCCACCCAGGCGCCTTCCTGTAGTGCCATACCTGAGAGGGTCACATTCAGGATCACCGGCAGTGATGCCGCCAGAATAAAGACCAGGCTCGCCAGGCCGTCCACTGTCAGCAAAATAGCAGAGAGAAGCACCACGACGCCAATCAGGGCATAGCTCAGCAGAGACTCGTGGGACATAGGCTGCAACAATAGAAATATCAGTGCAGCAGACCAGGCCAAGCCCAGCAACAAAACACCCGGAAGAAAGGGAAAACGCCAGTTGAGCAGATTGGAAACAGGCGCGCGGCGGGCAAAAAAGGTCAAAACAGCCTGTAAAAGCAGGATAGCGAGCAGCACCCCACCCCAAATCTGGCCACGGGCAAAATCCCAGGCGTTGTTGATGGAGAAGAAGACAGCGGCGCCCACCAGATTGGCAAGCATCAGCACAACGCCACTACTATAGAGCAGCCTGACCTGTTCGGCCTTTACCTTGATATCTTCAAAATTATTTTCCGTCATCGACCAATACTGTCAGCGAGAACCACGGGGCAAGGGTGGCTGGAATGTTTTAACGCAGATTCAATGGAGACTGGATGAACCACGTCCTGGGCCAACAAGCCCAGACCCAGATCAGACAACCATGCCGCCCTCGCGGGCCTGCAGCAGCCCTCTACCACCAGATATGTCATTCCACAAAATCCCTTTTCATTCCTAAGTTAGCATATAGGCAGCTATTTCGCTCCTGATAAAACCTGTTTCGGCCGCATGAAAAAAAACTATAATCCCGTTTATTATTTTTCAACATCTTTCTAAAATCCTGTAAACTTTTATCATGATTCTTATGGAAGCAGAACTTGTCGTCCCGGTTTTGAAAAAGTCTTCATAATCGGTCTGTCCAATAACAAAATCTAAATACCCGTAAGGATGTCTGAGTCCAACAACATTCATAAGCAGAGCGTTGGCGAATTGAAGCAGGTTTTCCTGCGGCACTTGCCGGAGCGCATGACGGCGATCGACGATGTATGGAGTTCACTCACATCGGGTGATTGGGACAGCGACAAACTATTTCGTCTTTTTCAGAGAATTCAGGACCTGGCTGGTGCCAGCAGTCGTTTTGGACTTGTCAGAGTCAGTGAAACGCTCTATTCGATGGAGGCCTATCTCGGCACACTCCTCGACACTGATCGAAAACCAGAGATGGAGGTAATAAGCCACCTGAGCGAAAGCCTTATGTCACTCCATGATGCAGTGGATGAATTGCGGCAAAAAAAAACGGGGGCCGATAAAGGCAAAGGCTGTCTGCTTCATTACCTGCGTCATGCTCAGGATATAGTACCCAGCCTCATACAGACCCTGGAAGCGGAAAACTGCCAGGTTTTGACTTTCAACCAGCCCGATGACCTAGTGGGTGAGCTGGAAAAGAAGCTACCAGACGGTCTACTCATTGACTGCCAGCTGCTGGCTCAGCTCAAGCCGGTTTTCGATGAACTGGAGCGGCTTGAACAACGTGGCATAGAGAGACCGAAGCTGATCTTTCTCTCTCGATCCAACGAATTGGAACTCCGTCTCCAGGCGTTGCGTATCGGTGCGACGGGCTATTTCACATCTCCATTCAATATTCCCAACCTGACAGGGAAGATTCTGCAACTGGTAAAACCAGACAGAGAGAAAACCTACCGGGTACTCATCGTTGAGGATGATCCATCACAGGCGGATTTTGCGGCAGCTATTCTGCGCAAAGCCAATATCGAAACCCTGGCTGTCACCGATCCACTCAAGGTAATGAATATCCTTGACCAGTTCCGGCCGGACCTTATCCTGATGGACCTTTATATGCCGGGAGCCAATGGCATCGAACTCACCAGCATCATTCGAGAACAGGAGGAGTTCGTCAGCATCCCCATCGTTTTTCTCTCCGGAGAGCAGAATGCAGACAAACAGCTGGATGCGCTGAGTGTCGGCGGAGACGACTTCATCTCAAAACCCATTCGTCCCCGTCACCTGGTGACCTCCGTCAATAACCGTATTCAGCGGGCCAGACACATCAGTTCCGCCCAATCCACACCCAATCAACGGGATCCTGTCACTGGCCTCCATACCCGGCGATTTTTCTTTATGCAACTGGACAGGCAGCTTGTGTCTGCCTCACCATCAGCCCAAGTATTGGGCGTTTTCTATATTGAGCTGGGAAACCTCAGTGAGATTCGCATCAGCACCAACGAAACTCAGATCAACCGATTACTTGGCCAGCTCGGCAGCCGAATAGCCGGACTGGTCGAACCTCAGGATGTGGCCGCACGCAACAGTGACGACTCAATTCTGTTGTTGGCAAACCGGCCACACAAAAATAACCTGGAGACACTGGCAGAGGCCATTCGAAAGACAATATCGGATACTCCCTTCGAAATCGACGGCTTGAAGCTCAGACTTGAACCCAGCATTGGTATCAGTTTCAACAACGGGCACGATCACAGCAGCGCCGAAATGGTTACCAGAAGCTCCCTTGCTTCAGCCAACGCACAGGCCGCTGGAGGGAATAGCACGGTGGTGTTCAATGAGGGGCGACACGTTCAAAAGAAAAACGCTCAAGCATCGGACATTCCACTTGAAGAGTTGGTCCGGAAAGGCCTCGAAGAGAACGCATTTCAACTGGTCATTCTACCTTTAGTCAGTACTGAACAGCAGGCCGACATCTTCCACGAACTACTACCACGAATTCGATCCGAACAGGGAGAGGCCGTCCCTGCAGAGCAGATTCTGCAAACCGCTAAACGCATAGACCGGCTAAGCGACATCGAACGTTGGCTCTGCGGGGAAGCAATCTCCATTCTGGATGAGCGGCGCCATGAAGGGCGACAGACCAACATAGTCATTCACCAATCTGCTGCCTCCATTGAGGATATGGGGCGTTTACAGTGGATTCGTGATCAGTTCCGCCGCCGCCAGCTGGTGGGTACCGGGCTCCACATGGAATTCGATCTCGCTGATCTGGCTTTCGATCTAAAGCGTTCAAAAGCCTTCATTCGGGCACTGCGCGAAATGGGCATCAACATCTCACTCGCCCGGTTTCTCGGTAACGATGCGGCCTTTAAGGTACTCAGCTATCTGGGTGCAAATTTCATCAGACTGTCCAAAAAATTGTTGCACAGTGAAGAGGCCGCAATTGCCGGCATCTCCAGCAAACTGCACGAATCCCATATCAAAATCATCCTTCCCAGGGTCGACAAATCCGATCATATTGCGCCAGCATGGATCAAGCACGCTGATATTATCCAGCCGGATTTGCAGAATAATTCCGGCAGATCATGAAAGTCGAACCCTGGTACTCCAACAAGGTTGTATTGATGGAATACAAACCTTGATCACCGATTCCCAACAAATCGACCGAATCATTGACTGCTTCGGTTTTCTGCGCCGGAAAGACCCGACATTCAAGCGACATTTTTTCCAGGCTGCCTCTGTCGTCCATTTGGACAAGCCGCAATCCATCTGCCACGAGGGTATGTCATGCACCCACCTGGCATTGGTAATCAGCGGCACTGCACGCATTTACAAGCTTGGAGAGAATGGCCGTGAAATCACCCTCTATCGCATTGGCAGAGGAGAGAGCTGCATCTTGACGGCATCCTGCATCATCAGCAACACCCCCTTCCCTGCCATTGCCGTCTGCGAAGAGGCATTGGAGGCAGTGTTGATACCCACTGCCGAGGCACAGAACTGGATGAGCCGGTTTCCGGCTTGGCAGGAATATCTCTTTGGACTTGTCTCAGAGCGTCTCGCCGAGGTCATCACAGTGGTGGAAGAGATCGCTTTTCGGCGGGTTGACCATCGACTTGCGGCCTATCTGTTGAAACGTGCGGAATCGGATAGCAGTCGTGTAATAAAAGTAACACATCAGGAGATCGCTTCAGACCTGGGCACCTCCCGCGAAGTCATCAGCCGCATCCTGAAGGATTTTGAAAACCGCCAGGCAATCAGCGTCAACCGGGGCAGTATCGATCTGCTGGACATCCAGGCGTTGAGTGACCAACTGTAGGCCGGTTCAAGCTTGCGGAACCGGCAAACACGGATCTTTCGCCTGATCCGCTACGCTTGATCATGCCTGCGGACTCGTTGAAACAAAGACACCCTCTCTGCGACCTTTGCGTTATACAGGAGATCCGGACACGCAGAGCCAATGTGACTAAGTCACATACATTCGACGCATCTACGAGTAGCATTCCGGGCATGACGTCGCCTCTCATGCGATTGAGGCTCGTCTCCTTCATTCACAGATCAGGAGAAAAAGATGACCAAGAACGTTGGCGGAATAGAAAAAATTCTTCGTATTATCGTAGGTATTGCCCTGCTTGCCTGGGGATTCATCCTGAGCGATCCGGTCAACTGGTGGGGCGCTATCGGTGCTGTACCTCTGTTTACCGCCCTGATGGGCTGGTGCCCCCTCTACTCCATTATTGGCGTCAACACCAACAAGAGTTGATCACGGCCAAATCCCGGCGGGAGTCACTGACGCCACCGGTGTCGTGCCTCTCGTTTCGGGTTCGCCTCCAGGTTGGGCCGGGGTTCATTCACCCAGAGCCCTCGATTACGGCCGGCCGTGGCCAACTGGCCAAAACCGCCTGCACGAGGGTGGCTAACGGAATGGCGAAAAAGACGCCCCAAAACCCCCAAAATCCTCCAAACACCAGGATCGCAACAATAATTGCTACCGGGTGCAGATCAACAACTTCAGAGAAGAGCAACGGCACCAACACATTCCCGTCCAGCGCCTGAATCACGAAGTAAGAGGCTGCGAGCCAGGCAAAATCGGGAGACCAGCCCCACTGAAACCAAGCGACGAAAAGCACCGGGAAGGTGACCACAGCCGCTCCGATGTAGGGAATGATCACCGAAAGACCTACGGTCACACCGAGTAACAGAGCGTAATTCAGTCCCAACAGGGAGAAAGTGGCATAACTCGTCGCCCAGATGATAATAATTTCCCAGAACTTTCCGCGCACATAGTTACCGATCTGCCGATCCACATCTCTCCACACCGTCCCAGCAAACTTTCGGTGCTTAGGCAGGTACTGGATAATCCAATCCAGGATCACCCGTTTGTCTTTGAGAAAAAAGAAGACCAGTAACGGCATCAGAATCAGATAGACCAGCAAAGTAATAACACCGACTACCGAAGCCACCGACCAGGAAACTACCCGTTGGCCAAAACCACCAATCTCACTGCGAATCTGGCCGATCAACTCCTCTATCTGCACCTGGGAGACGATTTCAGGGTATCTCTCCGGCAACTGCATCAACGCCTGCTGGCCGGTCGAGATCATTGTCGGCAACTGCTGTACCAGTTCCGTCACCTGGCGGGAGAGCAACGGCAGCAAGCCCAACACAACCAGCGCGACAAACAGCAGAAAACAGCTGAACACCAATAGTACCGCACCCAGCCGGGGCCACTTACGACGCTCCAGCAGGCAGACCACCCCTTCCAGCAGGTAGGCCATGACCACACTGGCCAGCACCGGCGCAAGCATGTCCCCCATGGTTAATACCACGCCAAAGCCGATCACCAGAAAGATCGTCAGGGAGACAATCTGAGGATCGGAAAAGTAACGTTTGAACCAGTCAGTAATGACTTGCATGGTTTTTTGGAATCTGTTCCCGTCTCGGCAGCTAGGCTGCAGGAATCAGGAAGTTCGTCTTGTGGCTCATTGATCCCCGTCGCGATAGCACTGATAATGCCGCTCAAACAGGGCTTCAAGATCATCGATGACCTCCACTGCCCCCCTGCCCTGCATCACATGAGCCATCATCAGGGACGAGGTCTCGCTAAACATCTGGTCCCGCTCCAGCATGAAGTAACTTGCACTCAATCTTTTGATCGCCTTCACCACGGATTCACTCTCAGGGCGCGGGATCGGCTTGAACTTCTGTAGCGGCTCCGGCTCGAAATGGGCTTCCTCTAGACTTCGTCCGGTTAAAAACTCGGCGAACGCAATCAGACTCTGACGGTTCTGCTCATCCAGCGTCAAATACAAATCAAGCAGCTTGCGCTGCTCTGGAGGCAGTTTTTTCCGGGTTGGCATAAACTGCAAATCTACAATTCCACAGTAGAGTGACTCTCACAGTAAGCACTGGCAAATTCGAGTAATTCCTCCATCACCCGGAGGCGAAACTTCTGTTTCTGGTGGACAAAGGAGAATGGACGTTCCAACGGCGGGTCCAACTTAATGGCACACAGAGTACCCAACTTCAACTCTTTCTGGACAGTCGCCCGGGAGACTACTGAAACACCCATACCCGCTTCAACGGCCCCCTTGACCGATTCCGGGCTGCCCAACTCCATGGTGATGTTCAGGTTGTTGTTGCAGCTGTCGAGGTGCTCACACATATAGTCATTGATAACCTCCCGGGTGCCAGATCCCTCCTCCCGGCAGATAAAGGGAAAATCCAGCAGTTTCTTGAACGGGATGGCCGCATGATCCCCCAACTCATGGCCGGGTGGCACGATCGCAACCAGATGGTCCTTCCGGCATACCTTGACCACCAGATTCTTGTTGCCCACAGGGGCTTCCACAACCCCCAGGTCGATACTGTTGTTCTCCACCATGGAGACGATGCCATCAGAGTTGGAAACACGCAGATGAATGGTGACTTCCGGATAACGTTTGCCAAAATCACCCAGCAATGCTGGCAGCATATACTCCGCAATTGTGGTGCTGGCGCCAATGGTCAGCGCCCCACGGATCTCTCCGGTCATCTCACGCACTGCATTTTCCATATCGGCATAGAGATCAAAGATTTGATCGGCGTATTCGAATACCCGGCCACCTGCCTCGGTGAGGCTGATCCGGTTGTGTGTGCGGTCGAACAGTCGCGTGTTGAAATACTCCTCGAGTTGACGCACCTGGAATGTCACCGCAGGCTGCGTCATGTGCAGTGTTTCAGCTGCCTTGGTAAAACTCAGCAGGCGTGCAACTGTGTGAAATACTTGTAACCTGCGATCGGCCATACTTTTTCCCCAACCCTGGCTTCGGCTTTCTGTGCCGATAAATTCCTTTTATATCATAAAACCCTATTATGAGGGAATGCTAATCTAGTCCCCGCCACAAAAAAAAACCGTATTTTGGTGGCATTTTTCCCTTGAATCTCTTAGCCTCACAGGATTGCCCGAAACCGGGGCGAGAATAACCACATAAACACGGGTGGAGGAACCCATGGATCAAACCAATACACCGAAACTGCACAAACTGGCCCTGGCCTGCGGGATCGCACTTGCGTTCTCCGCTCAACAAGCCGCCGCTTCCGGTTTTGCTGTCCCTGAACTTTCTGTTTCCGGCATGGCACAATCAAATGCCGTAGTCGCAAACCACAAAGATCTCGGCGCAATTGCCTACAACCCAGCTGCAATGGCCTTCCATGAAGGGGGGGCAGTCAGTCTTGGCGGGCTGTTGGTCAAACCCAATCTAGGCGTCACAACAGGCAACGGTTCTTTCGACAGCGAATCGAATGACATTGTGGCAATTCCCGCTGTCAGTGCGCATTATCAGATGAGCGAAGACTGGTCGATCGGCCTGTCAGTCAATGCACCTTTTGGACTGGAGACGGATTGGCTGCCAGAGACCTTTGCCGCCAGCGCCTCCAATCCCGGCGGTTATCCGCTGGGTGAGACCATGCCCACCAATACCAAGCTGGAGATCGTCGCCTTCTCCCCCAGCGTCTCGTATATGATCAACGACAATTTCAGCATAGCTGGCGGCATCGATCTCTACTGGATGAAAGAGGTGCTATTCAATGCGTCGGTAAATGATGGGGGCGCAGCGTACCCTGCCGTTGAAATCAAGGGTGATGGCCGTGGCGCCGGTTTAAACATCAGCGGCCTCTATGTGATGAACAACTGGAGCTTTGGCGGCAGTTTCCACTCAGCCGCAAAGATCCCTATCGACGGCACTATTGCCCTTCCCCCCGGCTCACCGGTTCCAGGGTTTGCCTCAAACAATGTGGTTGCCGAACTTGAAATACCTTACCGCCTGCAGATCGGTGTGCGCAACCAGACAACTGATAAGCTGGCGCTGGAGTTCGACATCACTCGAACGGGTTGGAGCAGTTTCGACACGCTTGTGGTGGACAACAAGGAACTCTCCTTTATCAACTACGTCAGCAGCGAAAACAAATGGAAAGACGTCAACGCCTACCGTTTCGGCGCCTCCTACGACCTCACTGGAAAAACACAGTTGCGCGCTGGTTATACCTTTGACGAAACCCCGCAGGGCGATGACTATTTCAGCCCCCGCGTACCTGATGCCGACCGCCACCTCTTCAGCTTTGGCGCCGGACATCAACTGGGAGACGGCTGGTCGATCGACGCCGGTTATATGTACGTGCAGTTTCAAGACCGCACACCGACAGCGACAACCCACGCCAATGGCGAGACGAATGGCACCAGCGCCGTTGTGGGCGACTACGAGTCCAGCGTCCACCTGTTCGGTTTTGGGGTGAACAAGACGTTTATGTAAACCTTATCCCACTACGACCACAAAAAAACCGGCCATCGCGCCGGTTTTTTTGTGTCTGCCCTTGTTCATGTTGCTTCTATCTATCACGACAGATGCGTATCGCTACGCTCAGTACATCTCACGAGTCCGTGGTTTCCGGACTTTCGTGGGGTAGCTGAATACGTGCCTATTTTGTAGGTTGGGTTAGATGCGCATGGTTTCAAACTTTCATTTTGCAAGCAAGTTCCGGGCGCATCGTAACCCAACAGCACTTTGTCGGGTTACGTCGCGCGCAAGGTGCCGTACCGTATTTCGATCTTGTACTGCCGCGCGACTAACCCGGCCTACATTGAATTGTGCTGAATAGTTAGTAAAAGCCAGACATAAAAAAAGCGCCACCCCTTGTGAGGGCAGCGCTTTGGAACTGCAATTTACAACGGATTAGATGTAAAGGCAGATATCACTTTCGCCGGCAAACTCAAAGAATGCGGCGGCACCGGCGTACTCAACGCCGTCGATGAATTCAGCGGTGTTCATATCAAACAGGTCAACAGTCATCTGGCAAGCAACCAACCGAACCTCAGCCTCCTGACAAAGATCCCGCAATTCCGGCAGACTGGCAACGCCTTTGGATGCCATCTTCTTCTTCATCATACTGGTCATCATGCCCTGCATACCCGGCAGGGTCAGACCCAGGACAGGAAACCACTTATCCATACCCATTGGCATCGGCATACCCGGGTTGCCCAGCGGGGTCACTTCCAGATCCAGATTCTTTTTCAGAAGCTGCAGGCCATAGAAGGTGAAGAATATCTCGGTATCATAACCCAGGGCCGAAGCGGTCGACGCAAGAATAAAAGGCGGATAAGCCCAATCCAGCGAACCCTTTGTGGCGATGATGGCTAACTTTTTCATGTCTGACATCTAAACTGTCTCCAATATAACCCAGTGGCCGAAAATCAGCCTTTCTTGATCAGGAATTCGAACTTGCCGCCGACTTCCTTGGATTCCATCAACTCGTTACCGGTCTGCTTGGAAAATGCCTCGAAGTCCTTCACAGAACCGGGATCAGTAGCAATGATGTGTAATACCTTGCCAGACTCCATGCCGTTCAGAGTCTTCTTTGCACGCAGAATGGGTAGGGGGCAGTTCAGTCCGCTTGCATCCAACTCTTGATCGAAATCAGCCATGGTAAGACCTCCAGAATATGGTTGTATTAGAATGTATAGGAATAATCCAGGGCGTAATTTATATGCGAAGCGCCACTGAAACGCAAGCAAAACCTCTTGGCAAAACAGCGGCCAAACAGGCTAAAAACCCATTTACCTACGGAAATTCAATTTGTTAGCCAACTTTCCTAGCAGCCACCTGATAACCCGAGCGCGCCCAACCCAGAATACCGCCGCGCAGATTAATCACGTTTTCAAACCCCTGCTGTATCAGATAGGCACAAGCATGATAGGAACGGGCACCACTGTGGCAGTAGAGAATCACATCCTTGTCCCTGGGCAGTTCATCCATGCGCAGGGGAATGACATGCATCGGCATGTGATCTGAATCAGGCAGCATCCCCTGGGCCACTTCGCCGGCACTGCGAATGTCCAGCAGATAGAAGTCGTCGCCCTCGGAGATGCGGGCCTGCAGATCAGAAGAGTCGATTTCCTGTACCAGCACGTTTTACCACCTAATATTGAATAACTGAGCGCATTAGTATATTAATGCGTTTAAATATTTCAAGCCAAAAGCATGAAGTAATCGTATAAAATAGCATGGATTTCACCGGGTTGTTCGCCCACGCTGGACAGCTGTGGCAATCTACCATCACTCCAAATTCTCACTGAAGCATTGAATCTATGGACTTTTTCCCCATCTTCCTCGACATCAACAGCAAACGCTGTCTGGTAGTAGGCGGCGGCCCTGTCGCTGAACGCAAAACCGCTACCCTGCTGAATTCCGGTGCGGACGTTATTCTGGTTGCGCCTGAACTGACACCAAATCTGACCACCTGGCGAGATACGGGACAGCTTTCCCATCAGGAGCGGCATTTTGACGAGGGTGATCTGGCGGAAAGCCATCTCGTGATCGCCGCAACCAGCGACAGTGAAGTCAACCGCAACATTGCCGAGTTGGCCAACGCACTACGCATCCCGGTCAACGTTGTGGATCAGCCCAAGCTCTGCAGCTTTATCGTTCCCTCGGTGATCGACCGTTCTCCCGTGGTTGCCGCAATCTCCACTGGCGGTGCCTCTCCAGTGCTGGCGCGTCTGATTCGAGCCCGCCTCGAATCCCTGATCCCTGCGGGATACGGCCGCCTGGCAGAATTCTGCGGCCGTTTCAGAGAACGGGTAAAAGAGACCTTCAGCGAACCGAAAGACCGGCGTCTGTTCTGGGACAACGTGCTGCAGGGTGGAGTGGCGGAACGCATCTTCTCCGGACACGCCGACGAAGCGGATCAGTTACTGGAGAAGGCTCTCACGGAGGCCAAACTCTCGGAACCGACCGGTGAGGTCTATCTTGTGGGTGCAGGGCCGGGCGATCCGGACCTGCTGACTTTCCGCGCCCTGCGATTGATGCAGCAGGCCGATGTGGTCGTTTTCGACCGGCTGGTGGCGGAGCCGATCCTGGAGATGACACGTCAGGATGCCGAGCGTATCTATGTCGGTAAGGAGCGCTCCAACCACGCCATGCGCCAGGAGGAGATCAACAAGCTGCTGGCTCGTCTGGCCAAAGAAGGCAAACGGGTGGTGCGCCTGAAGGGCGGCGACCCCTTCATCTTCGGCCGTGGCGGCGAGGAGATCGACACCCTCGCCGAAGAGGGCATCCCCTTCCAGGTCGTACCCGGCATTACCGCTGCGGCGGGCTGCGCCTCCTATGCGGGCATTCCCCTCACCCATAGAGATTACGCCCAGTCGGTCACCTTCGTCACCGGCCATCTCAAAGACGGCACCATGAATCTCAATTGGGAGATGCTGGCGCAACCCAATCAGACCATCGTTTTCTACATGGGACTGGTTGGACTTCCGGTGATCAGCCAACAACTTCAAGCTCACGGTGTTCCAGGAGATATGCCCATCGCGCTGGTGCAACAGGGCACCACTCACATGCAGCGGGTCTTCACCGGCACATTGGACAATATTCAGGAAGTGGTGGTACGGGAGAAACCCAAGCCACCGACACTGATCATCGTGGGGCGGGTTGTGGAACTGCAGGAGAAACTCTCCTGGTACAAGGCACCCGAGTTTTCGCAACAGGGGGCGACTTCCCCATCGAATGGCCATTGATTTAGCGGTGTGGGGTCGAGCCTGAGAGGTCGGGAAAGAAGGACTCATCCACCTCCAACAGCAGCCAATCAGTGTTAAGACAGTCTCCTGGGTGAATTATACGCTTCCGGACTGAGACGAGTTTCGCAAACATAGATTCTGCTCCACCGCGATCACCGCCGCTTCGACCCTGGAGTGAACATCCAGTTTGCGCAGGATCGCCTTGACGTGCAGTTTTACGGTGCCGTCGGAAATACCGAGATGACGTGCGATAACCTTGTTGCTCTGACCATCCGCCAGATGGCAGAGGATCTCCCGTTCCCGCGGCGTCAGACCATCCAGTGTTGACGTCTGCTTCTCCAGCCCACGGCTGTCACCCCGCACCGCCTTGGCCAGAATACCGGTCAACTCCTTGGCCACCACGGTGTTTCCCTGCACGATCTCCTTCAGGGCATCGATGAGTTCATCGGGTTCCATGTCTTTGAGCAGATAGCCTTGCGCACCGTTCTGCAACGAATCGATGACATCCTTCTCCTCGCGACTGGTGGTCAGCATGATAATCGGCATCTGCTGCTCATTTTTTCGCAACTGCTGCAACACCTCTATCCCGGTCATGTCGGGCATGCGCATATCCAGCAACACCACATCGGGTTGCTGCTGCTCCACCAGGTCTATGCCCTGCACACAGTCACCAATGGCGCTCACTTCGATACCCCGGCGCGTCAGCAGTTCCTGCAGACCGATTCGAAACAGGGCGTGATCATCAATCAACATTACCCGCATAAACTACCTCCCGCCATCGGTCTTGAGATCGGCCTGGCGGATACTCAACTCCACCCGCGTACCTTCTCCCGGTTCACTTTCGATGCTCAATTTACCCCCAACCCTGCGCGCCCGCTCCTCCATGATGGAGAGACCAATGTGCTCACCTGGGTTACCTTCCGGCGCAGCTCCTTCAAAACCAACACCGTCGTCCTCAACCAGCAGGAGGTAGTTCCCCCCTCCACGGCAACGCAGCAACACCCGCACAGTATGCGCCTTTGCGTGCTTGCGGATATTGGCCAGCGACTCCTGCACGATGCGCAGGGCCTGTAACTCCTGGCTGCTGTTCATTTTCACCTCCCGGCAATCGGACTGGAAGACGGCGTGGGCGCCGGTCTCCTGCTGAAAACGTTCAACCTGTTTCTCCAGCGCCGCCAGCAACCCCCGCTGGTCCACCGGGGCACGAAAACTGTTGATCAATTCCCGCAACTCCAGATGCGCCTCATCGAGACCGTGGCGGATACGCTGGGTCTCCTGCTGCGCCTCTGGGTGTTGATCGGGCTTCTCCAGGGTCTCCTCCAACATACGCACCTGGAATCGCAGACTCGCCAGGGTCTGGGCCAGGGAGTCGTGCAACTCATGGGCCAGGGCGGTGCGCTCCTTGACGATAGAGAGCCGCCGCGCCTCCTTGTCCGAGCGCTGTTTCGCCACCGCCATGCCGAGGTGGCTGCCGATGGTATTGAGGATGTCGAGCACATCCTCCCGCCCACTGTAGATGCCCGGCTTGTCCACATAGATATGGTAGAAACCCAGCACATCCCCGTGGTGCCAAAGTGAAACCGTCACCCGCTCGATCTCATCCTTGCCGAACATCCTGCGGCCATTGGCCCGCGAACATTCCACCGCATCTTGCTCGCAGAGGCTGTTCCCGGGCAACAGTGCAATGCCACAGTGGCACAGCTTCACCGGCAGCATCTCCCGCTCCCGATAGAGGTGGTTATCGAGATCGATACACCCCACTACCCGCACCCGCCCGTCCGGCATTACCAGATGGACGCTGGCAGAGCGGCCGTTCAGCATCTGCTTGAGCACCCGCAGATAGTCCAACAGCAGTTCGTCCAGGTTTTCCGACTGGTTGATACCGGCAGCCACATCATAGAGCAGCTGTAGAGAGGTAGTCTTCTGCGCCAGCTTGGAACTCTGACGAGCGACCCGCACCTCCATATCCTCATAGATATCGGTCAACTCCTCACTCAGACTGTCGATGCCTCGGGCCATCGCGGAGAGCACACCGCTCTGTTTCGGGGTCTGGGTTACCACAGGCTCACCCTCACAGACCTGTGTCACAGTATCCTCCAGCGTCGCCAGCGGGCGGAGCAGTTGACTGCGCAATCTCGCCATTCCCAGCAACATTGTCAAACCGGCAGAGACGATGCTTACCAGCAACAGGCGCTGAACCGTTTCTGCCGCACCGATCCCCGCATAGAGTAAAACCACGAGCACCAGGCTGATAAGGATACTCACACCCAGCAGACCTATGGGCAGGAGCAAATGGCCGGTCAGAAGGATCTGCAGGCTCGGCCAGCGACCCGCATATCCTGCCCGCGCTCCACTCGCCTGCGCCGCCAATGGTTCCCCGCCCCCCCTCGACCGGGTGGGATCAATAGAAACGGTCTGTTCTTGATCTGGGTTCATAATCGGGCACTCTAACCCGCAGCATAGGCGATGTGAATTGGCAGCCTGTAAAACAGTAAAAAGTCATACTTCAGACGTGTAGGGTGCGCCATGCGCACCAAGACAATCCGTAATCACGCTAATCATGGTGCGCACAGCGCACCCTACCTCCTGGTTGAATCTGCAATTATTACATTGATCGCGCATTAGAAGTCCGACAATCGTTGCTGCAGCATTTCAACCCTCGCATGCTGTAAGGCATCACCCAGAGCCGCCCCTTCGAGACCTGTACGACGCAACGCCTGCACGTCGACCGATGAAACCACCTTTCCTGCAAGTTCCAAACGAGGCCATGCCACCTTCATCTTCTCGGGCCAAAGGACGTGGCAGCTCTGCTCAAAAACCCGAAATCGCTCAGGCTGCTGCACAGGCTTTAACCTGGCAACAATATGCAGCAGGTTTTCCGCTGGTGTTTCGGCATCGAGTTCAATCCCGTGAGTCAGCACCCACTTAAGCAGATCCGTAAACTCCCGCTCAACGGGTAACTGTCGGGAGAATTCAGCCATCTCTCCTGTTCGCGCCAACCCGGCGAACATCACAGCAACGAAGCGCACTCTGAGATCTTCGGTCAAATCCACCGCCCGGTGCAGAGGCGCCATTGCCGCTTTGGAGGAAGGTTGACCATGAGCAGTCGCATCTCCCATCATCTCGCCCAAAGCAGGGAGCAGGCGCTGCAACGCGCCACATTGATGCAGCACCTCAAAAAAACGCCAGGGTTGAGGCTGGACGAGGGCCTTCTTCATCTCCCGCCAGAGCCGCTCAGATTTGAGATTGAGCAGATCGTCGGAGACGGCCATTTTCCTCATCAGGTCGTGAGTGCCGTGGGCAACCCGAAATCCCCATTGGCCAAGTTTTGCGGCGAAACGGGCGATCCGCAGCAGACGGACAGGGTCTTCAGTAAAAGCAGGGGTGATATGCCGCAACAAACCCTCATCCAGGTCGTCACGTCCGTGACAAAGATCGATGATGTTGCCGTCGGTATCCTCGGCCAGGGCATTGATGGTCAGGTCACGCCGCAGCAGATCCTGCTCCAGGGTGATGTCCGGCCCCGCGTCCACCTCAAAACCATGATATCCGGGACCGGTTTTGACCTCAGTGCGCGCCAGGGCGTATTCATCCCCGCTCTCCGGATGAAGAAAGACCGGAAAGTCTCCTGGCATCGACTGGTAACCCGCATCAACCATCTGCCTGGCCGTGGCGCCCGCCACCACCCAGTCACGATCGTACACCGGCAACCCCAGCAACCGATCCCGCACCGCACCACCCACCAGGTAGATTTTCACGCCAGTCCCTCTCTTTCCATCACTCCCGCTCTTCCTGCTGCAACTGCCACATCTGCCGGTAACGGCCATTTATCGCCAACAACTCCCGGTGGGTGCCCTGTTCCAGAATACCGCCCTGCTCCATGACCAGAATACGATCCGCATCCACCACCGTGGAGAGACGATGGGCGATGACCAGGGTCGTGTGATCCTTCGCCACCTCTTTCAGGGTCTCCTGAATCGCCTGCTCCGTCTTGGTATCGAGTGAGGATGTCGCCTCGTCGAAGACCAGGATGCGCGGCCGCTTGAGCATCGCCCGAGCGATGGCAATGCGCTGCTTCTCGCCGCCGGAGAGCTTGAGTCCCCGCTCCCCCACCACCGTCTCATATCCGTCCGGCAGCGAATCGATGAAATCTGCAATATGGGCAATACGCGCGGCGGATTCGATCTCGTCCCGGCTGGCATCCGGCCGACCATAGGAGAGATTGTAGAGGATCGATTCGTTGAACAACACGGTATCCTGGGGCACGATGCCGATCACCGCCCGCAGGCTGTCCCGGGTCACTGACCGAACATCCTGCCCATCCAACAGCACCCGGCCACCGGTGACGTCGTAGAAACGGAACAACAGTCGGGAAAGGGTCGACTTACCCGCCCCGCTGTGTCCCACCACCGCCACCTTTTCGCCAGGCCGGATGGTGAAATCCACATCATGCAGGATCTCACGCTCTTTCTGGTAGGAAAAATCCACATGCGCAAAGCGAACCTCCCCCTCCCGCAGCACCAGGGGCTGTGCATCCGGTGCATCGGTGATCTCCGGCTCCTGCTTCAGCAGCTTGAAGATAAGATCCATATCCGCCAGAGAGTATTTGATCTGGCGATAGACTATGCCGAGAAAGTTCAACGGAATGAAGAGCTGCAACATAAAGGCATTGACCAGCACCAGGTCGCCGATAGACATCTCACCCTGCACCACTCCATCGGTGGCAAAGATCATGATGAGGGTGACGCCGATGGCGATTATCCCGCCCTGACCAAAGTTGAGCAGTGACATGGAGGTCTGGCTCTTGACTGCATTTTCCTCCCACTGAGAGAGGGTGCCGTCGAAACGCTCCAGTTCCAATCGTTCATTGCCGAAATATTTGACCGTCTCATAGTTGATGAGACTATCGAAGGCCTGGCTATTGGCCTGCGAATCCAGCTTATTCATCGCATGGCGGTACTCCATGCGCCACTCAGTGATCAGCAGAGTGAAACCGATATAGACCGCCACGGTGCCAAAGGTAACCAGCGTGAAAACGATGTCGTACTGGGTCAGCAGTACCACCGCCACCAGGCTGAACTCCACCAGCATCGGCAGGATACTGAAGACCATGTAGTTGAGAATGGAACTGACCGAGCGGGTACCCCGTTCCAGATCGCGGCTGATAGCCCCGGTCTGGCGTTCCAGATGGAAGCGCAGGGAGAGATCGTGCAGGTGGTTCAGCACCCGGTTGGATAGACGCCGCATGGCGCGATAACGCACCCGTGCGAAAACCGCATCCCGCAGCTCATTGAAAAGCGAACTGCTGAGGCGCAGAGCACCGTAGCCCAGTAGCAGTGAGAGAGGCAAAACCAACAGCAACTTGTCGCCCTTTTCCAGGAGGTCGACAATCTCTTTCAGTACCAGAGGAATGCCCACATTGGCCAGTTTTGCGGCTACCAGGCAACCCAGCGCAAACAGTGCCCGCCCACGATACTCCCAGAGGAAGGGCAGCATGTTGCGGAGGTTGTGAAAATCTTGTCTATCCTTGTGAACCCGGTTTTGGGATTGAATATAGTGGGACATGCTAGAATGCGGTCAGTGTGAAAACTGGATTTTATCGGAAACTCCGATAGAAACGCAGATTTCTCTAATATTTCTGTGGATAAAACCGGGCAATTCCAAGGTTTAATCTGCAGACCACTTTATAGTTTGCGCCCGTCCGGAAACACTGTTTTCACCACGAAGCGCACGAAGTACACGAAGAAAATTTATTGTTAGTCAATCTGTTACCTTCGTGATCTTCGTGCGCTTTGTGGTTAGATACGGGTTTCCGAATGGACACTGGTTAACCAAGCAGATTTATACAGACAGATCATGAGCAACGAGTGTAGTTATAACGAGCTTTACCCTCTCCAGGTACTGGACGACAGCATGGAGCCGGAATTTCCCGCCAAGTGCATCATCGTCATAGAACCGGCCGAAGTCTGTGCCACCGGGGCCTATATCCTGGCCGAGGTGGATGGGGAACGCTGGTTCCGCCAATACATCTCGGAAGGAGACGGAAAGAAGCGGCTGCAGCCTCTCAAGGCCGGTTACCCCGCCATCGATCTTACTGGCAAGAATTTCAAGGTCCTCGGCGTGATCGTACAGCGTAACGTCAAGCGCGACATCAAACACTACTCCCCCTATGTTCCCAACGGTGGCGCACCACCAGTCACCAGCCTGAAGTAGGATCTGTTAACCGACTCATGCATGCCAGGCATCTTTTCAGGCTAGTATCGACACTGCTGTTTACCATCAGCCTTTTTGCCTGCATGGAACCGAGCGGCAGCGCAAAAAAAAGTGGCGCTGACAAAAAATCCCGCCCCCCCACCAAACATCTGGTGGTGACCGAGACCCTGACCCCTCATGCCATCGGACTCAAACATGAACTCACCGGCACGCTGCGCGCCCGTCAAAAGGTGCGCATCTTCAGCCAGGAAGAGGGGCGCATCACCGAATTGCCCTTTTATGAGGGAGACCGGATAAAAGCCGGCCAACTGCTGGCCCGTCTGGAGAGCGACCTGCTCGAAGCCGAGCTGCAGAAGGCAGCAGCCACCACCCGTCAGTCCAGACTCAATCTGAAACGCATCGAGGACCTGGCCAGGCATAAAGCCACCTCAGAGGATGAACTGGCCCGTGCCAAGACCGAAGTTGAAGTCTCGATGGCGGAGCAAAAGCTCCTGGAAACCCGGCTGGCCTATACACAGATAAAGGCCCCTTTCAGCGGCGTTATCAGTCAGCGTCTGGTGGAACCTGGCGATGTGGTACCCCGTCATACCCATCTGTTGACGCTGATCGATCTTGAATCGCTCATCATCGAGATACCTGTATCCGATCTGCTACTGCCCAATCTCAGGCTGGACGATCCCGTCCAGGTAGGCATAGACGGCCTCGGCTCCAAGCGGTTTTCGGGCAAGGTAAAACGCATCCACCCGGAACTGGACATCAACACCCGCATGGGCATCATTGAGGTGGTGCTGGATCCCATACCTCGGGCCGCACGTCCCGGCCAACTCTGTCGCGTAAGCCTGGAAACCGCGCAAAAACAACGCCTGATGGTGCCTTTCAAGGCTCTGCAACGGGACAATGCGGGAGAGTATGTCTACCTCCTTGATGGAAACAGCAAAGCCCTGCGCACCACAGTGACCAGCGGCAGCCACATTGCCAACAGGGTCGAGATCGTCGCAGGACTCAAAGTCGGCGACGCCATCATCAGCAAAGGCATTCTTGGCCTGCGCGATGGCAAGCGGGTTACCCCGGTAGAGTAACCTTTTGTGGGCCAACGCCGGGCATCCGCATAGTGTTAACAGACCCCAGGACAATCACTCCAAATTTTCCGCTATCCTTATAGGTAGGCCGCACTGTTGCGCCACAACCTGTTCCATTCTCCGACCGTTCAATGTCAGAATCGGGACACACTTTGAGGAGATAGTATCTTGGACATCAATCTGGCGGACGTCACCATTCACGTCGACGAAAATCTTGATAAAGCAACCCTCGAGCAGTTGCAGTCGTCATTTCGGGAGAGAGATGGAGTCGTCTCCGTACATGTGGACGAACGTCGCCCTCATCTCTTCCTGCTGGAATACAATCCAAAGCTGGTAAGCGGCCAGGATCTGTTGAGCATCACCCAGTTCCAAGGCCTGCACGCAGAACTGGTCGGACTCTGACAGAGCGGAAGGCTGCCCCTTCCAATGCAGGGTCTTCCTGCTTGTGACGGGATACAGCTCCCGATACTATTCGCACACCGATCAGCAGGGTGGTATCCAGTTATGTGGCTGGAGAAAGACTCTCTGCGCAGATCATTTTACAAATGCAGGGTGTTGAAAAGATCTTATAAACTTGTCGGATTACGCTATCGCTAATCCGACCTACCTGATGGCTTTTGTGGCACCCTCCCCATTGCGCTGGAGAATCCTTGCATGAAGCGAGTAACCATTGTCGGCAGCGGTTTTGCTGCACTGACGGCTGTGCAGCACCTACGAACCGGCGACAAGGAGATGCAGATCACCGTCGTCAGCCCCAAGGCTGAATTTCACTATCTGCCCGGCACTATCTGGATCCCCTCCGGTCTGCGCCAACCCGAAGACCTGATCATTCCGCTGGAGAAGTTCTTCCGGCGCATGAACGTCACCCATCACGCTGCCGAAGCCACTGGCCTGGAGGATGGCGGGCGCACCCTGATCACCAGCGATGGCAAGATCGAAAACGATGGACTGATCATCGGCTCAGGCGGCCGGTTCATCAAAAAACTGCCCGGTATCGAACATGCCATTACTCCCTGCGAAGGGGTTTCGGCAACCGTCAGAATCCGTGAGCGTTTACAGGCGCTTGATGGCGGCACCATCGCCATCGGTTTTTCCGGTAATCCCAAGGAACCCAGCGCCATGCGCGGCGGCCCGATGTTCGAGTTTCTCTTTGGCATCGACCGGCAACTGCGCCTGGAGAAACGCCGCGACAAATTCAAACTCGTCTTCTTCACCCCTGCGGAGAACCCCGGGCAACGGCTGGGACCCAAGGCGGTCAAGGGGCTTGTCCAGGAGATGGCCAAACGGGGTATTGAAACCCATCTCGGCCACAAGATGAAGGCGTTCACAGAAACCAAGGTGATCACCCACGGCGGTGAATTTGATGCCGACCTGATCCTCTTCATGCCCGGCATGACCGGCAATTTGTGGTTCGACAACACTGACCTGCCCCGCTCCCCAGGCGGACTGGTAAAGGCAGACGCTCAGTGCCGGGTCGAAGGCATGAAACAGGTCTACGTGGCCGGTGATTCCGGCAACTTTCCCGGCCCCGATTGGATGCCGAAGCAGGCTCACATGGCCGATCTGCAGGCGGTGGCAGCGGCCAAGAATCTGCTGACGGAGTTCCGGGGGGAGACACCCAAAGAGACCTACAAGGTGGAACTGGTCTGCATCGTCGACAGCCAGACCTCCGGCATGCTGGTGGCCCGTACCGCCACGCGTAACATCGTGCTGCCAAACATGCGCCTGTTCCATTGGCTCAAGCGCCTGTTCGAGTGGTGGTATCTACGGCAGTACCGCTAACCAACGAAAGGGTTTTACTTCCCGAAACTGTGGTATTCCTCAATTATGGTCTGGCCAGTGGCCGCTATAATGAGCTGATGCACGATGCAACCCGGACAAACTCTTCAACGCTTGTCAAACAGCTTTTCATCAAAGAAGAGCAGAAAAGCGAGCGCTATGCGAACAACGCCAGAATTTTATTCACCTTCCTCTACTTTCTGGCGGGGTTCAGCATACGCAGTGAGATTCCAGAATCCTCCTTCACTGCCATAATCAGCGCTTCGCTGGTTAACCTGATCTACGGCGTCCTGCTCCATTTCCATCTCAAACGAGACAGGCATATCTGGTGGCTGAAATATCTCTCTGTCACCATAGATATCCTCCTGCTCTCCATCGTCCTCTACGCCTTCGGCACCTATCGAACCTTCAAGTCCGAGGCCTTCCTGCTCTACTATCTCTGGATCGGTCTTGCCACCATCCGCTTTTCACCCCGACTCACCCTGCTCTCGGGGGTACTCAGCATCGGCCTCTACCTGCTGATTGTTTTCCTGGCGATCAGCAGAGGCACGATAGAACTCGGCACAATCTCCGAAGATTTCACCACCCCATTGGTAAGTGACAGCAATATTGCGCTGCGGGTTATTTTTCTTGCGTTTTTTACCGCTCTCGCCGTCTATATCTCCTCGATCTACCGGGGGATTACTGCCCGTGCGATCCGCGAAGAGCTGCGCAAAGAGGAAAACGTCCAGCTGACAAATGCGCTGGACAGACTTCGCAGCACGCAGAAGCAGCTGGCGGCCAAGAACCGCGAGCTCGCCCATCTTTCAGAGATCGACGTCCTGACTCAGCTCTACAACCGGCGAAAAATCGATCAGGTGATGCAGGAGGGTTGGGAGAGTGCCCAACGAAACAACTCACCCCTGGCACTTATCCTGCTCGATATCGACCACTTCAAATCGATCAACGACCAGTATGGACATCAGATGGGAGACGAAGTCATTCAGCATCTTGCGGAGCAGTTGAAGGATAACGTGCGGGGCAACGATACGATTGGCCGTTGGGGAGGTGAGGAGTTTCTAATCATCTGCCCCGACCTTACAGCTGACAAAGCAATGAAACTGAGTGAAAGACTCAGAGCCGCCATTGCCATGATCAGACCCAGCAACGGCACTCAAGTCACCGGCAGTTTCGGCATCACCTTACTGCAGGCAGACGACACCACTGCAACCCTCTTAAAGCGGGCAGATGATGCGCTCTATCAGTCGAAAGACAATGGCCGGAATCGGGTGACGATGTTGTAGGGACGGGTGAAAGGTGAAAGGTGAAAGGTGAAAGGTGAAAGGTGAAAGGTGAAAGGTGAAAGGTGAAAGGTGAAGCAAGTATGTGCCCGGTGCAGCCCAATGCAAGTATTTTTTTGGTTCCACCAGTATGTAGGCCCGATCAAGCGTAGCGGAACCGGCCTACAGCTTTTTCAGCACTACAATAACGACAACGTTCGACCTCGCCGATTGCACGACCTCCTTTTGCCTTTAACCTTTATCCTTTTTTATCCCCCACCGCAATCAACCGATAAACCGACGGAATCAACAACAGGGTCACCAGGGTGGAAAACAGCAGTCCCGAAACCATGGTAACCGCCAGCGGCTGCAGCATCTCCGCTCCCTCCCCCCAGGCCAGCGCCAGAGGCAACATGCCGGCCACGGTGGTCAGAGTGGTCATCAGGATCGGACGCAGTCGAAGCCGTGCGGCCTCTATGATCGCGGCATCGATCGTCAATCCGGCACGACGTTGTAAAACGATATATTCCACCAGCACAATCGCATTGTTCACCACGATCCCTGCCAGCATGATCAGGCCCAGCAGCACCGGCATGGATCGAGGCAAGCCCGACCACTCCAATCCCAGAGCGACCCCTATTACCGCAAAAGGCACGCTGAGCATGATGACAATGGGATTCCGCAGTGATTCATACTGTACCGCCATCACCACAAAGACCAGAAACAGCGCCAGCCCCAGCAGGAGCAGTCCCAGATCGCGGCCCTCACGTTGCGCCTCCAGGCCGCCAGCCTCGTAGACTACGTAACCGGGCGGCAACTCCATCCCGTCGATCACACCCTGTACCGACTGCAACGCCTCTCCAGGGGTCAAATTCTTGCCGATGGAGGCACTGATATTCACCACCCGGCGCTGCTGATCCCGATGGATCGAGACAGGGCTTGGCACCAGCTCGATCTTGGCCACCTCTCCCAACCGCAGGGGAACCCTTGGTTCCGTTCGACTGAAGATAATTACCGACTCCACATCAGCTGGGGTGGAGACATCCCGCTGCTGTAGTCGCAGACGCACGTCCACACTGCGATCATCATCGAGAAACTCAGTGACTTTCAGACCGCCCAGGGCAAGTTCCAGGATACGTCCAACGTCTTCCACTGAGAGACCGAAAGCGGAAGCCCGCTCCCGATCCACCACAACTGAAAGCTCCTGGTTCAGATCCTCGCTTGTGTGAGAAATATTCCGTAAGCCTTCGATTTTTCCAAGACGTTCAACCACCCGATCTGCAATCCGGGACATCTTTTCAAGATCCTTCCCCTGCAGACGCAGTTCAATGTCGTCATCCCCCCGGTTCAGGCGGATACCCCGAATGCCGGAGACCCGCATATATATCCGTATACCGACCAGACTGGCATCTCGAATCTTCTTCTGCATGCGAGCTATCCATGTCCTGCTGTCGATACCCCGCTCCTTTATCGGTTTCAGGGTGACATGCAGACTGGAGCGATTGGATGCTTCATAAGTGGAGCGGCCAAAGACAAATCCCCCCACCTGAGTATAGATACTCTCGACCTCAGGCTGCTGCACGAACATCGTTTCGATCTTGCTGACGATTTCATCCATGCGGGTCAGATTGATACCACGATCAGCCGTGATACTGACGTAGACCCGTCCTTCATCCATCTCCGGCAGAAAGATCTGCCGTCCCTGACTGAGCATTGGCCAAGCCAGAACCATCCCCAGGATAAACAACAAGGGCACGAACCAGGGGGCCTTCAACAGCCAGCGGGTCAACCAGGCATAACCGTTCTGCAAAGCTGAGATCAGAAGGTTCACACCGCGCCTCATCAGCCCCTCCCGCTGCGCCGGTATGCGTCCGGCCAATGCCGGCACCAGGGTAAGCGCCACCAGAAGCGAGGCAACAATGGCAGCGGAGATGGTGAAGATCAGCTCCTGAAACAGCAATCCGACCAGCCCCCCGATGAAGAGAAACGGCAGCACCGCAGCCAGGTTGGTGGAGGTGGAGGCGACTATGGCGCTATTGACCTCGGCAGCCGCCCTGCCCGACACCTCGGTTACATCGGTTGCGTTTGCCCCACTGCGTTCCCGCTGATGCCGATAGATATTTTCAAGCATCACAATAGTGCTATCCACCAGCATACCGATACCAAGCGCCAAACCACCCAACGTCATGATATTCAGCGTCAATCCGCCGCTTGCCATGAGAATGAAGGTTACCAGTATGGCAATGGGTATAGCGCTGCCGATGATCAGCGTACGACGCAGACTGCCAAGGAACAGATAGACCACCAGCATAGCGAGCATTGCGCCAATGCCGGCTGAGTTCACCGCATTATTCAGTGCCCGCCGAACATAACGCGCCTGATCATCCACCGGGCGTATCTCCACATCGGGTGGGATCAGCGCTTTTTCCTGCAACTCAGCCACTCGCGCCAGGACGCTGTCCACCACCTTTACCGTATTTGCCTGCGGCTGTTTCTGGATCGAGAGTTTGATGCCAGGCAACTGGTTGAGACGGATTCGCAGCCGCTCCTCCTCTGCGCCGTCTTCGACCTCCGCCACCTCGCTGAGCCGCACCATTGCCGACAGATTACCCACTCCAACATTAGCCAACGGAAGGTTCAGAATCTCATCCACCGAGTGAAAACGACCATCCGTGCGGCCGCTGATTTCACCATGCTCCATCATGAGACGGCCACCCGGCGTATCCACGTTTGCCGACTCCAGTACATCCTTCAAATCGAGCAGGTGCATATCGAGACCTGCCAGGCGCAGCTGATCCACCTGGATCTGAATCTCACGCACCAGCCCACCGCCAACCTCTGCGGCAGCCACACCGGGCAGGTTGAGGAACCACTTGCTCAACTCATAGTCGACCCAACTGCGCAGTTCCACCGGATCCCGCAGTGAGGAGCTGACAACGAACTCCGCTACCGGTCGTTGGGACGGGTCGCGCTTATAGATGACCGGAGGTTCGATGCTATCTGGAAGAAATCGTTTGGCCCGGTCGAGGCGGGTACTGGCATCCTGCAGCGCCTTGTCGATATCCGTACCGTAGGCAAACGACAGATCAACCGCGCTGCGCCCCTCGGAGGAGCGGGACTCGATATGAATGGCATCCTCAGTGATGGCAAGCTGTTCCTCCAACTGACGGGTAACGCGATCCTCCATAATGCTCGCGGGCACGCCGGGATCCAGGACCCGCACCCGAACATCGGGATAGATGATGTGAGGAAGCAGATCAACACCCAACCGTCCCAGGGAGAAGACCCCAAGAACCATCACTGCCAGGGTGATCATCACAACCCCGATAGGGTGACGGATGGACCAGGCGGCAATACCGCCGCCAAAGGATTTTTGCTTCACCAGGGGAACCAATTCGTGTCTTCCGGCTCTGTGATCTGATTGAGTTCGATCCATAGGTTGTCCGGGCCCACAAGTATCGCCACATCAATTTTGTACTCCCCGCTGGCCAGACGTTCCGCATTCAATGGTGGAGCGATATAGTCGGTTTCAAGTATCTTGGGGGCGCCGTCATTTTTCTGCTTGAGCAGTTCACGCACCATTTCCGGTTTAAGTACAAACTCAGCGCCACGAGACTCCAGTTCGACAACCGACCGGTCCAGGTCATGCACACGCAATCCAATGTGGTTGTTATAGAGACGCTCATCTCCCGAACCGGGTGGCAGCTGAAAATCGGGGTCCTCACGAAAGACCAGGGTGGCACCGCAAACGATCAGGCGACTGAAACGCAGTCCCATCATCTGTCCACGAAAAATCACCTTGCCGTCGAACATCTTTACCCAGAACGCCTCCTGAGCATCCACATCCGGGGTGCCAATGGAGAGTTCTATCAAGGGGTAGGTTTCCCTGTTGGCTTGACTCATGATTGTCCCTCAAGATTCTCATCGTTCGGTAAAATAAGCTTCCCGGGATTGTAGCCCAAGTCTGCCTCCACAACCGCAAATTGAAAGTCAGGCATAGTCCAATGACTACAAGAACCCGTTCACCAATACTAACTGATCTGATTGCCCCTAAAACTCAGCTTCTGTAGGGAAAGAGATTTGTTCGCGAACAACGCAAAAAGCACATATGCATTGATTTTGTTTGAACACCTGATGGTTATTCATCTGCTTCGGCCGGTTCAATTAGTACAGAACAGGGCTTTTTGGACGGATACATTGACTCAATGCATAAGCAAAAATAGCGCCTTTTGCATTATTTGCGGATTGAAAAACACTGTCCAATCATGGCTGAATTCCAAGAAGTTTTTGCACGGTGGATGCAATTGTTACGCGTTTTCCAATAAACATTATTCCTCGGTTGCATCAGGTCGATACTCAAGAATATCACCTGGCTGGCAATCCAGATGTTTACAGATAGCATCCAGTGTAGAAAAACGGATCGCTCGTGCCTTACCTGTCTTTAGAATGGAGAGGTTTTGAACAGTAATGCCGATAGCTTCTGCCAAGTCCTTTAGCTTCATTTTTCGCTTTGCGAGTTCCACATCAACATTCACGATGATAGCCATGATCATCAGCCCCTAAATTACAAGACTGTCTTGTTCTTTTAGTTCCCGCCCCATGTCCATGACATAGGCTATGAGCACGACAAACAGCCCAACGATTAGAAAGCCAACTTCCAGCCTTGCACTGATATGGCCAGGAGTAATTTGGAAGAACGTCAGAACAGGGCCTGTTATCAACGTCTGAAGCATCGCCGCGATATCGATTGATACAAGTGCCCACCCGATTTTCCGTATGGCAGCCACATTTTCAGCAGTAAATATGACCCCCATTCGGTAAAGCCCAAGAAGCTTGTAGAGCAGATAAAACGCGACCATATAAGCAATCGGCTTGATAGACCCAAGAGCAAGCACTGCAAGCAGTCCACCTCCGGAGATTTGTGTAGAATCGAGCGATATACCTTGTGGCATATTCAACAACTCCGCCCACGCCCCTGTCCCAGCATCCAGTGCGACAACACATGGTGTAAGAACAAAAAAAACGAGAGCCAAAACCTGTAGCCGGGCACTTGTAGTCTTAAGCTTTTTCACCTTATCTCCTCCACAGTCTTGGTTGGACTCGCTCTATTGTGAAGCCACTTCACGCGATCCTCATCTGATCCAAATGTCCACAGACTCCCTGTGATAATACCGCGATCATAGTGACCTACTAATCGACTGTCAACATCTTTAGCATATATTTATTATTGTTTATCGTTTATTTTTACCCTATATTCACTATTACTTTAGCCTAACCAAGCCAGGAGACTAAAATGAAACCACTTTAAAAATGGATGGCTACGGCAATTCTGTCTAGCATATTGACCAGGTCAATTCGATAGCAAGGCAGTTAAGGATATTGGAGTGAACTTCAAGGCCACTTTTGCATTATCAAAGCAGTGGGTCATTGATGGGCAAGTGGGTTACTGGCGTCTTTTGAATGATGCCGCTGACAGCCCAATAGTCGACAAGGAAGGTTCTGCAAACCAGGGTCGAGGATTAGTTGGCCTTTCGTATCAATTTTAATCATGCGGTTTCAAATAGAGGCGACATGGCATTCGAGTGACATATCGATGCAGTTGCCTCTTCATTATTTCAGGATGGTCTTAGCCGTGAGCGATGTAGGTAGCTGTCTATCCGCATTCAGTCCTTGAGTAACACCGGTGATTCTTTTAGTCTCAAACCTACACACCCTTTGGAGCAGACCAAGATGACGGATCTATTGTTGCTCAGCACTCCACTGGCGGGCGACACCCTGCCAGGTGGTCTCTGCCCTTCTCTCTCCAACATCACCCTCGGTAGCTATCTGCGCAGCGAAGGGGTGGCGGTTTCAGTCCTCGATCCCAGTACCGATCTCGATGATGAAGGGGATTCCGATTCTCCCAAGGCACTGCTGGATCGCATCGCCGATGCCGTGATGAAGGAGTCGCCTCTAATGGTCGGCATCGCCTGCCTGTCACCCGTTGAAGGACGGTTCGGCGCCGCCATGGCGAGGGTCCTGAAACAGCGCAACGGATCATTGCCGGTGGTGTTGGGTGGTGTCTGGGTTACCGCCTGTGGTGCGGAGATTCTTGAACGCTGTCCCGAGGTCGATGCCATCGTTGCAGGGCCTGGGGAACAGGCCGCACTCGCTTTGGTAAGGAGCGGCCTGCAAAATCCGGCTTCGATACCTGGACTGGTGTGGCGCGATGGAGAAAAGATCCGCTCCAACCCGCCCGCAGAAACCCTCCCCAAAGCACCGCCGGTGGATATGTCCCTGATGCGCCATCCAGAACGCTATGACATCTTCTGCTGGCTTACCAGCCGGGGTTGCCCCTACCACTGCTCCTTCTGCACCGAGCGTCTGACCAATCCTGGTTTTACCCACAATCCTATCGAGAAGGTGAAGGCGGATCTCGAATGCTTTTCCAACATGGAAAAGTCCTGGTATCTGTGGATCTGCGATCCCCTGTTCGGGGTCAACCGCAAGCGGCTCGCTGAAGTCTGCAATCTACTCAAAGAGACCCCCATGCAGTTTCTGGCTGAAAGCCGGGTGGATGTCCTGCATCCAGAGGACGTGCCGCAACTCGCGGCAGCAGGTTGCGACCTCATCTACTTTGGGCTTGAGGCAGTCGGCCACCAGTCTCTCTGTGAACTGGAAAAGATCGATGCCCGTCCAAAGGTACACGAAAGGTATCTTGAGGGTGCACGCAACTTGGTGGAGGCCTGTCTGAAGAACGATATCCTGCCGGTATTCGGTATTCTGCAACCGGTGCCCGGCGATACTCCGGAGGACCTGGCGTTCACCCTGGATTTTCTTCGGGAACTGGCCGCCATCGCTGAGCGTCTCGGGGATGCCGCCAACCGGCTCGGTCCCTGCTTCTACGCCTTCCCCCTGCGTTTTGACCGGGGCGCACCCTACGAAACGATGCAGGGACACCTGGACAAAAAAGGTGTCAGCACCACAGCCGATACCGATCCCCTGTTCGATGACCGTTTTCTGGAGATCGCCTCTCCAAGTATTGACGAACAGACAGCGGAGACCTTCAGGGAGGCGGTTCGCGCACTGAACCCGGCATCCGATTATGTGCGTCAACGCCTGCTGCGCTCCTACCCCAGACCCTACATCGAGTTCGATGCCTGACCCCCAACGAATCACTGTCATCGGCAGTACCGGCTGTGGTGGCCGGGCAGTGGTCAGCGCCCTACGGGCTGCCGGACATCAAGTCCTTGGCATCTCTCGTGGCGAGAGCAACGGCCCCGCCCCTGATTTCATCTGCGATCGGCACGACACCGGACGCTTGCGCCAAAAGCTGGCCGAATTCCAACCCCATGCAGTGGTCGATCAGATTGCTTATAGCGAAGACGACGTCACCTCTCTTATCGAAGCACTGCCCACTAGCACCCACCGTTATCTGTTTGTCAGCAGCGCGGTGGTCTATGGTTCCGGTTGTGGCAGAGCCTATCGGGAGAGCGATTCACCAGAGCCGAAAGGATACTTCGCAGAAGCAAAACTGGCGGCAGAAAATGCAGCGTTAAAATGGGCGGAAAGTGATAGGGAGAGCATCTCTCTGCGTCTTGGGGGACTCTATGGGCCGGGGCACGCACCACTCACCCCGTTCGGCAGAGACCCTGCGTTATCACGACGTCTGAAAGCGCAGGAATCCCTCCCGATACCCACCGACGATCAGTCACTGCTGCAACCCTGGTTTGCGGCAGATCACGGCGCACTGATTCGGGATCTCATCTCTCAACCGAACCTCCCGGCCCTGCTCAATGTGGCCGGCGACGAGCGGTTCTACTGGCAGACCTTTATGAGAACCTGGTCCCGCGCCTGCGGTGCGCCCGCTCCCCATTTTGAATTCTGTTCAGAAAAAGAGATCAAGGCGCGCGCACCGGCAACACTGCAACCCTATCTCGACGCACTCCTGCGTCCACCTGCGATGGACCTCGACAGACTGCACCGTCTGGGGCTGGGAAACCAACCGGCTACCCCTCTGATAGACGGTAGCAAACAGGTGTTTGACTGGATGAAAAAATAGCCGGATGCCCAAGACAATAAAACGCATTCTGCTCACCCTTCTGCTACTTTGCCAACTGCCCATTGCTATCGCGCAGCAGCAGATTGAAAGACCGAAAATCGGCCTCGCGCTGAGTGGCGGCGGTGCCAGAGGCGCAGCGCACGTCGGCATTCTAAAAGTCCTCGAAGCACTCAAGATCCCCATCGACTATATCGCCGGCACCAGCATGGGCGCCATCATCGGCGGACTCTATGCGAGTGGAATGAGCCCGGAGACAATAGAACAACATCTGAACTCAATGGATTGGGAGAATCTGTTCGACGACGATCTCAGCCGCACCAAACACAACATGCGCGGCAAGATCAATTCCCAACTGCCACTGGTCAATGCGAAACTTGGGGTAAAGGAACGGGAAGTCAGCCTGCCGACGGCTATGATCCAGGGGCAGAAATTCAGCCTGGAACTGAAACGGCTGACCCTCGGCGTGTCGGAGATCACGGACTTCACTCATCTGCCCATCCCCTTTAGTGCCGTTGCCACTGAAATTGCAACCGGCAATGCCGTTATTCTCAGCAAAGGCGACCTCGCTCTGGCAATCCAGGCCAGCATGACCATACCCGGAGTCTTTGCCGGTGTGGAGATCGAAAACCGATTACTGGTCGACGGTGGTGTTTCCAACAATCTGCCTATCGACGTCGTCAGAGAGATGGGGGCGGATATTGTCATCGCCGTGGATATCAGCACCCCGCTCTATCATCAGGATGAGCTAACCACTGCCCTGACTATAGTGGAGCAGTTGACGACCATCCTCACGCGACGCAATACCGAAACACAAATCGCCACCCTCAGTGATCGGGACATACTGATTATTCCTGCATTGGATACTATCGAAAGTGCTGACTTCAAACAGACCGGCGAAGCGATCAGGATTGGTAAGGTTGCAGCTGAAGCAATAAAACCAGCGCTCTCCCGGCTGGCTCTTGGTAAACAGGCCTACCACAACTATCGTGAGAAACGCCGGATCAAACCAAGCACACCCATTGTGGAGTTTATACACATCGAGAACCAATCTGAGTTGCGGGATGAACTCCTCAGCAGTCGTCTGTCAATCCACTCGGGCGCACCGCTAGATCTCAAAGCACTCGAACAGAGTATTGATGATATCTATGGCCTGGATATCTTTGAAAGCGTCCGCTACCAATTGGTCGAAGAAGCGGGCAAAACCGGCCTGCTGATCAAAGCCAAAGAGAAGCGTTGGGGTACGAACTTTCTACAGTTTGGTTTGAATTTCAGCGTTAATCCCCGCCTTGGTGATTCCCACTTCAATGCCTCTTCAGCCTATACTATAAAGCCACTCAACGACCTCAATGGAGAGTTGAAAACTTTTGTCCAACTTGGCAGGGAGCCCACACTCTTCACCGAACTCTACCAGCCACTGGATAACGAATCTGAATTTTTCATCCATCCCATCCTTTTCTATTCAACCCAGTATGTCGGCAAATATCTTGATGACGATCTGGTGGCTGAATACGGGATAAAAAAGTACGGCGTCGGCTTGGCTGCTGGGAGAGAACTGGGCAAGTGGGGCCGCATCGAGCTGGGTTATCGAAGATTTCTTGGGGATCTGGACTATGTGAGCGGGCCGCCCAAACTACAGGGATACGATTTTAGCGGCGGTGAACTCTATGGCAATTTTAAGCTGGATGAGGTGGATGACATCTATTTTCCCAGGGAAGGCTTTCGTTCAACACTTCGTTGGACCGGTTCGCGCCGCAGCCTTGGCGCCGATAACGACTTTGACCAGTTTGAAGTGCAGTTCAACCTGGCAAAAAGCTGGGACGACCACACCCTTTTCGCCGCGGGCTCACTCAACAGCACACAGGACGACAACGCACCGCTGCAAGACCAATTCACACTTGGCGGCTTTCTGCACCTGTCGGGGCTGTCGGAAAATCAGCTCATAGGACAGCACACCGCCCTGCTTGTCGGCAGTTATATGTTTCGACTTCACCGCAGCAAATACTTTCCGATCTATGCGGGCGCTTCCCTGGAAATGGGCAATGCCTGGCAAAGCCGTGATGATATAAGTCTGAATGACATGCGCTACGCCAGCAGTCTCTATCTTGGGGCCGATACGCCGGTCGGACCGCTCTATTTTGCCTACGGTCATGCCGAAGGCGGCCAATACGGCTTCTATCTTTTCCTGCGCCGACCATTGTTTATGGACTGAGACCCTACCCCCTATCTATTACCGATCGGTTGCCTCCGTATACCACACCCCCGTATCGAGACCGTTACGGGAAGCCGCATCCATGACGGATTCCAGCCAGGCGGCAGGTCCGGCGATATAGACCTCCGTCCGGTCACTATCTGTAGCGGCATTAAGTATTAACTGCGCCAGTTCGTCTGCAGAGATATCATTCGCTGTGCTGGTATAGCTGAAATTATCCAGCGAATCGTCCCAGGAACGGCAGAGATTATCCAGCGAGGAGTCCGCAGGATTTCCCCCTATGTGGATCAGGTTCAACCCTTCCGCATTGTCGATGGTAATAGCCTGTTCCACCAGGCTCTTGATCGGTGAGAAACCGCCCTCTTTAGCCAGAAACAGTGTCGGCACCGTGGAGTCCTCCTGCAACACGAAACCACCCTTCGGCCCCTCTAACAGTACCGTCTGCCTGGCAAGGGTAGCGTCAAAAACAGCATCCCCAAAATCAACATCATCTTCCTTGAAGATGATGAATTGCAGATTACGTCCATCGCAAGGGCAACTGGCGATATAGAGATCGGCAGTACGACCATCCTCAGTGGTGACACTTACCGACTGTCCTGCCTTGAAACGTAGCGACCGGGTACGAGGCGTCTGCACATACATGAGCGCCAGCGACTCTCCCACCAGTTCTATTTTTTTAACCTGAGCCCTGATCTGCTGATGCGGCAGCGCCTCTGACATACCCGCTTCACCCGCCTCGACAACCAGGTCGGATATGGCCGTATTAGAACAGGCCAGCACATAGCCTGCTTCCTGTTCTTTGGCACTGAGCACATAGTCGTGGTTACGCAGTTTTCGCACAGCACCGGAGACCACCTTGCATTTACAGGCACCACAGTTTCCGCCGGTACAGCCATAGTCAAGATAGAGTCCGGCTTTTAATCCTGCCTCCAGAATGGAATCATTGCCTTCGATAAAAAACTCATGACCACTGGGCAGAAGACGTACGCTGGCACTGACGATCTTCAACATGGCATCTTTTGCAAACAGGGTTGCCTTCGCATCTGAGGCGCGACCCAGCCGGTCTATCGCTCTGCTCAGCCGTTGGATACAGCGCTCCACCTCGGCAGGAAGCTCCTCCTCTGAAGCATTTAGAGCGGACTGTAGATTGGAGCGGGTTTCGTTGAGCAGATTCTCTGATGCGTTGAGTGAAGACTTTGTCTGCACCAGAGTATGCTGGAACTCCTTCAACCGGGTCATCAACACCTGCGGATCAGGCATCCATCCATCGCTATAGTGCGCCTTGGGACGGGCCTCCCGCTTGATGCGCTGCACCCGCTCCAAAACGGGGTCCTTCTCCATATCGATATGCGGGTAGAGAGAGACCAGGATCTCGACAGTAAGCTTACCTTCGAAGGTATCCGCGCCTTCCTTGCGTACCCTTTTCTGCAGTTCACCGCGGCTGACGCCCGCGAGCCGGGCTGCGCGAGACAGGGACAATAGTTTTGACATTGAATTTTCCTCGGTCTTTTCTCCGCTGAGATGGCAATAGTAGCAACTCTATCGTAGCAAAGTGCAAACTCTATTCTGATAGTGTCAAAGTATCTTTATTGATTTCCAACCATCAATACTCCTGCGAATCAAAAAAGGCGCAACAGGATCTGTCGAAAAATCTTACATAAGAAGCAGATCGCAAATCGTCTGTAATTTCAGATTGTTAGACGATTTTTTTGATGAAACGAATAGAAAATGGCGTGAGCGCACCGCTTTTTTGTCGGGACATTTGACACTTTTCAGCAGTCGAGCCTTTCAGCGAAATTCAACTCGTTGAATTATTGGGATATTTTTATTTCGGTATAAATATTGCGTGATACTGAACAAAGCACTTCGCAGGAGAGCGATATGAAAGAATCTGAGAAAATTCTTAGTGGATGGCCCGAAGATCCGGCATGGCCAGACCCATTCGGCAATGATCCGTACGATATTGTTAACTGATTGACCTGGGCAATCAACGACCACAAGAGATAGATCGCGGTAAAAACAAACAAGTCCGCCGGTTATCTGTAATATATTGCGGATAATCGGCATTTCAATCGAGAGCGGCGAAAACGCCTGGCTGTATCCAGCCTGCGTTACTCAGCTCCGATCTGCTTCATCAAGCCAAAGCTCTTGACGAAAGGTCCCGCCATGCGGGGATCCTTGATCATGCCCTTAAAATCGCCCTGTAGGAATTTCAGTTTGCCCATGGCAAATGCAGTACCCATTCCAGGTAATCTCCTCAGGAATTATGATTTGTTAAAAGCGTAAATGACTATATCGGTCTTGCCTGGCTAAATCCCTACAGTTCTTTTTGTCCGAGGGTAAGAAATTGAAATTTGCTTTGCACCCGAATTCTCTCCATTGATCCGCATGCAGCACCAGGATTCGAAGGTCTGATCAACATAGCTATTCACAAAAAGAAACCGCACAACAAACAGTGCTTCTCGGTTCCACGAACTTGACCTGCAACTTGTCACCCGGTCATTTGTGTAATAACTTATTCAGGTCGTATCAAGGGGACTAATAACCCCAAGAAAAAGGTTACGAACGTTTCGTAACCATCTGGGAGATTGTTTTATCAACGCCGACGGCGTCGGTGAGGCTGTATATATTTACAAAGGGAACTGACATGAAACATCACATTTTACTATCATTCACTACTGCTGCCATTCTGGTAACTGGCGCACTTTCCGTTTCTGCCGAAGAGAGCCTCGTCGACGGCTACGCCAAGTCCGGCGGAGGGGTCGCCAAAAACAGCTACGGTGAGTGCTGGCGCACCAGTTACGCCAACTCAACCGAAAAACTGCTGGAGTGCGGATACGAGGCTCCAAAACCGGAGCCCATGGCAGTAGCAGCCCCAGTGCCTGAACCCGAGCCTGTGGTTGTGACCAAGGAAGTCGTCGCAACCAGCACTGCCGTCAGCCTGACCACCACCATCGCCGAGATGGTCGACATCAAGGCCGGAGTCCTGTTCGGCTTCGACAGCGCCGAACTTTCAGATGATGGCAAGTCGATCATCAACGAACGTATCCAACGTTTCAGCGGCAAGAACGTCAAGACCCTTGAGGTCAAGGTAGTGGGATACACCGACGCCAGCGGCCCGGCCGCCTATAATTTAAAACTGTCTGAACGCCGTGCACGGACAGTTGCCGACTACCTCGAGCAGAATACCAAGATTCCGGATGAGGATATCGAGTCCGTCGGCATGGGCGAAGAAGATCCCATCGCAGATAACAGCTCCCGTGAAGGCCGCAAACTCAACCGCCGAGTGGAGATCCACCTCGAAGGGACAATGGAGAAATAGGCTTCCATCACTCCCGGCGGCACAGGCCGCCGGGAATCTTACCCCTGCGCATCCGGCGCATCGTCCTCCTTATTCATTCCAGACTCTGATAAAATCCGAACTGAGCTTGGCTCATTCCTGGCTGGCATTCTCTTCATTTTTAACAACTTGAAGTCAATGTCTGTGGAAACGAGAAAATGGATAATATTCGGAAAGAGATATCATGACCACATCATCACTACGTGCCTTCATTCTGCTGCTATTCCTGACCAGCCTTTTCGGGTTACCGGGTTGCTCCTCGCTGATCGTTCACTCAAAAGAGGGCACAGAAACCACTGTCATAATGCTGCGCCATACTGAGCGCACTCAGATCAGCAAAATGTTAACTGAGAAAGGAAAGGCGCGGGCCAGTGCGCTGGTCAGTGCGGTGGGTGACAGAAAAATCCATGCTATCTACAGTCCTGATATTCAGCGCAACCTGGACACAGTACAACCACTGGCCGATCACCATGGCCTTACAATTATCCGTGTCAGCCGAGGTGATATCACGGATATACCGAAGAGGATTGCTCAGCAACATGCCGGTGAAACCGTGGTCTGGGTCGGCAATACCTTCAATCTGGAATCACTATACTGGATGATGGGCGGTGTAGGTGAACCGCCGGACAACTACGGTGACCTGTTCTTTCTGACCATTCCCGATAAAGGTCAGACTCGGGTAGTCAAAAGCCGCTTTGGCGATTGAGTGATCAGTAAAGCACTCCTATGAGGCGGCGCAGGGATCAAAGCTGATTCCTGCGCCTGAAATTCATTTTCCTCAACCCCTCTGCATCCTTTTTTCCAGTAGCCGCCAGGCCACCAGCAGATTAAGCATCACAAATGAGGGAACCACCAGAGCTGGCGCCAATACCATAGGAAAAGCGAATAGTTTGGAAAACAGGGCTTCTTGCATGAAAATATGCATAAGCCCGGCAACTGGCGCTACGATCACCAGTGCACCGATGAGATGCCATACAAGAAGAAAACCTTCAGTTAAACGGCCTCGCCGTATCAATAGCGTTACAGCTATCGCCGATAATCCGAATAACAGATCCGCCCCTCCCACAAACCAGGCAAACTTTTCCGGGAACAGTCCCATCGAAGCCTTGATCAGGGTTCCAAGCGCCAGAATTCTAAGGCCATGTATCCCAGTCAACCAATGATGCGGGGTTTCATCAACAAGCTTTCTGAGACCGATGCGCAGAGGAGTAACCAACAGCGTCAGAGTGATCGCGAGCACCACTGGAACATAGGGCAACCAATAACCGGGCAATAGATTAAGAAAATCTTCAGTGGCGAAAATACCCACGCTAGACTGATAGCCGACGTAACCGCCCCAGGTAAGCAGAATCAAAAGAAGTACAACCAGCCAATTTCTCTGTTGTGCATTTATACCGCCGAGGTGATGGATTCTTCTGCTTAGAAACCACAGGAAACCGAAGATAACAACAATCAGAATCGGTAGTGTCGAAAATTGCATGAGAGCCTCCTTATTCTTTTACCTAGACACAAAATCACAAACCCAATAACAGCCTGTCGCCGACCTCAATATTGATTGCTCCACCGGCTAAATGCCGGATTGATCTGCCATTCTGCTGATTTTCTGCCCCCTCGCCCTCAGGGTGAGGGCTGGGGTGAGGGGATTGGAACTAGCTCAGATTCTACACAATTGGGTTACGATCCTTTTTCAAATCCCGGGAAGCTTAAATGATATTCATGTTAATCTCCTTAATGGTGTATATACACATTTAAGGGAAATAAAAAGTAATCAGGCAGATCGTGCCGCACTTACCACAGCTGTCAGATCATCAAGCAACCGATCCAGACGCGCACTGCCAAGTGCTTGCTCGACCCTGCATTGTGCCTCTTGCCACAGAGGCAAAGCTTCTTCCAACTGCTCTAAGCCCTTGTTCGTTAGACTAACTTCACGTGAACGCTTGTCATCTTTGCCAGATACAACCTGTAGCAAACCCTCTCTTTCAAGGGGCTTCAGATTGCGTGTTAATGTGGTGCGATCCATCGCCAGCAATTCTGCCATTGAGGAGATTGTGACCGGCCCAAAGGCCCGGGTTACCACCAAAAGGGTAAACTGGGTCGGTAAAATCCCGCTTGGTTTCATAATCTCCTCATAGAACCTTGTGACCGCTCTGGATGCCTTGCGCAGATTAAATACTGCACAGGTCTGTCCAATTAAACTACACTGCTCGAGATCGCAAGTTGTATCGTATTTAGCCATACTTAAGTGTATATACACATTTTATGGTTTGTCAAGACTGAAATTGCATTCCTGCCCTGATAAAAAACTACTGAAGGCCTCCTGTACCGCTTTACGAGGTACGCAAACTCTGTGGGGATGCCTCTATTCCTAAAGTCCTCTCAGGCGCAGCTTCGACGAACTTTTACTGAAAGATACGCCAAAAACCTTTCAAGTTTTGCGCATTCTGGACGCTAACTCGTGATGGGAAGCCAACAGTACGTGAAGGCATTGAAAGTGGAGTTGAAAAAGCCTTATGAATCATCTGCTCAGACCACAATGGCTGTCAGCAATGTTTGGGGTACATTCCAAGGGAACTGCGTGGCATTTTCCATACGCCGAGTCATGACTCACAAAAAAAGAGACGCTTCGTGTGATTGGGCAGGAAGAATATGAACGATAGCATCCAGGCAAAAATCTTTGCTGAGCGAACAGCGTTGCTCTACAAAAATGGCCCTGCATCTTCCATCACTGTACTTATCGCTTCCTCACTGTTTACCGGAATTTTGTGGGGCGAAGCACAGACTGAATGGTTATTGACCTGGTTCAGTGGCATGACGGCAATCACGCTTGTTCGCATTGGACTGGTAGTCCGATACCGTAAAGCGCTCTCCAAAAGACCAGATCCTAGACCCTGGATGTGGCGATATGCTGGTGCGACAGCGCTAATCGGTGTTTTTTGGGCACTGGTCGTCCCATTGGGTTTTACCGGTGATCTCTGGATCCGAATGCTTATCGTAGTCCTGGTCACTCAACTCCAGTCAGCAGCAATCCCAGTCCTGGTTTCGTTTCCACGACTTATGATGCTTTATACGCTGCCTTCTGCTGGAGTACTGATTTGGCTATTGGCTGCCCGTGGTGGAAACGAAGCCCTGCTGAGCATTGCAATCGTCATTTATACCGTTTTGATGATACGTAGCTCATACAGTCTGCATCACACGCTGAAACACAGCCTGCAGCTACAGTTTGAAAAGCTTGAGCTTGCTGAAAACCTGAGCGAAGAGAAGGAGAAAGCGGAAAATCTGAATCAAACGCTGCAACAAGAGGTGGTGGAGCGCAAACAGGTGCAGCATGAGTTGGAACAGAATCGCCTGAATCTGGAGTCACAGGTCTTGGCGCGCACGGCTGAACTGACGCAGTCCATGGAGGCTGCAGAAGCAGGAAGCCGCGCCAAAAGTGAATTCCTTGCCACAATGAGTCATGAGATTCGTACCCCCATGAACGGCGTACTGGGCATGACGGAACTGTTGCGTGATTCGGGATTGAACGGCAAGCAACAGCAGTTTGCCGAAACTGCCCATCGTTCCGGTCACGCACTGCTGGATGTCATCAACAACATACTGGATTTCTCCAAGATCGAGGCCAATAAACTGAAGTTAGTGCATGAACCCTTCGATCTGCAGGAAGTGGTCGAGGATGTGCTGCAAATGGTGGCGGAGCAGGCCCGTGAAAACCACCTGGAACTGCTCGGCGATATCCCGGCTGAAATCAACAGTAAAGTGATTGGCGATGGGCCACGCCTGCGCCAGGTGTTGATCAACCTGGTGGGTAATGCAGTGAAGTTCACGAAACAGGGCGAGATTGTGATGAGCGCTGCCCTAGTAAGGGAATCCAGCGACGAGATTCTGATTCTGTTCAAGGTACAGGACAGCGGCATCGGCATTGACGCAGACAAGTTAGCGGGAATATTTGGTGCCTTCACACAAGCGGATGGTTCCATTACTCGCCAATATGGTGGCACTGGGCTGGGTTTGGCCATCTCAAAGCAGCTGGTCACCCTGATGGGTGGTGAGATCGGCGTGGAGAGTCAAAAGGGCGAAGGTTCGATATTTACCTTCACAGCACGTTTTGGCAAGCAGACACAAATCATGAAGCCTGTAGCCACGTCATTCGATCCAGTGTTGGGGACCAAGGTGTTGGTAGTAGACGACAATATGCCTACCCGCAGCTTGTTATTGAAAAAGATTGAGAGCTGGGGTCTAAAAGCAAGCGATGCAGATAGTGGTGATAAGGCACTGATATTACTTCAGGAGGCCGCTGCCGACGGCAAGCCCTATAGGCTGGCAATCCTCGACCGGATGATGCCCGGCATGGATGGCATCACCCTGGCACGCAAAATCAAGGCGGATCCGGCGACTGCTGATACCCGGCTCCTGATGTACTCAGCCCTTCATGAGGAAGCAGGCGATACAGATTGGCGTGAAGCCGGGATCCAAGCCTATCTGAGCAAACCTGCCCGGCTCAAAGATCTGCGTCATCAAGTGCTGTCCCTGTTGACCGACAATCTTTCGATAATGGACCAGGCTAATGTTTTTCCTGCGGAGGCAGTCAAAGTCGTCAAAATCAAACAGAGTGGCTCTCGTATCCTGCTGGTTGAGGACAATGAGGTGAACCAGACTGTAGCCCAGAATATGTTGGAGAAGTTGGGCTGCAGGGTGGATATCGCAGCGCAGGGTCACATGGCAGTTGAAAGCGAAAAAAGGAATAGTTATGACCTGATTTTAATGGACTGCCACATGCCGGAGATGGATGGTTTCGAAGCCACAAAAACGATCCGCAATCAGGAATCCGACGCAAGTCACGTACCAATCATTGCACTGACTGCAGACGTACAAAAGGATACGCAGGAGCAGTGCTATGCTGCTGGCATGGATGACTATCTGAGTAAGCCATTTGAGCAGGAAGCCCTGCGTAGCGTGCTGGAGAAATGGCTGCCTGTAAAGCAAACAAACGCGACCGACCACAACCCACCGGCAACCCCCGCACAGACCGAAAACACTCTGGCACAAGCTGATGATAACGGACCGCTGGACCAAAGGGCACTGGACAAAATACGTGCTTTACAGCGCCCTGGAGCACCCGATCTGCTGGACAAAGTGATCGGCATCTACCTGGACACAACACCTGGGTTAATGGAGAAGATACAAAACACGGCAGTCAATGGAGACGCGGAAAATTTGCATAAGGCAGCCCACAGTCTGAAATCCAGCAGTGCCAATCTTGGCGCCACGCAGCTCTCTACCATTTGCAACGAGTTGGAAGCCATCGGCCGTGAAGGAAAAATCCAGAAAGCCCAGCCATTGATAGAAAGCCTGATGATTGAATACCAAAAAGTTGAAATGGAATTGATGGCGAACCTGGTGAAGGTTAATGAAGTATCAGCTTAGGCAATGATCGCTGTCAGTAATATGAACGATGTACCTAAGGACATTTGCTTCGCAGCACATTCAGTGCATCTTTCACTGATCCCGTATTGCGAAAAAAAGCGTTTTACCAGGAGTCAAAGATGATATCAGAATCAATTTACGTAAAACGAGGGGAAGTCATTGCACGGGATGAAGAATCTGCTGTTACTGAATTTGCCGAAAGCATAAGACAACCGGACATGGCGGGAGTCATCTTTTTCTGCTCCGCTGATTATGATCTCGATCGACTCAGTCTGGCCATAGATAAGCAGTTCACCTGCCCAGTAATCGGATGCACAACCGCTGGCGAGATCGGATCTACCTATCAACATGGCGGCATCGTTGGGTTCAGCCTCTCGTCAGAGATGTTCAGGGTTCACACAGCTGTTATTGATCCTCTCAGCGAATTCAATCCTTTGGCCGCCGAGAAGCTGGCATCCGACCTGGAAGCCAACCTGCAATTTTCCGAATCACTGGATGAAAAGAAGATGTTCGGACTCCTGCTGATTGACGGCCTCTCCTGTATGGAAGAACAGACAGTCGCGTCCCTTTTCAACTCATTTTCTGGTATTCCTATTATCGGGGGTTCTGCGGGTGACAGCCTTAAGTTTGAGGAAACCAGGATCTATGTGGAAGGTCGCTTCAGGACAGGCGCTGCAATATTTTCGATAATCGAAACACACCTTCCCTTCAAGACCTTTAAGCTACAGCACTTCGAACCCTCGAATCTGGATATGGTCATTACCGGGGCAGATCCATCGCGCCGGATTGTTACAGAGATCGATGGTGCCCCCGCCGCCAGCGAATATGCCGAAATCATAGGCCTGGAAATTGACAAACTCACACCGCATGTATTCTCTACCCATCCTGTCATGCTGCAGATTGGAAATGACTGGTATGTAAGATCGATCGAAAAGGTCAATGAAGACGGAAGCCTGACCTTCTTTTGCGCGATTGATGACGGGTTGCCACTGACAGTAGCCAAAGGGGTCGGTTTTGTCGATACGCTTAAGAAGCAGGTTGAAAAAATTGAGGGGGAGTTTTCCAGCATTGAGTTCACATTGGGGTGTGATTGCATTTTACGGCGTCTGGAAATACTGGAATCAGGTGAGAAACCGGAGGTCGAAAAACAGCTCAATAAGATAAACTTCATCGGATTCAGCACCTTCGGCGAACAATTTAACTCTGTTCACGTAAACCAGACTCTGACCGGGGTCGTGGTTGGAAAACTGGATTAATGAATTCAGAAAAAGACCTTCTGGCGCAAATCTCCGACCTTAAGATCCGCCTTGCAAAACAGGAGAAGATCACCAAGGCACTAAAGGCACGCGTTAAAAGGAGCATCAACTCAAGTGGTACCGCCTATTCGGTATTTGAACGCAACATTCAGTTACAGAAAGAGGTGGATCGCCAGATTCACGGCTTGAAAAAGGCCAAGGAGGCGGCAGAAGCCGGCAGTCGAGCCAAGAGCGAGTTTCTGGCCACAATGAGTCATGAGATCCGCACCCCCATGAACGGCGTGTTGGGCATGACAGAATTGTTGCTTGATACAGGATTGACTGGCAAACAACGGCAGCTTGCCGAGACCGCCTACCGTTCCGGCCAAACGCTGTTGGACGTCATCAACAGCATACTGGACTTCTCCAAGATCGAGGCCAACAAGCTGATGCTGGTGAACACGCCATTCGATCTGCGGGAAGTGGCCGAAGATGTGCTGCAGATGATGGCTGGACAAGCGCGCAAAAAGCAATTGGATCTGCTCTGCAATATTCCGACTGAAATCGACAATCAAGTAATAGGCGATGGAGCCCGTCTTCGTCAGGTATTGATCAACCTGGTAGGCAATGCAGTTAAGTTTACCCATCAAGGCACCATTATAATCGACACCTCCGTTATGGAGGAAAATAGCGCAGAAATTGTGGTTCAATTTGAAGTGCGTGACAGTGGCATCGGAATCGAGGCAGACAAATTGGCGGGGATCTTCGATGCCTTCAGCCAAGCCGACGGTTCCATCACCCGGAAGTATGGTGGTACCGGTCTGGGTCTGTCTATCTCCAAGAAGCTGGTGATGCTGATGGGAGGCGAGATTGGCGTGGAGAGTAGGGAACAGGAAGGAGCTACCTTTCGGTTTACAGTACGGCTTGGCAAGCAGGCGCAAGCCAACATGACTATGGGAGCATCTCTCGCGCAGTTTCCCGGGGTCCGGGTGTTGGTGGTGGATGACAATTCACCCACTCGCAATCTGCTGGTACGAAAAATTAACGACTGGGGACTTGAAGCAAAGGGCGCTGGCGGTAGCGAAGAGGCGTTGAAAGTGTTGCACGAAGCTGCCGCAACAGGCCAGCCCTTCTCCCTGGCCATTCTGGATCGGATGATGCCGGGCATGGACGGAATCACCCTGGCACGGAAGATCAAGGCGGATACAAACACTGCAGATATCCGGCTCCTGACCTATTCAGTACTTCCTGAGGAGGCTGGCGATACCCTTTGGCGTGAGGCCGGAATCAAGGTCTACCTGAACAAACCCGCCCGGCTCACGGAGCTGCATGATCAGCTACTCTCCCTGTTGGTCGACAAACCATCCAAAGAAGACGCAGCAGAAATGCTTCCCAACAAAATCGCCAAAGCTGCTGAAACCACACAGAGTGGCTGGCGTATCCTCCTGGTCGAGGACAATGAGGTAAACCAGGTTGTGGCCGAAAGTATGTTGGAGTCATTGGGCTGTCGGGTGGACCTTGCGGGGCAGGGGCGGATGGCAGTGGAAAGCGTGAAACAGAATAGTTATGACCTGATTTTGATGGACTGCCACATGCCTGAAATGGATGGCTTTGAAGCGACCAAAGTGATCCGCAATCTGGAATCCGCTGATAGCCACGTACCTGTCATTGCTCTAACCGCAGACGTGGAAAAGGGTACGCAGGAACTCTGCCATGCTGCCGGCATGGATGACTACCTGAGCAAACCCTATGAGCGCTTAACCCTGCAAGCCATGCTGGAAAAATGGCTGTCCACGAAGTAGAAAAACGCGACTGACTACATCGCCCCTGCGACACCACCACACACCGAAAATACGTAAGATCCAGCAGTGCCGACCTGGGGTCGTAGTCAGCTGGTGCGGTCAACCTCTGCCATTCAAATTATCGATCAGCCATTCCAGAGGTTTCTGTTCCGCGAGTTTGAAATGATTGCTCATGCATTCGAGGAAACCCAGGTGTTGCATAACGGACAGGAACTGGCGCGGAGAGGAGGCACGCTTGCGAATATGCCGATAAGTATCTGCAATCATCTCTTTTTTCTCAACCAAGTCACCCTGTTTCAACGCGGCCAACAATCTGCAGTCGTTGTCGGCTATGGCGTTCCAGAAATACTCACCACCCATACTTGACTCAGACACATGAGCCTGCTGCAAAGCCTGTCCCAACAAGCTGTCAAAGTCCCCATCTCCACTCAGGTCTTTATCATTGCTCATCCCGGCCTTTACCAGTAGCCAGTGAGCTGTCAGCCAGTTGGTCAGGGGATAGGTGTTAATCTTGCCCTGCTGACTGAGGCAGAGCTGGTAGGAGGCTTTATAGGCTTCCTTCATCTCCATCAAAGAGCGACGACACTCTTTATCCTTGTCAAGATAGACAATTGAACGATGTTTGGCGGCACTTCCTTTCAATGCAAGTCGTTCGACAGTCGTGCCAAATTTTGAGTTCAGTCCATCAATGCGCTTAGTGGCACGATTCACCAAACGTTTCGCAACCACCGATTGGCCATCATTGTGAAGCTTGACCGCTTCGCGTGCCTCAAAATTCGCCAATTGTTCTGCGGATTGAATTGTGGCGCCTGCCGGGTCGGCGGAGACGGCCCGTTCGTAAGCCTCTATCGCTTTTGAAAACTCTCCAAGTTGGCCCCAGGCCCGTCCCGCCGTTTCAACCAGGTTGGCATCATCCGCCCATTTCGGTGGGACGCCTCGCAGTAGGCTGTCCAACTTCCGACTCCAGCTTCGAGCATCTGAATCGGATGCCGTCTTGGCCCACTCGGCAATATTCTCGATTGCGCTCACATATTCCGCCAGAGAGACATAAGTTTGTTTACTCCTGCGGCGCCGCCGTCCAGTTTCCGTCGTCAGGGCATAACCCGGATCGCCATAACACTGGTAAGCCCCCCAAGTATTGAACCGATCGTGTTTGTGATAGGTTTCCATCCGCGCCTGCTTTACGGCATCACCAAAGCTGCCGCCGGAGAGAAAGGCATCGTAGAAGGTCTCGGCAAAAGTCTGGGCCGCATCATCGTTAACTGCCCAGCCAGCGGCAATAACGGCCTTCACTCCTTGTCCTATCAGCTGCGTGGCCAGATTAGCCGCTAAACGATGGAAGGCTTGGTTTCCTTGTTGGCCCGAAGTATCAGTACTGCCAAGATGGCAACAGTTAATGAAGACGAATGCCGGGGTGGAAGGCATCTGGCGTATCTCTGTGGGTGTCAGATAATGATCTTTACCAATCACCATCCCTGTTATCAACTTAGGCCTCTCTTTGTCCTGTTCGCTTTTACCTATCGAATCATCTTCAGGTAATGGGTAGTCAACCACACCATGGCCTGCCAGATGAAGGATCTCGTAGTCATCCGTCATCAGCTCAGTGAGAATCTCAGTACCCTTGGCACCGATCAACGCGGGTTTTACATCAAAGTCTGACTCGGACAGCAGACGTTCCACAGCCCTTGCCTCTTTCTGCGCTGCGGGCAAGGCAACGAACTCCGAACCATCAAGCCGGGGATCCCCCACAACCAGGGCGCGGTGGTTGCTACAGACACTACCAACATCACTCTCAAACGAGGCAAGCTGTCGAACCATGCCTACCTTGCTGGCCAGGGGTTCATCTCCGTCAAATCCCGCATATTCGAGCAGTTCCCAGGGGTAACGCGCTGAATGTTTATCCACCACTAATACCATGTCCTGATTATCCCGGACATGGGTTTTGAATTCACGGGGCACGAGCAGTTCGAACAAAGTGCGCCCTGCCCTGGAATTCGACCAGGTATTGCCGGTCAGTTCTTGCAGGTAGGGTTCGACCGACTGTTTCTGCAGGGGTTGTATGCTCATCTCCAGCCGGGCTCGCCCCGCCAGGGAGGTATATTTCAGGCCACCGTCTTCGGTGCTCTCGATACGCAGGCGCTGCCACCACGCCGGGTCTTCGTCATAATAGACGCGCCGCAATCGACCATCGCTGGAAATAATCTCGGGTAGAGCAGTAATCCTGTTTCTAAACTCCGGACCTTTAACAATCTGGTGTAAGGCATGCAGGGCGCCAACGGCTACATCCTCATACAATTCGATAAACCGGACGCTCTGAATCGTACGCTCAATATTGTTGGCAGGACCGGCAAGCAGTTGGTTGGCCTGCAACACCGCCCGCAACATCGCAGTGATGGCATCTTCTGTAGACATACCACCGGCACCGGTACCGATCAACAGTGCAGACAGGCTGATCTCTTCCGGCTGGACAATGCCCTCTTCCTGAACGGTAAGTACGTAGCGCAATACCGCTTCGCGGAAGGTGTCGGTAAGACCGCTGCTGGTCAAGGTTCCCACCTCCCCCAACCCGATAATGATTGCACCGGGTAGCTCATCCTGGTGATTCCTTAAAAGCACCTCGTTGGTTTGTAATGGGCCGGGATAGAGATTTAGCAGCAGACGCTTTTTCAGCCGGTTTTCCAAACAGGCATCCACTGCCGCCTCTGCACTGACAATGCTGTCGCCCTGGTAGTGGCCAACTGCCACCGGGCTGGTGGCGAAACGCAGATTGCCATGCACCAGCGAGACCTGTATTGGAAGTTGCACGGGTTTACGCGGGGCTGCCGCCGTTGACCGTCCCAAAAATGCCGCTGTGAGTGCATCTTCATCAGGATAGACATCGATCTGATCAGGCAGCATTTCACGCCGTGCCTCGATACCTCGCGCTGTCTGCGGACGAGTGGATAGCAGTTGTGTATTGCCCGTTTTCAGTATCTCCAACATCCCTGTGAAGGCGGGTTCATGGTCAGGAATATCACCATGTACCGCATCCACAAACCAGTGTTTGATACCTGCCGGAATACCTGTATTCCAGGGAACCTGGCCGTCTCCCTGGGAAGTGGAAAAAAAGCGGATCTTGGTTTTTCCCTTCTGGCCCTCATCAACTTCCACTGCAACCGGCGTCTCGTCCGCCCGCCCGGCAATATAGAAAACCCGTTCCGGATCCAGCTTGCTACCCAGCTTATCCCAGGTACGCTGAGCACTACGCAGGTCCGTTTTTCCGGGGCGTTTCCAGTCACCGCCCAACGCCTTGCCAAATTGATCCCACAGGATATCCGCCGGTATCTTTCCCTGATCATCCACAGGCAGCAGTTCAAGCATGCCTCTGAACTCGCTTAGCACAGCCAGCAGTTGATCCTGATTATGCCGAAGATCCGCCAGCGCCAACATTTTCACCGTACTGTCCTGACGGGAGAAAATCCTGGGAATGGAATAGGAACCCCTGTTCGGGGTGCCCAGCATCAACACACGCGAGCCGGTCCGTTCCCGTAAACGATCCCACAGCTGCGGATCCTGAGCGATCATTGCACGGAAGACGATACCACCCATCGAGTGAGCCACAATATGTACCGGCTGACCGGTATTGCGCAGCCGCTCATCCACGGCTGCAGCCAGCAACAGTCCACTCTCCATTACGCTGCGGCGCCAATCGTAAGGGAAAGGAATCACCTCGTGGGTAACTGCAAGAAAATCGATCAGATCACCGTAGGCGAGGCCAATGACCTGTTGAGCAGTGACGTCAGACGCTTTGTAGTTAAGTTTTGTGAATTTGCCCCGCAACAGGTCGAATGGATCCACCCAGATCCGATTGTTGTCGACAGCGAGATGGCTGCCGGTCAACCCGGGAAGGAGAAACACAGTGGGGACTTCACCAGACACTCTTTCGGCAGACAGGGTACGAGCCACTGTCTTTTTCGTCTGCTTCCTCAACTGAAAACCAGTGGGAGGTGAGGCGATCTCGGTCAGGGCAGACAACAAACCACGGCGTGTTCGTTTGTTGCTGAAATAGTGAAAATGGTTGACGTCCCTGCCCTGATCGAACAGCACCGGGATGCGGGCCATCCTGCGCGCACCACCATCCATGGAAGGGGTATTCACCACCAGATCATGATCACTCTCGTAAAACTGATCGAGGAAGAACATGGCAATTTTCTTAAAGATCCCTGAGGGATTGATATCTCCCTCTATCACTGCCAGCGAAGCATGGGTGCTTACCGGTGTGCTGTTGAGTAATCCGATGAGCGGTGAACCCGGCATCTGTGCCTCTAACCCAGGCAACTGTTCCGGGCGTGTACGCTCCTTCGCAACCGCCAAGGTGAAGGTCTTGAGCAGTCCATAGATGGGGCTGGCCTTCAACACCGGTATCTGACCGATGACATTGAGCACGCCAGACAGATAGAGATCCAGCTTGCCACTCGCCAGGGTAGTGCCACGCGCGGGACAGGCTACCCGAACGAACCTTTCTATCCTGGGCTGCTTCTCCATGAGCAGCGTATTGAGTTTTTGGAGCTGACGGCGATGGTGTGCGTAATCGTCTCTGAGCTCTTGCAGGATGCCGGCAAGACCGAAGAGGTTCTCTGCATCGAATAACGCAATCTCTTCACGGGTAAATGGCTCACGCGATTCATCGAATTGAGCTCGGCATAGCAGCTCCCCTACCAACCCACCTCGGGAGTGGCTGACCAGATGCAAGGTTGCATTTTCCGGCAAGGCTTCGAGCAGTTCTATGGCATTATCGATGGGGCTTTCGCTGAGTGTGCGGTGTTCAAAGGCGAGAATATTTTCGCCATAAAAGCCTTTTAGCTGATCCCAGGTATCGTCAAAAGACATTTTCCAGAGATCGGAGAAGCCACCTCTGGTACTGGAGGCTGTGCCATGAATGAACAGCAGTATGGGGACAGTGTTATCAATCTCTTCAGGTTTTACGGGCTGAAATCCTGAACGCTCATCCCCGCTGCTGTCCAGTTGATGAATCCTAAACAGGGCACCGTCGCCGACCAGCTGATCTTCGATCAATTCTGCAACCTTTCTGGCGGTGAACTCAGCAGCCTTCCCGGTCACATGGTCGATAATCCTGCCTTTGACATCCAGCAGCTTGAATGCCTCGATCAGCAGTCCATCCTCACCCCGTGAATGCTGGTTCGAGAACGTCAGTCGCCTGGGCAGCACCAACTGATCCGGTTTGGCGCCGCGATGAGAGTCGGCCGTTAAAATCTCCTCCCGCAGCCTGCCCACCGAGGTAAATACCTGCAGATTGTCCTCAAGGGTCAGTTCGACCACGTCCTCATCCGTGGCCATCAACTCCACAGCGCGGCTTTCACCTGATCGATCCGGCGCCAGACTGACGGCCGAACCGTCACGCACCTCAACCTGAAGAATATCTGTCAGCTCTTCCGCCAGTTGTTCGTTCAGCTCCCTGGTCGAAATATCCCGTCCCTGTACCACAAAGGTGGTTTTATTTCGCTTTGCTGGCATCTTGCCTTCCTCTTCGGTGCAGTGTGTTGGGCTTGGCGGGAATGGCATCCACTACAGCGAAAGACCAACCACTCTTTGCTATTAGGATGCCTGGTCAAAACCCCGGATGCCCGGTACTCTTTAGAGACTTTCCTTCCCAGTTTAGCAGACAGGCCGAAATTATCTGTGAAGCAACCGGCCTGTCTTCAGGATGTCTTAGGGCCTGTTAATATACACAAATCATGGAACCCATCAGTTACGAACTATTATCTCTGCTAGTCGTCGTCGCTGCGTTCGCGGGCATGGTCGACGCCATTGCAGGCGGCGGTGGACTGATCGCTCTGCCAGCCATTTTGTGGGCGGGAGTGCCTCCTGTACAAGCCTTGGCGACCAATAAACTGCAAGGCAGCTTCGGCACCCTGACCGCATCATGGCACTTCATCCACAAGGGCGAGATCGAACTGGGCAGACTCAAGTTACCGATAGCCCTGACCTTTGTCGGTTCCGTCAGCGGCACCCTGACCGTGCAGTATCTGCAAAGCGACTTGCTGGCGCAGGTTATCCCATTATTACTGATCAGCTTTTCGCTCTATTTTCTGCTCTCACCCCGGATTGGCAACAAAGATGCGCAGCACCGCATCAGCCACGCCATGTTTGCCCTGCTTGGGGGGTTTTCCATCGGATTTTACGACGGTTTCTTTGGTCCAGGTGCGGGTACTTTTTTTGCCGCCGCATTCGTATTACTGCTCGGGTACAACCTGCGCCGCGCCACTGCCGGCACCAAGATATTGAACTTCACCAGCAATATCGCCTCACTGATGTTCTTTGCATATGGCGGTCATGTGATCTGGACAATTGGGATTAGCATGGGACTGGCGCAGGTGGCAGGTGCCTGGGTTGGTTCTCACCTGGTCATACGTCACGGCACCCAATTGATCCGCCCAATGTTGGTCACAGTGTCAGTGCTGATCTCCCTGAAGTTGTTGTTGAGCGACTAACAATCAGGAACAAATCATCGGCACAGAGAATGGGTATCCCCTTTATCGGCATGACATTAACAAGGTGTATACTTAATGTATCAATGGTGTCAACGGGGGCGAACACCCTGTCAGAAAGACAATGCTTGCCTGCCTGCGCAAACTTGGGTCACTACACCTCACAAATCTGGAAAACAGCTGCCGTAGACATGCCGAAGTCATTCATTCCCGCCACGATGCGCTTGCTGGTGACCCTTCTGTTGCTATGGTCAAGCCTCTCTGCAAACGCCGCTGAGCAACAGATTTTCTCGGGTCAGACGGAGCAGATCAATCTCGGTCCATACCTGGAAATATTCGAGGACAAGCAGGCAGACCTGGATATTTTCGATGTCGCCTCCCCTGCATTCGAACAACGCTTTCACCCTGTCGGCAAGGAGCAGCTCAGCCTCGGTTACAGCAGATCCGCGTTCTGGCTGCGTTTTTCGGTTCGCTGGACCGACGCCAGTCCCCTGCTGCTGCAGCTGGCCTACCCCCTCTTGGATTCCATCGTATTCTATCTCCCGAATGGCCCGGAAGACTTCAAGGCATCAAGAGCAGGCGACACGCTACCGGCTTCCATTCGGGAGCTCCCCTCACCTGAAATTTTGTTCTCTCTGCCTGCCATACCGGAGTCCGAACAAACCTATTACCTGCGCATTCAATCCAGAGGCAGCCTGCAACTACCGCTGTACCTCTGGTCTGCGACGGCATTTGCCAACGAAAATGGCAAGGTCAGATACATCCAGGGAGTCTACTACGGCATCATGCTGGTGATGATCCTCTACAACCTGTTTCTGTTTCTATTCGTGAAGGATCGAAACTATCTGCACTACGTGGTTTACATCACCTGTTACCTGTTATTCCAACTCTCCCTCAACGGTTATGCCCAGCTCTACCTCTGGCCGGAAAACCCCTGGTGGGCGGACCGCGCTGTACCTTTCTCCATTGGTTTGGCAACCTTCTTCGCCATCAGTTTCTCCCGACAGTTTCTCACCACGCGGGAATACCTGCCGAGGACCGACTGGTTATTAAGGGGCCTGATGGTATTCAGCCTGGGCATCATGCTGGGTAGCCTGGCCTTGGAAAACAACATCATGGCTCCTGTCTCAAATATTGCAGGCATAATGTTGCCCCTGGTGCTCTTACCAAGCGGTTATCTCATCTTGCGCTCGGGTTATCGGCCCGCACGATTCTACGTCATTGCCTGGAGCATGTTTCTGCTCGGAATCTTTGTCACCGGTTTGATGTTCACCGGCTTTGTGCCGCGTAATCTGTTTACCAGTTATGCGATGCAGGTCGGCTCCGCCATGGAAGTCGTGCTGCTCTCCATCGCACTGGCGGACCGCATCAATATATTGCGGCGCGAGAAGGAGATCGCCCAGCGTGAATCCACGAAAAACCTTCAGCAGCTCAACGAAGGGTTGGAAGCCCAGGTGGAACAACGCACGCAGGAGCTTGCCCGGCACGCAAGCATGCTGGAGCAGACCGTGTTGGAACGCACCGCAGACCTGCGTCACAGCAACGACGAATTGTCACGGGCCGTACACGCCAAAGATCAATTCCTTGCCACCATGAGCCATGAACTGCGCACGCCTCTTACTGCCATCCTGGGTCTTTCGGAGATATTGTCCGGAAAAAGACCCGGACCACTGACCGATCTGCAGCAGCGCTACATCGGCATCATCTCCGATAGTGGTAACCACTTGCTCGCACTGATCAACGATATTCTGGACATAGCCCAGATTGAATCCCAAGGCATGGAACTGGAGCCCGATTGGATTCAGGTGGAGGATATCTGCCGGGCCAGTCTGGCATTAGTCAAGCCAGCTGCGGAGAAAAAGGGCCAGCACATTGCTTTCAAGCGGGATCCAAAGACAGAAACTGTTTGGGCAGATAAGATTCGCCTGAAGCAGATCCTGGTCAATCTGATGGGAAACGCTGTGAAATTCACCCAGGACGGGGGGACAATTGGTTTGGATGTTCAAGGAAAGCAAGAGGACAACAGCATCGAATTCACCGTATGGGACACCGGATGCGGTATCGCAACGGAGGACCTTGAACGGCTGTTTAAACCCTTTGTCCAGTTGGACGACACTTTCTCACGCCAACATGAAGGAACAGGACTTGGACTCAACCTTGTGTACCGGCTAACAGAATTGCACGGAGGCAGCATCTGGGTGGAAAGTGAGGTTGGGCACGGCAGCCGCTTTATGGTGCGCCTGATATGGAACAGGGACGCGCAGGTTCAGGCTGAGCCATCAACTCAAGAGAGCAACTTACCCGTCCCCGACGCACCGTCCCCTCGCACGGGATCAGCCACCGTACTCATGGCGGAAGACAATGAACTCAATCTAATCATACTTTCCGAATTCCTCATCGGTCAGGGTTTCGAAATCCTGTCAGCGAGAAACGGCGTGGAAGCCGTGCAAATGGCATCGAATACCCATCCGGATATCATCCTGATGGACATACAGATGCCCGAGATGGACGGTCTGGAGGCGACACGGCGCATCCGGGCGATGCCACACTTGGCATCGGTTCCTATCATCGCCCTGACCGCACTGGTTATGCCGGGCGACAAAGAGCGTTGCATAGAGGCCGGTACCAATAGCTATTTGAGCAAACCGGTGAACTTGAGCCAATTGTCAAAGGAGATGACATCACTGCTGAACAAACACGCATCAGCTTAGACCGATTGCGTCAAACGACCTATACTGATGCCCCGACAGGTGTCATAAACCAGGTCTGCCATCAATCCGGAGGATCGATCAGAATTCGCCCGCGGCTGCACCTTCCATAATCTCCCGCATCACCCGGCGTACCCGTAGAGCATCGTTCTTCAACTCCGGGGGTAGTTCGTTGGCTCCGTGGATGAGAAAATCCATATTCATGGCATACAGCCACACCTTGCCTTCCTTGTCCTCCACCACGCTGATCACACAGGGCATGAAGGCGGAATAGGCATCGTTGTGGTCGAGCATCTTCACACCGACCTTGACGTCGCAGAACTGCATGAAGGAGACGTGCCGAAAATCATTTCCGGTAACGGCCTTGACCTGTTTGTAAAAGGGTGAGTCGCTGACAAAGAAGAGATTCCTGTCAACGGCAAGGCTCTTCATGGACTCCTTGACATCCTCAACTTTAATATCGTCTTCCACCTTTACTCGCCAGACGAAGGCACTGGCCAGGTCGCCGGTTTCCAGGAGATTACCGGCAAATTCCCTATAGAGGGCAAAGGCATCGGGATCGAAGTGCCGGGTGGCTGACCAGATCTGACTTACAGCCACGGTGACAATCAAAAGGGTAAGCAGGCCGATAACGGCCAAAAAGTTTCTTAACAGTTTCATAGTGGCGCTTCCGACGGGCTATTTATTGGTGGATTACGGTTTGGATCGTGAATGCCGACTGTAGTAAACAGCGGATCCATCCTCCCCCTTGTGAGACTATTTCCAGCGGTTGAGTATAGGAAGGATAGCCTACCTTTCGCGAGAATCCACCTAAGGCCTGTTAGCAACGGCATTTTCTTCCGCATTCTCGGCTGGGAAGTGGTGGAAAGAATCTGTAAACGGGATCGGGGCAGGTTAGGCAGAAGCTGCAAGGAAGATTCGGCTGAGGCATTATTCCCACTCGTCATGCATAAAAAACCGCCCTCCAACTACATGGATCTACCTATATCATGCTGTCGCTCAGCGTACACACTTAGTATAGGAATCTTGGGATGTGTGCTAAATAGCAGGAGAGCATCATGATAAAGATCGATCCAGTTCTGGAAGAGTCTCTTCCATGCGTTCATGGTAACCGGCAAGAGTCTGATATCACGCAAAAGGGAATATTGAGCAGTCAATCACTGCGATATGAGAATCATCGCTTTGCCAATACAAGTGGCATCAGCCCCCGCAATCGGGATCAGGGATTTATACCAGCCTTTCAGGATACCCGCAGTGGCCTCTGTGTTGTTTCGTGCTTTGCTGATGGCTGTCCTGCCCCAGTGCATATTCTCGATGGCCTGCCAGATGATTGGGTGGGAAGCCGGGATGCCAACGGCAGTGTCCTCAAGGCCCATGCAGAGATAATATCCGGTTTTCTCCGCGATGAACGTTTCTATACCAGGGAAGAGGCATGCCAAACTACGCGGTGAGAGGGATAGTTGATCCACAAATCATGTTGACTGGATCAATCTTTTGAATTGTAGCGCTGATGGTGTTTGACAGCCGACTATGGCCGGGGCCTCGTGGACGAGTTTGTCGTTTACGAGGTCCTCAACCATAAAAAGGGCAAAATCCACCCGGCGTGTCAGGTTACTTTTGAGTATTGGATCTCCTACGTGTTTGCACCATAAAGGAAGCCCTTGGCTCTCACCTTCTTCTAGGTCACTTCCACGCACAACTGTCCATAGCTTGTCACTCGCAAATATACGACGACAGGCTTCAATTTGATCGTTGATGTCTACGAAACGAAAGAATTTCGCCACCCACCCGACGATGGTAAGAACTGTAGTAAAGGTTGTTGAATAGACGTCCCGCCCGTCTTTTGTAATGTGCCAACCACATGAAAAGATAAGGCGAGCACCGGACTCCGCGTAGTCGAGTACAGCTTGGGCAGTTCCCGAAGAGTAATTATTGACTCCCCAAGGGGCGAGGACGGTCAAGACGCCCTCACAGCCAGCGACGGCCCGCTCGATGACCTCCCGGTCATTCGTTGCCCCGGGAATGATGGAGATCCTGTCCTTGAACTTTTCGAGTTTTTCGACACTTTGTTCTCGGCAAACGCCGATAACTTCATAACCTCGATCAAGGGCATGTTGGACCATGTACTGGCCGAGCTTTCCCGACGCTCCAACAATACATACTTTCTTGATTTCCATACCGCTTCTCCGTTACTAAAAAGGCTCTGGCGCTGACCCTCGATTACCTCAAGTTCAAGTTCAAGTTCAAGTTCAAGTTCAAGTTCAAGTTCGACGCAGTGACGGTCTTTGCCGGCACCCAAGTCAACAGGCCAGTAATTATCAATAATACGAACGACTTTATTCTTGCTTCCTCCCAGACCCAAGTTGTAGCTCGACCGGCTTTAACAATCCACGAAGGGGCTCGGCTAGTTCGATTACGTTGCGGTCTAGGTCTCGGAAGAAGATCGATGTACTACCATCGCCAAAGGTCACCGGCCCCTCGGTGATGGTGACACCCACGGCCCCGAGCAGGGCCTTTACACGCTGTACATCGTCAATCCGCAAAGCGATATGGGTCACACCAGGATAGCGTGGTTTTACGTCCATCAACACGTTCCGGCCCTGGTTGTCGTCATCGGCGGAGTCGAGCAGATTCAACTCGAGCCCGCTGGGATGGTGCAGCACAACCACATGCTCATTGAGGTCTTCCCATGTTACCTCGAAGCCGAATTGGCGATAGAAGGCGGCCGAACGGGAAAGGTCTTTGACGCGAATGACGATGTGGGCCAGGCCCTCGATGCGGTCTATCCCCAACGACGACACCTTTCGCCAAAGGTACGGCGTTTGTCGACTTCATGAACATTGTTTTCCACGGAGATGCTGTCGTGCTATGCGCCCGGATTTCAGTGAATACAGGAATTCGTGGGGACTTAAAGTGGGGATTTGGATGTGTGGCGAACGCTTCCCGGCGGAACACCAAATACCCGCTTGAATGCTCTGCAGAATGCGGCTTCAGATTGATATCCCAAACGGCCGGCGATAACTGAGAGCGAGTCCGACGTCTCCTGAAGTTGCCCACGGGCAAGCTGCATACGCCACTGGGTTAGATAACGCATCGCCGAATCGCCTACTAGATTAGTAAATCGGGCCGAAAAACCTGAGCGCGACATACCAACCTCTTTGGCCAACAAAGCCACGGACCAGTCTTTTGCGGGTTCGCGGTGGATCGCAGCGAGCGCCCTACCTACATGTTTATCACGCAAGGCAGCAAGCCAGCCCCGATCAGCATCGGGCGCTGAGTCTAACCATGATCGGATAGCCTGGATAACGAGGATATCGGCCAAATGCGTGATGACTGTTTCCCCACCTGGCCGCAGCTCCCTGGCTTCACGAGCAATAAAGCGGAGAGTGCTTTGCAGCCAACTCCCTTCTTCATCGGCCCAAGCGTCAATCTGCAAGACCTTGGGTAGCAGTGCGATGAGTTGTTGGCCCGCAACATGATCGAAGCGCACGACACCACAGGTTAAGTGAGTTAATTCGCCATCACCACCGTAACGCATTATCTCGTAGCGTTCGCTAACTTGCTCGACTGGTATGTCGAACAGCGGCACAGTCCTATCGGTCAGGCTACTACGGATAGAGTGTCCATTGCCATGGGGAACAAGCGCCAAGCTACCTTGTAGGAGCAGATGAGGTTCTTCGCCTTCGACCTCTAGCCAGCAGTGCCCAGCGGTAACGACATGAAACATCATGCGCCCCTCAAATGGAGGCAGCTCTACGCCCCAGGGTTCCTTTAGTTCGGAACGGCAGTAAAAGGTGCCGGTGAGTCGGAGCAGATGCAAGGTTTCGCCAAGCGGATCGGTGAAGTTAGGAATATTCGTGTTGGTACGCAGCTTCATGATTCGTACTCTTCCATAATTCTTGCTTAGCAGTCTAGTATTTTGGACGAATAGTAAAGTTTTGTAGACTTAATGTGATTGTTAATCCGTTATTCCTCTCCCATAGTTTACATACAAGACAAGCAGATGTTTCGTCCAAGTCCACAATTAACCGGCAGAGGAAATTGAAATCATGAAAAATTCACCCATTCTCGTCATCGGTAAAAACGGCAAGACAGGCAGCCGAGTAAACGAGCGCCTACAAGCCCTGGGGTATGCCACCCGTCCAGTTTCCAGATCGACAACCCCATCATTTGACTGGGAGAAGCCGGAGACATGGCGATCTGTAATCGCAGGCGCCACCTCTGCTTATGTTACCTACCAGCCTGATCTGGCAGTGCCTAATGCAGAACCAGCCATTAGAGAATTTGTGCGCATAGCCCCCGAAGTCGGATTGAAACACATCGTTCTGCTCTCAGGCCGAGGGGAAGCAGGTGCGCAACGCGTGGAGGAAGTACTCAAATCTAGCGGTATTTCATGGAATATTGTCAGAGCCACCTGGTTTTGCCAGAACTTTAGTGAAAGCTTCATGTTGGAGGGTATCCAGGCTGGCGAACTGGTGTTACCTGCGGGAGACACGGTTGAACCTTTTGTCGACGCTGATGATATCGCTGACGTTGCGGTTGCTGCTTTAACCAAACCCAGTCATCGTAACAAATTGTTCGAAGTCACCGGCCCTCGCGCGCTGACTTTTTCTCAATGTGTTAGGGAAATTTCCGAGGCACTTGGTCGGCATGTAAAATACACCCAAGTTCCAGTCGACGCATACATTGATGCTTTGCGTGAACAAGGCGTACCCGAAGACTTTCAATGGTTATTACGCGAGTTGTTCACGGTCGTCTTTGATGGCAGAAACAGCAATGTGATGTTCGGTGTTGAAGAGGCGCTTGGTCGACCGGCTACGGACTTCAGAACCTATGTGCAGAAGACGATTGATTCTGGTGTTTGGAGTGCTGTGATGCAGAAGGAATCCGCGTGATGTCTTCATCGATTGTTACTGCTCTTTTATGGACCGCTGCTCTCAGCAGCGGTCTTATCGCCGGGATTTATTTTGCCTTTTTGGTTTTTATCATGCAAGCATTCGGAAAAATCGAAACAGCACAGTCTGTCGCCGCAATGAATGCTATCAATAAAACGATACTGCGTTCATTGTTCATGCCGCTTTTCTTTGGATCGACGATTATTTCCGTAATGCTATAATTGTCTCCCTGATGCATTGGGACGTTGCGGACTCTGGGTTGACTCTGATCGGTGGAACAGTTTATTTCGTCGGCATGTTTATCTGCACCGCAGTATTTAACGTACCACTTAACAATTTACTCGCTGGACTGAATGAAGATAGCACCAATGCCCAGGAGGTTTGGTCACACTACTTGAAAACTTGGACACAATTGAATCACCTCCGAACGGTTAGTTCGCTGATAGCTTGCGGAGTTAGCATTTGCCTGTTGTCTGCTCAGTGAATGTTCATATCGGATGCCAGATTTTAATGTTTTCTTCATCCCATTCACCTATGATGCATAGCGTTTGCTTTGTGTGGCATCATGGCGTCAACACTCATTTCAAGCTTAACTTCGATGCTGGCGCTGAGCAATGCAGCTTCAACTTTAGGACGTGGGTTCAAACCGAGGTCTGGAGCGACCATAGCCGCTCTTTCGGCCAGGGTGATACGTGGCCACTCGTGATCGCGGACTACCAAGCAGACAGTATCTCGAGCACCACGTACGCGACACGCAAGATCATACAGATCGCGCCAACCACCCGGCTGGCAACTCTAATTGCTGATGAGAGGACTATAGCTGCCAAGTTGGTTAGGAAACACAGCGCGTTTTTGGCGCTAGTCGCTATAGAACCAACCAAATGGATTTTGGTACGATTTAAGCTCTGGCGGACGCCCGCAAATACTCTGGCTGCTGAACAGATTCAGGCATACAACATCTTACACGTTACCAACCTTGTGACAGTCGGTAAAAATGATGGCTGATTCAGGACACACCCCGAATGACAACGGTCTCGATACTGACTCGACGTGTAACTTGCTCACAGGGAACCCATTGACATGCGCCACAGCGCCGTTAGTTAGGGAGCATTTTCAAGAAAGCTTGCTCAAAAGCAGCAACTCTGACACCTAAGCACTTGATTCTCAGTAGGTTTTATAAACAGCATCTGTAAATAGCTCCTGAGTAAGTCAGCTATAACCATTTGTTTTTATTGAGTATTTGGCGGAGAGTGAAGGTTTCACTTCGAACTCCGATATAGAGAGCCTATTCGAAACCTTTGAAGAATGGAATGAATATCTTGAGCACCATGTCCCGCATTTTAGAGGGCCGCAGCCATGAGCGGGCCTACGAGAGAAAATACGGGGCTTGCAGGAGTGTTCGGGGCGTTGTCGGGAATATCCGGGCCAGCTACAAAGCCTCTTGAGCAATCATCCGGGGTTACGGCTCCGGTGGAAACTTCCGGGTCAGTATCTGAGAACACGGTACAGGCGGGTCAAAGACCACCACAAGCGGGTGAACAGCCTCCCGTGTCACAGCGGGAACAAACACCGCCAACATCGGGGGCGGTGAAGCCTTCCCCCGTGCATGAAAGCGGGAAAACCGCCACGTGCCCGGTTCCTGAAGTGCCAAAAGTTCAAAGTGGACGTAAGGTCAAGTTTTCCACCAACCCTTTTTCCCTGCGCCTGACACCTGAAGAACGGGCCTATCTTGAGGAGAAGGCCGGGGCGCGGCCACTAGGCGCATATATCCGCACACGGCTTCTTGATGGCCGTGCGGAAAAACGCAGCCCTCAGCGCAAACCCAAAATCGACGATAAGCAAATCGCCTTGGTTCTAGCAGAACTGGGCCGTTCCCGGCTGTCATCCAATCTGAACCAATTGGCGAAAGCGTCCAATTGCGGAACCTTGGACGTATCTTCCGAGGTAGAGCGGGATTTGCAGGCCGCTTGCCACGCCGTTGTCACCATGCGGGATAACTTGATTGCCGCACTGGGCCTTGGAGTCGGAGGATAACCCCATGATCCTGTACGGTAATCAGCGCGGCGGGGGCAAGGCTCTGGCCCAACACCTGCTCAAGGATGAAAACGAGCATGTGGAAATCCATGAGCTGCGCGGCTTTGTGGCCGATGATCTGCATAGTGCTTTCCATGAAGCCTATGCCATCAGTCGGGGGACGAAGGCTAAACAATTCCTGTTTTCCTTGAGCCTCAATCCCCCGGCATCTGAGAATGTCCCCACAGAAGTGTTTGAGGATGCCATAGCACGGATCGAGAAAAAGCTGAACCTGGCCGATCAGCCCCGCGCCATTGTCTTCCACGAAAAACTAGGCCGCCGCCACTGTCATGCCGTGTGGTCAAGGATTGATGCAGAGAAAATGAAAGCTATCCCGCTTTCCTTCTACAAACGTGACCTCATGGGAATATCGCGGGAACTGTACCGGGAACAGGGCTGGCAAATGCCGCGCGGTATGATGAACAGTCGGGAACGTGACCCAACAAACTTCACGCTAGCCCAGTGGCAACAGGCCAAACGGACGGGGAAAGACCCGCGCGCCATAAAGGAAGTTTTTCAGGAGTGCTGGGCGGTTAGCGATAGCCAAGCCGCTTTCCAGCACGCCTTGAAGGAACGGGGATACACACTCGCCAAAGGTGATAGCCGGGGCTTTGTGGCGCTGGATCACCGTTGCGAGGTGTTTTCCGTAGCAAAATGGGCCGGGATTAAAGCTAAGGACGTGCGGCAAAAACTCACCGATCAGAAAAGCCTGCCTTCTGTAGATGAAACCCGAAAACAGATTGCACAAGAGATGGCGCAACATCTGAATGAATTGAAGGAGCAGCAAGACAGCGCCATAAAAAGCCGCCTCTCCGAAATTGAGCAAAAACGGCTCCAGATGGCCAAAAAGCATGCAAAAGGCCGCACCGCCTTACGGGAAGCGCAGCAAGAACGCCGGACAGAGGAAACGCGGCTGCGTCAGAAGCTATTCCATAAAGGGCTATTGGGAATACTTGATCGCCTGACGGGGCACCATCGGCGTATCAAGAAAAGCAATGAACAAGAAACCCAACAAGCCAGAATACGAGACAGAGAAGAAAGGGATGTCCTGATTTTCAAGCAACTGGATCAACGCCGGGGCTTGCAAGCCCGTGTCCGGCGGTTGGAAGAATTTAGAAATATACGTTCGGAAACCCTGTCCCGCGATATTGGTCAATACCAAGAGATCAAGGACAAACAGCGCGACGTGACCGCATTCAATCGGCATTCCCGCCACAGTCGATCTCCTGATACGCCGGGCCGGGAGCGTTAGGCGTTGGCCCAAAGAATCCGTAATGAGGACATAATCATGCCTCGTTTGTCAGTGACGAACAGCCGTAATCAGATTAGTGGTTCCAAAAGATATGAACCGCTTCAAACCCGGTTTCGATGGTAAAGACATCACCATTCAGCGCCATATCGCGGCCCATGGCCTCATAGTCGATATAGAAAGCCAGATTTTCCGGGATTGCGGTGCATTCTTCGGTCAGCTCCTGCGCGTAATCGGCCAGCGCGCTATAACATCCGCAATAATCCTCTTCTGCTACGCGGCGGGCTTCTTCCAGATCAGAAAAGTGATTTAAGAGTTCCCCGCCAAAATCCGGATGGTTTTCAATAAAGCAGGCTATCTCATGGGCGGCCCTAAGCCCTTCATATTCTGAAAGCCCATAGCCTGCAAAGCCCTCATAATCATGGATAGCATATTCTTCCGCTGCCCCTTCCGGTGATGCTGCCAGCATGGCCCTGACCTGTTTCTGGATAACCTCAAGCTCTTCGGTTGCATCAATCCATATGCCGTGGAGTGTTCCGGCGTTGTAAGCGGCCAAATCTGCCACGTAGATTCTAATTTCATTGTTCATCGTCTTTGCCTTTCGTTGGCGATTGAGGTTCAAGAAGCGCAATGCGCGCGCTCATGAATCTCTGCCGACTAGGGCGACTAGGCGCTGGTGAAAAAATCCAGAAAAATCGCGGAGGGTCCGCCTCAGCGAAGCGCCAGAGTGGAAACCGTCTATTTTTCTTGATTTTGAGGGGGGCAAGAGCCCCTCAAACTCCGACATAAAGAGCGCTTCCAGCGGAAGCGCGGCTAAACAGCATCAGTGATCGTTACCCGCATGGGCTGAGACTTCAGACTCAGCGGCGCAGCCGTAGAGCACGCCCGGATGCCCGGATTATTTGGGTATTTATGGGTGTTTTTCTGGATATATACGATTGCTCTTGCTTTTATGGGTATTTATGGATATCTATATGGGTATGAGTATAAATGCCGACACACTGCACATCACATCTGAGATTCTTTCACTCATTGCAGAGCTGGATGAATTTAAGGGTGCCTGGAAAGCACTGGGAACCCTTGCCCCTGAGCGGCTATCAGCCCTGCGCCGGGTCGCTACAATCGAGAGCATCGGCTCATCAACACGGATTGAGGGCAGCAAGCTCTCTGATGCACAGGTCGGGCAGCTCTTAAGCAATCTCGAAATCAAGAAGTTTGATACGCGCGATGAGCAGGAAGTTGCGGGATATGCTGAGGTCATGGAAACAGTCTTTTCCCATGCCGATGCGATTGCGCTCAGCGAAAACCACATCAAGCAACTGCACCGCGACCTGCTGGTTTACAGCGCCAAAGACGAACGCCACCGGGGAAATTACAAAACCAATCCCAACAATGTGAGTGCCTTTGATGCCGAAGGCAAAGAAATCGGGATCGTATTTGAAACTGCCACGCCGTTTGATACGCCACACCTCATGATAGAACTTGTGGAATGGGTGAACGATGCGCTGAATGACAAGCAGTTTCATCCGCTCCTGGTCATCGCCATTTTTACCGTCGTCTTTCTGGCAATCCATCCATTCCAAGATGGAAATGGCAGACTGTCTCGCGTTTTAACCACCCTGCTGCTCTTGCGTAGTGGTTATGCCTACGTGCCTTACAGCTCGCTTGAAAGCGTGATCGAACAAACCAAAGAGGGCTATTATCTAGCACTGCGCCAAACACAAGGCACTATCCGCACCGATGCGCCAGATTGGCAACCGTGGGCCATGTACTTTCTGCGGGCTTTGAAAAAACAAAAGCAGCGGCTAGAGATAAAAATTCAGCGCGAGAAAATTCTTGTCGATACGCTGCCAGAACTCTCAATACAAATTCTTGAACTAGCCAAAGAGCATGGACGATTGACCATCGGACAAATCGTTCAAATCACGGGTGCCAATCGCAATACTGTAAAAAAACACCTGCAATCCCTTGTAGCCGCCAAGCAGCTGACCCAGCACGGTCGAGGCAAAGGCACATGGTATGGTCGAGGGTAACGGAGGAGCTACACTCTCAGGTTCAATGTGTATCTTTCTAACAAATTCCTTTTTAGGAGATATCTGAGCTTTATACAGCACGATTCTAACTTACAGTTTTATAGTGATAGAAATTTTTGATATGCGGCACACATACAATATTGAATCGCGAAAGGAGAGAAGAAGTCTTGAGTAAAGTTATCACAAAGCTGAAGTGTCTGAACTTCAGGCGGTTTTCCGAGTTATCTGTCGATTTCGATGCGGAAATGAATCTTCTCATTGGCGACAATGAGTCTGGAAAAAGCTCGATTCTACAAGCTCTTGATCTAATTATTAGTGGCAGTCGAAGTAAGGTTGAAACTATAGGGTTAGAAAACCTCATGAATGCGGGTGTTATTCACGATTATCTAGCCACAGAAAAAGAATATGCGCGCCTACCGGTAATGTGCGTAGAAGCATACCTAAATGAGCAACACAATCCCGACCTTAATGGGCGAAACAATAGCGAGAAAACCAACCATGACGGATTAAGGCTTATTTGTGCGCCAATGGATGACTATGCGGCAGAAATATTAGAGATTCTCAAAGAGGACGATCCAAGTTTCCCATTTGAGTATTATTCAATCAAGTTTCAAACCTTTTCGGGTGAGTCATATACCGGATATCGTCGCTTCATAAAGCACCTTTTGCTTGATGGTTCACAAATAAATAATGAATACGCGACACGCGAATACGTGAAAAGTGTGTACTTGGCCAATGTTGATGACCGAGACAGAAATAAACACAAAAACGAGTACCGAAAGCACAAAGCACAGTTTCGTGATGGTGTTTTAGGTAATCTAAACGACAAGCTTGATAGCTATAAATTCTCAGTAGCCACGAGTTCAAAATCAAACTTGGAGGCGGACTTAACGATTACAGAAGACGGTATCTCAATTGATAACAAAGGGAAGGGCCGCCAGTGCTTCATCAAGACTGAATTCGCTCTCCAGCGTAGTGAGGCTGCTCACCCATTAGATATATTACTACTGGAAGAGCCTGAAAATCACCTAAGTCATACGAACATGAAGAAACTGGTTGCGAGGATAGCTGAATCGGAAGGGCAACAATTGATCGTAGCTACACACAATAGCTTGATATGTACAAGACTAGATCTTAGAAAAGCAATTATGCTCAATAGTTCTAGTGATGCACCCGTAAAGCTGAAAGATCTTCCACGTAACACAGCAAAGTTCTTTATCAAAGCCCCAGACAGCAATGTTCTGGAGTTTGTCTTGTCAGGAAAGGTTATTTTAGTTGAAGGGGATGCTGAATACATTCTCATTCAGGCGTTGTATAAGAATACATCTGGCAAAAATCTTGAGGAAACCGATATTCACATAATTTCGGTGGGTGGAACGAGTTTCAAGCGGTATCTTGATCTCGCGAAATTGTTGAATATTCGGACTGCTGTAATTCGTGATAATGACCACGACTATGAAAGAAATTGCGTAGAAAATTACAAGGACTACGTTTCTGACAGCATCAAGGTATTTTTCGAAGAAGACAACGATCAGAATACACTTGAAGTTGCCATTTACAAGGACAATCAAGTGTTATGTGACGATCTGTTCAGTGGTGGGCATATCCAGCTAGTGTAGCGTCCTAAATTGAAGGCATATTAAGTGGTTATTGGTATAATCCTGCTATTCATGAATGGCAGGATTATTATGTATGAGAGTAGCAGCAAAAATCACATTATCTGAAACCGATAGGCAGATACTGGAGAAAAACACAAAGAGCAAGGCTGTCTCAATTCGATTGTCAGAGCGCTCTAAAATAGTCCTGTTATCCGCAGAAGGTTTGAAGAACAAAGACATTGCACAAAGACTCAATATTGCACCTAACAAAGTAGGACTATGGAGAAATAGATTTGCTGAAGGTGGCATCCAGTCAATCAGCAAAGATAAGCCCAGAGGGGCAAATCATGGAGGAAAGGATACATTAAAACAGGCCAGACTTCGCAAAAGGATAATTGAGAAAACAACGCAAGATAAGCCAGACAATGCTACGCACTGGTCAACCCGGACACTGGCTAAAGAACTGAAAACAACGCACAGCTTTGTTAATCGTGTCTGGCAGTCGGTTGGTTTAAAGCCTCACTTGGAGAAGACATTCAAGGTCAGCAATGATCCTCGTTTTGAAGAGAAATTGTGTGATGTAGTGGGCTTATATTTAAATCCACCTGAAAACGCTATTGTCTTTTGTGTTGATGAGAAGACATCAATCCAGGCGTTGGACCGCACGCAACCGGGTCTTCCATTGAAGAAAGGTCGCTGTGGAACCATAACGCATGATTATAAAAGAAACGGTACGAGTACACTTTTTGCAGCGCTTGATGTTGCTACTGGAAGTGTGACTGGTGAATGTTACCAAAAGCATACGCACAAAGAATTTCTTAAATTCCTGAAGAAGGTTGAAGGTCAAACTGAAAAAGATAAAGACTTGCATATTATTGTTGATAACTATGCCACGCATAAGCATGAAAAAGTACGGAACTGGCTGAGGCGGAATAAACGTGTATTTCTGCATTTCATACCGACCAGTTCATCATGGCTGAATTTAGTAGAACGATTTTTTGGCGTACTTACAGAGAGGCAACTTAAAAGAGGTATTTTTACTTCGGTAGTTGAGCTGGAAAAAAAGATTATTGAGTATATCGATAAGAACAACAAAAACCCCAAACCTTTTGTTTGGACAAAATCTGCTGAAGACATTTTAGAAAAAGTAAACCGTGCGCGAATAACCCTTGATAATATACAATCAAATTAGGACACTGCACTAGTTCTTCATGTCCTCCGTGTTCCCATGCTAACTCTGATGGATACAGCCCGCTTCCATCTTGCGCTAAGCAATCAAGATCGGGCCGCGCCTCTAATGCCTGAATTAGGATTCTACATGCGCGCAAAGCTGCAAAATGTAGCGCCGAGGCTCCTGTTGCGGGGTCTCTGACATTGATGTCGTTAACTTCCGGCATCAGGGCGATGGCCTCTTGATACCGTCGATCTTTAACCAACGCAATAAACGCGGTTTCCGTGTCCGTTGGCGTTTGCGATTCTGTCAACGGGCTTCCTTTCTCTGGTGGTGCACCAGCAAAAAATTTTCGTTTCTTAACCATCTAAGCTTCCTGGGTTTTCGATAGCGCCAATATCAGGCGCGAGTCAAGAAAAAACACAAGTTTTCAATAGTCGTTGAAAGCCGAAATTCACTCTGCGTGCTGTCTTGATCATCCTTGTCGATAAAGGTCGTGACGTTCTGAATCTCACCGGTGATGGCTGATTCATACCGCAATAATCCGATCGTGTTGATCGGTCTTTCACTCGTGATAGACGGCGTCGTTTGGAGAACCAGATAGCACTTTGCGGTGTATACATTGCCTAGCAGGAACAGGTAGAAACCCTGTTCATTACAGATGGTCCAGCCTTCCGAAGTTTCCTGGTCTTGTGGGTTTTCATCGGAAAAGTCATACGTAGTGCTGAACTCTGTCGCAGCCACAGGCTGGTCAGGCGACAGGTAATCGATGTAAATCTCAAGGCTTTCTCTGGCAATGGTGGTTAAATGCCCACCGCGGAACAGCCCCCGAAAGCGCTCCAGAGGCCGGGTGTTAAGTGATGTGTGATTGCCAGAAACGAACTGAGAAAACAGCTCAGCTAGGTAACTGAAGGTGTCGGCCTTTTGTAGCTCATCCTCGAACAAATAGTTCACACTGATCAGAAAGTCTTTCAGGGCACGAAGCCGTCTTGGGTCTCGGAAGCTGCGTGGTGCCTCACCCATAGTTTGGTTTACAGGTGCAATATTTTGCCGCAGGGTTTCATGTGGAATACTTACGCCAGTGAATGCCTTGAGTTCGGCTGCTGCTCGTTCCCAATGGCCACTGTGAGTATTCCATACCCAGCGGTAAAACCGTGCTTTGATTTTCCTTTCATGCGGCTTCAAGTCTATTTGTGACATTGGTTTTCTGCGTTCTCGATCTCTTCACTTGTCCATAAATAATACCACATTTAACAACAGGTTACGTTATCAACGCGGTTTTTCCGAGGTCAGCAATATTCCCCTGAACTAACTTTCCCACCGTGACGTGCTGACGGTACTCCAAGGCGTCCTAGGCATGAATATATATGCATTGGCTTTATTGTATAGGGAGTTATTTCAATGAGCACATTTGATCAGGATTGGGTGATCGCGCGCGGGCTGGGTGGGCTGACTGTCGAGGATGAGTTGGAGCGCCTGCGTCTGCCCTACGAATCAAAGCTGCGTAAGGCCCGCAATGCGTTTCTGGACAAACTGAGTGAAGCTGAAACGGCTATTGATGGCTTGAATGCAGCCAAGCAAGATTTTGCACCAGAGCCGCTGATTACCGATGACGTGTTAGGCGCGGCAGCAGTAGAACTCAAAGAACGCGCCGCAGAATTCCACCGCAAGGACCGAGCCGAAGAGGCGTTCCGTTTGCGTCACGGGCTAACCCGCTCCGCTGAGGAGGGCTAAGCCATGCTCAACTTCCTGCTCATTTTGTTGATGGTGTTCATCGAAGCTGCCGTGAATGCTGGATTTCTGTTGAATGCCCAACTCGCCGCCAGCCCCGTCTCCGCCATTCTGTTCAGTCTTCTGGTTTCGGTTACCAACGTGTTTCTCAGTATCTGGGTTGGATTCTATGTTGGGCGTTGGCGGCATTACGGTGCACATGCCAGTGATGCAGATAACCCGGCATTCGTTGCCATCCGCCATCGTGCCCATTGGCAGTTCTGGGTCTATATCACGGTCATTGCCTTGTTGCATGCCACCCTCGGTCAGGTCCGGGCGCGGGAAACACTAGATAGCGTGGAAGTATCTCTGAGTGCTTACCTCAGTATTTTTACCGTTCCTGAGGCGCTATTCCTGGTCTTGACGGGAATAGGCATGTCGGTGCTCTCCTACCACAAGGGGATGAGTGCCTTCACCGATTCCTATCCCCATTACGGTCAGTACCACAACGCGGCTGTAACCGCCTATGAGGCGCTACAGGCAGCCTATGCGTACTACGTAGTTGAGATAGAGGAGCGGCATGCCGCCGCCCGGTCGGCACTGGATCGTGATTGGAAAGACCAGCGCAAAACAGCTTCTCAGGTAGGGCACATCTTCAACCGTTGCCTAAGGGCGCGGAAAGAACTGATCGGTGTCGTCAAGAAGGCCGAGAGTGCCTTGCGCGCCGATATTGCGTCACTGGCCCAGACACACCGTGCTGCGCGGGGTGATACCACGCCGTTGCCCGAGATCGCCCTGCATCAGCTCGCCTCTTTTCAGTCTTTTCTCGAAAACTGTGATCTGCCTGCCTTCGGGGAAACCCCCGACATTCAGCAGCACCGCGAAGCACTGGATATGGCCAAGGCCGAGGCTTTGCGCGAATTGCGCAGCCTGTTTGAAGAACTGCATGCCACCCATGGAGGAGAGACATCATGAGATACCACCGCAAAAGCCAAACCAACTGGCCGTTGCTGATCGTCGCGTTGGCCGCCATTGTGGCGGCAGTCGCCGGACTCGGCTACGCTGCCTATCAGGCCTACGGGAAACCAATCCCGGATCACTATGGCTGCTATGACGGCGTCGAGGGCAAACAGACCTTTGTTCTGATTGATGCCAGTGAACCCCGGTTCGACTCTAATCAACAGCGTGCCTTACACCGCTATTTCCGCATAGCCTTTGACCAGCTTGGTTTTGGGGATCGGATTTCGGTGTTTACCACCGAAGGTGATCAGCAAGCCTCCGTGCTGGCCCCGCGTTTTCATATCTGTGGTTCGGCTACTCGTCTGGAAGAGTTGACCGCTATCGGTGCGGATAGCGTGATGGCGGGCTATCTCAAGAAGCAGCGCCAGCGTCTGTATGACAAGCGCTTCTTGCCAGAACTGGAAGATGTACTGTCTGACGATCCAGAAAAGGTGCGCCGCCAGACTACGCAATCACCCATGCTGGAAATGGTCGCCGATCTGTCTCGGAAGCCAAACGTTGGCGCTAAAACAAAGATTGTGCTCGTCTCTGACCTGGTACAGAACTCACCGGACAGCGTGCAGTTCTGCCGTGTCCAAAACGACATGCCACCCTTCAGCCACTTTGCTCAGCGCCGTATCTACCGGGAACGCCTGAAGCCCCGTTCTTTGAAAGGTGTGGACGTCGATATCCTAATGTTGCAGCGTCCCAGCTACGGGCCTTATTGCAGGGATGAAGACGAAATCCGCCGTTTCTGGACGGATTACTTTCGAGCCAATGGCGTAGCGGTTCCCCGTGTTATCCGCATTCGCCATGGATTTGAAGGATAAAGTCATGACCCAGCACACCCAGAAACCGCTGAGCCTGACCGGACGGATAATCCTGACTGGGATTATCCTCTGGGGCGCTGTACGCAACGGTGTACCGATGATCAATGGGGAATGGCAACCGCTGTCAGCCATGCTTTACGGCTTGGCGTTTTTGGTAGGCATGCCTCTAGTGGTTAAAGCGTTCCGCTCACTGGGCTGTCTGCTCGACTGGATCAGCATTCGTGCCGCGACAGGTAAAGACGGCACAGCGCGCTGGGCCGAAGCGAAAGACCTCAAGGCGGAACAGTGCTGCCAAAATCACGGGCCGTTTTGGGGCGTGCTGGCAGGCTCAAGAAAGCCGCTTTTCATCGATTATGCCTCAAATGCGATGACCGTGGCCCCGGCGGGATCAGGCAAGGGCACTTGTACGGTCATTCCCAACCTGTTTTCCATCAAGGACAGCGCCGTTGTCGGGGATTTCAAGGGCGAATTACTGTGTGTGATGAAGGAGCCATTGGAGGCGCGCGGAGAAACCGTGCTCTGGCTCAATCCCGGCGGTCTTTGGCAGGACAGAGTGGGCGCAGGCCACAGCTATAACCCGCTGGACATTATCGTGGATGACCTGCACCGCCCGGGCGGCTTGCGCGATGTGGCTGACGACTTACGGGAATTTGCCGTGCAAACCTATCCTGACCCCGCTGAAAATCCGGGTAATGACCGCTATTTCAATGAAGGCTCTCGCCGGGCTATTGCCATAGGCACCGTTATTGAAGTCATGGTCGAAGAGCATGGCGCAACCTTAGCGTCTGTGGCCCTGCTGCTCGAAAACCGGACGGATTTTGAGCACAACATGCGCTGGATTCTTGGAATCGACAGTGAAGGCCAGCCCGATCCGCAAGGCCCCATGCCGATTGAACAAGCACCTTGGGCGCAAAACCATGATCTTGAGGATGTGGCGGAGTTCGCTAAGCTGGTGCGCTCCTGGGCCGCGAACTGGCTTGCCCTCATGGGAAGCAAGACTTTTGATTCCTTTATCTCCGGTGCGCAGCAAGCTTTAGCACCCTTCGCCTTCGGACGGCTGGCCCCATCCATGCGGCGCTCGACATTCTCCATGAATGAACTGAAGGACGACGCACGGCTCGTCAAGTTGTTCATCATCGCCGATGCCTCCCGCATGGATGTCTACAAGGCGTATATCGGCCTTATTCAGTGGTGCGCGATGACGGCCATCAAACGCCACCCCAATAAGGGCAAGCCTGTCTATTTCATCATGGATGAAGCCACCAATTACAAGATCAACGGTCTGGAGAGTTTACTTACATGGGGCCGGAGTTACGGCTTAAGACTTCATTTGATTTTCCAGGATTTGTCTGCTTTTGAGCGCGTCTACGGTAAAAGCACACTGGAAACCTTGCTCAGTGAAACTGAGATCAAGCAGGTTCTCCCCGGCCAGCGATCGCCCAAAACATTGGAGATGATCAGCAAGATGCTGGGAGAACAATCTGTTATGGCCGCGAGTTTTAGCCGTCACGAGAACGGGGTGCAGGAGCAAGTCAGCGAAAGTGGCAGGGTGCTCATGACCCCGGATGAAATCCGCCGCACGCCTTACGGCCTGCTGTTGGTACGTCGCGCCCCGTTTGCGCTCATCGAGCCTGTCTCGTACGCCGCCATAGAGCCGTGGCGAAAACAGGCTGGAATCAACCCATTCCACGGCAAACCGTTCCTGCAAAAGGTGCAGGTCAGGCTTTAGGAGGAAGCGCCATGAAAATCTACAAACCGATATTGATCCGTCCTTTGCGGCTAATGGCTATGGCCTTACGCGGATTGGCCGCGCTGCTCAGTGAGTGGCCATTATTGTTGTTCGCCGCCGTGGTGGTTTCGCCTGTGGGTCCTCATGTGCTGATTGACGCACCCGACCAGCGCCATACCCACCCGCAGGCTCAAGTGATCTGTACCTATATTGGGTTTCGGGGCCGCGCAGAAATGCTCTACCGGGGCGGCTGTCCGCTTGTCACTCTCGTTGACTGTGAGGGCGAGTAGAAGGCGCAAAATTGGAATGCTTCCAAAGAGATGCGGGCACCATGCTTTTCCGGCCTGCATCTTATATTCAAAGGAAAGGCGTTGCACATCAGGAGTAAACACCATGAAAGAGCGTGACGATTTGAAACGCGAAGACAACACCTATCCGAAAAAGCCGGATTACATTGCCTATAACGTGCAGGAATCCAGAGATGGCAAGGGGCATTGGAGCCGCGTTGGCGCGGCTTTCGAGCACCGCGACGGAAAAGGCTATGACATCGCTCTTGATAGTGTCCCTGTCGATGGCCGTGTGACGTTGCGGGAGATGCGCGATCAGCGCCAGCAAAGCCATGACAATCAACGGCATGAACCGGAGAATTCCCAGACCATGAGCCAAAATCATGACCGGGAACGGTAAGCCCAAAAGCCGCACCAGCTACGCGGGCCATGAACCGGATTTACGCCGGAGTGCGCCCGTGAGCTTGCGGCAATTGCGGGCCTTGCGTACGCCGTTTGATCATGCCCGCTGTCCTTATATCAGCAAGCAAATAACGGATAGCCGCAAACCTGAAGCCCAACGGCGGGGGGAACAAGGCCGGGGATCGACGATGGTCAAACTTCACCGTCCTTTCCCCGTGCTGCGTCCCAAACATGTGCAAGGGCCGTTGCGGGAGTCCTTTAATCAAGCATGGCTCAAGGAAGAGCGGGCGGCGCGGCTGGCGCAGCCTCGGGCTGAAAAACCCAAAAACACACAGGCGCATGCAGCGCAGCATGACAAAACGCGGCCAATGCCGGGCCGGGAGCGGTAAGTGAAAACTTATCCCCGGCAATCAACGCCTGAAATCCATTTTCTGGCCAGAGATAGGAACGTATTCCTATACAGTGGTTCCCTTATGCGTAAAAGCCAAGGGGAGAAAGACGGAGCGGCCAACAAAGCAAAAGAAACGGAGAAGTAAGATGAAAAACAATCGGCCAGTGAATAATGAAACCGCCTGCGGGCCACCGCTGCATACGGATAAGCCTGCGGTGACGGTGCTCAAGCTCGATCCTGACGAATACCGTCATTACCTCGAAGAGTTCGACATGACCGAAGAACAGCAAAATGAATTGCTGCAAACCCTCTGGCACATCATGAGCGCCTTTGTGGATATGGGGTGGGGGCTGGACTCCGTGCAGTTGCTTCCCGCGCTGATGGAGAAAAGTGCTGGTCAGGATTCCGACAATCCGCTAACAAGGAAAGACACTGAAAAAACACAGGCATTTAATCAAGTCGCTACGGAGCAGAAAAGGAGGTAAAGCATGACTGATCCAATCAAACAAAAAGCCGTCATCTATGCGCGTGTGTCCTCTCAAGCACAAGTTGAGAAAGGGGATGGTTTGGAATCGCAAGCCACACGGTGCCGGGAATTTGCCAAATACAAAGGATTGGAGGTTATCCAGACGTTTCAGGATAAAAAGACCGGTTCACTCATTGATCGTCCCGGCATGCAGGCCATGCTTACTTTCTTACGCAAACACCGCAAGGAAAAGCTGGCTGTCATCATTGATGATATCAGCCGTCTGGCGCGGGGACTGGAGGCACATTTGCAGCTGCGCGCCGCGATTGCCTCCGTGGGGGCATCCCTCATGTCGCCCAGTATCGAGTTCGGGGACGATTCCGACTCCAAGCTGGTCGAGCACCTTCTGGCCACCGTTGCGGAGCATCAACGGGGGAAGAACGCAGAACAAACGGTCAACAGAATGCGCGCGCGCATGATGAACGGTTTTTGGGTGCATCCTGTTCCCCCTGTCGGTTACCGTTACGAAAAAACCAAAGACAGGGGAAAGGTTCTCGTTCGTGATGAACCTTGGGCTTCTATCGTGCAGGAGGCTTTGGAAAGCTATGCCTCCGGGCGCTTTCAGTTGCAAAGCGAGGTAAAACGGTTTCTTGAATCCTTCCCTGAGTTCCCGCACGATAGCCGGGGTCAAGTTCGTAATCAGCAAGTCCATGACATTCTTACACGGGTTATCTATACCGGGCATCTGGAATCGGAAGCATGGGATATTTCATTGCGTCCGGCCCAGCACGAAGGACTAATCAGTTTTGAAACGCACCGAAAAATCCAGAAACGCTTACAGGAAAATGCAAAAGTACCTGCCCGTAAAAACTTGAACGAAGACTTCCCCTTGCGCGGGTTCATTACGTGCGGTGATTGCGGCCACCCGATGACGGCCTGCTGGTCGAAGGGAAAAACCAAACACCATCCTTACTATATGTGCTTCAAAAAGGGCTGTGAAAGCTATCGTAAATCTATCCGGCGGGATGTTCTCGAAGGCGCATTTGAAGCGCTCCTGCACCAGCTCAAGCCGACTGAGGCGCTATTTAATTCAGCCGGAGCCATGTTCCACAAGCTATGGGATCACAGAGCGGAGATGCAGAAAACCCGTGGCAAGCGGCTTAAAAAGGACATCGCCAACATCGACAAGAAAATTGAGCTGTTGCTTGATCGCCTCGTGGAGGCAGACTCTGCCACAGTCATTAGTGCCTATGAAACGCGCATCAAAAAGCTGGAAGCAGACAAGAATAAACGACCCCGCCGCAAGCGGACGGGGTATTAATCGGTTGCTCGCTTCGCATTGCAGTCTTTCATTACGCCCCAAGGGGCGGGGAATTACACCCAGAGCGATTGAAATGAAGGAAAAAATCCAGAATTCCGGGCGGCCTGTAAGAGGCTTTGATGAAATTTTTCGAACTTCCATGGAATTCCTCGCAAGCCCTTGTAATCTATGGAACTCTGAGCGACTGGAAGACAAGCGGGCCGTGCTGAAACTTACTTTTGCAGAAAAATTAGCCTATGTCCGAAACGAGGGTTTTCGAACACCCGAAACCACCTTACCTTTCAAGGTGTTAGGTGGTATTTCAAGGGGGCTAAATAAAATGGCGGAGAGGGAGGGATTCGAACCCTCGGACCCCGCAAAGGGTCAACGCATTTCGAGTGCGTCCCATTCGGCCACTCTGGCACCTCTCCAGAAAACTCTGTCAATTATTATATCCCGACGCGGCGGTCAGCTGTCTATCGAAAATATTATGGCTTGATTCCTTAGCAAAGGTCAGCTATCTATAGTCCAATATCACTAATAATCTGAAACTGGCAAAGTTTTTATACTAGATGCCCACTTAACCATGCGCCTCTCCCTATATGTAATAACATTGCTCTTACTGGCCAGCTGTTCAATTCCGCCTCCGTTGATCGATCGGATCAAAGCCGGTGGTGAATTGGTCGTAGCCACGCGCAACAGCGGCACGACCTATTATGAAGGGTCCGACGGACTGACAGGGCTGGAATACGATCTGGTTCAGCAGTTCGCCAAAGAGATTGGGGTCAAAGCACGCTTTGTCATACCCAAAAGCTTCGAGGAGTTGCTGCCATTGGTTACGCGGGGCGACGCACATCTTGCAGCAGCAGGGCTGACTATTACACAGGCCCGTGAAACCCGCTTGCGTTTCGGCCCATCCTATCAGGAGATCACCCAGCAGGTTGTCTATCGGGGCGGCAAACGGCGGCCACGAAAGGTCGAAGATCTTATCGGTAAATCGATAGAGGTACTGCCAGGCAGCAGTCACGAGGAGGAGTTGCACAGATTATTGAAGGAGTATCCAGAACTGGGCTGGTCAAGCCCCAGGGACATGGAGAGCGAAGATCTGTTACAGCGAGTGCAGGATGAAAACATCGACTACACCATTGCAGATTCCAATGATGTTGCTGTCAACCGCCGTTTCATGCAAAACATACGCGTTGCTTTCGATCTGACCAAACCCCAACAGCTTGCCTGGGCGATGGCGCACACGGAAGACAGCAGTCTGTTTGATGCGATGCAGACCTTCTTCGACCGCATCCATAAAGACGGTACCCTGGCGCAACTGATAGAGCGTTACTACGGCCATGTCGATCGACTCAACTTTGTCGAATCGAGAACCTTTCTGAAACACATCGAAAAGCGTCTGCCAAAATATGAAGCGCTGTTCAAACAAACTTCGGATGAGGTAGGTATCGACTGGCAGATGCTCGCTGCAATCGGTTATCAGGAGTCGCACTGGAACCCGAATGCAAAATCACCCACCGGCGTACGCGGCATCATGATGTTGACCCGTAACACCGCAAAACAGGTCAAGGTGACAGACAGGTTGGACCCGGAACAGAGCATCACGGGTGGTGCCCGTTATCTCGAAATAATCGAAAAGAAGATCCCAAAACGCATCGGGGAACCTGACCGGCTCTGGATGACACTCGCAGGGTATAACGTCGGTTTCGGACATCTTGAAGATGCCCGCATCATCACTCAGCGACAGGGCGCGGACCCCGACAAGTGGGCGGATGTAAAAAAACATCTCCCCTTACTCAGCAGAAAAAAATGGTATTCAACAGTAAAACACGGCTATGCCCGCGGACAGGAGCCAGTCAACTATGTCGATAACATAAGAGCCTACTACGAACTGCTCAAATGGAAACAGCTACAGATGGCGCCTCCGAGCGAGAAGCCAGAACTACCCTATGCCCTCTCGATCTCGCCCGATGCCTTGTAGCCAGGCAACCATAACGTCATAACCAATCGGTCAAGGCGACACCAAAACCCAAGCGGTGACTTTTGGCGTTATAGTCGATCAGACTTTCGCCATAACCGTTGAAATATTTCATATAACCCCGAAGGCGGCCATAAAGCGGGAAGGTCCAGCCCAGCTCCGCTGCCCCTTTGTTGTCGCTTTGAAAATTGTTACGCAACATAAAATTGTAGGTGTGGTGGCCATTTTTATAGACACCTGAAAGTTCACCATGCCCCAGAAAGTCATCGATATCCGGGTTATCGTCGTCCTCCTCATCCTCGGGAATGCGGTACCAGGGCTTGATACTCAGCACCATATCCCCCCGTTGCAGAATGAACTGGGCATAGAGACGATTCCAGCTCCGGGAGAGGTTGCCACTCTGTCCGTTGGACTGGTGCACGATTGAAAAACGGTTGAGCGGGTTTCTCCAGCCAAACAGTGTCCAATCGCTTTTCAGATCAAGGAAGACCTCTGGTTCATGGTTGGTCTCCCGGAAAGGCGAAGAGATCGGTTTATTATATGCCTGCCAATAGGAGTGATTCGTATAGGCCATATAGACGCTGCCGATACCCCCGAAAAGATCCTCCAGCACCGGAACCTTGAGGCTCAACTGAAACTCTATCTCGGTGTTATCCAAAACATTGTCACTCGGGGCGATCCCACTGTATGGCGCAGTGTTTGGATCGCTCTCATAGGAGGCGAAAAGTACATAGTTCATCTTGTGCGGCGTAATGACAAAGGGATTATCCTGTGTCGACTTCTCACTCAGCAGTCGTTTCTCAACCGGGGAAGATGCAGACGGTTCGTCAACCGCGACTGTTGGTGCAGCATTGTCAGTTATCTGGTCATTTCCAGCATCCTTACACCCTTCCCTGAGCTCAGCTATCGTTGTGTCTCCGGACGCATTCCTGAGGGCATCGAGCAGACACTCCTCGTGCTCACCAACAGCACCCGCCTGGGTCAATACCGGCAGCAACAGCCAGGCAATAGCCAACAGATATAATGGCTTTCTCAACATAGCTTTCAACCCTCTACTCCTTGTTTTTTCTGCGTAGTCTGAAAAACTGCCGTAAGCGTTCACCACTCTCCATCTCCAACAACCCCCCTTCACACTCGACACGGTGGTTGAAACGTCGATCGGAAGGCAGGAGATCGAACACGCTGCCAGCGGCTCCTCCTCTGGGATCACGGGCAGCATAAACCACCCGCTCCACCCTGGCGTGAATGATCGCACCGGCACACATGGGACAGGGTTCCAGTGTAACGTAAAGGATGGAGCCGGGCAGACGATAGTTCTCTTCCCGCCGTCCCGCATCACGCAGGGCCATGATTTCGGCGTGGGCAGTGGGGTCATGGTGACCGATTGGGCGATTCCATCCCTGGCCGATAATCTTGCCATCACGGACCAGGATGGCACCTACCGGCACCTCCCCCTCGGATTCAGCCTGGGCTGAGAGTTCGAGGGCGGCTTCCATATAGTGGATGTCTTGTGTATCGAAAATCATGGTTGTTGTGTCGCATGGAGCAACACCTAAACGCTACTCCCACTCGATTGTTAATAAGCTTGGTAAATTTTTAAAAGCAATCGCTTAGTATTGGCCGTCAGAGTAAATACCATGATAAATACCATTATCAGTAATTTCTTGGAAAAAATTCTATTCCTTGACTGAGCGGCTACCGCCTTAAGAGCGCCAAAACACTCAATATAGTCAACACTTCTTGCGTTTCTTGCTACTGCCACATAGCACGGATCATTGTGCTCTCAGGGGCAAAGCACCGGAAAAAGGGCTGAGATCAGCCTCGCGATGTGGTGATCTGACTGAGCACCGCGATCAATTCATCCGGATCGATAGGCTTGGTCAGATGATGCGACATGCCGGCATCCAGACATTTCTGTTTTTCCTCCACCAGGGCATGTGCGGTGAGGCCGACGACCGGTAGCTCGGGGGCCATCGCCTTGATATGCCGCGTGGCTTCGTAGCCATTCATCACCGGCATCTGGATATCCATAAGCACCAGATCAAACGCAGAAGGGCCTTTTTCTTTGAGGATGTCGAGTGCAAGCTGGCCGTTGTCGGCAAAAATCACTTCTGCTCCCTCGGTAACCAGCAGGTCTTCGAGGATCATCTGATTGATATCGACGTCCTCGGCGGCGAGAACACGCAAGCCCGACAGTGATGGCTGGTCGCTGGCTGGCGATGACACCGTTTGGTTGACGGGTTCGCCGGCCAACGGCAGGTTCACCTTGAACACAAACTCGGTGCCGTATCCGAGCTTGCTGCTGACAGTCAGTTCGCCCCCCATCATCCGAACCAGGCTGTGGCTGATGGTCAGGCCCAGTCCGGTTCCACCGTACTTCCGAGTCGTGGTGCTGTCCCCCTGTTCAAATGGCGAGAACAAGCGGTAGACTTGTGTATCATCCATGCCGATACCGGTATCCGCAACGCTGATGGTCGCGACACCTTCCAGCCATGCCGCTGAAACCGTGACACTCCCCTGATCGGTGAACTTGATCGCATTCGATAGCAGGTTGAGTAAAACCTGGCGAAGGCGGAACGCATCACCCATTACCCAGGTCGGCATGTTGTCAGCAAAATCAACCCGCAGCGAGAGTGACTTGTTCTGTGCCCTGTCCCCCATCATGTTGACGACTTCCTCAACAGTGGGGACGAAGGAGAAGGGTGTTTCTTCGATCGACAGCTTGCCGGCCTCGATCTTGGAATAATCGAGAATGTCGTTGATGACTCGCAGCAGGTGTTCACCGGACTGCAGGATCTGCTGGAAGTGCTCGCGCGAATCGCTGTTCACCGCATCCCTCTGACCGATGTGGGCCACGCCCAGGATGGCGTTCAACGGTGTGCGGACCTCGTGACTCATATTGGCCAGGAAGTCGCTCTTTGATCGGTTGGCGGCTTCCGCTTCTTCCTTGGCCTCCTGCAGGGCGAACTCCGTCTGTTTGCGCCCGGTGATGTTGGAGGCGCTGCCGACCATGCGCAGTGGTCTCCCCTGGCCGTCGCGCTCTACGACCTGTCCGCGGTCGAGTACCCAGATGACCTGGCCATCAAGTCGCTGCATGCGGTGTTCGTGGTAGTAAGTGTTGGTCTTACCTGACAGGCAGTCGTCCAGGGCCTGCATGACGTCGGCCTTGTCCCTCTCGAACAGCAAACCGGCGAAGTCGTCGATCTGGTGTTCGATCTCCTCCTCGGGGAAACCGAACATGTGGCACCAACTGGTGTTATTGGTCACCTTGCCGCTGACAATATCCCAGTCCCAGATGCCTTCACCAGTCGCTTCGAGTACGTAGCGCAGGCGGGTTGCACTCTTTTCCGCCATGTCGCGCGCATTGATCAGCTCGGTGATGTCCTGCGCAGTAACGATAATCTGGTTATTGCCCTGGGGATCCTTGATCGGAGTCTTGATCGAACGGAAGTGCCGTATCTCGCCGGTGGCGGCATCGCGGCTGTCTTCGTAGACGATTTCAGGCTCACCCCGAGCCATGATGGAGAGGACGTTCTCACGGAAGAAATCGGCCATTTCGCTGGGTACACCGAAATCCCCGTCGTGTTTGCCGACCATCTGTTCGGGAGTGGTGTTGTACAGTTTTGCAACGATCTGGTTGCAAAGCAGGAAATTGCCATCGGCATCCTTGAGCACAAACACGTCCGGCATCTGGTCGATAACCGTGCGCAACAGCTCATTGCCGAATGTGGTGGTCGATGTGTTTTCAGAAGCTTCCCGCTCTACCCCAGGTTCATTGTTCATAGTTCAGGTCAGCACGTTAGGTCGAGTATAGGAAGAATAAACGCCCTTTTTGCCCAGGTCCAACGGTAGTTTGCCGTCAGCGGGTCAGCGGCCCGCCCTACCGCCTTGAGTTCACCCTGAATTCCACGCCTATCGTCTATCAAGCTGCCCGTTTTTTTCTCCAATTGCGGCTCCACCCTGACCAGCCGGCAAGCCCGGGGACGCCCTGGACCTCCCATTCCTACGTGACTTTCCAGGTCGGCGCTATTCCATCCTGTAGCTGCTGCAGGATGATCCCGGCGCGCCGCCGCAGTTCTGCCTGTTTGCCGTGGGCGTGGGGCTGCCTGGGGTCGATGCCGGCAGACCTGAAGTAGCCGACGGCCCGCGTCACGAACTCTGCCTTGCCCTCCCCTTTTTGCATGGTGTTGGCTAGGGCGAACTGGATCAGCTTGCTGCGGAAGGAGCCGAAGCTGGAGGAGCCGGGGATCGTGACCAGGTCGTCGCCGTGTCGATAGAGCGCGACCGGTGGTTCCGCCCCGGTCCCCACGCCGATCAGTTTGTAACCTTTGTGGTCGGTGATCAGCTTGGTGCTGCGGGTGGTGCCGTGCTCGAACTTTGCGTAGTTCCCTGCGTGCTGATAGGCGGCAATGGCATCAAGCACCTTGGCCACTGCGTTGGAGTCGGCCAGGTAGACGACGATGGTGTCGAAACGGGATTCCGCACCGGGTGCGCCGACCTTGGCGTTGGAGAGTCCAGGGTGGCGATCGGGCCGGCGCAGCATCTGGGTGACGACGTATTGGATGACGTGGATTGCCTGGTGGGGCTTTGTGTGCAGGTAGATCCGCTCGGTGGAGGGGGAGAGGTTTCTGCGAAAATGATAGAAGGTATTGGCCAGGACGTTGCAGACGTCCGGCCGATTGCTCTTCGCCAGGTTCACCAGGGCCGTGAAGTTGTTCCGATCGAGTTCGGCGAAGCCCGACTGGGCCGCATGGGCATTGAAATAGAGCGAGAGGAAGTCACCGAGGGCATCCTGATCGTCATCCGGGTCGCACTGGATCTCCGGCAGTTGGGGCAGGCGCAGGATCTGTTCGAGAAACGGGATCATGGCCGCCGGGCTAGTATGGAAATTCCGGCTGGCCCGGGCATAGAGGCCGTAGACGTCTGCGTTGGCCGCGGCATAGGTGCCGCTGGCTTGGTCCTTGCGGTGAGTCCAGACCAGGTCGAGGAAGCGTTGCAGATCGTCGGAAAGGCGGGCCTGCTTCTGTTCAAAGGCTGCGATGCGTTCTCTTACGTTCACCATGGGTGCCACTCCTCTGTTGGATGCAACCCCGAACTAGGGGTCAGCCCGCCCGACGGCATTCTCCGTCTGGTTGTCAGTTCTGGATCAATGTTTCCGCCTTGTCGCAGATCAGGTTGCCGATTTTGGCATAGCCCTCACCGTTGGCGTGGATCTCGTTGAGCCAGTCGTTGCTCTCGCCGGTGACGCCCAAGTCGGCGCGTTGCAGGGTATTCCGGGTGTCGACGACGTGGAAGTTGGGCAGTTTCTTGGCGCCGTTTGGCTGGGAGAGTTCCAGCAGCGCCTCGGCCAGTTTCTCGAACAGATAGTCGGTCAGCGCTACCCAGTCCTCCTGAGGGATCTGGTCATTGTTGAACGCCCGGAAGAGCCAGGGGCCGAGCAGCCCGATCCCGAAAAAGCGCGCCGGGGAGTTGTTGGGAGTGGGGTAGTCGTAGGTGTGGCAGACGATGGGCACGCCAGCGGAGGGGGCACCCGGGCGGTCGCGCAGCTGGACGATACGCCGGTAGCCGTCCTGGATATCGGTCAGCAGCTGATTCAGGCAGTCCTGGTCACAGTATGCCTCGGGGCTGTTCATCTTGATGACCGGGCGCGTCCCGGGGTTGATCAGGATCTCCCCCGCTTCGTCGCTCAGATCGTTGCCACCGCCGCTGAGCAGGATCAGATCCCACTTCTCGCCGTTTTTCACTGACAGTGCGCGCCGCAGGCCAGCATTGCCTGCGATCTGGGATATGTTCTTGACCGTGTCTCCGGGCTGGGCGCAGTTGACGATCAGGGTGGATTTGGAAAACCGCATGGAAAAGAGCAGGTTCGAGGTGGGTATCCCGCCGATGGTGAACCAGGAGTCCCCCTCCGCAAGGATCTTACAGTCATGGTAGGCGGGGTCCGCCCAAGGTGGCAGTTCGGTGGCGTTGAGGTCGGCCCAGGTGACGACGTTGGCGTGAAAGTCTCTTGACATGGTTGTCTCCTTTACAGGGGAGGTAGCGGTCGGAAACGACCACACACTGCCATTTTCTCCGGTGGGAATCGGAGGCGATGGTTCTTCCTATTTAGGATTATAGACACTACGGCGGTGGGGTAAGGGTATCTGCGGGGGCAGGGCCGGTTCAGCCCCGCCGGCTTTCCTGCTCTGCAGGCGACGAGGTGGCGATACGGGGAAAGTCGTTGTCCCGGAGCAGTGTGGTGATCTCCGCGGCCATCACCGGTTTCGAGAAGAGGTATCCCTGGATTTCGTCGCAACCCATCTGGCGCAGAAAAGAGAGCTGCCGGTGGTTTTCCACCCCCTCCGCGAGGACTTTCTTGCCCAGGGTCTTGCCCATGGCAATTACGGTGCGGATAATCGCACGGTCGTTCTCGTCGTCCTCCATGTCACGTACGAACGACTTGTCGATCTTGAGGGTGGTGACCGGCGGAAGGATTTGCATACACGACACCGACTTGGCAGACAAAATACAACATGAGCAAGGGGATGACGTAAAACTGCCGATGATTCATTACTGCTTTTCTCCTGTTGACAGGCGATCCACAGCCTCAATCGCCAGCCTGTTCCCTTGTTTTGCCGCCAACTGATACCAAGACTTAGCCTGATCAATATCGCGTTCAACATCATCGCCCAGTTCGTAGGCTTCTCCCAACATGAACTGCGCATCGGCATCACCTGCGTCAGCCGACGTTCGGAACCAAACAAAGCTCTGTTCGACATTTCTGGGAACACCATGTCCACGGTAATACTGCACCCCCAGATGAAACTGTGCAGAAGGATAGCCCGCCTTAGCCGCTTTAAGATTTAAGGCAAAGGCCTTGGCGTGATCCTGGGGAATGCCCTGTCCTTTGGTGTACAACAGGGCCATCACTGCCATCGCACGAAGATGTCCTTGCTTCGCGGCCTGCCCCATCAGTTCCGCACTTCTTTTCAAATCAACTGGGGATTTATTATCAATTCCCTGAAACAGCATGGCCGCTTGAAATTGGCTTTCTACGTGACCCAATTCTGCCGCTCTCAGAAAAGCTGCCAAGGCCTTTCCCCGATTGGCTGCAACAATATTGCCTTGTAAATACAAGGCACCCAGGATGTAATGTGCATCAGGGTGATTTTTGCTGACCGCCAGTTCAACCCACGGCACCCCTCGCTGTGGATCCTTTTCTACACCACGCCCCTTAATATATGAAAGACCGGTCTGTAAAGCTGCCAAGGCGAATCCCTTGTTTGCGGCCTCCTCTATCATTAGCATCCCTTTTTGCGGGTTTGGTTTCGTACCCTCCCCCGCCAGCAACATGGTTCCACAATAGTATGTTGCTGCCACATGGCCTTCGGATGCAGCCCGGCACATCCAACGAAATCCACTCTCCCTATCCTTTGGCACTTCTCGACCGGCCAGCAGTGTTCTTGCCAGGGAATAAGCACTTTCGCTATCACCATTTTTCGCGTCTGATTGGCAGGCCTGGATATCCTTGCCGCATTGAATTTTAGGATCACCTTCCGCGCTTTTGCCTATGGCCTGGGTAGAGCCATACATCAAGAGCAAGGTGATAATGCCTAGTTGCTTGCGCCAGTTTTTCATGTAACGACCTTGCGACTGTGTATTTAAAAAAATCATGTTCATTGACTTTACTGAAGTTTCACCGTTTTTCCGGCACCTCGGCAGACATAGGTTTGCCAGGTTCTAGTTTGCGTGTATACGGCATAGGCATTACTTATGGAGCAGCCCTGTAGACTATCGGCAGACTAAGAATATTCTTTCTATATCAGCCACTTAACAGTGAATGGAACCCCCTCTCTGGTATAATCAATGTTGTTAAAGCATTGATTATACTGAGAAAAGAGGCTCCATTCGGCATTTATTCTACGTGATCTCCTAACCACTATCCAAACCCCATTTTCTGATTCAAAGCTTGGCCGCGCACTTAGCCAACCTGTCGGTATTGGTGGCTGACCGCCGGGAGAAGGCAGAGAGGGTCTCGGTCTTCTTATACGGCAAGCAGCGGGAGATACTGGCCTATGAGCAGATGGTGATGCTCTCTGTTCAACAGATCATTGAATACTATAGCGCTCGCTGGAAGATCGAATCCGGTTTCAAGAAGATCAAGCAGTAGCTCGGCAGTGGACGCAGTCAGACGCGCAATGCGCATGCCGTGACCAATCACCTGAACTTATGAAATGACCGGGCTATGGGTTAGAACGAATCTTATCCAAATCACTCCTCAATTTCGCATACAAATCCAGAAGATCTTTATATTCACCTATGGCTTCTTCATGTTTTCCGGAAAAAAGAATGCTCTTAGACACCTCAAGATAACGCTCTGCAGATTCTAGATTTTCTGTAGATGCCCCATAGCTTGGATCTTCTATTGCAAAGTCAATTTTACCTTTTGCCCAATAAAGATTGGATTTGGCGTCTCCAATATCTTTTGGTATTTCTCCTCCGCTGGCATCACCCGTCAATCCGGTGACAAGCTTATTCAATCTGGCCGTATATTTTGCATACTCCGGATCGCCCTTGTTATTACCAAGCTCGATCTGGATCTCATTAATATAATCTTCAACCCTCTGCCTATTAATTTCTTTAGAATTCCCTGATGTTTTTTTGTAACTTTCCAGATACGTTTCTGCCCATCTAAACTTATTAGCATCCAATCCGCTCAAATTACCGGCCAAAAGGGTGACTGAAAACAATGAAAGAATCAAAAATGACAAAATATGTTTCATGTAATTATCCAAAATAAGATAAGAATGTTTATAACTATTCAGCACTTCAAATGAATTATCTGTAACTGTTCAGATTACCCCTGAAATTCATCAGCTCAAGGCGAAAAATGTGAGTTTACACGTCATTTTTTAACACAGAAATGATGGATTTCCTGGGTGAGCTGAATAGTTACGTGAAAGATAAGAGGTTCCGGCGCGTCCGTATATCTTGTTGATGTACTGAACAAATCTGCGGCCCAGCGAAATCATCAACGGGACACAGCCTCAGTATCGGGCGGAGTCAATAGCAGATGCACATGGTTGGTCATCAGAACATAGGCGTGCAACTGACAGCCACTGGTTTTGAGCCCATCGCCCAGCCACTCTCTATATGCAAGATAGTCCTCCTCGGCAATGAAACAAGCATCACGTTTATGCCCACGCTGCACAATGTGTAACGGGATTCCGGGAAGATGGATGCGAGGGCGGCGGGGCATGATTGAATGAATAGCAGAATAATTCGAGCCTGGCCCAAATAGCACTTACTTAAGGCAACAATGTTCGTATTGTCAATGACTTGCCAAATACCTAAAAAACAGTAGGTCATGTTAGCGTAGCGTAACACGACAACAATGGCGCATATTGTTGGGTTACGTCCAAAAAGACGGCCTAACCCAACCTACCCAAGCAGTTAATTATTAGTGCTTTTTTCCTTAAGTCAGTGCCATTCGAGCCTGGCCCCTTTAATTGTGCCGCCCCCTGAGTTTTCATCAGTGATTTAGATCTGAAGATTCTTCTCCAGAATCTCATAGGCGTGGCCCACACCCCACTGCTCCAGCGCGCCCCAGGAGCCGTCCTGGTTCAGGGGCTTTCTGAAGGAGATGCTGTAGGCATAGAATTTTCCCGACTCCGTCTTGTGGGCGATCCATGCGCCGACGTAGTTGAAGGTCTCCTTCACCAAGGTATTGCTCACCCAGCGGGCCTCGGTCTTTTTTCGCCAGTCGTACTTGATGCCGATGCGTTCAATCTTGAGATCGCCGTGCTGTTTCTTGTACACGTCGGTTAGCAATGTCTCGAGGTCGCCGTCACGCTTCAGATCTTTCGGGAAACGATTGGCCTCAAGTTGTTGCTGCAGTTCCTTGGCTGCACTGGCGGAAAGTTGACCCATCTGGGTCTCTATCTGCCCGTACTTGGCCTCGAGTTGAGTGGACCTTTGCACCAGTTGTTCCATGGTGGCGGTACGTTTCCCCATGCCGACGGGGGGTTCTGGCAGCAGGGTGGGAATCACTCCCAGGAGGGCCCTGGATGATTTCAACGGGCCAAGTTGCTGGCTGACCATGGGACCCCTCACATTGGCCGGAACCGATTTCATGGTGCCCATCATCATCTCGACCTGACTCAGGCTGCTCTCACTCTCCTGCAGATAGTGTGTGGCCTGATCCACCCGCGATTCGTCCCATTTTCCGATCACGTCATTCAGATGGCCGATCAGAAAGGATGCCTCCCGTCCCGCCTCCCCCTGATTGTGTACCGCCCTCAGGTCCGGGTGTTCCTTGTTGATCTGGTCCATGAGTCGGGCCACAGGATAGATCTCCTGATTGACGGTATCCACGGAACCGGCCAGTTTTTGTGTGGCTGCAGAGATCTCGTTGGGATCACTGGAATCCATCACCCCGTACAGTGATCTTATGTCGACCTTGGCCTTGTGGATGAGAGGCTCCAGAGTCGCCTTGTGCTCGGTCAGTACGGGTATCAATGCCTGGTATTGGTCCTGGGCGGATGCGAATGCCAGGTTGGCGGCACTGAGGAGTAGAGGGAAGAGCAGTAGCTTTAGTTTCATGATTCCTTCCATGTTGTTCTTGTTGAGTGTTGCGAATGATGATGAACGAAAGTATAGGAAGAATAAAAGCCATCTTACCTAAAGTCCACAGCTACTGAACAACCAGTCACTTCTCTTTTCACCCTGATCGTTGCGAAATTTTGCTGAATTCTCCCGCACCATCACTTGAATACTTCTCTGTTTTACATCCACTTATAGCTAATTCTTGCTCTCAGACCAACCGATGCCCTGCCACACTCCCGGCATGCATAACAGGGGACAGACCAGAATGGCACTTACTTGAGCAATAACAGGCTGAAATAGAAAACAAAAAAGGCTGGTTCTGGTGAAAAGATGCAAATAGTGATACCTATGCCTTCTTTAACCTACTAACCGGCCCAGAGTTCCTGGATCAAGTGGAAATATTGTTACCCGACCATCGGGAAAGGCTGTTTCCGCCAACCGAAACACTGTCAATGTTTCTGGCCCAGGCGATGAGTCAGGATCGCTCTTGTCAGAGTGTAGTGGACGATGCGGCAATCAAGCGCTTGATGGGTGGACTACCCGTCGGTAGTACCCATACAGGCGCTTACTGTCGGGCACGGAAACGGCTGCCATTGGAAATGATCCCCACGCTGACTCGCCATACCGGACGCATGATAACTGAACGCGCCCCGAGCACATGGCATTGGCGAGGTCGCCCGGTCAGACTGGTGGATAGCGCCACCGTTACGCTACCCGATACGCCGGACAATCAGGAGGTCTACCCTCAACCAAGCAGTCAACAGTCCGGACGGGGGTTTCCCCTGTGTCGCCTAGTTGGGATCATCTGCCTGACCAGTGGTGCGGTACTCAATTCGTCCATGGGGCCTTGCCAAGGCAAAGGAAGCGATGAACAGTCCCAGCTCAGGTCGATGCAGGACACACTTGAATCTGGCGACATCCTGTTGGGTGATACATTCTACGCCACCTATTTTCTGGTGTCCGCGTTGCAGAAACGGGGTGTGGATGGGGTTTTCGAACAACAGGGATCACGGCGACGTAGTACAGATTTTCGTCGTGGCCAGCGGCTGGGACCGCGTGATCATATGATTGAACTGTACAAACCAAAGATCAAGACCACCCTGAGAATGGAGATGTTGAGTTGTCGAACGCCAGCGATGGCAGAGAAAGAGATCTGGGTCTATCTTCTGACCTACAACCTCATCAGGTTACTGATGCCGCAGGCGGCTTTCTTGGCTGACATGTTACCTCGCCAGCTCAGTTTCAAACACACTTTGCAAACCTGGATTGCCTGGAGGCAGAATGGAGCAGGGAGTTATGATGATGATAAACTTGCCGAATTATTCATCCTGATGGCGCAGCAGCAAGTGGGAAATCGTCCCGGACGAATCGAGCCACGAGCCGTTAAACGAAGGCCTAAACCCTTTCCGCTACTCACCAAGCCCAGGCGCATTGCTCATGAAGATGTTCGGAAAAATGGCCACCCCAAAAAGCTTAAGTTAGTGCCATTCGAAACTGACCCCTTTGATTTCCATGTCAAAGTTCATAAGTCAACTGGCATATAGAAAAAAACGAATCGGCCCCGTTCGAAATCCACTTTCAGCTTGGCGCCATGGTGGATGCCATAGTCCACATAACCGGGCACCGCGCTATCCTGATGACATTCGCTGGAATGTTGTGGTGATTCAAAATCACGATCCCGGTCATACCAGGATATCAACATATAGTCTGCAAACCGCTTACCTGCAAAACTATCAGCAACCTTCATTGCCTCCAGATAGTCTTTCATTGGTCTCTCTGCAATAAATTCAATCACATGGATGTCAGACATATCTGGTGGGCTTGGCACCGGACAACTCAGTTCCAAGCCGGTTTGTTTCTCTTGCATCGCCATCAATCTCCCGTCTGAGATACAAATACTTTATCAGTAACCTATACTTCCATCTTACTCCCATCATTTTCGGGAAATGACCTATCTTTGACACTTCCCCGGGACTAAGAGCAGATGTTTTCAGGTGTCCACTGATGCACTTCACAGATCAGCCAGGGCACACGTGAGCGGTGAATCCAGTGAACGATCTCAAGTCCATCATAAACGATGCTTTCGAAAAACGCGCCGACATTACGCCGCTTTCCGCCGACACACTCGTCAGAGACGCTGTTGATGAAATCATCAATCAACTCGACCATGGCACAATCCGCGTCGCGGAAAAAATCGATGGTGACTGGCGGGTCAATCACTGGATAAAAAAGGCGGTCCTGCTCTCCTTCCGTTTTTCTAATAACGATTTTGTAAAGGGGGGATTTACCAACTACTACGACAAAGTCTCCTCGAAATACGCCGATTACAACACCAGGGATTTCCGCAGTGACCATGTGCGCGTGGTCCCTCCCGCCAGTGCACGCCGGGGTGCCTATATCGCACCTTCCTGCATTCTCATGCCCGCCTACATCAACATCGGCGCCTATATCGATAGCGGCACTATGGTTGACACTTGGTCAACCATCGGCTCCTGTGCCCAGATCGGCCAAAACGTTCATATTTCAGGTAATGTTGAGATCGGCGGTATGCTCGACCCCCTGCAGGCGTCGCCGACGATCATCGAGGACAGTTGTTTCATTGGCTCCCACTCCAACATTGTAGAGGGGATAATCGTTGAAACAGGTTGTGTGATCTCCATGGGAGTCCACATCAGCCAGAGCACGAGAATCTACAACCGCCAAACGAAAGAGATCGTCTATGGTCGAGTTCCCGCCGGCTCCGTCGTGGTACCGGGCAATCTGCCAGCTGACGATGGCAGCCACAGTCTCTACTGCGCCGTAATCGTCAAACAAGTCGACGAAAAGACCCGATCCAGGATCAGCATCAATGAACTGTTAAGAGATATCTGAACCGGTACGAAAACCTTCGAATTCTGCGTGTATAGTCTGGAATCTCTATCTCTAAATTTTGCGGAAATGATGACGACGATCTACGGCATTCCCAACTGCGATACCATGAAAAAAGCCCGCAAGTGGCTCGATGATCAGGGTATCGACTACCACTTCCATAATTTCAAAAAAGCGGGACTGGACGAAGCACTTCTGTTGCGCTGGACCGAGGCAGTCGGCTGGGAAAAACTGCTCAACAAACGAGGTATGATGTGGCGCAAGCTGGATCAGAAGACAAGGGACAATATCGACAAAGGCAGTGCCATTCGCATCATGCTGGAGACACCGTCGATAATAAAACGTCCGGTGCTGGATGATGGTAAAGGGCTGTACGTGGGATTCAGCGAAGCTGACTACCGGAAGATTTTTGGGAAGTGATGGGCTGTGAAGCGTAATCATACAGATCCCGGAGCTTGTTGGGTTACGCTACGCTAACCCAACCTACGTATCCGCCAAACCTGTCATCTCGTCCGCAGGGGGTGATGACATGAATACTGCTAAACCGGTTTTCACCAATACCCCTCCACACATCGGGTTTAGGGGAGTCCACCACCCCCCGATTTCCTGTATAATGGCGCGTTTTCGTTTTTCCGGGATTGCCGCATGATCAAAATCAACGAGAACTACAACAAACTCCAGGCCTCGTATCTGTTCTCCGATATCGCCAAACGGGTCACTGCCCACACTGAGGCCAACCCTGATCAGAGCATCATCCGCCTCGGCATCGGCGACGTCACCCGCGCCCTGCCGGACGCCTGCATCAAGGCGCTTCATGCCGCAGTGGATGAGATGGCCAGCGACAACTCCTTTCACGGTTACGGCCCGGAACAGGGATATGACTTCCTGCGCGAGGCCATCGCCAAAGGTGACTTCCAATCCCGTGGCGCCGATATCGAGGCCGACGAGATATTCGTCAGCGACGGGGCAAAATGCGACTCCGGCAACTTTCAGGAGATCTTCGCCGCCGACGCCACCGTTGCCATCCCCGACCCAGTCTACCCGGTCTACGTCGACACCAATGTCATGGCCGGACGCACCGGCGAGGCGAAAGATGGCCGCTACGAAGGACTGGTCTATCTGGACGCCACCAAAGAGAATGGCTTCATCCCCGATCTGCCGAAAACTCCGGTCGATCTCATCTATCTCTGTTTCCCCAACAACCCGACCGGGGCCACCGCCACCAAAGAGCAGCTGAAGGCCTGGGTTGACTACGCCCGGGACAACAAGGCGCTGATCCTTTTCGACGCAGCCTACGAGGCCTTCGTGCAGAACGACAGCCTGCCCCGCTCCATTTACGAAATAGAGGGCGCCAAAGAGGTAGCCATCGAATTCCGCAGCTTCTCCAAAACCGCCGGTTTCACCGGTACACGCTGTGCCTACACCGTGGTCCCCAAAGCCTGCATGGCCTACACCGAGTCCGGCGAGAAGGCCTCCGTGCATGCGCTCTGGAATCGCCGCCACACCACAAAGTTCAACAGCGTCTCCTATCCGGTGCAGCGCGCCGCCGAAGCGGTATTCAGCCCGGAGGGGCAGGCCCAGGTGCAGGAACTGGTCTCCTACTACCTGAAGAACGCCCAATATATCCGCGAACAGATGGAATCGCTGGGTTACGACTGCAGCGGCGGCGAGAACTCACCCTATATCTGGATCGATGCCAAAGGCGACTCCTGGGAGCTCTTCGACAAACTGCTGAACAATACCGGCGTGGTCTGCACCCCCGGCGCCGGGTTCGGCAAATGCGGCGAGGGCTACATCCGCATCAGCGCCTTCAACAGTTTCGAAAACGTCCAGGAAGCGATGTCCCGGATCAAAGACGCGCTCTAATCCGTCGTCAGCAGGAAACCACGATGCCAATATCCCAAGATTTCATGCACCGGCTCTCCCCTGTTCTGAAGAACATCGTCGAGCACTATGGCACCCCTTTTCATCTCTACGATGAGCAGGGCATTCTCGATACCGGAAACACGCTGACCGAGGCGTTTTCCGGCATCGCGGATTTCCGCGAGTACTTCGCTGTCAAGGCGCTGCCCAACCCCAGAATTATGCAGATCATGCAGTCGATGGGATTCGGTTTCGATTGCAGTTCCATCGCAGAACTGATCCTCAGCCGCGATATCGGCGCCTCCGGCGAGGACATCATGTTCACCTCGAACAATACCAGTCCGACGGAGTTCGAAGCGGCGGCAGCCCAAGGCGGCTGTGTGCTCAATCTCGACGACATCTCGCTGATCGACAAGGTGCCGGTGATGCCTGAGCTGGTCTGTTTTCGTTACAACCCTGGTGAACGCCGCACCGGCAACAGCATCATCGGCAACCCGGTGGAAGCCAAATACGGCGTCACCCATGATCAGCTGCTGGATGCCTACAAAGCAGCCAAGGGACGCGGCGCCAAACGTTTCGGCCTGCACACCATGCTCGCATCCAACGAGCTGAACTACACCTACATGGTCGAGACCGCCCGCACCCTGCTGGAGCGGGTCGAGTGGATCTCCTCGCAACTGGGCATCACCTTCGATTTCATCAATATCGGTGGTGGCCTGGGCATTCCCTACCGTCCTGAAGACGAAGCCCTCGACATCCAGGCCATGGGCCGGGAGATCACCGCACTCTTTGATACCTTCAAGTCCCATAACGGTTATGCCCCCAAACTCTATGTTGAGAGCGGCCGTTACATGAGCGGCCCCCACGGGGTTCTGGTCACCCAGGCGATCAACCGCAAGGAGATCTACCGCACCTATGTCGGCGTGGACGCCTGCATGTCTGCCCTGATGCGCCCCGGCATGTATGGGGCCTACCACCATATCGACGTATTGGGTAAAAGCGGCAGCGATGAGACGGTGGATGTGGCGGGTTCACTTTGCGAGAACAATGACAAGTTTGCCGTCCAGCGCAGTCTGCCGAAGATCGAGGACGGAGACATCCTCTACATTCACGATACCGGCGCCCACGGCCAGGCAATGGGTTTCAACTACAACGGCAAGGTACGGCCAAAGGAGCTGCTGCTGAAGAGCGACGGCAGCGTTGAACTGATCCGCCGAGAAGAGACGCTGGATGACTATTTCGCCACGCTGAATTTCGAGGCCGACCGGTTTATTCCTGCATCCGACTAGTTCGTAGGTTGGGTTAGATGTGCGTTGCACCAAAACTGAATTTCAGCACTTGGTTTACCGCGCATTGTAACCCAACGTCGTTTTGTCGGGTTACGCCGCGCAGAATGCATTGCGCCAGATTCAAGTTGCGTACCACTTTGCGGCTAACCCGACCTGCGTCTACAAATTACGGCTAGGCGTATTCGTCGATCCCCAGCAGGGCGCTCACATAGGCCCGCTCATCACTCTCTGCTGTGGATGCATAGGCGCTGATCGCCCGAGAGGAATGGGGCTCCAGATCGACCTGATAGGGGTTTTCTCTGGTTCTGGTCCTGAGTATCAAAGCCTCCGCCTCGATGACGGAAGGTACTTGGCGCGGCAGGGCCGTTTGCTGCGACTGAAGCATTTCCTCCACCCCATGAGGCACCAACGCCGACTCTCGCGTGAGTAAGCGCCGTTCAAGGGGAAGAGTGAGTGAACCTGAAATCTTCACTTGATTCGTCTTGGCCTATGTCCGAATGCAGATTATAGCCTACCGGATCAAGCCGTCTCTGCACTGTAACCCGCATCCTTTACCGCAGCAATAAGCAGATCAACCGCAGGTGAGCCGGTAATCACCGCCTCACCGGAATCGAGGGTAACCTCGACACCTTCCACACCCCCTACACCCTGCAGGGCCTTGGTAACATGATTCACGCAGTGGGGGCAGGTCATGCCGGTAACATTGAGTTTGATAGACACGGAACTCTCCATTCTCAGTGGTTGAAAAAAACGCAGCCGGTTGGCATTAACAACCACCGTCACCGATGACAATGCCATGGCGGCGCTGGCGAACATTGGCGGCAACAGCCAACCAGTGACCGGGAACAGCACCCCAGCAGCCATGGGTATGCCGATCACATTATAGATAAAAGCGCCGAACAGATTCTGCTTGATATTACGGATCGTGACGCTGGATATGGCAATCGCACTACTCACATCGGCCAGCGAATCTCCCGCCAGGGTGATATCGGCGTTGTCGATAGCGACATCGGCCCCACTACCGACGGCAAAACCGGTATCCGCCTGGGCCAGTGCAGGGGCATCATTGATGCCGTCACCCACCATGCCGACCCGGTACCCCTGCTGTTGCAGCGACTTCACCACGTCCAGCTTCTCTCCCGGCAGACGTTCGCTGTGAACCTCGTCAATTTTCAGGTCGGCGGCTACCGCCTCTGCCGTCGCCCGGTTGTCTCCGGTACACATCACGACCCTGACGCCTTCGCGCTGCAGGGCATCCACAGCTGCAAAACTGTCAGGACGAACCGGATCGTTCACTGCCAGCAATCCTGCAATCTGCGAATCGACCGCCAGCCAAACCGGAGTGGCCGCGTTGGCGGCATGCCGCGAAGCCTCCTTCAGCAGGACCGGCGGGATGATGATGCCCTGCTCCTCCATCAAATGATGATTGCCAAGCAGAAGCCTGTGCCCCTCGGCCTGTCCTGAAACACCCCTCCCCTCCAGGGCCTGAAAATCACTCACCCCGGCAAAATCGAGACCGCGGCTTCTTGCGGCCTCAACCACGGCTTCGGCCAGGGGATGCTCCGAGCCTGTCTCAACCATTGCAGCAAGGCGGATCACTTCGCTCTCCGGAGTAGTCCCGGTGGGGTGGATAGCAGTCACTGCGGGACGCCCCTCAGTCAGGGTGCCTGTCTTGTCGACCACCAGATGGGTCAGACGACTGGCACTCTGCAGAGCGTCGCTGTTTCGTATCAGGATATTCAGCTGGGCTGCCCGACCGGTACCGACCATAATCGCAATCGGCGTCGCCAGTCCCAAGGCGCAGGGGCAGGCAATCACCAGTACCGCGATGCCCGCTGTCAGGGCGTAGGCAGTACGAGGATCCGGCCCAATCTGAGACCAGACAATCGCTGTCAATACCGCAATAACGATCACAATCGGGACAAAGACCGCCGACACCCGATCCACCAAACGAGCAATGGGGGGTTTGCTCATCTGCGCCCGCTTCACCATGGTGATGATGTGAGCCAGGGTGGTCTCCTCGCCCAACCGGGTAATGCGAAACAGCAGCGTGCCACTACGGTTCATAGTGCCGCCGATCACCTGATCTTCCGGCTGTTTGGCCACCGGCATCGACTCACCTGTCAACATCGATTCGTCGACGCTGGAACGCCCATCGATGACTTCACCGTCGATAGGCATCCGCTCCCCCGGGCGCACCCGGATATGATCCCCGAGCCGCAACAGCGAAACCGGTATCTCCACCTTGCCAAGCTCCCGCTCGACAACTGCAGATTTTGGCGCCAGCCCCACCAGACTGCCGATCGCCTCGCTGGTGGTCCGTTTTGCTCCCGTCTCCAGCATGTGTCCGAATTGCAGAAAGGCGAGGATGAGCACCGAGGCGTCGAGATAGAGATGACCACCGCCGGGAATGAAGTCCGGCCGGACGATGAGTATTACCGAAGAGAGCCAGGCAGCGCCGGTACCCAGGGCCACCAGGGTATCCATGTTGGCGGCAAAGTGTCTGGCCTGCTTCCAGGCGCCACGATAGTAGTTGCGGCCGCTGAACCACATCACGAACAGGCAGACCCCGGCGACCAGCACCCAGAAGGCCTGACCGCTGAGCCCAATCGGACCATCGGCGACCGTCAGTGCAGGCAGCAAACCTGCAAGATTCGCCGCCATCAACCCACCACCGACAAGGGCTGCCAGCAGCGCCCGCCGCCGGGAGCGGCGGATCTCCTGCTGCGCCTCCAACTCCTGTTCCACATAGGGGTCGACAAACTGTTCCAACAGTTTGCTCTCATAGCCCGCCGAGTGCAGCGCAATCAGCAGATCGGCGGGATGCATGGTAGTGGTCACGGAAAGCGTTTCGCCTTCAATCGCCACTTTCGCAGTGACATCCAGGCTGCGGATGACCGCTTCCAGTGCTTCAGGCGGCACCGTTTCGCCAAGGCCGGGCACTGAGAGCTGCAGGCTGTCGCTGACCCTGGGACGCTCCAGCACCCGGGCACTGTACCCCTGGTCTATAATTGCGTTGACCACGCTCCCGGGATCACCACCCACGACCTGTGCCCGCTTCTCCACCAGATTCACAGAGGCTTCGCTGACCCCTGAAACCGACCGGATAGCGCGCTCCACAGCAGCCACACAGCTGGAGCAGGTCATGTCGCCGATGGCAATTTCATAATCGCCGCTGATCTGTTTTTCTACTACAGGCGGGGGAATCGTGGGATCAGGAATGGGGCAATCGGCTGGAATCTGCGGCAGAGGATGGGCGTCGTACCCTGCATCCACAATCGCCTCTATGACCTTATGGGGCAGACCACCACCGACCCGGGCGAACTGCTTCTCCAGGTCGACCTCGACACTGACAACATCCGCCACTGCTGACACCGCTTTCTCTACCGCCGCCACGCAGTGGCCGCAGCTCATGCCCTCAATGGCGATGAGATAGGAGTCCTCGCCCGTGCCTGCTGCCGGGGAGATCATGTCACTAGTGATCCCCGGCTCAACCAGGGGGCCAGCCCATCGGGCGCCCACCCAGCAGGTGCAGGTGGATGTGAAATACCGTCTGACCTGCTTCAGCGTTACAGTTCAACAGGGTACGATAGCCAGCCTCGGCGATACCCTCCTTCTCGGCGATCCTGGCCGCAGCCAGGACCATCTTACCCATCAAGGGCTCATCATCGGGTTCAAGGTCATTCAGGGTGGAGATATGGCGTTTTGGAATCACCAGGATATGGGTCGGCGCCTGGGGATTCAGATCCCGGAATGCCAGAACGTCATCATCCTCGTAGACCACATTCGGCTGGATGTCGCCGCTGACCATTTTACAGAACAGACAATCGCTCATGGTTACTCCTTGCTCGTATGAATAGGGGTCAGAGTCAAATAGCACTCACTTAAAGCACTAAGCACCAACAATCAACCTCTTGGGTAGGTTGGGTTAGGCCGTCTTTTTGGCCGTAACCCAACAATATGCGCCGAGGTTGTCGTGTTACGCTACGCTAACACGACCTACAGTTATTAAGGAGTGCCATTAGGGTCGGAGTCAAATTGATTCCCACACCGCCGCCATACCAAACGCTATTGCATCAACTTGACACCGGCCCCTTCAGTTGCCATTCAGGCACACTATGATGATAGACACTAATTGGAGCCGATTGTCCCTATCAAAACTCGGAACGACCGGAAAAGGCGTGGGCGATGGTCGCCCCATCGACATACTCCAGCTCGCCTCCCATCGGAACGCCTTGGGCAATGCGCGTGCTGCGGATGCCACGGACATTTGCCATTTCGTGGATATACTGGGCTGTCGCCTCACCCTCCACCGTCGGATTGGTGGCGAGGATGACCTCCTTGACTTCACCTTCTGCGAACCTTGCATCCAGGAGATCCAGTCCGATCTCCCGCGGCCCTATCCCATCCAGGGGGGAAAGATGGCCACCCAGCACAAAATAGAGACCAGGATAGTCGATAGCCTGCTCAAGGATGGTCTGGTCGGCGGGGGTCTCCACCACGCACAGCTGGGCAGCGTCGCGGTGCGGATTCGTGCAAAGACGACAAACCTCCAACTCCGTCAAGGTCCGGCAGCGGCTGCAGCGGCCAATCTGCTCCATTGCCTCGGCCATGATGCGGGAGAGATGCCTGCCCCCTTCACGGTCCCGCTCCAGCAGATAGTAGGCCATCCGTTGGGCAGTCTTTGAACCTACGCCGGGCAGGCAGCGCAGCGCCCCTATCAGTTGGTCGAGCAGACTCTGTGAAGTCATCGCTCTAAAAAGGCAGTTTCATACCCGGCGGCAGTCCCATCCCGGCAGTCAGACCGGACATGCTCTCCTGCATCTTCTGGGAGACCCGCTGAGCCGCATCGTTCATGGCTGCTGCGATCAGATCCTCGAGCATCTCTTTATCGTCTTCCATGAGGCTGTCATCGATAGACACGCGACGCACCTCGTGCTTACCGTTCATGATCACCTTCACCATGCCGCCACCGGACTCGCCGGTAATCTCTTCCTGCGCCAGCCGCTCCTGGGCCTGCTGCATCTCGGCCTGCATCTTCTGGGCCTGTTTCATCAGGTTGCCTATACCACCCTTCATTACTGAATCCTCATCAAAGAAAAATTTAATTTAATCGTAACTGTTCAGCACAATTCAATGTAGGTCGGGTTAGTCGCGCAACCGCACAAGGCCTAAATACGGCACAGCAACTTGCGCGCGGCCTAACCCGACAATCCGATGTTGGGTTACGATGCGCGCGAAGTTTGGCAACAAAATGATAGTTTGCAGCAATGCGCATCTAACCCAACCTACAAAAAGCACATATTCAGGACCAAACTGAATAGTTACATTCAATCTACCGGCTTGACGGAGCCACTGACCACTCGCGCGGATAGGTGTTCTTCCAGCTCTCTTACCAGCGGATCTTCAGCCATGGAGGCCTCCGCTGCCTGCTGGCGTTCATTCAGGTTTCGTTTCTGCCGCATGGCGGGAGTCTCCTTGTCGGAGGTTTCCACCACAAAATCGATTTTGACCTCAGCACCCAATACGGACCGGATACCATCCATCAGACGTTTCTCCGCCTGCCCACCCTTGAGTTGTCTGGAGGCAGGGTCAAGCTTGAGCTTGAGCACCTTCCCATCCCACCCGGCAAAGACGCAATTATTGGCCAACTGGCTGGCAATGCCGCCAAGCCTGAGACCTGCCGCAAACTCTTCCCAACGGCTGGGGTCGGTGACCTGCTCCCGCTTCTCTATCTGTGTCGGTTGGGGTTTAGCTGCCTGAGTCTGCGCGCGCTCTCTTCTTACCGGTTTTCCGCCAACTGAAGCGGTCGCATTTGACTGAGGCGACCCCGATGGCATCTGAGTGCTTTTTCGCGCATTCGAACCAGATCCGGCAGCTTCAGGTCTGAAGGCCAGCATGCGCAACAGCAGCATCTCGAAGCCGCTGCGGGGATCTGGCGCGAGTGACAACTCTCGCTGTCCACTTAAACCGATCTGGTAGTAAAGCTGTACATCTTCCTGGGCAAGGCGCTGTGCAAGCAGCTCTATCTGTGCCGCATCGAATGCGTCATCCGGCTGAAAATCTGGCACCAGCTGGCACAGGGCGATCTGATGCAGTAAGGCCAGAAGGTTCTGGGTGGCAGTGGCAAAATCTGCCGCCAATTCCGACATCTCAGCGATGCGCTGCAGCAGGCCTGCGGCATCATTCCCGGCAAGTGCTTCCACCAGAGCATGAATCGAATCCCCGGCAATGGTACCGAGCATTGCCCCGACATCCGCAGCCTGCAGCGCCCCGCCGCCAAAGGCGATAGCCTGATCCAGAAGACTCAGTCCGTCACGCATGCTGCCATCGGCTCCTCGAGAGAGCAGTGAGAGCGACTCATCATCAAATCCAATCCGTTCCTGTTCCAGGATATGGCTGAGCTGTCCGCCGATCTGTTCCCGGGAGAGACGTTTGAGATTGAACTGCAGGCAGCGGGAGAGCACGGTCACCGGTACTTTCTGTGGATCAGTGGTTGCCAGGATAAATTTCACATGCGGAGGCGGCTCCTCAAGTGTTTTCAACAAGGCATTGAAACTATGGCCGGAAAACATGTGAACTTCATCGATCAGATAAACTTTGTAGCGTCCTCTGACCGGCGCGTAGGGGACGTTTTCCAACAGTTCCCTGGTCTGATCCACCTTGGTCCGGGAAGCCGCATCCACTTCCAACAGATCGACAAACCGCCCTTCGTCTATCTCCCGGCAGGCGGAGCAGACACCGCAGGGTGTTGAGCTGACCCCCTCCTCGCAGTTGAGGGATTTGGCAAAGATTCTTGCCAGGGTTGTCTTGCCGACACCGCGGGTACCGGTTAACAAATAGGCATGGTGGAGCCGGTCATTGTCGAGGGCATTGGCAAGCGCCCTGACGACATGTTCCTGCCCAACCAGCTGGCTGAACAGTTGAGGACGCCATTTTCGGGCAAGAACCTGATAGGACATGGAAGCCGATACGTAATTCTATAATGGATTAGAGAGGCGATGAGTGTAACCCAAGATCTCGCCTGAATCATCGCCAATGCATTGGGTTCTGCGCAGGAAACAGGAAAAGGGTGGCGGCCGACACCAGCCACACCCCGGCACACGAGTCCACTGCTGCCGCTGCTCCCTTCCGGGCCTGACGGGGTTCACAGCTTCACGTTGCGGGGGGACCGATATCAGCCACCATAGAAACAGTGATGAAGCGGCGTGATTATACGCCCTATCGGAACGAAAACAATGGAGGACGTGATCCGTAACCGGGTAATCCCAGGGATCAACTAGCAGATATTAGAGGACAACCTGCGCTTCGAGGGAATAGGAGGACTCAATGCCGCTCAGGCTCACTGCCGTCACTGCGAAATAGTGAGTGCCCAGGCCGCTGACATTGAACTCCGCAACCGTATCGCCATTAACCCAGACCTTGTCGTCATACTCGCCGGAAACCTCTCCATGATAGACATAGTAACCGGAAACATCAGTATTGCCGCCTGCACTCCAGGAGAGTTGAATCGGATAGGTGCAGGAGATAGCGCCACAGTCCACAGAGATGGAAACCATCGCCATGGAGATCGCCCCGCTGGCGTCGGTGATCTGATAGAGAAATGAATCTGTGCCAGTGAATGAAGCGTCAGGCACGTAGGTAATCATGTTGTCCAGGCCAATGAACAGGGCGCCGTGGGCAGCCTGAGTCAGGATCGAGACAGAAACCGCCCCAATATCCTCAGCAGTATCGTTAGCCAGCACACTGAAAACAACCTCCTGACCTTCGACGGTAGAGGCGGCATCTGGGTTCGCCACCGGCTCACGGGAGCTACCGACCGCCTCGGAAGTCGTATCGACAGTCACACTATCGTCTGCACCACAGGCAACAAGCATCAGGCTTACCAAAGCGCAAGCCAGAAGCCTAAGTAGATTTGAAGTGTGGAAAGTCATAGTGCAAAGACCCTGTTCAGCAGTGGACCATAGAATATCGTTCCACCCCGTAAAGCACCATACCCAACAACGTGTATTTTATGGAACAACGTCACAAATTTGTGAAATTCTCCAAAAACCCCTGCACCGCACACGAGAATTAAATTATTTTTGATATTTTTCAGTAAGTTATAAATACAATATAAATACATAAATTCGCATTCAATGATGTCTAACTGATTACAAAAACATTACTACAGCGCTTAAAGAAATAGCTTCTCAAAACAGCACTAAATCACTGATTTTAACTTTCCAATACCAGTCACAGATTTATGGGCAATCCGGAACACTTGTAAACGGCATTCAGGGCCGATCACCGTGGCGGGGGCAAATCCAGATCAGAAAGTCCTTTATCGTCACCCTTTTTGAAAAAAGTGCATTTATCTTCTAAACATCACATTAGGGTTCGTTCAATTTCAAGGCACATTGCATCCAGCAGGCACCATTGGTTCGTACAAACCAAAAGGCTTTTCCAGAATTTAAATTATAAAGATCGCCATACTAACTCAGGAGTTACCATGCCCAGCGCCGCAAGGTTGTTTATCAAATGCCTCGAAAATGAAGGCGTCGACACTATTTTCGGCATACCGGGAGAGGAGAACCTCGATGTCATGGATGCGCTGTTGGATAGCAGCATCAAGTTCGTCACCGTGCGACATGAACAGGGCGCCGCCTTTATGGCCGATGTCTACGGAAGGCTTACCGGCCGGGCAGGGGTTTGTCTCGCAACGCTCGGACCTGGCGCGACCAACCTGATCACCGGCTTCGCAGATGCAAATATGGACCGGGCACCCATTGTCGCCATCGCCGGGCAGGGCGCCACCACCCGGATGCACAAGGAGAGCCATCAGGTACTCGATCTGGTCAATCTATTTGCACCCATCTCCCAATACAGTACCGAAATCCTCGAACCCGGGGTCGTACCGGAGATCGTACGCAAGGCATTCAAAGACGCACAAACAGAGAAGCCCGGCGGCGCCTTCATCAGCTTTCCGGAAAATATTGCAGGCAGCCAGGTGAGTGAGACGGTCAAGCCACTCAGAGCCCAAGCGCCAACTCCCTCCTCTCCGCCTTATGAGAAGATTGGACAGGTGGCGGATCTGATTTCCGATGCCAAGGCACCGATCATCATGGCGGGCAACGGTGTGATACGAAGCAATGCCTGTGACGCCCTGAAACAATTTGCAGAGAACCTCAACATTCCGGTGGCCCAAACATTCATGGCAAAGGGGTGCATCCCTTTTTCCCACCCGCTCAGCCTCGGCACCGTCGGCTTACAGGCCAACGACTATGTCGCCTGCGGCTTCAGCCGTGCCGACCTCATCCTCTGTATTGGTTTCGACATGGTGGAGTACCATCCCCATCTCTGGCATCCCAACGCTGATAAAAAGATTGTCCACATCGACCAAACCTATGCGGAGGTTGATGCACACTACGTCCTGGAGGCCGGGGTGATCGGGGATATCGCCGAGTCCCTGCAACGCATAGAGAAGCTGGCAAAACCCCGCGATATGGCACCGACCAGCGACCTGCGGGAACTTATCATCAACGAGCTGGATCAGTATGCCGATGACGACAGTTACCCCGTCAAACCCCAGAAGATTCTCTACGATACACGGCAGGTGATGGGATCAGAGGACATTCTGATCTCCGATGTCGGCGCCCACAAGATGTGGATAGCCCGGCTCTACCGCTGTGAGCGGCCCAACACCTGCATCATCTCCAACGGCTTCGCCTCCATGGGGATCGGCGTACCCGGTGCGATCGCGGCGAAGATGGTGTTTCCGAAACGCCGGGTCATGACGATTACCGGTGACGCCGGTTTCATGATGAACTCCCAGGAGATCGAGACCGCACTGCGACACAACATCGCCATCGTAATCATGATCTGGCACGACAGTGAATACGGGCTGATCAAGTGGCATCAACAGCGCCACTTCGGTCGCACAGGACACGTCAGCTTCAACAACCCCGACTTCGTGAAATACGCTGAATCCTTCGGCGCTAAAGGGTACCGGGTAGAGAGTGCCGAAACACTCATTCCGACTTTGGAACAGGCCTTTGCCGATGAGACCGTCGTAGTGGTTGATGTCCCGGTGGACTACTCGGAGAATATGAAGTTGACCGAAAAACTGGGCAAACTGATCTGCCCGATTTAGGAGAAAGAGTATTTCACCCCACCCGTCTGACCAACAACCCAGCCTCTGTGTGATCATTCCCACCCTCAATGAGGGTAGACAACTGCCGTCACTGCTCAATCAGTTGTCGGAGCAGGAGGCCATAGACCTTGAGATTATTGTGGCTGACGGGGGTTCGGACGATGACACTGTGGCGTTGGCAGCACATGCCGGCGCCAAGGTTGCTGAGACGGCTCCCGGACGGGGACGACAGATGAACGGCGCACTTTCGCAGTGCAACGCACCCTACCTGCTGTTTCTGCACGCCGATTCCGAGCTGACCTCAAGCTCGCAGCTGTCTGATGCGCTCAAGGCCTTGCAGCAACAGATTGCAGCAGCGGGACACCAGCGGATCGCCGGCCATTTCCGTCTGCGATTTCTGCGCGACAACCCAGGCCGCGATCTCACCTACCGCTATTACGAGGAGAAGAGCGCGCTGAATCGGATGGAGTGCACCAACGGCGATCAGGGGTTTCTTTTGCCGCAGGACTTTTTCAATCAGCTGGGCGGCTTCGATGAATCCCTCTGGTTTCTCGAAGATCAGCGTCTGGCGGAGACCATCCGACTCAAGGGGCGTTGGATAACCCTGCCGGGAGAGTTGCAGACTTCTGCGCGCCGTTTCGAAAAGGAAGGACTCGGGCGCCGTATGATCCTCTCCGCCCTTATCATGAATTTCCACCAGATCGGATTTATCGAATTCTTTCAAAGAGCCGGCAAGGTCTATCGCAACCAGAGCGAGACCGGTCCTTTGCAACTCTCACCGATATTCCAACTTATCGATAGTCTCAACAGAGAGGCGAAAACCGGGGTCGCCCGCAAGCGTTGGGTGGCCACCGGTCACTATGTGCTCGGCCATGCGTGGCAGCCCTTTTTCTACCTCGATATCACACTGCTGTATTTTTTTGGATTCAAGAAACGCCCGTTTTTAACCCTGCACGACCGAATATTCAAACCTCTGACCAACTTTGGCCTTTTCGACTATTTGATCGCTGGTTTGGTCTGGCTCTGGTTCAGGGCCTCCTGGCTGTTCTTTCGTTACCGGGAAAAGGCGGCTCGTTCAACACCCCATGATTGAACTGAACAGGCTACAATAACAATAACTGTTCAGCTCGCTACGATGCAGGTCGGGTCAGCCGCACGACAGCACATAAACTTGCATCTGACACGCTCTTCGTATGCGACGTAACCCGGCAGTGATTTGTCGGGTTACGATGCGCACAAAGCCATGTGTGAAAATTGATGTTCGTCGCAATGCACATCTAACCCGACCTACAGAAATAGTTTTTCTCAGAGGGCTTGCGATTGACACATGTTTCCTGCCCAGAGAGATCCACCACTTGCCGAAGAAGAAATTGAAAGCAGGGCACACTGACAATATATCCACGCCGGTCACGACGGCAGACTTTCAGCGGCTCAACACCGAGCGGCTCAAACTGCTCTATTCCATGGGGCATGTTGCCCTGCTGGCCAACCAAGCCACCGCATTGGTGGCCGTTGCAATTTTTTGGCGTCCCATCGAGCTTTCGCTGCTGCTCTTCTGGTTTTGCACCCTGGGCATCATCAACGCCGCCCGTGAATTCTTGCTGCGTTCCTTCCACAAACACAATGGGCGGCCGCTCCCGGGAATCAGTTGGCAGACCGCCTATATGGCAGGCGCCATTCTCTCAGGCACTCTTTGGGGACTTTTCGGTCTATTTCTCGATTTCGCCTGGCCACTACCATACCAAGTCGCCATGTTCCTGCTGCTGACCGGCCTGACTGCCGGCGCGATCCCCTCCAACGCCGTGGTTTTTCCTGTCTATCTGGGATTTGTTGCACCGGTCATCACACCGCTGCTGATACTGCTACTCACCAGCGGGGATGCCACCAATCAGGCCATGGCAGGCATGGTCATCATCTATCTGATCCTTGTCATCATTACCGGCAGCAACTATGCACGCAGTATCTCGCGATCACTCGCGCTGAGAATGGAAAACCGTGAACTGCTCCGAAGCATCACTTCAGCCAACGCCGAACTCTCCTTCCAGGCCAGCCACGACCCTCTGACCGGTCTCAACAACCGGCGCGAGTTCGAACACCGCCTCGAACAGGCATTGGACAATGCACAGCGGGAACACCGGCAACATGTCTGCATCTACATGGATCTGGATCAGTTCAAGATCGTCAACGACACCTGTGGTCACGCCGCTGGAGACCAACTGCTGCGCGAGCTTGCCGTGACACTGGAGCCAAAACTGCGCAGCTCAGATATCCTGGCGCGTCTGGGTGGGGATGAATTCGGCATCCTGCTGGATGGTTGTTCTCTGAATAAAGGGATGGAGATCGCCCACACATTTCAGCAAACCGTGGAAGCGTTCCAATTTTTCTGGGAAGGCAAACGGTTCCAGGTAAATGCCAGTATCGGCGTAGTCTGCATCGACCAGGGGAGTGCCGGAGCCGACACCATACTCAGTGATGCGGACATGGCCTGTTATGCCGCCAAAGATCTCGGTCGCGGGCGGGTACACCTATACGAGAAGAGCGACAAGGGACTCGCAAAGCGCCGCATCGAATACCACTGGGTTAACCAGTTACGCGGTGCCCTGGATGAAGATCGATTTCGGCTCTACAAACAGGATATCGTGCCCTTCAACACAAGCGACAAAGAGGAGCGCCGGGCGGAGATCCTTCTGCGTTTGCAAGGGGATGGGAACGAAATCATCCTTCCCGATCAATTCCTGCCCGCCGCTGAACGTTACGGCCTGATGATGACCATCGACCGTTGGGTGATCGAACGTAGCCTGCGGTGGCTGGTTGAAAGCAAGGAGACCGATCTGCTGCTCAACGTCAATCTTTCCGGCGTCTCCCTGGGGGAGGAAACCACCCTCACCGCTATCCGCCAAATGTTCATCGACTACCCGGTGGATCCCGGCATCATCTGTTTTGAGGTGACGGAAACCGCTGCAATCGCGAATATGTCCACCGCCTCCCGATTCATCGAAGAGATGCGTGAGATGGGTTGCAGCTTTGCGCTGGATGATTTTGGCAGTGGACTCAGCTCCTTCGCCTATCTGAAACATCTGCCGGTGGACTTTCTCAAGATCGACGGCGATTTTGTCAAGGATGTACTCGATGACCCGGTAGACCGTGCAGTGGTGGAAGCGGTTATCACACTGAGCCGCAGCCTGGGTATCAGCACCATCGCAGAACATGTGGAATCTGCTGTCATAAGAGAGGAGATGATCAAGCTCGGCGTCGACTACGGACAGGGTTTCGCGCTCGCCCGCCCTGTCCCTCTCGACTGATATTCGTCTAGTCCTGAACCAGAGTGACCTTCGCTTCCGACGTGGATTTATCGATAACGACTTCCACTTCACAATACTCCGGCTGCTCATCGACCGGCGTCGGATCATCAGAGCAGTTGCAGCCCGCAATGATCCCGGCATAAAAAATACCGGCATGCACCCTAACAGCGGCTGAGTCATCTGACACACCGATAACCATCATACGAAAGGGCGTTTCGCCGACATAACTGCTGTTTGCCAATCCCTGTTGCAGAGGGAGTTGTTCGGCATCCAATTGCTCGATTTCATCCTTGAGCACATCCCTGAACTCAGGCGTATTCCAGCTGTTTATGGATCGGGTAAGTTTCAACATATTGAGAGATCAGTGCATTTTGAGTGCGCGCACCTGGCGAGGTGCGCGCATATAACCTTGTAACCAATTGATTTACATAACTTGTTCACCAGATAGTTTACACAGGGTTTGTACCCACGGGAAGCCCTGCGGCATGAAAGAGCAGGAGTGGCTCGTGCGCTCCTGACTGAATCCAGCTTTATTCCATAACCAAATCAATCCGGTAACCCGCATGACAGGAGATGCAGTTCTGCATCAGTTCACTCAATGCGCCCAGGGTCTGATCCTTGTCACCGAACTGTTCGGCATCCAGAGCCAGGGAGTCAAATTTGGTATGGGTATCGAATCCCAGTTTCTTGAATTCGAGGGGCAGTTTTCCCATCAAAGAGACTGGCACGGCTTCCTGCGCCGCGCGTCCCACTTTACGTGCGGCATCGGCAACCTTTTTCATATCATCCTGAACAACACCTTCATTGATCTGCTGCACAGTCACCAGAAAAGCGCGCATCTCCGCCATCACCAGATCCTTTTCGGCGGGTTCCAACTGCAGGCTCAAGCGCCCGTCGGTAGCCTGTTCAACGCTACCCACGACGATAAATTTGTAGGCCATACCCAGTATCACAATCAGCAGCAAGGCAGTAATGGTCCAGCAAGTCTTACACATGGTTGAATCTCTCCTTTTTTGGGTTTAGCCCCAAGTTTACTTTTCCGATCATGCGCCGCCATTCCTGTCTGCAACACATGAAAAATGATTGTCTCTCATCGATTCGGGGCGTCTCTATGGACGCCCCGAACGCTCATTTCAGGTGGTCAACCCGAACAGGCTGTTCCGTCCGGCACCCCCAGCTTTTTCAGGATGCTGGAGAGCGGACAGATATTGGTGAAACCGCTCTGCATCAGGTTAGCGCCGACAAACAGTGTCAAAAACGCCCAGTAAGGATGGACATAATGAGTCAGAGCCAGACTCAGCAGGATCATCATTCCCGCCATCAGGCGGACAATTCTATCAATAGTCATAATGTATTCCACTTATATGGGATCGGATCAAAGCGCGTAGCTCAACTGCACGTAGACGATGTTCTGCTCGATGGATATGGTATTCCCGGAGCCGGTATTGGACGTTAACTCATTTTCAAAGGCGTGGGTATAGGAGAACGAACCGGAGATCCGATCAGTGAGTTTACGCGTCAGCCCCAGGGAAAGATGCAGTTCCGGAATCGCCACGGAGCCAAGGTTGTTGTCCACATCCTCTTCACCAAAAGGTGCCTCCGCATAGTTGATGCCAAACCGCACAGTCGTCTTCGGGTTTATCTCTTTCTGCACGCCCAGAGCTATGACCAGTTGGTCATCCCACCCGAAGTTCAGTGTTGACGGCACCATCATTCCGAAATCACCCGGGGTGTAGCCGGCAGGATGACTGATATTCACCGATCCCATGGTGTCACTGAAGTTGATCCATTTGGCATCCAGTTCGACCAACATACCGTCGAGGGGACGGAAGGCGAAACCCAGCGCAAAGGTCTGGGGCATATCAATATCGACGCCAAACTTACCGGCGGCTGTATTGAATTCATGTTCACTTACGTCCGTCTTACTGACCCATGACGCACCGAGCTGCATCCTGTCATTGAGGTGATAAATCGCACCCAGTGTCACGCCAAAACCAAACTGCTGGTTTTGCGCAAAGGTGAAACCGGGCGTACTCAGTGCCAGACTCTGGTAGCCGATATTGACAGAACCACCGAGAGAGAGTTTGTCATTGACCTTATACGCAATCGACGGCGCCAACTTGAAAAATCCCTTGGTTGTCACGAACTGCTGATTGTTTTGCATTGGAAGTGCATCTGAAAAATCAACACCAAAACCCGAGATGGCTGCCATACCCAAACCAAAATAGAGCTGGTCGTTGATTTTGAACGCAGCGGTTCCGGAAGGCATGAAAAAGAGGTTGGAATCACTCTCGTTGCCATTGACCTCTCTTGGGGGATTAAGAAACCCCGGACTCAGATCAAATCTGGCCTCTTCGATTCCAAGTTCGGCAATTCCCGCCGGATTGGTGAGCAGGGTACCGGTATCCTGTGGTGCTGCCACCACGGCTCCACCCATACCCCATTGGGTCGCAGTCACGCCCAACACCTGATCTCCGTTGGTCGCGTTCGCAGCCATCGGCAGGCTGCCGAGCAGCGCAATTGCCAGGATATTTGTTCCTCTATTCATCAACATTTTCGACTCCTCTGGATATTTAATTTTCTATTTATAATTTTTATGTATCAGCGCAATAAACTTGACTGACCAGGGACACCGCGAAACATGGCATGGCAACCCACACAACCCCCGGTGATGTCATCCATATACGAGGCGGCCTTTCCCATGTCCCCCTGGTCAGCCGCATCGGCCAGACGCTTTGCTGTGCCTTCCACACTTGCGTTGAAGCCATCGAGAGCCGCCAGGCTGTTGTCGTTGATCTGGTCCAACCTCATGTAGGGCAGCAGGCCGCCTCTGGGAATACGGTGATTGGCGAGACGCCGGGCGCTGTCAGCCGCCTGTTCCGCATTGTCGGTCATGATGCCGGCTGCCATGCTCTGATAGTCGGAAAGCACCTCGTGCATCACCTGACGCAACGTGACCTTGGCGCTGTGACGGGAGTGCTGTGCATAGATAGAGAGGAGCATCTTTTTGGTCTTGGGCGAGAGCGCCTTGACCCGCTTCTGCAACTCCGGCTTCATCAGGCCAATCTGTTTTTTCATCAACTGCTGAACCTGTTTCATGTCAGGCGCCATCGGCTGCTGTTCGCCGGCAACCGTCACTCCGGCGCACAACAACATCGAGGCGGAAACATAGAGAAGCCCCAAACCCCTCCGCAGTGAGTGAATTCGAAATGTGTTATTCTTTTGCTGAACGCGTTGCATGTTTTCTTCTCCCAATAGTGTCTGAATCTCAGTCATGCTCCGTGTTGCAGGCAGCACCGCCCCAGAGCAATAAACTCAGTATGATGGGGTTATTTTCCGAGGCGTTAACCAGCCGGTAACAGGTTGTAACGAGTTGTTTCAGAAATATTTCATCCCGTGGATACGGCATGGCCAACAAAGAGACCCGTTATCGCCTTCTGGTGGTGGATGACGAAGCTGAACTCCGATCGCTGTTGCAGCGGTATCTGACCAATGAGGGGTATCAGGTAGCCGCAGTGGAAGACGGTGCCGCAATGACCCGCCACCTCAAGACGCACCATGCCGATCTGATCATCCTTGACCTGATGCTGCCGGGAGAGGACGGCCTGTCGCTTGCCCGCAATCTGCGCAGCCAGGGCAATCAACCCATCATCATCATCTCGGCCCGGGGAGAGGAGCTGGACAGAATCATCGGCCTCGAGGTCGGCGCTGACGACTATCTCCCCAAACCCTTCAATCCGAGAGAGTTACTGGCACGGATCCGCGCTGTCCTGCGCCGCATAAATAACACGGATCGACCTGTGGCAACGGCAGAAGAATCAGCGCTTGAATTCGGCCCCTTTTCTCTCGACGTTGAAAAATACCGTCTCACCAGAGAGGGAGAGGAGATACCCCTGACTCATGGAGAGTTCACCCTTCTGCGGGTTTTTCTCGAACACTCAGGCCGGGTGCTCAGCCGGGATAAATTGATGGAGATCACCAAGGGTTATGAGCGTTCCCACCTGGACAGGAGCATCGACGTCTGCGTTAATCGACTACGACGGAAGATAGAACCCAATCCCTCAGAGCCCATCTTTTTACGTACGATTTGGGGTGCCGGCTACCTGTTCTCACGTAGCGGAGAGTGATGGGACTGTTTCGATTTCACAGCCTGTTCGGCAGAACGCTGGCCACCATCGCCCTGGTCTCTGTCGGATTTCAGCTGCTGACCCTGAGTGTATTGGCCTTCTATGTATTGGTCCCTTTGGGAAAACGCGCCACCGACGATCTGGCGGCGGTAATAACGCACTCCGTTCAGCGCTGGGATCAACTGTCTGAGCCGGAACGCCCGGCATTTCGCAAGATTCTAAAACGAAACCATGACCTGACACTGGTGGTCACGACCACTCCCCTTCCCGACAACACCGATTTTCTACCCTATTTCTATTTCCTCAAGCAGGCACTCGCCCGGCGCCTTGGCGATGAGGTACGCCTTAAGACCAGCCGCGATGCCAGAGACGACGAGTGGATCTGGGCTGAGATACCCGGCTATAGTCAAAAGCTGCGCGTGGGATTCCCCCGTTCACGTATTGGCATCCAACCGCCGCTGGCTTTATTGTTTCTGTTTTGCGCCGGCACGGCCCTTACCTTTTTTACTGCGGCGCTCCTGGCGCGACGTCTCACCATTCCCCTGGAACGCGTTTCCCGATCGGCACGGCTGATCGGAAAAGGCAGCTGGCCGAAACCCATCAGGGAAGAGGGGCCGGAGGAGTTGCAGATTCTGACGCAGACATTCAACCGGATGAGCCAGCAGGTCAAAGAGTTGCTGGCCAACAGGACGCTCTTGCTGGCCGGCATCTCCCACGACCTCCGCACCCCACTCACCCAAGTGCAATTGGCCCTGGAGATGCTGCCCAATGAAGGTGGGGACGCAGAACTGATGTCAGGGATCAAAAGGGATCTCACCACGATAAACCGACTGATCAGCGAAACCCTGCAGATCAGTCTGGAACTCGAAAAGCAGGAGCTGCTAGAGACAGATATCACCGAAGTATTGGATGCCATCGTCCAGGCGACGCGCTCCGGTAAGAGAGAGATCCAATGGGAGAGCAGCCGACCCTGCATGAGGAGACTGAATCCACTGGCACTGCGTCGCGTCATCACCAATCTGCTGGACAATGCGATCCGCTACGGTAAATCGAAACCGGTCAAGGTCGAATTGGAGTGTAACGAAAACCTGCTCAAGATCAGGATTCAGGATCAAGGGCCGGGCATTCCAGCTGATCAGCGGGAGTCGGTATTCCTCCCTTTCTATCGTTTGGAAAAATCCCGCAGCACCACCACCGGGGGCAGTGGTTTGGGCTTGGCCATCGTGCGCCAGCTGGCAGATGCAAACGGTTGGAGCGTTGAACTGCAGCCTGCGCCAAAAATCGGTACTGTGGCCCTCGTCACTATCCCACAGGCGAGATAATCAAGAGAAAATCATTCCCCTCTGGGGGCGCGTTCAAACTACATATGTCTCAGCTTTCCACTACTCTCTGCTAATCAGGAATGCCGACCTGAATGGATAGCTCCCCAGTCAAGCCCGAACCGGGCCAGGTATTTGCGTAATCGGTCAGAGTCGTTGGTCGATGTTTTGTGCGTTCGAGAGACACCGAACAGTCGGCGGCCGGCTTCCGACAGTGAAGTACATTCGAGACAGACTTTGGCCACCTGTTCGAGCTGAAGCCGGTCGAACAGATCAAGTTGGTCGATTGTGTCAGGCGGCATTAATTTACCCAGGAAACTCTCTGGCGCAATGGGCTGTTCCCTGATCCAGGACCACTCCAGTCTGGAGATCTCCCGCTCCACAATTTGGCTGTCGATACGACCACTGCCAGCCAGCGTCGCCATTCTAGTGACACTGGCATTGAGATCACGAAAGTTGCCGCGCCAGATCGCCGAAGGGGAGAGTGCGAAATCGAGATACCGGCGCATCGCCTCCCGGTTAAAACTTACCTGCCGACCGTTGCGGCTTGCGAACTTGTCGAGTTCAAACACGATATTGGGCATGATGTCCTCGCTGCGCTCACGAATACCTGGCAGATCGAAATGCCAGAGATTGATGCGGGCAAGGAGATCCTCGCGAAAACGCCCGGCACGAACCTCGGTGCGCAGATCACGGTTGCTCCCTGCAATCAGCTGAAAATCGCTGCTCGCCTCCCTGTCCGAGCCAACAGGATAGAAGTGTCCTTTCTCTAACGCCGTGAGCAGCACCGCCTGTTCCTCGGGACCTAGCTCGCCGATCTCATCAAGAAAGAGCAGGCCCTGGTCGGCGGTCTTCAACAGACCCTCGCGCACGCTTATGGCACCGGTGAAGGCGCCTTTGCAGTGACCAAACAGCGTCGACATCGCGGCATCACCGCGCAATGTTGCACAATTAACCGGCACAAAGGCGCCAGTCAGTTGGTGACGCTGATGTTTAAGCGCGTAGATACGATGCGCGAGTACCGATTTTCCGGCACCGGTGGGACCGGTTAACAGGATCGGGTGTTGCGAAGCAATCGCGACCGTTTCTATCTCATCGATCAAACGATTGAAGGCAGGGTTCTCGGTAGCGATGCCGGACTTAAGAAATTGTTCTCCACGCGCCTTGCGTCGTTCAAAGCGCTGTGCGAGGCGATCATATCTGGCAAGGGTAAGGTCAATCTTGCGCCAGCCTGCCTCAGTACCCTGGCCATAGGCTTCGGCCGGATAGGTTTGCAACATGCGGCCAGGCAACACTCTGGACTCACATAAAAGAAACAGGCAGACACGGGCAACATGTGTGCCCGCAGACATATGGGCGAAGTAATCAACCTTGTCAGGATCGAAGGGGTAGTCGTCGACGATATCGTGCAACACCGCGAACACCTCCTCGAAGTCCCACGGATCCTGAAAGTGGATATCGTGGCGAACGACACGGGTTTCAGGCGAGCATGCCGCCATCTCGTCGATCGCTGCCTGCGCCATCTCAAGATGCCCACGCTGGACCAGGAGTTCGAGCCTGCTGACCGGCAGGTCGACGTGACTCAGCAGGGAGAGTGTTGGACGCCAATGATTTAGACGCCCGCCCGGGTCGCCACCATCAAGTTCCGGATCAAACAGGGAAAATACCACATTCATTCGATAATTCTATATCAATATTGATAATAATTTCTCGTTTTTTTCATTGTCAAATTACCTCGCAAAACAGACCCATAATAAATTTCCACTGCATAAACAATAACCTGGTATCTATTTTTTAAGTCGGCACAACATTTGCTCTATTACACACGAGATAAATGACAAAACAATAATCCCAAATAGGGTGCATGAAAATGAACAAGACCTACCGACTTACACTGAACCGCTGGCACAAGGTGGCTGAACGCCTGTTACGCCGCGCCAACGACATTGCCGAGGAGGTTCGCGCAGGCTTCAACCAGACCGAGGTCATGGGCCATTTGGGCGAGGATCAGCAGGCACGGCTCAGGATCGAGGGTGAACGACTTGCTGCGCTCATGCCAGGCTTGTTCGATTTGCAGTCTGCCATCGCACAGATCCGCAAGGCCCTCGGCTCCGCTAACGAGGCGACAGGCATCAGCGCCAACCTCGCCGAACTCGACATGCTCAACAAGCAACTTCGCCTGATGGAGAGCCTGATCAACGGCCAGGAAGCCGGACTCGTGGGAATCGACGAGCTACCGAACCTCCCGGTACGCGTACAGGAGGAACATGGCCTGTTCGCCAGACCCTCAACGTTTCGCGTACGGGTCATGCCGGAAAGCGCGCTTGAGACATACCGTCAGAAACTGGAGGACGTCCGCACTGAAAGCTTCGCCATAGCCGACCAAATCGCCGCCAGGAATCGGGAGGCTCTGCCAATATCCATACCAGAAGAGGTTGCCCGACTTGCCGGGCTCACCGTTTCACCATAGGTGGCTCAGGTCGCTGCGCCGCGGGCGACCGGATGACTGTTAGCGGCTACGGGCATGGCCTCCTTCATCAGACTCATAACCTGGTGGACTCCTCCAGGCCGGACGTTTGGCAGGAGCAGCTCAGACGCTTCCTGCAATCTTCACGATTGCAACTGGAGTTGATTTAGCGTCGGGTTGTCGAATGCCATCAATCGGACCGGTTTTTTGCGGGTTGACTGTTGTCGGTTGTATTGGCCATGCCCGTATTTAATTTAACTTTTGGATCATTGAAAATGCACCATAAGAGAGGAAGACCGAGAAACCGGCGGGCCGGATGCAAGCTGTGCAAACCCTGGAAGGTCAACGGGGTGCGCACGGAACGGGCAGACGGTGAAAAATTCAGTGACCATCGCCGGCGGGTAATCACTGCCGAAAAGATTGCTGTCTATGATGAAGATATGGACAGTGACCCTGAATGAATCAGATACGGTCCACTGCCAATGGAGTGACTGGCCGATAGTGCTGGATTTTACGAAAAGAGGGTTTTATTCTTCCTGCAAGCGACAAGCCTGAGCAGCGAAGGGTAATTTTATCCAGACCCATCTCTCGCAGCCTGCCGTCAAATCCATTGGGAATCAATTTCCATCAATCGTAACCATTACCGGAAGGCGCCCCGTGTGCAAACAGATTTCACATCTCGTGTTTATCCTCTGCCTGTTAGCACAGACCGGCAGTCTCTCTGCCGACTTGTTGTTGGGCGCTAAGGCACCTGACTTCCAGGGCCAGGATCTCCAGGGAAACAGGCATCTGTTGAGTGATTACGCCGGAAAAATCGTGGTTCTTGAGTGGTCCAGTCCCGAGTGTCCCTACTCCCGTCGCTATTACGATAACGGCACGCTGGACTTACTGTATGAATACGCCGCGAAAAATGGTGTCACATGGATCAATATAGTACCCAAGCTGCAAAAGCTGACCCCGGAACAGGCGCTGAAGCATTTTGACTCATCAAAAAAAATAGTCATCCTGGATAGGGAGCTCGATATCTCCACCGCCTATAGCGCAACAACGACACCTCAGATCTTTATCATCGACAGGCGGGGAATCCTTGACTATTCCGGTGCAATAGACTCCAACGCCATGCTAAAAAAAACGGCCGGAAAAATGGTTCCCTATACCCGAAACGCGTTGGATGATCTGCTGGCAGGTCGGGAGGTCGGCAAAAAGATAACCCGGGCATATGGCTGCTACGTCAAGAACAAGGCACAACCCGCAGACGGACTGCCGCAGATTATTGCGCCCGATTCGCAGTAATGGAGGCCATTACCATCACCTCATCGCCCATACGTCGTATACCCACCCTGTCGAGACCGTAGACAACCCCGAAATCAGAACGCTTGAAAGTACCAAACGAGGAAAAGGCAGCTACCATCCTGCCCTTACTGGTCTGCCCCGTCTTGTCATGAAACGTGACCTCCATCTCGAAGGGATGCGTCATTCCAACCAGCGTCAGGTCACCTTTAACGAGGGCGGTAACCACACTGGATTTCTCTCCGTATGCATCAAACTGCTGTGCATTCGTACGTTTTATTTCGGTGCTCTTAAAGCTGACCAGTGGAAATTTGGCCGCATTAAGCAACTTGGCACCCATGACGATTGTTTCAATATGATCGCTTCGGTGATATTCATGATCAAAGACTGCGGAAACTGCAGTAACCGTGATGTTGACACTGGAATTCTCCAGATTCTCTTCATCCAGGAATATCTCCCCCGAGACATTGCCAAACTCACCTTTCAGCAGATCAGGCTCACACATCTTGGCCGCAATACGGACAAATGACTGCTCACCATCCACGATATAACGTTCTGCCGAGAAAACTGTGGGGAAAGAGAAAAGGCCAAAAAGAAAGACCAAAAGGTAACCATAATACCCAGAGAGTTTAGGCATCATCCATCCTTCAGCGTATTGAATCAGTATCGAAAACATAACTCCCGGCAGCGTACCACAAAAAAAGCTGTCATTTAGCCGCACCCCAAGAAATGTCCTGCACTCAGACTCACAGTCCCTCGAATCGAAATCCTTGCCAGAACCTCAGACACGACGAGAATCGAAAAACACTTTTCCGTACAGGCAATAAAAAAGGCTCTGTTTAAGTTAACTGTTGCAGAAGTTCTATTCTTATAAGTGAGCACTCCAACCAGGAGATAACGCCATGAATGAGAAAGACTTTACCGGATTGCTTGGAGGGTTGAAGTCACTCTCCCCCAGCCAATGGCAGCGACTCCACGCCTATCTTCAACGACATGAGGCATCTGTAGTTGACCTGCTACTTGATGCCAACCCACCTCACTGTTGCCCTCATTGCCAATGCCCAGGTTTGCGACCGTGGGGCTCAAGCCATGGCCTGCCTCGATACCGCTGCAATACCTGTGGCCACACCAGCAATCCGTTAACAGGCACCCCTTTGGCTCATTTGCGGCACCGCGACCTGTGGTTTCGTTATGCACAAACTCTGATTGAAGGGGTGTCCATTCGTCGTGCGGCCTTCCTGTGTGGAATCAGTAAAAATACCGCTTTCTTGTGGCGCCACCGCTTTCTACAAATGACTTCAGGGCATCGTGCGCATCATGAGCACGGCATTGTGGAAGCAGATGAAACCTTCTTTCTTGAGTCCTTCAAGGGACAGCGTCAGATTCCGCGCCCAGCACGGCGCCGAGGCGGCGTGGGTCGAACCCGAGGCACCGGTGCAGACCATATCCCCGTATTGGTAACCAGAGATCGAAGTGGTGCAACAGCAGATTTCATCCTGCATAAGCTGGATGCGATTCATGTGAGGGCAGCGCTGAAGCCGCTGCTGGATCTGGATGCTGTTCTCTGTACGGATGGTGCCGCTGTCTATACAGCCTTTGCCCTGGCTGAGGGCATAACTCACCAACCTATTGCCAGTCGAGGGCCTCGTGTTCGCGGTGCGTTCCATATTCAGAACGTCAATGCCTATGACAGCCGCCTCAAAACCTGGATGCGACGCTTCAATGGGGTGGCCACCAAATATCTCGCCAACTACCTCGGCTGGCGTCGCATGCTAGAACGGTATCATGTTGAGATAACGCCCAATCTCTGTTTTCTCGAAGCTATTGGGAGGACTCCACAACAGCTAACTTACACATAGCCAATAAAAAAGGACCTACGAACAAACGTAAGCCCTTTTTTTATATGGCGTCCCCAAGGGGAGTCGAACCCCTGTTACCGGCGTGAAAGGCCAGTGTCCTAGGCCTCTAGACGATGGGGACAGATCCTTTCCGGTGGGCCTGAGACGGCAACCTCCGAATAGGAGAGGCGCGAAATTTACGGGAGTTTTCCCACGGTGTCAAGACCGGCCCCGCCCTTTCCGGAAAAATACAGTCACGTCTCCCTGACACACGGTTGGCATTCGCTCCAAGCTACGGGTCATTCGATATTGGCATTGGGTTTCAACAGGCAAGACCTTCGACGCAGCAACTTAGCCTTCTTCCCGTCTGAATACGGTAGAACTAAAAATCTGTCGGCGCAAACCCAGTGTTTCGGCTTGGCGTGCATGACCAATCCAGCTTTGCACGCTGGGGTTGAAATCGTCCCACTCCATTTCGCCACTACGGTAAGCCTTTGCAAAGGCACGTAATCGACGTACAAAGCGATGTCCATTATCATTTCGCAGCAATCGGTATTTCGGAAACACCTGGTACCCCAATATATCCACACCTTCGTGAACAGAAAAGATATTTGCCTTTCCCGGATGAATACGCAGCCGTAACGCCTGCAGTCTTTCTCCGATGGCCTGTTGCCACCTGTGCAACATCGGCTTGCTGTTTGATAGCAGCACCGCATCGTCAACGTATCGAAGGTAAGCCTTCACCCTCAGTTCCTCTTTAACAAAGTGATCAATTTCATTCAGATACAGATTGGCAAGAAACTGGCTGGTCAAGTTGCCGATAGGAATACCCGTGCGCCGTTCCTGCGGCGTGAGCAGATCATCACCAGGAAAATAGACTAACGGCTCAGAGGGGAACGCTGGTGAATGGTCAAGGATCACGTCAAACAGCCAAAGTACATGTGGGTCTTTTATATGATGGGCGATCTGCCGTTTAAGGATGGCATGGTCGATACTGGGAAAATAGCGGGCAATATCCAACTTTAGCGCGTAGGCGTAACGGTTCGCCCACTTCTGATAACGCTGCACTGCCTGATGAACCCCCTTACCTTGCCTGCAGGCATAACTGTCAAAGATAAAGCGTTTATCCAGCAGTGGCTCGATAATATTCATCAGTGCATGGTGCACCACCCGGTCACGAAACGGGGCGGCGGATATCTGTCGGGGTTTGCGTTCGTAGAGGGTGAAAATCCGGTAGTTACCGGGACGGTAAGTCTTTTCACGCAATGAATCCTGCAACTGGAACAAATTCAGCTCAAGGTTGAGGTCGAAACGTGCAACATCTTCGCGGGAACGCTTTCCCTTACGCGCCTTTCTGTAGGCCAGAAGCAGATTATCAAAAGAGACGATGCTATCCCACAGATTACCGAAACGCTTCATCTGCCGGCCTTCATCCAACCGCCTATCTGCTTTCCCAGCTCAAACATCAGTCTGCCGCCATGTTCGTAACTTTTTGTGGACACCGCCTTGAAATCGTAACACAACCGCCAGAGGTGACGGCAGACCTCAAGATCACGGTTGGCCTGAAACAGAAAGGTTCGCTTGTTGGGTGCATACGCCGCTGCCACCAGTGATTCCAAAATGGTCAGCAGACGATTTTCAAGTTTCTCACCCAACATATAACGCCTGTTTTTCGGTAACTTGCCCAGATGCGGGATCATCCACAACAGCAGTTCCCGACAATCCTGAACGGCCTTGGGGACAGAAGGTTTTTCAGTTTTAGCGACCACGCCTATCCCTTAAAAAATCACCGCGCTTCTCGCGGAAAAGAAGCCGACCATCGCCAAGCATATCAAGCACAAAAGAACGTTATAGGTCTCGGCCCTGAGAACAAAGGTAAAAGTGTCAATCTGTCCTGGCGGCTCGATACACCCGAAACCCTACATAGGTGCTCCGGTTGACTGTGACGTTCGTGAGGCGCGCGGAGGAACGCAACCAGACGGCCTTGATGTTCCACGAACCACCACGCAACACACGTCTCCCTGACAATTCTTCAGCATCCACACAAACCTGTTCACTGCCGTCAAACGTCTTCTTCCATTCAGAGCAGGTCCACTCCCAGACATTGCCAGCCGTGTCATGCAGTTTCCAGTCATTCGCAGGAAAACTGCCAACCGGGGCTATTCGCTTGTTGTCCCAGTCGCTGCCACAGCCGTCACAGTTGGCCTGCCTGGAACCCGCTTCATCACCCCACCAGTAGGGTGTCGTTGTCCCGGCGCGGGCCGCGTATTCCCATTCGGCTTCGGTCGGCAGGCGATATTGCTCTCCGGTCTCCCGGCTTAGCCAGCGCAGGTAACCATTGGCATCATTCCAGGAGACATTCACCACCGCGCGAGACCCACGGCCACTGTCACCCGGCGCACTGTTGGGGTATTCCGGGGAATCCTCCTCACCCTGCTGCTGCCAGACATAGTAGTCGTACTGTTCATAGGTCACCTCGTATTTACCCAGCATATAGGGCTGCTCGATAACCGCTGTGGTGTCGGGGATACCAAAATTCTTGATGAACTCCGGCTGGCCCTTGACTGTTTTGACGAAATCCTCATCCAGTTCCCCCATGCGGAATTCGCCATTGGATGCGGGGATCTCCACGACCTCCGGCAGCGGCTCCGGCAACCAGCCAAGTTTCATCAGGCGAAACTTCTGCTGCATCAGCATGTAACCCGGCGGCATGCCGTTATTCAGCGTCCAGAGGTAGGATTCAGCGACAAAAACAACCAGCCCCGCAAGCAGACCCGCCTGCAGCCAGGCGACCCTCCGGCTCCATCGTTTATATCGGGCATCAAGGCTGTCGTTGGCCGGGCGCAGCCTGCGATAGTGTTTGAGGTCACGCCAGCCCGCAAGTCTCCACCAGCGCCCCAGCCCCGTTGCGTACTGCCATTTCTGTGCCTGCCGTGCCAGTTGGTCACGATAGAAACCGCGATCACGGTTCTTCTCGATGTAGCTGTAGAGGGTTTTCCAGTAACCGTAGAGCCCGCCGGTGGCCTCGTCTTTGCCACGGGCGCGGATCAGGGTTTCATGGATCAGATCAATGGACTGGTCCTGCTCACTGTCGCCTACGGTCGTCAGTAGGCGCAGGTTGCCGTTCGCCTTGCCGCCGTCCGGGGCGATCCTGCCGGTGAGGTAGTCTATGATCCTGCGTCCCCGGTGGGGATCTGACTTTCTCCCTCCCGCAACCAACCAGGCCTCCTCGATGGGCAGACGCCGACGGGTATGACGACCTTCATCGTTGATATGGGTGAGGGCCAGCAGCAGCTCCAGGGCGTCTTCCCTGCCTTTGGGCAGATCACGGTCGAGGCGGGCCAACAGGGCATCCGCCTGGGCTTCCAGCAGCCCGGCAATGCCGCCTTTTTCACCATAGAGATCACCGCTCAAACGGTTGTCCCGGCGCGCTTCCCACAATACCTGCAGGGCGTTTTCCACCAGCGGCAGTGCGCCGACCTCATTTTTCGCATCTCCCAGGATAGCCGTGGTCACCTGGCTGACATCCAGGCCGGCCAGCCGGGCAGGTTGTTCGATGGCCTCCTGCAGTCCCGTCCGGGAGATGGCCTTCAGCAGGTAACGCTTGCAGTGCTGGTTGTAGAGTTCTGACAGGTTCGAGAGCTGCTCGAAGCCTTCCAGAAAGTCGATGCGCACGGTGCTGATCAGAAACAGCGGACACGCCTTGTCCTGGAGCGCATGCGCCAACTGGGCATCGAAACGCTGCTTTTCCACCGCTTCAGAGAAGGTGAACAACTCTTCAAACTGATCGACCACCAGCAGGAAGGCCGTATCGCCGTCCTTGTGGTCATGCAGCATGAAACCCAGCGCCCGGTCATCGTCCTCGAGGCGCTTGAGGCGCCGCAGGGAATCACGCCTCTCCGGGACGGGTTCAAAAGCGTGTTCAAGCACCTCCGCCAGGCGTTGCAAGGGTTTCTCCCCCGGCATCATGGGGCCGAGGATCTGCCAGTTTTCGTAGCCGGTACGCGCCCACAAGCTACCCTGCTGGATCAGCGGCAGCATGCCCGCATTGACCAACGAAGACTTGCCCGCACCGCTATTGCCTTCGATCTGCAGCCAGCGGCAGAACTGTTCCCCGGATGGGCTGATATGCTCAGGGTGTATCCGCTCTTGTGTCCCAAGGTACTTCAGGGCATTCAGCGTCTCCAAACGACGACCGAAGAAGAGCGGTGCGTGTTCCGGCTGAAAGGCGCTGAGACCGAGGTAGGGGCAGCCTTCAAAGGTGTTGTCCTGGTTCAGCAACTCCATCTTGTCGTGAATGGCGCTGATAAGGGCCGACGGCAGGGCCTCGTCGGGGTGCCACTTCTGTAGCTGCAACAGACCGAGAAAAGGCGGCAAGGATTGAGGATTGGCGCCGGGAAGCAGAACAGGAAATATCGGCAGGCGCTCGCTCTCCTTCTGTGGCGAGATGTTGCGGATCAGGGCGATCTCTACCTCTTTCCCCACCCAGCGACGCACACCGTCCTGCCCGATCAATACGATAAAGGCGCTACAGCCCTGCAGGGCGTTCTGCAGACGTTGCATCCAGTCATCGCCAATCCGTATGGCATCTTCATCACGAAAGACCGTGATGCCTTCCTGCTCCAGCGCGTTACGGATGAAGATCGCCGCTTCCCGATCATTGCGGCTATAGCTGAGGAAGATCTGTTCGGTTTGCCGGACGTCCGCCATCTGTCTTTCCAGACTGTTACTTTTTATTCCCAGGCGTTCAAGGATAACTGACAATAGGGGATTCCTCCACTAACTGAAGTGGGCGTGCCGGTTCCGCTACGCTTGAACCGGCCTACACTTAAGATGCCCGATCCGCTGCGCTTGATCGGGCCTACGTCTGCCGGATCCGGGGTAGAATATCCTGCTCCGCCAAACGACAGACTCAAGCTATGCCAGAAGGCCCTGAAATTCGACGCGCCGCCGACAGGATCGCGGCTATCCTGCAAGGCCAGATCATTGGAAGGGTCTGGTTTGGCCTGCCTGAGTTGAAGCCCTTTGAGGATAAACTCTCAGGCGCCCGACTGATCGAGGTGGAGACCCGAGGCAAGGCGATGCTCAACCATTTCGACAACGGCCTTTCGATCTACAGCCACAATCAGCTCTATGGCCGTTGGTACTGTCTCGACAAAGGGGAGAGGCCGGACACTTCACGCCTGTTGCGGTTGAGACTTGAGACAGCGTCGAAGGCCGCGCTGCTTTTCAGCGCTTCGGACATTGCGGTTCTGACGAAAGCAGAGCAAGAGAGCCATCCCCTGTTGAGTCGATTGGGACCCGATATTTTGAGCGACTCTCTTGATGCTGAAACCATCACCATGCGGCTTCTTGGCAAACGGTTTCGCAACCGACAATTGGCAACGCTGCTGACAGACCAGTCATTCCTGGCGGGACTGGGCAACTATCTCCGCTGTGAGATTCTGTTTACCGCCTCGCTGCATCCGGGCATTAAACCCAGCCAGTGTACAGACAGGCAACTGGAAGGCATTGCCGATGCTATAGAGGAACTGCCCAGGCAATCCTATGAGACAGGGGGTATCACCAATCAACTGTCACTGGCAAAGCGACTCATCTCCCAAGGCAACAGTTTTGAATCTGCACGCTTCAAGGTCTATCGCCGGGAAGGTCTGCCTTGCTACCGCTGCGGTACAAAAATCATCAAGATTGTTTCAGGCAGTCAGGGCTGTTATCTCTGTCCAGAATGTCAGATGAAGAGGGACGTATGATTCACCTGGTAGGGTGCGCCGTGCGCACCATGATTGCCTATTCTGGTGCGCACGGCGCACCCTACATTTGCTAAGGCGTCATCGCGGCGAAGGTGCCGCTCCTACAATTTATCAACCCAACCAATTCGTGATGACATTGATATAAAATTTGATGACCAGCGCGTTGAGCAGGTCGATAAAAAAGGCACCCACCAGCGGTATCACCAACAGCGCCTTTGCTGAGTGGCCGAATCGTGCCGTCACCGCGCTCATATTGGCAATCGCCACCGGCGTGGCGCCCAGGCCCAGACCGACGAATCCAGCGGCCATCACTGCGGCATCATAGTCCTTCCCCATCACCCGAAAAACGATCAGTGTGGTGAACAGGGTCATCACCAGCATCTGCAGGATCATGATGAAAAATATCTCACCTGCAGCACCTGCCAAGCTCCAAAGCTGCATGCTCATCAGACTCATGGCGAGAAAAAGGGCCAGGCTCACCTCGCCAAATTTATTGATGGTATGCAGATTGATGCGAAACTTGATGAGATCCGCAAGATTCGTGAGCAGGATACCGACAAACATGGAGGTGAGAAAACCTGGCAGCAACACCCCTTTCTCGAATAGCAGGCGGTTCACCAGGTCACCGCTCTCCACGCAGAACGCGAGCAGCAGAATGGCACCGAGTAGATTGGAGAGAGAGGCGGGGTTGCCCATCACAACAGGCTTGTCGTCCAATCCGCCCTCGTCCGCTGTTGATCCCCCCTTCAGCTTGTATCGGTTAATCAAACCCCTGGCCACGGGTCCGCCAAGCAAACCGCCCCCGATAAGTCCGAAGGTGGCAAAGGCAATACCTACCACGCTGGCATTTTTCAAGCCTGCCGCTTCCGCCTCTGCACCCCAGGCGATGGCAGTGCCGTGACCACCGGCAAAAGAGACACTCCCGGCAAAGAGGCCGTAACCGGGATTCCCTCCCGCAAGCGTAACCAGGCCAACACCTGTCGCATTCTGAATCACGAGAAACAACCCGGCCACAACCACCATCACCGCCAGTGCCTTGCCACCGGCAGCCAGCGTACTCAACTTGGCAGAAAGCCCGATAGTGCTGAAAAAGACCAACAACAGAACATCCCTGATCTGCATATCGAAGCTGATTTCGACGCCCCGGTAGACATAGATCAGCGCAATGATTCCGCTACAGATCAATCCCCCTGTCACAGCAGGCGGGATGTAGTAGTCACGCAGCAGTCGAATCTTACGGGTCAGATAGATTCCCAGATACTGCACCAATATGCTGATCATCAGCACATCGATTGGTTTCACCTGGATCTGTGTAATCTGCTCTGCAGGCATAAAGAACTCCATTCAATGAATAAACTGACTATGCACAATATTTCTGATGAGGTCGAGATACCTGACCATATCCCTGTAGGAGCCGCGCCTTCGCGGCGAGGCACCGCTCCACACTATGTTTAGAGTACTCACGGCTCAAAATGGTTATTGCGCTTTATCATGGATTGAGACAAGAGCCCTGAGAACAATATTCAATATCCTCTAAATAAAGTTTGGCAAGAGAAGCTGATTCCATGCGCAAGAGATTCAACGACCTGATAGCGGAGCAGTCCAAAACAGTGGATGAGATATTCCCCTGGGATCTGGCTGATGAAATCTCGGCCAGAGATGATCTCCTGCTGCTTGATATCCGCTGCCCCTATGAATTCGATGGCGGACACATTCAGGACTCCCTGATCGTGCCCCGGGGAATCCTGGAAACAGCCTGTGACTATGGGTATGACGAGACGGTGCCGGATCTGGTAACCGCACGCGGCAAACGCGTGGTGGTGATCTGCCGCTCAGGCAACCGCAGCATTCTGGCCGCCTACACCCTCAAACAGATGGGGTTTGATGATGTCGTCTCCCTGAAGACCGGTTTGCGGGGTTGGAACGACTATGATCAGCCACTGGTCAATAATGCGGGCGAGCCGGTTGACCCGAACGATGCAGATGCCTTTTTCTCACCCGAAATCACACCTGAACAACTTGGTCCTGTTCATTGAGAGCCAGTTGATAACTTCCTACACCATGCAGAAACAGATCAATTAGCCAACAGGCTTCCGTGTCGTCCAGCTGAGAGACAGGCGACAACCTGCTCAGAATCAGCAGGCACCCCCACAAGATAGCCTTGAATGTAGTCGCATCCCTGCGCGCGTACAAAGGCCAACTGCTGTTCGGTCTCAACACCTTCTGCAACTACCTGCATACCAAACGCATGGGCCAGTTGGATAATGGCCCGCACGAGATTCGCATCATTGGAATCGGAATGTACATTACTGATAAAGTCGCGATCGATCTTCACCAGGTCGAACGGAAACTGCCGCAGGTGGCTCAATGAAGCCTGGCCGACGCCAAAATCATCCAGGGCGATTTTTGCACCAAGGTTCTTCACTTGCTGTAGAAACTCATTCGCCTCCGCAAGCTCACGGGTCAGGGTGTCCTCGGTGATCTCAAGCACCAGGCTTCCGAGCGGAAAGTCTCTTGCCACCAGCCGCTTCAACAGTCCACGACAAAACCCCGGATCATTCATCAGACGCGCCGACAGATTGACCGACACAGCAACTTCTCTGCCAAGTTTCTTGCTGAGTTCCTCCCGATGGTTCGAGGCCTGATCCAGCAGCCTGTCGATTATTGACGTAATCAGGCCAGTATCATCCAGCACATCGAGAAAGACCTCCGGCGCCATCAAGCCTTTTTCCGGATGCTGCCACCGCATCAAGGCTTCACAACAATAAAGCTCGCCGTTCCTGAGACTGACCACTGGTTGAAAGTGGAACAGGAACTCTCCATTCTCTACTGCGGAGCGAATCTCATTTTCAAGCTGCAGACTCTCCGCCACAACATGGGTCATCTCGTCAGTAAAAAAACGATAGGCCGCCCTTCCCTGCTGTTTCGCTGAATACATCGCGGTATCCGCATCACGTATCAGATTATCAGCCACAACATCATCCAGAGGAGCCATCGCTATTCCCACAGAGACGGTGATTCTCAGTTCATGCTCGGCAATCTCGATCGGCTGCTCAAGTGCATCTAACACCTTCTCCGCCAGAGGAACCATATCATCGCGTTCGTTGATGCCTTCCACCAGCACGGCGAACTCATCACCACTGAGCCTGGCCACCGTATCTGACTCCCGAGTCAGCGCCCGCAGGCGTTCCGCCACAATCTTCAGCAACTCATCCCCTACCAGGTGACCAAGACTGTCATTGACCTGTTTAAAGCGATCCAGATCCAAAAACATCAGGCCGATCAAGCGGCCCTCCCGTGCTGCAATCTTCAGCGCATGCTCCAGCCGATCACGAAACAGCACCCGGTTCGGCAACCTCGTCAGTGCATCATGGTGGGCCATGTGATCCAGATGCTGTTGCCGCATATGCACCTGTTTGCGCATTTCATTAAAGGCTTCAACCAGGTTTGCCGTCTCCTGCAGGGAAGCAGGCGGTGGGGTGATATCCAGTACCCCTTGGGCTTCCTGTTTCAGTGCCATCGCCGTCTCTGCAATCGGTCTGAGCAGGGTGCGATTGAGAAAGATATAGGCAAATGTAATCAGTAAAATGCCGAAAAACGCTATACCGAGTATCGAAGAAGAGAGGGTGCGCGCAGTCTTGGTCAGTTGAGTAATATCCTGGGCGGACTGTTTGTCCAGTTCCAGATCCAACGCAGAGAGCCGCTGCCTCATTTGCTCAAGCATGGGATCAATCGACTCAGACAGAATCACCAGGTCCACACGCCATCCCGGATTGTCCAACAATACGATGAGTTGGTTGGATGCATTTACCCAGTCCCGGTGATGCCTGTCGAGCACATCCAATGCTTCTGGACCGATGAAACCCAGGCGATCCGAATCCACCATTGTTCTCAGGATCTGTAAATAACCCGGGATTTCCTCAGCATAGTAACCAATATTGACCATCCGCGATCGCATCCCGACGCTCGCTTCACTGGAAAAAACGCCAAAACGGTTAGCCACCAGCAGGCGCAGTTCTGAGACCATGCTGTTCCAGGCATGGCGCAATGAAGATATTGCGTTGATCGCTTCAAGCTGATCTTCCAGTTCCAGCGCCTCACGGACCTCGGTGAGTATGGTATCCAACTCACTCAGCACCGCCTGGTTGTGCGGCAACATCTGCTCACGCATCAGCCGCATGGCGGGAAACCAGCGCTCCATGTCTGTACGCACTTCCACCAATTCAATGGTCGCTGCAAGCAATCGTCGCGCATCCAGATGAAGTTCCTGAACAGACACTGCGGTAGAACCATTGGTCGTATGCGGCAGAGATTTCTCCAGGTGGAGTAGCGCAATATTGAGCCTGCTGAACTCTCTATTGATGTCCTCAATCTCGGACTCACGTGGCTCCGTGATAATCCGGGATATGCGGTTATCGATATGATTAAGCAGCTCTTGCGTGTCGGCCACAGCCCCCGCAGTCATGGCCCGTTGCTCAATATTGGCGACCTGGATACGGCTGGTACGGTTCACGTACTCCCAACCGATATAAGCCACCGTGATCAACCCGATCATGGACATCAAAGCAAAATAGGCGTACCTGCCCCTGTAGGAGCCAAATCCCGGCAAACGAAATAGAATCCCTTTCAGCAACACTTCAGACTGTCTCTCCAAGCATCCGGACTAAAACCCTTCCATATTGGGATCATACTCCTCATCACTGACCAGAGTCAGTGCGTTCAAGCCCGCTTTGGCCAACGCACATCTCTCCTGCCGAGACTCTGTTCTAACCCTGCCATCCGGGAACAATAACTGAACCGATCTGTCCAATCGAAAAATAACTTCATCGAAACAGCCTGCCATGCTCATTCGAGACACAACTCTGCACTTTGGCATTATCAGCATTCTGCTGCACTGGAGCATGGCCTTGCTCATCATCGGGTTGTTTTCACTCGGCTACTATATGGTCGGTATCGACTACTACCATCCCTGGTACCATGCCGCACCTTGGTGGCATAAGAGTTTCGGACTGGTACTACTGGGATTGCTAGTCGCGCGCACCCTGTGGCGCGCAAACAATCTCAAGCCCGCTCCACTGCCCAACCATGCGTCTTGGGAGCGCTCCGTCGCTACCCTGACCCATCATATGTTCTATATTCTGCTCTATAGTCTCTGTATCAGCGGCTATCTGATCGCCACCGCCAAGGGGAGTGGAGTGGAGCTGTTCAGTCTGTTAGAAGTACCGGCACTGTTCCCTGAGATGGACGACCAAAAGGATTTAGCCGGAAAGCTGCACAAGTATATTGCCTACACCCTGGCTGCATTCGTTGCCTTGCATACTGCCGGCGCGTTGAAGCACCATCTCTTCGATAGAGACGAAACTCTCATGCGAATGCTCAAAACACAACCCGCCAACACCCACCGGAGGAAGCCCTGATGAAAAGCTCATGCAGAATATCGTTTCTGTTGCTATCAACCCTGCTGCCCCTATCAGGCAGTTTATACGCCGCAAACTATGTCATCGACACCAAGGGATCCCACGCCTCGATACAGTTCAAGATCCCACATCTCGGCTATAGCCTGCTGCTTGGCCGCTTCGAAAAGTTCAGTGGAAAATTCAGCTATGACGAAAAGAATCCATCAAACGCCGGTGCCGAGGTAATTATCAATACGGCCAGTGTCGACTCTAACCATGCAGAACGGGACAAACATCTGCGAAGCGAGGATTTTCTCTTTGTTAAACGCTACCCGGAAGCCCGTTTCGTGAGCACCGGTTACCTTTCAAATGGCGATAGTAGCGGCACCTTAAAAGGCAACCTGACCCTGCGTGGTGTGACAAAACCGATCAGCATCGATGTTAGGCAAATCGGCGCAGGCAAGGATCCCTGGGGTGGTTTCCGTCGTGGTTTCGAGGGGCACACGAAGTTGAAACTTTCTGACTACAACATCGACTTCAACATTGGTCCGGCTTCCAAAGAGGTCGAGTTGGGTCTCTATGTAGAGGGCATCAGACAATAGTCAAACGGTCGGAGTCGATTCCTGTTCTGACCAGAGAGTAAAACCAGCGATGACAATATTTCCGTCATTGCCGGTTCTGCATACCTGAATCGACTCCGGCCACTACTGCTCACCGAGAGAGAGTATCACTGAAGCCCCATCTCATGACTCCTGTGATTTGGATGGCAATCAAATGCTGGTCAAACCACCCTCAAAGACGAACTCTCCACTGGGTTTAGTCGCCGGCAGTTCCGCAACCGGCTCAATACTGATCTTGAAGCGACTGTCACTTCGCAGGGATACGGGTACATTCATCCGTTCGGCACCACGTTCGGGTAATATGCCCACCGACACCAACCGTCCATCGCCGGTCTCCATCCAGAGCTGACAGACCTTATTTTTCGGCACCCGGGTAGGCGCCACTGCCTTCACATGCAGTTGTCCACCAGAACCGGCAGTGCCTATGATCCAGCCCGCCTGGGACTGATCGTTCATCACTACAAGCACCCGGTCCATCTCGAACTCAGCACGGTCAATGCCGAAGAGGGTAAGCGTCAGCACCATCACCAGGCTGGCCATGACCAAACCCAGATTGCGCCAGAAACCAAGACTGTTCAAGATCCCCGCCTTCTCCGGCCGGGATGAAGGATCAAGGCGTTGTTCAATATTGCGCCAGACATCAACAGGCGGCCTCACAGGCTCAATTGCCTCCAACATGGGGGCAAACCGCTGTTCCCAGGCCGACACCTCGGCCTGCAACGCAGTGTCCTCTTTCAGGCGATGTTCAAAATCAGCCTGTCTCTCACCCTGCAGGGTGCCAAGCACATATTCACCCGCCAGATCAGAGGCTGGCATTTTTTGATTCTGCTGTGTCATGATTCAAGACACCTCTTCAGTTGTTCAAGTCCACGACGTATCCATGTCTTGACCGTACCCAGTGGCGTTCCCGTCTGGCTCGCCAGCTCCTCATGGGTCAGCCCCTTGAAGTAGGCCAGGGCGATAACCTGGCGCTGCTGGCTCTTTATCTGTTCCAGACAATCGTTGAGACGACGCCCTTCATCACTCTGCTGCAACCGCTCCAGCGGCATCGTTTTGCTGCCCGACGCTTCGAGCAGCTTTTCCGGCTCCGCCATCTGCACCTCGCGGCGACGTCGACGCAGCAGATCCAGTGCCTGGTTGCGCGCAATGGTTGCCATCCAGGTAGTCGGCGCGGCCAGGTAAGGACGGTAGCTGTCTGCACTGTTCCATATCTTGATATAGGCCTCCTGCAAACAGTCCTGCGCCCACGTGTCTCTAACTAAGATACGCAGGATAACGCCATATAGTTTCGCCGAAGTCATCTCATACAGCTGGGCAAATGCCCTGCGGTCTTTCAGCGTGCAGGCGGCAAGCAACGCTTTCAGCTGCTCGTTGCGCGCTGCATTCGCAATTTTCGGGTCGATCTCCCCGGCTGCCATGTAAACTCCTTCAGAGACATTGCATTCAGATCTCCTGCAAGAGTAATGGTAGCCGCGCAAAGGAGCAAGAACCGGCCAACTTATTCAGTGTCCACCCGGAAACAATGTTTTAACCACAAAGGACACGAAGAGCGCGAAGGTAAAAGATTGATTAGCAATAAATTTTCTTCGTGTACTTCGTGCGCTTCGTGGTTAGATATGGGTTTCCGGATAGACACTATTTATCTTCGATCGGTTCACCCATATAACCGGAGAACCTTATGCACTGCTTGCCGTCCACCTCCACGATGCGCACGGTTTCCCCCCGCCCTCTACCCAGTCCCTCTATGACCGCCTCAGTGGCGGAGACGGGCTTCAGCGGGACACGAATAGAACTGTCGGAGAGGTGGGGCGCTTTATAATGGAGGCAGAGCACCCCGCTTTCAGTACTCAGCCGCAGATCCTCGATGCTGAACTCGCCATCAGGGTTGATCGTTCGGTAACTGCCGGTGCGCTTTCTCCAGACCTCATCCCAGGGCTGTGATTCAATTCGGCTGCCGAGCACATACTCCTGGCCGTCCCGCTCCGCCACCAGCACCTCCAGATCATTGGTAGTGCGGGAACGGAAACGCATTTCACCCAGCACTCTGTAGGAGGGGGGCAGGCTTGCTGCGCTCTCAGGTGTCAACCCGAGGCTGCCGTCATCAAACCGCACCATATCCAGGACTCGTTCGATGATGCAGGCGCAAAGGCGAGGATGTTCAGGATCCACCATCAGCAGTCCAAGATCGGTTGCATAACCGCCTGAAGGGGTCTCGGGCAATGCAGCCATTATTTTCGGCGATCGAATCGGCGCCGGTTCGCCAGCCGTTCCGCGCACCTTTACCGCGAGTGCCAGAATCGTCGCCGCAAGTTTGCGGGCTGCCTTGTTGCTGCCCGCACCATTGGCAAGCACCACCACGCCAAGCTCATGATCCGGCAACATTGCCATCTCTGCGCCAAACAGCATTGTGCTGCCACCATGACGCACCACCCGCCCGAGCAGTTGGTCATCCTCAATAAACCAGCCCAGCCCAGGGGAGTAACCCAGCGCAATCTGACCCTTTGCCGTCTGCGAGGTCCACATTTCCAAAATCATTGCAGTATCGATATTGGGTATCCGTCCAAGCAACAGGGACTGCATCAGGTGTCCAAGATCTTTGGCGCTGCTGTAGAGTCCCAATGCCGGGGTATCCCTTAGTGGCGGCTGCGGCCTGACCAGACCATCCAGATGCCCGGCGGCTAACTTCTCACCCATTGCGAGCGTCAATTCATAGCCGCTACCCTGCATATCCAAAGGCTGAAAAATATTCTGCTTCATGTATTCAGCAAATGTCATCCTGGACTTCTGCTCAACCAGATGGCCGAGCAGATCGTAACCGAGATTGGAATAACTGTAGACACTGTCCACCGCATAGGCGATGTACTCTTCATGCAGCAGTGTTGTGACCTGCGTAAACGGGGTCGACGTATACATGCCTTTGCGCAGATCGCTGGGCAGGCCACTGCGATGACTCAGCAGTTGCCGTGGTGTGATGACGACCGCTTCAGCATCATGACTGCGAATGGAAAAACCGTCGAGCTGACGGCTGATGGAATCATCAAGAGAGAGACGTTGCTGTCCGCCCAGCTGCATGACAGCCAAGGCTGTCAGTGGCTTGCTCAAGGAGCCGACACGATAGATGGTTTCAGCACCTGCCAGGGTGCCTTTTTGCATATCCGCCTTGCCGAAGCCTTCGATCCAAAGGGGGCCGTTTCGGTCCACCAACGCCACACTCAATCCCGGCAACAGATCTTCATCCAGCATGCCCTGGATCAGTTTTTTCGCTTCGACCCGCACCGGTTCCATCTCATCCACAGGCAAAACGGCATCGGATCGCAGTTCACTTTTTTGTGGCACACAGGCCATCAGCAGCAGGCTGAACCCGCCAAGCAATAGGCGTGTTAGAGAATGATGGCGCATCTGCATGTTATCGGTGGGTTGCAAAGCCTGTACGGGGCAGGACTTCCACCCCGTCAGGCCATCAACTGTTTACCAGTCGATACTGTGTCCCTGATCCAAAATGGTGCTGCCATACGCCTCGTTACTGCCCCTCTGACCTACATGCCCAGAGGTATTGACACCACCCAGACGGACATCACCGTAGGCATCACCGATACCCGGCTGAACCGCTGTGGGCAGAGAAGTGGAGCCAGAGCTACCCACAAAGAGGTCAGGGTTACCATCATAACCATTGTATGCAAATTCTGAACTCCCTCCTGCATAGAGATTGGCGGAAAGAAGCAGTGCGGCTGTAAATGCGATTTTTTTCATGACGAATTCCTCATCTGGTCAATTATGTCGTTTTGATAACGACTTTCAATAACCTATACGGGGGGCGTCTAAATTCAGATTCAAATTTTTTCGCAGACACAAAAAAAGGGGCCGGAAGGCCCCTTTTTATCAGCTCAACGAAGGGAGATTACTCTTCGTTTACCGCCTTCATACTCAGGCGGATACGTCCCTGCTTGTCCACTTCGAGGACTTTAACCTTGATAACATCTCCTTCAGAGAGCTTATCGCTGACCTTCTCCACCCGCTCGTTGGAGATCTGGGAGATATGTACCAGACCATCCTTGCCGGGAAGAATGGTGACGAAAGCGCCAAAGTCCATCAGGCGGGCAACCTTGCCCTCGTAGATGGTACCGACTTCGACATCAGCGGTAATCAGTTCGACACGCTTGCGGGCATCCTCACCTGCCGCCTTGTCAACGGAGAAGATCTTGACCACGCCGTCATCGGTGATATCGACGGTAGCGCCTGTCTCTTCTGTGATGGAGCGGATGGTGGCGCCACCCTTGCCGATCACGTCACGGATCTTGTCCGGGTTGATACGCAGCTCGATGATACGTGGCGCATGCTCGGACATCTGCTCACGGTGGGAGTCGATGACGCTGTTCATCTCACCCAGGATATGCATCCGGCCCTCTTTGGCCTGCCCCAGGGCGATCTCCATGATCTCCTTGGTGATGCCGTCGATCTTGATGTCCATCTGCAGTGCGTTGATACCGTCACTGGTACCGGCCACCTTGAAGTCCATGTCTCCGAGATGATCCTCGTCGCCCATGATATCGGTGAGTACGGCAAACCGCTCATCTTCCTTGATCAGACCCATCGCCACGCCGGCAACAGGTGCCTTGATCGGTACGCCGGCATCCATCAGCGACAGACTGGTGCCGCAGACCGATGCCATGGAGGAGGAGCCGTTGGACTCAGTAATCTCCGAGACTACGCGGATGGCATAGGGGAAATCGGTGATGGTCGGCATGCAGGCCATGACGCCGCGCTTGGCCAAGCGACCGTGGCCGATTTCACGCCGTTTCGGGCTGCCTACACGACCTGTCTCACCTACGCAGAAGGGAGGGAAGTTGTAGTGCAGCATGAAGGGTTCGCGGTAGGAGCCGTCGAGGGCGTCGATGATCTGAGAATCACGCTCGGTGCCGAGGGTGGTCACCACCAGGGCCTGGGTCTCACCACGGGTAAACAGGGCGGAACCGTGGGTGCGGGGCAGGACGCCGGTACGCACGCTGATGGGACGCACAGTGGTGGTATCGCGACCATCGATGCGGGGCTCGCCTTCGAGGATACGGCCACGCACGGTTGTCTTTTTCAGCTTCTCGATAACACCCTTGACGTCACCCTCGTCCCAGCGGGCATCTTCACCGCCGCAGAGTGCTGCAACGGTCTCGACGACCACCGATTTGATGGCGGCGTAGCGCTCCATCTTGTCGGCAACCTGATAGGCACTGCCGATGCCTTCGCCGGCAGCAGCCTCGACGGCAGCCACCAGATCGGCGTCCACTTCAGGAACTGCGTATTCAGCAGGGGTATTTCCAACCTCGGCGGCCAGTTCCTTGATCGCCTGCAGCGCAACCTGCTGCTGCTCGTGCCCGAAGAGCACTGCACCCAGCATAATCTCTTCAGACAGCTCACGCGCCTCGGATTCGACCATCAGTACCGCATATTCGGTGCCGGAGACGATCAGATCCAGATCGGTTGCATCGCTCAAGCCGGTGCTGGGGGTATTCAGAATGTACTCACCATCCTTGTATCCCACACGGGCCGCGCTCACCGGGCCATTGAACGGCAGGCCGGAGATCGCCAGCGCAGCGGAGGCGCCGATCAACGAGGGGATCTCGGGATCAACCGCTGGATTCAGGGACATCACAGTGATGATCACCTGCACCTCGGTAGTGTACCCCTTGGGGAACAGCGGGCGGATCGGACGATCGATCAGTCGTGATGTGAGGATCTCCTTCTCGCTGGGACGCCCCTCACGCCGGAAAAAGCCGCCGGGTATATTGCCGGCAGCATAGGTCTTCTCCTGATAGTCCACGGTAAGTGGAAAAAAGTCCCGACCGGGATCATTGCGACCGGCAACAACGGTAACCTGAACGACGGTATCGTCCATGTTGACCATGACGGCGCCGTCGGCCTGGCGGGCAATCTCGCCAGTCTCGATGGTGACCTTATTGTCGCCCCACTGAAATTCTTTTTTGATCAGAGTCACTGTCTCTTCCTCAGTGCAGATAAGGCCGGATTAACGGCGCAGGCCAAGGCGGGAGATCAGATCGCGATAGCGCTCCGCATCCTTGCTCTTGAGATAGTCAAGCAGCTTACGGCGGGAGTTGACCATACGGACCAGACCCTGGCGGGAGTGGTGATCCTGCTTGTGCTGCTTGAAGTGTTCGGTGAGATAGGTGATACGGGAGGTCAGCAGGGCTACCTGCACCTCTGGGGAACCGGTATCACCGGGGCCACGTTTATACTCTTCCACGATGGCTTTTTTATCTTCTGAGCTCATTGTCATGACGCTGTACTCCTATGGGTTACGTCTCTATAAATATGGCCATTTTTAAGATCTCCTCCAACAATGAGTTCAGGGGAGTCCGACCGTCTTGATAAATCTGTACCGAAGCGCTCAATTGGCACTCCAGTGAGCCGCGAATTATGCGCGGATTGTGTCTGAATCGCAATTAAATCAGTAATATGGTTAGTATTCACCTGCAGAACGCAGGGTGTGCCGTGCGCACCATGATGACTGCTTATTCTGGTGCGCACGGCACACCCTACGCGATGAATCATGCGCCCCTTCATCTTTTCAGGATAGTTTGAGTTCCGAAACTTGAGTTAGAAATCAGTGATTCGTCTGCAGCAACCGTTTGGGCGCCACGCGGCCATCATCCAGAATCTGTCCAACACCGAGAAAATCCACCTCATTGGCATAGAGACGAACCCAGCCGCTGGTGGGCGCCTTGGGTACCAACACCGGCTGGCCCTGTTTCAGATAGAAGGCGGCATCCGGTGTGAGGTTGATCTCCGGCCAGTCGGAGAGCGCACTCTCCAGCGGCAACAGCAGCGCATCCATCTCCGCAAACCGGCGCGCCTCGAAATCCTCTTTTACCTGTTCCAGGGTCACCATCGACTGATCGTCAAATGGACCCACACCGGTGCGGCGTAAACCGCTGACATAAGCGCCGCAGCCCAATTTGGCGCCGATATCCTCCGCCAGGGTGCGCACATAGGTGCCTTTCGAGCAGTGCACGTACATCTCGAATTCCGGCAGGTCAAAACTGAGCAGATTCAGGGAGTGGATATGAATGGTGCGGAGTTCGCGCTCTACTTCTATACCCTGGCGTGCCAGCTTATAGAGCCTTTCACCCTTGTGCTTGATGGCTGAGTACATGGGCGGCAACTGCTGCTGCTCCCCAAGAAACTCCTGCAGCACGTCCAACAGAGCCGCTTCAGTGACCCCGTCGGCACTGGCGGTTTCCAGGATTTCACCCTCGGCATCCCCCGTGGTGGTGGTCTCGCCAAGCTTGACCTTCACCCGGTAGTGTTTGTCCGCATCCAGCAGAAAGGCCGACATCTTGGTCGCCTCCCCGAAACAGATCGGCAGCAGTCCGGTCGCCAGCGGATCCAGACTCCCGGTGTGACCGGCCTTGGCGGCCTTGTAGAGAAACTTGATCTCCTGCAAGGCTTTGTTGGAGGTAATACCCTCCGGCTTATCCAACAGCAATACCCCACTGATATTGCGTCCTCTGTTTCGACGACGTCCCATCTTCTGCTCTAGGTAGTTTTTTCTGAATGAGTTTCCGGCGATTGCCGGGCTTATGAATCCGAATGATTTTCGGCGGCGACCGCCTGATCGATCAGGGAAGACAGATGCTCCCCCCGCTCAACCGACTCGTCAAAGACGAAATGCAGCTTGGGCACGGTGCGCAACTTGCTCTGTTGTCCCAGCAGATAGCGCAGGTGTCCAGCGGCCTGATTCAGCCGCTTGGCACACTCACTGACAGGGAGATCCGTACCCATCACAGTAAAGAAGACCTTGGCCTGGGAGAGATCCCGCACTACCCGAACCTCCTGGATGGTGACCATGCCCAGCCCAGGATCCTTCATCTCTTCACGGACGAGATCCGCCAGATCCCGCTGCAGCTGGGAGCCGATACGATCGGTGCGCTTGAAATCCTGCGCCATTGTCTACTCGACAACCCGCGCTATTTCGGTACGCTCGAACACCTCGATCTGATCACCGGCCTGCACGTCGTTGTAGTTCCTCACGCCGACACCACACTCCGTACCCGCCTTGACCTCAGGCACGTCATCCTTGAACCGGCGCAGTGACTCCAGCGCCCCTTCGTAGATGACCACATTGTCGCGTAGCACACGAATCGGACTGTTTCGCCTGACGGTACCTTCGGTGACCATGCAGCCTGCAATCGCCCCGATCTTGGAGTTACGGAAGACATCGCGCACCTCGGCCAGACCGATAATCTCTTCGCGAATTTCAGGGGAGAGCATGCCGGAGATCGCTTTTTTCACATCATCGATGACTTCATAGATGATGCCGTAGTAGCGCATATCGAGACCCTGCTCTTCGACAATGCGTCGCGCGCCCGCATCGGCACGTACATTGAAGCCGAAAATAATCGCATTGGAGGTAACCGCGAGGTTTGCATCAGATTCACTGATTCCCCCTACGCCCGCTGCCACGATAGCCACCTTCACCTCATCGGTGGAGATCTTCAACAGCGACTCTCTCAGCGCCTCAACGCTTCCCTGCACATCAGCCTTGACGATGATGTTGAGATTCTGCACCTCACCCTGCCCCATCTTGCTGAACATATCATCCAGCTTGGTGGCCTTCTGTGCGGCAAAGCGGTTGTCCCGGTGCTTATCGACACGCAGACTGGCAATCTCGCGAGCGCGCCGCTCATCCGCGACCGCCCGTACATCGTCACCTGCATCGGGTGTACCGGAAAGCCCCAGCACCATCACGGGTATGGAGGGGCCGGCACTCTTCACTGACTTACCGTTTTCATCGAACATGGCACGAACACGACCATACTCCTTGCCGGAAACAATGATGTCTCCTTTATTCAGAAGACCGGAGCGCACCAGCACAGTGGCGACAGGTCCACGTCCTTTATCCAGCGACGATTCCACAATGGAGCCGACAGCCGGTCCCTCTGCGACGGCGGTAAGCTCCAGCACCTCGGACTGCAGCAGGATGGCGTCAAGCAGATCATCGATGCCTTCGCCACTCTTGGCGGAGACCTGGACGAACATGGTATCGCCGCCCCAGTCTTCCGGGATAACCTCTTCCTGGGCCAGCTCCTGGATCACGCGATCCGGATTCGCTTCCGGCTTATCGATCTTGTTCACCGCCACGATCAGCGGCACGTTCGCAGCCCTGGCGTGCTGGATTGCCTCCCTGGTCTGCGGCATGACGCCATCATCGGCAGCGACCACGAGGATGACGATATCGGTTACCTTCGCACCACGGGCGCGCATCGCAGTAAACGCGGCATGGCCGGGAGTATCCAGAAACGAAATGGTGCCTTTGTCTGTGTCGACGTGATAAGCACCAATGTGCTGGGTGATGCCACCCGCCTCGCCATCCGCCACTTTACTGGCCCTGATGTAGTCGAGTAGCGAAGTCTTACCATGGTCGACGTGCCCCATGATGGTAACTACCGGTGGACGTGCAATCTGTTCACCTTCCGCTTGCGCGGCGTCCTCGGTACTGAGCAGATCCGCCTCTACGTCCCCATCCCGCTGCATGACCGGTGTATGTCCCATCTCCTCCACGATCAGAGCCGATGTATCCCGATCCAACGGCTGATTGATGGTGACCATCATGCCCATCTTCATCAGCACCTTGATCACTTCGGCGGCTTTCACCGACATCTGCTGCGCCAGCTCGGCCACGGAGATGTTCTCGGGTATTTTCACCTCATACACCACTGGCGTGGTAGGCTTTTGAAACCCGTGTTCCGTATCAACCGCAGGCGTTCCCCGACGACGGGACGGCTTTTTCTTGCGACGCCCACGACCCTCTTTTGAAACATGTAACTCTTTGCGGCCGTAGCGGGACGAGCCACCTTTTGCATCTTTCTGCTCCTTGCCCTTGCTCTCCTTGTTGCCCTTTTTGCCCCGAGCTGTCTCCGGCTGTTTCGATTCCTGCTCCTTCTTGAGCCGGGCCTCTTCAGCCTGACGGGCCGCCTCGTTCGCCTCGTCGGCTTGTCGTCTGGCCTCTTCCTCAGCCTTCTGGCGCGCCTCTTCTTCAACTTTGCGGGCTTCTGCCTGCTCCTCTTCGCGCTTCTTCTCTTCCGCTGCCTTACGCGCTTCCACTTCAGCCTCAGCAACCGCCTGCTGCTTTGATTGCTCTTCCAACGCCAGACGGGCGACTTCAGCCTCCTTCTGCGTCGCGTCATCACCAGCGATTGTGCTGCGCTTCACGTAGGTACGCTTCTTCCGCACCTCGACACTGACTGTTTTGCTCGGCGTACTGGTTGCACGATTCAGTGGATTGCGGCGGGTTGCGCCCGGCTGACGCAATTCGCTGACCGTCTTGCGGCGCAGCGTCACCTTACTGGGCGCACTGGGGGATATTGTGGACTTTTTGCCATGGCTCTGCCGCAAATGGTTGAGCAGTTTACTCTTCTCATCATCCGAAATTTTGTCGTCGGGGCCTTTTGCCTGGATCCCGGCGTCAACCAACTGTCCCAGCAACTGCTCGGAGGGAATGCCAACGACCTTGGCAAGCTGTTCTACCGTTACTTCACTCATTTGTTCAGGCCTCTCGACTTTGCCTTACCCATCATATTGCCACGCACTTGATTCATCACTATCCAACGGAGGTCTTCCGCCGGCACACCCTATTCCGCTTCTTCGAACCAAGGCGCACGCGCGGTCATGATCAACTTACCTGCCCGCTCTTCGTCCATGCCCTCAATCTCCAAGAGCTCATCAATGGACTGTTCAGCCAGATCTTCCACGCACACCACATCTTTAGCGGCAAGTGCATAGGCCAGATCCTTATCCACGCCTTCCATACCCAGCAGATCTTCTGCAGGCTCATTAAAACTCTCTTCGCTCGCGATCGCTTTGGTGAGCAGCATGTCTTTGGCGCGGTTTCTCAGCTCTTCGATCAACTCGTCATCGAACTCTTCGATGGCCATCATCTCTTCAATGGGCACGTAGGCCACCTCTTCGATAGAGGTAAATCCCTCCTGCACCAGAATGACAGCGACGTCCTCATCCACATCGAGCTGTTCCATAAAGGTCTCGATGAAGACCCGGGACTCTGATTCACTCTTCTCCTGCGCTTCAGCCTCGTCCATGACATTGAGTTCCCAACCGGTCAGATGGCTTGCAAGGCGCACGTTCTGACCGCCTCTGCCTATCGCCTGAGAGAGGTTCTCTTCGTTCACGGAGACATCCATCGAGTGCGAATCCTCGTCAACCACGATGGAGACAACTTCGGCCGGAGACATGGAATTGATCACGAACTGGGCCGGATTTTCGTTCCAAAGAATGATATCGACGCGCTCGCCGTTCAGTTCATTGGAAACCGCCTGTACCCGCGATCCGCGCATGCCGACACAGGCACCGACCGGATCTATGCGGTTATCCAGCGCCTTGACGGCAATCTTGGCCCGCAGACCGGCATCCCGTGCGGCACCCCGGATATCGATCAGGCCTTCACCGACTTCAGGAACTTCCAGCTTGAACAACTCAATCAGCAGCTCCGGCATGGCACGACTGACGAAAAGCTGGGGGCCACGTGGCTCGGAGCGAACCTCGTAGAGGTAACCGCGCAGGCGGTCACCAACCCGGACCGACTCCTTGGGTATCATGTGTTCACGGCCGATGAACGCTTCGGCGTTGCCGCCCAGATCGAAAAACACGTTGCCCCGCTCGACGCGCTTGACCACACCAGTGACCAGTTCGCCTTCCCGACCCTGGTAGGCTGCAACAACTTTGGCGCGCTCTGCTTCCCGAACCTTCTGTACGATCACCTGTTTGGCTGCCTGGGCTGCAATACGTCCAAATTCAATGGAGTCGATAAGCTCCTCTACAAAGTCGCCAGGTTCGATATCCGCTTGATCCACTCTTGCCACATCGAGCAAAACCTGGCGCAGTGCGGCATCCGGTTCATCCTCGGCATAAGCCTCAACCGCTTCCCATTGACGGAAGGTATCGTAGTCGCCGGTATCGCGATCAATCGCAACCCGCACCAGGATGTCGTCACCGTTCTTCTTTCTTGTGGCCGAAGCCAAAGCAGCCTCGATTGCCTCAAAAATAACCCCTTTTTCCACACCTTTTTCGTTGGAAACGGCATCAACAACCAGCAGAATCTCTTTACTCATCTCTGTTGTTTCCCAATTCAGAATTCCGGAATCAACCGCGCCGAATCAATCTCATCCAGAGGAATGTGATAACACGTTCCCTCATCGACGATGAGAACCTCGTCACTCTCCACTCCACCCAGTTCCCCGGTGAAACGGTGTCTACCCTCAATCTTGTTACGCGTCTTCAAACGCACCTTCTGCCCACTGAAGCGATCAAAGTCAGCCTCATTGAACAGTGGCCTGTCCAGCCCTGGCGAGGAGACCTCAAGGCTGTAATGCTCTTTGATCGGATCTTCCACGTCCAGCACACCACTTACCTGGTGACTCACCTGGGAACAATCATCAACATTGATGCCATCGGCATGATCAATATAGATTCGTAACAGCAATCCACCCGTACCCCGGCTGGTCAATTCGACACCGACCAGCTCATAACCAAGCAGGTCAACCTCTTGGCGCACCAGCTTTGTCAAATTCTCAGGGGCAGAACGCATTTTCCTCACCGCACAAAAAATGGGCCAATGGCCCACTCCAAAAATCCGACTTTTCCTTACATATCGGTCAGTTACAATCCCGATACCGAGTCAGAGCACCCGTTGCCGCTTAACCGCAACGTTGGACGCCGGAAACAAAAAAACCCCGGTAGCCGGGGTTTCTTATAATTGGTAGCGGGGGCCGGATTTGAACCAACGACCTTCGGGTTATGAGCCCGACGAGCTACCAGACTGCTCCACCCCGCAACAACGCGGCGAATATTAACCGGGCTGACCCGTTTTGGCAAGCACGAATTTCGCTAACCCCCAAACGCCGCAGTACAAATCGAAAGAAGGCCGGCAGGAAACATGCCCAGCGCCAGTACGGAAAGGCCATTCAGGGATAATACTATCCGGGTGTCCAGGCCCGCAGTCAAAGGACTATCATCGAGCGGCTTATCGAAATACATCAGCTTGATGATGCGTATGTAGTAGAAGGCGCCGATAATTGAGAAGAAAACGCCAACCAAGGCGACCCAGGTCAAATCGACACTTACGACTGCATCAAGTACAAACAGCTTTGCAAAGAAACCCACCGTCGGCGGCACACCGGCCATGGAGAACATCAACAGCATCATCATGGCGGCAAACCAAGGGCTACGATGACTCAGTCCTTTATAGTCGTCGAGACGCTCTGCCTCAAAACCCCTACGACTCATGGCGATGACCATGCCAAAACCGCCCAGCGACATGATTGCATAAACCAGGGTATAGAACATTGCTGCGGTATAGCCCTCCTGGGTACCGGCAAGTATACCCAGCAGAATAAAGCCGACATGAGAAATAGTGGAATACGCGAGCATGCGTTTGATGTTGGTCTGCGCGACTGCGATCAGATTACCCACACCCATGGAGAGTATCGCCAGGATAATCAACATGCCCTGCCAACCCTCCCAGCCACCTGGCATCTGCAGCTCACCCAACCCGTCTTTCAGGAGGCGAACCGCAAGAGCAAATGCTGCGATTTTTGTCGCACTGCTGATAAACAGGGTAACGGCGGTGGGTGCACCATGATAGACATCGGGCACCCACATGTGGAAGGGAACCGCGCCAAACTTGAACGCCAGGCCGACGACCACAAAAACGAGACCGAACACCAGAACCATATTGTTCAGATCCGGACTGGCAAGCGCAGTACTCAATTCATCGAAACGAATAGTGCCGGTAGCGCCATAGATCATTGAGATGCCGTAGAGCAGCATGCCGGAGGCTAGCGCGCCCAGGACGAAATACTTCATGGCGGCTTCCGCGCCCTGCTTCGAATCACGATTGAAGGCAACCAGGGCGTAGAGAGAGAGCGCCAGCAGTTCCAGGCCCAGATAGATCACCAGAAAACTATTGGCGGATACCATGATGCTCATGCCAAGCACAGCAAACAGCCCAAGGGTGTAGAACTCTCCTTTAAACAGCCCCCTGTCCTTCAGATAATCCTTGGCATAGAGAAAGGCGACGAAGCTGACCAGGTAGATCGCAACCTTCAACACGTCGCTCATGGCATCGCGTACGTAGCTGCCGTCAAACACCACCTGCGTGTCGGGCTGTGCCACTGCCAGGGTGACCACAGCGGCAAAAATCAGACCGACCTGGGTAATCCCGTAAGTAATGATGCGCTGTTCATCTTTCAAAAAGAGATCGACCACCAGCACGATACACGCCAGGGTGAGGACGAAAATCTCCGGCAGAACCGGGATCAATATTGACGAGTCAAAATGCATTGAACGCTACCGAGTAAGTTGCCTGTTCAGAGCTTCGAGATGGAAACATGCTGCAGCAGATTGGCAATACTGGCATCCATCACCTCAACCAAGGGTGCGGGCCAAAGACCAAGGACCATGACGGCCGCTGCAAGCGTCCCCAGCACGAGGAGTTCCCGAGAATTCATATCTTCCAGCGCGGCAACATTGTCATTCGACACATCGCCAAACAGCACCCGCTTGATCATCCAGAGAGTATAGGCTGCACCAATAATCAGAGTCGTTGCCGCCAGGAACGCATACCAGAAATCGGCGCGAAAACTGGCCAGAATCACCATGAATTCACCGACAAAGCCGGATGTGCCGGGCAGACCTGCATTGGCCATGGCAAAAAAGACCATGAATGCCGCGAATACAGGCATGGTGTGCACCACGCCACCGTAGTCGTCGATCTGACGACTGTGCATCCGATCATAGAGCACACCAACGCAGAGGAACATGGCGGCAGAGATAAAGCCGTGAGAGACCATCTGCACCATGCCGCCTTCCACGCCCAGCAGAGCGCCACTACCCGTCCCGGGTCCTGCGTCACTCATGATGGTGAAGACAATGAAAAAACCGAGGGTAACAAAACCCATGTGCGCGATCGAGGAGTAGGCTATCAGCTTCTTCATATCCTGCTGAGCCAACGCCACAAAGCCGATGTAGACGACAGCGATCAAGGACATGCTGATGATCAACCAGTCAAGGCTGTGACTTGCATCCGGCGTAATCGGCAGACTGAAGCGAAGAAAACCGTAACCACCGATCTTCAGCATGATCGCAGCCAGGATGACAGAACCGCCGGTAGGCGCTTCGACATGGGCGTCCGGCAGCCAGGTATGCACTGGCCACATGGGTACTTTTACGGCAAACGCCATCAGGAAAGCGATAAAGATCAGGATCTGTTCCGTCAGGGTTAACTTCAGCTCATGGAACCCGAGGATATCGAAACTCCCGGACTGGAAAAACATGTAGATCAGCGCGACCAGCATGAAGACTGATCCGAAGAAGGTATAGAGGAAGAACTTGATGGTCGCGTAGACACGGTTGGGACCACCCCAGACTCCGATGATGATGAACATCGGAATCAGCATCGCCTCCCAGAAGACATAGAAGAGCATCGCATCCAGAGAGGAAAACACGCCTACCATGACGCCTTCCATAATGAGAAAGGCCGCCATGTATTGAGAGGGTCTGTATTTGATCACTTCCCAGCCGGCGATAATTACCAACGGAGTGATAAAGGTGGTCAAAATAATCAGCGGCATTGAGATGCCGTCAACACCCAGGTAGTACTCGATCTGGAACTGGGAGATCCAGGAGGCCCGTTCGACAAACTGCATCGCTGCAGTACCGCTGTCAAAGCCAAACCAGAGAGGCAGACTCGAAACAAAGGTAAGGGCAGCAACAATGAGCGCTGTCCAGCGGGTCGCATTGGGCTCCCTGTCACCACTGGCGAGCACCATTATCCCGCCGATAATCGGGAGCCAAATGGTCAGGCTGAGGATGGGCCAATCGGCAATCATGCTATACGTCCTTCCTTCTTAGACAACCACAAACCAGGTCAGCATCAAGAGCAGACCCAGAATCATCGCAATGGCGTAATGATAGAGGTAACCGGTCTGCACATGGCGAACGATACCCGCCAGCCAACCGACAGTACGTGCGGAGCCGTTCACAGCCAGTCCATCAATCAGGCCACGATCGCCCACCATCCAGAGTATCTTGCCCAGCCCACGGCTCCCGCCGGCAAATACCAGCTGGTAGGCTTCATCGAACCAGTATTTCTTGTCAAGCATGTTGTAGACAGGGCTTGCCATCGACTTGATCCTGTCGGCAATCGACGGATTCTTCATATAGATATACCAGGCCACGGCGAGACCACCCATTGCCAGGTAGAACGGCAGCCCCATCATGCCGTGCAGGATAAAACCTGTCGCACCATGAAACTGTTCACCCATCTCCGCCAACCCACCATGTTCCGGCAGCACGAAGAGTACGCCGTCGAACCAGTCACCGAAGAGCATGGGCCCGATGGTCAGGTAACCCAAAAAGATCGAGGGTATCGCCAACAGAATCAGCGGAATGGTAACTACCTTGGGTGTCTCATGAATATGCTCCTTGGCGTGGGCATCACGAGGACCTTCGCCATGAAAGACCAGGAAGAACATTCGAAAACTGTAGAGAGCGGTAACAAAAACACCCGCGACCACCAGCACGTAGGCGTAGGTAGAGCCCACAATATCGGAGTGGTGCACTGCCTCGATGATCGCATCTTTGGAGAAGAACCCGGAGAAACCCGGAAAGCCGATCAACGCCAGTGAACCGATCAGGGAAGTCCAGTAGGTGATGGGCATATACTTCCTGATACCGCCCATTTTGCGAATATCCTGGTTATGGTGCATACCGATGATAACGGAACCCGCCGCCAGGAAGAGCAGCGCCTTGAAAAAGGCATGGGTCATCAGATGGAAGATGCCTGCTGCGTAGGCAGAAGCACCCAATGCAACCATCATGTAGCCGAGCTGGGAGAGCGTGGAATAGGCAACGACGCGTTTGATGTCGTTCTGCACGATACCAATAAGGCCGGTAAATAACGCAGTAGTCGCACCGATTATCAGCACGAAACTCAATGCGGTCTCGGAGAATTCGTAGAGCGGCGACATCCTCGCCACCATGAAGATACCGGCGGTAACCATGGTTGCGGCATGGATGAGAGCAGAGATCGGCGTCGGACCCTCCATCGAGTCGGGCAGCCAGACATGCAGCGGCACCTGCGCCGATTTACCCATCGCGCCGATGAACAGCAAAATGCAGATAACCGTCATCAACGACCAGCTGCTATCGCCCCAGATGGTGATCTGGGTATCAGCCAACGCGGGGGCCTTGGCGAAAACCTCGGCGTAATCGATGCTGCCGAAATACATCGCTACAGCAGCAATACCCAGGATGAAACCGAAATCACCCACCCGGTTGACCAGAAAGGCCTTGAGGTTGGCGAACACCGCTGTAGGACGAACCGACCAGAAGCCGATCAGCAGATAGGAGACCAGCCCCACCGCTTCCCAACCGAAGAAGAGCTGCATGAAGTTGTTGGCCATCACCAGCATCAACATGGAGAAGGTGAACAACGAAATATAACTGAAGAAACGCTGGTAGCTGTTGACGCCGGCCAGACTGTTACTCGGCCAGTTCTCTTCGTCGTGTGCCATATATCCAATGGTATAGATGTGCACGCAGAAGGAGACGAAAGTCACCACGCTGATCATCACTGCCGTCAGCTGGTCAACCAGAAAACCGACTTCCATGGTCAGTCCGTCGCTCACCATCCAGGTGTAGATGGAGCCATTAAAGACCTGTTCACCGTCGAACATAAAGCGTTTGAGCACAAACAGCGAGAGCAGTGCGGAGAGACCGACACCGCCGCTGGTCACCCAGTGCGCCCCCTTACGGCCTATGCGGCTGCCGAAGAAGCCGGCAACAATAGCGCCCAAGAGCGGAGCCAACACTATGACGAGGTAGAGTTTTTCCATGATCGTCGTTCTTTTAATTAATTCGCAGTAATAGACCTTAACAGCCAGTCGGGATTAACCCTTCAAGCTATCCAGATCTTCAACATTGATCGAGCGGCGGCTGCGGAACAGCACCACCAGAATCGCCAGACCGATTGCCGCTTCTGCCGCTGCAACCGTCATGATAAAAAAGACAAAGACCTGCCCAGTCGTATCCCCGAGAAAATGCGAAAAGGCAATAAAATTCATATTGACTGCAAGCAACATCAACTCAACACACATCATAAGCACGATGAGGTTTTTGCGGTTGATAAAGATGCCGGCGATGCTCAACGAAAACAGGATCGCGCCGAGTATAAGGTAGTCTGAAAGTGCAATCATAATCCCGGCTCCTAACCCTTTTCCACATCCATTTTGACCATGCGTACCCGATCAGCACGCTTGACCGCCACCTGTTTAGTGGGATCCTGATATTTTGTTTCCGGACGTTTGCGCATGGTCAGACCAATAGCTGCAATAATTGCAACCAACAGGATCACCGCAGCAATCTCGAAGGGAAACATATAGACGGTGTAGAGCACACTGCCCAACTCTGCGGTATTGCTGTAATCAGCCGCATGTCTGGCCGGTGCAGCAAATATATCCAGCCCGAAGTTCTGCGGCCCGACCACGAACACCAGCTCCGCCACCATGGCAAGCATCATCAGCACACCCAGCGGCAGCATCTTCATAAAACCGGCCCGCAGTGTTGCCACGTCGATATCGAGCATCATCAGCACGAAGAGAAACAGCACCATCACCGCTCCGACATAGACCAGTACCAGTGTAATGGCCAGGAATTCCGCTTCTGCCAATAGCCAGATTCCGCTGCTGGCGACAAAAGCCAGTATGAGGAACAACGCAGCGTGCACGGGATTACGCCGTGTAATCACCATGCTTGCGGCGGCAATCAGCACGAATGCCAGCACGTAAAAGATAAACTTTTCGAAAGTCATCAGGTTTTCCAGCCAGTTAGCCTGTTTTATCCAAATCAGCGATGCTTCGCCTGTGCATCAAGGTCAGCGGCAATCTGGGATTCGTATTTATCCCCCATCGCCAGCAGCTTTGCCTTGGTCATCAGGCTGTCTTCACGATTTTCGAAGTGGTACTCGTAGAGTCGTGTCTCGACAATTGCATCTACGGGACAGGACTCCTGGCAGTAGCCGCAGAAGATACACTTGAAAAGATCAATGTCGTAGCGCGTAGTCCGACGGGATCCATCATCACGAGGTTCCGCCTCAATAGTGATTGCCAGCGCCGGGCAGGTTGCTTCGCACAGTTTACAGGCGATGCAGCGCTCTTCCCCATTCGGGTAGCGGCGTTGTGCATGCAGACCACGAAAGCGCGGCGAAACCGGCGCCTTCTCTTCCGGGTACATAACTGTGAACTTGCGCTTGAACAGGTATCTGCCAGTCACGCTAAGCCCACGGAATAACTCCAACAGGAACAGGCTCTTGAAATAGTTGGTCAGGGCGTTCATACGTCAGAGCCTCTCAATCGAACCACCAAGGGAGCTGATAGACCACAGCCAGGCCCACTACGGCAATCCAAACAATGGTAATGGGTATGAACACCTTCCATCCGAGACGCATGATCTGATCATAACGATAGCGGGGGAATGTGGCGCGCAACCAGAGGAACATAAAACCGAACAATGCCGTCTTCATCACCAGCCAGACAAAACCCGGCACCCAGTCAAACAGGGGGCCAAGGACGGGCCAGCCTTCGAAAGGAGACAACCAGCCACCCAGAAACAGTACCGCGGTCAACGCAGAGATCAGGATGATGTTGGCGTACTCTGCAAGGAAGAAGACCGCGAATGTCATACCCGAATAATCAACATGGAAACCTGCGACGATCTCAGATTCACCCTCAGCCACATCAAAAGGGGCGCGGTTGGTCTCGGCCACGCCGGAGATTACATAGACACCGAACAGCGGCAGTAACGGCAACCAAAACCAGGAGAAGAGTCCACCCTGCTGGGCTCTGACGATGTCGCCCAGATTCAAACTTCCCGCTGCGACCAACACGCCCACCAGGGCAAAACCCATGGCGATCTCATAGGCGACGATCTGTGCTGCAGAGCGCATGGCGCCAAGAAAGGCGTATTTCGAATTGGAGGCCCAACCAGCGATGATGACCCCATATACACCTACTGAGGTCAGCGCCAGGATATAGAGTAGTCCGGCGTTGATATCCGCCAGCACCAGTTCTTCATTGAATGGAAAGACCGCCCAGGCCGCCAGTGCCGGACCCAAAACCAGGGTCGGTGCGATCAGAAACAGCATTTTGTTCGCGCTGGTCGGGATCACGATCTCTTTGAACATCAGCTTGACCGCGTCTGCAATGGGTTGCAGCCAGCCCTTCGGGCCAACACGGTTGGGGCCGATGCGCACCTGCATATAGCCGATGATTTTGCGCTCGGCGTAGGTAAAATAGGCCACGCAAACCATCACCGGTGCCACGATGGCGATGATCTTGAGCAGGGTCCAGATCAGAGTCTGTAACCCAAGCGGCAGGGCTTCCCAGATGCTGATAAAAAAATCCATCGGTTTACGCCTTCTCCAGGGTCACTTCGCCAAACTGCGCACCGAGGGTCTCGGTGCCGGCCAGTCCGGCAGAGATTCGGACGCAACCGTCCGGAATATTCGCGTCGATCGAAACCGACAGTGTGGCTTCTCTGCCATCCTGTGTCACCACTGCGGAGTCACTATCGGCAAGGCCCGCTTTTTTGGCCTCCTCCGCATTGATGCAGATCGCAGCGGGAGCCGCATCCTTGGTCTGCTGTAGCGCACTTGCCCTGCGCACCAGACTATCCAGTGCGTAGGGAGGCACATCGCCAATTCTGATCAGGCCATCGACAGCACTGTGCAGATCCGCGCTTTCAGCCTTTCCAACACTGTTGTCCGGCACCACACCCTCACAGAGCAAAGCCAGTTCATCACGAACCTGCTCAGATGAGGTGTATTCGCAATCATCCTGATCAAGGAGGTTACCCAGCACTCTCAGGACTTTCCAGGCTGGCCTGGCTTCGCCCAGCGGTTTTACCGCGCCGCGGAAGCTCTGCCACTCACCTGCGGTATTGACATAGGTGCCGGATGTCTCCGCAAATGCGGCGATCGGCAATAGAATGTCGGCAGCAGCTTCCAAGGCAGGGGAAGTATGGGTATTCAGCCCAACCACCAGATCCGCACTCTCCAGCGCACTCTGGTTCAAACCTGCATCCCAGAAATCGTAACCAGGCTCGGCCCCAAGCAACAGATAACCCTTACGGGGCAATTTCTGCAACTTCATGGCATCCAGCCCTTTCTCAGTTGCCGCCTTGGCGCCCGGTAGAAGATGGGGCAGTGCGCCGGCGAGACGGGCGCCGACACTGTTGGCCGCTTCGGCAAGAAAACCCAATGTAGCGCCGCTCGCGTTTGCTACCGCCGATGCCAGCGCACAGAGTATTGAGTAGTCGGGATGGGCCGCTGCGATATTTCCCAGCATCACTGCTGCGTTATCCGCATCTTTCATGGCGCTTGCAATGGCTTTTGCATCATCGTCAGCAACCACTTTATCAATGACCTTGGCCGCAGCCCCCTCACCCGTCGCGCCCAATGCCTTGGCAACAGCGGCCAGACTTTGCACCATGCCCACAGGAGTGGTCACCTGCTGACTTGCATCATAATTCAGTTCCAACTGCAGCGGATTGATGAAATGCACCTTGGCACCACTCACTGCAGCCTTTCGCAGATTGTGCGCCAGGATCGGCTGCTCCTTGCGGGTATTGGAGCCCACCAGCAGCGCCGCATTCAAATCCTCTATCTCGGTTATCTTTAAACCAAGCCAGCTGAAGGCCGGTTCTGCGCCATCCAAACGGAAGTCGCCCTGGCGAAGACGGCAGTCAATATTGTTGCTGCCCAGCCCCCGAGTCACCTTTTGTGCAAGATAGAGTTCCTCGAGGCTGGACGAAGGAGATACAAAAGTGGCGATCTGCTCCCCTTCACCGATCTCCTGCAGCCCGGCGGCTGCCATATCCAGCGCCACTTCCCAGGTCACATCCTGCCATTCACCGTTCTGCTTGATCTTCGGTACGGTCAGACGGTCATCGCTGTAGAGACCCTGATAGCTGAAACGGTCACGGTCGGAGATCCAGCACTCATTGATCGACTCATTGTCCTTGGGCGCTACCCGCATCACCTTGTTACCGCGCAGGTGGAGATGCAGATTGGAGCCGACGGAGTCGTGTGGCGCCACACCCTCGACCTGGGTCAACTCCCAGGCACGTGCCTGGAAACGAAATGGCTTGGAGGTCAAAGCCCCCACCGGGCAGAGATCTATGATATTGCCTGAAAGCTCGGAGTCGATGCTCTTTTCAACGTAGGTGCCGATCACCATGTGTTCACCACGGCCAGTGGCGCCCATCTCCCGGATGCCGGCGATCTCCTCACCGAATCGGATGCAGCGTGTACAGTGGATGCAGCGGGTCATCTCGGTGGCAATCAGCGGACCGATGTTCTTTGCAGGCACCACACGTTTGCCTTCCACAAAACGGGAGACATCGCTGCCACAGGAGACAGCTACATCCTGCAGCTCACACTCGCCGCCCTGATCACAGATCGGGCAATCAAGCGGATGATTGATGAGCAGGAACTCCATGGTGCCTTTCTGTGCAGCAAGCGCCAGCGGTGAGCGGGTAAACACCTTCATGCCCTCCATTACCGGCGTGGCGCAGGCGGGCAGCGGCTTGGGCGCATTTTTCACTTCGACAAGGCACTGACGACAGCTGGCGGAGATGGAGAGTTTTTTGTGGTAGCAGAAACGGGGGATATTGATGCCCGCCTCATCGGTCACTTCGATGAGCATGGCCCCGGCCTTTGCTTTCAGCTCCTGGCCGTTAATCTCGATGGTTACCATGGAATCCTGAGTCATCGTCGTATTTCGTCTCTACTGACCTTTAACCCGCACCGACCAGGCACTTTTTGTGGTCGATATGGTATTGGAATTCATCCCGGAAGTGCTTGAGCATACCAGTCACCGGTCCTGCGGCGGCATCACCCAGGGCACAGATGGTACGACCGCTGATTCTGGCGGCCACGTCATTGAGCAGATCCAGGTCCTCCTGGCGGCCCTGACCATTTTCGATACGGCTCACCACGCGATAGAGCCAGCCGGTGCCCTCGCGGCAGGGAGTGCACTGACCACAGGACTCCTCGTGGTAGAAGTAGGACATGCGCTCAAGCACCTTGACCATGCAGTTGGTATCGTCAAGCACGATTACCGCACCGGATCCCAGCATGGATCCCGCTCCTGCGATGGCATCGTAATCCATAGTCAGATCCATCATCTGCTCGCCGGGAATAACCGGCGCGGAGGAACCGCCCGGAATAACCGCCTTGAGCTTGCGCCCCCCTTTTACGCCACCAGCCATCTCCAGCAGCTCAGAGAAAGGCGTACCCATGGGGATCTCGAATACCCCAGGGTTATTCAGATTGCCCGAGATGGAGAAGAGCTTTGAGCCCCCGCTGTTCTTGACGCCGATATCGGCAAACCAGGGCCCGCCCTCTTTCAGGATCATCGGGATGGAGGCCAGGGATTCGGTATTGTTGATAATGGTGGGACGACCATAGAGACCGAAATGGGCTGGGAACGGCGGCTTGAAGCGGGGCTGCCCCTTCTTGCCTTCGATCGACTCCAGCAGGGCCGTCTCCTCACCGCAGACATAGGCACCCCCGCCAAGATGGGCGTGCAGCTCGAAATCGAAGCCGGAACCCAGCAGATCTTTGCCGAGGAATCCTGCCTTGCGGGCCTCTTCCAGGGCCGCCTCAAAACGTTCGTAGGGTTCCCAGAACTCACCGCGAATATAGTTATACCCTTGGGTAGCGCCAATCGCATAAGCGGCAATGATCATGCCTTCAACCAGTTGGTGCGGGTTGTAGCGCAGGACATCGCGATCTTTGAAGGTGCCGGGCTCACCCTCGTCCGAGTTGCAGACCACGTACTTCTGTCCCGGGGCGTTACGTGCAATAAAACTCCACTTCAGCCCGGTGGGAAAACCTGCGCCGCCGCGGCCACGCAGGCCGGACTTCTTCACCTCTTCGATGATCTCTTCTGGAGGAGTCTTCTCTTTCAGAATCCTGGACAGCACCTCATAGCCACCCCGGCTCTGATACTGCTCGAGCAGCCAGGGACGATCCAGATCCAGAGTACGCAAACAGACTTCATTCACCATCCGCCTTACTCCAGTCCTTCCAGGATCGAATCGATGATCTCTGGTGTCAGGTTTTCGTAATATTGTTTGCCGATCTGCATCATCGGTGCGCCGCCACAGGCACCCAGACACTCGACCTCTTTGAGGGTAAAGCGACCATCTTCTGTCGTCTGCCCCAGCTTGATACCCAACCGATCCTCCAGGTGATCAACGACCCGGTCGGAGTTGTTGATCATGCAGGAGACATTGGTACAGATGCAGATCTTGTGCTTGCCGACCGGTTTCAGCTCGTACATCGAGTAGAAGGTGGCCACTTCGTAGACCGCTATCGGCGCCATATCAAGATAGGCCGCCACATCGTTCATCAGTTCGGTGGTCAGCCAGCCGCCGTTGGCGTCCTGTACGATACGCAGTGCCGCCATCACCGCCGACTGTTTCCAATCCGCAGGGTATTTGGCAACCCACTGGTCGATCTCTCCCCGAATCTCGGTGGAGAAAATTTCCGCTTTGTTATTCACTTCTATCGTGTTCATCTCAGTGCTCTAGCGGTCAATCTCACCAAATACCACATCCATGGTGCCGATCACGGCTACCACATCGGCGAGCATATGACCCTTGACCATCTCATCCATCGCAGCCATGTGGGCAAAACCAGGAGCACGGATCTTCAGTCGGTAAGGCTTATTGGCCCCATCGGAGACGATGTAGCAACCGAACTCGCCCTTGGGTGCCTCCACTGCGGCGTAGACTTCGCCGGGCGGGGTGCAGTAACCCTCGGTGAAGAGTTTGAAATGGTGAATCAGACTCTCCATATCGCCTTTCATGTCGCCCCGCTTCGGCGCACCAATCTTATGGTCATCCACCATCACCAGACCTGGATTTTTGCGCAGCCACTCGACACACTGCTTGATGATCCGATTAGACTGCCGCAACTCTTCGACGCGCACCAGATAGCGATCGTAGGAGTCACCCTCTACGCCCACCGGGATATCAAAATCGACCTTATCGTAGGCGGCATAGGACTGTTTTTTGCGCAGATCCCATTCGACACCGGAACCCCGTAGCATAGGACCGGTAAAACCCAACTGCAGGGCACGCTCGGGAGAGACAACACCGATTCCAACAGTACGCTGCTTCCAGATCCTATTATCGGTCAGCAGCGTCTCATACTCATCGACACAGGTCGGGAAGCGATTGGTGAAATCCTCAATAAAATCGAGCAGGGAACCATGCCGGGCATCGTTGCGCCGCTCGGCATCGCGGCCGGTCACCCACTGGCTCTGCTGATATAGGGGCATCTGCTCCGGCAGATCCCGGTAGACGCCACCGGGCCGATAGTAGGAAGCGTGCATGCGTGCGCCTGAGACCGCCTCGTAGCAGTCCATCAGATCCTCACGCTCGCGGAAGGCGTAGAGGAAAACCGTCATCGCGCCAACGTCTAGAGCATGGGTCCCCAACCACATCAGATGGTTGAGAATCCGTGTAATCTCATCGAACATGGTGCGGATGTATTGGGCGCGCTCCGGCACCTCCACATCCAGCAATTTTTCTATCGCCCGTACATAGCCGTGCTCACTGCACATCATGGAGACGTAATCGAGACGATCCATGTAGGGAATGCTTTGGTTGTAAGGCTTGGTCTCAGCCAGCTTCTCGGTCGCCCGGTGCAGCAGGCCGACATGGGGGTCTGCACGCACGATGACCTCGCCATCCATCTCCAGCACCAGGCGCAAAACACCGTGAGCGGCAGGATGCTGTGGCCCGAAATTCAGGGTGTAGTTACGAATCTCAGGCATCGCTGGAATCCTGCTGTTCTGACACTTCCGGGGCATCGCGATGGTTATCCCGAATAACACGGGGAACCAGCGTGCGTCCCTCGATGCTTACCGGCTCGTAGATGACACGCGCCTGTTCCGGGTCATAGCGCATCTCCACCTGACCGATAAGCGGAAAATCCTTGCGGAAGGGGTGACCGATAAAACCGTAGTCGGTGAGTATGCGGCGTAGGTCCGGGTGTCCTTCGAACAGGATGCCGAACAGGTCGAAAGCTTCGCGCTCAAACCAATTGGCACCATTCCAGATATCCACCACAGAGGCGACGATTGGGTGTGTCGTATCCATGAACACACGTAACCGCAGGCGCATATTATTCTTCACGGAGAGTAGATGGTAGACCGCTGCAAAGCGCTTCTCCGCATCAAGATCAAATGTTCGGGCAGACGCCACGCCACGCCCGAAGCCGGTCGATGAAGCCGTGGTCACATCCCACTCCGCCACACCATAGGCCGAGTAATCAACACCACAGACATCGATCACCTCTTCGAAGTGAAACGCCTCATCATTACGGAGGGTCTCCCCGATCTGCAGCAGATGCTCACGGGGCACGATCAGCGTAACCTCGCCGAAACCCTGTTCAACCTCGCAACCCAGCTCGGCAAATCGTCCGGTCAGGTCGTCTGCCAGGGTCGTCATTCTTGCTTCCAGAGGAGTCTGCGCGTTATCACTCATTCAATTCACCTATCGCGCAATCGTGCTGGTGCGGCGAATCTTGTCCTGCAACTGCAGAACACCATACAGCAGCGCCTCCGCAGTGGGCGGGCAGCCCGGCACATAGATGTCGACCGGCACCACGCGATCGCAACCACGCACCACCGCATAAGAGTAGTGGTAGTAACCGCCACCATTGGCGCAGGAACCCATGGAGATCACCCAGCGAGGCTCTGCCATCTGATCGTAGACCTTGCGCAAGGCGGGGGCCATCTTATTGACCAGGGTACCGGCCACGATCATCACATCTGACTGCCGTGGACTGGGACGAAAGATGATGCCGAAGCGATCCATATCATAGCGGGCCGCAGCAGCATGCATCATCTCCACTGCACAGCAGGCCAGACCGAAAGACATGGGCCAGAGAGACCCGGTTCGCGCCCAGTTGATCAGCTTGTCAGCGGTAGTGGTGATGACACCCTTTTCGAGAAGACCTTCTACTCCCATTCAAGCGCCCCTTTCTTCCACTCGTAGATAAAGCCGATAACCAAAATACCAAGAAAGACCATCATTGCGACGTAGCCCACCATCCCGAGCTCGGTCAAAACGACAGCCCAGGGAAAGAGGAAAGCAATCTCAAGATCGAAGATAATAAAAAGGATGGCGACGAGGTAGTAACGAACGTCAAACTTCATGCGGGCGTCTCCGAACGCCTCAAAACCGCACTCATAGGGCGAGAGCTTCTCCGCATCAGGCTTTCGGGTTCCAAGCAGAAACCCCATGCCGATAACCACTACCCCCAGGACAAAGGCCACCGCCAGAAAAATCAGGATAGGAAGATAATTTTCGAGCATTGTTATGTCGCCCCCCTCAGAACGATCATAATTATCGCCGAAGCGAACTCTCTTATTAGTGAACGCAAAAGTTTAGAGCAGCACCCAATTCATGTCAAGTCACATGCAACTGGATAAATTGATATTAATCAATAAGTTATTCTATTTTTTTTCAGGCATGAAAAAACGGCATCGCCCAATTATGGACGATACCGCTCATGAATGGTGCCGATGGCCGGACTTGAACCGGCACGGCTTACGCCACTACCCCCTCAAGATAGCGTGTCTACCAATTCCACCACATCGGCAATAAAATCGTTGGATATTACTCCTGCACCTCTGATTCAGGCACCGCTACCGGCACCTCCTGCCCAGGCGCAGGGATCACAGGCACGTCAGAATTGATCGTCTCTGTAGCGGGAACCGCCGTCTCCACCTGCTCAGTCTGCATCGACTCCATAAGCCCTTGCGGCTGTCGACTCTGAGTTGCGAAGTAAGCCAGCGTCATACTGGTGATGAAAAAGAGTGCTGCCAATGCTGCTGTGGCCCGCGACAGGAATGAGGCTGAACCCTGCGCACCAAACACGGTCGCAGAGGCGCCGCTGCCAAATGCCGCGCCTGCATCCGCGCCCTTACCGTGCTGAATCAGAATCAGCCCGACCAGGCCCAGCGCCAGAAAGAGGTGAAATACAACAAGAATCGTCTGCATGAAACTTTTCGCTGCCTATCAGAATTTAGTTTGCGGCGGTACAGATGCCAAGAAAATCCGCCGCCTTGAGTGAAGCACCGCCAATCAGGCCGCCATCGATATCGGGCTTGCCGATCAACTCCCTGGCGTTATCCGGCTTCATGGAACCGCCATAGAGGATGCGCAGTCCTTCTGCCACTTCCCCGCTCTTCTCAGCCACGCGGCCACGGATAAAAGCATGTACATCCTGGGCCTGTTCCGGGGTTGCCGTCTTACCGGTGCCGATCGCCCAAACCGGCTCGTATGCGACAACACCATCGGTCAGTGCCTCGATGCCCTCAAGCTCGATCACCGCATTCAGCTGACGTGCGCAGACATCCTCAGTGATCCCCTGCTCACGCTCTTCGAGGGTCTCCCCGATGCAGAGAATGGGAACCAGACCGGCTGCACGCGCAGCAGCATACTTCTTTGCCACCAACTCATCGCTCTCCCCATGATAAGTACGGCGCTCAGAGTGACCGACAATGACATACTTGCAGGCAAAGTCGTTCAACATGGAAGCTGCAATCTCACCCGTGAAGGCCCCGGAAGCCTCGACCGAGAGATCCTGACCACCCCAGGCAATCGCAGAACCGGAGAGTTGCTCCTGAACCTGCGAAATGAACACGGCAGGGGGACAAACTGCCATTTCAGCATTTTTGACTTCACCCGCACCGGCCTTAAGACCTTCGAGCAGTTCGCGAACGCTCTTGATGGAACCATTCATCTTCCAGTTTCCGGCTACCAGCGGCCTACGCATGTCAAAACTCCTGCTGAACGAACAAAGCGGGCTAGCTTAACGGGCAACGCGCCTGAAATCAATGGCGGATAGACTATTTATTCTCCGGCCATCAACGCTGAGATCGCACTCAATCCACTTTGACCAGTCCGCGCACCACATCCGCGAGTTGTTCCGTCAGCCGATCGACCTGCTCCATATCGTTACCCTCAAGCATGACCCGGATCAACGGTTCGGTACCCGACGGCCGCAACAGTACCCGGCCACTACGTCCCAGTTCCGTTTCAACATCATGCATGGCATTGCTCACCTCAGCCGATGCCATGACATCCGCAGGCGTCATATCCCCGAGCTTTACGTTGACCAGTTTCTGGGGATATTTCGTCATACCGGCCGCCAGTTCCCGTAAAGGCTGGCCGGAGAGTTGAACCTCGGCCAGTACTTGCAGTGCTGAGATAATGCCATCTCCAGTGGTAGTCCGGTCGAGGCAGATGATATGACCGGACTGCTCACCACCGAGATTCCAGCCTTTTTCAGTCAGGCGCTCCATGATGTAACGATCACCCACCTGGGTCCGCTCCAGCACCACGCCCTGCTCGCGTAATGCAATCTCCAGTCCCAGATTACTCATCAGGGTGCCGATCACCGCCCCTTTCAGGGTTCCCTTCCGCATGCGGGAACTGGCGATAATGAAGAGAATCTCATCACCATCGACCTCTTCCCCCCGGTCATCCACCATGATCAACCGATCACCGTCGCCATCGAAGGCAACACCAAGGTCGGCCTTGTGCTCCAGCACTGCCGCCTTAAGGTGCTCAGGATGGGTGGAGCCCACCCCGTCATTGATATTCAATCCGTCAGGCTGCACACCGATTGCCACCACGTCTGCGCCCAACTCGTCGAACACATAGGGGGCGATGTTGTAGGTGGCGCCGTGGGCACAGTCGACCACGATCTTCATGCCCCTGAAGCTCAGGCTCATGGGGATCGTGCTCTTGCAAAATTCGATATAACGACCCTCGCCGTCATCCAGACGGTAGGCCTTGCCGAGACTGGCGGAATCAACCGTCGTGATCTCCTTTCCCAGCTCATTTTCGATGGCGGTCTCAGCATCATCGGGCAGCTTGGTGCCCTGGGCGGAAAAAAACTTGATGCCGTTGTCGTGGAATGGGTTGTGGGAGGCGCTGATCACGATTCCCGCCTGGGCATGCAGGGTGCGGGTGAGATAGGCGATACCCGGGGTCGGCATGGGTCCCAGCAGTTTGATATTGACTCCGGCAGCCGACAGGCCCGCCTCGAGCGCCGATTCCAACAGATAACCGGAGATGCGGGTATCCTTGCCGATCAGCACACTGCTATTGGATCCACCACCCAGAACACGACCAGCCGCCCAGCCGAGCTTGAGCACAAACTCCGGGGTTATCGCGCCCTGACCAACCAAGCCGCGAATACCGTCTGTGCCAAAATATTTGCGTTCCACCCTACTCTCCTTTTTCGGTTATTCCATCACTGCAGCAGCAATCCGCAGCGCATCAACCGTTGCTTTTACATCGTGTGCACGAATGATCGACGCGCCCTGAGTGGCAGCCAAAACAGCTGCTGCAACGCTGCCGTACAATCGGTGATCCACCGGCACATCACCGAGCAACATTCCGATCATCGATTTGCGCGAGATACCTACCAACAACGGCACCGACAACGCAGAAAATTCCGACAGGTTTTTCAATAGGGCAAGATTATGCGCCAGGGTCTTGCCGAAACCAAACCCGGGATCCACCAATAGCCGCTCAAGGGGGATGCCTGCACTGCGACAGGTTTTGATGCGCCCGGTAAGAAAATCACGCACATCGGCCACCACATCAGCATATTCCGGCGCCGCCTGCATGGTGCGTGGCTCACCCCGCATATGCATCAGGCAGACCGGTACCGCCAACTCTGCGGCGGCATCAAGCGCACCTTCCGTCTGCAAAGCCTGCACGTCATTGATCAATCCGGCACCGGCCGCAACCGCTTCACGCATCACCCCCGGCTTGCTGGTATCTATGGAGATGGGAACGTCGAGTTCCCGACTGATCCGCTCTATCAGCGGCACAACCCGGTCGATCTCTTGCGCTTCGGATACGGGACTGGCGCCGGGCCGGGTCGATTCACCGCCTATATCGACCAACGCAGCCCCCGCCTCCACCATGCCGATAGCATGTCTCAGCGCCGGGTCGGTTCGAGTGAAACGACCACCGTCAGAGAAAGAGTCCGGGGTAATGTTAAGGATACCCATGACCTGGGGGGTCCCCAGGTCAACGGGCTTGCCTGCACAATCAATAATCAACGGGAACGGCTGACGGATCAGTGCTGGTTGGCGGGGTTTCCAAGAGTATCTGAGGAACCGTCTGAAGCAGGTGCCTCGCCAGAGGGCTTTTCCGAATCATCCGAGTCGGACTCATCCCAATCCGCAGGGGGACGGGGCTTTTTGCCCGCCATGATGTCGTCGATCTGGTCAGCATCGATGGTTTCGTACTTGATCAGCGCCGCCGCCATGAGGTGCAGTTTATCGAGATTGTCCTTCAGAATCTGATCGGAACGCTGGTAGTTGCGATCAATTAAACCGCGGATCTCCTCATCGATGATATGTGCGGTATCGTCGGAGACATTTTTGTGCTGAGTGACGGATCGACCGAGAAAGACCTCCTCCTCCTCTTCTCCGTAGAGCAATGGACCAAGGCGCTCGGAGAGCCCCCATTTGGTCACCATGTTGCGAGCAATTTCAGTCGCCCGCTTGATGTCATTGGAGGCGCCAGTGGTCACCTTGTCGCTGCCGAAAATCAGCTCTTCGGCGATACGACCACCAAACAGGCTGGAGATCTGGCTCTCGAGAAGCTCCTTGCTGTAGCTGTAACGATCCTCCTCAGGCAGGAACATGGTCACGCCGAGCGCCCGTCCACGGGGGATGATACTGACCTTGTAGACAGGATCATGAGATGGCACCGAGCGCCCGACGATGGCGTGGCCGGCCTCATGATAGGCGGTGAGTTTCTTCTCTTCATCATTCATCACCATGGAGCGCCGCTCGGCACCCATCATGATCTTGTCCTTCGCCTTCTCCATGTCCACCATCTCCACCAAAGTCTTGTTGGTGCGGGCGGCAAAAAGCGCCGCTTCATTGACGAGATTGGCCAGATCGGCGCCGGAGAAGCCAGGTGTGCCACGGGCAATGATGGAGGGTTTTACATCGTCGTCGGCAGCCACCTTGCGCAAATGGACCTTGAGAATCTGCTCACGTCCCCGCACGTCCGGCAGGGGCACGACAATCTGGCGATCGAAGCGGCCGGGGCGCAGCAGCGCCGGATCGAGTACATCGGGACGATTGGTGGCAGCGATCACGATAACGCCTTCATTACCTTCGAAGCCGTCCATCTCCACCAGCAGCTGGTTCAGCGTCTGCTCACGTTCGTCATGACCGCCGCCGAGACCGGCGCCACGATGCCGACCTACCGCGTCGATCTCATCGATGAAGATGATGCAGGGCGCATGTTTCTTCGCCTGCTCGAACATGTCACGCACACGGGATGCGCCGACACCCACGAACATCTCCACGAAATCGGAACCGGAGATGGTAAAGAAAGGCACCTTGGCCTCACCGGCAATGGCGCGGGCCAGGAGCGTCTTACCCGTACCCGGCGCACCAACCATCAGTGCGCCACGGGGAATCTTGCCGCCAAGCTTCTGGAATTTGGAGGGATCCCGCAGGAAGTCCACCATTTCGGAAACTTCTTCCTTAGCCTCTTCGACACCGGCCACATCGCCGAATGTGACTTTTACCTGGTCCTCGCTGAGCATGCGCGCCTTGCTCTTGCCGAAGGACATAGCACCGCGGCCTCCGCCACCGCCCTGCATCTGACGCATGAAGAAGATCCACAGGCCGATAAGCACGAACAGTGGGAACCAGTTGATGAGGATATTCATCAGCAACGAGGGTTTCTCAGGCGGCGTGGCCACAATCTCAACATTGTTGTTGAGCAGGTCACTCACCAGGCCATCGTCGCCGGGACTGTAGGTGGAGAAATGCTGCCCGGAACTCAGGGTGCCATCAATGGTGCGCCCATTGATGGTGACATCTTTCACTGCGCCGGACTTAACATCACCGATAAACTCAGAGTAGCTTTTCGGCTGGGCCTTGGTCTCGGTGGTAGTGAAATTGTTGAAAACCGTCATCAATACAACGGCGATCACCACCCAAAGAATCAGATTCTTTGCCATATCGTTCAAACTTCTTTCCTCTCAAATTATCCCGGCAGCTAAAAATATCTTTTACATCAACTAATTAGCAAGAAAAAGACCGCCGCCCTCAAACCATTTCAGCACCGCAACCAAAGGGATACCTGGAATTTTGGCAGTTCTGTACGGTACTACAACTTAAAGCCCGTCGCTACCAGATAGATTTCGCGGCTTTTAGGCCGGGAAGACTTGGGCTTACGGCTTACCACCCTGCCGAACGCCTCACGCATGTCCCGTATATAGTGCTCAAAACCCTCGCCCTGGAAGACCTTGACCACAAAACCGCCACCAGGGCGCAGCACCTCTTTGGCAAAATCCAGTGCCAATTCACACAGGTACATGGAACGGGGCTGATCCACGGTGGCCATACCCGTAACATTGGGGGCTATATCGGAAATTACAAGATCCACGGGCTTCTCTTGCAGAATTCCCCGTAACTCATCAAGTGGCTCCTGATCCCGGAAATCCCCCTGGATGAACGGCACCCCGGCAATAGGATCCATCTCCAGGATATCCAGGGCCACCACCATGCCTTTATCTCCGACCAACTGCCGGGAAAATTGCGACCAGCCTCCAGGTGCGGCGCCCAGGTCCACCACCCGTATTCCTGGTTTAATGAGCCGGTCCTTCTCCTGGATCTCCATGAGCTTGAAGACCGCACGAGAACGGTATCCCTCTCTCTGGGCACGTTTCACGTACTCATCCTTGAAGTGACGATCAAGCCACTGGCGGCTGCTCTTACTACGTTTCATATTCAGTATCAGACCATCATTCCAGCAAAAAATCCCACAACGCGACTTTCAGGAGAGGCGTTATCTAAGGTAGAATTCCGCCCCAATCTTTACACGGCACCCGATTATGACCCTCACTCCCCAGCAAAAACGCGAACTGAAAAAATTGGCGCATCACCTCAAACCTGTGGTCATGGTAGGCCAACATGGGCTCCGGGAGAGTGTGCAGGATGAAATCGACATCGCCCTCGACAGCCATGAACTGATCAAGGTAAAACTTGCAGGCGCCGATAAAGGGGATCGTGAACAGCTCAGCAATGAGATTACCAGGCGCCAAAATGCAGACCTGGTCCAGATTATCGGTCGCGTCGCCATCTTCTACCGGCCCAATCCAGACAAAAAGAAAAACCGAATTGTGGTCTAGTAGTCCTTCAATAAACAAAATCAGGATTTGTAGGGTGCGCCATGCGCACCATGAATAGCGTACATACCGTGATCACGGCTTGTTTTGGTGCGCATGGCGCACCCTACGTATACTTGCCGGTTCCGCTGCGCTTGAACCGGCCTGCAAGATGAGAGTCAGATATAGCGGACGTCCAGTATCTCAAACTCCCGCGCTCCACCCGGCGTCTCGAGAAAGATATCATCGCCCTCGGATTTACCGATCAACGCCCGTGCAATGGGTGAACTGACCGATATCAGACCGTTTTTGATATCCGCCTCATCTTCGCCGACGATCTGGTAGGTCAACTCTGCATCATTGTCGAGTTCCAGCACATCCACGGTGGCGCCAAACACCACCTTGCCTCCGGCATTGAGGGTGGTGACATCTATGATCTGGGCGTGGGAGAGCTTACCCTCCAGGTCCTTGATACGACCCTCAATAAAACCCTGCTGTTCACGCGCCGCGTGATACTCCGCATTTTCTTTCAGATCACCATGCTCGCGGGCCTCGGCAATCGCCTTGATCACCTTGGGGCGGGCAACCCGCTTAAGCTCAACGAGCTCTTCCTGCAGACGCTTTGCGCCTCTGGCGGTCAGAGGTACCTTGCTCATATTCTGTCTCCTCGCCTCATTGCAATCAGCCGCGCAGATCCTGCAGGCAATTGACGCCGACTGCGTCCAACTGTTTCAGCGCCAGACAGGTTGCCTCGGCGCCGGAGATGGTGGTCGTATAGTTGACCTTATACTGTAGCGCCGCACGTCGAATCTCCGCAGAGTCCGCAATGGCTTTGACGCCTTCCGTCGTGTTGACAACAACGAAGGAGATCTCATTATTCTTGATCATATCCACGATGTGTGGCCGTCCCTCCTTGACCTTGTTGACCTGAATGCAATCGATTCCCGCACTCCTGATCACCTTTGCAGTACCCCTGGTGGCACAGATCTCAAATCCAAGTGCGATCAGATCCTCCGCCACGCGTACGGCACGTTTTTGGTCCACATCACGCACGCTGATAAACGCCTTGCCGCCCTCAGGCAGACGCGACCCGGCGCCAAGCGTCGCTTTATTGAAAGCTTCGCCAAAGGTCTTGCCAACCCCCATCACCTCACCGGTGGATTTCATCTCCGGTCCCAGCACAGTATCGACACCGGGAAACTTGACGAAGGGAAATACCGCCTCTTTGACGTAGTAGATCTCAGGCACCACCTCTTCGGTGAAACCCTGCTCCGCCAGACTCACACCCGCCATACAGCGTGCAGCCACCTTGGCCAGTTGAACGCCGGTAGCTTTGGAGACAAACGGCACGGTGCGGGAAGCCCTGGGGTTGACCTCCAGCAGGTAGATTTCATCGTCCTTGATGGCGAACTGGGTGTTCATCAGACCCACGACCCCAAGCTCCAGGGCCATCTTACGGATCTGTTCGCGCATCCTGTCCTGCACGGAGGCCGACAGGGTATAGGGGGGCAGGGAGCAGGCGGAATCACCCGAGTGCACGCCTGCCTGCTCGATATGCTCCATGATACCGCCAATTACCACATCCTTACCGTCGCAGATGGCGTCGATATCCACTTCGATGGCATCGTTGAGAAAATGGTCCAGCAACACCGGCGAGTCGTTGGAGACACTCACCGCCTCGCGCATGTAACGACGCAGGTCATTCTCGTTGGTGACGATCTCCATCGCACGTCCGCCCAACACATAAGAGGGCCGGACAACCAGCGGATAACCTATCTCTTCCGCCAGCAAAACCGCCTGTTCAGACTCGGTTGCAGTACGGTTCGGCGGCTGTTTCAGCCCCAGTCGCTCCACGGCCATCTGGAAACGCTCGCGATCCTCCGCCAGATCGATGGCATCGGGACTGGTGCCGATGATCGGTGCACCGGCGGCTTCCAGATCTTCTGCCAGGTTCAGGGGCGTTTGACCACCGTACTGGACAATCACCCCCTTGGGCTGTTCCTTATCGATAATCTCCAGCACATCTTCCAGGGTCAGCGGCTCGAAATAGAGCCGGTCCGAGGTGTCGTAGTCGGTGGAGACCGTCTCCGGGTTGCAGTTGACCATGATGGTCTCGTAACCATCCTCGCGCAAAGCGAAGGCAGCATGCACGCAACAGTAGTCGAATTCGATGCCCTGACCGATCCGGTTGGGACCGCCGCCCAACACCATGATCTTGTCGCGGTTACTGGGCTCTGCCTCGCACTCATCCTCATAGGTGGAGTACATGTAAGCGGTACTGGTGGCAAACTCCGCTGCACAGGTATCGACCCGCTTGAATACCGGCCTGATCCCCGCTGCCCGTCGCAGCTCACGAACCTCCGCTTCGGTAGCATCTGTCAATGTCGCGAGTCGCTTGTCGGCAAAACCCTTGCGTTTCAGGTAGCGCAACCGATGCTCATCCAGTGCCTCCAGACCCTGCGCCTTGACTTGACTTTCAATGGTTACCAACTCTTCGATCTGCACCAGGAACCAGGGGTCGATGCGGCTGTACTCGTGAACCTCTTCCAGGCTCATGCCCCAGCGGAAGGCGTCCGCCACATACCAGAGGCGTTCCGGCCCCGGCAGACTCATCTCGCGTATCAGGGTGTATTTGACATCTTTCTCTTCCAGATCGGCGACCTCACAGAGGCCAAACTTACCGGTCTCCAGTCCCCGCAAAGCCTTCTGCAGCGACTCCTGAAAGGTGCGGCCGATGGCCATCACCTCGCCCACCGACTTCATCTGGGTGGTAAGCCGATCATCCGCCAAAGGAAACTTTTCAAAGGCGAAGCGTGGCACCTTGGTGACCACATAATCTATGGCCGGTTCGAAAGATGCGGGCGTGGCGCCGCCGGTAATCTCATTCTGCAACTCATCGAGGGTGTAACCCACTGCCAGCTTGGCCGCCACCTTGGCGATGGGAAAACCGGTGGCCTTGGAGGCCAGGGCCGAGGAGCGGGATACGCGGGGATTCATCTCGATGATGATCATGCGCCCGTTTTCCGGATTGATGGCGAACTGCACGTTGGAACCGCCGGTCTCCACGCCGATCTCACGCAATACCGCCAGCGAGGCGTTACGCATGATCTGATACTCTTTGTCGGTGAGGGTCTGGGCCGGGGCAACGGTAATGGAGTCGCCGGTGTGCACCCCCATCGGATCCAGGTTTTCGATGGAACAGATGATGATGCAGTTGTCCTTGCGGTCCCGCACCACCTCCATCTCATACTCTTTCCAGCCGAGGATCGACTCTTCGATCAGCAGTTCACTGGTGGGGGAGAGGTCGAGTCCCCGCTCGCAGATTTCGACAAACTCTTCCGCATTGTAGGCGATACCACCGCCACTGCCGCCCATGGTAAAGGAGGGGCGAATGATCGTCGGAAAACCGATACCGACCTGTACCTGATTCGCCTCTTCCATGCTGTGCGCAATAGCCGAGCGAGGCATATCAAGACCGATCTTGCGCATCGCCTTGCGGAACAGATCTCGATCTTCAGCCTTGTCGATCGCTTCCCTGGAGGCGCCGATCATCTCCACGCCAAACCTTTCAAGCACACCTTCGCGCACCAGATCGAGGGCACAGTTGAGCGCAGTCTGACCGCCCATGGTGGGCAGCAGAACCTCGGGGCGCTCCTTTTCGATAATGCGCGCCACCGTCTCCCAGGTGATGGGTTCGATATAGACCGCATCCGCCGTATCGGGATCGGTCATGATAGTCGCCGGATTGGAGTTCACCAGAACCACCCGGAATCCCTCTTCCCGCAATGCTTTGCAGGCCTGGGCGCCGGAGTAGTCGAACTCACAGGCCTGACCGATCACAATGGGACCGGCGCCGATAATCAGGATGCTTTGTATGTCTGTACGTTTTGGCATTTACTCGAACCGTTGGATAATCAGCCGCGATTCCTGCGGCTGATTCAATTTTCCGTCTTCATCAACTCGATGAAATGATCGAACACCGGCGCCACGTCGTGGGGACCGGGACTGGCTTCAGGATGTCCCTGAAAGCCAAAGGCCGGTTTGTCCGTACGGTGGATACCCTGCAGTGAACCATCGAAGAGCGAACGATGAGTTGCCGTCAGTATTTCAGGCAGGCTCACCTCATCCACTGCAAAGCCGTGGTTCTGACTGCTGATCATGACCGTCTTTTCGTCCAGATCCTGCACCGGATGATTCGCGCCATGGTGGCCGAATTTCATCTTGACCGTTCTGGCGCCGCTGGCAAGGGACAACAACTGATGCCCCAGACAGATGCCGAACACCGGCTTACCTGTATCGACAATCTCCTGGATCGCTTCGATAGCATAGTCGCAGGGCTCAGGATCGCCGGGACCATTGGAGAGGAATACCCCGTCTGGATTCAGTGCAAGCACATCCTTCGCGGACATCTGGGCCGGCACCACCGTCAGGCGGCAACCCCGATCCACCAGCATGCGCAGAATGTTGCGTTTGACCCCGTAGTCGTAGGCCACCACATGCAGGGGTAACTTCTCTTCGATAGGGTGTTGGGCCTCGGGCATCCCGTCCTCGAGTGACCAGCTGCCCTGAGCCCACTCGTAGGGGGTGTCGGTAGTGACCTCTTTTGCCAGATCCATGCCCTTAAGGCCGGGAAAAGCCTTCGCCGCCTCCAGTGCGACCTGCTCGTCGATATCGTCAGCCGCCAGGATACAGCCGCTTTGCGCCCCCTTCTCCCGCAGGATCCGGGTCAGCTTGCGAGTGTCGATTCCTGCAATAGCGACGATATTGTTGCGACGCAGGTAGGCATCCAGTGCCTCCTGGCTCCGCCAGTTGCTGGTCAAAAGGGGAAGGTCGCGAATCACCAGGCCAGCGGCATGGATATGTCCTGACTCCTCGTCGTCCTCATTGGCGCCGGTATTTCCGATATGGGGATAGGTCAGGGTCACGATCTGACGGCTATAGGAAGGATCGGTAAGAATTTCCTGATAGCCGGTCATGGCCGTATTGAAGACCACTTCACCGACAGACTGCCCATCTGCACCAATGGCTTCGCCCCGAAAAGTGGTGCCGTCTTCCAGGACCAGAACTGCTGGTTTGTTCAAAAAATTCTCCACTGCGAGCGCACGAAACGGGATAAGCCCTGCGGCTTACCCCGTTCCAATTGAATCGTTTGGGATGAGTGGCTGAAAAGTGCCCACGTCAAACCAAGGCGATTCTACTTGAAAGAGAGCAATTCTGTCTACGTGGATAAACACATTCGCATAAACTGCCCCTAGAGCCCCGGCAGATGTTTCCGGGTCCAGTTAACGATGCCTCCGGCGTCCATGGCTCCAGGCTGCCGGGCAACCTCCCTGCCCCGATGAAGCAGCAGCAATGTAGGAATACTGCGGATACCGAACTGCGCTGCCAACTGCTGCTCCTCCTCCGTATTCACCTTTGCCAGCCTCACCTGCGGTTCGAGTTGCGCCGCAGCCTGCTCGAAAGCCGGCGTCATCATTTTGCAGGGTCCGCACCAGGAGGCCCAGAAATCAACCAGCAGCGGGAGATCGCTCTTCTGACTGTGGCGTTGGAATTGCGCCCCATCCAGAGCGATCGGCTGCCCGGTAAACAGAGGGTTATGGCACCTGCCGCAGTTGGCGCCATCTTTCAATCGTGCCGCTGGAACCCGATTGATGCCGCCACAATGGGGGCAGACGATATGCATTGCTTCCGACATGAACTCAATCCCCGAAAAAGATTCTCAGATTCCGTCTATAAATGGGGATTCATCCCTCGATTTCAAGGCGGTACCAATCAAGCACAAACCGGTATAATAATAGTGCTGATATCAACTAGATGCTCCAATCATGACTATCGACGATCCTGCCAATAACAGAACCGATCCCGGCTTTGGCCTCGGCCTGCGACGCGAGCTGGTCAGACCGGTCATAGCGCAACACCCGACCGTAGACTGGTTCGAGATTCTCTCCGACAGCTATCTGGACGCCGATGAAGAAACGATGGATCAGCTGCTGCAGATCGGCGCTGAATATCCCCTGCTCATGCACGGCGCGGGACTCTCAATTGGGGGGCCGGATCCACTGGATGAGGCTTATATCAGTCAGCTCAAAACCCTAATGCAGCGTGTGGAACCCATCGCAATATCAGACCACCTCTGCTGGACCCTGCCGGGCCAGTCCCACAGCTATGATCTGCGCCCCCTGCCCAGAACGATTGAGATGATCGATCACCTGAGTCCCCGTATACGTGAGGTTCAGGAGAGACTGGGCAGACGTCTCATGCTGGAGAATATCTCGGCCTATCATCAGGAGAGTGGTGATCAGATGCCGGAGTGGGATTTCATGACGGCAGTTGCCGAAAACTCCGACTCACTGATCCTGCTGGATCTGAACAATGTCCTGTCGAACTGCAACAAGCTGGGGCTGGAACCAATGGCATTTGTGCGCAACCTGCCGGCCCAGCGCATCCGGCAGATTCATCTCGCCCCACCGGCCAGCAATGTGCAACGCCAGGGAGATCCCGCAGAAGCGGTAAAGTCAGATCCGATCTGGCAACTCTACCGCGACACGCTGAAACATACCGGCAGGGTCGCCACCATGATCGAACGCAATGATGATATCCCACCGCTGGAGGAGATGGTCGAAGAGCTGGCGCAAGCCAAGGCTATTGCCAGCCAGACGTAGGCCGGCTCCGCTACGCTTGATCGGGCCTACTTCGCTCCACATCTATTTCCAGGTTTCTGCATAGAGAACCGCTCCAATACGGCTGCACCGCAGCAGCCCCCTCTGCCGCCGCAAAAGGCTGGCAAACTGCAAACCCGGGAATAATCGCCAACTCTCCACCCAGGAAGATCAAAGGGATACGATCCCGCAACCAGGGCGGTACACCCCAGGTCTGAAACAACTGCTTCAGGGAACGGTGATGATTGTCACCCGCCGGACGACAGCGCTCACCGCCCCGGCGGAATCTCACCTCGATACGACCGTTTTGCCACTGCTCCGCATCTACCCCATGCTCGCAGAGGGAGACCTCCAGCGTTCCCAGGCCGGATGGCAGTGTCAACGTCGTTTCACCATTCCAACTCAGGCATAATCCAGCATCATGGGGGGGCAACCGGGGAGCAAGAAAAAGGTCATCCCGATAACGGCGCACCTCCATCCCCCCCCAGCCCACCAGCGGGTTGGCGTCCGCACGCCCCAGTACGCACTCATCCAGCATGCGCTGCAGGTGCCGATACCCGGGTGCTGCGGCACCCTGCTCCCGAACCCAATGCCGCAGCAGACTGCGGATTCTCGGCTCAGAGAGCCGACTGAGCACCTTCACCGACAACCTTCCAGAGTCGGAGCCTCGGCACCGCTGCAGATCTTCCGCCGCCAACTCATCGATCAGCACCTGGGCATCGGCACAGAGTCCCGCACTGCGGGCAAGCGTCGCACTGGCAGCGGGCCAGTGCGCCTGAACACGCGGCATGATTTCATGACGCAGATAGTTCCGGGAAAATTCGAGGTCGCGGTTACTGGGATCCTCCACCCAGGTCAAATCTTCACTCAGCGCATAGGCTTCGAGTGCCTGCCGGGTAAAACCGAGCAGGGGACGTTGCAGCCACCCCTTTCCAAGCCGGGACGTTTTCGCCATCGCCGCCAGACCAGCGGGCCCGCTGCCGCGCAGCAGTTGCAACAACAGGGTCTCTGCCTGGTCATCCTGGTGTTGGGCGGTAAGCAGCCAGTCATCGGGCTGCAACAGATCAGCCATGACCCGGTAGCGCGCCTCACGCGCCAACGCCTCGATACTCGCCCCAGGGGATGGATTCAGCGCCAGATTGATCTGCCGATAGGAAACTTCACGGGCGCCTGCAAAACCCCGACAGTGTTCGCCCCAGGCGTCCGCTTCAGACTGGAGTCCGTGGTGAATATGGATGGCTTTGAGTTCACCGGAAAGCCGGTCGCGAATAGAAACAAGCGCGTGCAGTAAAACTGTCGAATCGAGGCCGCCGCTAAAGGCGACATGACAGTCGCCGGAACGGGGCAGTTGCGGCATCCCTTCAAGCAGGCGGGCCGGTGAGAATTCCATACGGAACCAGGAAGGAGGAACTACTCTCCGCTGTACTGGCCGTACTGCATCAGCCGCTGATAGCGGGTGTCCAGCAGTTTGTCGATGGCCATGCTGCGGAGATTCTCCAGCCCCTCCAGCAGGGAATGTTTGAGATTCTTTGACATCGTCTCCAAGTCCCTGTGGGCGCTACCCAGAGGTTCGGGAATGATCTCATCGATCAAACTCAACTCTTTCAGTCGATCGGAGGTGATACCCATTGCCTCTGCGGCAAGGGGGGCCTTTTCCGCACTCTTCCACAAAATGGAAGCACACCCCTCCGGCGAGATCACAGAATAGGTGCTGTATTGCAGCATCATCACCCGATCTCCAACACCGATGGCCAACGCGCCGCCGGATCCACCTTCACCGATCACAGTACAGATGATCGGGGTACGCAGACCGGACATCACCTTCAGGTTTCTGGCAATCGCCTCGCTCTGCCCGCGCTCTTCTGCGCCCACGCCGGGATAGGCGCCAGGTGTATCGATAAAGGTGAGGATCGGCAGCTGGAACCGCTCCGCCATCTCCATCAGCCGCAGTGCCTTGCGGTAGCCTTCGGGACGGGGCATGCCGAAATTCCGATGCAGCTTATCCTTGGTATCACGGCCTTTCTGCTGACCGATCACCATCACCGGCTGACCATCTATACGCGCGACACCGCCAACAATGGCATGGTCATCGGCAAAGGTGCGGTCGCCGTGGAGCTCATGGAACTCGTCGAATATCCGGCCGACATAATCCAGCAGATAGGGACGTTGGGGGTGTCGGGCGAGCTGGGATATCTGCCAGGGTTTAAGGCCGGAAAAGATCGATTCTGTGAGCGTACGGCTCTTGCTTTCAAGACGGGTTATCTCGTCCTGAATGTTGATCTCATTGTCGTCGCCCACCAGGCGAAGCTCTTCGATTTTCGCCTCAAGTTCGGCGATCGGCTGCTCAAATTCGAGAAAGTTCAGATCCATGCGCGGACTATACCGGAAATGTTTTTTTTAGGACAGTATTGAAAGCCTGAAGGGCCAGGAGGTAGGGTGCGCTGTGCGCACCATGATTAGCGTAGATACCGTGATTACGGCTTGTTTTGGTGCGCATGGCGCACCCTACAAATCCTAGCGCGACCGTTTATTGTAGACCACGCTGACACTTCCCTTCCCCAAAAACCGTTCCAGGCGCCGCAGCAGCTCATCGACCGGATTGACCCGCCACTCCTGTCCCAGGACGATATCGCCTTCGGCTCTGGCTGAACGGTAGTGCAATTTGATCCCGGTAGTCCCGCCGGTGAAGGGTGACAACAACTGCTGCAGTTCATGGCAGAAACTGCCTGCATCACTGCCGTTGAGTTGGACATTCAGACCCAGGTGGCCCGCATAGAGCGCCCGCGCCTGTTCAAACGCCAGCACATTATCCACCCGAATGCTCAGCCCTCCCCGGTATTCGTCATAGTTCAGGCTACCGGAAACCACCAGAATACGGTCTGTGGCCAACAGATCACGATAGGACTCGTAGGTTTCATTGAACAGCGTGGCTTCGATGCGGCCACTGCGGTCATCCAGCAACAGGGTTCCCATATAACCCCGCTGGGTCTGCCGGTGGCTGGTCTGCACCACCAGTCCCGCCACTACGACAGGAACACCACGGCGTCGCCCACCGCCACCATTTCCCGACCCGCTATCCAGCGAGAGATCGGCAATGCTGGTCCCGGCAATCTGCCGCAGCTCGGCCTCGTAACGGTCGATGGGATGGCCGGTGAGATAGAGCCCCAGGGTCTCCTTCTCGCCCTGGAGACGCTGTTCGTCCTCCCACTCCTCCACATCGTCAGGCACCACTTGAGGCTCATCTGCCGTGGCGGGCTGGGGATCGCCCATGCCGAAGAGGTCGTTCTGTCCCCGCGCCTGATCCGCATGGTGCTGCTCCGCCATCTTCAGTGCCAGGGGCAGTTGCATCATCAGCGTCGCCCGGTTGGCACCCAACCCGTCCAACGCGCCCGCCCGGACCAAGGACTCCAACACCCGCCGGTTGACCCGTTTCAGGTCGATGCGGCGGCAGTATTCGAAAATATCCTTGAAAGCGCCGTTATTCCTACGCTCCTGGACGATGCATTCGATGGCCGATTCACCCACGCCCTTGATCGCGCCCAAGCCATAGACCACCTTATTTTCACCATCGATAGTGAACTTGTATTCGGAGATATTAACCTGCGGCGGCTCCACCTTGAGCTTCATGCGACGGCACTCCTCGATCAGAGGCACCACCTTGTCAGTATTGTCCATGTCAGCGGAGCAGACCGCCGCCATGAAAGCCGCCGGGTAGTGCGCCTTGAGCCACATGGTCTGGTACGAGACCAACGCGTAGGCGGCAGAGTGGGATTTATTGAAGCCATACCCGGCGAACTTCTCCACCAGGTCGAAGATCTTCATCGCCAGATCGGGATCAACACCGTTCTTCTCGGCCCCCTCCTTGAACACTGCCCGCTGCTTGGCCATCTCCTCCGGCTTTTTCTTACCCATCGCCCGGCGCAACATGTCAGCACCGCCGAGGGAGTAACCCGCCAACACCTGAGCAATCTGCATGACCTGCTCCTGGTAGAGGATAACGCCGTAGGTGGCATCGAGAATTGGTTTCAGCGACGCATGCTGGTAGTTGACATCGGGGTAGGAGATCTTCTCCTTGCCATGCTTGCGGGCGATGAAATTATCCACCATGCCGGACTGCAGCGGGCCGGGACGAAACAGGGCGACCAGGGCAGTGATGTCATCAAAGCAGTCGGGCTTGAGCTTTTTGACCAGCTCCTTCATACCCCGGGATTCAAGCTGGAATATGGCCGTGGTCTCGGCGCTCAACAGCAGCTTGAAAGCCGCCTCGTCCGCCATATCGATGTCGCTGATATCGATGGGTTCCTCACCGTGTGCAGCACGACCGGCGTTCACCGTTTTCAACGCCCAGTCGACGATGGTAAGGGTGCGCAGGCCGAGAAAGTCGAACTTCACCAGCCCGACCTTCTCCACGTCATCCTTATCGAACTGGGTCACCAGCCCCTCGCCACTGGCTTCACAGTAGAGCGGCGTGAAGTCGGTAAGCAGGCCGGGGGAGATCACCACACCACCGGCATGCTTACCGGCGTTGCGCGCGCACCCCTCCAGTTTTCTCGCCATCTTGATGAGCTCGGTGACCTCGTCATCGGTCTCGTAAGCCTGTTTTAGATCCTCGCTCTCCTCCAGCGCCTTTTTCAGCGTCATGCCGATCTCGAAGGGCACCATCTTCGCCACCCGGTCGGTGAAACCGTAGGGATGACCCAGCACCCGCCCAACATCCCGCACCACCGCCTTCGCCGCCATGGAGCCGTAGGTGATGATCTGGGAGACCGAATCGCGGCCGTAGGTGCGCGCAACGTAGTCGATCACCCGATCACGCTTGTCCATGCAGAAGTCGACATCGAAGTCGGGCATGGAAACACGTTCAGGATTAAGGAATCGCTCAAACAGCAATTCGTGCTCGATAGGATCAAGATCGGTGATTTTCAGCGCATAAGCGACCAGGGAACCCGCACCGGAGCCACGCCCCGGTCCCACCGGGATGTCATTGTCCTTGGCCCACTGGATAAAGTCGGCAACGATCAGAAAGTAGCCGGGGAATCCCATAGTGTTGATGACGTCCAGCTCGATCTGCAACCGTTCATCATAAACCTTGCGCTGATTGCTGAACTCCGCAGCCGTAGTATCGAAGATCTGTTCAAGCCGCCACTCCAGCCCCTTTTGGGACTCCCCGGCAAAGTACTCATCGATGGTCATCCCTTCCGGAATGGGAAAATCGGGCAGGTAGTTCTTGCCCAGGGTCAGCTCGATGGTACAGCGCCGGGCGATCTCAACCGAGTTTTCCAGCGCCTCAGGAATATCGGCAAAGAGGGTCTGCATCTCCTCTGGAGTGCGCAGGTACTGCTGTTCGTTGTAGAGCCTGGGACGGCGGGGGTCATCCAGGGTTCGTCCATCGTGGATGCAGACCCGTACCTCATGGGCCTCGAAATCCTCCGGGGAGAGAAAGCGGACGTCGTTAGTCGCCACCACCGGCACATCATACTTTTCCGCCAGCGCCACGCAGGCGTGCAGGCAGAACTCTTCCTCCGGCCTGCCGGTGCGAGTCAGCTCCAGATAGTAGCGATCCCCGAACAGCCCCTGCCACCCGGCCAGCCGCCGCTGCGCCTCCTCCTCATTCCCCGCGAGTAGCGCCCGGCCCAGATCCCCCTCACGTCCGCCGGAGAGGGCAATCAGGCCATCTGCATTACCCTCCAGCCACTCCCGTTCCAGCATCGGGCGGCCAAGATGCTGGCCCTCCCGGTAACTACGGGAGACAAGGCAGGTGAGATTGTTATAGCCAACCTGATTCTGCACCAACAGGAGCAATCGAAAAGGTGTGTTGGCATCCTCCGGGTTGCGGATCCAGACATCCACGCCGGAAATAGGTTTCACCCCAGAACCCAGCGCCGCCTGATAGAAACGCACCAGGGCAAACATATTGCATTGGTCGGTGAGCGCCACGGCAGGCATACCCATCTCCACCAGCCTGGCGACCAGCGGCTTTACCCGTACCAGGCCATCGACCAGGGAGTATTCGGAGTGAACGCGGAGATGGATGAAAGCGGGTTCCATTGGGATGGAATTCTAGCAAAGGGAAGCAAATCAGGTTGGCTGATTTTTGACCAGCAGTTAATCTCCATCAGGAAACACTTAACTCACCGCCAAGAACACAAAAGCACGGTAACTTCTCAATACACCCAGGCTTGCAGCCGAGCATTCATATCAATCAAGAAACGTAGGCCGGTTCAAGCACAGCGGAACCGGCAATCCCAAAGGTTTTCCCGCCCCGAAATGCCCGATCCGCTGCGCTTGATCGGGCCTACGACTCCTCCATTATTTCATCCAAGAGAGCAGGCACAAAAAAAGCCGCCTGCGTCTCCACAGGCGGCATTTTTTGTCGCAATTGCCGGATCAGTTCTTGGACTTGTCCACGATCTTTTTGATCCAGGGCATCATGGCGCGCAGTTTCTCACCGGTCTGCTCGATGGGATGGGCGGCATTCAGACGACGATAGGCGGTCATCGAGGGGTAGTTGAGCTGCCCTTCCATGACGAACTGCTTGGCGTACTCGCCGGTCTGGATATTTTTCAACGCATCGCGCATCGCCTGCTTGCTCTCCTCGTTGATGACCTTGGGTCCGGTGACGTACTCGCCATATTCCGCATTGTTGGAGATGGAGTAGTTCATGTTGGCGATGCCGCCTTCGTACATCAGGTCGACGATCAGCTTCAGCTCGTGCAGACACTCGAAGTAGGCCATCTCGGGGGCGTAACCGGCTTCGGTCAAAGTCTCGAAACCCGCTTTGACCAGCTCAACCGCGCCGCCGCAAAGCACCGCCTGCTCGCCGAAGAGATCGGTCTCTGTCTCATCCTTGAAGGTAGTCTCGATGATGCCGGTGCGGCCACCGCCGATGGCAGAGGCATAGGAGAGCGCGGTCTCCTTCGCGGTACCGGTGGCGTCCTGGTGGACAGCAATCAGATCGGGGATGCCGCCGCCCTTCTCATACTCGCTGCGCACAGTGTGGCCAGGCGCCTTGGGGGCGATCATGATCACGTCCAGATCCTCGCGGGGCACGATCTGGTTGTAGTGGATGGCGAAACCGTGGGCGAAGGCCAGGGCCGCACCGTTCTTGATGTGGGGTACGATCTGGTCGCGATAGAGCGACGACTGAAACTCATCCGGCGTCAGGATCATGACAACGTCTGCCGCGGCTACCGCCTCTTCAACTGACTTTACGGCCAGGCCGGCGTTCTCTGCCTTGATGACAGAAGGTGAACTGCTGCGCAGGCCGACAATGACGTTTATCCCGGAGTCCTTCAGGTTGTTGGCATGGGCGTGACCCTGGGAGCCGTAACCGATGATGGCGACCGTCTTGCCCTTGATCAGGGAGAGGTCACAGTCTTTGTCGTAGTAAACGTTGATAGCCATGTTGTTTTCCTTCGGAATTTTTTTACGAAATATGTAGCGGGGTCGGAGTCAAATTTGATCAAAGCAACGGGATTTCAGTACCGTGGTAACTATCAAATTTGACTCCGACCCCTTCTGGTATTCTACGCATTGGCTTTTAGATCCCAAGCCCCTTTGGACCACGGGCAATGCCCGATGGGCCGGTGCGCACCATCTCGACGATCAGATCGTCGTTCACCGCTTCGACAAAGGCATCGAGTTTGCAGGACACGCCTGTCAGCTCGACGATATAGCTGGTGTCGGTGACATCGATGATCTTGCCGCGGAAGATCTCCACCAGTCGCTTGATCTCCTCACGCTGGGTGCGCTCGGCGCGCAGCTTTATCATCATCATCTCCCGCTCGATGTGGATGCCTTCGGATAGATCCGCCAGCTTAACCACATCGATCAGTTTGTTGAGCTGCTTGGTGATCTGCTCGATGATCTCCTCGCTGCCACTTGTCACCAGGGTAAGCCGGGAGAGGCTGGGGTCCTGGGTCGGCGCCACGGTAAGTGACTCGATATTGTAACCACGGGCGGTAAACAGGCCGGATACCCGGGAGAGCGCGCCGGACTCGTTTTCCATCAGAATAGAAATGATATGTCGCATCAGACCAGCTCGCTCTCAGGTGACAGGTACATTTCGTGGTGGCCCTTGCCCGCTGCGATCATCGGGAAGACATTCTCTTCCGGATCGACCACCACATCCATAAACACCAAACGATCCTTCATGGCAAAGGCCTCCTTCATCGCCCCCTCCAGCTTTGCAGGATCCTCGATCCGCATACCGACATGACCATAGGACTCTGCGAGCTTGACGAAATCAGGGGTCACATCCATGGTCGATTGAGCATAGCGACTGTCATAGAAGAACTCCTGCCACTGCCGCACCATGCCCATATAACCGTTGTTCAGCAGCAGTATCTTGATCGGCAGATTGTACTGCAGACAGGTTGCAAGCTCCTGAATACACATCTGAATGCTCGACTCGCCGGTGATCAGGGCAACCTCCGCCTTGGGGTGGGCGATCTGGATGCCCATCGCTGCAGGCAGACCAAAACCCATGGTGCCGAGACCGCCGGAGTTGACCCAGCGGCGGGGTTTATCGAACACATAAAACTGGGCCGCAAACATCTGGTGCTGTCCCACATCCGAGGCAACGAAGGCATCGCCCCCGGTCACCTTGTGCAATGTCTCCACTGCAAACTGCGGTTTGATGCGGCCATCTTTTTTCTGATCGTATTTGAGGCAGTGCATACCACGCCACTTTTCGATCTGTACCCACCAGTTTGCCAGCACATCATTGTCCGGTTTCTTTTTATGCTCCTTCACGACCCTGAGCATGTCGCGCAGCACTTGCTTGACCGGGCCCACGATCGGCACATCCACCCGCACGGTCTTGGAGATGGAAGCCGGATCGATATCGATATGGATGATCTCTGCGTTGGGGCAGAACTCCTGAATATGGCCGGTAACACGGTCGTCGAATCTTGCGCCCACAGCGATCAACACATCGGTTTCGTGCATCGACATGTTGGCTTCGTAGGTGCCGTGCATGCCGAGCATGCCGAGGAAGTGGCGGTCACTGCCAGGGTAGGCTCCGAGGCCCATCAGCGTACTGGTGATCGGATAGTCGAGTTCATCCACCAGCTCGGTCAGCTCCTTGGAGGCATTCCCCAACACGACGCCGCCGCCAGTGTAGAAGACCGGCTTTTTGGCGGAGAGCATTTTGTTGACCGCCTTCTTGACCTGTCCCAAGTGTCCCTTGGCCTGCGGGTTGTAGGAGCGCATCCTGATCTTCTTAGGGTAGTCGTAAAGGATCTTGATGCCCGGATCCGTCACATCCTTTGGAATATCGACCACCACCGGACCGGGACGCCCGGTAGTGGCAATGTAGAACGCTTTCTTCAGGGTCAAGGCGATATCATTGACATCCTTGATCAGGAAGTTGTGTTTCACACAGGGACGGGTGATACCGACAGTATCGACCTCCTGAAAGGCATCACTGCCGATCACCGGGGTCGGGACCTGCCCGGTCAACACCACCATTGGAATGGAGTCCATGTAGGCGGTGGCAATACCGGTTACGGCATTGGTCGCACCAGGACCGGAGGTAACCAACACCACGCCGGGTTTTCCGGTGGAGCGGGCATAGCCGTCCGCCGCATGGGTGGCACCCTGTTCGTGCCGTACCAGGATATGCTTGACCGCATCCTGCCGATAGATCGCATCGTAGATGTGCAGGACGGATCCACCCGGATAACCGAACAAATGTTCAACGCCCTCATCCTTCAGGCATTGAACGACGATCTCGGCACCACTCAATTCCACTTCAGCAACCTCCAAATGCTGCCCTGAGTCACGGGCAGCGGACAATATCAAAACCGTACAAACTACTAATAGTCGCACGGGAGGTCAAGCAATAACCGGTATTCCACATTGGCCTCCAGGTTTTCTTTTCAAATTGGGCGACGTCACTTGCCATTCCACGCCCTTGCTCCATAATTAGAGTGGCTGGTTGATAGATGGAAATAACGAAAAATAATGAAGCGATATAGACTTTTTTCAGGCTTTTTCCTGGCTGCAATCTCTCTCGCAGCAGGCGCTCAAACCTACCGATGGGTGGGCGAAGACGGCGTCACCGTATACTCTCAGACGCCACCGCCTTCAGGTTCGGCAGAGGTGATAGAACATCGTCCAGCGCCAGAGAGCACTTCGGCCGACACCGAAGCAGCCAATAAAAGGCTGAACATGATGCGCCAGGATCTGGAAGATCGCCGGGAAGATCGCAAACTGGCCAAGCAGGTGCAGGATGAGAAGCAGCAAGCCGCCGCCGCTCGTCTACAGAATTGTGAGGTTGGGCGCTCCAATCTGCGCAATCTGACTGCCCTCGGTAACCGCAAATTGCGCACCCAGGACGGAGAGTACCTGCGGCTGACTGAAGAAGAGCGCCAAACCAGAATGGAGCAGGCCCGCAAGGATATCGAGGACAACTGCAAAAAGTAACTGGGAGGTATCCATGCCGGTACTCAAGATCCAGACCAACGCCGAAATTCCGGAAGACATCGAAACCCGGCTGCTCCAAAAGGCCTCTACACAGGTCGCGGAGATGCTCGGCAAACCTGAACGCTATGTCATGGTGTTCATCGAAACCAACCCCTATATGCTGTTCGCGGGGAATAACGCCCCAATGGCCTACCTTGAACTGAAAAGTATCGGCCTGCCGGGAGACCGGACTGGCGAGTTCTCCGACCGGCTCTGCAACCTGATCGCGGAACAGCTACACATCCCGATGGATCGAATCTATATCGAATTCGCCATGGCGGAGCGCCACATGTGGGGTTGGAGCGGAGGGACTTTCTAGTTATTCAGGGATCACATCCTGAACGTAGGCCTGATCAAGCGTAGCGGATCCGGCATGAGAGTTTTTTCTGCATATTTTTCCTGATCCGCTTCCGCTTGATCAGGCCTACGTTTACTCAACTATTCCCGCCCGGATCTGCTGTTTATAGGCCTGGAAAAGTGACCAGACACGGCGCCACACAGGGCCGGCAACCCCTTCACCAACCGGCCGCTCATTCAAGGAGATCACCGGCACGATCTCTTTCGTGGAGCTGGTGATCCAGAGTTCATCCGCCCCAAACAGGCGACTCTCCTCAATCGGCGCCTGGATCAATGGCAGGTCGTGCAACCCGGCAAGTTCGACCACGAGGTCCCTGGTAATACCCGGCAGCAGCTCAGGCCCATCTGGGGGCGTGGTAATCACCCCATCCTCCACCACAAAAAGATTGGAGGCGGTCCCCTCATGGGCCACACCGTCCCGGATGAGAATGGCCTCCGCTGCACCCTCGTCCACCGCCTGCTGACGTAACAGCACATTGGCAAGCAGGGTGATTGCCTTGATGTTGCAGCGTAGCCAGCGGGTGTCCGGCAGTGTGATGGCGGCAACACCCAACTCCGCTTGCCCCGGTTCCGGGGATATGACCGGGAAGGCCATGGCAAAGATCGTCGGCGTGGCTACCACAGGAAAGCTGTGATCCCGCTTTGGCGCAACCCCACGGGTAATCTGAAGATATACCGCCTGATCACCCATCTCCCCCGTTGGCAGCAGACGCTGGAGGATCTCTCGCCAATCGTCATGGGATTTCGACACCGCCAGGCGGATACCCTGCAGGCTCTGGTCAAGCCGATCCAGATGCTGCTCCAGGCGAAACAGCCGTCCACCGTAGGCAGGAATGACCTCATAGACACCGTCGCCAAAGAGAAACCCACGATCCAGCACAGAGACCTTGGCCTCCTCCAGGGGGAGAAACTCGCCATTGAGGTAAACCTGGGTCATGTCTGAGATTTCCATTACCGAGAGTAATTTTGAAAGTATGCCCCTGCCCACCCTGCGTCAAGCCGTTCCTGTAGAGTGGATGACCCACCGCAAATTGCAGGCTAGAATGACGAGCTTTCACCACAGGATCTTTATACCGCAATGCGTACTTCAGACTTTCCGCTGCAAACCGTCAAGGAAACCCCCGCCGATGCGGAGACCGCCAGCCACAAGCTGATGCTGCGCGCCGGCATGATCCGTAAACTGGCCGCCGGTCTCTACAGTTGGCTACCGCTGGGACTGCGAGTATTACGCAGGGTGGAACGCATCGTGCGGGATGAGATGGATCGCGCCGGGGCATTGGAGGTGCTGATGCCGACCGTGCAGCCCGCTGAGCTCTGGCAGGAGTCGGGCCGTTGGGAGAAATATGGTCCGGAACTGCTGCGTTTCCGCGACCGCCACAACCGGGAGTTCTGCTTCGGCCCCACCCACGAGGAGATCATCACCGATCTGGCCCGTAACGAACTGCGAAGCTATAAACAGCTGCCGATCAACTTCTATCAGATCCAGACCAAGTTCCGCGACGAGATCCGCCCTCGTTTCGGCATCATGCGCGCCCGTGAATTCCTCATGAAGGACGCCTACTCCTTCCATCAGAATCAGGAATCACTGCAGGGAACTTACGACCGGATGTATGAGACCTACACGCGCATCTTCAGCCGCTGCGGCCTCGACTTCCGCCCGGTGGCTGCGGATACCGGCAGCATCGGCGGCAGCGCCTCCCATGAATTCCATGTGCTGGCGGAATCGGGTGAGGACGCCATCGCCTTCTCCACGGAAAGCGACTACGCCGCCAATATCGAGCTGGCGGAAGCGGTGGCACCCGCCGGTGACCGCCCCGCCCCTGGCCGTGAGATGAAGCTGGTGGATACCCCGGACGCAAAGACCATCCTGGAGCTGGTGGAGCAGTTCAACCAACCCATCACGCAGACGGTCAAAACCCTGATCGTGCTGGCAGACGAAGAGAGCGAGAGCGATCTCGTTGCCCTGCTGGTACGCGGTGATCACGAGCTGAATGAGATCAAAGCGGAGAAACTGCCCCAGGTGGCGATACCTCTGACCTTTGCCGACGAAGAGCAGATCCGTGCTGCAGTCGGCGCAGGCACCGGCTCACTGGGGCCGGTCAATCTGAACATCCCGCTTTTCGTCGACCGCGCTGTTGCACAGATGGCCGACTTCAGCGCTGGCGCCAACCAAGACGGCAAACACCACTTCGGCATCAACTGGGGGCGGGATCTACCGGAACCGGAAAACATCGCTGATCTGCGCAACGTGGTGGAGGGTGACCCCAGTCCCGATGGTAACGGCACGCTTACCATTGCACGAGGCATCGAGGTAGGTCACATCTTCCAGCTCGGCCAGAAGTACAGCGAAGCAATGAACGCAAAGGTGCTGGATGAAAACGGAAAATCCGTCACCATGACCATGGGCTGCTACGGCATCGGCGTCTCCCGGGTGGTGGCAGCGACCATCGAGCAGCACCACGACGACAAAGGCATCTGCTGGCCTGCTGGACTCGCGCCTTTTCAGGTCGCCATCTGCCCGATGAAGATGAACAAATCCCACCGGGTACGGGAGGCCGTTGAACAACTGTACGAAGCCTTCGAAAGTGCGGGTATCGAGGTGCTGCTGGATGACCGGAATGTTCGCCCAGGCTTCATGTTTGCCGACATGGAACTGATCGGCATCCCCCATCGCATCGTGGTAGGAGAGCGCTCTCTGGATGAGGGCAATGTGGAGTACCGTGCCCGCACCGCATCGGAGAACAGCTTCATCCCGCTGGATGAGATTCTCGACCATATCAAAGGGCAATTGTAAGCAGATATGAATTTGTAGGAGCGGCTCGTCATAAAAACAAAACCCACCACCGGGTACGCATCCGATGGTGGGTTCTGCACCTGCCAACCAGCCAACCAGCCAGGTTTTTCCTGATATATCGTAAGAAAGCTACTTCTCCTTTGTAAGAACCTTCAGCAGCATCATCAACTCACCCGCCGTATGGCGGATGGTCCGCACCCCTTCCTGCATATCGTTGCATTCAGCCCCGGTCCGCATTGCCGCCGCCGCATTGGCTACATCGAGAATACGTCCCAAAGGCGCACGAATCTCCTGCAGCAGCAACTCAACGGCATCCTGCTCCGCGTGGCTGGCCAACGACAGGTCTTCTTTCGACACCCGGAGTTCATTGCTGAGATCCTTCACCAGGTTCTCCAGATTATCCCTGTAGGCCCCCACCTCCTGTAGCGCATGCTTCTGCCGGGTAATATCCTGAAAGATGCAGAGCGCAGAGTGATAGTCGTGCTCCACCGGAGAGTTTCCTCTACCCGACAGAGAGACAGTCACTGTCAACTTCCGCTTTTCACCCGCTGCGTTGCTGACTTCAATCGGGTGTTGAAACAGGTCGGCTTTGGAGGCGCAGACATCCGCCAGATAACGGGGCACATCCTCACCAAACGCAGGGGGACAGGGAATCCAGCCATCCAGTGAGCGGTTGAGGACATCGGCCTCTTCACAACCAAAGAGCCTCTCCGCACCACGGCTGAACAGCTGCACCAGACCGTCGGCATCGAACATCACGATGGCATCCATCGACTCCCGCAGCATCTCCTGCAGACGCACCTGCTCCTGCAAGACCTCAAAACCGGTCTGCCTGACATGGTGCCGCGCCCTGTGCAAGCGGGTCACCTCTTCGATCAGCTCATTTCTGCTCTTCCCTACATCATCCATAGGCTTGGTTCCTCACGAATCAAACTGAAGTACCAGCGTGTACGTGCTGGTTGCTTGATCTAAAGAGTCGGCGAAGCAGTATGGATATTGAGGAAGCTGAGAATAAGATTCACAGACTGGGAATTATTGGATTTCTCCTGTGATTTGGTTCACGGGATTGCAGACGATTGGTTCCTGAAACAACGCCGGAAACAAAAAACCCCGGCATTGCCGGGGTTCTGTCTCCTATTAAGTAAAGCGTTAAGGCGCGGCCGATCCCTTGACGAAGATGCTTCTCGTATCACCCTGCATGGTCCTGTCTGGATCCATGGTACGCAGATCCAAGCGTCCAAGCTCATCCACATCCAGGGAGAGATCAAGTCCGGCTGGGGCGGTCCATGTCCAGGTATGGGTTACCGCATCGTGGACCAAGTCGTCAGAAGTCGCCTGGTCCATCGGCTCTGAGCGGAGTTCTCCATACTGGATAGCATCCCCGGTGACAGGATCTGATAACCGTCCGCGGACGAGCCATAGTGTGTCCGCAGGCAGTGTGCTGGTCCAAGTGACCAACGTTATCGCTGCCGTGCCGATATCGTGGGCGTCGGCCAAACTCGTTGCCGTATCACCCGTGAACGAGGTTCCATCATCCAGATGGACCGTGATGTCCGCCCGCACCGGCACCGCTACTGCTGTAGGATCCGGCGCCGTGTAGTCCAGCGAGAAGGTCATGGGCGGGAGACCCGCACCCGATCTGTCGTTGGTGAAGGTTGTGGAGACGGTATCCGCCACCGATATTGAATGGTCGCGGGTACTGGCATAGCTTCCCACCCGCTGAGCATTGCCGTCGTCGAACGGGAACTGGAAGTAGGCGTCGACAACGTTACTGTAGTCATCGCTAGTAGGCCCCCCGACATTGTCGTCCCAGAGGATAAAGTCGTTTCCACCCTCGTCGAAGGTGCCACTCTCCAGTGACACATCCGCATCAAGGAAAGCGGCCGGTGCGTTACCAAAGGAGATCACCGTCTTCGGTGAGCCACCTTCAGTCAACTGGGACCTGACCATCAGCTCGGGATTCACTGCTCGCACAACACCTGTAGATGTTCCCATGGTCACAGTGGCATTGCCGCTGTCGGTAAAGGTCAGGGTCGTGGGTATCGGCACACCGCCATTTTCCAGATCATACAGCGTCAAGCTCACCCGGTTGTTGGCCCAGTCGATGGCGTTTGCAGTGAATCCCGAGCCTCCAGACAGCCCCGGATGGCAGGAGATCCCGGTGGAGGTCGGCACGAGACAGGTGACATTATTTCCGTCGCTTGTCACCTGCAAGGCGAATTTACCCAGGTTGAGATCCGGATTATCCGTCTCAACGGTGAAGAAACCGTTCATGCCCGCCACCACACTCAGATGGCGACTCCAGGAGATTGCCCTGCGGGGACCGTCATCGTGAACCGACCAGACTCGCAGTTCCGAAGGATCACCCCATTCGTCGATCACACCCGCCGGCAGGGTAACCGTTGCACTGCTGCTGGAGACCCGCCTCCGTTCCAGATCATCGGTGCTGTCGAAGTCGAAGTGATAGCCGTCTGCGCCGGTTACGCCGGGGAAGGTGGCTGTCATGGTCTGGTAGGGGTTGAAGAAGCCGTAGAGACCGATCACCCGGCCCGACTCGGTACGCGAGGAGACGACGCCGTTGAGATCCAGGTCCCGGCGGCTGATACGGTCCGCCACCGGCAGGGCGAGTTGAGCAGTCGCGTTATGGGAGACAACTGCCTGGTCATCGACCCCACCATCAGCCGTACCCATGTCGTCCATGATCTTAACGACATAGCTCCCACCATCGATCAGACCCGTGCCATTCTGGTTGGTATCGCAACTGGCGAAGCTGTAGAAACCGTCTTGGAACGCTTCGCTGTCGAAGTCCGGATAGGGCATTTTGCTCACGGATCTGAAACCACCCTGGTCGTAAACCCGGGAGCAGAGCAGCACAGCCCCGTCATAGACCTCCACCCGCAGAGTGCTGTCGGCGGTTGCCGTGCGCAATGGCGGATTGAGCAGCCCCATGATGTGAAGATCCTCAATGCCACCATCAGAGGCGGCGCTGGTGACCCTAAGAGTGTAGGGCTCAGTGGTCAGAAGTTTGCCGTACATCTCATCTTCCCAGTAGTCGGTAGTGAAAGGCATGGCGGATGAATTAGAGCAGACAGCCGGATCCACCTGGTTCAGGAATAACTTCTCCTCTCCAGTGCTCTGCAGGATGATGACAGGCAAACCACTGACATCTGTCGGCGCACGCACGAAGATACCGCCGAGAATCGAAGTCTCGCAACGGATACTGTCCAGCACTCCGTCTCTGTCATCATCTAACAAGTAGTAATCCATCTCGGTGAATACAAAGAGACCGGTATTGGGATCGAAACTGGTGTCGATGTACTCGCGATTACCGCTACTGTGCGGGATATATGGCGTAATCGAAGTGCCGTCTATTCCAATCTCCACGGATATGGAACCACGGTCCGGATTCTGATCATCACGTTCCCGGTACTCTATGCCGTAGACACCGTCGTAGTCTTCAGTGCCGTTATGTTTGTAGACGAAGGTGCCGGTCGCACTTGCAGTGCTTGTGCAGTCGTAGTTGTTGAATCCGTTATTGGTATCCACACCCGTCTCGGTCTCGACGATGTCTCCGCTGAAGGTGCTGGCCGCCAGGTCATAGGTGCCGGTAAAGTTAAACGACTCGGTGAAATCCCAGCCATCTTCATTACCACTCATACTCCACGTCAACGTAAACGTGTCGTTGAGCGAGTCGACGACTCCCGTTGCGGCACCTCCGAGTGGATCTCCATCCGTCGCGGTCACAGTCGTACCACTCTGGCTCATCGAAATATAGACACGGCGGATATCACCAGCGGCCTCGTCGGTGAAACAACTACCGGTACCGGACAAGACTTGATCAATGCTGATGACGGTGTCAGTCAGCCTATAGACCCCGCTCAGATCATCCACCGCTGTAGCCGGGTTGATCGTGATGGAAAATGGACCCAGATCGGCGGATGCCGACGGGGCACCATCGTCGGTGACAGTAATGGTGATATTGGCCTGTTCACCCTCCGCATCTGGCGTACCGGTGATCTCACCGGTGGTACCGTTGATGCTGGCCCAGCTGGGCAGATTGGTGGCAGTGAAGGTCAGAGTGTCGCCTTCAGTGTCATCGGAGGTCGGGGTGAAGGAGTAGGCAACTCCCACATCTCCGTCCGGAGCCGTCCCGCCGATAGTCGGCGCATCGTTGACCGGCGCTATGTTCACCGTCACGTCGATGGTATCGGTACTACCGGTGCCGTCATCCACCTGCACCGTGAAGGTATCGGTACCATTGGCATCCGCATTCGGCGTATAGCCGATGACCTTGGAAGCACCGGTGCCGGAGGCAGTCGCCAAACCGTTCGTCGCAGCAGAGGAGATGCTCCAGGTCAGTACATCGCCGTCCGCATCGGTGGCATTGAGGGTCAGGGCGAACGCCGTCGGCACACCATCCTCGTCCATGTTCACCGTGGTGGTTGCACCCTCGGTGATTTCCGGAGCATCAGGTTGAGCCGTGACGGTCACGTTGACGATGATGGTGTCGGAATTGATATCGTCTGTAACCGCGACGACAAAGCTGTCCGCGCCGTTGAAGTCGGCGGTAGGCACATAGGTGACAACCATGGAATTGCCGGTACCGCTGGCGGTGGCAACACCATTGGTGGCCTGGGTATCGATACTCCAGGTCAGTGTATCGCCGTCGTCGTCGGTAGCGTTGAGGGTCAGACTGAACGGCGTGGGAGTGCCGTCCTCATCCATGGTCACTGTAGTGGAGACCCCTTCGGTGATCACCGGCGCCTGGTTGTCGCTGACTATCACGGTTACGGTAGCGTCCGCCGAGTTGGCGGTACCGTCGGTCATGCTATAGGTGAAGGTCTCGGTGCCATTGAAACCGTCGGCAGGGGTATAGGAAATAGCGCCGCCGTCGATGCTGACGGTGCCACCATGTGAAGTTGCACCCAGTGGCGTATTGATGGTCAGCGCTGAACCTTCGGCATCTGTATCGTTGACCAGCACATCAAGCAGATTATTACTGCTGTTGAAGCCGACGCTGAAGCTGTCGTCGTTGGCCACAGGGGCATCGTTTACCGGGTTGATGGTAAGGGTTACCGTGGTGACGGCAGAGGCATCCGTACCGTCAAACGCGGTATAGGTAAAGCTGTCGCTGGTGGATTCGCCGCCATCGTGATTGTAGGTGATGGTGCCATCGCCATTGTCCAGCAGCTGGCCGTGGGCCGGCAGTGTCATGCCGGTCACGCTGAGCGGGTCGTTCTCTCCGTCGCTGTCGTTGGCGAGCAGGTCGATAGTGACGCTTCCACCTTCATCCAGCGATCCGCTGTCAGCTCCCGCCTGCGGTACATCATTTACCGGAGTGACAGTGATATTGACCGTGGCTACTGCAGAGTCAGCGGTACCGTCGTTGGCGGTATAGGTGAAGCTGTCACTGATAGTCTCACTGCCGTTGTGGGTGTAGGTCACAGTGCCGTCAGCATTGAGTGTCGCCGTACCATTGGCGGGAACGCTCAGATTGGTGACGGTCAGTGCGCTGCCTTCGGCATCGGCATCGCCATCGAGCACGTTGACGGTGACCGAACCACCTTCAGCCGTGGTACCCGCATCGTCATCTGCGGTGGGCAGATCGTTCACCGGCGTAACGGTGATAGTAACAGTGGTGAGTTCGGAGGTGAGATTGCCGTCATTGGCGCGATAGGTAAAGCTGTCGCTGACCGTTTCGCCACCATTGTGGATGTAGGTAACGGTTCCATCGCCATTGTCCAATAACTGGCCATTGAGCGGCAGCGTCATGCCGCTGATAGTGAGCGGATCACTCTCCGCGTCGCTGTCGTTGGCCAGCAGATCAATGGTGACCGTGCCGCCCTCAAGGGTAGCACCACTATCGGCAACGCCGACCGGCGCATCGTTCACCGGGGTGACGGTGATGTTCACCGTGGCGGGCGCGGAGTCGTCTGTACCGTCGTTGGCAGTGTAGGTGAAGTTGTCACTGACAGTCTCTCCACCGTCGTGGGTGTAGGTTACGGTGCCGTCGGCGTTGAGGGTGGCCGTGCCGTTGGCAGGGACACTCAGGTTGGTGACGCTCAGGGCATCGCCTTCCACGTCGGTATCGCCATCGAGCACATTGACGGTGATTGAGCCGCCTTCATCCGTGGCACCCGCATCATCATCCGCCGTGGGCGCATCGTTCACCGGTGTGATGGTGACTGCGACAGTGGCCACATTGGAATTGGCGGTGCCGTCGCTCACCCGGAAGGTAAAGGAGTCGGCGCCGTTGAAGTCGTTGTCCGTCGGGGTGTAGGTATAGGTGCCGAGGGCTGCATCAGTGATAGCCACGATACCGTTGGTGCCCTGGCTGATCACGCTGAAGTCCAGTACGTCACCCGCATTGACATCAGACCCGTCGAGAGTTCCGGTTCCCACGGTAGCCTCGGCAGTGGTCAGGGTACCGTTCGAGGCAGCCGGAGCGCTGTTTACCGTAATATTGGGATCGGTGGGATCCAGGTCGACGCTGTCGAGATATCCATCGCCATCGGAGTCGATGTCGCGGGAGTCGGGCGTGCCGTCACCATCCGTATCGACTGCACCGTTGCCTTCATCGACATCGGAAAGACCGTCGTTGTCGTCATCGGCATCGGCGTTGTCACCGATGCCGTCACCGTCGGTGTCCACCGTTTCGCTGGCGTCCTTGGGAAAGGCGTCGCTCGCATCCGGCGTGCCGTCATCGTCATCATCTGTATCGGCATTGTCGCCAGTGCCGTCGCCATCAGTATCGAGGAATTCGTTGGGATCGGTATCGAAGGCATCCTGAACATCCGGTACGCCATCGTTATCGTCATCCGTATCGACATCGTTGGGGATGCCGTCACCATCAGGATCCTGGGAGGCAAAACTTACACCGGGGTTGGTGTCATCATTGTCGTCCGGGTCGTAGAGTACATCCCAGCCGTCATTGTCCTGATCGTTGATGCTGCTCTTGGTGTTGTCCAACGGATAGTCGTCGCTTGTATCCGGCACACCATCGCCGTCGTCGTCGGTATCGGCATTGTTGCCGGTGCCGTCACCGTCAGTATCCACCTGCTCGGCGGGATCGAAGGGGAAGTCATCATCAAGGTCGGCCACGCCGTCGTTGTCGTCGTCGGTGTCGGCATTGTCGCCGACGCCATCGCCATCGCTATCCACCGATTCGGTGGCATCGTCGGGGAAGGCATCCTGGGTATTCGGCACACTATCGCCGTCGCGATCCGGGTCTGGCTCAGCCGGTTGCAGAACCAATTCGATGGTTCCTGTGGTGGGATCGAGATCGTCCGTATTGGTGGTAGAACCTGTGGTGGTCTTTTCGTCGATGAGGATCTGTTGAACATCGGCGACGGTCAGCGGGTTGCCGGTGCCATCATCGGTGCCGGGAATCGGCAGCGTGGCCGGATCCTGCTGCAACACGGTGGCGGAGGTCTCGGTCAGTACCGAACTGGGGGTGGGAGTGCCCGTTTCATCGGGTACCTGGCCGTCGATCTGGCCGGTGGAAAGGTCTGCGGCCAACTCTTCCAGCACTGCATTGGCATCGGCACCGGGGAGTTGGTCATCAATCTGTGCGACCACTGCGGTCAACGCCTCCACGGCGGCGCGGTAGCTGGCCACATCCGCCTGCTCGTCGGCAGTATCAGTGGTGCTATCAACCAAGGGTGGAGTAGCGAAGATGTCGATATCGCCACTCATACCAAAACCGACGGTGGAGGCCACCTGAGCAGCCGCAATCGGCAGCGCCGCAATAAACTCAGCCACAGTGGTGGTGCCATTGCCATCACCGGTGAAGGGAGCCGTGCTGGAGTCCGCGTTCATCACCGCCAGGTCGGTGGCCATGGTGGTCAGGGGCGTGGCATAGATCTGTTCACCCTTGTCGAGCAGGGCCTGGGTGATCACGGTACGCATGGTGCTGATCACCGGAAAAGCGCCGGTAGTGATATCCGTGGTACCCGCGTTACTGGTGAACTCGAGGATATAAGGAGGTGTCAGAGGGAAAGGCAAGGCCAACCCCTGGATCGCAGCAGCGCTGTCAGTGGTGCCTGTATCCACCACCGTACCCTTGAACCCAGGCTGAGAGGCATCGAACAGGGTGGCCGTGGCTACCGCATTCGCCAGAGGCCCTTTGACACCGCCACCGCCTATGCCACGGGGTGCTGGAGCTGGGTCAGCCTCATCTCCACCGCCACCACCGCACCCTGACAGAACCAGCGCCATAGAGGCAACAAGTAATAAAGCGCGAAACAACAGGGGGGATCTCTTCCGGGTTTGCTGGGAACTCATGGTATTTCCTTACAGATCTATATCCATCACGATAGCGATTCGGTCTTCATGCCAAACGCAAGCACACTCATCCAGGATGGGCAACCGCTCGAGTATTATTGGGCTTTCTTGAGCATCAGGATTGATTGTGACGAAAATCGCCACTGGTCCCTACAGTCCTGCCATAGTCGGCCATTCTTCTAGCCGCATACTGCATCACTGCACGCCTCCCATTTATATTTGTTCTAAGAGAATGGCGCAATTTGTAAACATTGTAAATACCCCGCTGGATATAAGCCTTTTCATGAGCAAACCCGGTAACAACCGCTATTTCCCTATCGCTCACATCTGAATACATCATCGCCCCGCCCACCAATGAAGCATTTGACACAACCAGCCATAAACAAGGAAACTACCCGGCTTTGAGCACCTTTGCTGCTGTAATCAAACCAAGGCTCCCAGAATGACGAAACAGTCCTCTTTTACCCGTGATGAACTGCTCGCCTGCGGACGCGGTGAGATGTTCGGCCCCGGCAACGCCCAGTTGCCCACGCCCAACATGCTGATGATGGATCGCATCATCAACATCTCCGACGAGGGGGGGGAGAACGGCAAAGGTGAGATACTCGCTGAACTGGATATCAACCCGGATCTCTGGTTTTTCGACTGTCACTTCCCCGGTGACCCGGTGATGCCAGGTTGTCTTGGACTCGATGCCATGTGGCAGTTGGTGGGCTTCTTTCTGGGCTGGATCGGCAACCCCGGTCACGGTCGTGCGCTGGGAGTGGGCGAGGTCAAATTCACCGGCCAGGTACTGCCGAAAGCGAAAAAGGTGACCTACCATATCAACATGAAACGGGTCATCAGCCGCAAGCTGGTTCTCGGTGTGGCTGACGGTGTGATGAAGGTGGATGGCCGGGAGATCTACACCGCCAAGGATCTGCGGGTCGGCCTCTTTACCTCGACAGAAAACTTTTAAACCCGTCCGTTATGCAAGGTCACCGTGGCGCGCTGATTCTACTCCTGGCAGCCACGCTGCTCTTTTGGTCAACCCTGCAGGCTTCCGAAGTCAACCGCCTGTTGCGATCCGAAACCGCCCCCGATGGCGTGGTGTTCGAGATTCTGGAGAGTGACGTGGATGATCTCGGTTGGGCGATTCCCCAAACCCTGCGTCACATCAAGGCACTTCGCGCACGCTTCCCCGATCTCGATATTGCCGTTGTCACCCACGGCCCGGAGATGTTTGCCCTGAAATCATCCGACCGGGACGCCTTTCCCGAGGCCCACGAAATCGTCCAGTCACTCACCCAGGACCAAGGGGTCGATGTACACGTCTGCGGCACCCATGCCAGCTGGTATGGCGACGCCGATGAGGACTTCCCCGACTATGTGGATGTAGCACCTTCCGGGCCCGCACAGATCAACCTATATCTGGAGCTGGGTTACAAGTTGATCGTCGTTGAACGGGAATTGTGAACCCCCAGTCAGATTGGTTTGCCGTATAAAACGAATCTACCAACCCACCACGATGACTCCATAGATAGGCAAATCGCGTCTACGAACACTTCACAGCCAGGATTCAAACTCGCAAGCCCATGAAAAGTCTCTGGAACGATACCGAAGCCGCCCGATTCACCGATGATCTGCAACTGCGGGTCTACAGCTCAAGACTGTTGGGGAGCGATCCCTCACTGGTGCTGCACGGTGGCGGCAACACCTCGGTAAAAATCCGCCAGCCCGATCTCTTCGGAGATGAAGAGGAGATCCTCTACGTCAAGGGCAGCGGCTGGGATCTGGCCACCATCGAGGCTGAGGGTTACACCCCGGTCCGTATGGCACATCTGCTGAAGCTGGCAACCCTGGAGTCGCTCTCAGACCTGGAGATGGTCAATCAGCTCAAGACCCAGCAGACCATCGCCTCCGCCCCGACTGCCTCCGTGGAGGCGATTCTGCATGCGGCGCTGCCTTACAAATTTGTCGACCATACTCATGCCGACGCCCTGATCACCATCACCAACACCCCGAATGGCGAAGCACGCATCCGTGAACTCTACGGCGACGACCTGGTGGTCATCCCCTACGTGATGCCCGGCTTCGACCTGGCCCGGAGAGTAGCGGAGCAATTCCCAAAAGAGGCCCACGAGGGCACCCTCGGCATGGTGCTGATGGCAGCCACCGCAAGCCAGCCGAGATGGCCTTTTGCCAACGGGATGATCTCTCTGTGATTTCGCAGCAGGGACCGGCGACACCGGACCACGTCATCCGCACCAAACGTCTTCCTCAGTTGGGTCGCGATGTAGAGAGCTATGTCCGGAACTATCGCCAATACTTCGAAAAGCAATCGCCCCAGTCACGAGCACCAGTGAAGATGCTCGACCCTGCACCCCGGGTGGTGCTGGATCAGACACTGGGACTGCTCACCGTCGGTAAGAGTCCCAAAGAAGCGAAGATCATCTCCGACATCTATCGTCACACGATTGAGATCATTCAACGCGCCGAGCGACTCGGCGGCTGGTGTGCCCTGCCCGCCCGTAACATCTTCGATGTGGAGTACTGGGAGCTGGAGCAGGCCAAACTGCGCAAAGGAGGAAAATCACCACAGTTTCAGGGTGAGGTCGCACTGGTGACCGGCGCCGCCTCCGGCATCGGTAAGGCCTGCGTGGATTCATTGTTGGCACGCGGGGCCGCCGTGGTGGGTCTGGATATCGATCCCACCATCGAAACCCTATACCAGCGGCCCGACTTTCTTGGTATCTGCTGCGACATTACCGACAGCGCTGCCCTGCAACAAGCTTTGGAGAAATCGACCCTCGCCTTTGGAGGACTCGACATGTTGGTGCTGAATGCGGGTATGTTTCCCGGTGGCCGCCCGGTGGCAGAGCTTCCTGACGACGAGTGGAACCAGGTCATGCAGGTCAATCTGAATGCCAACCTTGCCTTGCTGCGGATGTGCCATCCTCTATTACAACGGGCACCGAACAACGGCCGCATTGTGGTGATCGGATCAAAAAACGTGCCTGCCCCTGGCGCAGGTGCCGCAGCCTACTCCGCATCAAAAGCCGCACTCACCCAGCTTGCCCGGATTGTCGCCCTGGAGTGGGCCAAAGACGGCATTCGCATCAACATCCTGCATCCTGATGCCGTTTTCGACACAGGCATCTGGACTCAGGAAGTGCTGCAGGCCCGTGCCGACCACTACGGCATGAGCGTACAGGATTACAAAACGAGAAATCTGCTGAAGACAGAGATTACAAGCCACGACGTGGCGGAACTCACCGCTGAGCTTTGTGGCCCGCTGTTCGCTAAAACCACCGCCGCGCAGATCCCGATTGACGGGGGAAACGAGCGGGTTGTTTAGCCGGGCACTCCTCCCTGACTGCCCCGGAAACATCCCAACTCAGATCTACGAGCGGAGCAGTTCAATCGCCTGTTGAACCAACGGATAGACCTCGTCCTTGCAGCAAGAAGTGATGCTAACCCTGACATCCAATATCCTCAACGTGAGCTATATTTTCAGTAGTGTTCTCGAAACCTGCTTTAGGTAAAAAGCCCAACCGCTGCTGGAGATGCAAGTGTCAGAAAGTATCGCACAAAACATCCCGGTTTCTGATTCTCAGAAACATTCTGAGAGATTCGCCAGAAAGCGCTTGCAATTCCCGCTCCAGATAATCATTGGATTTCTTATTACTTTATTACTTAGCTCTGTCAGCCTTTCAATATCCTGGTATAACTTCGAAAAAAACAAGGCCATCACCCTCTCCGCCACTCAAGCACTGTTCAACCGCATTGAACGGCAGACAGCTGAACGCATTCAAGGTATCTATTCACCTGCGGCAATATTGGTCAATCTCACTGCCGAGCTTGAGCAGGCACAAAATAGTGAAACAGCACAACACCAAAAACTGTTTTATGCGTTCATTGCCGCACTGAGGGGGAATCCCTATTTGGCATCCATCTACATAGGATATGCAGATGGGAAACACTATCTGGTAAGGACTATACGCGATGGCAAGGATGAATGGTCAGACGTGAATCTACCTGTTGATACTGTCTTCATGGTTCAGTACGGAGCGCAACGCGAAGACAACCAACAGGAGATCAACTATGTCTATTATGATTCTGATCTCAAGCCCGTTGGTCGTCAGGAAGGTGTTGATTCAAACTATGACCCCAGGCAACGGAGCTGGTATCAAACGGCTCTTAACAGCGAAAAACTGATACAGACCCCACCGTATATCTTTTTTACAACCCGTGATGTAGGTGTCACGCTGGCGCAACGTCTGCCGCAATCCTCTGGGGTTGTGGCCGTAGATCTCAGACTGAATGAAATATCGACTGAATTGTCGAGTCATCTAATTACACCATCAACAGAGGTTGTCGTATTTGATTCTGAAGGGACTGTAATCGCTTACTCAGATGTGGAACAGGTAAGCCGCCATGCTGGAGAGGGAGGCCATGAATCCTTAATTACTGCTCATTTGTCAGATCTTCGTAATCCAGTTTTGCATCATTTAATTAAGAGCATTACTCCAGGTAGCACTGGCAGGCAGTTAAAACTATCTACAGAGACTCAGGAATGGATAGGAACCCTGTCACCCTTACCATTGCAGAGTGGTAAGAGCACCTATCTTGCGATTCTCTCTCCGCGGGATGAACTCCTGGCTCCGCTGGAAATGATCCGAGCAGAGAGTGTACAGATCTCACTGGCGCTGCTTTTCATATCAATTTTGATTGGCTGGTGGATATCCCGGCGCATCTCTCTTCCTATTCATCTCCTTGCTCAAGAGGCACATGAAATTCGCAAAATGAAGCTGGATACACCGATTGATGTGCATTCGCATATCAACGAGATTCACACTCTGTCTGAAACAATGTCAGTCATGAAGAGTTCCATTCAACAATTCGTTGAAATCGGCAAGGCGCTTTCAACTGAAAGGAATCTGGACCATCTCTTGGAGAAGATTCTACTTGAGGCTCAACAAGTTTGTAATGCGGATGCGGGGTCTATTTGTCTTCTAAATGATGATGAAGACAAACTTGAATTTTCAATTCTGAGAAATGATAAGACAAATGAATTTTATGGTGGATCAACAACGAACAATCCCACATTTGAGCCGATTTCCCTCTCCAGCAGAAAGGAAAGAGGCAGCGTAACAGTTACTGAGGGTGTTGTTAGATCAGGTAAAACCCTGGCAATTGAAGATCTGTCTATCCATGACGACTGCAGTGAGATTCGACAGCGATTCGAGAGAAAGGACTACCCGTGTGTTTCCATGCTGGCCCTCCCGTTGACCAATCAACGGGCTGAAATCATCGGAGTCATCGAATTGGTCAATGCCCGTCATCCAACCACTAACGAGTTGATTGGCTTCAGCCCAGCGGTAATCTCTTATGTGGAGGCACTCTCATCGAGCGCCGCAATTGCCCTCGATAATCGACGTCTGCTAAAAGAACAAAAAGATCTGTTTGATGCCGTCGTCCAGGTGTTGGCAGGGGCCATTGATGCAAAATCTCACTACACCAGCGGGCATTGTCAACGGGTACCAATCCTGGCGCATGAACTGGCTATTGAGGCCACCCAATCAACAGCTGCTCCATTCAGTGAATTTTCCCTTTCAGAAGAACAGTGGTATGAACTCTATCTTGCAAGTTGGCTGCATGATTGTGGAAAAGTCACCACGCCGGAATATGTTGTCGACAAAGCGACAAAACTGGAGACCATCTACAACCGTATCCATGAGATACGATCACGTTTTGAACTCCTTTGGCGGGATGCTGAAATCAGCTATTTAAAAGCGCTTTCTGAAGGAAATGAGCATAAAGAGGTACTACAACAAAGATTGGAGGCACAGATCAAGAAAATCCGTGAAGACTACGCTTTTGTGGCTGAATGCAATATCGGGGAAGAACGCATGGCGGCTGAAAGAATTTTGCGATTGAACGATATCGCAACACAAACATGGACGCGTAACCTGGATGATCGCCTTGGCATTTCACCGATGGAGCTATCCCGAAAGAAGTCCACACAAGGGACTCCACCCACACTTCCTACCAATGAACCACTTCTGGCAAACAAGGCCGAACACATTATTCCTCACAGAGACGAACTCGGCCCCTTTGCTGACAACCCCTACGGCTTTCAAATGAAAGCGCCAGAATATGCCTTTAACCTGGGGGAGCTTTACAACCTCTCTACAGAACACGGTACACTGACAAAAGAAGAGCGTTTTAAGATCAATGAGCACATCACACAAACCATCATCATGCTCAAGCAACTTCCGTTTCCCAAAGAACTGCGGGATGTCCCTGATTGGGCTGGCAGTCATCATGAAAAGCTTGACGGAAGCGGATACCCACGTCGTCGTTTCGCAGATTCCCTATCCATCCCTGAACGCATCATGACGATTGCTGATATCTTTGAGGCTCTGACAGCATCAGACAGACCCTATAAAAAATCCAAATCAGTCAGCACAGCGCTTAAAATCATGAGTCAAATGAGTAAGGAAAATAAAATATGTCCTCATTTGTATGAATTATTTCTGACATCAGGCGTCTATTCCCGCTATGCAGAAGAGTATCTATTACCTGAACAAATCGACGAGGTGGATATAGATGCATTGCTTTCATGCACAAGCCAATGATCAGGCAAATTGACAGGGGCGGATTTGATTGATTTTAAAAGGTTTGGCAGTCGACAGTCATTAGAAATATTTATCCGGAATCATTTCGTCCAATGCTACTAATGTGATCAATCCAGAGTAAATTATGGCACCGATTGCCCAGCTTCTTCCCCGTTGAGTACCCTCGCGGAACTCAAAATATGACCGCAGGCTCAAGACCAGCGCAAGTAAGCCAAGAACCAACCCAACTATAGCAGCCTCTAACGGCACCTTATCTGAACCTATAGCAAACATGCCTACTACAGACAGGGCAAGACTTGTAAAAGTCTTCCAACCAATCTTTTTGGGATTTATATTAAAGCGTCTGATCGATTCAAGAAGTGAATGCATGCCTTCGTGCCATGCACTATCCTCTATGCTCAGCGGCTCGATATATGCAAGCTGCTTCAGAGGACCTGGCAACTCTTCCTGGTGAAACCTTTTCGCACCGCCGACAAGAACTGGAATAACAGGTATATCACGCTTAAGAGCCGTGGAAATTTCCAGGAGAACGTAATCATTCGGCTCATCGATACGTCGGCCGCCGTTCGCACTCTTGTGCACCAACCAGTCCGGACCAATCACAGCGACTAAAACGGAGCAGTCCTTTAGCGCCTTATCGATAGTCTGCTGCCAGTCTGAACCACCATGCAATGTCGCTTGATCCTGAAAAATATTGCCGGCTCCAAAATGCGAAACGAGCGTATCAGCAATCCTCCCAGCTCGCATCAGCGTGCCTTGCTGTCTATAGCTCACAAAGATTTGGCTCATTTCTCAATCCTTATCGGCTGCTTAAATAACTACAAGACTGACGATAAGTTTAGCAGACAAACATCCTCTGATTCGGCCTCTGTGGTGACAGGCCCTAAAACGGCATGATGGTGCGAAAACCCGACATCACCGGACTGATAGTGTGGGACATATTGCCGACATCATGGGTCATTACACCAACACTACGATTGAGGTGAGACATGCTGCCATTCATACCCTCCACCTGGGTATTGATCTGTCCTATATTTTCGTTCATGTCAACCATGTGGTTGTCGATTTGACTCATGTTTCCGTTCATTGCCACCATCTCAACATTCATATTTAGCACACCTTGAGACATATTGCGGGTATCACCGCTGATATTCGCGATATATCCACGCATATCATGCATATCCGTCGACATGCTGGTCATGGAACGTTCCATGACGTTCACCACGTAGAAAAGATAACCCATTGCAACCAGTGCGATCAGGGTACCCGGTACAGAGAAGATCTTGATGCGCTGGATACGATAACGCTGTTCGGTCTCAATGGCCTTAAGCTTATCGGAGAGCAGCTGCTCCCGTTCCTTCGCTTCAGTATGAACCTGGTCGAAGGCATGATTAAGACGCTCGGAGAACTCCTCTATGATCTTTTCCTGACTATGATCACGCTGGCTGTTGTCTTTGTGGATCTTATCAAAGACCGATTGCAATCCCTGCATTAGACCAGAGAGAACCGGGCTGTCATTTTCCTCGGAGTTGTCGCTGATCGGGGGTTGTTTTTTCCGGCTCACAGCTCAGTACCTCGTTGTAACTCAGTAAACATAAGAAAATAATGAAATTATTATCTCCCGACATTGAACTGATTCACGAAACCGGTTTGACGAATAAAATGTGTCTCTAGATCTGTGGTCTGCCTCTCATCCACGTATGGAAAAAAACGAAAAAACAGATCTATTCTCCGCGAAGACAAAAAAAATGCGTCCCTTTTTCTGTGATCACTGCATTTTTCGGGGTACCATCTTACTTCTTCCGCACCAGATAGATCAGCCGCTGCTTGGTGATGGATTCGTCGATCAACTCATAGAGACCGTGTGCAGTCAGTACTTGAATCTCACGAGTGTACTCAGGGTTGGTTGCTGTGATTTGGAGTATCTGACCAGAATCCATTCTGGCGAATGCTGCCTTGGTGCGAATGATAGGAAGCGGGCAGTCCAAGCCACTGACGTTTAGTTCCTGGTCGAAGTTTTGCGTAGCCATCCTATTGATGTCCTGTTAGAAAAGAAGGTTCGGAGCTTGTCGATTCTCCACTAGCGGATTGACTATTTATCAATCGAGCCTAGCCCTATTGATTAGTCACAAAAAACTCCTATATCCTGAATATTGCAATGCAAATAAGTATCACCCAAAGAAAAACATTAAAAATGTTAGTTTGTTTCCATCTCTTCAGGTTTTCATTTTTGCTGACTAGCAGATAGCCAGACAACACCGGCATTCTATAAACCCCCATTACAACCTGCCATGAAAACACCCCTATCCCAAGAAATAAAGCCAACTTCTGACTGATCGCATCACTAGAATTGAGCATATAGAAACTTCCAACTACGAAAGCACATAAAATTACAGATACTGATAAATACATTTGATTATTATGGATTCTCATCTAGACCATCCAATAGGTGCTCACCAAATATTGAGGTACCCACACCTACCCTGGCGCCTGTAGTGCCACCACCTATGGCATGAGTATAAGCCTTACCTAATGCGGCACCGCCAATAGCATTAAAATCGCCAAAAAAAGCTTTTCCTACAGCTAACGCATCGCTCAATCTGCCAGCAGCATGACCTGTTGTTGATAACGGCGCTTTTAGTATCGCTAATGATGCAATATTTGCAACCAAGCCGGCTAAATCTCTTCCAGTTTCTGCTGCCATAGCATGCGCCCACCCTTGCGATCCAGGATCACTCCATACTACATTCGCATTGTTCGAAGCACATGTACTATTACAAGAAACGTCATACACAGCCACGCGGAATACTCGGCCGTTAGCTGTACGTGATTCATATCGATTTTTTGTTGGCCCATCTCCGTTTGAGATATTTTCCAACTCCGCATTGAACAAATGCACCATAGCCCCATGATACGCTCCATCGGCAAAACTGCCACCCGTAGCCGCTGACGCAAGCCCACCGAGCGCGGCGGCAGTCATAGTGCGAATTGGCATTGGTACCGCATTTGTCTTTGCCCACCTCGTGGCAGGTGACATATGTGCAACAAACGCCCCCACAAACCCGCTCTTGAAGTCACCTCCGCGCAGCTCACTGATGGCGCCTTGTGAGACTCCATGCGCCAATGCTGTGGCTTCTTTGCTGTTGAATACTCCATTACCGTGCCCAATATAACCTGCGGCTGCACCACTGATCGCACCAAATGCAGCCCCCTTCAACGCACCTTTCAGGGTGCCTGTTGTGGCACCGCCCACTACGGCGCCTATCGCCGCGCCATTCATGGCTGCCAGTGCTATTTCGCCTGCCGCCACCTGAAAACTGGTACTACCGACAGTTATGAAAGCGCCACTAGCTCCCGATCCTCCTGCTGCTGCGGTAAATAACGCTTCTCCAAAAAACACTCCCCCCATCATCGCCATTCCCACTACCATCCCTATCATCCGAATGTAGGGATTATCAATGAATTGGGAGACGATCATGATGATCGCACCGATGATGAAGTTGATGAAGTGGCCGCTGGGATCGTTGTACTTCAGCGGGTTGTTCATCACGTAGATGTAGCGGTTAAAGTTCTGCGACAGGCCCGGTTCCTGGATATAGATGTCTGCTGATAGGAATCTCCCTATCTCGGGATCGTAGAGCCTGGCGTTCATGTGGATCAGGCCAATGTTGTCGATCTGCTCGTGGCCGGTGTAGCCTCGGTTGGTCAGTTTGCGCTGGAACGACTGGTCGATCTCTTGTCCATTGACCGCTCGACGTTGGCCGAAGGGTGTATAGCCCATTCGTGCCATGACTGCGCCGTGTGAGTCGGTGATAGTGTCAACGCTACCCAGGGCATCTTTGTGCAGGTAGCGGGTCTGATCCGCCTGCTTCTGGCTGTTTTCGATGGTTCTGACCTGGATTGCGATGACCTCGCCATCGGCGTAGATGAAGTGTTTTTTGCGCTCGATGTGGTTGCCATCCATGTCCACGGCGGTGATTAACTCGTAGCCTTTTCCGATATACCAGGTGGTCTCCTGCCCCTCTTTGTCGAGGCTCTGTTTGGTGACTCTGTTGTTGTCGGGACCATATTCAAAACTGACGTCTGCATCTTTTGTCTTGATCCGCGATGGCTTGTTGAATGATGTCCATTCGATCTCACGTCCGCTGCCTAAGACCATGTTGCCGTTGGCGTCATAGGCGTACTCTTCGTAGGTACCGTTGTTGCGGTTTAGTGAGAGGATGCGGTTTCCCTGATCATACGACATGGTTCCTGCGTTGGATTTGTGCAGTATGTTGCCGTTGATGTCGTAGCTATAGCTGAGGCTGTCGCTCACGCCGGTAGCAGCATCGTAGTAGCTGGCCTGTTGCAGCCGGTCGAGTGTGTCGTATTGGTAACTTTCGCTGATGCCGTTAACCCGATCATCACGCAGTGTGACGTTGTCGGTGCTGTCGTAGCTGTAGTGCAGGTTGCGGATCGGATCATTCTCTGCGACGCCGGTTTTGATCTCCTTGAGACGGCCACTGTAGGGGTCGAAGATGCGTTGGGTCAGGTAGCCGTTGCCAGTGAACTCGCCTTTCAGACGGCCGGACGCATCACGGCTGGTGGCTGACCAGAGGGTGACATACTCGTCGCTGTTGTTGTGTTCGTCGAGTTGACGTTCGATGGTATCCATCGAAGCCTTATAATCTTCGATCTTATCCATGAATTCTTGAGCAATGCTTGCCTGTTCCCTGGCCTGCAAATAGAGATCTTTTGCCTGTCTGGCATACAGCTCAGCATCCCGACGGGAGTTCTGCTCAATGGTGCGATAGATTTCAGCCTCTTGGTTTTTTTCGGCGGCCAGTTTTGACAACCTTTCTGATTGAGCTTTAGTGCTCTTCGCATGTTTTGAATAGAGACTCGAAAGCCTAATCTGCTTGGGTGGCCCAGATTCACACCATTTCGCTTCATGGACCTGGACCAAGCCAAACATCTCAGGATCTTTGTTTTGGACCCACCTCGTTCGGGTATTCCCGGTCCGCTTTGCCTCCTGAACCTTTATCTCAAATTGGCTGATTCCGGAGACATTCCACGGATTGTACTCCTTCCAACCACAATCTTGCGGTTTTGGCAACCAGGATGAGCTCACTGTTTCAGTCGTTGATCCATAACTCGCACACTTTCCTTTTCTCCCGTATGCACTGCAATAGGAATACTTGTAGTAGGCTTTCCCTCCCGATGATTTCGAATAGGTAAAATAGGCATTGCCAAACACGCGCCAGAGCCTGCTGGCTTGCTTGGCATAATAATCCGATTGGCTCTGGAAATGACTGGCTTTGGCCAATAACTTGCTTGCTGTCGCTTCAAGCCGAACCAAGTCGTCCTCAGCCTGTTTTTCAGCCTCAAGCACTGCCACCTCAAGCGCTCTGATCGTTTCAGATTTTTCGACAAGTGCTGCAGCCTGCCGTTGAGAGGATGTCTTGCGCTCCTCAAGCTTATAGATCTCCTTCAAGAAAGCGCTCAACGTCTCTTCAAGCCGTATATAATCGTAATCCCACACCTGCTTTTTCGGCATTCGCACGGTTTTTAGATAGCCGTCTTGGTTGTAGACCCGTTCGATCTCTATACCGTCAGGAAAGGTCTCTTTGAAGGGGCGGGATTTGGCATCGTAGGCGACCTGCTTGGTAAAACTTTTCTCTCCTATTTTTGTCTTGGTAGCGACAGCACGGCCAAGGGCATCGTATTCGAACGAACGACTGTTGTCGGGTGATGTGGTTTTGGCAAGTTTACCAATGCCGTTTTCCGCTGTGTCGTACTCCCAGGTTGCAACCCCTTCTACGGTCTCTCGTCTGACCATACGACCAAGCAGATCTTGAGATTGCTTGACTACTTGCCCCTTGGCATCCTGTTGCCGAAATAATTCACCGTAGGCGTTGTAGCGATACGTCCAATGCCCCATTGAGGGATCATCCATAGAGACCTTGTTGCCACGGTTGTCATAGCGATTGCGGATGATGAATCCATTGGTGTCTGTTGCGATCAGGTTGCCGATGGGGTCGTAGGTGTAGTTGATGGTGGATATGCCTGCCTCGACAACCTGCGCATCCTTATCCAGCAGGTTTTTCGTTACCACCCTTGCGCGACCTTCTGGGTCGATCACGGTGGTGGTCAATCCCTGGTAGCTGTAGTAAGTGGGGATATGACCCGTCTCGGAGGGTTTGTTCTGCACCACCACCCGGCCCATCTCGTCGTACTCGCTGGTAACCCAGTATGAGTTCGCGCCGGGGAACTCACCCTCGTAGTAAGGCAGGGTGGCAGCGATAATCTGACCCTTTGCGTTGTACTGTTTGTCCTGGTAGACGTTCTTTGCGTTGAATCCACGGGTGACGGTTCTCACCTCACGGTTCAGGGCATCATAGTAGACGGTCTTGGGTGGTGCGCCGGTGGCGCGCTCTGTGATCTTGTAGACGCTGAAGTCATCAAAGATCACTCCTGCGCTGGCGCCGTCACTCCACTCGTAGGCCCAGTGGGTCTCTGTGCCGTCGGCACGGCGCTCCGTTGTTTTACGGCAGAGGCTGTCGTAACCCCAGTGGGTACTAATGCCGTTGGGACCGGTTTGTTTGACCGGCAGGCCGCAGCCTGGATCGTATTTGATGGTTTCCCGGTGACCCAGGGCATTGGCATGGTTGATGGGGAAGCGTCCTGATCCATCATAGGTTGCAGATGAGTGGCGGGGTTCCACGCCCTGCCCGCTCAAGACTGTACCGGTACGATTGCCATATTCGTCGTATTCAAACTCACTGGTCAGGCTGAGGCTGTTGCCCGGTTCGATAACCTCGCTGCGCAATGCGCCGGTGGCGTAATCGTAATCGAAGCTGGTCGAGCGGGTCAGCGTACCTTCACGGGTGGAGTGGGTGACCTCCACGTGGAGCGGCTTTCCGATCAGCCAGGCAGACTCATCGTTGCGGTAGACACTACTGGTCTCCTTTCTGACATAATCGCCAATTGCCCCGTTGATCTCCACCACCATGCGCAGCGCATTGCCGAGCTCATCGTACTCTGCATGGTTGGTCTGTTCGGTTTTGATATGGCTGCCATCCAGTTCATAGTGCTCCAGCACTTGGGTATGGGGCTGTACACTGACGACATTGTCATGGACCATCGGCATTTCGCGATAGGTCAACCTGTTCCTGAGGATGACCACGTCACCAACAAGCTCTTCTATCTCCCGTACCCGGCCACTGAAATCACCAAGCTGGTAATAGCGGGTGATATGTTTTCTGTTGATGGTGTGGTTATGGCTACTGACCTCGGCAAACCCAAGACTGCCGTCATCTTTGTGGGTCTTCAGCCCGGCATAGTGGTAACTGATGCGGCTCATGCCGCCGATGCCATCGGATGAAGATATGCTGCGCACCACTCTGGTGACACCCTGCATATCGAATACAGGCGCTGCTGCATCCTCATAACTGTCGTAAAGATCCTCATCACTCAGGCGACCGTATTCGAATTCCGTGCGCGCACCGTAGCCGGTAGTAACAGCTGCCAGCAGATTGGCCATGTTGTCGTTGCCGATAGTACAGTTGATACCCTTGTAACTTCGGTAACATACATCCGGCGAACCATCGTTGTTGATATCGGTCATACGCAGCGGGTTCTCTTTCGGCATCACCTCGGTGTTGTCTGTGAGTTTTATGATGTCAACACTCGGCTTCAAGCTGGCGAACTTGCGCATAGCATCGAAGCCTTCGCCATTGTTCAGCGCACAACTAAACGCCTCGCTACCGGAACCGGTGCAGACATCGGCCCGGCCATCCACGTTGATGTCAAGCAGGTTCAGACTGTTGTCGTTATGGTTCTCCTCAAGATCCAGATTCATTCCCAGTTCGTTGTTTTCATCTCCCCATCCGTAGGTGATATCAGTTGCCCACTCTTTCAACGGGGTGAAGCTTTTACCCGTATTGGTCGCACAATGGTAGCTGCGAGCTTCACGAAAACAGATATCCGAAAGACCATCGGCATTGAGATCGCCGTATCGAAAGCTGCCGGCAAAGGTTTTGTTCGCCCATTGGCGGCCAAATGCTGCAGACCAGCTCTCTTTCTCCCCAAACAGCGGCATATCATCCGCATCGACCCCCAGGCCGAGGGCGCAACGAAAACCCTGATCATCTGCGCCACAGATATCGATAAGGCTATCGCCATTGATATCGGTAAAGTTCAGGGTGTTGTTCTTGATATCGTCACTACCTGCAGGCCAGCCACTCTCTGAGAGTGTCACGAGGGGACCGAACCTTTTGCCATTCTTATTCAGTACACAGGTGACGCCAGCGCTGCCAAAAGAGCAGATATCTACATAGCCGTCACTGTTGATATCGGAAAAACGCAGGGTATCCTTGCGATTGAACGACTTTGTCCAGTAGCGATTATTGCTGAACCCCTGACCATCGCTTAAACCACATAAGATGCCGCTGTTGTCCTGGATGCAGTAATCCGACTTCATGTCGCCGTTGAGATCCAGCAACATAAAAGTCCCGGAGATTTTGGGCTTATGCCAATGTTTTGCATCAAGCCGATCCGCCCATTTCGAGTATCCAACTGGATGATCTCCATTGCTCAGTCCACAATAGAGCCCATGGTTGAGATAACAGAGATCTGTCAGTCCGTCCTGATTCAGGTCGCCCAGAGCATAACTGGAGAAGGCATTGCCGGTCAGAATAGTGGGATCGCTGAAAAAGTCGAAACCGCTATTTTCATTCCACTCAAACCGCGTCGCAGGACTGCACTCACCCAGACCATCGCAAAGCTGGATGGCACTGATGCGGCTGAAGGGCAGTGCTTCATCGATCTCGTAACTGAAGCGATACTTCCGCAGTTTTTCCCCATCGCTCAGGATATTCAGTGAAGCAAGCCGAAGTCCCAAATCACGTCTTTCTCCAAACTGATAAGCGCTGAGGTTGTCGGGACGGGTCTCGTATTCAAACTCGATCCGGTGCACGCTGTACTCGATAAAATCCGGGACACTCAATCCACCATCTTTGCGGTAGTGGTATTGAATCCGGTTGTCAAAACGGTCACGCCGGCTACTGAGTTTCCAGGCGGCAGGTTCATCCCGCCCGGCTGCAGAGGTTCGCGTATTTGATGAGTCTCCGTACTCAAGGATATACCCCTGCTTGCTCCAAACTGCCCAGCGCTCTGGCCCACTGCCCAGTGACCCATGGGATTCGATTCTTGCATAACTCTCGGCAACAGTGCGGTACTCAGTACCGTCTTCCCCATCCTGACCGGCTATGGCGATCAGCCGCTGTCCGTCGAGACAGTAGCGATCCCTGTTATCAAATCCCACGCCACCCCGTTCACCGTCGATCTCCTTGTTGGCCGGACAGCGGGTAATGGCAGACTCACCAGTCAGTTTAAAACCGATACCCAAGACACCATTGGGATTACGTGGGCTGTAGCTGATCGACAATCCCGGCGCCAGTCCATTCGGTCCTTCCGGCAGATCAACCGGTAACGTGTAGTCTAGGGTTCCCTGATTGACTTGAGCCTCGCCCTCCAGAGAACCAAGCAGTCCGCTATTGGCTGCCGCGTTTGAAAGAAAAATCAATGATGCGCAGAAGACACCAGAAAGCCTGGCCGCAAGCCTCATATCCATGAGTTTAATTCCCTTAATTTAGTGTTTTTTTCGTTATCAGAAACTGCCGGCGCGGCGTTCCAGTTTGATCATCTCGTCATCGAGTTGTTCGAGTTTGCTATTCAATTCGATCAGTTCAGGGTCGGTTGTCTCGGGCTGCAGGTCAGTCAACGCAGATATTTCACCCTGAGTGATGCCGTACTTACGGCTAACCTCCGCTATCAGTTGATCCGCTTCGGTCAGCAGTTGCTCCGTCTCTTTGCTGTAAACATTCTTTCCACCCACCCGGCCTTCCGCTTCCTCCGCCTCCTGGTTGATGTGTTCAACCTCCAACCGCATCTCTTCCACCGAGGTTCGCAACGTTTCCGCAGCAGGGGGGAGTGCGTCATTCACCACCAGGCGGTCTCGTTCTTTTCGCAGTTCACCTGCGGCGAGTTCACTGACCAGGTCTTCAGAGAAGTCGTCCTCTGTCTGCAGAAAATCCTTTACCACATTGCGTAGTGTTCGTTCCGGCAGTGAGACCGTTTCGTCAACTGCCGCCGGCTCAATCTCACCGGTATTCACTGCGACAACCACCACTGCCATAACGGAGATAACACTCGCCCCAATAATTGCGATCGGTTTCTTCATTCTCTGTTTTCCATTTTTGTTTATTCAACCGCCGACGCAACAGGCATCGAGGTTTTATGTGTTGAAAATGACCTATATCGAATCATCCGGATCTTTGCCGCCAGCGAGGGCAACAGGAGAGTGATCATCAATAGCAGCAGAGGCCACTCACCCCAGGCCGTATAGGGGGTCTGACCACGCCTGGGCTGGATGCTGCCGTCGAACCAGATCTCTCTCCCCCTTCGGGTCTCAACGAGTCCGCCGCGAGGGCCGATAATGGCGCTGATCCCCTTATTGGTGGCATGCAGCATGGGTTTACCGCTCTCCAGCGCCCGCATTCTGGCTATCTGCAGGGCCTGCTCCGGTAACCACGTCTCTTCGAACCAACTCACATCGCTCACATGCACAAGTAGTTGCGCATCTTTCCAGTCGTGCCGTAATTCGTTGCCGAAGTGATTTTCAAAACAGATGGAACTGGCCAGTGGCACGCCTTTTACCTCCAGTAGTCCCTGCTCTGGCGGTCCACTTGTCAGAGAGTCCATCTCGACATTGGGCATATCTCCCATATCGCCCAAAAGCGGGATATTGGGGGTAAATTCACCAAAGGGGATCAGGTGACGTTTTAAATAGCGAAGTTTTGGTTCCGCGCCGACAAACAGGGCGTTGTAGGATTTGCCATCGCGTTCGATATAGCTGCCCAGCAACAGCTCGGTTCCCGTTTCACGCAAGCTGTCCACCTGCGTTTCCAGAAAACGGTAGACGCCCTTCAGGTCGTGGGCCACTGAGGACTCATGCCACAGGACAAGATCCGGACGAGGTTCCACCTGGCTCATCGCCAGATAGCGTTCAATAGTATCGATCACCTTGTAGCGCCGAAACTTCCGCTCCTCATCCTGATTTCCATGTATCAGGCGCACTTCAAGCGGTTGGGAGATTGGCTGAGTCCATTCCAGATGACCCAAAACTGTTCCTGTCAGGAACAGCGACAAAAGTGCGGCTGATGCCGACAGCCTCATCTTTTTCCCCGGACCGGCCAACACCAACGCCAGCAAACCACCCGCCAGTAAAACAAAAAGAGTTAGTCCCAGAACGCCAATGTATGGGGCAAACCCTGCCAGCGGAGTGTCGATAAAACCATAACCCGCCATGTAGTGGGGAAAGCCGCTCATCCACCAGGTTCTGATCCACTCACCCAATGTCCAGATCGAGGCAAACAAAAAAACGGAAATAAAAGGCGATCTTTGTCGGCTCAAGCTGACATGGATGTAACCGCAAACGGCTGGAAGGCAGATATTCACCAGGACCACACCAACCATGACAGCAGTGAGAATCGGCAGAAAGCTCTTATCAACCCCACCCAGGGTGCTGAAGAGCCAATGAAGTCCCACTCCGTAGAAGGCCAAACCGAAGAGAAAACCACGCCATGCGGCACGAAGGGGTGTTGAACAGCTCCAGATCAGAAACAGAGCAGCAAAGGAGGCCAGCGCCAGCCACGGAAGATAAAAGGGGGCAAAGGCGAAAACCAAAGCCACGCCGGCAAGCAGGGCCAAAATATCCAGTCCGATATTGTTCTTTTTCATACTGTCCATGTACTGTTTTTTCACTTTGATGACGCTGCATCAAATCCCTGCCTGGCGAACATTCCCGGTTCGCGGAGGAATAGATAACACGGGAAGGGAAGAAAAATCCCATCCCGCAGTGTCTTTTTGTGACTCAGTTCACAATATAAAAAGTGATCTCCGATTTTTTCAAATCCGCAGGGGGCAGGAGTTGCCGGCTCCGCTGCGCTTGAACCGGCCTACGCCCGCCGGAATTCTGCTGAGGGTTGCGCTTGCAGGAACGACTAATCGACCAGAGAAACACCTTGAATCGGGCAGGCCCGTATCGTCTCCCAGAGCAGATCGACAGCTTCGGGACGGGGAAAACTCTTGCGCCAGGCAAGGGCGACCCGGCGATAGGGGGGATCGCCCTTGAAGGGGCGGGTAGTGACCAATTCATCCGACGAAGGATTTGGGTTGATTGCTGTATCCGGCAACACGGTTATCCCGATACCACCGGCGACCATGTAGCGAATGGTCTCCAAAGAACCCCCTTCCAGATTGCGTTGCAGGCTGCCTTCACTGGAACTGGGCTGCAGACAGCCCGGACAGACTCGCAGCACCTGATCGCGGAAGCAGTGCCCGTCACCCAACAGGAGCACACTCTCCTCGCTGAGATCGGCGGCGGAGATGGCATCCAACTCAGTCAGCCGATGCGCTACGGGCAGTAGCACGGAGAAGGGCTCATCATAGAGTGGCCGGGTCTGAATGCCCGGTTCATCATAGGGAAGCGAGATGATAACCACATCCAATTCACCCTGTTTCAGCTGCTCTGACAGCACTGCGGTGAAGTTTTCCCGAATGACCAGCGGCATCCTGGAGACCCGCCGGGTCAGTTCAGGAATCAGATTGGGAAAAAGGTAGGGACCAATGGTGTAGATAGCACCAACCCGTAAGGGATCCACCAGTTGATCTTTACTCTGCATTGCCAGGGTTCGGATGAAACCAGCCTCCTCCAGCACCTTCTGAGCCTGAACAACGATGCGTTCACCCGCCGGTGTCAGTGTAACTTCACCCAGACCACGTTCGAACAGACTGACTCCCAGATCCGCCTCCAGCTTTTTCACTGCCACGCTCAAGGTAGGTTGGCTGACAAAACAGGCTTCCGCAGCGCGCCCAAAGTGACGCTCACGCGCAACAGCTACGATGTATCGGAGTTCATTCAGGGTCATGGCAAACCGGCCTTAAGGAAAAAATAGGCATGCATCAGCACTAATAGCCCACAATAAAGGTTAAATTATGCACATTAAACAGAATCTAATGCACATTTTTTATAAAAAGCGCACCCGCTTCATTGTTTCAACAGATTTTATTAGACTACTATAATCAGACTGAAAATCTGTTATACAAGGGTTCGCCGGAGTTGCCCGGTAACCAGAACTTTCAAGGCTTGACCAACCTTCAACGATGTTTGCAGACACCAATACATTCCAAAACCTGCCTGAGGGCAGCCTGAAAGTACTACAGCTGACGGACTTCCATCTCTATGCTGACACTTCGCGCTGTCTGCTCGGCTTGAATACACAGGAGACTCTCAACCTGGTCTCGGCAATGGCGCTGGAGCAGATGGGGACTCCAGACATGATCCTTGCCACCGGCGATCTGGTTCACGACGCGTCTGAAACCGGTTACCGGCGACTCAGGGAGCAGTTTGCCGGATTCGGCGCTCCAACCTTCTGTCTGCCGGGGAACCACGACATTCCCGAGGTTATGACCCGCTTGTTAAATCAGGATGGCATATCCACCCTTCCCAGTACACAGCAGGGAAACTGGTCACTGGTCTTTCTGGACTCCACCATTCCCAAGGAGCCCGGTGGCCATCTTGACGAGAGTCAGCTGGAGCGGCTCGAGGATGAACTGCAAAAACACCCGGACAAGCATACACTGGTCTGCATGCATCACCACCCGATTCCGGTGGACAGCGCATGGATGGACAGCATGGCCCTGAACAATCCTGAACCGCTCTTCGAACTGCTGGCAAAGCACAAACAGGTAAAAGGCATCCTATGCGGTCATATCCACCAGGAATTTGAGCGCAACTACCACAACCTGCTGCTGCTTGGTTCTCCCTCTACCTGCATTCAGTTCATCGCAGGTCAGGACAAATTCGGCATTGACGACAAACCACCGGGTTATCGCTGGCTCGCCCTGTTGCCGGATGGTGAAATCCGTAGCGGCGTGGAACTACTGCCGGAAATGCCTGAGGGCCTGGATTTCAATTCCAGCGGCTATTGAACCGAACATCCCTGCTGTTTTTCGACCCCTCAAAAAATTTCAGCTCAGATCCACGGTCACTGGATCACCCACCTTCATCGCCTGCGGCAGATGCAGAATGCGCACAGCCACCACTTCAACACCAGCCTCCACCACCCTGCGCAGAGCTTTTCCATATACGGGATCGATCTCATCGGCTGAGCGGAAGCACGTCCCCTCCGGCCGATTGAGCGCATAGATCATCACGCCACGATAACCCTGGCGGCAGGCCTCCGCGAGTAGCTCAAGATGCTTCAAACCCCGTGCAGTGACCGCATCCGGGAAACTGAGTGACTCACCCCCCTCCCAGAGCGTGACATTTTTAACCTCGACCCAGACATCCGCCGCCGGACCATCACTCAGAAACATATCGAAGCGGGAACGGGGAAAACCCGGTGCCTCGAAGGTCACTTCAGTCCGCACAGTCCGGTACCCCTCCAGGCCTGGGATCCTGCCTTCACACAACGCCTCGCTGATCACCGGATTCGTCCGCCCAGTATGTACACCGATCCAGCCTGTGCCCATATCCACCCGTTCCAGCGTCCAGGCAAGCTTACGGCGCGGATTGTCACTGTGGCTGATCTGTACCCGCGCTCCAGGTTCCCAGCATCCACGCATACTACCGGTATTGGGACAATGGGCGGTTACGACGGAACCATCGGCCAGTTCGACATCCGCCAGAAAGCGTTTGTAGCGTTTCAGTATATGTCCGTTGGTGAGAAGTGGGAGCAACATGGGCCTGACTTGGGAAATCCTAGGGCAATCCCTAATTTTACACGACCACGGCTGGGGCTTATATTAGGGTCTTCGCCGAATCAACGGAAAAACTCTCTAAAGAGGAGTGAATAATGAAGCGTGAACTATGGCTCACCGCCTGTATCACTACGTTCTGCCTGACAAATGCGCAGGCTGACGAAGGCTATCCGACGCAAGGGGGATACTATGACAATCCTTCCGCAATGGGACAGCAGGCGCCCGCCTACAACGAACCGGTTTATGGCGCTCAAGGCTACGGCGCACAAACGCCTCAATACGCCGCTCCGGTATATCGCGGCGACAACCGGAACAACAACAGACAGTTCAACATGAATCCGATGAACATGATGAATGGGGCGCCAAGCCCCATGAACAACATGTTCAATTCCAATCGGCGTGAAGACCGCTACCCGGAACCCTACTATCCCGCGCAACAACCCAATTATAACCAGGGATACGGATATGGCGGTGCACCGGCCTACCAGGCACCACCGGTCTACGGTTATGGCACTCAGCCTGGCGGCGGCTATGCCCCCTATGGAAACAGCCCCGGCTACTACAATGCCCCCCCTCAGCGCGGTTATCCGCAACAATACAGCGACTACACAGCCACCCAGCCATATAGTGAGCAGCAACCCGTCTACAGAGCGCCGGCCTATAACCCGCCAACCTATGACACTGCTCCGCAACAGCAATATGCGCCGAGCTACGACTACGGGACCAGCGGCGACAACCAAACTTATCCGCAATACCCCAGCTACGCACCACAACAGCCGCCACAAAGCGATTACACTCCGCCGGCCGAATACAGTTATCGTCCGATGCAACCGGCAGCGACTGGTGAGATGACACCTCCACCAATGGAGATGCCGCAGCCAATGGCGCCAGTGGTATCACAACCCGCACCGATTGAGCCCCCCACAGCGCCGACTCCTGCGCCTGCTCCTGCTCCTGCTTTCCAGGAACCTCTGGCCCCTCTCAGCTACCCGGAGCCGCCCCCTATGGCTCAAGAGACAGCGGCGGTTCCCACAGCGCCTGTCCTCAAGGAGGAACAGACAGCCACCCTGGCCAACGGGCAACCTGCCGTCTTCCGTCCGGTGGAGGAGACGTCAACCAATGGGAGCATGGTCGTCCCGGCTGCCCCTCAGCATCAATAGCGGATGGTTACTGTCTGATAACGGGCCGGGCTGGAGTCAAAATTACGCTGTAGGAACGGCGCCCTCGCCGCGATGACCCCGCAGATGGGCAAATCGCGGCGGGGCGCCGCTCCTACCGCTTCGCAGCAAACTGAGTGAAACCCAAAAGAAACCCGGGCATCAGGCAATAGAGAAGTGGGAATACTCCTGGAGATGGAGGTTTTCACAGGCAACCCCTGAAACATCGGCATTGGCCGGTCCCTGACGCAACCAGTCGCGCAGTTCATTGACTGCCTCTGGATCACCGCAGGCAATCACTTCGACTCGGCCATCATGAAGATTTTTGGCATATCCAGTGATGCCCCGTCTCTGCGCCTCGTAACGGGTGCTGGCCCGAAAGAAGACCCCCTGCACCCGACCCGCCACAAAACAGCGAACACAGACCGGGTGTGCTGTTTGCACCGTTTTACCCACCGATTCTTACCACGGCTTTCTCACCGAGACGCAACTGCTGCCCCTTCGGGGTTTTGAAGCCGACTTCGAGACGGTAGTGACGTGGTATCCCGCTACCAGCCAAAGGCTCCAACCCTACAATCTGAATTATCCCCGGCAGCCATTCGCCGTGAACACCAACCTTGACTACCTGCCCCGGCTGCAGCCTGGCTGCCATTTCACTATCAACGGCAGTCACCGCTTTCATCTCCTGATCATTGACCACTACCACCAACGGCATGATCTGCAGATGGTTGACCACAGCCTGTCCCTGCTGGACGTTCACCACCAACACCCGGCCGTTGAACGGCGCCTTGATGCGGCTGTATTCACGCGCAAGTTTTATCAGAATCAGCTCCGCCTCCGCTCCACGCAGATAGGCATCCGCTTTGGCAGCATCGATCTCAGCAAGCTGCCGCTCATGGTCGGAGAGCAATGTTCGATCATAGAGTTCCAGGGAACGGTCCAACTCCCGCTTGGCCTCATCCATCTGTTGCTTGGCTGCCTCTTTCTGCGCTACCGCCTTTACCAGTCTGGCTTGCAACGGCCGTTGGTCCAACTCGAGCAGCAAAGCGCCCCGGGTAACCGGCTCGCCTGCAGTCACATTGACCCGGCCCACGCCAGCTCCGCCCGACGCTCCCGTAGGCGAGCACGCTCCAGGGCAACCTCGGCACCGACCCGATTGCCGAGAAAGAGCGGCACCTCCAGCACCAGTGCCGCAGACAGCGGATTACGCCCCCCCAACTCCCGATTATAGGTGGCGGCCTCGACTTCCCCGCGGATTATCGGATTGTCGCCCGCCCGGGCTGCACGCATCTGCTGTTCAGCTGCATCCATCTGCGCACGCAGCGATTTCAACCTGGGATTACTATCAATAATAAGCTGGGTCAGCGCTTCCACACTCTCAGGTACCAATCGGTCAGGCAGGTCGGGAGAGACAAGATCGGCAGGCAGGTCATCGGGACGATTGAGACTGATGGCGAGACGTGAGCGGGTAATACGCTGCTTGTTCTGGCTGCTGATGGTACGCCGCCTTACCTTCTGAAAGAGGTTTTCGAGCCGCAGCAGCTCCAGATCGGAGATCCCACCCAGTTCGGATCGGCTGCGGGCCTTGTCCAACCGGACGAAGGCGATCGACATCGCCTCATTCTCCCGCGCATACTCCAGGTCCGCCAGCAGCACATCGAAGAATCTGGCCATCACTTCCAGTCGCCGCTTTTGGCGTACATCCAGCAGATTCCACTCCTCGCTTCTCCGTGCCGCATCCGCTGCGGCCAGCGCATTGTCGGTACGGCCAAAATCATACAACCGTTTGCTCAGTTTCAGTTTCGCCCAGCTGTCGTTGCTGGATTGATCGACGGCGTTGTACGAGGGGTTGACCACCTTCAGGGCCGCCTCGAAACCAAGCTGCAGGTCATCGCTGGCATCGACACCGGACTGCTCCGCCCGGGCACGCTGCAGCGCCGCATCAGCCAGCTCCCGATCGGGATGCACACCATCGGCCAGTCTCAGAGCCTGTTGCAGCGTCAGAGGAGATGGGAGAGACTCAGTTAGGCCGTCAGTCGCCAAAACCGGCGCGAAACAGATCCATCCAGCCAGAGCAATGATCAAATTTATCGGGACTCGAAGGCGGCTCACCGCGCTCTTTTTTCCTTTCTCTTTTGTCGTTTATAGCGGGAAAAACTGATCTTTTTATACTCGCCGTTCACCACATACTCTCCGAGCCAGAGAAACTCCTGGGCATCGCGGGTGGCGCCTGTAAAACGACTGATCAGTTTACCCTCCAGATCGAAAAAACCGAATACCGGCGTGGCTCGCACACGAAACTGCTTAAAGGCGAAATCCTTCTGCGAGACCTGTTCCCCCTGAAAGTCGGTGATAGCCACATCACCCTCGATGTCCACGGTGAAGATCAGAAAGTGCTGCTTATAGTACTCCTGAATCTCAGACTGATTCAGCACGGAGCCTTTCATACGGTGACAAAAGGGACACTCATCCATCTCGAACATGATGAGGATACCCGTTTTACCCTCCTCGCGGGCAAGCTCCAACTCCTCACTGAAATCCCCCAGCGACTGATCAAAAAAGTGATCGACAGGGTCTCTGCTCACCGCTCCGGCAGAGAGCATGAACAGCATAAGGACAATGGAGAGGACAATCCTCACATGGGGCCGCCTATTCAGCATTGTCGGCAATAAAACTTTCCAGATCCTGTGCGGTTAACGGTCCCACCTGCCGAGCAGCCACTTCACCACTTGGCGAGATTAAAAAAGAGGTCGGCAGGCCGGGAATTTTCCCTAACTCCGAGTCAGCAGCAGGTTTGCCCAACAAAATCGGATAGCTGAGAAACTGCTCTTCGACAAAGCGTCTCAGGCGTTTTTTATCAATGCGCTCAAAGGCAACACCCAACACCACTGCATCCTTGTCCTTGTGGGTGGTGTGGAAAACCTCCAACTCCGGCAACTCCTCCCGGCAGGGAGGGCACCAGGTAGCCCAGTAGTTGACCAACACCCACTTGCCCCGGTAATCGGAAAGCTTGTGAGTCTTGCCATCGAGTCCCGGTAACTCAAAGTCCACGGGCTCTGAGAACGATGCCGTGCTGAACAGGGCCAAACAGCCCAATAGTAGTAACCGCCACACTGGGGGTGGGTTGCGCATAGGGAGCCTCTGATGCTTGTTGATTCTTCTGGAGAGAGACGCCGGCAACGGCACCCTCAATTATCCGACCCCCATTGTCGGGATAAATTCCAGGGATTTCAATCATAAACAATATGCCGCAGCCCAATTTTCAAGATTTGACGGTGACCGCCGATAACCATCCAAGAGACGTCGACTGCATCAATCAGCAGAATCTTATAAAGGGTGAACCCGCCACGGAATGTAGATACTATCAATATGTTTCAGATTTTCAGCAGACCCAATGATTCGATGCGGCGTCCCAAGTTTACAGTTCCTGCACCCGATACCATCGAAAACCCGCATGTGGAGACACATCCCGGATCCCTGCGCCAATGGATCGCCTCCCTCCCTTACGCCAGTCCAGCGCGCGTGGCTGAGGCGATCATCACCAATCTTGCACACCTCAACCGTTTTCCCGGACGGATCCCTGACCGCATAGAGTTGATGGAACTCTACCGATTGCCCACAACCCGGCTCTGCCGGATCGCCTCAAACAAACCCGGCGCACCCAGCGTGAAGCAGATCCGCCAGCTGATGCAGGAGATGGCCTACGGTCACAAACATATCGTCAATGAATGTCTGCGCCAGAAATCATGGCTCAAACACCGCAAAAGACTGTTGGGAGGAATCTACTACGCCATCAAGTTCCTCTCTCTTGACCAACTGACCACATTCGAAGGCTATGACTGTCAGGCCATCAATGCCTGGCGTGAAATTCTCCAACTCTACAATCTGGCGGAACAGCAGAACCAACAACACGATCTGGTTGACGACCGGGATCAAGCCGTACCAGAAAACGCCTCTGTTGCCCATCAGCTGAAGCGTATCCTGCTGCTGGCGCTACTCGACCCCTGCCATCTGAAGGCAGGGGAGGCACGACTCTGCTACGGCTATCTGAACCAATTTGCAGGCAAAGCACGTTTCGAAGAACTGAAATTAGAAGCGGATCCGGCCGGCCGCTATATCATCGATATGATGGGCGAAGTACCACCACGGCTTTTCGATCCGGATACCTCCGGCACATTGGCATCTCCCCGCTTCCGCCTGCTCAACATCAATCCAGTCAGCAAACGCCTGCACCAGAGTCTGCGAAAAATCGAGTTACGTGGCGAAGCCCCCCCAATGGGATTGCAACACCTCAGTTCGGATGATGCTGCAGGGACGCTGCGCGACATACTGAAATCCTGGCATATCCGTACGGAACGCAGCAGTAAAAGACAGGATACCTATGGTCAGGTTACTGTTGCCATCGGCATCAGTTCGATCCACCACTTTCTTGGGTTCGCCACTCCCGCAGCCAGCGGGCCTGAGGAGGAAGGAGAGTCAGTGACCCTGACATCCGGCAATCTGGGTGGAGGATTCAAACCCCGCCACCAACGTCTCACCTGCAAACTGGCCAATAGCAGCAAAACCGGAGTGGCGATTCATCTGCCGCTGCAGAGTTCGAGTCTTAAACTGGTCGGCCAACTGGTATTGATCACTGAAAAACATCCCGACCAGCCGGACAGCCTGAGAATCGCTGAAGTAAGACGCGCACTCAAGAGAGGCGGTGAAATGTTGGAGCTTGGGGTACAGTTTCTAAAGGGGCACGTAATGCCGGTGACTCTCAACCCCATCGGAGGGAGTGGTGGCGACCTTCGCACACAGCCTTGTCTCTACGTCGACCGGGGAGCCCCGAAAAAAAACACTCTACTGGCTACCAAAGGACAGCTCAAAACCGGGCGCGAATATCTTGTGGCGGAACAGATACCGGCAGCGATTATAGTGCCGACGGAACAGGCTTCATCGAGTCCCTATTACGAGCGACTGAAGGTCAGATACAAATAGCATCGCTGCAGCAATTCTGATGCTAAACCTGACGGTAGAGTTCTTCCAACGGGCAATTCATACCCTTTTCAACATCTCTCTCGATAGTCTGCAGAATACTCGACAATACCACTGACCCCTCATCCAGCTTATCTGCATTCGGCAGCACAAAAGGCGCTGCACGGTAGAGATCACTGAGTTTCACCTCCTGCAGGTTCCTGGCTAGCGCCCAATTCTTCTCCTCGGTGCGCAACACCAGCTTAGCCCCTTGCAGGGTATTCAACGACGCCTCAAGGTGCTCTTCAGAGACTTCCGGTTCCCGCTTTGACAGATCCTGGCATGAACGCTGCTCCCCCAGCATCTGCGCCTCCCGCAGATGGCCTATCAGACGAAGCGCCAACAGAAAGTTGCTGCCACGAGTGTTTAAGCGCTCGTGCCAGTCGTCCCGGAAGATACCGAGGCAGTAGGTAAACTCCGCCCCCAGCAGAGTCACCAGCCAGGAGAGGTAGATCCAGATCAGGAAAATCGGGATCACCGCCATGGCACCGTAGATCGCCTCGTAGGTGGGAAAGTGGGTGACATAAAGTGCAAAACCCCGCTTTGCGCTCTCAAACAACAGGGCAGCGAGAATGCCTCCTGCGAGGGCATGGCGCAGCGGCACCTTACGATTCGGCACCACAGCATAGAGCAGGGTAAAAGCAAAGGCGGAGATAAGGACCGGGCTCATACTCAAAAAACGTGAACGCAACTGCTGCACCGTCTCATCATCATTGAGAATCGGGATTGAGACCAGATAGGAGGTCACGCCCACACTGAACACTATCAACACAGGTCCCAAAGAGAGGATTGCCCAGTAGACCATGAAGGTCGACATGGGCCCACGTTTCTTGCGCACATGCCAGATGGTGTTGAACGCCTTGTCGATATTGCCCATCAACATCAGCGCAGCAATCAGTAGAAAAGCGAACCCCACACCGGAGAGTTTTGCCGCCTTGCTGCTGAAATTACTCAGATGCTCATGCACCACTTCTCCCGCTGCCGGAACAAAGTTCTTGAAGACAAACTCCTCGATTTCCACTGCCACCCGTTCCGAGGCGGGAAAGACCGAAAACAGCGCCAACATGACAGTCATCAGTGGAACCAGCGAGAGCAGCGTAGTGTAGGTCAGGGCTGCCGTATTCTGCACCCCGCCATCCTTGACGAAATGGTGCAACAGCAATGCACTGAACTGCCTGATGCGGTGCAGATAGAGACGGCCTCTTGCCGCGGGATCCATGCTCATGTCATTACCTTGCAAAGAGTAGATGAACAGTATGCCACCAACCAACGGCCGTGGGGAGACGTCGTCCCTAACGATGGTTACAATAGGCGTTTTTCAGCCAGAGAATAATCCTATGAGTGTGGAGATCTTTCACAACCCCCGCTGCAGCAAATCCCGCCAGACCCTCCAGTTGCTGAAGGATAACGGCGTTGAACCTGAGATCGTGGAGTATCTGAAGACCCCACCGAACCGGGATACCCTGGAACAGGTACTCGACATGCTCGGCATGGAACCCAGGGACCTGATGCGCAAGAAAGAGAGCGAGTACAAAGAGAACAATCTCGCCGACCCTTCGTTGACCCGGAATCAATTGATCGACGCCATGATCGCCCACCCCAAACTGATCGAACGCCCCATAGTCATCAAGAATGGCAAGGCTGCCCTCGGCCGTCCCCCGGAACAGGTACTGGAGATCATCTGAGATGGCCGAGATTCTGATTCTCTACTACAGCCGCCACGGCGCCACCGCAGAGATGGCGCGGCAGATCGCCCGTGGCGTGGAGGATGTCGCCGGTATGACCGCCAGCCTGCGCACCGTACCGGAGGTTTCCAGCATCTGTGAGGCAACTGCCGAGTCTATTCCTGAGTCGGGAGCACCCTACGCCACTGACGCTGATCTGCAAACGTGTGCTGGATTGATCCTCGGCAGTCCCACCCGTTTCGGTAATATGGCGGCTCCACTGAAATACTTTCTCGACCAGACCAGCCGTCTCTGGATGACCGGCTCGCTGATCGACAAACCCGCTGCCGTATTCACCTCCACATCGAGCATGCATGGTGGACAGGAGAGTACGTTGCTCTCGATGATGCTGCCGCTGATGCACCACGGCATGATCCTCATGGGACTGCCTTACAGTGAAACTGATCTGCTGCACACCAGAACCGGCGGCACTCCCTACGGCGCCAGCCACCTGGCCGGCGGAGAGAGCAATCTGCCCCTCAGCGATGAAGAGAAAACGCTCTGCCGCGCCTTGGGCAAACGGGTCGCGGTCAAGGCTGTGCAGCTCACATCCAACGATTGACCACGCCAGAATCATGTCCAGTCAGCTTGCCCTGGGGATAGGGTTAAAACCTACGGTCAACTTCAACGGCTTTATTCCCGGCCGTAATGGTGAGGCCGTTTCACGTCTGCTGTCGGGAACCGATCCGTTCATCTATCTTTGGGGGGAGAGTGGTTCCGGAAAAACCCATCTGTTGCAGGCATCCTGTCACCAACAGGATGAGTCCGGCTGCACCTGCGCCTATATTCCCCTGGCACAAACCAGCGAGTTGGAACCCGGGATTCTGGAGGGGATGGAGACCCTGGACCTGGTCTGTCTGGACGATCTGGAAAAAGTGGCCGGCAAGCAGGAATGGGAGATCGCCCTCTTCAACCTCTTCAACCAGCTTCGGGAGCGTGATGCCCGACTGCTGATAGCGGCAAACTCTGCGCCTGCCGGGGTGGACATCCGTCTACCGGATCTCGCCTCCCGCCTCACCTGGGGTCCCTGTTACCACCTGCTGCCCCTAGACGACGATGGCCGCCTGATACTGCTGACCCAGCTCTCGCAGCAACGTGGCCTGGAACTTTCGAAAGACACCGCAAGCTACCTGCTGCATCGAATCCCCCGGGACATCAGTTCGATAACCGGTCTATTGGAACAGCTCGATCAGGCGTCGCTTGCCGCGAAAAGAAAACTGACCATCCCGTTTGTACGGGAAGTGCTTGGGTTATAGGTTGGTGTCAACCGCCGATGATGAGTAGGAAAATTCAGCTCATCACCGGCGAACAGCCAGAAAACCCAAGCTCAGTATTAACCAAAAGCACGATGAAATAGCTGCGCGTATTTTATTTGAATCAGTTTATCGACCAGCTCTCTGACTTTATCTTCGCCTTTTATAAACTTCTCCATATTACCTACGCCATTCGTAGCGTCATACACAGCCTCACCGTCCAATTTTCCATTTTTATATATTTTTATCTCCGCATATGCCATGTAGATAGCCATATCCCATGACCACCTTGCGGTATAAGTTGCCTTCCACTCACACTTATCTGCAGACACCTGATCCACGACCCGGTAATCAACATTTTTCTCATCGAGTGACTTTTTCAAGGCCGAGATAAACCCGGGTCTAACCGCACTATTTTCGACGATACATAATTGTGAGGTTTTGGTTAATTCTGCGGGTTCAATTTTTTGCATGATTGAACATCCTGACAACAGAATCAAACATGTCAGGAGAAGTATATTTTTATTCATTGCATTGCTCTGCTTTGTTACAAGGTACAGTTTATTGATCAGTCGCATCCCAGGAATGAGGCACGCACTACACCGCAGCATAAATATGCCGCGTTTTCTCTATCTGATTGTTGGAAGAAACACGAGTTGCTTGGCCTCCTTGCCGTTATAAACCTTCAGCCGAATGACCGAAAGGGGGATTTCAGAACCGCCCATATCTGGGAATATAATGACTTTTATACCATAAATGGCGCTGGGTCAATTTCATGTGGACTTTCTATCTCTCCACCAGACGAACGTAAAGTGCAACCTGCGCACCATATTGCTTATTCTGGTGCACACGGAGCACCCACCAGATGAAATAAACGCCGCAGTCAACGCCGCAAGCCTTTCTCCTTTGCCTTGCGCGACCAGACCCAGACATAACCCACTCCGCTGGCTACCGTAGTGGCCAACGTACTCCAGACCAGGGTTGAAATCAGCACTGCAGGAAGTGAATAGGGGCCTGCATCCGTCACCACAAGGATGACCAGCAATATCTGCAACAGAGTGTTGAGTTTGCTGATCAGACTTGGATCGGCCTGCAGGTCTTCGACACTGAAGTGGTAATAGAGCGCACCGCCAATGATCACCAGATCCCGGAATATCACCAGGATTACCAACCAGACGGGGACCAGTCCCAGCGCACCGAGCACCAGAAAAGAACTCATCAGCAGCGCCTTGTCCGCCAGGGGATCGAGCATCCCGCCGAGGCGGCTCTCCCAGCCGAAGTGTTTGGCCAGGAAGCCATCCAGGCCATCGGAGATGCCCGCAATGGCGAATAGCATCAGTGCCGCAGAGAACTCCCGCTCAAAAAGCAGCCAGACGACTGGCACCGAGAGCAGTATGCGTAAAAAGCTGATGAGGTTTGGTATGTCTCTGGGCTGCATTTATTTACAAATTATCAGATGATGCCGGATAGGTTAATCAGTGAAATACAATCCCAACTGGCTCACTGCCGCAAACGGTAGTCGAGACTCTGCACATCGAAATCTTCCGGTGGCGACGCCTCTGCTTGCACCACCTCATCAGAGGCGACCATCGACTCCAGCACACCGCCGAGTAGGATACCCCGCTCCAGCGCTTCACGCCCTCCCTGTACTCTGGCCAGAAAACTGACCTGCTCGGGACCCGCCGCCAGCAGGTCCAGCTGCTCTATCATCACCAATGATTGCAGATAGTCTTTGACCAGAACATAGTCAGCCAGATTGAGCATACCTGACACCCGTATCCGCAGTGCTTCTACACCCTGAGAAGCACTCTGGGGCGCAAATCTGGCGGCCAACAGATCCACCGCCCGCTGCACTCCCTCGCGGGCCAGCGCCAGATCACTCTTGCCCTGCATCTGCCACTGCTCCACTCCATCAGGCAGATAGAGCATCCAGTCGCCACTCCAGACCCGACGATCTTGCCGATGCAGACGACCGGCCAGAATCACATCGGGCAGATAACGCTGGGAGGCACGACGGATGTTCTCTTCAAAACCACCCCAGAGGTCACTTACCTGAAGGGCGTTTCTATCTTCTAGATCCATCAGCGGCATCACTACCGGCAGACCTCGCTGGTCCGCCGCATCAGTCACCGCAGTTGCCAGTTCCGGCTCCATATCCGGCTGGTAGAGGGTACGACGCCCTTTGGCATCACGCGTCAGCCAAACCAGCGTGGATGGCCGGGTGCCGCCCCAGACCGGCACGCCCCCCTCACGCAGCAGCCGATTCACGGCTTTTTCATCAAAACGCACCCAGAGCAGACGGTCCGGCAGTGGGTTTTCCGGATCCACCACCGTTGGCGGATCATCCGGTTGTGGCTGCTCCAGCATGCGGTAACGGTACTGCTGAACATACCTGGGAGCCCTTTTCAGCCGCTTGGCATGATCTTCCTGTTGTAACAGGTCGCGGTTGCCGGAGACCTTGATCAGCACCTGACCGAAGGCCTCCCGTATGGCCGAAGCACGGGCTTCGGCACCCTGTCCCACCACCGGCACCGCCGCTTCGTAGAGTCCGGACACACGCTCCGCCGCAGCTCCGGCACACCAGAACAGAAGCAGTAATATCAGCCATGTCTGTTTAACGATCATTGAAATATGAGTCCAGTTAAATTCATCTCAGTCGTTTTGACCGCAGGGATTCTAGCGCGGAGCAGAAAGCCTGTCTAAGAAGTTAGTCTTCATCCAGAAACCGAATAGCCGGACAAATCCTGCAACAGCAACTCTATCACGGTGTAGCGGAAGATCTGCTAAAATCCCCCGCCAACAGTAACCGCCCACCAGGGAGTCAACCTGTGGCCCAAGACAGTACTCGCAACAGCGAAACGCAACTCAGCTACCGGGACGCCGGTGTAGACATAGATGCCGGCAACAGCCTGATAGAACGCATCAAGCCTATCGTCAAAAAAACCTTCAGGCCCGGCGTGCTGTCCGGCCTCGGCGGTTTTGGCGCACTGTTCGAACTGCCCCTCGACCGCTATTCCGAACCGGTACTGGTCTCCGGTACCGACGGGGTGGGCACCAAGCTTAAACTGGCGCTGGAACTCAAGCGCCACGACACCATCGGCATCGATCTGGTAGCCATGTGTGTCAACGACATCGTGGTGGCAGGCGCCGAGCCGCTCTTCTTTCTCGACTACTACGCCACCGGCAAGCTGGAGCTGGACGTAGCCACCGATGTGGTCAGCGGCATCGCCAAAGGGTGCGAACTGGCGGGCGCAGCCCTCACCGGTGGCGAGACCGCCGAGATGCCCGGCATGTATAGCGAAGGGGATTACGATCTGGCCGGTTTCTGCGTCGGCATCGTCGAGAAGCGCAAGCTGATCCAGGGCGAACAGGTAAAGCCCGGCGACGTGCTGATCGGTCTCGCCGCTTCCGGCCCCCACTCCAACGGCTATTCGCTGATCCGCAAGATCCTCGAAGTGAGCGGCGCCGATCTTGCCGAACCCATGGGCGAAGGGACGCTTGGCGAAGCACTGCTGGCGCCGACACATATCTACGTCAAATCCCTGCTGGCGCTGATGGCTGTGGTTGATATCCACGCCCTCGCCCATATCACCGGCGGTGGCCTGCCGGAGAACCTGCCCCGCGTCCTGCCTGCCGGAAGCAAGGCAGTCATCGACAGTGACTCCTGGCAACTGCCGGAGGTCTTCAGCTGGCTGCAGTCGAAAGGCAACGTGGCGCAGTCGGAGATGCTGCGCACCTTCAACTGTGGCGTGGGTATGGTGGTCTGTGTCGCCGCCGAAGACTCAGAACGGGCGATGCGGATGCTGAACGATGCCGGCGAGACCGCCTGGCGACTGGGACAGATCGAAATCAGCGACAGCGATGAACCGGGGGTCGAGATCAGCGGAAGCCTGGGTGCATGAGCGATAACCATAAACTGCCGCTGGTCGCCCTGATCTCCGGTGGCGGCACCAATCTGCAGGCGATCATCGACGGCGCAGTGGGCGATCTGCCGGTGGAGATCCGCGCCGTCATCAGCAACCGGCCAGATGTGCACGGCCTGACCCGCGCAGAAAACGCCGGCATCCCTACCCGGGTACTGAACCACAAGACCTTCCCTGACCGGGAGAGTTACGACCAGGCGCTGATCGAACTCATCGACGAGTATCAGCCAAAGCTGGTTGTGCTGGCGGGTTTCATGCGCATCCTCACCCCGGGATTCGTGCGCCACTACGCCGGCCGGTTGTTCAATATCCACCCTTCACTGCTGCCGAAGTTCCGTGGCCTCAACACCCATCAGCAGGCCCTGGATGAGGGAGAGACCCTGCATGGCGCCAGTGTGCACTTCGTCACCGAGGAGCTGGATGGCGGCCCATTGATCGTGCAGGCCCAGGTACCTGTCCAGGAGGGTGACGATGCCGGGACTTTAGCCGACCGGGTACTGCAGCGCGAACACCTCATCTATCCGCTGGCGATACGCTGGTTTGCCCAACAGAGACTGCGATTGGCAGATGGTGGCCAGGTCTATCTGGACGGGCAACCGCTACAGCAGCCGGTCCTCTTCACACCGGATCAGGAGATCGTCTGATCCATGAAGGATACCGGACTCCTCCGCTACTGGCTGGCTGGCATCCCACTACTGCTCTGCAGTTCGCTACTCAGCGCGGAATCCCCCTTCCAGCTCAGATCCTTCGATGCCGGTTTTCAGGTCACCAACTACGGTGTACCCCTGGGAAGTCTGACCCTCCAACTCACCCTCAGCGAGGGTGGCGAATACCTCTATCATGCGCACACCCGCCCCGAACGACTGGTCGATTGGTTTCAGGCCGACGAGATTCAGGAGACCAGCGAAGGGGTGCTGCAAAACAGCCGCATCGTGCCCCACGCCTACGAATACCGGCTTGGCAACGGGGAGATCAGGAACCTGACCCGTCTCCAGTTCGACTGGCCCGAGCAACAGGTCTGGACAGAGAGTGGCGGCACCCGCTGGGCGCAGGAGATCTCACCAGGCGTGCAGGACAAGTTCAGCCAGCAGTTGGCGATCCGTTTCGATCTGGCCAATGGTCGGCAGCAGGTCAGTTACCAGGTGGCGGACGGCGGGCGTCTGAAGCGCTATCAGTTCCGGGTGGTGGGCAGAGAGTGGATTCAGACCCCGCTGGGCCGGTTGAAGTGTCTCAAGGTCAACCGCAGCAAAGAGGGCCTGGCACCCGACTACACCATCTGGTTTGCCCCCTCACTCGACTACCTGCCGGTACGCATCGAGCGGGACCGGGTTCTGGGGCGCTATCGTATGGAGTTGAAACATTTAACGCTGAAATAGCAACCCGGTGGAGCTCACTCCCCTCCAATTCCCAGACTCCCTATTGAATAGGACCTACAACCGCAGCAGCCGGCTCAATATCTTGGTAAAGAAGCCGCCAGGCGCCACGGTTATCTGCGCATCCTCAACATTGACCTGCTCCACTTCGTAACCTGTCAATTCGACTCCGGCTTCACCGTACATCTGCCGCGATAATTCGATGTCATCAGCCCAGCGTGACAGAAAATCCTGACTCGGATTGATAAATACAACCCGGCCGATCTCCTCCTGAATCAGCTTCGAGGCACAGCGGGGACAGGGGGGATGCGTCACATAGACCGTACAGCCACGCAGATCGCGCTTGGCGAAGATCATGGCGTTCTCTTCCGCATGAATGGTGAGGTTCAGTTTGCACTCCCTGTCAGAGAGGCGGCTCTGCGCATCCACCACGCCTGCAGCAAAGCCGTTGTAGCCGAGCGAGATAATACGATTGCCGTCCGTTATGGCGGCACCCACCTGGGATGAAGGGTCTTTACTCCATCCGGAGATGTGAGCAGCCAGCCCGAGAAAACGGGTATCCCACTTCATGCTCATGGATCATTTCTCCTGTTTTCTGTTGCTGTTTGGGGGAAAGTATCACTCTCCGGACTCTTTCTTCTCCAGATACGCGACGTTGTCCGGCACCGGTTCTTCAGTCTGTCTATCTTCCTCCTGTTTGAAACGCCGGGCCACCCCCTCCTCTTCATGCAACACCTCCAGCAGCTCAGGACCCGGCATGGGCCGGTAGAGCAGATAACCCTGTACCATGTGGCACCCCCGCTGCTGCAGGAATGACAGCTGCTTGAAGGTTTCCACCCCCTCGGCGATGACAATAAGCTGCAGACTGTGCCCCATGGCGATAATGGTTTCAACGATGCTCTCATCATTGCGGTCGCGTCCCAGATCCTGCACGAAGCTGCGATCGATCTTGAGACTGTTGACCGGCATCTCCCGCAAGCGGGAGAGGGATGAGTGACCAGTGCCAAAATCATCGATAGCGATCTCAATCCCCATTGCAGACAACTCAGCCAACTGACCCGAGGATTCACCATGACCGTCCATCACCGTGGATTCGGTAATCTCCAGCACCAGGCGATCCGCCGGGAAATCACAGGCCTGTAACTCCGTGCGCACCATCTGCACCAAGTCACGATGCCTGAACTGTCCCAGGGAGAGGTTCACCGCCAGTTGAGGGCCGGAACCCTCTGGACTCAGCCACTGCTTTGCCTGCCGCAGTGCGGTTTTCAGCGCCCATGTGCCAAGCGGAATCACCAGCCCGGTCTCCTCTGCCAAAGAGACAAACTCAGCAGGCGGGATCTTACCTGAGTCCGGATGGTGCCAACGCAACAGCGCCTCAACCACTTCAACGGAACGGTTCGCCAGATCGATGCAGGGCTGGTAGTACAGCGTCAGTTCATCTTGCTCCAGTGCCTTGCGCAGATCCCGTTCCAACCGCAGACGCCGGTCCACCTCCGCGTTCATGTGAGGTTCATAGAATGCGACTCGACCACGACCTTCTCCCTTGGCGTGGTACATGGCAATATCCACATTGCTCATCAGCTGAACCGGATCGGTGCCGTCCTGCGGATAGGCGGCCACGCCCACGCTCGCGGAGACATAGACTTCGTAACCCTCCAGGTCGAATGGCTGACTCAGCTTATCGATAATCTTCTCTGCCACCTGGCCACCAAGATTCAGCACCTCAGCCCGGGAGGTCACATCTTCCAGCAGTACAGTAAATTCGTCCCCACTCATCCGCGCAACCGTGTCCTCTTCGCGCAGACAGTCACGCAACCGCTCTCCCACCTGTTGCAGCAGCAGGTCACCCATCGCATGGCCGAGAGAATCATTCACCGGTTTGAAACGATCGAGATCGAGATAGAGCACCACCAGCTGCCGGTCCTTGCGCCCTGCGTTCTCCAGGGCCTTGTCTAGACGCTCATAGAACAGTACACGATTGGGCAGACTGGTCAGCGCATCGTAATGGGCGAGGTGGTAGATGCGCTCATCAAACAGTTTCTTATCACTGACATCGTTACCGATGGAGAGGATCTCCACCACCCTCCCCTGCTTATTGCGGACCGCCCGATTCGCCCAGGAGACCCAAACCCTGCGTCCATCCTTGCAGACATTCTCATTAATATTGCTGATATAGAAATCAGGATGCAGTGCGATATCCCGGATCAGGTCGGACAGATCCCGTCCTGACCCCGACTCGGTCTCAGGCACAATGCAATCCATTAAATGCCGGCCCACTACCTCCTGTTCGGAATAGCCGAAGAAACGCAGGGCATATTGATTGAAAAAGGTGATTTTCCCTTGGATATTCCAACGCAGAATGATGCTGTTGGCCGACTCTACCAGTTCACGATAGTTCTCCTCACTGCGGCGCAACTCTTCGGTACGTTCCAGGAAACGCCACTCGAGTTTTTCATTGAGTTTTTCCAGTGCCTGTTGTGAAACCGTAAGTTGAGTACGGGTTCGTCGAGACTGATTTGTGAGAATCAATATCAACACAATACTAATCAGAAACCCGGCAGCCGCTACAATCCAGGCTTGTCTCCTTGCCTGCTCGAACAAGGTGGTCACATCGACGAAGAGGATGATCTCGCCGATCTGCTGCTCCAGATTATCTCGCAGAGAGAGCCGCCGCAGATGATGATTTCTGCCGGACCAGACGATATGCTCCGCATCGCTTCCCCAACCGGCAACCCGTTCCAAACTGGGGATCAGGGTCCCGGCAGCAGCCGAATTAAAGGAGAGGATTTGAGGTACTTCAAAAAACCGCTCATCCGGGTTTGAGATGACCGCATCTGCGACCATCCCGCCATCCCGATTGATACCTACCAACAACCTTTCCTGAAACGTCTTTCCGATGTTGATCAGAACAGGCTCGATATTCGCGGTCAACAAAATTCCGCCAACAACCTGCCCCGCTTTACGCCTCACCCCGGCAACCCCCATCGACAAACTGCCTCGCGCCCCTGCGATCAGTCCATGCACAGGAAACTCACTGGCCAGGGCGTCATACAGTAGCAGCTTGAAGGATTCACTTGGCGCCGGACGGGGCTGCTGCTCAGGAAACAACAGTGTGCCGGATGCATCAAAATACCAGGTCTGAAAATCCTCTTTCTCTTTTTGTGTTTCAATTGGGAATTTCAACGGTGCTGGAGTGCGGCTCAACGCTTCCCATCTGTGAAGCATGGCCAGACGGAGCTCAGATAGCCGTGCGTCATAGAGCTGTTGAAACAGCGCTGTCTGTCCATTGACATGGATAGACAAGCCGTTCTGAAAGTGGGAATAGACGGCCCCTATGGCCGCCGCGCCAAACAAGAGAACGGCCAGTATCGGCGGGGATAAGATACGCCAGTAGAATCCTTTATTGTTCAATATTTGCAAGTCCCTAAGTCCCATCCCTGGTGACTCTACGAGCCCGCCAAGTACTAATCCACCACGATCGATACCACCAGCATCAGACAAACAGATGCGTTCGAGTTAAAGAACGGCTAATTCTCCTTGTTATTGACCAGAGGCTGAATATTCTCATCAACACTACGCAAGTGTAGATCACGTTGAGGAAAAGGGATCTCAACGCCATTTTCGCGCAACGTTTTTTCCAGCGCCATGTGGAGTTCATGGGTCAACAGACGACGCTGGATTCGCTCCTTGACATGCACTGCCACCTGGAAGTCGAGGGAGCTGTCGCCAAAGCCCGTAAAAAAAACCGTCGGTTTGGGTTCATCCAGCACCAACGAATGCTCAGTTACTGTTTTGAGCATAATGCGATGGGCCAGTTCAGTATCGGATCCATAGGCAATGCCCACCATAAAGGTAACACGGGTGATCTGATCGCTAAGGGTCCAGTTCACCAACGGCTCGATGATGAGATTCTGATTGGGGATGATCAACTCCTTGTTATCGAAATCCGTAATGGTTGTGGCTCGCATCCGTATCCGCTTCACCACACCGCTGACATCACCGAGAGTCACGGTATCGCCAACCCGAACCGGCCGTTCAAACAGGACGACTATTCCAGATATGAAGTTGGCGAAAATCTCCTTCAGGCCAAACCCCAAGCCGACACCGACTGCCGCAACCAGCCACTGCACCTCTCCCCAACCGACACCAACCAGGTTGATCGACATGACGATGCCGACCGCCAGTATGAGGTAACGAATCAGACCGGAAACTGCGTAGCGATTGCCCTGCTCCACATGGAGAGGCTGCAGTAGCGCAATCTCCAACAAGCCTGGCAGATTGCGCTCGGCAACGAAGGTCAACAACAGAACCAGAGCAGCCAGACCAACGTCCGCAAGAGTAATCGGTAAAAGTTGGCCACCCGTTTCTGTGCTTGTCATATGCTCCCAAATGGTAACGCTATCCAACACCCCCAGGGCCGGGGTGATCGCAGACCAGTATGTCCAGAGAATCAACCCCACCAAAACAGTAAGCGACAACCGCAGCAGCCGACGGGTCTGGTCATTGATGGTGGCAAGGCCGATCTCAGGGATCTCGATCGCCTCGGGTGTAATCTCTCCTGTCTGCTCCACCACCCCCCTGCTGGCCCGTGAATCAATATCCGCCTGACGTTTGGCCAGCGCCCTGGCGAGAGCAAGGCGACGCTGCGCCACCAACAACCAGCGTACCGCAAGAAAATAGATCAACAGCGCTATCAGAAGGACAATGAGAGAGCTGAATATCAGTCCGGCAACCCGCAGACTGGTGTAGTGATAACCTTGTGCTGCCAACATAACCAAGGCAAAGGGGATCAACAACAGTAGCGGATACCAGATATATCGACTGCGCCAGACGAGGCTCGTGGTACGGCGTTCAACGTTTCTCTCTTTTATCCGAAGCACTCGCCAGATAAAGAGCAATAGAGCCAGCATGGCGAGACTGAACACCAGCCTGCCGATAGTATCCCGATAGAGGCCTGCATTGGACGATTCCGTCATTGCGATCAAAAATGCGGCCCATGCCATGATCGGGATCAACCAGGCCAGGTTGCCGGCTACACGCCGGCGGGTTTTCGCTTTCCAGCGAAAATGGATCTCTGCCAGACCGTTGGAGACAAATAGTGCCTGCAGAAAGAGGAAGACTGCCAGGATAAGGGCACTGCGTCTGAGACCAAGACCCGCCGCCTCGGCAAAGGCACCCACTTCTACGTGACTCAGCGACCACGCTGCATAGGCCATCAACACCGGCCAGGGCATCGCCAGCAGCAACGTGATGACCAATGCGACCAAGGTGTAACTGAATCGGTCCCGTTTGACCAACCCTACCTTGGCGGCAATATCCCCCAAACGTTTTTTCAATCGGCGTCTGCCCAGCAGCAACGCTGATGACAAGAGCAACACAATCAGGGTGAATGGCGCAGACTGTATGGCAGCTTTTACCACTGCCTGCAAGACGGAAAACCAATTTGCAGGGGAGAACAGAACCTGTAACGGTTTGCCGAAACCCCCGATCCACTGGAGATCCACCGGTTCCGCATTTGCGATCCACAATAGATTCTCATCCAGAAGCTCGTCGTACTTGTCTACACGATCGATAAGGTTCTGTTGCTCCTGGATCGACTCCCCCAACAACTGTATTTTGAGTGTGTAGGCATCATCGAGTTTGTTGAGAAGCGCCTTCCGATCTTCCATCAGCCGGTGCAGCTCACCGGTCAGCTGTTCCAGCTGGCTGGGGGATAGTGTTGCGGTCTCCTTCTTTTCGCCGACGAGCATCATCGCCACCACCTGAGCGATATCCTGCAACTCGTTCAGCGACTCCTGAAGCCGGAATTGGGCCAACCGTGATTCATCCAGTTCAAGCTGTTTCAGCGACCTTTTTTTCTCATACGCTGCAACCTTGGGCAATTTGATCTGTTGGTTGCGAAGAAAATCCCCCAGCTGTTGATCCAGCCGGGTGATTTCCAATTGTTGCAGGGAGCGCTGATAGTTGCGATCGATCTGCTGATATTGCGTCCGGATCGATTTCAGCTGTGCGGTCTCATCCTCATTGCTCCTGCTCAACTCACTAAGCAGGTGACTCAACTCAGAATTCATCTCCGCCGCAGCAGTGATGAGGATATGCTTACCAACCGCCTCCTGCCTCGCCTGGGCAGCTTCCGCTTCCGCCGCCTTTGCCTCACTGGCATGTCGCCGGTTGATCTCGTCCCTCCCTTCCTGCTCATATCGTTTGGTCATGACAAGCCGTTTTTCCAGCAACTGGCGTTTGGCCTGAAGCAGTTGCAAACGGAGGTCGTGACTCAAACGTTCATTGTTGAGCATCTCTATTTCTGCCAACAGCGCCATACGCACAGCTTGGGCGGTCACCAGCACGGCCTCGGATGCTTCTTGGGGCTTATCGGCCGGAAGTGTCTTGCGCAGGCTCTCATCCACCTCTTCCAGGCGGACATTGGCCTGAGAGAGCATCTGACGATTTGATTCGGGACGAGCCTGTAGTGCACTGATGGATTGGGCGAGTAGCGCCAATCTCCCACCAAGACTGACGATTGCGGCACTCTCCTCCCTCACCCGGGCCTCCAGCAAGGTGTCCGACAGTTGGCCAAGCGAAGCTACCGCCTCTTCCGTGGATTGACTCGCCAGTCCCTCGATCTCAGCAGACAGCCGCTTGATCTCGGGTGGCGTATCCACCACTGTCTGCTTATAGGCTGCTGCCTTTTCGGCGAACTCCTTCGCCGACTTCAACGAAGCGACCGCCTCCCGATAGAGATTCAGCTCCATCTGGACAGCCTCTTCCCTGGGCTCTTCCAGCTTTTCCAGAAGGGAGATCCTCTCCTCAATCTTTGCCGCCTCCAGCGCCTGCACCGGCGCGGGATCCGACAGAAACCCAAGAATCAGCAGGAACAAAAGCATTGGAAGAAACCGGTACATCCCATACCCCAGATTTAGCAATGAGAAAAGACCCAGGCAGAGAGAGTCTGATGGCTTACTCTACAGAAAATCCAGACGATCCGCCGTCCCGGCTTGGGCACCCTTTGTGGAATAGGTTCCTGGCAGTGCAATCCAGCAAAACCGTCCCTTGTCCACTATCGGCCCTAATGTTACCAAAAGGTTAATCGACCCTGGAAAATTGGAGCGCATAAAAAACCCCTGAATGCCTTGGAACCAAGAACATAGCAGGGGGGTTGTGAGAGATTATGGGGACGTTAGTTGTTCTGAATCAGTAACTCAGATTTCACTGACCGGAGTACCTTGTACCTGTTTTCCATTATCAGGTTTATCCATGCTGCTGACCATCCTCTTGGAATCTTCCCACACTTCCTTACCCATCTTCTTGGTAGCATGCCAGACTACACCCGACTTCTGCTTGGTCGCCTTCCAGGCTTTTCCAGAGGTCTCCTTGGTGGCATCCCAAACTTCGTTAGATGTCTCTTTAGTCGCCTGCCAGGCATTTCCAGAGGCCTTTCTAGTGGCATCCCAAGCCTCTGAGCTAAACTGCTTGCTCTTCTCCCAGGCACTGGCTTCATGTCCTTCGGCTTGGACGACAACTGCAAAAAATGCAAGCAGACTGGCGCACACGATCCTCCAAATTTGATATTTCATTCTACTTCTCCTTCGAGGTTTTAGTGCGGAATTAGATGGCATCAGCAACGACCTTTTTTCCTTTGGCCTGGAGGGCAATGGTAGCCTCGAGGATCTCCTCCTCGGGGTGGGTTGCTTTCATAACGTACTTGCGGCGACGGGGGAGGAGAGTAGCGTGGATCTTTATCTGTATTAATCGCCGTCCCTACAGCTGCTCCCAAAGCACCTCCGAGAATGGCACCATCGCGGCCACCGATCTCATTACCGATTGCCGCGCCAGTAGCGCCACCGATGGCACCACCAATTGCCGCATCTAGGGTCGAACTGTCCGCGCTCGCCTCGATGGCAAGAAACGCAGTGATAAAAAACAAGTGTCTAAGCTTCATGATCATATGATCCTAATCCAGAGAAACCGAATGCTCTTGTATTATCAGCACTAATCTGAGGTATTTTAGGAATCTGATCACAATCTGATTGGGAGACTATTGGTAAATGAGAACATGTCGTACTCGTGGGTGTCGGCAGGAAAGGGGGGCAATTCTAGAATTATTAGTTACTCACTCAGTCTGAATCAGTTAGCTTGCCGCACAAAAAAGCCCGCATTACGCGGGCTTAGATGATATCTGAGTATCTACTGATGTTGATCAGTTATTCTGAATCACTATATTCGGGAACTTCGCTGCGTAATCCTTGGCCTGCAGCGAGAGTTTGGCTGCCGTCTTACGGGCAATCTCACGGTAGATCATGGAGATACGTGCATCAGGCTCGGCAACTACGGTCGGTTTGCCGCCATCGGTCTCTTCGCGGATACGGATATCGAGAGGCAGTGAACCCAGCAGGTCGACATTGTACTGTTTCGCCATGGAGGAACCGCCACCTTCGCCGAATATATGCTCTTCGTGGCCGCAGTTTGAACAGATGTGAGTGCTCATGTTCTCCACGATACCCAACACCGGCACCTCTACCTTCTCGAACATTTTCAGACCTTTGCGGGCATCGAGCAGGGCGATATCCTGGGGAGTGGTAATAATGACTGCACCGGAGACCGGCACCTTCTGTGCCAGGGTCAGCTGGGTGTCACCCGTGCCCGGAGGCAGATCGACCACCAGATAATCAAGCTCTGACCAGTTGGTGTCATTGAGCAGCTGTTCCAATGCCTGGGTAACCATAGGACCACGCCAGATCATGGGAGTCTCTTCGTCGATCAGAAAACCGATAGACATCGCCTGGAGACCATATCCCTCCATGGGCTCCAGGGACTTGCCGTCCTTGGACTCCGGCTTACCAGTGATACCCAGCATACGCGGCTGTGACGGACCGTAGATATCGGCGTCAAGTAGGCCGACGGTGGCACCCTCTTCCACCAGCGCCAGCGCCATATTGACGGCGGTGGTTGATTTACCCACGCCACCCTTACCGGAAGCAACGGCAATGATGTTTTTGATATTATCGATCGGCTTGAGGGCCTTCTGCACAGAGTGGGCAACGATCTTCCAGCTTGCGTCCACCTCAGCGGTAGCTACACCCTCAACCCCTTCTACCTGGGCCTTCACTGCAGCAGCAATGTCATCCACACAACCCCTGGCAGGAAAACCGACCTCGACCGCCACCTTGACCTTGTCGCCATCGATATCAATACCTTTGATGGCATGCGCGCTTACCAGGTCTTTCTCCAGATGAGGCTCGACGTAGCCTTTAATCGCCTCTTTGATCTGATCTTGTGTTACTTCAGACATCGCTAATTTCTCCTGCCGTCAGGCCACCAACAGCGCCTGAACTATTCATATAAAATTATGGCGGGCAATTCTACACCAAAATCACGAGGATATACCAAGTATTTTGCTGGGTTTTTGGCCACCACTCCACTCAGCGCTGTAGAAAGTCTATCCGGTCGGCCTGCGCCCCTGCCGCTTCGCCACGCATGGCACGAAGTGACGAATTATTGATGGAGATGGACGTGCAGGTACAGAAGTGTTTGTTCACCCATACTTTTAAAGAATCTATAAAAGCAGCCGCCTTTATGGTTACAACCTGTTCCTGAGTTGGAGCAGGGTGCTTTTGCAGTCCGGATTGGTAACTCTCTGGGGCTTCCTAGAAAAGATACTGGACAGCGCATGAAATGATGGCAATAGATTACATGGCGAACGCCGATAGCAGGTTTTCCTTTGCGGAAGAGACCGAGGATTTACAACACCTGGGTCCTGATGACACTCATCCGTGGAAAATATTGGTGGTGGATGACGAGGAGGATATCCACCAGGTCACACGTATGGTGCTTGGTGATTATCACTATCTGGGACGCCCGGTCTCCATCATTGGTGCCTACTCTTCCGAGCAGGCCATTGGGGTGATGCGGGAGCACCCGGATATCGCCTTGATTCTGCTTGATGTCATTATGGAATCGGATACCGCAGGGCTGGAGCTGGTAGAGATGATTCGAAACGAGCTGGGAAACAGCGATGTGCGGATCTTTATCAGGACAGGACAACCGGGGATGTTCAATCAGTATCAGATTGCTGCTCAGTACAATATCAATGATTTTAAAGACAAAGCGAACCTGACGGTTGAAAAGCTCTTTGCCTCTATCACGACGCTACTGCGTGAATATTCCGGCCTGCAGGAGATGAGGCAACAGCACGAAAATTTACAAAAAAATATCGACCGACTCAAGGCACTGGCAAGTTTATTCCAGGAGACATCGTTGGCAACACTGGTCCTTGATGATCAGTACAGAATCAAGACGGTAAATCCTGCATTTGAAAAAGTGACCGGTTTTTCTGCGGAGTATGCAATTGGCAGGCGAGCTGACTTCCTCAAGTCGAACCATAACGATGAGACCATTCTGAATGCAGCCTGGGAGAATCTGCTCGACAGTGGTTCGTGGGAAGGAGAGTTGTGGTGCGCAACGAAATCTCTCAACGATATCAATATTCGGCTCTCAGCTTCCGTATTAAAGGTAACAGATCACCATCATCGCGAAATTGCGATGCAGTTTTCAGATATCACCGATATCAAGGAACAGGAAAGACAGCTTTTGGAGCGGGCAACCCGTGATCCATTGACGTCATTGCCCAACAGAAATCTTTTTCTTGACCGTCTTGAGAATGCCATATCACTCTCTGAGCGGGGTGGCCAGAGTGTTGCACTGCTATTTATCGACCTGGATTACTTCAAGAGTGTGAATGACAAGTTGGGGCACAAATATGGTGATCAACTGCTGATTGAAGTAGCGGATCGTTTGAAAAAATGCCTTCGCCGATCAGATACTGTAGCCAGGGTAGGTGGTGACGAATTCACCGCTATTGCCACAAACACCAGTAACTGCGACCACATCGAAATAGTTGCGAAAAAAATTAATGTCGCAATAGCCAAACCCTTTAATCTGGACGGGAAGAAGGTATACATCGCATGCAGCATCGGGATAAGCCGATATCCGGATGATGCCCAGGATATTGAATATCTTCTGCATACAGCCGATCTGGCTATGTATCACGCCAAACAAAAAGGAAGAAACACCTATAGATTTTTTCTCCCGGAAATGGATGGAGATACGACCGATGAATCCGATAAAGAGACTGGTTCATGAACATCGTCGCATACAAGCGATTCTACTGGATTTTTCCACTACTGCTCTGGGGCGGCCTCTCCTTACTGTCTGCGCTGTGGAATCTCTCTGAACTGGACGGGATGGCCGAAAGACTGGCCTATGAGAGAGCGCAAAGCATGTTCAGACTGGTACAGATGACACGGCTCTGGAATGCACAACACGGCGGGGTTTATGTGCCAGTCAGTGAATCAACACCTTCAAATCCCTATCTGGAAGTACCGGACCGGGACGTGGAGACGCTGGACGGCGTCAAGCTGACCAAGCTGAATCCTGCCTATATGACACGTCAGATAGCCGATGTGGCCAGAAAAAACAGCGGGATCCTTCTTCATATCACATCACTCAAACCAATCAATCCCAATAATGTGCCGGATGTGTGGGAGTCACAGGCGCTTAACCTGTTTGAAAATGATGTTCCGGAGATTCTGGAATATATCAGGCAGGATAGCAGCCGGGTCTACCGCTACATGGGACCCCTGTTTACCAAGAAGGCCTGTATGAAGTGCCATGAGAAACAGGGCTATGAGGTGGGTGATGTGCGTGGAGGCATCAGTGTGACCCTGCCTGCCGATCCCATTCTCGCGGCCCAGTCAACGGCAAGATCTCAGGTGGTTCAAATCCATCTGGTGGCATTCATTCTATTGACATGGACCACGCTGTTTCTGCTTTCCAAGCTGCGCCAACAATGGCAGTTGGTGAATGATACCAAGGAGATATTGGCGGGACGTGAGCATTTCCTGAGAAGTGTCACCAATGCGGTGGGAGAAGGCGTTATCAGTATGGATCGACGGGGCACAGTGACTTTTGCCAACCCTGAGGCGCTGCGCATCCTGGGTTGGCGCGACTGGAAGCTGAGGGATGATGAGTCAGATGAAGCGCTGGAAGCGCATGGTTTCAAGGCCTCGACTGAGTCTGTCACCCAGGCGACTCTTACTGTGGAGACGCAGAACGGCGGAGTCGTACGTGTGAATGAGGCTGTGTTTAAACATCAGGAGGGCCATTCGATACCTGTCTCCTATGTATCTTCACCCATTTTTGAAGGGTCGGAATTCTCCGGAACAGTGACTCTGTTTCAGGATATTACCCTGCGCAAGGAGATGGAGAAGACACTGGTGAGATCAGAAACCATGTCAGCTCTAGGTGGCATGGTCGCGGGTGTTGCGCACGAGGTTAATACACCCATCGGCGTCTCTGTCACCTCAGCCTCCTATCTGCAAAATCAGACGAAAAATCTTGAGCATGCTGTAACAGACAACAAACTTTCACGTTCAGCCCTGGACAACTATCTTAATCTCTGTAAAGAATCGAGCGACATCATCCTGTCGAATTTACAACGTGCAGAGCGGATGATCAGGAGCTTCAAACAGATTGCTGCCGATCAGGCCAGTGAACAGAAAAGCCGCTTTAATCTGAAGGCCTATATCAATGATGTAATTCGGACACTCAGGCCTGAACTGAAAAAAACCGAATTGAACATAGAGATTGAATGCCCTGATGATATCGAACTGAAGAGCTATCCAGGGGCACTTTCACAGATTATTACCAATTTGATCATGAACTCAGTGGTGCATGGTTTTTCCCAAAATGGTGCGGGTCATTTACGTTTTGAAGTGATGGATGAAGATAAGTTTGTGCGGATTATCTACAGTGATGATGGGAAGGGCATAGCCCCTGAGCATCTGGATAATGTTTTTGCACCATTCTTCACGACTCGCCGTGGTAAAGGAAGCAGTGGTCTCGGACTGCATATCAGTCACAATCTGATCTATACGGTTCTCAAGGGTACGATCAGCGTCTCAAGTAAACTGAATGAGGGTGTTCAGTTTGTTCTGAATATCCCCAAATCTCCTGAGTGAGTGGTGAGATTAACATGAGCATAGAAACCAGCAGTCCATCGGATGAACTCCTGTTTGTCGATGAAGATATCGCCAAATCCTCTTCCACCGATGAGGCACTGGACCCCTGGAAGTTACTGATTGTTGATGATGAATCCGACGTCCACCGAGTAACCTGCCTGGTATTGGGTAATTTTACTTTTATGGGACGAAGCCTGGAGTTCCACCACGCCTATTCAGATGTTGAAGCAAGACAGATGCTGGCACAGCATCCAGATATCTCTCTCATTCTGCTTGACGTTGTCATGGAGCAGGATGACTCGGGCCTGAAACTGGTCGAGTATATTCGCAATGTGCTGAAGAATCGTTTTGTACGCATTATTCTGCGTACCGGCCAGCCGGGTTTAGTCCCTCTCAAGAAGGTCATTGTGGACTATGACATCAATGACTATAAGGAGAAGTCAGAACTTACCGATCATAAACTTTTCGCTACCCTGGTCGCCTCATTACGGGAGTACGATCATCTCGTCACGATTGAAGAGAATCGAAAAAAGATAGAACTCAATAAGATGGGACTGGAAAAGATCATCCAGGCTTCAAACTCTATCTTTGAACTTCAGTCTCTACGTAATTTTGCTCAGGGGGTTCTGTTGCAGTTTGAAAGTCTGTCTGGGGTGGATGTCCACTCCATCTACACCAAGGTTGATGGTTTTTCAGCGATACAGGAGCGTAGTGATTTCAAAATCCTCGCGGGTACGGGCTACTATACAGATCATCTTGAAGAACCAGTGGATGAAATCCTCAAAGAAGAAGACCTGAACCGAATCAGGGATGCGGTGAGCCAACAAACCAATCAGTACGGTTCTGATTATTTTGTCTGTCAAGTTCAAAATAGCGTCGGCCAGACCCATGTCCTCTATGTTCATGGGAACAATTTATCGGTAAAGGGGGTCGACCGTGAATTGATTGAGGTCTTCAACACCAATATCTCTGTCGCCTTCGAAAATCTGCATCTCACCCAGGAGATTGAACACACCCAGCATGAGATTATCTATACGCTTGGCGAGGTAACCGAGGCCAGATCCTACGAAACAGGTTTTCATGTAAAGCGGGTGGGTGAATTTTCACGAATCATGGCCCGACGCTATGGACTGGATATAAAGCAGGCAAATCTGCTGAAAGTGGCCGCTGCGCTGCATGATGTGGGTAAGGTGGGTATTCCCGATGCAATATTGAATAAACCCGGCGCTCTGACAGAAACGGAGTTCGAAGTAATGAAGGAACACGCCGTGCTTGGCCATAAGATTCTTGGAAAATCAAAACGGGAAATGCTCAAGACTGCATCAATCATTGCGTATCAGCATCATGAGCATTTTGATGGCAGCGGCTATCCTCAAGGACTGAAAGCCGATGAGATCAATATATTTGCCCGCATCGTTGCAGTTTCAGACGTTTTCGATGCGCTGAGCAGTGATCGTATCTATCGTCCGGCCTGGAATGATGAACGAATTTATGGCTATTTTCGGGAGCATCGAGGCAGCAAGTTTGATCCCGATATCATTGATACATTTTTTGAAGCACTTCCAGAATTGCTGGAGATCCGAGCGCTATTTTCTGATTGATTTGTCATTCTCACCACCCAACCACAATTTCATAGATCAGGGACGCTCAAGAAGCCCGTGTGCCACGAATATCTCTGCAGAGAAACAGCATATTTCTTCACGTACATATTGATAAGTTAAGTGTCAGGCCCCATATCCAAAGTTCACAAGCAACAAGTGGATGGATCAAATGCCTCAATCTATCAATGACGCTCTGAAAGATGAATCCACCTGGAAACGAATCATCAGTATGTTGGTACTGGGCTTCGCCTATGGCGTGGCGGAAACCGTGCTGATCGCTCTGGTTGTCGCCCAGGTAGTGTTCCGGCTGGTCAGCGGCCGCACCAATGAACCGATGAGAACAATGGGGAAAAAGGTGACTGATTATATCTACCACATCCTTATGTTTCTGACCTACAACAGTGACTTCCGCCCCTTTCCCTTCAGCGCCTGGTCAGATGATGCAAACTCAAAGGTGATCGTGCCACCTGCCACGCATGGCACGGATTGAGAGAATGGGCATATTCCAGCGATTCGTTCAGCAATTGGCAACCTGGTTCCGAAACATGGTGATGCTGTATCACCCCAGGACCTTGCGGGAAAAAGGTTGGGTTTGGGCCAGCACAGTCGGCATGGTGACACTACTGATCATCATGCTCGGCCTTAGCGTCTATTGGAGTCGGGAACCCGGGCAATTGGATATTCAGAGGGTCACCCGTGCCCAGCTGTCCCCGGAACTGGAGCCGGTCACAGGAAGCTATACGGCGGCCACCCTGATCGGCGTGATCGAGACCCTGCTGGACAAGCCGGGGGGCTATCTGAGCAACGATGTCATACCCCCGTCAGTCTGGATGGACAATATGCCAAACTGGGAATTTGGTGCGCTGGTTCAGGTTCGGGATCTGGCACGCTCGCTGAGGAATGATATGAGCCGGTCTCAATCCCAATCGATTGAGAACAAGTACCTGGCTATCGCCGAACCTCAGTTCAACTTCAACAACGACTCCTGGATTCTCCCTGCGACCGAAAGTGAATACCGCAAGGGGATTAAGGCCATGCATCAGTATTTGAATGACCTTTCAAGCAAAGCAAATCAGGGCACTCAATTCTACGCCAGGGCCGACAACCTGAGAGACTGGCTCTCCATCGTCGAGAAGCGGCTCGGCAGCCTTTCGCAGCGCCTCAGTGCCAGTGTGGGGCAGGTGCGGGTAAATACCGACCTCGCCGGAGAGCCGGACGCCACCCAGTCAACCAACACCCCTGACCGGCTGTCGATCAAAACCCCCTGGCTGGAGATCGACGATGTATTCTACGAGGCCCGCGGCTCGACCTGGGCGCTGGTGCAGGTTCTGCACGCCATCGAACTCGATTTTCATGCGATCCTGAAAAAGAAAAATGCCCTGATCAGTCTGCGCCAGATCATCCGTGAACTGGAAGCGGCTCAGCAGCCGATATTCAGCCCCATGGTGTTGAATGGTCGCGGCTTTGGCTTGGTCACCAACTACTCCCTGGTGATGAGTTCCTATATCTCACGTGCCAATGCCGCAGTGATCGACCTGCGGAACCTCCTGCAACAGGGCTAAAGTATGAATCCAGATCACTGCTGTCTGGTTACCTCTGCCGCAACTTTGGATAGACAGCCGGACATCCGCTGATAAAGTCGCCCTACTGCTGGAGAGAACATCCCGCTTGCTCCTTTCTCCAGCCTAAATATGCGACAATGTTACGCTTTCACTCTGAGTCAGGGTGAACTTGAAACCCGATCCACCGGAACAGCGATACGATGAACCACACGCCGCGAAAAATCCTCGTCACCAGCGCCCTGCCCTATGCCAACGGACCGATCCATATCGGCCACTTGGTGGAGTACATTCAGACCGACATCTGGGTACGGTTCCAGAAGATGCGTGGAAACCAGTGCATCTACTGCTGCGCCGACGATGCCCACGGAACGCCGATCATGTTGCGTGCCCGGCTGGAAGGGATCGAACCGGAACAACTCATCGCCCGGGTTGCCGAAGAACACCAGGCTGATTTCAGCGCCTTTCGCGTCGGGTTCGACAACTATCACTCGACCCACTCGGAAGAGAACAGAGTCTGCGCCACCACCATCTACGAACACAATCGGGATAGTGGACACATCGCGCGACGCGAGATCACCCAAGCCTACGACCCGGTGGAAAAGATGTTCCTGCCGGATCGTTTCATCAAAGGCACCTGCCCCAAGTGCGGGGCCGAGGATCAATATGGCGACAACTGCGAGGTCTGTGGCGCCAGCTACTCCCCTGCCGAATTAATAAACCCGGTCTCCGCAGTCTCCGGCGCCAAACCCGAAGAGCGCAAATCCGATCACTACTTCTTCAAACTGGCCGATTTCGAGGAGATGCTGCAGCGCTGGACCAAGGGCGGCCACCTGCAGGCGGAGGTCTCCAACAAACTTGACGAGTGGTTCGAGACCGGTCTGCAGGAGTGGGACATCTCCCGTGACGCGCCCTATTTCGGCTTTGAGATTCCCGATCATCCCGGTAAATATTTCTACGTCTGGCTCGACGCCCCCATCGGTTACATGGCCAGTTTCCGCAATCTCTGCGACAAGACCGAGGGTCTGGACTTCGACGCCTTCTGGCAGCCGGACTCCACCACCGAGCTCTACCACTTCATCGGCAAGGACATCATCTATTTCCACGCGCTGTTCTGGCCGGCAATGCTGCATGGCGCCGGTTTCCGCACCCCCAGCGCCATCTTTGCCCACGGATTTCTCACTGTGGACGGCAAGAAGATGTCAAAGTCTCGCGGCACTTTCATCAAAGCCAGCACCTATCTGGATCATCTGAATCCGGAGTATCTGCGCTACTACTTTGCCGCCAAACTCAGCTCAGGCGTCGACGACATCGACCTCAACCTGAAGGACTTTGCCCAGCGGGTAAACTCTGACCTGGTGGGCAAGGTGGTCAACATCGCCAGCCGCTGTGCCGGTTTCATCAAGAAACGTTTCGACGGCAAGCTCTCTGACAGCCTCTCCGAGCAGGCCCTTTTCGACGAATTCATCGCTGCCGGTCACACCATCGCAGAGCACTACGAGAAGCGGGAATTCGGTCATGCCGTGCGCGCCATCATGGGACTTGCCGACAAGGCCAACCAGTACATCGACGAAAAGCAGCCCTGGGTGATCGCCAAAGAGGATGGCAAGGATCAGGAGCTGCACGACATCTGCTCCATGGGCATCAACCTGTTCCGTGTACTGATCGGCTATCTCTCTCCCATCCTGCCGGGCACTGCTGAGAAGTCAGAGGCTTTCCTGCAGGTGGAACCGTTATCCTGGGACAAACTCGCCACGCCACTTATCGGACACCAGATCACAAAGTTCAAACCGCTGATGACCCGGGTCGATGAAAAACAGATCAATGCCATGCTGGAACACTCCAAGGAAGACTTGAAGGAAGAAGGCGCAAAACAGACGCCAGAACCCGCAAAGGCCGCCGGCCCCCTGGCCGAGAATCCCATCGCCGACACCATTGATTTCGACGACTTCGCCAAGCTCGACCTGCGTATCGCAAAGATCGTCGAGGCCAATCCTGTGGAGGGCGCTGACAAGCTGCTGCAACTGACACTCGATATCGGCGGCGAAACCCGCAACGTCTTTGCCGGTATCAAGTCGGCCTACCGGCCTGAAGACCTGCAGGGCAGGCTGACGGTAATGGTGGCCAATCTGGCGCCGCGCAATATGCGCTTCGGTCTCTCCGAGGGCATGGTGTTGGCAGCAGGTCCCGGCGGTGAGGAGCTCTTTATTCTCAATCCGGATGAAGGTGCGCTGCCTGGGATGAAGGTTAAATAATCCACCGTCGCGGATGTAGGCCCGATCAAGCGCAGCGGATCGGGCAATTCAGGATTAGCGATTTGCCTTGATCGCCGGTTCCACTACGCTTGAACCGGCCTGCGGACCCAGCTAAGTTGCGGATCATCAAGGAATTGAAGACTCCTCCAGCCCATAATGACATCTGGATCCGGCCGTAATCGAAACCAGCAGAAGCGCGCGTACAATTAACCTATAACTAAATAGTTGTTTCCATTGGCCCGGTTGCCTATTCTTAGACGGATGTTTGAATTTAGTGCTAACAGGCCCTGACACCCAATAGATGAAAGAGTACGCCCTCATCCTAATCAGCACCGTCCTGGTGAACAACTTCGTATTGGTGAAGTTTCTGGGACTCTGCCCCTTCATGGGCGTCTCACGCAAGCTGGAAACCGCCACCGGGATGGGGCTGGCCACCACCTTCGTGCTCACACTTTCATCCGTTTGCGCCTATCTGATCAACGAATATCTCTTACTGCCCCTCGGGCTGGAGTTCCTGCGCACCATTGCCTTTATTCTGGTGATCGCGGTAGTGGTGCAGTTCACCGAGATGGTGATGCACAAGACCAGTCCGATGCTCTACCAGGTGCTCGGGATCTTCCTGCCCCTGATCACCACCAACTGCGCCGTACTCGGCGTCGCACTGTTGAATACTCAGGAGCAGCACAACTTCGTCGAATCCGCCCTCTATGGATTTGGTGCTGCCGCCGGCTTCTCTCTGGTGCTGGTCCTCTTTGCCGCAATGCGCGAACGGATCGCCGTGGCCGACGTTCCAGAGCCCTTTCAGGGCAACGCCATCGCGTTGATCACTGCAGGCCTGATGTCGATGACCTTTATGGGTTTTGCCGGCCTGGTGGCCAACTGAGAGTGGTGAAACCATGCTGATCGCCATTCTCACCATCACCGGACTCGCCACCGCCTTCGGCCTGCTGCTGGGTTATGCCAATATCCGTTTCCATGTTGAGGGCGATCCGGTTACCGATCAGATCGAGGCACTGCTGCCCCAAACCCAATGCGGTCAGTGTGGCTTTGCGGGCTGTCGCCCCTACGCAGAGGCTATCGCCGGCGGGGAATCTGAGATCAATCTATGCCCTCCCGGTGGTGAAGCCACCATGATTGCCCTCTCCGACCTGCTGGGACGAGATCCGGTACCACTCTCCGAAGAAACCGCCGAAGAGAAACCCAAGGCGATTGCACTGATCAAAGAGCAGGAGTGCATCGGCTGCACCCTCTGCCTGCAGGCCTGCCCAGTGGATGCAATCATCGGTGCCGCCAAACAGATGCATGTGGTCATCGTCTCCGAATGCACCGGCTGCGAACGCTGCCTGCCGCCCTGTCCGGTGGACTGCATCGTAATGGAACCGATTTCACAGGAGAGCGGTGGTTGGCGCTGGCCTTTCCCGAACAGCGAACATCCCGAGATCGTCTCGGCACCACCGCAGTAGACCAGCAGCATGTACGTTGAATCAAGCAAAGGAAAGATACGGCGGTTATGGGATTTTCATGGCGGACTGCACCTGCCGGATAACAAACGGCAGTCTCTACAGACTGACGTGACATCCGCCACGATGCCCGCTCTGCTGATCCTGCCGCTGCATCAGCACATCGGCGAACCCGCGATCCCTTTGGTAAAACCCGGCGACCGGGTGCTGAAAGGAGAAAAGATCGCCGACAATAATGCACCTGTCTGCGCACCCATCCATGCCCCTACATCGGGAATCATCAAAGGCATCGAAGCGCATCCAATTCCCCACCCATCCGGTCTGAACGGCCCAGTGATACTGCTGGAGGTTGACGGTAAGGAGGAGTGGACCGATCTGCCTGCACCAATCAGCAACTTCAAAAATGTTGATAAAAGCCTGTTGCTGCGACGGGTTCGTGATGCGGGTATCGTCGGTTTGGGTGGCGCCACCTTCCCGGCAGCAATCAAGCTCAATCCAGGCAAAGCGATCAAGACCCTGATCATCAACGGCGCCGAGTGCGAACCCTTCATCTCCTGTGACGACCGGCTGATGCAGGGCGCTCCGGAGCGGATACTTAACGGCGTACGCATCCTGCAGCACATTCTCGGCGCGGAAGAGTGTCTGATCGGTATCGAGGACAACAAGCCGGACGCCATCAGCACCCTGCGCAGTCACCTCGCAGACGATGACTCGATCGAGGTAGTGCGTATCCCCACCCTCTACCCCAGCGGCGGTGAGAAGCAACTGATCCAAATCCTGACTGGGCGAGAGGTGCCCAGCGGCGGATTTCCCGCACAACTCGGCGTGATCTGCCACAATGTGGCCACCGCAGCAGCCATCGCCGATGCGGTACTCGAAGGGCGACCGCTGATCTCCCGTCTTGTGACCCTCACCGGAGATGGCATCGCTAACCCCTGCAACATGGAAGTGCCTCTTGGTATCACAGCCGCCAACCTGATCGAACAGGCCGGCGGCTATACCGGCAAATCATCGCAGTTGATCATGGGCGGCCCGATGATGGGCTTCAATCTTTCCACCGATCAGGTTCCGATCACCAAGGGCAGTAACTGCCTGCTCGTCCCCAGCGAGGAGGAAGTGCCCACCACAGGCCCCGCACTCGCCTGTATCCGCTGCGGCCGCTGCGCCGAAGTCTGCCCGGTAAACCTGTTGCCCCAGCAGATGTACTGGTTCAGTCGCGCCAGAGAACTGGAGAAGGTTCAGGACTACAATCTTTTCGACTGCATTGAGTGCGGTTGCTGCTCCCATGTCTGCCCCTCCCATATCCCTCTGGTGCACTATTTCCGCTTTGCCAAAACCGAAAGCTGGGCAATGGAAAAGGAACAACAGGCAGCTGATCACGCCAAGAAACGCCACGACTTCCGTATCGCCAGGCTGGAGCGACTCGACGCGGAACGCAAGGCCCGCCTGCGCAAGAAGAAGGAAGATCTCAGCAAGAAAAAACCGCTAAAACCGGCAGCCACGGGGGAGGATGCAAAAAAGGCAGCCATCGAAGCCGCGATGAAACGCGCTGCTGCGAAAAAGGCAGCGCTGCAGAGTCCTCCCAAGAACACAGACAATCTGACGCCAGCGCAGCAGAAGCAGGTCGATGCGGTCGATAAACACCGTGCTGAAACAACAGCCGACCAGGAGTAGTTAACGGAATGCAGTTCCAGACCTTCAGTTCCCCCCACACCGATCGCCCCAACAGCGTCGACAAGGTGATGCTGCAGGTGATTCTTGCGCTGCTGCCGGGCGTGCTAGCCATGACCTGGTATTTCGGTCCAGGCGTATTGATCAATATCCTTATCGCCACACTTTCGGCGGTAGCCTTCGAGGCGCTGGTGCTGAAATTGCGCAAGCGGCCGGTGATGTCCACCCTCTACGACCTCAGTGCCGTAGTCACCGCCATTCTGTTCGCCATCGCCGTGCCACCACTGCTGCCATGGTGGCTGACAGTCATCGGCATGGCCTTCGCCATTATCATGGTAAAACAGCTATACGGCGGTCTGGGTTACAACCCATTCAATCCTGCCATGGCTGCCTATGTACTGCTGCTTATCTCATGGCCAATACCCATGACCAGTTGGCTGCCGCCCGCAGTACTCAGCGCCAACCCGCTGGATTTCATGCAGATCGTCAGTGCCATCTTTACCGGCTCACCACCGACAGGACTCGAGTGGGACGCCATTACCATGGCGACACCGTTGGACGGAATGCGCACCAGTCTCGATCAGGGTCACATGATCAGCGAGATTTTCCAAAGTCCGGTGTGGGGCGATTTTGGTGGCCTCGGTTGGGAGTGGGTTGGCAACTGGTTTCTGATGGGTGGCCTCTGGCTCATCTACAAACGCACCATCACCTGGCATATCCCCCTGGCCTTCTTTGCAGGTCTGACTGGGCTGGCGATGATCGCCTTCCTGTTCGATCCGGAAAGCTATCCCTTCGCCCTGTTTCATGTCTTTAGTGGCGGCGCAATTCTCGGGGCCTTTTTTATCGCCACTGATCCGGTGACTGCCTGTACAACCAGAAAGGGACAACTGATCTATGGTGTCGCCATCGGCATGCTGGTCTATATCATCCGTACCTGGGGCGGCTACCCTGATGCCGTGGCCTTCGCTGTACTGCTGCTGAACATGGCGGCCCCCACCATCGACTACTACACCCAGCCACAAGTGTTCGGCCATGGGGATAACCATGGTTAAACATCCAGTAGTGATTGCGGGCTCGATTCTGGCCATGTTTGCCGTTGCCGGTAGCACACTGGTTGCCTTCACCCATGATTTCACCAAGGATCGTATCGCCGCCAACGAGCGGGAGACCCTGCTGCGCAGCCTGCGCGCCATGGTGCCCTCCAACACGGTGGACAACGACATGACCATCGATAGCCTGACCGTCAATGATCCAGAGATGCTCGGCAGTTCAGAGACCGCCGTCTATCGGGGTCGTCTGATGGGACAACCGGTGGCCACCGTACTAACCTCTGTGGTGCCCGGCGGCTACAGCGGCCCAATCAAGCTGCTGGTAGCCGTACGTTACGACGGCACATTGGGTGGCGTACGCGTCATCTCCCATAAAGAGACGCCGGGACTCGGAGACAAGATCGAAGAGTCACGCTCCGACTGGATCTACAGCTTCGACAACAAATCTCTCACCGATCCAAAACTCCAGGATTGGAAGGTCAAACGGGACGGCGGCGTCTTCGATCAATTCACCGGCGCCACCATCACGCCCTCGCTCTATCGTCGAGGCAGTCAAGAAAACCCTACTCTATGTCAAAGATCATCGTGATGCGCTCTATGACAAAAAAGCCGCCTCCGATCCAGAGCCACAAGGGAATAAGAAGCCATGAGCAATAGCGGATTAGGCCGGATCATCAAAGATGGGCTCTGGGGCAGCAACCAGGCACTGGTAGCCCTGCTCGGTCTCTGCCCCCTGCTGGCGGTGACCAACACCGCAATCAACGGCTTGGGGCTTGGCATTGCCACCACCGCAGTGCTGGTGGCTTCCAACGGCACGGTATCGCTGATCCGCAATCTGGTCAGATCAGAAGTGCGGCTGCCGGTCTTCGTACTGGTCATCGCCTCCTTCGTGACCGCCATCGAATTGAGCATGAACGCTTACTTCCATGAACTGCACAAGATCCTCGGTATCTTTATCCCCCTGATCGTCACCAACTGCGCCATCATCGGCCGCGCTGAAGCCTTTGCATCCAAAAACAACCTGCTGCGTTCACTGGTGGATGGTCTGAGTGTCGGCGTTGGTTTCACGCTGGTATTGGTCACACTGGGAGGCATGCGCGAATTGATCGGCCAAGGCACACTTTTCGACCAGGCCCATCTAATGTTCGGAGAAGCTGCCAAGGGCATGAGTCTGTCACTGGGCAGTGATTTCCAGGGTATGTTGCTTGCGATCCTGCCACCAGGGGCATTTATCGGTCTGGGTCTGATGATTGCAATAAAGAATCTGATCGATAAACGGCTGGCTCAGACAACTGCAACAAAACCAGAGGCCATCAAATCCGGAGCTGAAGCCGGGGTTTCCTGAGATGCGTATCCCACGCATTTTTACCCACCAGGATCTTGCCGACACCGGCTCGGTCACTCTGGAGAAGGAACCCTCACACCACCTCAGCCAGGTGCTGCGCCTCAAACCGGGTGGAGATCTCGTGCTCTTCAACGGTAACGGCAATGAATACGCCGCACGTCTGCTGACCTGTCGGAAAAACGCCGTAGAAGCTGAACTAACCAGCTGTCTTCGGCATGAGGCGCCCCCACCATTGCACATCCATCTGACCATCGGCATCTCCCGTGGCGAACGCATGGATTTTGCACTACAGAAATCGGTGGAACTTGGCGTTGCTGAAATCCAGCCGGTCTTTTCTGAACGCTGCGTGGTTAAATTGGACGACAAACGGCTTGTACGGCGCATGGATCATTGGCAGAAGATCATCATCGGCGCCTGTGAACAGTCCGGGCGTTGCCATATCCCCATCCTGCATAAGCCAGTCGGTTATCGCTCCGAAGTTGAAAACAGCTCTGCCAGACTCCGTTTATTGCTTGATCACCGAAGTCATCTCACCCTAACAGATGTCCCTGCTCCCAAAGGGGATGTGCAGATGCTGGTCGGGCCTGAGGGAGGGCTCTCCGACGCGGAGCGAGAGATTGCAAAAGAGAGGGGGTTCACCGGCATCCGGTTGGGACCCAGAGTACTGCGTACCGAAACCGCCCCACTGGCAGCTATCTCGGCCATGCAGATCCTGTGGGGGGATTTTGCCGGCTGACGAGTCACTTCCATCTTTCCTAATCACCCCTGAATTTTTAGCAACCAGGAGCGATTAGATAATGCAATTTACATTCGCCTTTGACTGGGTCTTTATCCTGAGGAGCTGCTTAGGATTCAACGCTTTATCAGCCAGCAATTCTACCGATATTATGCGCCCTTCGACCCATAAACGATTTCAAGAAACGGGAGTTAGAGTGAAGTCAGGAGGGGGCAATAAAATTGTGCGGTAGAAAGAGTCACCCGGTCTGCATGGATGTCACTGGATAGACACAAGTCACATCTGTGCTATGGCGTCCTGAACAAGTAACTCCAACTCATCGAGGTCGGGAATAAGCGCGGATTCACCACCGACGATTACCGGTTTCTGTATCACAACGCCCATCTCTTCATCTGTAGAGGCGGGCAGAATATTATCACTGGTTACACGCACCAAACGGGGGATTGCCTGAGCAACCAAACCTATGTATGGCAGCTCCTCATCACCATTCAGGGTATGGGTCACGATAATTCGGCCACGATGACCGGGCACCTGAATCGGTTTGTCCATCAACCCGTCAAACGAAACCACTGGAATGTCATACTGCCGCCACTCGATAAATCCAAGCAGCCAGTCCGGCAGATTTGCCCCGGGCTCAGGTTTCCGATAGCCGACCACCTCCGCAACTGCGGCATTCGGCAGCAACAGCCGTTCCGATTCGAGCGGTATCAGAACGCTTCGCACCTCAGATGAGACAGCTTCACTCATTTGCTGCCTTCCGCCAGTACTTCATTGATGTTCTCCAACAGATCGCTCTCCTGATATGGCTTGCCAAGGCAGCGTTTCACACCAAGATCGAAGGCCCGCTGACGGTGTTTTTCACCAACACGAGAGGAGATCATGATGATGGGAACCTTTTTGTAATCAGCTGAGCTGCGCATATGACGCGCCAACTCGAAACCATCCATTCGCGGCATTTCGATATCCAGCAACATGATATCGGGAACCTGTTCCTGCAACAGCGCCACCGCATCTACTCCATCTTTGGCGGTCACTACATCCATTTCATGACGTTCCAGGAGGCGGGTGGTGACTTTTCTCACAGTAATCGAGTCATCCACGACCAAGACCCGCAGTCGTTCTTTTTCAGCCCCGGCATCCACACCCTTGTCAGCATCCGGCACTGCAAGCGCGTGGGCAGCACCCAGGCGTACCAACGTACCGATATCAAGGATCAGGGCCACCCGTCCGTCTGCCAGAATTGTTCCACCGGTAATCCAGGGCACACTGCTTACTTGCTTGCCCAACGGCTTCACTACAATCTGGCGCGTACCCAACAATCCATCAACCTGCAGCGCCACCTGGTGTTCACCTGTATGAACAAGCAACATGGGGAACCACTTGGTGCTCTCTTGCAGGTCAGGGGCACCCGCCATCATCAGCTGCCCCATATTCTCAACTTTGTAGCTTCTGCCCGCGTAACTGTACCCCACCTGCTCACCAGCGTAACAGGCGCTCAATTCCTCGTGACTGATTCTGACCACACCCTCCACACTACCGTGGGGAATGGCATAGACCTCTTCACCGATCTGCACCAAAAGCGCATCTGTGATGGCCAGGGTCAGCGGCAATCGAATGGTAAAACTGGTACCACGACCGGGTTGCGAGTCGATGCCAAGCGTACCGCCCAGCTGTTTTACCTCACTGGTTACGACATCCAACCCCACGCCCCGGCCGGCAATCTGAGTCACCTCATTCGCTGTGGTAAAGCCGGGCATCAACACACACTGCATCAGATCATCATCACTGATCTCCGCATCCGGGACAATCAGGCCGTGGTCGACAGCCTTGGCCCTGATGGCATCGATATCCAATCCACGTCCATCGTCTGAGATTGTCAGTACGATGTCGGTCGATTCCCTTGCCATGTAAAGAGAGACTACGCCTTGTTCGCCCTTTTCAGCTTGGGCACGGTCAGACGAACTCTCTATCCCGTGGGAAACCGCGTTGCGCAACAGGTGCTCCAGGGCGGGAATCATCCGGTTGAGTATGCTTCGATCCATCTCGCCATCGGCGCCGAAGCTATCGAGACGCGCCTTTTTCCCTAACTGATCGGCAGTCTGCCGAACCACGCGCTGTAGTCTGGGCAACAACTGTGCAAAGGGAACCATGCGGGTACGCAGCAGACCATCCTGTAGATCGGTGGAAATACGCGACTGTTGCAGCAACAGTGTGTCTGTCTCACGCTGAAGGTCGTCCATCAGGTGATAGATACTGTCGAGATCGCTGACCGTTTCAATCAGTGCTCTGGAGAGCTGCTGCATATTGGAGAAACGATCGAGTTCCAGCGGATCGAAAGCCGCCTTGTCCACATCGTCCTTCTCGTAGTCGTCCCTTTCCCAGCGATAGAGAATCTGGGCTTCTGTCTCTATCTCCAGCTTGCGCAGCTGATCGTGCAGACGGGACACGGTCTGCTCCAACTCAGTCAGGTTAAACCCGAGCACACTGTTCTGTTGCTCCAAACGGGTGCGATAGATACTGATCTCACCTGCATTGTTAACCATGCGATCCATCAGTGTGGAGCTGACACGCACTTGGTCTCGGGCCGGTCGAAAGATCGAACCGGACTCATCGGCCAGAGGCTCGACATCAGCCTCACCTTTAAACAGAGAAAAGGCTTTGTTCCAGATCTCGGCTGGCTGCCCACCCTCCTGCAGAGGCTCCGCTTCGTCTGGCTGTACTGCCTTCTCGCCAATACTCGGGGATGGTGCTTCAGTCTCCTCCGTTTCCGGCAGAGCCCGTTGGCCATCAACCTCAGCCAAACCCATTTCCGACAGCAGGCCCTCAAGTTCACCTATCAGTTTTTGGGGTTGATGTACCCTGCCGATACTGCCCACCTCATCCACCTGGGTGGCCAATCTATCCAGTGCTTGGCGCGTCAGATCAGTGACTGTATCGCCAGCTGCCAGCTGGCGGTCAGCGACTCCGGTAAAAACAGTCTCCAGGGCATGACTGAGATCCCCTACGGGCAGAATGCCAGCCAGTCGCGCACTCCCTTTCAGGGTATGAAGTGTACGTTGAATATCATCAATGAGCGTGTCGTTTTCGGAATCCCCCATCCACTGCTGGTAGGTGGACTCGATGGATTCGAGCAGCTCTCTCGCTTCCTCAACGAATATCTCGATCAGCTCCGGGTCTTCGCCGACCTCGAACAGCGGCTCTTCCTGCATAAGCGACCGAGAGATATCCTCAAGGCCTAACTCTGCTGCAATATCCTCTTCAACATCTTCTTCGGAAACCGGCTCAAGCTCAATCGTCTCGGTGATTTCAGCCTCTTGGAGATCGCCCTCCATCTGCCCTTCCTGCTGGGCTTCAGATGTTTCCTCTCTGTCTGCTTCTTTTTCGAGCAGTTCGTGAGCCTGGTCGAGGCGATGCAGAAAACCCTCGGTCTCCGGTTCCTGCAGATTATGGTCAAGAAGCCACGCCAGCAGACCACGGATAAGTGAGGCACCATCATCAATAAAGACAACGACCCCCTCATTGGTAACCTGATGGTGAGACATCAGCGAATTCACATAGTATTCGAGCGCCTTGCTTAGGCCCGCAATGGATGTGACGCCCGCCATGTGAGCGCTGCCGTGCAGGGTATGAAAAGCGCGTGAAACCTTTTCGGTCAGCGGAATGCCTTTGGCACTCGCTTTGGCCTTTGTAACAAACTTATCCAGGGTTTTGAGATGCGCCGCCGACTCCGCTTCAAAAATCTCAAGCAACTCAGTATCGAGTTCAATTTCCAGATCCGCGGCCGGCACCCCTTCCTGTGGCGCTTCGGCTTCGGCTTCGGCTTCGGCTTCGGCTTCGGCTTCGGCTTCGGCTTCGGCTTCGGCTTCGGCTTCGGCTTCGGCTTCGGCTTCGGCTTCGGCTTCGGCTTCGGCTTCGGCTTCGGCTTCGGCTTCGGCTTCGGCTTCGGCTTCGGCTTCGGCTTCGGCTTCGGCTTCCAGGGAAGCGTCGACGACAGATTCTTCTATTGCAACCTCGTCTCCTGTATCCAGAAGGTCCAAGGCTTCATCGATCTGATCCAGTGCCGGTGATTCCACCACTGACTCGGTAGAATCAACATCCTCTGGCGCTTCAAAAGCAGCCACTTCGAGCAGATCTGTATCGACGAGTATCTCTTCCTCGGCGGATGGGTGGTGCTCAGAAGGAGTGGACGCCTCCCCCTGCTCAGGCAGCGGTTGCACCTCTTCTGTTTTGGCAGTTGCAGATTCCACCGCACGCCCTTCGGACAAGGTGAAAGCGCGATTGATAACAGCATCGACATCAACTGTCGGCAACACCGAACGTTCCTGACAATCGATGAGTTCCGGCATTATATTCTGCACAGTATCGAGCAGATCGAAAATCTCGGGGGTAACCTCAATGGTCTCGTCAATCACCCGGTTGATCATATTCTCAACCGACCAGGCCAGTTCACCGATGATCTTTGCACCCACCAACCGACCACTACCCTTCAGGGTATGGAACGAACGACGAAAAGTGATGAGGGCGTCTTTGTCATCATGGTTCTGCTGCCAGCGAGGCAGATATTCCTGAATAACCTCCAGCTCTTCCCGGGCCTCTTCGATAAAAATTTCCAGGATTTCCGCATCGATATCCTCGAGCGCCGGTTTGTCTGCCGACGGGATCGGGATCTCCTGGGTCGACGCCTCAATATCAGCCTGTTCCGCTTGCTGGGAGATAACTTCAACGGGGGATGGAATCTCCAGGGTTTCACCCGGATAGGCTTCTTCAGTCTCTGACTCCTCGGCAGGGATTATCTCCGGGGATACGGGGAGAAGAACCACCGGTGCCGGCACATCACTGTCAGCTTCAGCCACTTCAGGGGCCTGAGCACCACGCGTCTCAAGTAGGCCAGCCAGTGCCGCTCTTGCAATGCTGACAATCTCATTGCGGTCACCCGCACCGTCGATCAGAGATTCAAGGAAGTACTCAATACTGCTTATGACATCAGCCAGGGAATTCAGCTGTTGGCGCTCTGGAATCTGCCCCTCTTCTATAAGGCGAGCACGAATAAAATCTGCCGTCAGGCCAAGTATCCGCGCGGGCTCAACCAGCCCAAGCAGATTCAGGGCGCCGTAAACCCGATGAAATTCATCGTAGACTTCCTCAAGTACCGAGGCATCATGCGCCGCTTCGGTATAGCTGATGATCGCCTCTTTGGCTTTAGCAATGTCCACTTTTGCTTCGCGGACGGTTTGCCTGACCAGGCTTTCATATTCGCCTTGGGGCAGGTCCTGTCCCCAGCCGCCGTCATCGACTACGTGATCGATGGGGGCCTTTCCACTGTGAATATTGCTCAGTGATGATTCGACAAACAGCAGGTCGCCCGCCATTTCCATCAGTTCAAACTCTTCCGGCTGAGTCTCCCGCTCAACGATAGAGTGGACACGGTCTGCCTGCCGAATCAGACGGGTTCGAAGAGCGCCTTGGCCGATCATGCCAAGGGTGTCCCCCAACTTGCGCAGGGGAGTTTCCATCTTTGCCAGCGCACCGGGTTGGGACTGCTCTCCGCGCATGAACAGATCAAGGATATCCTTGACGTGGGTAAGTTCGATGTGGATAGCATCCCGAACCGAATCGGCAAGATCCTCATTCGCCCCTGTCAGGCCCTGCCTGCCCAGCGCCAGATCTGCCTCGCTGGGCAGTACCTCATTCAGATGATAGGCCTCTTTGACCTCCAGAATACGAGGATTGCCGGAATCAGCGCGGGCAACATAGTAGAGAAGATTTTTTAAAAGGTCTTTCGGTGGGTCATTCACTAATGACGACTCACCTTCATCCACAATATGTTTGAGTTGACGGTCCAGCTTGCCAAACAATTGTTTGACTGCGATACCGGAATCGATGGTGAATTCACGCAAACCCTGGATTAGCGCGCCGGCAACCCACATAAGGCGATGGACCTGCTCAGTCCCGGCACTACGTTCCAACTCGTCGACCACATCCTGCAGATAGCCCCAGCCTTTCTCAACATTCAGTTTGCGGTACCAGTTGAGTAGACCGAGATGGAACTTGTGTCGTGAACGGCGAGCCAATGCAGGCAGATCCTCATTGGGCTCCCCTGTGATACGGCCAGCCACCTGGACATCATCCAGATCAGGATTGAACAACGCAGCCTCGGAAAGCAGCGGCGCCTCCCGCACGGCACGGAGATCATTCAGCAGTGGTAAAACAATGAACGGAATGTCCGAATCACCGGACTGCAGTTTTTCCAGATAGTCGGGCAGCTGTATCAGCGCCAGCATCAGGGCTTCGGCAGCGTCATCGATCTGCCGCACCTTTCCGCTATACATCGCCCGTGCGACCTGCTCCATCTCTTCCGCAAGCATGCCGGGGCCATAAGCCTGAACCATCTGCAACACACCAGATATCTGGTGCAGCCGATCGGCGCAAACCTCCAGGGATGAGGCATCGCCCTCGCCCTCGATCCGCTCCTCAAGCGCCTGCCGCGCCTGACGAAGGGTCTCGTCAATCTCATCTTTGACCCAGTTCAGGGCGCCAAAATCGTGAATGTTGGTCACAGGCGTACCCCGGTAGCCCATTCACGTTTCGCAAAATAAACTTTGCTCAGCATTTTGCCCCTAATACCCCTAACCGCCATTGAACTGAAAAAATGATACGCCCCGCCTTTACGGGAGACGGAAACCCGCAACAGTTTTCTGTAGTTCATCAGAGAGATCAGCCAGCTCTCCGATGGATTGTGCGGTCTGGTTGGTGCCGTCAGATGTCTGGGTAGTGATCTCCTGAATAACCGCCATCGTGTCATTGATCCTGGCGGATTCATCGGACTGTATCTTGGCTGAACTTGAAATCTTCTCTGTCAGATCAGAGATATACTGAGAAACGTTCTCGATCTCCATCAGGGCTTCACCTGCATCCTCTGCAAACTTGGCGCCTTTCACTACACCTGCGGTACTGGCATCCATGGAGATAACCGCCTCGTTGGTATCCGCCTGGATGGTTTTAACCAGCGCCTCGATCTGCTTGGTTGCGTTGATGGAACGTTCAGCAAGACGCTGCACCTCGTCCGCAACCACCGCAAAACCGCGGCCCGCCTCGCCAGCCATTGCCGCCTGCATAGCAGCGTTCAGGGCCAGAATATTCGTCTGATCAGCAATGTCATCGATCAGCTCCACGATATCCCCGATCTCCTGGGAGCTTTCACCCAGTCGCTTGATTCGTTTCGAGGTTTCCTGGATCTGCTCACGGATCGAATCCATGCCCTGGATGGTGTTGCGTACGGTGTCAGCACCCGTGTTGGCGATATCAACCGAGCGCTTCGCAACCTCCGCCGACTCCGCTGCATCCTTCGTCATCTGATCGATAGCGATCGTCATCTCCTTGATGGAGCCATTTGCCTGGGTGATCTGCTCTGCCTGATGCTCACTCGCTTCTGCAAGATGCATTGCAGTTGCGCGACTCTCCTGTGTCGAGGACGAGACCTGTTCCGAGGTGGCATTGATGGTGGTAACCAGCTCCCGCAGGGCCTCGATAGCGTAGTTGATAGAGTCGGCAATGGCGCCGGTAATATCCTCGGTGACGCTGGCGGTCACTGTCAGGTCACCATCCGCCAAGTCGCCCATTTCATCCAACAGACGTAGAATCGCCTTTTGGTTGTTTTCATTCAGCTGCTTGCTCGCTTCCTCACGCCGGCGGGCATCAACAACGAGCTGTACGCCCAACAGGATTAGAAACAGTGCCGCTGCAGCGCCGAAAAGTGCCACCGCGCCTGGACCGGCCTTGATACCAAGCAACTGAAATCGTCCGGGAGATTCACCAAAGGCAGTGATCAGCTGTTCCGCTTTGTCACTGGTTCTATCGCTGACCTCGTCGACCGTAGATGCCGCCTCAAGTGCCGGCAGTACCGCCGGAATATTGTCGATAATCTCTTCTGCATGATCATTGATCGTGCCGAACAGGGTGGCAACATCCCGTAAACTGGCTTCTGCGGCAGGATTCGTTACTTTGTCCACGCCCAAGTCAGGATCACCCTCCAGCAACCCGTCCAATACACGGCCAAAACGATCACCATCCCGGCTAAACTGGTCGATGGCAGATGCTGTCTCCTGCCCCCCAAGCAGTACCGCATTCACCTTGGTATCGATTCGCTGTGCCAACATCAGCTGTTCAGTGGCGATATAGATTTGGCGTGGTGACGCCTGCTCGTTGATCAAGCCCTGCACAACCTCATTTGAAAGATCCTGTAGCTGAGGAATAAATTCTGAAATGACGCTGGAAAACTCGCCAATTGCCAGGGTGGGTTCTTTCGCGGCAAGAATCTCATCCGCATTCTGGCGCAATTCAAGCCAGGTATTTTCAACCTCACGAAGAGTTGGGCGCACCTCATCCGGCGCTGCTGGCAATCCCTCTGAGCGTGCTCCGTTCTTGAGTTCCCACATGATCTGCTCAAAACGGTCCCGGACACCCTGCAGGGAACTGAATGCCTGTCGCTCACCACGAGCAGCCAAGAGGGAAAATTTAGCCAGTCGCTGAGCCAGAATCCTCTGCTCAGCGGCTCTTAGCAGGTACTGTTCGTCAAACGCCTCTTGCGTGGTGGTATGCACAAAGGTCAACAGCGCCAGAACCAATGACACCAACAGCAGTACGGAAAGTACCGTTATGGCCCTGTTTGACGGTGATTTAGCACCTCTTACTTTCATTACTCTTTCTCCTGAAAGCGCATCTTCAAGCCCCGCTGCAAGCGGTGCGTGACACGGACTTACACGGCCGCAACCTGAAAAGCAGGATCCTGCGCCAATGAAAACAGACTTAAAACCGGCCAGACTTCACCATCCAGGTCAAATCCAAACCGTACATATTTTTCCATATGACCGACAACACCATGATTGGCAATTGCCATCGTTTCACTGAAATGGCGCATACCCACCATTTCACCCACCAGGACGCCGGTAAAAACGTCATGATGAGCAAAGACCAGTACCCGGCTGCGCCGGCCATGTTCTGTTTTATTTCCGACAAGATAGGATTGCAAGTCGATAACGGGAATCAGGTTGCCGCGAACATTTGCCACCCCCAGCATCCAGGATTTCGTTCCAGGGACCGGGGTAATATTGCTGGGATAGTTAAGAATCTCTTTTATTTCATCGAGTGGAGCGACCAGTCTTTGCTCACCAACGAAGAACATGACGCCTTCCCACTGCGCCTCGGCCTGCTCCTGCTGGGGAAGCCCCCGGGCAAACTCTCTGCTGCGATGCTCGATAACCTGTAAAAGCTGTACCAGCTCTTCAGGATTCTCAAACATTGGTTCAGAAAGCATTTCAGCCATTCAGCAACACCTTGATCTTGGCCAGCAAATCTGCAGGCGCCACCGGCTTGACCAGGTATTCACTGGCCCCCTGGCGCTTCCCCCAGCTCCGATCCGTCTCCTGATCTTTCGTAGTCACCATGATCACAGGAATTTTCGCGGTACCCTCGTCGTTCTGTAGCTGCCGGGTCGCCTGAAAACCATTCAGTATGGGCATCACCACATCCATCAATATCAAATCCGGATGTATGCGCTTTGCCGTATCGACACCTTCCTGGCCATCACGCGCCACCTGAACCTGAAAGCCCTGCTTTTCCAGGATCTTCTTCAGAACATGTACCTCAGTCGGGGAATCGTCCACGATCAATATCGTAGCCGCATCTGCCCCAGGTACCACAGTAGCCTGATCAAGCTCTTTTGGAGTCCTGTCTCTATTAAAAAATCTTCTTATCATCGATATAAAGCGCCGAAAGCTCTTATGCTCGCTGGTCGCAGTCTATGCGACCCCCATAATTATTACTCTGGTCAGGCTGCCTTAGTGGCGTATCGCCTTATTGCACCCAAGAGTTCATCCTTTGTAAAAGGCTTGGTCAGGTACTGCTCAGAACCAACAATACGTCCGCGCGCCCGGTCAAAAAGACCATCTTTACTGGAAAGCATGATGACAGGAATGCCTTTATAAACTTCATTATGCTTTATCAGCGCGCAGGTCTGGTAACCATCGAGACGCGGCATCATGATATCGACAAAGATAACGTCGGGATGATGGTCGGCTATCATCGCCAGCGCCTCAAAACCGTCGATAGCGGTCATAACTTCACAACCGGCTTTTTTCAGAAGACTTTCAGCAGTACGTCGGATGGTCTTGCTGTCGTCAATGACCATCACCTTGACCCCTGAAATATCCGTCTCCGTATCTTCAGCACTCAACTTGACATCCTCTCGATAATGGGGCGGCGCAGCACATATAGGCCATTTATTTGTTAGGAATTACAGTTGTCAGGCCCCACAACTGCCACAACTGCATACCCCCCCGGTAGTAAAAAAGCCTTTCCGGTGGATATCCCACTTTCAATAGCCCCTTTATCGCCCTGGGAGACTGGCCACAAGATGGACCATTACACCACAACACCAGGTCCTTGGCTTTGGAAAAATCCCATTTACCGCTCTTCAACTCCCCATCCATGAACCCCATCTCTTCCATTTTACGGGTAAAAAAACCTACGCTGGAACGCCGTATGACGCCAAACGACTCCAGCGCCTTCACCATTTCCGGGTCGTCCACGTCTTTGGAAAGAGTGGTGAAAGGGATATTGACGGAACCGGGGATAGTTCCACGCTGATACCACTGGGGAGTTCTGGCATCGATCAGCAGCCCCTCTCCATCCCGCAATTCTGTCTCCATAAATTCGAAGATCTCGACTTCACCAACGGTCGTCACACGCGGATCCGCCTGCTCCGGCCTGATACAAAACGGCGGACACTTACGCACCGTCTTGGCAAAATAACCCTTGAGTTCGTAGTCGGGATCCTGAACCCGCTGAATCTTTACGGAACGGCCCTCATGCATGACATGAAGATAGGGTTTGTCGGCAGTCAAACCCACCACACCGCTGCTTTCACCCACCTCTAACTCATCTGCCGAAACGGCTCTCGCCATAATCAGCAGGAGAAAGATGACGAAAGTATGTTTTACGAATAATTTCATGCCTGTCCCCGTAATTCTATTCTTATTTTGAGAAATTCAAGGCCGCTGCCCAGGGTATTCAATAGTGCCCTGCACGTTTAGCGATGCAGGAACCGGTCCATGATCTTTTTACGAATGTCTCCGATGGAAACTCCACTCTTGTAATCAAGATAGATCTCTTCCTGACTTCGGCCAGGCAACTTTCTATAAAACGTAAAACTGCCCAGGTAACGACTCTTCAGGTTAGCCTCGAATTCCTTCTGAGTTGGCCCACCCTCATCCAATGGCGTCTGCTCACTCTGCCCACCAACGTCGCCCCTCTGCTCCACCTTCCTGGCTTCTTCAGCGATGGCGGAGAGGAAGGCATCATCCTCATCCTCCGCTATGACCACGCCGTTCACAAATATCAGCACAAGAAAGAACAGCCACCGATAACCCGGTCGCAACATCGCCAAACCGCTCTGACGGCTGAATCCTACCGACATAGCGCACCTCAAATAGTCAATGATTTAACAATTGTGGCTCGCTGCCCTTCTCACACTGCCAGGATGAACAACGAATCTCTTTATTATACGGCCGAACCCCCTTCAACCTACCCCAACCATCCTGGATTCACTCAAAATAGCAAGATGTTCACCCCGCATCAAGGTTAGCTTTCTTCGTATCAGGTTTGAAGGATCTTTATCGATAACCGTGACCACCTCGCTGTTTTATTGCATGAAAAAAGCAAAGTCGCTTAAAACCATCCCAAATCCAAAGTAAACTGTGACACCATGAAGATAAGAATCGGCGTGGTCATGGATCCTATCGGGTCCATCAATATTAAAAAAGACAGTACTTTTGCCATGCTGCTCGCAGCTCAGGCCCGGGGCTGGGAACTCCACTACCTGGAGCAGTCCAGCCTTTTTCTGTCAGGGGGGCGCTGTCTCGCGGAAACCCGCACAATTCGGGTCAACGACGATCCGTCAGGCTGGTATGAGGTTTTAAAGAAACAGACACTGCCTCTGGATCAGCTCGATGTTGTGCTGATGCGCAAGGATCCACCCTTCGACATGGAGTACATCTACACCACCTACCTGCTGGAACAGGCGGAGCGTCAGGGCTGCCTGGTCGTCAACCGCCCTGCCAGCCTGCGTGACGCCAACGAGAAACTCTTTACCAGCCTGTTTCCCCAATGCTGCCCGCCCACGCTGGTGAGTCGCAGAAGCGATGATTTCCGTGCTTTCCACAAGGAGCACCGGGACATCATCCTCAAACCCCTCGGCGGCATGGGTGGCGCCTCAGTTTTTCGCGTCAAGGAGGATGACCCAAATATCAGCGTCATCATCGAAACTCTGACCAGCCACGGCACTGAATACACTATGGCACAGCGATTCATCCCTGAGATCAACGCAGGCGACAAGCGCATCCTGATGGTGGAGGGCAAACCCGTACCCTACGCCCTGGCCCGCATCCCGGCGAAAGGGGAGACCCGGGGGAATCTGGCTGCCGGCGGCCGTGGAGAGGGAGTACCACTGTCGGAGCGGGATCACTGGATTGCCGGTGAAGTCGGACCGGAACTGAGACGGCGCGGCATCCTCTTCGCCGGACTCGATGTGATCGGCGATTTTCTCACCGAAATCAATGTCACCAGCCCCACCTGTATTCGAGAACTGGACAGACAATACAGTCTGGACATTGCCGGCGATCTGATAAATGCGATCCAGGGGAAACTGCAAAAATGAGACCTATCTGGAACAGACTGTCCCAGCAACTCCCACTTGTCCTCCTCATCCTCTCCACACTCGTGGTTACGGGCTGTCACGACGAGCACCAACCCATCCACCACAGCCGGTTCCTCGCCTTTGGCACCCTGGTCGACCTCGACATCGTCGGCGCAGATCGAAAAACAGCAGAACACGCCAGCGCAGCCATCCAGGCCGATTTCAACGATATGCATCAAGCTTGGCATGCCTGGGATCCCGGCCCTCTGAAACGAGTTAACCTTTTGATCCAGAAGGGAGAACAATTTGCCGTCCCGCCGTCGGTGCAACCCCTGATCGAACAGTCCAGTCGGCTCTCCGCCCAGAGCAACCATCTTTTCAACCCCGCGATTGGTCATCTGATCGATCTCTGGGGTTTTCAGAAGAGTCCTGAACAGTGGGAACCGCCACAGCAAGAGGCTATCGACAAACTGCTCACAGCCAACCCTCGCATGTCGGATCTGCGACTGGACGATATTCTGCTGCAATCATCAAATTCGTCAGTCAAACTCGACTTCGGCGCCTTCGGCAAGGGATATGGCATCGACCTGGCCATCGAACATCTGCGCGAATTGGGTATCCACAGCGCCATCCTCAATTCCGGGGGTGATCTGCGGGCTATCGGCAACCGTGACGGACGCCCCTGGCGCATCGCCATTCGCCGACCCAGCGGCCACGGTGTCTTTGCCATGGTTGAGGTGGATGGGGACGAAAGCGTTTTCACCTCCGGCGATTACGAGCGAAACTTCACCTATGAGGGGCGTCTGTATCACCACATCGTCGATCCCCGTACCGGATACCCCGCCACGAAGTCCCATTCTGTCACCGTCATCCATCAAGATGCCGCCACCGCCGACGCAGCCGCCACCGCACTCTTTATCGCCGGACCGGATGAGTGGCATGAGATCGCGCAGGCAATGGGGATAAAATTTGTCCTTCTGGTCGGCAGCGACGACCGTATTCATATGAACCCGGCAATGCAAAAACGGGTAATACTGGTGGACGAAAATCATCAGGAGATCGTTGTGAGTAAGCCGCTCTGAACGAGGGAGCCCCGGAAACCGAATAACCTATGGGTATGACCGCATCACTCCCACAGACCGACCGCTTGGGGATCACCCTGTTTTTAGCGGCCTGTCTGCATGCCCTGCTCATCCTTGGCGTCACCTTCAAATTCGAAGATAGAAAATCACCGGATCACCGCCAGCAGAGCCTCGAAATCATGGTGGTCAGACAACCGAAAGCACCGCCAGAGAAAGAGGAGAAGGCCGACTTTCTTGCCCAAGTAGCGCAATCAGGTGGCGGCAGCGAAAAAACGCCCAAAAAGCCAGCCACCGAGGCGATAGTGCAGCCGACGCCGAAACCCGCACCTGTACAGACCCGATCCGCGCCAAAGATGAGTCAGCCCCAAGCCTCCCCAAGAGCGGAAAAAAGACTCATCACCCAGGCGAAATCAACAATCAAACTCAAAGCCGAGCAGGCCCAGCCTGAACCCAAAAAACGTCTGACCGCTGCTCAATTGCTGGCCAGCAAAAACCTTGAGATCGCCCGCCTTACCGCAGATCTGGAAGAAAAATCCCAGGCTTACGCCAAACGGACCCGGCGCAAGGCGGTCAGCGCCAGCACAAGGGAGTATAAATATTCGGCCTACCTGGAATCCTGGCGGCGCAAGGTGGAACGCATCGGCAATCTGAATTATCCGGATGAGGCAAAACGCCAGCGGCTCTACGGCAATCTGGTGTTGCATGTTGCGGTCAAGGCAGACGGCACCATAGAGCGGGTCCGCATACTGCACTCATCCGGACACAAACTGCTTGATGACGCAGCAATCCGCATCGTCAAACTGGCGGCACCCTACTCACCTTTTCCAAACAACATCAGAAAAGAGACTGATGTGCTCGACATCACCCGCACCTGGCAGTTCCTGCGCAGCAACAGATTGGGTTCAGAATAGTCCCTGTAGCGAAAAAATCTCTTCTATTTTGTTGCAGACAGGACGCTACGATCAGATACTATGGGAATGGATCCTAAAACCAGTCTGACAAATCACTTCCTCATTGCGATGCCGGCACTGACCGATCCCAATTTCTTTCATGCCGTCACCTATATCTGCGAGCATAATGAGGAAGGGGCGATGGGTATCATGGTCAATCGCCCCATCGAACTGCAACTCACCGACGTCTTTGAGCAGTTGGATATCAAGGTCACCGACGAAAACCTCTCCGAACAGCACGTCTATATCGGCGGCCCGGTTCAGACCGATCGTGGCTTCGTCCTGCACACCGCCACCACAACCTGGGACTCCACCCTCAAAGTGGCACCTGAGATCAGCGTGACGACATCACGGGATATTCTGGAGGCCATCGCTGCCGGAAAAGGCCCTGACCAGGCATTGGTCGCACTGGGTTATGCCGGCTGGGGGCCGGGGCAACTTGAAGGCGAAATTACCGAAAACGCCTGGCTGAGCGGCCCCGCAGACAACAATATCATTTTCCAACTGGAGAACGCTGCTCGCTGGCAGGCTGCTGCGGATCTACTCGGTGTGGACATCAATCTGATGAGCGGCGATGCCGGCCATGCCTGAAAAATGATCAACCGGGTACTTGGCTTTGACTATGGCACGCGTAAAATCGGTGTGGCTGTAGGACAGACCATCACCGCCACCGCCACCGCGCTGGAGACCCTTCTGCCGGTAAAGAACAAGCCCGACTGGCAACGCATCTCCCAGTTGATCGACGAGTGGAAGCCGGATGCCCTGATCGTGGGTCTGCCGCTGGATGTGGACGACACCGAGACCGATGCCACCGCCCCGGCCAAACGCTTCTCACGACAGTTGGAGGGGCGCTATCGATTGCCTGTAGTGATGACGGATGAACGTTTCACCTCCTTCGAAGCCAGAGACCGGCTCGGTCACAAGGCAAAACGTATCGAGGAGTATGACGCCGTGGCGGCAAAACTGATCATTGAGACATGGTTGAGTGAAAATTCGTAGAGGGCCTGCGACCAAGTTGCGAATATGTCCATTGGATAGTCAATACGCCCAGATGATGGTGTCATCTAACATTCTTCCTATTGTCCATCAGGTGGTAAACTGTCGAGACAACGAATTCCCTGCAAACTCAGAAGTTAAGGTAAAAAATGCAGTCAAATAGCTTTATGAACGCGGACGCTGTCGAATCGCTGGTCGATGAAATGGCGGGAAAACTCTGGTCCCTGATGAATGAACGGGGAATCCAGGCGCCTCTCCTGGTGGGGATTCGCACAGGTGGCGTCTGGCTGGCCGAGATGCTGCATCAGGAACTGGGTCTGGAAGAACCCCTCGGCACCCTGGATATCTCCTTCTACCGCGATGACTTCACCCGCATCGGCATGAACCCGGAAGTCCACCCCTCCGACCTGCCGGTACCCGTGGATGACCGCCATATCGTCCTCATCGACGATGTACTGCATACCGGCCGCACCATGCGCGCGGCCCTCAACGAGATCTTCGACTACGGCCGACCCGCCTCCGTGATCCTTGCCTGCCTGGTGGAACGCAAAGGACGGGAACTACCGATTCAACCCGATGTCGTCGCCCTGCACAAGGTGATGAAGCCGGGAGAGCACATCACCCTCACCGGCCCGGAGCCACTCGGACTGGTAATCGGCACCGAGTCCAACCGGGAATCACGCAATGGAGAGAGTGGAGCCGAGGCATGAGCAGGGGACCCAGTCTGCAGCTGGACGACACAGGTAGGCTGCGACACTTTCTCACCATCGATGGACTGAACCGGGAGCTGTTGACCGAGATTCTGGATACCTCTGAGGGTTTTGCAGGCGTCTCTGAACGCACAGTGAAGAAGGTTCCGATCTGCCGCGGAAAGATCGTCGCCAACCTTTTTTTTGAGAACAGCACCCGCACCCGGACCACCTTTGAACTGGCGGGCAAACGTCTCTCAGCCGACGTGCTGAATCTGAACATCACCGCCTCCTCCACCTCCAAGGGAGAGACCCTGCTTGATACCCTGCGCAACCTGGAAGCGATGCATGTCGACATGTTCGTGGTGCGTCATGCAGTCAGTGGCGCAGCCCACTTCATCGCCAGGCACGCGGCTCCCGGCGTCGGTGTGATCAATGCCGGTGACGGACGCCATGCCCATCCAACCCAGGCGATGCTGGATATGTTCACCATCCGCCGCCACAAGGGAGAGTTCACCGGCTTGCGGGTCGCCATCGTCGGCGACATACTCCACTCCCGGGTCGCCCGCTCCCAGATTCTCGCCCTCAACACCCTGGGCGTCTCCGAAGTCAGGGTCATCGCCCCGCGCACCCTGCTGCCCGTAGAGGCCCGCAGCCTCGGCGTCCACATCTATCACGACATGGACGAAGGCATCCGCGATGTGGACGTGGTAATCATGCTGCGGTTGCAGAAGGAGCGCATGCAGGGGGCGATGCTGCCCAGCGAACACGAATATTACCGCCTCTTCGGTCTGACTGAAGCACGCCTGGCCGCAGCGGATTCAGAGGCCATCGTAATGCACCCCGGCCCCATCAACCGGGGCGTGGAGATGGCTTCGGAAGTGGCTGATGGTTCCCGCTCAGTGATCCTGCAACAGGTCAGTTACGGCATAGCAGTACGCATGGCGGTAATATCGATCATCATCGGCACGCAAAACCAACAGGGCCAGGATAACAAGGGATGAACAACACCAATAAGATATCCATCCTCCAGGGACGCCTGATCGACCCCGCCAACGGTGTCGACATGGTGACCGATATCCATATCGAGAACGGCAAAGTCGCGGCGATCGGAGAGGCGCCAGCGGGTTTTCAGACAGCCATCATCATCGATGGAAACGATAGGGTAGTCTGTCCCGGCATCATCGACCTCTGTGCCAACCTGCGGGAACCCGGAGCGGAATACAAGGCGACTATCGCCAGTGAGACGGCAGCTGCAGCCCATTCCGGCATCACCACCCTCTGCTGTCCACCGGATACCCTGCCGGTGATAGATACCCCGGCGATTGCGGGCCAGATCAAACACAAAGCCCGTAAGGCAGGCTACTGCCGGGTGCTTCCCCTGGGTGCTCAGACTCAGGGACTAAAAGGCGAAAAACTGAGCGAAATGGCAGCCCTGAAAGGGGCAGGGTGCATTGCCATCAGCAACAATTACGCCCCACTGGCGAATACCCTGGTACAGCGCCGCACCCTGGAGTATGCCGCCACCTTCGACCTACTCACCATTATCCGCTCCAATGACAGGCATCTGAGCGATCAGGGCTGTGCCCACGAGGGAAAAGTCGCCGACCGGCTCGGACTGCCGGTAATCCCTGAAGCCGCTGAGACTGTCGCCGTTGCCCGCGATCTGGCATTGGCGCAAACCACCGGCGCGGCGATCCATTTCCACACCCTCTCCAGCGCCAGCGCCGCCCACACCCTGGCCTGGGCGCGGCGGGAAAAACGCCGGGTCACCGCCGATGTTGCCATCCACCAACTCCATCTGACGGAGATGGATGTTGAGGGATTCGACAGCAATGCCCACGTACTGCCGCCACTGCGCTCAACGGGAGACCGGGACGGACTGCGTCAGGCGGTGGCTGAGAACATCATCACTGCCATCTGTTCCGACCACCAGCCCCATGAAGCCGACGCCAAGGCGGCACCGTTTCCAGCCACCGAGCCAGGTATCTCCGGGCTGGACACCCTGCTGCCCCTAACCATAAAACTGGTTCACGAGGGCGTTATGGATCTCAGTACCGCGATTGCCCGTCTTACCATTGGACCCGCCGAGATACTCGGACTGCCGTTGGGCAGGCTGCAGGTGGGGGCGACAGCGGATATCTGTATCTTCGATCCGGATACCTATTGGACGGTCGTACCGGATCAACTGACGAGCCAGGGGAAAAACACACCCTTTGGCGGCTGGGAACTGCCCGGCATCGTCACCCATACACTGTTGGAAGGCCGCATTGTCTATCAACGAGACTAGCGAATCAGGCCCTACTATGAACAAACCCCACCGTGAAACCCTCTATCTGGAAAATGCTGAAATCCTCTCTCACGAGGCCTTCGCTGGCGAGCAGTTCATCCTGCGGGTAGAGGCACCTGAGTGCGCCACCAAGGCACAGCCCGGCAGCTTCGTACACCTGCAATGTGATCCGTTACAGCCGATGCGCCGTCCCATCTCCATCATGCGGGTATCGCCGGAAGATGGTTGGGTGGAGCTTCTCTATAAACGGGTGGGAACCGGCACCACACTGCTTTCCAGGCGTCAGCCCGGCGAGAGCGTCAGCCTGCTCGGACCCATCGGCCACCCTTTTCGTCCCGACCCCACCCGTACAAAACCGCTGTTGATCGGCGGTGGTGTCGGCATGCCGCCAATGGTCTTTCTGGCGGAGTCACTCTACCAGGAACGAAAGAAACAGCCCTTTGTGATACTCGGCTCCGAAGTTCCGTTCCCTTTCAACCCCCAACCCTCACAACTGCTTTTACCGGAACTGCCTGCCGACGTGATTGCAACAATGCCGCTGATGGACGACTGGGGCATTTCCTGCCGTCTGGCCAGCCAGCAGGACTTTGCCGGCTGCTTTCAGGGTTATGTTACCGAGCTTGCCAGACACTGGCTGACATCCCTGAATGAGCAGGCCAGAGGCGAAGTGGAGATCTTCACCTGCGGCCCGCATCCCATGCTGGAGGCAGTGGCTGAACTGGCGGGAGAGTTCGATCTGCCCTGCCAGGTCTCACTGGAAGAGTTCATGGCCTGTGGCGTCGGTGGCTGCGCCGGCTGCGTGGTTGAGGTGCAAACAGCAGAAGGTCCGGTTATGAAACGTGTCTGTGTGGATGGGCCTGTATTTGAGGCCAGCAAGGTTTTCTGACTTTTCTTTCTCCAAACCTATTCAGCCATATTCAAATAGGATTTCAAGCCCCTAATAATCTTGCGGTTTTAATGCTATAAGTTTACTGTTGAGGGAGATTGTAGGTATGCTGATCTGGCGAAATTGATACCGTTCAGCAAAACAAAAACAATGGCTTGGGATTCACATCGCTTTCAAATTATGCAGCTGCGCCGCTGCAAACCCGCAATGTGTTGCCACCAATTAAAAATATTATAAATTGGCCATGGAAAAATCAGTTATTAGTGTGATGTTGGAATTGGATGCAAGCAGGCTTCCATCCGTTCCTCACGTACTCCTTCAATTAATAGACATCTGCAATCATGCTGACGTCTGTTTTAGCGACCTGGAAAATATCATCCGCCAGGACGCTGCCCTCTCATCCAAGGTCCTTGCGGCGGCAAATTCCCCGATTTACAGGCAGTGGGGATCCGAAGCCAGCCTTGGACGATTACTGGTTGTACTGGGCTTAAATACCGTCAAGACCATCGCCATGACAAGTGCGGTGCAAGACCTGTTCTCCCAGGTCGACGACTCTGTCAGTCAATATATGGATGAAATCTGGCTGCACTCCCTGACATGCGCTCATACAGCACGCGCAATTGCACGTTTAACCACCTACCAATCACCTGATGAGGCCTACATTGCCGGGCTGTTACATCGCGTGGGACAATTGGTCCTGCTACGAAACTTTCCCTCCGAATACTCAGACATTTCAGTGGAGCCATTTTCCGGGCAGGAACTGGAAAAACTTGAGAATGAAAAACTGGGCTTCACCCACAGCGAGGTAGGCGCCTACCTGATTGACAGCTGGCACCTGCACTCTTTCATGGCCGATGCCGTGCACTACCAGTACGAGCCTGCTGTGCTGATTCAAGACAGCACACCCCTGGTAAAAATCATTAACCTTGCAAGCCAGTTAAGCAGCCTCAACGGCACTCCGGACAATACAGTCTTCAAACAGGCAGATGAGCTGTTTGGATTGACCCAGCCACTGCTCGAAGAGATGTTGAGCAGCGTTGATGAGCAAGTCAACAGCATCGCCAAAAGCCTTGGAATCTCGCTAACGAAATCAGCAAAGACTGGTAATAAAGGGATAGACACCACTTCCTCACGCAAGCAACTGAAAGAGCAGTTAAAAGAGCGGATAAAAACGGCGGCCATCGTCGGTATGGCCTCACATCGAACCGGACCACAGGTTCCATTACATGAGACACTCGCCTCTATTGTCCAAAATGCCCGCATCCTTTTCGACCTGACCCCAATCAGGGTTTTTCTCTACGATCAGGAGTCGAATCAACTCACATATACCCCTTCAGAAGAGACCGAACCCGGACCTTTCGCTGACATCTCAATTTTCCTGGAAGCGGGCAGAAGCATGATTGCTGACTCCCTTTTGCAGTGCGGACCAAGGCATTGGCTTGAAAACGGCGAAAACAGATCCATCTCTATTGTGGATCGTCAGATCCTGACCCTGATGAAAAATAACGGGTTACTTGCAATTCCCTTGATAACTGAAGGGCGTACCGTCGGCGCTTTGGTCGCTGGCATTGAACAGGTGGACTGGAACAGAATCGAGTCCCACCTAATGCTGGTATCAACCTTTGCCGATGGGGCAGCAAAGTCTATCCAGCAACAAATTACCATCATCCGCTCCGAAGAGGAGCGGATTGAAGAAGCGCGATCAGAATTCCAGCTGCACGCAAGAAAAATTATTCACGAAGCCAACAACCCTCTTGGCATCATTAACAACTACCTGCATATTCTTGGCACGAAACTGGGGGAGGACCATGCTGCCCAGGAGGAACTTCGTATCATCAAGGATGAGATCGAACGTGTAGGAAATATCATCCTGCGCCTGCGCGACATGCCTTCCGATATCGGACTTGAGCAAGGATTCGTTGACCTTAACAATCTGATCCTTGATGTCGAAAAGATTTTTCACACCTCACTTTTCATAACCCATGACATCAGCGCCCAGCTTGACCTCGAAACCTCTCTGCCTCCGGTTGCCGGCAGTCGCAATACCCTTAAACAGATACTTACCAACCTGATAAAAAATTCGGTTGAAGCGATGAGTGATGGAGGCAGAATTACCTTAATCACGAAAGACAAAATCAATATGAATGGTAAGCACTACGTTGGGATAGAGGTCATTGATAACGGTCCCGGCATTCCTGACGAGATCATGGAGAATATTTTTTCTCCTGTGAAGAGCACCAAAGGAGCCGGCAATGCAGGCCTTGGTCTCACCATCGTGAAAAATCTTATTAACGAACTTTCAGGCTCCATCAGTTGCACCTCAAGCCATGAAAAGGGCACAACATTCCAGATTCTCTTACCCAGGAGAATCCCCATGGGGGACACGTAGCGATGACGACCATCAAACATTCGACATCAAGACTACAAGGAGGTAACGGACAGCAGGCATCACAGATAAAAGAGCAGGCCAAGAGCAACAGAGAAAGGAATTCTGCCCGTATTTTGATAGTTGATGATGAACCACGGGCCAGCGAAAGCCTGAGAACGATACTGCAATTTTCCGGCTATACCATCATCACTGCGGATGGTGGGCAAGAGGCGATTGATGTGTTGAAAACAGACACATTCGATTTAGCGCTCCTTGATCTGAATATGCCGGATATCGATGGTCACCAGGTAATGGAGTTCATCAAAAGCGACAGTCACAACACCAGCATCATCGTAATCAGTGGGGAATCGAGCTTCGACCATGTGGCCAGTGCACTGAGAAAAGGCGCAAAGGATTTCATCCGCAAGCCCTACATGGCAGACGAACTGTTACTATCGGTATCCAATGCATTGGAGAGACAACACCTCACAAATGAGAACATCCGTATTCAGGATAAATTAAGACGATCAGAAACGCTTCACCGTTTTCTCGTCAACAACTCCCCCGATCTTATTTACATGTTGGACCAGGAAGGAAGATTTACCTTCTTAAACAATCAATTTGAAAAAAACCTTGGATTCGAAGCTGGAGAACTTCTGAAACAACATTACACCTGCTTGATACCTCCAGACAATCTTGAAAAGGCAAAATACATCTTCAATGAAAGACGCACCGGCGACCGCACAAGTCGCAATACTGAACTTAGACTGAAAAGCAAAGACTTCGATTCCCCCAACTATGTCGACGTTCGTTCTGTCGCTATCGAACTGAACTCAATGGGCATCTACTCCACCCGGCTCAACAGCAAAAAAAAATTCGTTGGTACTTATGGAGTCGCACGTGATATCACTGAACGAAAACAGTCCGAGGAGTTGATAAAATATCAGCTTTATCATGACCTGTTGACCAGTCTTCCAAACCGAACACTGTTCCGAGACAGGCTCAACATCGCTTTAGCCCAGGCAAAAAGAAACAAAAAAATGCTGGCTGTTCTCTACCTTGATATGGACAGCTTCAAAATCGTCAACGACACTCTGGGGCATCTTGCAGGGGATGAATTGCTACAGTCCATCGCCGCACGCTTAAAAGGCTGCCTCAGAGAGGCTGATACCTTGGCAAGGGTCGGGGGGGATGAATTCAATCTCTTGTTGCCTGAGGTTAGCGACAGAAACGATATAACCACAACTGCAAACAAGATTCTAAAAGAGCTTGAGAAGCCATTCCATCCCAGCCTGCAGGAAGTATTCGTTACCTTCAGCATCGGCATCGCGGTCTATCCTAATGATGGCGATTCCAAAGAGATGCTGGTGAAAAATGCCGATATGGCAATGTATCAGGTCAAAAACTCCGGTAAGAACGGCTTTGCATTTTTTGCCGACAACATGAAGGAACAGTTTCACAAGAGACTGGATATTGAAAACGGCCTGAGGCGGGCACTCCTCAACAATGAACTGAGACTTCATTACCAACCGAAGGTAGATTTAAAAAGCAGGGAAATCATTGGTGCGGAAGCCCTTGTCAGATGGCAGCACCCTGATCTGGGGCTGTTGCCGCCCTCCGAATTCATCCCTATTGCCGAGGAGAGTGGACTGATTATCCAAGTTGGTGAATGGGTATTAAGACAAGCCTGCAAAGATGCATATAACTGGGTGAAGCTTCACACTCATCCCATAAGCCTGTCAGTCAATATGTCTGCTCAGCAACTCGAATCAGACAATTTCACCACTACAGTGTTAGGAATTACCAGCGAGTTCAACCTTCCCAGACAACTCCTCGAATTGGAGATCACCGAAAGTTCAATCGTGCAGAATATGGAAAAGACCGTAGAGAATCTTGGCATTCTGCATCGCTATGGTATCCGTGTTGCAGTGGACGATTTCGGCACAGGTTACTCATCACTTGGCTATCTTCAGTCTCTACCGCTTCACAGCCTTAAAATCGACCGCTCCTTCATTCATGCGATAGAATCACAGAGGGATGAACACTCCATAATCGAGGCTATAATCGCCATGGCAAAAGGGCTTGGACTGGATCTCATTGCTGAAGGCGTGGAGAATGAAGATCAACATCATTTTCTGCATAACGCCGGGTGTTCGATGGCCCAAGGCTATCTATACAGCCATCCTCTCCCAGAAACCGATTTTCGACAACTGCTCTCCAAAACCATTTGATCTTCCGGGTATTGGCCAGTATTTATTGAGTAACGCTATAATTTCGTATCCAGACAAATCAATTGGACGAGGTTATGACAATACAGGCATCCATTCAGCAGAAACTTCAGGCGGCGCTTTCGCCGATCTTTCTGGAAGTGAACAACGAAAGCCATATGCATAGTGTACCTGAAGGATCAGAGTCCCACTTCAAGGTCGTCATCGCGAGCAAACGCTTCGAAGGGGAAAAATTGCTCAACCGCCACCGCTTGATCAACAAAATCCTGGCCGACGAGTTGCAGGGAGGCGTACACGCACTGGCACTACACACCATGACCCCGGAAGAGTGGTTCGAACGTAACGGCAGCGTACGGGATTCACCAGAGTGCCTTGGTGGTTCCAAGGTTAAATGACGCAATGCTGGATATCATAAAAAAGCTTCTGGGTGCCGCCGCTCCTATACATAGAAGCATGGACGAGCAACAGCAAGTCGATAAGGAAACCCGCCGGCTCGCACTCTATCAGTTCTCCGCCTGCTCTTACTGTATAAAGGTTCGCAGGGTCATCAAGCAGCTGGATCTCAATATCGAATATCGTGATGCAGCTAATAATCAGCTGTGGAAGCAATCGCTTATCAGAGAGGGAGGGCTTTATCAGACACCCTGCCTGCACATTGAGCATCAGGATGGTTCAGTGCAGTGGATGTATGAATCTGCAGTTATTATACGATATCTCAAACGACGTTTTTCTACCTGACTCAAACCGTCGCCTGTTCAACCCCGGCAAGCTCATCGAGCAAAGCGGCCCGTACCGCAACAAACTCTTCATTGATCTCTTCCATCATCTCTTTTATGGCATCAATGTCGCCCTGTTCACCCAGCACTTCCATCTCACTGCACTTTTTTGAGAGTTGCAGTGCTCCTACATTGGCGCTGCTGGACTTGATACTGTGGGCTGCCTCACGGACGCCTTCTCCATCATTGGAAATAATTGCCTGATGCAACTTCCTTATCAAGCGGGGAGTTACATCCAAAAAGAGATTAACCACTCTGCTGATTATGTCTGACCTTCCCGGTTGCTGTAAGGCTCTGATCTTATCCAGCACAAGAACATCGATGACCGCCTCCTCATTCACTGAAGAGGGGCCTGCTGTTTCCGATGATTTTTCCAACTGTAACCAGTGCGACATTACAGTCAGTAACTCATCCGTGGAGAAAGGCTTGCCAAGCAGGTCATCCATACCAGCCCGGAGACACTGCTGACGAATATCCTTCTGCAGATCGGCGGTCAACGCAATAATGGGAATGCGCCTTCCCTCGCCCTGTTGTAATTCATACAGGCGAATTCCCTCGGTTGCTCTGAAACCGTCCATCTCTGGCATATGGCAATCCATCAGCACCAGATCAAAAACATCCAGTTTCATCGCATCCAGTGCCTCCAGTCCATTCTCTGCGACCACAATATGGCACTTCTGCAATTCAAGCATACCCAACGCCACTTCCTGATTGACTGGGTTATCCTCTACCAGCAGGATTTTTACACCGATCCATCTATCATCCCGTGCCTGTTGGGGAAAGATTTCTGCTTCTCTTCTTACAGACACGGGTTCTCTATCAAAGACGACATTCAAGCAACGCAATAGTTGATCCAGGCGCACCGGCTTGGTCAGCTGGAAATGCACAAGTCCATTCGGCACCTCGGACAGTTGCTGATTCAGTGGACTCAAAATCACGATTCGGGTAGCCGCCAGCGCAGGCTTCTCTTTAATCATCCGGGCCAGCACCGCGCCACTGGCCCCAGGCATCTGTCGGTCGAGCATAGCAATATCGTATGGATTTCCCATGTCGGCAGCGGTATTCAGCATGGACAAAGCCTGATTCCCATTTTTCGCGATATCAACCGACAGACCCAATGCGCTGATCTGATTCATCAAATAACCACACACCGTCGCATTGTCATCAACAATCAGAAGGCGCCTATTCAGCAGGTCTTCATCCAATGCAGGTTCCGGATAAAACGTTTCTCTCTCTATGTTCAGCCGGAGATCGAAGTGAAAGCAGCTTCCCCGTCCCAACTCACTCTCAACCTTCAGCTTCCCGCCCATTAGGCCAAGAAGCTGATTGGAGATATTCAGTCCAAGACCAGTACCGCCATATTCACGTGTAATTGAACCATCTGACTGCGTAAAGGCCTTGAAGATGCACTGTTGGTTACCGGCATCGATACCAATACCTGTGTCCATTACCTTGAATGAGAGACGAGCTTCGTTCTCAGACAGTTGCATCACCACCAACTCCAATACCACTTCACCAACCTGGGTAAACTTGATGGCATTTCCCAACAGATTGACCAGTACCTGCTCCAGGCGTACAGGATCACACCTGAAATAATTGGGCATGTTGGGCGGCAACACTGCAGTCAACTCAAGGCCTTTTCTATAGGCCCGATCGGCCAGCAATTCTACTGCGTCCTCAATGAGGTGCCGCAGATTGACTCTTTGCAGCTCCAGCTCCAGTCTGCCGGCTTCAATTTTGGAGAAATCCAGCACATCATCGATCAGATGAATCAAGCGGCCGCCTGAACGCTTGATGGTTTGGGCAAAGTGGCGCTGACGTTCATTGAGACTGCTCTCCATCAGAAGCTCCGCCATGCCCAACACACCATTCATTGGCGTACGGATCTCATGGCTCATTTTGGCAAGAAAGGACGACTTGGCGGCGTTGGCCGATTCAGCAGTACTTTTAGCCTGCTGGAGACTATTGATCAGTGTCTCATTCTCGTATTGCAGCAGGAAATTATCACGCAAAGTCCTGTTCTGCTTGTTCACGACCATAGTCATGAACAGGCTGTAAGCCAGCATCATGAAAAAGATATGTGACACCCCATCCGGACTACTGGAGTAGAATTGCAGGGCGATAACAATAGGGGCTGGCAAAATGTAAAAGATCGCCGCCACTGAACTTATCGCCAGGACATGAACCCCCGCCGATATCATGCCTGCGACAACCAGCACAACCATCATCACACCAGTAGAATTGCCCTGCAGCATCGACATAAGCAGCCAGGCAACCAGACCCCAGCTTAGCCCCACCAACGCCGTCAGAAAGACGTAGATCCTTACCCAGAAAGCTGTCGTCCCAAATTTCGTCCGATAGTTCCCATAGGCCCATGCTGTCACCAGGCGCGCCATCACCAACAGATTCAGAGGGACAAACCAGACCAGGATCGACTCCATGGTCAAAAGCGGGGCAAAATATAGAGCCAGCAAAACGCTGACAAACGCAACGATCAGATTAGGCAGCAATGCACTGCCGTATAGCACCCGGGCCTGCTCCAGTCTGAACAGAGCATCCAGCTCCGCTCTATCCTGCGGCTGAGATGTTCCCGGGCTTTTCTCTCCGTCCATTCTCAACTGTCACCCGCATCGGAAGAAAAAACACTCACTAAAAGCTGCCAGTAAAATCAACACAGAAAGTCACCTGCTCTCCACACAATTCCGCCCTCTATCCTTGGCGGAATACAACGCTTTGTCAGCAGCCCTCAACAATTGCTCATAACTCTCATCTCCGCTACTGGCGGCAGTAACACCGAGACTCACAGTCACCTGTTCATTAAAATTTCTAGTCCCAAAAGAGTGATCGGCCACGGCGCGGCGCAGTCGTTCGGCCATCTGATTGGCCGCGTCGATATCCAACCCGATGCTGAACATCAAAAACTCTTCTCCGCCGATGCGGCCTAGGACATCATATGTCCGCGCGGTCATACGCAGCACACCGGCCAATTCACGTAAAACAATGTCTCCCACCAGATGGCCATGGGTATCGTTGATGCGCTTGAAATAGTCGATATCCACCAGAGTGCATGAAAAGGGAAGCTTGTTTCGACGCGCCTCTGCCAGCCCCTGCTGCATTCGCTCCAGTGTGTGACGGCGGTTGGGCAACCCCGTCAGTGCATCAGAGATAGCCAGCTCGTTGACCCGTTCGAAAGCAGCGGCAGCCCGTAGAAGATAACGGATACGCTGCACCAACACCGGCCACACCACCGGCTTTGTAACAAAGTCGGTGGCTTCAACCGCGTAAGCCTTTTCAATCGCAGGCAGATCATCATGACCCGTCACCATGATCACCGGCAGATGTTCTCCGCCAGGAAGCAGGCGCAACCTCTCACAGACCTGGAGACCATCAAGTTCAGGCATTTCCAGATTGAGCAGCATGACCGCCGGTTTATCTGTGAAGAAGCGGTCGAGCGCTATGCGGCCGTTCTCGGCAAGCACCACATCGAAGCCTCCCTCCTGCAGCAGGGATTTCGCCATCTCCCGTTCGGTCGAGTCATCATCAACCACCATCACCCTTGGCCGCCGCTCCCCATCAACCAGCTCTTGGCCGGCGATATCCGCACCTACCAAATAGGGGCTCGCCAGCTTACTGTCCTGCTCCCGGTCGATCTGCCAGGGTTCATCCTCCGGCAATTCAGCAAGCACAACTTCCAAAGCCTGGCTGACACGGGAAAACTCATCCCGAATCGCCCGCAACTGTTTTTCTCCCTCCAGAACTTTGCCATCGCGGGCCTCTTTTTCCAGATTCCTGCAGAGGGCCGAAAGCCGGAGGGCAGTCAGATTGGCACTTGACGATTTCAGGCTGTGCGCAAGCTGAAACAGCGCTCTCGCATCCCGCCTGTCGAAAGTCTGTTCCATCTTTTCCAGCAGCGCCTCGGCACTGGAGAGATAGGTATGGATCAGCTGCGTGAGACGGCCTACCCGTAAACCCTGAAAATTATTCTTCAAAACCAATAATTTTTCCGCATCGAGCGGTTCTGGCGCTGTCGTCACCAAGCCAGTGCTGTTCTCGTCAATAGCGGATACCGCTGACCCCAGCCGGGTTAAAGACACGGAGGGGAGTTGGTGCACCCTCCAGTCGATCAGCCTGATCAAGAGCGCACTGCCGGCTACCGTCAGGCCCGCCGCCATCAGCAAAATCATGGCCAGTGATAGCGCAGAGTTACGCGCCAGTTCCAGGGCAGGCGTCTCACTGAGAATCAGGTCAACATAACCAAGAGGCATGCTCCCTGCCGTCCGCTGTTCCGGTGGAATCGGCGTAAGAAAACGGATATAGGGTTCACCGGTGACGGGATCAGGAAACCGATCAACCACAACCCTCGACTCTCCTGGCGTGATGCCTGCTGGAGGCGCTGTCAGTGACAAACGGGTCGCCGTCCAGTGGCTGAGAATAGTCTGGTCAGGACGCAACACGGCCAGATAGAGCGGTTCAGTTTGGTTTGCCAGACCTAAAAAACGCTGTAGATCCAGGTCGCGGTTTTCGCGCATGGGTTCTTCAACAAGCTGCGCGACTGCCCGAGAAAACTCCACTCCACGCAGTTGCAGCGCATCCAGGCCTGCCTGTTTTTGCCAGTCCATCCAAAGCAGCACCACGCCCGAAAGCACCAACAGCAGCATCAAAACCGGCGCTCGGCGCTTCAAAACCAGCAGGATTTTTTTATTGTTATCTGTTTTCAATCTTGTGTCCGTAAAATCAGTTTTTCACGCCGCCGCTCAAAGGACGATAGAGAGATGCGCAGGCAACGCTCGCGCAATTCAGCACTGGACGGAAACCACTTCTGGCATCTGTCCTTCAGCGATACAGCGCGTTCCTGAAAATATTTCGCGTGAGATGGACTACAACTTGGAACCCAGCCCCCCCAACCAGTGGGACTATGGCAAGAGTCCGATTAGGAATATCCCTATAAATAATAGGACGCATACTACCAAAATGCGACATGGATCACTCGGAATCTATTTCCTGCTTTGAGTGTTTGCGAATTAACCGCACTCTGCAGCCAGAACACAACGCAAAATCCCGTAATCCCAAGCCCCGTCGAGAGCCTCATAGAGCGGCTTCAAACGCCCCTCTTCACAGACGTCCAGATGCTCCATAAGCCTGACGATCTCGGTGTACTCTTCAGCCTCGACGGGCAACACATCGGTAATATCCAGCAATCCGACCTCCAGCGCCTCGGCGAAGTGCGAATATACCGTGGTGAGTTTGAGTTCCCGCTCTTGAGCGATACGTTGCGCATCCTTGCCGTTGTTGAACAGATAGAGGGTTTCGTTGACAGTGTCGCTGAGATTGTTGCGCAGCATATCGGGCAGGGGATATTCACGGATATGCAGCAGAAATTGCTGGCCATAGCGGGCCAACTTGCTCTCGCCCACGCCACTGATGGCGGCCATTTCATGCAGTGAGGCAGGGCGTCTACGCGCCAGTTCGGTTAGCGTGGCATCGTGAAAAATGACGTAGGGCGGCACCCCCTGTGCCTCTGCCAATTCCAGTCTCAGGACTCGCAATGACTCGAAAAGAGGACGATCAAAGGCCCGCAGTCCTGAAAGTTTACGTTCCCGCTTAGACTTCTCTTTTTCAACCTTGCGCTGACGACGCAGCATCAGCCCCTGCTCACCCCGCAACAGCGGCCGACTCTTTTCGGTCAGCCGCAGTGAACCGTGTCCTGCCACATCGATGTCGAGATATCCCTGGGCAATCAACTGCCGGAACAGGGAGCGCCACTCACTGATGGAGAGGTCAGCCCCGATACCGAAGGTACTGAGCCGGTCGTGCCCAAAACGCTGAATGCGATCATCTTCCTTGCCCCGCAACACATCGACCACATAGTTCACACCAAATCGCTGACCTGTGCGGTAGACACAGGAGAGTGCCTTGCGGGCCGCTTCCTGGGCATCCCAGGTCTCCGGCGGCAGCAGACAATTATCGCAATTGCCACAGGGCTCCGGCAAAGTTTCACCGAAGTAGGCCAGCAGTGCCTGGCGACGACAGCCGGTCAACTCGCAAAGCCCCAGCATCGCCTCCAGTTTGTGGTGAGCGACGCGTTTGAACTGGTCTTCCGAGTCCGAGGATTGGGTGAATTGGCGCAGGGTGATCACATCCTGCAGTCCATAAGCCATCCAGGCATTGGCCGGTCCACCGTCCCGGCCGGCACGTCCGGTCTCCTGATAGTAGGCCTCGACGCTCTTGGGCAGGTTCAGATGGGCGACAAAGCGTACATCCGGTTTGTCGATCCCCATGCCGAAAGCGATGGTTGCAACGATAATCACCCCATCCTCCCGCAGGAACCGGGACTGATTGTTGCGCCGCTCGGCATCGGACAATCCGGCATGATAGGGCAACGCTTTGCGGCCCTTGGTACTTAACCAGTCGGCGATCTGCCCCACCCGCTTGCGGGAGAGACAATAGACGATTCCGGCATCGCTCGGATGTTCACGTTGCAGGAACTGCCACAACGCCTCTTTCGCATTCTGACCCTCTGACAGTGCATAGCGAATGTTGGGCCGGTCAAAACTATTGATGAAGATCGCTGCGTTCTGCAGACCGAGTTGCTCGATAATCTCATGCCGGGTGCGCTCATCCGCCGTCGCAGTCAGGGCGATGCGTGGCACGCTTGGAAAACGTTCCTGAAGTATCGACAGCCGTTGATAATCCTTGCGAAAGTCATGGCCCCATTGGGAGACGCAATGCGCTTCATCGATGGCAAAGAGCGCCAGCGGCACCTGCTCCAGCAGTGAAAGCATGCGCTCATTGAGCAGCCGTTCCGGTGCGATATAGAGCAGATCCAACTCCCCGGCCAGGAGCGCCTGCTCAGTGGCGCGGATGGATCCCATATCAAGTGTGGAATTCAGAAATGCAGCGTTTAGACCAAGCTGGGTCAGGGCATCCACCTGATCCTGCATCAGCGCTATCAGAGGTGAGATCACCACACCCACCCCCGGCCTTATCAAGGCCGGAATCTGGTAGCAGAGTGACTTGCCGCCACCGGTGGGCATCAGGGCCAGGGCGTCTTGTCCCTCAAGCAGGGCTGCGATGATGCCGGACTGATTGTGGCGGAAGGCTTCGTAGCCGAAGGTGCTGTTGAGGATTTGGAGGGCGCGGTGCATGGGGAGTATTGTAACTTTTTCTTAGTCTTGAGTGTTTCCTGCTATATCGAATAGTTTGTGTCGCTACGCGACGGTTTTTTGATCGGCGCTTGCTTACTCTGTCGGTTTTTCTTTTATTGCGGAAAGCGTGTTCCTCGCCCCGCTGGGCGAGTCACTTTTCTTTTTCGTGAAAAGAAAAGTGCCAGACGAAATTGAGCTGCTCCTGCGCCATCGCACCCACCGGGATCATAATGATCCAGAGTGTGCGGAAAGGAAAAATCGCCCGCACACCAAACAGGTACTCCACACACTTCTCGCCGTAGAAACTCCAGCCCAACAGGGTGGTGAAGGCAAAGATCGCCAGGCCAAAGGTCACCACATAACCACCCACACCAGGCAGCGCCAGCTCAAAGGCCATGGAGGAGAGCGCCGCGCCGGTTTCACCGCTGGTCCAGGCGCCGGTCACCACAATGGCCAGGCCGGTGATGGTGCAGACGATCAGGGTATCGATGAAGGTTCCGAGCATGGCGATGGTGCCCTGCCGTACCGGACTGTTGGTAGCCGCCGCCGCATGCGCAATCGGCGCACTCCCCAGCCCAGCCTCATTGGAGAAGATGCCACGGGCCACACCAAAACGTATCGCGGCCCAGATCGCCGCGCCAGCGAATCCCCCAGTGGCCGCCGTCGGTGTAAATGCGTGTTCGACGATCATGACGACCGCAGACGGAATCTCGCCAAAATGGGTTAACAACACCATCAGACCACCCACGACATAGGCAATCGCCATAAAGGGCACCAGTTTGCCGGCAACGTCCGCGATCCGCCGCACACCACCGATCAGCACCAGTGCGGCAAGTATCGCCATTACACCACCAGTCACCGCAGCAGGTATCTCCAGATTGGTCTTCAGCACGTCGGCCACGGAGTTGGCCTGCACCGTATTGCCAATACCGAAACCCGCCAGTGCGCCAAATATTGCAAACAGGGTTCCGAGCCAGGCCCAGCGCCTCCCAAGACCATTTTTGATGTAGTACATGGGGCCGCCGATGTGGTTTCCCTCTTCATCCACTTCGCGATAGCGCACTGCCAGCACCGCTTCGGCATATTTGGTGGCCATACCCACCAGTGCGGTACACCACATCCAAAAGAGTGCGCCCGGACCACCCAAGGCGATAGCAGTGGCAACGCCGGCGATATTGCCGGTACCGATGGTGGCGGAGAGAGAGGTCATCAGGGCGTTAAAAGGGCTGATCTCACCTTCCCCCTGGTCTCTGCGCCCCTGCCACAACATGCGGATACCGTGGCCCAAACGCCTCAAGGGTACGAGCCTCAGACCCAGCATGAGAAACATCCCGGTACCGAGAATCAGCACCAGCATCAACGGTCCCCAGACGATGCTGTTCAGCCCTTTGACAAGTTCGGTAACACTCTCCACGCAGATCCTCCTCGATAGTTCTCTATGATTCCCGGCCTTCAGGTGCCGGGTAATCCACCCAACTATACACTCGCCGATGAAGCGGTCACACCGACCGAGTTTTGACTTGACTTTTCACCACATTAGGGTAACCGTAGAGTTTAACGGAAATTACAATCCAGGTTGAGCCGCGTAGAACCTGGCTGAGAGGTCATCGTCATGTCTGTCTGTAAAGACATCAAAGGGTATACCCGCAAGCACGAACGCCTGGCGGATTTTTTCTCTCTGATGGCTGTTGCCCTCTTCTTTGCCACCCTGTTTCTCAGTCTCACCTACCACTCCTTGATTCTCAACTGGATCATGGCTAACGTCGTCGTTCACGGCTTACTGACCGTTGGCGGGCTGGTGCTTGATGTGGCGATGATATTCGTCTTTCTGAATTTTGGCGCCGCCCGTTTTTCAGAAGAGGAAGAAGGCTGTTTCCACACCTTCAAGGGTCGGCGCGCAGGTACCGGCTCCCTCGGCATGATGTTCAACAGCTGGTTGCATCACATGGAACACGTTGGTAAAAAGCATCGTTGAGGCCGCTTTTATGTTTTGAAGCGGCATCCTGAAACGTACTTTTCCAACGGGTTCACATGGCCAGACGATTCCTAACTATCAGAACCACCGCGTTTGGCCTCTTCCTGCTACTGATCTCTGGCTGCACCTCAATGGCGACCAACCGGCTGGCGGGCAACCTCTCCAGTGCGATGCTGAATCAGTCAGACCCGGAGATCGTCCGCAACGGCGCACCTGCCTATCTGCTGCTGCTCGACTCCCTGATTGCCGACGATGGTGATGACCCAGCGTTGCTGTTTGCCGGCGCCAGACTCTACAGCGCCTATGGAGGCGGACTGGTCAGCGACGGTGCTCGACGGAAAGGTTTGGCGGACAAGGCGCTGGACTATGCAAGCCGGGGACTTTGCCAGTCCCAGCCGGATATCTGCGCCACCATGGACAAACCCTTTATCGAGTTCGAACCGAATGTGCTGAAGGTGGACACATGGGATATCGAAGGGCTCTACGTTTTCGGCACCAGTTGGGCAGGCTGGATTCAGGCCAACCTGGATGACTGGAATGCCATCGCTGAACTGCCAAAAATCGAAGCTGTGCTGCAGCGGGTCATTGATCTCGACCCAGCCTACGAGGCAGGACGCGCACAACTCTATCTCGGCGTGATTCGCACCCAACTCCCTCCCGCCCTTGGGGGAAAACCCGAAATCGGACGCAAACATTTCGAGCTTGCCATTCGCTATTCAGAGGGTAAAGATCTTATGGCGAAGGTAGAGTTCGCCCGCCGCTACGCCCGTCTGCTGTTCGACCAGGAACTGCATGATCATCTCCTGCACGAAGTCATCGCTGCAAACCCATCCGTCCCCGGCCTGACCCTCAGCAACGTTATCGCACAGCGCCAGGCCAAAGAGATGTTGAACGACGACTATTTCTAATCCACCCACACCCATCTACAATATCCCTTTTTCCAATTACCGCCTGTAGTGAGGAGTTACCTATGATCCGCGTGATCATAACGCTGTTATTTAGCCTGAGTCTGACATCCATCGCTCACGCCACCACCCTCAAGATCGCCACCCTGGCACCAGACGGCACTGCCTGGATGAAGATCATGCGGGCAGCAGCAGGAGAGGTAAAAAAGAAGACCGACGGCCGCGTCAAACTGCGTTTCTATCCCGGCGGCGTGATGGGCAACGACAACAGCGTACTGCGCAAGATACGGGTCGGCCAACTGCATGGTGGCGCCATCACAGGTGGAGGGCTGGCGGGGGTCTATCCGGATGCCCAGCTCTACAACCTGCCTTTTCTGTTCCACAGCCTGAACGAAGTGGACTATGTGCGGGCGCGTATGGATCAGGAGATCATCCACGGGTTGAGCAAGAAGGGGTTTATCAGCTATGGACTTGGCGAAGGTGGCTTCGCCTACCTGATGTCCAACAGTCCTGTGCGAGAGAGCGCGGATCTGAGAAAACAGAAGATATGGATACCCGAAGGTGACCGGGTCAACAGTGTCGCCTTTAAAACCACCGGCGTCTCACCCATCCCTCTGCCCATCACCGATGTGCTTACGGGCCTGCAGACAGGCCTTATCGACACTGTCGCCAGTTCGGCCATCGGCGCCATCGCCCTGCAGTGGCATACACGAGTGAAGTATCTGACCGATGTCCCCCTGGTCTATCTCTATGCCACATTGGTGATCAAGGAGAAGGCACTAAAAAAACTCTCATCAGAAGACCGCAAGATTCTGCATACTGAACTGGTTTCAGCATTCCAGGCACTCAACTCCCGCAATCGCGAGGATGAGAAAAAAGCGCTGGTGGCACTGAAAAAACAGGGCATTGCGTTCATTGAGCCAACCACCCAAGGTAGACAAGAGTGGGCACAAACCGCTGCGGCCACGGTGAAGGCACTGGAAAATGACGGACTCTTCTCCCCCAAACTGTTTAGAAAGGTTCAAGGGCTGCTCAATGAATATCGTCAACCCAGCCGCTGACGAGAATGGTGCATATTGTTGGGTTGCGGCCAAAAAGACGGATTAACCCAACCTGATTCTCATCAAACCTGTTGCCTGACCCGCTGCACTTGATCAGGCCTACGAGATGAATCCATGGCCACCACTAACCTGTATCAACCGGCGAAAGCCCCCGCAGAAGAGGAATCGTTCGAAACACTGCTGCAATGCAGGAATATCTCAATAGAAAAGATTCAGAGTCCCCCATCGACCCGCAGCGAAATCTACGATCAGCTTCAGGATGAGTGGATCGCCCTGCTCCAGGGCCATGCCTCTCTGCAGATAGAGGATCGCATTATCACCCTGCAGAGCGGCGATACCCTGTTTATCCCAGCCCGCACTCCCCATCGGGTGCTGGAGACCAGCACCGATCCAACCTGCATCTGGCTGGCGGTACATATTCACCCGCCGCCTTGATGGTACAGCTTAATTCCGGATCTATAGTTTCTGCACAGATAGGCCGTATAATAGGCTGATCATGGAAGTCAAACTAAAGCGCGTCAGAGAGTTCATACTGTTTGTCGAGGATGGTGTGATGGCGCTTCTCCTCACGGCCATGATCCTGCTTGCAGTCACCCAGATACTGCTGCGCAACTTTTTCGACTCCGGCATTATCTGGGCCGACCCCACCCTGCGTATGCTGGTCCTCTGGGTCAGCCTGATGGGCGCCATCGCCTCTACCCGGGAGGATCGACACATCCGTATCGACCTGCTCTCCCGCTATCTATCCGGTTCAAGGCGCAGTTTTATCCAGGCCATCACCGATCTTTTCAGCGCCATTGTATGCGGCTTCATCGCCTGGCACGCTGCGCGCTTCGTCGCCTTTGAGTACGAAGACGGCTCCCTTCTGTTCGGCAGCTTCCCGGCCTGGGCCGGAGAGAGCATCATCCCCATCGGCTTCGGCATCATGACCCTGCGCTTTCTGTTCAATATGCCCCTGCGATTCCTGGCGGGGGATAAGCAGTAATGCTGATCGCCCTGGGTCTCATCCTGGTCGCCCTGTTCGGTGCCCCGCTGTTTGCCGTCATCGGCGCCAGCGCCCTGATCGGCTTTCACCAATCTGAGATCGACCTCGCCGTGGTCGCCATTGAGTTTTACCGCATCGCCGAGATGCCGGTGCTGCTGGCGATCCCGCTCTTCACCTTCGCCGGGTATCTGCTAAGCGAAAGTAACGCCCCTCACCGGTTGGTGCGCGTCACTCAGACGCTGCTGGGCTGGATGCCCGGCGGACTCGCCTTCGTGGCGCTGATCGCCTGCGCCCTCTTCACCGCCTTTACCGGCGCCTCCGGCGTCACTATCGTGGCCCTCGGCGCCCTGCTCTATCCGGCCCTCACTGAAGCGGGTTACCGACAGAATTTCAGCCTGGGGCTGGTCACTACCTCCGGTAGCCTGGGACTGCTGTTCGCCCCGGCGTTACCGCTCATCCTATACGCAGTGGTGGCGCAGCAACTCGGCATCGGCGGCTCCATCACCGTCGACGACATGTTTCTGGCCGGCATCCTGCCGGGGCTGCTGATGTTGCTGATTCTGGTGGCCTGGAGCCTCTGGTCGAGCCGCGGCGTCAAGCTTACCCCCTATTCCAAGGCAGAGGCGCTGTCGGCCATCAGGGAAGCTGCCTGGGAGATTCCTCTACCGATCATCGTGCTCGGCGGCATCTACAGCGGCTATTTCGCCATCTCCGAAGCCGCAGCGGTCACCGCCTTCTATGTGCTTGTGGTCGAAGTCTTCATACATCGGGAGATCTCCCTGCGCAGGCTGCCCCAAGTCATGCGCGAGGCGATGCTGCTGGTAGGCGGCATCCTGATCATCCTCGGCATGTCCCTGGCCTCCACCAACTATATGATCGATCAGGAGATCCCCACCCAGCTTTTCGACTGGATCCGCGCACGGGTGTCGGACCCGCTGACCTTCCTGATGCTGCTCAACCTCTTTCTACTGGTGCTGGGCACCATGCTCGACATCTTTTCGGCACTGGTACTGATGGTGCCGCTGCTGCTGCCGGTGGCCCTCCAGTACGGCATAGACCCGGTACACCTCGGCATCATCTTCCTCGCCAACATGCAGATCGGCTACTTTACCCCGCCGGTCGGCATGAACCTCTTTATCGCCAGCTACCGTTTCGACAAGCCGGTGACACAGATCTACCGCGCCACCCTTCCCTGGTTCTTCCTCCTTTTCGGCGCGGTATTGATCATCACCTACTGGCCTTCACTCTCCCTGGCCCTGCTCGACCGCAGTTGAGGCAACAACCGGCTGCCCAGTTCGAAACCGAGCAGTCCGAGCATAATCAGCAGGGTACCGAACCAGACCCTGCCATCCACCGACTCCCCGTTAAACCACTGACCGACCAACAGCGCGATCACCGGTGTTATCAGGGTAATCAGCGCCACACGCATCGTCTCCACATGGCGTAACAGGTAGAAATAGAGCGCAAAACCCAACACGGATCCAATAATCCCGAGATAGATTATCGCGGAGATCACCCGCTCATCGACGACCCTGGGCCACGCCTCACCCTGCAGAAACCAGGTCAACAGAAACAGGGGCACCGCTACCATCAACCCACCGCTGGTGACCACCAGGCCGTGCAGTTCAGCGTTGATTCGCTTCACCCAGACCGCACTGGCAGAATGAACGACGACTGAAAACAGTACACCAATCACTCCCCAGGCCATCTGCACACCTTGGTCCAATCCGGCGCTGAAAATCACCGCCAAACCGGACAATGCTATCAGCACGGCAAGCAGACGCATTGGCGTCAACCCCTGCTCAGTCAACCAGAAGCGCGCCATCAGGCCGGTCGCAATGGGGGTCAGACCAAACAGTACCGCAATCCATCCTGAAGGGATGAACTGCGAAGCCCAGTAGACCGACAGCATCGCCACGAAGATGCCGAGACCGGCGGCCAGATAGGTGCGGCGCGCCACGTCATGCCAGGGCATACGCAACCGCATCAGCTGTACCAGCACCAATGCCAGCACCACGCCAATGACCATGCGCCCGGTAACACCGAACAGATAGCCCACACCCTCACCACTCCACTTGATTGCAAGCGGCGTGGTGCCCCAGATCAGAATAACCCCCAGATAGGCGGCCGGCACGGACATGACAAATTCTCCTGTTTTCTTGACGCCAAACAAAAAAGGCCGCAGATGTTTCCATCTGCGGCCTTTCGGAATCTTGCTTATTCAGTAGATCAATCGCTGATCTTTTCCTCCAGACACGCAGACGGCATGACCACCGCCCAAATGGACAGTCGGCGCATGACGAACAGATGTTTAACGTGTAAAGAGATCATGACAGACAGCATGCCCCGCTATTGCGGTGCCGTCAACGGCTTATTTTTTACTCCGGTGGTTCCAGAGCGCCACGCCAACCGTAGTGAGACCCAGGGCGATACCGGTGGAAAGCACCATGCGGGCCAGCCACTCCGGCCAGGCCGGATTTGGGGTTATCAAGGCAAAAACACCGATGATGATGAGCCAGAATGAGAGCTTGCCGAGTAGGGCCGATTTCAGCAAATACCTATCCTCCAATATCACTAACAATGACAGGGCCAACTCATTCGCAATTGAGCGACTTCATCACTGCATCCAGAGTTCTCTTGAATGCGTCCTGCAAAACTAACACAAACAGAAAATATTTTAGTGGCGGATAGCACTGCACAGTACAAGAAAAATAGTCGCACTAATTTTCTAAAGTATTTGCCAATCCAGCCGAAAGGCGCATAGAGAGATGTATTTTCCAAAGAATCTTGGATTTCTCAAGTACACCTCAATCAATACAAATAATAAATTACCAAAGGGAGAGGGTTATGAATATCCCATATAACTTAACAATTAAATCCCGCCTGATCTTTCTAGTCGGTTTTGCAACGGTTTCGACGGTGATCATCGGCCTGCTTGGTATCGACGCCATGCACAGTGCCAAAAGGAATATTTATTCGCAAAATTAACGGAATTTGAAGTATGAAACAGTTATTAGGATCTCTGCGAATCAATCTCAAAATCTGGTTGGGATTTGGGCTGGTACTATCAGTATTGGCCGTCATATCCTCTTTGACGCTGGTCAGCCTGAGCGGCGTACAGGAACGAGTCACGGATGTGGTGGAAGCGCGCCAACCCACCCTCATACTCTCCAAAGAGCTGGCAACCCAACTGCAGCAATCAGCAAGTGCGCTGGGATTCTATCTCCTCAGCAAGGAAGAGACCCATAAGACCGCCTACCAGCAAGGACTTGCCCGGGTGGATAGGGTGATCGCCTCGTTGAAACAGCTACCGGCCATTGACAAGGATACAGAGGCCTTGGCACTGGTAGAAGCGATCGAGACCGACGTGCAGCGTTTCCGCGCTCTTGAAGCTGGCCTGTTTGAAGCGGCAGCCAATTCCGAGAAGAATTTCCCCGGCATTGCCTTCGCCAATGCCAACATCAACCCCATTACCCGAACCATGGCACAGCTCACCTCACAGATGATTTTATCTGAACTGGACGAAGAGTCCGATGAGATGCGCAAACAACTTCTGGCCGATATTGCAGACCTGCGCTACGTCTGGAGCAATGTGATGAACGGCATTCGTGGTTACCTGGCGTTTCGGAGTGAATCCGCGCTAACGGATATGGAACTGTACATTCAACAAGCAGACAAATTGGTCGTGAAAATTTCCGGCTATGGTGATGAATTGACGCTGGAGCAGGCAGATGCATTGGAACAGATCATAGAGAGAGCACCGCTCTTCAAGGAACGTTTGAAGCAGTTACACACCCTCCATGGCAGTCAAAAATGGCGTACCGATGCCTGGTTGATACGCAGTGAAATCAGTCCGCTGTTCAGGGCCATAGAAGGTAAACTGGATACCCTGGTAAATGAACAGGAATACAAGATCAAACAGACCAGTAATGCCTTGCTGGCTGATGCCTCGGACACAACCCGGCTCGTCTGGGCATTGTCTGCTTTTGGCCTGTTGGTCGGCTTGCTGATCGCCTGGATTATCGCCCGGGTGATCTGCAAACCCTTGCGGCATGCTGCGGCTACCATGGAAGAAATTGCCTGCGGCGATGGTGACCTGACACGACGCCTGTTCAAATGCGGCGACGACGAGATCGGTCAGCTGTCCGATGGTTTTAATGCCTTTGCCGACAAGATCCGGGATCTGGTCGGTGACGCTGCACGTTCTACCAGTGGAGTGATAGCCGCAGTGACACAGACGGAGGAGAAAACCAGCCAGATCACGCGTCGGATTTATCAGCAGGAAACAGTGACAGAACAAGTAGCCACCGCCATGAATGAGATGACGGTAACCATTGTCGAAGTTGCAAAAAATGCCGCAACGGCTGAAAGAGCGGCACAGGCGGCAGGGAAAGCGGCGAGTGCCGGGCGCGATATTGTCTCTGAGACTGCCGACGCCATCCAGTCGCTTGCAACCGAAGTGCGAACTGCAGAAACGGTGATTGGACAGGTTGAAGCTGACAGCAACAATATCGGCGCAGTGCTGGACGTAATCAAAAGTATTGCGGAACAGACCAATCTGCTGGCGCTCAATGCGGCCATCGAAGCGGCCCGTGCCGGCGAGCATGGGCGGGGCTTTGCCGTAGTTGCCGATGAAGTACGCAGTCTGGCCAACCGGACGCAGGAATCGACGGGTGAAATCGAGGCCATGATCCAGCGTCTGCAAACCGGCACACACCGCGCAGTTTCCGTGATGGGCGCAGGCCGGAATAAGGCGGAGGCCAACGTCGAGCAGGCACGACAAACGCTTGAATCCTTGCAGGGAATCACTGAGGCAATCAGCACCATCAACACCATGAACACCCAGATCGCCACGGCTTCAGCTCAGCAGCGCACCGTGGCAGAGGAGATCAGTTTTAACATTGCCAACATCAGCAAGGTCAGCAAGGAAACAGCCCAGGATGCCCGTTTGACCACAGAAATTACGGATAGACTGGGCAATCTGGCCGCAGAACTCCAGGGTAACATTCAGCAGTTTACGATTGCAGGTGAGAAACATTTGGATTTTGAGTCAGCAAAGTCCGCTCATCTAGCTTGGAAGGCCAGGCTGCGGGCTTTCCTCGACGGCAGAAAGTCGCTCTCTCACAAGGAAGCAGTATCGCATCACGATTGTGTGTTGGGTAAATGGTATTTTTCCGACGGGATCAAGACGTATGGTGATATCCCACAGATGAAAGCGATAGATAAACCCCATGCGGAGATGCATCGTATCATCAAGGATATCGTCACGCTGAAGGAGAAGGGGCAAACGGCTGATGCCGAAGCTCTATATCAAAAAGTCGGACCGCTTTCCGATGAAATTATTGGTCTGTTGGTAAAGGTGGAAGATGTGATTCTGGATCGTTGATCCTGAATTTTTCACGACACGATAGTTGACCTGCTTCAGGTTACGAGTAATCTGTTGAAAAAGATGGCGTGTCGGGTCATCGCTTGGAAGGGACGGATCGATCAGTGCAGTACGATGTCAAACCCTGGTTTATCGGCCTGGCGGCTGCATGGACATTGTGCATCCTGAGTGCCCTTGCCTGGGGTGTCCACCATGAGTACCAAGATATTCAGGAGCAGGCGCGAACCCAACTACGCACCAATTTCTTCAAGGATCTCGCCTTCCGGCGCTGGGGCGCCAAACACGGCGGCGTCTATGTACCGGTCACCGAGCAGACCCAACCCGATCCACTATTGGCGGAGTATCCCGAACGGGATGTGACCACTCCATCCGGACGCCTCCTGACCCTGATCAATCCGGCTTTGATGACACGCCGGTTCTACGAACTGGTCGATGAGGGTGACACGGGGGTACGTGGCCACATCAGCGGACTAAGGCCGTTAAACCCGACAAACAAGCCAGATACCTGGGAGGCCGAGGCGCTGGAGGCCTTCAAAGGCGGAGCCAGGGAGGTCACCGCTGTCACAGCGTTGGATGGGCAACCCTATCTGCGTCTGATTCGGCCATTGATGATGGCAAAACCCTGCCTCAAATGCCATATTCAACAAGGATTCAAACTGGATGATCTCAGTGGAGCTATCAGTGTATCGATACCAATGGCCCGGCTTGAAGAGGAGGCCAGACATCACACACAGGTAATGATAGCCATACTTATTACGATCTGGCTGGTTGGTATGGCCGGCTTGGGTATGGGTTACCGCCGTCAGTCCCTGCATATCCGGGAGCGTGAACAGGCGGAATGGAATCTGCGGGAAAGTGAGAAAAAGATCCGGCAGGATTTCCACTCGCAGAGGGTGCTCTCCTCTATTCTCAAAATCTCCATGCAATCCGTTCCATTGAAGGAGAAGCTGAAACAATCCCTCGATCAGGTACTTTCCATCCCCTGGTTCCACATTCAGGAGAAAGGCTGCATCTTTCTTGTAGAGGGCGACGATCCTTCATTGATAATGCAGGCACAGCGAGGGTTGTCAAAATCCCTGCAAACGGCTTGCGCAACGGTGCCTTTCGGAAAATGTCTTTGTGGTCGCGCAGCCCAAGCTGTTGAGATAATCTTTAAGGATTGCGTGGATGAGCAACATCTGAATACCGGTTTACCAATGGCAGACCACGGCCACTACTGCGTCCCCATTCTCTCCAACGAAAGAACCATCGGCATATTGAATCTCTATGTGGAAGCGCACCACCGGAAGAGCGAGGATGAAGTCCGGTTTCTATTGGCTGTGACCCATGTACTGGCAGGTATGATCATGCAAGATCAGGCTGAACAGGAACTGCAGCAACATGCCTTTTACGATGTTTTGACCAAACTACCGAACCGGGCTCTGTTCATGGAGCGGCTGGATCGTTTGATACAGCATTCGAAGCGGCATCCCAGCAGCCTGTTTGCGGTTCTTTTCCTGGACCTTGACCGGTTTAAAAATGTTAATGACAGCCTCGGTCATACGACAGGTGATCAACTGCTGATCGGTGCATCGGAGCGACTGCAGGCCTGCATTCGCCCCAGTGATACGGTGGCCCGTCTGGGGGGTGACGAATTCATCATTCTGCTGGATGAGATCGATGATGTCGCCGAACCCTATCGTATCGCCGGACGCATACATGAAATGTTTAAACGTCCATTTGAATTGGCGGGACACGAGGTCTTTTCCACCACCAGCGTGGGTATTGCCCTCGCCAAGCCGAATAGTCAGGATGCGGAGAAACTGCTGCGCAACGCTGATAGCGCGATGTACCGAGCCAAGAACCAGGGTCCCGGGCAGACTGCAGTATTCGACAGCGAAATGCATGCACAGGCAATCATGTTGCTGAACAAAGAGATTGATCTGCGCCAGGCGGTGGAAAATGAAGCGTTGCAAGTCCATTATCAGCCAATTATCGACATCGAGTCAGACCGTCTTGCCGGCTTCGAAGCCCTCGCCCGTTGGGACCATCCAATATACGGCATGGTTTCACCGGATGAGTTCATCCGGATCGCTGAAGAGAGTGGTTTGATCCAGGCGCTCGGAGCGCAGATATTAGGCAAGGCCTGCCGGCAGATGCAGCGATGGATTAGCCAATCCCCCTCCCAGGCTGACCTGTATGTGAGCGTCAACCTTTCACTGAAACAGGTTCTTTTCCCCGGGTATATCGATTGGTTGGAGAATATACTGCGGGAAACGGGGTTGCCGCCCAGAAGCTTGAGACTCGAGATCACCGAGAACATTCTGATGGAAGATGTGGAAACCACTTGCGCTATCCTCGACCAGATAAAGCAACTCGGAGTGGGCCTCTATATCGATGATTTTGGCACCGGCTACTCGTCGATGAGCTACCTGCACCGTTTTCCGTTCGACGCATTGAAGGTTGACCGCTCCTTCGTATCAAACATCGGCAAGGGAACTCAACATGCTGACCTGATAGGGGGCATAGTTGCCGTCGCGAAAAGCTTCAGAATGGATGTGATTGCCGAGGGAGTGGAGCGGCAGGAGCAGTTGGAGAAACTTCAGGAACTGGGGTGCAACAGCGTTCAAGGCTATATCTTCTCTCCACCTGTAACCTCGAAAGAAGCCGGGAAGCTGTTGACCAGGAAATCAAGTTGGATGGTACCGGCCCCCACTGGAACCGGTACCAAACTTCATTCTCAGCCTTTCAGATTGGCCTGAATGGTCTCGACAACAACGTCACTTGAAGTGGCGTTGATGTCCCACAACATGCCTTCGCCCTCATAGAAACCGGCCAGCGGCGCGGTCTGCTCGTTGAAGACGTCCAGACGCTTGGAGATCGCCACTTCGGTCTCGTCGTCACGCTGTACCACAGCACCGCCGCAAGCGTCACACTTGCCCTCTTCCTTCGGCGGGTTGCTCTTGACATTGTAGATGGCGCCGCAGTCCACGCAGGTACGACGGGTGGTCAAACGGTCGAGGATCACCTCACGCGGCACATTCAGGTTGACCACGCCGTCCAGCGCGATATTCAGCTTGGCCAGCAGCTCTTTCAGCGCCTCTGCCTGGGGGATGGTGCGGGGAAAACCGTCCAGCAGGAAACCGGCCTTGCAGTCGTCTTCCAGCAAACGCTCGCCCATGATGCCCATGATCAGGTCGTCGGAAACCAGCTCGCCGGCGGTCATGGCAGCTTTGGCCTTCTTGCCCAGTTCGGTGCCGGCCTTGACGGCGGCGCGCAGGATATCGCCGGTGGAGATCTGCACGGAACCGTCGATAGCGGTCAATAGTTTGGCTACAGTGCCCTTGCCCGCACCGGGCGCACCCAGAAGAATCAGTCGCATAGTCTTACCCTTTTACTTAAGATGGTGAATTGAGTTGATGAGCTGTTTCCCCCGCTCACACGGGAATTGGGCGCAGATTGTGTCGCTACTGGGGGAAAAAATCAAAAATGTCTGCAAATAGACCGCCCCAACGGTGGATTTTCGGCGCCCATTCTGGTGAAATTCATCGTCTTCCTGCTCGTTTTGCAGACGGATTCCCCCAACCTAACAAGGTCGACCTGGACGCAGTATGCCCCCCCCTGACCCGACAACCCACGATGAACCCGCCTCCGGCAACCCGCGCCGCGGCAATGGGCGTATCAGGCTGATCCTGGCACTGGGAGCCGTTGCCCTGCTGATCTTCTGGTTCTACCCGATGCTCTTTACGGAAGAGAAAGGCCCCGAGCTACAGCAGGAAGAGATCGACCCCATCATCCGCGCCCAGATCGAGGCGGCCAGGCAGCCGGACGGGGAATCGATAGAATCTGCGCCGGTAGAGACTGAGCCCAGGCCCGACACAATCGATACTCAGGTGGCGAGGATAGCGCTGCCTCAGACTCTCCCCCCCCCTGCCCCGGATCTGGAAGAGGGTGAGGCTGCGAGAATCCTCATCGCCTCCATCCGAAATGGCAGGGAGAACCTGGAACTGGACCTGTTGAGTCAGCGGGCAGGCTCATTCCAACAGGAGGGGAAAACCACTGACGCCTATCTGCTCTATTTTTTCGCTGCCCGGCAGGGTCACGCGGATTCGGCCCTGATCCTGGGCAAGATGAATGACCCGGCCACGTTCGACGCCGACAACGACGTGCTCGATCAGCCCGACCCGACCCAAGCCTTCAAGTGGTACACCATGGCCGCCGGAAATGGGCTCAGCGAGGCACAGGCCCGCCTCGCCATACTGCACGATACCCTCGAGCAGGCCGCCGACGACGGAGACCCCCAAGCGCAACGACTGCTGCTGAACTGGCAATGACTATGCAACTGCGAATTCTTTCCCTTTTTCTGCTCCTTTCCCTGACAAACGGCCCACTGTTTGCCGCGTTGGAGACCCCTCTTCGCCCCCTTCTGATGCCGGACAAACAGTCACTCTATCAGCGTGTATTGGCCAAACCGGAGGCGCAATTCCACGCCACCCCGGAGAGTGAAGCGGGAGAGAAAGCCATCCCCTTTACCGCCTTTTATGTCTATGCACGGAAGGAAGTCAACGGCGAGGGCTGGCAGCAGGTGGGGCACAACCGCCACGGCCAACTTGCTGGCTGGATCAGGGAGACGGATCTGATCCCCTGGAATCAGGGGCTGACCATCGCCTTTAGAGAACCCCTGGGCAACGACCGCGTCCTTCTGTTCAGAGACAAGGAGGGGCTCAAATCACTGGTGGATACCTATGATCTGGAGCATTACAAGCAGGTCTATACGGATGCTGAAAGCGGCAAACTGACCGCCGAATCTCCGGTCATCGCCATCCAGCCAAAAATCCATGTGGACATACTCAAGGATTTCTATCTGGTCCCTATCCGCAGCCATGAGGATGTCTATCTCGGCAGTGAACAGGCGCGCATCCTGCAAGTTTCCAGTGTACCTTTGCAGACAGCCAAAAAGCAGCCGCCGAAGAAAGAACAGGTTAAACCGGCCAACCCTACGGCAACACCGGCCAAACGGTTCCGCTCAGGCGTGGTCTTTGTCATCGACGCCACCCTCTCCATGGATCCCTACATCGACCGCACCCGCGAAGCCGTGCGCAAGGTCTACGAAACCATCACCAAAGAAGAACTGACCGGCGATGTCAGTTTTGGTCTGATCGCCTTCCGGGATAACCCCGAAAGCGTGCCGGAACTGGAGTACCTCACCCGCACCTATGTCACGCTGGAACAGGGACAGAACGCCGACAGTTTCTTCAGGCAGGTCTCCTCGCTGAAAGCCGCCACCGCTTCCAGCAAAGGATTCATCGAAGACAGCTTTGCCGGTATCAACGAGGCCATCGACAACATCGACTGGGAGGGACAGGACGCCCGTTATGTCGTGCTGATTACCGACGCTGGCCCGCGTGACGCCTCCGATCCCCTATCCGGCACCGGCCTCAACGCCGAAAGCCTCTCCCGGCTCGCCCGCAATAAAGGTATCGCCCTCTCGGTGCTGCATCTGCTGACCCCGAGCCAGTACGCCAACCACGAAGGTGCTGCTGAACGTTACAAGGCGCTCTCCTACTACCCCGGCATCGGCAGTTTCTATTTTGGCGTCAAGACCGGCGACGTGAACCGCTTTGGCCGCGTCATGGACGCCCTGGCCCACCAGATTACCGACCAGGTAAAGGTCACTGCCATCGCCGCAGCGGGAAAAGCACTCCAGCGCCAGCCGGCCCCTGCACCTGATAAAAAAGAGCAGGATGAGGAACCGGATCAACTGGCCCAGTTCCAGGCCAAGGTCGCAAAGCTCGGTTATGCCCTGCGCATGCGCTATCTGCAGCAAGACAAAGCGGAGCAGATCCCCAGCGTTTTCAATGCCTGGCTGGTGGATCGGGATTTCAAAAACCCGGAGCGCCAGACCCTGGACGTGCGCGTGCTGCTGACCCGTGACCAGCTGAGTGATCTGCACAGCATCATGCGTCAGGTGTTGGAAACTGCGGAGGAGGGCCTGCTCTCCCCTCGCAGTTTTCTCAATGATCTGAAGAGTCTGGCCGCCACCATCTCCCGGGATCCGGAGCAACTCGGCAGTACCACCCGCGTCAGCGGCGCCCTCGAAGGCAATCTGGCGGACATGGGTTTCATGCGCGAATATATCGAAGACCTGCCCTACACAGGGGAAGTGATGAATCTCTCCCTGGAAAACTGGCAGGACTGGCCGGCGAGGGAGCAACTCGCCTTCATCCACCGGATGGAGGAGAAGATCAACTACTACCAGGTGCTGCACGACCATACTGACCTCTGGGTCTCCCTCGATGGCAGTTCAGTATCCGGCGACTCAGTATTCCCTATCGCACTGGAAATGCTGCCTTAAAACACGTGAGCAGTTTTTCCAATGATCGGCTGGGGGCACCCAACCCCACCAGCAGCAAGATACTCATCTACCATTTGCGCGACGTGGTAAAGACCCGTGAGGCAGAGGGGGTGGCCTTTCGCCTGCGCGTACCCAGCCTGCAGATCGCAATGGGAGAGAAGGTGGCCCTGATCGGCGAGAGTGGCAGCGGCAAGAGCACCCTGCTCGACATGCTCTCCATGACCTTGCGGCCCAGTGAGATTGGCTCTTTCCGCTTTCGACCGGGAGCCGGTACCGAACCCGTGGACATCGCGGAGCACTGGCGCAGGAAGCGGCTCAACCGGCTTGGCGACCTGCGCCGTCAGCGCATCGGTTATGTCATGCAGACAGGTGGACTGCTGCCCTATCTCACGGTGCGGGAAAATATCGGTCTCTCGCGGCGGCTGCTCAATATGCCGGGGGATGAAATGATCGAAGAACTCGCCGGTAATCTCGGTATTCGGCGCCATCTCGACAAACTGCCGCACCTGCTCTCCGTCGGTGAACGCCAGCGGGTTGCCATCGGCCGCGCCCTGGCCCATCGCCCCTCCATCGTCATCGCCGATGAGCCCACTGCCTCCCTCGATCCGATTGCCGCCGAGAAGATTATGTCGCTGTTCATCGAACTGGTGGACGAACTCCATATCACTGTCATCATCGCCAGCCACGCCTGGCGGCACATCAACCGGCTAGGTCTGCGTCACCTCTCCCACGTCACGCGTCGTGAGCAGAATGGCAACACCACCGAAACCGTGGTGAGTGGATAGTGCTGCGCCGTTTCAAAAACGTCTTCTGGCTCGCCAACCGGGATTACAAGAACGAATGGCAGATGTCCGGCTTCTTCGTGATCGCCCTGGCCGCAGTGCTGGGGCCGATGATGATCCTCTTCGGACTCAAGTTCGGCATCATCGGCAGCATGCTGGACAATCTGATCGAAGATCCCCGCAACCGGGAGATCCGTCCCATCGGCAGCGGCCGCTACGACCGGACATGGATCGAAAACCTGCGCAGCCAGACCGGCGTCAATTTCATCGTGCCCCGCACCCGCGCCATTGCCGCCACCATTCAGCTCAAGAGCGAAAAGGCCTCCCGCATCCTGTCGGTGGAGATGCTGCCCACAGATCGCGGCGACCCACTGCTGAACGGACTCGATATACCCACCGGACTGCATCAACTCGTCCTGTCCGAATCCGCAGCACGCAAACTCAAGGCTGGCAAGGGCGACAAGATAAGCGGCAGCCTGGCCCGGAGATTCCGTGGCCGCAGCGAACGGGTGCATATCGAACTGACGATCGTGGATATCGCCAAACCGGGGGCATTCAGCCGTGACGGTGCATTCGCGCCTGTCTATCTGGTGGAATCGGCAGAGGCGTTTCGTGACGGCCAGGCGGTACCGGCTCTTGGCTGGAAGGGCAACAAACCGAAAGACGCGGGGCGAACCTACCCCAGTTTTCGGCTCTATACCCACTCCATCTATGATGTCGAACCTATCAGCAAGATACTGTTGCAGCAGGGGATAGAGGTTCGCACCCGCGCAGCGGACATCGAGATCGTCCGCAGCATGGACCGTAACCTGAGTGCTGTGTTCTGGCTGATCGCCGTGATCGGCCTGATCGGTTTCTCTTTCTCTCTCGGCGCCAGCTTATGGGCCAATGTTGACCGTAAGCGCAAAGAGTTGAGCGTACTGCGACTGGTGGGATTTCGCACCGGTGATATCATCTGGTTCCCGGTGATCCAGTCACTTTTCACCGGCGTCCTCGGCTGGGCTAGTGCATCCCTGATCTACCTGGGCGTCGCCTATACCATCAATGATATGTTCGCTTCACAACTGGAGAGTGGCGACACTGTCTGCCGACTGTTGCCTGAGCATTTTCTCATCGCCCTGGGGCTGACCTGCACCGCCGCTATCCTCGCCGCCACCCTGGCGGGGTACCGCGCTGCCAGAGTCGAGCCGTCAGAGGGCCTGCGGGATATCTGACTCAAGCAATCATGGTGCGCACAGCGCACCCTACGTTCTCGCCGTGAGTGGACACACAACATCACGCTCCGACCAGAATGGCACTGACTTAAGGAAAAAAGCACTAATAATTAACTACTTGGGTAGGTTGGGTTAGGCCGTCTTTTTGGACGTAACCCAACAATATGCGCCATTGTTGTCGTGTTACGCTACGCTAACACGACCTACTGTTTTTTAGGTATTTGGCAAGTCATTGACAATACGAACATTGTTGCCTTAAGTCAGTGCCATTCCGCTCCGACCCCGTATTTTTCTGAACAGCTACCCGTTCGATAGAAAAAAGTAGGCACCAAAACAGAGCCAGGAGAGCAGCAGCAATATCCAGGGCAGTTTGCTGCTTTTCCGCGGCGTAGTGGGCGGAGCAGCTTCCGGCTGAGTGGGTTGCGGTGCTGCTGAAGCCGTGGCTTTCCTCAGTTTTTTATCGAGCTCCCGCGCCTTGACCTTGTATTGTTTCTTATAGAGGTCAATGCCCTTCTGGATGCCCTGCGCGATCAGCTTCGTCTGCTCCTTGGTCTGTCCCGGTTTTTGCGTCCCGCGCGCAATCTTCATCGCTTCGTCCCTGGTTTCATCCGAAACCTGCGCTTTTTTGGAATATTTAGCCATCGATTTAGGAGCCTCTGAATGAATCTGAGCAAGATGAATTGGCGATCAGAATACGCCAATTTGAGGCGCAAATCGTACGTAATAGCCAGCTATTGCGAAGATTTGCAACGAAAAAGTGGCGAATTCTGGCGTCAAGGCACTTGATCATGATTCGTTCAGAAGCTCCTTAAACCACCCGTTTTACGTCCATCACGTCAGGCAACTGCTCGACCTTGGTCAGCAGACGACTGAGCTGTTCCATATCGTTCACTTCGACGGTGAATAGCATGGTGGCGGTATCGGTCTTGCGGTCACTGTTCGTTGTGACACTGATGACATCAACCTCGTCACCGGTGAAGACCGAAGAGATATCACGCAGCAGTCCCTTACGGTCTGCCGCAAGGATACGAATATCGACCGGGTAGGTTGACGCTTCATGCTGGTCACTCCAGCACACCTCCACCAGACGCCCCAGTTCGTCCTCATCCATCGCGCGGATATTGGAGCAATTCCGCCGATGCACCGTCACGCCCCGGCCGCGGGTGACGTAACCAATAATAGAATCATAGGGGACCGGTTTACAGCAACGGGCCATGGTGGTCATCAGATCTTCGACCCCATCCACCACCACTTCGCCTTTGATCTGCGCTTTGGGGCGGGTCTTTTCCAGGGGCAGTTCGGTCTGCTCCGACTGTTTTCCCCTTATCCCGGAACCAGCCACCTGTACGGGTGACAGCTCGCCACGGCCGATGGCGGCATAGACATCGTCAACCTGTTTGAGATTGTGTTTCTCCGCAACTTCTTCCAGGTCGGGCTTTTCGATCACACTGAGGCGGACGATCTCCCTGTCCAGGGCCGCACGGCCAAGCTCGACATAGTGCGCATAATCGAGGTGTTTGAACCACTGACGCACCCGGCTTCGCGCCCGGCTGCTCTTCAGATAGCCAAGATGAGGATTGATCCAGTCCCGGCTGGGCGTGCCGTTTTTGGAGGTCAACACCTCAACGATTTCACCGCTCTTCAGGGGACGCGTGAGCTGCACAATGTGGCCATCCACCTTTGCTCCCCGGCATCTGTGCCCGATATCGGTGTGAACCGCATAGGCGAAGTCGAGCGGCGTCGAGCCTTTCGGCAACTCGACTACCTTGCTCTGCGGCGTGAGGACATAGATGCGGGTCGCCTCCATCTCCGTATCGAGCTGTTCGAGATGATCACTGTAGTCGTCTCCACTGTCCTTCAGATCCAGCCAGTGGCGCATCCAGACGACGCGCAGCTCGAAGTCGGCATCATGTTTGGCGTTCTCCTTGTAGCGCCAATGGGCTGCGACACCCAATTCCGAATGGTGATGCATATCCTGTGTGCGAATCTGTACCTCCAGCGTCTTGTCCTCAGGACCGATCACCGCAGTGTGAATGGATTGGTACATATTCGCCTTGGGGGTGGCAATGTAGTCATCGAATTCACCGGGGATGTGTTTCCAGAGCCCGTGCACGATACCAAGCACCTCGTAACACTGGCCAATGTCACTTACCAACACCCGCACCGCCCGCAGGTCGAAGATCTGTTCAATATCCACCGCTTTTCGCTGCATCTTTCTCCAGATGGAGTAAATATGCTTGGGACGGCCGCTGATGTCCGCCTCTATGCCCTGTTTGCGAAACTCCCCGTCGAGCAGTTCAATCACTTCGTCGATAAACCGTTCCCGATCCTCACGCCGTCCATCCAGTTGGCTGGCCAGACGCTTGTAATCATCCGGATTGAGAAAGCGCAGCGACAGGTCTTCCAACTCCCATTTGACCTGCCAGATGCCCAGTCGGTTAGCCAGTGGCGCATAGATGGCGCGGGTCTCCTGCGCCAGACGCAAACGGGTCTCTTCGGGAAGCTCACGGGCAATGCGCATCAAATGCAACCGCTCACCCACAACGACCAACACGACGCGGACATCTTCCGCGATCCCCAGCAACAGTCGCCGCAGGTTCTCTGCGTGCTCCGCCTCATCCACATGTTTGGTTTCGGAGGATAGACCGGTCAGGGCGTCGATACGGGTGAGATCATCCACCATGGTGGCAACGCTCTTGCCAAAGCGCTCTTCCAGCTGTGCCAGAGTGATGGTTGAATCGGTCAGCGACCCAAGCAGTATCGCCGCCGCAAGGGTCTCGCGGTCGAGGCGCATGCCAAACAGAATCTCCGCCACCGACAGGCCATGTCGCAGCCGGGTCTCACCGGAGGGAAGAAAGACGTCGCCACCTGCATCCAACGCCAATTCACAGGCGTCTCGCAGATAGTCGACATCCTCCCGGCTGCTCTCCTGCCCATACGCCTCCAGCCAGGCATCGATGCCCTGCTGATCGACAGACGTTCCTTCGGGCAGACTGGTGGTTACACTGACCATTGGCGATTCACTGTGTTAGCGTCTGCAAACACTAGTCGAGTACATGGCTCACAAGTCCATCCGCCAGCTTGGGCTCGAACCAGGTCGATTTGGGGGGCATCACCTCCCCCGCATCGGCTACCGCCATCAGGTCTTCCATCCCGGTGGGAAAGAACGAGAAGGCGACCTGCATCTCACCGCTGTCCACTCTTTTCTCCAGACCAGCCAGACCGCGAATACCGCCGACAAAGTCGATGCGGCTGTCACGGCGAGGATCGGAGATCCCAAGAATCGGTTCGATCAGATTGTTGGCCAACAGACTCACGTCCAGCCGACCCACCGGATCGTCGCTGGGGATACGCTCTCCACTCAGGCGCAGACGGTACCACTGCTTGTCCAGATACATGCCGAATTCGGCAGGCTGCGACGGCTTAACCGGTAAATCGCTAACCTCAACACTGAAGGCCTCACCAACCTGAGACAGGAAAGCAGCCGAATCCAGCCCGTTGAGATCCTTCACCACCCGGTTGTAGTCGAGGATCTGCATCTGATTGTGGGGAAAAATCACAGTCAGAAAGTAATTGTAGGACTCGTCACCCGTATGGTTTGGATTGTCCGCCTTGCGGACAGCAGCTACCCGGGAACCCGCCGCCGAGCGATGGTGGCCATCGGCCACGTAGAGGGCATCCATGGCATCGAAAGCATCGGTCAGCCTGGCGACTGTGGTCTTATCCGCCACCACCCAGATCTCATGCAGCACACCATCAGCGGCGGTGACTTCGATAACTGGTGCGGCGCTGCTTATCTCTGCAAGAGTGCTGTCGACAACGGAGGTACTGGGATAGACCAGAAACACCGGGCCGGTCTGAGCGTTGAGGGCATCGACCTGACGCACCCTGTCATCCTCTTTCGCAGGACGGGTGAATTCATGCTTTTTGATTCGATTGTTGTCATAAGCATCTACAGAGGCAACAGCCGCCAGCCCCGTCTGCACATGCTCACCCATAGTCAGCCGATAGACATAGAAACAGGGTTTTTCGTCCCGCACCAGTACGCCTTCATCCTCCATCTTCGCCAGATTTTCCGCCGCCTTGGCATAGACTTCGGGCGCATAAGGATCAGTGCCTTCAGGCAGGTCAACCTCGGGGCGGGAGATATGCAGGAAACTCCAGGGACGGCCCACCACCATCTCGCGGGCTTCCGCTTCATTCATTACATCGTAAGGTGGGGCGGCCACATCGGCGGCACGACCAGCGGCGGGACGCAGCCCCGGAAACGCTCTGATCAACGGCATGTCGAGATCCTTAAAGTTCAGGTAGGGGTGACGCTACGGCGCCAACAATAAAGTTAAACCAGGGGGATTGTTTCAAATGCATGAGCCACAGATCAAGCACATTCCCGATCCATGTCAGAAAATCCCTACATAAACGCCGGATATTTCCCGCAGATAAAATTCGCTTCAAGTGTCAAGATTAAGTTGTCGTCACAAGGACGTTATGGATGACATCAAGGCGCATGGATGCACCAAGGATTGAAACATTTGCCAACCAAGCAGGGCGACATCGCCCCGGCTCCCACGGATCAGGGTGCCGGGGTTTTTTCTTTTCTGCCTGCCGGCAGGCCATCCACAGGCCAGAGACGCTGATCAGCGTCATCGAAAACGTCCCATAGCGCCTGGTAGCTTTTTCCGATCAGGGGATGCATCTCTTCCCCCGCAACCTCAGACAACGGCAGCAGGACAAAAGCGTAGCGGGTAATTTCATCCCTCGGCAGCTGCAGTTTTGGTGTATCTATCACCTGCTCCCCATAGGTCAACAGGTCAATATCCAGGGTCCTGGGGGTATATTTATCTCCCGAGCGCACCCGTCCATTGGCATCTTCGATCCCCCGCAGCTGCTGGGCCAGCGTTTCAACAGGCAAACCGGTTTCGATCCCCACCACCAGATTGTAAAAACTCTCCCCATCAAAACCGACAGCCTCACTCTCATAGATGCGGGAGACCACCAATTCACCGAATTGAGCCTTCAGATCAAGCAATGCCTGAGTGATATGGCGCTGTCTGTCGATATTGCTGCCCAGGCTCAACCAGACTCTTACCACCGCAGACTCAGTCACGACTGCCCCGCTCAATGATGACCCCGACATCCCGTGCAGCACTTACCGCGCCAATCTTATTCATGGTCAACCGCACCCAAGGCACTTCGAACTCATCGAGCACGATGTCCGCACAGCGTTCTGCCAAAGTCTCCACCAACTGGAACTCACTCTCCTCCACGAACTGAATCAGCCGCTTGGAGACCGCCTTGTAGTCCAGGGCATCGTCGATATGATCGCTTTTCGCCGCACGGGCGATGTCAGCTCCCATGTCGAGATCGAGTACCACCGGCTGCCTGATCTCCCGCTCCCAGTCGTAGATACCGATTACCGTCTCGATACGCAGATTTCTGATGAAGACAATATCCATAGTTTCTCGTTATTGTTTAGCTATTGAGAAATGACATGTTAGAGATCCGGAGGAGAAAATCCAATCCGGGGAGCACCTTCAATGTCAGCGGGTATTGACCTTGTAGTGGCTTAGGGTTCCAATTCACCTTATGATCATAGAAACACTGCTAGTAATCGGCGCCTACCTGTTGGGCTCCATCTCCAGCGCCATCATCGTCTGCAAATTGATGAGGCTGCCTGATCCCCGCACTCAGGGTTCCAACAATCCCGGCGCCACCAATGTGCTGCGAATCGGCGGCAAAAAAGCCGCAGCGATCACTTTGCTGGGTGACATGCTGAAAGGGCTGATCCCGCTGCTGATCGCCCATCTGCTCACAGACTCACCGCTGATCTTCGCCCTCACCGCCATGGCGGCCTTCCTCGGCCATCTCTATCCGCTGTTTTTCGGCTTTCAGGGTGGCAAGGGCGTGGCAACTGCGCTGGGTGTGCAGTTCGGCCTGCACTGGGCAGTTGGTGGCGCAGTGGCACTGGTTTGGCTCTTCATGGCCAAGGTGCTGAACATCTCCTCCTTGGCCGCCCTCGTCTCCATGGCCTTGGCGCCGGTTTTTGTCTGGTACTTCTGGCCTGCCCCGGAGTTAATCATCATGCAGACAGTGATGAGCGCCATTCTGTTCTGGCGTCACCGCAGCAATATCCGCAATCTTCTGCAGGGAGTGGAGGGAAAGGTGACAGGTGACAGGTGACAGGGCCAAGGGCCAACAAGTGTGGGGGCGCGTTGCCCAATGCACGCATATTTTAACTCTCCTGCCATGCGTAGGCACGATCAAGCGTAGCGGATCGGGCGTCCAGGCTGTATCGAACGATTGGAATTGCCGGTTCCGCTACGCTTGAACCAGCCTACATGTTCCCAACAATAGTGGCGACAATGTTCGCCCTTTCCGGTGGTACGGCCTCCTTTCGCCTTTCACCTTCTTCTTAAACCGCCTCCAAACTTTCTATCTTCCAGCGGGGATTGGCGGAAAACCGCAACGGCTCGCTCTGCCCTGCCCGCAGACGTTGCCAACCCGCGTAGGCGATCATCGCCCCGTTGTCGGTGCAGAATTCCGGTCGCGGGTAGTAAGCGCGTCCTCCCTCCTTCACCATCATCTCACCAATGCTTTCTCGCAAACGGCGATTGGCACTAACACCACCCGCCATCACCAGAGTTTTGACGCCAGTCTGCCGTACCGCGCGGCGACATTTGATCATCAACGTATCCACCACCGCATCCTCGAAGGCCCGAGCAATATCCGCCAGGGTCTGCCGGGACAGCGGATCACCTTCCTCCCGCTTGGCTGCCTGCTGGGTGTTGAGGGCAAATGTCTTGAGTCCGCTGAAACTGAAGTTCAATCCGGGGCGATCCGTCATCGGACGCGGAAAACGATAGCGTTTGGGATCGCCATCCTGCGCCAGTTTCGCCAGTTCCGGCCCGCCAGGATAGGGCAGATCCAGCAGTTTGGCGGTCTTGTCGAACGCCTCACCCGCCGCATCATCCAGCGACTCCCCCAGAAGCCGGTATCTGCCGATCCCATCCACTTTGACCAGCTGGGTATGCCCGCCGGAGACCAGCATGGCGATAAAAGGGAAGCCGGGCGGATCCGCCTCCAGCATCGGCGCCAACAGATGCCCCTCCATGTGGTGCACGCCCACCGCCGGCACCTGCCAGGCCCAGGCCAGACTGCGCCCGATCGCACTACCCACCAGCAAGGCCCCCACCAAGCCGGGGCCAGCCGTGTAGGCCACGCCATCGATGGAGTCACTGCTGATCTGCGCCTGATGAAAAACTTCCCGAATCAGCGGCAAAGCCTTGCGCACGTGGTCCCGCGAGGCCAGCTCCGGCACCACTCCACCATATTCGGCATGGATTTCGATCTGACTGTGCAGCGCATGAGCCAGCAGGCCGCCATCACTATCATAGACAGCCACTCCGGTCTCATCACAAGAGGTCTCTATTCCCAAAACCCGCATATTCTGTCGTTTCCCCATAAAGGATGTACGATTAACTTTGCAAAACCCGGCATCTGTGCGTAAAATCCGCGCCTTTCACCGTTTGCAAAGCTTAACAGAGTCCTAGGAAGCACACACAGATGCCCAACGTACGCGTCAAAGAGAACGAACCTTTTGAAGTTGCCATGCGCCGTTTCAAGCGCTCCTGCGAGAAGGCCGGCGTCCTCGCCGAAGTCCGTCGCCGCGAGTTCTATGAAAAACCCACATGGGAGCGCAAACGCAAGGCAGCAGCAGCAGTCAAGCGTCACCTGAAGAAGGTCTCGCGCGAGAACCGTCGCTGGGAACGCCAGTACTGATCCTAACTGACCGACGCTTCAGCAATGTTGAAACAACGGATTCTGGATGATGTAAAGACCGCCATGAGGGCGAAGGACAAGCCCCGGCTTGGTACCCTTCGTCTGATCACTGCGGCGATCAAGCAACGCGAAGTCGACGAACGCATCGAGCTCGACGACACGCAAGTGCTGACCATCCTCGACAAGATGATCAAACAGCGCCGGGATTCGATCAGTCAGTTCGAACAAGCTGGACGCGCCGAGCTGGCCGAACAGGAACAGCGCGAAATCGAAGTCATTCAGGACTATCTGCCGGAGGGTCTGAACGACGAAGAGATCACCGCCATGATCGACGAGGCTATCAGCGCCACAGGCGCCACCGCCATGCAGGACATGGGCAAGGTGATGGGGCAGTTGAAACCAAAGATGCAGGGCCGCGCCGACATGGGCAAGGTCAGCGGATTGGTTAAGCAGAAACTGGCAGGCTGACAGCCACCATCCAGATCTTCCGCCGGCAACACCACTTTCCGCTATCCTTAAGCGGACCCAGTTGCTGAGCGCCGCCAGACATCATGGCAGGAAGAATCCCCCCTCAATTTATCGATGACCTGCTCACGCGAGTGAATATCGTCGACGTGGTCAACCACCGCGTCCCTCTTAAAAAAGCCGGCAGAGACTACCAGGCCTGCTGCCCGTTCCACGACGAAAAGACCCCCTCCTTCACCGTCAGTGCCGAAAAACAGTTCTATCACTGCTTCGGTTGCGGCGCCCACGGCTCCGCCATCGGGTTTCTGATGGAGTATGACAACCTGGGTTTCGTCGAAGCCGTCGAGGATCTTGCAGGCATGGCGGGCCTGGAAGTCCCCAGAGAGGCGGGGGTCTCACAAGGGCCGGATCTGCGACCGCTCTACGATCTGCTTGAAAAGTCGGCTGACTTCTACCGCAGTCGACTGCGGGAACATCCCCAGGCCCCGCAAGCGGTCCAGTACCTGAAACACAGGGGTCTGAGCGGTGAGATCGCTGCCGCCTTCGGCATTGGTTACGCCCCCCCCGGCTGGGACAACCTGCTGAAACATTTTGGCACCGATGAACAGACCATCGGCAAGCTGCGCGAAACCGGGCTCATCTCGGAACCCGACGACAAACGTTACGACCGTTTCCGCAACCGTATCATCTTCCCCATTCGAGACCAGCGCGGCCGAACCATCGGCTTTGGCGGGCGCGTGCTGGACGACAGCACCCCCAAATACCTCAATTCACCGGAAACCCCCCTGTTCCATAAAGGTCGTGAGCTCTATGGGCTTTATGAAGCCAAGCAGGCACTGCGTAAGATCGAACGTCTACTGGTGGTCGAAGGTTACATGGATGTGGTTGCCCTGGCCCAGTTCGGCATTCGCAATACCGTGGCCACATTGGGTACCGCCACCACACCGGAACATCTGGAGCTGATCTTTCGCACCTGTCCTGAGGTGGTCTTCTGTTTCGATGGCGATCGGGCAGGACGCGACGCTGCCTGGAAGGCGCTGCAGACAGCCCTGCCGGTGATGCGCGAAGGGCGCGAAGCCCGTTTCCTCTTCCTGCCGGACGGCGAAGACCCCGACACCCTGATCCGCAAGGAGGGTAGCGAAGCGTTCGACCTGCGCCTGGATCAGGCGCAGCCACTCTCAAACTTCCTGCTCGAGCACCTGGCGTCCCAGGTTCACATGGACACCATCGATGGCCGCGCACGGCTGGCCGAACTGGCAAGACCCCTGCTGGAGAAACTGCCTCCCGGCATCTTCCGTCGCATGATGTATCAGCAACTGGAGCAGACGGTTGGCCTGCAGAGCGGCACTCTTGGCAATAGCGCCAATCCGCCCCAGTCCGGCAAGCGTCCTCACACCACGGGGGGGGAGTATCGGAAACAGCGGCCCAAACTGATCAGCAACGCCATCGCCCTGCTGCTCGACAAACCCTCTGTGGCGCTGGTAGCAAAGGAAGTGCCTGACGACTGGATTAACTGGGATACACCGGGAATCCCTCTACTGAATGAATTACTTGAAATTATCTATACCCATCCTACGCTTAATAAAGCAACACTACTCGAACGTTGGCGTGATCGGGATGAGTATCCCCATCTGGCGAAAATTGCAGCGCGCCGATTTGATTTTCCAGGCATGGATCATGAGGCTGAGTTTCGTGACGTACTGAACAGGCTTGTCGATCAATATAGAAAAGCCAATACATTGGCGCCGAGGAACGCACCGCTCAGTGAGATGTCTGAAGAACTGTCGGAACTCAGACAAAGATTTCCCGGCAAAATCGAGGCCGACGATGACAACGAATAGCGCACAGAGAGACTGACGTAAAACGCAGACCAGTCACATTTCGGACAAAACGCATGGGAACAAGGCGCAATTCCAGGCACTACTGGAAAAAAATCAAAAAAGCGTGCTAGAATGGGCAGTTCGTTTGTCGGCTCGTGCGCACCCGTATAACAAGGTAAAAAATGACTCAGGAAACACAGCAATCCCAGCTAAAACAACTGATTGCAAAGGGTAAGGAACAGGGATTCCTGACCTACGCGGAAGTTAACGATCACCTGCCCGAAGGCATTGTCGAGCCGGAACAGATCGAAGATATCGTGCGCATGATCAACGACATGGGAATCACCGTCCACGAAACCGCTCCAGACCTCGAAGACAACAACCTCAGCGACAACGCCGTCTCCACCGACGAAGACGCCGCAGAGGAGGCCGCTGCCGCCCTCGCCAGTGTCGACAGTGAATTCGGCCGCACGACCGATCCAGTCCGCATGTATATGCGGGAGATGGGCACCGTAGAACTGCTGACGCGTGAGGGCGAACTCCGTATCGCCAAGCGCATCGAGGACGGCCTCATCCAGGTCTCTGCCGCGCTCGCCACCTTCCCGATCACCATCGACCTGCTGGCAACCAGACTGGAAAACATCGAGGCCGGCGAAACCCGCATGGCGGATGTCACCAACGGTTTCATCGACCTGGACGAAATTAACGAAATCCCCACCCCTGCCAGCATCGCCGCCAAAAACAAGGCCCGCGAGGAAGCCAAGGAAGCAAGAGAGGCAAACGGCGAAGTGGAGGAGGAACCGGAAAATACCGGCCCCGATCCTGAAGAGGTCGCCGCCAAAACGAAAGAGCTGCGCAAGTACTACAAAGCACTCTGCACCACACTGAAGAAAAATGGCCGGGCCAGCACCAAAACCCAGAAGGCGGTAGACAAAGTTATTGATAGCTTTCTTGTATTCAAGCTGGTACCCAACACCTTCAACCTGCTGGTCAATACGCTGCGCAGCTCCATCGTGCGCATCCGTGCCCAGGAAAGGATCATTATGGGCCTGTGCGTCGACAGAGCCCGCATGCCCCGCAAAGAGTTTATCGTCTCTTTTCCAGACAACGAGACCAACCTGGACTGGATCCACGACCAGATCAAAAGCGGCAAAGGCTATTCAGAGGCATTGGAAGAGCACGCAGACGAGATTCTGCGGTCACAGAAACGCCTCCTTACCCTGGAAACCGAATGCATGCTGACAATCGGTGAGATCAAAGAGGTTAACCGCAAGATGTCCATCGGCGAGGCGAAGGCACGCCGTGCCAAGAAGGAGATGGTGGAAGCCAACCTGCGGCTGGTCATCTCCATCGCCAAGAAGTACACCAACCGCGGCCTCCAGTTCCTCGACCTGATCCAGGAGGGCAACATCGGCCTGATGAAGGCGGTGGACAAATTCGAATATCGTCGCGGTTACAAATTCTCGACCTACGCCACCTGGTGGATTCGTCAGGCCATCACCCGCTCCATTGCGGATCAGGCCCGCACCATCCGTATCCCGGTGCATATGATCGAAACCATCAACAAGCTCAACCGCATCTCCCGTCAGATGATCCAGGAGATGGGCCGGGAAGCCACTCCCGAAGAGCTGGCAGTACGTATGGAGATGCCTGAAGACAAGATCCGCAAAGTCTTGAAGATCGCCAAGGAACCGATCTCCATGGAGACCCCCATCGGCGACGACGAAGACTCCCACCTCGGCGACTTCATCGAAGACTCCGGCGTTGTCTCACCGGTAGAGTCAGCGACCGCTGAAGGCCTCGGCGAAGCGACCCAAAACATGTTGGGGGGTCTCACCGGACGTGAAGCAAAAGTCCTGCGCATGCGCTTCGGCATCGACATGAACACCGACCACACTCTGGAGGAGGTCGGCAAACAGTTCGACGTCACCCGCGAGCGCATCCGACAGATCGAAGCCAAGGCCCTGCGCAAACTGCGTCACCCTTCCCGCTCCGACCGACTGCGCAGCTTCCTGGATAACGAATAGAACGCCACAGCACAAAAAGGCCGCGGGTACAGCGAGCGTACCCACGGCCTTTTTGCTACAATCCTCACGCCCTATTCGGGCCCTTAGCTCAGTTGGTTAGAGCAGGGGACTCATAATCCCTTGGTCGAAGGTTCAAGTCCTTCAGGGCCCACCAATTAATTCAATGACTTACTGATTTCCGCTATTTGGCGGAATTTCTCATGTAGACAGCCGATTGTTATCTATCCTGTCTTTTTCATCAGAATTGTTGGCAACATAAATGTCATGCAAGGATGTGCATAACATAAAGCCCTCTGAGCATTAGGCTCGAGATAAAGGGAATAGTGGTCGATAATGGCCTCAACACCCCCCCACGCCTCTCCCCGGAAGCGCACCATGGGGGGTTTCTCATTTCTGGGGTTGGAATTTGAAATTTTCCAAACCAGCCACCACTTTTGATCAGAAAATTCATCTCCTCCTTGTACGCGGCATGGAGAACCCAGACAGGGAGCTTGCCTGCCACTACCTCAGCCATTTGAACCACTATCCGCTTGCTCATCGGCATGGTCCCCACACCTACCTTGATCCTTCCATTTTCAAAAAATGGCAACATACACAGGCGCAGTCTGGATAAATGAAAACAGGCCTGATTGGGTTGTGGAGATCTGAGGTACGACATGGAGCTTTGTCGAGGCGGTAGAACAACTCCGCCTTACATGCGCTAGACGCCGTACTTCCTACCCCCATGGAGGCATCGCCGCTCTCTCTAAACCCACAGATTCAGGTAACATTCAGTTCTTCGTCGCGAATAGACAAGAAAAGGATTGATCCATGGCAGCAACAGCCAGAAAGAAAACGGCATCAAAGAGAAAATCACCAAAGAAATCGGTCGTCACCAATCAGGAACAGAACAAATCCATCGAATCCTGGATCTGGGATGCGGCCTGTTCCATCCGCGGCGCCAAAGATGCACCCAAGTACAAGGACTTTATCCTGCCGCTCATCTTCACAAAGCGTCTGTGCGATGTCTTCGATGACGAGCTGAACCGAATCGCAAAGGAGGTCGGTTCGCGAAAAAAAGCCTTCCGGCTTGTGAAGGCAGACCATAAACTCGTCCGTTTCCACCTACCGTTGATGCCGGAAGACCCGGAGCAGCCGGTCTGGTCTGTTATCCGCAAACTGGCGGACAAGATCGGCGAACAGCTCACAACCCACCTGCGCGATATCGCAAAAGAAAACCCGCTGTTACAAGGCATCATCGACAGGGTCGATTTCAACGCCACCACCCATGGCCAGCGCGATCTCGATGACGACCGCCTCTCCAATCTCATCGAGGCCGTCAGCACCAAACGCCTCGGGCTGGACGATGTCGAGGCTGACATCATTGGTAAGAGTTACGAATATCTGATTCGCAAATTCGCCGAGGGCGGTGGTCAGAGTGCAGGGGAGTTCTACACGCCTTGGGAAGTCGGCCTGATCATGGCAAAGGTGATGGATGCCGAGCCGGGCATGGAAGTATATGACCCCACCTGCGGCTCCGGTGGTCTGCTCATCAAGTGCGAAATTGCCATGGAAGAGAAGATGAACTCAAAATCCCCCTCTCCCCCCTCGGGGGAGAGGGCTGGGGTGAGGGGGCAATCAAAAAACTATCCCCCCCTAAAACTCTACGGCCAGGAATACATCGCCGAGACCTGGGCCATGGCCAACATGAATATGATCATCCACGACATGGAAGGCGAGATCGAGATCGGCGATACCTTCAAGAATCCGAAATTCCGCGACAAGGGCAAACTGCGCGCCTTCGACCGTGTAGTCGCCAATCCCATGTGGAACCAGGACTGGTTCACCGAGGCAGATTACGACAACGACGAACTCGACCGATTCCCCGCCGGGGCCGGTTTCCCAGGCAAATCCTCCGCCGACTGGGGCTGGGTGCAGCATATGCACGCCAGCCTGAACGATACAGGCCGTGCCGCGGTGGTGCTCGATACCGGTGCTGCCTCACGCGGGTCGGGCAATGCCGGGACCAACAAAGAGAAGACGGTCCGCCAGTGGTTCGTGGATAACGACCTGGTCGAGAGCGTGCTCTACCTGCCGGAAAACCTCTTCTACAACACCTCCGCGCCGGGTATTGTGCTGTTTCTCAACAAGGCCAAAACGAAGGCGCGCCAAGGCAAGGTCTTCCTGGTCAATGCCAGCCAGATTTTCGAGAAAGGCGACCCCAAGAACTTCATCCCGGACGAGGGCATCGAAAAGGTCTCCGATAGGCTCAGGAACTGGAAGGAAGAGGAGAAGCTCAGCCGCATCGTTGACCATGCCGAGCTAAAAAAGAATGACTACAACATCTCACCCAGCCGCTATATTCATACCGCAGATGCCGAAATCTACCGCCCTATCACGGAGATCGTCGATGAGCTCGAAACCATCGAAGCCGAGGCGCGAGAGACGGATAGAGCGTTAAAGAAGATACTGAAGAAAATCGGAGTCAGCGCGTGAGCGAGCAAATCCAGGGCCAACTGATTTTCTACCAGACCGAGGACGGCAGGAGCCGCATTGAATGTCATTTCGCCGGGGACACCTTGTGGCTCTCGCTGAAGCAGATGGCCGAGCTGTTTGGTCGCGATAAGTCAGTGATTTCCAAGCATTTGAAATCGATCTTTGAGGATGGGGAGCTCAAGCGGAATTCAGTTGTTGCAAATCATGCAACAACTGCCGCCGACGGCAAAACCTATCAGGTCGATTACTACAACCTCGAAGCCATTTTCGCCGTTGGCTATCGCGTCCGCTCTCCCCGCGGCATCCAGTTCCGCACCTGGGCCACCGCTCAGCTCCGGGAATATCTCGCTAAGGGCTTCGTCATGGATGACGATCGTCTGAAAAACCCCGAATCCAGCGTCTACTTCGACCAACTGCTCGAACGCATCCGTGACATCCGTTCGTCAGAAAAAGTCTTCTGGCGTAAGGTCTGCGACATCTACGCCACCAGTATCGACTACGATGGCAAGGCCGAAACCAGTCAGACATTTTTCGCCCAGATTCAGAACAAAATGCACTGGGCGGCCCATGGCCACACCGCCGCCGAAATTATCCACCAGCGCGCCGACAGTAGCAAACCTCACATGGGACTCAGTAACATAGCTGGTAAAGAACCCCGAAAATCAGAGATCAGCATTGCCAAGAATTACCTGAAAGAAGACGAACTCAACCTACTGAATCGAATCGTCACCGCCTACCTCGAATTTGCCGAACTACAGGCCGAACGCGGACGCCTGATGAAGATGGTCGATTGGGTTACGAAACTGGACGATTTTCTCAAGCTTGGCGATCACGATTTACTCACCCACGCGGGAAAGATTTCCGCTGAACAGGCGAAGGAAAAGGCAGAGATTGAGTATGATCGTTATCGTAGAGTGATTGATGTGCAGCCGACACAGGTGGATAAGGATTTGGAGGCAGTGATTGGGAAATTGTCGAAGGAAGGAGGGGGAAATGACTTGTGATTTGATTACGGATTTGGAGCTGAAGGAGATTCTAAGAAAAATTGACATTACTTTGCCTGAGGAGTGCCAATATCTGGGAGAGACACCTTGAAAGAAACTGAAATCGGAGATATGCCCGATAGCTGGGAAGTGGTGGAGATCGGCGATGTTTTTAAATTCACAAGTGGTAAGACGAAGCCAAAAGATACTAGCCGAACACCGTCGGAATATTTAAATATTCCTGTGTACGGTGGAAATGGTGTCCTTGGGTACTCATCTCAACACCTCCTTGATGAGAGCACTCTAATTCTTGGGAGAGTTGGCGAATATTGTGGCTGTGCACATATGACTGCCCAACAGTCATGGGTAACTGATAATGCACTTTACGTGAAAGACGAGAAGCGCAGGGTAAATCATCAATTCATGCGAAACCATTTTGAGTATCTAAACCTAAACAGATACAGCAACAAGATGGGGCAGCCCCTGATTACTCAGGGAATTATCAATAAAGTGAAGTTTGCGCTCCCCCCACTCCCCGAACAAAAGAAAATCGCCCACATTCTCTCAACAGTCCAGCGGGCCATTGAAGCACAGGAACGAATCATCCAGACCACCGCTGAACTGAAAAAGGCCCTCATGCAAAAACTCTTTACCGAAGGCCTCCGCAATGAACCTCAAAAACAAACCGAAATCGGGCTCGTCCCCGAAAGTTGGGAGATGGTGGAGTTGGGCAACTTGGCTAAAATAGAAAGAGGGAAGTTCTCACACCGCCCAAGAAATGAACCCCGTTTCTATGGCGGAGTGTATCCCTTTGTCCAAACTGGTGATGTTTCGAATTGCGACGGCCATATCCGCGCCTACACACAGACCCTTAATGAGGACGGACTTGCTATCAGCAAGATGTTCCCGGCGGGAACTATCCTCATCACGATTGCTGCCAACATTGGTTATACAGGTATACTCGAGTTTGATTCTGCATGCCCCGACAGCCTCATTGGCATTACTCCGTCCGACCGTATTCAGACAGAATTCTTGAACTACTATCTCATGACGCAGCAGCCAAAGATGGACAGGATAGCGCCACGGGGAACACAAAAGAACATCAACATTCAATTCCTGAAGCCTTGGCTTATCGTTCTTCCAAGCATTAAAGAACAAGATGAAATATCGGTTACTTTAAAAGCAACAGATGCAAAAATCAGGCTCGCCTTACGGAAACGTGACGAGCTCAAAGACCTCTTGCGCACCCTCTTACACGAACTGATGACAGCGAAAATTCGTGTTCATAAAGTTGAACTTACAGAATTACCTGCCGGAGCTGCCTAGCATATGGATACGAACACCAATGACAGTTTGAAACAACTCGATGACCTGCTGGCGGCCAGTAACCAGTCGTGGCTGTTTGGCGCTGGTATCAGCCTAGATGCAGGAATTCCCTTGATGTGGTCGCTTACGGAACGCATCTTTGTGAGGGCGGATGAAGATGGCGAGGAGAACGACACGAAGGTGCTCGAGTTCGTGAAGAATCAACTCTCCGATGACGTCCATATCGAGCATATTCTGAGTCAACTCGGAGATTACAGAGCAATCGCTGAGCGTTCCAAAGAGAAGAAGGCGGCTTTTGGAGGCGTCACACTTGAACTGAATGAACTGGACAGCTTGCATATGAGAATTCTTGGCTGGATTGCCGAGACTATTCGTTGGGGATACAGACCAGAAAAGGATGGGAACCCTGAAGAGATTGGTACCCATGACAACCCAATCGTCAGGGTGGACTGGCATTCCGACTTTGTATCAGCTCTGTTTAATCGCAACCAAGCTGGGATAGCAGAACGAAGGCGGGCGGTTAGGCTCTTCACGATCAATTATGACACCCTCCTTGAGGATGCCCTGGCGCTTGGAGAGTTCTCGTACTGGGATGGATTTTCGGGTGGTGCAGTAGCCTATCGGAGTCATCGGTATGGCGACGACGAACCAGACCTGCGGCACCGGGCTCACGTTATCAAGCTCCATGGCTCGATTGATTGGCATTTAGGCGAGGACGGTCGCATCTGGAGGGTACGGGACAAAGACCTTTACCCAAAGAAGACTTCACGGGTTCTGATATATCCACAATCGACCAAATACCTGGCGACACAACGAGACCCGTTTGCAGCTCAATTCGATTTGTTCCGCCGTGCATTGGGATCACGTGACGAAAACATCCTCGCAACATGCGGATACAGCTTTGGTGACGAGCACATCAATCAGGAGATTGAGCTGGCTCTCCAGCGCCCTGAAAATAAAACAACAATTATTGCTTTTTCATCGAAAATGAATCCAACGCTCGCAAGGTGGCGAAAGGCATCTTGGGGAAATCGGCTTTATATCATCACAGAAGACGGACTCTACGTTGGTGAAGATGGACCCCACTCACCACCTCCTACTGAAGAGAAGCGTGATTGGTGGACATTCGCGGGTGCTACAAGAATTCTCAATAGTGGAGCAGAGGCTTGCGCGTTATGAACACATTTGAACTTGTCCCAGATCTAAAAATTGGCCATATCATTGAAGTCTCTGGAACAACAATCCGGGTAGAGTTATCTGGGGATGTAACGGAGTTGACCAGAACCTATGAGGGTCGTGTTTACCCGATCGGGCAGATCGGAAGCATTGTAAAGGTTCATTTTGGCCGTCGACTGGTATTCGGATTTGTGACGCTCCTGCGTATGCGATCAGAAGAGATTCTTGAAGTTACGAAGCCGATTCCCCCTGATGCCGATCAACGAATCATGGAGGTAGAACTCTTTGCGGAAGGTTCCTGGAACGCTGCGGCACATCAACTAAATTTTGTACGGGGTGTTACGACATATCCGCTTCCCCGCCAAAGTGTACACCTCCTGACAAGTGAAGAAATTACCGAGCTCTACACGTCAGCTGAGGGGCAGCAGCGAACCGAAGCATATGATCCATTGGTTCCATTTTCCCATTACGTTGGTGCTGACAATACGGTTTGCCGAGTAAATATCGACAAGATGCTTGGGATGCATTGCGCCGTACTAGGGTCCACGGGCTCTGGAAAATCTGGAGCGGTCGCGGCATTGCTTCATAGCATGCTTGAACACAAGTCTCGGCCCGAACAATCTTGCCATCCGCGGATTGTGATTATTGATCCTCATGGCGAATACGGCCATGCTTTTTGCGATAGAGCCGAGCTATATAGAGCCTATGACCCTCTGGGTAACGCTGAAGCAGTCGGGACACCTATCCATCTCCCATACTGGCTGATGTCAGCTGATGAGTTCCGCATGTTGATCATTGGCAAGACAGAACAGGAGGCGACGTCTCAAAACAACATCATCTACAAAGCTCTAACTCATGCGAGAATGGTGGCGGGAGGTCTAGTTGATCCTTCCCCCTCCAAATATGGCGTACAGATTCCCGATGGCGGTCTTGAGCCAGATACTCCGCGCCCAAAAGATGGGGTAGAGGCGGAACAGATTGTGGAGTTCGACCGTGACAAACCTCGCCCATTCAGTTTGGACGAACTGCGAAACCACATCGAGTTCCTGCAAGCAGCGAGAATCAAGAAGAATACACAAGAAACTGAACGAATACCGGAAGGGCAGTTTGCTGAGAAGTTTAAATCAATTCTGGATAAGTTAGCCGTTCTTCGGCGAGACCCTAGGATTAGGTTTCTGATGCATGAATGGACTGCGGAGAGTCCAATCCTATCGAAGATAATTAAGCAATTCGTTGGGGAAATATCTGGGGAAGACGGACATAACAAGGATCTACGAATTCTCGATATATCAGGGCTTCCGAATGAGGTAGCAGGACCTCTAACGGCGATGCTGGCAAGACTTCTCTTTCAATACAAGCTCTACCAGACAAGCGAAGAGCGTGAACACGATCCAGTCGTTCTTGTATGCGAAGAAGCACACCGTTATGTTCCAGATCGTGGTGAGGCAGAATATGCGGCTGCTCAGGCCTCAATTAGGCGGATAGCACGTGAAGGCCGAAAATACGGTATCGGGTTGATGCTTGTTAGCCAACGCCCAGCAGACATTGAAAGTACGGTTATATCTCAATGTGGCACTTGGCTCGTGCTACGCCTTACCAATGCTGCGGATCAGCAGCATGTCTCTCGTTTCTTACCTGATGGATTGTCAGGAATGACCAAAGCACTGCCAAATCTAGCCCAACAAGAAGCAATCTTTGTTGGTGAGGGCGCGGCGATGCCTGCACGAGTTCGAATTAGGGACCTTTCTGAAAAGCAGCTTCCAAAATCAGAGACCGCAAAGTTTGCCAAAGGGTGGATACTTAACCGATTATCCGAGGATGAAATAGGACAGATCGCCAATAGAATGGCAAGCTGATTAGTAAACAAAGATTGTTGCGCGATACTTTAATTGACGCAATACAGTATTCGCGCCTTCAAAGGTCAGGAGTGTGAAATACCCAGGAGCAATGCTGAACAGGCGCAGCGTACTGATCGTATTTTGGTGGATGCTGTTGTTTCTAATCGATGTAGTATGCAAGCTCATCGTCTACTGCGTATCAGCATTACGACGTTAAACTCCATTTCGCGACAAATAACAGTATTTACATGTCGCAAAAACACCTTTCGCGACATATAATCTAACGCATGCCAAAAAAGATTCCCGAACAAGAGCTTGAAGCCATTGTTGCGATTGTTGCGGCTTATCCTGACGGGGTGCATGTCAAGAGCGTCCGTGATGGGCTGGCGTTCGATCTTCCTCCCCGGGTGTTGCAGCGTCGTTTGGCACTGTTGATCAAACAGAAGCGGCTAATTGTCGAGGGCCGTGGCCGGGGTAGTCGTTACAAGATATCTCCGATTGGGGTTGAGGGTCACGTAAGCCACATACCATCTCTCAGACTCTCGCTTAAGGCGCACGCACCGCAAGCTGAAATCTATATCCCCATCTCTTCCGAGGCGGAGGTCATCAAACAAGCAGTTCGCGAGCCGATTCAGAATCGGCGTCCAGTCGGATATAACCGGGCCTTTCTCGATGAATACAGACCCAATGAGACTTTCTATCTCCCGGCAGATACACGGAAGCGTCTTTTCAAAATGGGGCTATCAACCGATGGCCAGCGTCCGGCAGGAACTTATGTCCGACAGATATTAAGCCGCCTGCTAATCGACCTGTCGTGGAACTCCAGCCGTCTGGAAGGCAATACTTACTCGCTGCTTGAAACCGAACGTCTGCTGGAACTGGGGGAGGCTGCTGAAAGTAAGGATGCCCTGGAAGCACAGATGATTCTGAATCACAAGGCTGCCATAGAGCTGTTGGTCGAACAGGCAGCAGAGATTGGCTTCAATCGTTACACCATCCTCAATCTGCATGCTCTGTTATCTGATAACCTGCTTGCCGACCCACGAGCTTGCGGCCGTTTGCGTTCTATTTCAGTAGGGGTTGACGGGACGGTCTATCATCCGCTGGAAGTGCCACAAATGATCGATGATTGCTTCCAGCAGATTCTCGACACTGCTACCGCTATTGAAGATCCCTTCGAGCAGGCCTTCTTCGCCATGGTTCACTTGCCTTATTTACAGCCCTTTGAAGATGTGAATAAACGCGTTTCACGTCTGGCTGCAAACATCCCGTTGATACGCCAGAATCTGAGTCCGCTGTCGTTTGTGGATCTGCCTGATCGTGCTTACATCGACGGTATACTCGGAGTTTATGAATTGAATCGTGTTGAGTTGCTGCGTGATCTGTTTGTCTGGGCCTACGAACGTTCATGTGCTCGTTACTCAGCAGTTCGCCAATCGTTGGGAGAGCCCGATCCGTTTCGCCTGAGATATCGTACGCAAATTTATGAGTTTGTCGTTGCAGTGGTACAAGGCCAAATGAACAAAACTGAGGCTATAGATTGGATCGCCAGGGAAGCAGAAGAAAATCTACCTGAAGAGGAGAGGGCTCGATTCATCGAAGTGGTGGAAACTGAACTGAGTAGCCTGCATGAAGGAAATATTGCGCGTTACAGGCTCAGGCCTTCGGAATTTGAAGCATGGACCAGGGATTGGAAGTAACAATGCCTAAACCCGGAGAACATAAAACCGTCCAGGCCCGCATTCTCAAGTATGCTGAGACTATTGGCTGGGCCTTTGTGCCCCGTGAGGAAGCCGAGCAGCGGCGCGGTTTTGATCCGGAAGCATCCCTTAAGGAGAGGGCAAAGGGTGTATCTCTCTTTTTCGATGATCAGCTCGATGCCAGGATACGGGAATTCAACCCACGCTATGCAGAGGCCGAGGGCGCACTGCTCGGCAAATTCCGCCATCTCCACAGCGATATCTACGGCAACCGGGAGTTCGTCGAACACCTGCGCAACCGGGGCAAGTTCTTCGACCATGAGGAGAACCGCGAGCGTGATCTGATCCTGATCGATTACGAGAGCCCTGAGAATAACGTCTTTGAAGTTACCGAGGAGTTTGCCTTTCATAACGGACACTACGGCGTCCGCGAGGATGTGGTTTTCCTGATCAACGGCATCCCGGTGCTGGTGATCGAGTGCAAAAATGCCAACAAGGATGAGGCGATTGCCTTGGGGGTGGACCAGATTCGACGTTACCACCGCGAGACACCTGAGCTGTTTGTGCCCGAGCAGCTCTTCACTGCCACCGATGCCATCGGCTTTTCCTATGGGGTGACCTGGAATATGGTGCGCCGCAACATCTTCAACTGGAAGGATGAAGAGGTGGGTAAGCTGGAGGCCAAGGTGAAGAGCTTCTGCGCCATCCCGCAGGTGCTTGGCTTTTTGAAAAACTACATCGTCTTCGCCGAGAAGGACGAGGAGCTCAACAAGTACATCCTGCGCCAGCATCAGACCGGCGCGGTGCAGCAGGTGGTCAACCGTGCCCTCGATGTGGGACGCACCCGTGGTCTTGTCTGGCACACCCAGGGCAGCGGCAAGACCTTTACCATGATCAAGGCAGCGGAGATGCTGTTTCGTGCGCCGGAGGCAGATAAACCGACGGTATTGCTGATGATCGACCGTAACGAGCTGGAAGACCAGATGCTCAAAAACCTGGCCGCGCTGGGGCTGGGTAACCTGGAACACGCCAGCAGCATCCGTCGGCTCAACAAGCTGCTGAAGGATGACTATCGCGGCATCATCGTGACCATGATCCACAAATTCCGCGACATGCCCGCAGATCTCAATACGCGCTCAAACATCTATGTTCTGATCGACGAGGCCCACCGTACTACCAGCGGAGATTTGGGTAACTTTCTGATGGCCGGTCTGCCGAATGCCAGCTACATCGGCTTTACCGGCACCCCGGTGGACAAGACCGCCTATGGGCGCGGCACCTTTAAGACCTTCGGCTGCGAGGATGACAGGGGCTATCTGCACAAGTATTCCATTGCAGACAGCATCGAGGATGGTACCACCCTGCCGCTCTACTACAACCTAGCGCCTAACGAGATGCTGGTGCCGCACGAAACACTGGACAAGGAGTTCCTGTCGCTGGCTGAGGCCGAAGGTGTCGCAGACATCGAGGAGCTGAACAAGATCCTCGAACGAGCAGTGAACCTGAAAAATTTCCTCAAGGGCAAGGATCGCATCAGGCAGGTGGCGCAGTATGTGGCGGAGCACTATCGGCAAAATGTAGAACCGCTCGGCTACAAGGCATTTCTGGTTGGTGTCGACCGTGAAGCCTGTGCATATTACAAGCACGCACTGGATGAATTCCTGCCGCCTGAGTATTCCGAGGTCGTGTATTCCGGAAACAACAACGATTCCGTGCTACTGAAGGAATTTCACCTCGATCCCAAGAAAGAACGGCAGATCCGCAAGAGTTTCAATAAACTGGACCAGCAGCCGAAGATCCTCATTGTTACCGAGAAGCTTTTGACCGGCTTTGACGCACCTGTACTCTACGCCATGTATCTCGACAAGCCGATGCGTGACCATACGCTGTTGCAGGCCATTGCGCGAGTGAATCGGCCCTATGAGAACGAACAGGCCGAAATGGTGAAACCCCACGGCTTCGTCCTCGATTTCGTCGGCATCTTCGACAAGCTGGAAAAGGCGCTCGCCTTCGACAGCGAGGAAGTGAATGCCATCGTCAAGGATCTCAAGCTGCTGAAAGTGCTTTTCCAGAGCAAGATGGAACAGCAGGCCCCGGAATATTTGGGGCTGATTGAACGTAACTTCGATGACAAGGATGTCGATACCCTGATTGAGCACTTCCGTGATCCGGAGCGGCGCAAGGCGTTTTTCACGGAGTACAAGGAAATTGAGATGCTCTACGAGATCATCTCCCCGGATGCCTTCCTGCGTCCGTATATCGAGGACTATGTCACCCTGTCAGCCATCTACGATGTCGTACGCAAAGTCTATGCGAAGCGTGTCCAGGTTGATCGTGCATTCCAGCAGAAGACCAGTGAACTGGTGCAGCAATATGTAGGAACGAACTATATCCAGCCTGCCACCGAGGTGCTGGAGATCAATGAAGACACCGTGAAGTATATCGTTTCAAAGAAGGGTGGTGACGGGAGCAAGGTCATCAACCTGGTAAAGAGTATCGAAAAAAAGGCGGAAGATGAAAGTGATGATCCTTGCCTTATCGCGATGGCCGAGCGCGCCCAGGCAGTGCAGGAGAGCTTCGAAGACCGACAGACAAGCACGGCCGAGGCACTGGCTACGTTGCTGAAGGAAGTAGAATCAAACGAAGCACGGAAAAGGGAGCAGGCAGAGAAGGGCTTCGACGGACTGACCTATTTTATTTATCGAACCCTGCTCGATTCAGAGATCAATAATGCCGGGGAGGTCAGCCGCAAAATAAAGGCGGCATTTGTTGAATATCCCAACTGGAAGCAGAGCGAGGGTTCCCTGCGCGAGCTGCGCAAGCAGGTGACTTTCGCCATCTTTGCCGAAACAGAAGACTTGGATCGAGTGACTGCACTGGTCGATGAGCTGTTCACGCTGCTGAACAAGGCAGACAGGATATAGGGAGCCTCAGACCAAGTCATGAACTCGTATCATACATCCAGAATGCCCAGCTTCCGCGTTGCTCATCTTCGCAATAGCGGGCTATTACGTGCGATGAGCGCCTTGAATCTGAACATTCTGAATCGAAATCTACTTCGTTCATACTTGGTCCGAGGCTCCCAAGCGTGAAACAGAAAGAAGCACAGAAGCGTGCATTCAAGGTGCGGGTATATCATTGGGCCGATAAACTGGATATGAAAGTGGTCTGGCTGGGCGTTCGCCCGATGCGGAACAAGTGGGCCTCCTGTTCCACCAACGGCCACCTGAATTTCAACACCGATCTGCTTGGTCTTGACGAAGCGCTCTGGGACTATGTGATCGTCCACGAGCTGCTGCATTTCTTTGTGCCCAATCACGGGCGGCTCTGGAAAAGCCTGATGCGAGCGCATTTGGGAAACTATGAGGCGATGGAAGCAGTGTTGGCCAAGCATGGCTAAGAATGCTGAGTAGCATAGACTCGGTGAATCACGGCGTTTCGGATGCACTACTGGAGACCGGCAGATTTCACGATATTTTTCGGTACACTCTCAGTACACTGCCCAGATTTCACAACTTGCGCCAACCTACGCCAACCTATTGAATCAACACAATATTCACTAATTTTACCAAACACTCCCTAATTCAACATAATCAGTAAGTTATTGATTTTACTGGCCCTCATAATCCCTTGGTCGAAGGTTCAAGTCCTTCAGGGCCCACCAATAATATCAATGAGTTAGTGGAATAATAAACTTCCGTGACTTTTTACCAGTGCACATCTGGTGCACATTTGAAGCTGAATAACATACCCTAACGGAATTAGGAGAACTCGCGTGGTTTCATACACAAAAACTAGCCACCCTCTACATTCCTGCCGCCCAACAACTGACAGACGAGCCAGATAAACCAGCCACCGATGACTAATCTTCACTCTAGACCATTTAAAGTACCATTTAGCGACCTCTTAATTGACCCCTTTAGTGATCCCTTCTATACTTCTTTTGAAGACTCTGCCTCGCGGATGCTGTAGAAATCCAGATGCAAATCCCTTCGTCTCCCATGGGAGACGAGATAATTCCAGAAAGACAACTTAGGGAACCAAAGCCGGTCCCTTTAGCCAAAAAGGCGAAATCATGCCACACGCAATTCTTGCCGATGTTGTCGGCTCAATTTCCGAACTAAAGCGTAATCCCTCCAAGTTTGTCTCAGCGGGGCATGGTGAACCTGTGGCTGTGCTCAACCGCGATACACCCGAGTTCTATTGCGTACCAGCCGAACTCTTTGAAGGGATGATGAGGCGTCTGGACGATATTGAACTTGCCGCCGTCGCACGTGAGCGCTTGAGTCGTGCTGATGAGGCCATTCCGGTTTCACTAGATGACCTATGAACTGAGATTCATGCCAGAGGCACTGACCGAATGGCACGATCTCGACCAAAGCATTCGGGGTCCAATCAAAAACAAACTTGAGAAAGTCCTCGAAAACCCTATCCGACCCGCCGCCCGGCTGCTTGGAATGCCAGATTGTTACAAGATCAAACAGCGCGGCTCAGGTTACCGGCTGGTCTATCACGTAGATCAGGAAGAAGTCGTTGTCTTGGTCCTCTCCGTAGGTAAACGCGAGAGAAATCGAGCTTACAAGACGGCCAAAAAACGACTTGTCGAATAATGACTATTAACAACTAGATGTAAATCACCCATACAAGGCAAACTCACTCGGACAAAAACGTCGTTTGCTTTTTGTATTCTGCTACGCTCCATCTTACACAAACCAATCGCCACTTTTGCCTTCCAGTGATTTTCGGCTTTATGCGGAAAGGAGCGTCAATGAAACAGAGGAAATATCAATTTGCGATGATGCAATGTGAGTGCTTAGCATCGACGAAGAGAAAGGCATGATCCTCCTGGCTCACAGCCATAGCGACCAACATGCAGCCTATGCACTGTCGGAATGGCTATACAAGGCGTGGCCCGATCTCTACGTGTACCTCACGCATCGCCACTTTCCTGAACTCGAAGAGCTCATGGAACGCCACTACCTGTCGGTGATTCCACACACGGACGCTCTGCTCTGCCTCGTTAGCAGGAACAGCCTCGGATCTGACGCCGTATCGCTGGAGTTGCAGGTAGCCAGAAAAAGCTCGCGCCCGACAATACTAGTCCTCCATCCACAGATGAGCCCTTCTGATTTCCTCGAACTACAATCAGTTATCGAGTTCTGGGATGGCATCTACGGTGAGGTAATCGACACGCGAGATATCTTGGGTGAGCAAGCTCTCGTGGAGAGGCTCTGTAGAGAATTGAACAGGCCGTGGCCAGCATTCGTACCATCCGGCTCTCTCACAGCCATCGTCAAAAAGCCGCGAAGATTACCGAGTCCGACGAGGACGCCAATCCCTGATACTGAAGCTATCTTCACAGGGCGAGCCTCACGCGAGCAAGCGGAGCAGTGGCTCGCCATATTGCTCAAAGGGTGGGACAACCGCATCCGCTCCCGTGGCCTCGAGTCAGGTATCGACGCGATGGAACGCCTCTTTTCCCCGGAAAGCAGAGCGGCACAGTTGCTCACGTCATTTCCAGATTGGGCCTGGGGCAGTTTGATGACTCAGCTGCGCCCTTTGATAAATGACAGATTCCGAACCGAGATTCAAGTCCTCCTCCACGCACACCAGGGAAATCCTGAAATTTCGAGAGCGCTCGCCGCCATTCTGCTTCTTTCGGCGGAGCTCGAGTGAAGGAGCATGAGGTAGGAAGATGAGCGACGAACCGGCTGCTTTTAAATTGATGGCTGCATATGAACAATCCAGGGAATGTGGCCGTGAGACCAATGCGTGGTATGTCACCCAACATGCGGGTCAACATCCTTACTCCACTCATCAAGCAACTGACTGAGGCCACCCTCAAAGCTGAGTTGGAGTCTCATCTCGATAGAGATGTAACCCCCCCTTTCTGAATTCAATAAACGTTCTTGGAATTCAGAAAAGCACCCAGACTTATATCAAAATCGGTTATATGGAGCAGAGCCCAATCAGTGGAAACATCATAGTCGGAGTAAAAGGTAGGATACTTCCCATTTGAGACAGCAGTCACCAGATAGCCCAGATGCTTAAGTAACATTCTGTGCTCCTGATGATGCTTTGCAAATCCAGGATAATCATGTTTTTTCATCAACTGCTCTTCAGTTGAGAAATGCAATCTCGTAAATTCCACCAGATCAACCAACAAAGTCTTTAGATCATTTTTATCGATACAGGCTTCCACTGCAGAGTGTAGATGATTTACAAGTTCAAGCATCTTCTGATGCTGAATATCTATTTCCTCGACATTGACACTATATTCATCACACCAGGTAACGATCGGCATACTCTTCCCTCTCAATAAATCAAAAATTGTTGGGTATACAACTCAAACCAGATTTAATCAGTAACGTATTAAGTAAATAACAAAATAGAAAAACCTCAGATATCCAGCCCCCTTCCTGTAGTACACACCAGCTGAAGACCCGTAAAATCATTGAAGCTGAACTAAAGTTTAGTATTTTTATTCATATCCGTAACCCATCGATCAACAACAGCCAGACCATGGTGAAACCGTTTGGGCGCCGAGTTTCAGTCCCACCTGCTGACCCGCCCCAACACCTATAGACACTAGAGATAGCAAAGAGACGACCCACAGGCAAGCTAAGTTTCAAGCGCCGGTTCGGATAATCCGAAGGTGCCTCTGAATGGTGTGATATTTGTGGAATTTCTGGCATGACAAAGTCGCATGGGTAGCCATATAAAACAATGACTTAGCGAGACATCGCTAGGCCCCTTGTTATTGAGGTAGCTGCCGGGGTAGCAATTCGACTAATTTGGATTCTGGCCTGGAAAGCCAAATGGAAACTTCAGCCAGCGTTCTGCTAATATCGCTAACATGTCAAAAGAGATACAAAAAACAGCTCTTCGCCTGCCAAAGGCCTTACATACCAAGCTCCTTGAGGCAGCCGAAGGATCTGGCCGCTCAATGAAGAGCGAAATCATCGCTCGCCTCTCCGAATCATTCGAACAGAAGAGCGATGAATCAGAGTTCGCCCATGCCCTTGATGCAGTAAAGATGACCCAAGAGCGCTTGGTGTCGTCTCTTTACCGACGTCTTTTTCATCTCGTTCGGATTGCTGAACTCACGTCATATGACATTGATGAGAGCGGATTAAGCCACTATTTGGATGAATTCAATGAATGGGTGGGGCAGCCGTCGTCACCGGGCATGGAAGAGTTAGTTTCGATAGTTGGCCCTGAGAGTGCAGGTGCAAAAGCAGCCCACGCTGCAATGGCGTCACTTGACCAAGACGCATTAACCAAAGCCCAACTAATTGTTTTTGCTGAAGCAAGAAGGAACAAAAATCTGATCATCTACGCCATCAATCAGTTTGAGGACTACCTTGCCGCCAATGAAGAGAAAATCTGGAAAAACTCAAAATTGCGCGATCCGTTCTGGCTCTACAATCCAAGTCTCCAGGAGAAAGAATAGACAACTTCTGGCTCATTGGAACAGGGCATGTTTATCAGGTTGAATGCATGATGAAAAAGAAAGAAAAGAAAAAGCTAAAGAAGAAAGACAAGGTTCGCGTACGGGACGCCGTAGAGAATAAGGACGGCGTCAGAGATCTAAAACAGAGGATCAAACGACTGGAGGCTGAACTCAAACACTGCAAAAGCACAATTGAGGCCCTGCGCCACCAAGTTAAGGATAAACAAACCGGAAAGAACAAAAAGAGGAAGCCGGGTAATAGTGCCGTAAAATCTCTGCGGGCCCAACAGTCAACCACAGTAGCCGTTGCCCAAAGAAATGCCTGGAAGCGCCACCGCTACCTACGGGACAGATACGATTTCCATCTTGAAAACAGCCATGACAAACCCGATGCCAGAGATCTTGCCGATAAAGATCTGAGACAGGAATACGGAGAGGATGCCGGTTTCTCTAAACAGGAATTAGAGCACATATTATCCTGACTGAATTGGCGCATGCAGTCATGAGCAGCGGTCGGTCAGGCGCCGGAAATTATTAATATGAACCTGAATATCCGAATGATTTTATAAAAAATCTCTCGTATTACAATTGAAGTTAATGCAAGCGAATATGAGCACTAGTCTGAGGTAACTCTGACCTGTCTCAACCTCTCGTTTTATCCCTGACTGAACTGATTCATCCCCCAGTTCCATGACTTCAGCAGGGTCTGGCCGGACAAGGCAAACCACTCGACCTGCAGCTTGGGAAAACTTACAACAGCACAGCTATGATTACACAGGGTACTGCCGGGGTTGATAACCAGGGTATCGCCCAGCCGCTCGGCAAACACCTGATGAGTATGGCCGACTACCAACACATCGTATGTAAATCCCTGCAAACGGCCAGTCCAGTAAGCCCGCTGCTCGTCAATTGGTTCACCGCATTCATCCAGCAACCTGATCCCATCCATGAAAGAATCCGGAGGACTGGCATGCACCAAATACAATCCCCTGCCCGATACCACCATCTCCAGCGAGGCAGGCAGACCGCTCAGATAGCGATAAGTGGATGAATCCTCTTTATCTACCGCACGATCGAGATACCAGGCTTCATGGTTGCCTGTAACGCATGCACAACCATTCGCCATCAACAGCTCAACAGTCTCGTCCAACGCCTCACCGTAACCGGCGATATCGCCAGCGCAGAGGACATGCTCCACCCCCTCTTGCCGGAATATAGACAGCGCCTCTTCAACAGGCCCTGGCGTGGCATGAGGATCGCTGATGATGCCTATCTTAGTGTTCAAGGTACCCTTCCAGCGCAAAGTCCTACTCTTAATATTTAGGAGCATCCACACGGCTACACTCAATACAGACGGCCAATGCAGCCTATATTCAAAGTGTAGGAGGAAGACAGCGATTTGGGGCAGACCCTTTCAGCAAACCCTTCGAACAAATGGCCGGGAAGTTGCTGAACCAGCGCCGTCAAGCAACAGATTGCCATGCCCCCGCTACGTCTACTGAAATAGCAACGGTAGCCGCAAAACAGTAAGAAGGCTGACCGCTATTTATGACGGTGCACCACATGAAGAACCTTGTGAGTGTCTGAATACACACGATGCTTCTTTTTCAGTACCGGGGTACAGTTGGCCTCACTGCCTTCTTAAAAGCACCTCGAACTCCTCCGCCGGAACAGGTTGGCTGTAGAGGTATCCTTGCCCCTCATCACACTGAAGCGCATAGAGAAACCGTGCCTGCTCTTCATTCTCTATGCCCTCGGCGGTGATTTTGAGACCCAGACTGTGGCCGAGCGAGATCACAGCCGTCGTAATCGCGCGGTTCTCCGGGTCATCCAATATGTCTTTCACAAACGAACGATCGATTTTTAGACGATCTATCGGCAGTTGCTTCAAGTAGGCCAGTGATGAATAACCTGTACCGAAATCATCAATCGCCAAACTGACTCCCATTAAACGCAGCCGTTCAAGAGAACCGATAGTCTTTTTGGCCTGCTGCATGATGAAGGTTTCGGTAACTTCAATCTCCAGCGCGCCGGGGTCAAGACCGGTTTCAGCCAGGATTCCCTCGACGGTGGCCACGATGTTTTCGCGCATCATTTGAGGACCTGCCACATTGACTGCGATATGCTCCATGGAAAGCCCACCTCGCCGCCATTTCGCAGTCTGAGCGCAGGCGGTTCGTAGCACCCATTCACCAATGGGGATGATCAGGCCGCTCTCTTCCGCAATGGGAATAAAGCGTAAGGGTGAGATAATCCCCTCTTCAGGATGAAGCCAGCGGACGAGTGCCTCTGCACCAACGATTTTTCCCTCCACTGGAGAGTATTTGGGTTGGTAATAGACTCTGAACTGCTCTTGTTCGAGCGCCTCTCTCAAGCCCGCCTCGAGTTTCACTCGTTCGTATGCGACTGCTGTCATCTCCTTACGATAGAAACTGAACGTACCACGCGCTTGCGACTTGGATCGATACATCGCTGTGTCTGCATGCTTGAGCAGTGTCGATACATCGCTCCCGTCCTCCGGAAATACGCTGATCCCCAGGCTCACACTCGTTTGCAGCGCTTGGCTTCCGATGCGGATGGGCTGACTGAAGGCCGACAATATCTTCTCAGCCGCCACTGCGGCAGCGCCGGTATCGGGAACTCTTTCCAGGACGACCGCAAATTCGTCGCCGCCCAGGTGCGCAACCGTATCCTCCTCCCTGAGGATCGATCTGACGCGTGCACCAACTTCCCAGAGCACTTTGTCACCGGCCGGATGCCCGAACGCATCATTGATGTGCTTGAAGTGGTCAAGGTCGAGACACAGCACTGCAACCTGATGGCCTTCACGCTGTGCCTGTTGCAGCGCGTGCTCACAGAGTGTGGTGAACAACAGCCGGTTGGGCAGATCAGTAAGTACGTCGTAATGGGCCAGCCGGGAGATCTTTTCCTCTGAGAGCTTCTGTTCTGAAATATCGGAAAAGATCCCAATATATTGCGTAACTTTCCCCTGTTGGTCGCGAACGGTGGAAATGTTCTGCCAAACCGGAAAAACCTCCCCGTCCTTACGCCGGTTCCATATCTCCCCGCTCCAGTGTCCCTTCTCGGTTAGAGTCACCCATAATCTCTGGTAGAAGGCGTCGTCGTGGTGCTGGGAGCGCAGGAGTCCCGCTTTTTGTCCAACGACCTCTTCTGGCGAGTACCCGGTGATCGCTGAAAAGGCCCGATTGACGCGCAGAATCCTGCTATCGACGTCGGTAATCAAGATGCCTTCGGAAGCGTTTTCAAACACGCTGCTGGCCAAACGAAATTCATCTTCATCCTGCTTGCGCTCAGTGATGTCCTCCGCCATGCCGGCAATGCGATAGATTTCCCCTGCAGCATTGCGGACAGGGTAGCCCAGAGCTTTGATCCAGCGCACCGAACGATCCGGGAGAACGATCCGATATTCTGGAAATTCGACATCCACCAGATCTCCCTGGCTCTTCTCGGTAATGTAATCCGCGACCCTGCTTAGGTCATCAGGATGAATCGCGTCCAGCCAGGAGAGTGGCTTCTGATAGAGCGATTCACAGGAACGGCCCCATACCTCTTCATAGGCGGGACTGACATAGATGACCTTCTGCCAATCGGGAGTCACAAGCCAGAAGACCTCACGGATATGCTCGGTAAGCTGCCTGAAGTTCTGTTCACTGGCGCGCAGACTCTCTTCCATCTGCTTACGATCGGTAATATCACGAACGATTCCCCGATAACCCAGATAGTCCCCGTCTCTGTCGAATTTTGGAATGCCGCTGGTCTCAAGAACCATCAGCCGCCCCGATTTGTGTCGGTTGACATATTCGAGTCCTTTAAACGGCTTGCCCGCCTCCACGATTGCATCGAATACGGTCGCCATTCTTTCCGCTTCACCCTCTGGCATCAATTCAAATGGCGTCTTGCCAATTACCTCCTCGGGCGCGTAACCGAGCAGCTCCTCGATTTTTGAGCTCACATAGGTATATCGTGCGTCTGGCCCCACTTCACAAATACTGTCACTGCTTACCTCCACCAGATCACTGTATCGCGCTTCACTTTCCAGCAGGGCAAACTCGGCTTGTTTGCGTTTGGTGATGTCCTGGAGTGCGCCGATGACTCCATTCGGTCTCCCCATGTTATCGAAACGGCTGGCAACCCAGATTCCATAAATACCGGTATCACTGGAGAAATTTATAGGGAGCTCGGTGTATCCCTTTTGTTCACCGGACAGCAATCTTTCAATCAGTTCGCGGAATCCAGCCCGATCTGGCTTTGCGAGCGCCTCAACCAAGGCATCCATATTTGGGTAGGCCACTGAAAACGGCGTTTCACAGTACGGACAGGTTTCTTCACTCCACAGCAACTCGCCTGAGTAGAGATCGTATTCCCAGATTATCAGCCCTGCAGCCTTGACGGCCAAGCTCAGCCGGGCCTCACTGTTGACCACATCCTGGATCAGCTCCCTGGCCGATCCCCCATGGATCCCCTGCTTGAAATTTTCACCGGTAGGTGTCCCTTCTCCCTCGGCCAGCCATCGTTTGCTCACGTGAAAATACTGGGTCAGGCGATTGAGCTTGGCCGTTGATATATTTCCACCATTGAGCCAGCTATGCAGCGATTGCCGTGAGACCCCCAACGCTTTCGCCAGTTCGCCGAGAGAGAGATCCTGTTCTCCGGCAAGTTGGGACAACCGCTTTCCAAAACCAATATCCATAGAAGTACTGCGTCCATTACCATTTTACGTTTTTACATTATTGGACATTCCTCCTATATTACAAGGGATAAATTCCAAGGTAGTTCTCCCATTTTTAGCTGTAATGGATCGACCTGTTTCCAGCTTCGACTCTCAATCAAACGAGAACTTCAAAGCGGCTTACTGACGCACTGCCTCCAAATCCATTCCCAACTATGATTAGATATATCAACTAACAAAAATCCGGACTTTTTCAGGCAGTGCCCATTACTTCCGACATCAAAGACTTGGATGAAAAACAGACCTCCACCCAGCTGCTCGCTGTCGTGGGGGAGCTGGTGGCTGAACTTCATCCCGGACAGGCCAATCTTCCTGACCCAAAACTGGCCGACAGGCTGGACAGTGATCTCGGATTTGACAGCCTCAGCCGGGTTGAACTGCTGAACCGGGTGGAGCAACAATTTGTAGTACAGTTGCCCGAGCAGTTGTTCGCAACGGCCGAAACACCGGCGGATATCCTTCAGAGCATCCTCTCCGCAGATCCAACGCTGCAGGAGAAGATGCGCGCTCAACCCCAATCACTCGCAGAAGCCACATTTCCCGCCCTGCTCCCTGAACAGGCTGTAACTCTGCCGGAGGTACTTGAATGGCACAGCAAACAGAGTCCCGACCACACTCATATCCTTCTTTATGGTGACGGCGAGCAGCCCACACAGATCAGCTACAAAAAACTCTGGCAGGGTGCTCGCAGGGTTGCAATCTCCCTGATTGAACACGGACTGCAACCCAGTCAAACAGTTGCGATCATGCTGCCCACAGGGGCTGACTATCTCTTCAGTTTCTTCGGAATTCTGTTGGCCGGCGCCACCCCTGTTCCCGTCTATCCACCCGTCAGGCTCTCCCAGATCGAAGATCATCTGAAACGGCATGTGCGCATCCTGGAAAATGCCGGCGCGGTTATGCTGATCACCGTCCCGGAGGCAAAGAGCGTCTCCATCCTGCTGCGGAATCTGCTCAATCAGGATCTGAAGATCCTGGTATCAGATGATCTCGATCGTGAGTCTGTTTCGGCACCACTGCCACGTTCCCGACCCAATGATATCGCCTTCATCCAATACACATCCGGCAGCACCGGCTCGCCAAAAGGCGTACAGCTGAGCCATTTCAATCTGCTGGCAAATATCCGCGCCATGGGGGAGGCGGTGGCGATCACGCCAGAAGATGTCTTCGTCAGCTGGCTGCCCCTCTATCACGACATGGGATTGATCGGCGCCTGGCTCGGCAGTCTCTATTTCGGCATTCCCCTGGTGCTGATGTCACCTCTGCGGTTTCTTGTCAGACCACAACGCTGGCTGTGGGCGATTCACGATCACAAGGGCACTCTCTCCGCGGCACCCAATTTCGCTTACGAACTCTGCCTGAAAAAGGTTCTGGACGAGGAGATCGAAGGCCTGGATCTCAGCAGCTGGCGCATGGCTTTCAATGGTGCCGAGCCCGTAAGCCCAGCGACCATCCGCCGCTTCAGCAGCCACTTTTCCAGCTATGGCTTTGCTAACAATACGATGGCGCCGGTCTACGGTTTGGCGGAGTGTTCAGTGGGACTGGCATTCCCCCCCCCCGGCAGGATTGCCCCTATCGATCGCATTCAGCGTCGCCCGATGCGGGAGTCCGGTCTGGCCCTTGTGGCCGGGGAGAGCGATGAATTCCCCCTGGAGTTTGCCGCTTGTGGAGCGCCACTGACGAATCACGGCATCCGTATCCTGGACAAAAACGGCCAGGTGTTGCCAGATCGTCAGGAGGGCCACCTGCAGTTTCAGGGGCCTTCCACCACCCGTGGATACTTCCGCAATCCCAAAGCCACCCACCAGCTGTTTGACGGCGACTGGCTCGACTCCGGCGACATGGCCTATCAGGTTGGAGATGAGATCTATCTGACCGGCCGCAGCAAGGACATGATCATCCGAGCCGGGCGCAACATCTACCCCCAGGAGGTGGAAGAGAAAATCGGAGAGATCGAAGGTATCCGCAAGGGCTGCGTGGCGGTTTTCGGTCACCTGAATGAGGCAACAGGCACCGAGGGGCTGGTGGTGATGGCCGAAATCAGGGAGACGGCAGCGGATACACAAGAGCGGTTACGCACCGAGATCATCCGCTCACTCAGCCAACTGATCGATGCCCCACCGGACGACATCGCCCTGGTGCCGCCACACACCGTACTCAAGACCTCGAGTGGAAAGATACGCCGCGCTGCCTGCCGTGAAGCTTATGACCAGGGGGAACTGATCAAAGGCCGCCCTGCAGTCTGGCGGCAGTTTGCGGACCTGATTGCCGCCGGTCTGCCGGTACAGTTGCAGAGATGGCGACACAAAACCGGTGAGTTGCTCTACGCCGGATATGCCTGGACCCTGTTCCTTACCGGTGCCACGATTGTCTGGCTGCTCGTGATACTGCTTCCGGGCAGCGGCCTGCGTCGCCGCATCATGCACCACAGCGCCAGGCTGCTGATGAAACTCTGCGGCATCCGCCTGCAGGTCGAGGGACTGAACCATATACCGGAAAACCGGGTCTCGGTACTGGTAGCCAACCACTCAAGTTATCTGGATGGTCTGATTCTGATCGCGGCAGTGCCGTTCACCTTCCATTTTGTGGCAAAGGCGGAACTGCTGGACAAATTCATTCCCCGGCTGTTTCTGCAACGCATCGGCACCTTCTTTGTCGAACGTTTCGACCATGGCGGCGGGGCCGGCGACACATCCTTTCTGTCAAAACAGACACAACAGGGGGAGACACTGCTGTTTTTTCCCGAAGGCACCTTTACCACCCGTGAAGGCCTGCAGCATTTCCGGCTGGGGGCATTTGTCACCGCTACACAAAACAGGGTTCCGGTAGTACCGGTGACCCTCAAGGGCAGCCGAAAGCTGCTACCCGCCAACTGCTGGAAACCCCGGAGAAACCCTCTAAAAGTGATCGCGGGGGAACCCATTATCCCGTCGGGGGATGAGTGGCAGGACGCCATCGACCTGCGCGATGGCACACGGCAAGTCATACTCGAAACTTGCGAAGAGCCGGATCTCTCCTGGACCCCGTAGACAAAAACAGAACTATGCCCACATCAAATTCATGTTTTGGGCTATCATGCCGATATAAGTAGAAGAGTGCTTTAACCATCACTCCATTTAATCCAAGACAAACCCTGAATTCGAATATAACTATTACTATGATTCAGAATACTGGCGAATTGGCAAAGGACGCTAGTGCAGAACAAAATATAAAAGCAGAGCAGACCCGGCTGATCTACCGATCGATGCCGTTCTCTCTGCTCGCCATCCTGATCAACAGTTCAATACTGTCCCTCGTGTTGTGGCAGGTCATTGACCACTCGACGATCATTGGATGGCTTGTTGCTGTCTACCTGACAACGCTCTACCGCTTTCTGACCTATCGCAATTTTCTCTCCATTACGCCTACGCAGGATAATGAGATCGACCATTGGAGCAAGCTGGCCATCCTCGGCGCCACTCTCTCCGGCGCACTATGGGGCACTGCGTCTCTGCTGCTTTTTCCACTGGAACATGTTGCCTATCAAGCGCTTCTGGTTTTTGTCATAGCCGGCATGTCTGCCGGAGCAGTCACCAGCCTCTCCTCCATCTTTGCAGCTTCGGCAACCTTTCTGCTACTGACATTGCTACCGTTGGTCTGGCGTTTTCTCTCCCTGGAGTCAGATGTCGGATACGCCATGACAATCATGGGCATCCTCTTCACGGTGATGGTGATCGCCTCCTCCAGGCGGATCAGCCAGTCTATTCAGGAGTCACTAAAAGTCCGTTATGAACGGCAATGCGCTGAAGAGACGATCATTTATCAGGCCCACTATGATGAATTGACCCAGCTGCCGAATCGCCGACTGTTCATAGACCGTCTCAATCAGGAGATCACCCGTGCGCAACGGCATCACCACTTTGGCGCAATCCTGTTTCTCGATCTCGACCATTTCAAAAACATCAACGACTCTCTCGGGCACCGGGTGGGTGACATACTGCTGCAGGAAGTTGCCCAACGACTACGGCGGCGAATCCGCAATGAAGATACGGTCGCCCGCCTGGGCGGTGACGAGTTTGTCATTCTGCTCACCGAGATCGGCGATAGCAGGGAGATAACCTCCAGTTGGGTGCAGAATTTCGCAGCGCAGATACAACAGTTATTCACCGAACCCTTCATGGTTCAGGAGCACGAACTGCATTTGAGCGCCAGTATCGGCGTCACCCTGTTTCCCATCAATGGCGCTGTACCGGAAGACCTTCTGCAACAGGCCGATGTGGCGATGTACCGCGCCAAGGCAGAGGGGCGGGATCAGAGCCGATTCTTTCAACCAAGCATGCAGGAGGCCGTTCATCAGCGCCTGGAGATCGAAAAGGGCCTGCGCAGAGCCTTGGCGACCGGTGAGCTGGAACTCTACTATCAACTGCAGGTGGATATTACCGGTACATGTATCGGTGCAGAAGCGCTTTTGCGGTGGAACCATCCGGAACGCGGCCTCATCGCCCCGAATGAATTCATATCCGTGGCGGAAGAGACCGGACTCATCTATAAGATAGGTGACTGGGTGCTCGCTACCGCTTGCAGGGATATGGCGCAGATCGGATTTAACAGACCAATTACCCTCTCTGTGAACGTCAGCCCAAAACAGTTTCGCGAGGCCAACTTCGTCGAACGGGTGCAGAACATTATCCACGGGTGCCGGATCAACCCCGCACAGCTGCGCTTTGAGATCACAGAAAATGTGCTGATAGAGAATTTTGAACAGACAGTAGAGCGCATGCAGCAGTTGAAAAAGTGCGGCATCAGTTTCTCTATCGATGATTTTGGTACCGGCCACTCTTCACTGGCCTATCTCAAGCAACTGCCAGTTGAAATGCTGAAAATCGACCGTTCATTCGTGCGTGACATCTCTACCGACCCCAGCGATGCCATCATTGTGGAGACGATTCTCGACATGGCAAGACACATGGGGCTGAAGGTCGTGGCCGAAGGCGTGGAGACCCCGGAAGCTTTTGCATTTCTCAAGGAGAAAGGGTGTGAGTATTTTCAGGGCTATCTATTCAGCCGTCCTGTGCCACTACATAACCTGCTCAGCAAAATTGAGTCCACAGCCGCCTGATCCACACGGAAATAACCAGGGATATTAAAGGTATTCATCAATTACCAAAAAGCCTTGAAATTACCTATAATCAGATCGTTTTACGTCAAGTTCGATCCGGGTGCAGTTCGTCCCAATCCGACTGACACTATACGTCAGCAGCGGCACAGCACCTGAGACTGCCCTTTTCCCGGGAGACAAATTTCCTTGGGGGCACTGCCTCAACCTGATCCGCCAGATCTGCCGGCAATTTTCAAACTGAAATCAGACCCTAAAAAGGAGTAGCCGATGCCGCACACGAAGCCCCTGCTGATATCCATTCTGGCCAGCTTTCTCAGTTTCAGCCCACTGACCGTGCAAGCTGAACAGGCCTACCAGATCATGAAGGTCAAACGTGAACTGATACCCTTGACCATCGATATCGCAGGCACTGTGGCAGCACGCAAGACCGCGCAACTCACTGCCCAGATCCCTGGACGCATCAGACAGATCGCCGGACAGGAGGGTGACAGGTTCAACCGGGGCAACGAACTGATCAGCATCGATGACAGCGCGCTGCGCGCAAAACTGGATGCGGCCGTTGCCCAGAGAGACGCGGCCCTCGCCTCCATGCGCAACGCCAACGTGCAGCTCCACCGGGAGATCAGATCACCCCAGTCCACTGCCGGCAGCACCGCCCCAGGCGGTATGGGCATGCCTTCGATGATGGATCAGGCGTTTACCAACCCGATGCAGAATATGATGGGTATGCGCAACCGGGGGGCGGAACGCCACTCCGATGTCGTAAACCGCCAGACCCAGGTCGCCCAAGCCAACACCCAGTACAAACAGGCCGAAGCGCAGATCAAGGAGATTCAGGCCAGCCTGCGGGATGCCCGCAGCATCGCCCCCTTCAGCGGTGTTATTGAATCGGTCAATGTCGAGGTGGGTGACACGGTGCAGCCAGGCCAACTCCTGTTAGTCTACAGTGAGACCTCCGGTTTCCAGGTATTGGCCGATGTACCGGTTCGCCTGCGTCCGGGTCTGAGTGAAGGAATGTCGCTTGGTGTCAGACTGGACGGCGCAGATCCCGTCATCCAGACCAGGATCAGCCGCATCTTCCCGGTTGCCGACCGCACCCAGCATACGGTGCGTTTCGAGCTGGATCTGCCCGGCAACACAATCACCACCGTCGGCCAGTATGCGGAGGTAAGCGTACCCGACCTGAGCACACGTCAAAACAGCAATCTGGTTATCCCGAACAGCGCAGTACGTAAAAAAGGCGGACTGCCACTGGTCTTCGCCGTCGATGCGGAGGGTATTGCCAAACTGCGCGTGGTGCGTCTCGGGGAGTCGGCAAACGCCGGCAATACGGTGGTCCTCTCCGGCATTCGGGAAGGCGACCTGCTGATCAATAATCCACCACCAGGCCTGCGGGCAGGCGCTCAGGTGATGGCGCCTGCTGAATCCGCACAAGCTCCGAACAACAATCAATAACAGGTTCCTGCCGTGTCTGAGATCGACCAGAACAACCTTGGCCTGGCGGGCAAAACCGCCCGTTCGTTCATCCACTCCCCCCTCTCCCCGCTGCTCTTCCTGGCGATGCTGGCGATGGGCATCCTGGGTCTGATGGCTACCCCCCGGCAGGAGGATCCACAAATCTCCGTGCCGCTGGTGGATATCTTTCTGAGTTATCCCGGCGCCAGCGCCGAGCAGGTAGCGGATATGGCGGTCAATCCGCTGGAGCGGATCATGAGCGAGATCCCCGGTGTCAAACACGTCTACTCTGCCAGCGCCCGCGGCGAAGGGGTGGTCACCGTCCGTTTCAAGGTCGGTGAGGAGACCGGACCCTCGCTGGTCAAGGTGCACGACAAACTTGCCTCCAACCTCGACAATATGCCCAACGGCGTGCAGATGCCGCCGCTGGTCAAAGTGAAAGGCATCGACGATGTGCCGGTGGTAACCCTTACCCTCTGGTCCAGCGAGTTGGACGGTGGCAGCCTGCGACGTCTGGGTCTGAATCTGCTGCAGGAGTTCAAGCAGATCCCCAATACCGGCCAGGGCTTTGTGGTGGGCGGCCAGCGTGATGAGATCCGGGTCGAGATATTGCCCAACAAACTCTCCGGCTCCAACGTCACTGCCGAACAGGTGGCAAACGTGATCCGTGGCGCCAATGCCGAGAATGTAGTGGGCAACGCGGAGGCGGATAATCGTAACCTGCGGGTCTATGCCGGCAGTTTCCTGCGTAACGCACGGGATGTACAAAACCTGGTGGTAGGCGTGAACAACGGCAAACCCGTCTACGTGCGCGATGTAGCCCGTGTCAGCCACACGATTGAAGAGATCGACAACTATGTAAACTACTACACCGGCCCAGCCTATGCCAAAGCCTACGGCGAAGAGATCGTGGCAGACGGCGAGCAGGCGATAACTGTCGCCATTGCCAAGAAAGAGGGCTCCAACGGAGTCACCGTAGCCAACGCAATCCTGGAGATGGCCGATTCCCTCAAGGGACGGCTTATCCCGGATCAGGTCCGGGTGGAAGTGACCCGCAACTACGGCGCCACTGCCCAGGACAAGGTCAACGAACTGCTCTTCAAACTGGTCGTGGCGACTGGCATCGTCACCCTGCTGGTCTGGTGGGCGCTGGGGATCAAGCCGGCGATCGTGGTCACCGTGGTGATTCCCGTGGTGATCCTGATGACGGTATTTTCTGCTTTCGTTATGGGTTTCAGTATCGACCGGGTCTCCCTCTTCGCCCTTATCTTCTCCATCGGCATCCTGGTGGATGACGCCATCGTGGTGGTGGAGAATATCTATCGGCGTTGGCTGATCGCCGGTTCACCGGACACCAATATCGCTGTCGATGCTGTAAGGGAGGTGGGCAACCCAACCATTCTCGCCACTTTCACGGTGGTTGCCGCTCTGCTGCCGATGGCCTTTGTCAGCGGCCTCATGGGACCCTACATGGCGCCGATTCCGGTACTCGGATCGGTGGCTATGATGATTTCCCTGTTCGCCGCCTTCGCGTTTACCTCCTATCTGGTGATGCGCATCCGTCCCTCCATGGAGAAACTGAAAAAGGCCGAAGAGAAGGAGCACGCCTCCAACGAGAAGCTGGACAAGCTGTTTCGCAAGCTGATCCCCGCGCTGCTCGACAACAAACGGTTAGGCTGGGGCTTCCTGATCGGCCTGTTCCTCACCTTCTTCGCCGTCTGCGGCATGTTCTACACCACTGCGGTGACAGTGAAGATGCTGCCCTTTGATAACAAACCCGAGTTCGCAGTCATCATCGACATGCCGGAGGGCACCGCCCTGCCGACCACCAGCAATCTGGCCAGGGAGCTGGCGGAAGAGCTGCGCAAGATGCCGGAAGTTACCGCACTGCAAACCTATACTGGCTCTGCCCGTCCCTTCGATTTTAACGGTATGGTGCGTCACTACTACCTGCGGGAGAAGTCCTGGCTGGCTGAAATTCAGGTTCAACTGCTCGACAAAAAAGCACGCAAGCGCACCAGTCATGAGATCGCCGAAACGGCGCGTGCAGCTTTGACCCCGATCGCCCGAGCCATGGGTGCGAGAATCACCGTGGCTGAGATGCCGCCGGGTCCACCGGTGCTGCAATCCGTGGTGGCGGAGATCTACGGTCCGGATGACAAAACCCGCCGTGAGGTTGCCCGCCATATGACGAAACTTTTCGATGCCGCCGAGGGTTTGGCCGATGTCGACAACTATCTGATTGAACCCTATCAGTCCTGGCGTTTTGAGATCAACACCCGCAAGGCCTCCATGCAGGGTATCTCAACCAACGCTGTAATCCAGGCACTGTCGGCCGCCATGGGGGGCTACCAGATCACCGACGTGCGCGCCGGATCGGCACTGGAGTCTACCTGGATCGTCATGCAGGCGCCCCTCTCCCTGCGCGCCAATCCCAAGGCCCTGAGCGACATGCCGGTAGCAAGGCCCGGTGGCGGCAGTGTGCCGCTGGCCGAACTGGGCCGCTTTAAAAAAGTCGAGGAGGAGCCGATCATCTATCACAAAGATCTGCGCCCTCTGGAGTATGTGGTAGGTGATGCGGTAGGCCGCCTGGGAGCCCCTATCTACCCGATGCTCGACATCGACGAAAAATTGCAGAAGTACAAAACACCGGATGGCGTTACCCTATCCGGCACCATGACAGGCCCACCAACTAATACCGGCATTTCCGCCTTCGAATGGGGTGGAGAGTGGACGGTCACCTATGAGACCTTCCGTGACATGGGCGCTGCGTTTGCCGTGGCGCTGGTGCTGATCTATATGCTGGTGGTGGGCATGTTCGGTAACTTTACGGTACCTGCCATCATCATGGCGCCGATCCCTCTGACCCTGCTTGGCATAGTACCCGGACACTGGCTGTTCGGCGCCCAGTTCACCGCCACCTCCATGATCGGCTTCATCGCCCTGGCGGGCATCATCGTGCGCAACTCTATCCTGCTGGTCGATTTCGCCGTAGAAGAGGTGCGCCAGGGTCATGATGTGCGGGAGGCGGTACTGCGCTCCTGTAAGGCCCGTACCCGTCCCATCATGATTACGGCATTCGCCTTGATGGGCGGCGCCAGCGTTATCATCACCGACTCCATATTCCAGGGCATGGCGATCGCACTGATGTTCGGGGTCTTCGTCTCCACCGTCCTCACGCTGATCGTTATCCCAATGGGCTGTGTCAAAGCGGCAGTAAGCCTGAAGGAGATCGCAGCTGCACGGGATGATTGAATCAGCGTAGGCCCGATCAAGCGTAGCGGATCGGGCAATATTGCAGCGATGCCGGTTCCGCTACGCTTGAACCGGCCTTCTATGGGGAATTATTCACCAAACCTCTGATTTAGATCAATCAGGTTGTCCACGCATAGTCTGTCATGACTGCAGTCCTCATATTTCTGCGCAGTGACAGGCTATGGGTGGACAACCTGATACTACGATTGTGTTTTACGCTTTCCTTATGCCGACGAATGCTTCCGTTTCCCGCTGATATTGCGTTGCTTCAGTTCTGTAGGCGATCAGCCCTATCTGGCCTGATACCACCTTCTATCCGTCCCGGCTCTGTCGCCGGAAACCTTATGCTGTATGCGCCTCTGGCGCCTTTGTGAACCGATGAAGAAGTACCCCATCTACAAGAAACGGTACGAGTTACACTCGACCCAGGCCGGTTCCGGATACCTCAAACAGCGGCTGCAACGTTAACGGCTTCATCTTTCGATCGGCTTCCCGAATATCCTATCTCTTCAAACCTGCTTCAGAATCGCCCCTTCAGGGACTATCCCCTCCTCAAGATAACGCCATAGATCAATCAACAGGCGTCGGGCCACAGCAACAATGCCGATCTTGCGTTGCCGACTGCCTCCCCCTGCGTAGCGCTTGCGAAACCAACGGCTGTGCTTGCTGTTGGGTTGTAATCGCACCCATAACCAAGCCATCTCGATCGCCAGCGCCCTTACCCGGGGACTGCCCATCTTGCTGATCCCCTGTTCATGCTGAATCTTGCCACTATTGAAGGGCGTTCCCGTCAAACCCGCCAGAGAGCCCACCTGCTTCTTGTTGCGAAAGGCGCGCCAACCAAAAAACTCCATGACCAATGTCCAGCTGATGACCGGACCAATACCCCGCAACAGCATAAGGCGCCTGATCTGGTCCAGGTTGTGCCCTTCACCTTCGGCAATCTGACGGCTTCGCTCCACTTCCAGCGCTGTGATCTGTTCCTTTACCAACAACAGCCGCTGGTTCTCCCGTATCAACTCCTGTTGAGCATGGCCCGGCAGAGGCTGCCCTGACCAATCCCGGAGGGAAAGTACAATCTTCTCCCAACCCTTCCCTCCCATATGCTCCAAGCGAAGACTGTAACGGATCAACACTGAGCCCATTCGGTTGGTGTGCTGAGTACGCTCTTTTTTCAGCTGCTTCAGCTCGCGTGCCAGGCGCATGGCATCCTCGTCTTCCCGACTGGGTACATTGACCACTTGCAGGGCATCCCGCTCTCCCTGGCAGTAGTGGTAAAGCTGGGTGTGCAGTGCCTGGACGTCCAGTCGGTCCGTTTTTACGTGTTTGCCTTGCTGACTGACTTTGATGCTTGTCGAGGACACTTCCAGGTTATGGATACCCTGGGCCGTTAACGCTCTGTGGAGCCAGTGACCGTCCCGGCCCGCTTCGAAGCAACTGACAATCAGGGTCTCTTCCGGCAGTTTCAGCTTCTCCTTGGCCAACGCAATTTCCTGCCATAGACTGAAGAGGTCTCGTGCGTTAAGGGTTCTGTTTCTATGGCGAACTCCGTTTCCGAATCTCAGGTGCCAAGTCTTAACACCTGATTCGAATGCCAGGTACAAAACTGCCGGGGCAGCTGCCATACTTTCCATCAGGGGTGTTTGAGCATGTTTCATCACTAAGTCCTCTTTCTATACTCCCTAATAGAGGCTTAGCTCAAATACCCCCTCATGGCATCTACATTCTTGCTTGAAAATTATCCTATAGTGGAAAGTATGACCGAGAGACATGCAACCATAGGGATAACAGATGATTCGTATTATCTTGCGTTTAACCTGGATGTTGTTGGGCTGGATCGAACTGATTCTGCTTACGTTGCTGCTCTATCCCCTCTCCTTTTTGCCGGCACAAACTGACTCCAGACGCTGGTATACCTACCTGTTCAGAATGTGGTCCGGCGCCTTCGTGCATGCGTTGGGCGTCGATCTGCGCCTGCATCAGAAGAACCAGCACCCCTTGCCAAAGCAGTTTATTCTGGTCGCGAATCACCCCTCCGCCTTCGAGGATATCGGCATCCCCTCTCTGTTCGACGTCCATTCCGTGGCCAAGATTGAAGTGCGCGACTGGTGGATCACCGGCAGAATAAGTGCAGCGGCAGGAACACTTTTTGTACGCAGGGAGTCCAAAGAGTCTCGCAAGAATGTTACGCAAGAGATTGCTGATGCATTGGACAATGGCCTCAATATTGCGATCTACCCTGAGGGCGGCATCAAGGGGAAACGTCTGCACGATGATTTCCGCTACGGCATCTTTGATATTTCGAAACGTACCGGCATCCCGATTTTACCGGTCTATCTACACTATGAATCACAGGATGACTTTCATTGGGGCGATCAGTCACTGGCGCAAAAGATCACTGAATTCATGCTGACGAAAAACAACCGGGTTAATTACTATCTGTACGATGCAATCCAACCCGATCAGTTTGAAGATAAGGAATCATACTGCCAATTTGTGTATGAAAAATATCAGCTCTGGCAGGAGAAATATCTTGATTGAAATGAGAAAATGTAGGGATGTAGGGTGCGCCGTGCGCACCCTACCGAAGAAACAAACGCCACCCTTCGACTTTTTAGGTGGCTTGAACGCCGAAACCTGGGTTAATAGATCAACTGTCTCCAGCTTCCGAAAGCTGGAACTGCAACTTCCCGCTGGCAATCTGTCTGACCCGGCCTCGATGCACGGGACTGAGCGAGAGAAAGCGGGAGAAGAATCGCCAATAGGGTGGCGCCACGCCCATCATGTGCAAGAGCCTGAAAGCACGCACAGTCATTGGACTGCTGGATGGGTCTTCCGCCGCATGGACGACATTAGGACAAACCGATACCGCCTGATTCACCCGGCGTAACAGCCACTCTTCTGAAACCGCCGGGGAGAAATAGAAAACCGATTGAGCAAGATCCATGTTCTTGGGCAGATAACCTGTCTGAAACGACTGTTCAGCCAGCTCTGTACCCGGCAGTATACGGATGCCGGTGGTGAACATCGGCAGACAGTTTTTCCAGTTCAGATGAGACTCCACGAATGAGACAGTCTCCTCGGCTGTCTCTCTGGTCTCACCCGGTGCACCGAGCATGAAAAACCACATGCTGGGGATACCCGATCGCCGCACCCGTTCGGCACACTGGCGGACTGCCTCGACATCAAATCCCTTACGCATGGAATCGAGAATGCGATCACTCGCACTCTCCGGGGTCACCATCATTGAGTTGAATCCAGCCCGCTTCATCAGAATCAGTAATTCATCTGAGAGATGGCGTGGATTGACCCCCATGGTGGTCAGATTCACCTTCAAACCCGAACGGATGATCTCTTCGCAGAGTTCGATGGCGTAACTTTCAGGAGAGTTGAAAACAGAGTCGATGAACTCGAAGCAACGGGGATTTTTCACCCTTTTCACTTCCCGCATCTCTGCCACCACATCCTGTGGAGAACGCTTGCGAAAACGCCTGCCCTCGATGGTGGGATAGGTACAGTAGGTACAGTGCAGCGGGCATCCACGCTTGGTCTGGATCGGCCAGGTCGCACCCAGGCGTTCGTAGCGTTTCCAGGAGATCCAGCGCTCCATGCCGGAAGCACCAAAAGCGGGCAGACGACGAGCCTGAGCCGGGATAATTTCGGTGGATTCCCGAAAGCAGACACCGGGAATATCACGGTAGGCCCCCTCTCCCTCCATCTCTTCCAAAAGCTGGGGAAAGACCAACTCACCCTCGCCCAATACGGCAAAATCGGCGTCGATATGGCTCAGGACGTTACACCCGAGGATCGATATCGCCGGGCCACCCAGCACAATCTTCGCGTCGCTGACCTCCCGGACCAATGAGATCTGCTGCGCCAATACGTCCAGATGGGTCAAGAGGCGCTGATGCACCACATTATCGATATTGCGTACCGAAATCGCTACCACCTGGGGCTGAAAGCGTTTCAACATATTTCGCAGGTGACGCAGGCCAGAATCATTTACCAGCATGTCGACAAACTCGACATCATGCCCGGCATCAAGGGTGGCGCTGGCCACATAACTCAACCCGACCGGCGGCGCGGGCAACAGATCACGAACGTGATTCGAGTAGATGAAGAGAACGCGCATTTTGTGAATTCTAAGGAACTGATTTCCGACTGTAGACTCGGTTCAGTATAGCGAAATCCACAACTCAATAACCAACGCTATTCGTGGGGCAGGCTGATATCCATATGTGGAAAACGATCGGCACAGACTCCTCTCCAGCGTGCCCATATCTTTACACACTGGATCCCTGTCATCTGAGATGGATTGAAACAGGTAGCTTATTTGATCAGAACAACCAAAGCGGCCAAGGCCCAAATCACTGCGGCGATCAAAACAACTGTATCTAAATGGGTTTGAGTTTTCGTACTCACCGTCATACCTCACTGCTCAATCTGGTAGTTCGATTAGCTATATGTAATGGTTGAAAAATGACCCCATACGGATGGTAAGGGCATGGGGCCAATTTTCATACCTGCACTGTCTGTCTTTAAGGAGTATCGAGGAGTGGGCAGCGATACGGCTCAAGCTGGAATTATGGCTTTTTCTGCCCTTTCCCGATGGTTCCTATTGTCTACAGCCGTAAAATATAGGCATTGATAATTCTTAATTTGCATTTATCAAAATAACACTTCTGCAAAACACAAGGCGCAGAGGAATCCGAATATAACAAAGAATATTTATTGTTAATCAAAACCTTACCTTAACGCTTGTCATGTTCTATGCGGTTAGATACGTGTTTTCAGGGGAGACACTAATTATATTTTTTGTGAAGTTCGTTATTTTTTTCCTGAATCAATAATCCAGGATAGTTTATTGAATAAATGTTTTTTGCCTTCAATTTTGAAACTAAGTTTATTTATTTAGTACAAAAGTGCCATTTGCAAGTTCTTGGCCATTTAAAATAACCGCGAGATTTTTTAAAGGTTCAGGCATGACCGCTGCTTTCTGAGATGCAGCTTAGCCTGCGCAAATCAGAATTCCAGCACCATATATTTTTCGGCATTAAATGGACTCCACCGACCCATCGATTCAATTCAGCCATATCCAGCCAGCTTCGTTTTCCGGCTAATACCGCATTTCCTGCTGCCGTTATAGAAAGCACCGGCTCTGGTCCGGGCGGTGAACTCAGTTGTGTTCCTGTCGCTAATTCCAGCAAAGGAGGGTTGGATTGCAATAATTTATTCAGGATGACCCAAAAGCTTGCATCACCCATGAACTTTCGTTCTTCAGTCTCCTGGTAGCATCCAAATACTTTTCCAGGTTTCTTTTCGCCTTTCGAGATAATATCCAAGGCTATATAAGCGGTGCGGGACAAGCCACTCTTACAATCCGGGTACTCTTGAAGCAGTCTCAGAATTGCACCTCTGAGAAAAGGCAATATCAATGTATCCTCTTCCAGGAGGCGTTGCCACTTTATCGGGAGTGGTGACCTAAATGCAGCCCACGCCTTTTTTGCCAAAGACAAGTGCTCTTCTGTAATGACCTCTTCAAATTTTAACAATCCTTTCATCTGATCCGGTGTTGCCATCCCCAGATATTGTTCTGTACAGATAATTGTCAGATTTGTCTCTTCCCGAGGATTGTCCGAAAACCAGTCCAGGATCTGCAAAATCTGTAATTGATCATACAGATCATGTTCAAACCACAATATGACCTTTGAGTAGTTTCGATATCGGAAAAGTGTCTCATCCCTATGGACGAATCCCTCTTTAATAGCTTTGGGATCACCCCAGCCTTGATCAATAATAAACTGCGCGCGAGACCTGGAAAGCTCTTCCAGTGGCAAGTCAGCGGGTACTGGGCCATCGTGCAAAACGTCTCGCCAGGGAAGAAAGTCGCCTTGAATCCCGGCTTCTTGCATTGCAGGTATCGCACTATCGCCATTTGTGATGTTCAGATTATTTTCCATACACCTCCAGCATAACGCGGAAGCCAACGGAATCTGATATTTTAATTGTGAAACCTCTGATTAGCCGTCTCACTGTCATCCCGACCACAGGGGGAGATCATAAATTACCACACTGTCTATAAGATTTAGCGGGGTGATATTTCTCGCCATGTTCGATTAATGCCATATGAATATAGTGAGTGCAAACCCAAGGACAGAAATGGCAATTGATCAGAGATTCTCAGGGATTTTCTAACTAAATCCACAGGCAACTCGTCAAATCATTCAAAAATTCCGTCATCCAATTTTATCAACATCTCTTCGGCAATCTGCCTGAAACGAATGATGCTTACACCCTTATGATCCTGTAGAAACTCCTCAGCATCTTCTTTTGTTTCCAGAGGAATCAACTCGTGCCCCATTGGCCCCAATACATCTGAACCGATTACGTAGAAAGCCTCATGCGCATCAATGAGCGCCAAACCGTAATACTCCGTAACACCGATTGAATCGATGTTTTCAGCTTGGTGGCCCGGCGCCCATTTAGGTAAATCCAGCAGATATTTGAAGAGATCTTTTGCGCCATCGAAATGATGCGCATGGCCATCCTTGTAGCGCACTGTTGCCACCCACTCCGGATACTTTGCGACAAACATGCCACATACCGGGCAGGTATCTGTCGGGCCGGGTTTTGGCAGGTCGACAGGTCCTGAAACAGCTGGTTGCACCAGCAACAGTAAACCCAGTATAAGTATTAGAAATAAGCGATTATCAGTGTTCATAACTTCTGCATCTTAGGCATGGCTTTCAATTGTGGAGCGGCAGTTACCGGGAAAATATCCCAATACCTCTGCCGCGACCTATGTCAATCAGCCCTTCTGCTACATTTTCATTTTTTTCATCATGTGTTTACGGCGCTCTGCACGACGCATGCGAACCATGACTGTATCCGTAGCCATGCTGAGATAGGACTCCCGCAGAGCATCATCAAAAGTACCCAACTCACCACCATGTTTCTTTTGCGCTGCCTTGGCGGCGTCGACGGAGGCGAAGGCCTTTTTGCTCTTCTTGGTCATGACACCCTTCAGTTTGGCGCCGATCAGGTAGCTCGCCTCGTCCACTTCCACCAGCGGCTTGATCTTGGCATCTGAGCCTAAATCGGCTCCATAGATCGCCTTGGGTCCCCGATCGATGTTTAGCGACAGACTGATAGCCAGGCAGTGAATAGAACAGGTGCCGTCCACCAGGCCATCATCATATTGCACAAGATGGCGACTGTGATGAAACTTGGTACGGTCCATGCCGCAGTAGGGGCACTTGGGGTATTTCTGCAGCTCGTTTTCCAATGGATTATCATCCGGTGCCGTCTTGGGGATAAACTGCAGTGGCGTACCGTCACCAAAACATTTCTCACCGGTAGCCTTGATCCAGCCTTTGCCGGGAACCATGACACCAATGCCCTGCCCCGCTGTTGCCGTAGCCGCCAAACCACCGAGACCGACGGCAGCCAACATCTTCATCATATCTCTACGATCGATCTTTTTTTCTTCGCTCATGATCTACTGCTCCTTACTTTCACCAATAACAAAAGGGTTTGCGGTTAAGGTACATCGCAAGATCTATACCGCATAACAGATCTAACGGCTTTTCAGTCAGTTAACCAAATTCACACTGTTCACATAGTCCGTCAAAAACACCATCTGCGTGAAATGACTCAGCGAATAGACACTACCAGTTGGCTAACCCACGCATGATGTCGTAGAAGATCACCCCTTCGTAGACCGTCCAGAGTCCAAGCAGAACCACGCCAACTCCAGCAAGCTTTGCCATGCTGCCACGTACTTTTTGTCCAATAAATGCTCCCAGGAGACTGACTACCGCCATGGCAGGCAGTGTCCCTGCTCCAAAAGCCAGCATCAGCAGACCTGCATTCAGTGGATCGGCACTGGCCGCAGCCTTGATCGCTACTGAAAAAACCAGGCTGCAGGGAACAAAACCATTGAACAGACCGGCAACCAACGGAAGACGCTTTTTTTGATTTGTAAAATCATCCCCTGAAAACCACACTTTCCGGGATTGCCGTATTCTCCTCTTTCCTATCAGATCCAACAGATTCAAACCAAGGATGACAACCAATACCCCGGCAAGAATCATCAGGACTCCCTGCGCTTTCCCGACGATACCTGCCTGCACTACCACTCGCCCAAGCAGAGCGCCGCTAACCCCAAGCAGGGTATAGACCCCAATGCGCGCTCCATGAAATGCCAATACGGGAAGCAGGTTGGGAAAGTTGCCATAACGGATGAAAAATCCACCATTGATGCCACCGCACATGCCGATACAGTGAAAGGCTCCGAAGATACCCGTGGCAAACGCAAGCGCAAGGGTGAACTCGCCGTTCACAGCAGTTCCTCGACTATCTTGTGGAAGAGCTCCGGCGTGGATTCACCCAATATCCGGGTATGCAGATTACCCTGACGATCGACAATGAAAGTGGTTGGGAGCGCGATCACACCATAACGGCGCGCTACCTCTCCGTCCCGGTCCAACAGCACATCGTAGGAGATATTCAACTTGCGGATAAAAGCAGCGGCAGTTTTCCGGTCCTGCCGCACATTGATTGCCAGAATGACCAGTCCCCGCTCTTGATGTAGTCGATAGACCGGTTCAATCGCCTTCATCTCTGATTCACAGAAAGGACACCAATCGGCCCAGAAACGGATGGCTACCACCTTGCCCCGCAACGCATTCGGAAAATCCAACGCGCCACTCTCCAGCCGATCCAGCATAAAACCTGGCATCGGCTGACCCTTGATCAGCTTTGGCGACTCTTCACTACAGCCTGCCACTGTCATCAATAGCAAAACTGCAATCGTGAAATGACGCCAAAAACGCCTTGCCTGGATAAAAATCACCACCAAACCTCCGACATCACCAGGTTGGAACTCACTACAGCCCAAGTGGCAATCAGATAAAACAAGCCGAAAAGACCGATGGCCATCCAGGTCAGTCGGGGGGCATTCCGTTCTACCGCTTCAGTGAGGCTCGGAATCTGTTTCCAGGGTGCAATCATGCCAGCCCCAAAAGCCAGGGCTGTGGCAAAAAACAGCGGAATATAGAGAAAGTAACCGGCATAGTCGTGGCCCGATTTTAAAATACAGAACGGGCAATGGTGATGCGGATGTTCGTAGATATAGAGCGACACAAACGAGACGATGGCCACCAACGCCATGACAAAAGCCGCACCGCTCAGAATCGCAAACAGCGGTCCGCCGCTGCGTCTCAGTCCATACCAGATCCCACTTCCCAGGGCTGCAACACCTGTACCATAGAGGGCGAACATCGCGGTTCTCGGCTGCAGACTGGAGACTTCTGCTGCCACACCTTCCGCATCTGCAGAGAAGAGCGCCCCGCAGCAGGAGGTAATGACATCCGGATCCATCTCCAGAAAGTGACGGAGTTGAACGTAAAACTCTGCCAACACCATCGGCACGATCAGCAGCAGCAGGACGTACTTCAATTTTACCAGTGGATAGTCATAACCCTGATTATCCAGGTAGTTAAGTGACAGCCAGGCCGCGCCGCTGAAGAAGATCATCATCTTCAGAAACAGGGTGGGCCACCCCCACTCGTTCACGTTGAGCACACCGGTTGCGCACATGGCGCCCACAAACTGACCGGACATAGATTCGGCGTTGTAGATGAACAGCAGCAGGGAGACCAGTTCCGAGGCAAAGGCCCAGGTAAGCAGGGTCGAGATCAGATAGGTGCGCCTCTCCAGCTTCAGTTGGCGTTCACTACCACTGTCGATATCCCAGTGTCGAACGACCTGCAAGCCGAAACCCGCAGCCAGCAGCAACATCAGACTGACCACCACAGAGACCAGGACAAGCGCCATGATAGCCGGATTCAGCAGCATGATTCACTCCTGCACAAGCAAGCCATCACACATCTCCACTACCCGGTTCACCACGGGTGAATCAAAGACGACTGGATCGTGACTGGTGATCAGAATGGTCTTCCCGGATTTGTACAACTCATCGATCAGACCCATGAATTCGCGGGAGAGTTTTGTATCGAGGTTGGCCGTCGGTTCATCAGCAATCAAAATCTTCGGATCATTGATCAGGGCACGGCAGATCGCCACCCGCTGAGCCTCGCCACCGGAGAGCCACTCCACCGGGTTATCGGCCTTGCTGCTCAAATTAAAGTGATCCAGCAGACGGTGTGCCGATTCCACCAAGACCTTATGGTCGGGCGCAAGCGGATAGGCAGGCAGCATGATGTTTTCCAGCACGCTCAGTCCCTGGATAAGATTGAATTTTTGGAAGATGAAACCAAAGGTATGGCGTCTGATATCAGTCAGAAAACGTTCCGGCAAACCGGAGATGGTTCGATCCCCAAGCTGAATGCGGCCACTGGTCGGTCGTGAGAGACAGCCAATCATGGAGAGCAGCGTGGTCTTGCCGGAACCACTCGCCCCTTTAAGACAGGTGACCTTATTGGGTTCGATCTTCAGGGAAATACCTTGGATAGCCCAAAACTCATTCGGTCGACCCTGGTTAAAGGCCTTCTTGATATCAGTCAGTTCAATGAACATCTGCAACTACCGCATAATCGCATCGGGGTCGGTGATCGAGGCCTGCCATATTGGAATGATGGTTGCCACGGTGTAGGGAAAGACCGTAAAGAAGAACAGCGTTGCCACCTGCATGCCATCGATAAAAGGCGTCAGCTGAAAGTCGGGATAGAGTACGGCCCAGCCCTTGAGCACCGGTTCAAACAGGCTGGCCGATCCGTAAAAGACGTGGGCATAGGCAGCCAGATATCCAATGATAAAGGCGGCAAGCGAAACAATGGCCCCCTCCCAGAACTTCATCCTCAATACATCTCCGGTTTCCCAACCCACCGCCTTCAGGATACCGATCTCCCGCTTCTCTTCCGCGCTGAGACCAGACGCCTTGTCCCAGGCAAAGATCACGAAGGCAAGCACCGCACCGGCCAACAGGACAAAAACGATGCCCTGGCGCCAGGAGAAGATGCTGTCGTAGGTACGCAAAACCTCTTCACGCAGGATGGGACGCGTATCCGGCAGTTTCAACGAGAGCTTCTCCGCGATCTTGTGAACCTCTCGCGGGTTGCGAACCGACAGCACAAGATCGGTAAAGTAACCGTCAGGAACGCCGAACGTGACCCGATAGGCCTTCTCAGAGAGAAAAACCAGATCAGCGCTGACCAGTTCCGACGCCGTATCGAGTATCTCTGTCACCTGAAAAGAGTAGGCCTTGCCATCATGAGAGCGGAAAGTGATCCAGTCTCCGATACCGACACCCCGAGTGCGCGCGATGGCCGCGCCAATGATCGTTTCCGTGGTGGAAAGTCCCTTTTTTTCATCCACCATCATGGTGTAGTTGGCCTTTACCGCAGGATCGTAGAAATACCCCCAAAGGCGTCCTTTCTTCTCCACCACGCCGCGCAACCGGCCAATACGATCCAGATAGTCCGCAGGCATCAAGGCATGCCGACCGGCAACCATGCGTTGAAGAATGATCTCCGGTGACTGCTGCAGAATAATCCCGGCCTCATGCCGTAGCGCATGGGTAAACAGCATGACAGAGGCAAGCATGAAGACTATGAGCGTATAGACAAACAGGAGACCAAAATTTTTGCCTTTACGCCGTAACAATGAAGCCAAAGTAAAGTCGATCAGATACTTCTGCTTGCGGAAAAAATCGATCACTGACCAAACCTCTGAGGGGGAAGAATCAATGAGCCGCTGGGAAAGTGCTCCAAGGCCATCGGATGATCCTGAAACGCTGAATGCAGATCCGCTTGACTCGGGTGACGCGTGTAGCGTGCTTCGGTGAACAAGGCCAAGTCAGTCAATCCCAACTCCGCCACCAGAGCTGAGCGATGTTGCAGATCCGCAGTTGCCGATTGACGTCGAAGGTCCGCATCCACCAGGGTAATAATCAGACACAGAACAGCGCTGAAAAAAACTATCAGAAGTGTGTTTGATCGCCTCATGATTGCGTAATCACTCATAAGAAGTGTTGTAAACAGCAACCAGTCTAGAGTGCCGGAATGCGGCTGCTCATTGACAACAATCAGTCTGTCAAAAAAGAAATGAAGAGTGTGGCAAATGACCTGTTTTTCACGAAATGATCAGTCACAAGAGAGCAGTCGCCCGCAAAAAGAGGTTACTGCAATCTGTATGAAGGAATTTTGGAGGACTTTAAGGCAGACGCGGGGCAGGTTTGACGTGCAACATTGAATACTCCACCGGCAAAAGCCGGTGGCTTCGGGACGGGGTATTAAACCGGATCAGCTTTCTATTGCGTACTTCTTGATGCGGTACAGCAGGGTATCTCGACTGAGTCCAAGCATACGCGCCGCCTTGCTTCGATTTCCCAGAGTCCGACTCAACGCCTGGCGAATCAGGTTTGCTTCCAGTTCATCCATGTTCAGGCCGGCGGCAGGCAGAACAAAATCACCGCGCTGCTGTGACTGGGGAATCACCTCATGGCGAAACTCCCTCGGCAGGTTTTCAGGCTGGACCGCCCGGCCGCTAAACAGGATCAGCATTCTTTCGCAGAAATTCTTCAGCTCACGGACATTTCCCGGCCAGCTGTAGCGACGCAGAACTTTCAAGACCGATCGACTGTAGTTTGGTGCATCAAGACTGTACTGGGCTGACAATTCTGCCGTCAGTCTGTTGAACAGCAGTTCCACATCACCCGGACGTTCACGCAATGCAGGCAGTTCCAGGGGAACGACATAGAGCCTGTAGTAGAGATCCCGACGAAAACTGCCTTCTTTTACTGCCTTGCCGAGATCCTTGTTGGTCGCGGCGATCACCCGGACGTTCAGTTTTTCAGCCTGAGGGTAACCCACGGCCTGACACTCACCCGAATCGATAAAACGCAGCAGTTTCGACTGAATCGAGAGGGGCAGTTCCCCCACCTCATCCAGAAAAAGCGTACCACCATCAGCCGCTTTTGCCTTGCCCATTTCGTCCTGAACCGCACCGGTAAAAGCACCCTTGCGGTGGCCGAAAAGCTCTGACTCGGCCAGCTGCTCCGGCAGGGCTGCGCAATTGACGGTCACGAAGGCCTTATCGGAGCGTCGGCTGTAGCGGTGTAACGCGTTGGCCAGCAGTTCCTTGCCGGTACCGCTCTCACCCGTTACCAACACGGTGGCGTCAGTGGCAGCAACGATTCTGGCTGCACGCAACACCGTCTGAAACTCTGGCGCTGTCCCAAGCATGGTCTGATTCTGAATATTCATGGTGGGCATCATAATCCATTTCAAGAACTGTGTGAAATGCCTTAGATCAAAACATCCACACGGGGCGCAGCCTTCGCATCCTTATCCAACTCCGGACGACACACGGCTGTCCGGCTGGGATCGATAGCATACTTGTTGACCAGAAAATCCTCCACCGATTCTGCCCTCTGGCGCGCTAACTCCAGCAACTTCTCGTCTGTGACTGATTTTGGCTTGGGGGGCAGTTTGAGTGCCTTTTTCGTCTTCTTGCCGTTTTTTATACTAGATTTATCGTCTTTTACTGCAACTTTTGCCGCATCCGCCTTGGCCGCTTCTGCCTTCGCCGCATCAACCTTGGTCTGCCACGCCTCCTGACTCCGACGGTCAAACTCGACTCGATCTGCTTCTGTGGCAAAACCACATAGCTTAATGGCAATGCCCGAACGTGACTTCAGCACCTCAGCCACCTTTTGCAGATATTTCCGATGTTCACCTTCCAACTCCCCGGAAGCTGCTGCAAAAGCGACCGGATCCAGGCGGATCGCGGAATTGCTGTCTGCCAGATGTGTGGCAATTGCTATCGCCGTTCCGTAGGGAAAAAATGCTGCACCAAGCGTAGCCAGCGCACCCGTCTTGATCGCTTTACCCAACGCAATCGAAATCACATCGCTTGGGTCTATCTGGAGGTTACCCATCTCCCCGGAGACGGGGATGTTCAAAACGATGTTGTCGTTTTTATCCTCCAATATACCGAGGGCGGTATCCAGCGGCATGGAGATCTTTGCAGTGAGTTTCTGCGCCTTTTCGTCACTCACCGGAGAAACCTCAAGTCTGTTGATTTCGATCTTGTTGTCCGCCGCAATCTGTCCCTTGTCGAGATTAAAGTCCATGGTCAGATCCAACTCGCCACTGTCCATCTTGTAACCTATGGTGTCTCCTGAATAAGAGGAGACCTTAGGCAGCTCAAACGCATCGATCTTACCTTTAACATGACCGCTGGGAGGGCGATAAAAAGGTGTGTACTCAGCATCCAATGTGAAACGGGTGTGCCTGCCAAGATTGGCGTTAAGATGGAGACTGGTCAGCTTCTCCGGTTGGGTACTGTCTATTCCCTCTACCTCGAAAGCTTCGATGATTGTCGTCATGGCAAAGGGGGGATCGACATAATCATCCCGCACATGGATTTTATTCTCCCCCTGCCAGACGATCTGATCGATCACAATCGGCAGCGGCATTTCGACAGCCCCCTCTGTTTGCGGTTCAGACTGCGCCGGTTTTTCTTCGGTCTCCTCCAGTTTCATCCCGACCTCCTGAAGCGAGACTGCGGGCTGTGCTTCAGCCTCGACCTTGGCAGCCTCCCCTGTCAACAGTTCAGTCATCACTGCCTGAAAGGCGACCACGTTCCAGTGACCTTTGGAGGATCTTCTCAGGGTCTTTTCAATGCCCTGTTTTTCGATCTGTTTTATGACTAATCCGTCCTCCATTGAAAATGACCAGTTGCGGAGATGGATCGATTCAGTGAACAGGATACGTTCCCCCTCCTGCTCAACGGGCGCAGAAAGTTCCAGCCCTTTGAAAGCGGTCTCCGCCATAGCCAGGCGATTACCCTCGGTTATGGCCACCTCCGTCATCTTCAGCTGCTCCAAGGCAAGCAAGACCACTTGACTGCGGGTGTCGCGAAAGGTGATGCCATCGAGTTGTGAACTACCCTCTGCAGTGACAGCCGGCACTTCACCGCCGGTCTGCAGCGCAAATCGGCCGTTCCACTCAAACTGCTCATTGGTTAGCGCCATTCCCGGATCAGGCACATTTCCCTCAAATGATTTCAACCCCAGGCGGCCATCGGTTGCCAATGTCATGGCAGCCATATCAGGGTCAGGTTGATCCAGAGAAAAATCCCCTGACCAAAGCACCTCCGCCAACTGCACCGCCCCCTGCGGAATGGAGAGGTCCATCCCATCCACCCTAAGATCGCTGTGATTCGAGAGCTGCAGTCCCCCCGCCTCATTTCTGTCCATCTTGAATCGCAGCTTGCCGAGTTTCAGGGCAGCAACCGCAATCTGTGCCTGTTGTTCACCCGCGCTGTTGATCAGCAGGTGACCTAAATCCATATCCCCTTCGACCTTGAGTGCCTGGCCTTTCAGCACCACATCTCCCTGCCAATTCATCTTTTCCAGAGAGAGGGCATTTTGCGAATCAGAAAGCGCTATCTGACCTGACACAATTTTAGCTCGGTTGGAGAGTTCAATCTGTCCCGCCTTATCGATAACGAGTTTGAGATCCAAACCGCTGATCTCTACTGCCTCTGTAGCCACTTCTCCCAGATCAGAGGCACGGCCATCCATTTTTGTCTGCTTTAATCCAAGATCGCCAATCACCTGCAGATGCAGGCCCTGAGTACCCTGAGTCAATTGAACCCTTCCCTTCCAACGGGTTGCACCACTCACTATCTTCATTACCGGGTTGGGCAGATCGACCTGGGTCAGTTGATGGCTGAGACTGCCGTTCAGATCCAGTTCCAGCCCCGCCGCAGAGGACCAACCACCCTTCGTGCTACCGTTCCACCGGGTCGACTTGTCAGCCACCTCAACCCAAGGCGTCAGCAGCTGGAGTGAATCCGTTCCCAGGTTACCATCGGTACTCCAGCGGAAACGTCCTTCCGGTTTTAGTTCGACTTTGAAGGCGCTATCGATGGTTAGCTGGCCCTTTAAGCGTGGCACCACCCCCGTGACCAACGCCTGTATCGGGTCCAGTAAAATCTGCTCCAGTCCCAATTGCCCGGCAACCCAGGGCTCATCCACAAACGGCCTGCTCTCTCCCGTTAGCTCCACAGGTGCCTGGTTGAACTTGCCGGAGAGGCTGAAACGGGCACTGCGTTGAGGCTCCCAACTCATTAAATCTTCAAGCTGGAGACTATCGATCTCCAGCTCACTATTAAAATCGCCATTGGTGTATGTGACCGTCGTGTTGGCGATCTTCAATTGATCAATTGCAAATCCCCAAGGTTCTCCCTCTCCACCCATGGCCTCGCCGCCAAGGGTGCGTATCACGATACCGCCAAAGTGCACCACGCCCTCTGCCTTCTGCTCCATACCGAGTTGCAGGCCATCGACCTCAACCATACGAAGCCGGGCGCGGCGACTGAAGAGGAAGTGCCAGACAATCTCCGCGCTGCAATGCTTCAACTCCACACGTCGTTCTCCCTCGCCTATGGCGGAGAGTCCACGCAGATGGAAACGGCCGCTGAAGGGATTGAAATCGACATCCTCGATCTCCACCTTTCGTATCCCATGATCAAGCATATAGCTGCTGATGCCCATCTGTATGCCAAACGGGATAAAGACGAGTACACCGATGATGAGCAGAGTGATGCCACCTGTTATCGCCATGAACCGTCTGGATTTCAGCCTGGCGGTAATAATTTTTATCAGCAGGTCAACGGTCATGTCACTTTTCCTTGTTTACCAATGAGAGAGTGGGACAAAATACGCCTGTCACTCCTTCTCTAGTCTATACCTTCCCAAAGATCAGAAGTACCTTCCCGTCGCCATCAGAATTCGATCAAACGAAACTCAATCAAGGCGTGGAAAAGTGAATATTGTTCCCCACCTGCACGGTTTTATTTCCCAGAGCACGGAAAGAAAAGTGGTTTTTTTGCCCGTTTTGGAGCAAAAAACGTGACCCTGATCTCACTTCTTCGGGGGATGCAAAAATGCGTGCGTCGATACCGGAAAAAGTGTGAACTGGAGACTGAAGAAGTCCCGCTGTCGCACCGATATCCTGGGTAACAGAAATATATTCAACGGGTGCAGCCATGAAAGCCTTACAAAACATCTTCGCAATGGTACTTACCGGAATCCTGGTTACCGCATGTGGCGGAGGTGACAGTATCAGCGAGGCAACCACTTCCAATAGAGTGGAGTTCGGCGGCAGTGTAGGCGACGGACCTGTCGTGGGCGCAACCGTGACGATCCGCAACCGCAACTTCGAGGTCATCTCCTCCACGACCAGCGACAACCAAGCCAACTTCGCCTATGTTGGCGAGATCGCCGATGAACAGTTTCCCCTGATCATCGAAGCTACTCTTGGTATCGACCTGGTAACCAATGCACAGCCCGACTTCACTCTCACCGCAGTGGTCATGGATCGCAGTCAAACCCGCATCAACCTGAACCCCCACTCCACCATGATCGTGAAGACCGCCCTGGCAATGTCGGGTGGACTTAACCTCGCCAACCTCAACAGCGCCCGTGAAGCGGTAATCACCAAGATGAACTTCGGCCTCGACACCGCCCTGGTAACCGACCCCATCACCAACGATATCACCGACAACAATGTTGCAGTGATTACCAAGGCCAGTGAAGTCTTCGGTGAAATGGTACGCCGTGCCAGCTACTGGATCGGCAACAACATCGATGAAGATGCAGTTTTCAACGCACTGGCAGCCGATTTGATCGACGGCGCACTGGATGGCATTGGCGGACCAGGTACCAACGCCCGCTATACCGCCATCGCCCATGTGGTATCCGCCCAGGTACTGATCGAAGCCATGCTCAATGATCTGCAGGTCAACAATGCTTCCGCCACCCTGGCGCTGGACAACGCTATCGAGCAGATCATGGGTAATGCGGGCACAGCCAACCGCTCCACAACCACTGTGACGATCAACGACCTGATGATTGAGCAGGCCAAGTTCGCACTGGCCGCAGCCCGGGCCATCGATCCGAATGTGACCTTCGATAACCTCCTCACCGTTCTCTTCAGCCTGGGCAGCGATGTTTCCACCACCGCTATCTCCCAAGGTTTGGGAGATAGCGGCATGAGCGGCAGTGTCACTGTTTCAATCGACCAGTCCATCTCGCTTGCCGCCAGCAGCAACACCGGCGGCGTCAGCGACATCAACGTGGCCGCCAACAGCCCGGTCAGTATCAATACCGATGGTGGCAACACTGATGGCGGCAACACCGATGGTGGCGCAACCCCAGTTGACCACCAGCCAGTGGCTCAGGCTGATAGCGCTTCCACCATTGAGAATTCCGCCGTCACCATCAATCTGTTGAGCAACGACAGTGGCCTTGAGGATGGCCCGGTGACTCTGACTGTCACAGGCAGCGCCAGCCACGGTACCCTGCAGGTGAACAGTGACGGCACCGTGACCTACAGTCCTGCAAGTGGCTACCGCGGCGTGGACAGCTTCATCTATCAGATCACTGATACAGATGGCGACTCGGCAACCGCCAGCGTCAACCTGACCGTGGATTGCCTCAACCAGTGCAGCTCTAGCGTACGCATTGCCTGGAATGCTAGCACCGGCGGGGATGTGGCAAGCTATAACCTCTATCACCGCACCAGCAGCGGCAATTATGGCGACCCGATCGCAGTCGGTAACGTCGTCACCCACGACCTGGATGTTGACGGGGTAGGCAACCACTATTTCGTAGTTACCGCTGTCAATCTCGGTGGCCACGAGTCAGGCTTCTCCAGCGAAGTCAGCGTTCAACTCTGATTCAATACTCCCTGGACAAGGATGTCTAATTTTCGCCGGTCACTTCAACCGGCGTTTTTTCGTGATATAAAGCCCACTTTATCGCGCACGCTGTTGCGCTGCCGAATCATGAAATTAGACTGCCCAATACCAGATCCATGAAAAACGACGCCACTGTCGTCTCATCCGCTTATCAACAATGACTTTTCGTATCGGCCTGAAACCTTTCTTGATTGTCACTCTGCTCCTGCTGGGGTTCTCCACTGCGACTCGGGCCAACCTTGTAGAAGAGGGTGCCAGACTGATCGAACAGGGCAAAACGGAGCAAGCGCTGCATCTGTTCAAGAAAGCGGCCACCGCAGGGGACAGCTTGGGTGCTTACGGTCTGGGTGTGCTCTATTTCCAGGGTATTGGCGTTGAAACAGATCCGGAAAAGGCGACCCAATGGTTCAGCCTTGCTGCCGAAAAAGGCCATGCGCCCGCCCAGTTCAATCTGGGAAACGCTTATCTCAACGGTCGTGGCACCCAACAGGATATCAACAAAGCGGAATATTGGTGGCGCAAGGCATCCATGCAAGGCTACTCCCGGGCACAGTTCAATCTCGGCTCACTGCTCACCAGCGAAAGGAGTGGTCAGGCCAACCACGAAGAGGGGATCGCCTGGTTCCGTGCTGCCGCTTCTCAGGGCGAAGAACAGGCAGCACAGAAGCTCATGGAACTCGACGAGCCGATCACCTATGACCGGATAACGACCGACTGGCAACGTGAACCACTCCGCAGCGAAAGCCGCCTGCTTACCCTGCCGGTAGAACACTACACCATCCATTTCCTCTCCGCCAAGGCCCCTGAGACTGCAATCCACTTTGTGCAACAGCACAAGCTTCAGGGGAAGGCGCTACTGTTCCGTTTTACAAGGGAAAAGGAGATCTGGACGGGGGTAGTCTTCGGAGCCTATACAAGCAGGGCTGAGGCCACTGCCACCATCGAACGTCTCAACCCATCCCTGAAGAGATTGCAGGCGTGGGTGCGCCCGATAAGGGATATTCAGAAAAACATCCTGGCAGAGGATTTCAGGCGCTCCCAGTAGACGTACCAAAATACGAATCAGACTTTCCATCTCCTAAGCTGTTGCTGGTAAAAACCGGGATCCAGCACTGTTGCACCCTGCCGGCCGACCAGTGCCGAGGCAAAGGAGTGGGCACGGAACAACAGGGTTTTGAGATCCCACTGGCGTAGCAGGCCCAGAATGCATACGCTGGCAAAGGCATCCCCGGCACCCACTGTGTCCACCACGGAAATTTCATCCTGTGGCACAACCGTCTCAAATTCGCCAAGCTGGTTCAGGGCGAAGGCGCCCCGACTTCCCCGAGTCACAATAATGAGTTCCAACCCGCGGTCATGCAGCAATTTCTCCGCACTGCTTCGCAGATCTCCCCGATCCCCGCACAACATCTCTACTTCATTCTCATTGAGTTTCGCCCAGGTGCTGCCATCCAGCATCTGTTTCACCTCTTCAGCCTCCCACCAGGGCGGCCTCAGATTGACGTCCAGAAAGACAGGGGCGGGATGGCTGGCTTTCAAAGACTCCAGGGCAGCTTTCGCCTCAGGACGCCTCAAACCCAGACTGCCATGGTAGATCAGTACCGCATCGAGAGGCGGCATTGCGCAGTCCTGGATAAAATCGTAGGCGCGGTCAGCAACAATCTCGAAATCAGGCTCCCCCTCTCTGAGGGTTACATTCACCGTGCCTGTCGGATGGATACAATCGAGCTGCAACCCTGCCTCATTCATCCCCCACTGCTGCATAGTGTCCCGAATCCGCCGCCCCGAAGCATCGTCTCCGACACGACTGATAAGCAGGGGGGCTGCCCCAAACGCCTGTAGATTCCAGGCAACATTGAAGGGTGCGCCACCCAATACCCGGTTGCCGTCCTCGAAACAGTCAAAAAGCACTTCGCCAAAGATTACCGGTACAGTTTTCACGGCATAACCCGATCCCATCGATAAGCAGGAGCAGTATTCCTACCCCGGCCCGGCGTCCAAACTTTCCTTGCCGCCAAACACTTCCCTCATGATTTCAAGAAACCGCTTTGATTGAGGTGAAATGAACTTACCGCGTCGCAGCACAATACCGTAACTACGATCCGGAAAATATTCCCCGAGGGGAATCTTCACCACCTTTTCATCCCCGGTCAGGCAGAGATCAGTAACGATAGAGATGCCCATACCATTCTCGACATATCGCTTGATCACCTCCCAGCCTCCCGCTTCCAGGGTGACCTTGTAGCTGGCGTTGTGCTGTTCAAAAACCAGATCGACCATGCGCCAGGTACTCAGGTGGTGGGGTGGCAAAATCAGCCCGTAGGGACTGATGTCTTTCAGGGTAACCCTCGACTTGTCCGCCAACGGATGTCCCAGCGGGGTTATCAACGCGGGGCCATAGTTCACAACCGGTTCGTAGGTCACATCGTCCGGCACTTCCAGCATGGAACCGATGGCAAAATCGGCCTCATCAGCGCGTAGCATCGTCATCCCGTCGCGCCCGGTCACATTGTGCAGTTTCAACCGTATACCTGGAAAACGTTCGGCAAAACGCCGTAGTGGCTCTGGCAGGATGTAGAGTATCGTCGACTCACCCGCCGCTATATTGAGTTCACCACTCTCAAGCTTTCCGCAAGCGGCGGAAAAGGTCTCCCGCAACTTGTCCATCCCCTCCACCAGGGGCTGCGCCAACTTGTAGAGAGTCTCCCCCTCCGACGTCAGTTTGATCTTTGGACCGCGGCGTTCAAACAGCACTGTGTCGAATTCACGTTCCAGCGCCTGGATCTGCAAGGATACGGTCGGCTGACTGAGGTAGATGCGTTCTGCCGCCTGGCTGATAGAACCGGTCTGGGCAGCGTGACAAAAAGCTCGCAGCTGCTTCAGGCGGTTTTGTTTGTAATAGACTTGAGGGGTGGAAGCCATAGGCGCTCCATGAATTTCGCTCAACCGGGGATCGATTTATACCCCACAATAACCAATACAAGATAAAAAAACTATTTGCCTGCACAATAAAACACACTCAACACTTGATTGAAGGTGAGGGTCGGCTTAGCCTTAATTACTGGAAGTCACATCAAGATATAAAAGGACACCATGGAGACGACACTGCACTTTTTACAGATATTTTCCCAGGCCCTTTTCTACACCGCCCCCATTCTCCTGTTTCTTGTCACGCTTATCCTGCTTATCGCAGCTGTTATTGCCCGGCATGAACCCTTGCCTATCAACCTCGCTATCTACATGTCCTTCATCACTGCAATGACCATTGGTTACGGTGATTTCACGCCCAAAAAACCCCTGTCCAGATTATTGGCTATTCTTCTTGGCATCATCGGCGTAATTTTTACCGGCATCATTGTTGCGGCAGCCGTCTATGCAACTCAACAGGCACTTCATACCACGCTGGGCAGATAGGAGAGAAACATGAAGAAACCCGAAATAAAGCAGGACGTTATGTATCAGTTACTGCGGGATGAGAAGATAACCGAGTTCAATCAGCGAAGGGCAGATGGAGAGTCCTGCAATCTGCAGCAGGCGGATCTGCGGGGATTGGATCTACGCGAACTGGATGCACGAGGCCTGGACATGCGTGGCGCGTATCTGCGTCAGGCAGACCTGCGGGGATTGAACCTGTCGGAAACACAAATGGAGGGAACCAGCATCAACGGCGCAAAGATCTCCGGGGCCTTTTTTCCCAAAGAGCTGACACCGGAAGAGATTTCCCTGTCACTGGTACATGGTACGCGGATGCGCTACCGCTGAAGATATTTGACTCCGCCCCCTAGCTTGTCTTGGTGCGCATGGCGCACCCTGCACTTCCTAGAATAGTAGGTCGTGTTAGTGCAGCGTAACGCGACAATAATGGTGCAAATTGTTGGGATACGGCCAAAAAGACGGCCTAACCCAACCTACACGCGCAAGCTCACCAGCATCCTACGGTGTATCCAACTGGGCGAGGATATTTCTGGCCACCCGTCGCTGGTCGGCGTTGCCCTCTTCCAGAATCTCGTAGAGCAGTTCGCGGGCCTGCTCCACATCGCCAGCGTCACGGGATGTCTGGACCTGACGAAACATCTCTTCCACCGACGGTCCATCGTCCTCATCTTCCTCATCCTCGATGGCATCGAGTTGGGCCTCCATCTCATCATCGGTCAGGGGCACGAAACGATCAGGATCGACGTAGTCATTCGCAGGGTCTATCTCCGAACCCATCGGTGTCTCAGGCTCGGGGGTTGCCGCTGACGAACCGGCGGTGGCCGCCGCCATCGCAGGCTCGACAGCCGCGTCTTCGGAGTCATCCTCTTTCTTGCGCACAAAACTCGCAGAGAAGAAAACGCCTATTTCGAACAGCACCCACATGGGCAGGGCGAGAAGCGTCTGGGAGATGATATCCGGTGGCGTCAGAAACATGCCGACGACAAAGGCACCGACGATGATGTAGGGACGTTTGGATCTCATGCTCTCCGGCGTCGTCACCCCCATCCACACCAGAATGATAGTTGCGATCGGCACCTCAAAGGCGATGCCAAAGGCGAAAAACAGGGTCATGACAAAATCGAGATAACTACCCATATCGGTAGCCATCTCGATCCCTTCCGGCGCGGTGCTGGTGAGAAATGCGAAGACCAGCGGAAAAACAATAAAATAGGCGAAGCACACGCCCAGATAGAAGAGCAGAGTGCTGGAGACCAGCAGCGGCATAACCAGACGCTTCTCGTGCTTGTAGAGTCCTGGCGCCACAAAGGCCCAGAACTGGTGAAGAATAAAGGGAATAGCCAAAAACACAGCCATCTGCAGAGTGAGTTTAAACGGGATCAGGAATGGATCGATCGGCTTGGTCGAGATCATGGTGCTGCCTTCCGGCAACGCGCTTCTCAACGGATCGGAAACCATGATGTAGAGGTCGTTGGCAAAAGGGAACAGCACCAGGAAGATCGCCAACACCACCAGCACCATGCGCAGCACACGATCCCGCAGTTCGAGAAGGTGGGCGACCAGCGGTTGTTCGGAACTAGGAGTAGCCTGGGAATTGTCAGCCAACGGAAACCTACTTGTCAGTACCGGGGATCTCGCGATCCTCGAGGGTGTTCTTGGCGTCATTCAACGACTTGGAGGCGGAACGTTCGACATCGTAGAGATCTTTTCGGGTATCCTCGATGATCTCCTCCAACGGGTTGGACATCTGCTTTTCGAGGATCTGTTTCAGCTCGTCCGCCTTGATCTCCTTGTCGATATCCGCCTTAACATTCGCCACAAAACGGCGGCCGCGGCCAAGCCAGTGGCCTGCGACACGCGCCACCTTGGGCAAACGTTCAGGACCTATGACCACCAACGCAACGAGCGCGATAATACCCAGTTCCCAGAAACCGATGTCAAACATTGTTGGATCTCAAGCTGTCCCAGAGACGGGATAAAGGAATCAGGTCTTGTCTTTCTCTTTCTCTTTGGAGGTGACTTCCCCTTCCACTACAGTGCCGGACTCAGACTCTTCGATCTGTTCGCGCTTCTCACTGGATTCGGCCTTTTCACTGTCAGTCATGGCGCCTTTGAAGCCCTTGACGGCGTTGCCGAGATCAGAGCCGATATTTTTCAGCCGTTTCGTGCCAAACAACAACAGAACGATCGCCAGAACAATCAACAACTGCCAAATACTGATACCACCAATACCCATAATCTTCTCCGCTCCCCGGTTCAAACCGGATGTCTATCTATTTTCGTTCCGGCCAGAGGAAACCTCGGCCATCGATGCGGGGGATAATACCCCAGTTATGCCCCGGCGGTAAGCACCGCTGTCACTCAGGCTGAATTCCTGTGACACTATTTGCCACGACTGGCCTTCTCCTCCAACCCGGAAAGCCCGAAACGGCGTTCCAACTCCTGCAGCACATCATTTGGCCCCAGACCCTGCTGAGCCAGCAGGACCATGGTGTGGAACCACAGATCCGCTGTCTCGTAGATGATCTTCTCCGGCACCCCATCCTTGGCCGCCATCACCGTCTCGGTCGCCTCTTCGCCGATCTTTTTAAGAATCGCGTCCAGCCCTTTGGCGTAGAGTTTCGCCACATAGGAGCTGTCGGGCTCCGCCTGCTTGCGCTCCTCCAGCACCTGGGCCAGTTGTTCCAGTACATCGCTCATCTTTAAATCACTATATTAGAAACACAAAGAAAAATTATCAGAATCTCAAGTTTCGGTGTTCAAGCCATCCTGTGAAGATGTAGGCGACGTTTAATTCATTACATGAGCATCGGGTAGGGTGCGCCGCGCGCACCAGAATAAGCAATCATGGTGCGCACAGCGCACCCTACGCTCTATTCACCCATATATCTGACTCGGATCTTTCAGCACAGGTAACACTTCGACCCACTCGCCATCCTGCAGTTCCCGGTAGAAACAGTTGTGGCGACCGGTATGGCAGGCGATGCCGCCCTTCTGTTCCACCTCCAGCAACACCACATCCGCGTCACAATCGACCCGGATCGCGCTGACTGCCTGCTGGTGCCCCGATTCCTCGCCCTTGTGCCAGAGTTTTCCACGGGAACGGGACCAGTAGACCGCATGACCGGTCTCCTGCGTCAGCCGCAGGGCCTCCCGGTCCATCCAGGCCATCATCAGAATGGTGCCCGTTTCTTTCTCCTGAGCAATTGCAGGCACCAGGCCCTGCTCATCCCATTTGATGTTGTCGAGCCAGTTCACAGACGGACCTCTACGCCCTGATCCTGCATGAAGCGCTTCGCCTCGCCGATACTGTATTCGGCAAAATGGAAGATGCTGGCGGCCAAAACAGCGTCTGCCGCGCCCTCTTTCACCCCATCCACCAGGTGTTGCAGGTTGCCCACGCCCCCGGAGGCGATCACCGGAATCGGCACCGCCTCGGCGATGGCCCGGGTCAGTTCGTTGTCGAAACCGATCTTGGTGCCATCCCGGTCCATGCTGGTGAGCAGAATCTCACCGGCGCCGTAGTCCGCCATCCTCTTCGCCCATTCAACGGCGTCGATACCGGTGGGCTTGCGCCCGCCGTGGGTGAAAATCTCCCACTTCAGGGGTTCTCCATCGCCACTCACCTTCTTCGCGTCGATAGCGACCACGATGCACTGGGAACCGAACTTGGTGGTGGCCTCTTTGACGAACTCCGGATTGAAAACCGCCGCTGTGTTGATCGCCACCTTGTCCGCCCCTGCATTGAGCATGCGACGCACATCTTCCACCACCCGGATGCCGCCACCCACAGTCAGGGGAATGAAAACTTCAGACGCCACTTGCTCCACGACGTGGACGATGGTCTCCCGATTATCGGAGCTGGCTGTGATATCGAGAAAGGTGATCTCATCCGCGCCCTCTTCGTTATAGCGGCGCGCAACCTCCACCGGGTCGCCTGCGTCACGGATCTCCACGAATTTGACACCCTTGACCACGCGGCCGTTGTCTACATCGAGACAGGGGATGATACGTTTGGCTAGCATGCTTTATTTACCTTTGCTTAACCACAAAGGACACGAAGAAAAACTTAAACCCTTCGTGGCTTTCGTGGTGAAAACTCACCCCGTCAACTCATCCGCCAGTCTCTGGCCTTCGGCGAAGTCGAGCGTCCCTTCGTAGATCGCCCGGCCGGTGATGGCAGCGGTGATGTTGGAGGTATCGGCTCTGCACAGCGCCTCGATGTCGCCGATGTTGGTGATACCGCCGGAGGCCACGACAGGAATGCTGATGGCATTGGCCAATGCGGTTGTGGCCGCCACATTGGGACCGGTCATCATGCCGTCTCGACCGATGTCGGTGTAGACGATGGAGGAGACGCCGTCATCCTGGAAACGCCGCGCCAGCTCGGTCACCTCCTGGTCAGTGACCTCCGCCCAGCCGTTGATTGCGACCATGCCCTCTTTGGCATCCAGGCCGACGATGACATGGCCGGGAAACGCCTTGCAGGCGCGGGCCACAAAATCGGGCTCTTTCACCGCCTGGGTGCCGATGATGCAGTAGGTCACTCCCGCCTTCAGATAGGCCTCGATGGTCGCCTCGTCACGAATGCCGCCGCCCACCTGTATCGGCATATCGGGATAGGCCTTGGCAATATTGCGAATAGCGTCGCCATTGACCGGCTCTCCGGCAAATGCGCCGTTGAGATCCACCAGATGCAGGCGTCGTCCACCAGCATCCACCCAACGGCCTGCCACCTCCACCGGGTTATTGGAAAACACCGTATCGTCTTCCATGCGTCCCTGACGCAGGCGTACGCATTGACCGTCTTTCAAATCGATTGCGGGGATTAGTAACACATCAAAGCCCTATCGTTTATTAATGCTCCGGGGTCGGAGTCAAATTAATCTGATCATGATCATTTAAAATCAATTAAGTCAGTTTAATTTGACTCCGACCCCTCATGACGAAACATTCCAATTCACAAAATTCTTCAATAGCCGCAGGCCATCGTCAGCGCTCTTCTCCGGATGAAACTGCACCGCAAAAAGATTATCCCGGCCGATGGCGCTGGCGAAGGTAACCCCGAAATCGGTGGTCGCTTCAGTCAGATCGCCATCATCAGGATCGACATAATAGCTGTGTACGAAGTAGAAGCGGCTGCCTTCCTCGATATTCTCCCACAGGGGATGATCGTGGTTGTGACTCACCCGGTTCCAGCCCATATGCGGGATCTTCAACAGCGTCCCATCGGCTCCACGTCCACCGGAAAAATGGCGCACCCTGCCGGAATAGAGTCCGAGCAGTTCGGTGCCACCGTTCTCCTCGCTGGACTCCATCAACACCTGCTGCCCCATGCAGATACCCAGGAACGGTTTGGATTGTGCTGCATCCAGGATCGCCCGGTTCAGATGGTGATCGGAGATAGCGGCCATGCAGTCGCGGGCCGCCCCCTGGCCGGGAAAGACCACCCGGTCGGAGTTGAGGATCAGGGTCGGATCATCGGTAACCAGCACCTCGTCGCCGGGAGCGGTGACATGCTCCACCGCCTTGGCGACGGAGCGCAGATTGCCCATACCGTAGTCAATGACTGCGATGCGTTGTGTCATCGAAATACTGCTCTTTAAAATATTGGGGTGAGTTTACAGCGTGCCCTTGGTGGAAGGCACCACGTCGGACATACGTGGGTCAGGCTCCAGCGCCATGCGCATCGCCCGGCCCAGCGCCTTGAATACCGTTTCAGCCTGATGGTGGGCGTTGATGCCCCTCAGGTTGTCGATGTGCAGGGTCATACCGGCGTGGTTGACCAGTCCCTGAAAAAACTCCAGAAAGAGATCTACATCGAACTCACCGATACGGGCGCGGGTAAAGGCCACGTTGTACTCCAGACCGGGACGACCGGAGAAGTCGATCACCACCCTGGAAAGTGCTTCGTCCAACGGCACATAGGCGTGGCCATAGCGACGAATACCCTTTTTATCCCCCAGTGCCTCGGCCAAAGCCTGCCCCAGAGTGATGCCAATATCCTCCACTGTGTGGTGCGCATCGATCTCCAGATCGCCCTTGGCATTGACCTCCAGGTCGATCAGGCCGTGACGGGCCACCTGATCCAGCATGTGATCAAGGAAAGGGACACCGGTCGCGAAACGGGACTCGCCCGTACCGTCCAGATTCAGCGTGATGCTGATCTGAGTCTCCAGTGTATTGCGTTCCACCTGCGCTGTGCGCTGCATGGGAAGGACTCCGAACATTTCGAATTCAACGGCGAACCGCCGACAAAGCACGCATTTTAGAGCAAAATCGACAAAATAGCAGTGCAGAGTATCTGCCGGCGGGTTTCAGCGTGGATTGGCAGGCCTGATCAAGCACAGCGGATCAGGCAAACGCCTACCAGTTCTCCCCCAGTAACTCGAAGTGGGCCTGCGGATGAAGGCAGGCGGGACAGACGCCCGGCGCCTCGTCTCCCTCATGCAGATAGCCACAGTTGCGGCAGCGCCAGACCACCTTGCCGTTGCGCTTGAAAACCCGTCCGGCTTCAAGGTTGTCTGCCAGATCCTGGTAGCGCTTGCCGTGCTGTTTCTCCGCAATGGAGATCGCCTCGAACGCCATTGCCACCTGCTCGAAACCCTCTTCACGGGCAGTCTTGGCAAACCCCGGGTACATGGTGGTCCACTCATGCTCCTCTCCCGCAGCAGCGTGGCGCAGATTCGTCAGGGTGTCCCCCATGTCGCCCGCCGGAAAGGTTTCTGTAATCTCCACCTCTCCGCCTTCGAGAAACTTGTAGAAACGTTTGGCGTGCTCCTTCTCCTGGTTCGCAGTCTCCTCGAAGATATGGGCGATCTGCACCAATCCCTCTTTGCGGGCGGCACCTGCATAGTAGGTATAGCGATTGCGCGCCTGTGACTCACCCGCAAACGCGGTCATCAGGTTTCTTTCGGTGCGGGTTCCTTTAATCGACTGACTCATATTTCACCTCATGAAGCAATTATGGTGCGCGCGGCGCACCCTACGTTAATCACTGATTCATAACTCACATCATGAAGTCTTAAAACATCTCTGCTTCTACTTCAAGATAGGCAATGCTGACGTGGCTGCCCACCTCCATATCAAAATCGACCCAATCCTTGTAATCGGAGAGCAGTTTCACCACGATGGGTTTGATCTCGTAGTCGCTCAAGCCCTCATCCAGCTGCTTCGCCACCTCATTTCTGAGGGTGGAGAGATAACGCTGGTAGGTTTCCGCAACCTCACGGCCGCCGGTTGCGCCGTGGCCAGGCACAAAAACCGCCGCATCCACTTTCAGAGCCATATCAATGGCCACGATATTGCCCTTAAACGTCCCATGCCGCATCTGACCCAGACGACCAAGCATGACATTGTCCCCAAGAAACAGTAGCTTCTTTGAAGGAACCTCAATCATCAAATCGGAATCGCTATGGGCCTTGGGCTCGAACAGAAAACGGATCTTGAGCCCAGCCAAGGTGACTTCACCACCATGATCAATCGCATGATTTGGCCCTACGACCGCCGTTCCCCTGGTAGCATTATCCGTCATGCTCAACAGTGAATCGACCCAGCTCTGGCCCTCGCCCTCTTCTATCTTGGCAATCATATTGGGATGACCATAGATCGCCACCTTCGGATAGGCAGACCGGATCGCCTGATTGGCCAGCCAGTGATCGCCATGGATATGTGTATTCATCACCGCAACCACCGGTTTGTCAGTAATCTTGCGGATCTGTCGCAGCACCATCTCGCCGATCTGCACGCTGGCGCCGGGATCGACAATCACCACGCCTTCGTCGGTGACAATAAAGGCCGGATTGTTCATGAAACCCTGGTTCTCCACTGAAGGCCGCCCCAGAGGACCATGGATGATATAAACACCATCCGCTACCTGATCCGCAGGATAATCCTTTACCGCCGGACCGCGTTCCGCCGCGACCAGCAGCGCAGGCAACAGGCAAATCATCAAAAAAAGCTTTCTCATCCTCACTCCTCATGGTTACCCGTCAACGGGCTTTTAGTTATTGTAGATGAATGGTCAGGATCTCCAACCGGAAGACGTACAGGGAAGTTTCTCCCCGAAAATGGATCCGTCCAGTAGGTGGTCTATCCTAATGGGTATCAAAATAACATCACAGTCTCACCAGCAACCCCTCGCCTTGTTACTACCCCGTATCCTATGGATTGAATACCGCACAACAGGTTAATAAAACCATCAGGACAAAGTTACTTAACCCCTCCATTTTTCTTTAGAAGTTCACAAATCCCGGTATTGCGGGTAGTAAGGCATCGGCTATGCACTTGGCGCAGAGGGGTCCAACCGCGATTGTCCTTGGCGTTTACATCAGCCCCCTTTGAAATGAGAAGCCTGGAAATCTCCATATTATTCCCGGAACAGGCGATAAAAAGGGGCGTCCGGCCATCTTTGTCTCTAGCCTCAATATCGGCTCCCTTTAAAGTGAGAAGATCGAAAACTTTCATGTTTTCATTGAAAGCTGCCCTGTTTCTATTGGAACAGGTCTTCCAAAGCGGTGTGCGGCCATCTTTATCCCTGGCCTCGATATCGGCGCCCTTTGCGATAAGAAAATCGCAATCTTCCAGATTATTGCTGGAACAGGCCTCCCAGAGCGGTGTGCGGCCATTTTTATCCCTGACCTCGATATCGGCGCCTTTTAAAACGAGAAGATCGCAAACCTCTCTGTTACGTGTTCCGGAACAGGCCTCAAACAGCGGTGTGCGGCCGTTTTTATCCCTGGCTTCAATATCGGCCCCCTTTGAGATGAGAAGCTCACCAATCTCCTTGCAACCTATCATGTGCAGAGGCGTTTTATCCTGATAACCCCTGACATTGATGCCCGCCCCTTTAGAAATTAGAAACTCGGCAATGTGCCTTTGACCCTCATCATGGCAGCTTAAAGCGGCATTGTGCAGTAACGCATAGCCTCCAACTATCATCTTAAAATCAGCTCCCCGTTCAACAAGCAACTTGAATATTTCCTCGCCATTTTTATTACGCTTGTTGAGGGCCGCATATAAAGGGGTATAGAAAGGTTCTGGGGCTGCATTAACATCGGCACCCTGATCTATAAGAAATTGGCATATTTCTTTGTGACCGGCTTTTGCGGCGTAGTAGAGCGGCGTGAGGTTGCGATCATCTATTGCGTTAACTTTTTCTCCTTTAGCAATAAGCGCTTTAACCTCATCCAGAGTCCCGCTCTTTGCGGCCTCATGGATATCTGCTGTACTGATCGCATTATCTGCCGGCGATGCCTCCGGTTTGGCCTCAACTTTATGTCCCTTCTGCTCGCGCTCCACGATGGTCAAGCGGTAGACACGCTCCAAAGCATGGACTTGAATCCAGGTCTCCTGGCCCTCTTTTGCGACTTTGAAGTACAAATCTTTTTTTGTTCTCTTTAAGATTTCAGCGTCTGTCCCTTTTAACGCATTTTCATGATGCTTGAGTATCCTCAAACGGCCTGGCGCTTGGGCACCTTTTTTCAGACGATATTCGATATGGTAATAATGCCCTTCAATGTGAATTTTATTATTGGCACTATCGCGAAATGAATGCGAATCAATTTCACTCTCTTTATAGGAAGCGATCCAGAAACCCTGCATCCTGGATACCAGCGGGTGGTCACTGCTTCCCAACCTGTCAGTATTTGCATAAATAGCACCGACCATCGTCAATACGATGAAAATACTCGTGCACGTTTTAAAAAAATATTTCATGACAACCACCGCACATACTATTTGCCCGCCCTTACCAGGCCACCCAACCCTATCTCTTCCAGTGCATTGTTGAGCAACGCTCTGACTTCAGCAGCCTTTTCGCAGCGCAGCGCCGCCTGCAGCAGTTCCCTGGCCCTGGCGCGGCTGATGGAATGAATCACCCACTTCACCCGTAGCAGGCTGCTGGCGTTCATACTAAGATTTTCGACCCCCATACCCAGCAGCAAGACCGCTGCTGCAGGGCTGCCAGCCATCTCACCACAGACACTGACCTCCCGGTGGAATTGCCTGCCCCCCTCCACTACCTGAATCAGAGCCCGCAAAACAGCGGGATGCAAATCATCGTAGATCTCCGCCACATGGGAGTTGTTGCGATCCACCGCCAACAGATACTGGGTCAAATCATTGGTGCCGATAGAGAGAAAATCGACTCGGCGCGCCAACGCTTCCACCTGATAGACCGCAGCCGGTACTTCTATCATCACACCGACACGGGGCATCTTTACCCCATGGCCCTCTTCGATCAGTTCATCGTGCGCCCGCTGAATCAGCACCAGTGAGTCATCCACCTCACTCACATTGCTGATCATCGGCAATAGCAGCTGCAGATTATCCAGGCCGATGGCTGCACGCAGCATGGCACGCACTTGGGTGAGAAATATCTCCGGATGATCCAGTGAGATACGGATACCGCGCCAGCCAAGGAATGGGTTGGACTCATTGACCGGAAAATAGGGCAGGGGTTTATCGCCACCAATGTCGAGCGTGCGGATGGTGACCGGTCTGGGGGCAAAGGTCTCAAGAACATTCCGATAGTTTGCGGTCTGTGCCTCCTCACTGGGGAAACGGTCGCGTACCATGAAGGGGACTTCTGTTCGATAGAGACCGACCCCCGCAGCCTCATCGGAACCCAGTGTACTCATCTCGGAGACCAGGCCGGTGTTCAGGTAGAGCCGCACCGACACCCCGTCGGAGGTCTCTGAAGGCAGATCACGGGTCGCCTCCAGCTCCGCGCTCAGTGCCCGATCCTCTTCTGCCAGCCGCAGGTACTCGGTTCTCACCGACGGCGCCGGTGAAACATAGATACGTCCCCGGTAGCCGTCGCTGATGAGGAAACGCCCGTCGACCCGCCCCACGGGCAGGTCGCTCACCCCCATGACCGCAGGAACGCCCATCGCCCGGGCCAATATGGCGACATGGGAGAAACTGGCGCCCTTGGCCGAAACAAGGCCCACAAGGCGTTCCATCGGCACATCGGCAAGCTGCATGGCGCTGACCTCATCACCCACCAGAATAGTCTCCTCCGGGTAGTCGACCGGACCTGACCGTTCCTGCTGCAGGTGCATGAGAATACGGCGGCCCAGATCGCGCACATCGGATGCCCGTTCACGCAGGTAGATATCGTCCATGCCATCGAACACCTTGGCATGCTCCTCGATGGTTTGACGCAAGGCACTGGCTGCCCAATCGCCAGCCATGATGCGTTCCACTGTCTTACCGATCAAAGAGTCGCTGCCCAGCATCATGAGCCAGGCATCGAACAGCGCCCGGTCTTCAGCAGGCAGACTATCCTCCACCCGATCTTCCAGGGCCATCAAATCCTCCACCACAGCGGCCACTGCGGTGCGGAAATCCTCCTCCTCCTGCTCGGGGTCTTCTCCCTTACGGTCGGGCACCGCATCCAGATCGGCGGGGGGGTAGACGACGACCGCCGTACCCTGGGCTACACCTGGAGCACCCGCACGTCCCTGCAGAAAACGGGTGGGGGGTGCCGCACCCTCCATGGCGCCCAGTTCACCACTCGCCTGGGCATGGGTAATGGCGCCTGCAAGCTGTGCAGCAAGGGTAAAGAGGAAGGTTACCTCGCTGTCATCGAAGGTACGCTGCTCAATCTGACGCACCACCAGTACACCGAGTACCCTGCGATTCTGGATAATCGGCACACCGAGAAAACCGTGATAGCGGGTTTCACCCGTCTCATGGGCAAACAGATAGTGACGATGATTGGGGGCATCCGCAACGTTGACCGGCTCGGCGCGCTCGCATACCAGCCCAATCAACCCCCGGTGCAGGGGGAGCCTGACTTTACCGACAGCAGCAGACTGCAAACCTTCGGTGGCCTGCAGTACATGTTCGCGCCTCTCGAAATCGGTCAGGTAGACGGAACAGACATCGGCGCCCACCGCTTTTTTCACCCGCGTCACGATGAGTTCCAGCGCCTCACCCAGATCGGAAGCTGCGTTTACCTCTTTGACGATTCGATGCAGGGTTTCGAGCATTAGTCCTCAGAGATCAGGTCAAACAAACAACATGCTGGGGCTGTAGGCATGATCAAGCGTAGCGGATCAGGCAATAGACTAACAAACGGTGTTTGCCGGTTCCGCAAGCTTGAACCGGCCTACGGGCTGCCGATCTTTCAGCGCCGGTTTTGCCGCAAATAGTTCGAATGCGAACGCGTCGGCATACCTTCGGGATAGAGCAGTGGCGCCAACTCCTCCAGAGCACGGGCATAAACGCTGCGTTTGAAATAGATCACTTCCCGCACCGGCAGCCAGTATTTCACCCAACGCCACTCATCAAATTCAGGCGTGTCGGTACTGTCGAAACAGAACGAATCCTCTGGACATTTTGTCTTCAACAAGAACCAGACCTGCTTCTGCCCAATACAGAGGGGTTGGCAGTTCTTTCGGATATAACGCGCCGGAAGACGATAACGCAGCCAGTCCCGCGTTGACCCCATGATCTCGACCTGATGGGGCTTCAGGCCGACCTCTTCTTCCAGCTCCCGGTACATCGCCTGTTCAGGCGTCTCATCGCTGTTAATTCCGCCCTGAGGAAACTGCCAGGCATTCTGACCCACACGGCGTCCCCAGAACAACTGTCGATGGTTGTTGCAGAGAATGATGCCGACATTGGGTCGAAAACCATCAGAATCGATCAAAGGTCCAACTCTTATCCAGATAACAGGGTGCTGTGATTTTTCCATAAACCCAGTTTATCGGCAAGCAAACCCGACAACATAAGGCTTTGCTTATAAAGAAAAATCCGGTACCTTTGCTTTTTTGGGACTCTTCGCAGGAAGATCTCCACACTCAACAGGATTTAACCCATGGCCCTTGCCCTCTTCGACCTCGATAACACATTGCTGGCCGGAGACTCCGACTATCTTTGGGGAACCTGGCTGGTGGAGAATGGGGTTGTGGATGGCGAATTCTACGAGCGCGAAAACGAGCGATTCTACCAGGAGTACAAAGAGGGCCGGCTCGACATCCTCGAGTTTCTGCGTTTTTCTCTGCGACCGTTACGTGACCATGAACCGGATCAGTTGCTGAAGTGGCGGGCAGCGTTCCTGACCGATAAAATCGACCCGATCATCAGCACAAGTGCCCGACAACTGCTGCAAAAACACAGGGATGCAGGGGATGAGCTGATGATCATCACTGCCACCAACGCCTTCGTCACCACTCCCATCGCCGAACGGTTTGGCGTAGAGAACCTGATCGCCACCGAACCTGAAAAAATCGGCGACCGATTTACCGGAGAAGTGGCGGGGGAACCCTGTTTTCAGACAGGCAAGGTCAACCGGCTCAACCAGTGGCTTGCGAAAAAGGGTATGGACCTGCGAGGCAGCTGGTTCTACAGCGACTCCCACAACGATATCCCACTGTTGGAATGCGTCGACCATCCCGTGGCAGTCGACCCGGATGAGACACTGCTCCGCCATGCCGGGGAAAAGGATTGGCCCATTCTAAGGCTGCACGGCGAAAATTAGGCCATACTTGAGGTGTATTTAACCTTCTGACCAGACCACAAAGCATGAACAGAACCGTCTTTTTCGCCGTACTCATCGTCCTGATCGGCGGCATCTATTATGTACTCAAAACCTCCGATTCCCCACCGGAGCAGGACGTCACCCTGACCCCCAAGCAGTACATCGAACTGGTGGAGCGAAAAAAGGCGGCCCGCCTCGCCGCCTCAAAGCTGGAGGCGTCCATGCAGCGTTCCGAAGAAAAACTGAAACAGGCGCGGCAGGAAGCGAATCAGCGCTGACAGATCGAACGCTGGTCAGGAGTTTCCACCGCATCGGCGATAGCGTTGACCAGATCCCCCAACTCTTCTGCAGTCACAACCTCCAGCAGACGCCGCATAATCTTCGGGTCGATAGCCGTCTGCACAGTACGGCCATCCTTCAGAGTGATATTGACCCCGGCCGCATGCACATGATCTTCCCCCTCCGCTTCCGCAACCAGAATCTCGTTGAAGTCCAGCATCTCGTCATAAAAAGCCTCGACCCGGTCATTGAGATCGTCGTCGATATCCTCCGGCAGCATCACCAGCCAGCCCTCTTCGCCTTTTGAGGTCTCCGGCACCATCTCCTGATCCTGCAAAAACTCGACAAAACGCCGCCAGGGACGCTCATCGAAAAAGATATATTCCAGCACCTTACCCCTCTCCTAATTTCATATTTGGTAGGGTGCGCCATGCGCACCAGAATAAGCAATTGCAGCAATCATGGTGCGCACAGCGCACCCTACGCTGTCACATTTAGAGAAGCCACACCCCAGGCCAGAGTAAAATTTGACTCTAATCCCTTCGCCACCCGGCACAGCCACCCAATCTACCCTAAAAGCGGGAAATTTATTAGTCGCGGACTCACGGTTTGAGCCACTCCCCTTGTTATGGTGACTGTAGCCTCTAACAAAAGGAGCAACAGATCATGCAACGCCGAACCTTCCTGCACACCCTGTTTGGCAGCCTGGGCATCGGGCTGAGTGGACGAATCAATGCCAACGCCCAACTTCTGGAACCGAAACGACGGGTGCTGCTGCAAGAGTCACCCCTGGCCGGCTACCAATACCACCGCGCCCCTGGCATCTGGCAGTTTCTTCAGGTTGGAGAGATCCTGAAACTGCGCCGCGAGCCCGCCAACCGATACGACCGCAACGCAATCGCCGTCTGGTTCAAAAACGAACACCTGGGATACGTCCCGCGCAGCGAGAACCGCACCCTCGCCCAGATGATGGACCGGGGCGAACAACTGGAAGGGCGCATCGTGCGGCTGTTGGAGGATGACAACCCGTGGAGGCGGGTACGGTTTAGTGTTTTTTTGAGCACATGAAACGGGCTCGGTTATGCTGACATAACAAACATCTTTAGAGTAAGGTTATTCACACATGGATGAGAAGGACGGCAAACAGATGGGTAACTGGCCGCTCTATTATCGGTATTGGGGCAAGGCATCAAAAGAGCACACGGAGGTGGTATCCTTTCACTTGCTGCCGTATCACTGCCTGGATGTGGCAGCGGTGGCAGCAGAATGGTGGGCTGCCAGCCCCACCCTCAGACATCTACTCTGCAAAGCAACAGATCGGGATGAGCCCACAACCCGAGCTTGGGTGCTCTTTTTCATCACCCTGCATGATATCGGCAAACTGGACATCCGTTTTCAGCTTAAGTCGCCTGACACACTCCAGGCCCTACAATCAGATTTCGATCCCGATGACGCATCCCGGGACGTCCGCTACGACCACGGCAAAGAAGGCTACAGTTGGTTTGTAAAAGATGCTGGGTATTCGGATCTCACACCGGAAGAAATCGACCACTGGAAACCCTGGCTACAGGCCGTAGCGGGGCACCATGGCTCCCTGCCTCGGGAGATCAGCGATAGCGATCCAGATGCAGAGAAGACAATCATCAAACAAGACGCAAGAGCGCGCCGTGAATTTGCAATAGATATTGCAGAGCTCTTTCTGACCCCAGCTGGACTGTCATTGAAAGACACCCCACCTCTCGCCCCTGATCTGCTGGCCGGTTTTTGTTCTATCTCGGACTGGTTGGGATCAGATGAGAAAAAATTCCCCTATTGCCAGCAACAGCATACGCTCAAGCAATATTGGCATAAACAACTCAAAAGAGCTCATTCAGCCATCCACGACAGCGGCCTGATCGGGATGCCGCTCGCGAAGGGTGGAATGGCTGTGCTTTATCCCGATTATCGCCCCCGCCAAGTTCAGACATTGATAGAACAGATTCCCGTCAAACCCGGCATAACCTTGATTGAGGCCCCCACAGGATCGGGCAAGACCGAGGCAGCGCTGGCATACGCAGCAAATCTTCTGGCAAATGGCACAGGTGAGGCAATCATCTTCGCCCTTCCCACTCAGGCTACGGCCAACGCCATGTTCAAGCGCCTGCAGAGCATTGCGAAGACCCTGTTTCCCAACGGCACCAATCTGCTGCTGGCCCATGGCAGAGCTAAATACCACCCCGGCTTTAGCGCCCTGAAAGAGGCGACGGGAAAGACCGTTCAGGGCGATGAGGAAGCCATTACCCAATGCGTTGAATGGTTGGGTGCCAGTCGCAAACGCGCCTTCCTGGGTCAGATCGGAGTTTGCACCGTCGACCAGGTTTTTCTGTCCGTGTTGCCCGTACGTCACCAATTCGTTCGTGCCTTCGGCGTCCGCAAGGCGGCACTCATCATCGATGAGGTTCACGCCTACGATGCCTATATGTATGGCCTGCTGGTCTCGGTGCTAAAAGGGCAGCAGCAGAACGGAGGCAGTGCCATTCTCCTTTCGGCGACGCTACCCGCTTGGCAGAAAGCATTACTTCTGGGATATAAAGCAGACAACAAGCCCGAGCAGCAAGCCTATCCGCTCATCACCTACTGCGAATCAGGTAAGCAGCCAGAAACCTATCCCATCAAAGATGATACCCAACATCCACCCCTTCGGCTGATTGAAACCACATGTCGATCCACGGCCAACATGCTTCCCGATAATGCACTGATATCCGATATCATCCATGCTGCTGAATCAGGTGCACTCGTGGCCGTAATCTGTAATCTGGTAGCAGACGCCCAGCAACTCGCAAAACACCTGCGAGACCAATGCAAAACAGTCCCTGTTGACCTATTCCACTCCCGCTTCTGCTTTGCAGACCGTCAGCAAATCGAACTGAATATACTCCACCACTATGGGCACGATGCCGACCGCAGGTCGGGCAAAATTCTAGTCGCCACCCAAGTCATAGAGCAGAGCCTCGATCTGGATTTTGACTGGATGATCACCCAACTATGCCCCGTCGATCTACTATTTCAACGAATGGGAAGGCTGCACCGGCACGAACGCGAGCAACGCCCGCCGGATCACGAGGTGCCACGATGTACCATCCTGGTCCCTGAAGGTAATGATTACGAACTGCATGAGCTCATCTATGGCTACCGCCGGATCCTCTGGCGAACGCAGATGCTATTGGCAGACCAACCACAGATCGAATTCCCCACTGCCTACCGCGACTGGATAGAACAGGTGTATCAAGCTGAGCCATGGAAAGACGAACCGCGGCTAATCACCGACGAAGCCAATGATTTCCTAATTGAACAAGACGGCAACTTCTACACCGGCAAACAATTGGCCAATGTTGCCGCCAAACCACTACCCGACACAGAAGGCGCTGCCGGTCGCCTAACGCGTGATGGAGAAATGAGCCTTACCGTCGTACTTGCCACCAAGGTAGATGACAAATGGCACACGCTAGAAGGCGGACCGCTTGAAAAGTTGGAGGATTGGCAAAAGGATGAGGCCATCGACCTTAACAGCTTGGGCGTACCGAACAGCTGGCGGAAGTACCTACCGCCTGCGGATGAGCAGGGGCGACATTGGCTGCAAATGCGCAAAATCGAAGACGGAATTTGGTGTGAAAATGAAGATGAGTGGCATTTCAAATATGCCGCTCACATAGGGTTACTTCATAGCAAAGAAGACGACGCCGGCAATTAAAACCCCATAAAATGGGGAACATATTTTATTATTAAACAATAGCTTACGTAGCTACGGTACATCCCTGAAACATCAAGGAACGAATGTAGGGTAACATGAGAGCCGCAATAATCAACGTTACGTAGCTACTTGATTAATAACTTATCGACGATATAAGCTATCAGAAACATCGAACCTGGTGAGGAAGCTCAAAGGAGATTGAATTGAACCTGCTTGAATCAGAATCACCCTGGATACCCGTCCAGACCCAAGGCACCTTCCAGCACATCACGCTGGAAACTCTGCTCTGCAGTGAGGGCGATTACCAGCTGGCCCTTGCAAGGGACGACATGGAGGCAGCTGCACTGCAACTGCTGGTAGCATTAACACAAACACTATTCATGCCTGCTGACCGACAGGCATTGCGCACCCATGCAGACCAACCGCTAACCACTGAGGCCTATCGAGCGGCCACCGAGCAAAAATGTGACTGGTTTCAACTGGATCATCCCAAAACACCCTTCATGCAAAGCCGCGGGGTGAAGGCAAAGAAGCCAACCCCCATTCAAAAACTCTTTATCGGCCTTCCAGAGGGCAACAATCATGCCTTCTTCAACCGCCCAGGCGAGATTCACCAGACCTGTCCGAGCTGCACTGTAATCGCCCTATTCAACCAAGCATCCAACTGCCCAAGCTTTGGCGGCGGCTTCAAGGCCAATCTGCGTGGCAGCGCACCGGTAACGACTTTTGCCGCCGGCAGCAGCCTGCGTGAAACTGTCTGGCTCAACGTGCTCACCAAAGAAAGTGTCGATGCATTGTTGCCTGACAGCAATAATGACCTACCCAACTGGGTGGATCCCATTCAAGCGAAGCAGAAGATCCCTGCACACAGTTTTGGACTCGTACGCGGACTGTTCTGGCAACCAGCCAGGGTGGAGCTGCTCAGCAGCGAGCATACGGGGGACCGTTGCGATGCCTGCCACAACATGTCGGAACAGCTGTATACGAGTTTCAATAAGGAAAAATTCGTCTACGATATCGTAGACCTCTGGCCTCACCCTCACAGCCCCCGTGTGTGGGATTTGAAAAGAGATGTTCGCGATAGGGAGCGCTTCGTTTCATACACCACCAATGCTCCTGCATGGACTCAACTCAACCACTACCTGATGGTGCAACAAACCAGCATTCCAGCACCCGTCATTAGTCAGTTCCAGGATATTTTTCAGGGAAACAGAAAACTCAACCTACTTACATCTGGCTACAGGAACAAGCAAGCGTCGATCCTGCTGCGTCGCCATGAACTCTTTAGCATCAAACAGGATTGGGCAAACATCAGCAGCGGCCTTGAAAATGCCATCCATATGGCACTGGAAATCCGCCGTCTGCTAAGAAGTAAACTCTATGGCTTTGCAAAAACAGTTGGAGCACAGGTCTACGATGGGGCAGAACAACGCTTCGACAAGCAGAGCGAAACCATGATACATGGTCTGCTCAGAGATATGACTCACAAGGAGCGCCGAGAAATACTGAACGACTTCCGCCAAAAGATCCTGAATCTGGCCAGGAATCTCTTTGATCAGGCCACGCAACCATACCGCCACACCCCTGCCGGACTACGCCAATACACCAAATCAAAGAACAGCTTCGAGGCCGAAATAGCCAAACTCAACTGACAAGGAAACCACCATGCAACTCAAGGAAAAAACACCAGATAAGTGGCCAAATTTCGTGCACCTTAAACAACAATACGACAATCTACCCAAAGGTGCACAGGCGGATCTACGACGGGCACGTACCCCGGATAACATAGCCGACCTACCCGCCTACTATCGTTGGCTAGGTTCTAACCCACCCAGTGCCAACATGCAACGAATCGCCTACTTTATGCCCTTTGTAGTACAGAACCCCGCGGCGCCGAGCCTAGGCTTCCAGCTCGCTGCAAACAACATATCCGAAATGCGAATGTTCCAGATGCTGCGTTCCGAAGCACCACGGGATCTGGAAAATCTTCGGCGTTTAATCATTCAGGCCAAGCCCAAACTGGACTGGCAAGATTTCGGCAAAACTCTCTACTACTGGGGACCTACATCCAAGCGGCGAATCCTTCACAACTATTTCACTTCGGTAAACAAAGCCCACTAAAACCATCGACAAGGAACCGAGTTATGAACACCAAAAACTTTCTGAATCTGCACATTCTCATATCCCATAGCCCCTCCTGTCTCAACCGTGATGATATGAACATGCAGAAGTCCGCCATCTTCGGTGGCACACGCCGCGTTCGCATATCCAGCCAGAGCCTCAAAAGAGCAATCCGCAAAAGCGACTACTATCAACAACACCTCGGCGAACCATCTGTGCGCACAAGAGAACTGGGCAACCTACGAGATCATTTTATCGATGCGTTAAAGAATGACTATCCGGCAGAGACCGTCACCAAGGCCATTGCCTTGATCGCAGAAAAGGACTTAATTGAGGACGATACTCAAGCAGCAGCACTAGCGCCTTGGGCCGCAGCTGAAGTTGCAGAGATATGCCGCATTGTCAATGAAACAGATAAAGGCGCCTCAGCGAAGCAATTGAAAAAAGCAGTGGCTTTCAATCTAAAAAACCTTCGCAACACCCTGAACAATGCTGTGGACATCGCCCTCTCCGGCCGCATGGCGACCTCCGGCCTTATGACCTCAGTGGACGGCGCCATGGCTCTTGCCCACACCATCACCACCCATGCCGTGGATGCAGATATCGACTGGTTTACCGCAGTAGATGACCTGATCGAAGATGAAGGGGAAGTTGGCGCTGGCCATCTAAATACCCAGGAATTCAGCGCTGGGGTGTTCTACCGTTATGCTAGCCTCAACCTCAATCAGCTGCAGGAAAACCTCGGTGGCGCCAACCGTGAGCAGGCACTGGATATAGGTAGACATTTGGCCCATATGCTTGCCACAGTGGTCCCATCGGCCAAGCAACAGACCTTTGCCGCTCACAACCTGGCCGACGTGGTTGTTGCCTCTTTCGGTGACATGCCCATCTCCCTAGTCAATGCCTTTGAAGAACCCGTCAGCAAGCCTAGGACGGGCGGATTCCTCAAACCTTCCGCCGAGAAATTAATCACCTATTGGCAGAAGCTTCAGCAAGGCTACGGGCTTGATGACAAAGCTACCTGTTTCAGCACCCTCGACCTTGCCGTAGATTGCGCTGTGGACAATTTGGCCGAACTGGAAAACTGGATCGCCAATGATGGCGCGCTCAAAAATCAGGATTAAGTCATGGATAATTTTCTCATCCTGAAACTATGCGGACCCATGCAGGCCTGGGGCGGCCACACCTACGAGGACTATCGACCCACCCAAGCATTTCCCACGCGCAGTGGTATTCTCGGACTGCTAGGCGCCTGCATGGGCATCCAGCGCAAAAATAGAGAACTATTGCTAGCCTTGAATGCATCTATTCTGATGGCCGTGCGTGCCGACAGAAAAGAAAGCCGTAATACCACAACCATCACTGACTTCCACACCGTGCAAGAAGCACGCAAGGTCGACGGAAAAACCAACCCGAACCCAGTGGTATCCCGCCGAGAGTATCTCTGTGATGCCGAGTTCACGGTGGCACTCAGGTTAGACAAGGACTCGCCCTTCACCACTTCCCAACTCATCCAAGCTTTAAAAAAGCCAATTTTCACGCCTTTTCTGGGACGACGTTCCTGCCCGTTGGCACGCCCCATCTTCGAAACGGAGGTGGAAGCGAACAATCTAACTGAAGCCCTATCGAGCATAGAACCCTGCCAAGGCATTATCTATAGCGAACAGACTGACAATCCTCACAGCCGCATGATCGTACGCGATGTACCCATGCGGGGAAACAACCGCCAGTTTGCCACCCGCCAAGTCCATATACAGGCCGACACCTAAGGAGATAAACATGTTTCTTAGCCGTATCGCCATTACACATCAGCGCAAGCCGAATCCATATCAATGGCACCAAAAGCTCTGGAGCCTCTTCGACGCACCCAACGATAGCCGCCCCTTTCTATTCCATCTGGAACAGGCCTCAATAGGACAATCCCGTCTGCTCTTACTCTCTTCACAGGAGGCCATTAGCCAAGTGCCGCAGATCCGGGTGCTGCAACAAAAAGAGCTCGACTACCATTTGAAAACGGGGCAAAGACTTGCGTTCAAACTCCGCGCCAATCCGATCAAGACAATAAAGGACGAACGCAAGCGAACAAATCAAAAAAACGAGATAAAAAGCTGCCGGGTTCCGCTGGTGAGAGAAGACGAACAGACCGCTTGGCTGGCCAGAAAACTCGGCCTTGCTGCTAAACTCCAGGAATGTTTTATCCAGGGAAAAGAGAATCTGTACTTCAGGAAAAAAAACCGAGCGGGAAAGATTGCTCAAGTGACATTCGAAGGCACTTTAGAAATTACCGATCCTGATGAATTCACTCAGCTTATATCGAGAGGCCTTGGCCCCGCCAAAGCCTTTGGCTGTGGCTTATTGCTCATCCGCCCTCTCTGACCCATACTCAAGGAAGATTTCAAATGACGCCCAACACCATGACCAAAATCACTCAAGCCGACATTGACGAAATGCCCCTCGACACCAAACTCGAGCTGGTCGAGGCCATCTGGGATTCGATTGCCGACTCACAGGAAACGATCCCTGTGCCGCAATGGCACAAACCAATCCTGGACAAAGCCCTGGAGGACTACAAAAACAACCCCAATGACGGTACATCTTGGGAAGAAGTCAGACAGCGGATATTGGAAGCAAAATGATACTCATAGTTCGCACGGATGCGGAATACGACATCCAACAGGCCTATCAATGGTATGAGAGAAAGCAACCAGGTTTGGGTGAAGACTTCCTCGAACAGGTGGCCCAGTTATTACGTCAAATCAGTAACAATCCGTTCTTATACAGTTGCATCTATCAGCAGTTGCGCAGGGCATCAACTCGCAAATACCCATATTCTGCTTATTTCATAGTCGAGGATGACAAGATTATTGTTCTCAGGGTATTGCATCAAAAACGCTCACCTGAACTCTGGCATGCTGATTAGCCATGTTGCCCCCACTCAAACCCATCGCCATGAAAGAACGCATCTCTATGATCTTCATCGAAAAAGGCGAGATCGACGTGCTCGACGGTGCCTTTGTCGTCATCGACAAGACGGGGGTACGCACCCACATTCCCATCGGTAGCGTCGCCTGCCTGATGCTCGAACCCGGCACCCGCGTCTCCCATCGCGCCGCCGCACTCGCCGGACGGGTTGGAACCCTGCTGGTCTGGGTCGGCGAAGCTGGTGTGCGGCTCTACGCATCGGGTCAACCCGGTGGAGCAAGATCCGACCGACTGCTCTATCAGGCAAAACTGGCGCTGGAAGAAACGACACGCCTCAAGGTCGTGCGCAAGATGTATGAATTCCGTTTTGGTGAGGCACCGCCCGCCAAGCGCAGCGTAGAACAACTGCGCGGCATCGAAGGCGCCAGGGTTAGAAAGACCTATCAATTACTTGCCAAACGCCACGGCATTCAGTGGAAAGGCCGGAACTACGACCGCACTGACTGGGACAAATCCGATCTGCCTAACCTCTGCCTCAGCGCCGCCACCGCCTGCCTCTACGGCATTACCGAAGCCGCCGTGCTGGCAGCCGGTTACGCACCTGCCGTCGGCTTCATCCACACAGGAAAACCTCTCTCCTTCGTCTATGACATAGCTGATCTGTTTAAATTCGACAGCGTTGTTCCAGTCGCCTTTCAGATCGCAGCCAAAGCACCTCTGCAGCCAGAGCGCCGTGTCCGGCTTGCCTGTCGCGACATGTTCAGGCAACAAAAAGTCCTTGGCAAAATCATCCCCACCATCGAAGAGATCCTTGCAGCCGGTGAAATTGAGCTACCAAAACCGCCGGATGATGCTCAACCCATCGCCATACCAGAAGAGAAAGGAATCGGAGATGTTGGTCATCGTCACTGAAAGTATCCCACCCAGGCTGCGAGGACGACTCGCAATCTGGCTGGTTGAAGTCAGGGCCGGCGTTTATGTCGGCAACCCCTCAGCAAAGCTCCGCGATTTTATCTGGGAGCAGACCGAGCAAGGCATTGAAGACGGCAATGCCATCATGGCCTGGAACACCAATACTGAATCGGGTTACGACTTCAAAACACTTGGCTCCAACCGGAGAATCCCCATCGATTTCGACGGCATCCGGCTGGTCTCCTTTCTTCCCGAAAAGGAGGATAAAGATGCTCTTTAACAATTCGGATTTCACGGTCGAAGAAGGTTCGAAAACGCTGGTAGAAAAAGTGATGAGGCATTTACTCATAACTATCAAATAGATAGGATTAGAGTGTTCCCCGCACCTGCGGGGATGAACCGGGGATTCTAGATCAGTGATTAGTTTTTGAAATGTGTTCCCCGCACCTGCGGGGATGAACCGCACTCCCTCCCCAGCTCCGTGAGCGCGTCACCCGTGTTCCCCGCACCTGCGGGGATGAACCGTGCTGCCCGTTGATTCATTGCCCTTGCCCAGAGTGTTCCCCGCACCTGCGGGGATGAACCGGTATGAACCAGTGTGCCCAGGGCCATTGCTGCCGTGTTCCCCGCACCTGCGGGGATGAACCGGCTTCTTGGAAAAGCGGAAATCCATATATTCAGTGTTCCCCGCACCTGCGGGGATGAACCGGTGTCGGGCTTTCGTTTGTCTGGAGTTATATGGTGTTCCCCGCACCTGCGGGGATGAACCGCCCTATCGATTCTCATGGAAACTGTTCCGAGCGTGTTCCCCGCACCTGCGGGGATGAACCGCCGGTGGTCGGCCTGGGTGGCGCCTGATGGGCGTGTTCCCCGCACCTGCGGGGATGAACCGAGATCATCTTGGCAGCAGCAAGGAAGGTGGCGGTGTTCCCCGCACCTGCGGGGATGAACCTTAATTTGGATTTCCGGCGTGATTGGTTCAGTGGTGTTCCCCGCACCTGCGGGGATGAACCGCCATCCTATACCGCTATCGAGTAGGATTTGCGGTGTTCCCCGCACCTGCGGGGATGAACCGTTCATTAATGAAAACCTTCGTCGCCTATCAAGGTGTTCCCCGCACCTGCGGGGATGAACCGTTCCTTGTCGATAGCTAACTCATTGATTTTATGTGTTCCCCGCACCTGCGGGGATGAACCGCCCCTACCTCCATTTAATTAAAGTTCGATTCTGTGTTCCCCGCACCTGCGGGGATGAACCGGCATTCTGACATTGTGAATCGGCTCACCCCTTCGTGTTCCCCGCACCTGCGGGGATGAACCGGTGCGGCGGGTCTGCCAGGTGCTGATGGTGCAGTGTTCCCCGCACCTGCGGGGATGAACCGGACGGGTGGAAACCAATCGGAGGTGTCTCGATGTGTTCCCCGCACCTGCGGGGATGAACCGCATGCGGTTAATGTGCCTGACGCATAATTATAGTGTTCCCCGCACCTGCGGGGATGAACCGTTCATTAATGAAAACCTTCGTCGCCTATCAAGGTGTTCCCCGCACCTGCGGGGATGAACCGTTCCTTGTCGATAGCTAACTCATTGATTTTATGTGTTCCCCGCACCTGCGGGGATGAACCGCCCCTACCTCCATTTAATTAAAGTTCGATTCTGTGTTCCCCGCACCTGCGGGGATGAACCGGCATTCTGACATTGTGAATCGGCTCACCCCTTCGTGTTCCCCGCACCTGCGGGGATGAACCGTGGTGAACATGTGGTTCAGTAGATTCGTGAGTTGTGTTCCCCGCACCTGCGGGGATGAACCGCAATGCCATGGTGTTTACCTCTGCTCAAAAGAGTGTTCCCCGCACCTGCGGGGATGAACCGCAATGGTCTAGTGATGTCGATGTGGTGAATGGGTGTTCCCCGCACCTGCGGGGATGAACCGCTATTGCGCTGTACAACGATCTTTACTCTGATGTGTTCCCCGCACCTGCGGGGATGAACCGTCGGAAGAATAAGCATGTTTTGGCTATAGGGGGTGTTCCCCGCACCTGCGGGGATGAACCGGAATCATCCGGATTAGCCGGGTCACTGGTGAGGTGTTCCCCGCACCTGCGGGGATGAACCGCTGGATAGGGGTAGACACAGTGCCGGTATATGGTGTTCCCCGCACCTGCGGGGATGAACCGTCGATGAGGCAGATGGGATTTGCCTTTCCGAAGTGTTCCCCGCACCTGCGGGGATGAAACGCCAAGCCCGAACGCGCTAATCCCGAGCCCAACGTGTTCCCCGCATCCGCGGGGATCGACTTCCATCCAAAACGATTTCACTTCCGGCGATTTGGCCTCCCCCACACCTGCAGGATGAACCAAGATTTGATTACTCTGTTGGGATCAGGTTTTCCCGTTCTAAACAACTGGGAAGGCTCAAATACTGGTTTCTTCACCTACGAAACCGCACCCCATTCTCTGAAGGACTACTCGAAAACCGCTAAGCAACATGCAAAGAAAGTCATCACAATGTCTGGTCTACTGAATGCCAAACCTTGCCTTTTGCGGCAACTCGGTGAACTAACAAATGATACTGTTGGTCACCGATATCTGGTGGTTCGCTGGTAGAGTCTGTATCAGGCAATTTCACACTAGTCGGTATGCCCCCAGTCCTGGCAGACGAAACCATCGAACCAACGCCACCGAAACCAGGCGTGGTAACACTCCGTCTCGGAGCCGTATTGGTTGGAAAATTATGGCAAACAGATTCTTGATTAGTACGAATGTTCAGCAGTGACTCACGGAATGAGCCACTGGTTGTTGCAAGATGATGCCACGATCCACAATAGGAGAGCGGACATGGCACAGAATCCAATCCAATTTCAGACAGGCATGAGCTTAAGCGGTTTGTTCAAAGACTACGGCACCGAAAGCCAAAGTGAAGCGGCCCTTGAGCAAGCACGTTGGCCGAAGGGTTTTGAATGCCCACACTGCGGAGGAAGCCGTCATAGCCGATTTCATCAGGGGGGACGCACGTACTGGCAATGCAGTGCCTGCCACCGACAAACCAGCTTGCGCTCGGGAACGATTTTCCAGGGCTCCAATTTGCCCTTGCGATTATGGTTTCAGGCGATGTTTTTGATCAGCCAATCGAAGAACAACATTTCCGCGCTGGAACTCAAACGCCAGCTTGGAGTGTCTTACCCCACCGCTTGGCGGGTCAAACACAAGCTGATGCAGGTCATGACAGAGCGTGAGGAAAAGCGGGTACTTAAAGGTCACGTGGTCGTCGATGATGCTTATCTCGGCGGAGAACTTCGTGGCAAAGCCGGGCGCGGTTCGCTGAATAAAGTCCCCTTTGTGGCAGCCGTCGAACTGGATGATGAGGACAAGCCACAGGTTGTTCGATTCGACCGAGTTGAGGGTTTCAAAAAACGCGATATTGCCCACTGGGCAGCACGTTTTATCGCTTCTGGCAGCCATGTTGTCAGCGACGGGTTGAGCTGCTTCACCGCCTTTGCCGAAGCGGGAATGACACATCAACGTGAGGTGGTTGGAACCCACAGACGCAGTACCGATATGCCCTGTTTTGCGTGGGTCAATATCCTTATTGGGAATCTGAAAACATCGCTTGCAGGTACGTACCATGCCTTTCGATTTAAGAAATATGCCCACAGATACTTGGCCGAGTATCAGTACCGATTCAACCGCCGCTTCGACCTCAGAGCCATGCTACCTCGTTTGCTTCGGGCTGCTGCAACGACTTCACCACGTCCCGAGACATGGCTGCGGCTTGCTGAACATTCGTGCTAATCAAGAACAGATTTGCCTTGGACCCCAGAAAATGATTAAAGTACTGAATCTGCTGTTTTTTTATTTCTTCCAGTTGCCTAAAGGTCATTTCCAGGTAACCACTGCGTCTACGGAGTGAAGATGCAAGAGATATTCCATTTCATAATGATCAAGCCAACGCATTACGATGACGATGGCTATCCGATCCAATGGCTTAAATCCTTAATTCCGTCCAACTCATTGGCATGCGTTTATGGTCTGTCGCAAAGTTGCAAGGACCGGCACGTACTCGGTGAACATGTCGAGATTCGCCTGCACGCCATTGATGAATACAACAGCAGGGTAAACACGGAGGCGCTGATTGCCATGATCAAGCGCGACGGCGGCATGGCTCTGGTCGGCATGGTGGGCGTGCAGTCGAACCAGTTTCCCCGCGCTATTGATTTGTCTTTGCCGTTCCTCTCCCAGGATATCCCGGTTTGTATTGGCGGCTTTCATGTCTCCGGCTGTTTTTCCATGCTGGATGAGATGCCCAAAGACATGGTCGACGCGCAAAAAATGGGCATCAGCTTCTTCGCAGGTGAAGCGGAAGGGCAACGCCTGGATGAGCTTCTTATTGATGCATACAAAGTGGCTGTAAAACCGATCTACAACTATCTGGACGACTTGCCAGGCTTGCCTGACGAGCCGATCCCTTTTCTCCCCCGCGAACAGGTCGAACACACGTACGGAACCTACAGCAGCTTTGACCTGGGTCGTGGCTGCCCTTTCAAATGCTCCTTCTGCACCATCATTAACGTCCAGGGCAGGAAAAGCCGCTTCCGCAGCGCAGACGATCTTGAGCGTATCATCCGGGAGAATCATAAAATCGGTGTGCATAGCTTCTTTCTCACCGATGATAATTTTGCCCGCAATAAAAATTGGGAAGCCTGCCTGGATCGCGTCATCGATCTGCGTGAACAAGAGGGCATTGAAGTGCGCTTCTCCATCCAGATAGATACGCTTTGCCATAAGATTCGCGGTTTCGTTGAAAAGTGCTGTAAAGCAGGAGTAGACCAAATCTTTATCGGTTTGGAAAACATCAATGCGGAAAATCTGCTCGCTGTTAAAAAACGGCAAAACAAGATCTCCGACTACAAAGAGCAGATTCTGGCGTGGAAGCAGTACCCCGTTGTTATCTGCGCCGGCTACATCGTCGGCTTCCCCGGCGATACAAAAGAGTCTTTATTGAAAGACGTCGATACCATTAAGCGCGAACTGGCAATTGACCATATCTACTTCACCGTCCTGACGCCTCTGCCGGGTTGCGAAGACCATCAAGCGATGTATCGAAAAGGGGAATGGATGGACCCGGATTTAAACAAGTACGACCTGAACCACATGGTCACCAAGCATCCGACACTGTCCGAGGCGGAGTGGAAGGATGCCTACAAGGCGGTCTGGGATCATTTCTACACCTTCGATCACATGGAGACCATTTTCAAGCGCATGGTTGCCATGCGCAGCAACAAGAAACTCACGACACTCCACCGTTTGCTGTTTTACCGCGAATTCAAACGGGTATTTCATGTCCATCCCCTGGAAGGCGGTTTTCTGCGTTTGAAGTTCCGGAAAGACAGGCGGCCATCATTTCCAGTCGAATCAGCCGTGGTTTTTTATCCCAAATTCGTCAAGGAAACGCTGTTTACCATGGGAAAGGCCATACCGACCTACATCCGGCTGCGCCTTATGCTGAAGCGAATCTGGACCGACCCCAATCGCTTTGAATACGTGGATCAGGCGATCACCCCGATAAGTGAAGGCTCATCTGACCGGATATCATATACTTAAAGATATATTTTATAACTTAAACACGGAGACGTTATGGGATATTCAAGAATACTGGCTCGAATCTGTTGTATGTTATGCCTATGGATCACAACAGAATTGGGAATAGCGAAATCCGTTTCAGCGGCAAACAAAGAAACAAATATTATTGAATTGACTCAAACGGGATGCCAATTTTTAGAACCGGAAGGGAAAGATCATCAATTTCAAACAACTGGTGGAAATGATTGCAAAAAAATCAATGAAAAAAGCGGAGCTGAACGCCTCAAATCAGTCAAGCCGATGAAACTCAAACCGGGGAAATATGATTTCCGGATAACGAATAAGAATGTCCCCTATCCGCTGGGCTTTTGGTTGCGTGGAGTGGGTCTTCAACAGATAACTTTACCCAGTGTATCTGGTGGCGGATTGACTACAGGAAGTACAAAAAGTTATCAAATCATCCTGAAACCAGGGAAATATGTCTATTCGTGTCCGCTTAACCCTACTCCAAACTATCCTATCATTGTGGAATAGTATTAACGCTTAAGGTCACTTCGAAAAGGTTTTGTAGGAAGTGATGAGGAGAAGAGTGTGAGCCTTCAATTTCAGGAGTTCATCGGTACTGATGTTCTAACCGAACCCTCCGGAATCATCGAGCTGGAAAAGGATCGATTCCTAGTCGTAAGTGATTCCAGCCCGGATACGGCGTTCTATCTATTAGCTCATGCGTCGGGATCTCTGACTGCGAAACATCTTCCGTCTCCTCCTAACATGCCGAAAGTCGATGATCTGGAAGGGGTAGTCCTGTTGGGGGAGTATATTTATGCTATCACCTCCTATTCGGATAAAGACCCGGAAATAAGACATCTCATCCGCTTTCAGATGAATGCGGATGGCTTCAGTTCACAACCAATAGCCGCCAACGAAGACTATGAACTCAAAAAGCGTATCAAACAGGCTTTAATAGCGGCGTTTCCAAAGCTAAACAGTGCAGATTTTTCCAGAGAAAAATTCAATATTGAAGGCCTTGTGGCACACAAGGATAAGAAAGAATTGCTCATCGGCTTACGCGGTCCCACCATGGATGATAAAGCCTTCGTCGTGTGTACCGAGGGGCTACTCGGCGCCTTTGAAACGAATTCTCCTGCCATCAAAATCAATAACAATAGCGAAAATATTTACGCCTTGAAATTAGGAGGCGGTGGCATTCGTGCCATGACCTGTATGGCAGATGACAAGGGGTATCTGATCGTCAGCGGCAAGTCGATTTATGGAAATGACAAATTCGAATGCCCCTATTCCAATGACAAAACAAAATTTGTATTGTGGTATTGGAAGGGGAGCATGAATCATGAACCTGAGCCGATCCACTGCTTTTTTCCGATCAAGGAAAATGGGATTATGGTTCAGCCGGAAGGTATCACTCTGATAACCCTCGATGGAGGGGAGCAGACGCTCCTGATCGTCAGTGACGATGGTAAAAAACCGGAAGGATTATCTTCCGGGCGGCCCGGACGATACTGGATTGTAGAGCCGGAGCGGTACAGGGATTTTCTGGATCGGCTGTAAGTCGCGAAATCCAGGATACCTGCACCAAAATCCCGGAGCCGGTAGAGTGATATCCGGTGTAATCTCAAGACCGAACCGCCAATATAATCTGGTTACGCAGCGACTTCAGCAGGTTGAGTTTCTTGGCATCTATCTCCACACCGTTGGAATTGGGATGGTCGGCGTAGATAAGCCCAAGCGCCCGCTTGTTCACCACCAGGGGGAAGAGCAGAAAGGAGCCTGCATCGGAGATTCGCTTGTACCAGTCTGGAATATCTGCCTGCATCTTTTCATCACTGGTATCGGCAATGTAAACATCCACCGCATTTTTGATCACGCCGTGGAAGACATCCACACTGTATTTAATGGGAAATCTGAACTGCTTGACGAAATCATCCACGTCATCACCAAAACCGATACGGCCGGCCATCTCTCCTTTGCTGCGATCATGCAGCGCCAACAGGACGCGTTTAAAACCCATGGAACGATACATGGTTTCCAGCACCACGTTGAAGACTTCAGAGACGCTATGTTGACCAACCAGCAAACCGGTTACCTCCTGCAGGCCATCCATCAATAGCGCTTCGGCGTCTTCTGGGGTTGTGAAGGCTTCCGTTTCTGCTGTTTCAGAGGCGCTATCAGCAGACTCTCCGTTCAGGATCTGTGTCTCTCCAAGGCCATCTTTCGCTACTGATTTGGCTTTGGCAGCGGCACGCTTTTCCGCCTTCTGCTGTACCGCACCATCTCCACTGATCTTTTTTACAAACGACTGAGAGATGTCTTTGGAGAGCACCTTACTGAATTCCTGAAACTCTTCCAGGGCCTGATCAACCAGTCGTTTGAACTTGCGGCGATCAAGGCCGAGCCCCGCCTTGTACTTCTGCATCAGGGTCGTAACCGCCGTTTTGTCACCCAGTCCCTGTTCCGCCATTATTTGCGTAGCATCCTTGGAGAAGGCTGCCACCATCCGCCGGCGTTCGATAACCGTGGCAGGTTTCCTGTCATCACTCCAACTCTCCATGGATGCTGTCAGACCCTTGGGGAAGTTCCACTGTTTGGCAATCTCTATACCCACCTGTTCAAAGGTCACTCCCAGTACAGCATGTTCCGCCTGCACCGCAGTTTTTGACTCCTGCTGCATCAGCCGCTCTATCTCACGACTCTCATCATGCAGATAGAAGGCGATCAGAATTTTGCCCAGATCATGCAACATGGCGGCGAGGAAATACTCTTCGAACGCCTGGTTGTCGATATCTTTGGCGACCTGACTGGCAAGGGTGGCGCTGAACAGTGACGAGGAGATCATCTCCCGCAGCCGTTCTGCCTGCTCTTTGTCCTGCAGGTGCTCAAAGAAGATCAGTGAAGCTGCCAGGGAGCGGATAGTCTGCATACCAAGCACCACCACCGCCCTGGAGACAGTACCGATCTTGCCGGAAAAACGGCCGTAAAATGCGGAGTTGACCACCTTCAGGATCTTGTTGGTGAGGGCGAAGTCATTGACGATGACGCCGGCCAGCTGATTCAGATCCTTGTCGCTGACCTGGGCCATGGCATTGATGCTGCGCACAGACTGGGAGAGGGCCGGAAAATCACTCTTGCGGCGCATCCGGCGCAGGAGAAAATCCACCGTACCGTGACCCGCATCGCCAACCGATTCAGACTCGGCGGGAGATCCACGCAGTGCTCCGAAAGCGTTGAGCATATCCTCTGCATCCACGTAGCGGGCATCGGGGTCTTTTTCCAGCGCTTTGAGTACAAAACGATCGAGCCGCTCATCCACCATATGATTGAACTGGGAGGGTGGTTTTACCTGCATATTCAAAATATTGTCGAGGACGACCTGCTGGTTACGGCCGTTGAATACCGGCATGCCGGTCAACATCTCATCCAGGATCAGTCCCAACGCAAAAACATCCGCCTGCGGCCCAACCTGTCCCTTGCTGATGTATTCCGGTGCCATATAGCGGGGTGAACCGATGAGTACTTCATCCTGTTCTTTGCCGCCTGAGAGTAACCTCGCAATACCGAAGTCCATAATCTTCGGCATCTGCTCACTGTTGATGATGATGTTCGTTGGTTTGAGGTCACGATGGACAATGCCCGCCTGATGCGCCCGGCTGACCCCTGCCAGCAGTCCCTGGAAGATATTCTCTATCTGCGCCAGTTGGAGTCCGCCATCCCGTATCAGATCGGAGAGCAGTTGCCCTTCCACATATTCAAAAACCAGAAATGGGGTTCCCTTGTGTTCACCCGCTTCATAGATGGAGACGATATTGGGGTGCTGCAGCTTGCTCATGGTACGGGCTTCACTGCGATAGGCAGCCTGCGGCAGGGATTTGTTGAGCAATTTGATCGCCACCCTGCGCTGCAGTTCAGTGTCGGCGCACAGGTAGACTGTACCCTGGTTGCCCGAGCCCAGTTTTTTGCCGATTTTAAACCGCCCAATCGTCTTCGGCGCCATTCCCAACTCCGTATTTGTTATCTTTGCTATTTAGCGGCAAGTTGGAGGAAATCTGTTGCAATAATTGGCCCAGGAAGGTTAGCAATAATGGTGCGCACGGCACACCCTGTGTTCCTCCCGAGGGGTCGGAGTCAAACCACACGGTGACAGGTGGGTAATTCGGCATGAGTGGACGGTTTGACTCCGACCCCTTAGCACGGAAGATGGGCCAGCAGGTCGAGTAACTGCTGCTTGTTCAGATTCGGCGTGTTGGAACGGTCACTTCCGGCAGCAATCCCTGCCACCCACAATTCGGCAGGTAGCGTCTCCAGTGTTTCGGCCAGAGCAAGGGCTTCCGCCACGCCAAAACCGTGACTCGATGTCAGACAGGATGACTGGGACAAATCAGCAGGATTCAGCAATTTGACCTCACCTGGTTCACTGGCCGCTGCGACTGCATCAATGAGCAAAACCCGCTCCACATCCTCAAAATAGCGCAGCAACCCACTTCCGGGACGATCCAGTCTGATCAATTCCAGATCGGGAATCGCCGCCTCTTCCAGCGCCTCAAGTGCCAGCCACCCCAACTGGTCGGCCCCGAAGGGCGAACCTATACCGATGACACGTATCAACGGCGAGACACTTTGAGCTTAAGAAAATGGGTCGCACAGGAGATGCAGGGGTCGTAGTTACGAATCACCTGTTCCGCCCGTTGCCGCAACTCATCGTCGTCATGGTCAAGCCCGAAGCTTTCCAGAGAGGCGCAAAGGTCCTGTTCGATGCGCGCCTGGTTCTGGCTGGTGGGAGGCACGATCCGGGCACGTCGAATATCCCCTCTCTCATCCACATCATAACGGTGCCAAAGGAAACCACGGGGCGCCTCGGTGCAGCCAAAGGCCGTGCCTGCCCGCGGCCTGACCTGAACTGCCGAAACATCGGGTCGCTCATATGCCTGCAACAACTGTAACGCCTCGTAAATGACGAGATGGATCTCTATCGCCCGCGCCAGGATACTGTGGAACATGTTGTGGCTTGGAAAATGGATACCACAATCCTCCATCACCGCACGCACAGGTTTGGGCAGTTGACGGAAGTTCAGATTGAGACGCGCCAATGGGCCGGTAAGGTAGGGCCGCCCCTCCAACTGTGTATGCAAGGCAGTGGAGTGAGGCACCTGAAACTCCTCAAAATGGCTCTCGAAATGGCTGATGTCTATATCCAGTCCCTGCCCCGAGACCAACCGGCCACTACCGATGGCATACTCTCCCTGTTCGCTCAGGGCGACGCTGGTGAAGGCCTGTTCATCATGGGGAAAATCGAGTTCGGCACACCAATGCACCAATGCCTCCGCCTGGGGCAGCGCCTCTTCGAGTTGCTTCACCATGTCAGCCACTGCCACTTGCGCAGGCGCTTTGTAAAAACCACCCACCCGCACGCCCACGGGATGCACCGATCGGCCACCGAAGAGGGTGATCAGATCGTTACCCAACCCTTGCAGCCTCAACCCCCTGCGCACCACTTCAGGGTGCTTCTCCGCCATGGCGATGGCACTCTCAAAGCCGAAAAAATCGGGGGCCGCCAATAGATGCACATGCAGCGCATGGCTCTGCAACCACTCACCGCAATACATCACCCGGCGCATATCCCGCGCCCAGGATCCTGGATCGACTCCAAACAGCCGCTCAAAAGCCTGCACCGCGCTCATCTGATAGGCAACCGGGCAGATGCCGCAGATTCGCGCCACCATGTCGATGACCTGATCATATTCATAGCCTTCGACAAACTTCTCAAACAACCGGGGCGGCTCGAAGATACGCAGGTTCAGTTTCTGAATGACCCCTTGCACGACATCGAACTCCAGAGCGCCTTCACCCTCCACACGGGTCAACACCGGGACATTGATATGAATCTCTCGTTTGCTCGCCATTGATCTACTCATCGCTCTCCAAAGGTGGCGGCCTGAGCCGCATACCGGCATCTCTGAATGGCGGCGCACCGCTGGTGATAAAGAGGAAGCGGCGCGCAACGTCTTCAGATGTCAATCCCAACGATTGCAGGCGTTGTGCCAGCGCACCATCGTTAACCGTCTCCGCAGGTCCATAACAGCTATAACATGCCCGCCCCAGGCTCGGGCAGAGCGCACCACAACCCGCCCGCGTCACCGGCCCCATGCAGGGCTCACCCTTTGTCACCATGGTGCAGACTGCACCGTTGCGTTTGCACTCCATGCAGAGGGTCTGTCGCTCACTGGCCGGTTTCACTCCGGCAAGCAGATCGGCAAGGGCTGCAATCACTTGCTGTGAATTGACCGGGCAGCCGTGCAGTTCCAGATCGACTTTGACATGCTCTGAAATAGCGCTGGATGAACTCAGTGTCTCGATAGCGGCCGGCTGGGCATAGACAGCCGCCATCCAGGCATCACGATCGGCAAGGTTGGCCAGCGCCTGCAGACCACCGGCGGTGGCGCAGGCACCGATAGCAATCAAATACGCACTATTCTCCCTGACCTGTTTGATCCTTTCCACATCGGCCGGAGTAGAGATACTGCCTTCGACAAGAGAAACATCAACCTTGGCGTTGGGATTATTGGGTCCGGCTTCGGCAAAGTGAGTAATGTCGACATATTTTGGTAATTCAAGCAGGTTTTCACCAAGGTTTAGCAAGGCGAGTTGGCAACCGTCGCAGGAGCTGAATTTATGTATGGCGAGTTTTGGTTTTAGTGTATTCATTTTGTCAGTCTGTTTTGATTTTGTCTTTTCCTGTTTCCTGTTGTTCCGATATTTTTGGGTCGCTACGCGACGGCTTTGTTTCAACGGTGCTTTCTTTACGCTGTCGTTATTTTCCTCTTTTCCTGTCGGCGTGTTTTTCGTCCTGTAGGACGAGTCACTTTTCTTTTTCGTGAAAAGAAAAGTAACCAAAAGAAAGCACGCCCGGCTGTCACGCCCTGTGGGCCGCTGCGATGCTCGCAAAAGCCGGCGGGACCGGAACTCGCTACGCTCAAACAACCGGTCCCTTCTCCCGACTTTTCCTGCGCTTCTCGCTCGTGACAGAAACGGGTTTACCCACTAGCAGACAGCGCCTCACTTGGCTAGCGGCTGGACGACTTTCACGCCACCGAGCAACACAGTAAAACAGGGATAAGAGCCGCAGTTGTTTGAGCGCAGCGAGTTCTGCGACTCCCCTGTTTTGCGAGTAGCGCAGGGCCACCCGATAGGGTGGCGTGGTGGAGCAATGGTTTTGGTTACTTTTGCCAAAACAAAAGTCACCTGCCGTAGGGGCGCGGAAGCCCCGTTAGATAAAACCGTCGCGGAGCGACACAAAAAAACCAAACCAACGCAACACAATTCCACCATCAAAAACCCTTGGCACCCAAAAAGTCCGCCACCTCCGAATAACAGAAAACCGGCCCATCCTTACAGACAAACTTCGGCCCCACCTGACAGTGTCCACACTGTCCAAAACCACACTGCATATTCCGCTCCATGCTGAGCCAGATCCGTTGGTCATCCAATTTCAGATCACGCAGTTGCGCAATGGCAGCCAACATCATCAATTCGGGTCCACAAAGCATGGAAATGGTCTTCTCCAGATTGAGATCGAGGGTGCTTATCAGTTCGGTTACCAACCCCTGCTGCCAGGGCCACTCCTTGCCGGGCATATCAGCCGCCAGCTGAACATTGACACCATGCTCCCGGGACCAGGTCTCATACTGTCGCCGCCAGATAAGATCATCCTCATGTTTTACACCCTGCATGATATGGATATCTCCAAACCGGTCGCGCCGACGCAGCAGGTAACGGATCACCGAGACCAGAGGGGCACAACCCAGACCGCCTGTCACCACTACCACATCCTGACCTTCAGCCTGCACCATCGGCCAGCCACGACCGAATGGGCCCCGGATGCCCACTCGATCTCCCGGTTGCAGACGGCTCATCGCCTCTGTCACCCTGCCCGCCACACGGATGGTATGATCGAAGAAGTGACTGTCGTCCGGGTCGGAGACGATTGAGATCGGCACTTCTCCCACGCCAAAAAGCGAGAGCATGTTGAACTGCCCAGGCTGGAATTCAAAGATATCCTGCACATTGGTATCGACATACTGCAGCCGCAGGGAAAATATGCCGGGCGACTCCTGTACCCGCCGGTCAATTACCGCAGAATGAGGCAGGTGGGCATCAAGCATCGGCCAGCCCTCCGTCCAGTAAGGCAGCCACTGCCTGAGTCAGGTCAATGCCCACTGGGCACCAGGTAATGCAACGTCCACAACCGACACACCCGCTGCGGCCAAACTGCTCCTGCCAGCCTGCCAGCTTGTGAGTCAACCATTGGCGGTAACGCAACGCCGTCTCCCTGCGCAGCATAAACTGTCCCATGCTGCTGTGAGTTGGACTGAAACAGGAGTCCCATTGACGTTTCATCTCTGCTGAACGTCCATCCAACGTCCGTTGGTAATCCGTTGAGTAACAGAAGCATGTCGGGCAGACTGCCGTGCAGTTACCGCAGCTGAGGCAACGCTCCCCGATCTCATCCCAATGTCCATGATTCAGTTTGTCATAGAGCTGCTTCAATTCACTCTCACCCGGCAGAAAACGGTGCTGCTGCGCCGCTGCCCGGTCCGTCTCCTGAATCATACTGTTGAGCTGTGCTTCGGATGCAGGTTCGAGAGATAGCCGGTCAATAATCTCACCGCCTTTTGAACTGCCCTCCCAGAATAGATAGCCCTCATCCAGTTCCGCCATGCCGATATCGAAACCTTCACCCAATGAGGGACCATCACCGGTGGAGGTACAGAAACAGGTCGCTGCTGAAAAGGCGCAATCGACCCCTATGAAAAGGAGGGCTTCACGTCGGGCCTTGTAATGGGGATCAGGATGCTGCGGCGAAAGAAAGTGCCTGTCCTGCAGTGCCAGGGCCGCCAGATCACAAGCCCTCACACCGAAAATCGCGGTCGGTTCAACCTCTGGCAGGGTCTGCTTTATCTCTATCTGGCCATCCACCATGAGCCTTTCGCGCCAGAGTGTCTCTTCGGCACTAAAGAGCAGCGGCTTGATGGCTTGAGGTCCATGATTCCAGGCGAACAGACGATTTTCAGGCTGCTCTTCCAGGCGGTACTCACCGGGACCCTGTCGCGCCTGGACACCGACGGGCAGGGCATCGACAGTCTCGACTTCCCGCCACTGAATTGCCTCCTCATCCACCACCGGCCCCAGGGTGCGGTAGCCCAAATGGTGTAAAACATCCAATAAATCCTGCAGCCCTTCCCGTTGCATAAAACCGGGTCGACGGGCTGCAATATGCTGAGCCGACATATCCTGCTATCCAATCAAAGGCCTATTCCCCCTGAAAGTTTAGCCAATATTCGCAGATCTGCTGATGAACAGTCGCACTGGGCCTTATCGAGAAACGTCTGCAAAATCGGCCAGCCGTCAGGCTTAGTCAGTTATCTTGCCTGATCCGCTGTGCTTGATCCGGCCTACATACTATCGGACACCGGAGTAACCTTGTTGAATAAATGGGCCGATTGACCCTTATCATCGCCACTTGTCACCCACTGTTTCAAAATACCTGCTATACCTTTTTTGGGTATCCGAAGACAACAGCAAGGACAGAGAATATGTCAGACAAGATGGTCACTATCGACGGTAACGAGGCCGCCGCCCATATCGCCCATCTGACCAATGAAGTCATCGCCATCTACCCGATCACACCCGCGTCACCGATGGGTGAGTGGTCTGACGAATGGTCTACCTGCGGCATCAAAAACATCTGGGGCACAGTGCCGGATGTGGTGGAGATGCAGAGCGAGGGCGGTGCCGCCGGAGCCATTCACGGCGCACTACAGGCGGGTTCGCTCTCGACCTCGTTCACCGCCTCCCAGGGCCTGCTGCTGATGATCCCGAACATGTATAAGATCGCCGGTGAACTGACGCCTACCGTGCTGCATGTCTCGGCGCGCTCGCTGGCAGCACAGGCGCTGTCGATCTTTGGTGACCATGCCGATGTCATGGCCTGCCGGGGCATAGGTTATGCCATGCTCTGCTCCGCCAGCGTACAGGAGGTGGCGGATTTTGCCCTCATCTCCCAGGCCGCCACGCTGGAGGGACGCATTCCCTTTATCCACTTCTTTGACGGTTTCCGCACCTCCCACGAGGTCAACAAGATAGCACGGCCAAGCGATGATACGGTGCGCGGCATGATCGACAATGAGCTGGTCACAGCCCACCGTCAGCGCGCCATGTCACCAGACCATCCGGTGATACGCGGCACATCCCAAAACCCGGATGTCTACTTTCAGGGCCGCGAATCGGTCAACCTGTTCTATGAAAGACTGCCGTTGATAGTACAGGGGTGGATGGAACGTTTCGCCGAGCTCACCGGCCGCCACTACCGCCTGTTCGAATATGTCGGCGCCGAAGCACCTGAACGGCTGATCATGCTGATGGGCTCCGGCATCGGTGCAGCGGAAGAGACCGTGGAGCATCTCGCCGCCAGGGGTGAAGCCGTCGGTTTGGTCAAGGTGCGCCTGTTCCGGCCTTTTGACCCCGAAATCATGCTGCAGGCCATTCCGCGAACCGTACGAAAAATCGCGGTACTCGACCGCACCAAAGAGCCGGGATCCGACGGCGAACCGCTCTACAAGGATGTGCTGAATGCCTTCGCCCAGGCCTTCAGCCTGGGCGAACGTGAGATCCTGCCCCGAATTATCGGCGGACGTTATGGTCTCTCTTCCAAAGAGTTCACCCCCGCAATGGTGAAAGGCATCTTCGACGAGCTGTTACAGGATTCGCCCAAACACCCCTTCACCGTCGGCATTTTCGATGATGTCAGCCACAGCAGCCTGGCGTGGGATCCAACCTTCCGGCCCGCTGCGGCTGAGGGCGTCACCGGCTGTGTTTTCTATGGGCTGGGCGCTGACGGCACTGTCTCCGCCAACAAAAACTCCATCAAAATCATCGGCGAGCAGACCGACAACTTTGCCCAGGGTTATTTTCAGTACGACTCCAAAAAGTCCGGCGCGGTCACCGTCTCCCATCTGCGTTTCGGTCCGGCTCCCATCCGCTCCACCTATCTGATCGGCAACAATGAGGCGAACTTCGTCGCCTGCCACCAGCCGATCTTTCTCGACCGCTACGACATGCTCGACAAGGCGGCCCAAAACGGCGTGTTCCTGCTCAACTCCCCCACGCCACCGGCCCAGGTCTGGCAGACGCTGCCCCGGCGAATGCAGCAGCAGATCATCGACAAGGGTCTCACCTTCCACGTCATCGATGCCTACAGGATCGCCGACAAAACCGGCATGGGGCGGCGCATCAACACAATCATGCAGACCTGCTTCTTCGCTATCGCCGGCATCATCGATCAGGAAAAGGCCATCGAACTGATCAAGCAGGCCGTCAAAAAGACCTATGGACGTAAAGGAAAACGGCTGCTGGAGCGTAATTTCCAGGCTATCGATGCGGCACTGTCCGGTCTGCATCAGGTAGATACGCCCAGCACCGCTGACAGCCGCTTTGAAAGAAAATCGCCGGTGCCCGACTTCGCCCCGGAGTTCGTACAGCAGGTCACTGCACCCATCATTGCAGGCAGAGGAGATGAGATTCCAGTCAGCCTGATGCCGGCAGACGGCACCTGGCCGCTTGGCACCGCCGCCTTTGAGAAACGCAATATCGCCCTGCAACTGCCTAAGTGGGAGGACGACATCTGCACCCACTGCGGCAAGTGTCCGCTGGTCTGTCCCCACGCCGCCATCCGTTCCAAGGTCTTCAGCGATGAGGATTTGTCCGGCGCACCCGACAGCTTCCTCAGCGCCAACGTCAAGGGTGGTGGTTTTGAAAAAGGACTGAAGATCAGCTATCAGGTTGCCCCGGACGACTGCACCGGCTGTGGTCTCTGCGTGGATATCTGTCCCATCCGCGACAAACAGAATCCCAAGCGCAAGGCGCTGAACATGACCGGTGACCAGGCCTACCACGAACAGGAGCGAGCCAACTGGGACTTCTTCCTTGGCTTGCCGGAATACGACCGCAGCAAACTGAAGAAGACCACCCTGAAGGGCGCGATGATCATGCAGCCCCTGTTCGAGTTCTCCGGGGCATGCGTCGGCTGCGGTGAAACCCCTTATGTAAAACTCGCCACCCAGCTCTTCGGAGACCGTATGCTGGTCGCCAACGCCACCGGTTGTTCCTCGATCTATGGCGGCAATCTGCCCACCACCCCTTACACCACCAATCCGGAGGGGCGTGGTCCTACCTGGTCCAACTCCCTGTTCGAGGACAACGCGGAGTTCGGCCTCGGCATGCGGGTCGCCATCGATAAACAGGCGGATCACGCAAGAGAGCTGTTGCAGACGCTGCGCAATGAGATCGGCGGTGAACTGGCGGATGCACTTCTGGAGGCGGATCAACACGAAGAAGCGGTGATCTTCGAGCAGCGCGACCGGGTCAAAACGCTGAAGGAGAAGCTGCAGAAAATCGATACCACTGAGGCACGTTGCCTGGAAAGCATTGCCGAAACACTGGTCAAGAAGAGCGTCTGGCTTATCGGTGGCGACGGCTGGGCCTACGACATCGGTTACGGCGGCCTGGATCATGTGCTCTCGACCGGACGCAACGTCAACATTCTGCTACTCGATACCGAGGTCTACTCCAACACCGGCGGCCAGACCTCCAAAGCGACGCCGCTGGGCGCTGTGGCCAAATTCTCTGCCGGCGGCAAGGCCACCAACAAGAAGGACCTGGCGCTGATGGCGATGGCCTACGAAAACGTCTATGTCGCCCAGGTCGCATACGGCGCCAAGGATATACAGACCCTGCGCACCTTTCTGGAAGCAGAGTCCTACGACGGTCCCTCTTTGATCATCGCCTATTCACCCTGCATCGCCCACGGCGTCGACCTCTCAAATAACCATCGGCAACAGGATCTGGCGGTGGCCTCCGGCCACTGGCCACTGTTCCGCTACGACCCCAGAAAGACGAAAAAGGGGGAGAACCCGCTGAAGATGGACTCAAAAGAGCCATCCATACCCTATCGGGATTTCGCCTCTACCGAGACCCGTTTCAGTGTGCTGCAGCGCATCGACCCAGCAGCATCCGAACGGTTTCTGCGCACTGCACAGCAGCAGGTCAAATCCCGCTTTACACTCTATCAACAGCTGGCCAGCCTGGCGGTGGCCAATGCGGAAGAGAAGCCGGAAGAGTGAAGCTCACTGAAAGAGATCTTACCTGTAGGCCCGATCAAGCTCAGCGGATCGGGCATTTACAAGGGTCGGAGTCAAATCGGGTGGGGCTGTTGGCCATTGATCTGGCGCTGAGCGTTTTGACTCCGACCCCTATCGCTGCCGGTTCCGCTATGCTTGAACCAGCCTACGCTTGCGGAGCGTGTTTACCGCACAGGAGTTTGAAATGGATCTGACCACCCACTATCTCGGCATGCAGTTGAAGAACCCGCTGGTGCCCTCCGCCTCACCCCTCTCCCGCAGCATCGATGATGCGCGCCGCATGGAGGATGCCGGCGCATCGGCACTCATCATGCACTCTCTGTTCGAGGAGGCGGTGACGGCTGAAGAAGAGAACATGGTGCGTTTTCTGCACCATCAGGATACGGGATTTGGCGAAGCGGACAGTTTTTTGCCCGATCATTATGATTTTTCAAACAGCCAGGACCTCTACCTCGAAAATCTTCAGCAGCTGAAATCTGCCCTGGGGATTCCGGTCATCGCCAGCCTCAACGGCATAACACCCGGTGGTTGGGTCGAACACGCCAAAGAGATGCAGCGGGCTGGAGCGGATGCGCTGGAACTCAATGTCTATTATGTGGCTGCGGATATCGAAAACGACGGTCAGGTGGTGGAAAAACGCTACCTGGATCTACTGGGTGAATTGGACCAACATATCGATATCCCGATAAATATGAAGCTCTCGCCTGCCTTCAGCTCACTGGCCAATATGGTCAAACAGCTGGAAACCGCAGGCGCCCGTGGCGTGTCGCTCTTCAACCGCTTTTATCAGCCGGATATCAATATCGACAATCTGCGGCTGGTCTCGAGCCTGCACACATCCACTTCCGCCGAGACGCTGCTTGCGATGCGCTGGATCGCCATCCTGCATGGACGCACCTCCCTCTCTCTCGGTGCCACGGGGGGAGTACACACTGCGGAGGATGTCATAAAACTGCTGCTTGCAGGCGCGGACGTGGTGCATTTCTGCAGTCTGCTGCTGGAACAGGGGGCTTCTGCTATCGGTGGCATTTTGCAGGGACTGGAAGCCTGGATGGATGAGAAGGACTTTGAGTCGATCGAAGATGTGCGTGGCCGTCTCAGCCAGATCAGTGTGGCCGACCCATCAGAATTCGAGCGGGCGAATTATGTCCATATCCTCGACAGCTTTCGTTCCAGTCCCGGTATCTTGATCTAGGAGGCTGTTTAGTCGCTTCAAACGGATAAACCCGACAGCCTCCTAGACAATCAGTACCTGCCAGAAACCTTTTTACCGCTTTGATCCACCCAGACCCGGCGGACACGGGCATCACCCATGAATTTTTTGGCCTGTTTTTTCATACCGGCTGACCAGGGCTGCTGCACCACGCTGATCCGGCCACTGGGGGTTTCGACCTGGTTTGCATTGTGCGGCAGGGTCTGTGAATAATGAACCAGACCGTCGTCGTCGTACCATTTGTATATCTTATCGGCCTGAGTGACGGACGAAAATAACAGAAGAAGGAGGCAGAGCCAGGGAATGGACAGCTTTTTCATGGGATCTCTCTAATTATTCTTATTTAAACCAAGCGCTCGGAATTAAACACCTATTCACAAAAATTTACAAGTTTATAGTGATTACCCCAATATCTGACTGCAAATCTCTTCCGACTCCGCGAGGCGAGACCTTTTCCGTGCACATCATCGCCCTACTGCTCATTGCACTCTTCATACCAACTGCGAGTGCGGCGGGATCAGCAACCACCGGCAGTGATCCTGAAACAGGTCTCGCCTTCTGGCGTTACGAGGCAGAAGGGATCCTGTTTGAATTGAATCAGCGGCTCCCGGATCAGACCCGCGCCTTTTTTCAGGCCAGAGGGTTTGACGCAGATGCAGCGAACCAGTTTGCCACCAGCTGCGTTTTCCAATCACGCCTGGTCAATACGGCAGCTGCGGGTGGCGCTTCACTACACTTCAACCTGAATGAGTGGAAGATAATCTCAGGCAACAGATCCTCTTCGATGGCCACGACAGATGATTGGAAGCCCCGCTGGGAAAAACAGTCAATCGGTCAGGCAGCCCGTATCGCCTTCAAATGGTCGCTGCTTCCCACCGCACAGACCTACGCACCGGGGGACTACAATTGGGGAATGACCAGCTACGACCAGCCTCCCGGAACACGCTTCAACCTGACGTTGGTCTGGCACCGGGAGGGCAGGCGTGAAGCAGCCACTATCAGGAATATTGAGTGCCCGGCCGACAGCCTGCAGGAGACACCCTGAATGCCCATACCAACCATGCGACGACAACTCACCACGACCCTGCTCATGCTCTGCACCCTTCTCTTTCAACCGGTGCAGGCCGCAGGTGGATCGCAACTGCTGCAGGCACTGCCGGAACGACCTAAAGCCAGTGATTTCCAGCTCACTGATCTGGACGGCACCGAGCACCGTCTCTCCAGTTATCGGGGCCGGGTGGTCATCGTGAACTTCTGGGCCACCTGGTGCCCACCCTGCCGGGAGGAGATGCCGTCCATGCAACGCGCCTGGGAGCTTCTGGAACCGGAGGGGATCGCCATGCTGGCCATCAACATCGGTGAAGATGAAGACACCATCTTCCAGTTCACCGCAAACTTTCCGGTGGAGTTTCCTCTCCTGCTGGATCAGGACTCGGCAACCATCCAATCCTGGCCGGTCAGAGGCCTGCCCACAACCTATGTGGTCGACCCTCAGGGAAGGCTCGCCTACCGGGCCATCGGTGGCCGGGCATGGGACGACCCTGTGCTGCTCGACATGGTGAGAGCGCTGAAATAAGCCTTGCCGGCTATTTACCTCTCGCACCCTAATGAGGGACAATTAAAAATTACGCCCTGAAGACAACCAAACCGCCGTGACTCATCTCGTCATCTATGAACATCCGCTCAATGAAAGGATTCGCACCTTTCTGCGTCTTGAGCACCTGTTTCTGCAGATTGACCATTTCCTCTCTCCCAAGGATGCCTGGAGCAACCGCTCCGCCATCAATGGCCTGCTGGGCACCATCAGCATCTTTAGCCGTTCCGATCTGAAGACTGAAATCCTCAAGGAACTTGAGCGGCATACCACCAATCTGGAACGCATTCGCCGCCAGCCGGGGGTCAACATGCAGGCCCTCGGGCAGGTATTGGACGACCTGGAGCAGGCGATCCATCAGGTCTATCGGCTGGACGGTCAGATTGGCAAAAAACTGCGCGAGAATGAGTTCCTCACCGCCATTATGCAACGCAGCAGTATTCCGGGCGGCAACTGCAACTTCGACCTGCCGCAATACCACTACTGGTTAAATCAACCCTACGAGGTCCGCCGGAATCAGATGCAGGAGTGGCTGCAGGAACTCAACCCTGTGCGCGAGGCCATCATCCTGTTACTGAACCTGATCCGCACCAGCAACCACCCGGTCCGGGAACAGGCTAAAGAGGGATTTTACCAGAAGTCACTGGAGACACCGTCACCCGCGCAGATGCTCCGCGTCGGCCTGCCGGAAGGCTCCTCACTGTTCGTTGAGATCAGCGGCAACAAACATCGTTTCAGCATTCGTTTTCTTGAGGCAGTGGATACCGGGAGACCCATTCCGTCGAAGCAGGATGTCGATTTCATGCTCACGAGCTGTGTGCTCTAATCCCCATGAGTGACCTCGAGTCCACTTTTGTCCCCTGCCCTACCTGCGGTAAAAACGTCACCTGGGGAAAACAATCACCCTGGCGGCCCTTCTGCAGTGAGCGCTGTCGTCTGATCGACCTTGGGGAGTGGTTCGACGAAAAGCATAAAATCCCTTCTGAAGAGACGCAATTCGACGAGGACCTTTCGGAGCATTAGTTGTCAGATTCGCGCTCGCTGATCCGTTTCCTGAACGCCTCGGCTTCATCGTAGAGCACCCTCACCTCATTAGAGTTCGGTCCCTTCTCTGTCAGGAACTCCTTGATGGCATTGCAATGTCCCAAGGCATCGTGGACATTACCCTCTTCAAATGATTGCTCAGCCTTGGCGAAGTGAAAACGGTGGATGCACTCCGCACGCTGCATACCCAACTTCTCTACATGCTCACGAACCACTTCTGCCGGTGTCCGGTTCAATAAACCGCCCTCCTGCAGAAACCCCATCAGCTCGCCAAAGGCATCGACCATCTTCTGCAGGTGCGGTTTGTCGAGGATATTGTGACGCTGTGATGCCACTTCTGCTGAGGCCAGCGTCTGCCCGATCTCGCCAATCAGCCTGTCGATCCCCTCGTAACGGCGATCCACCCCTCTGATGGCCTGATAACGCGCCAACATATCCTTCTGCAGCAGTTGCCGCGTCCCGGCTGGAAATGGACATCCCGAAAGCCGATCCAGCAGATCCTCCACAAGATCCACACCTCGCAGCAGGCGCTGGATCTTCATTCGTTTCTGCGCCATGTGCGCCTGATAACGATGCACTATGCTCGCCAGCATCAGGGCCGCGATCAGTAATCCGCCAAGGACGAAAATCAGGTTCATAATTGTAGCAATCCAATCCTGAAAACTTATCTGTTAAATAGCGCTTAAATAACGCTGTTATTGTGCCAAAATCATTGTCGGCCCGACACACTATTTTCCGGAAAGATGGGATCCTGCCATGCTCGTTCCGAAAAAATCCTTACCCTTTGTCTGAACCGACCATGACCTTCCCGGTTTTCGGCGAGGGTTCGCTCGACTTTGAATTGCGCTGGCACAGAAAGCCCACAACCGGCACAATCGAAACTATGAATTACAGCGATTATGAGGACAAGGCACCATGAACTGGCCACTCCTGGTTATTCTCGTGCTGGCGGCGTTCCTCCTGCTGATGCCACTGCTTACCTATCTCTCCGCCCGTCGCAGTGTCGGAAAAAGCGTGGCAGGATCAGGTAACGGGACCGACCTCCCCTCATCGCGACTGGTCTATTTCTACAGCGCACATTGCGGCCCCTGTCGCCAAATGACGCCGATCATCGACGAAATGGCCCAAAACCATGAGAAAGTCATCAAATATGATGCCAGACAAGCACCAGAAACGGCTGCTGCCTACGGCATACGCGCCACGCCGACAACTGTCCTGGTAGAGGACAATGTCATTACAGAGGTCTTGCTGGGCGCCAAATCACAGCGACAACTTGAAAAACTACTACAGAGAATCAGCTAATGCGGGCATTGATCATCCCGGTTACAGACTTTCAGCAGAACTGTACGCTGCTATGGTGTGAAAAGACTCTGGCCACCGCCATTGTCGACCCTGGTGGCGATATAGAACGGATCATTGAAGCAGTTTCTGCCCATCAACTGAAACCACAACTGATCCTCATAACCCACGGCCATATCGATCACGCCGGCGGCGCAGCAGCGCTGGCCAGAAAGCTGGATATCCCTATCGAGGGTCCACAGCGGGAGGATCGCTTCTGGCTCGATGGCATGCCCGATCAGGCTGCCATGTTTGGTTTTTCAGCCGTGGAAACCTTTGAACCGGAACGCTGGTTGAAGGATGGGGATCATGTACGCTTCGGCGAGGTCGAGCTTGAGGTTCTGCATTGTCCCGGCCATACACCAGGGCATGTCGTTTTCTTCCACCGTGAGAGCGAACTGGCGCTGGTGGGGGATGTGCTATTCCACGGATCGATTGGCCGAACCGACTTTCCGCGAAGCAACCATGCAGCGCTGATCCATTCGATAAAGGAAAAACTCTGGCCCTTGGGCAGTGCGGTGCGGTTCATCCCCGGCCATGGCGCAGAATCAACTTTTGGTGAAGAGCGCCGAAACAATCCCTTTGTTGCGGATTAGGTTTTAAACTGGCTCGCACTCTCCCTGCACACCCACCGGCAGGTATTGAGCGAGGATACCGGCGGGAGTGCATCCACTTTCGTATCGCAACAGGCAGCACGCCTATCCCGGTAAGCACCGTGTCCACTGACACCCAACTCCGCTATTTATGAGGAAAGGGGGGCTCGCTGCCACTTACCCAATCTGAAATCAGCATCAGAAATGCAGGCACCGCCACTCAGCCCATCGGAATAGGATAAAAGCATAAGTTTTCTCTAATAAATTCATATAGTTCATAGTTTTGCATTGATTGACTGCATGACGTAATATCCGCCAAATAATATTGGGTGCTCATATATTTCCAATAACAAGCCAGCACTCGTAGATCAGGCAGGGAGATCACCGTTTTCTGCCGATACCTAAAACAAAAGATTGAGGATGGAGTATGTTTCGCAACAGTGCCAGCGGTAACGCTGCGGGCAAAGTATCCATTGTCTTCGTAGGCATCATCTTCCTCGCCGGCGTCGTATTTACCGGCCTCTTCAATGTGGGCCTCGGATTCACAAACGAAATGGACTTCTGTACGAGCTGCCACTCCATGAAAGTGAATTTGGAAGAGTACAAAGAGACAACGCATTACAAAAATGCCTCAGGGGTACGGGCCACCTGCTCGGACTGCCATGTTCCCAAGCCGTTCATACCCAAGATGGTCGCTAAGGTAATGGCATATAAGGATGTCATGCATGAGATCCTCGGCACCCTCGACACCAAAGAAAAATATGAGTCCCACCGCTGGGAGATGGCGAACCGGGTTTGGGATAAGATGCGCAGTACAAATTCCCGCGAATGCCGAAGCTGCCACGACTTCAGCCAGATGGATCTGAGCGAACAGGATCGCAGTGCCCGTAAGCGTCACGCAAGAGCGGAGGACGAAGGCAAGACATGTATCGACTGCCACAAGGGTATCGCCCATGAGGAACCGGATGAACCGGACGAGACCACCGAGGAAGATAACGGCAAGGCATGATCAACGTTTTTGAACCCGGAACTGTCACGGTAGAATCATGAAGAAAAACAAGCTTGCCGCAATAATGCTGGCGCTGCTCATCTCAACACCAGCCCTCTCCGGTGACAAGGAGATAGCAAAAGAGTTGAGACTGGCCGCCATTGTCGGTGACACAGACGCCATCATCGAACTTCTGGATAAAGGCGTTTCGGTCGACACCGCCAACAAATTCGGCAAGACCGCTCTCATGATGGCAGTCGAAAACGACAATTTTGAAACTGTCGTCCTGCTGCTAAACCGAGGCGCCCAGGTCAACTTCCGCACCCGCGCCGGCTGCACTGCTCTTACCGTTGCTGCCGAAAATGGGCATCCGGCACTTACCGCCATGCTGCTCGAACGCGGCGCAAATATACATGATCGTACACGGGCCGGTTGGGACTCATTGATGATCGCCGCCCGTTACGGCATCACGGACATGGTGGAGCAGCTTCTCTTCAAGGGCGCTGACCCCCACGCGTCGGACAAGCACGGCAGAAACGCGCTCATGATGGCGGCGAGAAAAGGTCATACAGATACTGCCGAAATGCTGCTCAAGCATGGCGCCAACGCCGATGCCCAGGACAGAAACGGCTCCACCGCGTTGATACTCGCAGCCGACCGCGGCAATGAAGAGACGGTAGAGAGCCTGCTGAAACTCGGCGCTTCCATCGGCAAAGAGGATCGTGACGGCGCGACGGCATTGATCTGGGCAGTGGGACAGGGACACATAACAATCACAAAACTGCTGATTGACAAAGGCGCCAATATCAACCACGCTGACATAGATGGCATTACGCCACTGATGGAAGCTGCCAGCAGTGGCTCCATGGATATGACGCGGCTTCTGCTGAAGCAGGGCGCCGATAAAACAATTAGAAACAGCAGCGGCCGTACAGCTGCAGACATTGCCAAAAAGAAAAGAAAAAAGCATATCGTCAATCTGCTCGAAGGAGCAGGCTGATAAACGAATTATGTGGAGGATGAGATAGCCCCGTACAATCTTCTCGTCATTTCATATTTACGAACAATAATGTCAAGCGATAACACCCGTTTGACAACGATAACCGGTCGTTTTCCGAATAACCTGTTATCCAGAGCATTGCGCAAGCGAAGTGGATGGAATCCACAATAAATCCAAAGAAAGTAGGGAGTTTTCGCTAGCGCGCCAATGCAGTTGAAGTCTTCACGTAGTTTAAGATTTCAGCGCATTTTTTACTGGGATAATTATCCCTTTATACCTTTGTAAGCCTGTTCAAAACCCAAAGGAGGAAACATGGCGTACACAACGATTAAGAAGGCCCTGATCGGGGCACTGGCTCTCAGTGCATCTTCACTGGCTTTCGCTGCTGACAAACCCCTGATGATGGGCGCCAGCGCAAAAATGCTTTCCGACACCTGCGCCGGTTGCCATGGCACCGACGGCGCCAGCGTCGGTCCGGCTATCCCCAGCATCGGTGGTCTCTCCAGTGAATTCTTTGTTGAGACCATGCAAGGCTATAAGAGTGGCGAGATCATATCTACCATCATGGGCCGCATTGCCAAGGGTTATACCGACGAAGAATTTACTGCAATGGCAGGCTTCTACGGTAAAAAACCTTTTGTCGCAGCAAACCAGAAGTTTGATGCAGCAAAGGCCAAGAATGGCGCCAAGCTGCACGACAAGTACTGTGAAAAGTGTCATGCAGATGGTGGAACTGCCGCTGATGACGATTCCGGTGTCCTCGCCGGCCAGCTCGTACCCTACCTGAAGTGGACCCTGGCTGACTATAGGGCGGGCGACCGTCCCATTTCCAAGAAGATGAAAAAGAAACTCAACAAGATGCTGAAGGCGAAAGGCGACGGCAGTATTGACGATCTGATGCACTTCTACGCAAGCCAGCAATAAGGGGGATTGAAAACATGAAGATTACCCGTAGAAGTTTTGTACAAGGTGCCGGTGCAGCGACAGCTGTCGGCATGATCGGTACCCCTTTTATCGCCCTGGGAGCAAGTAAGAAGGTGGTGGTAGTTGGTGGTGGTACTGGTGGCGCAACTGCTGCCAAGTATCTGAAGCTGGCTGATCCGACCATCGATGTCACCCTGATCGAAGCCAACAAGCACTACTACACCTGCTACCTCTCCAACGAGGTTCTGAGTGGCGACCGCACCATCGACTCCATCAAGTTCGGTTACAGCGGTATGGGCAAACATGGCGTGAAGATCGTTCACGACATCGTCACCGGCATCGACGCCGGTAAACGCATGGTCAAGACCAAGGGCGGCAAGAGCTTCAATTACGACCGCTGCATCGTCGCCCCGGGCGTCGATTTCAAGTGGGAGACCATTGAGGGTTATGATGCCAATGTGGCAGAGAGCATCCCACACGCATGGAAGGCAGGCTCACAGACCGTGACCCTGCGCAAGCAACTGCTTGCAATGAAGGATGGTGGCACCGTCTGTATCACCGCCCCACCCAACCCTTTCCGCTGCCCTCCTGGGCCTTACGAGCGCGCCTCTCAGATCGCACACTATTTCAAGCAGCACAAGCCAAAGTCCAAGATCATCATCCTGGATCCGAAGCCGAAATTCTCCAAGATGGGCCTGTTCACCCAGGGCTGGAAGGATCTCTATGGCTACGGCACGGACAACAGCATGATCGAGTGGCACGGTACCCCAAAGGGTTCCGACGACAACGTTCTGTCCGGCATCGATGCCAAGACCCGTACCGCGACCACTGGCTTCAACGAAGTCCAGGCGGACGTTCTGAACGTGATCCCCGCCCAGAAGGCAGGCAAGATCGCATTCGCTGCAGGCCTGACCAAAGGCGACTGGTGCCCGATCAATCTACACACCTTCGAGTCAACCATTCACAAGAACATCCATGTGATTGGTGATGCTGCGATCGCCAAGGGTATGCCGAAGTCCGCTTATGCCGCCAACTCCGAAGCCAAGGTCTGCGCCGCCGCTATTGCTGCGATGTTGAATGGTCATGAGCTTGGTTCGCCTGCCTATGTTAACACCTGCTACTCCATCATTGGCAAGGACTACGGCATCTCCGTTGCGGCAGTTTATCGTCTGGCTAAAGACGGCTCCAAGATCACCAAGGTCTCCGGCGGTCTGACCCCCAAGGATGCCTCTGCCGAAATGCGGGCTCGTGAAGTGCAGTACGCCTACAGTTGGTTTGACAACATCACCAACGATGCCTTCAAATAAGTCATGAATCATAACCGTCAGGGATGACGGCTAAGGACGTTTGGCAACGATCCTTTTCAAAGGCGGAACCCTCGGGTTCCGCCTTTTTTATTGCGTTAGCCGATCCTGACTCACAGGCAATAAAAAAGCGGGTTACCCCGCTTTTTTTATCTGGCCGTAAGACGCCTACTTGGGCCTGATCGGCCTTCTCATATCATGCGACCGCTGCTCGATTGCATAGCCACCATAAATCTTGGATGACCTTGAGTATTTCGGGAAATCGGGATTCTGCCAGCCCGCCTCCGCAACCTTATCCGTCGGCGGCTTCAAACGAGAGGAGTAGTCCATCACCGCCATGACATCCCGCATGGTAAAGCGTCGGATCTGCTTGACCATCTTGGGATCGGCGTTTCTGCGACGACCTTTTTTTATCCACTCGAACTGACGCATCAGATAGCGGTAGTGCTGGCCGTAGATCGCCGGTATGTGCTCAGCCTTATCTCCCTGACCATTGTCGCCATGACACTCTGTGCAGTTCTCTTCATAGAGTTTCCTGCCGTGTTTAAGATCATGCCCTGTACCCGTGCCATTGTTGGGAATCATGGGCAACAGTGCAATATAGGCGGCAACATCGGCGATCTCCTGTACACCACCCAGCAGGCGGGGCGAGGTAAATGGCCGCATCGTTGGATTATCGCGGTTGCGGGCGCGGATGTCGGCAAGCTGCTTGATGATTACTGTATTCAGCTGACCTGCCACCTGGGGATAAGTGCCGCTTTCATGCCCCCACCCTTCCGGCGTATGGCACACCGCACAAATCTCATACACCTTCTTCCCATTTTCAAGATTCGGCGCTTTAAGGAGTGCCGCCTCGTACTCCTCCATCGCCTTTTCCGACGTCCCTGCCGCAACAATTCCCGCTGCTATCAAACCAAGAAAAACAGCCCCTGTCTTTAGCAAATATCTACTCATCGACTTCTCATGCGTTTGTGTGATGAACGGGCTTGAGAATAGCCTTTTATTCCATATCAGGCAATCTTTCATCAATGGTTTCTTTACCGAAAACACGCCATTAATTAGCATTTGATAATTATCTTAACCATTGATAGTAAAGGGAAAATTGAACTATCATCCGACATCTGCCAGAATGCCGTACTATCCAATACCGGCTGTAAATCCGCTTATTGTAGAGCTGATTAACAGGGACAGATGCGGCAAATACAATAGCAATAACAACGCAATTTACAGCTAACCTCATCCCTGATGAGCTGAAGGAGTATCCCATAACAACTAAAGAACTGGGATCAAATCTGCGGGATCAACCGCTTTTTTCTCGAAAACTTAACGACTCATACACAAACCCTGGAGGCTCGTTCATGAAACGGCTATTGCTGACACTTCTTTTTTTAACACTACCGTTCGCTGCACAGGCAGTCGACATGGAAAACGGTAAAAAACTCAGCCGCAGTTGTGCGCTTTGTCACGGACAGTTGGGACAGGGTACACCCGGTCCCGCATCCCCGCGTTTGGCAGGAACACCTGCAGGCTATATGGTTCAGCAGGTGGAAGCCTACATCAACGGCGACCGCCCAAACCTGCGCATGGTTATTACCTCATCCCTGCATTCACTCAGCGAGGATGATATCGACGATATTGCTGCCTACTACGAAAGCATCAACCTGAACAAGGTTGCCCCTGGGCTGGGCTTCATACCCCAATGGCCAGGCAATATTGCACAGGGGAAGGAAATCTACGGAGAAGAGTGCAAAAGCTGCCACCGTAAAAACGGCATGGGAAAATCCCGCAAAGGCATACCTGCCCTGGCCCTGCAGTATTCCCAATATCTATTCCGCCAGATCAAGATGTTCCAGTGGCGAAAACGGGTTCATGACGACGAACCTGATGATGAAACGTTCGATAGCTTCTCCGATCAGCAGATTGAAAGCATTCTGGCTTACGTCTCTTCGCTGGCGTCCAACAACCAAAGATAACGTTATCGACAGCGTTACCAAGCGTATATAACCATTTACCGGAGTACCTTAATGAATGCACTGAAAAACCTTTGGTTTATGCTGGCACTGGCGATCACCATCCCCACTACCGCTTTGGCTGCTGATAAGCCAGCGATGCCACAGATCAACATTACTGACATCAAACAAACCGTTGTACAAATGAGCCTGCAGGACGGCATCACGCGTGAAGATGCGATACAGGCATTGATGTCCCGAGCTGCAGAGATCAATCTGAAGTTCGTTGCCCGCCAGGAAGTTTCGAAGGAGTTGCAGGCACGCGGTCTGAAGACCCCCTACCTCGACATCTTCCAGTTCTGCAACCCGGAAGACGCCCGCAAGATGATCATGCATGACCCCATCTATGCGGCCTACATGCCCTGCCGTATTGCCATGGTAGAGGACAAGAACGGCAAACTATGGTTGATGATGCTGAACCTGGATATGCTGATCAACAGCCAGATGCTGCCCGCAGAACTGACTGAAATCGCCATCCGCGTCAATCAGGCCATGCTTGATGTGATGGTTGCCGGCGCTACAGGCGAGTTCTGATTATTGCCGGGGTCGGAGTCGAATTTGACTCCGACCTTTTTATTTGGACAATAAAAACGGCGCATTAGCGCCGTTTTTCTATGGCCCACCGGGCCAAAAACTGTGATCTCGCCCGCTGCTATTTACAGATAGCGTCCGATAGATTTGCCTGAAAGATAGCCTTGTGTATGTCGCCCAGACTCAACATGCCGATGAGTTTACCGTCTACTGCAACCGGGATGCGGCGAAACTTATGTCGTACCATTACGGTGGCGGCACGTAATATGTGCATATCCGGATCGATGGTAACAACCCTGGGGGTCATTAGATCAGACACCTTCAGGTTCACCACGTCCTTGTACTGGCTCATCATACCGTCGTAATCCGGTGTAGCCATTACATCCGCAAAATCCTCCAGTTTTGGAAACATACGGTGCAGAACATCCTTCTCCGCAATGATACCCATCAGTTTTCCATCTTCATCCTCAACCGGAAGGCCGCTGTAGCGAAACAGGCACATCAGTGAGACCACTTCCAGCAGTTTGGTATCAGGTGTCACCGTCTTCGGTGATCTTGACATAATGTCGCTAACCAGCATCGGGAAACTCCTCGTCAGACGCTAATAATTATTCTTTAACACTCTGAAATTCACGCCTTTGCCGGAACGGACAAAATAGCAAACAGGGGCACTACCGCTGGATTCCAGATATGCATACCTTAGCGCCACTCACGACGCAATCGATAAAGATACGCAATCCAACTGGCAAAGCCAACAACTATTAATAATTCATTATTGACTGATTATTCAGTCGATACCGTGCGAACTTCGGAAACATGATCTTCACACCATCGCCAGGGGGACGGTGAGCACACTGTCCGCCACATCAACCAAACGCCGCTGACGCTCTCTGGCGAGTGACAGCATTTTGACCCTTGCCTCTTCCTCGGCGATACCCAACTTCATCATCAGGTGGCTGCGGGCACGGTCGATACGATAACTCTCCGCCAACTTGACACGCGCACTCTCCATTGCCTGCGACAGATTCCGCAACCGCTCAAACCCTGCAATGGCCACATCGACAATCACACCCAGTTCTAATTGCCTGATTGTGCCGACTTCATAACAGGTCACACCGGCATTGATCGCGCGCTGAATCAGATAACCATCCCTGTTGCGACTCAACATTACCACCGGCAGAGCCGACACCGAGACCACAACCTCCAGCGATTCAAGCAGCGCTGATGAGGGGGTGTCCACATCGATCAGGAGTAGATCAGGCTGCTCACGCAGTACCCAGGCAAGAATGTCGCTATTGGGACGGACAACTTCGAGGAGGCGACACCCTGCCTGACCCAGACAATCCCGCAGCGCCAAACCCGACAAAGGATTTGCACTAATATATAGAATCGATCGCTTATCCAATTCCCCATCTCCAACTTTATTCGGAATATTGCTCAGCATTCATTGCTGTATCGTTGTTTGTTTTCGGCAACACAGGGTAAATCTATACCTTTTTCAGGATGCTATTTCCCGATTCACGGATCAAACCATGATCCATTTCACACCCCCTCTGATCTGCCAACCACCTGTCTGTAATAAAATCCCCACCGCGATTTGCATATCCAGGAGTCTTCGAAGCATTCATTTCGTGGCACGTTACCTGTTTCCTGCCGAGCACTAAATATTTTTTGTCCCCATTTCCCCGTCTTTGGTTCTTGTCTGGGGATAAATTTCATACACAGTGCTAAGCGGATGATTTTCAAAATAATGCTTGTCCTGGATAAAAGGTTATCCACAACCTGCACACAACTTACACAAGCTTATACCCACTCCAATACACAATATGTAGTGGTTGACACTTGGAATTTTGCATATATATTGTGTTTAACAGCTCGCATCCTATCGATCACAAAGGACACAAAAACGGCCTGTACGTTGCACAGCCAATAAAGAATGGACGCTATAGGAACAGAACAATAGTTATTAAGCATTCCCCGCCTTCCAACGAGAAACCGGGACTGCCCCCCGAATTAACACTGAACCCGAACAAGTGTGTTTGCCCGACACAGCCAGGAGGAGACATGGTCACCGAAGCCAGCCAGAATGACGTTGCATCCGACACCCTACCGCCAACCGTCCAGGAATCACTCGCTCCGGAAACCGCTTCTGGCAACAGTGGTGCGTTCCAGGTCATCCGCCGCAACGGCAAGGTCACCCATTTTGATGCCGGCAAGATCTCTGTCGCGGTAACCAAGGCCTTTCTCGCGGTCGAGGGTGGCAGCGCGGCCGCTTCTGGCCGTATCCACGACACTGTCAAGGAACTTACCCATCAGGTTACAGTCGCCCTGACCCGCCGCACGCCAGCCGGTGGAACGGTACATATCGAGGATATCCAGGACCAGGTGGAGCTGGCCCTGATGCGCTCCGGCGAACACAAGATCGCCCGCTCCTACGTGCTCTACCGCGAGCAGCAGAATCAGAGGCGCGCGGAAGAGGCGGCACGGAAGGCGGCTGAAGGGGGTCTGCCCCCGGAACACCTGGTCAAGATCACCCTGGCTGACGGCAGCACCCGTCCGCTGGACATCAGCCGGCTTCGCTCTCTGGTCGAGGAGGCCTGCAACGGCCTTGAAGAGGTGGAGGCCGAATCGATCCTGGACGATACCTGCCGCAACCTGTTCGATGGCGTAAAAGAGGCCGATGTCTCCCAGGCGCTGGTAATGAGCGCACGCACCCTGATCGACCAGGAGCCCAACTACTCCCAGGTCGCTGCCCGTCTGCTGCTGGACATCCTGCGCCGCGAGGCACTCGGTTTCCTCGGTCAGGAGAACAACGTCGGCACCCAATCCGAGATGGGGGCACGCTACAGCGACTACTTCAAGTCCTATATCCATCGTGCAGGGGAGCTGGAACTGCTCGACACCCGTCTCGGTCAGTACGATCTGGAGCGGCTCGGCGCCGCCATCAAGCCGGAACGCGACCTGCAGTTCGCCTACCTGGGCCTGCAGACGCTCTACGACCGTTACTTCGTCCATAGTGAGGACGGCGTGCGCTTCGAACTGCCTCAGGCATTCTTCATGCGCGTCTCCATGGGACTGGCGATCAACGAGATCGACCGTGAAGACCGGGCCATCGAGTTTTATGAACTGCTCTCGTCTTTCAGCTTCATGAGCTCCACCCCAACCCTGTTCAACTCCGGCAGCCTGCGGCCACAGCTCTCCAGCTGCTACCTGACCACCGTGCCCGACAACCTGGACGGCATCTACAGCTCCATCAAGGACAACGCCCTGCTCTCCAAGTTCGCCGGCGGTCTGGGCAACGACTGGACCCGTGTACGCGGCCTGGGCGCCCATATCAAGAGCACCAACGGCAAGTCTCAGGGCGTTGTTCCCTTCCTCAAGGTAGCCAACGACACTGCTGTGGCGGTCAACCAGGGCGGTAAGCGCAAAGGTGCGGTCTGCGCCTACCTGGAGACCTGGCACATCGACATCGAGGAGTTCCTGGAGCTGCGCAAGAATACCGGTGACGAGCGCCGCCGCACCCACGACATGAATACCGCCAACTGGATCCCGGACCTGTTCATGAAACGCGTGGCCGCAGAGGGCGACTGGACCCTGTTTACCCCCAACGAGGCGCCGGATCTGCACGACCTCACCGGCAACGACTTCGAAGCTGCCTACAACGCCTACGAAGAGAAGGCGGCCAAGGGCGGGATCAAGATCTTCAAGACCGTGAAGGCAGTGGACCTGTGGCGCAAGATGCTCGGCATGCTGTTCGAGACCGGCCACCCCTGGGTGACCTTCAAGGACCCCTGCAACATCCGCTACACCAATCAGCACATGGGGGTAGTGCACAGCTCCAATCTCTGCACCGAGATCACCCTGCACACCAACGACAAAGAGATCGCGGTCTGCAACCTGGGTTCGGTCAATCTGCCTGCCCATGTCGATAAGAACGGCCTCGATCTGGCGAAGCTGGAGAAGACCGTCACCACCGCCATGCGCATGCTCGACAACGTCATCGACTACAACTACTACAGCGTGCCCCAGGCGAGAAATTCCAACCTGCGTCACCGCCCGGTTGGGCTGGGCATCATGGGTTTCCAGGATGCGCTCTACAAACAGCGCATCCCCTACTCTTCGGAGCAGGCCCTCGACTTCGCCGACCGCTCCATGGAAGCGGTGAGCTACTACGCCATCCAGGCCTCTTCCGACATGGCGGCCGAGCGCGGCCGTTACTCCACCTACGAGGGTTCTCTGTGGAGCCAGGGCATCCTGCCTATCGACTCGATGAAAAAACTCAAGGAGAGCCGCGGTGACTACCTGCAGGTGGACGAAAGCCAGACCCTCGATTGGGATCACCTGCGCCAGAAGGTGACCACCCAGGGGATGCGCAACTCCAACTGCATGGCCATCGCACCCACCGCCACCATCTCCAATATCTGTGGCGTGAGTCAGTCCATCGAACCCACCTACCAGAACCTGTTCGTCAAATCGAACCTCTCCGGCGAGTTCACCGTGGTCAACTCATACCTGGTACACGATCTGAAGAAGCAGGGTTTGTGGGACGAGGTGATGGTCAACGATCTCAAATACTACGACGGCTCCCTGCAACCCATCGACCGCATTCCTGCGGAGCTGAAGGCGCTCTACGCCACCGCCTTTGAAATGGATGCCCGCTGGCTGGTGGAGGCCGGTTCCCGCCGCCAGAAATGGATCGACCAGGGCCAGTCCCTGAACCTCTATATGGCGGAACCCTCCGGTAAAAAGCTGGACAACCTCTACAAACTGGCCTGGGTGCGTGGCCTCAAGACTACCTACTACCTGCGCTCCATCGGTGCCACTGCTGCGGAGAAGACCAGCGTGGTATCCGGCAGCGACGGCGGCCAGGTCAATCTGCTAGGCGGTAACAGCGAAGCACCCAAGGCCTGCTCGATCCTCGATCCTGAATGCGAGGCGTGTCAGTGATTCAGAAGGTGACAGGTAACAGGTTTCAGGTAACAGGCGTAAATCGAATTTTTAGGGGGGCTTCATCATGCTGAACTGGGACGATCCATTGACGGCGCCGGTAGCTACAGCCAGTCCGGCGCCACAGGCCGAGGCAAGCATAGTTAGCGAGTTGCCGACACAGGAAGCCGTTGTCGAAACAGCGACAACGGAGATGCCGGCCGAGGCAGCGATGAATCTGGATGTTAAACCGGTCAATCCGGATGACAAACGCGTCATCAACGGCTTGACCGATATCAACCAGCTGGCGCCTTTCAAATACCCCTGGGCCTGGGACTATTTCCTCAACGGCAATAAGAACCACTGGACGCCGCTGGACATCAACATGGCTCAGGATGTGCACGACTACCACCACAGCCTGACGTTGGAGGAGAGGCATGTCTACGAGAACGTGCTCTCTTATCTGACTACCTCTGACATCCTGGCGATGCGCAACATCGGCCTGGCGGTGATGGAGAAGATGTCCGCCCCCGAATTGCAGATCTACCAGGCCCGACAGGTCTACGAAGAGGCCCTGCACACCTGGACCTACCAGCACTGCATCGAGACCATCGGTCTCGACCAGGGGGAGATCTACAACCGCTATCGCGTGGTACCGGAGATCAACCGCAAGATCCAGATCACCAACCGCCGTCTCGCCTCGATCCTGCGCGCCGACATCAATCTGCGGGACCCCGATGAGCTGCAGAACTTCGTCATGGCCTATATCTTCTTTGCAGGTATCTTCGAAGGTTGCTGGTTCTACAACGGCTTCAGCCCGATCTTCGCCCTACAGCGCCGGGGGTTGATGAAGGGCACTGCGGAACAGCTGCAGTACATCATGCGCGACGAAGTGATGCACGCCTCATTCGGCATCCGCGTGGTGAAACAGATCATGTATGAAGAGGGCATACAGCTCGATCCCAAAGCGGTTCGGGAGATGTGGGACGAGGCGCTGGATGCTGAGACAGGATATGCGGGTTATATCCTCAAGGATCCGATCCTCGGTTATTCGAAAGAGGATCACATCGAGCAGTTCCGCTTTATCGCCAACCGCCGGGCGCGCCAGCTCGGGATGGAGGAACCCTTTCCAGGCGCCGAGAACGCCCTGCCCTGGCTCGACGAACAGGCCAACCTGCGCAAGGAGAAGAACTTCTTCGAAACCCGTGTTACTGAGTATCAGGCTGGTGGCGCACTGAACTGGGACTGATTAGTAGTCAAGGAGTCATACCGGCAGGGATGCCTTTTTGAATCCGGTGAAGTGCAAATATCTTGCTTTTCACCACAAATAAGCCCATTCTGGCTACCAATGACGATAAAGGGGAAATTGTCATGTTGTGTTCGCACTGCTCGTCCATGATGGTACAAACAGAATCCCTGCAGGATGCCGCCACCGAACAGTCACGTTATGAGTGTCCTGTGTGTAAGCGCACGCACCTGCAGACAAGGCAACTGCATGTGGAGGTATCTCCTCCGCGTCCGGCCCACACCCACCACTTTCCGGGCGGCGTCGAGCGCACCACTCTACGCTGACCCCACGGCAAGCAGGCCAATCTCCTGAAGAGATCAGGCGAACCAGGCGACCGGTTCAGCGGGGGAATGCCGCCGCATAGCGTTCTATCCACTCAATCGCGGCCTGCTCACCGGTAAGTCGCCGCCCCTCTTTTTTCAGCACATCCTGTTTGTACTGTTCGATATGGCAGACCTGCTCCACCATGCGCAGGGCAAATCCATCACCCGCATCTTCAAATCTCACGCCAACCTCATAACAGTCGTCCAGCGCCTTGCACCAGACGGTTATCCCTGATGCATGGAACTCCGGCGGCGTTATGGAGATGGCCACATGGATAACAGTGCCGGGGTCAATCCACTGATTTGCGATGAAGCAGAGTCCGCCATCACTGATGTTTTTCAGACAATCGTGGTTATCAGCGACAATCTCACCCAAATCAAAATCGATGGGTATGTCGGATGGATGCCGAATGAAGTGGCGCATGTTGAGTCTTGCTTGCTCGTACAACGGCCTACTCTCCAGCCGGTTCATCTCTTCCCCCGCCGGAAAAAACCCTATTGTTCAATGGATATCTACCTTAAGGAAAGCAAAACTTGGGACGATTTTCAAGGTCAACATTCAAAGCAGGCACTCATCACTGGCTCATTGGAATATCCGTCTGAAACAGCAGCCACCAGATACCCCCGGAACAAGGCACTACCTCAGTCCACTCCTCCACCTATCCCTCAAGAAAGTGGTTAAATCACCGCAGCATCTTACGGATACTGAATGTCAGCACCAGGGGCCATAACGCCCAGTTGAGCAGTGAGATAATAATTCCTACATCTTTTGGTGTGAGTGAACTGCTGAACCAACAGTCCGGTTTGCTTGCTTCAGACTCCAGAGGAGCATCACGTTTTGGCTTTTCGTCTACATCCTGCAGATTACTAGAGCCTCTCAAATGAGGTGGCGTTTTGCAGAACAGGTGAAGACCAGTCTCCTCGGCCAACTCCCATTCATCCCGGGCGACAAGTCCAATGATAGGAATATGATAACGCAGCGATATAAAGAACGGCGTTGTATCCTGCCATATAACTGCCGGTGGTATTTTGAGGGGAGCAAGTTTCTCTGCAGCACGCACCTCACGATAAGCGAGGCTGGGCTCGAAGTTTTCACGCGTACCATAGAAGGGCATCATCATCCCCCAAACCACACCGATGATCAGAAGAAGTCGTAGCGGCGTAGTACCATAACCCAGCAGAAAGGCAAAGGGCAGGTGCAGAAAAAACTCTCTCAAACACTCTAGGGGCAGACGGAAGAACCACCATTTACTGCGCCGGGCATCTCCCCATACCTGACCGCGCGCACGCCACTGGGCAGCACGGTAGATTGCATTGGCTTCATTCTCATGTCCTGCATTCCGAACGGACTGTTCCGACCTCACATAGGTGTCGCGCCTGAACATGGGATCGCATGAGAGCAGCGTCTGAAACTTGTCGGTCTGCTCATAGTTTCGGATATCCCAGGCACGCACCGACAGGTCCTGCAGATGCAGTGGACGGGGAAAACGTTCTGTTCTTCTGCCGATGAGACACTGCCACCATTTGCGCTCTTTCATCCGCGCCTCGATCCGTAATTCGCCAAGTACGGCCGATGTCAAACGCAGGCCAATTCTGTCGATATCACACTCTTTGAATGTTTCAGCATCAAAACTGTTGTGTGAAATCACGAACCGAAACGCTTTCAGATACCTGAAGTCAGCCGCGCCTGGGATGTTTACGCTGTCCGTAATGTTAAACTCATCATTGATGGCAAAGAGTTCAACTTCACCTTGTGCCTGTAGCCCTCTCGCCACCACACAACCGACCTTGACTCCATCAAGAAGTTCGTTTGCATACTCAGCATCCGGTCGTTCCGAGATAATATCCAGGCCGGTTAGGTCGATGTCGTTATCACAACGAACCATAGTCAGGTCAAGATTTGCAGCTGTCGCACGACGTAATTTCGTATCACTGTCTGGCAGGCGATCCCGCACCAATTTTGGTGTTTTATACGCGGCAAGCAGTGTTGTCCGCGAACGAAAGGCGATATCACCAGCAATGCGGCTATCGTTTAACCTGATCGCTCCGGCCACTGTGACATTGACGAAGTCACACTCACCACGGATGTTCGATTGGCATATTTCAAGATGCCCCCCAACGTATGCGCCTTCGGAAAGAAAATCGATCGAATGATTTGAGCCACCAGCACTATTTTTATACTGCAAGGTGCTGCGCCAGAAAAGAATGTCACCTTCAATATCGGCGCCATTGATAAAGATGCCTGGAGAACCTTTAGTATGATCCGCACCGGTTACAACGAGCAACGGCATTCGCACATCGCCATGTATTCGCGCATTTATCAGCACCAAACCGCCGAGAATACAGGGCCCGGTTTCCGCAGGGGTAGGGTATTCGAATATTCCTAGGACAATAGTCCCTGATTCCAACGAAAGCAAGTTTAGCAGACCATCAACACGTGTGCTTTCTATCTCTAAATGCCCGGATATTTTTGCCGCAGCAAAACTTAGCGCTCCACTGACCACAGTATGTGCGACAACACTGAAACCACCATCCGCATGTTTCATGAAAGGCGCTATAAATACGGTACTTTCGAAAACCGAACCCCAGCAGGATAAGTCACCGAGCACTTGCAACCCGACTATATTGACCGTTCCTTTAACCCGAATATTGCTTGCGCTGACAGTTCCTCTGACCAGGGACTCTCGATAAGCTCCGTCCTTGCCATAAAATGATTCATACTGCGCCCAACAGCCAAAATTAAAATCCCCGCCAACCCTTGCATTATCGAGAGTAATAGCGTTTATGTTCTTGGGGTCTGACGAGTTGATTTCACATCCACGAATGCTCGCATTCCGATCTACCTGAAGGCCCTTGGCCAAAACGGAGCCGTGGACCGTAGTACGATCCAAAACAAAGTTCCCTTCAACCTGTAATCCATTCAAATTAAGCGAAACTGCATCCAGAAGACGTTTCCCCCATAAAGAGGGCATATCCAAAACATCCACATCATCAAGAATAAAATCCCCTACAACCTTAACATTCCGAAAAGCAACTGTTTTTGAAAATGTACAACCGGAGAAGTCGGCGCCTCCTTCAAACTTAGTGCCGGTAAAATCAACTTCACCCTCAAAGCAGGTATACAACGCCCGCATTGGAAAAGTTACATTTTCTCCACGAAACTGGACGGCACCGCGCACACGCTTATGTTCAATCTCAGCCATATCGCCCCGCTTTAGCGCTGCGACAAACATATCCGCGTCGATAATCTCGTTCGAAACAAGCGTGGATTCAGCCATTATCGTCTCAAATAGTATTCTGGTTATGGCAACACAAAATTGCGAGGGAGACGCAGGAGAAAATGCGTCTTGGTGGTAGAGAGTTCCGGCACCAAACCCAAACGGCTCATCACCGGCGTATCATCATCCATAGCGACACTCCCATCAGGATAGACATGAAAACATGCATGAAAAAAGGTATCTGAATAGGCCAGAAAGGCATCAGCAACCATAAAGCCCTTGTCTGGATTACTGACCGGCCAGATCCGAATCGGTCTTATCGTATCCGACAGCACATCGCGCTGATCTTTTGAGTGACAGCGCCACTTGGCATCATCTATAGATTCCACAATATGGAACGGGCCTTCATCACCATGCACCATGTCGCAAAAGAGATCGAGATACTCCGCAGCAGTTGTGCTGTTCAGATTAAGTTTGTAGGCAGCATTTAGCTTATGAAGCGTGGCCGACATACCATTGAGTGGAACAAGCCGATCGACACCTTCAGGAACTTCAGAATCTGCGATTGCGAAAAGCATCTCAGTTCGCCGGGGATAGCCTCCTCGACGGTCTATTATTTCGTAGTGACTGTGCCCGTCATAGAAGGAGAGCGTCTTGCGTAAAACACGCAATTCATCCCCTATATCTTCAGTCCATGGCAACTGCATCCAAGCATCAGGAATGTGGTAATCAAGACAACGTTCGTTGATGTAGGCAAAAAGCTCCCGCGCTTCACCCCTCAGTATCTCATCATCGTTCGATGGCCATATCTCAACCCACCGATGTTCGGCGTATCGTCGCTTAAAGTTTACTAACGCTTCACGTAAAACCTCTTCTACATTTGATTCAACATATGGCGGACGCCAGCTATCCAGGCGCTTCAAGATACGCTTGGACTCCTCATTGTTTTCTGATCGATGCTTTGAAGACGACTTATCGAGAAGATGAAGCGCCGGTGCACACCATAGCTGCTCCAATCCAACCACATTGACCGATGTTGTATCTTGTGCAAATACACAATCCTCTATTAGAAGGTCATAATCAGGAAGAGGAAGTGAGTTTTCAGAATACTTCAAGGTTACCTGGTAAATTGCATTTCTCTCTCGGTCAATAACTACTGGAACGTTGCTCTCTGATGCTCTCTCAAGCAGGCCATTCCAACGTTCCTGCTCAATATTTTCAGGTTGCCGTACATCTTCCAGGCTCAAGACGAGGCTCTGCCGCTCTCTCCTGACTGCTGCGGTTTCGAAATAGAGCGCAAGGTAGGCTAAAGAGTGCTGCTCATTGTTAACCTGTTTGGAATAGACCTCCCTGATCACATCGAAGAAAGTCTCGTTACGGAAATCAACCAGAAAGGTATGTCTTGGTGTGTCCCAGACAAAGGCCATCGCATCTTTGGCATCTTCAATACCGCTCCAATTGAAGACCCACAGATAGAGATCTGCCGCGAAAGGGATTGAAATTCGTTCAGCCCCGACAAATTCGCGAGAGGAACGGAAGGCGGGGGGAATGGATGCTTCAACCAGGCGAACAAGAAACGGTCGTTTATAGGATAACTTCTGCGGGGAATACCAGTCGCTGTCGTGTAATTCCTTGGGAAAATTATCGAATTTCACTTCCATGGCGTTTTCCTTGTCAAAGCACAGGCAAATACGACATAGCCTTCTCCATCATACAGAAATAGAGTTCGTTGTGACAAAAAGCGTTTCCCTGACAACACCACCAAGTTTCCCTTCCCTCAGCCGCTATACAGCAAACAGCGCCTGTATGCTCCATCCAGCATACTGTTTGCAGCAGAAAGCGCCTCTGCAAGTTCTTCCAAGTCTTCCAGATCCAACTGCTGTGCCATCATCACGTTTTCCGCACCTGACTCCACTGCATCGAGCAGCCGAAGCCACAGACACCAGTGAACCCGCTGAGCCGACATCTTCGGTGCCGTTATCTTGCCTGCCTTTATGCGCCTGCTCTGTTCTATCTGCAGCCTACGCTTGGCCTGAACCAACTGTGACCGTAGCGGAATCGCCAGGTCGAAAAGTATCGCCGCCTCTTCTGCCCGCCATTCATCACCAGGTTCTTCGACCAGGCGTGGCGCTATTGAAAATTCCCGCCAGGCCAGTCTCTCTTCGCCCACAGGATCGTCATCCGCCGGGTCGGGGGGAAATTTGTAGAAGCCCCACCGCGCACCCATAGCGCATTCAATCAGTACCTTGTCACCTTCAATGCGGCAGTCGCTCTCACTGCATTCACTGGCCGCCACCCAGGACCTGGGGTCCAGCTTCCAGGCGCAGAAATCCCGGTTCGGCGGTCTGCCGTAGGCTGTCTCCAGCAGTTGCCATGTCTCGTTGAAGATCTTCCACTCCCTGCGGTAGTCGGGATTGCGCCGCAGAAACTCCCAGGCCCATTGGGCGCCGCTCAATCTTTCTGTGAAACCGTAGTCGTCGGCTAAGCGCCAGTCCTTCATCGGCATTGAGTTTTTCCCTGATTTTTTAATGGGCTGAACGAGTAGCTGTAGGTCAGGTTAGATGCGCATTGCCACGAACGTCAATATTACCACTTGACGTTGCGCGCATCGTAACCCGACAGCAATTTGCCGGGTTACGTCGCATACAAAGTAGGGTGTTAGATTCAAGTTTAGTACTGTATGCGACTAACCCGGCCTACACCCTACAGAAACTCATATTCTCCATAGAGCATTAGCTCACCACACTTGCGGATATGGGTTCAACCATCCAGAATCATTGTATGAAGACACCCAATCTAATGGAGATGACCCGTACCCTGATCGCTGCGCCTTCGGTGAGCAGCGTCAATCCCGCCTGGGATATGGGCAACCAGCCGGTGATAGAGATATTGAGCAGCTGGCTCGAATCACTCGGCTTCAAGATTGAGATAGTGCCGATCCCTGGTCACAAGAATAAGTTTAACCTGGTGGCCAGCGCCGGTAGCGGCAGTGAAGGTCTGGTGCTGTCCGGCCATACCGACACCGTGCCGTTCGACGAGGAGAAGTGGCACAGCGACCCCCTGCAGCTCGTCGAAAGGGACAACCGTTTCTACGGCCTCGGCACCACCGATATGAAGGGATTCTTTGCGGTCGTCATCGAGGCAATCCGTGAACTGCCGTTGCACAATCTGAAACAGCCGTTGACCCTGATCGCCACCGCCGATGAGGAGAGCACCATGTGTGGTGCCCAGGCGCTGGTCGATCTGCATCGCCGGCTGGGGCGTCATGCACTGATTGGCGAGCCGACCGGGCTAAAACCGATTCGTACCCACAAGGGGATCTCCATGGAGTCGATTCGGCTGACCGGCCGCTCCGGTCACTCCAGCGACCCGTCGCTGGGGGTCAACGCCCTCGAGGGAATGCACCGGGTCATCGGAGAAGTGCTGCAGTGGCGTGACGATCTGCAGCAACGCTATCGCAATCCTGCATTCGAAGTTGAGGTACCGACCATTAATCTCGGGCATATTCACGGCGGCGACAACCCTAACCGCATCTGCGGCCAGTGCGAACTTCAATTCGATCTGCGTCCACTGCCGGGCATGGTACTGAGTGATCTGCGTGCTGAAATATCTACCCGCATTGATCGGTTGCTTGTGGACAGCGGTCTGGCCTGGGAGCTGATCCCGGTCTTCGCCGGCATCCCGGCGATGGAGACTCCAAAGGATGCCGCCATCGTGCAGGCAGTCGAGTCCCTCACCGGTTTTCCGGCGGGTGCTGTCGCCTTCGGCACCGAAGGACCCTATCTGAACGAGATGGGCATGGAGACAGTGATCTGCGGCCCCGGCCATATCGATCAGGCCCATCAACCCGATGAATACCTTCCCCTTGAACATATCCAGCCTGCAATCAAACTGATACAGTCGCTGGTGAAGAGATTCTGTTTGTGATCTTCTGTTAGCTAGGAGGCTGTCGGGTTTATCCGTTTGACTGGTAACTGCTCCTGCGTTACCCGCACTTCCGCCATCCATGGCGGTCGAAGCGAAAATCACTGGGGGCGAATCAAATCAGCTTTATCGAACGAGGCGAATAGTGGGCCTATTTAACGAGTTTGATAAGCTGAGTTGATCGCCATCCAGGGGTTTGCAGCCAAACAGTGTTAAATCCGACAACCTCCTAGACTCTGATTAGGCAGAAAAATGGTCTCCAAAAAGCAAACAACCGATCCTTTCGTGACCTGGTTTCGCGACGCCTCCCCCTATATTCATGCGCATCGTGGACGCACCTTCGTCGTCTGTTTCGGCGGAGAGGCAGTGGCGGACAGGTGCTTTCCAAACCTGATCCATGATCTTGCCATTCTCCAGGGGTTGGGAATCCGCCTGGTGCTGGTACACGGCGCACGTCCCCAGATCGAAGAGCGGCTGCAGACCCGCGGCGCAAAGATGCACTACATCGATGGCCTGCGGGTAACCGACGATGTTGCCCTCGCCTGTGTCAAGGAGGCCGCCGGCGCCGTGCGGGTGGAGATCGAGGCCCTGCTCTCCATGGGACTCTCCAACTCCCCCATGGCAGGAGCGCGTATCCGGGCAGCCTCCGGCAACTTCGTTACGGCTAAACCCATCGGCGTTAGAAACGGTACCGACTACGGTCATACCGGAGAGGTTCGCCGCGTCGATTCCGCTGCCATCGAGCAGCGTCTGGAGACCGGTGCGATTGCCATCATCCCCCCGATCGGCTACTCCCCGACCGGCGAGGTATTCAATCTGAGCGCCGCCGATGTCGCCGCATCCGTGGCCATCGCCCTGGGGGCGGACAAGCTCATCAGTCTGGTGGAAGGTAAAGGGTTGACCGACTCACGGGGACGCCTCATCACCAATGTGGTGCCGCGGGATGTGGACACTATCCTGTCACGGCGCAAACGGCTGCCTGAGGATATCTGTCAGCATCTGCGGGCGGCGGTCACCGCCTGTCGCAGCGGTGTCAATCGCATCCATCTGCTCGACCGGAAGGGTGACGGCGCGCTGTTGCAGGAGCTCTTTACCCGCGACGGCTCAGGCACCCTGATCACCGCAGAACCCTATGAGGAGACCCGCACCGCAACCATCGACGATATCGGCGGCCTGCTGGAACTGCTCACCCCCCTGGAGGCGGAGGGGGTTCTGGTGCGGCGTTCGCGGGAACTGCTGGAGACCGAGATCGAACGCTTCATCCTGATGGAGCGTGACGGTATGGCCATCGCCTGCGCTGCCCTCTACCCCTATGCCAAGGAGGGGATGGCAGAGCTTGCCTGTGTCGTGGTTCACCCCGACTACCGGGACGGCGGGCGCGGGGACAGGCTGCTGGAGCAGATGGAGACCACTGCCCGCAGCCAAGGCATCCTGCAGCTGTTTCTGCTCACCACCCATACTGCCCACTGGTTCCGGGAGCGGGGTTTCGTCACCGCCGAGCTGAAATCCCTGCCGATAAAACGCCGGCAGTTGTATAACTATCGGCGCAATTCAAAGGTGCTGATCAAGCAACTGTCCTGAAGCTGATTCAGGCAATCTTGTATCCGGTACTGGGAGTTATTGTTTCACGAGAAGGTAGGGTGCGCCGTGCGCACCATGATTAGCGTGAATACCGTGATTACTGCTTGTTTTGGTGCGCATGGCGCTCCCTACGCATCCTATTTTTCCTTTTGAAGGAGCTCTAGTGTCCGGCACTGGGAATTATAGTTTCGCGAGCCCCAACTGGTTGATCTGGCTTGGCAGGATTACCGCCATTGTGGCGGTGCCGATCTGTCTCTACTACCTCTCCTCGTTCACTCCCGATGAACGCCCGACCCTGGAACAGATGCTGCCGCCCCAGGACCAAGGCAGACTGGAAGAGATCCGGACAACCTTTGGCATCGAACCAAACCGGGTGATCATCGCTATCAAGCCGGAGGCGGAACCCAACAGCATCGAGAGATTGAAGCAACAGATAAGTGCCATCGACAATGTTGCCGATGTCATGCAAATCTCTATCGGCGGACAAAATACCCGTCTGCTGCTCATCAACATCAGCGCCGGCAACTCAACCATGCAGGCGGCGCGCCGGCTCGAAAAGGCTATAGCGGCATTGACTGCGACGTTTGCCGACGCCGTCGCCGCTACTATCGGCACACCTCAGATTCGGGTCGCGTCCTGGCAGAGTGCCTACGAGGATATGAGAAACATCCTCCCCTGGCTCCTGATCTCGGTGACACTGATCCCCTATCTCTTCTTCAGGAGCCTGAGCGCTTTGCTCTTTCCGCTCTTTGTCGCCAGCATCTCCTGCACCCTTATCCTGCTTCTGGTACAACACTTTGAGCGCAACACGGGGCTGATTGCGGTTGTACTCATCCCCATTGTCTGGTCCATTGCAACCCTCGATGCCATCCATCTGATCGACCGCACTGCCCGCCTTGCGGGCAAACGCGATACTTTTTTTACAGCCGCTGAAGTCCGTGCGTTGGCCCATCCCTGTCTGCTGACCACCCTCACCACCGCCGGTGCACTGCTCGTACTGGCGCTACAGGAGGATTCACCCTTACTGCACGACCTGGGGATCTGGGCAGGCGTCGGCGCGCTACTGGCCTATCTGCTGACTTTTTTTAGCGGCACACTTTTTCTCTCTAGCGGGATCAGGCATCGACCCGTCCCAGGCTGGCCAAGGTATCTTGCGCTGCAGGCAGTCCGTTTTTCACAACACCATACAAAGCGGGTTCTGACAGTATGGGTTGCGCTACTCTGCATCGCCCTTACAGGACTGCCGTCACTGCAACTGACAGTACGCTTTCCCAATCTTTTTCACGCGTCCCATATACTCGAAAAGAAGATCGACAAACTTGCCACGATGAGTGGAACTGACCTGCGGCCCGTGGATGTTTTCATCGAGGCCATAGACGATGCTGGCACTGACAGAATAGCGCTCCTGAATGCAGCCAGGGCAGTAAGGAACTACGCAAGAACATGGCCCGAGACGAAAATGGTTCTGCCCTTTGCGGCAGGGCTGGAAACAGCAACGGCGTCGAAACCCGGCACAGTAGAAGCAGCGCTCTCAGACTGGTTCAAACCAGACAGTGCCACCGCACGGGTGCAGCTCCATTTTGCCCCCCACTCTTTTCAACGCCACAGCGAACTCATCGATTGGCTGAGACATTTCGACCGCACCGTACTGTCTCAACACCGACTCTGGTTCGGTGGCACAGGTTACGACTACCATCGCATGGAGCAACTGGGGGCCAAAGCGGGCATGATGGGTCTGATCGGATCACTGGCGATCATCATGGCTACCCTTCTCTGGACCTTCCGTGGCAACACAGACAACCTTGTCCCGGCGTTGATCGCTCTGCTGCTGCCAGCACTGCTGATCGGCGGAATAATGGGCCACGCAGGCATTCCCTGGAGCCTGGGCATGATGCTCCTGCCGGTTATCTATTTCGGCCTGGCGGTGGACTACACCCTGCATCTGTTATGGCCACTGCGGTATGGCAGACGCTCTCTCCACAGGCGGCTGCAAAGCAGCGCTTTGCGGGCCGGTCCTGCGCTACTGGCGACCACCGCAGTTATTGCCACCTGCACGGCAGCACTCTCCCTGTCGACCATTCAGGTCAACAGGGAACTCGGCGGCCTGCTGGCAACGGGTCTCATCCTTGCACTGTTGAGCAGTCTCACCCTTACCCCGGCGATTTTCAGGCTTTGGAGACACAGATCAGTTCGATACTGATCCGCAGAATTTCCGCTCCAGCCCCGTCCGGCTTGATTGTCAGCACCACTGTCGGGGCGCCTCCACCGGCCAGAAAAGCATTGACGATGGTGCTGTAGAGGTCTGCATGGGCAGTCACAACGCCATCCACTTCATAAACGAGGGTGTTTTCCATATCCTGCGGCACCACGATGCCTTCATCGGCAAAGAGGTTACCCGCTGATGTGCCGGTGACGACCAGCCTGAATCGCAGATGATAGGTAAAGCCCCCAAGGGTCGCTTTGATCTCTTTGCGGTAGGTGCCTGCAACGGGAAAACCCTCCCCGTTGCCGAAGCTGCCATTGTTAAAACCGGCAGCGCAGATGCCTGCATTGCCGAACTGGTAGTACTCGGCAAGCGTCAGGGCCGCCATGCCCACATCGCCCGGCGCAACCATATTGATATTGTCCGCCGGATTCCAAAACGCATCCAGACCACACTTCTTTGAATAAATATCGGGATCCCCACCATCGAAGGGGACATCGAGATAGACAAGCGCGCCATTCACCAATACATTTTTCAATTCATCGAGGGTTGTCTGGTCAGCCAGGATATCCTGTGTGGGACAGGGCGCCACATCGGGTTTGTCCGCAGTCGTCAACGGAATCGTGGTGCTGACTGTGCCATCGTCTGAGTCAGTAAATGGGCAACCGCCGACCAACAAAAAGGCCAGTCCGACCAGTAGAAAGCGTAGTTTGTTCCAACGCACGATTCACCTCCAATGGTCAGTTGTTCCTGTTAAGGCATGAATACGTCACTGCATACTATTCAGTATATGCCAGAATCGAAAAAGCGTTGGAACACTGCTTTTATGAGGATACCCGGTAGCTGGCAAGCACCCGGCTCTCACTGCCCGGCGGAAGCTCGACGGTTTCACTCGCGGCATTGGCGGTTTCCACGCACAGCAGGCGCTGAAAATCCTCATCACCCAGGTCGGCCATGTCCCTGGAGATTTCCGCCCACGGGTTCCACACCACCGCAGTCCGGCTGCCTGCGCTGCTGATGTGAATCCGCCGACTCAGGGCCTCATCGTCTATTACCAGCTCATCTGGAGCATCCATATAGATGCGATCCACCTCTGAGGAGATGGTGAGTTCACCTGCCTGAGTCTTTTCAACGCCACTGTCGACTTTATCCAGGTAGTCAAGCCCCTCCAACCCCAGCACCTTCACCCTGGCGATATCCCCTATTCTGAAATAGGTGTGAAACGCTTGGGTGATGGTAAATGTCTGCTCACCCGTATTGCGGGTGACCAGTTCCACAGTCAGGCTGTTGCCTACCGTGATCTCGATATTCAGCTTGAAAGCGTGGGGCCAGATCGCCCTGGTCTCCTCTGTATCAACCAGACCCAGCACCACCCTGGTGTCACCTTCGCTGGTTGCTTCAGTAGACACTACCGACCAGTCGCGGTTGCGCACAAACCCATGACCGGGTCGGCCCAAACCTTCAGGATCGGAACCGAACCAGGGCCAGCAGATAGGGATGCCGCCTTTGATGGCCTTTCCATCCTGATAGTAGGCCTGGTCACTGAGAAACAGAAGATCCTGGGATTCGCCGGCCGGACAAAAAGAGAGCACTTGCCCCGCATAGGGAGAGATCAGGGCCGTTGCCTTTCCATTGTCGATTTCAATAAATGGAAAACCGCCCTCCCCTTCGACAAACTTCAGCTGGTTCTCGATCGCGTACTCACTGTTCAGTTGATCAATACTCATCTTATTCACCTGCTATTCCAGAAATTTTTCATGGAGGATTATGGCATATCAGGCTCAAGGACCTCCATCAGAGAACCCTGTGTTTGGCAGGAAGCCTCTACTCGTCATGCGTATACTATCGAGCACATGCCGGAGTAGAGAGCGAGTTCGAACACTGTTTTCCCCACACTTAAACCTGCCTGCCACGCTGCTGATAGCACTGCTGCTCTCCGGTTGCTCCAGCATTGGGTACTACGCCCAGTCGATCCAGGGACATCTGGACTTGCTGCAGCGCACTGAATCTATCAGCGATCTGCTGGCAAATCCACAGACCGATCCACGGCTTAAGCAAAGGCTTCAGCTGACTGAAACCCTTAGGGATTTTGCAAGCCAAACGCTAAAACTGCCGGAAAACGAGAGCTATCGCAGTTACGCCGATCTACAGCGCAAGGCTGTGGTGTGGAGTGTGGTGGCCGCACCGGAGTTCTCTGTCCACCCAAAGCAGTGGTGTTACCCAATAGTGGGTTGCGCCAGTTACCGGGGTTATTTCAGCAAAGCCGAGGCGACCGCCTACGCCAGCCAACTCAGGGACGAAGGGCTGGATGTCACCATCGTCGATGTGCCCGCCTACTCAACCCTCGGCTGGTTCGACGATCCACTGCCCAGCACAGTGATCCATTGGCCGGAAACCAGCCTTGCACAACTCATATTCCACGAACTGGCCCATCAGCAACTCTACTTGCAGGGGGACAGCGCCTTCAACGAAGCCTTTGCCACGGCGGTGGCCCGGTTGGGCGTGGATCAGTGGCTGCGCACGAAGCAGAAAACCACCTCGGCCTGGCAACAACAGCAGCTTCGGCATGAGGAATTCACCGCCCTCCTGCTGAAGAGCCGAAAGGCACTGGAAACGCTCTATGAAAAGGAGATGACGGAATCTGAAATGCGCGACCGCAAGGCCGGGCTGTTCTCCCAATTACGCCAGGACTATCAGCAACTGAAACAGCGCTGGAATGGCCTGGAGAGTTACGACCGCTGGTTTGACAAGCCCATCAACAATGCCTCTCTGGCACAAATTGCCACCTATTATCGACTGGTACCAGGCTTTCTCAACCTCTTTGAACAGCAAAACCGGGACTGGAATGCTTTCTATCAAGCCTGCGCCACACTCTCCCGTTTGCCTGAAACAGAACGGCTGGCAGCCCTTACCGAAAAACTGTAGGCCGGCTCAAGCGTAGCGGAGCCGGCAAATATCGATAGTTGTATCGAATCGTTTTGCCTGATCCGCTACGCTTGATCATGCCTACAAGCCCAGCAGGCTACTGTTAAAACGTCACACAGTTTTACAGATATTCCCCGCCGCAACGCTTAATATGACCGTATCGATAATCGTATTAGCTGATACTAAAATGACGCAGAGAAGGATCAAAAGCAGCCGCTGGTTGAAGTCATTTCTGACTACCCAGATCGGCATCCCTACCGAGCAACTCCCCCTTGTTCAAGGCGGCGTGGAGTATTGGGTTACGCTCAACAATTGGGGTGAAAAGAAGTTATCACCCCCAGTATGGCGATTTGTCCAGACTGCCTGGGATCAAAAACGCCTGCAAGCCAAGAAGAAAGCCGCAAAGTGCCTGCTGAACGCTTCAAAGCAGGATCTTATCAAGTCCACTCAGGCCAAAACCGACCCTCATCACGCCAGGCTGGAAGGCCTGATTCTAAAAAAGGGGCTCGCGGTGCTGGACGAGAAAGAGGGTAGGAGAATCCTTGCCGTGATAACCGCTGGTCAGGGCTGAGACCGGGGGAGGCAGGGGCCTATATTCCCGGATTTGCTGCAGCTTGATTGAGTCTGTTTATCAACCATGAATTGATCTCGGGTTGTAACAGTTCAGGATGCAGGTTCGATCGTGCGCAAGTTTTTTACTCTGACCCCAACCTTGTTGCCAACCTTGCAATCTTCTAACGTGCAGGGCCTTCTCTTCAGCCCCCTACCTGGTTTATGTAGTCACCTTTTAGAAATGAATTAATGTTGGTAACCACCTGACGGCACAGCTTCTTTATCTGCTCACTGTCCGACGGAGCAAGCCCGGGCGTATTGCAGACAATGATGCCCCGTGCCTTTGCGGCATTCAAATCAATATGGTCATAGGAGCCACCGGCAGCGACGATCAACTGCAGCTTGACTGCCTTATCGATAACCGACTTATCTATCTTTGTCTTTACGCTGATAATCACGCTGCTTCTCCAGCAGCGCTCAGCCACTTCGGCATCTTCACTGAATGGGTATTGAATCCAGCCGAATTTTTTCAGATTGAGCTGCGGAAACATCACATCTTTACCGATATACCCACCATCTACTACAACTACATTCATATTGCCCTCCGGCAAGTTACACTACACTGATGAAGACACTGGATTGTAAGGAATTTTTTCTTGAGCCCAAACTTAGCGTCCTTGTAGGTTGGGTTAGTCGCGCAACAGCACAAGGTTGAACAATAACTTCATACTTGGCGCGCGACGTAACCCGACAAAACCCTGTTGGGTTACGATGCGCGCGAAACTTGGTGATTGGAATGAAAGCATTGGAGGCAATGCGCATCTAACCCAACCTACTGAAATCACAGGCTCTAATTTCTTGCCTGATGCTTTTTGAAGTTCTCCGCCTGTTCGAATATCTCCTTGTAAACCTCGTCCCGGTCGACGGGGGGATAGCCGTACTCGGCAAGCAAGATGATCAGGTCAACCTTCAGCTCAGCCTTGATATCATCACGCCGGTTCCAGTCTGTATATCGGGCCTTATCCTCTACGACGGTTTTAACCGCTTTGGACAAGGCAATAAGTTTATCATCCGGGTACTCAAAATCGTATTTGACAGCCAGTCCCCGAAGAATGTCGTAGAAGGCTTTCTCTTCGAAGTCGATTCCCAGATCGGCGAATGATTCCTTCTCTCTCTTCAGGGCATGCAGCAGGTCGATGATTTCATCAGTGAAGTCTTCCAGGACGTTGCTGACCAGCACATCATCCTCTTTGCGTTCGTTGTAGCTGTCGACAAGCGCCTTGAGCTTCTTGGAGAAATCCGTGCCCTTGGTTTTGTTGACCTTCCTGAAGTCGTCTATCGCCTTGGCGAGCAGCTGTTGAAGCAGCTTTATCCTGGTATTGGGCAGTTTGATCTTTTCGATCTTGGCCAGATAGTCGTCATCGAAGATGTCGGTTGCGCTGGCAGAGTCTTCGCCCATCTTGAAGATCTCGTCCACCCCGTCCGCCTTCAGCGCCTCAGTGATCATCTCCCGTACCCTGGCGTTCATCTGTGCAGTATCAGGCGCATTACCTTTGGTGAGTTTGAAGACAATGGAGCGAACGGCGAGGTAGAAATGAATCTGGTCGCGCTCGGCCTGCTTCAGCGCTTCAGAACCGCTACAAATGTCATAGGCGGCCTTCAGGCGTTTGACCAGATGCATGAACCGCTTTTCGATCTTGTCGGTGATCTGCGCATACTCAGCCGCCATGTTGAGGCAGTTGAGTTGTTCCAGCGGGCTGCCCTGATGGTAGGGCGAGTCATCAAACTTGTGGAACAGCTTGTTCAGCAGATCGAGATGATCGCGCACCACGATGATGGACTGTTCGATCTCCTCGATGTTCTGCTGATCGGCCTTGTTGTAGTGCGCCAGGGCGAGGTTCATCTGCTTCTTGATGCCGATGTAATCAACCACCAGTCCTTTCTCTTTGCCCTCGAACTTACGATTTACCCGCGAGATGGTCTGAATCAGGTTGTGGCGCTGTATGGGCTTGTCGATATAGATGGTATCGAGGAAGGGCACATCGAAGCCGGTGAGCCACATATCCACCAAGATGGCGATCTTGAAGTTGGACTTGGCGTTCTTGAACTGCCGGTCCAGTTCCTTACGGTACTCCTGGGTGCCCAGCAGGTCGTAGAGTTCCTTCGGGTCATCCTTGCCCCGCGTCATGATCATCTTCACCCGTTGCATGGGCTTGATGCTCTTCTTAGTCGCTATCGACATCCTGTCTCCCGCGACACTAGCACTTCCCTGTGCGTCGTCCTGCTCGGTTAGAGTGGCTCCGGCTTCACTGACCAGTACCTTGTTCCATTCAGGCCGCAAGGTAATTAGCTCCTGCCAGAAGGCATAGGCAATCTCCCGCTTGCTGCATACGAACATCACCTTGCCCTTGAGGGTCGATCCCTCTCCCACCCGCTTCTCGTAGTGCTTCACGAAATCCGCAGCCAGCGCCTTGATGCGGTCCGGATCGCCAAGGATCGCGGTCATATTGGCGCTGGCTTTCTTGCTCTCCTCGATCTGGTAGTCGCTGGCCCCGTCTTCGGCGCACTGCGCATAGTAGGCTTCGATCTCTTCCAGCCTGGCATTATCCAGCACCACCCTGGCGGCACGGCCCTCGTAGACAATACGCACGGTGATGCCGTCCTTCACCGATTCGGTCATGGTGTAGGCATCCACCACCTCGCCGAACACATCCAGCGTGGCGTCGATAGGCGTGCCGGTAAAACCGACATAGGTGGCATTGGGCAGGGAGTCGTGCAGGTACTTGGCAAAGCCATAGGTACGCTGTACGCCTTTTTCCGTCACGCGCACCTTCTGATCCAGATTGACCTGGCTGCGGTGCGCCTCGTCGGAGATGCAGATTACGTTGTTGCGCTCGGTGAGCAGCTCGGTATCTTCGGTGAACTTGTGGATGGTAGTAAGGAACACGCCACCGCTGTTTCGCCCCTTGAGCAGCTCGCGCAGCTGGGTACGGCTCTCCACGCTGACCACCGTCTGATCGCCGATGTATCCCTTGGCGTTGGTGAACTGCCCTGAAAGCTGATCGTCCAGATCGGTACGGTCGGTAATCAGCACGATGGTCGGGCTTTCGAAATCGACGCTCTTCATCAGCAGCCGCGTCAGAAACAGCATGGTGAAGCTCTTGCCACAACCGGTGGCCCCAAAGTAGGTGCCGCCCTTGCCGTCGCCCTCCGGCTTGCGGTGCAGCTTGATATTCTCGTAGAGCTTTGTCGCCGCGTAGAACTGCGGATAGCGGCAGACCACCTTCACCTCCTGTTTGGAGACATCCGGGAAGTAGATAAAGTGGCGCATCACCTGCCGCAGACGGTCCTTGTCGAACAGCCCCTGGATCATGGTGTGCAGGGCATTGATGCCATCCTGTTCGATGGTCTCGTCGCCGGTCACCTTGCGCCAGGTGTAAAAATAGTCGTAGGGCGCAAACAGCGAACCCATGCGCGAATTGACCCCATCGCTGATCACACACAGGGCGTTGTATTTCATCAGCTCCGGAATATCGCGGGCATAGCGGGTGGTGAGTTGCACATAGGCGTCGTGAATAGTCGCCTCTTCCCGGATCGCGCTCTTGAACTCGAACACCACCAGCGGCAGGCCGTTGATGTAGAGAATGGCGTCGGGGATGCGTTTTTCGCTGCCCTCGATCTCCAACTGATTGACGATTTTGTAGATGTTCCTGTCGGCTCCATATTTGGCCGATTCTTCCGCAACAATGGACTCAAGTTCGCCTTCACGGGGAAGCCGCTGCTCGGGCAACCCTGAATAGTCGATAAGCTGGATATAGAGGTCTTTCTGGCTGCGATACTTATTTTCATTCGCTGAAGGCTCTTTTTCATTGGCTGAAGGCTCTCGCTTGAGCAGGAAACCGTCGGCGACCAGTTTGTGGATGGTTTTATTGGAGTCGTAGAGATCAGCGGGAGAGAGTGTCTCCAGACGGCGGATGATCGAATCTATCTCGCCTTCTGTGATCTTGTCCTTGGCGTATCGCTCTGCCAGATAGGCTTGCAGATCGTCCTTGATCAACACCTCGCTGGGCTGGCGGGTGATCGACCCGCCCTTGTGGTGCGGGTATCCCTGCCCTTCCAGCAGGGCGATGATCGCCTCTTCCAGTTTATCTTCCGTGAATTTACTCATTTTTTCCGGTACTTCTGCTGCGGGCTACGGGGTGAGCCGGGATCTCTCATCTCGATCAAACCAAGTTGTAGCGCTGGATTAAGATAGTTATCCCTGAATGTTGGACGATGCGACAGTGATAGACGCTCCATCAATTCTTTGGTACTTAAATAACCCTCCTCCATGACGGCAAGCAGGTTCTTTACTTGATCGGTTACTTGGTCGATTACTTGGTCGATTGTGCTTACTGTCAAGGCATCGCGAATCATCATCAGCATAAACAGGATAAAGGGGGCACAATCCGTTTGATCCGTGGCCTGCCGCAGCGCCCGGTAATAGTCGGCTTGGTGATCATGGATCAGACTCTCTACGGGTATGTCGGAAAATAGTGGCTGCCAACGTGAGAGCAGCAGCGTTTGCCACAAGCGACCCATGCGGCCATTGCCATCCGCGAAGGGATGGATAAACTCAAACTCATAGTGAAACACCGAACTGGCGATCAGGGCGTGGGCATTGGTTGAGGCTACCCACTGAAAGAGATCCGCCATCAGGCGCGCCACCTGGCTGGGCGGAGGCGCTATATGCTGCACCTCATCACCCGCCATAATACCGACGCCGCCTTGGCGGTAGATGCCCGCGCTATCGATGAGCCCCAACATCATTACCCGGTGCGCGGTTAGCAGATCAGACTCCTGCATAGGATTCCAATCCGCCATCTGTTCATAGGCCGCCAAGGCATTGCTGGCCTCCCTAACCTCTCGCGGTGGTGCAATTACCCTTTTACCGTCCAGTATCGCGGTGACCTGCTCCTCGGAGAGTGTATTGCCTTCAATGGCCAGTGAGCCGGTCACGCTGCGAATACGGTTTATCCTGCGCAATCGCAGCGCACTCTCTTCGCTGAGCTGTAGCCGGATACTGCCCAGAAAACCGCCTATTTCGGCGACCAGGGAGATGATTTCGTCTGTCAATGTGTAGGGGGGTTGGTAGCTCATGCCTATGCCTCCGCCACGAGTTTTTCGGCATCGGGGATGCGCAGTTGGCCGGAGAGAAGTTTTGGGAGGAGGGTGTCGCGGAGATTGATTAAAGTGTTTGCTTCTTCCTTATTCGCAGTGATTTTTCTAAAGCTCCCTGACGTTTGGGTGTTGAAAATCGTAAATAAGTGGCTTTCACGAGGCCGGGCAATATAAAAATCTGAAAAGCATGTATTTTGAACTCTTTGCCGACCAGATGAGCCAACCATACTTTGTTTACAATGATTACGGAAAACCGGGTCTCTTGATAAACACGCAACAAAAGGAGTTTTCAACTCACCCTTCCCCCGCATTACTATGAACTCTGTTGAACCAAAACCAACCTCTGTTTCTTCCAGAAAATCTACCACTCCCGTTTTTCCGTTTTCCAAACACGGGGTTATACGAGCCAACAATACATCACCACTATTGAATTTGGCCCCACCTGAATAGCCTTTCTCAATGACATTGTTAATATCAAAACCGGCTGTTGGCAGCGCCTTCATATCAACGAATGGTGCAATGTCACCCTTCTTCAGGGTGACTCTCGGATTAATTTCTAATGCAGTGTCAACCGACATTGATACCCACCCCTCCGGCACCCAGCCCATCTCCTCGTTGAAGACAAAGCGGTTGGGGAACTGTTTTTGAATCGCTTCGGGCAGGGACTTGCGTTGGTCGCCCAGCGCCCTACGGGCCTCGGCGAGGGTGTGCAGAGGTTCGGGGATGGGGTGGCCAGCGGCCAGGGCGTTGTCGATGACCGGATCGAAATCGACAAACCAGCTCTTGAACAGCGCCTGCGCCATCGCCTCCAGGGTGGCGTTCATCTGGCGGTTGAGTTCAATTTTGTCGTCGAGGGTGCCGAGAATGTGGGCGATGGCTTTTTGCTCCTTAAGCGATGGCAAACAAACATGGAATGCCTTCACCTCGGGGAAGTAAATCGTCTGGTGAGTCGTGCCACTCGCGAACCTTAGAAAGCTCCGGTTCTCGCCAAGGAGAACATACTTTAAGAACTGGTAGTCGAGCTTGTCGGCATCACATACCCAGTTGACGAAATCTTGGCTTGTCGCCATAGGTTCGCCCATGACCACAACGTATCCAACTGACGCAGTTCTAGATAAGCAAACCGTATTCGCGGGAAGGATTCTGGCTGATGAATTAGCGATACCTAAGTCGTTTGTATATTGGTTGGTTTGATGCAGTGTTCCCCCATGGTTGGCCGTCGCATCCTTAATTCCAACCCATGGCACGTTGCCACCCCAATATTCAGGGTGTTTTCTGCTAGGCGTATGGCCAGTTTCTAGCCGTGCTACGTCAGTCAGTTTTGTCCAAGCCCAACCTTCAAGCGTCAGTATTTTTGGATATCCCACCGAAAGAGCGTAGTCCCCGGGAATAACACCGGAAGTTTCAGCTCGGCCCCCTGTCTTGGTTTCACGTCTAGGCATTTCCGTATTTCAACCCCGCCAAATTCTCCTGAATCACCGCATCCAGCTTCTCCGACTCCTCCATCTGCCAATCCATAATGAGCAATTGTTCGCCTGTTTTTCGCATGGCTCAGCCCTCATCCGTGGAATCAGACAGCTTCATACGCCTATCACTTGCTAACAGGGTCATTTGATGAATGGCAATTTTATTGAGCCGTTGCAACCGTTCAGATTGCGGTACACCTTCAGTGATAAACAGGGCATTGAGGTTTTCCAGATTGGATAGGCAAACCAGTTGGATGATGTCGGCCTCATCGCGCATATTGCCCTTTTGCTTGGGATTGTTTTTGCGCCATTGGGCGGCTGTCATGCCGAAGAGCGCCAGATTTAGCACATCTGCTTCGTTGGCATAGACGGTTGAGGTCTGCTTTTTTTCCAGCGTTTGTGGGATCAGGTGCTGCTGGATGGCATCGGTGTGGATACGATAGTTGATTTTGGCCAAATTACGCCGGATATCCCAGCCCAGTGTTTTTCGTTCATCTTCTTTAAGACGTTGAAACTCCTTGATGAGATAGAGCTTGAACTCCACCGAAACCCATGCGGCAAACTCGAAGGCGATGTCTTTGTGGGCATAGGTTCCACCGTAACGACCTGCTTTGGAGATGATGCCGATTGCCGCCGTTTTGTCGATCCACTGTTTGGGCGTGAGCGTGAAGCTGTTCAGTCCTGCCTGAAGTTTAAACCCGTCGAATTCGACGGGTTTAAAACCGGGATTGTTGAGATGCTCCCAAATACCCAGGAACTCCAGGGTGTTGCGATTGCGCAGCCAGTTACGAATCAGGTCATCTGTACGCTTCTGATTTTTGTAGCGCGCAATATCAGTTAAGGAGATGTAGTCCTCTTCCTTGATGGTGGCAACGCTAACGTCTTGATTTAAAACTTCGATTTTTGCCATGGTTTAATCCTTGTAACCCAAAAGCTCCAAATTCCCGCGTATCACCGCATCCAGCTTTTCCGACTCCTCCATCTGCCGGTACAGGGTCTTGGTCAGCGCCGCCATCTTCTCCTCAAACGGCACGCCGTCATCCTCGATCTCAGCCACGCCCACATAACGCCCCGGTGTCAGCACATAGTCGTTGGCCTTGATCTCTTCCAGGGTGGCCGCTTTGCAGTAGCCGGGCTTGTCTTCGTAGGGGGAGATTGCCGCGTCGCTATCGCTCCTCGCAATGACGGTGTGATGTTCGCCCCGCCACGCATGGTAGGTACGGGCAATCCCGGTGATGTCGTCCGCCGTCAGCTCCTTGTGGGTGCGGTCGATCATGCTGCCCATGTTACGGGCGTCGATGAACAGGGTCTCGCCCCGGCGGTCACGGTGGTTGCTCTCGATATGGCCTTCGACGGTTTGGGTCTTTTTGTTTTTGGTGAGGAACCAAAGGCAAACCGGAATCTGGGTGGTGTAGAACAACTGCCCCGGCAGGGCGATCATGCAGTCCACCCGATCGTTTTCGATGATCTTCTGGCGGATCTTGCCTTCGCCCTTGGTGCTGGTGGACATGGAGCCGTTGGCCAGTACGAAGCCCGCCACGCCACTCTCCGACAGCTTGGCGATCATGTGCAGTATCCAGCCGTAGTTGGCGTTGCCGGTGGGCGGCACTTCGTATCCGGCCCAGCGCGGGTCGTCGCTGAGTTCGTCGTTACCGCGCCACGCCTTCAGGTTGAAGGGCGGGTTGGCCATGATGAAGTCGGCCTTGAGGTCGGGATGCTGGTCCTTGAAGAAGGTATCGGCGGGTACTTCGCCCAGGTTGCCGGCGATGCCGCGAATGGCCAGATTCATCTTCGCCAATTTATAGGTGGTGCCGGTCTGCTCCTGGCCATAGATGGAGATGTCTTTGCTGTTGCCTTCATGGCTTTCGATGAATTTGACCGATTGCACGAACATGCCGCCGGAGCCGCAGCAGGGGTCGTAGATCTTGCCCTTGTAGGGTTCGATCATCTCGGCGATCAGGTTGACCACGCACTTGGGGGTGTAGAACTCGCCGCCGCCCTTGCCCTCGGTGGCGGCGAATTTTCCGAGGAAGTATTCGTAGACCCGGCCGACGGTGTCTTCTTCTTTGTCTTCCACGGTATCGATGTTGTTGATGGAGTCGATCAGCGCCGCCAGCTTGCTCACATCCAGCCCCAGGCGGGAGAAGTAGTTGTCGGGTAGGGCGCCGCGCAGGCTCTTGTTGTTCTTCTCCACCGTGTGCAGGGCGGTGTCGATCTTGAGGGCAATATCGTCCTGCTTGGAGTGCTTCTGGATGAATGACCAGCGCGACTCCTCAGGCAGGTAGAAGATGTTCTTCATGGTGTAAAACTCCACCATGTCGAGATAGGCCTCCCTGCCTTCGTCGATCAATTCCTGCCTGCGCGCCTTGAACTTGTCGCTGACAAACTTGAGGAAGATGAGGCTGAGCACGACGTGCTTGTACTCGGAAGACTCGACAGTTCCCCGGAGCTTGTCGGCGGTATCCCAGAGGGTCTGTTCAAAGGATTTTTGTTTTTTTGCTGCTGCTTTTTTAGCCATCTTCGTGATCCATGCGAGGTTATGCCGTGATCGTACTGCAATCTACATCCGATCAGAACCAGGAACAAGACTCGGGAAGACCAGGGCCGAACGTCCTTTTCGATTTTGATATGTAGCCTTTTGGTACACTGACTCCACGCTTGCGTGGGAGCGGCGCCTCGCCGCGATGGCTCCGTAGATGGGCAAATCGCGGCGAGGCGCCGCTCCTACGGATAGATCGTTGCAGGCCGCAGGGAATCCAACCCAACAAGAGAGTCAAAACCCCGAGGGGGATCCCACACCAACAGTTGTTAGAATGGGCAGATGTCCGATTCTATTCAACGCACACTCTCCATCGCCCCCATGATGGATTACACCGACCGCTTTCAGCGCTATTTCATGCGCCTGATTACCCATCATGCCCTGCTCTACACAGAGATGATCACCACCGGTGCGCTGCTGCATGGGGATGCAACACGTTTTCTTGAGCATGATGACTCAGAGCACCCCGTCGCCATTCAGCTGGGGGGCAGTGATCCAAAAGACCTTGCCGCTACAGCGCTGATTGCTGAAGAAGCCGGTTACGACGAGGTGAATCTCAACGTGGGTTGTCCCTCGGATCGGGTGCAGAACGGCATGATCGGCGCATGTCTTTTGGGACATCCTCAACTGGTGGCGGAGTGTGTTCAATCGATGAAGGAGGCAGTCTTGATTCCGGTAACGGTGAAGACGCGTATCGGCATCGATAACAATGACAGCTACGAGGCCTTATGCAACTTCGTGGCGCTACAGATCGGGGCGGGATGTGACCATTTCATCATCCACGCCCGCAAGGCATGGCTGCAGGGGTTGAGCCCCAAAGAGAACCGGAATATCCCGCCGCTGCGCTATGACGTGGTCAGGCAGCTCAAACTGGACTTTCCCACGATGGGTTTCAGCATCAACGGCGGCATCAGGACGTTGACTGAAACAGAGGCGCTGCTGCGGGATCTCGACGGTGTGATGATCGGCCGCGAGGCCTACCACAATCCCTGGATTCTGGCGCAAGCCGATCACCGTCTTTATGGCGATACACGACCTATAGCCAACCGTCATCAGGTGCTGGAGAGTTTCCTGCCATTTGTTGAGTTACAGTGCCAAAAAGGTATTCCACTCAAACGCATCACCCGGCACATCCTCGGACTTTTTCACGGCTGTCCCGGCGCCCGTGCCTGGCGCCGTCATCTGAGCGAGCATGCCCATAACCCAGACGCAGGCCCCGAGTTGATCCGGCAGGCGGCAGCTTTGGTTCCGGAAAGGTCAAACAACTCCCTTTCGTAATTATTCAGTTTCAACTATCAAGCATGTAGGCCCGATCAAGCGCAGCGGATCGGGCGCAACCGGATTGACCGGGTAAACGAAATTGCCGGTTCCGCTGCGCTTGAACCGGCCTACGTCTTTCTTATTACCTGGTTTTCGCCTAGTCTTGTGAGTGAGGAACAAAACGCCTCCATACTAAAAACGCCGATCCAGGGAATGAAAAATGTCTGCAAAATCCACCAATGAACCCTATCTTCCTTACCAAACTAAAGATGGCGCTTTCTCCGATGAAAAGATCATGCAGGAAGAGTTGGATGAGTACATCAGCAAGCGGCGTGAAAATCACGGGCAGACTGAACCTACAGACAAAAACCTGACGGGACTGGCCCTCTCCGGCGGCGGCATCCGCTCCGCCACCTTCTGTCTTGGGGTGATGCAGGCATTGGCCCGCGAAGGCATCATGAAGCGGTTCGACTATCTCTCCACCGTCTCCGGCGGTGGTTATATCGGTTCATCACTGACCTGGATTCTGCACAGCAAATGGGCAGAGGGAAAACAGCGCAAGGAGGATTATGACGACTCCAACGCACCCAAGATCCGTTTCGGCGTCTCCGTGGATGACTTTCCCTACGGCACAAAACTGCGTAACCGTGATGCAGACCCGCACAATGGAGCAGGCAAAGGCGACAACGTTGAACTCAGTGGCGACGACTACCGGGGCGCTGCCATCCTGCGCTATCTGCGTCAACACGGTAACTACCTGACACCGGGTGACGGAATCAACTTTCTCTCGCTGGTCGGCGTCATCCTGCGAGGCATGTTCATCAGTATTCTGGTATTCCTTCCCTGGCTGCTGCTGGTCTTCTTTCTACTGGCGGAAAACGGCTGGTTCACAGACAAGGTCTATGGTGAAGTTACCGCGTTCACCTTTGGCGGGCTTGCACTGTTCGCTATCTTCTTTGCTCTGTCGATTCTATATGCCGGTCTGACCCGCTGGTCGAGCAAAACCCATAAGGTGGAAAATTCTTCGTACAAAAGCGCATGGTCGCGGATTACTGTCTGGTACAAGTTGCGCCGGGAGTATGAAAAACGGATGCCCTGGCTGCTTGCCAGCGGCACTGCGTTGCTACTGCTGGGATGGCTGCCCGACATTACCGATCTGATCACTAATCTGTTGGAAACAGATCAACCAGAGGGAATAGCCATCTACATTGCCAATGAGAACAAAGGACCGTTGATGGCCCTGTTGAGCACCATTGGCGGAGCGATTGCGGCAATGGGATCATTTTTCAAATCAGGCAAAGAGGATCAGGGCAAGCTCTCCACTGGTCTGCTCGCCTTCATCGCATCCGTGCTGCTCACACTGGGACTCTTCGTCGGCACCTACTACATGGCGGTGCGGATTGCAGAGAGCAGCAGCATCGACGCCGGGTGGAATCTGGCATTGGGGGTAGCGGTCACCAGCTTTATCGGATGGCTTGCCAGCATCAACTATCTCTCCATTCATCGCTACTACCGTGACCGCCTGATGGAGTCTTATCTCCCGGATGTCGGACGCGTTCTGGCCGGCAGTCCGGGGCCGTCACAGGCATCACCCCTGGCGGATATCGGCGCGCTGAAAGATATGTGCCGAGTGGAGACAGAGGATCCAAAGGACTCCGCTGTCGGCCCCTACCACCTGATCAATACCAACGTGATCCTGGTGGAGTCAAACATCAACAAATATCGCGGGCGCGGTGGAGACAACTTCCTCCTATCGCCACGTTTCTGCGGAAGCAACGCCACCGGCTGGCAGCGCACCGAAAGCTATATGGGTGGCGATCTGACACTCTCCACCGCGATGGCCATCTCCGGCGCGGCTGCCAACCCGAATACCGGCATCGGCGGCGAGGGTCCGACCCGTCAGCCCCTGCTGTCACGACTGATGGTGTTTCTGAATCTCGGCCTGGGTGTCTGGGTGAGCAACCCCGACCCTCAATGCCACAGATGGGCCAAGGTGGCTAATTTCCTCTCTCCTGGAAGCTGGCCACTGCTGCCATGGAAGAAACTGACGGAAAAAGAATCTTTTCTGCAGTTGAGTGACGGCGGCCACTTCGAAAACCTCGGAATCTATGAGCTGATCCGGCGGCGTCTGAAACTGATCGTTGTCTGTGATGCCGGCGCCGACCCCGGTTTTCAGTTCGGCGATCTTGCCAATGCCATCGAGAAGGTTCGTACCGACTTTGGTGTGCGCATTGAATTCAAAGAGGGCCTGAGTCCATTGATTCCATCGGCGCACAAGGAGTGTAACGACAAAGACCCTAAACAGATCCCATACGCCGACGCCGGTTATGTCTGTGCGACAATCAAGTATCCGGGGGCAAAAAGCAGCGATGAGTACGGCACCCTGATCCTGATCAAAACCACCTACGTCCGTGATGTGCCAAAGGATCTTCTCGGATACAAAAAAGCCCATCCGGCCTTCCCCGATGAATCCACCGCCGACCAGTTCTTCGATGAGAAACAGTTCGAAGCCTATCGTGTGCTGGGGTTCCACCTGGGCAGGCAGATGGTGATCGACAACAGGGATCTGCTGGAGAAGCCTACTGCATAGGAGGCTGCCGGATTATGGAAGGATCTACTGTGCCGTAAATCCTGCAGAACGTAGGGTGCGCCGTGCGCACCATGATTACTGTAACAATCGACACCCAATCCCCTGTTTTCGCTTTTCCTGATGAGAATGATTTATAATTGCCTCTATGGCTGAAAAAGCGAACAGACCCATGCCTCCAGCACTCCTCTCCGCAGATGTGGAGCAGCGACTGCGGGCGTATGGGATCAACCCGACGCAGCAGCGTCTGACGATTGCCGGAAAACTCTTTGCCAAGCACCAGCATGTGACTGCCGACCAGATCCATGAAAGCGTGAAGTCGGGACAGGGTTACGCCTCCAAGGCAACTGTCTACAACACACTGGGCCTGTTTGTTGAGAAGGGGCTGTTGCGGGAGATCTTTGTCGATTCATCCCGCACCTTCTACGACTCCAATACCCAACCCCACCACCACTTCTACAATGTGGACACCGGTGATCTGATCGATGCCAAAGCGCACCTGAGTCCCTTCTTTGTGGAGAGCGATCTTCCTCATGGCACCATTCTTGAAGATGTGGATATCGTCATTCGGGTGCGTAAAAAAACTGCCGCATCCTATTAATCACTAGCCAGCCGCAATGGACTGGTTTCCTCTGACCCTCTTCTGCGCCTTCAGTCTCGCCGCCGCAGACACCCTGACCAAAGCAAAACTCTCCGACTATTCGGCACGGGAACTGGCCTTCGTGCGCCTGACGCTGGCCGGACTGCTGGTATCGCCACTGTTGCTGAGCCAACCTTTTCCCGAACTGCCCTGGGTCTTCTGGGGCTGGGTCGCCGCCATCGTGCCGCTGGAGATCCTGGCGATGCTGCTCTATATCCGGGCGATCCGGGACTACCCTCTGTCACAAACCCTGCCCTACCTGGCCTTCACCCCGGTATTTGTCGCCCTGATCGGCTATCTGCTGTTGGGGGAGTCGGTCAGCGGTGACGGCTTGATGGGCATCCTGCTGGTTGTGACAGGGGCTTGGCTGCTGAATTTCGATCAGGCTGAACTGCGGGAGTGGCGCACCTGGGTCAACCCGCTGACCCATATTTTTCGCAACCCCGGCCCCCTCACCATGCTGAGTGTTGCCTTTCTCTATAGCTTTACCGCAGTAGGAGGAAAAGGCGCCATGCAGTACATGGCGCCGGAGCTGTTCGGCCCACTCTATTTCGCCCTTGTAGGCACCGCACTGCTGCCACTGCTGATGAAACCGCTATCGATCCGGCGTATCTGGCGCAAACCGCTGCCCGTGTTCGGCGTCGCCGGATTGATGGGGATCATGCTGATCACCCACTTCATCGCCCTGGAGCAGGTGGAAGTGGCCTATATGATTGCGGTCAAACGCACCAGCCTTCTGTTCGGCATCCTCTTCGGCGCCTTCATTTTTCGTGAGACCGGTCTGCGCAGTCATCTGCTGGCAGGCGCGGTAATGCTCGGTGGGGTTTTTATGATTGCTGCCAGCTAGCTACGATAGAACGTAGGGTGCGCCGTGCGCACCATGATCGCTTATTCAGGTGCGCACGGCGCACCCTACCAGACTAACCATCTGACAGGCGGCGGTAGAAATCTCGCTGGAGGAGCTCAAGCAACTGTTTCGTTTCGTCACCGGGGTTGGCCTGCGCAAATTCCAGACAGGTCTGATCAAACAATGTTCTGATCTGTTGCCCGGAGAATGACCTCGACCCTTTTGGTTTTGTTTCAACCTGCAAATCCAGCGGTTCGACCTCCGCCGATTTCATCATCAGCCGGTTGTTGCCACTCCCTTCCTCACTCGCAGTAAGTGGACCAATCTTGGTGTAGAGCTTGTCCTGGAAACGAAAACGCTGACCGATGGGAAGGTGGGGAAATTTCATGGCAATATTGACTCAATCTCTAAGGCGGCTGTTCAGCGCCACATTTAAACAACAGTTTCGCTGTAGGTCGGGTTAGATGCGCAGTGGCATAAGCTGGAATTAGGCAAATATTTTATGCGCATCGTAACCCGACACTGTCTTGTCGGGTTACGATGCGCGGCAAGACTGGCTGCGAAATTCAAGTTTGGTGCAGTGCGCATCTAACCCGACCTACGTCTCTATCTTACGAGTGCTCTTCGGATTGCAGATTCAACCTGGCACTGATCTGTTCCAACAGCACGGATGAAGGCGCTTCAGTGGTATCCCATTCAAGCAGAAAAGGCTGTTCGGCGACAGAGAACGCCTGACTTTTTTTCAATTGGCGCTCAAGTACGGCCAGATCTGCATCTGAGGGATCATTCCCCTCCCGGTTACGCTGCTGCACACGTTGACGCAAAAGCTCGACCGGGGCATGGCAAGCCAGAATAAGGAATGGACAGCCCAGGGTTTGCGCCAGTTTTCTGAAACGGTCGCGCACTTCCGCATCGAGAAAGGTGGCGTCGATGATCGCGGTATATCCCGCCTGGATAGCCGTAGTCGCTATGGCATGCAGACGGGTGTAGGTTGCCTCTGTCATTTCGGGCCTGTAGATCCCCTCATCCGGCGCCGATACCCCTGACTCGCCCTTGAGAAGACCGTACTGCCGTTTACGCTCGACATCCGAGCGCACCTGGATGGCAGGCAGATGTTCCACCAACCAGCCTGCGACCCGGCTCTTGCCGGACCCGGAGAACCCATGAGTGATAATCAGGGCCGGTTGCCTGGCCTGACTCAGGCGGCAAGCAAGATCGATGTGAGCCGCATACTCTGCTTCACTGGAACGTCTCTCATCCCCGCTCAGGCCGGATTGGGCCAGGCGGATCGCCGTCACCTTTGCTCGCACCATGGCACGGTAGACAAGGTAGAACGGCAGCAGCGGCAGCCCGTCGTAGTCCCCGGAGGTCTCAAGATAGGCGTTGAGAAAGCATGCAGCCTCCCGCAGCAACCCTTTGTGTTTGAGATCCATCAGCAGGAAGGCCATATCGCTTAGGGTATCGATCCAATGCAGCAGCGGGTTGAATTCGATTCCATCGAAGATACAGATACGGCCCTGAAACCGGGCAATATTGCCGAGATGCATGTCACCGTGACACTCCCGGATATGTCCCTGCTCACGCCGCTGCCGGATAACCGGCAGCAACCGCTCCATGCTCTCCCGGGTCCAGGTTTCCAACGAAGCGAGTTTACCCTTCCCCCCCCGTTCATCCAGCGCAGCCCGGATATGGGCAAAATTCTCCAGCATCGGTTGCAGCACCGACTGGGGCTCTCCATAGGACTCCCTCGGGTCGGCTACAGGAATCACAGCATGAAAACGGGCGACCCGGAGGGCCAGGCGAAGCACCAGCCCCCTGTCCGGCAGGGTTCGGTCAAACAGTGATGACTGGGGAAACCGCCGCATCCTTACGGCATATTCGAGTATCTCGCCCTTACCATCGATCTCCGGCGTATCGTAATCTCCGGTAATCGTGACCAGATCCAGGTAGAGTTCCGGGGCAAGCCGCCGGTTGAGGCGCAACTCCTTCCCGCAAAAGTAACGCCGCCTTTCCAGAGTGGAAAAATCGAGAAATCCAAGATCAACCGGTTTTTTGATCTTGTAGACAAACTCTCCCGCCAGCAGAAGATGGGAGATATGGGTTTCGATATGTTCGATTTCATCCACCGCGTGGGGGTAGGACTCTGCACGCTGAAGTGCAGAAATCAGGCTCTGCTGCTGCGCCATGAGATCACCCATTCAAAAAACTTGTCCTTGACTAAATATTAGATAATGCTAATATCTTACTTTTCCCGGCGAATGACGCCGTTGAACTTGGATTCCAGCTGCTTTTGAATCCGGCAACCCTATATATAGTTTAGAGGCAAATCTATGAACATCGAACGCATCGTGCTGGCTTTTGCCGGTATCGCCATCCTGGCCAGCCTGGCACTTTCACACTATCACAACCCCTACTGGCTCTACTTCACCGCCTTTGTCGGCCTGAACCTGCTGCAGTCCGCTTTCACCGGTTTCTGCCCCCTGGCCACGATGCTGAAAAAACTTGGCAAAACGAGCGGTAACGCCTTCTGACCATTTTAGAAAATTCCGTCCTGCCGGATGGTTGGCAAGCGCAGGGAAGCGCTTATTGATTAACCCAACCACCTAATATGCCGTGTTAATAATTATTCGTCGAAATCGACCGGTTCCGCTTTCAGGTCATGGGCCGTCGCCCCGCTCACCCGCACCTGAATAAAATCCCCCGGTTCCAGCTCCCAGCTACCCGGAATCACCACCCGCCCATCGATCTCCGGCGCATCCGCCGCACTGCGGGCGATAACCTGTTTCTCGTTCACCTCGTCCACCAGTACGATCATCTCCTTACCGACCCGCTGCTGTAGCCGCTCACGGCTGATCTCCTGCTGTACTTCCATGAAACGGGCGCGACGCGCCTCTTTAACCGCTTCAGGCACAGGGTTCGGAAGCTGGTTGGCTGTTGCCCCATCCACTGGAGAGTAGGCAAAGCAGCCGACCCGGTCGAGTTGCGCCACACGCAGAAAATCGAGCAGCTCCTCGAATTCCGCCTCCGTCTCTCCGGGAAAACCGACGATAAAGGTGCTGCGAAGGGTAAGATCGGGGCACTCAGTACGCCAACGGATTATCCGGTCAAGGACCTTCTCGGTAGCTGCGGGTCGTTTCATCAGCTGCAGCAATCGATGATTGGCGTGCTGCAGGGGCATATCGAGATAGGGCAGGATATGACCCTCCGCCATCAGGGGGATCAGGTCGTCCACATGGGGGTAGGGATAGACATAGTGCAGCCGAACCCAGGCGGGCAACTCACCAAGCGCAGCAGCCAGCTCCCTGATCCGTGTCTGCAGTGGCCGCCCGTTCCAGAAATCGGGACGATACTTCAAGTCGACACCGTAGGCGCTGGTATCCTGTGAGACCACCAGCAACTCACGCACCCCCGACTCCACCAACCGTTCCGCCTCCAACATGACCTCGCCGATGGGACGGCTCACCAGGTCGCCACGCAACTGCGGAATGATGCAGAAGGTACAGCGGTGGTTGCAGCCCTCCGAGATCTTCAGATAGGCGTAGTGACGCGGCGTGAGCTTCACTCCCTCCGGGGGCAGCAGGCTGGTGAAGGGATCATGCGGCGGCGGCAAGGCCTCATGCACCGCGTCCATCACCGCCTCGTAGGCGTGGGCTCCTGTCACTGCCAGCACCCGGGGATGGGCATCGCGGATACGCTTCTCATCCCCGCCAAGGCAGCCGGTGACGATTACCCGGCCATTCTCCTTGAGCGCCTCGCCGATGGCGTCCAGTGACTCCTCCACCGCGGCATCAATAAAACCACAGGTGTTGACCACCACCAGTTCAGCACCGTCATAAGAGGGTGATATCTCATACCCCTCGGCCCGTAACCGGCTTAAAATCCTTTCGGAATCCACCAGGTTTTTGGGACATCCAAGACTGACGAATCCAACTCGGGGGGCAGGTGATTCCATGATAGTTAGTAGTTGAGGCGGAAGAGCTCTTTTCGGTAGCGGGCAACCCGCTCATCTGCGGGATCGAGCATATCCAGCAGTGCCTTCATGCCTTTGCGGGCGATGCCGTCACGATAGACCGGGACCTGTCGCGAAAGCAGCAGCAGATGCTCAAACGCCTGCTCGATCTCATCCTCATGCAGGCAGACCGCCGCCAACTGGTAACGTGTCTCGGCATCCTCGGGCGTCGCAGTGATACGGGCCTCAAGATCGGCTTTTGCATCCGCCCCGGCTGCCGTCCGCAAAAAGTCGAGATGCGCCAGCAGGCCACTGATCTGCGACTCATTCTGAAACACCTCCGGCAAGGCGCTTAGCAGTTGGTGTGCGTCATCGATACGATCCTGACGCATCAGGATCTTGGCCATCAGTGCCGGAAAGGCCAAGTTGTCCGGTTCGTTGACTGCCGCCTCGGCCAGCAGTTGCAACGCCCTGTCCGGATCACCCGCCTGCCAGGCGGCAATCGCCCCGGCACTGACCTGATCAACAGGTTTGGCAGCATATTCATCGATAATGCGCGGGTAATCCGCTTCCGGCTGGACGCCATGATACTCAGCAAGCATCTCACCGTTCTTAAACAATTTGAGCGACGGCAGGCTGCGCACGCCGAAACGCTCCGCCAACGGTTTCTGCTCATCGGTATTCACCGAGACCAGCAGAAAACGTCCTGCGTATTCCTGCGCCAGATTGCTGAGCATCTCACGTTGTCGCATCGAGGGCCCTACCCAGGGCGCCCAGAAGTCGACCAGAACCAAACCTCTGCGCGAATTCTCCAGCACCAGGCGGTCGAAATTCTCGCTGGTGCCTTCAAAGATGAATGAGGCAGCTGCCATCAGCCAAGAAGATTCATCAAAGAGAGGCTGGATTCGTCGCGTCCCATCTCCACCACGATGGTCTCGTCAAGCTCCAGATCCCCCCCCTGCAGATGTGGCAACAGCTGTTCGGCAATCTGTTGCACGATCAACATGCCCGCCCGGTTCTGATCATCGTCTTTCAGAGAGTGGATCTCCTGCTGCAGGGTCTGCAGATACGCCTGAAACTGTGCCACTTGTGCCTGTTGGTCCAGAGCCTGAAACTCCGGGGTAAAGGTGAAGTGCAGCTCACGCCCAGGCATCTCAGGTTGATCAAGTACACCGATTTTCAGGGGACCATCTATTAACATGATGCGGTTCCAGCAGATTTAGGGGAAGCACATGTTAATACGTTAGAACCTGACAAGAAAGTCTTTTCAAACCATGCACTTACAAATTTTCTGGTAATTGTGGCAAAATCCCCTTGTTCAAACATTGGGGATTATGCGAATATGACGATCTGTTTTCGTATATAGGGTTAATACCTAGACGAAACGATCCCATCCCAACTTGATTGGATGAGCTTCCCTGGAAGCTTTCCAAGCATAGCCGCCGGGATTCTGGAAGTATTGCCAGGTCGCACACGATGAATGTAGCCGGCCTCCGCAGTTAGTGAGGTACAAAGTTGAAAAACTGCAAGCTCTGCCGTTATAGCAAGATCTGCAACGACCTGCCGGGAATCTGTATCGTTGCTCAGTATGCCGCCGTTGCCGTGCTTATTGGCGCCCTGGGTTTCCTATTCGTTACCCAAGAGCTACTCAGCTGATATCAAAACCTGATCCGCTGCGCTTGATCAGGCATACAGACCCGACGTGTTATCGGTTTTACAGCGTAACCGTGGTCGACACTCGTGAGACGCCCGCCAATCTTTCTGCCGCGCGTTGAATAAGCGTAGGACGATCCACTTCCCTCTTCCCAGCCAGCATCAGCAATGCCTCTTTCATGGAAAGTTCGCGCACCTCATAGGTCGGCAGGAATGATTTGTCTCTTTTATTTATGAATTTCATAATGTTACACCATATATCTAACTTCATGGATTAGATACATGATAGGCCATACGAAATTATATGCAAATCCGTTATGCTTTCCCGGTCTGCAATGGGAAATGCGAACTCGCATTACACCCCATCAAGCCTGTCAGTATGGAAGAAATGGATAACTGAATGAATGAGATGAGACCGGAAATCATGCCCGGCAGCGGTGTCACGATGCACTTTTCGTTGACCCTGCCAGACGGTACCGAGGCGATCTCCACCTATGGTGACGAGCCACTCACCTTTAACATGGGAGACGGCAGCATCATCGCAGGGTTGGAGCTTGCACTCTACGGCCTGCGTCCCGGCATGGAGCAGACCCTGATGCTGACGCCTGATCAGGCATTCGGCATGAGGAACGAGGAGAAGGTCCACCCCGTGCCACGGGAGGACTTTCCACATGAGATGGTGCTGGAACCCGGCCAGGTGGTCGCCTTCGACACCCCGGCCGGAGACGAACTGGCCGGTATTATCCTGACGCTTGAAGAAACGCGGGTGGTGGTGGATTTCAACCATCCACTGGCGGGACGGGAGGTCTCCTTTCGTGTCTCCATCCTCGATGTGCAACCGCCTGCCACCATCCAGACGACAGACGGATCATGAGTGACATTCTGCTAGCCAACCCCCGGGGGTTCTGTGCCGGCGTCGACCGTGCGATTGAAATCGTGGAGCGCGCCCTCGACCTGCTTGGCGCCCCTATCTACGTCCGGCATGAGGTGGTGCACAATCGCTTCGTAGTAGAGAGTCTGCGTAAACGCGGGGCGATATTTGTCGATGAACTCTCAGACATCCCGGATAACAACACGGTTATCTTCAGCGCCCACGGCGTTTCTCAGGCAGTACGCCGGGAGGCCGAAGCGCGGGATCTGCGTATCTTCGACGCCACCTGCCCACTGGTAACCAAGGTCCATCTGGAGGTTGCCCGCTATTGCAAAGAGGGTTACGAGGTCATCCTGATCGGCCACCGGGGACACCCCGAAGTCGAAGGCACGATGGGACAGTGCCTGCAGCAGGAGAAGAGCGCCCATATCCACCTCGTGGTCACACCTGAGGACGTCGCAGCTCTACAGGTCGACCAGCAGGACACGATCGCCTTCGTCACCCAAACCACCCTCTCCATGGACGATACCGCACGTATCATCGAGGCCCTGCAAGCGCGTTTTTCCAACATTATCGGTCCGAAGAAAAACGATATCTGCTATGCGACACAGAATCGCCAGGATGCTGTCAAGGATCTGGCCGAACGCTGTGACATGGTCCTCGTGGTGGGCTCCCCCAACAGCTCGAACTCAAACCGTCTGCGGGAGATTGCCGATAAATATGGCACACCTGCCTATCTGATCGATGGTCCCGAGGATATCGATAAAAGCTGGCTGGAGGGCAAGGTGCACATCGGCGTGACCGCTGGAGCCTCGGCACCGGAGGTTCTGGTCAAGACCGTCACCGATCAACTCATGCAGTGGGGCGCGGCTAAAGTGGATGAAAGCAGTGGAAAGCGGGAAGAGGTGGTCTTCTCGCTGCCAAAGGCGCTGCAGAAATAATCTTCCTTGGAAGCGCCGGATCCGCTGCGCTTGATCCGGCCTACATCCAGACGTTTTGGGGAGTAGGGTGCGCTGTGCGCACCGGAATAAGCAGTTACAGCAATCTTGGTGCGCGCGGCGCACCCTACATTCTACATCCAGGCGTTTGGGTAGGCCGGATACGGCACAGGCCTACCAGCAGTTGTCGGTGTCCGCACCAGTGGCGGCTCTGACACCCGCCTGGTCGATGGTAAAAGTGGCGCAATCCGCATCGCCTGTCTGTGCACCGGCGGTAGTGGCCGTGATAGTGAAATCATCCGTCAAAGCATTGTTGTCCGGATCTTCGTCCACGCCAAAAACGTAGTAGTCTCCATTGCCATCGCCATCACGATCCACACCATTGATCACATTCGTATACTCTGCCCCCAACTGCACAGCAGTACCGTAGTTACCATTGACGGCATAAAAACGCTCCTGAACCAGGGCAACTTGCATCAGCACACTCTTGGCATCGACCCGATGCGATTTCAGCACTTGTGTGGTGTACATCGGATAACCCACCGCCACGATGATTGCCATAACAGCCAGCGTAATCATCAATTCAACCAGGGTAAAACCCTTGGCCAGTCGCACTGCAATCATCTGTCTATCCTCGGGTTTGGTGCCCGTAGAGAGACACCACTACGAACGAAGGGGTCGGAGTCAAATTTGATGAGGCTCACGACCTGAAAGCCCTGTTACTTTGATCAAATTTGACTCCGACCCCGCAAAAATACGACCTACTTCTGAATCCATCCGGCTTCACTGAAGGCGGCGAATCTCGGTGACCACCGGCAGTGTCGCCCCCGTCTCATCAAACTGAACGGAGATCTCCACAATCTCCCCGCGTTGGATGGCAGAGAGCAGCCCGAGCTTTGTCGGGCCGCCGATCACCTTCATCGTGGGGTGCATCAGAAACACCGTGTCATCGATCCAGAGTTTGTGGGTTTTCGGGTCGGCGCCGTCAAATGGCCCGCTCATGACATTATTTGCCACCTGGTATCCGACATCCTCGCCTTCTGTATTGGCTCCCTCGCCACTACCCGCCCCCAAAAATCCGCTGAAGCGACCTTCCGACATCGCCACGGTGCTGAACAGCGTCATGGCGAGCAGACAGATGCCGAGACCCAGCTTTACTCTCTCTAATCCACTTCGATTCATCTTTAACTCCTGCCGCAGTGGCAACTATCAGAAACGGAATCTGGCCCAGGAAGAACGCTTACCTATATTCGCAGGGGGAGGCATACTATTACAATCGGCGTCCACGCCCTGGCAGGGATCGGGGTCATCACCACCACCACCACCGCCGCCTCCACCATCGGTAGGCAGGATCATTGTGGGCTTGCCGTTCATTCTGACCAGTGACGGCTGCCAATAGATCGAACCCGACTTCACGCCGCCGACATTTTCACCACCCACTTTGTCCTGGGCATCGAAATTACCATCGTTATTGATGTCAAGGGCAACCGAATTGGGCTCACCACCATTGGTGATATTGTGTACCATCAACCAACTCTGACCTGAGACGGCGCCACATGTGCTGCCGGAGGGAATGAGCGTGGTATAGAAGACAAGATCACCGAAAACAATGGGACTGACGATGGTTCGCTCTTTAGCCGTTGGAAAGTCAATGAACCAGCCCTTCTTGAAGTCGTAGTTCACCAGATGGTCACTCAGCAGGCGAACTTCCACATCCTCACCATTAACACTCACAGTCTGTTCCGTGACCGTTTGCTCGACCAATACGGTATCACGGGCCACTGCAATCTGTGTGCCGCTATCCCACAGACCATAAAAACTCTGGGTCCCTGCAGAGGTAAGATCACCCTCGGTAATATATTGACCGGTACCGAAATAGACCATCAGGTTCGGTTCAGTCGCAAGATCCCTTTTGCTGGGATGAAATATTGCCGTGGGCTTGCCGGTGATGGACTGGGCATTGTCAGCGTCATCCTTTGCGCTAAACATAGGTAGTGGGGTGCCGATCGTACCGAAAGCTGGCCCCCACTGATTGGAATCGGCACTGGTAAGATCAAACGCCCAAAGGTTACCCAAAACGTCACCGGCATAGACCCGATCCGCGATACCATCACCACTAAGGTCGAGTACTGCGGGGGTCGACATGCCGTTACAGTTACTGGTGCCATCCAGACAATCACTATTGGCGATGCTGCCGATGCCGGTGTCGATAACCTTAAACCGAGGCGCCTGGTTATCCAGATAGACGATAAAGAGCTTGGCCTTGCCGTCTGAAGCGGGGCCGGGATTGTAGCCATTACCGAAGATGGCGGCCCAGCGCCCGGTATTGGCGCCATTCACAACGGGACCATTCAACCGGGCAATCGTCGGTTGGCTGTAGGTAAAGCCAAGGTCGTCATGGGTGAACTCCCACAACACCTTGCCCGCTGCATTGACCTCACTATCAAAGGCGGTGGGATCAGAGACATCCAGGGCAAACAGCGCCCGGCCGCCGCCCCGCAAACCACCCACGAGAACCGTTCGCCAGCGGCGTCCCAGATTATCGTTGGGTGAATCGACAAAAACCTCTGCCGCCACCGGTGTCTGGTCCACATAGTAGCTGTGATCATAATTTTGATCCGCCAGCCAGTGCAGGCCTCCGTGGTTTTCACTGGAGTAGACGGCCTGCGGAAAATAGGCAAATACTTCTACACCTGTCTCGGCGTTGAAACCATGTAATGCGCCATCGTTGGCGCCGACGTAGAGCATCTTGCGCCGACCAAGGGCATCGACATTGGCCCACTGCTGATAGGAGTTGTCACCACCACCCTCGATATTATCAGGATAGAGCGCTGCATAGGGGTCGCCGACATAGAACGGCGCGGAGTGGATGATATCCCCCAGCCTGTGACCGCCACGGGAGCGGAAATCGGTGGGATCAAACCCTTCGTTGCTGTGATCACCCCGCAGAAAGTCCACCAGACTTTCGCCATAGGCCTGATTGGCTGCCTTCTCGTCTGCATCGACAGTATCCGCAGCAAATGGTGCGTTGGTCATCAGATCCGCCACCTGGGCCGCAGTCATCTCATTACCACCGGGGGACTGATAGTCGGTCGGCAGATGGAAGCCTATGCCCTGAGTGCCGTTGTAGGTGACCATCACCCTGGGGTCTGCACGTAGATCCAGGGTCGTGGCCGTGGTCCAGGCCAGTTGACCGTTACCGTCTTGACCAATCTGAATAGCCCTGAGTTCGCCGCTCCAATTGGTGGAGTCGAAACGTCCCTGGAAGATGAAATCCCCATTCACCAGATTGATGGAGTTTACTGCTACCGCTGCCGCTGCGGTTGTCTCACGGGATGAGATATTGCTGATCGCATCCTGGAACCGCCGGATCAGATCATCAGGATCTTTTGCGTTCAGGTAGAGACCCCGGCCGTTCCAGGCAGCATGCAGCATATCGTCTACCGTGGTCGAGGTATTTTCCACCGGGGTCGGCCAACCGGTGGGCAGGGTCTCATCACAACGGGTCGGCCAGTTTTGAGCGGTAACAGAGTCTGTGCGGTTGGGGGGCAGACAGGGACCGCCCGCCGGGTCCTCGTTGGGAATCGTACCGGTAATGCCAAAAGCAACGGTAAAGGTGACCAGATGCTGCTGCGGATTATCATCCTGGCCACGAGTAATCGAAACGGTACCCACGTCATTCGCCAGACTGTCCAGCAGATCGTTTTCATAGTACTCCATCGCCACATCAGCGAGGGTATTGAGTTCGTCATCTGCGTAGGACTGCCCATCGTAGAGGGTATCCCCATCACCATCAGCATTGGCCACCGAGGGATCATCACCGTTCCAGAAACCGTCTGAAAGCACGATGGCAAAGTTCTGTTGACAGATACCGCCATTCTCAGCCGACAGAATGGGCGAATGACCTGCAGCACTGTCCGGATCGTCCGGTGGCGTAAAGTCAAACAGCGCACTGCTGTTCATCTCATTTTTGAAATATTTGCCTACATTCTCCAGACCCAGGCGTAGCGGCGTACCACCACCGGAGTTAACCTTCAGCAGATTATGCAGCAGGGTATGTTTGGCCGTCACTGCAGCCTGGTTGATGGGCAGGGTCTGGTCGTCCACATCCCTGACCACGGTACCCACCTCACCAGTACCAATGACCCTGTTGTTCTGATTGATGGTACCCAGACCCATGCGCTCGGTAGACTCCTGAATAACCTCGCTCATGGCGCGCTTCATGACATATTCGCGCTTGCGATAATAACTGAACCAGTTGGCGTAGTTGGTCTGGGAGTTGGGGTCCCCCTCTGTGCCGTGTAGCGGCAGATCCTGGACAAACACCTGGTCGGCTTCCGCATTCGGACACTCGCCATCCTGATACTCACCATCACTGTTAGCATCGTTCCAGAGGAAATAGAAGGCGCCATCGGTATTGAATTCTGTCAACAGGTTGCAGGTGCGGCCATTGTAATTGTAGACAGTACCCCGCCGGTGGCAGTCACTGCCGCTGTTGCCGGATCCTGTATAGGGGTTGACCAACGCATTGGTGGGGTCCTGATCGGCAAAGGCAACATCGTAATAGTCCTCCCCTTTCCAGGGTGTATAGGTCTGGGTCGGATCGTAGGCCACCGCGTTGTAACCGGCACAGTGTTTCAGTCTCAGTAACAGGGTGGTGTTTGGGCTGAAGTCCATGTTACCCCGGTTCTGAGTAGTCTGATCGTCGGCGTCCATGGTGCTGAGCGCGCCCTTGGTCAACAGCACCTCCCAATCCATACTGCCGGAATCATCGAGCATGAAAAAGATATTGGGCTGCACCGGCTGCTGCAGAAACAGCGGAGCCAGCGACAGGGGACCAGGGGAGGCATTACTGCTGGATGAGACCATCACCAGCATGGCTGCCCCCAGGTAGTGGACACCACGCCGAAACTGCCGGTTTGCGGTAATTTGCTTCATCATTCTGTTCAGTTTGTTCATGACAACCTCATCCATCCCAAATTATTGGGATATCAGATAGTGGCTCTGCAGGACTTCACGAATCGTGAGTTCCTGACCCCAGCCGATAGCGGTGATACGGAAAGCGAGTTTCGAAGGTGCAACCACCTGTCCGACTTCCAGTGGTACCTGCACATCCGCCTCGCCGATGTACTCGATAATGAAACGGGGCTGCTGTGCCACCACCCGATTCGTTGCGTCGTTGGGATCCCCCACGGGGGCCAGTACCCCGGTACCCAAATCGTTGCTGCCCAGGGTGACGAAACCGTCTGCCAAAGGACAGGCGGGGGGTGCAGCATCACACCAGTCGGTTTCATCGGTTGGATCGAAACCGCAACCTGCCTGACCCTGGCAAATTTTATCGTTATTTAGTGCCCCTGGAGAAGAGTCATAAAGCCCCTGTAGTCCGGTGCCGCCGAGCTTGAACATGTCCTTTGCACCGCCTTCCCAACCGCTCGCATGACCGAAAACTTCAGCATCCAGCCACTCTTCAGCAACCCGCAGCGATGTCTCGGCAGCTTGGAAAGCCGTGTTGGCGTGGTAGAAATTTCCCGACATGCGTTCTTCCAGCACCGAGTTGCTGATACCCGATATACCGAGCACGGTCAGCACCATCAACAGCATGAGGGCGAAGATCAGCGTCGCGCCCCGCTCTGGCTTGGACTGCAGAACCCGGCAGCGGTTGTTGGACTGCTTTACCATTATATGTCTCCATCCCGGTTTCTCAGTTTCACCGTGAACTCAAGATCCCTCGTATAATTTGCATCCCTACCCTGGGCTTGGGCCACCGGGTCACCCGGATTGATCGTTAGCGTGACGTGTAGACTGGTGACATCATTGATCGCTACCCCCACGGCATCCCAGTCGACATAGCGGTCAGCAGTGCCATCCGCATTGAGATCGATGCCGTAGGTGACTTGAAAATTCTCCACCCCTGCAATCAGCTCTTGCGGGTTGACATCGCCAAGCCGGGTTGCATAGAGCCCACTGGTAGTCAGGCCGCCAACCGTTCGGGTTTGCAGTTGATAGTTCACCGCATCCATTTTGTAGACGGACGCAGAAGAGTAGTCGATGTGGCCGAAGACATGTTCTATGCCAGTGGCAAAATTGCTAACGACACCGATGGTATCAGTCGCATTGTGGTTCAAGCTGCCCGCAGGAACCGCAGTGATCAGAAAGACTGCCACGGCATTGCAGTCACTCACTGAAACGATATCTCCCCTGGACAGGTCGGCATAGTTTTGCGCGTTGGCATCCACCGGCACATCACCAGTTTGGGTACCCATGGTGCCATTCATTGGGACCTCTGTTCCGGGCAGGGCGAAATGAACAGCCACCTGATCCGGCAGTTCCACGCCGCCTACAGTCCCGCCATCCATCCCACTGATCACCTGGGAGAAATCGTAGAGCAGCGTAGGACTGGCGGTACCGTTGTCCGTTACCGTGTTGGTCACGGTAGTGTTGCTGCTGCGATTGGAGGGAAAGCAGCCGTAGAAACCACTGCCGGCCAGATCGTTGCTGAAACGGTTGGCTACATAACGCATGTTCTCCTGCACCCTGGAGATATCCTCCTCCAGATTGAAGGTCTGTTTGCTGGCCATGAAGATCGAGGTCGCGCCCGCCATCAGGATCAGGCTGAGGACGATGGCGATCATCAGTTCCACCAGGGTCAGGCCCTGGTTATGGCGGCGGTTGATCATAATATCGCTCATGGGATCACACTCATCACAAAACGCCGAAGTGGGGTGTTCACAGCTGCCACGCCATCCCGGTCATGATCCCACCAGACCTTGACCACATACTGATTCAGACCATTGGTCGCAGCCCCATCGCATCCTACATTGCCCTGTTTGAGAACCCCGGTGCCGTCCAGGGTGCCGGCGCCATCGTCCGGGGTGCTATCGAGGCAGATCACCCCCTGACCTCCAGGCAACAGTGCCGCAACATTGGCAAACCAGACAGAGGCGTCATAATCGGCCAGTTGTGCCGGCGTACAGCCCGCCGCCGCAGCGATGCATCCCGGATCTGCAGCGGCTGCAAATATCAGGTCATATTCGGCATTGGTCACCCCGGCTGTATTGGAGCGCAACCGATCAGTACCATCCAACACCAGCATGGTCGCCAATGAGGACTGCAATGCACCCTGGTTGCTCTTCAGGGAGTTGAACTGCATGCCCGCAACCCCCAGCAATCCAATAGAGAGGATGATGACGGTGACCAGCACCTCCATCAGGGTGAAACCTGCATTGCGGTTTGTTGATGTCTCTCTCTGTCTGGATCTCATTTCGATTCCCGTCATCAACTTCAGTTACAGGCAGCTCTGGCCACAGAAACGTACCCGGTCACCGTAACCGTGAACGCCCTGCCCTGCTGTCCCGTGCAGTGTGCCAGTTCCGTGGTGATCGATAGTGGGTTAACGTTATCCAGCTCCCCATTGGCGGTGAAGCGAACGAAATCCGGTGCCGCCAGGACAGTCATCGTACCCCCCGGGGCACCCCAGACCCGCAGCAGTGGACCATCATCTGCCAGAGCATAACTATCATTTGTATTCACATCGGTAAACAACAGCCAACCGTTCTCCCAGTTGTCCTGGTCACAAGCGGTATTGGCTGCATTACTGGCGCAGACCGCAACAGGCATCTTACGCTTCACCGCCTCACTGCGGGCCAGATTCAAGGCCATCACCAGATCGTTGGCATAAGCGGCCGACTGGTTGTTGGCCATCATAGTGGTGAATGCCGGTATCCCGACAGCCAGCAGGATGATGCCCGCCGCCAGGGTGACCATCAATTCAATCAGGGTAAATCCACGTAATCTGTTCATCTCGATACTCTCTATAGCAAAAACCTGGAGCCTGTTAATCCCCAACAGGATAAACTGCACCGATTTCCCGATAAACGGCGTCTCTAAATCCAGAAATGTGAAGCGGTCGACACTGGGGCGCGGGGGAGGAGTCGAAGAATAGCACCTGAAATCATAAGGCAGTAATCCATGAGTGATTGTCTCATCATCGGCGGTGGCATCATCGGTATGCTGACCGCATGGGAACTTCAATCCGCCGGCATGCGGGTGACTCTGATCGAACGCAGGGAAACCGGCCGTGAATCCTCATGGGCAGGGGGCGGCATCGTCTCACCACTCTACCCCTGGCGCTATGCGGATTCGGTCATTGCACTGGCCGGCTGGAGCCAATCCCATTATGCGGATCTGGCCCGTTCGCTCACCCAGGATAGCGGCAGCGACCCGGAATATACCCAAAATGGACTGCTTATTCTGGAACCCGGTGATGAGAAGCGTGCCACTGCCTGGGCAAAAGAGACCGGACAGACCCTGCAGTTGTTGAACGAACCTGCGACCAGGGAGTGCGAGCCAGCCCTCGCAACCACAGCGGAGACCGCAGTCTGGATGCCGCAGGTTGCCCAGATACGCAACCCGCGTCTGGCGAAAGCAACCAGGCTCGCCATCGACCCCTTGGTCAAAATCATCGAGGATGCAGAGGTCACCGAACTGCTTGTCCGGGATAGACGTATCACCGGCATCAAAACCGGCGGCGGCCGTGTCGAGGCAGACCGGGTAGTGGTCTGCGCCGGCGCTTGGAGTGGCCGCCTGTTACAAGCGATGCCAGTCGTCCCTAATATCTCACCGGTACGGGGACAGATGATCCTTTTCAAAGGCCAGCCGGGGGATGTTTCGCGAATCGTGTTACACGAAAACCGCTATGTTATTCCCCGCCGGGACGGCAGGGTTCTGGTAGGCAGTACCCTGGAGCATAGTGATTTCAAAAAGACGATCTCCAACGGGGCCCGGGAGGAACTGAAAAAGTACGCAATTCAGCACTTCCCCGTGCTTGAAGATGCCGGGATCGAGCACCATTGGGCCGGGCTGCGTCCAGGTTCACCACACGGCATCCCCTACATCGGCCCAGTACCTGAAATCAAGGGCCTCTACGTCAATTCCGGCCACTACCGTAACGGCGTGGTGTTGGCCCCCGCTTCCGCCCGTCTGATGGCAGATGTGATCCTGGAGAGGAAACCGATTCTCGACCCGAGGCCCTATGCCCTGGATGCACCCCGCGAGGATAGAATTGGATCCGGCCGGATTCTGAGACTATAATCGCCCGTCGTTAAGCCATTCGGCATAATCCGACAAAATAACGTCGGGTTACGATGCGCGACAAGCCAAGCGGCTAAATTCAAGCTTGGCGTAACGCGCATCTAACACGACCTACAGATAAAGAGTTTTATGCCGATGTAGCTCAGCTGGTAGAGCAACGCATTCGTAATGCGTAGGTCAGCGGTTCGAATCCGCTCATCGGCTCCAATGTAAATGACTGAAAACACGGAAGTTTTAGTCAAACCTTCGATGAAACACGCAAGCACTTAAAAGTGCCTTAATTAAATAGTGCAATATGACACTTGGCCACTGCCTCCTTTTGAGACTTGCCTCTGTATCTATTGGCATTCGGAAAATAGAATAGAGTCAATAGCAAATATGATACCTACCCGAATGGCACTGACTTAAGGAAAAAAGCACTAATAATTAACTACTTGGGTAGGTTGGGTTAGGCCGTCTTTTTGGACGTAACCCAACAATATGCGCCATTGCTGTCGTGTTACGCTACGCTAACACGACCTACTGTTTTTTGGTATTTGGCAAGTCATTGACAATACGAACATTGTTGCCTTAAGTCAGTGCCATTCGATACCTACCCCCAATTTCTAACCTCTGTTTCTCTCGCTCGGATGTTCAAGGTGCTGGAGGGTATTAATACCCCGTCCGCTTGCGGCGGGGTCGTTTATTCGGTTGCTCGCTTCGCATTGCAGTCTTTCATTACGCCCCAAGGGGCGGGGAATTACACCCAGAGCGATTTAATAGAGCAGTTTACAGTTATCGACGAGGGATACGACTGGTTCACCGCCCTGTTTGATTGATAATGTAAAGATCGTATTTGCACCATACGAGGCTAGAACGGTAAGAATAAGGCGGCTGTTGCGCCCACGCATTTCAAGCCCTGTCGGACCTTCACCTATTATCGTAAATTCACTTTCTACTGCTCGCGCAACAAACTCTCTAGCATTAAGCGATTGGCGTAACAACCGCTTGATAATATCTACATCAGTTGGGGTGGTTTTCTTCATAATTACTACTGCTTATTTTTTTTGAAAGAACGACTGAGGAATCTTTGGATCTTTCTTAATTGGATTGCATAGACTTCATATACAGGTCGATTTCTTCCTTGCACTCCTTGCATATACCCCAATCTTCAGAGGCATTGCGCTCAACCACCAGAATCCAGTGCATGCTGAACGCGGTATGGTACTTTAGCTCTCCTGGCACTCCTAATTCCATGCCCTGCTGTTCGTACTGTTCCTTCCACGTCATTGGAAGACGAGAAGGACTGAAGCCACTATTACTTGCCGTCACAACCACAGAAGGCGGGACGACTATAACGTCCTCAGAGCCGAGTGCTTTACCGCATATATCGCAAATATTAGAAAACTCGCTTGTTTCTGCTAAATTTGTTTTCTTAATCCGTTCTTCTTCAGCGTTTATAACAAGATCATTTGGTGGATGAATTATATTCTTTGCGCCACATTTGCAGGTTAAATTCATTGATTCCTTTACACCAATTGTTTTTACTCTTAAATTTTCGCCGCATTCCTGGCATGTGCCAACAATCACTCTAGACATTTTAATTCTCCAAATACGCTGTTGTTACGCAAACTGCTTTTTAACTTAACGACCTATTGAAGCTACAGAAAAACCTCAAGACTCAGGTTTTGACTGTCCGAGTGAATTGTCCTTGTTTGGCATTATTCTTGAGGCATTAGGATTGCTTTTCCATTTCGAAAGGCATTTATTCTGACAAGCCCCGAGTTAATAGAACAAGTCTCTGTTAACGCTACCGCCATAATTCTCTAACAAACTAATCATTTTTATATTTTTTTTCTCATGTGCGTAATCTATCGGACAAAATCCCCCTTCTTGTTTTATATTTACGTCTGCTCCATGATCAAGAAGTAACTGTACCATCTCTATGTGATTGGTTTGGGCTGCTGAGTGTAGCGGGGTATACCCAAAATTTGAATCTACTACATTCGGTTCTGCTCCGTTTTCTAATAATATGCAGACATTCTCAATATCCCCTTGTTTGAAGACTCCCTCAGAGAATGGAAGGGTTCCTTCAGCTGCAAGATGTAAAGGTGTTTTATTTGCAGAATCTTTTACATTTACATCGGCTCCATTCTTGATAAGTAATAGAGATACTTCTGCAACCTCATAGTCCCATTCATGTCTGAACATATTATTAAGATAATGAAGCGGCGTACTATTCGAGTTATTCTTTACATCAGATTCGGCACCGTGATCAATAAGAAGCTGTGCAATTCTAAGCTTATTATCTTCAAGAAAGAAAAGCGGAGTACACCCATCTTTATCTCTCTCATTAACATCTGCTCCGTATTGAATTAATCTCTTAACCACTTCATCCTCTCCCTCACTTACAAATGTAACTAAGGAGATTTTTTCTGCTAGATCAGACAATATGCCTTCATTTTCAATCTGTAGAATTGCTATTTTACGCAACCACCATTCATTACAATAATCTCTAGCAATATCAGCTAATATTTCTTGATCTTCAATTTGTTCAATAGCAGCAATACAAAGTTCTTCGTCATCCATATTTTCAGCAAAATCAGCCAAGACACTTTGATCTGTTATCCGTTTAATCGCATCTTTTCGAACGTTGATGTTATTAGAAGTATTCGCAACAACATCAGCTCCTCTCGCTCTTCGTCTGAACAGTTTGCCCCAGAAACTCATGATGCCCCCTTTATGATTGAATTATGGCCGCCGAAAGAGAATTTTACAGTTACCTTGTTATCTAACCTTATACTGCTTTCAAATAATCGATTTCCTCCTCAAGTGATTCTTTATCTTGCAATCAGGTCTGTTAATTCTTCGGATATCATTCTTATTTTCCCTGTAAATTATAGGGATATCATACATCAGATTGCGACCATCAGAACCTAAATAGTGTCCATCCAGAAACAAGTAATATTTATAGCCGGGATGAAGCGCAGCGGAATCCAGGAAGATAAGTGGCTGATTCATAGTCTGTTCCCGGATCAAATATTGGTGCACAAAATAGGACACAAAATGGTACACTTTAACCTCAAACTTGAAATTAAGTTGTTGATTACAAGGGGTTACAGATAGAGGGTCCTACTCCGCTCATCGGCTCCATTTTCAGGTTCTTACAGGACCCGCCATAGCGACGGCAATAATGCGCATCTTCAAAATCGCCTTCCTCAATCAGGGCAAGGTTTATGAAATCTTTGCCAAGAAGGTGCATCAGGGCGAGCTTTACGGGTTCGTGGAACTCGAAGACCTCATCTTCGAACGGAGCAACTCTCTCGTCATCGATCCCTCCTCGGAAAAGCTGCAGGAGGAGTTTGCCGGCGTCAACCGCACACTGATACCCATCCACGCGGTCATCCGCATCGACGAAGTCGAGAAAGAGGGACCCGGCAAGATCACGGAACTGGACGAAAAATCCAATATCACCCCCTTCCCAACCGCCTTCTTCAAACCCGATCGCAAGCCGGACAAATAGCTATTGCGGATCATCATTGCCGCGACCCAACACAGGGATGGATACTGCCGCACTCCCATGTTGCAGGATTCCCCATGTATCGTTCACTGCTCTTGTTCGCCTCACTGACGCTTTTTCTTACCGCCTGTTCGCAACAGGAGCCAGACTTCGAGCCGGATAACCCGCCCCTGATCACTGCCGCTGAGAAAGGGGATATGAGCGAACTCGACAGACTGCTGACCCAGGACAGCACTATCGATGTTGTCGATGCCTGCCACTGGACCCCCCTGATGAAGGCAGCGCTCAACGGCCATGCGGAAGCAGTAGAGCGCCTGCTGGATGCCGGCGCCGACGTCAATCTTACAGATAAAGGCGGCTACTCAGCGGTCATGCTCGCAGCATCGAACAACCATGCCCGCGTGGTCAGGTTGCTGCTGAAACAGGGGGCCAACATCGACCAGGTAGAGATCACCGGCGGCTGGACTGCCCTCATCTGGGCCGCCAAACTGGGGCACGGGGAGACGGTTGAAACACTGCTGACTCATCAGGCCGACCCCGGCCTGCTTGATCTAAAAGGACGCAGCGCACTGGATTGGGCTCACGCCCAGGGGCATCAGGCCATCATCGAACGCCTCTCCGAAAGAGGATAAACCCAACAGACTATTTCACTCGATCCCTTGGCCCTCGCCCCTCGGCCCTAAATTAATAGTTGAATCATTGACCTGAATCATGCGACCACTACTGATTACGGGCCTATTATTTAAGGGTAGCAATCTCATTCCGGGAGGGGTTCACCATGGCAATCAGCAACGACCAGGAGTTACGCAAGGTACTGGATGAACTGCCGGTAACCGAACAGCGCGATCTGGGCTGTCGCTTCGTCGCGAGTGTGCGTCACCTCAGTGCGGATCCGCGAATTGGTCAGGCGCTTGAAGTGATTGCTGAAAGGAGTGGGCAGCCGGATGAGATGTTGTCCGCCTACAAAGGGGTCAAGTCGCTCTCGAACCAGACCTACACCGCCTGCGGCCGGGATGCAGACTGGGCGATTCAGGCAGAGCACTTCGTCGCCGCAGCCGCTGCTGCCTGCCTGCTGCCCGAGGGACAGATCAGCAACAACACCAACCTCGCATGGAAGACCGCTGTTCAGGCACGCATGGCCAAGAACTGCGAAATGATTCTCAACGATGCGGGAGAAGTGGATAACGAGGCGCAGAAGCAGTATGCCATCGCCGAAGCATTTATCTCAGAAAACGGGTAATTAAATTGTAAGAAGCTATCCCTTCCCGTCGATCAACGAGACACCATCCAATCCGTTGACCAGGCTTCCATTGCCCCTGTTCATGCCAAGTTTGATCATAAGGCGCACATCATTGGCGGAGTCCGCATGCGCCAACGCATCCTCATAGCTGATCTCACCCTGTTCATAAAGTCGGTAGAGAGATTGATCGAAAGTGATCATGCCATGCTCCGTGGAACGCTTCATCAACTCCTTCAGCTTTGGAACATCCCCTTTACGAATCAGATCCGCCGCCAGTGGCGTATTCAGCAGGATCTCGAAACAGGCCCGCCGACCATTGCCATCCGACCGCCGCAGCAACTGTTGGGCCACAATCGCCCGTAGATTGAGGGAAAGGTCCATGAAGATCTGATCCCGATGATCTTCAGGAAAAAAGTGAATAATTCGATCCAACGCCTGGTTGGCATTGTTGGCATGCAGGGTGGTGAGACAGAGATGCCCCGTTTCGGCAAAGGTCAGCGCATGTTCCATTGTCTGACGGGTGCGGATCTCGCCAATCAGGATCACATCCGGCGCCTGGCGCAAGGTATTCTTCAGCGCAACCTCGTAGGATTCCGTATCCAGCCCCACCTCACGTTGGGTAATGATGCAGCCATCGTGATTATGGATGTATTCGATCGGATCTTCGATACTGATGATATGGCCACTGCTCTTGTTGTTGCGATGACCAATCATCGAGGCCAGGGAGGTCGACTTACCGGTACCCGTCGCCCCCACGAAAATCACCAGTCCACGCTTGCTCATTGCCAGATCCTGCAGCACAGGCGGCAGACGCAGTTCCCCCATGGTGGGGATAGTGCTCTCGATACGGCGCAGCACCATGCCCACCGAATCCCGTTGCATAAAGGCGCTGACCCGAAAACGTCCAATGCCCTTCGCATTTATGGCGAAGTTGCACTCATTGGTTTCATCGAATTCACGCTGCTGCGAATCGGTCATGATATTGAGGGTGTAGTCCTTCGCCTGTTTGGCGCTGACTGCGGTCCTGCTGACCGGGACGATACGCCCATCCACCTTGATGGAAGGGGCTCTGCCCGCCGTAATAAACAGATCGGAGGCTTTTTTCTGGACCATCATGGCCAGCAGCACATTAAATTCCATGTTCATTCCTCGTTGAAAAACCCCACTCATCCTAAGATGGGGGTCGGTTTCTTTTGCTCACGCCAGGACCTGAGTTAAGTTGATAAGTTCCAAGGCATTTAAAACCTCGTTGATCGATCAATTTTGACTCCGACCCGAATGGCACTGACTTAAGGCAACAATGTTCGTATTGTCAATGACTTGCCAAATACTTAAAAAACAGTAGGTCGTGTTAGCGTAGCGTAACACGACAACAATGGCGCATATTGTTGGGTTACGTCCAAAAAGACGGCCTAACCCAACCTACCCAAGTAGTTAATTATTAGTGCTTTTTTCCTTAAGTCAGTGCCACTCGACTCCGGCCCCTCTTAATTTTAAGTTAGAAAGAATCTTTGTTCTGCGCCTTGGCCTTGGCATCCAGACGACTGATCACACCCTTGTCCACCAGCTCTTTCAGACTCTGGTCCATCGTCTGCATACCCGACGCCTGGCCCGTCTGGATAGCCGAATACATCTGCGCCACCTTGTCTTCACGAATCAGATTACGGATCGCCGGGGTGCCGATCATGATCTCCCAGGCTGCGGTACGCCCGCCGCCGATCTTCTTCAGCAGCGTCTGGGCAATAACCGACCGCAGCGATTCCGACAGCATGGAGCGCACCATCGATTTCTCCCCGGCGGGAAACACGTCGATGATTCTGTCGATGGTCTTGGCGGCAGAGCTGGTATGCAGGGTGCCGAACACCAGATGGCCGGTCTCAGCCGCTGTCATCGCCAGACGAATGGTCTCCAGGTCGCGCAGCTCGCCCACCAGAATGATGTCCGGATCTTCACGCAGGGCAGAGCGTAGCGCCTCACTGAAGCCCAGTGTGTCCCGATGGACTTCGCGCTGATTCAGCAGGCACTTTTTACTGGTGTGAACAAACTCAATGGGGTCCTCGATGGTAAGGATGTGGGCGTAGTCATTGTCGTTTTTGTAGTCCATCATCGCCGCCAGGGTGGTGGACTTGCCCGAGCCGGTCGGCCCGGTCACCAGCACCAGCCCACGGGGTACATCCACAATCTCCTTGAAAGAGTTGGGACAGCCCAGATCCTCCAGCGTCAGTACCTTGGAGGGGATGGTACGAAAAACAGCAGATGCGCCCCGCGCCTGATTGAATGCGTTGACACGAAAACGGGCCAGGCCGGGAATCTCGAAGGAGAAATCAGTCTCGAGAAACTCCTCGAAATCCTTCCGCTGCTTATCGTTCATGATGTCGTAGACAAGCCCGTGAACCACTTTATGCTCCAGCGCCGGCACATTGATACGCCGGATATCTCCATCCACACGGATCATCGGCGGCAGTCCGGATGACAGATGCAGGTCGGACGCATTGTGTTTGACACTGAATGCCAGAAGTTCGGCGATATCCATTCATTTCCCTCAGATAGAAGAACCGGCGCGACGACCCTGTTCAGAGCGCCGCTTATCTATTATCGTCAATAATAACGGCACTTGCGCCGGTTTTTACAAATTGTTTGTCGCCATCCCGGGCCGGCAGGCATTTGATTTATGCCGACACTGCCCATACTCTCAACCAGACCCCTTTCATTTACACCCTGCTGTGATCATAAAACCCGGGCAGAATGTAATTTTTTGTAAACTAGCGACCATGAGCAGCATCGAACAGAGACTCACCAGTGTACGGCAACGCATCGGGCAGGCGGAGCGCCAGGCTGAACGAACACCCGCCAGCACCACTTTGCTGGCAGTCAGCAAGACCCGCACGGTGAATGAAATCCGCGCCGCCGCTGACGCCGGGCAGACCGCCTTCGGCGAGAACTATCTGCAGGATGCCCTGGAAAAGATCGATGCACTTGCAGACCTGGAACTCGAATGGCACTTCATCGGTCGGATACAGAGTAATAAAACAAAACCCATCGCAGAAAATTTTGACTGGGTTCACAGTATTGCAAGTTTGAAACACGCACGAAGATTGGGAGAACAGCGTCCCCCCGGGCGGGCGCCTCTGAAGATCTGCATTCAGGTCAACACCAGCGGGGAGGCCAGCAAGGGCGGCCACGAGCCTGAACAACTGCCGGAACTGCTCAAGGCGTACCAAGCCCTGCCCGGTATCGAGGTGATGGGACTGATGACCATTCCGGCACCGGCGGATGATGAGGCAGCACAGCGCCGCCCCTTCCGGTTGTTGCGGCATCTGCGAGACACTCTGCGCAGCGATGAACTGCCGCTGGAGACCCTTTCGATGGGCATGTCCGGCGATCTGGAGGCAGCGATTTTGGAGGGCGCAACAATTGTTCGCATCGGCACGGCCATTTTTGGTCCCCGGCAGTATAATAGTGTTGCGTAGTGTCTATTCTGAAACCCATGATTCACCACGAAGCGCACAAAGGACACGAAGAAAATATTATATTAATCAATTCATTACATTTTTTACCCGATGGTGAAAATCGTTTTTACACGGGCAACCACTCACCAACCATTGACCCCGACTACCATTAAAAAGCATCCATGAAACTAAACAGCATTACCTTTATCGGCGGCGGCAATATGGCTGCATCTCTTATCAGTGGATTGATCGCGGATGGCTATGACCCCACGCATATCACCGCCAGTGATCCGAATAAAGAGCGGCTGGCTCAGCTCGCCGCCAACTACGCCATTCGCACTGAAACCGACAACGATGCCGCCGCTCAAAACGCCGACATCATCGTTCTGGCAGTCAAACCCCAGGTTCTGGAATCAGTGGTCCGCGACATGGCCGGCACCATCTGGCGCCATCAGCCGCTGGTCATCTCCATCGCTGCTGGAGTGAGGGAGGCGGCATTGCGGGAGTGGCTGGGAGAAGATATCGCCCTGGTTCGCACCATGCCCAACACACCGGCAATGATTCAGTCCGGCGCCTGCGGTTTGCATGCCAGCGAAAATGTCAGCGACATTCAGAAAGACCAGGCAGAGAGCATCCTGCGCGCAGTGGGACTCACCTGCTGGGTGAGCGACGAGAGCCAAATGGATGTAGTAACCGCACTCTCCGGCAGCGGACCGGCCTACTTTTTTCTGGTCATGGAGGCGATGGAGGACGCCGCCGTCAAGATGGGCCTTGAAGCAGATAACGCCCGCCTGCTCACCCTGCAGACAGCACTGGGGGCAGCCCGCATGGCGATGGAAAGCAAGGACTCCCCGGCCACGCTGCGGGAAAAAGTCACTTCTCCAGGCGGCACCACCGAGCGGGCATTGGGTATTCTGCAAGAGGGGGGGCTTCCGGCGCTGTTCGAACAGGCGCTCAACGGTGCTCGTGACCGATCCCAGGAGCTCTCAGAAATATTGGGAGAAAAATGATGGACGGCAACTACCTGGCAAATCCGGCAATCTTCCTGATTCAGACGCTCTTCGGCCTCTACATTCTTGCGGTGATGCTGCGTCTGATACTGCAACTGGTGAAGGCGGATTTTTATAATCCCGTCTCGCAGTTTCTGGTGCGGGCCACCAATCCTCCCCTCAAACTGGTGCGCCGTTTCATACCCGGCTTCGGCGGCATCGATATCTCCTCCATCGTTTTGGCCTGGATGTTGAAAACCGCGGAACTGGGCCTGGTGATTCTGCTCAGTGGCGCCTCGGTCAACGCCCTCGGCCCCATCCTCTGGGCCATTCCTGAACTGGTGGAGTTGCTGATCAACATATTTCTCTTTGCGATCCTGATCCAGGTTATCCTGAGCTGGATCAACCCCGGCGCCTACAATCCCGCCTCGGCACTGCTCCACTCACTGACCGACCCGGTAATGCGGCCCGCCCGTAGAATCCTGCCCCCTATCTCAGGCCTCGACCTCTCACCCATGCTGGTCATGATCGGGCTGGTACTACTGAAAATGCTGCTGCTGCCGCCATTGCGTGTAATCACCGGCAGTCCATTTTGAGTGGCTGGTATCATTGGGATGGGGACGATCTGACTCTGCGACTGCGCATTCAACCCAAAGCCTCGCGGGATACCTTTGTCGGCCCTCACGGCGATGAATTCAAGATTCGCATCACCGCTCCACCCGTCGATGGAAAGGCCAACGCACATCTCATCAAACTCCTGACCAAGGCATTTGGTGTACCCCGCAGCCAGGTGACGCTGGTGAGCGGTGAAACTTCACGTTCAAAATGCCTGCGCATCCATGCCCCCAAAAAATCACCCATTCCCGTGAACAAGCGCCCAACTTGAACGCTGGAAAGAGACAAACGACCAATAATCTGTTACGCGTACATAAATAATCCAGGCTTCAGTCCACCTGAAGATGGTCGCTAAAGCCAGTGTGGCATAATCGTTTACACTCAATCTGTTCATGCGGAACAACCGAATGGAAAAAATACGTTTTCAACAACAGCTCCAGGCCTATGGACAGTGGAAGGCAGATATCCTTCGCACCATCAGCGAGTATGGCCCCTGGCTGGAACAGAACGGCATGTCCACGCCAGACACCCAGACTCGCATCACCCAGACCATGGAGATGCTGAAGCATGATCGTCTCACCATCGCCTTCGTGGCTGAATTCTCCCGTGGAAAAACCGAACTCATCAACGCCATCTTCTTTGCCGATCATGGACGACGCCTGCTGCCTTCCAGCGCGGGTCGCACCACCATGTGTCCAACTGAGATCTTCTTTGATCGTGAACGTGATGAGGCATACGTCCGACTATTGCCAATCGAGACGCGACTACAGGACACCTTGATCTCAGATCTCCGCAAGGATGAAAAGCAGTGGGTTCACTATCCATTGGAGACCGAGTCAGTGGAGCAGATGGAGGCCTCACTCGGCGAGGTGATGCAGACCAAAATGGTCACCGTAGAGGAAGCAACACACCTCGGCCTCTACAGCCCTGCCCTGCACCCGCATCAGAAAAAACCGCCAAAACTGATCGAAATCCCAAAATGGCGCCATGCCCTGATCAGTTATCCACACACCCTCCTGAAACAGGGTTTGACCATTCTCGATACTCCGGGACTCAACGCCCTGGGAAGCGAGCCGGAGCTGACACTGAACATGCTCCCCTCGGCCCAGGCAGTACTCTTTGTGCTAGGCGCCGATACCGGCGTCACCCGCAGTGACATGGAGATCTGGCAGCACCACATCAAAGGTTTTCAGAGCGGCAGGCAGCGCGGCCTGATGGTGGTGCTCAACAAGATCGACACCCTGTGGGACGACCTGCTTGAACCGGAGGAGATCAGCGCGACCATCTCCAGACAGCAGAGTGAAACCGCCAAGATGCTCGGCGTCTCCGAAAGCACTGTATTCCCCATTTCCGCCCAGAAGGGGCTGGTGGCGAAAGTCCGCCACGAAAGCGAACTGCTGGATAAAAGCGGCCTGCTCTCCCTGGAGAGCCATCTGGCTACCGACGTCCTGGGCATAAAACAACAGATCATCCTTGATACCGTTGGTGCCGATATAGGCCAGATGCTGGACAACAGCCGCAGCTTACTCTCCGGCAAGCTCACCAATGCAAAAAAACAGCTGGAAGAGCTGGAGGAGTTGAGCGGAAAAAGTGACGACGTCATCAACAACCTGATGGAGAAGACCCGGGAGGAGCAGTCCCAGTATATGCGTGACGTCGAGAGTTTTCAGGTAAGCCGTCAGAAGTTGAAGGGGCAGGCGGACAACTTACGGTCCGCGCTTGACCTGGATACACTGGACACCATCATCAACCGCAGCCGGCGTGAAATGACAAACAGCTGGACCACTCATGGCATGAAGACGGTAATGAAAACCCTCTTCGAAGAGGTCCGCCGAAACATGCACACCGTGGTGTCGCAAAGCGAGCAGACCCGTAAGCTGATCCGCTCCATCTACCGAAAATTTCAGAATGAACACGGCTTTGCAGTCATCCAGCCCAAGATGTTCTCCATCGTGAAATACCGCGTGGAACTGGAACTGCTGCACCAGGAAGCGGAAGTCTTCCGCAACAGCCCGGTTACCGCAATGATGGAGCAGGGTTTTGTGGTTAAACGCTTCTACGCCGCACTTGTCAGCCGGGCCAGGCACATCTTCCATCGCGCCAGCGATGACATTAACAATTGGCTGGTCACCACCCTGGAGCCCCTGGTTTTGCAGATCCGGGATCACAAGGAGATGATGGAGAAGAGGCTCAACAACCTGCAGAAGATCGGCCAGTCCCGCAACACCCTGCAGTTCAGGATCGTTGAACTTCAGGATCAGTACACGGAAGCGGCGCGCCAGCTTACCTCTCTGCGTAACATGGCAAACCGGTTAAACAACAGTGAACCACTGAACAAAGAGAAACGGCCCCGGCCCCGGCTGGTGCCCAAGCAAAATACCTCATAAACTGCTAGGCTTCTATCTGGCCAGCCCGGCCAAAAACAGAATAACCGGCTTACCGAATTTTATTTTGAGCGCGAAAACCCGCGCCCAATAAGGAGTATTTTATGATGTACCTGCACAGCTTCCGTCTGCTCGCCCTGATGACACTCTATCTGCTTTCACTCAACGCCTTAGCAGAGAACAGCACCAGCATCCCGGGCTACAAAATCCACCACAATGCCATTCCCAGCGCGTCCCTCGACCACGGGGTCGCCAATCAGTACCACATCCAGCGCAGTAAATATCGGGGCATGCTCAATGTCAGTGTCATCAAAGAGATTCCTGACACTACAGGCAAAGCGGTGAGCGCAATTATCCTCGCCAAAGCCGTCAACATACGCGGCCAGCTAATCAGCATTCCCATGCGCAAAGTCTCTGAACCCAATGCCATCTACTACATTGGCGAATTCCGTATTGCGAATCAGGAGACCCTGAATTTTACCCTGGAGGTCAAACCTGAAGGCGAGACCCGCTTCTATACCGCAAAGCTCAAACAGCAGTTTTTCATCGACTGACAGAAATAAACTGTAGGCCTGATCAAGCGTAGCGGATCAGGCGAAAGACCCGGCGCAGCAAACTGTGCTTTCCGGTTCCGCAGGCTTGAACCGGCCTACATTTTTTCACCAAACATTTTACTTCCTGCAAGCGCCAGCTCAATCCGCGACTCTTTAACCGGCTGCACAAGAACAGCGTACAGAGGAAATATCTCGTTGAGCTTGTCCACATATTCACGCTCGGATCTCTCCACCAGCACGATCACCCGCGTCTCTGGAGCATACTTCTGCAGGCTGAACAGAAAGACATCCAGGTTGCTGATATTGATGCCGGCGTAGTTGTTGGCAAAGCCATAGAAGAACTCGGCCACCACGAAATCCGGCCGCTGATGTTTCAGCTCGCTCATCACCCTGCGCATCGAACGGAACTCGATCTGACGAATACCCAGCCGTCGATAGAGCGCAGAGAAGTCGGGGTGTGTTGGGGATTCGAGGATCGAAAACAGCGTGGTATCGGACATCACAAACCCTTGGGCTAGAATGACCGCCACAAAGTCACCAGACCAAATAGAATCACGAGCAATCCGGCACCTCGGCGCACCCGAATATCCTTGGTCCAGCGTGCAAGGCTGCCTGCCACCAACCCCATGGCAAAGAGATTGGGCAGGGTCCCGAGACCAAACGCCAGCATCAGTCCTGCGCCCTTGAGCACACTGCCGGCCGAGACTGTCCAGACCAGCATGCTGTAGACAAGGCCGCAGGGAATCCAGCCCCAGAACAGACCCAACAGCCAGGCCTGCCCCGGTGTATTGACCGGCAGCATCCTGCGCGCATAGGGTTCGATGCGCTGCCAGAGCGCACCTCCCGCCTTTTCGATACGGGATAACCCAAGCCACCAGCCGCCAAGATAGAGACCGAGAAGAATCATGAAGATACCGGCTATGGCCAGAAGCACACGCTGCGCGATATAGATCGGGGCAACTTGTGCCAACAGCATGCCGAGTCCACCCATAATCGCCCCAGCTACCACATAGCTGCTGATGCGCCCCAGGTTATACCCAAGTTGATATGGGAGGGTGGCGCCAGCGCTGGAACGCAATTTTTCCGGCAGCCCGAAGGTCAGTGCCCCGACGATGCCACCACACATTCCAGCGCAGTGCACCCCGCCTAACAGACCCACGACAAATGCCGCCAGATATCCTCCTTGTTCAAGCATGTTTTTTATACCCACTGGATGGAATGTAGCGCATCGCCAACAGGATCAGCACCAGCACTGGCACCCCCATCAGGGCGGTAAGCAGGAAAAAAGTCTGGTAACCCATGCCGTCCACCATCACCCCGGAGAAGCCACCCATAAATTTCGGCAACAGTAACATCACAGAGCTGAACAGGGCATATTGGGTGGCTGAGTAGGAGATATTGGTCAGGCTGGAGAGATAGGCGATGAACGCGGCTGTCGCCACCCCCGCACTCAGATTGTCGATTGAGATTACCAGGGTCAACATTGGCACATCGTGCCCCACCCCTGCCAGCATGGCAAACAACAGGTTGGTGGCTGCCGCCAACAGACCACCCAGTAAGAGCGTACGCATTACGCCGATCCTTACCATCAGCAAACCACCAAGCCCCGCCCCGACCAGCGTCATGATCACACCGTAGATCTTGGTGATGGTTGCCACCTCCCCTTTTGAGAATCCCATATCCACATAGAAGACGTTGGAGATAACCCCAAGCACTACGTCAGATATACGGTAGGTAGCGATCAGCGCCAGGATCAACAACGCCTGCCAGCGGTAGCGGCTGATGAAATCGACAAAAGGGCTGATGGCGGCGTTGTAGAACCCTTCAGCAAACCGGCGCAGCGCCAGGGGCAGCCACTGCTGGTGCTCGATCAGAGTGTCGGTCCGGTTTTCCCGCTCCAGAGTGTGAGAATCGGCGGTGACATCCGGCTCGCGGATAATCAGCGTGGTAACAATACCGACCAGCATCATCAACGCCATACTCAGGTAGGCTGCCATCCAGGCTCCCTGATGATAGACAGTCTCGTCCGGATCAAACAGGGCGGCAATCGCCAGCGCCCCTGCCCCACTCATGATCATGGCCAGCCGGTAGCCCATCATGTACGTGGCCGCCATGGCCCCCTGCAGGTTCTCCCCGACACTTTCGATGCGGTAGGCATCGATTACGATGTCTTGTGTGGCCGAGGCAAAAGCCACGCCTAATGCAAGCAGCGCAAAACGGGCAAGACTCTCCTGTGGATCCGACAAGGCCATGCCGACCAGGCCCGCAATGATGCAAAACTGGGAGAGCAGCATCCAACTGCGCCTCCGTCCCAACAGACGGTTCAGCAGCGGCAGCGGCAGGCGATCCACCAGCGGCGCCCACACCCACTTGAAACCATAGGCCAGCGCCACCCAACTGACAAACCCTATCGTACTGCGTTCAACACCGGCTTCCCGCAGCCAGAAAGAGAGCGTGCCAAACACCAGCAGCAACGGTAGCCCTGCGGAAAAGCCAAGGAACAGCATGCCCCGCACCCGGGGATGCCAATAGACCCGGGAGGCATTCAGCCAGTTGGTGAGCGTACTGCTTGAGGCGGGCACTGAGACTCCTGTGGTGACCAATGGATTCAATCTGCAAACCGCGGCCATTATAGGCGTCTCCGGCGATCATTTCCCAAGCTATCACCTAGTGCTCTGTCAACGTAATAATTGCTGAACCTGTAATTATTACGTTGATAGAGCACTTGTAGGGGTACTAAGTTACAATTCGCGCATCAATATAATCGGAAATAACCCATGCAGAATTATCAGCGCGAATTTCTCGACTTCGCCCTCGACGTGGTTGTGCTGCGCTTCGGTGAATTCACCCTCAAGTCAGGTCGTATCAGCCCCTATTTCTTCAATGCCGGACTGTTCAATACCGGTGCCAGCCTGGCCCGCCTGGGCCGCTACTACGCCCAGGCAATCGTCGATTCCGGCATCGAATTCGATGTGCTCTATGGGCCGGCCTACAAGGGGATTCCTCTGGCTGCAGTCACCGCTGCCGCCCTCTATGACCACCACGACCGGGACGTGCCCTATGCCTTCAATCGCAAGGAGGCCAAAGATCACGGCGAAGGCGGTATCATCGTCGGCCATGAACTGAACGGCGGCGTACTGATTATCGACGATGTCATCTCCGCCGGCACTTCAGTAAGGGAGTCGGTTGAGATCATCAAGGATCTTGGCGCCACACCCGCCGGTGTGGTCATCGCCCTGGATCGCCAGGAGCGTGGCAAGGGGGAGCGATCCGCCATTCAAGAGGTCGAGAGTGACTACGGCATACCGGTGGCATCCATCGTGACCCTGGAACAGCTTGTTGAATACCTGGGGGAGAAATCCGACTCCGAAGAGTCGTTGGCACGGATCCGCGCCTACCGGGACGAGTACGGGGTCTGAGTTGTCGGGCCGAATTGAAGTAGATGCCATGAGGGGGTATTTGAGCTAAGCCTCTATTAGGGAGTATAGAAAGAGGACTTAGTGATGAAACATGCTCAAACACCCCTGATGGAAAGTATGGCAGCTGCCCCGGCAGTTTTGTACCTGGCATTCGAATTAGGTGTTAAGACTTGGCACCTGAGATTCGGAAACGGAGTTCGCCATAGAAACAGAACCCTTAACGCACGAGACCTCTTCAGTCTATGGCAGGAAATTGCGTTGGCCAAGGAGAAGCTGAAACTGCCGGAAGAGACCCTGATTGTCAGTTGCTTCGAAGCGGGCCGGGACGGTCACTGGCTCCACAGAGCGTTAACGGCCCAGGGTATCCATAACCTGGAAGTGTCCTCGACAAGCATCAAAGTCAGTCAGCAAGGCAAACACGTAAAAACGGACCGACTGGACGTCCAGGCACTGCACACCCAGCTTTACCACTACTGCCAGGGAGAGCGGGATGCCCTGCAAGTGGTCAATGTACCCAGTCGGGAAGACGAGGATGCCATGCGCCTGGCACGCGAGCTGAAGCAGCTGAAAAAAGAGCGTACTCAGCACACCAACCGAATGGGCTCAGTGTTGATCCGTTACAGTCTTCGCTTGGAGCATATGGGAGGGAAGGGTTGGGAGAAGATTGTACTTTCCCTCCGGGATTGGTCAGGGCAGCCTCTGCCGGGCCATGCTCAACAGGAGTTGATACGGGAGAACCAGCGGCTGTTGTTGGTAAAGGAACAGATCACAGCGCTGGAAGTGGAGCGAAGCCGTCAGATTGCCGAAGGTGAAGGGCACAACCTGGACCAGATCAGGCGCCTTATGCTGTTGCGGGGTATTGGTCCGGTCATCAGCTGGACATTGGTCATGGAGTTTTTTGGTTGGCGCGCCTTTCGCAACAAGAAGCAGGTGGGCTCTCTGGCGGGTTTGACGGGAACGCCCTTCAATAGTGGCAAGATTCAGCATGAACAGGGGATCAGCAAGATGGGCAGTCCCCGGGTAAGGGCGCTGGCGATCGAGATGGCTTGGTTATGGGTGCGATTACAACCCAACAGCAAGCACAGCCGTTGGTTTCGCAAGCGCTACGCAGGGGGAGGCAGTCGGCAACGCAAGATCGGCATTGTTGCTGTGGCCCGACGCCTGTTGATTGATCTATGGCGTTATCTTGAGGAGGGGATAGTCCCTGAAGGGGCGATTCTGAAGCAGGTTTGAAGAGATAGGATATTCGGGAAGCCGATCGAAAGATGAAGCCGTTAACGTTGCAGCCGCTGTTTGAGGTATCCGGAACCGGCCTGGGTCGAGTGTAACTCGTACCGTTTCTTGTAGATGGGGTACTTCTTCATCGGTTCACAAAGGCGCCAGAGGCGCATACAGCATAAGGTTTCCGGCGACAGAGCCGGGACGGATAGAAGGTGGTATCAGGCCAGATAGGGCTGATCGCCTACAGAACTGAAGCAACGCAATATCAGCGGGAAACGGAAGCATTCGTCGGCATAAGGAAAGCGTAAAACACAATCGTAGTATCAGGTTGTCCACCCATAGCCTGTCACTGCGCAGAAATATGAGGACTGCAGTCATGACAGACTATGCGTGGACAACCTGATTGATCTAAATCAGAGGTTTGGTGAATAATTCCCCATAGAAGGCCGGTTCAAGCGTAGCGGAACCGGCAACCCCATCGTGTTCTGTCAATTCAAGGGCGCCCGATCCGCTGCGCTTGATCGTGCCTACGTTTTTGTAAGTTAGCCAATAATCAACTTGCTGCCCACCAGCAGGGTGACGATTTCGAAACCCCGTTTGATCCAGCGGTTCCCTTTGGTGATGGAGAGGTGGGCGCCGATGTAGCCTCCCAGCAGGGAACCGGCCAGCAACACCGGCAACCACTCCCATTTGACATCCCCCAACACTCCAAGGGTGACAGCCCCGGCACCGTTCCAGAACACGCCCACCAGCACCAGCGTGTGGGCCACCGCCCGCCGGTAGTCAAGACCGAACCAGCGCACCAGCCAGAGGGTAACAAAGAGTCCGGTGCCGGAGGTCAATGAACCGTTAAGTACACCAATAAGAAAAAGCCCCGTCGCTCCAATCACGAACCCCGATACATTTCGATGTATTGGGACGTAAGATTGCCCCAGGGAGCGTTTGCTGATCGAGTAGACACCCAGACCAAGCGTCAGGACACCCAATGCGATCTCCGCCGCCCGATCAGGCACCCTAAGGATCAGACTGGCGCCCAGCACCACCCCCGGCAGCCCCGCTGCCAGCAGAAAGATCACGAACTGCCGCTCCAGTCCATCCTCCCGCAGATGCCGTATGGTTGCACCAACGCCCAAGGCAACCGAGGCAATCTTGTGGGTTGCGAGGGCAATTCCGAACGGCAATCCCAAAAAGATCAGCGCCGGCAGTTGCACCAACCCGGCACCGCCTCCGGAAAAAGCGGAAAATGTGTTAGCTAACAAAGAGATAATAAAAAGGGTGAACTGTTCCACAGATAATCTATCTTAAGACCAAGTGCTCTATCCATGTAATAATTACGGATTCAGTGCGCCTTGCCGTGAACGTTGACAAGCTAACTGCACGCATAATTATCACATGGAATAGAGTACAGGGGTCGCAGTATAATCGCTCTTCAGGATATAAAGGTCGGGGACAACCGACCGCCACCCCAGTCACTCAAGGTCGAGAAGATACCGGGTTATTGATGGAAACAATAAACAACTTAATCAAACCATCCAGGCTTCTGCTTGCGACGATGCTGTCGCTGGCATCTGTCTCTTTGCCCGTTAACGCAGGAAAACTATACAAATGGGTTGATGAGAGCGGTCGGGTCCACTACTCCGACAGCCTGCCGCCAGAGGATGTCAGACGAGAGCACACCTATCTGGACGATCGGGGGCTGATTGTCAATAAAGTGGACGCAGCAAAAACCCAGGAGGAGATCGAACAGCAAGAGGCGCTGAAACGACTGCAGAAAGAGCAGCAGGTACTGATCGAGAAACAACAGGCCGCTGACCGGGTATTGCTGCGTACCTTCAGAAGCGAAGATGACATTCTGATGGCCCGGGACGGCCAACTCAGAGCTGTCGACCTCTCTCTTCAGGTGATCAATTCCAATATCAGGCAGCTCAAAAACAAACTCGAAGAGATGCAGCGCAACGCAGCCAGCCTGGAACTCAGCGGCGAATCAGTTTCATCTGATTATCTTCAACGGATCGACCGTAAGCGCCAATCATTGAAGGAATCATATCAATCCATCGTACATCGGGAACGGGATAAAAACAGGATCCGCGTAGCTTTTAACCATGACCTGGAAAGGTTCAGGGTGTTAAAACGACTCAGCCGAAAACCGGAAGACACGCTGGAAACAGCACAGTCCGAAGAGAGACTGAACAACGTCTACCATTGCCAGGGGGAGAGTCGGTGCGAAACATCCTGGCAAGCTGCCAAACAGTACCTCCATTCTCATGCAACCACTCCAGTTCGAATGCTCGCGGAGAACATTCTGATGGCAGGGCAGCCCGTAAAAGCCGGGGATATCAGCATCACTATGTCACGCCTTACTGATGCCACAACCCGGCAGACGATCATTTTTATGGATCTGCAGTGCAAGGACACCCCGGAGGGCACGGCCTTCTGCGCCAGTGAGCCAGTGCGCCAGATAAGGGTGGGGTTTAACGCGGCAGTTGCAGAGCGTTAAAACAAGATGTTGCCAAGTGTCACGGCAGATTAAAGAGCGCGGCTTCCAACACCCGCCATTGAGCTTCCCATTGGGTTAAAGGCGCCGTCTTGAAACGGCTGCGGCTATACTGATGGATCCTGCCTTCAACAGCCGCCAGCATGAGGTTTGCCGACACGCAGGCATCGACAGTCTGCAGACCACCTTCCCGCAGGTCACCCTCCCGCAGGATCTGCTTCAGTTGGGTTTCGAGTCGGGAGAAGAATTGTCCCACCCGAGTCTGCAACCGTTCAGTTTCACCAACCAACGCATCGCCAAGCAGTACCCTGGTAATGCCGGGATTGCGCTCAGAAAAGAGCAATACCAGGTAGAGCAGCCTGCCGCAGCGCAATCTGGCATCGCTCTCCTCCTCCAGTATCTGGTTGATACGCACGAAGATGCTCTCCTCGGCAAAATCGATCAACCCTTCGAACATCTTCGCCTTGCTGGCAAAATGACGATAGAGCGCCGCCTCAGATATTTCTGCGGCCCGCGCCAGCGCCGCTGTGGTAATACGGCCACCGGGGTTCTGTTCAAGTTCGCGGGCCAGCGCCTCGAGAATCAGCTGTTTGCGCGGTATCCTGCTACTCATCAGCGACGCCGGATCAGTGTCCCTACACCCTCATCGGTAAAGAGCTCCAGCAAGACGGCATGCTCCACCCGGCCATCGATGATGTGAGCACTGTTTACGCCGGTCTTCACCGCCTCCAGGGCACAGCTTATCTTGGGCAGCATACCGCCGTGGATTGTGCCGTCGGCGATCAGTTCATCCACCCGCTCTGCATTCAGCCCCGTAAGCAGACCACCATCCTTGTCGAGCAAACCTGCAATATTGGTCAGCAGGATCAACTTCTCCGCCTGCAACACCTCCGCCATCTTACCTGCCACCAGATCTGCATTGATGTTATAGGAGCGTCCATCTTTGCCCACACCTATAGGGGCGATGACGGGAATAAAATTGCCATGCACCAGCATATCCACAATGCTGACATCAATACTCTCCACCTCACCCACATGGCCAATATCGATGATTTCGGTCGCCTCCAGATCCGGACTGTTGGCGGTAATCCTCATCTTGCGGGCATGGATAAGGTCGCCATCCTTGCCGGTCAACCCCACCGCCGAGCCACCTGCCCGGTTGATCAGATTGACAATATCCTTGTTGACCAGTCCGCCGAGCACCATCTCCACCACGTCCATGGTCTCGCTGTCGGTGACCCGCATGCCTTGTACAAACTCAGAGTCTTTGCCCAACCGCTGCAGCAGGTCCGCAATCTGGGGGCCGCCTCCGTGTACCACAACCGGGTTGATACCCACCAGTTTCATCAGCACGACGTCGCGGGCAAAGCTGTCCTTCAACGCTTCGTCCACCATGGCATTGCCGCCATATTTGATGACCACGGTCTTGCCGGTAAAGCGTTGGATATAGGGCAGCGCAGCGGTCAACACATGCGCAACATTGCGCGCCTGTTCAGCTTGTAGAGTCATGATGAATCAACTGTGTGAGTAAGAAAAAAGCTGTTGCCGAATCGGGGTTAAAACGGCAGTTTTAGATCTGGCTGTACCTGGCCGAGAAGGTTGCGAAAGACATCCATGACCAGATTAAGCGCATCCTCGTCCTCCGCCTCGAAACGGAATATCAGGGACGGGGTGGTGTTGGATGTACGCACCAGCCCCCAACCCTGCTCGAACTCAGCCCGCAGACCGTCGATTCTGAGCAGCCGCGCGCCGGGAAGATCCGGCTGCTTGTCCAGTGCCGCCATGATGACGTCACTCTCACCCTCTTTCAGGGTCACGCTGTATTCCGGGGTAGAGACACTCTCCGGCAGTTCGGCAAAGATCTCCGCGCTGCTGCGGGGGTCGAGGGTCAATATTTCCAGCAACCTTGCCGCCGCATAGAGACCATCATCAAAACCATACCAACGTTCTGCAAACATGATGTGCCCGCTGAACTCGCCCGCCAGCAGTGCCCCCGTCTCCTTCATCTTCGCCTTGAGCATGGAGTGGCCGCTCTTCCACATCAACGGTCGTCCACCGTTGGCAAGCACCACATTGGCAAGATGACGACTGCACTTCACGTCATAGACGATATCGCCGCCAGGCTCTCGGGAGAGAACGTCCATGGCCAGATACATCAACACCCGATCCGGCCAGATAATTTTACCAGTGGAATCCACTATGCCGACCCGGTCCCCATCACCGTCGAAGGCGAAGCCGACATCAGCCTTGCTCTCCACGACCTGCTTTGCCAACGCCTGCATGTTTTCGGGACGGCTGGGATCTGGGTGATGGTTGGGGAAGTCCCCGTCCACTTCACAGTAGAGTTCCTCCACTTCACATCCCAACTGTTGAAAAAGATTGGTCGCAAGCACTGAGGAAGCGCCGTTGCCACAATCGACCACCACTTTCATTCTCCGGGCCAGACTCACATCATTGATGACCCGGTCGGTATATTCCGGGATGATGCTCTGCGTCTCCAAATCCCCGTCGCCCTGCAGTAGATTGCCCTGCTGAATACGCAGGTAGATCGATTGAATCCCCTCAGAGGAGAGACTCTCACCGCCGATCACGATCTTGATACCGTTGTATTCCGGGGGATTGTGACTACCGGTCACAACCACCCCACAACCCGCAGTAAACTCATGCGCAGCGAAGTAGAGCAGGGGAGTGGGCACCAGTCCCACATCGATCACATCGCGACCACTTCCCCGCAATCCCCGGATCAGCGCCTCCGCCAACCGTTCACTGGAATGCCTGCCATCACGCGCCACGACCACGGTCTGAAAACCCTGCTCGTAGATTTCACTACCGACAGCGCGACCGATTGCCTCAACGCCCTCTTCGTTCAGGGTGTCGTCCACCAGACCACGGATATCATAGGCTCTGAAGATTGACATGGGGACGGCCGTAACCGGGGCAGACGATAGAGTCGTGGTGCGAACTGGAGGTAAACTGCGCGAATCCTCAGCCATATCAGAGGTTGAAAACAGATCTTCATCCACAGTAATGCCATGCTTGGATCCGGCATCACGCTTGCGTTTGGCGCGACGTTCGATGCGGCGAGTTCTGACCTCACGCGCCTGATGCTCCAATATTTCAAGCGTGGCCTGCATATCCAGAAGACGGGCCATATGCCGTGTGGGCGATTTGCCTCTCATCACGCTTTCCATGAGCTCCAGAATGCTGTACTGATCCTTTTTCAATGCCCTGCGCATGCCTTCCGCAAGCAGGAACAGCAGCGCCGCACTCAAGACAATCGCCACCAGTCCTGGCAGCAGCAACAAAAGGTCATTGGAGAATCTCTCCTTGCCATCTGACGATTTCCAGTAGACCACTTCCCAGATACTACCCGATACCGGCAGCGTACCATCGGGCTGTTGCTGATCCGGCGAGACACTGCCGGCCATTGCCAACACCAATGCGCTGGCCCGATCCACAACCTGGCGTACTTCGACCCGCCCGGCATATTCCTTCACACTGTCTACCGAATCCTGCAGACCACCAGCCGGGAAGGCTGCATGAATGACACCCAATACCGACTCATCCTGCGGAGAGCGCACAGCCACCACCATCGCAACATACTGCTGGGCGCTACCAAACTGATGGACCTCTGCGGGGGGAGTCTGCAACTGTTTCTCGGCCAGACGCATCAGTTCCAGGGAGGCATAACCAAGGTGCGGCATCACGCTGCTATCCGGTTCACGTTGTCCGGCAGGCAATAACCTGACACGCAAAACACCGGGCACTATCTGAGTCAGCTGATCTTCCCGTTCCCGCAAGGCCATGCTGTCATTCAGACGATACAGCGCTGTGGTATTGGGGTCTCTGGCTATGCCCTCCAATAGCTGCAGACGGAATAGGTTTTGTTCAGAAATCCGGCCTGCCAACGCCTGCGCACCGGTTTCAATCTGACGTGCCGCCAGCGACTCATCCCTGTCGTGAAACTGAAGATAGACTATCGCCCAGGCCAGGATGATCAACACCATCACCCCCACTACGGCCATCAGCCCGTACCAGCGAATACCGTGGCCCGCCTGATCTCCGCTCCTGTACGTCTGTTGGCTCTGTTTATTCTGTTTCTTCTGTCTCTTCATGACTGCACGTCAATCATCCCAGGTTAGCCTGAATATGATACCGTTCGGCGATACGCTCTGCGAGCCGTTCCGCCACCGTCGGTTTCGCCATCATCGGGATCGCCTCCCTGCCACCTTCCCACAGCAAAAGCAACGCATTCTCATCCCCTTCGAACCCCCCCTTGCTTCCACCTACCCGATTCGCCGCAATAAGATCCACCTTCTTGGTGCGTCGTTTGGCATCTGCAAAGGCTTCCATATCATCCGTTTCGGCAGCAAACCCCACGGTATAGGGCGCGTCATCCAGCGCCGCAACCTGAGCGAGAATATCCGGGTTTTTCCGCAGATTCAGCTGCAAGGTTTCACTACTCTTTTTTATCTTCTTGGTAGCCATCTCAGTGGGACGATAGTCTGCCACCGCCGCCACACCAACAAAGATGTCACAGGCTCTGGCCCGCGCCATCACCGCCTCTTCCATTTGCAGCGCGGTCTCCACATCCACCCGTAGAACATGGTCAGGCGTGGCAAGCGCCACCGGCCCGCTGATGAGCGTAACCTCAGCCCCCAAGCGCACCAGCGATGCCGCCAATGCATAACCCATCTTGCCGGAACTGCGATTACCGACATAACGCACCGGATCGATGAACTCCCGGGTCGGGCCTGCAGTTACCAATACGCGCTTCCCCTGCAGCGACCCAGAAGCAAAAAGCGATTCCGCCTGCAGCAACAGGGCATCGGGTTCCAACATCCGGCCTGGGCCGGTCTCACCACACGCCTGCTCACCCTCACTGGGTCCCCACAACAGCAGCCCCCGCTGCTGTAGCAAGCGGACATTCTCCTGGGTGGCGGGATTCAGCCACATCTGCTCATTCATCGCCGGCGCCAACGCAATGGTAGCGGTGGTCGCAAGAGAGAGCGTGGATAGCAGATCATTCGCCATACCTGCCGCCAGCCTTGCCATGAAGTCGGCACTGGCCGGAGCAACCAAAACCAGATCAGCCCAGCGCGCCAGGTCGATATGGTTCATCGCCGCTTCCTGATCGGTGTCGAGCAGTTCCGTATAGACGCGCTGTTTTGAGAGCGCCTGGAATGTCAGGGGCGTGACAAACGCCTGGGCCGCAGGGGTCATCACCACTCTTACTATAGCTTCTGCCTGCATCAACGCACGAAGCAACACCGCGCTCTTGTAAGCGGCAATGCCACCGGTAACACCGAGAAGAACCTTTTTTCCCTGCAACACAGACATCAATATGAAATGACCACAGACTCCCGATTGGCAAGAGTACCCCATGGGACTGTTGCAGCAAAGCAGCAGTATCCTGGGCATGAGTAAGTACTAACCTCGTCAGCGGAAAAGATAGGAATTTCGTGACTCAGAGCACGTTTTTCCGCTAACCTTAGGGCGAAATTATAGAAGCCTAATATCTAAGACATGGAGGTCTTATGCCAATCACCGACTGGCCCATCGCCGAGCGACCTAGGGAAAAACTGCTGCAAAAGGGCGCCACCGCCCTGTCCGATGCCGAACTACTGGCAATTTTTCTGCGTACCGGCGTCGCTGGAAAAACCGCTGTGGATCTCGCCCGGGATCTGCTGCGGGAGTACGGAGGACTCAGACACCTGCTGGCCGCAGGGCAGAAGAGATTCTGTCAAAGCAAGGGACTGGGAAACGCCAAATACGCGCAGCTTCAGGCCGTCCTGGAGATGGGACGCCGTTACCTGCAGGAGGATCTGGAGCGGGGCGAACCACTCACCAGTCCCTCCGCATCCCGGCGCTATCTGCAATCGCGCCTGAGACACTACCCCTACGAGGTCTTTGCCTGCCTGTTTCTCGACAATCGCCATCGGGTCATTGAGTACGAAGAGCTGTTCCGCGGCACCATCGACGGTGCCAGCGTCCCACCCAGAGAGGTGGTTCGGCGCGCCCTCGAACTCAATGCCGCCGCCCTCATCCTCGCCCACAATCACCCCTCGGGGGTCGCTGAACCAAGTCAGGCCGACCAGCAGATCACCCAGCGCATCCGCGAAGCCCTGACGCTAGTGGATATCCGTGTGCTGGACCATTTTGTCATCGGCGATGGTGAGCCGGTATCGTTGGCGGAGCGGGGGATGATGTGAAACCTGCGGTTTCAGGTTTCAGGTTTCAGGTTTCAGGTTTCAGGTTTCAGGTTTCAGGTTTCAGGTTTCCAAAGTTTGTGTCGCCCCGGAAACGCGTCAAGCCCTATTTAACAATAATTTGGTAAACTCGCCCTGTCACCTGTCACCTGTCACCTGTCACCTGTCACCTGTCACCTTTCTCCTTTCTCCTTTCTCCTTTCACTTTCGTCTTCGGTCTTGCACCTCTCCCCCCTCTCTGCCATAATTACGCGTTTTTCGCCCCAGGGTTAACAAATTTAGAGGTTTTGACAATGTCAAAAGTCTGCCAGGTAACCGGCAAGCGCCCGGTCTCGGGAAACAACGTTTCCCACGCGCACAACAAGACCAGACGCCGCTTCCTGCCCAATCTGCACTATCATCGTTTTTGGGTGGAAAGTGAGAGCCGCTGGGTGCGCCTGCGGCTCACTACGAAAGGTATGCGTATCATCGACAAGAAGGGCATCGATGCAGTGCTGTCTGACATCCGCGCCCGTGGCGAAAAGGTCTAAGGGAGAACTGAATCATGCGTGACAAGATCAGATTGGTATCCAGCGCCGGCACCGGCCACTTCTATACCACCACCAAGAACAAGCGAAACAAGTCGGGCAAGATGGAAATCAAAAAATTCGATCCCAAGGCCCGTAAACATGTGATGTACAAGGAAGCCAAGATCAAATAAGGCGCCCGCATTCCTGGGATACTGAAACCCGCCTTTCAGGCGGGTTTTCTTTTGCCTCTATTTTTTCGCTGGATACCCTGTAGACTCAGGGGAAATGGACGCTATAGATGGGTGAGGCCGCGGGTGAGATTTCCCGCCATAGCCATTGATCCCAACGGAAGATGCATCATGAAGGACATCTATGTAGGACGACAAGCCATCTTCGACAGGAAGATGCAGGTCTACGCTTATGAACTGCTGTTTCGTCAGGGCACCAACAACAGCAGCAACGTCCAGCAACAGTTTGACGGCGACTCCGCCTCTTCCGAAGTCCTGATCAATACCTTCATTGAGATCGGCCTCGAACGGGTCGCCGGTCCCCACCGCGTGTTCATCAATCTTACCCGCAACCTCTTTTTAAACCACCCGGAGATCCCTTTCGACAAAGATCGGGTCGTTATGGAACTGCTGGAAGACATTCCCGTGGACGATCAATTGATCGAGGCCGTGACCGAGCTTTCCAAACGGGGATATCTTCTGGCACTGGATGATTATATCTTCGACCCTGCCTGGGATCCTTTACTGCCACTGGTTGACATCATCAAGGTGGAGTTTCCTGCCCTCACGCTGGAACAGCTTGAGCAGGGTCTTCCCACCCTGCGCCGCCACGACGTAAAACTACTGGCTGAGAAGATCGAAACCGAGGAGGAGTATCAGCAGTGCCTGGCGTTGGGCTTCGACCTTTTTCAAGGCTACCACTTCTCCCGTCCCAAGGTGATCAAGGGTCAACGCCTGCAGGAGAACCAACTGGTGGTGCTGCGCCTGCTCTCCGCCCTGAATGATCCGGACGTGGAGATCGAAGATCTGGTCAACCTGATCACCCAGGATGCCAGCCTCAGCTACAAGATCCTGCGCTATATCAACTCCGCTGCCATCGCTATGCCTCGCAAGGTCGAATCGATCCGTCAGGCAATTGTCTTCATGGGACTGGCGCGTATTCGCGCCTGGGCCAGTCTGCTGGCGATCTCGCGAATGGAGAAGAAGCCACAGGAGTATTTCACCACAGCCCTTGTGCGCGCCCACATGTGTGAACAGCTGGTCACCAAGAACGGGGGCTGCGCACCGGAGATCGCCTTCAGCGCGGGACTGCTTTCGATTCTTGACCTGCTGGTGGACCGGCCGATTGCGGAGATCGTCGAAGAGCTTGCCCTTTCCAATGAGATAAGAGACGCTCTGGTCGATCAAGGCGGCCCGGCGGGCAGGGCATTGCAATGCAGTAAAGGTTATGAGGTAGGTGACTGGAAGAACGCCGATTACGAAGACCTCGATGTGGCGGAGATCACCGACATCTATCTGCTCGCCAGCGAACACGCCTTTGACGAACAGCAGGCACTGCAAGAGACCTAATAACTCAAGTTAGAGCGGTGTTTAATTCATAGGTAGGGTGCGCCGTGCGCACCAGAATCAGCAATCATGGTGCGCACAACGCACCCTACGTTCGAGGAGCAGATTGCCCACTGCATCCAGCAAGCAAGACCATCCTGGCGCTATCCAGGTGGTTGAGATGGTCTCGACAATCAGCGCCGGCCCTTCGATCGACTGTCCGGCAAACAGCGCCTCCCGTTCATAAATCGGCACAGCTTGCTCCACTCCGAACAGACTCTCTTCGAACTTCGCCTCACCGGATCCCGAAGTGCGGCACTGTTCCAGCCTTATATGAGATTCCGCTCCCCGCAGAGCTGCCCGCAGATTAACCAGTTCCACCGCCCCATTCATCCGATGCCCATAACGCAACTCGTGCAGTTCATGAAACGCCACCTCGGTTTTGGCACAACTGCTCCAGGTCACATTCAAGGTATAGGACTGTCCCAGATAGCGCAGATCCAGTGAATACTCCACTTCGATTTGCGACCGCTCCAATCCCTCTTGAAGCAACGCCTGCACACCAGATTCACCCAGTCTCTGCAACGCTTTTTGCAGCACAGCATCATCGAGCTCATGTAATAGTCCCAGCCAGGTACGCACCAGTTGGCGGCCCGGCGGAGCGACCAGCATCCCCAAAGCCGATAACACTCCTGCCTGTACCGGCACCAGTGCCGAACGCATGCCCAACGCTTGCGCCAGGGCACAGACATGCAGGCCCCCGGCACCACCGAAAGAGACCAGGGTAAAACCCCTGGGATCCACCCCGCGCTGCACCGAGATCACCCGCAAGGCACGCGCCATGCGCTCATTGGCGATGCGGATGATGCCAGCCGCCGCCTCCTCCACCGTGGTTCCCATGACCTCGGCCAACCGGCCAACTGCCATGCGGGCGGCAGAGAGATCGAGCTGCATACGCCCGCCGAGAAAGGCGTCGGCGCGCAGACGACCCAAGACAAGATTGGCATCCGTAACCGTGGCATCGACGCCACCCTGGCCGTAACAGGCCGGTCCCGGCGCGGCCCCGGCCGATTCAGGCCCCACCTGCAGCATGCCGCCACTATCGAGCCGCGCGATGGAGCCGCCGCCCGCGCCGATGGTATGCATCTCCACCATGGGAACCGCCACCGGCCAGGGTCCAATGCGTCCTTCACTCGTGAGACGTGGCGCACCATCGATAAGCGCCACATCGGATGATGTGCCACCCATATCGAAGGTCAGCAGCTGTCGGCGACCTGCTGTTGCAGCCACATAACGCGCACCTACCAGACCACCGGCAGGCCCTGAAAGCAGCATACGCACCGCCTGAGAAGCGGCCTGCTCCGCAGCTATCGCCTCCCCCGAACTCTGCATCACCGAGACCCTGGCCCCCTGCAGGCCCCGGCAGAGCCGTTCGATATAACCTGTCACCAACGGCCCCACCCAACTGTTGAGCCAAGTGGCGATACCCCGCTCATACTCACCGGTCTCCGGCAACACCTCGGATGAGCGGGAGACGAAGCAACCCTCCGGCACCACCGCCTCAATCGCCCGTTCGGCACTGTCGTTCAGGTAGGAGTAGAGCAGATTGATGGCCACTGCCTCCGGCTTCAGCGCTTCCAGTCGCCGGGTAAGCGCCAGCAGATCCTGTTCCGTCAAAGGTTCCAGGGGCGAACCATCCGCCGCAAGTCTGCCGCCGGTCTCCAGACAGAGTTCAAACGGTACCGGGGGTAATTCCGGCGCGGGCTGCAGATTATAGAGTTCGCGGCGTGCCTGCCGACCGATGGTCAACAGATCCCCCAAACCCCGGTTGCCGATATAGACGGTACGCACACCCTTTCTCTCCAGCACCGCATTGGTCGCCACCGTAGAGCCGTGGATCACCCTTACCCCACCGGGGTCGAGTCCCATCTCCTGAATTCCCTGTAAAATCGCCCGCTCCGGCGCATCCGGGGTAGAGAGCACCTTGTGGATGCGCAACACGCCATCCGCGTAGAGCACGAAATCGGTGAAGGTTCCGCCGGTGTCGATGCCGATAATCTTCAAAACAACTCCAACCTGGATAAATTACGGGGCTTCCTGCGACCCATCCTCCGATGACGCAAGATAGCGCGAACGCCGAGTTTATGGAATCGTGACAGTTCCGTGATTGGCAGCGGAATCCCAACTGCTTGAATAGCTCTCCAACAGCACCGAAAAAACGGCACTGTTCCAATGAAAACAACCCCCACAGGAGAGACCCCAATGAAAACCCGATTTTCCAGTACACTTAAAGGCCTGGCTTTCGTTGCACTGGCTGCGGTCATGACTGCAAGCAACGCCGCACCCATGATGGATGACGACATGCCGATGAAGAAAGACGGCATGATGAAGATGGCCGACGACGACACCATGCAGAAGGACATGAAAATGTCCGATGGGATGGATGAAAAGATGAAACATTCGATGGAGCCGATGAAAAAAATGAACGATGGCAAAATGAAGGAGTCGATGCATAAGTAACAATCATGGTGCGCACGGCACACCCTACCAGAACGTAGGGTGTGCCGTGCGCACCAGAGCAAGCTAGAGCAAGTTAAAACGGATTCACCCATGGCACGTAAAGTCCTGATCATTGAAGACGATCCCGATATCGCCAGGCTGGTGCAGCTGCACCTGCGGGATATCGACTGCGAAGCCGACATCATCAATGACGGGACGGAGGGTCTGCGCCGCTTCCAAAAGGGCGACTACGAACTGCTGGTGCTGGACCTGATGCTGCCGGGGATGGACGGCATGTCGATCTGCCGCGAACTACGCCGTGAAACAGACTATGTGCCGATCCTGATGCTGACCGCCAAAAGCTCGGAACTCGACCGGGTGGTAGGTCTGGAGGTGGGTGCCGACGACTATCTGACCAAGCCCTTCAGCATCCCGGAACTTTTGGCCCGCATCAAGGCCCTGTTCCGTCGTGTGGATGCACTTGGCGGCAACACGAAACAACCTGCCATTGATAAAGCTATCCACTACGAAAAACTCACCATCGACCCGGCGAAACATCAAGTCAAAATCGCAGACCGGGAGGTGGAACTGACCGCCAGGGAGTTCGACCTGCTGCTCCATTTCGCCCGCCATCCGGGACGGGTCTTCAGCCGTGTGCAACTGCTCGACTCAGTCTGGGGATACAATCATGAGGGTTACGAACACACCGTCAACACCCACATCAACCGCCTGCGGACCAAGATCGAGACCGATCCCGCCAATCCCTACTATATTCTGACGGTCTGGGGTGTGGGTTATAAATTTTTCGACACCCCTGGAATCTGACGGGATATGTTAAAAACCCTCTACGCCAAACTCGCCACCGGCCTGGTGTTGTTGCTTGCCGCCATCGGCCTGCTCTACGCCCTGATCAGCACCACCGCCACCCGCCACTATGTGCAGGAGGTGACCCAGCAGTTCAATCGCGATTTGGCGCGCAATCTGGTGGCAGATCGCAATCTGGTGGAAGAGGGCCGCATCAACAACAGCGCACTGCAAAAAACCTTTCAGCAGTATATGGTGATCAACCCCAGTATCGAGATCTACCTGCTCGACCCGGAAGGCCGCATCCTCTCCTACTCCGCGGATCCGGGAAAGGTGAAACGCAAGCGGGTCTCACTGGAACCCATCGAGAATTTTCTGCACGGCAGAGGGGGTTTCCCCCTGCTCGGCGACGACCCGCGCAGTCACGATCGCCGCAAGGCATTCTCGGTCACGCCCGTACCCTCCGCCGAGCAGCCGGAGGGCTACCTCTATGTGGTACTGCGGGGCGAAGAGTTCGATTCAGTGGATGATCTGGTGCGCGAAAGTTACTTTCTGCGCCTCAGCGGCTGGGCCATGGCCGCCAGTCTCGTGATCGGCCTGCTGGCGGGATTGGCGGTTTTCCGTCTCTTGACCCGCAGACTGCATCGCCTCTCCAATCTGATGGACAGATTCAGGAGAGACAACTTCAGTCAGTATCAGCCCTATACCAAAGCACCGGGTGGAGCGGCTGACGAGGTGGATCGACTGGGTGAAACCTTCGATCGTATGGCGTCGCAGATTCAGGCACAGATCGACCAGCTGAAGGAGAAGGATCATCTGCGCCGCCAGCTGGTGGCCCAGGTCTCCCACGACCTGCGCACCCCGCTCTCCTCGATACAGGGTTATCTAGAGTCTCTGACTCTCAAGGCTGACTCACTCGACCCGGCGGCGCGTGACGAATACATCGCCATCGCCCTGCGTCAGAGCCGACGTCTCTCGGCCCAGGTGGAAGAACTCTTCGAACTGGCCAGCCTCGATGCCCGGGAGACCCTGCCGAAATGTGAGCATTTCCCTCTGGCGGAGCTGTTACAGGATGTGGTGCAAAAGTACCGGCTGCGGGCCGAGCAGCAGGAGATCCTGCTCTCCATGGATCCGCCGGAAACCTCACCCTTCGTCTTTGCCGATATTGCACTTACCGAGCGCGGGCTGGAGAATCTCATCGAAAATGCCTTTCGCCACACCCCTGCCGACGGCAGTATCACACTTGCCCTGGGTATCGAAGAGACCAAGGTCTCCGCCGTGGTGTCCGACAGCGGCAGCGGTATCAGCGAAGCGGACCTGCCCCATCTGTTCGAGCCCTTTTTTCAGTCACGGAAAAATGCCGGATCGAGTGGTCATGCCGGCTTGGGACTGGCCATCGCCCGCCGCATCTCGGAGTTGCAGGGAGGTGAGATCACCGTCAAGAGCCACCTCGGCAAAGGCAGCCACTTCGCCCTCTGGCTGCCGCGCACCGAAACCCGCTGATTCATCCAGAATTTATGGATTCGTGATAACTCCGTGAGACGTCTGTAATGCGGCGTATCCATACTTATTTCCAAGATCTATTTCCACACAAACCACCATGCAGTTTAAGGCATCAACCCACTGCAGAAAGGCTGTCACATCAGCTATATTCCAGAACACGGAGACTGACTATGAAAATCAACCGCACCCTTAAAATGGCCGCTGCTCTGGGTATCAGTGGAGCGATACTTGGCTTGATGGCGCAGGCCGCAAATCAGACTACAGAGAGCGAATCGATGAAACAACCGATCGGACAGGCCGCCGCGCCCAGCCAATGGAGCCGCCCCAGCAACGAGCAGATCAAAACGCGCCTCACCCCGGAACAGTTCAAGGTGACACAGAAGAACGGCACCGAGAGCCCCTTCAGAAACGCCTACTGGGACAACCACGAAGACGGCATCTACGTCGACATCGTCTCCGGTGAGCCACTGTTCAGTTCACGCACCAAGTTTGACTCCGGCACCGGCTGGCCGAGCTTCAGCGCACCTATCAAAGGCAACAATGTGACAGAGAAAGAAGACTGGGCCTGGGGCATGAGCCGCACCGAAGTCCGCTCCAAATACGGCGACTCCCACCTCGGCCACGTCTTCGACGACGGCCCCGGCCCCAACGGTCAGCGCTACTGCATCAACTCCGCCTCACTGCGCTTTATCCCCGTTGCGAAACTGGAGGGAGAAGGTTACGGCGAGTACATAGAGCTGTTTGCAGATAGGGTCGAATGACCCCTTCAATCCAATGGCGTTGTCATCCCAAATAGCACTGTCATCTCGACCATAGGGAGAGATCCCCGTCCGATTTGCACCCAAGGCGCTACGTAGCACGAGATCTCTCCCTATGGTCGAGATGACACAATCTTGTAAGAACATTTAGCAATGGTAGGCTGGTGCACCAACCAAATTTATCCTGTATCTTTCGGCCATGGATGCGCTTGCCGTCACCAATAATCTCACCCGTTCCTATAATGGCCGCTGCGCCCTCGATCATCTCGACCTGACCCTCAATCGGGGCGACGTGCTTGGCCTGCTCGGACCCAACGGCGCAGGCAAATCCACCACTCTGCGTCTGCTTAGTGGCGAACTCGCGCCCGATGAGGGAAACATCCACCTCTGCGGTATTGATCTGCAACAGCAACCGGAGCTAGCCAAGCAGTGTCTCGGTTATCTTCCCGAGCAGCCACCGCTGCTGCTGGAGCAGCAGGTCGATGAATTTCTCGGTGACTGCGCCAGACTCCATCGAATGCCAAAACCTGAGATTCCCGGCGCACTGGATCGAGTCAAGCAGCGGTGTGGTCTGGAACAGGTGGGGCGCCGCCTGATCCGCAATCTCTCCAAAGGTTTTCGGCAACGGGTGGGGATCGCACAAGCCATCATCCACGACCCTGAGATTGTGATCCTGGACGAACCCACCGACGGTCTCGACCCGGGGCAGATCCGCGAGGTGCGTGGGCTGATCCAGGGGTTGGCCAGGGAACGGGGTGTCATCCTGTCTAGCCACATCCTGCCGGAGGTACAGGCGGTCTGTAACCGGATTTTGATCCTGCACCAGGGGAAACGCGTCTACAGCGGTGATATCTCACCACCCACCACCCCAACCCTGAAACTGGAACTCGAGCATTGCCCGGATGATGCGATTTTCAATTCTCTGCCGATGGTGGCATCTGCAACAAATCTGCACACAGACTACTTCCATATCACCCTCGCTCCCGGCGCCAAGGCCGCGCAACTGGCCGCCGCGGTGGTTGAACAGGGATGGGGGCTGAAATCGATGACGCCGGAGGTCCTGAGTCTGGAGCGGATCTTTTTGGAGCTCACCAGCGGGGGGCCAGGCGCGTGATCCTGACCCTGGCATTCATGGAGTGGCGGCGTCTGATGCGCACTCCGCTAGCCTGGGCGATGCTTGCTATCGCCCTCTTTCTGCTGAGCTGGCAGTTCCTGCAGATCCTGGAAAGTTTCACCGGTCTCAAACCGGAGGGACGCAACCTCGGGCTGACCCACTTTCTCACCTTGCAGCTCTACGGTTTTGCGGCGGTGCTGATCCTCTTCATCACCCCGATTCTTGCCATGCGGCAGTTCAGTGATACCGCTCACCAGAGCAACTTCACGCTGCTGAGCAGCGCCCCGCTCTCCCTGACGACAATCGTCTTCGGAAAGTATCTGGGGCAGATACTGTTTTTGTGTTTGATCCTGCTGCTACCCCTGATACTCTCCCTCTCCCTGCTGATCGGCGTAAACCTCGATCTTGGACTGCTGTCCGCCGCCACCTTGGGACTCTTCCTGCTGACCCTCTGTTTCAGCGCCATCGGACTCTATCTCTCTGCTCTGAGCGAATCGCCGGCCATCGCAGCAGCAGGCAGTTACGGCTTGCTCTTGCTACTCTCCATCCTGGGGCAGAACTTTGCCAGCGAAACCAGCGGCATCCTGCGCTGGTTCGGCTGGCCGGGCCATCTGCTCAATCTACAACTTGGACTGGTAAAAAGCAGTGACATTGCCTACTTCCTGTTGCTGACCCTTTTCTTCATCGCCCTGACCCTTCACCGGCTAAACCATCGACGCAGTCAGTAGACAGATGAAGATACCGGCACATTTTCAAAACACGCTTTTTTATCTGCAATTGCTGGCAGTGCTGCTGCTCGCCGTCTGGTTGAGCAGCCGTTTCGAGCTGCAATGGGACTGGACCCGCAACAGCAGCAATACCCTCAGCAAGACAAGCATCGAGACCCTGGCACACGCTGAGGGTCCCATCACCATCACGGTCTACGCCGCAGAACAGACCGCCTTGCGGGAAAAGATCGAATCGTTCATCGAACGCTACCATCGTTTCAAACCCGACCTTACGCTGAAGTTTATCGATCCGATCCGGCATCCCGATACAGCACGCCGTCAGGGCATCACCCTATCCGGCGAACTCCTGATCGAGTATCAGGGCCGCCAGGAGCGTCTCCAGCAGCTCGACGAAACCACCTTGACCAACGCCATCCATCGGTTACTGCGAACCGAGACCCGCTGGCTGGTCGGGCTTGAGGGCCACGGCGAACGCAGTCTGCTGGGAGAGGCCAACCACGACTTGGGACTGTTCGGCTCAGCTCTGCAGCAGAAGGGCCTCAAAACCATCAGCCTGAACCTGGTGGAGACTCCGGATATCCCGCTCAATACCAGCTTGCTCGTCGTTGCATCACCCCAGAAGGCCCTGCTGCCGGCCGAGTTGTCACGGCTACAGTTATACCTGGAACAGGGCGGCAACCTCTTACTGCTTCTCGACCCCGGGCAGGATACCGCCTTGAGTCCGCTGCTCACTTCACTGGGTCTGGAAACCCTGCCAGGCATCCTGGTGGACGCCAACGTACGGGAACTGGGCATCGAGGATCCCTCCATCGCGCTGGTATCCCGATATCCGCTACACCCGGTTACCCGGAACTTCAATCTCATCACTCTCTACCCCCAGGCATTGGCGCTGCAGAGTAGCGTTTCGTCACCCTGGCATGCCGTGCCGCTGTTACAGACGCTGCAAAACTCATGGAATGAGACTGGCGCCATCCTGGGAGAGATCCAGAGAGACCCGGACGCTGGTGAAGAGCCAGGACCTCTGACTATCGGTTACGCCATGAGCCGGGAGAAGAACCGCGGGACTCAAAGAGTTTTTGTGGTGGGCGACGGCGATTTCCTCTCCAACGCCTATCTGGGCAATGCCGGCAACCAGGATCTGGGGATAACATTGATCAACTGGCTGACCGCTGGAGAGAACCTGAATATACAGAGTCATCAGGCAACCGACAAAACGCTGCTGCTCTCTCCCCTCGCACAGGGCACTATCGGCCTCGGCTTTTTAATCCTGCTGCCGCTGCTGTTGCTGACGACCGGCGGCTTGATTCATTGGAGTCGAAAACGGGCATGATGAGTCGTCGCACCTCGATCAATCTGCTGCTCTTTGCGCTGCTATGCCTGTTGGCCGCACTTAGCTGGTGGCTGCAACCCACACCCCTGCCACCCCTGACCGATCTCGATCCCGATACCATCAATAACATCAGGATCTCGGACAACAGCGGACGGAATATCCGACTGCACAATAGCGACGGCATCTGGAGGATAGGGCAAATGCCTGCCGACAGTGATCGCATCAGGCAACTGTTGGAGATCAGCCGCACACCAAGTTTTGATCGTTTTCCCGCTCCGGAACATCAACTGGAGGCTTTCGGTCTGCAACCATCCACCATTCGTCTGCAACTCGATGACCTGGAACTGGCATTCGGCAACAATGACCCGATCGACAACCTGCGCTATGTGCAAATCAACAATCTGATCCATCGTATAGGCGATGGCTTCCAACATCATCTCACTGCCCCGGAAACGGCCTGGCAGAAGAAGTAGTCATGCCCGAGTTGCCCGAAGTCGAAACCACCTGTCGGGGTATAGAGCCCCGCATCAAGGACGCTGTTGTGGAACAGGTGGTCATCCGCCAGGCGAAATTGCGCTGGCCGATCCCCGCCACCCTGCCCCACGATCTGCCGGGACAGTGCCTGCAGCGGGTCGAACGGCGGGCAAAATATCTCCTGCTACAGTTCGATCAGGGCACCCTGATCCTGCATCTCGGCATGTCCGGCAGCCTGCGGGTATTGGAGCGGGATACGCCCCCACAGACCCACGACCACTTCGAGATCACCTTCGACAATAACCGCGTCCTGCGCCTGCGTGATCCCCGCCGCTTCGGCGCGGTGCTCTGGACCTCTGCCCCCGCAGCCAACCACGCCCTGCTCAGAGAACTGGGACCTGAACCCCTCGGCCCCGACTTCGACGGGATCCATCTCCACCAGGCGGGCAGCAGGCGCAGGGTGGCGGTGAAAAATCTCATCATGAACAGCAAGGTAGTGGTCGGCGTGGGTAACATCTACGCCAGTGAATCACTGTTTCGCGCCGGCATCCACCCCACCCGACCCGCCAATCGTATCTCACAGCAGCGCTATGATCGCCTGGCGGCAGAGATCACCGCCGTGCTCCGCGAGGCAATAAAAGCGGGGGGAACCACCTTGAGGGATTTCCAGCAGGAGGATGGACGGCCCGGTTATTTTGCTCAAGCGCTGTTGATCTACGGCAAGGCGGGGGAACCCTGTCCCAATTGCGGCAACCTCATCAAAAACCGCACCATTGGGCAGCGATCGAGTTACTATTGCGCTCACTGTCAAAGATAGGCCACGACTTATTATCCTTGACACCAAAGCCCCCCCCTCCTAGCATGCGGGAATTTTTTGAAAAACTGTAACGGACAGATGGATCTAAAAGCCATTAGGGAACTCATCGCCGAAGATATGCAGGCCGTCAATCAGACGATCCTGAGCAATCTGAAATCGGACGTTGTGCTGATCAACCAGATAGGCGCCTATATCGTCAATAGTGGCGGAAAACGACTGCGCCCGCAGATCGTGCTCCTGGCGGCCCAGGCCTGTGGTTACAACGGCCAGGACCACATCGATCTGGCGGCGATCATCGAGTTCATCCACACCGCCACCCTGCTGCACGACGATGTCGTGGACGGCTCCGACCTGCGGCGCAATCAGGAGACAGCAAACGCTGTCTGGGGCAATGAGGCCAGTGTGCTGGTAGGTGACTTTCTCTACTCGCGCTCCTTCGAGATGATGGTGTCTGTGGGCCAGATGCGGGTGATGGACGTGCTCTCTCACGCCACCAACCGCATCGCCGAGGGGGAAGTGCTGCAACTGCTCAACTGCAACAACCCGGAGACCACCGAAGCCGACTACATGGAGGTCATCAAGCGCAAGACCGCTACTCTCTTTGAGGCTGGCGCCCGTCTTGGCGGCGTCATCACTAACGCCGCCCCCGAACAGGAAAAGGCGATGGCGGATTACGGTCTCCACCTGGGGATTGCCTTCCAACTGGTGGATGACTCTCTCGACTACAACTCCTCCAACGAAGATATCGGCAAAAACATCGGCGATGATCTGGCCGAAGGCAAACCGACACTGCCGCTGCTCCAGGCAATGAAGGCCGGGAACGAAACCCAGCGGAAAAAATTGCAGGAGATCATCGAAAAGGGCGGCCTCGATGAAATCGACTTCGTCATGGAGGCGATCAGAACCACCGATGCCATCGCCTACACGGAGAATATGGCGCGGGAAGAGGCGCAAAAAGCGAAAGCCGCACTTGAGGCGATTCAGCCCTCACCCTACCGGGATGCCCTGGCCGCACTGGCCGATTTTTCCGTGTCCCGAACCAGTTAATCTCACCGCATGGAGTCAGACGTAGGATGTGCTGAGCACAGCGAAGCGCATCTGTCGCGATTGATGCGGTTCGTTTCACTCACCACATCCTACATTTCCTCTTTGGGTTTACCTCTCCATAGCCATACGCAAAGAAGGCACTGCTCCAATTGAATCCCCCATGGAATTCCATTATCATTCGCGGGCTCAGATTCCGGGCTGAAGAAACAAATTAACGGTGTGTAGCGCAGCTTGGTAGCGCACTTCCTTCGGGAGGAAGGGGTCGGAGGTTCGAATCCTCTCACACCGACCAATCAAGCCCTATAGCTCTTACCGAGCTATAGGGCTTTTTTGTGCTTGGCGGTTCGGAGAATATGAGGATTTCTTTATCACCCTACTTTTGTCGGAATTCTTTACAGCCACCTAATAGCGAAACAAATTCATAACTCATTGTTTTTTCTAATTAAAGTTAGACCAAAAACAATACAGCACCCCATTATCCATATAATTTGTGTCGGATTTTATTACATTTCAGATTTTCTGGCGGATATCTTTGTAACTAAGAAGCTGATTCCTAACGAGATTCTCATTCCGGCCCAATAATTGCCTTACTTTTTACGCGTGAACTTATTGGAGAGAGGAAACGGGAGTCAGCTAGATGATTACCAGATCTGTTTCCCATTAAAAATAAATCTGTCCCCTTTTACCCGTCCCCTTTTACCCGTCCTTTTACCCTCTTTTACCCAAAAGCAGAGCAATATGAAAACTATGTAATTAATCTTGATGCTTTTAGCAAAAAACGCCGAGTTGACATGCCAACAAGAGTGCTGCCAATCTTTGAACAATACTTTAAAGACTATTTAGTCTGCCGTTGATGCAAACGATAAAGAAAAGGAAAATATCGTAATACTTTGGTTCTCAAATCAAATATCAAGCTCTTAATCCAGGAAGGAATGACTGATTATCTGGAGTTACAATCAGAATCAAACAAACTAAAATTAACCGCAGCTGATGAAATGATTGATGTCTTTGATGAACTTGAAAGTTTGACAGAACAATCAATGAATATAGTTAACGAAATGTTGCAGAGATTTTCAGAACTTATGGCAGACGCATCAGCTTCTGAAGAGTTTCAGGCTAGGCTTCAATCTCTTGCAGATAAAAGTAAGTTAAAAGCAAAGCTACTTATTCAACTTATGCGTCATGAATTATCAAATATATAGACAAAACAAGGCGCTCAAGATTAGACACTTTAAAACCAGGAACCTCTAAAAAAGACTGGCAGTAATCAGGGGAAGTTTACAACAAATTTAACTTGGGCATGGATTTAATCGGACATTAAAGACCGGAACAAAATGGATTGGCACTGGAAAAATAGCCAATGTGGAGGTGTTCAGAACAAAAGACCAAGTATTAACTATGTTAGCTGTAAAATAGTAAGACAAGTGTAATTCAAAATCGTAACACTAAATGGAGAGATGTTATGAAAAACCACATGCTTATTGGGATTGTACGAGGATTATTTGTTTTATTGTTCATATCTATTGTTTCTGGGAATGCAAATGCCATTCCTATTACGGGAAACTATTCCCTTGCTGATGGTGTGTATCGAGAAGTGCTAGTTGGTGGAAGTGCAGGTCAAGTATCTAATGTATTGCATTTTCACGATGGCATTCTATCAACGGATCCTAGCTATTATGGCTGGACATTCTTTCAAGGAAGTAATTTTGTTATTTCCCAGGCTACAACATTGGTTGGATCTGGCGCAAATTATGATACGTTTAAAACATACTATACGGCAGGTATTCTCAAGATTGATGGGGAAATATGGGGAGAGAGCAACAGCTCTTTCTATAATATAGTAAATGCAAGCGCAGAAATTAGCACTACCATTTTTTCTAATGGAAATATTGCAAGGGATTTACTTGTGTTTGGCGCTATTGACGGTTATTCAAACTACAATGCGTTATTCAATGCAACGGCCATTGAGACCGGAAATGAGCCGTGGTTTGGATACAACTCAACCGTTGGTAAGTTACAAGATGCTAAATTAGAAATAGCAGCAATGCCAGTCCCAGAACCTAGTACCATGCTACTTTTAATCCCAGGCATTCTGGTGGGGCGCTTCTTTAAAAAAAGAACCGTAGCTTAGTATAGATGCAGGTATGCATTTTATATAGCGGCTATTAATATGTATTAAAGCTAACACATGCACTGAAAGTGCATAGTTTTGACTAGCAGTTTGTGACCAATAAAGGGATTTATGCCGTATGTTATGAAATGGAGAAGCAGTGAGATTTGTTCGGAAGGAAGGGGTCGGAGGTTCGAATCCTCTCACACCGACCAAACAAGCCCTATAGTTCGCGCTAACTATAGGGCTTTTTTGTGTCAGGGCACTAAGTTACATATTTCCGGAATCAAAAGAACGTAGGGTGTGCCGTGCGCGCCAGGATTGCTGCTTATTCTGGTGCGCACGGCACACCCTACCATATGCTCATGCGACAGAAAGGGACGGTCAGGCTGCACCAACCACCCTTGCCTTGCCGAAGGTCAGTCCCTCATTCGAAACATCCACCTGGATGGTATCCCCCGCCCCGAAACGCCCACCGAGGATCTCCTGGGCCAACGGATTCTCCAGTTGCTGCCGGATTGCCCGTTTCAGCGGACGCGCCCCATAGACGGGATCGAAACCCGCTTCACCCAGCCGGTCGAGGGCCGCATCGGAGATCTCCAGCCCCATCTCATTGTCGGACAGGCGCTGTTGCAGATAACCGATCTGAATTGAGGCAATCGCTCTGATCTGCGCCCTGTCCAGCGGGTGGAAGACTATGATCTCGTCCAGACGATTGATGAACTCCGGTCGAAAGCTCTGCCGCACCACCTCCATAATCGAGGACTTCATCTCATCATATTGGGCTTCCGAGTTCTGTTCCTGAATCATCTCTGAACCCAGATTGGAGGTCATCACAATGACGGTATTACGGAAATCGACGGTCCTGCCCTGACCATCGGTCAGACGGCCATCATCCAGCACTTGAAGCAACACATTGAAAACATCGGGATGGGCCTTCTCCACCTCGTCCATCAGAATCACTGAGTAGGGTCGACGCCGTACCGCCTCGGTAAGATAACCACCCTCTTCGTAACCCACATAACCGGGGGGCGCACCGATGAGACGGGCCACCGAATGCTTCTCCATGAACTCCGACATGTCGATGCGGATCATCGCCTCCTCGGTATCGAAGAGAAACTCCGCCAGCGCCTTGCACAGCTCGGTCTTGCCCACGCCGGTGGGACCGAGAAAGAGAAACGATCCGTTGGGCTGACTCGGGTCGGACAGGCCCGCCCTGGAGCGACGAATGGCATCGCTCACCGCACGCACACCCTCTGCCTGGCCGATGACCCGTCTGCCCAGCTCATCCTCCATCCGCAGCAGTTTGTCGCGCTCGCCCTCCAGCATCTTGGAGACCGGGATACCGGTCCACTTGGAGACCACCCCGGCGATCTCCTCTTCGGTGACCTTGTTGCGCAGCAGCGTCATCTCCTGCATCTCCGCCTGGGCCGCCATATCGAGCTGCTTCACCAGTTCGGGAATGCGCCCGTACTGCAACTCGGACATGCGCGCCAGATCACCGGCCCGGCGGGCGGTTTCCAGTTCCAGACGCGTCCGCTCCAGGGACTCCTTGATGTGGGTGGTGCCCTGCAAGGCCGCCTTCTCCGATTTCCAGATCTCATCCAGATCGGAGAACTCCCGCTCCAGCCGTTCGATCTCCTCCTCCAGGTGAGTGAGACGCTTTTTTGAAGCCTCGTCGGTCTCTTTGTTGAGCGCCTCACGTTCGATTTTGAGCTGGATGAGCCGCCGCTCCATGCGATCCATCTGTTCCGGCTTGGAATCGATCTCCATGCGAATCAGGGAGGCCGCCTCATCCACGAGGTCGATAGCCTTGTCCGGCAGCTGCCGATCGGAGATATAACGGTGGGAGAGGGTCGCTGCGGCGACGATGGCCGGGTCGATGATATCGACTCCGTGGTGCACCTCGTAGCGCTCCTTGAGTCCGCGCAGGATGGCGATTGTGTCCTCCACACTGGGTTCGTCCACCAGCACCTTCTGGAAACGGCGCTCCAGGGCGGCGTCTTTCTCCACATACTGACGGTATTCGTCCAGGGTGGTAGCGCCGACGCAGTGCAGCTCACCACGGGCCAGCGCGGGTTTGAGCATATTACCCGCATCCATGGCGCCTTCAGCCTTGCCGGCGCCGACCATGGTATGCAGCTCATCGATGAAGAGGATGATCTGCCCCTCCTGCTTGGAGAGGTCATTGAGCACCGCCTTGAGACGCTCTTCAAATTCACCGCGAAATTTTGCCCCAGCGATCAGTGCACCCATATCCAGGGAGAGCAGCCGCTTGCCTTTCAGCCCCTCCGGCACCTCGCCATTGATGATGCGCTGGGCCAGACCCTCGACGATAGCGGTCTTGCCCACGCCAGGCTCGCCGATCAGCACCGGGTTGTTCTTGGTGCGGCGCTGCAGCACCTGGATGGTACGGCGGATCTCATCATCCCGCCCGATCACGGGATCAAGTTTGCCCTGCTCCGCTCGCTCGGTGAGGTCGATGGTGTATTTCTGCAGGGCCTGGCGCTGATCCTCCGCATTGGGATCATCCACCTTCTGGCCACCCCGCATCTTCTCTATAGCCTGCTCCAGACGTGCCTTGTCGGCACCCGCCTTGCGCAGCATCTCACCGATCTCAGCCTTGTCATCAACTGCCGCGAGTACGAAAAGCTCACTGGATATATACTGATCCTTGCGCTGCTGGGCCAGTTTGTCGGTCTGGTTGAACAGCCGCCCAAGGTCATTGGAGATATGCAGATCCCCCTCAGCCCCCTGTACGCCCGGCAGGCGCTCCAGTGCAGCGCCAAGATCCGAACGTAACTGATTGACATTGATATCCGACTGCGTCAGCAGGTGGCGCACGGTACCCCCCTCCTGATCCAGCAGGGCACTCATCAGATGCACCGGCTCGATAAATTGATGATCTCGGCCGACAGCCAGACTCTGGGCATCTGCCAGTGCCATCTGAAACTTGCTGGTCAAACGATCCATACGCATGAGAAAAACTCCACAATAAAACCTTAATATTCCAACAGATGGGGCAAATCCCGCTAAAATTCAAGAATTCCCAGAATAAAAATATTTAAAGATTTTCCAACTGCTGCCGACCTAACACTATTGAGTAGCTCAGCCCAAGCTGTTTCAGGGCAAAACATGGTTTGCAAGACCCCGGAACAGCGAAACGATGAAACTGACCTCAAAAAACCTCACTATCACCTATGTCGTTTTCTTCATGCTGTTGCTGGCGCTGCTGCTGGCAGGCATCGTTATTCAACGCATAGAGGCCAATCGCGCCCACCACATGGATCTTGCTGCCAACTCAGTAAAGATGACCGCCAACGAGATCAGCCGCATGATCGGCGAAAAACGCCGTTTGCTACACATCTTTTCCAATTATGAGTCCGGGTTGATAGGTGCGATCGACGCGGACCCTGAAGATGAGGAAGCACAAGAGAGGCTCAACCAACGCGTACTCAGCTACTTTCCCGACGGTTTTGCCTTCACCCTGGCTGACAGAGACGGATCTCCACTTTATGACGATCTCAGCGGCGCTGTTGGCGAACTGTGTCAACTGAAGATCAGTGACTTTGCCGCTGGCAAGAGCGATTTGATTCAGATTCACCCAAACCCGAATCAGTATCATTTCGATATTATGGTCACCACCAGCAGACAGGATGGCCTGGTATTTTTTGTCAGTTTTCAGACCACGCTGCTGCAAAATCTGCTACGGATCTCCCACCGGCATCAGCACAAACTTATCCTGCTCAATACCGAAAAGCCCAATCTGATCGAGGTTACCGAAGAGGGTAACCGCTACGAATTGAAACTAGAGAATCCCACTCTCACGGAAGAGATGGCCGGGCGCATTCTGGCTCGGCAAAATGTACCCGGCACACTTTGGGAGCTGGTGGATATCGGTGCTCCGGCAACCTTCAACGGCTTTGAAAAAGAGGTCATTACCCAGGCCGCATGGGTATTCCTGGTCTTCTTCATCTCAAGCATGTTCATGGTGGGACTGATCCTGCGGGGAAAAACGCACCGCCTGCGTGCTGAACATGCCCTGTTGGCAGCCAAAGATCAGCTGGAAATAGAGGTGGCCTCACAGACCCAACAGTTGCGCGCACGCAAGGAGCTGGCGGAAACCACTCTGGCCTCGATCAGCGAGGGCGTCATTACGACCAATGCCCAAGGTGTGGTTACCGCACTCAACCACACGGCCCAGGAATTGACCGGCTGGGGGGCTAACCATGCGCTGGACTGCCTGCTTGCAGACATACTCAATCTGTCCGATGAAACCACCGGCGAGACAGTCAACCTGCCTCTGGGCCAGTGCCTGACCGAAGATGAGATAACCAAGCTGGACAACCGGCCACTGATTCTCACTCAAAGCGATGGAAAGACCACGCGAATCGTGCAGCTGTCAGTGGCAGTAATCAATGGTGAAAGAAATAAAAACGCTGGAAATGTACTGGTAGTCAGAGACATTACCGAGGCTCAGCACATGGCTCAACGCATCTCCTGGCAGGCAACCCATGATGCCCTGACAGGTCTGATCAACCGGCTGGAGTTCGAGCGCAGGCTGCAGACGGCAATGGATCTCGCCCACACCGACAATGCGGAACACGTCTTGATGTATCTGGACCTGGACCAGTTCAAGGTGGTCAACGATACCTGCGGTCATATTGCGGGTGACGAACTGCTCCGCCAACTCACGCAGATGCTGCTTGAGATCGCCCGCCGTACCGACGTGGTGGCACGTTTGGGCGGTGATGAATTCGCTATCCTGCTTGAATACTGTCCCCAACAGCAGGCTACTGTGTTGGCGGAAGAGATACGCCTTTCAGTGCGCAACTTCCGTTTCACCTGGGACAATAAGCCTTTCACCATCGGCGTCAGTATCGGCGTGGTGCCCTTCAATGCCAGATATCATGACTTGACCCAGATCCTCAGCGCCGCTGACAGCGCCTGTTACGCAGCAAAAGAGGGGGGCCGCAACCGGGTCCATGTCTACTCCGAAGAGGATGAACTGATCGAGCAGCGATATGGCGAAATGCAGTGGGTCTCCCGCATTCGTCATGCCTTGGATGAGGGACGATTTCTACTCTATTGCCAGAAGATCCAACCCATCCGCTCAAACAGCAACAGCGGCTTTCACCTGGAGATTCTGCTCAGAATGGAACAGGAGGATGGGCAGATGATGCTGCCTGGCGCCTTTATTCCTGCGGCTGAACGTTACGGTCTGATGATCGATCTGGATCGGTTTGTCATTTCAGATACGCTGCAGTGGATGGAGAGCTGTCCCCCGCTGGATGACGGCTTTGTCTCCATCAACCTCTCGGCCCAGTCGATCACTGACCCCGGCTTTCTGGAAGTACTGGAATCTCAACTTGAGAGCAGTGGAGTGGATCCCTGCCGACTCCTTTTTGAGGTGACAGAGACGGCAACCATCTCCAACCTTTCCAAGGCACAGCAGTTCATCGAACGCATAAAATCCCTGGGTTGCCGCTTTGCACTCGACGACTTCGGCACCGGCATGTCCTCCTTCGCCTACCTGAAACACCTGCCGGTGGACTATCTGAAGATAGATGGTGAGTTCGTGCGCGACATCGCCAGCGATCCTGTTGACTTCGCCATGGTTAAAGCGATCAATGAAGTCGCCCAAATCATGGGTATGGATACCATTGCCGAGTATGTCGAGGATGGCATTACCCTCGCGATGCTGAAAGAAATCGGCATCGGTTATGGTCAGGGCTACGCTATTGCCAAACCTGAACCATTGAGCGATTTTTATTGCGCTCTATCCATCAGGGACACATATGCGCTGCCCTGAAAATCGCTTGTAGCAACCGCCATCACGGCGCCAGGCTGCCACCGCAGACACCGGCGGATTCAGCGTGCTTAAAGAGTCGTTCCGCATCGATGACCTCGATGTGACTGCCGTTTACCCTGATCAGCCCCTGCTCGGTAAAGTTATGCAGGATGCGGGAGAAGGTCTCGGGTTTTACCGACAGTCGTGAGGCCAGCACCCCCTTGGGGGCCCGTAGATCGATCATGTTTCCGTTCTGTTTTTCCGTATCCCAATTACCCCAGAGAAACCCTGCCACCCGCCCGGTGGCGCTCTGCAAGGTCAAATCGTCGATCTCCTTGATCAGATGCTTGAGCCGCTGACTCATGCTTGCCATGAGCCGGAAACAGGTATCGGTGGACTCCCGCAGCATATCGAGGAAGGACTGGCTGTCAAATGAGCGCAGTTCAGCGCCGCCAATGGAAGTGGCGTTGACCGGGAAGTTCGGGCTCTCCTGGAACATCAGCGCCTCGGCAAATGTGTGACCCGGCGTGATGATCTCGATGACCTTCTCATTTCCGTTCATGGCCAAACGGTAGAGCTTGATCTGCCCCTGAGTCACCAGATAGAAACGATCCGCCACGTCACCCACCTGAAACAGATGCTGACCATCCTCCAGTTCGATCACCTGGCTCATCGCTTCGACCCGGGCTATCTGCCCTTCGTCGAGACGGGAGAAGATGTAACACTGCTTCAAATCAAATGACACTTTAAGAATACCCCAATTAACAGGAAAACCGGCTCAACGATTATGAGCCATCACAACAGTCCGACCTAACCAAGTACGACCAACCCGCCCTCCAGGCGCTATTTTTTCAGCTGAGACAGATCCCGCACCGCACCCTGCGCCGCACTGGTGGTCAGCGCCGCATAGGCCTGTAGTGCCTGTGAGACAGGCCGTAGCCTGTTTTGCGGCTGCCAGGCAGCGCTGCCCCGCTGCTCCATCTCCCGACGCCGGGCAGACAAGGTCTCAGCGGAAACAGCGACACTGATGCGACGATTGGGAATATCGATATTGATGGTGTCTCCCTCCTGCACCAGGCCGATATTGCCCCCTTCCGCCGCCTCAGGCGAACAGTGGCCGATGGATAACCCCGATGTGCCACCGGAGAAACGGCCGTCGGTAATCAGGGCACAGGCCTTGCCCAACCCCTTCGATTTCAGATAACTGGTGGGGTAGAGCATCTCCTGCATGCCGGGTCCCCCTTTGGGACCTTCATAGCGGATGATCACCACGTCCCCCGCCAAAACCCTGTCACCCAGGATCGCCGCCACCGCGTCATCCTGGCTTTCAAAAAGCCGGGCGGGGCCACTGAAGGAGAGATTCGATTCGTCCACCCCGGCAGTCTTCACGATGCAGCCCTGCTCCGCCAGATTACCGAACAATACTGCCAGGCCACCATCCAGTGAGTAGGCGTGTGCCAAATCCCGGATACAGCCGTTTTCACGATCGGCATCGAGGCTCGGCCAGTTTTTATTCTGGCTGAAAGCGACTTGGGTCGGGACGCCACCGGGTCCGGCCAGATAGCGTTCCCGGACCTGTGGGTCTGAAGTCCGCTGGATGTCCCAGCGATCAAGGGCGTCGCCGATGCTGCCACTGTGTACGGTGCCACAATCCCGGTTCAGCAATCCTGCACGATCCAGCTCCCCAAGGATCCCGATCACCCCGCCGGCACGATGCACATCCTCCATGTGGTACTGCTGGGTGCTCGGTGCGACCTTGCACAGATTCGGCACCTTGCGTGACAGCCGGTCGATATCCTGCATGGTGAAATCGACTCCCGCCTCGTGGGCCGCCGCCAGCAGATGCAGCACGGTATTGGTGGAGCCACCCATGGCGATGTCCAGTGTCATGGCGTTCTCAAAAGCCCCGAATGTGGCGACTGAGCGAGGCAGAACAGAGTCCTCATCCTGCTCATAGTAGCGGCGGGAGAGATCGACAATCAGCCGGCCGGCCTCCAGAAACAATGCCTTGCGCGCCGCATGGGTGGCCACCAGGGAGCCGTTGCCCGGCAGACTCAGGCCCAGGGCCTCGGTCAGACAATTCATGGAGTTGGCGGTGAACATGCCGGAACAGGAGCCGCAGGTGGGACAGGCCGAACGTTCAATGGCCGCCACGTCGCTGTCGCTCTCATTGGGATCAGCAGCGGAGACCATTGCATCCACCAGATCCAGTTTGATCTCTCCTCTGGAGGAGAGAGTGACCTTGCCCGCCTCCATCGGTCCACCGGAGACGAAAACCGTTGGTATATTGAGCCGCAGGGCAGCCATCAGCATACCGGGGGTGATCTTGTCGCAATTGGAGATGCAGACCAGCGCATCCGCGCAGTGCGCATTAACCATATACTCCACTGAATCGGCAATGATGTCCCGCGACGGCAGCGAATAGAGCATGCCGCCGTGCCCCATGGCGATGCCGTCATCCACCGCGATGGTATTGAACTCCTTCGCAACACCGCCGGCCTTTTCGATCTCCCGGGCCACCAACTGCCCCATATCTTTCAGATGGACATGGCCCGGCACGAACTGGGTGAAGGAGTTGGCAATGGCGATGATCGGCTTTTCGAAATCGTCGTCCTGCATCCCGGTAGCCCGCCACAGGGCACGGGCACCGGCCATGTTGCGTCCATGGGTGGTGGTGTGGGAACGGTATTTCGGCATTTCACTCTCCGCAGGGTCTGCTCAAGCGCGCATTATGCCCCGATTTGCCGGGAGCAAACAATCACAACTCCGGGTCAAACGGGAGACGCAGGCAGAATTCCGCGCCCCCGGTTTCACTGTTGCATACCTCGATGGTGCCACCGTGCTTCTCCACCGCCACCTTGACGAAACTCAACCCAAGGCCAACGCCGGTGCGCTGATATTCGGTAGTCTGATCACCCTGCTGAAAAGGCAGGAAAATAGTTTCCAACTGGCTTTCGGCAATACCCGATCCCTGATCCCTGATACAGCAGACTATCTCGCTATCGAGACAGGTCAGGTGAACGGTAATCACCGAATCTTCAGGCGAGAACTTGACCGCATTGCCCAGCAGATTCTGCACGGCACGTTCCAGTATCCCGGCATTACCGTTGAGCCAGGCCTCTTCACACTCGATCTGCTGGTCGATACGAATGCCTCGCGACTGCGCCTGGATAAAAATCTCATCGACAGCACTATAGACCACTGAAACGAAATCGGTATCTGCAAACGTCGTGGCATCCACCGCTTCAGCCCGGGCCAATTGCAGAAAATCATCCGCCAGCTTCAATGAACGCTGCGCCAATGGCTGTATCTGTTTGGCCAGCGACTCGGCTGTACCTTCCGTAGCCTGCCGGGACTGTGTAAGGGAGAGCACCGACGTGATGGGGGAGCGAATGTCGTGAGAGAGAAAACTCAGCATCCTGGCACGGGTCCGTTCAGTACGCTTGAGCGCACCGATAAATGAGAGCGTCACGATCATACCGAAACTGCCGGCAAGAGACTGATCGAGGGGTTTCATTTGAACAAACAACTCGGTATCCGGTAGACGCAGCGCCTCGAAACGGATCGGCTGTTCATCCAGCAGCAGGCGCTGCATCAGTTCTTTCCAGTCATAACCACCCTGGATATCCAGTTCGCTCAATAGCGTTTCAGCATCCATGCCGACCAGGGAAACCGCGTCCGCCTGACCCAGATAGAAAGCGGCTCGGGGGTTGGCCATTGCCACCTGCCCCATGGCATCAACCACCAGCAGACCATCGTCCATCTGGCTGATCGCATTCTCGATGAAACTGCGCAGATTGTGCAGCCGCTCATGGGCATGGCGCACCTGCTCGATACGGCGCTCAACGGACTCCAAGGTTCCTCGCGGTGGGGATTTTTCAGGCAGAGAGAGTTTCGCCGCAAAATCCTCCAGCATCAGCAACACCCTTCCCTGCGGAAACTCATCTGCCGGCCAGCGCAGGCCCAGCATCCAGCTCGTCTCACCCCTGGAGACCCGTATCCACTGATCGGGACCAAAACGCCGCCAAACCCCAGGATTGTGCCACTGAGCCTCTCCCTGTGGGAGGGATTCTGTTGCCGGGAAAGCGCCCTCGGCAAACATCGGCGCGCCGTTGGTGTCACAGACCATCCATCCATCCAATTTGGTGATCCGATGGAGAAACCTCAACCCCTGGCGCAGATCCTCAAGGGACTTCGCCGAAGGCATCAAGTGGGGCTCCTGTTGCAGTTTCTCCATCTCCTGATTCAGATAGCGAATGGTCTGTCCCAGACGGCGCCAACTCCATAGCGGATAGCTCAACACCAGACCCAATATCGCCGCCGAGGGCGGAAACCAGATATGCAGAGCATGCAGCGCCAGAAATACCAGACCAAACAGAGAAAACAGCAGTAGCAACGTCACCAGTGGCGCCCAGTGGGGACGCACCAAACCGTAGAGAAGAAAGACGAACGCCACCACCCCCCCTGTAATCAACACTCTCCAGGGCATTTCCACCAGACTGAGAACCCTCTCCGTTCGCAGGGCTTCGAGAATATTGGCATTGATCTCCACCCCGGCCATAGGCTGACCGTGACCTGAGACCGGTGTGGGCAGCGCATCTCCCAGACCGGTAGCGGTAACGCCCACCAACACGATGCGATCCTGGAACGCAGCGGGCGAAAAATCTCCTGCCAGCACCTGGCTGTAGGAGTAACGGGGATAGTGTCCGGGCGGGCCAGTGAAAGGAATCAATCGGTGCTGATCACGAAAGATCGGCTGCATGGCTGACTGGCGCTGCGCCTGATGCAGACCGGCCCTGTTCTTTTGCCAACGCTCAGGATCCAGCCACTGCAAAACAGAGAGCATCATATGGGGCCAGTAGGCTGCCCCTACCCCTTCGTAGAGGTAGATGCTACGGCCTATCCCGTCCGCATCCAGTTCCATATGCACATGCCCGAGGCCGGCAGCCACCGCGGAGAGCTCAGGCAGTGGCGAAGTCTCCACCAATTGTCCGCCCAATCGATACTCCTCCATGACGACAGGAAAGAAGACCCTGCCACTGGCTGCGGTGGATTGAATCAGCAGACGGTCTCTCTCAGGATGTTCCCTGTCACGCTCTGCAAACAGGATATCCATTGCGATAACCTTGGCCCCTGCAGCGGTCAGGCGATCGATCAGACGGGCATGCAGATCCCGCGACCAGGGCCAACGGCCAAGTGCCTGCAGGCTTCTGTCATCCACCGCGACAATCACAACATCTTCCGCCACGGGAGTGTGCCAGAGGTTGAGTTGCAGATCGTAGATGAGTTGATCCCAACGCCACAGCCAATTGCTATAGACCAACAGCAGAATCAGACCGACCAGCGCAAACAGCGACCACTCGGGAAACCTGAAAACCTGGACAGAACGGCTCATGGACGAGACTGGGTTAAAGGCAGGTCGAGGCGATAGACCTGCGATTGCCGCACATCGTCCTCACTCTCCATCAGCGCATCCACACGGATGTAGTAGGTACCCGGCCAGGGAACCGGCAGCACACGTTCAGTATTCGCACCAATCCGCTCCAGCAGGCGTTGCTGCAATGCGGGATCCGCGGCGACCAAAAAGCGGTAGCCCCAAGCGTTGTCGACAGCGTTCCAGCGAACCCACATCCAGGGTCCATTAAAAGCAGGCGTCTCGATTATGGGAACCTCCACCTTCACTGGCGGAGGTGGGGGTGGAGGAGGTGGAGGTTCATTCAGCAGAAAACGGTGCTCCGCACTCAGCCCCTCCAGTCCCAGTTCGTCGATACCCCGCACGCGAATGCGGTAGCCGCCGGGGGTCAACTCCGGCAGGATGAATTCAGGGGTTGCAAGCAGCTGTTCCACTACGACTCCAGCGCCTTCTTCTCCCCGAAACAGCTGCACCCGGTAGGATTCTGCACCCTCCAGCGCTAACCATCGGAGGGACGCAACAGGCAGATTCATCTCCTCTTCAAGCATAGTGATATCAGGCGGCGTGAGCAGTGGACGGGGCTTTAGCGGGGGCTTTCCGGGTTCGATCATGGTACCGAATCCCGCATCGACATCCAGGCTCTCCCCCCCACCGTCAACGGCCACCCGGCCCTTCACCACCTCATTGCGCGTCAAGCCACTCCCGGACTCGACACCGACACGGAAGCCGGTGCCCCGTACCATGGTCACCGCCGCCGGGGTGGTGATCTGAAACCGGGCACCTGCACCCTGCAAAGGTTTCACTTCACTCTCCACCCGTCCGTACTGCACCCGCACCCGGGTATCGACCATGCCCATCTCACCAAAAGCAGAGAGTGTGTCCATAAAGATCCGGGTCTCTGGGCCGAGCATCAAGCGGGAGCCATCGGCAAACCTGAGTGCAAGGCTGCTCTGTCTACCGGTGGTAACCACATCGCCAATCTGTAGCTGATCCACATCGGAAAGCAAAACGGGATCACTCTCCCCCGCACGAACAATGCTCACTTCCCCTTCAAGAGAGAGGATTTCTGCCGGGCTCGGGGTAAGCTGCAGCCACTCCAGCGGCACCTTGATTTCGGTACCCAATGGAATCCGTGTGGGATTTTCAATCTGATTGTAGTACTGCAACCTAACGGTTGAGATCTCATTTTTCAGGTATTGAGCACTGATTTTCGAGAGCGAGTCACCGCCCCTCATGCGATAAACCCAATCCTCAGCCTGAACCGAAGAAAGGGTCAGGATCAATAGTGAGATCGCGGTAAGAAAACGGGTGTAACGCAACATCTATCTATCTTTCATGAGTTGATAGAGCAACAGAAATTTCAACCGAATGGTGGAGGGGAAACAACATTCTTACGGATTGAACCGTATCAGACAACTCCCTGTGCCTGACTGCACCAGTTTCACGATTCTTTAGCAGGAATTGAAGCGCTGGGCGTTGCGCATAAGCGCTGTAATAAGAGGCTGCCCAGCTCCAGGCCTATTCAACACGTCCACCGGCCATTACAGACCGATGAAATGTGCCGAATAATTATGCAATTCAGACAGTAACGGCTGGAACCATGTCATCTTTTTGCAGCTGTTCCAGACGATACCCCTGATGATAGACTGCCTTGAGTCTCCAGCCATTCTCCGGCACCAGACTCAGTTTACGCCTCAACCGGCTCATGTGAGTATCCACTGTGCGGGTCACCAGTCCCGGGCCAAACCCCCAAACCGTCTCCAGCAGGTGGTCCCGGGAGAGCAATCGGCCAACATTGGAAAAGAGAATCCAGGCCAGTTGAAACTCTTTCTCGGTCAACTCGATGGATACCTCACCGCTGACAATCATCTTGGCATCCCTGATGAGTTTGAAATTGCCAATTTCAAGCACGTCATTGCGTGAGGTCTGCCCTGTTTTACGGCGCGCCAGGGCTTTCACCCTCGCCAGGGTTATTTCACGCGAGATCGGTTTTGCGAGATAGTCATCTGCTCCCCGCTCCAGTGCTTCGACAATATCCACTTCGCTGTCCCGGTGAGTGATAAAAAGCACCGGTATGTTCCAATCCATCTCCTTGCGCACCCAGGAGAGCACCTCGATGCCTGTGGCATCAGGCAGCTCCCAGTCCATGATCAACAGATCATAGGATTCATGCCTCAGCTCCCGGATATAGGCACCAGCATCTGCAAAAGCACGGCAGACATACCCTTCCGATTCCATCCATTCACGCAGCACAATGGATTGCACCGGATCATCTTCAAGACAAGCAATTCGCACTACATTTCTCCTTGCTTATTATTTTGTCTGGACTCCTGTCGCAGAGCGGCGGCACCCCAACCAGGCACCGCCGCCCATCCACTTCGATCCTGAAGTGGGGTTTATTTCACATCGATCTCGACACGCCGGTTCTGATAACGGCCGTCCTTCGTGCCGTTGTCAGCCACAGGCTGGGTCTCACCCATACCCTTGGAGGTAATCTGGTCAGCTGAAATACCTTTGCTCTCCAGATAGAGCTCAGCAGATCTGGCACGACGCTCCGAAAGCCCTTGGTTATATTCGGCAGGTCCCGTGCTGTCGGTGTGTCCGATGACTTCCACTGCACTACCACGTGAATGTGAAAGTATCTTAGCCGCCACTGCATCCAACGCCAGCCTTGCCTTCTCACTCAATTCAGCACTGTTGAGCTTGAAGTTCGCATGACCGACGAGGGTGAAGTCAAGACTGCATCCGGTCGAATCAACTGTTTCACCTGCGGGGGTGTCAGGACATCTGTCCTTATAGTCCGCCACGCCGTCACCATCTGAGTCCAAGGCACAACCGCTGGCATCCACGCTGGCGCCGGCAGGGGTACCAGGGCACTTGTCCATATAATCAGCAACGCCGTCGCCGTCGGAGTCCAAAGCACATCCAGCCGCATCAACCTTCACACCCTTCGGCGTACCAGGGCATTGATCCTTATCGTCCATGACACCATCGCCATCGGAGTCCTTCATCAGGGCACAGCCCTTCTCATCAACCTTGGTTCCTTTGGGGGTACCAGGACAGGCATCCAGGGGGTCTACGACACCATCACCATCTGCATCGCCATAGCAGGCGGGATCGATAGGAAACCCGGCGTCATAATAGTTGGAGCCCCAACACTCACCATAATTGGTGTGAATGACACTCTTGCCCGGCTCGTGAATAAAGCCATCCTCAACCGCGTAGGCCGGTGCTGCCGCCACTGCGGAAAGCATGAACGGCACTGCCGCAAGGCGCATTGCTATCTTCTTGGTCGAATCCATTTTTCTCTCCAATTTTTTTCAAATTTAGTAAACGTCCGCTCAGGCGGCGGCGTCTGCTTTAAACAGATGAATATCCTGCTGCGGATAGGGGATACTGATACCCTCCGTATCAAAGGTGGTTTTGATCGTCTCCAGCAGATCCGCCCGGGTAGTCCAATAATCAGAGGACTTGACCCAGGGGCGCACGGCAAAATCGACACTGCTGTCATTCAGCGTCAGCAGCATAACCGTCGGCGCCGGATTCTCCAGCACGGTGTCGTTTGCTGCAAGTATGTCGTTGATCAGGTCACGTGCCTTTTTGATGTCGTCGCCGTAACCGATTCCGATCACCAGATCGATACGCCGGGTGTCCCTGGCAGAGTAATTTACAATCGTTCCGCCATAGATCTGCGCGTTGGGCATGGTGATCTCGCGGTTATCACCGGTCTTCAACATTGTATGGAAGATACGGATCTCCTCTACCACACCCATCTCGCCACCCGCCTCGATCAGATCACCAAGTTTGAAGGGGCGAAAGATGATCAGCATGACACCCGCGGCAAAACTGGAGAGCGAGTCCTTGAGCGCCAGACCGACCGCCAAGCCAGCCGCACCGAGAATTGCCAACGCGGAAGTCGTATTGACTCCCAGCTGCTCAAGAGCGGCCATGACGATAACTGCCAGCAGCGATACATAGGCGATATTGCTGAGAAAGCTGATCAGCATCTGATCAACCTTGCCCTTGACCATCACCTTCTCCAGTCCCCGCACCAACAGGCGGGCGACCCAGCGACCGATGACGAAGACCAGCAGCGCCAGGATGATCTTGGTTCCCCAGGGGATCACATAGGCGTTAAGTATTTGTTCTACAGATAGTTCCATTTTTCATTTCCCGAAATTGGTCAGATAAATTATTATTTTCCCGGCTTAATAACTTCTTTTTCCAGCAGCAGACAGAAATAGCAGTATAGCCATCGCAGGGATTTAGAACCCTGATAATCGATAAAACCCATCTATTAGGTATTCAAGTGCGCCAGCATAGGGGATTATCCTAAGCTGACAAAGCCGCGACTTGTGAATAATTGTAAACTGGGGCGAAGCGAAAGTTCACAATTCGAGAGAAATAGCTCGCGTTGGATATTGGTGGTCACCTGAAGATAACCGGCCTGCCAAGAGCCGCTTGGGCCGTGTAAAATTATTCAATAACCGTCACCCTATATCAGCCATTTCAGCAAACCTAACGAGGTAGACCCAATGTCCGTACTCCTTGAATTCAGCATGTTCCCCACCGACCGGGGTGAAAGCGTCAGCACAGAGGTCAGCCGGATTATCAGGATGATTCGCGAGAGCGGCATCAGTTACCGCCTGACGGCTATGGGGACCATCATCGAAACCGGCGATATTCGTGAAGCACTCGATCTTGTCGAGCAGGCCTACCGGCTGCTGGAGGCGCAAGGCTGCAAACGCATCTACTCATCACTAAAATTTGATATCAGAATTGGCAAGGACAACCGTCTGGAGCAGAAAATACGTTCCGTGAGGGAGAAGATCGGCGAGGTTCAACAGTAAGTCGCCACACAGTGCACCCTGATTTCTGGAGACCTTATCCCTGTTTGGGATATTCTATTCCCTATTTTTCCAACCATGCGAAAAGCACACAGCCAGCAACGACCAATCATGCCATCCGAACCAGCAGCCACCACACAGCTTCAATCCGCAATCGATCTCTGGAGAGAGAGCTTTTCCGGCGTACTATCCACCCAATCAAAAGGTGAACCTGGGTTTCCCTTCGGTTCGGTGGTGCCATTCTGCCTGGATGGAGAAGGCAATCCGCTTCTACTGCTCTCGCACCTGGCGGAGCATACAAAAAACCTGGACGAAGTCAGCGCCTGCTGCCTTACCGTCATGGAACAGGGGAGCGGAGATGTGCAGAAGCTCGCCCGCCTCTCCTGTTTGGCGCGCGCCGCACAGATCGAAACACCGGCACCCTCCCTGGTGGAACGTTATTTCCGCGACTTTCCCGACACACGCCCCTACTTCGAAACGCTGAATTTTCGCTTCTACCGGCTACAGCCGGTACGTTTCTATTTTATCGGTGGTTTCGGCGCCGCACGCTGGTTCGACAAGAGCCGTCTACTTTCTCATCTTCATCCTGAAACGCGACTGTAAAATAGAGGGGCGCTCGTTCCCGCACTCGAACAGATCATCAGCATCGGCTAACATAGCCCGCCCTGCAACAATCGAAGAGCCGCACCATCATGACCTCATCTGCTATTCTCGGCCCACTGAGCAACCTGCATGAAATGCAGGCACAACTGGTGGAGTCTCTCACTCCTGAGGAAGCGGCTCAGCAGTACCATCCTGAACTTGGTTCACTCAACTGGCAATTTGGCCAAGCAGTCTATCAGGAACTCCATTGGCTGCGTCTGATCGTTGCCGGTGATGATGACCTGAGCAAGCGGGTCGCCCACCTGTTCACGCCAGGCAAGCTCAGTATCGAGGAGCAGTGCAGTCAACTGCCGCCCACCGATCACCTGCTCAATTGGGCTGCTGAGATCCGCGACGAGCACCTCATGCGGCTAGCCAATCCCGCCGCTATGCCGAGCCATCCGCTGCTCGCCAATGAGCGGCTACAGTGGTTTTTACTGCAGGAGCAGGCCAAACGCTACGAAACGATGTTGCTGCTACTGAACCAGCGCAGCCTGCAGATCGACACCAGCGGTTATCAGGTCACCCAGAGACTCAAGGCTGCCGTCCCCCACTGGGAAACCAAGGAGCTGTCCCGGGGACACTACCGCGTCGGCGCCAGAGATCTCCCCACCGCCTACGACAACGAACTACCGGCCCAGGCGGTGGAACTCACCAGTTTCCGGATCGCTCTGGATCCGGTCTCCAATGCCGAATTTCTCGCCTTCATGGAAGCTGAAGGCTATCAGAACCCGGAGCTCTGGGATGAAACAGGCCGTTACTGGCTGGAAAAAAACCCAGTCAACCATCCAGAATACTGGCGCCAGGACAAAGCGGGTAACTGGTATGCCATGGGCGTGAATGGTCCCAGCGACCTGCCGCCGGATGAACCGGTATCCGGTATCAATCGTCACGAGGCTCAAGCCTACGCCAATTGGATCAGTTCTTTGGGTGGAAAATTCGAAGGGGCCGTGCTGCAACACGAATACCAGTGGGAAATTGCCGTCCGAACCGGGGTGATAAAAAACCAGGGGCGTGCCTGGGAGTGGTGCAGCAATCCCTTCCACCCCTATCCCGACTTCCAGCCCTTCCCTGCAAGGGAGACCTCCGAAACTGATTTTGACGAGCACCATTTCACCCAGCGCGGAAGCAGCCTCCACACCCAGCGCGTGCTGCGTCGGCCCAGTCTGCGAGATCGCGCCCGGCCTGAGCAGCGTTTTCAGCTGGTCGGTCTGCGACTGGTCTTCCCACCGCTGCACAAGTGGACCTGAGACTCTGCGCCCAACCCGGAAAACCGGTGGCCAGGAACGCATTTCTCAGCTTTTGAGGAGACCGTCACAACTCCGGGTGGTCTGCCTAAAGATTCCACAATAACAGCCAACAACCCGGTTAGAGGAAATATAACCAGAGTTCAGCAGATGGCAATCAACTCGATCGTGGGACCGGCGCTACAGGGCATCCAGCGGGGATTCCAGGGCATGCGCCGTGTCGCCTCGGAGATCGCCAGCGTCAACCAGTCCGAAAAACAGAGTCCCACCGACCTCTCCCGGGCGATGGTGGAGATGAACCAGCAGGCGCACCAGGCCAAGGCCTCGGCCAAGGTACTGAAAGCCGCTGACGATTCCATCGGCACCCTGTTTGACGAGCGCGTCTGATCTGTTCAACCCAGAGGGGGTTGGGGTCAGCCAACAAAGGATATTGGATCTTTCCAAAAAAACAGTTCACTGGGCACTCACAATCCCCATTGTTTGCACTCCCATCAGATATTACGTTTCCCCCTGATGGGTTATCTGATCCATCTGTTTCACTCCTTGTCGTTGTATCAGGCTGGTTATCAGTTGAATGCTCCCTGACCATCCACCTTGAGAGCTTTGAGCAACAGGTCTACAGCGTAGTTACGGACGGTATAGTTAGCAGCCTCGTAAATATCCCTATCCTCCCAACCGTTGGCATAAGCGATTTCCAGGTCGGCAGCCTCCACCTCATCGGAATTGAGGACCATCTTTAACACCAACATCAACAGGACTTTTTCTTTCTCGGGCAAAGGGGCCGAGGAAGGGTCTTCTTGTGCGCTACGAAGGTCATCCAGGTCCATTCCATTTTCGATCATTATTCCCTCGCTAGTGGTGACGCAGTACTTGCAGTCGTTTTTGGCTGCCACGAGATATCGCATCATGGCGAGTAAGTTGGAGCTCAGGCGGGGGTGTGCTTCGTAGTAACCAAGAAATTCCGTGAACTCGGCAAGGATGTTGGGGCTCACACCCATGAGCAGCAGGGGGTCGGGAATAAAGCCCATAATTTCGTTGGCGCCGGCCAGCACCTTTTCGACCGCTTCTTCCTGCCCGACAGGGGGGATTGGTTGCATCAGGGGGGTGTTCATGAGTATCTCTTCTCTGTAGTGATTGATCTGAAAAGAATCGTAACGCGCAGAGGAGAATTGATAATTACCCCTGCACGAAAATCATAATTTCCGATTTGGAAAGAATGGACAGGGTGGATAAGCGGACCAATCCTGAGCTGTCCCTGCTTTTCCGGAGCTATGCTAAAATCTGTCTACGAATAATTCCTTGTGGGCAATTTATGGATGTTCTTACATCAATGATTATCTTCTGCAGGGTTGTTGAGGCGGGCAGCTTTTCGGCCGTTGCCAATGAAAGAGATATGTCTCCGTCAAGTGTCAGTAAACACATCACTGCACTTGAAAAGCGCTTGGGAACACAATTGCTTGGCCGTACGACGCGGCAGTTGAATCCGACCGACGCGGGTTGTGAATACTACAATTACTGCAATCAGATGTTGGAAGAGTTATCCGAGGTTGAAGCCAGCGTCAGCCGTTATCAATTGGGGACCTCAGGCACCTTGCGTCTTAGTATTCCGGTTACCTTTGGCGAGTTACATATTGTCCCTGCACTATGGGTATTTCATAAAGAATACCCCGATATGAATATCGATCTGACTGTGGACGACCGCAAAGTCGATCTGGTCAGAGAGGGTGTTGACCTTGCCATTCAAATTGGTCCACTCGCGGATTCATCCATGGTAGCCCGGAAAATTGGCAGTACAGAAAGGCTGTTTGTTGCCAGTCAGGAGTATCTGACCAAGCATGGGGAACCGGAAACCCCCGTTGAGCTCGAACAACACAATTGTGTCATTCTTTCATCGATGATGACGCCCGGTGAATGGCAGTACACCGGCCCGGAAGGGAAGGAAAAAGTGCAGGTTAGCGGCAGCCTGACGGTAAATAATCCCGCCGCACTACGTGAAGCTCTCCTGGCAGGCGTGGGCTTGGCCGCAGCCCCCGTCTGGCTGATTCACGAAAGTATTCAACAGGGCAAACTGAAAGTCATTCTGAAAGACTATGTGCCGATCGCATTGGATATTAATGCAGTGTATCGCAAACGCCTGTACGTGCAGCAAAAGGTTATCCTTATGATTGAGCATTTGCGTGAAACCTTCATACGTACTCTAAAGAAGACGAAGATTTAACCTGTTTCCGTCATTACTTGTTTGCTTGTCGGGATAGGCAACTCTGCAACCGTGACAAACCTTGAAGTCATTATTCAGTATCGACACCATTGGTGCACCACAAAATGGGCATTGTTGTGGCTGCACATAGTCTTTGTCACTATTGTCCTGAAACATCCAGTAATAGGTTTTTCTCATTACGTTGTATTGCTGTGCAAGTTGGAGTCCTTCCAGGTTTATGGAGCCGATCTCATCCTGCAATTTTTGTTTTGCCCATTCCCGGTATTCTGTGGTGTCAGACCATAGAGTAAAAAGTGAGTTGTAAGTCTTTGCCCATTTGAGGATTGCATGCTTAAGCTCATTGGAAATGATTGCATCATTTAACAGAATGGATTTTTTACACTGCATACAATTAAATGGTGATTCTGGTAGTGCGCCATGTAAAAGAGCAGGCTCATCTTTTGAGCAGCGGCAGATTTTATCTTGGCCCGGTCCCATGCTATTGGTCTCCATTCTCATAATTGAACTACGATTATCGAAAATTAAGAGTCGAAATGAAACTGTTGGTACTGAGTGATCTGCATATTGAATTCGAGGCGTTTGACATCGCCCTGTGTGATGTCGATGCGGTAATTCTTGCTGGTGACATTCATGTTAAAGACAAGGGGCTTTCGTGGGCACAGGAGAATATCAGAGATGTACCGATTATCTATGTCCTCGGAAACCATGAGTATTATGGCAAGGCCTATCCCAAGTTAATTCACGATATGGAAGTAAGATCCGCCGCCACAAACGTGCGTATTCTGGAAAATAGTGTATTCACGATAAACGGCGTGAACTTTCTCGGCTGTACGCTATGGACGGATTTTGAGCTGTTTGGCGATGCGCGCCTGAGCGGGTACGAATGTCAGCAAATCATGACCGACTTTAAAAAGATTCGCCTCTCTCCCAAATTCTCAAAGCTGCGTTCGATTGATGTTACCTCGATTCATCGGCAATCGCTCCGCTGGCTGGATAACGAGTTGGCGAAGAGAGCGGGGGAGTTGAATATAGTCGTAACACATCATGGTCCAAGCCCTAGATCATTGCCTGGAACAGCCATGAATGATGTTTCAAATGCGGCCTATGTCTCCAACCTGGAAGGCCTGATTGAACAGCGTCAACCAAGCTACTGGATTCACGGACACCTTCACAACAGCTCGGATTACTCGATAGGCAACTGCCGGATAATATGCAACCCGCGTGGTTATCCTGCTGAAAGGAATCCGGAGTTCAATAGGCAACTGAGCATCAATGTTTAGACTATGCACTATTTTAGCCGTGCTGTGCGCACCATGATGGTTGTAACCGCTTATGTCTGGTGCGCACGGCGCACCCTACGTTCTGTTTGATGAGAGGGCCAGAATAACAACGGCCCACTCAATGTTGCCGATCAGTAAAAAAGCATCGACAGATCCACAGCCGTAACATCCTTGGTCAGATCACCCACGGAGATATCATCCACCCCGGTCTCGGCAATCCCCCGGATCGTCTCCAGATTGACGCCACCCGAGGCCTCCAGCCGTGCTCTACCTGATGCAAGAGTGACCGCTTCGCGCAGCCCATCCAGGGAAAAGTTATCCAACAGCACCCGCTCCGCACCAGCTTGCAGTGCCTCACGCAGTTCATCCAGCGACTCCACCTCAATCTCAATGCCCACGCCTGCCGGGGCCAAATCCTGAGCCGAGCCTAACGCCGCTGTGATGGAACCGGCGGCGTGGATGTGGTTCTCCTTGATCAGTATCGCGTCGTAGAGCCCGATGCGGTGGTTGTCACAGCCACCGCAGGTTACCGCATACTTCTGCTGCAGCCTCAGACCGGGCAGGGTCTTGCGGGTATCAAGAATACGCACGCCGGTTCCCGCCACCCGATCAGCATAGATACGCGCCCGGGTCGCTGTTCCGGAAAGGGTTTGCAGATAGTTCAGCGCGGTGCGCTCCCCACTGAGTAGGGCACGGCTGTTCCCCGTCAGGGTACAGAGCTGTTGATCCAGCTCCACCCGGTCACCGTCTGCAACACGCCATTCGATGACAATCTCCGGATCGAGCTGGCGGAAAACCTCATCGAACCAGCCTGTTCCACAGATTACGGCGGATTGCCGGCAGACCACCTCGACGCGGCTGTCAGCTTCCTCATTGAGCAGACCGGCGGTAAGGTCTCCTGAACCGATATCTTCGTCGAGGGCATCCCGCACCTGGCGGGTTATCAACTTCGGCGCGGGAAATATCACGTCAGTTCACAGAGAGCAGTTCCACGTCGAAGACCAGGGTGGCATTCGGTGGAATCACACCACCCGCACCGGCAGCGCCATATCCAAGCTGCGACGGAATGGTCAGTTTGCGCTTGCCGCCCACCTTCATCCCGGCGACACCCTCATCCCAACCCCGGATGACCATCCCTCTGCCGAGAGAAAAACTGAAGGGTTCGTTACGATCCACTGAGGAATCAAATTTGCTGCCATCGGTGAGCCAGCCGGTATAGTGCACAGAGACAGTCTGGCCTGCAGCAGCCACTTCTCCGTCGCCTTCCACCAGGTCGTCATACTTCAAGCCGGAATCGGTAATTTTTTCGCTCATGAATTGAATCTCTTTAGAGTGTATGTATTGGGGAAATAGTCGTGCAGTGAACGAACTTAATTGCAGCGAGGGAAAGTGTCAACGGAAGACGAGCTATCGGCTAAATGCTCTTGATTCGAAAACCCCGACGATCAATCGGGGAGTTGTTTCAGGTTACGTCAGGCCGGTCCGGCAGCCGTCCCAGTATGTTTCAGTGCGTCCAACATGGCGCCGAGCGCCCGATCCATAATCGGGGCATTCGTAACGTCCAGCACCTCGGCGCTGCCGTCACGCAGATGCATGGCAAGGCCATCCACAGTCAGCTCAAGGGCCTTGACCCCTTTGCGGTTGACGAAGACAAAGACATCGGTGACATCGCTCTTCCAGGACAACTTGATGCGCTTCTTCTCTTCACCGTCGAACAGTGAGAGCCAGGTTCCAATCTCCAGCGACTCAGCCTGTTCGGTGAATTTATCATGGATCGCGGCAACGACAGTCTCAGGTTCGAAATCATCCACCAAAAGGGAAGATTGGTTGATCAACTGACTGTCGGGGAAACTGATATGCAGATCCGTAACCGTATCGACTCCGGCAGAGAGGCTTTTTCCCCGCAGACAGGCAATATGGCAATTCTGCAGCTCTTTAAAAAGCCGCGCCATTTTGTGCTGATCAAAAGAGATCGCGTTCAGTCTCTCCCGCAGGTTCCGCAGGAGTTCCGGAATATTGCGCAGCAACTCCTGTCGCTCCGCATACTCTTTTTTCGGCGCGACACTCCAAAGCAGCTTATCGACTATCTCCAGAGACTCCTTCCACTCTTCACTCTCTGGCCCCTGCCGCAGATAGTTGAGCAGCAGTACGTCTTTCCAACCATCGCGCAATAGTGATATTACCGCATCTGGCAGCTGTTTCTGGAACTGCAGCCGTTTGTTCAATTCATCGGTAACGGCAGCCTTTGCTGCACGTAGCTGCTCCTTGCCACGGGTTACCTGGTTGGTGCGCTGTTCTGCCACATCCGCGCCACGCCGCTCCCGTTCCCACCATTCACTAAACTCGTCGTTCAATACTGTGAAAATAGCGGGATCGTCGTCGAAATCCGTCAATACACGCTTAACGAAACTTTCGACCGTACCAAACAGGCCGCCGGGCGAGCGGTCACCGTCATCATTCCAGCCAATCGCCGCCTGTGCCAGGTTGTTCAGCAATCGTCTGGCAGGGTGCACCTTTTTGCTGAAGAAGGTCTTGTCGATGATGGCGACCTTGAGCATGGGAATCTGCAAACGGCTCAACAGGGCCTTCATGGCATCCGGCAAACTGTGGTCGTCCAGAATAAATTCAAAGAGCATGGAGATGACGTCGATCGTATCGTTGTCTGCCTCTCCCAACGCCCGATGGGTTCTACCCTCTTCCAACATGTGCAGATCACTGGCCAGACGCGTACGCAGGTTGCCTTCTTCCCCGTTGTTGAGGGCTACCATCACTGTATTGGATTGCTGCAGAGAAGAGAGTGCACTGAGCAGTTCGACCGTCTCCACCAGGGGCACCGAGATCGGCGCCCCGCCGTCACCTATCGGCATCCGTCCCGGTACTGCAGGCCCGCCGGCAGGAGCTACGACCCGTCGCAGGTTCAAAAGCTGCTGCAACGTCTCGAAAACCTCGGTTTGCAGACCACTCCGATCATCAGCAGCCGCGCCGGTCGCGCCGTCAGTCTGTGCTTCACGACGGGCGCGGCTGACTGCCGGTGAGACCGGGTTGCGCCGTACCTGCGGGGTCAGTTTGGGAATGATCCCGGCCTTGCCCAGCACCAGGTTCAGCTCGTCGTAGAGTCCGCCGATGTAGTGCATGACCTGCTTGTCGAACAGCTTGTAGATCACCAGCTTGACCGGTAGATCAACTTCGACATTCCGCATCGCCTCCTGGAAGGCATTGCAGACCACCCCAGGTGCGAGCGGATTGCGCTGCTCGCTCAACTCATCCAGATCACCGATCAGCTGAGCAAAACGCTGTCCCAAGGCATACAGCTCGCGGGAGTAGCGGTTCTCACTTTTGGAGATCATGTTGGTGATGGCCAAAGAGTCTTCCAACTCATCCTCGCCCAGCAGGGACATCTCGGAGTCGCGGCTCAATTCGGCAAAGGTTCGTTGAGTGACTGGTGCCTCACCCGTCTCCCAGAAACGATCAAACTTCTGCAACACCTCCCGGCTGAACACACGATCGATCCGGGCCCGTTCCTTACGTAGCTCACGCATCGCGTCGAAATAGGCTGTCTGCACGGAATCGTTGCCGGATTTATCGGCCAGTTCGTACATTGCGTCATCGAGCTTTTCGAACAATCCGCTCATCAGTTGGGGGAGTGTTTTGACGACGTGTTTACGACAGGCGTCGACAATCCTGCGACCCTTCGCATCAAGAGAGATCTGCCGCTTGCGCGTTGCAGAATCACCGAAAGAGATAATGTTGTCTTGCCGCTGCATTTTGATATCTGTGATAATGGCCTCAGCCGTTTGGCGGATTATAGCAACCCGCCGGTTCCATTTATTTCCAAGTCACATTGGGAGACTATGTCAACAACCTTGTTATGACTGCGAATGTCTTCACAAAACCACCTATTTTGGTCATTCTACTGAAGAAGTGTCTCCGCTCCACCATGCAAGATGCTGGGAAATTAGCACTTTATCCCGTAGCATTCAATTTGGTTCAGTAATTATAGCGGCATTCCTGCCGATAGCTTAACGGGCCACGCCCATCTCATGATCAAAAATCCCGAGCCGGCTGGGAAATTCGGCATAAAATCGCTAATTTCTTAACAAAGCACTCTTCCTGGGTTATGGTTTGGCTAATTTATTTCTAGGTTCCCGATTTATGCGATTGATCCGGCATCTCGCCACCTCTCTGCTGGACAGCATCCGTGACCTGCTCCCCATTATCGCAGTCATCGCTTTTTTTCAGACGCTGGTACTGCAACAGCCCATCCCCAATCTGGGCAGCCTGCTCTTCGGTACCCTGCTGGTGGTTATCGGCCTGAGCATGTTCATCCACGGACTGAAACTCGGCCTGTTTCCTCTGGGAGAGGCGATGGCTTGGGATTTCGCCAAAAAAGGCAGTGTCACCTGGCTTCTGGCTTTCGCTTTCTCCCTCGGCTTCGGCACCACGATTGCCGAACCTGCTTTAATCAAGATCGCAGAGGAAGCCTCAGAAGTCGCAGCAGTTGGCGGCATGATAGCGAATAATATCGAATCCATGGAGGATTACGCCAGCGGCTTGCGGCTTACTGTGGCTTTCGCTGTCGGTCTCGCAATCGTCATTGGCGTCCTGCGCATTATCAAGGGCTGGCCGGTGCAGTATCTGATCATTAGCGGCTATCTCGGCGTGGTGATTATGACCGCCTTCGCACCCCGGGAGATCATCGGCATCGCCTATGACTCCGGGGGCGTCACCACCTCCACCATCACTGTCCCTCTGGTGACCGCGCTTGGCATTGGTCTCGCATCCAGTATCAAGGGGCGCAATCCGATGACGGACGGTTTTGGCCTGATCGCCTTTGCCTCTCTCACTCCGATGATCTTCGTGATGGGTTACGGAATACTATTGTGATAACGATTCTGAGCAATCTGCTGGGGGTGCTCGCCCAAACTGTTTTGGATGTTCTGCCCATCGCCTGCATCCTGTTCGGGTTTCAGTTTCTGGTGCTGCGCCGGCCGCTGCATAATCCTCGACAGGTCATCACGGGCTTCATCTTCGTGCTGGTCGGACTGGCATTTTTCCTGGAAGGCCTTGATCTGGCGCTGTTCCCCCTCGGGGAACTGATGGCCAGCCAACTGACCGACCCCGCTTTTCTCGGCATTACAGGGGAACACGATTTTGTACAATGGCACCACTATTTCTGGGTCTATCTGTTTGCCGCCGCCATCGGCTTTTCCACCACCATTGCGGAGCCCTCACTGATCGCCGTCGCCATCAAGGCGAATCAGGTTTCAGGCGGCGCCATCAGCGAATGGGGTTTACGCATAGCCGTCGCCATCGGCGTTGCCTTCGGCATCGCCCTGGGCAGCTACCGGATCGTCAGCGGCACACCACTGCACTGGTATATCATCACAGGTTATCTGTTGGTCATCATACAGACCTTTTTCGCCCCGAAAACCATCATCGCCCTGGCCTACGACTCTGGCGGCGTCACCACTTCCACAGTCACGGTGCCGCTGGTGGCAGCCCTGGGGCTTGGACTGTCGAACAACATACCTGGGCGCAACCCGCTGCTGGACGGTTTTGGCCTGATCGCCTTTGCCAGTCTGTTCCCCATCATAGCGGTGATGGGATATGCACAGTTGGGCGAATGGCGCAGTAGAAATAAACGATAACTTTCAACCGAGACAGAGATCATGCGTTTTAAACTCATCATTGCACTGGTGGAGGACAGCCATACAAATGTGGTTCTGGACGCTGCCCGCAAAGCCGGCGCTACCGGTTCCACCGTCATCAACCAGGCCCGGGGTGAGGGAGTGGAGCAGGCCAAGACCTTCTTCGGACTAACACTTGAGACCCAACGGGACGTGGTGCTGCTGCTGGTGGAGGAACACCTGAGCCGCACCATTCTTGAAACCATCTCCAAGGCGGGGGATTTCGACGAGCGTCCCGGCACCGGTATCGCATTTCAGATTGACATCGAAGACGCAGTTGGGGTCAGTCACCAGATTCAGAGTTTGAGCCAAGTCGTGGAGGAAGAGCTATGACAACCCAGATCACTCGTGTAATGGACGTAATGAAGACCAGCTTTGACCTGGTCGACGGTATGGATACCGTCGCCAAGGCACTGGACACCATGTCCCATGTAGAGACCAAGAGCCTGATCGTAAAAAAACGCAATGAAGATGACGAGTACGGCATGGTGCTGCTCTCCGACATCGCCCGTCAGGTGCTGGCCAAGGATCGGGCGCCGGAACGGGTCAATATCTACGAGATCATGACTAAACCGGTACTCACAGTCTCTCCTGACATGGATATCCGCTACTGCGCACGCATGTTTTCCCGCTTCGACCTCTCCCGCGCACCGGTGGTATCGAACGGCAAGGTCGTCGGCATCGTCAGCCATACCGACATGGTGCTCAGGGGGCTGGTCAAAACGCAACTGGAGAAATAAACGTGTTAAGGGAGCAGCCGGACGGCTTGCTCTCCAGCGCGAAGCAGCGCCCCTCACCCAATCAGGACGAACGTCCCCCCGGGTGTGAGATCGATCTGCTGGTGATCCACAACATCAGCCTGCCGCCCGGCGAGTTTGGCGGCCCCTGGATCGACGATCTGTTTCTCAACCGACTCAGGAACGATCAGCACCCCTATTTTGCCGAGATTGCAGCACTTAGAGTCTCCAGCCATCTGCTGATCCGGCGGGATGGCGAGCCGATTCAATATGTCCCCCTGGACTGCCGCGCCTGGCACGCCGGGGAGTCCTGTTATTCTGGACGGGAAAGATGCAACGACTACTCCATCGGCATCGAACTCGAAGGCACGGATGAGCAAGCCTATACCGACGCTCAATATACCGCCCTGGTAGAGGTCACCCGCGAGATCATGGCCCGTTATCCAACTATCACGCCAGATAGAATTACCGGCCATGCCGATATTTCACCTGGCCGTAAAACCGACCCCGGTCCGGCATTCGACTGGGAGAGATATCGCCGCATGTTGCGTAGGCTGGATCAAGCGTAGCGGAGCCGGCATATAATGTTTGTCCGCAGCCTATGTTGCCTGATCCGCTACGCTTGATCAGGCCTACGGATTATCACTCTCATTCTTCTATCACTAAAACACCTGCCCTTCCCTTGCAACTTTCCCTGCCATCCCCGACACTTGCGCCATGAGTCTGATCATCATCCTAATCTGCCTGATAGCGGAACGTTTTCTGCTGCACAAACAAGCCTTGCGCCAGCCGGTTTGGTTCAACGACTACAGCGACTGGTACCATCGTCAGGAGTTACCTGTCTGGATGCGCAACGGCTTTGGGGGTGTCATCAGCCTGCTGCTGCCACCGCTACTTGCGGTCGCCCTGCTGCAACAGCTTTTCGATGACACTCTGGCGGGTCTGCCTGGCGCACTCTTTGCTTGCGCCGTACTGCTCTATAGCCTGGGACCCGACGACCTGGACCAACAGATCAACCATTTCATCAATGCCAGAGACGAAGGCGACGAGCAGCATGCCAGGGGCGTTGCCCGCGACCTGCTCAACGATGAGCCGCCCCCGCATGATCCCGCCTACTCTCAGGCGGTCGCTGAGAGCATCCTCATCCAGGCCAACAACCGCATATTCGCAGTCATCTTCTGGTTTTTGGTGCTTGGCCCCATTGGTGCACTGCTCTATCGCCTCGCCTCCCGGCTCCCTCTCACCCACGCTGCCGGAGAGGATATCGACTTCCACCTCTTCAGCCGGCAGCTAGTATCGATACTCGACTGGATACCCGCCCGTATTACCGCTTTCTCCTATGCTATCGCCGGCAGCTTTGAAGACGCCATGAACGGCTGGCGCAGCTACAATGAGACGCGCTTTGACGAATTTAGCGACAGCGCCAGCGGCATCCTGATCTGTACCGGCAGCGGCGCCCTGCGTCTGGCCAGTGTTTTGGACCGGAATAGAGACGATACAACACACCACCTCTATCTGGTGGAAGCCGCCATGAGCCTTGTCTGGCGGTCATTGGTAGTCTGGGGTGTCATACTGGGACTCTTCACTCTTACCGACTGGTTATGAGCGAACAGACGACCATCGATCTGCTCAGGCACGGTGAACCCGTGGGGGGGCGCCGCTACCGCGGACAGATCGACGACCCACTGAGCGACAAGGGTTGGCAGGAGATGTGGCGTGCCGTCTCTGGTGAAACTCCCTGGCAGCAGATCATCAGCTCCCCACTCAGCCGCTGTCTGGCGTTTGCCGAGGCATTGAGTCAAAAACTGGAGATTCCCCTGCAACAGGACGACCGCCTGAAAGAGGTGGGATTCGGCAACTGGGAAGGAAAAAGCAGCGCTGAGCTACGGGCGTTAGACCCGCAGATTCTTGCCCGCTTCTATCGGGATCCACTGGGAAACCGTCCTGCCGGGGCCGAACTGCTGGAGGCATTCAGCCAAAGGGTTGTCTGCGCACTCGATGAAGCCATCGAAACCCATGCCGGCAAACACCTGCTGATCGTCGCCCACGCCGGTGTAATTCGTGCCGCCCTGGCAAACACCATCTCTGCACCGATTGAATCCCTATACCGACTCTCCATCGCCAGTGCCTCATTATCACGCATTCAGCTCGGCGGCGAGCGCCCGGCAAGCGTGATGTTTCTGGGCCGGGAAACGATCTGACCCGCAACTCAACACCGCCTCAGCAGGCTGTTATCAGCACCCATTCCCTCGAATTGCTGACAAATTGATCTATCTCATGGCCAAGATTTAGTATTTAATATATTTCTTATTCTCTAGGAATAAATTTCGTTATTCAGAAATAAAAGACATAATCAAAACTCCTCGGAGGGAGTCAGCCATGACCTGGATACTGTTAGCCATTATTTGCGGCATCATTCTATCTCTCGGCCTGGAAGAGTTATCCGAGTCGCCGGACGATACCTGAAGCCATCAGCCTCAGCTTACCAGAAAGCCAAAAGACGACCCGCTTCCACTTTGTGCTCAAAACGACGCAGGGGATGTTTGCCCTTTTCGACACACTCACCACTCACCACATCGAAGGCCCACTGGTGTTTCGGACAAGTCAGCTTGGTACCCTCAAGCGAGAGGTGTGGAATATCGGTAACCTGGTGCGGACAGCGGCTGTCATAGACCCGTATATCCGCCTCATCCCGGTAGATAAACAGGTGGCGCCCCTCCACTTCCAACCAGGTCGTCTCCTCCAGCTTTACCTCATCGAGATCCGCAATATCGTGCCACTGAGCCTCTGCCAACAGAGCCTCCGGACGAAAATCGGGGATATCCATATCCAGCAGGATATCAGTGGCCCAGATGATCTTCGCCAGCCCAAGCACGGGAAACGCCATCAGTAGCGCATCGATCACCTCATTGGGCGTTGCGCCATTGCGTAAGGCACGGGTCAGATATTGCCGAAAACCACCCTCTGTCTGTACCGCAACCTTGGTGATTACAGAAATGAGATCCCGGGTTTTTGTATCCAGATGATCACCTGACTTTTTCAGAAAAGTAAAATAGGCCGTCATCGCCTCGGGGCGGGCAGCCAACAGATAGTTCATTGCATTACTCATAACTTCACAACTCCTAGTAACTCATTTTTTTCCGTGCTGACGCACATACTCGAACATCACGACAGAGGCGGCCACCGCCACATTGAGACTCTCCACCTGCCCGAATTGCGGAATCGACAGGCAACCGATCTCCGGATAGTCGGAGACCTCGAAACTGTGTCCCCACTCTTCATGTCCCAATACGAAGGCGCATTTTTCCGGCAGGACAGTATCGACCAGTGACTCCCCACAGGCGGCATCCAGGGTCAAAATCCGGTATCCGCGTGCAGTCAGGTCATTGTAGGACTCTTCAAATTTCTCGAAAAACCGGGCGGGTACCTTTTTGAACGAGCCTTTGGCGGGCGATGGATCAAAAGGACCGATATCGACCAGGTGAACCTCAAGCGCACCAAAGGCCTCCGCGCTACGAAAAATCTTCGCCACGTTGAAACCCGCTTTCATGCCATCCATCACAATGATGAAATCGTGTACACCAGGTTTGGCCAGCAGGTTTCGATTGCGCTGTTTCTTGTAACGAAGCAGCGCAAGATCCCGCGACTCTCTTCGTTCCCGTTTGGACTTTCTCTGGCGTAACATGGCGATGGTTAAAAGCTCGATAAAGACCCATGATACGGGGAACAATCAACTGAAAACAGATAGAAATTTTGTAACAATAGAAAGGTCACTCAGGAGCAAACCTATGCCTACTTATGATTATTTCTGTTCAGCGAACAGCCGCACCATCGAAGTCACTCATAAAATGAGCGAGGGTATCGCAACATGGGGAGAACTCTGCAACAAGGCAGGCATCGAAACCGGCGACACACCCGTCAATGCAACGGTCAAAAAGCTGATCACCGGCGGCGCTGTCATCAGCAACAGCGGCAGTGAACCTCCTTGCGCTTCTGGCAGTTGTTGCCCCGGCGGCAGCTGCGGATTCTAGTGAAAACCTCCCAGGTTACCCGTGTGCGGGTCTGGAGCCGCTGGCTGAGACTCTCCCACTGGGCAATTACCCTTGCTGTCACAGGTCTACTTTTCAGTGGCTGGCTGAGCAGCGCCGCTCCGACACTGAAGACGGGTGCCCAGGATCTACATTTTCTCTGCAGCGCCCTGCTGATCCCCGCCCTGCTGCTCAGGTTCTACCTGCTCTTCTTCGGTCGCGGCACCGATCACATCACAGACTGTGAACCTAATGCGCATCGGTTGAGGCAGGCCACAGAGGTCCTCCGCTTCTATCTCACCCTGGGACGCGCTCCTCTACCCAAGTGGTTCGCCCATAATCCACTCTGGGGCCCACTCTATCTGCTGTTGTTTCTGTTTCTGACCCTCTCTGTCGCCAGCGGACTGATGCTGCAGAAAGAGATAGCCTTCTTTGCCAACATCAGTCTTCACGGTCTGCACCATATCAGCTATCTCTTTGTCGCCACCTTTGTGCCGCTGCACATACTGGCGGTCTTCAGTCACGATGCGAACAGTAGCGGATCGGATATCTCCGGCATGATCAGTGGTCATCGCACCTTTCCGATAGAGCAGCCCAATCAGTCCGCTGCCGTTGACACTCAGACGATCACGGTGGATGAGTTGCTGAAAACACTAAAAAAATGACCTGCGTATCCTAGCGCGACGGAACGTCGCTCCTGCCTTCAAAGTCACAGTAATCATCGTGCTCACGATGGTAGAGGATTGAATCTAATACTGGCACTCGGCATTGAGGCGGAGGATAATGGCTGGTTTATATTCTCGCCCTAGTCACTCTTAGGGCGCGCCCTCTGATCACATCAACCGGTTCCCCCTGCCATCATGGAAATCCAGAATCCCCTGCGTAAAACAAAGATTATTGCAACCATAGGCCCTGCCTGTGACTCTCTCGAAACTCTCGAAGCAATGATGCGGGCAGGCATGAGCGTCGCCCGTCTCAACCTCTCCCACGGCAGTTACAATGAGCACAGGGAACGACTGAAACGCATCCGTCTGACCGCTGAGAAGCTGTGCATCAATGTGGCCACCATGATCGATACCCGGGGTATCGAGATCCGCACTGGCCGTATTGAAGAGGGCTGGATCGATCTGACCGTAGGGGATCGTTTCACACTCTTCACAGATGACCGACTCGGCAACCAGGAAGGGGTTTCGATCACCTATAAAAAACTGGCCCAGGAGATCGGTGCGGGTACGCCAATCCTGCTCGACGATGGCAACATCGAACTCACTGCAGAACAGGTCGACGAAGATGAGATCCACTGCCGGGTGGTACTCGGGGGACGACTGGGCGATACGAAGAGCGTCAATCTGCCGGAGACCGAACTCTCCCTACGCGCCGTCAGTCCTGAGAATCGGGACGACGTGATCCGGGAGATGACCTTCGCCGCCGAGAATGAGGTCGACTATATCGCCGCCTCTTTTGTACAACATGAGGAAGACGTCACCCTACTGCGGGAGGTGCTGGCAGACCATGGCGTCAAGATTCCCATCATTGCCAAGATCGAAAATCGCGCCGGTCTCAATAATCTGGAAGGAATCGTCGCGGCCGCTGACGGCGTAATGGTGGCCCGTGGCGACTTGGGTGTGGAACTGCCATTGGCGGACGTGCCCGGCACCCAGAAGAAGATCATCCACATGACTGTCGGCCAGGGCAAACCTGTGATCACCGCCACCGAGATGCTCGCATCGATGCAGCGCAACCCCAAACCGACCCGCGCCGAGGCCTCCGATGTCGCCAACGCCATCCTGGACGGCACCTCCGCAATCATGCTCTCCGGCGAGACCGCTGCCGGAAAATATCCAGTGCTGGCGGTACGCACAATGGCAGAGATCGCCCTGCGCGCCGAGTCCTACCTGAAAGAGTACGGCTATCTGCAGCGGGTGGCGGGCAACCGTTCAAACATCGTCACGGAGGCGGTAAGCCATGCTTCCTCCACCATGGCGCAAGATCTGAATGCCCGCGCCATCTTCAGCCTCACCGAGACCGGTTTCACCTCGCGCATGGTCTCCCGGCGCCGTCCCGACTGCCCGATTCTGGCGATCACCAGTTCCCGTGTCGTTGCCCGCCGCCTCTCTCTCAATTGGGGCGTCTTCCCCATCTGTTTCGAGGGGGAGATCAACGATCAGGCAAAACTCGACTACGGTCTGGAACGCGCTCGTGAGCTGGGCTATGTGGGGGCTGGCGACCTCATCATCGCCACCGCCGGTTCAGGTCAGAAGAAGGGCGGCACCGACTCGATCCGGGTTCTCACGTTGGAGTAATTACCATTGAAGTCGCCGGTTCCGCTACGCTTGAACCGGCCGACCTCAGTGCTGCATTGCATGGCATGTAGGCCCGATCAAGCGTAGCGGATCGGGCATTCCAGCAGGGTGGCCCTTCAGGGCGTCAGTTCCACCACGCCGTTGACGCTCACGCGCACTGTCTGACTACCGGCCTCGATCGCAGGCGCCGGCATGGCGTCCGCAGACATCTCCATCGCAGCCATGCGCATCATCTTGGGTCTTGGAGTGTGATCCGAGGTATTGATAGCGATCTGCACCAGCCGGTAGCCAGGACGCTCCCAGGCTTTGGCAACCATATCGGCCCTGGCGCGGAAATCGGCCAGTGCCTGCTGAATCAGTTCATCCTGAGATAACTTGCGCTTCTCCGGCGAAACCTGGTAGCTGATCGACTCAACCGCCAGCCGCTTCTGCAACTCTCCAATCAGGTCACTGAGTGCTGCGCTGTTCCGGCTCTCCAGCCGCAGCGACTGCTTCACCCTCCAGCCCTGAAGAACCTGTTTGCGATAGATCGGGTCAGTTCGGTAATCCAGGGTCTGTACCTTGATATCGGCGGTCTGCTTTGCCTTCTCCAAGGCCCAACTGAGGTTCTGATTCACCTCCCGAGCGAGCTTCGTGGTATTACTCCCCTCCTTCTGGGAGTAGAGCACCGCCACCAGCGTGTCATTGCCCACCTTCGTCTCTGCACTCACCGAGAGAGTGACCCGGTCGTAGGTGGGGTCCTTGTCATCCGCCCAAGCCGGGGAGATCGACATCACCAGCAGAAAGCCGGTTAAAAATTGTTGGATGTTCAAATGCCTCATGATTTGCTCCTTGTTTTCAGCTACGGCATTCTGATTGAAAAAAAGTTCAGTCAGAACTTCACCGGTGGTGGCCGCTCTCCCAGGCCGGTGGTCTCTGCAACGATATTCCGTGCTATTTCCCTGCCTTCGTCAATAGCCTGCTCCTGGGAAACCGAGGATCCGGTTCCGCCGTCGGATTCCCCATCCTGCTTCATGTAGAGGGTCTGTGTCGGATAGGCAAACTCCACTCCCAACCCTTGGGCAAGTCGCAAAATATCCAGCAAAAAGCGGTGCTTTTCACGCAACTCTGTGCCCCAGTCCGGGGTCTCCCAGAAGACATAAACCAGTATCTCCAGCGCACTGTCGGCATAACCATTGAAATAGACATGGTAGTAATCCTTTCTCATATAGGGGTGTTGGCGCACCAGTTCGCGCACTCCTTCGCAAAAGGATTCGATCTTCTCCGGTGGTGTTTCATAGGCCAGTCCCAGCTTGGTGGAGAGACGGCGATAGCGTCGCTCCCCCATATTGTCCACTTTCGCAGTGATGAACAGGGAGTTGGGCACGGTGAGCACCGAGTTGTAGAAGGTACGGATACGGGTACTGCGAAATCCGATGCGCTCGACCGCGCCCTCTTTGCCATCAACGACGACCCAGTCCCCCACCGAGAAGGTACGATCAAGCAGTATGGTGATCGAACCAAAGAGATTCTGCACCATATCCTTGGCTGCCAAGGCGAAGGCCAAACCACCAAGACCAAGACCTGCCAGCAGCCCAGAAACGTTGATATTCAGATTGTCCGCGATAAAGATCACGCCGACTACGGTGACGAATATCTTCAGGGTTCGCGGAATCAGCGGCACCAGCGCATCATCCAGGCGGGTCTCGGTCAACATCGCCCGCTCGGAGAGCCATCCGCCCACCAGGTCCACCAATCGGTAGGCAACCCAGACACCAGAGAGGGCCGCAAGAAATTTAACCGCCACCAACAGCACCAGCATCGTCGACTCAGGCAGGCCCAGCAGTGTAATACCGACCCACCAGATCGCCGCCATCGCCAGCAATCCCAGGGGCCGCAGCATATTCTCGGAGATATCATGGAAAGCCAGTCGGCGGGTTTCCCGTCGCCAGCGGCTTACCAGGCGGCGCAGTAACAGGGATATCAACTTGTCCGCCACCACTCCTAAGAGGACGATAAAAAAGATACCCAGCCAGCGCCAGTTCTCTAACAGAAAAACCGTTTTTTTCAGCCACATCGGCATGGCGTTTTGGATACGCAGGTGCCAGGGCAACACCGAGTCATCACCCGACAACCCTTCCACCTTGCTGCGTGTCGACACCTCCTCCCAGATTGCCGGCAGGCGGGCTATCGTCTCACTGTCGAACAGCCAGCGGCCATCAGGGTAGCGCGAGATGCGCAGCGCCCCTTTGGCATAACGCTGGAAGATCCACGGCTCTCCTTCATGCCTGTCGGGTATCCGCTGCAGATCGACCAGCCGGGTACGATCCATTGTTTCCAGCAGCAACCAAGCCAGATCCGCACCGCGCTCAGTGCGCACCAGGGCATTGACCGAGGTAAGGTCCAGCGTCTCCAGCGCATCGCTGATCCGCTCCGCCTCCCCCCGTTTGATGTCATTCATGGCGCGCAGAAAAGTCTCCATCACCACCCGTGGTGAACGCAGGCTGTCCGGTGCGGGTTCCGTAACCTCGGGGACCGGCGCTTCCGCCTCCTTGGCTAACCCCTGTAGCGGCACCAATAAGCCGAGCAACGGCAGAATGCAGAGATATCTGATCAGAGAGGAAGTATGTAGTTTCATGGCAGACAAATTATGTTTCGACAAGAAAGAGGCGAACGGAACCGGATCACGCCACAGGCGCAGACCGACTCACAGTTCCGCCGATTAACTTTGCAATCGCCCGATTATAGAGGCTTATTCGACAGACCACATAGGAACTCCTTCCGGACTTTCGGAGAACATACAATGCAGAAGCGTTTCAGCCAGTATCTGCCAATGGCAGCCGCAATTTTCATCACCACATTTTCAACCCAGTCAAACGCCGCAAATCAGATCCATCTCTGCGAGCTCAACGGGCTTGAGCGGCGTATCGAAATCCACTACCAACAGGAGACCGGCCTTCCACCCTGCGAAGTGCGTTATTTCAAAGAGGCTGAACAACCTGACTCGATGCAGATACTCTGGAGTGCCGACAACGAAACCGGCTACTGTGAGCAGAAGGCCGCCAGGTTCAGACAGAAACTCGAGGGTTGGGGCTGGCAATGCGCGCCAGTCGCGTCCACTGATGAGGAGCAGCTGCAACAATAGTCTTTTGCCTGATCCGCTACGCTTGATCATGCCTGCGAACCCGGCATGTTGCTGGCTTTATTTGCTGGTGGCTGCACCAGCTATACTCTTTTAGGAAACCCCGCAATAACCATCTGACAATCACACTGCTGACACACCAGGGAGGAAACATGTCACTCAACGACCTCATCAACGACAAGCGCGTAAAACGGATTATCACCCATCCAGACAACGACGATGCCATCTGGCGTGCCGATCTGGCACGTTTTCTCTCCGGAGACGCCACGCTGACACGCAAATCCGCAGGGGAGGCTGGCATCAAAGCCGTGCAGAGGTTGTTGATTTTCCTTGGCTACTCCACATCATCCAACGGCGCCTTCGCTATCGATGGTGATTTCGGGCGCGGCACCAACCGGGCGGTAGCGCAGTTTCAGGTGGAAAACCGTCTCACCCGCACCATTAACCGCGATACCCTCTGCTATCCCTGTAAATGGAATACAGCCAGGACACTGATCAGCGCAATCCCTGACGCCAGGTTAACATCCCGCACCCTGGAAAAAATGCTCAAAACGGCGATTGCGCGGGCCGATTCCGCACAGGTGATGACCGGTAATTTCGATGACGCCATCTTCCATCTCAATGCCCTGCATAAACGCGCATATCTTAATTGCCGCAAGATACTTGAGCGTTACGGTGCAATGGCAGCATCGGTCTCCGCGGCACTTGCAGATGAAACCGGTACATTGGTCAGACCGGAATGGATCCTCTCAATCATCCGCCAGGAGACCGCCGGCATCATCCGCCCAAGATTTGAGCAGCACTATCTGTCCCGTCTTAACCGGCAACAACCAAATACCGGACTGGAAGAGCTTCGCATGCAGTCCATGAGCATGGGATTGGGTCAGGTCATGGGCGCCAACTACAAGCGTGTAGGGGCGCAAAATGCAACCGAACTCTTTACCGCTCCGGCTATTCGCCAAGTAAAATTCGTGGCACGATTTCTAAGCAAAAAAGAGGATGTGGTTAGAAAGAGCAATCCGACCGGGGATGACTTCCACAGACTGGCACGCTACTACAATGGTCCGAAGTACGCAGCGCACCACTATCACGAATCACTTGCACGCTGGTTTCGTGAGTTCAGGATGCTGATGTAAATCAAACGGGACAGGTTTCTGGTACCTTGTGTGCTCAAAAAATACAGGCACTATTTATTGCCCGTCCGGAAACACTGTTTTCACCACGAAGCGCACGAAGAACACGAAGAAAATTCATGGTTAATCAATCTTTTACCTTCGTGCTCTTCGTGTCCTTTGTGGTTAGATGTGGGTTTCCGGATGGACACCATTTAGCACAATCTATGTAGGTCTATCGGAATTGTAGGATGCTGGTAAGCTTGCCAGCATCCTACAGGCTATCTCCAGACCCAACACAAGAGTATTCAACAAGTGCCAACAACTCCACCCGAAGTCACAGACAAACCACAACCTGTGTCATTTATTGAGGCCTTGATCTATTGGCTCAAGCTGGGCTTTATCAGCTTTGGCGGTCCGGCAGGCCAAATCAGCATGATGCATCAGGAGCTGGTAGAAAAGCGCAGATGGCTTTCAGAACATCGATTTTTACATGCGCTGAATTACACCATGGTGCTGCCTGGCCCTGAGGCACAACAACTGGCGACCTATATCGGCTGGTTGATGCATGGTGTATGGGGAGGCATTGCTGCCGGTGTGTTATTTGTCCTGCCGTCACTATTCATCCTCATTGGTCTGACATGGATCTATCTGGCTTACGGTGATGTGCCTGCAGTGGAAGGGGTTTTGTATGGCATTAAACCCGCTGTAACGGCAATCGTGGTTTTTGCGGCCTACCGCATTGGTTCCAGGGCATTGCAGAACAATGTGCTGCGCGCCATGGCAGTACTGGCGTTCATCGCAATTTTTGCCTTTGATGTGCCTTTCCCCTATATCGTTCTGATGGCGGGGATCATCGGCTATGCCGGTTCACATTTCGCACCGGACAAATTCAAAGCGGGCGGACATCATGGAGAATCCAAGGATTCCTACGGCCCCGCGCTTATTGATGATGACACCCCTGCTCCAGAGCATGCACGATTTAAGTGGAGCCGGTTCATCACATTCACACTGGTCGGGGTTTTCATTGGTGGTGCAGTAATGGCCCTGCTGGCTACGACATATGGCTGGGAGGGGACGCTCACGCAAATGGGCTGGTTCTTTACCAAAGCAGCACTGGTCACCTTTGGCGGTGCCTATGCAGTCTTACCCTATGTCTATCAAGGTGGTGTCGAGCAATATGCATGGTTAAGCGGGACTCAAATGATCGATGGTCTCGCGCTGGGCGAAACCACCCCTGGCCCACTCATCATGGTTGTTGCATTTGTTGGTTTTGTCGGCGGCTGGACCAAAGAGATTTTTGGGCCTGAGATGCTTCCTTTGGCCGGTGCTGCCGGCGCCGGCATTGCCACGCTCTTCACTTTTCTACCCTCCTTTCTTTTCATCCTGCTTGGTGGACCGGCGGTTGAGGCGACCAGAGACGATGTTAAGTTCACCGCGCCATTGACAGGCATTACCGCTGCCGTGGTGGGTGTCGTGCTCAATCTTGCTGCTTTTTTCGCCTACCATGTGCTTTGGCCTCAAGGTTTTGAGGCGACATTTGAATGGTTTTCAGCCTTGATAGGCGCAGCTGCGTTCGTGGCCCTGTTTAAGTATAAGGTGGGTATTGTTCAGGTTATTGCCGCATGCGCCGTATTGGGATTGGGTTACTCTTTGTTGCTGTAGTGAGTGTTCCTCTCTCTGTTTCCAGAGGGACACCAGATAGATTCAGCCCTGCTTGAAATTGAGCGTGGTGCACCCAAGCCCCATTTTCTTCTGGGTCAGCTTTGATCCATGAAGCCTTTTCCCCAGTCATGCATGACCCATAGAACAGGTTCCAGGGTTCCTCCCAACTCAGTAAGTGAATACTCTACTTTGGGAGGAACCTGGGGATAGACTTCCCTATGCACGACGCCATCCTTTTCGAGTTCCCGCAACTGAGAAGTCAGCATTCTCTGGGTAACTTGGGGTATCAAACGCCGCAGCTCACCAAAACGCTTGGTTCCGCTTAGAAGGTGGTGAATGATAATGATTTTCCATTTTCCACCAATTACGTCAATCGTCGCCTCAACCGGGCAGTTGTAGCGATTCTCCAGCTGTTCCGCTTTTTCTGTCATACCTTTTCAGACCCATTAGTATACAAAACGATACTATGTATTAAAAATGTGCGTTCTTACATTATTTAGACTATAGCACTACTCTCTGTACATAGAGACAACTTTCAAATACCGCGCACAGCGAGTGAGTAACAAAATGAAAATACTTTATCGAAATCACCTGCCTCTCGGCGGTTTTGCCGGACTACGGGAACATCAGTTGGTGGTTGATCCAAAAGCCTTCGGCGAACAGACTGGCAGCAAAGCATTTTCTGGATTGGGGAATTGTGTCTATCTAGCCGATGCCCGATTCCAGCCCCATGGTGAAACAGGACTGCATCCTCATCGCGAGGTTGATGTATTGTCTTTCATGATTGAGGGAAGGATCAGTCATGAAGGATCTCTGGGACAGGGTCAATCGCTATCAGCCTTTGATGTCCAGGTGCAACGCGCGGGTGGAGAGGGATTTACCCACAACGAGATCAATCCGGACGAACAGCAAAACAGAATGATCCAGCTTTTTGTACTGCCGGAAAAAGCAGGCGAGGCGGCAGATTACAGAGTCTATTCCACTGAAGCTGGCAACATTTCAAGAATTTACGGCGGTCATGAATCGGACACGCATTTCACGAGCAGAACAATTGTCGAGACGGCAAGATTGAATCCTGGGCAGGATCATCAGATAAAACATGACTACATGGTCTATATGGCAACCGGAAAAGGCACTGCCAACGGGCAACCCGTAGAAGAGGGGTGTCTGTTAAAAGGAAGTGATCTTCAGTTCATCACAAAGGAGACCGCCTACCTGATTATTATTCGTCTGGCAGTGCCGCTTGATTAATGTGTAACCGTTTAGAACTGACACCCAATAGACATTTCCCAGGGAACACTGGGACACTCTACTGATCCTATCCACTCGCAAGCGCCCCCCACAAAAATATCATTACACCTCTCTATGGATGGAATCCCACAAGAGAGCAGGCACCCCATGCCGATTCGCTCTATAATCGGCGGGTCATGCCACTCATCAAATCACTTTTTTTCCAGGTATCGGTCTCAGTTATACTATTTCTGGCTACCGCACTCTCTCAGCCCTTCCATTTTTCCGGTCGGGAAGAGTCCATGTTTTTTCTCCCGGCCGGTGTTGGTCTTGGAATTGCCTGGAGATATGGCAACAAGGCATTGATAGGCGCCTTTGTCGGCCTGTTCACCTATTACACAACCTTTCACAATCTGGAACTCTGGGTTGCACTCTGGACAACGACAACCTGGATCTTTTCCGTCTATTTCGCCCTCTGGGGACTGAGACTCTTCATCCCGGATGTCCTCATGAAGGCGCCACTCAAGTCACTGCTTACCTTTTTCGGCTTCGGTGTCGTACTGGCTCCTCTGGTTCATACACTATTGGATCTGCCGATGGTAATTCCTGCCGGACTTGTCGATCCGGATCAGGACATCAGAATTTTTCTCTTCCTCTACTGGCAGGGGGAAGCTTTTGGCGCTTTGTTGCTAACCCCGGTCATTTTTCTTGCCGGCCGAAATTTCAGCATGCTCTACCATGGCGACCATGCTGTCTATCCAAAGAACGGCCGCGAAAAAATCTTATGGCTTTCCCTTTTCAGTCTGAACATTCTTTCGACCTTTCTCTGGGGAGAGACTCATCTCTATGCCGGGATTTCTGATCAACTGTTCATCCTCTTTCCGCTTCTGGCCTGGAGTGCCTATCGACTGGGAGTCACCTTCTCCAGCAGTGCAGTTTTTCTTACCTGTTTCGGTATATTCAGTTTCTATGCATTCGGCTTTGGCGGCACGCCCATACCTGTCACTGAGCAAGAGTACATCGCACTCCTGACCTTTATTATTACCATCTCTCTCTTGACCTACAGTGTTGCTGTCGTCACCTTGGAACGACGATTGGAGACAAGCCGCCTTAGATACGCCGCTACCCATGATCCATTGAGTGGCCTGCTAAATACCAGGGCGCTGAAAGACCGGTTGGAATTTCTGATGAAAGACGACACCGGCATCAAGCCCGAGCTGGGATATCTGGAGATTGACCAATACGAGGAGATGCGCCGCCACTATGGCGTCTCCGGTCGCAATATGCTGATCAAACGTTTCGGCTTGCATTTGAACAAAATATTGTCATCAAGTTGCGAAATATTTCGTATAGGCGCAGGTGAATTTGCCTTTATATCAAAAGAAAAAGGCGCTCTGCCGAAAAGTGCGCATACATGGTTAAACAATCCCGAACCCTACCGGTTTGAATGGGAGAAAAAGCAGTTCAACATAATGCCCAAGGCCTGCCTGTTGCCCGTCACCAGCCATTTTGACTCACCACACCATCTGCTCGAACTGGCAAGCGCCCATGTCAACAGGTTGTCAAAAGGCGAGCGTGGCCTGACCAGCATCGACCCAATGGATGACGGCGTACTCAAAGATCGTCAGATTCGGGCCAAATGGATGGGCAAACTCCAGCAGGCACTTGCCGATGATCAATTCAGGCTTCTATATCAACCCATCGTTTCGCTCAATGAGAAACAGGCTGCAGTCAAGAATAACAGCACCATGCAGCACGTTGAAATACTGTTACGCCTGGTAGCTGATGATGGATCTCTGGTCGAACCCGGCATCTTTATGCCGTATGCCGAAGCTTTCAATCTGATGCCTGATGTTGACCGTTGGGTCGTGTCCAAGGCACTGCATCTTATTGAAAATGACCCAATGCTCAGGCAGCCGGAAACAATATGCGCCATCAATCTTTCGGGACAGTCGATCAACGACATGGCTTTTCCTGAATTTATCCTTGAACAGCTGAAAAACACCAATATCGACGCAAAGAAGATCTGCTTTGAGATCACCGAAACCGTTGCCTTGAGTGATCTCAAGCAGGCAGCCCACTTCTTCAGTCAACTCAGAGAGATGGGATGCTCCGTCGCCCTTGATGACTTCGGCACAGGCACCGCATCATTCGAATACTTAAAGAGACTGCATGTCGACTACCTGAAGATAGACGGCTCATTTATTCGGGAAATTGAGGGCAACAAGCTGGATTACGTCATCGTTACCGCCATTCGTGACGTCGCACGCTCAACCGGCACTAAAACCATTGCGGAATATGTGGAAACGGATGGAGTGCTGGATCTGCTGATTAAACTCGGCGTCGACTATGGGCAGGGTTATATATTTGGAAAGCCTGAAGAGATAACAAAATCCGAATGAACTTCGGATAGACTGGTGCGCGGGGCGCACCCTACACTTTGTAGCTCTCCGATGATTTATTCATATCTTAAACTGCGCAACCAGTTCCTTCAGTTGCACCGAGAGATGATTCAGGCCATCACTGGCGGTGGCTACCTGCTCCGAACTCTTCAGGCTCTTCTGTGCCGTTCCGGCAATTCCTTCGGCATTGCGACTGATCTCATCAGCAACAGCACTCTGCTGATGCGTGGCGGTGGCAATCTGAGTTGCCATATCAGTGATGGTATCCACCGATTGTGTAATGGATCCGAGAGATACCCCAGCCTCTTTTGCCTGTTCCACCGTCACCTCAACACCCTGCTGGCTGATTTTCATCGCCTCGACCGCTTGGTTTGAGTGCTTCTGAAGGTCTTCGATTGTCTCTTCGATTTCGTGAATGGAGCTTTGAGTGCGGCCCGCCAATGCGCGTACCTCATCCGCCACGACAGCAAATCCACGCCCTTGCTCTCCCGCCCTTGCTGCCTCAATGGCTGCGTTTAACGCCAACAGATTGGTCTGCTCCGCAATTCCCTGAATCACCTTCAGAATATTGCCAATGCTCTGACTGTCGACCTCCAGTTTTTTGATGACGGATGCAGCACCGTCCACCTGGCTCGCCACACCATCGATGGTGCTCAGCGCCTGCTCAATAATCTCTCTGCCTTCGTTCGAGGCTGCGTCTGCCTCACCGGCTGCCGTTGCAGTGGCTGCTGCATTTGATGCCACTTCCCGGACAGTGGCCGCCATTTCGGTAATGGCGGTTGCTATCTGCTCAATCTGGCTCTGTTGCTCTAAGTTTATTGACTGGGACTCACTGGTGGCCGCCTGCAACTCCTGGGACGACCCACTCATCTGGTGGGTAGCATCCGATACCTGTCTGACGCTATTCTGGAAACGGGAAAGCATGCGATTGACCGACTCTGCCATCTGACTGATCTCATCGTTGCCTGTGTCGTCACAGCGTTCAACCAGGCTGGCATTCTTTTCAATATCGTTGATGGTTGCGTTAAGCTTTCGAATAGAGATTGTCCCTCTGCAGGCGAATAACCATCCGACCAAAATGGAGCCGGCCAAAGCAATTGCCAGAATGGCAATAGCGTAGTTAATAATATCCCGGCTCAGGGTCGCGGCCGATGAAAATGCTTCATCAGTCTCTATTTCGCTGATGATTGACCAGCCGAGTCCGGCAACGTTCAATGGTGCATAGGCTGAGAGCACCGGTTTTCCACGATAGCCATCAAAGATACTTACGCCACTCTCACCCCGGCTTGAAGTCGATGTTGCGGGGGTATCAATCTGCTGTAGCCCAACATTGGTGCCCTTGTTACTGATTGCATCGGTAATCCCTTTCGTAACGCCAACATTTCCCAGCAGTGCGGCAAAACTGTCTGGAGATTCCACCATGAACCGACTGATACTGCGGGCAGTCAGATCCTGTCCGACCAGGTAGGTCTCCCCTGTTTTGCCCTGGCCGACCTCCTGCCACTTGCCGCCACTGGTCATGATGCCGTTCAGCCTGTCTACCGGCATCTGAAAGATGAGTATCCCTATGCGGTTCTCATCATCAAAAATCGGGGAAGCGATAAAGGCAGCCTGGTCACTATAGGATGGCCCATAGGGTTTAAAATCGATGACGCTGACATTGTCAGCTTTGTCTGCTTTCATAGCTGACCTGAAAGCTTCTCCCAAACCGGAATCAGCATGGGGACCGGTGAGCAGAGAGGTTCCAAAGTCGATCTCTTTGAAGACAGAGTAGACGATGTTACCGTTTTCCGGTTCTACCAGGAAAATATCGTAATAACCGAATTTTTTCAGAAAATCCCGCAGTTTTGGGTGATAAAGACTGTGGATCTGGGCGTAAAGCGTATCATCCTCAGGATCACTCCAGCTCTCTTTTTCACCCAGCGGATGGGGGTTTGCCTTGAGGTACTGATATTGGATAGTGGTGGCGGTTTCATCCAGACCCGTTAAATACGCATCAACGAGCGGGCTATCTCCACCATTTCTGTTCAGGTATTCAGCAGCGTACTCGTTTTCATAGTAGCTCGACAGCTGATTTCTGTAGAAATCAGGGCTCTTCTCAGCAAATTCGCCATGAAAATTAAGGAAAGCATCCCCTAATCCCAGCATGGCATCCACAATCATCTGCCCGTTGGAAAAGGTTTGTATCTGGGCACGGATCACCCGGAAATAATCCTCTATCTGCGCTTTTTTGCTATCCCGAACGGCGAGAATCTGCTGGGTTGCCTGTTCCTCAAGGGCAGCCTTGCCACTGGAAATGGCGAGCCATCCGATAAGCGTACTGGCGCCCAATACCGGGATTGCAGCAAACAGTGCCGCGCCGATGATCACTTTTGTTTTGATTTTCATGGTTATCTCAAGGCAATTTTTCTCGTTCCTTGAGTTTCTAAATCATCCAGCTGTCAATACAGCACTGGGCATGCTTGCGCAAAACCCTGGACTTTCTCATTTCACGCCAACAAATCGTTGACGCACCACACCCTGCCCCTCGGGCGAGAGCGTCCATTCAATAAATTTTCTGATCTCGCCCGTAGGCTCACCGTGGGTAACCAGATTGAGTTCACGGGTGACCGGGTAGTTGGGATTATCCAATGCCGGCTTTTCCCCATCGACAGAAATCAGGGCAATCCTTTTGATGCTCTTGAGAAAGGCCAGGCTGATCTGACCAATGGCGCCCCGTTCATGAATCACCCGGGCAACAATCTTTCTGTCGGGAGTGACCACAGCCGTCCCCGAATACTCGGCACCCCCCATCACTTTTTTCTGGAACACATGACGGGTTGCGGAAGCGGGTTTGACAATATAGGGCTTGATCATCAGATCCTCCCCTCCCAGCATTTTCCAGTTCTTGATCTTCCCGCTGAACACATCTCTGAGTTGCTTTTTGGAAAGCTGGGTCACCGGGTTACGAATATTGACCACTGCAGCAATAGCGTCTTTGCCGATCATCACCGCATGAACGCCCTGATCAAGCGCACTGGGATCGACCATGCGGGCGACTCCGCCCAGCTCACAGGTATCCCAGGTGGCACACTGCTCGCCACCCAGGCTTTCGCTGTCATCATTGACCTTGAGCGAGGATCCCACATAGACCTTGTCGGCATCGGATATGAATTTTCCGATCGTGGAGGAGCCTTCGTAGTTGATGGTGCCCGCCGTAATGGAAAAGGTAACAAGCAATCCTGTTAGCACCAAAAATGCTATCTTCATCATCTCTTTCCCGCGCGGAATAGCGCTGTTTTTCCAGACATATAGGGGGTATCGGTTAAACTCATATTTTCTTTAGGGCTATTGCATCAGGTGCCCCCTGCCGGATAATTACTCTGGCAGTGTAAAGTTGCTTACCAACTCCACCAGTCGCTTGGCTTGGTCATCGAGGGATTGACTGGCCGCCGAAGTCTCCTCACTCAGTGCTGCATTCTGTTGCGTGCTGTCGTCCAGCTGAATGACAGCCTGGTTTACCTGCCGAATGCCCTCCGCCTGCTCTGTACTGGCAGCTGCAATCTCGGAGACCACATCGCCGACTTTTTTCATGGCGTCAATCATCTCTCTCAGGGTCTCCCCTGATTTGTTGACCAGATCAGCGCCTGTCGCCACTTTTTCTTCACTGTCCTTGATCAGCGTCTTTATCTCCCCGGCGGCAGTGGCACTGCGTTGTGCCAGGTTTCTCACCTCGGTTGCCACCACGGCAAAGCCGCGTCCCTTTTCTCCCGCGCGCGCTGCCTCCACCGAAGCGTTGAGTGCCAGTAGATTGGTCTGGAAGGCGATCTCATCGATAACCCCAATGATGTTGGCGATCTTACTGCTTGACTGGCTGATCTCTTCCATCGCCTGGACAGTTTGGGTCACCACCTCACCACCCTGTTCCCCGACACCTCTGCCCGCAATTGCCAGTTGATTGGCGACAGAGGCGTTTTCTGCATTTTGCTGCACCGTGCCGGTCAACTCCTCCATGCTGGCAGCGGTCTCTTCCAGGCTTGAGGCCTGTGTTTCTGCACGCCGGGACATCTCCGTGCTACCTGAGGCGATCTCAGAGGTGGATTGGGTGATGGCGGTTGCGGAGGATTGGATCTCCTGAACCATGTTTCTGAGCTTGTCCACCGTCCGGTTTGCCGCTTCAGCCAAACGCCCAAAAGCCCCCTCACTCTCTTCACTGAGTTTACGGGTCAAATCACCATCGGAAAGAGAACCGAGGACCGCCTCCATCTCTGAAACACTCTCCGCGACAACCTGGGTAAGCTTGTTGATACCTGTACCAAGGCTCCTCATGAATCCATGTTTGTCTTCAAGATCGATGTGCTGCTGTAGCTCTCCCTGCACCACGCCTTCGACAACATCGGCCACTTCCTCTTCAACCTGGACCTGTTCGGTGACATCACTCCACTCAGTCGCTGTACCCTGTCGTTCGCCCTCATCATCCATGACCGGACTGGTTGCAAGGTCGAAGATACGACTGCCGATGTTGATCCGGGATCGGTCTGTTGTGGTCAACTGGTCAAGTAACTGGCGTTGCTGCTCCGGATGTTTGTGGAAGCGGTCGATACTTGTGCCGATGATAGCCTCGGCGGAAAAATCAGAGATCTCCGTCAGGACCTCCTTCTCAACATCATGCAACAGTTCCTGCGCAGCTCTGTTGATGTAGATGATGTTGTGATCCCTGTCCGCAACCATCACGCTGCTGGAGACATTGTCCAGCGCTGTCTGGATCCGCAGGGCCTCATCTGCCCGACGTTCGGCCTCTGTGATATCGAAACCGAGTTTGATCTGCATCGCCTTCAGGCCCCGCAACACATTGCTGATCTCATCTTCCGAGGTCGGTTCAATCCTGTTGTGATATTCACCGGAACTGATATAGCGAAAGATCTTCAGTGTCTCCTGGAGTGGGATGGCCACGCTTCTGCGCAGCAGGATATAGCTGATGAGGATTGTGGCAAGTACGATAAACAGCGCTGCACCCACTGCAACATATACAACCTTCAACGCCTCCTGTTCATGCAAACTCAGGCCCGCATATATCTGCTCGATGCCGATGTCGAACAGTTGAAAAAGGCCGTCTATTCCCTGCACCGAGCGGTTAAAATAATCCTCTGGAGAGACGCCGGACTCCTCTCCGGTTAACACCTTGTTCGCCATGAGCTCCTGCATTGCCGGCAGGAGCCCGGAGGATGCGTATTTGTACTCACCAAAAGGTGTCGCTGTTTTCTCTTCCAGTCCGGGGGTGTTCGCTGTCGTCTCCTCCAGCAATCTTCTGAATCGCTCATCCAGGATCGTCAAACTGTAGAAAATATTGGTTAGTCCGGATTCACTCTCTTCATCCAACTCCCCACTTGCCTGCAGTGCCGTTACGATGGATTGAGATTGACTCAGAAAATCCGCCATCTGCGGCAGCAGTTCGATGAGCAGGACACTCCAATTCTGAGTATTCACATTTGGATCCTGCTTCAGCCCGGAATGTTTGCCCAGCAGGCGAAACATCTGCACCAGATCAGACTGAAGTTCAGTATGTATGAAGACATTCTCGGCCGGGTCATGATCTCTATACCCTTCGCGAATCTCTTCCCAGTAACTTTCCAGCCCCTCCAGATTTTCCTCCAACTGAAAGCGGTTCTGATGCCGCCCGATGAGTTGCCGGATCTTGGCGAGATCTTCCGAAACCTGCTTATCCAGCGCCTCAAGCTTATCACCGGCCCCATCATTACCGGCCAGGTACGCGGTACTTTGGCTGCGGTGGTCCGCAATGTGCAGCAGGGTCTGTTTCAGGTAGGCCAGGTGTTCCGTGCCGAGCTGCTCCGTCTCCACAACTTGCAGCGCCTGCCATCTGTCCAGAATCAAAACGGAAGCAAACAGGATGACCGCAATAACGGGAATGGCCGAAACTACCATCAGCTTCTTTAAGACGCTGAAACGACGAAACAAATTGAGCCGATCGCGCCAGGACGAGCGGATTACACTGCCCTCTCGAAGGCTGACCTTGCCTTCCTCCGCCAGTTTGTAGACGTTTTCCGCCGCCGAAATCTGCTCGCGACTGGGTTTGTTGCGTACCGAAAGATAGCCGGCAATCTCACCCTCTTCAAAAATGGGGGTCACATTGGCTTCCACCCAGTAGAAGTCGCCGTTTTTGCAGCGGTTTTTTACAATTCCTGTCCAGGGACGTCCCGCCTTGAGGGTCTGCCACAGATCCCCGAACGCGCCGGACGGCACATCCGGATGACGAACGATGTTGTGATTTTTCCCGATCAACTCGGCTTCAGTGAAGCCACTGATATCGATAAAATCCTGGTTGGCAAAAGTGATGATTCCCTTCAAATCTGTCTTGGAAACGATCGTCTGACCATCTCGCATGACCCGCTCGTTATCAGTTACTGGATAATTGACCTTCATGAGACGCTTCTTTTTAGTAAAAACCGGACAACTGAGGGGTTTAGCGTCAATGGAGGGGGAAACTTAAGATTTTCTCAATATTTGACAGCGTGTTTCGTATCACCAAATCAGCGCAACAAGCAACACTGTTTTATACTCAGTCGCTATGAGTCAAAAACATTCACGCATCCTGCATGCGATTCTCCAGGGGCCTGCCAGCGGCAATATCCATTGGCGGGACATTGAGTCACTGCTGCGACACCTTGGAGCCGACATCCAGGCGGGCCACGGCGCGCGCATGCGGATTATCCTGAATGGCATGGAAGGCACTTTGCATCGTCCCCACCACAGCAGCACCTACAGCAAGCAGGATATCCACCACCTGCGTGACTACCTCATCTCTGCCGGTGTGGATATATCGGCATTGAATATTGAATAATCCAGGACAGGGGAAAAAGCGGTGCTTTGAACCAACAAGCTCAGCGAAGGGCAGAAGAGCGCCCCTTCGACCTGATTGGCACTTTTGAGGGACGCAATCTAGTCAGAGCGACACTTCACAAACTAGAGTGAGGATGAGTATTGCATTGCAAGACCTGACCGCATTATCTGTTAATTGATTCATCTGGTAGGGTGCGCTGTGCGCACCATGATTGCTATAACAGCTTATTCTGGTGCGCACTGCGCACCCTACGTTCTTCACATTTCAGAGAAGCCGCCCCTCAAAAACAGAAAAGCCACCCCGGTGGGTGGCTTTTCTCTAATATGGCGCGCCCGACAGGAGTCGAACCTGTGACCCCCGCCTTCGGAGGGCGGTACTCTATCCAGCTGAGCTACGGGCGCGAAGATCGCGTATTTTACCCGCCCCCCAAGTGTGCGTCTATGCCGGTTCGCGCTTTTCTCTTCTGGCCTGTATAATCCGCTGATTTACTAATACTGGGCTCGCGACAGCGGACCATTGATTGAATCCTTTTATGGAGGAAGATGCCTGTGAATAAGTTTGCCGCCCCGATGAGTATTGCGCTGGCTGGAGCCATGGTCCTGGTTTCTGCGAACCAGGTACTGGCTGATGACCGTGATGATGTGCTGTCCCGGATCAAGCCGGTCGGTACAGTTGCCATTGAGGGACAGCCTGCGCCGGCAGCTGCTCCAGCTCCAGTCGCTGCTGCCCCGGCACCCGCCCCAGCAGCTGCTCCCGCACCGGCTGCCGGTGGATCTGAGGGTGCCGCTCTCTATGCCGCCAAAGGCTGTGCAGGCTGTCATGGGCCAGATGGCAAAACGACCATAATGCCGATCTACCCCACGCTGGCCGGACAGAGTTCTGCCTACCTCGTAGCACAGATGAAGGACATCAAGAATGGCGCCCGTAACAACGGCCAGTCGATCATCATGAAGGGAATCATAGCGGGTGTCTCTGATGCTGAGATACAGACCATTGCAGATTGGCTGAGCAACCAGTAAGGCTGATTTAGCACACAGGGGTCGGAGTCAAATTGATTCCGGGCCCCTTCCAACTCAGGTAAGCATCGACTTGAGGTTGGCCAGATGCGCGCTGCCACGCTCCTGCTTCTCCTCTTTCGACAGCTTGCTCTTCTTGCCCTCCCATACCAGATCGTCTTCCGGCAGTTCCTGTAGGAAACGGCTGGGTTCGCAACGGATGATCTCTCCAAAGCGCTTGCGTTTCGCCGCATAGGTCATGGTCAGGCTGCGCTGGGCGCGGGTGATGCCGACGTAGGCGAGACGCCGCTCCTCTTCGATATTCTCATCCTCGATGCTGGTACGATGGGGCAGCAGCTCCTCCTCCATACCGACCAGGAAGACGTGGGGAAACTCCAGCCCCTTGGCTGCGTGCAGCGTCATCAGATGGACCTGCTCACCCACCTCCTCCTCATTCTGCCGCTCCAACACATCCATCAGGGTCAGATGGTTGATCATCTCCGCCAGCGTCTTCTCCTGCAGCTCACCATTCTGCAGGGCATTGAGCCACTCCAGCAGGTCGTTGACGTTGCCCATGCGCCTTTCACTCACCGCATCACTGCTGCTGTTCTCACGCACCCAATCCTCGTACTGAATTTCCAGGATCAGACTGCGAATCACCTTCACCGGGTTTTCATTTTCGGCACGACGGGCAAAGTGATCGATCATCTGCGAGAAGCGTTGCAGACGTTCCAGCGGACGGCTCGAAAGCTGGGTCTGCAAACCCAGTTCGTCACAGGCTGCCAACATGCCGACCTCCCGCTGTTGAGCGTAGCCACCCAGCTTTTCCAGGGTGGAGGGTCCTATCTCACGGCGCGGGGTGTTGACGATACGCAGAAAGGCGGTGTCGTCGTCTGGATTCGCCAGCAGCCGCAGATAGGCCATCGCATCCTTCACCTCGGTACGGGAGAAGAAGGAGGTTCCGCCACTGAGAAAATAGGGAATGTTGTGGGTGCGCAGTGCCTTTTCAAAGACACGTGCCTGGTGGTTACCACGGTAGAGAATCGCATAGTCACCATGATTGCAGCGGCTGCTGAATTTGTGGTGCAGGATCTCAGATACCACCCGCTCAGCTTCATGCTCCTCACTGCGACACTCCAATACCCTCAGCGGGTCGCCTGGACCCAGTTCACTCCAGAGACGTTTCTCGAAGACGTGAGGATTATTGGCGATCAGATGGTTCGCCGCCTTCAGAATGCGGCCGCTGGAGCGATAGTTCTGCTCCAGCTTGGTGATCTTGAGGATGGGAAAATCCGCCTTCAACTGCGCCAGATTCTCCGGCCGGGCACCACGCCAGGCGTAGATCGACTGGTCATCGTCACCCACTACAGTGAACCTCGCCTGCACACCCACCAGCTGTTTGACCAGCTCATACTGGGCCAGGTTGGTGTCCTGATACTCATCCACCAGCAGATAGCGGATGCGGTTCTGCCACTCATCGAGGGCATCCGGATGGTCACGAAAAAGTTGCACCGGCAGCAGGATCAGATCGTCGAAATCGACTGCATTGTAGGCCTTGAGATGGCGCTGATACTCGGCAAAGAGCCGCGCATTGCCGGCTTCCAGGTCGTCTTCCGCCTGACCGAGCGCGGCTTCCGGACTGACCAGATCATTTTTCCACTCAGAGATACGCCACTGGGCGCTGGAGACCACCGCCTCGTCACCGCTGTTCTGGCGCTTCAGCAGATCCTTCAGCAGGGTGGCGCTGTCCTGGTCGTCGAAGATGGAGAAACCGGGTTTGTAACCGAGCCTTTTCAGCTCCCGGCGCAGGATATTCAGCCCCAAGGTATGGAAGGTGGAGATATTCAGCCCGCTGCCCGCTTTGCCGCCAAGCTGCTTGCCCACGCGCGCCTTCATCTCCCGCGCCGCCTTGTTGGTGAAGGTGACAGCGGTGATGCAGCGCGGATTATAGCCGCACTGCTCCACCAGATAGGCGATCTTGGTGGTGATTACCCGAGTCTTGCCGCTGCCAGCTCCGGCGAGCACCAGCAGGGGGCCATCGACATAACGAACGGCATCTCGTTGGCCGGAATTCAGGTCAGACATCTTGTTGCCAGGAAGTTTAGCGCTGTGAGGGCGAGAAGAGTACGCAGAGCATTTTGCCATTGCAACCATGCAAGCATCTGTTTCGTGACCTTGATATGATGGCTGCCTCCTTCCTTTCTCTTACTATCTATATAGATATCGAGCAAGTCATGAGCATCCAGATCAAAGACCGGCGTTCCAAGACCCGGCCACTGGCGGAAAAACAGTTGACCCGTGAATCCTGGCGGGTTTTTCAGATCATGGCCGAATTCGTGGAAGGGTTCGAGCAGTTGGGGCAGATCCGGCCCTCGGTAAGTTTCTTCGGCTCCGCCCGCACCCCCCGCAGCCACCCGCACTATGCCCTGGCGGAAGAGATTGCACGACGTCTCTCCGACAGCGGATTCTCGGTAGTCAGCGGCGGTGGCCCCGGCATCATGGAAGCGGCCAACAAAGGGGCTTTCGAGGGAAAATCAACCAGTATCGGTCTAAACATCCAGCTGCCGATGGAGCAGGTGGGCAACCCCTATCAGGATATCTCGCTCAACTTCAAACACTTTTTCTCCAGAAAGGTGATGTTCGTAAAATACGCTTCCGCCTATGTGGTCATGCCCGGCGGCTTCGGCACCCTGGATGAGATGGCGGAGATCCTGACCCTGGTGCAGACCCGCAAGACCAGGGAGATCCCGATCATTCTGGTGGATGATAAATTCTGGCAGGGTTTGCTGGAGTGGTTCCGCGGCTCACTTTGTGAAGCCGGTACCATTTCTCCCTCCGACCTCGACCTGGTGCAGGTCTGTAACGAGCCGCAAGAGGTGGTGGATGCTATCTTTGCACACTACGAGAGCCGTGGCTTCGAACCTTCAGCGGAAGAGCAGGAGATGCTGCTTGAACTTTAGGAAATGACAATGAATAAACTGCTGGCTCTGCTTTTTGTATGTTCGACCGTTTTTTCCATCCAATCAATGGCAGCAGAACCCTCTGCCGCACCTGAACCACCCGATATCCCACCGCCTGTTGTCAGTGGTGAGACCCTGGAGCCGGATGTCACCATCATCAAGAAGGAAGAGGGCACCCTCTACGAATACCGGGTCAACGGTCTGCTCTATATGGTCAAGGTCGTGCCTCAGCTTGGCCCACCCTACTATATGCTCGACCGGGACGGCGACGGCGAATTCGACTCAAGGGGCAGTGATCCCACCAATGTCTCCGTACCTCAGTGGGTGCTGTTTCGCTGGTAACCCTCTGCTGCTGTAACCAATGAACGAACAACTGGCGCGACTGGCCGCCGCTATCGAAAACATCAACGACTGGTTGGGAAAACAGGTCTCCTGGCTCAGCCTGTTGATGGTGCTGGTCACTTTTACAATCGTCGTACTGCGTTACGCGTTCGACTTGGGCTGGATCTGGCTGCAGGAATCTGTGACCTACATGCATGCCACCCTGTTTCTGGTGGGCGCCGCCTATACCCTGAAACATCAGGGCCACGTACGGGTCGACATCTTCTACCGCCGCTTTTCCCCACGTACCCGTGCCTGGGTAGACCTGTTCGGCAGCCTGCTACTGTTGCTGCCTGTCTGTTTCATGATCTTCCATCTGAGCGGAGGGTATGTCGTCCAGTCCTGGGAGTTGTGGGAAGGTTCCCGCGAGGCAGGTGGTCTCGATGGCGTATTCCTGCTCAAGAGCCTGATTCTGCTCATGGCCGTGACGCTCGGCCTGCAGGGGTTGGCCCAGGCTATCCACTGTTATCTCGGACTGAATGGCCATAGGTCACTGAACGGGGATCAGAGTCCACAATGAGCGCCGAATTTATCCCTCTGCTGCTGTTCTTCGCCGTCTGCCTGGTACTGCTACTGGGTTATCCCGTAGCTTTCTCCCTGGGCGGCACTGCGCTGGCCTTTGCCTGGTTCGGCACATTGACCGGTCACTTCGACGATGCCTTTCTGTCGGCCCTGCCCAACAGGCTCTACGGCATCATGACCAACGAAACCCTGATCGCCGTACCCTTGTTCATCTTCATGGGGGTGATGCTGGAACGATCCCGCGTGGCGGAGAATCTGCTCGACACCATGGCGTCCCTGTTCGGACCCATACGGGGCGGACTGGGCATATCTGTCACCCTGGTGGGCATGCTGCTGGCTGCCAGCACCGGCATCGTCGGCGCAACAGTGGTGACCATGGGTCTGCTCTCCCTGCCCACCATGCTGAAGCGCAACTACGATCCCGGCGTCTCCAGTGGCATTATCTGCGCCGCAGGCACATTGGGACAGATCATTCCCCCCTCCATCGTCCTGGTTCTGCTCGGAGATGTACTCTCTGCCGCCTATCAACAGGCACAGCTGGATTTGGGCATCTTCTCACCGGACACTGTCTCTGTCGGGGATCTATTTCTCGGCGCATTGATCCCCGGTCTGATGCTCGTTGCACTCTACCTCATCTACCTTGGGGGAGTGGCTCTATTCAGGCCGGACGCAGTACCTGCGATCCCTGAGGCAGAGCGGGAGCGGGATCTGCGAACCCTCTTGATCCGCGTCCTGAAGGTGCTGGTACCGCCGCTATTGTTGATCGTTGCGGTACTGGGTTCGATTCTCGGCGGACTGGCGACCCCCACCGAGGCCGCGTCCGTCGGCGCCGTGGGCGCCATCCTTCTTGCCTTCAGCCAGAAACAGCTCAACCTGACCACCCTCAAGGCGGTCATGACCAGCACCACCAAGGTCACCAGCATGGTGTTCCTGATCTTCATCGGCGCTTCGCTATTTTCGCTGGTATTCCGTGGTTTCGGCGGTGATGAGGTGGTCACCGATCTGCTGACCGGGCTACCCGGCGGCGTCTTCGGCGCAATGCTGGTGGTGATGCTGGTGATGTTTCTGCTCGGCTTCATTCTGGACTTTATTGAGATCACTTTCGTGGTGGTGCCGATCGTCGGCCCCATCCTGCTGACCATGGGGCTCGACCCGGTCTGGCTGGGCGTGATGATCGCCATCAATCTGCAGACCTCCTTTCTCACCCCGCCCTTCGGTTTCGCCCTCTTCTACCTCCGTGGTGTTGCTCCACCGGAGATCACAACCGGTACTATCTATCGCGGCGTCGCACCTTTCATCCTGATTCAACTGCTGATGCTGGGGCTGCTCTCTCTCTGGCCACAGATGGCGACTTGGTTGCCCGGCATCGTCTACCAATAAAACCCTCTCTTTCTGAAATATCTGTCCAGATCTGTCTGCAACGGCATAGACGCCAGATAGTGTCGGATTTTTTTACACCCCCCACAGAACTAAATTCCCGCCACGATTAGGCACAAACACCCTTTAAAAACAACGATTTACACGAAAATAATTCCTTTTTTTGCAAGCATTATTAAACACCGTAACGATTTGTGAAATTAATGATTATCTTAGATACTTTAATTCCTTCAATCGCTATATTTCCCTCTGACATGTGGAAGAGTCTGCCGAAAATTCGATGAAAAACTTCAAAGTTACTGTCGAAAAATCTTACACAAGACTCAACGGCGCTTTCTATGTCATTAAAAAACGCGACGTATTTCGCATTATTTTCAATCACTAAGCATTGAAAAATGAAAAAATACATATATGGCATGTTAGTTGCGGTAAGTTCATCGGACACTATGTCGCACTTCTTGGATAGAGGGATAACAATGCACATCAATACAGAAGGCAGGCCCACGGGCAAGCCAAAGAAAAAAACACTGACCATGGGTATGGGGCTGATCGCCGCCATGCTCATGCTCTTCGGAATCAATGAGGCACACGCAACGGGGCCTGGCCTCAGCGCTGTTATTGCCATGGGCTGTGATTCATACACCATCGGCGTTAAAGGCGATGGGAATCAGACCGTCACCTATACCTCTTCCTTGGAATCCCTCTCTGGAGGGGCACCTGTCGCCCTTGATGGCTCCTTCTATATGGAACCCGCGCCTCAAAGCGTACTGCGCACCCATACGGTTACAATCGATCCGCCACTGACCGGCTCATACCAATTCAACGGTGCGCCAGGTTACGAAGCCGGTTCTGCGACCTTCTACGCATACGGTGAAGTCATTAACACCCTGCCAATGACGTCCTCCCTACCCAATCTCACTCTGAATTGCGACAATGAACCCGCATCCATTGGTGACCGCGTTTGGTACGATGACGACGGCGACGGCATACAGAGCGGCTCCGAAATCGGCGCGGACGACATGGTCGCCAGACTCCATGACTGCGATGGAAACACCCTTCGCGATCCCTTCGGCAACTATTACTTCGAATACACCGACATAAACGGCAACTACCTTTTTGATGGCCTGCTGCCTGGCTGCTATGCCGTCAAGTTCTTTCATGAAACCAGGTATTATGGCTTACCGGAAGGTTACGAGTTTAGCCCACAGAACCAGGGTGGTTCTGACGCGCTGGACAGCGATGCCAGTTCAGGCGGCTGGGCCGCACCTATCCAACTGGCCTCCGGCGAGCATAACCGCGATGTCGATGCAGGCGTCTACATGCCCATCGTGACAACCGCCAAACTTGGTGACCGCGTCTTCAGCGATCTGGATGGCGATGGTATCCAGGATCCGAACGAAGACGGTATCGAAAACGTCCAGGTAGTCCTGTATGACTGTGCCGATGAGAGCCAGGTTGCAACCACCTCGACCGATGCCAGCGGCATGTATCTGTTTGATGCGCTTGCAGCAGGCAGCTACAAGGTTGAATTCCTCTCGGCTACCGGTCGCTTCAGCCCCATTGATCAAGGTACCGATGACACCAGCGACAGTGATGCCGATCCTCTGAACGGCATGACTCAGTGTGTCGATCTGGCAACCGGTGAATCCAACATCACCATTGATGCAGGAATCTTTGAGACCGTCTCTCTCGGCGACTATGTCTGGTTCGACGACAACCGCAACGGCGTTCAGGAAGCCACCGAAGATGGAGTTGATGGCGTAACCGTCACGCTTTCTGACTGCAGCATTCCGCCCAATCCAGTGTTCGATACCGACGGCAATGCTGTAGCAGTGGCCTCCACACTCAACGGCGCTTATCAGTTCGATAATCTGCTGCCCGGCTGCTACGTGGCGACTTTCGGTAACCTACCTGCTGGGTTCAACTTCAGCCCGGCCAACGCAGGCGGCGACGACACTATAGACAGTGACGCCAACACTGCAACCGGTCGCAGTCATGATGTTGTTCTGGAATCTGGTGATAGCGACAATACCATTGACGCCGGTATCAACTATCCGCCGAGTGCCCGTATTGGTGACCGAGTCTTTGAAGACCTGAACACCAACGGCATTCAGGATGCAGGCGAACCCGGTATCCCCGGCGTGCCGGTTGAACTGCTCGACTGCAATGGCACCAGTATGACAACCACTGTAACTGGTCCAGATGGCAACTATCTGTTCACCAGCCTGGATGCTGGGGGTTATGTCGTACGCTTCACTCAGCTGAACGGCCATTTCTTCACCGTTGCAAACGCAGGTATTGATGATGCGGTAGACAGCGATGCAGACACGACCACTGGTGAGAGCGCTTGCACCACCGTTGCCGTGAATGAAGTCAACCTGACCATTGATGCCGGCATGTTTCGTCTCGCATCCCTGGGTGACTATGTCTGGAACGACAGCAACATGGATGGCATACAGGATATCGACGAAGTAGGTATCCCGAACGTCAGCATCTCCCTGACCAGCGACTGCAACGACAATGGTACTATCGACTCTGTTGATGCAACCACTACCGATGCTAACGGTGCTTACGGCTTCAGCGGTCTGTGCCCCGGATCTCACACTGTGGACATCGACCCGGCTACCCTGCCGGCCGGTATGATCCAGAGTTACGATCCGGACTCAGCACTCGACGGCATGGCTGATACCATCCTCATCTCCGGTGCTTCCGACCTCACGCTCGACTTCGGCTACTACGAAGATCAGCCTCTAGTCTGCAGCGCCTGTGACGGTAAAGTGACCGATCTGACCCTCAAGTACATCGGCACCACTGCCGGCTACGTTGAAGTCACGCAGAAGAAGCGCGGTATCGTCTTCTTCGGCATGGTTCAGCCTGGCGAGGACTTCTCCTTCAGCGGCACCGACAAGAAGGGAACCCTGGGTACTGAGATCACCATCACCGTTGATGGCACCTTTAATACCAAGATCCACACCAGCTGCTCCAAGCCGATTGGTCCCGGCCTGATCGCCGGTAGCTTCAAGGTCATTGAAGGCATCAGCCGTAACGGTGGCAACCTCTGCCCCGTCGAACCGCAACCCGCTACCTGTGATTGCGACGGCAAAGTGATTAACCTGGCCCTGCGCTACAACGGCAGCACCCCAGGCTATGTTGAAGTCATACAGAAGAATGGCGGGATTGTCTTCTCCGGTATGGTTCAACCTGGTGATGGAGTCTCCTTCAGCGGCACTGAGAAGGGGGGAACACTGGGTACCGAGATCAGTATTATGGTTGACGGCAATCTCGATACCAAGATCCATACAAGCTGCTCCAAGCCTGTCGGCCCCGGCCTGATCGCCGGTAGTTTCGAGGTGATCAGTGGCGCAAGCCTCAATGGCGGAGCACTCTGCCCCGTCGATGGCGGTGCCAACCCACCCCCGGTTAACGTGGGTTGCGGCAAGTGCGACGGTAAGGTGACCGAGCTGACCCTGCTTTACAACGGAACCGCAACTGTCGATGTGACAGTCGTACAGAAGAAGGGTGGTGACACCGTATTCTCCGGCACCGTTGCACAGGGTGACTCCTTTACGTTCACCGGCACCGACAAGAAAGGCACTTTGAGTACGGAAGTCTCGCTCTTCGTGGACGGCCAGCTTTACACCCAGATCCATACCAGCTGCTCCAAGCCGATTGGACCTGGAATGATGCTGGGTGACTTTACCGTCACAAACGGTAAAAGCCGGAACGGCGGAGTACTCCCTATCTACAACAACAATACCTGCGCGATACAGCCATAGGGGGCATCGCAATAAAAATGGCAGGAAGCACTAAGGCCACAAGGAATAGTGGCCACTGAAAAAGGACTTTCAACAAAAAAGCCCGCGGATACGCGGGCTTTTTTGTTGCTGTTTTTTGACTTCAGCTGTCTGTAAGGCGAGCTGGAACCTCTAGCCGATCTGCCTCACATCAACTCAGCATCACTCTGCCCGCCACCGGTGAGAGGGGACGCGTCAACGGTGCGGTAACAACCTTGAACAGGCGGTGTTCAGGGTTTCTGAACATCACTCCCATCCCCGTTGGATTGGAGTGAATGACGACTGCCGGCACACGCCAATTTTCACCCTCCAGCGTAAATGACAGATCAAGTTCGGCGCCGATCCCTTCGGGTACCGTCTCGATCTCCATGTGTACCCCTTCAGGTGAGATATTTCTGATCAGGGCAGGTACGCAGCCCCCTGTTTTGTATCGCAGCTCAACCTGAAAAGCAGCCACATGCCTCTCAGTCGCCCTTGTCTTTTTTTGCATATTGATATCCTTTCTGCGAAAAACACCCACTCGTTTCAGGGTTGTCGGCACTCCAACCGATTTCTTTAGAAAACTTTCTACTCAGTCAGGGCTGCAAGCAACTTCTGCAATGCCTGGCCACGATGACTGAGGCTGTTCTTCACCTCCGCCGGAAGTTCTGCTGAGGTGCAGTTGTGGGTGGGAACATAGAAGACCGGATCGTAGCCGAAGCCATTGTCGCCCCTGGCCCCAAAGAGCACCCGGCCCTCCCAGGTCCCCTGACAGATGATTGGGGTGGGATCCTCTGCGTGTCGCATATAGACGAGAAGGCACTGGAAACGGGCGGTACGCGCCTCGTCCGGCACATCCTTCAGGCTCTCCAGCAGCTTCTCCAGATTTGCCTGATCCGATGCACCCTCCCCCGCATAACGGGCGGAGTAGATGCCCGGCGCACCCTTGAGTGCATCGACCTCGATACCCGAGTCATCAGCAATGGCTGGCAGTCCGCTCAGGATCGATGCATGCCTGGCCTTTTTGATCGCATTTTCAACAAAGCTGAGACCGTCCTCCACCGCATCAGGGATATCGAATTCGCGCTGTGGCACCACCTCGATCTGCCCGCTGGCAAGCAGTTGGTTGATCTCGCGCACCTTGCCGGCATTATTACTGGCAAGAACGATTCGTTCTCCGGTGTGACGGCTGGTCATGCTCTCTTTCCTGAAATTAAATTGGAGCGGCGCCCCGCCGCGATGACTCCGTAGATGGATAAATCGCGGCGGGGCGCCGCTCCTACAAAATCTTCGCAGGCGATGCAGTCGAATTTAGTCGCTCAAAGCGGCCTGCTGGATCTCGAGCAGTTGCCGGATACCCTGATCCGCAAGATCAAGCATGGCATTAAGCTCATCGCGACTGTAGGCATCGCCTTCGGCGGTCCCCTGTACCTCGATAAAACCACCCTTGTCGTTCATCACCACATTCATGTCGGTCTCGGCATTGGAATCCTCCGCATAGTCCAGATCCAATACCGGAGTGCCCTGGAAGACACCCACTGAGACAGAGGCAATCATATTCACCAGTGGATTTCTCTCCAGCAGATCCTGCTCACGCAGATAGGAGATAGCGTCCACCAACGCAACACAGGCTCCCGTAATGGAGGCAGTCCGGGTGCCTCCATCCGCCTGAATGACATCACAGTCGATGGCAATCATGCGCTCCCCAAGCGCCTCAAGGTCTACCGCTGCCCGCAGGGAACGACCGATAAGCCGCTGTATCTCCAGTGTGCGCCCACCCTGTTTTCCCCTGGCGGCTTCACGCCCCATGCGGTCAGTGGTGGAACGGGGCAACATGCCGTATTCGGCAGTCACCCAACCCCGGCCCTTGCCCTTCAGGAAACGCGGCACTCGCGCCTCCACCGAAGCGGTGCAGATGACCTTGGTGTCGCCAAACTCCACCAGCACGGAGCCTTCCGCATGTTTTGTGTAACCGCGGGTAATCTTGACAGCCCGCAGTTCGCTGGGCTGACGTCCGGAAGGTCTCATTGGTTGGGTTACTCCTCAGGTTTTGGACTGTGATGAATATCGACAACGTCGCGCAACTCTTCGATGGCTTGTTTTATCTCATGCTCGCTGCGTGGCAGATGCGCGGTGCCGGCGGCATTATCCACTAAAGTCATACCCAAGTCAGTGGGTCGGAGATCGATAGTGTCACGCCGCCAGCGTACAGCCACTGCAGTGACATTATCACTCTCCGGCATACCGTTACTCTCTGCCAGGGATGAGAGCTGGTTAACGGCTGACTGCAATGACTGGTCGGCACGAAAAAATGCATCCACCATTGGACGCGCCGGTAACTTGCCCCAGAAACCATCTGAGCAGAGCAGCAGGACATCCCCCCCCTCCAGACGATGCGGCTCCCCAAGTTCCGCCACAGGACGATTGGAGATACCACCGAGACACCGGGTCACGTAGTTGCGAAACCGGTGGGTATGAACCTGAGCGGCGGAGATGATGCCCTGCTGCCGCAACTGCTCCACGTAGGAGTGATCCTCGGTACGGGAGAGGATGACATTGTCACGCATAACGTAGAACCGGCTGTCGCCGACATGGCCCCAGAAGGCCTGTCCCTCCTGAATCAGACAGAGTACTGCAGTGGTGCGTGGTTCAATATGGGGTTCCTGCTCACGACCGTAATCGAGGATGCGGCGATGCGCCATCTCCATCAATCCGCTGAGAAAAACCCGTGGACCGGTGATGGGTTTGCGGCTGGTGAGGAAGGCTCTGCGGCAGGTATCCATGAGGATCTGCGCCGCCATCTCACCACGTGGGTGGCCGCCCATACCGTCGGCCAGAGCCACCAGCATGGCATCGGGTGCTTCCAGAATCAGACAGCGGTCCTGATTCATCCGGCGATTTCCGAGCAGGGTGCAGTGGGCGGTTTCATACTTCATGTAGAGAGACTCCCGCCTTTAATGAACGAACGTCGCGACAGATCACCACCAATACCATCGAGGCTCTCTTTTAGTTTTGATTTGCTCTGCAGCGCGGTCAACATCTCTCCGGCATTTTGCGGCCGTTCAGCCTGGTTTACGGCCATCGCCCAGTCGATCGCCTCCAGCAGGTAAGCGGGATAACGGCGGCGATAGACCCGGGTTGCCGGCTTCAACTTGTCATCTGCATGACGTTCGATGGCAGAGGGTGGCGACTTGCCATCCAGACAGGCCCGCATGCTTGCACCTATGGCATAGACATCACTCCAGGGCCCGACATCACCTGACTGGTAATACTGCTCCACCGGGGAAAACCCGCTGGTGACCACTCGTCCACTGCGACCGCCGCCACTCTCTTCCACCTGATAAACCGCGCCGAAATCGAGCAACAGCGGGTTGCCGCCAGTACGCAGATGGATATTGCTGGGTTTGATATCGAGATGCAGCAGATTTCTGGAGTGGATGAGATCAAGGGCATCCAGGATAGGAGGAAAAACCGTCAACATAAAACGGGTACTCAGACCACCGCTGCGCTTTTTTATATAGCTCGCAAGATTCTTGCCGCGCTCGTGATCCATCACCAGATAGCCAGTATCGTTAGCCAGGAAAAAACCCCTTACCTGCACGATGTTCGGATGCCTCAGGGAAGCAAGCACCTTGGCTTCCTGGTAAAAAAGCCGACGACTGCGGCTAAGATTATCGATCTGTTTCGGGTCGATGACCTCGACCTGAAGACCCTCCCCACGCTTGGCCAGCTTCTTTGGCAGAAACTCCTTGATGATCACCTCGTCCTGGGTATCCTCGTCTTCTGCCAGATAAATCAGGCTGAAGCCGCCGCTCGCGACCAGTTTCATGATCACGTAACAGTCGAGAACGGTGCCTGAAGGCAAACTGTCGCGGGCTTTTTCCATCAATAAATTTTATTTCGGGCGTATGCTTTCTAATTATAAGGCCGGTTTCAGAAAATAGTGGCTCCAACATCCCGGCGAATCGCATTATGATACACACTTCACGAAATGCTGAACCCGATTCCTAATATAGCGTTCAGATATAGTTGACTACCAACCTCAGGTTAAACAGATGATTAGCAGTATGACCGCTTTTGCGCGGGAAGAGTACCGGGGAGAACTCGGTGTAATGAGTTGGGAGATCCGCTCCATCAACCACCGCTACCTTGAAGCATTCGTGCGGCTGCCGGAGGAGTTGCGCGTCCTGGAGACTAAAGTGCGGGAGCAGCTGGCCGCCAAACTGGGGCGCGGCAAGCTTGACTGCTCTCTGAAATTCAAACCGGGTACCGCGGCCGGGGCTGAACTCCACGTCAACCAGCGCCTGGTAAAACAGTTACTCGACGCCAGTAGCGAAATCGCTGACCTGCTCGATACCCAGGCTAATCTGCGTCCCCTCGAATTGCTGCGCTGGCCCGGTGTCCTTGAGGAACAGGAGCGGGACCTCACCCCGGCCACAAGGCAGGCGATGGAACTGCTGGACCTCACTCTCGACAGCCTGATGGAAAGCCGCCAACGCGAAGGCCGACGACTCGGCGAGATCATCCGGCAGCGCCGACAGGCGATGCAGACGCAGGTGGATCAAGTCCGCAAACTGATGCCGGAGGTCCTGAAAAAGGTCAAGGAGCGTATCCGCACGCGCCTGCTGGAGGTCATGGATGAGTTGGACGAAACCCGACTGGAGCAAGAGATGGCCCTGCTCGCCCAACGGTTGGATGTGGATGAGGAGATGGACCGCCTCGACACGCATCTTGCAGAGGTTGAGCGTGTGCTCTCCGCTGACGAACCCGTCGGACGGCGCCTCGACTTTCTGATGCAGGAGTTGAACCGGGAGGCCAATACCCTGACCTCCAAGTCGAACGATGTAAAAATCACCCGCATAGCGGTGGAGATGAAAGTTCTCATCGAACAGATGCGGGAACAGATCCAGAATATTGAGTAGCTTTTCGTGCCATCTCACATCTTCTCAGGCCTTGGCCCCACACTTTGGGCAAATGTATCTACGCTTCGACATAACTTCCCAGCTCCCTTTCACCGTCATCTATAACGACATCGTGCAATGAGAATCAGCGCACGAGTGATGAAAAGTCCTGGTCACAAACCACGCGAGTTACCTACCTGAGGATGTGGCAAGCAACAGCTCACGAAGACGACCTGATCAAGCGGTGCCATCCGTTCTCAATAAGGCCTGCAGACGCACCCTGGGGTAGTCGTAACCAATCGCCTTGAACGGGATCTCGTTGATGCGCAGCAGCAAGTGATCCAGATCTGCATGAACCAGGCCGCCTTCATGGGCGATGCGATGCTCAATCTGAAAGGCCATATCGTTCATGGAACCCATCACACTGCGGTTATTGGTTTTGGCATAGGTATTGTGCTGACTCCAGTCAAGCATGCGCTCTATCTGAGTCTGCTCAAAATCAAACAGGCGTAGGGTGCGAAACATAGCCTGTCCGAATAGTTGATCGATATGCTCAAAATCCGGGCGTTTGAGACCGGCCACGAAGAGCGAAAAAAGGCTCATATCGTGGGTTATGAGCAGACACTTGCGACGGTCGATGCGCAGCAGATTGGCATGCCAACTGCCCACTTCGCTGATCACCTCTGGTTCTGCCGGTTTGATGCGCAGCTCTTTGAGTAGCTTTTGGGTGCAACGGATAATCATAATTCAATTGGCATACTTCTGGCGCACTTGGTAACCAATGTCCTATTAAAGATGCTCGCTCAGGAGTGCCAGCACATCCAGTTCGTCTGCCTCACGGCGGCCAAGAGTGGGCGCAGCATCCATCAGGGTGTGGCTCTGGTAGCCACAGGGGCAGACTGCTGCGTACATCTCCCCCATCAGGCCTCATCCATAGAAGCATTGATGATGTCGAAAACCTGTTCCAGGTACTTTCCTGCTTCTGCCGCCTCCGTCGCTTGTCGAATGTAAGAAGGAAGTGTTTCAAGAAACTCGACCTTGCTCGTCGGCGTAAATTCCATGAGCGCTTCGAGCATCGAAGGTCGCAGTAGCCGCTTGTTTTCGGGAGTCTCAGGAAACGCCCTGCGAATCACTTCTCGATCGAAGCGAATCAACTTGTCTTTGAGGCTCGACTCATCAAAGGCAAACAGATCAACCTGGGCTTCTTTGGTTTCGGCATTTTCGATGATTACCTCTATCTCTTCAACCTCTGACTCAATCTCTGCCTCAACAGGCATAGCGGCGGACTTCAGGTCGTGAAGCTCCCGAATAATCGGCCGCAATTCACCATGGGGATTCTTGAACCAATCGGTTGACCAGATGCGGCGAATATTCCAGCCGAGGCGCTCCAGGATTGTCTGACGAAGCCGGTCCCTGTCTCGTGCGGACTTCGCGGAATGATAGGTCGCGCCATCACACTCAATACCCATCAGATAGCGGCCGGGGTTACCGGGATCAACTACCGCCACATCGATGAAGAATCCCGCAACGCCAACTTGAGGTATGCATTCAAAACCTTCATCACGCAACGCGTTCATCACAGCAATCTCAAAATCGCTATCCGGGCCACGCCCTGTATCACGCTCAGTCTTGTGGAGAATCCCGGTTTCACAGAAGCTTAAGAAGTCGCGCAAAGCCTGCACACCGCGCTTACTTGTTGCCCCTGCAACAATGTCATCTGACCCCATGGAACTAAAAATATGCATCCGCTTCTTTGAACGGGTAAACAGCACATTGAGACGACGCCAGCCCACGTCCGAGTTAATTGGACCAAAACGCTGGAATACTCTCCCGCCCGGCTCTTGTGGGCCGTAGGTCATTGAGATAAAGATCACATCTCGTTCATCACCCTGAACGTTCTCAAGGTTCTTGACGAACAGGGACTCGCGCCTTGTCGAATCTTTATCCAGCCGCTCCTGGAAAACAGTATCGTCTTTTGCCAGCGTCTCTATCGCTCGCTCAATCTGTAAACGCTGTTCCGCGCTCATTGCAACGACACCAAGGGTTTCATCCGGGCGATGCCTGAAATGCTCTCGGACAGCCTCGGAGATGATCTTTGCCTCTTCCATATTACGCCTGTTCACGAAACAACCGCGCGACACCCGAGAATAGTGAACACCATAGTTCTCAGTCTGTTTATGCGGCGATGGAAAAAGAACCAGGTCGCCCTCATAGAACGAGTGGTTAGAGAAGGCAATCAGGCTTTCATGCTGTGAACGATAGTGCCAGCGCAATCGTCGAGCAGGGAACATCGGCAGCGTCGCATCGAGGATACTCTCAGACTCCTCAATGCCCGTTGGGTCATCCTCATCGTCTTCGATGATACGATCAAAGAAGCTTGTCGGCGGCAGCTGTTTGGGGTCACCAACCACCACCAGTTGCCCACCTCGCGCCACTGCACCGAGTGCATCCTGCGGTTTGATCTGGGAGGCCTCGTCCATCACCACCAGGTCAAAATCTATCTCGCCGGGCGCGAGGTATTGGGCAACGGACATCGGCCCCATCATGAAACACGGCTTCAATGCGACCAGCGCGCTGCTCGCCCTTTGCAGCAATTGCCTGATCGGTATGTGCCGGGTTTTCTTAGTGCATTCACGCTCCAGCAGAACCCGTTCGGTAAGCTCGCTCACCCTCGCCGCCATATTCCCTGTTGGAATCTTGGTCTGATCGATCTTCCAGGCGATCTGCTCACACTGCAACTGCTTGAGCCTGTTGTCGTACTCCTTAAATTGATCCTGCAAGGCCTCCTGCGAGTGACCGGAGAACCTGCCAAGCTCTGGATCTTCCCGCAGGATTTCTCTCGCCAACACATCGTAAATACCCGCTTGGTAGGCGTCCTCGACCTGCTCGATCTCGAATTCGCTGCGTTCAACGCCATCGGCAAGACCACCCAGACCCAAGGCTTCCACCTGGTCACGCACGCGCACATAGTCGAGCCAATTCTGCAATGTCTCCCCGTTATCCAGCGCCAGCTGATTCCGGAGTATCAGATCGTCCAGCCGGTCACCGGAATGAACAGTCCACCCCTCCCAGTCCAGGCGAACCACAGCTGCAAAGGCATCGTAGGATTCTTGTTGCGAAGTCATCGTGAATCGCAATTTCTCAGCGTGTGACGCCAGAGACATGAAGGTCGATTCGGCTGGATGCCCATAGATGTAATCAACAAGTGTCTTATTGCTCAGATGTCCATCGACACAAGCCGCAAGCGCCAGGGTATTGCGTAACATGGAGAGGCCGACGGTGTTATCAACACCAACTCCGGCTTTCAGGCCGAGCCTTCCCTGGAATATCTTTCTGTCGAAATCAGCTTTCTGCCACTTATCGACACGATGCTTCAGCATCCCGATCTGCGCAATGCGGTCAGCCAGATCCGTCATGGTGAGTGAATCGTCACTGGTCAGGGAACCGCAGGCGCAGATGGCTTCATTCACCGCACTCAGCAGGCGTGGAATCGCGCCCCCCTCTCCGACCAGCAGCGTATCGCCATTGCGCAGTTCTGCGACCGGTGCAAACACCTCTTTCAAACTACCCAGATCATCCAGCAGGTCATTGAGTTGCGCCTGTATACCCCGCTCAGCCAATGAACGCACCGCCTTGGCGATGCTTGGCGACAGCTCCAGGATCGCATCACCCAGCGGCACCTTCTGCCCAAAGCCAACACCATACTGTCGTCGAATGCGCTTGTACCAGGCTCGCAGCGACTCAAGCGCGGCAATATCTGTTTCAAGACCCTGTAAATGGTCACCCACAGCTTCTTTGTAACGTGCATTGCCTTCAAATTTCTGGCGCTGCCCGACAAACACCGTCAGATCATCCAACCGCGGTACCAGACTCGGGTATTTCAACTGAGCGTTTGCCGCAAAGCCCAGAACCTGCTTTCGTGCTGTCCGCCAGCCACCTTTGAACCAACGAAAAAAACCGCCGGAAGCCAATGTAACCGCCAGTTGATGAATTACATTTTCATCAGGCAAGTTCTCCAAAGAGAAAAAACCATGAACACTCTCGTGTACCTTCAGCAACCCTTCGAGTTCAGAGCGTAACTGCGGCAAGAGTTCATCCAACTCCTCATTATCGAAAAGTTCATCACGGTATTTCCAGTGGGAGGGGCTCAGACTGGCAATCAACTCGATGACCATCTTGAACTCAGTCAATCCTGATTCGCTGACATTCAAATGCCTGGCAGCCGGCTCACCCAAGGCGGACAACACCCCCTGCAACGGCTCATCAAGCTGCACCAGCTGATCTTCAATTGCGGAAAGGCGATGAATGGCTTCGGCCAAACCACCCAATTCAACACTCTGACCAACCAATTTCTTCAGCTGCTCACTGCCTGAATGTAGCTGATCCACAACCGACAGATCCTGCAGAACTTCCGGCCCAATAGTCTTGGACAGAGAGATGTACAAATCCTGGATACCCTCAAACAGCTTCAGATAGCGCTGCGTCTTATCCAGCACACCACCACGAAGGACAGGGAGCCGCTCTAGAATCTCATCGCCTTTCAGCGTCGGAATGCTTTCCAACTCACCCAGAAACGCCTGCGCATCGGTCAAGGTTTCTGCCACAGCCGATATGTCACAGCCGAGAATATGAGCGATTTCACCTCTCTGAGCATTCACACCTTGCAGCGACCCCTGCCATGCACCCAGGGAGTCCTTAACTCGGTCCAGATCGAAGATCTGCAAGTCCCCATTGCGTACGCCGTACCACGGGTGGTCCTGCAAAGCTGCATCGCCATCCAGCTGACGCGCTACCGCCTGGTAGACCTTTACAAAAGCCTCTACCTGATCCTCATTACGGCGTTGCGCTGCGGCATCGTAGTTGCTTCCATCGTAGCCCTCGGGATGAAGCCCTTCCGGATTGATCCCGATCGCATTGCGATAACGGGTTGCCGCCATGAAGATCTCATGCAGCGTCTTCCCTGTGTTCTTCCAGGGCCGGTTGATCTTTTCCGCATGGTTCTTGAGCGCCGTCTTGAGCTCTTCGTAGCGCGCGATATCCACATCAATATCATTCGGCCTGCGGTAGCGCCCGTTTTTCTTCAGGCGCTCGTCAACTTCATCCAGAACCTTGCGCTTCTGTGACTTGTGGCTGTGCAGTTCCAGACAGAACTCGCCAAGCCCTGCGTTATCGAGGCGGCTACGCACCACCTCCAGCGCCGCCAGCTTTTCCGCGACAAACAGTACACGCTTGCCCTGCGCCATGGCGGCGGCGATCAGGTTGGTAATGGTCTGTGACTTGCCTGTGCCGGGCGGCCCCTCGATGACCAGGTTCTTGCCATCGACTGCGTCGATCAGGGCGCTGTGCTGCGAGCTGTCGGCATCATCGATCAGTGGATAGTTGGCATGGATCTCATCCATCTCATCGATGATGTACTCCTCGCCAAAGCCAAGGTTACCAGCAGACTCACCCTCAGCATCCATTTCCTGCCCGTAGCCAGACAAAAAGCTCGATACCACCGGATGATCCACGATGTTGGCTTCATCGGGCCAGCGTGCCGGGTCCAGGTCGAGATACATCAGCAACTTGCTGAAGTTGAGCAACGCCATCGAAATGTAGCGGCGCATGCGCCAGCGTGGTTGCTTGTCTTTGATCAGCGCCTGGACTTCACCAAAATAGTCCTCCGGCACCGTATTTTCATCCAGATCCGGCAGGGCCATGGCAAAGTCGGCGCGCAACTTTTCCCGCAGAGAAAGGTTGGGAATAATGTCCTCACCCGAGTAGCTCAATGTGTATTCGTAAGTCCGGGTATCTTTGTTCAGCCTGCCCTTGTGCAAGCGGACCGGGACCAGAAAGAGCGGTGCAATGCGTGGTTTATCTGAGCTACTGGACTCGTACCACTCCAAAAAGCCAAACGACAGGTAGAGGATATTCGCCCCCATCTCCTGGATTGCCGACTCAGCCGACTGCAACAAACTCTTGAGCCGGGCCTCCATCTCGTAGGGATAGAGCAAGGTCTGGATGGCGGTATCCGAGTGTTTGCCTGAGTCACCCTCGCCAGAGGCTTCAGGCACCTCGTAACTGGTGGCAAAACTGAGATGCTTTGCCCACTCTTCCGCAGAAGGATCATTGCGCAGCCGAACCAGCTGCTGGGTCTCTTCATCGAACTCCAGATAACCCGCTGCGATCAATTCTTCCTCGGTCGGCTCGGGAATTGCTTCGAAGCGCATCTCGGTATCCGCCAACAGAGTTTCCACCAGCTGGTTGGGCAACTCGTCGATAATGCGCAGGCTGGCGCTCTTGGTATGGCGAAAGCTGATCAGGCGATTACGGGCGGTGAGATCCAACAACCGCATGCGCAGGTTTTCCAGTGCCCTGTTGGCCGGCGACTGATCGGAATTGTTGTTGTCGTTTGGCATGACGCTGATCCTGTCCTGGGTTAAGCGGCGGCGATTTGTTGCACGATGGCTTCGGTGTAGCGGGTGGCGGTATCGTTTTTATTGCGGATGTTGGCTTCAAGTTGGTCGCAGAGGGCCGTCAAGTCACCAACCTTGGCGACTATGCGGGACTGCTCTGATTTAGAAAGCATCGGTATTAGCAAAGAACCAATATGTCCTTGGTTTACAGTTTTTTGGCCTGCTGTAGTGATGAAGAGATCATTTATGCGATCTCGCACAAGAGAAGATGCCGCAACCAGCTCTAAAAACGCAGGTAAATACCAATTCTTATTTATTCGTAGACGGATGAAATGATCACAGTAAATTGCGTCATAGCTTAGATCTGACAGGATAAATTTTCCGACAATATCTGCGCTCCCGTTTACCCGAATAATAAGAAGATCATCCTTCAGGAGTTTGTATTTCGCAGCCACAGCACGATCAATTATCAACTGACGCGTATCTGAAAGCGAAATCTGGTTTCCCTTGATGTCAGCTAGCCTCAAAACTGTAGTTTGATCTCCGCTTGCATCTCCACGACTAGATATACCGTTCTTATATTCAGGATCAAGATCACTAAGTCTCATCCATTCCCACGCTGCTGGAAGGTCGTATGGTAGTTTACTGTCATCAATCTGCACGAGTGGCTTTCTCTTCTTGGCCCGCCCCCCTTTTTCCTGATGGGCTTTCTGCACCTTAATCTTTTCAAGCAATACTGATGCTGATTCATCACCAGAATCTTGCGGCACCAACTTTCCCTGAACGGCGAGCCGCAGAATGGTCTGACGCAGGGCCTGGACGGATTCGAGGGTGGTGTAGAGGTCGGCGAAGTTGTCGCGGATGCGGTGCCAGGCAGTTTGGGTAGTGGCGGCATCGCTGGCCTCGGTGAGCGGATGGTGGACAGCGCGGATGAGGTGCTGGTGGGTTGTATCCCGGGTGTTGCGCTCGGCCTCCAGCTGGTCGCAGAGAGCCATCAGTTCATCGACCTTGGCGACGATGCTGTGTTGTTCGGCGAGTGGGGGAATGGGAGCTTGGAGTGCCCTCAGTGAGGTCGCATTAACATTTGGTTGTCCTGTACCAGCACTTTTTGCGTAGAGCTGTGACCAATAAAGGGGAGTTTCCATAAATATCTTTAGATATTTTGGGCACATGAGTTCACTAGGAATAGCTCGTATCAAGTAGGATGCGAAAACAGCCTTTACTGATAGATTTTCAACAATATACGTTTTCCCTATTGTGCCGCCTGTGCGAGCAATAAGAATGTCGTTTTCATTGAGCGAGTTTGCATTGTAGCTTTTCTCATTGATTTCACATCCGGGAACAGAATTCCAATCGACTTTGTTATTCTGAATATCGGTTATTCGGAGTAAACGTATGCCCTTTTTATTATGGTCAGCTGATGCTGTATAGCCATAATGTACGGTATAAGTAATCTCATCGAGGATTGACCAATTCCACGATTCTGGCAAATCAAAGGCGGGGTCTAGTATTTCGCTAGAAGGTAGCTTCTTTAGTTTTGCATATCGTTTTTCAGCCATATTCGCAGTCTTTCTATCCCTGACTTTTTTTAAAAACTCTGAAGCTGGCTCATCGTTCGGGTCTTGCGTCACCAACTTCCCCTGTACCGCCAACTGCAAAATCAGCTCACGCAGCTTCTGGATACCGTTGGGTGCATCGATGAAGTGCCCGAACTGCTGGAGGAACTGTTCATTTGTCATGATAACTTCCCCTCACCCTGGCCCTCTCCTTGAGGGAGAGGGGATCTTTCGAGGGCCTCGGCAAGCTGAATTTTGAGCTGCTCCTGAATATCGGCGATGGAACTTTGCAGCCCCTGATACTCGGCCAGCAGCTCGTCGGGGTCGCCGGGGCCTTCACCCGCATCGTGAGGATTCTTGATGTCGAGGTTGTAGTTGGCGGCCTTGATGGTGTCGATATCGACGCGCCATGCCTGTTCGCTCTCCTCCCGGTTCGTCCACCACGCCTTCTCGGTATCAAACTCCGCAATGCGCATGGGCTTGGTCTTGGAGTAGGACTTGTAGCCCGACGGGTATGGGTGTTCGTAGTACCAGACCGATTTGGTCGGCTCACCCTTGGTGAAAAAGAGCAGGTTGGTCTTGATGCCAGTATAGGGATTAAACACGCCGTTGGGCAGCCGGACGATGGTGTGCAGGTTGCACTCTTCCAGCAGCTTCTCCTTGATGCGGGTCTTGTTGCCTTCACCAAAGAGGAAACCGTCGGGCAGCACCACGGCGGCCCGGCCATCCTGCTTGAGGCGGCGCATGATGAGCACCATGAAGAGATCAGCGGTCTCACGGGTACCGAAGCTGCCGAAGTTCTTTTCGATGCCGTCCTCTTCCATACCGCCAAAGGGCGGATTGGTAACAATGACATCCACCTCGTCCTGGGGGCCGTAGTCACGCAGGGGGCGAGTGAGTGTGTTGTCGTGAACCACCTGGTTGGGCACCTCGATGCCGTGCAGCAACATATTGGTGGTACAGAGCAGGTGGGGCAGTTGCTTCTTTTCGGTGCCATTAATTGCTGCTTGCAGCTGTTCACGATCTTCGATGCTTTTCACATAGTGGCTACGCAGATGTTCTATGGAACAGGCAAGAAAACCTCCGGTACCACAGGCAGGATCGAGGATAGACTCACCCAGCTTGGGATCAGTCATATCGACCATGAACTGGGTGACGGCGCGGGGCGTGTAGAACTCACCGGCGTTGCCGGCGCTCTGCAGATCCTTCAGGATCTTCTCGTAGATGTCGTTGAAGGTGTGGCGGTCGGCGCTGCGATTGAAGTCGATCTCGTTGAGCTTGTTGATCACCTGACGAATCAGGGTGCCGTTCTTCATGTAGTTGTAGGCATCCTCGAAAACTCCCTGCACCACAAAACCCCGTGGCGTATTGCCGGTGTGGCTGGTGAGGGTCTTGAGTTTGCGGAAAAGGTCATCATTGATGAAGTCGAGCAGGCTATCGCCGGTGATGCCTTCTGGGTCGGTGGCCCAACTGCTCCAGCGCAGATGTTCCGGGATGGGAGATTGGTAGTCATCGTAGGTGAGGGCCAGCTCCTGCTCCTGGTCATCGAAGATCTTCAGGAACAGCATCCAGCCGATCTGGCCGATGCGCTGGGCATCGCCATCGACACCGGCGTCTTTGCGCATAATGTCCTGGATGGATTTGATGACTGTTGATATAGACATTCAGTAAAATTCCCTGCCGCCGATGAGTGCGCGTACGGCTTTAAGAAAGGCTTGGAAGCCTCTTGGATAGTCGTTGTCGCCGGTGGATACCACTTTGCGCCTGCCCCAGGTAATCCATAGCGACCACTGTGTACCGTCACAGGTGACGAACTCTGGCTGATAGTTATCTTTCCAATTCCAGACTTTCAAGCGATTCAATTCACTCAAGAAGGCCTGCCATTGCTCTTCTGTTGGCTGCTCGATTTCGACCAAATCTTTATCCCAACCGGCTGCTTGGTAAAATAGCGTCTTGTCTCGATAGATAAGATTGAAATACCCGTCAGGATACCCACCGATACTTATTTCTAGCTTGCGTGGTCTTGGCGCTTTGATCTGAGGCTGCATATTGTAAGACGCTTTATCCCATTTGGTAGATTTCAGCTTCCAGTTCCTGGATGGCTGACTGATAGCCCTGTTTACCACCGAAAAGGCCAACGATTTCCACTGGTGTGCCAAACGTGTTCAATGGCGGCACTTTGAGGATGCTGTTTTCTTCGAGGTTTTCGATGCCCTGGTCTGCATACTTGTCGAGCAGCGCATCCAGCACCAGGCGTGCTTTCTCTTCATATTTGGTGAAGTAGTTACGCTTGCGAACCTGTTCTGCCCGCTCTTTGCGGGTCAACGGAGGCTGGCCGTAGGCGATATGGCATATCAGGTCGAAGGGGTCGAGTTCCTTGCCCACCTCTTCATAGAGCGCCTCCCAGAGAATGCCCTGGTTCTCCAGCTCTTCGAGGATGAGTTTTTTCTTGCCTGCTGCTGTCCAGCTCTCAAGAAACTGATTGAGTGAGCTGTAGGTTTTGGTGACGCTGTTGCGGGTGTAGTCCTTTAGCGATTCGGTGATAAGTTTGCCGTTGGCGTCAAGGTACTGCACACGCTCGGCTATCACCTGCACGGGTACGTCGTTTATGACATATTTAATCCGCTTGCCATTCCCGTCTTCTTCGACATCATCCCAATCACCTGGATCTTCGTTGACCTCATCACCATCGAGACTGCGCCCCAGATGTTCTTCATCAAAGTCTTCTGGCGGCACGGGGTCTTCACCCGGACCGGGGGTGTAGATCTGTACTGGCTCGCCATCGAAATCTGGGTCAGCAAACAGCTCGGTGGCCTTTTTGAAGTCGATAATAGTGAAGTAGAACTTGCCGTAGGCCTCGTTGATGCGGGTGCCACGACCGACAATCTGCTTGAATTCGGTCATGGATTTGATGCTTTGATCAAGCACAATGAGTTTGCAGGTTTGAGCATCCACACCGGTGGTCATCAGCTTGGAGGTGCAGGCGATAACGGGGTATTTGCTCTGCGGGTCGATGAAGTTATTCAGCTCAGCCTTGCCCTCCTGCTCATCGCCGGTGATGCGCATGATGTATTTGCTGTTCTGGCTCACCAGGTCGGCGTTCTCGTTGCCCAGGGCCTGGCGCATGCGCTCGGCATGGTCGATGTTCTCGCAGAAGATGATGGTCTTGTCGAAGCGGTTGGTGCCCTTGAGAAATCGGGTGATCTGGCGAGCTACCAGCTGGGTGCGCTGCCCCAGAATCAGCGTTTTGTCGAATTCCTTCTGGTTGTAGACCCGGTCTTCGACCTCCTGGCCATATTTGTCTTTCTTGCCCTTTTCAGGGCGATAGCCGAAGAGATCCTTATCCAGCTCCATGCGCACCACCTTGTAGGGAGCAAGAAAGCCATCCTCTATGCCCTGCTTGAGGGTGTAGCTGTAGACCGGCTCACCAAAGTAGTGGATGTTGGAGACATCCTTGGTCTCTTTTGGCGTGGCGGTCATGCCGATATGGGTGGCCGCTGAGAAGTAGTCGAGAATCTCATGCCAGGCCGAGGCCTCAGCTGCGCTGCCCCGGTGGCACTCGTCGATGACGATCAGATCGAAGAAGTCGGGAGAGAACTGTTTGTAGATGTTCTGGGCCTCTTCGGTGCCGGTGACAGCCTGATAGAGTGAGAGGTAGATCTCGTAGGATTTGTCAGCCTGGCGCTTCTGGATCTTGGTCATTGCCGAACCAAAGGGCTTGAAGTCGTTACTCTTGGTTTGGTCGACAAGGATGTTGCGATCGGCGAGAAAGAGAATGCGTTTCCTGGTTCTCGATTTCCACAGCCGCCAAATAATCTGGAAGGCGGTGTAGGTCTTACCCGTGCCGGTAGCCATGACCAGCAGGATGCGATCCTGTCCACGGGCAATGGCCTCGATGGTGCGGTTGATGGCATTGACCTGATAGTAGCGAGGCGTCTTGCCGCTGCCATCGGAGTAGTAGTCCTGGGCAACCAGAGCTTGGGCAGTCTCTTCTTTCAACCCCTTGTGGTCGCAGTAACGCTGCCAAAGTTCATCTGGGCTGGGGAATTCATTCAGGGTGAGCTCTGTCTCTATCTGCCCATCGGTGACGGTGCGGTCATGGAAGAGAAAGCCATCGCCATTTGAGCTGAAGACAAAGGGCAAGTCGCCGTGCATTTCGCTGTAGTTAAGGGCCTGCTGCATACCGTCACCCAGCGCATGATTGTTGTCTTTAGCTTCTACGACTGCGATGGGGATATTGGGCTTGTGGTAGAGGATGTAGTCGGCGAACTTAGGCTTGCCCCGTTTGTGCTTTTTACCCCGGACAAGGATCTTGCCATTGGTAATGGCAACCTCTTCGCGGAGCTGGGTCTGAATATCCCACCCCGCCAGGGTGATAGCCGGGGTAATGAACTTCGTCCTGATATCGGTTTCTGAGAGGTTTTTCTTATCGATATGGCTCATTGAACACCATCCACTGTGCGTTTGCGGCCCATTCTAGCAGCTGTATTGGCCAGCTGTTTGGTAGATTTCGATGGGTCATGAAAGCATTTACAGGAATCTACGCCGCTCTCTAATTTCCTCTGAACGGGGGCAGCAGGAATAATTACGGAAATACCGTGGTGCATCCCCTGTTTTATGGTCTGACATGGCCACTTCGTTGCGTTATTCTGGGATTTACGATATTTCATAAAATTGAGACGGTAAATCCGACAGACTCCAGGGACTGAATATTAATGTCAAAACCAGATCCAGAAAAACTGAGCTGCCTGTTCGATGATATTGAGCAGCAGGATACGAATGATGCCGGCCCAGAGACAGAACTCGAACATAAAACCTATCGGTGGAGAGATGTTTATGTAGAGCGCGGTGAACTGGGTCTTCTCATGGAAAGGTGGAAAAAGGTTTCCGACTTTCAGCGGGTTGAGGAGATACAGCCCCAACTGGCAATTCTCTTGGCCAATTCCGGTTTTGGTAAAACCCGGCTCGTGCACAAGTTTTATGAGGAAATAGTCAAACGGCATCAGGCTGATGGCTGCCGGTACTGGCCCCCCCTCATCGGCAGGAACAATGACACGCTTACGGTCAATCCGCCATTCGACCAGGTCGATTTGGAACAACGGTTGCCATTTCTTTGGTGGGGTATCCAGCTACCTGATCAAACCACCGAAAAGTCGACCTGCAAGCCGGTGTTGAATGATGCAGTGGGGATTTTATCCAGCCATCTGTTTTCGATGGAAATGGCGCGCCAGAGAAGGGAAGTGCGTAACGCAGTAGGCCAGGAGGTGCTGAATCTTGCGCTGGTGACAATCAGTAAGCTGACGCTGATTGAAACCGCCAAGGATTATTATGAAATCGGCAAAGGCATTGCGGGTGCAATCAACAAGGCGATAGGCATCAGGAAAGAGGAGAAACAGAGCCACGTCGAGCGTGAGCGGCAGGAGAAAAAAGAGTTTGTAGACGAAGTTGTCGAGAACCTCTCGATGCTGATGAATCCAGACAACAGTGACATGGAAAGGATACCCATGGTTCTGTTCATCGATGATGCGCAATGGATCGTCTGTAAGCAAGATGACAAATCCCGGCCCAATACAGACCTGCTTGAGTTACTGGGGAAGATCATGCGGCTTGCCAGACAGGAGCATTGGCCGATCATGATCATCCTGACCCACTGGGAAGAAGACTGGAACAAACTCAGGCTTTCAGGCGATGGAGTGCCTCATCTGCTCGAGAATGGTGGTGAAGCGGAAATTGTTGAAACTTACGCCAGAACTGCAAACCCGAACTATCATGGCTGGGAGGAGTGGGAGCGGTCGATCATCAGGCTGGGCCAGTTTGATTTATCCGGGATACTGAAGGCCGCATTACCGGGCGTCTATCGGGATGAAGGACAACGGATGCGCCTGATCGGGAAGGTGGTCGATGGTTTTCAGCGGGAGAAAGACGTCCTCGCGGATAATGCCCGCTATCTCGATGAGTTCCTCAAGATGCTCTATCAGCCCGCCAATCTGGAGTATCTCAGAGACCGGAGTATCGATCAGCCGCTGATCGATGGCTGGGAAGAGAGGATGAGCAGAAAGCTCGGTGGTTTGGAATACGCCAGGCTGGTGCAAAACCGGTTTGATCAGCTCAAAGAGCCGTATCGCCAGACACTATGCCTATCCTCCTATCAGGGGATAGAGTTTCCCGAGAAACTGACGGAGGTCATCTCCCGCTATCTATACGGCCCAAAATATGACTGTCCCTGGTCGGCGCTAGAGGACCCGGAGACCTTCATACAGCGCAACGTCAAGTACCCGAGCGGGGTGTCACGCTTCCCGGATTCGGTCTATAAAAGCATTGCCTACGAAGCACTGTCGCCTGAGCATAAGCAGAAACTCAAAAAGATCCTGCCCAGACTGCTGAGTTACTGGCTGTACTATGGTTCGTTCGGCCAGGGACTGGAGACGTTGGATCTGAATTTAGCTGAAGAGGAGACGCTGTGTGGAATAGCCCTCAGGGTTTTAAATGACTGCAGGTCAGATTCAGAAAGCCTGGCCAGGGAAATCAATGCAGATCTGGCTTCGGTTGTTGCGCTATCTCGCCTGGTTCGAATCAATCGCTATAAATACAGTGAGGAGCAGGCATACCGGTATGCGCTGGAATTTTATGAAAGCCTTGTGGAACCGTGGAGTCCTGGCGATATCGAATTTGGAGATGCAATAGCAATATACAATAGTCTGAGTCTTCATCAGCAACATTCTGCCGCAATATTCATTGCGCGGAATATAAACTCTGATTGCATTGAACTTGACAGCTTGAATGGCGATCAAGAATCGAAATCGAATCTATCCCTCTCTTATGGATTGCTTGGTGAAGTGGCCTTCGATATGCAGCAACCCAACGAGGCAAGGGCGTGGCATGAAAAGGCATTGGAGATAGACCGTTTACTGGCAGAACAGTCCCCAGACCCGAAGACATTGCACTCCCTCTCTATCACCTTTGAACGGCTTGGTGATATCGCTGCCGACATGTTGCGACTGGATGAGGCAAAGAGATGGTATGAGCAGTCATTGACAATACGCAGTCAGTTGGCGGAACAGTCTTCAAGCAGGCAAGATCTTCGGGACCTCTCTTTCGCCTATGGGAAACTTGGAGGTCTGGCTCTTGAGTTACTGCAATTGGAAGAGGCTGATTCTTTTCACCAGAAGGCGCTGGAGATACGTGAGCAGCTACTACAGGGTCACGAAAACCCGGATACATTGAGGGATTTATCACTCTCGCTCGAACATTTGGGTGATGTTGCCGTTGCCATGAACGATTTCGAAAAAGCCCAACAGTTTTTTCATGACATGCTGGATATCGAAGAGCTTCTTGTCGAGGAGGCGGTGACTCCCCAGACTTTACGGGATCTTTCCATAGCCAATAGGAAACTCGGCAAAGTCGCCCGCAACATGCAGCAACCGGATGCGGCAAAAGCCTGGTATGAGAAGGCACTGGAGATAGACCACTCGCTGACAGAGAAATATCCAGGTCCCAAAACGCTACTGGATCTTTCTATCACCTACTTGGATTTGGGTGATGTAGTGTTAGACAATCAGCAACCGGAAGATGCAAATGCCTGGTATGAGCAGTCGCTGGATATTATCAGTGAACTGGTGGAGAAGTCTTTGAGCCCTAAAGTGTTGTCAAACCAGGCAATCGCCTATGAGCGGCTGGGTAATGTGGCCGTCATCACACAACAACAGGAAACAGCCAAGGCGTGGTACGAGCGGGCATTGGAGATACGCCGCAAGCAATCTGAGGACGCTAAGAATCCGCAAACCATGCGAGACTTGTCCATCATGTATGGAAAACTGGGTGACGTAACCAGGGACATGCAGCAACCGGATGACGCGAAGGACTGGTATGAGCAGTCATTGGAAATTTGCCATCAGCTGGCTGAAAATTCCTCAAGCCCGCAGGCCTTGCAAGACCTGTCCAGAATGTATGAGAAGCTGGGAAATGTAGCCAGGGACATGCAGCAACCGGAAGGCGCGAAGATCCGGTATGAACAGTCATTGGAGATACGCCGCCAGTTGGCTGAGAAATCTTCTAGCCCGCAAACATTGAGAGACCTATCCACTATCTATGAATGTCTGGGAGATGTGGCTGGCGACATGCAACACCTGGATGACGCAAAGGCTTGGTATGAGCAGTCATTGGAGATACGCCACGAGTTGGCTGAGCATTCCTCCAGTCCGGAAACCTTGCGAGGCCTGTCGGTTCTGTATGAGAAGCTGGGTAATGTGGCTGGCGACATGCAACACCTGGATGACGCAAAGGCTTGGTATGAGCAGTCATTGGAGATATGCCACGAGTTGGCTGAGCATTCCTCCAGTCCGGAAACCTTGCGAGGCCTGTCGGTTCTGTATGAGAAGCTGGGTGATGTGGCCGGCAACATGCAGCAACCAGAAGGCGCGAAGATCCGGTATGAGCAATCATTGGAGATACGCCGCCAGTTGGCTGAGAAATCTTCTAGCCCGCAAACCTTGAGAGACCTATCGGTTCTGTATGAGAAGCTGGGTAATGTGGCCGGCAACATGCAGCAACCAGAAGGCGCGAAGATCCGGTATGAGCAATCATTGGAGATACGCCGCCAGTTAGCTGAGAAATCCTCTAGCCCGCAAACCTTGAGAGACCTATCCACTATCTATGAATGCCTGGGAAATGTGGCCGGCAACATGCAGCAACCGGAAGGCGCGAAGGACTGGTATGAGCAGTCATTGGAGATTTGCCGCCAGTTGGCTGAGAATTTCTCAAGTCCACAAACCTTGCGAGGCCTGTCCGTTCTGTATCAGAAGCTCGGAAATGTAGCCAGTGACATGCTGCAACCAGAAAGCGCGAAGACCTGGTATGAACAGTCATTGGAGATACGCAGCCAGTTGGCTGAGAAATCTTCTAGCCCGCAAACATTGAGAGACCTATCCACTATCTATGAATGTCTGGGAAATGTGGCTGGCGACATGCAACACCTGGATGACGCAAAGGCTTGGTATGAGCAGTCATTCGAGATATGCCACGAGTTGGCTGAGCATTCCTCCAGTCCGGAAACCTTGCGGGGCCTTTTTGTTGCGTATGTAGAGCTGGGTGAGGTGGACGTTGGCATGCAGCAATTTGAAGCAGCAAAGGTCTGGTATGAGCAGGCGTTGAAGACAACCAGCCTGCTGATGAAAAACTCTTCCAGCCCAGAAACGTTACGAGATCATGCCTTTTCCTGTGGAAAGTTGGGTGAAGTGGCCGAAAAGCTCCAACAACCGGAAGTTGCGGTGGGATGGCACGAACAGGCGCTGGAACTGCACCGTCAAATATGGGCGGCCTCAAATAGCTTGCAGGGATTAAGAAATATATCTCTCTCGATTGAGCGATTGGGTAATGCCGCCCTCACCATGGGAAATCTTGCAAAGGCCCGCGAACTGTTTACTGAAATGATGAATACGAAGGAACAGCTTGTGGAGATGGCAGCGAGTCCACAGGCTTTGCGTGACCTCTATATCTCATATTCGAAAATGGGTAGTGTAGCCAGGAAAACGGAACAACCAGTCGAAGCGAGAGATTGGTATAAAAAGGCCCTGGATGTATGTATACAAGCGGGGAGCCAGTCTACCAACATCCAATCACACTATGACCTTTTCTATATTCAGCTGATATCTGGCGATATTGCCAGTGATTTGCAGAACCTGGAGGAGGCCAGGAACTGGTATATCAAGGCGGTGCAGACAAGTGAGGAATTGATAGGGGACGCTGCAAACACATCGCACCTGCAGTTGGTTGCCATTCCGTATGAGTATATTGGAGATATTTGCAGTCAAAATGATGAACATCATGATGCCGGAAAATGGTTTGGCAAGGCTCTGGCTATTCTTCTGCACCTGCGTGAGCAGTCGCATGGCGATGCGCTCGATCTTTGCCGCTTGTATGAGAAATCAGGAACGAACGAGGTGCATCTGGGTGAAATGGAAAAGGCGCTGGACTGGTATACGCAGGGACTGTCGTTGATTGAGAGCGAGGAGGGCCACGAGAGGTATGAACTCGTGCAGGAAGACCTTCAGTCCAAGGTTCTCAATCTCAGTAGTGCTGTGGAAAAATCATCCCGATCAACCTGGTTGGATCTGGCAATTGGAATATTCAGGAATGCCGCGACAGGCAGGCATGGAAGCGACAGGTGAAGAGCAACGGCAGCAGTTAACGCAATTACAAGCAATGTCCATGGAAATTTACAGTAGATGGGAAGCAGCGAATGATTCCCGTGGTGATATGGATATGGGACTCCTACAGCATTCCGCAGATATTTTGCGGGACATAGCAGAGGTTTTCAGTCATGCAGGCACAGATCAGGAAAATGATATTATCGGTCTTTATCTCATTGCCGGAGAGATAGCAAACAAACTGGAAACAGATCCCTATGCAATCATGGACTTCGCTGAAGATGAAGAGGTCTGAAATATCTGCGTGAGTCGAGTGGCGTGCTGGACGGTTCCTGTATTCTGGGTGCCCATGAGATAATCTGCGGTAAAACGCCTGGATAAGATAAATCCATTATCGCAGGTCAGCCCTTCAACCCGCCGAAGGTGAGGTGGCTGATGCTGTTGGCAGACATTTCCGTGGCGCTATTCTCCGTGGAGGTCACCTGAGAGAAGGAAAATCCCACCCTTATTTCATTACAAACATAGCGGTTAATCACTATACTGTCTGCCAGTTTCCGCTGAATGGATAACGTATGAAAATCGACTATAACAGTCCCGTCGCTGCGACCCGCGAGATCTATTGGGTTGGTTTCTACGATGAGGCGGCCCAGTTGCACTGCAACCCCTATCTGATCATCGATGAAGAGGACATTGTCTTCATCGACCCTGGCTCCATCCCCCACTTTCCGGTGGTGATGCGCAAGGTGATGGAGCTGATCAATCCGGAGGATATCACCTACATCATCGCCCAACATCAGGATCCGGATGTCTGCGGAAACCTGGCTGTGGTGGAGGATGTCATCAATCGCAATGACCTGAAGATTGTCGGCCATAGCAACAGCCTTCGACTGATACGCCACCTGGGTTTACGTTCTGAGCTCTACCCTGTGGATGAGCATGAATACGCCCTGACCCTGAAGAGCGGGCGCAGACTGGAGTTCCTCTTCACCCCCTATCTCCACTCACCCGGCGCCATCGTCACCTACGACACCAAAACCCGCAGCCTTTTTACCAGCGATATCTTTGCCGCCATCTCCCAGGATTGGTCGCTGTTTGCCGAAGGTGACTTTCTCTCGCCGATGGTTCCATTCCACCAGAACTACATGCCGAGCAACCAGATTCTCAAACACTGCATGGAGCGCCTTGAAAAGATGGACCTGGACCGCGTCCTGCCGCAACACGGCTCCATCCTTGAGGGCAGTGACATCCAACGGGCCATCGAACATCTCAAAGCCCTGCCCTGTGGCATCGATCTGATTGATACCGGTCCCGACCAATGACAGAGAACATTGTTCAGGTCGGTTCACAGCATGTCGCAGACGTCCAGGATATCAATAAAAACCTGGTGGAGAAGACCCTGCGCATGCGCTGTCTCGCCTATCTCTCTCAGGTCAAGTCCCATCTGCTGATTGAGACCATCCATGACATGAACAACAGCCGCCAGGAGCTGGCTGATCTGTCAACCGACCTGGAGAAACGCACCAAACAGGCAGAGGATCAGAGACAGGTCATTGAATGGGAGATGATAAAGCTGGGAGAACAGAACAAGGCACTCGAAGTTGACCGTGACCTGCTCGAATTGAAGGTTGAGGAACGCACCAAGGCTTTTGAAAAACTGGCCCACTACGACTCACTGACCAACCTGCCCAACCGTTTTCTCTTTAATGACCGATTGAAACATGCCCTGGCCCGCGCCGGCAGGGAAAATAGTAAAGTTGGCCTGCTGCTCATCGATCTGGATCGTTTCAAGAACATCAACGACACCGCAGGCCACCCGGTTGGAGACGAACTGCTCAGGCAGGTCGGACAACGTATCCTGCAAAGCCTGCGTACTGAGGATACTCTGGCCCGCCTGGGAGGTGATGAATTTGCCGTCATCCTGGAGAGCATCGAGCAGAATGAATCGACCGCTCATGTTGCGCATAAGATCCAGCAGAATCTTCTACCGCCTTTTGAGCTGACGCAGGACAGCATCTATCTGACCGCCAGCATCGGCATCAGCCTCTACCCTGGAGATGCCGGCGACCCTGTTACCTTGCTGAAAAATGCCGACACCGCCATGTACCGGGCTAAGGCAGAGGGTAAAAACACATTCCATTTTTACACCAGGGAGCTGACTGCTTCGGCCAACTCACGCTTCTCACTGGAGAATCAACTGCGCCTGGCCCTGAAACGCGATGAATTCGAACTTTTCTATCAGCCCCAGTTTGACCTGAACAGCGGCCGGATATCAGGGGCGGAGGCGCTGATTCGCTGGAATCATTCCGAGCGCGGCCTGGTCTCTCCAGCCGAATTCATCTGGCTGGCCGAAGAGACCGGATTGATCATCCCCATCGGCGCATGGGTCATAAAGTCGGCCTGCAGCCAAGCCAAAAAATGGTTCGACGAAGGACGCTTGAAAGGTCGCATCTCGGTCAACCTCTCCGCGCTTCAGATTATGCAGGAGGAGACCTATTCGGTCGTCCGGCTGGCACTGGAGGAGAGCGGCCTTCCTCCCGATCGGTTGGAACTCGAGATCACGGAAAGCGCCCTGATCGGCCAACTTGAGCAGGTCAGCCAGGTCCTGGATGCCTTCAAATCACTGGGCATCTCCCTGGCTATCGATGACTTCGGTACCGGTTATTCATCCCTGGCCTACCTGAAACGCTTCCACATCGACCGCCTCAAGATCGACCGCTCCTTCGTTCGCGATATCCCTGGAGACCCCAACGACATGGCCATCATCCGCGCCATCATTGCGATGGGCCACACACTGGGACTCTCAATCGTTGCCGAGGGGGTGGAGACCGAGGCCCAGGCCAACTTTCTCACCGGCGTCGGCTGTAATGACGTTCAGGGATATCTCTACGGCAAGCCCGTCCCCTGTGACCAGTTCCAGACAACTCCAGGGGTCGGAGTCAAACCGCATTACGCAGTTTAGCAATACCCACGTCCATAAAGCGGTTTGACTCCGACCCCTCTCCTACACGGATTCAGGGTAAAGTAGGCCACTCTGTATTCAGCGCCAACCGGGTAGTCAACACCGTGAAACTGAAACTCAAAATTGTCGCCGTCAGCCTGTTGCTGACCCTTCTGGTTGCCTGCGCCACAAGCCCCACCGGCCGCAGGCAGTTCATGATCGTCTCGGAAGACCAGGCCATCGCCTCGTCTAAAACGGCCTATGTGCAGATGCTCAAGCCCTACGCGGACGAGGGCAAACTGGATAACGACCCGAAACTCAAGGCACGGGTGCATAAGATTACGGCACGCCTCATTGCCCAGGCAGTTAAGATGCGCCCGGAAACCAGGAACTGGGAGTGGAGCATGAAGATTCTCGACGATCCTGAAACAGTCAATGCCTGGGCCATGGCTGGGGGAAAAATGGCGCTCTACACCGGACTGGTTGAGCAGATCAAACCCACGGATGATGAGCTGGCACAGGTGTTGGGCCACGAGATCAGCCATGCGCTGGCCAAACACTCAGCAGAAAAGATGTCGGTTGCGATGGCCACCTCCCTCGGCGTACTTGCCATAGGCATCGCATCGGACAACCGAGGCGCCACCATGGCGGGTGCGGCGGTCGCGGCGAAGCTGGCCATTGACCTGCCCAACAGCCGTACCGCGGAGACAGAGGCGGACGAAATCGGCATCGAGCTTGCAGCAAAGGCAGGCTACGACCCCAGGGCCGCCGCCACGCTTTGGGAGAAGATGGGCAAACTCTCGGAGAGCCGTCCACCGCAGTTTCTCAGCACTCACCCAGACCCGGCAAACCGCCAGGAGACCCTCTCCAAACTGGCCGCCGAAATGATGCCCTACTACGAAGCCAAGGGAGAGCGCCCAAGTTTCGATTTCTGATAATATCTCTGTCCACCACAGAGAATTGACACAGGAACCCAACATGTCTAAAGCCAACGTCACACTCTACATCCTCTCCGCCCCGTCCGGCGCCGGCAAAACAAGCCTGCTCAAGGCACTGCGGGAACAGGACAGTGAGTTGATGGTTTCAGTCTCTCATACCACCCGCTCCAAACGACCCGGCGAAGAGAATGGCGTCCACTACCATTTCATCGATCACGCCCGCTTCCTGCACATGGTCGAAAGCAAGGAATTTCTGGAGCACGCCGAGGTATTCGGCAACTTCTACGCCACCGCCGAGTCCGAGGTTCGTGCAAAACTGGAGGCCGGACAGGAGCTGGTATTGGAGATCGATTGGCAGGGTGCGCAACAGGTACGCAAATTCTTTCCCGAGGCCGTCTCCATCTTTATCCTGCCGCCCAGTCTGGAAGCCCTGCGGGAGCGCCTCGACGGACGGGGCCAGGACGACGAGTCGATCATCCAGGCTCGCATGCAGGAGGCGGTCAGTGAGATGTCTCACTATGCCGAGTTCGACTATCTGGTCATCAATGATGATTTTGAAACGGCTCTCGCTGAGCTAAAGGGCATCATCACCACCCACCGTCTCCATCTCCCTGGACAGCAGGCGCGCCACGCGGAACGCATCCGATCGCTGCTCGGGGAAGTTTAGGGACTCCCACACCCCGCACAAGTTGGCCAGTTTCGGAGATGGGGCTAAAATAGCTTTTTTTCCAGAAATCCAGGCCATCCATGACCGGCAAACTCTACATCAAGACCTTCGGCTGCCAGATGAACGAATACGACTCCGCCCGTATGGCGGACGGATTGCGCGAGGCGGAAGATCTGCATATCACCGACAAGCCGGAAGAGGCGGACGTACTGCTGCTCAATACCTGCTCAATAAGGGAAAAGGCGCAGGAGAAGGTCTTCTCCCAGTTGGGCCGCTGGCGCCCCTGGAAAGAGAAGAACCCGAACCTGATCATCGGTGTCGGCGGCTGCGTCGCCAGTCAGGAGGGCGAGGCGATCCGCGAGCGGGCGCCTTATGTGGATCTGATTTTCGGCCCCCAGACACTGCACCGCCTGCCGCAGATGATCAGGGAGGCACGTACCGAGCACCATCCTGTGGTGGATGTCTCCTTCCCCGAAATCGAAAAGTTCGACTCTCTGCCGGAGCCGCGGGCAGAGGGCCCGACCGCCTTCGTCTCCATCATGGAGGGCTGCTCGAAATACTGCACCTACTGCGTCGTCCCCTTCACCCGCGGTGAGGAGATCAGCCGTCCCTTCGACGATGTGATCGCCGAGGTGGCCGGGCTCGCGGCCCAAGGGGTGCGCGAGGTCAATCTGCTGGGACAGAACGTCAACGCCTATCTGGGCGCGATGCACGACGGCGAAAACGCCGATCTGGCGCTACTGATCGAATACGTGGCTGCCATCCACGGCATCGATCGCATCCGCTTCACCACCTCCCATCCTCTCGCCTTCTCTGATCGCCTGATCGAAGTCTACGGCGAGGTACCGGAACTGGTCAGTTTCCTGCACCTGCCTGTGCAGTCCGGCTCCGACCGGGTGCTGGCGATGATGAAACGCGGACACATGGCCGTGGAATACAAGACCAGGATTCGCCGCCTGCGGGAGGTCCGCCCCGACATCACCATCTCATCCGATTTCATCGTCGGCTTTCCCGGTGAGACAGAGGCCGACTTCGAAGAGACCCTGAAGTTGATCGAGGAGATCGGCTTCGACAACTCCTACAGCTTCATCTACAGCCGCCGCCCCGGCACACCGGCAGCGGATCTGCCCGATGATATCCCACTGGCGGTCAAGCAACAGCGTCTGAAAAGGCTGCAGCAGTTGATCAACACCCAGGCCCAACGCATCAGCCGCCAGATGGTGGGGACTATTCAGCGGGTTCTGGTGGAGCGTCCCTCCCGCAAAGACCCGGATCAACAGGCCGGCCGCACCGAAAACAACCGGGTGGTTAATTTCAGCGGGCCGGCAGAACTGATCGGTGGATTCGTCGATCTGCGCATTACCGAGGCACTACCCAATTCGCTGCGTGGAGAGATCGAACAGGCTCTGGCGGAACAAAGCGCAAATTTGGGATAAACTTATTCCCAAGAAAGAAACGATTCCGGAGCACCAGATGAGCGGAGAGAACAAGGGCGGCAACACACAGATTATCGTCGCGCTGATCGGCCTTGCCGGTATACTGGGCGGCGGGGTTATCGCCAACTGGGATAAGATCTTCCCGCCTGCGCAGCAATCCAAAACGGTGGTGGTAGAACCGATCAAACCGCAAGTCAGCCAACCGAGGGTTGACCCACAGCCGGTAGCGCAACCTACAAGAAATGATCCAGTCACCTATCTTGCCAAAACGCCAAGAAAACCAGCCCCGCCTCCAGTGCCTAAACTGTTTCACGGCAGCTACACAGGTATCATGACTGAAGGTTCTGAAAGCATCAGCATTCAGTTCACCCTGCAGCATACGGGCAATCGTGTGACCGGGAGTTATTCCGGTGGGGCGGAGAACGGTAAATTGCAAGGCACTGTGAACGGCAATATCCTGACCTACAACTGGCAGGCGGGAGAATACTCCGGCAGGGGCATCACGGTAGCCGAGGATAATCGGATCGTCGGAACCTGGGGATACGGTGATGCAATCAGCGGCGCTGGTGAAACCATTGCCGAAAAAAACGTACTACGTTGAGTTCATAGTGCGTAGGCCGGATCAAGCGGAGCGGATCAGGCAACAGTATCTGGCTGGCTGCGGCAATTGCAGTTAGACTATCCGCTCTTGACTAAAATCCTCTCCAACCCGGTATATCCTTTGTCTGACCATCCCGATTCTCTCGATTTCTCCCTCGAACCTGAAGATAACGAACGGCTTGCCAATGTCTGCGGCCAGCTCGATGAACATCTGCGTCAGATCGAACGCCGCCTGGGCATAGAGATCAGCAACCGGGGTTACCATTTTCGTCTGATTGGTGAAGCAGATGCCGTGCGTGGCGGCAAGCAGGTTTTGCAGAATCTCTATGGCGTTGCGCAAGATGAGATTCTCGACCCAAAACGTGTACATCTTTTCCTGCAGGAGTCCGGCCTCGACGCACAGGTTCAGACAGGCAAACCAGCCGATCTGCCGGAGACGGTCATCAAGACCCGGCGGGGACTGATACGTCCTCGCGGCCCCAATCAGCAGGAGTACCTGCACAAGATCCTGACTCACGACATCAACTTCGGCGTGGGCCCCGCCGGCACCGGCAAAACCTACCTGGCGGTCGCCTGCGCAGTGGAGGCCATGGAGCGGGACCAGGTACGGCGGATCCTCCTGGTACGTCCTGCTGTGGAGGCTGGCGAGAGGCTCGGCTTCCTGCCCGGCGATCTGGCACAGAAGATAGATCCCTATCTGCGGCCACTCTACGACGCACTCTATGAGATGCTCGGCTTTGAGAAGGTCAGCAAGCTGATTGAGCGCAACGTCATCGAAGTGGCTCCACTTGCCTATATGCGGGGGCGCACCCTCAACGACGCCTTCATTATTCTGGATGAAGCCCAGAACACCACGCCGGAACAGATGAAGATGTTTCTCACCCGCATCGGCTTCGGCTCCACTGCTGTTATTACCGGTGATGTCACCCAGATCGACCTGCCACGTGGCCAGCGTTCGGGCCTGCGCCAGGCCGTTGAGGTTCTGGACCAGGTGGACGGCATCAGCTTCACCTTTTTCAATGCCCGCGATGTGGTGCGTCACCACCTGGTACAGCGGATCGTGCGCGCCTATGACGACTTTGACCAGGCGGGTGAAAACGGAAAGTCCGACAGTTGATCAAGGGACTTTTTCAGACGACTCTCCCGCCTCCCATGCACTTAGAAGTCGAAATCCAAAACGCCACCGAGACAGTTGATCTGCCATCGAAAGAGACATTCAACCAATGGGCTCAGGCTGCGCTGGTAAAGGAAATAGAAGCCGCAGAAGTGGTGATCCGGATCGTCGATGAGGCAGAGAGCCAGACGCTGAACCTTGATTATCGCGGCAAGGATCGTCCCACCAATGTACTCTCCTTCCCTTTCGAAGCCCCCCCGCAAGTTCCCTGCAATCTACTGGGGGATCTGGTGATCTGCGCACCTGTGGTGATGCGGGAGGCTGAAGCACAGAACAAGTCAGCCCTGTCCCACTGGGCGCACATGACAGTACACGGGATGCTGCATCTGCAGGGTTTCGACCATCTTGACGACAATGAAGCTGAAATCATGGAGGCAAGGGAGCGGCAGATCCTGCGCGAACTGGGATTCAGCGATCCCTACGCGGAATCCCCTCTGTGAGCCTGGCTGAATACTACCGGCCCAGGCTCCTCCAGTGGATCGAAACCGGGCCAGGCGCCCTTCTGGCTCTGCTTGCAGGTGCAGTGACCACCCTTGCCTTTGCACCCTTCAATATCTGGCCGCTGGCCATTGTTGGGCCTGCGCTGCTTTTCCTGCTCTGGCTGAAAAACCGACGCTGGAGCGGCTTCCAGCTCGGACTCATCTATGGCCTTGGATTGATGGGCAGTGGCGTCTCCTGGCTGCACATCAGCATCGCCCAATTCGGCAATCTCGGCTGGTTTCCGCCCTTGTTGATCACCACCCTCTTCGTCCTGATAACGGCCCTCTACTACGGCTTGGCCGGCTGGCTCGCCAGCCGTTTTGAAAGCGCCGCAAGCCTGCGCCTGCTGGCGATCTATCCCGCCATCTGGGTAGCATCAGAGTGGTTTCGGGGCTGGTTTCTCAGCGGCTTTCCCTGGCTGCAACTCGGCCACTCACAGATCGACTCACCCCTCGCAGGTTATAGTCCGTTGCTGGGGGGGCTGGGCAGCAGCTGGGCTGCCGCACTCTCCGCAGGTCTGCTGCTAACGCTTGTTTTATCGGCAGGGAAACAGCGGACGGCACTCGCTGCCTTGCTGCTCTGGGGCGTCGGCTGGGGTTTACAGCAGGTATCCTGGACCCAACCTCACGGCGATCCTCTGCGGGTCGCTCTGATCCAGGGCAATATTCCCCAGGAGAAGAAGTGGCAACCGGATCAACTGCTGGACACCCTGCGGCTCTACGCTACCGAGACCCGCATCCATCTCGACAAGGATCTCATCATCTGGCCGGAGACCGCTATACCGGCTTTCCTCTCCCAAGTGGACGAGCCATTTGTCCAGCCGCTTGAGTCCGCCCTGAAGAACAACGACGCTCATCTGGTATTTGGGGTGGTTCGAATGGATGAAGAGAGGCAGACCTACTTCAACACCATGGTCAGCGCCGGAGGTCTGAGAGACTACTACTACAAACATCATCTGGTTCCTTTCACCGAGTTTCTGCCCTTCAAATCGATACTCAGTCCACTCGTTGATTTCCTCACCATACCGATGTCGGATTTTTCTGCCGGTACCTCAGCCAAGCCATTGATGACTGTTGGCAATCATCAGGTCGGCATGTCGATCTGCTACGAAGACGCCTTCGGCAATGAGATGATCCAGGCGTTGCCGGAGGCAGCCTATCTGATCAACGCCAGCAACGATGCCTGGTTCGGAGACTCTCTGGCGCCTCACCAACATCTGCAGATTGCCCGAATGCGAGCGCTGGAGACGGGACGTTATCTACTGCGCTCGACCAACACCGGCGTGTCGGCAATCATCGATCCTCATGGCGGCCTGGTTAAGGTTTCACCCCTGCTGAAAAAAGACGTCCTGCTGGGGGAGATACAGCCCATGTCCGGCAGCACGCCCTATGCCAGCCTGGGCAATCTGCCGATCCTCACACTGCTCCTGATGAGTCTGATGTTCGCCTTTCCCTGCGCGCATAGCAGATTGAGGCGATCGAATAGTTAGACCATCCGCCATACAGGAATTTTGATTTGTGACCAACAGGACATAAACTGGCTCCTCCATCACAACTAAGAACGCATCGATGAAACTGCTTGATGAATCCGTCACCAACCAACTGATCGAAAACGCTCGCACATCCCCCCGGTTGCGCGCCCATCACTGTTTTCATCCGAGTTCAGACTCCAGTGTACAGCGACTGGCCATGGCGATGCAGCCCGGCACCTACTACCGCCCCCACCGACATGCAGACCCCGCCACTTGGGAGATGCTGCTGGTGCTCCAGGGGGAGTTGGCCTATCTCACCTTTGACGACAATGGCGTACTGCTCAGCCGCACCGAATTGAAGGCCGGTGGACCGGTGCATGGCGTGGAGCTGCCCGAGGGAGCCTGGCACGGACTGGTGGCTCTGGCGCCCGACACAGTGGTTTTTGAATTCAAGGAGGGGCCGTTCAAACCAGTGGCAGAGGAGAATTTTGCCGCCTGGGCACCTCCTGAGGGTTCAGCAGAGGCCGTCCCGATGGAGCAGTGGTATCGCACGGCGCAGCCCGGCGATCACGCCCCTGCTCTGTAACACCTATCACATGTTGGTTTGTAGGCCTGACCAAGCGTAGGATTAGCGCAGCTTAAGCCTACATAATTACAAACCTGTCGGGTTACGCTGCGCTAACCCGACCTACCCATAATCAAACTATTTCCCGATTGATCCCCAGTAGACTCAGTGTTGACTTTTCCACAAAAAGAATTGAGAATCTTTCTCATTATCATTACGTATCGCGGAGTTCTATTTTCCCATGAGAAAGGCATCCCTCTCCATTATTTCCCTACTGGCGGCCCTGGTTGCTGCGACCTCATTCTCCGGCACGGCCCTTGCCGCCGAAGAGGTCAATCTCTATTCAGCGCGCAAGGAGGCACTGATCAAGCCACTGCTTGACCACTTCTCCGCGCAGACTGGCATACAGGTCAATCTGGTGACAGGCAAGGCTGATGCCCTGCTGAAACGCCTGCAGCTTGAGGGCAGAAACAGTCCTGCGGATCTGCTCATCACCACTGATGCAGGACGACTCTACCGGGCAAAAAGCGCAGGCGTGACCCAGAGCACCTCCTCCATCAAGCTCATGGATACCATTCCCGCAGCCTATCGTGACCCGGAGGGCCACTGGTTTGGGCTCTCCCTGCGGGCGCGCCCCATCATCTATGTCAAAGGCAAGGTGTCGGCGAACGAACTCTCCACCTATGAAGCACTGGCCGATCCCAAGTGGGCGAAAAAGATCTGCATCCGCTCCTCCGGCAATATCTACAACCAATCACTGGTTGCCTCCATGCTCTCCCACGATGGCAAGGAGAAAACCCAGCACTGGGCCGACGGCCTGGTGAAAAACCTCGCCCGCAAACCCAAAGGCGGAGACCGCGACCAGATCAAGGCTGCAGCTGCCGGCCAGTGCGACATCGCCATCGCCAATACTTACTATCTGGGCAAGATGATCAAAGGAAAAGACCCGTCGCAACAAACCGCAGCTGATAAGGTCGCCATCTTCTGGCCAAACCAGTCCGACCGAGGCGCCCACGTCAACATCAGTGGCGTCATGCTGACCAAAGCCGCGAAAAACAGGGCCAACGCCATCCGGCTGATGGAGTTCCTGGTCACACCTGAGTCCCAGTCGTGGTATGCCGAGGCCAATTATGAGTACCCGGTTCGAGAGGGGATCGAGTGGAGTGACCTGCTCAAACAGTGGGGCAGTTTCAAGGCGGATCGGCTGAATCTGGCCAAACTCGGTCAGCATAATGCGGCGGCAGTGAGGATCATGGATAGAGCCGGGTGGAAGTAGCGACTCACAGAGCCTCAGACCGTACAGCGCTACACCGACCCGGCTTCTGGCAGGCTGGCGTATTACTCTCTGCCCTGGTGCTGGCGCTGCCGGTCTTCACCGTCTTCAGTTTCATCTTCGTCCCAGCAGGGGAGGTCTGGAGCCACCTCGCGGAGACGGTGCTCGCCGACTATCTGAGCAACTCGGCCCTGCTGGTTTTAGGCGTCGCATTCGGGGTACTGCTGCTTGGTATCCCCACCGCCTGGGTCATCGCAGTCTACGACTTTCCCGGCCGCCGCTTTTTTGAATGGAGCCTGCTGCTGCCCCTGGCGATACCGGCCTACATCATTGCCTACACTTACACCGGTCTGCTCGATTTTGCCGGACCGCTACAGACCGGACTGCGCGACAGCTTCGGGCTAGAGGGGGGAGACTACTATTTTCCTGAGGTCCGCTCTCTGGGCGGGGCGGTCATCATGCTCTCCCTGGTGCTCTATCCCTACGTCTTCATGCTGGCGCGCAGTAGTTTTCTGGGGCAGTCGTCATCAACCCTGGAGGCAGGCCGCGCCCTGGGTGCCGGCCCGCTGCGGGTATTTCTCTCCATCGCCCTGCCCCTGGCCCGGCCCGCCATCGTCACCGGCCTCTCCCTGGCCCTGATGGAGACCCTGGCGGATTACGGCACAGTGCAGTATTTCGGCATCAGCACCTTCACCACAGGCATCTTCCGCACCTGGTTCGGCCTCAACGACAGCGCCGCTGCCGCCCAGCTTGCCGCACTCCTGATGAGCTTTGTTTTCATCCTGATCCTGCTGGAACACTATTCGCGCCGCCGCCAGCGTTTCTACCAGACCGGTGGACGCCATCGCCATCCGGTCCACCACCCGCTCAGGGGCTGGCAGCGTTATGCGGCTTTCACCATCTGCGTCATCCCTCTGCTCTTCGGCTTCCTTGTCCCGGCGGGTCAACTGTTGGTATGGGCGCTCTCCATCGCGGAAGAGGCGATCGACATGAGCTTCCTGCAGCTGGCGGGCAACAGCCTGTTACTGGCGAGCGCCGCCGCACTCTTCACCCTGATGCTGGCGCTCTTCCTGGGGTATGGCCAGCGTCTCCACCCCTCGAAACCGGTCGCCATCGCAGTACGCTTTTCCGCCATGGGTTATGCCATCCCCGGCACAGTGATTGCAGTGGGGGTGATGCTGCCTTTTGCCTGGTTCGACAACACCCTGGATGAGTGGATGCGCGGCACCTTCGACCTCTCCACCGGCCTGCTGCTCAGCGGCACTGTTTTCGCGTTGCTCTTTTCTTATGCGGTGCGCTTTCTGGCGGTTTCACTTCAGTCAGTGGAATCGGGCCTGTCGAAGATCACCCCCAATATGGATGACGCCGCCCGCTCACTCGGGCTGGCTCCGGGAAAGGTATTGCGGCGCATCCATCTGCCGATGATGCGCGGCGCACTGTTGACAGCAATGTTGCTGGTCTTCGTGGATGTACTGAAAGAGTTGCCGGCGACCCTGATTCTGCGTCCTTTCAATTTCAACACCCTGGCGGTCAGAGCCTATGAACTCGCCTCGGACGAACGATTGGCCGACTCATCCACCGCCGCCCTCTCCATCGTGGTGGTGGGCATAGTGCCGGTGATCCTGCTAAGCCGCGCCATCCGAAGATCCGGAGAGACCCATGAATAGACTGATGGCGCTCAAAGATGTGCGCATCGCCTACGACGACACCGAAGTCGTAAATGGGGTCACCTACGACCTGCAGGCTGGCGAAATCGGCTGTCTGCTCGGTCCATCCGGTTGCGGCAAAACCACGCTGTTGCGCGCCATCGCCGGATTCGAGCCTATCCGCGCCGGCAGCATCGACCTCAAACAGTCAGCTGTCAGCCGCCCCGGCAAAACCCTCGCCCCCGAGCAGCGCCACATCGGCATGGTGTTTCAGGACTTCGCCCTCTTCCCCCATCTGAATGTGGCGGACAACATCGGCTTCGGTATCGCCGACCGACCCGGTAAAGAACGGCGCAAACGCATCGATTCACTGCTGCAACTGGTGGAACTCCCGGACGCCGGTTCGCTCTTTCCCCATCAACTCTCCGGCGGGCAGCAGCAGCGCATCGCCCTCGCCCGGGCGCTGGCCCCGGAGCCTTCACTTCTGCTGTTGGACGAGCCCTTCTCCAGCATGGATGTGGACCTGCGGGAGAACTTGGCCAGAGAGGTGCGGGAGATACTGAAGCGCGAAGGTACCACCGCGCTCCTGGTCACCCACGATCAGCACGAAGCTTTCGCCATGGCGGATCGGATCGCAGTGATACAGTCCGGTCTAATCCAGCAGTGGGACACCGCCTTCAACCTCTACCATACCCCTGCAAACCGCTTCGTGGCGGGCTTTATTGGTCAGGGAGCGCTACTGCCGGTGGTGCGGGACAACCGGGGCAGACTGATCAGTGAGCTGGGACCAATACCGGTAGTCGGCACCGAGGCATCGCAAACCGGCAACATGGAGATACTGCTGCGACCCGACGATGTGGTCAGGCAGTCAGGCGGGGTGTCGACCGAAGTGGTCGGCAAGGCGTTCCGCGGTGCGGATATCCTCTATCGACTGCGATTACAGAGCGGCGCGGAGATCCTCTACATTACCCACGGACGGGATAATTTTCCGCTGGGAGAAAGCCTCTCCGTGGGACTGGATCTGGATCACACAGTGCTGTTTCCTGTTGCAGAGTCAGTTTAGCAATCATGGTGCGCGCGGCGCACCCTGCGTTCTGGTAGGGTGTGCTGTGCGCACCGGAATAGGCAATCATGGTGCGCGGCTTGCACCCTACGTTCGTCTCATTTAGAGAAGCCACACCCCATGCCAACCACCACGACCTTCGAAACTTGAGTTATGAACTATACCGTCAGTGAAACATCGCTTCAGGTTCGCAAGAAAAACATCCTGTTGGGCGCCTTTTTCAGTCTGCTGCTGGTTACCGCCATCGTTGCCGGGCATATGCGGTATCCCCAAACCTATGATGACGTACTGTTATGGTCCGTGGCCGCCTTTGTCATCCTCGGCAATCTCATCAACTACTACCGCTACAACCGCTACCTTCGCCTGATCAGGGGTCACCGGATCGAGATAGATGGGGATAAGGTCTTATTCTGGACCAATGATGAGAAATCGGTTCTGGATGTGAAGGATGTCACCATGCTCACCTTCTACCGCCGCAAGGGAGAGCTGCAGCATATCCAGCTGAAGCTGAAGAGCAACCGCGGCATACGTCTGGAGGGCTACGGAGAGCTGGAGCAGTTGGGCCGGGCTATCGCCGACAGGATCCCAAAAGAACAGGTGATCGGCAGAGAACCGTGAGCGTTACGCATGCGGCAGACAAGGGACGAATGGAGATCTGATCAAGCCTATCGATTATCCAACCGGTTGTAATCAAACAGCCCGGACTCAACGGGTGCAGTCTTTCTATAGGCGGTATGCAGCCGGTCACTGTAGTCCCAAAAGCTGCCACTGGTACGCCTGATACCAAACCGGTCAAGCAGATCACTGTAATCGGCCTCATTGCTAATCGCTTCAACCTGGTCGACGAAGAGTGGCAGTTCCGTATGATCGATCCTGAGAAAGCTGTTGGGATAGGCACCGATGAACCCCGGCACCACCGTCAGGGTATCCTCTTCCGGCAGACGCGCCTTCTCCTCTTTGAACATGTGGGTGATGTTGATATGAGCATTGTTGTGGATCAGGGTGTAGTAGCGGCTCTCTCCTTCATTCAACCTAATCTCCATGAAACTGATCTGGGGCAGTAGTGAGGCCGTTAGCCCGTCCAGGCGCTGCAACCGTTCCATCTGCGTCGTAATCATCTGCCCATCGCGCACCTTGTCCAGCCGATAGCGGGATGCGTTCATCTCACCGAGATACTCCTTCAGCATGCCGAACAGCTCGGACTTGGGGTTATCTGTCAGGTAGGTGATCCCGGTATCCTGATCAAAATTGAGATGGCGCTCGTCGATGAACTCCTTGACCTTGTCATGAGCGCCGCGATACCAGTAGTCCCACTGTTCCCTGCGCACCTCTCTGGACAGCAGCATGAGGAAGTTGAATTCACCGTCCATACGCAGAAAATCCATATAGAGCCGGGTGTTCAGCTGGTGTCCCGCATTGCCATAGACATCGAAGCCTGCCACCAGCAGATAGTGAATCCGTTCGAACAGCGCATATCCGATGGCCCATGCGGTCTTGGGGTTCTCTCCCACCAGTCCTTCAACAACCGTCGCACTGTCAAAGTGGCGAAAGACCGTCAGCGCCGCGTTGCTATTGCCCCTCCAGGTTAGGTCGATATTGACATCCCCTGCATCGGGAAACTGCTCACGCATGTATTCCCGCTTCTCCTGCAGATAGGCCTTGCGGGATCTGGCGTACTTCAGCCAACTGAGCAGCGGGATCGAATTACTCTCATCCTGAGCAGGAAGGCGAAGATCATTGCTCTCCTTGAGCAGCAGCGCATTGCCTTCGTTTTGCATCACCGGACTATCCGGGTCGATGAAAAAGACCCAGAAATGGTCGTTGATTACGTTCAAGGCCACCTGTCCACGGCAGACCGGCCCTTTGATGAAACCATTGATAAAGTGGCGCGCATCATCCAGTAAAAAACGGTAACGGGCGTCCACCGGCAGTTCAGAGAATGCAATGAAAGGATTGGACGCCACCTTCACCGCATAAGAGGGCAGCCGGGTGACGGGATAATCCGGTTGAATAAACAGCTCGCTCAGCCGCACCAATCGGGCTGGGCTCAAAGCGTAGGGTAGGTGGGTCTTTGCCAGGATGGTTGTCTTCACCCGCGCCAGGCGATAGTAGACCCGATCGACACCCGGATCGTCATAAGGCCGACGGGTCACGATCCGTTCAATGGACTCACCCGGCGGAGTGGCGGAGCGAACCAGCTTGAAGAATACCCGTCTGTCCAGATCCTCGAAATAGAGGTTGGCGACAAAAAGATGCTCGAAAAGGTAACGGCTCATCAACTGATGTTTCAGAGCATCACTATTGAGAAAATCCTCCCAGGCTGAAATCCGCTGCTGAATCTGATTTGACAGTGGTCTGCGATGGCCCGGCTCAGCCCCCTGAGCGAGCCAGTTGAGCAGTGTCCTGTACTCATCGTCCGCCAGTCCGGGCAGACCGTATGGCATGCCCCAGAGCGGGTAGTTGGCACTGAAACCGGCGAATTCGCTCTGCTTGGGACACTGCTGATCGCGGTCCAGTTTCAGGTCAAAACTCTCAGGCAGATGTTTTTCGTCCGGCAGGGGATGCAACTGTTTGAGCGCCAGCATACCGGCCATTACACTGTTTTCCAGATTGGCCCTGACGCTATTTTCCGCCTCGTTGAGAACCGGAAAAAATCCCTTTTCACGCCACTCCCCGTTTGTCTTTGCATCCTCGAAGAGGCGGGTGAGATTGGTAGAGATCAATCGAGTACCGTCATAGACCTCCTGCTTACTGCCGCCTCTTGCCAGTCCTTCATAGGCGCTCAGTTTGAGCTGACAGGGGGCGTCGTAACAGCCGTGACAGACCACACAGCGCTGCTCCAGGATCGGTTTGACCTGCTGCCGGTAATCGACCGGGGGTTGGTTTTTCGTTGTTTCCAGCATCTCTGCGAAGAGCGGCGTGAGGTCCGGCGTTTCCATTTGCGGACGCGATACCTGCCCACAGGCGGAGAGAAAGAAAAGTACAACAAGCGGATACAACCAGGGCATGACTACAACTCTCTTCCTGAGATGGACTCACTCAACGTGCCAACCAACATCACGCCACTTCAGTGGACGAAACTGCCTTTGCATCAGTCAAATCAGCAATCTGCTTCATGTACTCCCCATATTGGGGTTCATCTTGACCGGCATAGTTTAAATTCTTGAACAGGCCGGTCAACCGGGTGAAATGACCGCGCGCATCATCCTTGTCGGTGAAGACATAGGTGTTGCCGACAATCTCATAGACCCGATTAAATATCTCGGCCTGACGCTGCAGAGTAGAATTGGAATCCACTTTGTCGAAGGCATCCTGCTGCAGAAAAACCATATCGAGGAAAAGGGCCTTCTGCTGCCAGACAAAATCCTTCAGGGTAATACCCTCCTCACCAGTCACCTGCATCATCTGGGTGACGCGTTCCCCCTTTGCCAGGAGATCGGTCATCTCCGCCACCCGGTCGCTCCATCCCGGCGATATATTCGACTCATACCAGGAGCGAAGCTGCTCGTGGTAACGGGACCAGGAGAGCAGGGGATCGACAGCCGGATAGAATCGTTTGTAGGCCCGTTCCGCACTCAGACCGAGAAAACATTTGACGGTGCCCAGAGTCGACTGGGTAACCGGCTCCTCGAAGTTACCACCCGCCGGTGAGACAGTGCCGATCATGGTCAGGCTACCCACCGAACCATCATTGGTCTGCATCATGCCGGCCCGTTCATAGATACTGCGCACGGATGAATCGAGATAGGCGGGAAAGGCCTCCTCGCCCGGGATCTCCTCCATGCGTCCGGAAGTCTCGCGCATCGCCTGCGCCCAACGGGAGGTGGAATCAGCAATCAGCAGCACATCGAATCCCATCTGCCGATAGTATTCCCCCAGGGTGATGCCGGTGTAGATCGAGGCCTCCCGCGCCGCGACAGGCATGGAAGAGGTATTGCAGATGATGATGGTGCGATCCATCAAAGAGCCGCCGGTGCGGGGATCGTTCATCTTGGGAAATTCCGAGATGGTCTCCACCACCTCGCCGGCCCGCTCACCACAGGCCACCACGATCACCACGTCCACTGCAGAAAAACGGGAGATGAGACTCTGCAGGACCGTTTTCCCGGCGCCGAACGGACCAGGAATACAGCCGGTGCCACCGCGGGCGATGGGGAAGAAGGTATCGATCAGACGCTGTCCGGTGATCAACGGCTCATCGGGAAAGAGCCGTTTGCTGCTACCGCGCCGGGTCAACCGCTCAGGCAGCGCCCGGCGCACCGGCCACTCCTGCGCCAAAGTGACCGCACGCTCCCGGCCCTTTTGATCCCGGATACGCGCCACCGGAATATCCACCGTGAAGGTGCCCTGCTGAATCCAGCTCACTGTCACCTCGTCCCGTTCACCGAACGGCACCATGATCTTGTGGGTAAAGCGCCCCTCCTGCACTGTGCCAAGGGTATCGCCGGGACGCAGCACCGTCCCGGTCTCCACGCAGGGCACGAAAGACCAGTGACTGGTCTGATCCAGGGCGGGGAGATCCACGCCGCGGGGCAGAAAGTTACCGAAATTGATGGCGAGACCTTCAAGGGGATTCTGCAGACCATCGTAGACCTGCCCCAGCAGGCCCGGACCCAGGGTTACCGAAAGCATCCTGCCGGACTGCTCCACGGGATCACCAATACCGACAGCCCGGGTGCTCTCGAACACCTGCGCCACTGCGCGGCGCCCCTCGACCCGCAACACCTCTGCCTTGAGGCGCTCCTGTCTGCCCTCGACCTGACGGTGCGGCAGGACATAGATCACTTCATTCTTCACCAGCGGCTGGCCACCGGTTTCCGGCACCTCGATGGTGATAATGTCCTCCTGAACGGCGACCACCTCGGCCAGTTTGTCGGCATCGGTCATGTCTGAGATCCCATTTTTCGACAATAACTCACAGATTGGCAACGAACCCTATTCCGGGCCAGTACTATTAAGGTACTGCCACAAGAGCGGATTTTCCAGCCACAGTATAGACGCGACAGGGTATATCCGCCCATACACAGCAGCTTTTCCAATCACGGCTCAAGCAGAAATCTTGCGCTTCCCCTGAAATCTTCCCAATTGAGAACCCCGTTCACTATCTCTCTCAATTTTGACTGCTACACTTGAGACTCAAAGGCTGCTTGCAGGAAGCAATTCAGTCGCTGAAATCAGCATAATTTTGAGGAATACCAAGCCAGCATCGATGTAACAATGATAGGGTAATGAGCGTGAAAACCGGATTAACACATCGACTACTATGCATCCTGGCCCTCCTCATGGTCACGGCTATCGCGGTGGCTGATGATTCCTCACTCAACCGGGATGGAGTGGGCGACAATGTGAGCAGTCTGCTCACTCCGGACAACGCCAATCTTCTCATGGACGACTACAGCCTTCCCCTCTCTGGCGCCTATTCATTGCAGATCGACAGAACCCTGGGAAACTTCGAAGACGACAGCGTAACCGGAATTGGCGGGCACGTCTTCTGGAGCGACCCGCAACAGGGTCTGCTCGATGCCAGCGCCTCCACCCTCCAGTGGGGTACGGCTAACGTCAACCGGTTTGGCCTGGACGGAAAGTGGTACAACTCCATTACCACCCTCAGCGGAGGTGTGGAGTATCAGACCGGGGACGTGGACAATCAATTCAACCTCTTTGCCGACATCGGTCTCTACCCATTCGAGATCCTCTCTATTCAGGGCGGCGCGGCGCAGATCAACGGCGAGCCAATGGGGCACTTGGGATTTGAAGTGCAACCTGCTGCCGACGCCATGCCGGGCCTGACCCTACTGGGATCGGCGGCGATGGGAAAAAATGACCACGAGTATATCTTTCTGGGACTACGCTACTCTTTCGGTTCGAACGGTCGTCTTATCGACCGACATCGCAACAACCCCTCTCTGCTCTTCAGCTCCAGAAGGTTCGGCACTGACCTCTATTCGATCAAAACAGAACGCGAAAAGAGCAACGAGACACTCTCATCAACCGAACTGGGTTTTGATGGCGTAACCCAAAGCAAGACACCTTAATCACCCTCAATCCAACCGATCTCACGCGCTGTCGCCTTTCCCACCAGACACTGCCGCAGGCCTGACGCCATCTCCACCACGTCTTCGGACAGCATCACCCGCCCAGCCATGATTTCACAACGGCGTTGGGGAAATAAAGGCTTTCTACCGGGTTCAGCGAAACCTTCAGGATATCGAGGCACACCACCCGGACCATATTTATCGGTGGCACCCACTGTGTGCAGCAACTCATGGGTTATCACAAGGTTGTTCCTCGCGTTCTGAGACTCATCCGCATAGGCATACACGAGACCCAGTAACCCTTTCTGCAAACCGAGTGAGTGCACCAAAGGCACTCCGCCATCTGGCTGTTGATAACGCACGAAGATCCTCACCCGTTCCCGGTTTGAAACATCATCGGGAGTATGTTTCCAGGCCCAATAGCGCATTCTCAGACTCCAGAAGACATTGCTCAACACGTTCGCACCTATTTCAGGAGGTTCGGGGGGCACGGAAGACACCAAGGGGCCAATGCGAGTAAGGGTCGGCGGATCAGCCAGCAAGTCGTACTTTTCACCATGACGTCCGGTGAATCTGTCGATGGGCGAAAAATCCGCATTGGTCAGTCCTTTGATGTAAACGGCGGTTCCCGCATCCCCATCACCATTGACGGGAAAGACCATCACCTCCAGCGGATCAATCCAGTCTGTTGAATCCAGGCGCTGGCCGTGAGTATAAATAGCCGTTGTGGCTAGAAGAATCAGCAGAAGCAGGACACGAAAGTTTCGAAAACTGAACAACTTCATCTGCAATACATCCGGGTTAAATCAAACACATCAGCCCCTAATTTTTTATGATTACAACCTAACTATGCGACAAATAAGGAAATTTATTAAGGTAAACCGCTATACGATTTCCTGATTATTCCACTTTCCTCACTTCCTTTTCCGCGTCACAATCACTACAGTCATGTTTGATTGTCCATTAGAGACAACGACTACTCAATTTCCGGTTCCTCTTCTATTCGACTCACCCTGTGATGAATGCGGGGTTCCGGACACTATCGTTCCACCAAGATTGGAGGATGTAATGACAATGAGCACTAAACTGCTTGGAATAGCCAGCGCCGGCGTACTGCTGGCTGGGCAACTGGCGCTGGTTCCCGTAGCCTCGGCAGCAGGCTCCAGCATGGTCGAAGAGGGCAAGAATATCGCCTTCACCCGTAAAAAAGGCAACTGCCTGGCCTGCCACATAATGGCAGGCGGCAAAGCGGCAGGCAATATTGCTCCACCGCTGGGCGCCATGCAGTCCCGCTTTAAAAGCAAAGCGGAACTCAAGGCTCAGATTGCGGATGCCACCGTGAAAAACCCGGAAACCTCTATGCCGCCGTTCGGCCGGCACAAGATCCTCTCAGACGCTGAAATCGACAAAGTCGTCGAGTTCGTCTGGTCCCTGTGAGAGATCCACTCTTGAGCCACCGAACCCTACTTGGTTGGAGATTAATCAGATCATGAAACACCTACTGAAAAAGATTGCGATGTTGGCTGTTGCCGGCGGTATTGCGGCATCGGCACAGGCATCCCCGGAAGCAGATCGCGAAGCCTTCCAGAATTTTTACAAGAACCGCTTTGCCAGTGTGCCAATGGAAGAATACCCCAATGGCGTCTACTCCATCGATCCTGTCGGACGTGAAAACTGGGAAGCCATTGAAGAGTTTTCACCCTACGAAACTTTCATCGATGATGGCCAGGAAATGTGGGAAAAGCCCTTTGCCAACGGCAAAACCTACAAGGACTGCTTTGCTGACGGGCCTGCCATTGCAGGCATCTATCCCCTCTGGGACAAGAAGAACGGCATGGTCATGACCCTGCCCCTGGCCCTCAACAAATGCCGCGAGGCCAACGGTGAGAAGCCCCTGAAATACAAAAAGGGCTCCATCAACGCTATCACCTCCTACATTGCCTTCGCGTCACGCGGTCAGAAGACCAACGTGATCATCCCGAAAGATGACCCTCGCGCACTGGAGGCCTACGAGAAGGGCAAAAAGTTCTACTATACCCGCCGCGGTCAGTTGAACTTCTCCTGCGCCAACTGCCATCTGCAGAACGCCGGCATGAGTATTCGCTCCGAAGTCCTTGGACCGGCCCTCGGCCACACCACCCACTTTCCGATCTATCGCTCCAAATGGGGCGGCATGGGCACCCTTCATCGCCGCGTTACCGGATGCAACAAACAGGTACGGGCCAAACCTTTCAAGGCGCAGGGTGAGCAGTACCGTAACCTTGAATATTTCCTCACCTACATGAGCAATGGCCTCGAGCTGAACGGTCCGGGCGCACGGAAATAGTCAGGCAACAGAGAGATTCGGAGTACACTATGCAAAACAAAATGATTGGTTATGTAATGATCCTGGCTGTGCTGCTCTTCGGCGGGTTGAGCACTGTCCAAGCGGGAGACGCGGCGAAAGCCCCCAATCCCGAAGCCGCCAAGGTCGAAAAGATGATCGCCGACGCCGATAAGGCGCGCAAGAGAGCCGCCTCAGCGGAAGGCGAATGGCGTGATGTCGGCAAGATGCTGAAAAAGGCCAAGGCCGCACTGGCAAAGGGTGACTATAAAACCGCCAAAAAACTTGCGGCAAAGGCAAAGTCACAGAGCGAAATGGGATACAAACAGGCAGTCGCGCAGAAAGATCTGAAGATGCCTTCATACCTCAAATATTGATCACGACTTTCCTATCAGGAGGAAGTTCATAATGAAATATGCCAAGGCATTGATAAGACTCGCTCTGGTTGGCGGAATTGCGCTCTCTGGAGCAGCGATGGCTGACCATGGCAACAATATCACTTCGACACTGCACTCGGTCGATGTGATGCACAATGGAAAGAGCGTCACTATTGAGAGAAGCAGTGACAAGAACGCCACGGTTCCCAAGGCCTACAATAAGATCGCTCGCCACTGCCCACCTTTCTGCATCCAACCGATGCCGTTGGGCCAGGGTATTGAAACCCTGGGTGAGCTGGAGGTTCTGGGTTACCTGAAGCGGGGTGCCAACGGAGACCGCACCGTAATGGTGATCGACTCACGCACCCCTGAATGGATGGCTCGCGGCACCATTCCAGGCTCGACCAATATTCCCTGGAACAAGATCAATGTCGACGTTGAAGGCTCCTTCGCAATCGACGCTGAGGCAGAGACCTTGCAAGGTATTTTGACGGATACATTCGGTGCAAGGCTGGTAAAGGGCAGTTGGGATTTCCGTAATGCCAAGACCCTGGCATTTTTCTGCAACGGCGCCTGGTGCCCGCAGTCAGCGGTCAATGTCAAGACCTTGATCAGACTGGGTTATCCGGCCTACAAGCTGAAGTGGTATCGCGGCGGCATGCAGTCCTGGGTTAGCCTGGGGCTGACCACGGTCAACCACTAAACCACACCCCACGGCAAAAACTCCGGCGCCTTCAAGGCGCTGGAGCTTTTACCCCTCTCCCCGCAAGTCTTCCATCAGAAATGGTTTGATAGTCGGTAATAATCCTTCAAATTCCAAGCGGATTAAGTTAGCATTTCGCCGATACCCCGTTTGGAGACCGGTCGCATGACCGAGCAGGACAAAACCGCTGTCAACAGCACACAAGAGGCCGTTACCGACGAGCAGTTGGTGCGTGCCGTCACCTCGTTCGAAGCCATCATCGTCAGCCAGATCGAGATTAAAAATATTCTCGGCGACCGGCTCAACTACAGCATCCGGACCGGGCTTATCATTCTCGGCCTCATTGCCATCTCCATTCTGATCCTGCTGCTGACACTGTCATCACAGATCACCCGTATCTCTGCGGTGGTTGGTGACATGAATCAGAACTTCACCTCCGTCTCAACACAGATGGAAAATATCGACACTTACATCACGTCAATGGAAAAGCGGGTGAGCCTGCTTAACGGAATCAACGGCCAGACGGAGACGATGGACCGGGAGATGGGTACCATCACTGTCGATCTCCGGCGTATGCGCGGCACACTCAGCGGCATCCAACACCATGTCAATTCCGTGGACGGAAACATCGCTTATATCTCATCGGCCATCGACAAGATGAATTTCGATATTCAGCGCATGGGACATGACATGCACCGCATGGGCCAGCCAGCCCGGTCAATGAACAAGATGTTCCCCCTTCCCTAGCCCGGATTTCTCCTTATTGGAATACAAAGATGGCAGAAGATCCCAAACGATTAATGGTGGAGGTGATCGGGCGTCTCGGACGTGAGACCCAGATTCATCTCGACGAACGACACCACCACTTCCGCATCACGAACCTCTTCCTCTATGCCGTTGCTGCGTTCCTGATGATCGTGGCGATATTCAACGTCTACTACATCAGCATCCTGTGGGAGGATCTAAATGGCATCGTCAACAGCATGGACTCCATGCACACCAATCTACAGGGCGTCAACAAAAGCATGAATTCAGTCACCGCCAAGGTTGAACTGATCGACAAGCATATGGCCAACATGGACGACATCTATAGCCACACGGAGTCTATGGGGGAGTTGATGCCGTCAGTGCGCGAGTCCATGGGCGCCATGGCGGATGAAATGGACCTCATCGAACGGGATATGCGCCACTTAGGCGGCGGCATGGGCAACATCGAACAGCGCTTCATCCAGATCACCGATGGCGTGGGGGTTATGCGCAGTAACGTACGTCAGATCTCCCGGCCAATGGGTATATTGAACCCTATCATGCCTTGAGGCATTCGTTGAGGCGAGACCAGATTTCATCACACAATCCCATACGGTAGACTGCTGATCTGAAAACGGCCTGCTCCCGGAGATACATATCCAGCCGCGTACTGTCTTGCTCCGTTAAACAGACAGTGACGTTTGCCAGCCTGTCCGCCGCCTTTACCACCAGCGCCAGTTCATGGCTACCGCTCACACGGCGCATCTTCTGATTGGTTTTACGCTTCCTCTCCTTCCTGGTACGTCCCGGCTCGTCGGTGACAATCTCCACACAAGCACCCACAAAGTGGCCAAACACCTCCGCCACTTCGAGGCGGTTCACCGGTGTATCTTCAACCACGTCGTGCAGGTAGCCTATAATCTGAGCATCATTTCCATAGGACTCGACAAGCCCTGCCACCTGATCCAGGTGGTAGATATAGGGTTTATCGCCATAGCGCTGCTCTCCATGCGCCTCTACGGCAAATGCTCTCGCCCTATGTAGCAGCTCGTCACTCATCTTCCAAATATAGATCCAAAACGAAGAAACATCACAAACAGACCCTGCATTCACGCAAACATTTGCGCATACTCTCCTACTGCAGCGTCCAATACGTTTTCAAAACGCCGCACTGCCCCTTCACCATGATAGCTGGACCAGCGATCCATGATGCCCCATTTCAACACATAGGCCACTACCGCCTCAAAATCAAAGTAGTGGCCCTCGCCCTGTTGATCCAGGCAGCGCCACTGCTCTCCCAGCAGGAGCCGCTCCAGCCCCAGGTGGTCCTCCTCCCGTAACAGCCGGTTCGCCTCCAGCACCCAGGGAAAGGCGCGTTCCAGGCTGAAGCCAGGTTCACTCCAGTTTCTGTGGATCACACCCAGCCAACGGCCAAAACCCCAATCTGCATTAAGATCCGGTGCAGACTCTCCACGTCTGCGCCGTCGCAACGCCGCTACCAGCGTTCTGAATTCCATGCGTTGACGGATCAATTGCCGCAGCCACTCGTTATTCAGTTCCGCCAGCAGCCGTTTCGTCTCCACGGCAATTTCTGCATCAGACGTTTCATGGGAATGAGAGGACCACCACAGCAGCCCTTCAATAGCCTGCAGTTGCGTTGCATCTTCCGGTGTCAGAAAACTCAACCGCGCTTCGAGCTGGATGCGTGAGATCGGTGTCTGAGACACAGCAAAGAGTTCCCCCGCATAGGGCAGACTGGTGATCAGGGTAATGTAGGAGTCTCTGGACATATTAAATTGTGCATATTTGTAGGTTGGTCGGGTTACGTTGAATTGTGCCAAATAGTCAACGGACGATGCCTTCCACCAGCGCCCGGAAACGGGGCTGCAGATGGGCCAGAAGGAGCTCCGTTACTGCCGCCTCTGTGACATCCAGCTTGATGGCATCACCACGTATAGAGAGACGGATACCCGGCGTACCATCATCCGCCTCGATAAAGGTCACCCCTTCCCGTAGCATCTCTTTGGTAATCAGGCCGCTCAATTCGGTCAACGGGTTGGCCCGCAGAGCTTCGGGATCCTTGCGCAGTTCTTCAAGACCCACAGCATCCCGTGGCAGCAGTATCTGCATCGGTTCCGACTCGTCAACCTGCTCTTTCGCCCGTCCGGCCACCTCCAGAATCAGCCGTTGCAACATCTGTTCACGGCTCATCTCCCGGCCGACCGCCCGCTGTACCTCATCGGCGAAACGGGCGCTGAGGGTCGACTTCAACGACAGGATGGCATCACGCACCGCCACCGACAGCGACTCCTGCAGCGCCTTTTGGGTCTGCTCGGCATACTCCCGCGCCGCCTTTTTCAGTGCCTCTGCCTCCAATTCGGCCTGTTCCACGATCCAGGCAGCCTGATGTTCCGCATCAGCGACAATCTTCTCTGCCCGCTCCCGCCCTGCCGCAACACCTTCGTCATGCAAGCGCTCTATCAGCGCCTCAACACCGGAAGAGACCTGCAGTGCACTGTTATCTTTTGCCATCGCTATTTCACCCCCGGCAGATCGGCGCTGAGCACCAAAGCGAAAACAAAGGCAAAAACCGCAAAACCCTCCACGATCGCCGCCGGCGCCAGGGAGAGGCCGAATATCTCAGGCTTGGCCTTTGCCGCGTTGATGGCCGCGGCACAACTTCGGCCCTGATAGATCGCACTGAACATCAGCGCCAGACCACAAAGCAGTCCGATGCCAAACATGCCCGCCGCTGCTTCTGGGGTCACGGCACGATTGAGCGTGAACATAACCACAATGCCGTAGATCACCTGGGACGACGGCATTGCCGAGATACCGACATAGCGGCCATGACCACTCTCCGTCTCTATCATCGCGCCAATAGCCGCCTGTCCCGCCAGGGCACAACCGATCACACTGCCGATAGCGCCCAACGCCATAGGGCCATAGATTCCGACCCAACCCAGCGCCATTACAAACTCATTCATGGTTCGATCTCCTTTTTAGCGAAGGCACGAAAGGGGTATCCCTCGTCGGACATCCCCCAGTTGAAAAACTCGATGAAGTTGAGACGCAGCCCATGTACGAAACCGCTGATGATGCCCAGTCCCAGATTGATGCTGTGTCCCAGAAACAGGATCAGAATCGCCAGCAGCAGGCCCGGACCGGGCAGGGCCGTCTTGACCTGTATCGCCAGGTCGTTGAAGGTGAGTGCCAGGGAGGCACTGGCCAGCCCCAGGGCAAAGAGGCGCAGGTAGCTAAGCACATCGCCGAACATCTTGGTGACCTGAGCCAGACCGCCCAGACCATCCAGCAGGCGCAGCAGAGCCGACTTCCAGTCACTCACCCTGCGGTTGCTGGCGAACAGCAGCACCAGCAGCAGACCCAGACTCAACAAAAGATAGCCCGTAGTAATCAAGCCCTGCATGCCCTCTGTACTACCGAGATAGGCAGCGAATCCACCCGTGATAGCCAGACTCCAACCAACCGGCCGCGCGTTGTGTGGAAAGGGGCGCAGCCTCAACGCCACCACCAGATTAGCCATCAACAGGTGCAGACAGCCGATGGCGATGGAGAGTCTCATCATGCTGTCGAAGTCCTTGAGCTCCAGCAGCTTCAAGCGCGCAACAAGTGTGCCGGGGGATGGCTCGATACCAAAGTAACTGCCCACCATCACACCGTAGAGAAAGGAGGCCGCCAACACCACTACCGACAAGATACGAAAGCGCCGTCCCTCTGCCGATTTCTCCATACGTTTCCAATAACGCGCCAGTATCAGCCCGAGAATCACCGCATAACCAGCATCAGCCAGAATCATGGCGAAAAAGAGCGCGAAGGAGAAGAATACAATGCGGGAGGGATCCCATTCGTGGTAGTTGGGGGTTTGGTAGAAACTCACCAGATCTTGCCCCCCATCCACCGGCGATGGATTCTCCAACAGGGTGGGCGGCCGTTCTTCCAGCAGCGGCTTCTCCGCGGTCAGCGCCAGCCCCAGCTCTGCTGCAAAGCCCTGCAGCAGTGGCAATTCACGCTCAGCCACCCATCCCTGCACCAGACAGACGCCATCCTGCAGCCAGATGCCCTGATCCGCCTCCACCAAGGCGGAACGGTCCTCCGCGTGGGCAAGATTCTGGCTGAGCAGAAAGATCCAGCGACTCAATGCAGTATGTTCGGCATGCAGATCTTCGAGTTGCACCTCGGTTTCATTCAATCGCGCATGCAACTGACTCAGAGAAACCGCCCCTGTATGGGTTCTGGGTACAGGCAGCAGAGCTGCATCCGGCTCCTCCCTGGCAATCACCACCACATAGGTAAAGCGATTGTCCCGATGGACCTCCTGCCAAGGCAGCTCCAGTTCGGCCAGCCTTCGCCGCTCGTGCAGCGGCAGTTGATAGAACCAATAGAGATAACCGCCGGAGTAGGCGGAGTCGGGCAGGGTAAAATCGCCCCAGGGGGTAAGCTCATGGATACGACGCTGCAGGAACGCCTTTTCATCCTCCGCTTCACGCAGACGCTGCTTGTTGCCCAGCGCCAACCGCACCACCTCATCGAAATCAAACGCCTCTTTATCCTTTACCTGCTGCCGCTTCTCCGCCACATCGCTGATCCAGCGCAACGCTTTATAGGCCTCTTCAGCCGGTGCGCTCGGCGTTCTGTCCGGGTCCGCCGCAAGTTTTGGCCGCAAGGGTATCAGGTGCAGGCACCCCATTCTCTGCAACCCGGAAAGCATCACTTTACGGTCTTGAGCAAGTCCGGCAAGGGTGACTTTACGTAGCGCAAGGATGGTCATCGCAAACCGCCTTCTGCCTGTTTTTTGCGCTTTGCCAACTTGGCCCGTACCACTCCGGCCCGCGCCTCATCCGCCAGATAGATACGGATCTTTCTGATCTGTTCGCGGGTACGGGGGATCAACACCTTGTCAAACAGGTTGACCCGCTGGGTAATGGTGCGCACCTCCGCTTCCAGCAGTTTCAGACGCTGTTCGGCAACCTGCATGCGCAGACGCATCTCCAAGGCCTGCTTGAGTTTCTCCACCAAAGGATCAACCCAGTGGGGTCTGGCCAACAAAGGGTAGTCCGCCAGCTGAAACTCTACACTTTCAAGAAGGGGGAGGCGCACCCCCATGACGTTTTCTTCACCCAAACTGACCCCCGCAATCGATACGAGTCCCTCAAGACTGATTGCCTGATAGGCAAGCATCGGCAGCTGTTCATTGATCCAGGGCGAGACTGCATTCAGTTGCAACTGTTCGGACGAACGCATTGCCCTGGCCTTCGCCTGCTCCGCCAGCAGTTGTTTACGCTTCATATCCAGTGACGGCAGAAAATCACGATAGCCTTTCAGCAGCTGATTCTGCCGGGTCAGAGAGGATTTATTGAGGGCGAGCCGAGCCATTTAGTGAGCCGCTCCTGGCTTCCCACTGTGCGGGAAATAGCGCTCGATCAGTCTCTGTTTCATCAACAGCTCCGTCGCCTCGAAGCACTCTGCCAGGGTCTGCCAGCAGAGGTCCAGCGCCTCTTCCAACGGCATGGAGACACCTATATCCATGAAGCGCGTCTTAAAGAGTTTGCCGAATTTAAGCAGTTTATGGTCGAAGGCGGAGAGCTCAAAGGCCATCGCCTGCTTCTGCTCGGCCTCCTTCGCCTCCGAATAGAAGCGGATCATGGTATTCATGATCTGGCCATGATCCTCCCGGGTCTCTTTGCCGATCACATGCTGTTTCAGGCGCGAGAGTGAGCCGAAGGGATCGAGCACACCATTGTGCAGGTAGAACTGCCCCTCAGTGATGTAGCCGGTGTTGTCGGGCACAGGGTGGGTCACATCATCACCGGGCATGGTGGTGACCGAGAGAATGGTGACGGAACCGCCCTGGGCATAGTCGCAGGCCTTCTCATAACGCCGCGCCAACTGGGAGTAGAGATCCCCCATGTAACCCCGGTTGGAGGGCACCTGGTCCATGGCGATGCCCACCTCTTTCAGCGCATCGGCAAAAGCGGTCATATCGGTGAGCAGCACCAGCACCCGCTTGCCCTCCTCAACCGCAAAACGTTCCGCGACAGCCAGCGCCATATCAGGGATCAGCAGCCTTTCGACGATAGGGTCGGATGCCTGATTGACGTACATTACGGTACGGGCGAAAACGCCGGCATCCTCGAAGGCGGTGCGAAAGAAATGGTAGTCGTCAAAAATCAGTCCCATGCCGCCAAAGACCACGATATCGGCATCGGCCTGGATACCGACCCGCGACAGGAAGCGGTTGAAGGGCTCGCCTGAGACGGAGAAGATAGGGATCTTCTGGCTCTCCACCAGGGAGTTAAAGACATCGATCATCGGCACATCGGTGCGGATCATCTTTGAAGCCAGCACCCGCCGCATCGGGTTGACCGAGGGTCCACCGATCGCCACCCGCGGATCATGGCTCAGAGAGGGCCCCCCATCGATGGGTTCGCCGGTGCCGCGAAAGATCCGCCCGAGGATATTGCCGGAGTAGGTCGTCTCCATCGGGTGACCGAGAAAGCGTACGGTGGAAGCCGTTGAGACCCCTTTGGTGCCGTTAAAAAGTTGTAGACTGACTTGATCGTCCTGCATGCTGATGATCTGGGCGAGAGAACGGTTCTCATCCCGATCCTCCACCAGTGCAAGATCCCCAAAACAGATATCCTGGCCCGATCCCAGCTCCGGAACCTGTACCTTGATGATGTCACCAACGATCTCGGTAATTCGGGAGTAGTGGGCGAGGTTCAGACTCATGGCGTCCTCCATTGGCGGAACACCCTTTGTAACCGAAGAAATTGGCCCAGGCAAGCCCGTAGGCCTGATCCGCTGCGCTTGATCAGGCCTACATTCAAAGGGATAGGTATGACTGTTTAGTTTTGACTGGATTGCGTGAGAAATCGCCCGGTCGGCCAGATCTCTTTACTGAACAGCAAACGGGCCTTGAGGTTGGGGGAACCGATAAACAGATCGCAGCCGCGCCTCTCCTCTGCCCCCCAACGACGTTTCTCCTCGTCGGCACCCATCAGGAAATCGTAGCCTTTGACCCCGGCATTAATACAATCTTCGATGACGAGGGTGCGCAATACCTCTCCCATCCCCGGCGCAGCGTCAGGATTTAAGGCCTCCTGAAGCAGGAGATAGTGGTTGTTATAGATAGAGCCGATCTGGATCGCCTCTATCTTTCCACCATCTGTGATCGCCATAAGCCTAAGCAAACCTTCATCGAAAACCCGCTGCACAAACAAACGGTAGAATTCCGCTTCATAGGGTTTGCGCCCTGCACCACCCGCCAGGCTCCAGCGTCGATCATGCAACTCGAATAACGCCTCCAGAAGACCCGGCAGATCCGCTTTGTTGGTACAACGGGTGATCTCCAGACCTTCTCTGCAAAGAAGCGCAGACCGTTCGTCGCGTAATTCCTGCAGTCTATCGCCAAAGAAATGGGCTTCGAACTGCGCCATCGTCTCAGGCAAGTCAAAGTAGCCGAAGCGGGTGGCCCTGTAGCGATGGGGTAAACCACCTGCCTGACAGGCGCTACTGATGTTCTCAATGCTGCCGGTCCAGCCGGTCATGTGCGGCATCCAGATGGTGTCCCATCTCCCTTTTGCCTCTAGCAGTGCGCTGACAATCGCCTGCGCCGCCTCTTTTTCCACATGCCGAGACACAATCCAGTCAGGGTACTCCGCGCCGGTAGCATAGTCCGCCATGATCCGAAGCGTCTTGAAGGAGACCAGATTCAGCAGCCGTAACTCTGCCATATAGAAAGGGGCCAAACCCACGAGATCACCCTTATCATCTCTCACCACAACGACAAAGGGTTCCACCGCCTCATGGACCGTTTCCCGCCAGGCCTGGATCCAGTCCCAGGTAAGAAAAATCGTATCCGCCCAGGCGTTTTTCAACAACGCATCCCAGTCTTCCTCGAGCTGATCAAAATCTGACCAACGGGTAATTATTTGGGATTCCATATTGGTTGAGGTTCCACTCCGGGCATTCGTGGTGGATGAATATTCGTTGATAGCCCATCTATTGTAATGACCAAAAGCTACGCTGTAACGTTTTGATCGGCCATTCTCCAATCTGATTTACACCCATTACGGAGGGGCGGCACCTGGATGGCTATGAGTAGCATCCCGTTGCTGAACAATCGGGAAAATAGAATCAGCCCAGCAGTAGCGAGATGGTTCTGGCTGTCCACTGCTCCTGACCAAGGGCGGGTTTACCCATGCTGTTCCACAACTCAGCCATCTGTTCCATTGATACAGAATTTGCTCTCAACTCGATGATTTCCCGGCGCAAAGAGCCGATATAGCGATCCTTGCCCACAAGACCGATCAGCCGGTCATAGTCCATTTCAACATCGTTCTCCTCAGCGAGTCTGTCCATGACATCCTCCACCATGTGGTCCTGGATGAGCGCGATCGCCGATTCCGCCAGTGCCTCATCGGGATCGGCTTCTGCCCCAGGCATGACCATCTCAATCCCGCCGCTCCCTCTTTTTTGCCAGCTTTCCACTGCATCCTGCACATGTTCCGATGCAAGATGTGGAAAACGCTTCATCAAGCGCTCCAGATGGTCGACCGCCTCATCCGCGATCATCAAAAAACGGTGGTCCGAACTCATGCCTTCACTCTCCAATGTTATCGGCCAGGATTTCAGGGACGCAAAAAGAGCGAGTCCCTCAAACTATAGCGGTGAATCCATGATTTTCTTTAATGGTTTCCAAGAGGGGCGCTGTACACGTAATTTTCACATGGACAGAGCACCAGCAGTGGCGGGCACATAAATCAGGCCTTATACTCCAGCCTCTTTCAGATCAAGATACCGCTGACATGTACACCGTCACCAAAGAGATCCATTTCTGCTACGGGCACCGCCTGCTCAACCACAAAGGCAAGTGCCGTTATCTGCATGGCCACAACGCCACTGCGGTGATTCGTCTGGAGAGCAGTGAACTGGACGAGATGGGCATGGTCTGCGACTTCAGCGATATCGGGGGTTTCGTCAAGCAGTGGATCGACAGCGAGCTGGACCACAACATGCTGATGCATCAGGACGATCCGATTCTGCCCACGCTGCAGGCCGCAGGAGAACGGGTCTATGTGATGAAAAACAATCCCACTGCCGAAAATATCGCCCGCCTGATCTTTGATCAGGTTGCAAAGGGGGGATTTCCCGTCGTCGAAGTGGCAATCTATGAAACCGACAGCGCCCTGGCGAGCTATCGTCGCCCGGCAACTCAATAAACAGAGTCAAAAAAACCTGCCGGACCATCGGCCCGGCAGGTTCCCGTTACTCCAGGCTGAATTTGATCAGAGGTCGTAACCGCGCTCTTCGTGCAGTGCGACATCCAGGCCTTCGATCTCTTCCTCTTCTGTGACCCGCAGTCCCACCAGCTTGTCCACCAACTTGAGAATGATGTAGCTCACCACTGCGGTAAAGACAATAGTCGCCACCACACCGATAAACTGGACATAGACCTGCCCCCCCATGGTTTCGATACCTTCAGCGAAGCCATAACCGGAGAAAACCCCAAGGGATGTTGCAGAGAAGACGCCCGCCAGCAAGGTACCCATGATACCGCCGACACCATGCACCGGAAAAACATCCAGTGAATCATCAATCTTCAACACCTGTTTGAGATAGTTGGTCGCCGAGAAACAGACAGCCCCCGCCAGCAGACCGATTATCAAGGCACCACCGGGACCTACAAAACCGGACGCCGGAGTAATGGTGCCGAGACCAGCCACCATACCTGTAACCGCACCCAACGCACTGGGTTTGCCGAACTTGATCCACTCCCGAACCACCCAGGTTATAGCCCCCATGGCAGCGGAGATGTGAGTCACCAATATCGCCATCGCGGCGCTCCCATCGGATGCCAGCGCGCTGCCTCCATTGAAGCCAAACCAGCCAACCCAGAGCATACCGGCGCCGGTAACCGTCATGGTCATATTGTGCGGCGTCATCGCGGCTGAACCGAACCCCTTACGCGGCCCCAGCACCATGGCTGCAACGAGCGCCGCCACACCCGCGGTGATATGCACCACTGTGCCACCAGCAAAATCGTAAAGTCCCATACTGCCCAGCCAGCCACCACCCCAGACCCAATGGGTCACGGGAATGTAGACCAATATCAACCAGGCCGTACTGAAGATCAGCATGGCGGAAAATTTCATTCGCTCTGCATAACCGCCAATGATCAGCGCCGGGGTGATAATGGCGAAGGTCATCTGAAACATCATGAAAAGGGATTCAGGAATGTCACCGGAGAGCGTCTCTTTACCGACACCGGAGAGCATGACCTTACTGAAGTCCCCGATCCAGGCATTCCCCTCACCAAATGCCAGGCTGTAGCCAAAGAGGAACCAGATAATGCTGGCAACACCCGCGATGGCAAAACACTGCATCAGCACAGACAACACGTTCTTGGTACGCACCAACCCACCATAGAACAGCGCCAGGCCCGGCAGGGTCATAAACAACACCAGTGCGGTGGTAGTCATGATCCAGCTGGTATTGGCACTGTTCATAACAGCTTCTTCCGCCACGGCGATAGCCGGAATCGACATCAGGGCCATCACCCCAAACGCCGCTCTAATTGATCTGTTTACGATTGACATTGTTTACACCTATTTCGAGCAAGTTTTATTTTGAGACTTGATTTCGTTTACTGCTTTGAATTGGTGCCTACTTAAGCAATAATTATGCCTTAACAAAAAACATGAATAATTCCATTGAGTTAAGTTAGTCCGACAACTTTTCATCTCGCCACTTTGCACGGGCATGGTGCAAAACAGAATAACTTGCACCATATTGACTCATGATTGCGTTCCGATGACGCAAAAAAAAGCCCCGCGGCTCAGATTGAGTCACGGGGCTTTCCAATATGGTAGCAAGGGGCAGATTTGAACTGCCGACCCCCGCATTATGAGTGCGGTGCTCTAACCAGCTGAGCTACCTTGCCAATTTTATTGCCGCAGAACACTGCGAAGGCCCGGAAGAATACTGATGCAACCAAATCATGTCAACTGCCTGGCATTTTTCAGACATTAAAACGGAAGTGGATGACATCCCCATCCTTGACCACATACTCCTTGCCTTCCGAGCGCAGCCGGCCTGCATCTCTGGCGCCCTGCTCGCCCCGGAACTCGACAAAATCGTCGTAGGCAACGACCTCGGCGCGTATGAAACCTCGCTCAAAGTCGGTGTGAATCACGCCAGCCGCCTGGGGCGCCGTCGCGCTGGCTGAGATGGTCCAAGCTCGCACCTCTTTTTCACCTGCGGTGAAGTAGGTTTCCAGCCCCAGGAGATGATAGCCTGCCCGCACCACCCGATTCAGTCCCGGCTCATCCAGGCCCAAATCCGTCAGAAACGCCTCCCGGTCCTCCTCGTCCAACTCTACGATCTCCGCCTCGATGGCAGCACAGACCGGCACCACATCGGCACCCTCAGCTTCTGCAATCTCACGAACACTGTCCAGATGCGGATTGTTCTCGAAGCCCTCTTCATCGACGTTGGCGATGTAGAACACCGGCTTGATGGTGAGCAGAAACAGATCCCGCAGTTCCAACAACTCATCGTCCGAAAGCGTCATGGCGCGTACCCCGCGGCCTTCATCCAGGTGATCGCGAACGCGCTCCAACAGAGCCTTGCGCGCCACTATTTTTTTATCTCCAGTCTTCGCCTGGCGGGCAGTCTTGTCTAGCGCCTTCTCAACGGATTCGAGATCGGCCAGCGCCAACTCAGTATTGATCACCTCAATATCTGCCAATGGGTTGATCTTGCCGGCAACATGGACCACGTCGTCATTCTCAAAACAGCGCACGACCTGGGCAATGGCATCAGTCTCGCGGATATTTGCCAGGAATTTATTTCCCAGCCCTTCACCTTTGGAGGCCCCGGCAACCAGGCCGGCAATATCGACAAATTGCATCGTGGTGGGAAGAATGTTTTGCGGCTTGACAATTTCGGCAATCACATCGAGCCGTGAGTCAGGCAACGGAACCACCCCTACATTGGGATCGATAGTGCAGAACGGATAGTTTTCCGCCGCAATAGTCGCCTTGGTCAGTGCATTGAAGAGGGTGGACTTGCCGACATTCGGCAGGCCCACGATGCCGCATTTAAATCCCATGGTCAGATATCCCGCTAAAAAATTGCCGCAAGGATACCGGAAAGATTCAACGAGTTTCCAGTCGGATTGAAATTACTGGATGGTGAACAAGGTGGAAAAGTTGGCAATTCTCAGGATATCCTGGATCGCCTCATTACCATTTACCAGCACCACACTGCCCGGTTTTTTGCTGCTATGCTCCCGCAACTGCAGCAACATCCCCATCGCTGAGCTGTCCATATATTCCGCATTGGAGAGATCCACGACATATTCCTTCTCACCTTTTGGCTGTTCCTTGTAGGCCTTGATGAAATCCTGGTGAGTTGAAAAATCAAACCTTCCGGCAACGGCAATCGTCACCTTTGATCCGTCACTTGAAATAGACTTGCTGATCGACATATATCCTCCTTTATCCCGGCCTAAGCTGCCTGGGGTCTTTCGAGTTTAAAAAGATTTTCAAAACGCGAGATGCTCAGAATCTGTTCGATTTCATCATTGAAACCAATCAGCGTAATATCCGCTTTATCTCCACCCGCACGCTCACGCAGCACCAGCAACATACCCAAAGCGGAACTATCCATGTAGGGGACATTCGACAGATCGATCTCAAAACGACGGCAAGGGGCATCCTCTATCGGATAGGCATTGCGAAAATCCGCATGCTGCGAAAAATCAAACCGCCCATTGATCGATATCCGGACAAGCCGTCCATCACCTGAATTTTTTGCAATAATTGCCATAACTTTCCAACCAATACATCTGTTAGCCGACAGCCCCACTACCCGGATCCGTCAACACTAAAACAGCTCAACCTCACCCTCGTCCATGGATGTCTGATCCACCGGCTTATGTGCCTGTTCCTGCGAGAATTCTTCATGGATCATGACCCGCAACTGCCCCATTTTCACTGCAAATGTCCTGGCACTGCCAGCCGGATCCTGCATCATGCCATCAATGTCCGACTGAACACGCCTGAAAATCTCATTCAGGCGCCCAATATGGTGTTCGCTATAACCCGCCAATTGCCGGACAATGTCTTCAAACTGCAACGAGCGTACCGCGTCGCCCACCAAGTAGTTGATCCGTCCCGACATCTCGGAGACCTGAGAGAGATGCAAAGCCGTGCTTTCATTCATCTGGCCGATCTGCTCCATCATCTCATCAACCTTGGATTTGGACTGAATCGCAAAAGTCATATCCTTCGAGGCGAGCTTTGCCACCGAGTCCTTCGCCTCGGAAATACTATCGCGGGAGCCGACAATGACCTCACGTATCTCGTCGTTAAAGCGGTTGGAACGCTGTGAGAGCTTGCGCACCTCGTCGGCCACCACCGCAAACCCCCGCCCAGCCTCTCCTGCACGAGCCGCTTCTATGGCCGCATTCAGCGCCAGCAGGTTGGTCTGATCGGCAATCATCTTGACATCGTTCAGCAACGCATCGGCCTTATCCATCTGGGATGCCATATCCTCGATGGTCTCCACCATATACATGGTGTTTTGGCTGATCTCTACAACATGAGTGACAAAAAACTGCAGAACCTTGTCCGTCTCCTGGGCAAATTCCGCAAAGGACACCTTCCCACTCTCATTTTCGATATTGTCCGCGACATTAGCCAGCATCGCCTGAACCATTTCCACCTGGGCCTGGGACTGATCGTTTATGCCATTGAAACTGCCTTGCAGTGTACCGACGGCATCGCTAACCAGTGCTCGAATCTGGCTCAACTCACTCTCCAGAGCCCCCGTCAAACCACCGACACCGGTTTGCAGATCATCTGCCAATCCCTGCATTTCGGTGGCAAGTGCGGATCCACCTTCGGTTGCACTCAGGGTTTGCGCCTTGTCCCGATCCTCTTGATAGAGCCGGTAATGCTGCACTCCCCATAAGACAGTCAGCATCACAAGAGCACCCGCTTCAAACCAGCCTGAACCCAGCGCCAGCACAGCGACAAACAGCACCACGCTTGCCAGATAGGGTATCCAATGGGTTTTCAGATATTCGGCATTCACTCTACAACGTCCAGTTTCGAAAAATGCAACCCATTACAGCTGATATGGCTTGCCGGGCTCTTTACCACTTATCGGCGAAACCGGGAAAAACCTTAGCCTCTTTTTGGAAGTGGTCAGTAAATATCATTCCGGACACTACTCGGAACTCAACTCCTGCAAGCGTTTGCCGATCTTGTTTAACGAAAGGACTTCCTCCACAAAACCCCGCTTCACCGCCTCCCCAGGCATACCCCAAACAACGCTCGTCCTCTCATCCTGTGCGATGGTTGGAGAACCTGTCTGCCTCATCTCTCCCATCCCTGCAGCCCCGTCATCCCCCATGCCGGTTAACATAACGGCAATGGCATTGGCGCCGGCATTCTGGGAAAGAGAGCGAAACATGACATCCACCGAAGGCTTGTGACGATTGACCGGAGGACCATCGTTCAGCTTGCAGGTATATCGCGCACCATCACGTTGTATGATGAGATGACGGTTACCCGGAGCGATATAGACATGTCCCGGCAGAACCTGTTGGCCATTAGAGGCTTCTAGCACGGTCAGTGCAGTAATGCTGTTGACCCGTTGGGCAAACGGACCACTGAAGGCCTCGGGAATATGCTGTGATATCACGATACCCGGCATATCCGGCGGCAGATCACGCAGCACGTCTTTGATCGCCTCCGTACCGCCGGTGGATGAACCGATACCGATGATTCTGTCCGTGGTGCGGAAATGTTTTTTCATCACAGGCTTGGAAAGCACTGCATCGGCACTCAATTTTTCCGTGACACTGGTTTTTTTGGCAGGTCGCCGTTCCAGAGCCCGCACCCTGGCCTTGGCCGCCGTCTTGACCTTGCCGATAATCTCTTCCGAATACTCGGGCAACTCATGAGCCACATCCAGTTTCGGCTTGGAAACAAAATCAATCGCACCCGCCTCGAGTGCACGCAACGTCACGTCGGCACCCTGTTCCGTCAGGGTAGAGACCATCACCACCGGCATCGGACGCAGACGCATCAGATTGCCGAGAAATGTAACACCGTCCATACGCGGCATCTCGACATCAAGCGTCAAAACGTCCGGGTTCAGCTTCTTTATCTTGTCACGCGCCACAAAAGGATCGGCGGCACTTCCAACCACTTCGATCCCGGGATCTTCACTCAGGATTGATGTCAACAACTGGCGCACCAGTGCTGAATCATCCACTACCAGAACCTTGATCATGATTTTTCTTCCATCACTACAACCAAACCTTCTCGTTTGTAAACATATCCCAATCATCACACATCAGAAAAGCTCCACCTCACCCACCACAGGTGCTTCTTCGATATCGTGCTGATAGGCAACCTCGCGTTTGACTACTGTATCGTTGTGCATATGTTTGAGTTTCTTAATTCTCACCCTGCCACTGGCGGGATAGAAAACAACCTTTCTGGGGTGGATATCACCGACATCCTCACCCAAAAGATTTAGCTGTTCCTGCTCAATATATTCACGGATGAACTGGATATTTTTCTCTCCAACATCGGACATTCCGCTGATGATCTTGCCACCCCCAAAGATCTTCACTGACAGATTGGGACGGTGCCCACCGTGACGCAAAATGTCATTGATCATATGCTCCATGGCGTAGTTCCCATACCGGGTGGAGGTACTCACAAGATCACTGCCGCCCCAGGAACCACTGTCACTCAGAGGCAGCATGAAATGATTCATACCACCGATACCGAAAACAGTGTCCCAAATACACGCCGACACGCAGGAACCCAATACCGTGGTGATGATCTCGTCATTGGTCGTCACATAATATTCACCCGGCAGAATCTTGGCCGCCGGCATCTTATGATTTCGATCCCAATACCGGTTGATCGTCTCAAATCCCGGCAGAGAATTAGTCAGTTCATGATGCATCATGTCCCTGCTATTTCACCTTTCGATAAATTGTCTGGCCTATCAATTCAAAACGATCCGTGAGTTTGAACAGTGATTCAGAGTGCCCAATAAACAGATATCCACCCACCTTCAGGTTATCGGCATAACGCTCAATCAACTTAACCTTTGACTCCTTATCAAAATAGATAATCACGTTGCGGCAGAAAATCACATCCTTGGGCGAATCAATCGACCATTTCTGCATCAGGTTCAGCTGACCAAACTCGACCAGTCTACGAACCTCAGGTTTCAACCTGACCTTGCCGCCATGCTCTCCTTTTCCCTTCTGAAACCATTGCCGCAGGCGTGCATTGTCCAATCCATTTACCCTTTCCATCGGATAGACGCCACTCGCAGCACGAGCGAGTACATTGGAGTCAATATCGGTAGCAAGAACCTTCACGTCCCACCCTGCAATCTGCGCCAGGACTTCATTCAGGGTAATGGAGAGTGAATAGGGTTCTTCACCGGTAGAACAACCGGCAGACCAGATACGAATATTCCTCTTTGCGGAATTTTTCGCCAGTAACTCCGGAATCACTGTATCGGCAAGATACTCAAAGTGGTGGTTTTCGCGAAAAAACGCAGTGAGATTGGTCGTAATGGAGTTGACCAACTCCACCATTTCATCTCCATCCTGGTTAGCGCGGATAAGGTCGCAATATTCACTGAAGGTTGCCATCCCCAGTTTGCGTACCCGCCGCGATAGCCGGGAATAGAACATATCGAATTTATCATCAGAGACGACTATGCCGGTACGCTGGTTCGCAATGCCGCGCAAAAACTCAAAGTCCGTACGGGTAAACTCAAACTCTCTATCGCGCATTTCTGTTTGGTCCTTCAATCTGTTTTTCTTTAGCAATCATGGTGCGCACGGCGCACCCTACATTCTTGATAATTAGTTCATACCATCTGAATAGATCAAGAACGGCATTTAATTCATTCCGTGAGTATCTGGTAGGGTGTGCCGTGCGCACCAGAATAAACCGTTACAACCATCATGGTGCGACGTTCTTGATAAATAGTCGCCCGGCGTTTTAAAACAGTTCGATATCACCGTCCTCAGCCTCATGCATCGCCTCCATCCCCATTTGCAACGCCTCTTCTATGGTGGCGCCTGCCAGCAGGGCGTCAAACATCTCCTGCTCTTCACGCATGCTGTAGCGCGACCTGATTTTTCCCTGCAGACCAGTCCACTCATTGGGGTTATAGAGTCTGCCCTGATCACCCACCAGCTCCCCCAAAGCCTCAAGTGCATGGTTCACATGGGAGAGCCGCTGCGAAAGTTTATCGTAAAACTGAAATGCCATGATGCTTGCCTGCATCTTGGCAGATACATCCGCCCCTTCCTGCTCGATTATGGCTATTACACCGGCATTTTCATCCCGGCACTGTAACTGACCGGCGGTTTGCGCAATCGCGCTCACGCTGGAGATCATTGAGGTAAAAGATTCACTGAGTGTTTGAATCGACTCCTCGCCCTCCCGCATCGCCATATCGATCTGAGCAACTGCGAGATTAAGCATACGCATTGTTTCGCGCACCTGACTCCAATCAAGATCAGGTTGCTTCGCCGTCGATGGCGCTATTGCTGTTTTATTCATCAGGTTTCTCCGATCCCGATCTATTCATGCCGCTTGTTTTATTGGCAGATTCAAGACTTCAAGCAATCCCAACAGTTCAGCTGCGGATTGCAGCTTCTCAGCTGTTGCGGACCACTTTACTTCGATATGTTGATTTACTGCCTCTTTCACGAAGGTACATAACAGTTGAATGCCTGCACCATCCACCTGGTCGAGATCCCCTGCATTCAGGGTCACTGTGCCACCCAGCTCAAGCGATCGTCTCAATGTTTCCAGCATACCGGCCACTTCCTGTATGGTCAGGCTTTCGCCCAGTGTCACAACATTCTCTTTGGCATCAAGTGCTGTTGCTTCAACGGCAGGGGAAGTAGCATTCAATCCCACCCCGTCATCCGCCGATTCTGCTGACGTCCCCATTTCCTGAAATGGGTCATGATTTATTACCGGGCCACTACTTTTTTTCCGTGTCGTCATTGCATGGTTCTCCTCTCAACTACATCCTGTGCGAGTAAGTTGAATTCTTTTGCCGAGCGACTTGAACCTCTGTATTCAAAGATCGTCCGCCCCGCGCCTGGGCACTCCGCCATCACCGCCGCCTCACGAATCGGCGTCGCCAACACACGTCCCGGAAAATGTTCAAGCACCTTGGCTTGTACCTCTTTGGCAAGCCGCCGACGCGGAATCAAACGACTTAGCTCAATCCACTGTTGCAGGGGTTTTTCCAAAAAGGGCTCAAATTTTTTCAGTGTTGCCATCATTTTTGCCAAGCCGTTGAGAGAGAGATAGTCTCCAGTGACCGGTATCAACACCTCATCTGCCGCAAATACTGCATTCGCCACCAACATTCCGGAAGAGGGCGGACAGTCATATAACACGAAGGCCTGATCCTGCAGATTTCCCTGCAACGCGGTTTGTAACAAGCGTGCGCGCGCAGCTCCGCCTTCGTGCAACTCTTCCACTTTGTGCAACCTGTTTCCAGCAGGTATCAATGTCACCAGATCCCTGGCATTGACTCGGACGGATTCGATATCCAGCGTTTCCAGAAGCACTTGGTCGATACCTTTTGAAGGTGGCCGGAAGATACCGAAACTCGCCGCCAGCTGGCCTTGCGGATCCAGATCGATCACAGTGACACGATGCCCGAGCAGGGCCAGCGCATGCCCCAGATTGGTGGTAATCGTAGTCTTTCCCACCCCACCCTTCTGGTTGATGACTGCAATCCTGCGCATGAATCAAAACACTCCTATTCCGTCTCTTCGCTTTCACGGCACGGTACTTATCCAATACTTGCCGGCAATCCTAATTCATCAGGATTAAAAAGCTTATCGACATCCAGCAGCACAACCATACGCTCACCCTGGGTGACCATTCCTATGATGTATCTTGTATTGATGTGGATGCCAAGATCAGGCGCGGCTCGTACATCATCTCCCGGCACATCGAGCACATCTGAAACACTGTCAACAACAATGCCGACAAAGTTCTGCCCTCGCTCACTCTCCACAGTCAAAACAATGGTTACCGTAGTCGGTGTATATTCGGCATGATCAAGCTTGAGACGGGTTCGCAGATCGATAATCGGCACAATCTTTCCGCGCAGGTCCAGCACACCTTTTACATAGTCCGGCGTATCAGGAAGCGGACGCACCGCCTCCCAACCCTTGATCTCCTGCACCCGCAGGATGTCCACACCATAATCCTCTCCGCCAAGCGTAAAGCTGAGATACTGACCACCCACTCCGACAGATGTTTCTACTTCACTCACTGTTGTTTCAGCCGGGGCCATTTCACTCTCCTGAAAACCTGTTGTATCGATCGATCAAACATCCACCTGATCCTCTACCTGTTTAAGGAGATGCACGATCTGTTCGGATAGCGGCCCGATGCCGCTATAAGCTTCTTCAGCCTCTACCATGGATCCGGCATTCTTCAGCGATACCACACCCTTGATGATGCCGTGCATCTCTTCATGTAACCGCTCCATCTCCTGCATCTGATGAATATGGCCATACTCTGCCATGGCAAAACCGTAGAGCCATTTTCCCAGCGCGCAATCACGATGGGATACCGCCTCATCATTGCTCATGCTTTTATTGCCATCGAGAAACTCCCGTAGCCGCATCTTCCATGAGAGGTGAACCGCTCTGGCGGCATGAAAATCAAAATCGGCATGATTCGCGCTGTGAGCGACTTCTTCCTGCGCTTTAATATCGAGGTTGAAGAAGTTCATCAGACCATCCATCTCCTGGGCCTTATCCCTCATGGATGAGGCAGCGGCAGAGGTCTGTTCCGCCAGCGCGGCATTCTGCTGAGTCATCTCATCCATGCTGGTCACCGTCTGGTTGACCTGATCTATACCCGTCGCCTGCTCCTGGCTCGAGGCGGCAATCTCCGAAACGATGTCTCCCACCTTCTTGACGCCGATAACGATCTCACCAAGGGTCTTACCGGATTCATTGACCAACTCAGAACCGACCTGTACTTTGTGCGCGCTGTCCTGAATCAACTCCTTTATCTCTTTAGCGGCTGTTGCACTGCGGCCGGCAAGGTTACGCACCTCAGTGGCGACCACGGCAAAACCCCGTCCCTGCTCACCGGCACGGGCCGCCTCGACCGAGGCATTCAGCGCCAGCAGATTGGTCTGGAAAGCGATCTCGTCGATCACGCCGATAATCTCGGCAATCCTGTTGCTGGCTTCATTGATCTCATCCATTGCCGACACTGCCCGCTGTACCACCTCACCCCCTTTCTCTGCAGTTTTTCCGGCGCTTTCTGCAAGTTGGTTTGCCTGCTGGGCATTGTCAGCATTGTTACGCACAGTGCCAGTCAACTCTTCCATGCTGGAGGCGGTCTCTTCGAGACTGCTGGCCTGTTGCTCGGTACGGCTGGAGAGGCTGTTATTACCTGATGAAATTTCACCTGAAGCCGTTCGCACCACATCCATCGAATCCCGCAGATCAGTAATAATGCTGCGCAGATTGTCCATGGTCTCATTGACGTTATCCTTCACTTCTCCAAAAGTGCCACTGTATTGGCTATTGATCCGCTCACTAAGATCTCCGTTGGAGACCCGCTGCATCGTGACGGCAACATCATTGAAGACACTGTTTATCTGGTCGATCAAAGCATTGATGCCCTGTCCCAGATGCTTGAAAAAACCCGTCTTGTTTTCCAGTTTTACACGTTGCGACAAGTCACCATGCAGGGTGGCGGCCACGATATTCTCCAACTCACCCTCAACTGCCACCTCTTCGGTACGATCACTCCACTCCACCGCTGTACCCAGACGTTTACCATCTTCCGCGATAACCGGATTGGCGACGATACGCATGGTGCGGCCACCCACCACCATTTCTGACTGATGAGTCTGGGAAAGGGTTGCAAGCATCTTCGCCTGGTGCCCGGGATGTTTATGGAAAGCATCGATACTGGCGCCCATCAAACGGTCGGCATCGAACTCCGTGAGATCTTTGCGGATATCCTCTTCCGCATCTTTAAACAGCTTCTTTACCCTCTTGTTCATATAGAAGATGTTGCGATCGTTATCAGCCATCATCACGCAACTGGAGACGTTATCCAGCGCAGTTTCGATACGGGCAGCACTGTCGGCCCGTTCACGCGCCTCGTTCACGTCATAGCCCAATTTCGTCTGCATCGACTTGATGCCCCGGTAGAGATCCCCAATCTCATCCCCTCGACGAAGCTCTATATCATCGGCATAGTGTCCTTCAGCGATGCGTCGCAGATAATCCTGTGAGGCCTGTAACGGTTTCAGCACACCACGCTGCAGGGCAAAGTAGAAAAACAGCGCCAGGATTAAAAAACCAGCCGGTGGCATCACTGATGAAATTAACTTGCCAAAACCGATGGTCTCTCCCAACATCCCTGTGCGGGCAGCCGTCATCTTTTCATATGTGGCATTGAGTACACCGAAACCCTCCAGTGCAGGTTTATCACTGACCTTCACCACCTTGTCGATGGCATCAGCAGACGCCTGCCCCACTACCATCGGTTGGATCTTGTCGAGCATGACCCGGTAGTTATCCGCAACACTGCGAATACTCGCCAATGCCGTGCGCTCATCCTCCGTCAGCCCGTTCAAGCGGCCATACTGATCCAACGCGACGAGCAGAGACTGATGGTTGGTTTTGAAGCGATCCGCATACTTCTGCGCACCCCGAAGCACATAGTTCTTGAAGTTGTGGATCGCTCCGCCATAACCAAACTGGGACTTCATCTCCGATAACAGAGACTGTCTTTCGGCGACCTCTGTCTGATATCCGTGCCACTGCGCTTCAGCCTCATGCATCGGTAACCAGGCAACCAGGCCGGATAACATAAAACTGAGCGCCATAAACACCATCACCAGATAGAACTTCTTCAGCAACGGCAAGTTAAACAGCGACTTGAACATGCGGGTCAAAAGTCCATCACCCTTGAAAGAGCCACCATTGATCGCTGCATAGAGTGACTCGGCACCCCGCACCTCGTCCTGTGTAGGTTTGGTACGCACCGACATATACTCTTTGACATGTCCATGCTCAAAGATTGGGATCACATTGGCCTTCACCCAATAGTGGTCGCCGTTCTTGGCACGGTTTTTTACGATACCGGTCCAGGGTCTGCCAGCCTGTATGGTTACCCATAGATCCTGGAACGCTGCGGCAGGCACATCGGGATGCCGGATGATATTGTGGTTCTTTCCGATCAATTCGGCTTCACTGAACCCCGCCATCTCCACAAATGCACTGTCGGCATAGGTGATCATGCCCTTGAGATCGGTCCTGGAGACGATAATCATATCGTCTGGCATGGAGATCTCTTTTCCGGTATTTGGTTCGTTTATCTTCATTCAGCTGATTCTCTCAACAGGTAATTCCCATACCCACACAATCAGAACTCTTCCCACTCATCCCCTTCACCCTCCGCTACCGGAGTGATTTGGGTAACGCTGCTGGCCGCTGCCTGCGCTGCAGGTTTAACACTCGGCACAGGCTTGGGTGCTCGCGTCGCTCTCCTAACCATAGCCACAGGTTTCGGGGGCGCTGACGGCTCTCTTGCGGCAGTCATACGGCTTCCGCCACTCACCTTGAAGAAGTTCATCATGCCGTCCATATCCTGAGCCTTTTCGCTCATGGAGGCGGCAGCCGCCGAAGTCTGTTCTGCCAGGGCAGCGTTTTGCTGGGTCACTTCATCCATACTGGTGACCGCCTGATTGACCTGATCGATGCCCGCAGACTGTTCCTGGCTGGCGGCGGCGATCTCGGAGATGATGTCGCCCACTTTCTTCACGCTGTTGACGATCTCTTCCAGGGTCTCACCCGACTCATTGACCAGCTCCGCGCCGTTCTTCACCTTGCCCGCACTGTCCTGAATCAACTCTTTGATCTCTTTCGCCGCAGTGGCACTGCGGCCTGCAAGATTCCGCACTTCGGTGGCGACCACGGCAAACCCCCTGCCCTGCTCACCCGCACGGGCTGCCTCGACTGAGGCGTTGAGCGCCAGCAGATTGGTCTGGAAGGCGATCTCGTCGATCACACCGATGATCTCGGCAATCTTGTTGCTTGAGGTGTTGATGGCATCCATTGCCTGCACTGCACGACTTACCACATCGCCGCCATGCTCGGCCGTCTGTCTGGCACTGCTCGCCAACTGGTTCGCCTGCTGGGCGTTATCGGCGTTGTTACGCACGGTACTGGTCAACTCCTCCATGCTTGAGGCCGTCTCTTCCAGACTGCTCGCCTGCTGTTCGGTACGCGCCGACAGGTTGTTGTTGCCGGAAGAGATCTCACCCGCAGCCGTGGTGATGACATCAGCGGACTCCCGCAGCTTGACAACCGTCTCCTCCAGATTGACGATGGTCTCATTGACGTTGTTTTTCACCTCACCATAAGTACCGGCGTAATCACGGCGAATGGGGTTGGTCAGGTCTCCCGCAGCCATACTCTGCATGGCGCTGGCAATGTCACCAAAAACATCACTGGTAGCCTCGATCAGTTCATTGATGCCCCGTCCCAGATCCTCAAAGAAACCGCTCTTGCCCTCCATGGAGATACGCTGCGTAAGATCACCACCTTTGGCGGCCATCACGATGCCGTCGATCTCTTTTTCAACCTTCAGCTCATCGGTAATCTCGATCCACTGGGTCACACTCCCCTGATAGTCGCCATCGTTATCGTTGATCGGACTGCTGATCAGTTTGAAGTTGTGGCCCCAGGCATCGAAACGGCTGGTGCGGGTATCGGTCATCTGGCTCCGATACATCTCGGCAAGGGTTTGGTCAGGAAAGAAATCGGCCAGGTTGGTACCGATCAAATCATCTGTATTAAACGGTTTGCCCTGACTGCTGAGATTCTCACCCAGCTGGTCAAACTGAGCATGGGCCGTCCTGTTCATAAAGATCAGTGTGTTATTTTTGTCCGAAACAGTGATACTGGTTGAGCTGTTATCGAGCGCCGTCTTGATGCGCAGATTCTCGGTAGCAGCCTCCACCACCTCATGCAGGTCGTAACCCAGGCGAGACTGCATCGTCAACATGGAGTTGAGCAGATAGCCTGTCTCGTCATTACGTTCGATGACAACGTCGTTGTCGTATTCACCATAGGCGATGCTACGTGCGATCTCCGCTGCATGGCGGATCGGCCTGGCTATCGAACGGGCAATCAGCCATGCAATCAGCAGACCGGACAATAGCGCAATGACACCCAGGACCAACGCCTGGTTGCGGATCGTTGTCATCTGATCGAGAAATTTCGACCGGTCCATGGCGATCTCGAGGATACCGATCGTGTTATTGGAGTAGTCCGCCACGGGGCCAAACAGCACTGCCAGTGGCTTACCCAGATAGTCGAGTTGCCTGGAGATCGATTCACCCCCCAATACTTGCTTCACCTCAGCATCAGTGACTTGCAGGGGTTCACCCAGGGTTGAGGCGAACTTGTCCATCTTGCCGTTTCGATCGAGATAGAGCGCCACATCCACACCATTCTTCACCTTGAAGGCATCGAAGAAAGGTTGACCGAACGACATACCAAACTCGACAGAACCGGTATGTTTGTCACCATCAAACATAGGAACAACGCCCCGGATGCCGAGACCGGCCACGCCGACTTCCAGACCGGTAATGACACTTCGGTCGTTATTGGTCTTAACCACCGTATGGCGGAACGAGGAGAGATCATCGCCAAACTTCTCGGGTTTATGGATACGCACAAAGGAGAGAGCCGGCGGATTGTGGAACTGGAATTGGCGTACACCGTAGTCGGCACGCAGTTTGAGATAGGCGCTGCGGAACAGCTCCAGCAGACGATCACGATTTTGTTCAGCGAAGGCTTTCTGAGCCTCCGGCATGTTCGCCACTAGCGTCGCCATCGCAGTAGCCAATCGACTCTCAGCCGCCAGCCCATCGGTAACGCTCTGATAGACCTTGGCGAGTTCCCGGTTTTCTGCCTGATCAACGATACTTGAGACACCCCAAAGACCGCCAGCGACCAACACACCGACAATGACGGAAGTCAGCAGTGCAATCGCCACACTCAAACGCATGACAATGGAAGCGTCCCGCTGTTTGGAGTACCAACGACTCAAACGCCCCTTTTTCAAAGAGGCCTTACCTGCATTGATATCGCGATAGAGTGTCTCGGCCCCGGCAACCTGTTCACGGGTTGGTTTGGTGCGCACTGACATGTACTCGACGACCTGACCATTTTTGACCACCGGCGATACGGTCGCCTTGACCCAGTAGAAATCGCCGTTTTTGCAGCGATTCTTAACGATTCCCACCCAGGGCTTGCCCTGCTTTACCGTGAACCAGAGATCTTCGAAGGCCTCTGGCGGCATATCGGGATGGCGCACCACATTGTGGTTTTTACCAATCAGTTCATGTTCTTCAAATCCGCTGATCTCTATGAACGCCCTGTTGGCGTAAGTCAAGATACCTTTTAGATTAGTACGGGATGCCAGGATGGAACCATCCTTCATCACATTCTCGTTATTTGTCACTGGCTGGTTAATCTTCACTGTCTATCTCCCGCGATATCCATGACCCGCTTCAAGCGGCGTCCTCATTCTCTGATTCTGTCTGTTCGCCCTGGTTGAGTAACTTGTCCACATCCAGGAGCATGACCATCTTGTCGTCGGCATCCGCCAGGCCGGAGATATAATCGGTTGCAATGCCGCCGCCGAATTCCGGTGTGTTGCGGATACGGTCTTTCTGGGTACTGAGGACATCGGAGACCTCATCCACCACCACGCCCATATTGCGCTCACCTTTATCGCTCTTTACCCGTAACACGATGACCACGGTATTCTTACTGTAGGGACGCACCTCCATCCCCAATCGCTGCCGCATGTCGAAGATCGGGACAATGGAGCCACGCATATTGACTACGCCCTTTACATATCCCGGCGAGTTGGGAATGCGGGTGGCCGTTTCCCATCCGCGAATCTCCTGCACCCGCAGGATGTCGACACCGTAATCCTCATCACCGAGTCGGAAGGTCAGGTACTCATCGCCCTGGCTCTCCAGTGCCGCTGCAATCTTTGCTTGAGGTTCATTCATCTCAATGTCTCTCTATCAGGCAGTCTGTTTCGCTGCGCTGTCCGCTCCGGTCTCGGCCGCCAGACGCAGCAGACCGGGGATATCCAGGATCAGGGCCACCGAACCATCACCAAGGATGGTCGCACCGGAGATGCCGTCCACACGCTGGTAGTTGGCCTCCAGGGATTTGATCACCACCTGCTGCTGTCCAAGCAGGTCATCCACGAAGAGGCCGCAGTGACGGCCATCACCCTCCACAACCACCAACAGTCCCTCTTCCAAACTTGATGCCTTGGGGTTTTCGATACCGAAAAGTTCATGCAGGCGCAGGATAGGCAGAAACTCGTCCCGCAGTTTGAAGGTCTCGCCCTTGCTCGCAACACGATTGATCTGATCCGCCTTCACCTGGATCGATTCGATAATGGAGACCAGGGGCACGATGTAGGTCTCATCGGCCACGGTCACGGTCTGGCCGTCGAGAATGGCCAGCGTCAGCGGCAGACGGATAATGATTGCGGAGCCCTCGCCGGGATCGGACTCTATCTCGATGCTGCCCCCCAGCTCATTGATGTTCCTGCGCACCACATCCATGCCGACACCACGGCCGGAGACATCACTCACCACATCGGCGGTGGAGAAGCCTGCGGCAAAGATCAGCTCATATATCTGTTGATCGGAGAGGTTGTGATCTTCATCGATAATCCCTTTTTCGATCGCCTTCTCTTCGATCTTGTCACGGTTCAGACCCTGGCCATCGTCACGGATCTCAATGACGATATTGCCCCCTTTATGGGAGGCGCTGAGATTGATAGTCCCGGTCTCAGGCTTACCTGCGGCAAGCCGCTCTTCGGGCATCTCGATGCCATGATCGAGGCTGTTACGCACCAGATGCACCAGCGGATCACCGATCTTTTCGATCACCGTCTTGTCCACCTCGGTGTTCTCGCCGGTCATCTTCAGTTCGATCTTCTTGCCCAGTTTGCCGCTCAGATCATGCACCAGTCTCGGAAATCGGCTGAAGGTGAAACTGATGGGCAACATGCGCACCTGCATCACACTCTCCTGCAATTCACGGGTGTGACGTTCAAGCTGTGCCAGGCCGTCATTGAGACGTTCCAGCCTGTCCATTTCAAAATCCTCACCCAGCATGCTCAGCATCGACTGGGTAATGACCAGTTCACCGACCATATTGATGAGGGCATCGATCTTGGATATTTCAACACGGATGGAACCGCCACCACTGTTGCCGCCAGACTGACGGCGATTGTTGGTGCGGCGATCCTTACTGGAACGCCGATCTTCCTTACTGCGTCGCTCCACCGGTGGTGGCGCAGCCTGTACGACCGGCGCCTCAGGTTCGCTGGCTGCGGGCACCGCTGTCGCAGAAACCACTGCCACCTCAGGTTCACCTTCAGGCAGTAACGGCATAATAATCAATTCGCAATCATCCTCGACCCAGTCGAAGATATCGTCGATTGCCTGTTTCTCCACATCACCGTGAAGATGCAGATCCCATGAGAGATAACTGTCTTCCGGCTCATAACTGGAGAGCGCCGGCAGGGCGCTGATATCACCTTCGGACTTGAGATCACCCAGTTCCGCCAGTTCACGAATAATGCGTAGCGGATCGTTTCCGGTACGCAGCATATGGGGAAGCGGTCGGAATACGATATGCCAGCCGATTGGCCTGACCTCGACGCCCCCAACCGGCTGCGCCGCCGCATCGGCTGCACCGACACCTGTCGCAGCCTCTCCTGGTTTGCCGTTGAGGATCTGTTCCAGTTCAGACTTCTGCTCCTGAACCCTCTCCTCATCCACTTCACCGTCATCACTGGTGGCGGCCAACATGTCACGCAGCACATCCACCGACCGAAGCAATGCATCGACAGCCTCGGGGGTAACCAGACGGCGGCCATCCCGCATTTCGTCCAGCAGCGTCTCCATGATATGGGTGAAACTGGAGATATCGTTGAATCCGAAGGTGCCACTGCCTCCCTTGATCGAGTGAGCAGCACGGAAGATCGAGTTGATCTCCTCATCATCAACGGTTCCCGGGTCCATATTGAGCAACCCGGACTCCATGATATCGAGGCCTTCAAAACTCTCTTCGAAGAAGACCTGATGGAATTGCGCCATGTCTATCGACATGAAAACCCCTCCCTCTTGTTGACAGTGATTACTGGCACGGGTGCTTAGCCCAATACCTTCTTAACCGTCGCAAGCAACTGATCTGGATTGAAAGGTTTGACGATCCAACCCGTCGCCCCCGCCATCTTTCCCTGTTGTTTTTTATCGTTTCCTGACTCGGTGGTCAGCATCAAAAGAGGCGTGAATTTGAAAGCCGGCAGGCCCCTAAGCTCCTTGATCAGACTGATTCCATCCATGTTAGGCATGTTGACGTCAGTAATAACGAGATTGAAGCTCTGGCCTTTGGCTTTGCTCAAGGCATCGACACCATCGACCGCTTCAACAACATCAAATCCTGCACCTTTCAAGGTAAAGGACACCATCTGGCGCATGGAGGCCGAATCATCAACTGCAAGAATGCTTGCCATGCTGTTTCTCCTGGATAGGCATAAAAATTTTCAGGGTTACCTTGAATAGCCTTTTTCCGGCAATTTAGGACAGAAATCCGTCCCGGCAACACCTTGGGTTCATGCAGGCTATCGGCCCTGGAAAGCCTTTCTTTAGGGGGGATGTTGAAAAGTTTTTCAGCAATCGGGGGTTAAAAAGGGGTTTTGGCGTTATTTGAACGGGGGGGGTGTTTCTGTGGAGGCTGGTTGGGGGAGTGTTTCCTAAGGAAACACTCATACCTCCCGGTCGGAGAACTCCTCCGCAATCCGCCGAAACTCATCCTGCAGATGTTCAAACGCATCCACCGCCGCCGGATCAAAATGGGCGCCACGCTCCTGCAGAATGATTTCCACCGCAGACTCATGGGAATATGGCTCTTTATATATCCGGCGGCTGATCAATGCATCATAGACATCCGCCAGCGCCATAAGACGTCCAGCCACCGGGATATTATCCCCTCGCAACCCTGCGGGATAACCACTGCCGTCCCAATGTTCATGATGTGTCAGCGCAATCTCTCTGGCCACCCGCAGAAAGCTGGAACTGCCCAACTCCTCTTCGGCCCGTAACAGGGCATCATAGCCATACTGAGAATGACGTTTCATCTCATCCCACTCGTCGGGATCGAGTGAGGTGGGCTTGAGCAGAATGCGGTCCGGCACACCGACTTTACCGATATCGTGCAGCGGCGCGGACTTGAACAGCAGGTCGATGGTCGCATCATTGAGATGCGCCCGAAACCTGGGATGGTCCTTGAGATATTCTGAAAGCAGTCGTATGTAGTGCTGGGTACGGCGAATGTGGTTGCCTGTTTCGTTGTCCCGTGTCTCCGCCAGGGAGGCCATGCAGAAGATGGCCACATCCTGGGTTCGGGAGATCTCCATGGTGCGTTCTCGGATCCGCTGTTCCAGCACCTGGTTTTGATTCTCCAGCACATGACGCGCTTGGGCGAGTGCCAGATGGGTCTTGACCCTTGAGCGCACGATCGGCGGACTCATAGGCTTGGTGATGTAATCTACAGCGCCCAGCTCAAACCCCCGGATCTCGTCATCCACCTCACCTTTTACGGTGAGAAAGACCACTGGGATGTTGGCCGTTCGTTCGTCAGCCTTGAGGCGGTGACAGACTTCGTAGCCGTCCATCTGCGGCATGAGTACATCGAGCAAAATAAGATCGGGGGGGGTGGCACTGCCTGCCCGTTTCAGCGCCTGCTCACCATCTTTGGCAATCGAAAGCCGATACTCACCATTCAGCAGATTTACCAGTACATCAAGGTAGAAACTCTCGTCGTCAACGATCAGAATTCTGGGTTTTGACTCACTCACTCTACTCGCTCTCTGTGTAAAGGGATCTCTAACCATCCAGCAATCCGGTTTAAGGTAACCAGTGCCTCATCGAACTCATAGTCATCGATCTGCCCGCGCAGTGAATCGATCTGTCCCGCTATCTCCGGCTCTGTGCGGGCAAAGGCTGCCATTGGCTGCAACAACAGACCCGCTTCCGAATCCCCCTCTTGCAGCAGACGGGACATTTTTCGCAGTATACCCCCTATCTCTGAAATGGAAATAGATTCTTTTTCCTGCCCGGCCTCAATCTCCTGCCCCGCCTTCTCCCACTGACTCACGCAAGAATCCAGTCCTTCAAAAACCGTTTTGGCGGACTCACACAACTCCTCAATGAGTCGTGGTTGATCCTGAATGTCATCCTGCCGGATCGCCTCTTCCAGCTTCCTTGCCGCCTCCTGCAACGCTTTGGCGCCGATATTACCTGCAACCCCCTGGAGGGTATGAGCATAGCGTCTGGAAGAGACTGTGTCCCCAGCTTCCAGATAGCCAGTCAATACTCTGCAGCATCCCTGGTACTTGCGCTGAAAATCTCCCAGGAGTTTGATGTATAAAACACGATTTCCACCTACCCGTTGCAGCCCCCACGCCAGCTCAATACCCGGCAACTGCTCAGGCAGGGTGATACCCTCGTCAGCACCATCAGATAACATTTTCTGTTGCCGTTGAACCTCACCATCGAGCCACCGCTTCAGCATCGCAAACAGCGCTTCCGGGTCGATCGGCTTAGACAGATAGTCATCCATGCCAGCCGCCAGACAACGTTCGCGATCCCCAACCATTGCATGGGCGGTCATGGCAATGATCGGTAATTTCTCGAACTCCGGCTTGGCACGGATAGCACTGGTCGCCTCATATCCATCCATCACAGGCATCTGCACATCCATAAAAACCAAATCGAAATCCGTCTCCTGCACCTGCTGAACAGCAACCGCGCCATCCTCGGCAATCACCACCAGCAGTCCAAAACTCTCCAGCAGGTCCCTCGCCACCTGCTGATTGATGCTGTTGTCCTCCACCAGCAGGACCTTGCCTTTGAGTCGTTTGACCTCAGATGCAATAGAAGATCTGACGTGCAGCCCCCCCCGCTCATTGCTAAATGCCGACACAATGGTGTCGAAAAACGTGGAGGGATTGATGGGTTTGATCAGCACGCCATCGAAGCCGATCATCTCCGCCTGCTGCAACACCTCTTCCCGCCCAAAGGCGGTAATCAGGATAAAACGCGGCTGCTCTATCAACTCCAGATGATTTTTTATATGGCGCGTCGCATCGATGCCATTAATTTCCGGCATTCGCCAATCCATCACCACGAGATCGTATGGGAGCGGCTCCGGCAACTCCCGTGCACCGGCTTCCAGCAGTGCTTCATAGGCCGCCGCTGCCGATCCCACAACATCCACCTTAAATGAGAATGAAGCCATCATCTCCCGCAGAATACTCTGCGCCGCTGGGTTGTCATCAACCAGCAAAACCCGCATGCCGCGCAGATCCGGATCGGGTTCAAATATTCGGCTCGATACCCCCTCCTGGCGGCCAAAATCGAGTACAAACTCAAATCGACTACCTGCATCCAGCTTGCTCTCAACAGAGATCTCGCCTCCCATCAGACCGACAAGCTGGCGGCAGATGCTCAACCCCAGACCAGTGCCTCCATGCTCCCGCGTGGTTGAACTGTCCGCCTGAACAAAGGCATCAAACAGATGCGGGATGCGTTCCTCATCTATACCTATACCCGTATCGGTAACGGAGAATCTCAGCCGCAGATGTTTGCGGTGTTGCTTCACCAGTTCCACACCGACAATCACCTCTCCCTGACGGGTGAATTTGATTGCGTTCTGCACCAGATTCACCAGAATCTGTCCCAATCTCAGTGGGTCTCCAATAAGGGCGCTGGGCGCTGTGACATCCCTTTTGAAGAGTATCTCCAGCCCCTTCTCTTCGGCTTTCATATTGACCATGCCGGCAAGATTCTCCAGCACATCATCCAGATTGAAGTTGGTCTCTTCGATATCCAGTTTGCCCGCCTCGATCTTGGAGAAATCAAGGATGTCGTTGATGATGCCGAGCAGATTGTGGGCAGAAAAACGGATCTTCTCCACATAATCGAACTGTTTTGCGGTGAGGTCGGTCTGCAGGGTCAAGTGGCTCATGCCGATGATGGCATTCATGGGGGTGCGGATCTCGTGGCTCATGTTGGCGAGAAAATCACTCTTGAACCGACTCGCCACTTCCGCCTGTTTTTTTGCCTCAGCCAACTCTCGTTCCATCTTCACCCGCTCAGTGAGATTGACCAGGATGCCGAGGTTGGCAACCCCGGCGCCAAAACGGATCGGTATGGCCGAAAGCAGGCCTTCGATGATGTGACCCTTATCTGTACGGAAACGCAGATTCCGCCCCAGGATACTGCCCTGTTCCCTGATCTCTGCGATCACTGAATCCCGATCTTCAGCATGCAGATAGAATTCGGCCATGTTACGGCCCACCAGGCTGCTGCCACCCGTTTCAATCTCAGCGGAAGAGTGGGGATTGGCGATCAGGATCCTGCCCTGAAAATCACTGACCACGATCGCCAGGGGAATGGTATTGAGGATCGTTTTTAACTGCTCTTCGCTGCGCTGCAATATTCGTTGCCGTCTTCGCGTCTGGAACAGCCAGAGCAGGACAAACGCAATCATCACGGCAGCAACAGCAATCACTTTCCACAACAGCGTATAGTCAACCTGCATCTCATAACGAATAGAAAGCCATTTCTGCCGGATTGCCGTACGTTCCTCCGGCGTCAGACTATCCAGCACCTTCTGCAGAATCGGCACCAGTTCCGGCCAATCCTTGCGCACGCCGATACTGAGCGCGTAATCGTAGGGCGTCGGAGCCGCTACCTTGATGTTGCTCAGTCCTTCACGATTGATGATAAAACTGCCCACCGCCAGGTTGCCGACATAGGCATCGACCTGCCCGAGGGAGAGACTTTCCAAGCCCGCCTGGGTATTTTCCACGAATACCAGTTGTAGCTGCGGATAATCCCGTTCGAGATACTCCTGGGTCACATAACCCCGCTCCACTGCCACTCGTTTTCCCACCAAGTCTTCCAGCCCCCCGATGAAAGGCGCCCGCTCACGGACGAATATGACAAAGGGAAAATCAAGATAGGATTCGGTGAAATTCAGATACTCCCGACGATCCTCTGTTTCCACAAGGGCGGGGAGCAGATCGATTTCATGGTGTTTTGCTCCTTCCAGCACTTGAGACCAGTTCAATCCGGGGGAGACCGAAATATCCAGACCGAGACTCTCGCCAATTATTTTCATGTAATCCGCTGTGATGCCTTGATGCTGACCTTTGGCGTCCATCATTTCAATCGGCGGCCAGGCCGGATCAATGCCGAGGCGAATATTAGGGTGTTCGTCCAGCCAATGTTTTTCCTGCAGAGTCAGATTCAGCTGCCGTGCAGGGACTTTGGTTGCTGCCTTTATCCCAAGCCACTTGTGCATGATCTGCTGCTGTTCATCTATGCTAATGGCCGCCAGCGCCTTGTCGATGAAGCCAGACAGTGGTGCCCATTCCGGTTCGCGGTGGACGGCGAAACTCAGACCGGCAGGACCGGTTTCGCCGTCCCCCCGATAGACCAGATTCAGCAGCTGCTCCTGCTGTATCAGCCACTGGGCCGCCGCGCGATTCCCGATGTAGGCGTCAGCATTCCCCCATGAGACCGCTCTCAGGGCATCTGCCGTGGTCGGCACCGGCTTGAGCTGGATTTGTGGATGATTCTGCTGCAACTGCCGCATGGTGAAGACGCCGTCTTCGACCGCCACTGTCTTGCCGGAAAGATCAGCAAGGTTGTGGATACCTGCACTTTCACTGCGGGTCACTATAACTTTGAGGATTTCAAAAAAGGGGGCGCTGAAATCGAGATGGCGGGCCCGTTCAGGGGTATTGACGATGCTGGCTGCAACCTTGGCACGGCCGTTTTTGACGCTCTCCAGCATGACCTTGAAATCGGCTTCCGCCTGGATCTCGAAGGTCACTCCCAGCAAGTCACCAATGCGACGAATATAATCAGCAGCGATGCCCTGATGACGTCCCGCTTCATCGAGGAAATCGACCGGCGGCCAGTCGCCATCCACAAGGATCGGAATGTTCGGGTGAGCCGACAACCAGGCCTGCTCCTGCGCGGTAAAATCAAGTCTGGCCGATTGATCCGCTGCAGGATCGGTGACACCAAACCAGCGCTGACTAATGGCGGCGCGGTCCTCAATCTTCAGTTCCTCGAGGTAGCGATTGACCGACTCAAGCAGAGTCACATCACCCTTCGCCACCGCCGCCTTGTAGGCACGAATATAGAGAGGCTGACGCAGTCTGCCGAACATTTCCAGCGAATCAATCTTCTTCAGATAGCGCTGCAGGTAGCTCGGCTGAGTAACGAAAGCCCTAACACGCTGCTCAAGCGCCGCCGTGAAAAGATCCTGATAGCCATCGTAGAGGTTCAGCTTCAGCGCGGGATAGTGCTCCCGCAGATATTGTTCGTGAAAGCTGCCCCGGGTCACCCCAACCGGGAGTCCCTTCAGGTCATCCATGCTCTGCAGGTGACCAAGAACCGGATGGTGAAATAGGTAGTAGGGACTGCTGAGGATCGGCGTGGAAAAATCCATCAATTCGGCCCGTTTGCTGCTCTCGAACAGGCCAGAGAGCACATCAACCTGGCCAGAGACCAGCATCTCCTGCGTCGCTTTATTGTAACCACCGACAAAACGCACGGGCACACCCGATTCAGCGGACCAGAGACGCCAAAGGTCGATGAGCGCGCCATCAGCCTCGCCCCGCTCATTACGGAACTGCACCGGCGCACTATCCAGCCGGTAGCCGATTCTCAACGTTTGGGATTGATCCGTCTCGGCCAATAGCGAGAGGGAATTCAACAGCAGCAATCCGAAAACCAACCCAATCCATGGACGCATCCTGGCGATCCTCCCGTCAATTTTGGTTCTCATCGGTACATGGTTATTTTATCTGGAAACCACCCGGTCTGATTCAATACCGATATATCTCGGGTAGAATAGCACCATACCGAAATTATCATCGTCATTCGACAGCTGAAAATGACCCGATTCCTACTGTTGCTCACTGCCCTTCTGCCCTATCCCGGCTTGGTCTTTTCCCTGACGCTGCTGTTGCCGGAAAACGGCGATGACATCGTGGGCGAGGTGATCGAACTGGAGGCCAGGTATGAAGACACCTTGTCTGATATCGCCCGAAATTATGACCTTGGCTTCCGGCAGATCAGGATTGCCAACCCGAAGGTCGACCCCTGGCTACCGAAAGAGGGGAGCCAGATCCTGGTCCCACAGCAATATATCCTGCCCCCAGGACCCCGTAGCGGCGTAGTCATCAACCTGGCTGAGATGCGCCTCTACTACTATCCGGAAGCGCGGAATGAGGTAATGACTTTCCCCTTGGGCATAGGTCGCGAGGGTTGGAACACACCGACCGGCGACACCCGCATCATCAGGAAAAAGAAGGACCCGGCATGGGTGGTGCCGGAATCGATACTCCAGGAACATGAAGAAAAGGGCGATCCGCTGCCATCAGTCGTCCCTCCCGGTCCGGACAACCCCCTCGGCGGTTACGCCCTCTACCTTGGCATGCCCGGCTATCTCCTGCACGGCACCAATAAACCCTACGGCGTGGGCTTGCGGGTCAGCCACGGCTGCATAAGGCTCTACCCTGAAGATATATCCAACTTTTTCTCCGAAGTTCCCAAAGGCACGCCGGTACGCATCATCAACCAGCCTTACAAGGCGGGTTGGTTGAATGGCAAACTGTTCTTACAGGTCTATCCACCCCTAAGTGAAGAGCTTGAAAAAAAGGGGCAAAACTTCACCGGCCTGGTCGCCGTCATGCTCAACAAACTCGGTCAGGATTCAAGAAAGCCGGATTGGAATGAGCTACAGGAGATCGGGGGGCAGCAAAACGGCGTTCCCAAAGAGCTCACTCTCTGGGAGTAGTAATAAAAAAACCCGGCCTGGATCACTCCAGCCGGGTTTTTTACTCTACAGCCCTGCGGCTCCAGAGAAGCGGTCCAAAAACGAACTGCTTACTTGGCCATTGCGTCGGCCATGCCCTTCTCTGACATGCGACTGCAACGCTCGTTGCACTCTTTAGCAGCAGCGGTGGCGTCGTCGGCCTTGCTCATAGCAGCATCAGCAGAACCTTGGGCAGAAGCGGCATCGAGCTCCGCAGCACGAGCAGCCCTCATAGCGGCATCAGCGGTCTCCTGTGCCCTGGCAGCAGCATCACGTGCCGACTGAACATCAGCAGTGGTGGCGCAACCTGCAACCAGGCCCAGAGTCAGAACCAGAGCAGCAACTTTCATCAGCGTGGTGGTTTTCTTCATTCTCTTGATCTCTCGTTTCCGTGGAATAATCTTTTGAATTAGGTTTACAGCCTGAGCTTGGGCTATTTTCTCTCTAAATTCAATGGCAAATTCCTCATATTTGAACAATTTACCCGTGGATAGTCGCCTAATGGCTTCCTTATCACGACCAATACCCGACCAGAGCGCAGGAATGGTACCCCGCCGTGAAACTCACGACCTGATCGCAGAGAGGCGCTGGCGCATCTGAATGGCTTGGTATCAACGCACCTGCGCCTCACCGAGGCCTCGAGGATCGCTTGCTGCCGACACCTCGCCACTGCGGCGGTTCCAGTAGACCGCTTGCATATTCCCATAGGACGAATCCAGGGGTTTCAGGGAGTGACCCATCGCAGACAGCTTGGTACGCACCCCGTCCTCCAGCGCCCCGGGTTCGAACTGCACCTGATCCGGCAGATACTGGTGGTGAAAACGCGGCCGATCCACCCACGCCTGCGGCCCCTTTCCATCAGCAAGCTCCAAAACTCCGAGCAGCAGCATGGTGATGATGCGGCTCCCGCCCGGCGTACCGAGTATCGCCACCCCCTCCCCACTTGCTATAAAAGTAGGAGTCATACTGGAGAGCATCCGCTTGCCCGGAGCGATGGCGTTCGCTTCACCCCCCACCAGCCCGTAGACATTGGGCACCCCTGGCCGGGCTGAAAAATCATCCATCTCATCATTGAGCAACACACCGGTTCCCGGCGGGATGAAGCCGGAGCCGAAAGGATAGTTGATACTCAAGGTCGCCGAAACCCGGTTACCCTCCCGATCGAGGATAGAGAAATGCGTGGTATCCCGGCCTTCACCTGAGTCGCCGATATTGCCGACGCTGGGCGTTGCCCGGTCGCGTTGGATGTCCCGTGCCAACCCGGCCGCATACCAGGGGTGGATCAAAGCTCCGACCGGGACGTCCACAAAATCGGGGTCGCCCATGTAGTCGGCACGGTCACGGTAGGCGCGACGCATCGCCTCAATGACGAGGTGGATTCGGGTTGCCTCATCCGCTGACTCAAGCCCTAATCCCTGCAGCATGTTCAACATGCTGACCAGCACGATACCGCCTGAAGAGGGGAGAGCGGCACTGGTGATCTTCCACCCCAGATATTCGCCCCGAACCGGCTCCCGCTCAACAACCCGGTACTCCTGCAGATCCTTCAGGGTCCAGATCCCGCCAGCCTGTCTGACACCCTCCACCAGCCGGGATGCAACTTCGCCCTGATAAAAACCCTCCCTTCCCTTCTCAGCCAGCACAGTCAAGGTTCGGGACAGGTCGGGCTGACGCAGCAAGGCGTCTACAGCGGGTAATTCACCGGCATTGAGAAAGATGCTTTTGGCATCCCCGCCCTGGCGTAACGCCTTGAGCCGCCACCCCGCCATGCGCAGATAAAAGTCATCCACCGGAAAACCATCGCGCGCCAACCGAACCGCCGGAGCCAGAGAGGTTTTGAGGGGTAAACGGCCGTACTTTTCAGCGATATGCGCCAGCGCTGCCGGCTCACCCGGGATACCGGCCGCCAGAGGGCCGTTGATGGAGAGGCCCGGCTTCACCTTGCCGGATTCATCGAGATAGAGATCACGATGGGCGGCAAGCGGTGCCCGCTCACGTCCATCCACCATGACCTCGAAACCGTCGCTGGCCCGATGCAGCAGCCAAAAGCCACCACCACCAATTCCGGAGCTGTAGGGTTCCACCACCGCCAGCACAGCGCTCACCGCCACGGCGGCATCGAAGGCGTTGCCACCGGCATCGAGTATGCGGTGTCCCGCCTCTGTGGCCAATGGATGGGCGCTGGCGATGGCCGCAGCAGAGGGCTTTTCCAGTGCAGCGGCGACACTGGACAGGAAGAGAAAAAGACAGAAAAAAAGGCCCCGCAGTGGGGCCTTCAAGCATGTGATCAGCGTCTTATTCCGCTTCGCCCGTGATCTTCAGATACTTGGCGTGGAGTTCTTCCTGGCTCTCTACGTGCTCTGGATCGATGGGGATACAGTCTACCGGACAGACCTCGACGCACTGAGAGGTTTCGTAATGCCCGACACACTCGGTGCAGAGATCGGGGTCGATCTCATAGATCTCGTCACCCTGAGTGATCGCGCCATTGGGGCACTCGGGTTCGCAAACATCACAGTTGATACACTCATCGGTAATGATCAACGCCATTCTATTTCTCCTGGCCGTTAATTAAAATGAAATGGATTCTAGCGAGTTCGCCTCGGAAAAACACTATCGATCTTCCCGATCAATCAGTGTCAGCCATAACGCACTCGCAATGCAGCCTGGACTTCAGGATGCACAAATTCGGATACATCACCCTTCAGAGCGGCGATCTCCCGCAGCAGCCCCGAGGAGATAAAGGCAAACTGCTCCGCCGGAGTGAGGAAAAGTGTCTCCACCTTGGGCGCCAGCCGCCGGTTCATACCGGCCAGCTGAAATTCATATTCAAAATCCGAAACTGCACGCAGACCACGCAGGATCACATCCGCCCCGCGCTGCTGCACAAACTCGACCAGCAGATTGTCGAAGGCGCAAACCTCCACATTCTCGATATCCGCCAGCACAGTCTCTGCCAGCGCCACCCGCTGTTCCAGATCGAAGGCCGGACTCTTGCCGGGATTTACGGCCACCGCCAGTATCACCCGATCAAACAGCTTCGCCGCTCGCGCAACCAGATCGCTGTGGCCATTGGTGATCGGGTCGAAGGTTCCTGGATAGACAGCTACCGGCATCGCTTCAGACCTTTATTTCAAAATAAGATGATAGTAGCAGAAACCCATGAAAGGAATGATATTTGTCAGCCGCTATCCATCAGGGAATTGAAAAGCGTGCCAGTCCATATCTGACCTGCCCGGTCTTCTTTTCTTTCAGAAGCTCCCAATTCTCTGGCAGTGCAGGGAAGTCTCTTCCTGCATCATCCTCCAGATAGACGCGGGCATCGTTCGCCAGCCAATCTTGTGCCTGTAGCAGATGACAACTCTCCGCCAGCAGGTCATCGGCAAAGGGGGGATCGAGAAAGACCAGGTCGAAGGGACGGGATGGCCGCTGCTCTGCCAACCACTCCAGGGCATTGGCGCGAACGATCTCAAGCTGATCCAACTGCAGCAGAGAACGGTTGGCCTCAAGTTGCCGTGTAACGGCGGCAGCGGCATCCAGCATCACCACCTCACCGGCGCCACGGGAGGCCGCCTCCAGCCCCAGGGCGCCACTGCCTGCAAAAAGATCCAGGCAACGTGCCCCGGGAATCAGCGGCTGCAGCCAATTGAAGAGGGTTTCACGAACCCGGTCGCCGGTAGGCCGCAGGCCAGGCAGGTCAGGGAAATCGAGTTTCCTGCCGCGATGTACGCCGCCGATGATGCGCACCTTGTTGGAGGATCTTTTTGGCATCGATTTAGTGTAGGCCGGTTCAAGCATAGCGGAACCGGCAACCCCGTTCGTTCAGAAATTCAACGATGCCCGATCCGCTACGCTTGATCAGGCCTACGTAGTGTCACCTGTCACCTGATATCTTTTTTCCAACCCGAACCGTCACCATCCGATCCGGATGCACCCGCCGACGGAATGCACTGCGAATCTGGTCAGCCGTCACCGCCTCGATCTTGCCGGTGAAGGCGTCGAGATAGTCCAGAGGCAGGTTGTAGAAACCGATCACCGCCAGGTATTCCACGATCTTGCTGTTGGATGAAATGCGCAGAGGGAACCCTCCGGTGATGTTCTGCTTGGCTGCGGTCAACTGCGCTTTCGTTGGCCCATCCTCGACAAACCGCTGCAGGGTATCGGTCAACACCTGCAGTGCCTGCTGCGCTTGCGAGTTCTTGGTCTGCAACCCCAGTTGAAACAGGCCAGGCTGGCGCATCAGCAGAAAATAGCTGTAAACACTGTAGGCGAGTCCCCGCTTCTCCCGCACCTCTTCACTCAACAGCGAAACCAGACCGCTGCCACCCAGGATGTGGTTGCCGACGTAGAGGGGGAAGTAATCCGGGTCACCCCGCCGGATACCCGGCTGACCCACATAGATATGGGACTGGGTAGAAGGAAACTCTATAGTTTCCACTACTGCCTTCTTAAGCTCCGGGACCGGCGGCAACTTCGGCGAATGTTCACCCGACTTCAATCCACCGACCGCCCGTTGCGCAATCGCTTCCGCCTGTTCACGATCCACCGCCCCCACTATGGCGACCAGAGCATTTCGCGCCACATAGAGCCGTTTGTAGGTGGCTACAATCTCCTTGCGGGTGAGCGCCTTCACCGATGCGGTGGTGCCTTCCGAATCGGTCGCATAAGGATGGTCGCCATAAACCAGGTGATAGAGCCGCTTCTTGCCGGTAGTACCCGGCGACTGTTCATCCTGCAGCAGACTGGCGAGGGTTGCCTGCCGTTCCCGCTCCAGATCTTCCGTGCTGAACCGTGGCTGAGCCAGCACCGCCGCCAGGGTATCCAGTGTGGTATTCAGCGCATTCTGTTCGGTGAGACTGCGCACCGATGCCCAGGCCATATCGCGCAGAGAACCCGTATCCAGACTGGAGCCCACATTCTCCAACCGCTCGGAGATCTCATTTGCACTCCAATCGCCCGCCCCTTCAGTGAGCAGAGTATTGGTCAGAGAGGTCACACCCAGATTGTCCCCGTCGCGGGCACTGCCCGCATCGAACACCACCCGCACGTCAACCATAGGTATCTCGGGGGCAGGAACATAGAGCACCTTGGCGCCGTTTGCGGTCTGCCAGGTCTGTATTACCGGCCCTGCCAACAGACTGCCGGAGAGCAGCCAACCCAGTGCCAGCAGCAAAAGTTTCGAAAAAAACTTACTTTCCATGTCGACCTCCAGCAGCGCGACGCTGTTTCGCCCCATCCATCGGTTGGGGATCGAGTTTCGCCACACTCAAATTGTCTTCGATCAGATACTTCCGGGCCACCTGCTGGACCTGTTCAGCAGTGACTGCCTTCAGATGATCCACATACTCATCCGCCAGTCGCCAGTCGAGCCCCACCGTCTCCAGACGGCCGATCAGCATCGCCTGATAGAAGACCGAATCCTTCTCGAATACCTTGGCCGCAACAATCTGATTGCGCACCCGGGCCAGCTCATCCTGGCTGACCAGCTCCGTCTTGAACCGCTCCACCTCAGCCAGAAGTTCCGCCTCGATCTTAGCGATATCCTTGCCCGGCACCGGCGTGGCATCCAGCATCAACATACCGGGCAGGCGGGAGAAGGCACTGTAGTCCGCATCCACCGCAGCGGCATTCTTGCTGCCACGAATCAGATTACGTGTAAGCCGGGCGCTGCTGCCGCCGTCCAATACATAGGAGAGCATCTCCAGCGCATAGGGTTCCCACGCCTCGTCGGCCTTGCCGATCACCGGCGTTTTGAAGCCCATCAGAACATAGGGCTGCCGCGCCGGCGCCTTGACCACGAAACGTTTGATGCCGCGCTGTTTCGGCTCGGTGCGAGGTTTGAGCTGATCGACCTTTTCCGCCTTCAAAGGGCCAAAATGCTTTTCCGCCAAAGCGAATACCGCCTTGGGTTCAACATCGCCCACTACCACCAGGGTGGCATTGTTCGGTGCATACCATTTGCGGTACCAGGCCTGCAGATCCTCCACTTGCATCGCATCCAGATCTGACATCCAGCCGATAACGGGGATGCGGTAGGGGGAGGCTTCATAGGCACCCGCATTGAACTGCTCATAGGTGAGGGACTGGGGTTTGTCCTCGGTGCGCATGCGGCGCTCCTCCTTCACCACCTCAACCTCTTTGGCAAACTCTTCTGCCGGCAGGGTCAGATTGCGCATGCGGTCTGCTTCCAGTTCAAAGGAGACATGCAACCGGTCCTTCGACAGGGTCTGAAAGTAGGCGGTGTAGTCACGGCCGGTGAAGGCATTCTCGCTGCCGCCGTTGGCGGCAATGATTCGGGAAAACTCTCCCGGCGGGTGCTTTTCAGTCCCCTTGAACATCATATGTTCCAGCACATGGGAGACACCTGTTATACCACCATGTTCGTAGCTGGAACCGACCTTGTACCAAACCTGGGAGACCACAATCGGCGCCCGGTGGTCCTCTTTCACAATCACCTTGAGACCATTTTCCAGTTGGTGTTCATGGACTTGGGCCTGTACCGCCAGGGCACTCCAAGAGAGTGTCAGTGCCGCAGCAAAAAGCAGTCGATTCATCAATAAAACCTCTGTGCCAGCCACAAAAGCAGATCAAAACAGGGTAAATCTGTTTTACATGCAGTTGTCGGCTTGTAAGAATGTCCGTTCGTAAAGTGTGGAACAACTCAATCAGAGCCGTTCGATACTTCCTTTTGTATTTGTTGATTTATATCCTGGCAGCATTGTTCCAAAGCTCGCCGGGATTGTCCAAACAGAAAATTTTGAGTGCAGAGAACCGATAGAGTTCCTCACGCCAAGCAGGAAAACCTCTTACATGTTCGGATTTGGAAAGAAGAAAAAAGCGGAGCAGGCGGCAATACCCGTACCACCTCCGCAAGAGAAGCAAGGACTCTTCTCCCGTCTCAAAGAGCGTCTTGCACGCACCCGCCACAACCTGACCGACGGTCTGTCCGACCTGGTACTGGGCCGCAAGACCATCGATGACGAACTGCTGGAGGACCTGGAGACCCTGCTGATCACCGCTGATGTGGGCGTCGATGCCACCAGCCGTATCATCGACGATCTGACCGGGCGGGTAAAACGCAAGGAACTCGCCGACCCGGAGGCGCTGAGCCGCCTTCTCAAGGCGCAGCTGCTCGACATTCTGCAAGCCAACGATACCCCCCAGGCAAAAGCGGAGCAGGATAAACCGCTGGTGGTGCTGATGGTCGGCATCAACGGTGCCGGCAAGACCACCACCATTGGCAAGCTGGCGCGCAAGCTCCAGATGGATGGCGAGAGCGTAATGCTTGCCGCAGGCGATACCTTTCGCGCCGCCGCCGTGGAGCAGTTGCAAGCCTGGGGCGAACGCAACGAGGTACCGGTGATCGCCCAGCACACCGGCGCCGACTCTGCATCGGTCATCTTCGACGCCCTGAAAGCCGCCACGGCCAGAAAGATCGATGTATTGATTGCCGACACCGCCGGACGCCTCCACACAAAAACCAATCTGATGGACGAACTGGCCAAGATCGCCCGGGTAATGAAGAAGATCGACCCTTCCGCTCCCCACGAGGTGCTGCTGGTCGTCGATGCGGGCACCGGACAGAATGCGGTCAATCAGGCGGTAAAGTTCAACGAGACGGTCGGACTGAGCGGCATCGTCATCACCAAACTGGACGGCACCGCAAAGGGCGGCGTGATCTTTGCCATCGCCGACAAGGTAAAGGTGCCGATCCGTTTTATCGGCGTCGGCGAGGCGATAGAAGACCTGCGGGAGTTCGATGCCAAAGAGTTCGTGGACGCCCTGTTCGAGCAATAGATCTGATGATTCACTTCGATAACGTCAGCAAACGCTACCCCGGCGGGCATACCGGCCTGAGTGGCGTCAATTTTCGTATCGAAGCGGGAGAGATGGTCTTCCTCACCGGCCACTCAGGCGCGGGCAAGAGTACCCTGTTAAAACTGATCGGCCTGCTCGAACGCTCCAGCGGCGGGCAAGTACACGTCAACAACCGCAATCTCACCCGCCTGAAGAACAGCCAGATCCCCTACCACCGGCGCGAGGTGGGGATAATCTTCCAGGACCACCGGCTGCTCAACGACCGCACCGTCTTCGACAACGTAGCACTGCCGCTTGTCGTTTCAGGCTTGGGTTACAAGGAGATCTCCCGCCGAGTGCGCGCCGCGCTGGACAAGGTCGGGCTGCTGAACAAAGAGAAAGCCGCACCGATCACCCTCTCCGGCGGTGAACAGCAGCGGGTCGGCATCGCCCGCGCGGTGGTGAGCAAACCCCCACTGGTGCTGGCGGACGAACCCACCGGCAATCTGGACCCGAAACTCTCCCAGGAGATAATGGAACTGTTCGGATGGTTCAACCAGGTCGGTGTCACCCTGCTCATCGCCACCCATGATCTCGACCTGATCTCCCGCATGGACAAGCGCATCCTCACCCTGCACAACGGACAGCTGGTGCAGGACACCGGGAAGACGGAATGAGCAGGGGGCGCAACAATCCGATGCGGCGCCGGCCGGGATTTCGTCCTGATATCTGGCTGCAGCGTCATCTTCAAGTGGCCTTGGCCAGCCTGGGACGACTCACCCACGCACCCCTGGGCACCCTGATGACCGCCGCCGTGATCGGTATCGCCCTTGCCCTGCCCATCGGCCTGCACGTTTTGCTCAACAATCTGCAGAATGTCAGCGGCGGCTGGGAGAGCGGCGCAAGCATCTCCCTTTTCCTGAAGCAGGAGATCAGTGACAAGCAGGCGACTGCACTGAGTAAAAAACTCCGTCTGCACCAGCGCATCAAATCAATTCAGGTCATCTCCAAGACATCGGCAATGGCGGAGTTCCGACGCCTGAGCGGCTTTGGGGATGCCTTGGATGCCCTCGACAGTAACCCGCTGCCCGCTCTGCTGGTTATCCTGCCAAAGGGCGAATACAGCACGCCCGAGACGGCCCAGTTGCTGGTACGTGAACTCGGCCTGCTGCCGGAGACCGATATCGTCCAGCTCGACCTGCAGTGGGTACGACGTCTGCAGGCGATCACCGAGATCGCCCAGAGGGCGGTGCTGGTACTCGCCACCCTGTTGGGACTGGCGGTGTTGCTGATCATCGGCAACACGATACGTCTGGAGATCCAGAACCGGCACGCCGAAATCGAAATCACCAAACTGATCGGCGCCACCAACGGCTTCATCCGCCGCCCCTTCCTCTACACCGGACTCTGGTATGGACTCTTCGGCGGCATCATCGCCTGGCTGCTGGTCGCCATCTCCATCCTGCTCATCAGCGGCCCGGTGGCGCAACTGGCGATGCTCTACCAGAGCGCCTTCGACCTCTCCTCCCTGGATATCACCACCACCCTGCTGTTGCTTACCGGCAGCGCCGGACTGGGCCTGTTAGGCTCCTGGATAGCGGTGGGGCGGCATTTAAGTGCGATTGAGCCAAGTTAGCGTAGATGTCAGTGTCTCTTTTTCCTTTTTCCTTTTTCCCTTTTCCTTTTTCCCTTTTCCCTTTTCCCTTTTCCTTGGGATTTTGGCGCCTGACTCCGCTGTTCCATTCAAGTTCTCCATACTCCTGCCGACCAGATATCTGGAGAAGAAGCGTGTGGATCAACCCACTCACCGCTTCGCCCTACTCTGGTGAACTGATGAGCAGGAGAAAAAAGGATGCATCTCGGACAGGTCAAACTGATTATTGGAATGATATTTTTTCTCAGCGCCACGGCCCACGCGGAACAGACGCTACTGGCTGCCAAGGTGGGACAACCCCCAGTGATAGATGGGAAAGGTGGCGATCCCGCCTGGTCTCAGGCCACAACAATTACCACCCATGCCCGAGTGGCAGATATCCCCGTCGAACTACAGGCGGTGCATGACGAAAAACGCCTCTACCTGAAGGCAAGATTTCCCGATCCCACTGAAAACCTCGTACAAAAGAACCTGGTTTGGGATAAAGAAAACGAACTCTACCGTACCGGCCCCAAACGAGAAGATACTTTCGTCATCAAATGGAGCATGGAAGAAGGCAAAATCGACCTTAGTCTCTCTGCAAATGCACCCTACAAAGCCGATATCTGGTATTGGAAGGCTCATCGTACGAATCATGCCGGTCGTGCCGATGACAAACACCAGACCTACAGTTCCATCCCCCTGAAAAAAAGCAGCCAGCGTGTAGCCAAAAGCGGTCAGGTATTCCATCTCGCCCGGCGCTCTGATGCGGGTCGATCCGCCTATAAGAAACGCATCGTCATAGATTATGAGGGTGATGAAGTAAGCGGCCTGAAACTGCGGACACCCGAGGGAAGCAGGGCCGATGTCGCTGCCAAAGGAGGGTGGAAAAAGGGCTTCTGGACCATCGAGTTCGCACGCACTCTGGATAGCAGGCATGCGGATGACCAGGCGATCAGCAAAGATAAACCCGTACAGTTTGGCATCTCCCGTTATGAGATCGCCGGACGCAATCCAGACCCTGACATCGAACAGCCCAACTATGGTAGCGGGGAGGTCGGAGAGACACTGTTTCTCCAGCTACAGTAGCCAAAGAGGCAATCCACATGTCATTACGCCTCCTGTTCACAATCGGTACTCTTGGTTTATTCAGCACAATGCTGGGTATTGGCTATTTAGCACACCAACACTCCGAGCAGGCTGAAGAATTCCTCTCACGCATGGTCACCCAATATACGCCCACACTGCTCAAACTGCACAGATTACAAAACCTGCTGGATCAGTCACAAAACCTATACTCCCTATATCAACGCCAGCCCAAACGCGCCGGTGATCATTCAGTGGAGCTTGCCATTCAGTTGCATGCATTGGCTAAACAGTCCCGGGACTCCGATCCTGCAGCCAGCACACTGCCCAGCGAAATAGAACGTCTGGCCATAACCCTGGATCAATTCATCAAGAGCCAATACTCAGATAGTAAAAACGAAGAACTTTATGCTCAGTTGCGGGAAGACATCAGCCTCCAGATCTCCCGTTTACAGCGGAAGATACATGAGCCACCCACTGTCAACGAGGGCGAAAATGGCCCTAACAGCCTGCCACTGAAGCAAAAAATGCACCATCTGCTGAACGGCATTGAAATGGTAGTGGTCGAAGTGGGTGATTGGGAACTGGTGACCCTGACCCAGGTTGTCGGACCACTAATCCAGGCCATGAAGGTTACCAATAGTCTGACAGATAACCTTAATGAGAGGATGCAGCAAGACGATAAAAGCAATACCGATGCCTACAAAACCATTCTTTCCGACCTCAAAGGGGTCACTCGCAGCAGTAAGCGTCTGAAAGTAACGACACTGCTTTATGCTCAAGCGCTGAATGACAATGACCCGTCCGCTGCCGAGGTACTGGAAACGGAAGAGTTGATCGAGGCATTTCGTGGGGATCTGAATACGAAGATGGACACACTGCTACGTGACACCAAGATCAGACAAGCACACGAAATGGAGGTAATGCTCGACAGCTTTTCAGACAATCAATCCCATTTCATGATGTTCGCCGTGGCTGCTTTGTGTCTTGTGATACTGGGCATGATAGTGACTATTCACATCATACAAAGCCCCATACTTGGTCTGCTTACCTACACGAAAAAGATCGGCCGGGGAGAGTTTTCCATCCACCAGGGAAACACTTATCTCAAGGAGTTCTCACGACTGTTTTCTGCTTTTGGCGAGATGGCAAATAATCTTCAGAGGAAGGAGAACGAACTAAACCTAAACCTGCTTCAGCTTCACCAGGCCAATCAAACCATCAACAAATCTAACGAGGCGCTTGAAGAGAGGGTAATCGATCGCACCAGAGCACTGGAGGCCGAGAAGGTGAACGCCGAGAGTGCCAACCGGGCGAAATCAAATTTTCTCGCCACCATGAGTCATGAGATACGCACCCCAATGAACGGGGTATTGGGGATGCTGCACCTGCTGGAGAAGACGAAACTGAGCGACACCCAGAGACGCTATATCACGACTGCGAGCCATTCCAGCGATCTGTTGCTTGCTGTTATCAATGACATCCTGGATTTTTCCAAGTTGGAATCCAAAAAGCTGGAACTTGAATCACTGCCATTCAACCCGATTGCCCTGATCGAGCAGACGGCGACTATGCTGGCCAAATCGGCTCACCAAAAAGGCCTTGAATTGATCTGCTCCATAGCACCGGAGGTTCCCTGTGTGATCAAGGGCGACCCTACGCGCCTGCGCCAGATCCTGACTAACCTTTCCAACAACGCCATCAAATTCACCGAGGCAGGCCAGGTAGCCCTTTATGCATCCTATGCGGACGAGCGGATCTACTTTGGCGTTGTCGACACCGGCATCGGCCTGAATGAGGAACAACAAAAGAGCGTATTCAAGGCATTCACCCAGGCAGACAGCACCCACACCCGCAAGTACGGTGGCACCGGCTTGGGACTGGCGATCAGCCACGCCCTGGTAAAAGCCATGGGCGGCTCTCTCGAACTGACCAGTGCGCCGGAAATCGGCTCCGATTTTCATTTTGATCTGCCTGCCGCGGAACCAGACCAGGAGACCTGTCGTCTCGTACCGCCTGAATCCTTGTCCCGTAAACGCATTTTGCTAGCAGACGATCAGGTAAGCACCCGGAACGTCATTGAACGCATGTTGAAAACCTGGGATGTGGAAAAGGTCGACCAGGCAAACACGGGGGGTGACGCCGTGGCCCAGGCCAGCGCTGCGGCGGCCAACAACAAACCCTACGATATCGTCCTTCTGGATGTGACCATGCCTGGCTTGGCGGGCAGCGAACTGGTACAAGCCATCTGCTCCGAAACCGGATCGCACAAACTACACATCGTGGAGTTGCGTACCCTGGATCAAAGCGAGGAGCCGGTGCCGGGGGTGGATGCCTGGATAAACAAACCGATCAGCCAATCAGATCTGTTTGACACATTGCTGGATCTCTACGGAGAATCGATTGCCACTCATGGTTCAGATCATGTCAAAGACACCCAGGACTGGTGGTTTGGCGGCAGCAAACTCCTGTTGGTGGAGGACAACCCCGTCAATCAGGATGTGGCGACTGAGATACTGAGCAGCGCCGGTTTCAGCATCGATGTCCGAGAAAATGGGGCTGAGGCAGTCGCCGCCGTGCAAGAGGGTTCCTATGATGCGGTGCTGATGGATATTCAGATGCCGGTCATGGATGGTCTCACCGCAGCCCGGAAAATTCGTGAACTCGGCGATGATTACGTGGCTCTACCAATCCTTGCCATGACCGCACACGCACTGGCTGGTGATCATGAGAAGAGCCTGGAAGCGGGAATGAACGGACACATCACCAAGCCCATCAATCCCCACGCCATGTTCAGCGAGATTGCTGAATGGGTTGCCCAGAGCGAAAAACCTCAGCAGACCGATCAGAAAGAAGAGCGGGCAGAGAGTGAGCCACTACCGGAACTGCCAGGCATAGATACGGCGGATGCCCTTGAGCGTATTGGTGGCAATCAGAGCGCTTACCGAAGAATACTCGGGAACTACCGAGACAGAAACCTGGACGTGGTGGAGCGTATCACGGCGAATATCCGCAATGAGGCGCTGACCGAAGCCGCACATACAGCTCATTCCCTCAAAGGCAGCAGTGGCAACATCGGCGCCAGGCATGTCCATCAATATGCCGCCTCAGTGGAACAACACTGCCGCAACGAACAGCCTGCCCAGGCGCTGGAAGCGCTGGGAAATCTGCATACCAGTCTGCAGCAGGTGATCGACGGACTAACTCAACTGGATGAACCCGCAAACGAGCCGGCTCCAATCGGAAGCAATGCCGGCATTGATCCCAATGAACTACAGAACTTACTGCAACAGCTTGAAGGGTATCTGGATATCGACTTGAGACAGGCAGGGATCTTGCTGAAAGAGCTCCAGCAAAAAGCAACGAATACAGAATTCAGCTCGTCTTTGAGCGAGATAGAGCAAGCATTGAATGAGTTCGATATCGATGCTGCTAAAACCAGTATTGGACGTATTTTGCAACAAGTGTAAAGAGAAAAAACAGCAATGAATACCGAGAAAAAACGCATCCTTATCGTTGATGATTCAGCGGATGACATCCACTTCGTGATGGAAAGCTTCTCAAATGAGTATGCGGTGCTGGCAGCCACCAGTGGTGAAAAGGCGTTGCAGATAGCGGACAGAGATCCTCGCCCTGACGTCATCTTGATGGACGTGGAGATGCCGGGTATGAATGGATATGAGACCTGCCGTCGCTTGAAGGAAACCGAATCCACACGGAATATAGACGTAATTTTCGTATCATCCCACGATACAACAGAAGAGAAACTTGCCGGTTATGACGCGGGCGGCAGCGACTATCTTATCAAACCGGTTCAGCCGGATATGTTGCTACAGAAGGTCAAGCTGGCCATTAACAACAGAGCTGAGCGTGAGGCCTCAGCGGAGGAAACCACCTCGGCCATACAGACGGCAATGACCGCCATCTCAAACATTGGTGAACAGGGTGTGATTATTGAGTTTTTGCGGCGTAGCTTTTCGGCTGACAACGGTGAAACCCTGGCAAGGCAGATCGTGGAGGCCACCGCCAGCTATGGACTTGAAAACAGCGTACAGATCACCTGTTCCGAAAAGCCCGTCTATGCAAGCAGTAGTCAGTCTATTCCTCCGCTGGAAAAGGAACTCCTGTCAAAACTCACGGGAGAGACACGGATCCTGGAGAGCGGCAGCAGACTGATCCTTAATTTTGGTGTTGTCTCGCAACTTATTAAAAATATGCCGGATGATGATGACCGGCGGGGCAGGCTGCGCGATCATCTGGCCATTCTGCTGGAAGGTGCTGAGGCTCGTGCCAAAGCATTGGCCATCCAGACAGGCGTTGCCAGTTTTGTGGCTGACTCTAATCAAACACTATTGGAAATTGAGGATCTACAGAAAACACAACAACAGTCGGGCATGCAGATCATGGATGATGTAATGCAGGATATTGAAACTGCATTTTTCACTTACGGAATTTCCGAAGAGCAAGAAAAAGAGATCATTGATATCGTGCAGCTTGGCGTGGATAAATCTCAGGTGAACTTAGAACAAGGCATCCAACTCAATCAACAATTGCGTGCAATCATCGATCGTCTGGCGCAGTTTTCATCCATGTAACCTAAAGAGGGTCATGCGCCACAACCCCCATGCACCCCAAACTGTGATTAGCGGCAATACAATCCAATAGGGCGTCTCGCTTGCAAGATTCCAGCCCACTGCATCACGCGCAGCAACAACTGCGCTTAAGGAGACAACCGGCCAGTAAACCGTGATCCCAAGCGCGGCGCCAAGAATCACATGGCCCCATGTCCGTCCTAACCAATGCCCAATCAGGCCCACCGCAAGAAGAGGGATATAGGTTACGAGGTCACCAAAAGCGAAGCCGTACCAAAAGGCAACACCAACCTCCGAAATCTGTTCGGCCGACTCCTGTGTGCCCATGGCGACTCCGAGATCGTAGTCAAATGCGGGAATCGCCTGAGCGTATATGAGGTAGAAAAGCAAGAGCCAGCCCGGCCATTGCACTAACCAGAAACAGATGTCCCGTTTCATCGATTACATCCTTTGATTACAAGTCAATCGCTGTCTTTGATTCGCCCCATCAAATGTAACACGCTTCTCGCAAGAAGATACCTGGCGTCTGTTCCTGGCTGTTTACCGGTGTTCTTCGTGGAGAATAAGTGAATACGGGGGGGACAGCATCCATCTCTCTCCCTCCCTCCCTCCCTCCCTCCCTCCCTCTCGGGTATATAGGGGGGAGAGACAAAATCAAGCGTTAATCCGCCGTTACCGTATGGATCGTACCACTCGCCTGCACCTTGATGGTGACATCCTCCTCCTGGCGCTTCGTGGGAATCTTAGCCGTGGAGATGATAACTGCGGCGATGAGATTCAAGACGCCGATGATAATGAAAGCGAGCAGGTAGTTGTTCATATCTCCCAGGTAACCGCCGAGCATCGGACCGACGGTACCACCCAAGCCATAGGCAAGAAACACATAGCCGTAGTTCTGGCCGAAGAACTTGTGCCCAAAGGTATCTGTTGTGATGGCGGGAAACAGCGCGAAGTTGCCGCCAAAATTGAAACCAATGAGTGCTGCGAACAGGTAGAGCGAATATTCGAATCCAGCCACATAGGGAAATGCGATAACGAACAATCCCTGGCTAGCGGCCATGATGATCAGCGAGGTCTTACGCCCCCGATGATCGCAGTTGACCGCATGACCGATGATGTCACTGAGCTTGCCCCAGCCGATGCGTCCAAGCGCATTGAAGATGGCGAACACCACCATTGCAGTACCGGCAGTCGCATCGGCTAGCGTTTCAGTCATACCGGAAACTGTGAGGGCCTGACTCGGAAACTGCTTCATCAGTCCGATACACATCAGACCTGCGGTGGCACCGATGGCAAAGGTGGAGAATATCGACCAGTAGTGGGTGGTTCTGATCATCTCCTCGCTGCGAAAATCAAATTTACTGCCTTTCTGATCCGGCTTCGGCGGCACGAACTCAGGAGGAAAGCTCATCCACAGACTGCCGATCAATACCAATGCCATGAATAGCCCACCGTAGATCATAAAGGTGGCACCTATACCATAGTCAGCAATCAGACCACCCCAGGTACCCGCCAGCTTTACCCAGATCATGGCGCCAAGACCAAAACCGGCAACTGCAACACCGGTGATAAGGCCTTTCTTGTCCGGGAACCACTGCATGCCAACCGCTATGGGCACCACATAACCCAGTCCGATGCCCGCGCCGCCCATGAGCCCGACGCCGATCAGGGTCGGCCAGAAACTCTCTCCGCCCATAGCGCCGGCAAATAGATAACCGATACCCAGCATGATACCGCCTGCTGCTGTCAGCTTGCGGGGGCCAAATACGTAGAGCTTACGCCCCGCGTAGACCATCACCAGCGCAAAGGCCACCAACCCTACGGTGAACGGCCACTGGGTATCGGATGTGGACCAGCCTGAAACCTGCAACGGCTTGGCGAATACAGACCAGGCATAGATCGCCCCGAGAGAGAGCTGTATTAACAGCGCTCCAAATATCACCCACATTCCGTGACTACTTTTACTGCTCGACATTGTCTTTTTTGCCTTGATGAAACCAGTGGATACTACTCGATATATATAACGGTCATGTGACAAAAACTTGAGTTGAAATACGGAGGAACCTTCTCAGTCCCACACTTTGTTTCACTCACCTCGTTTACGCTCTTTTCGTCTTCCCCTCCCACCTCTACTGTGAAGTAAAGTGCTCGAAGACGATTCTTTTGGCTGTCTCTCATGAAACGGAAAATATGAACGCATTTGGCTATTTCAACTAAACTCCCATAAGTAGGCTGTTTGAATGTAGGCGGAGTGGACAGATGAAGATTTCAATGAACATCCGACTGTTATTGGCGACGGCGATGCTGCTGCTTCCAGCGCTGGGTCATACCACCATAATCAGCTTCGACGGATTCACACCAGGCACCACCTTTGGTATGGGAACGGTTCTTTCGGAAGCGGGATTCGACTTCACTCAGGCAGGGGGTGGCATCAGCGGCAGTCCGCGGTTTGTTGATGTGGGCGGTGGCAATATCGGCATCGAGGATTCGATTCTTGATGTGTATGGGCAGTGGATCGGATTCAGCCGGGACGACGGCGGGGATTTTACTTTTGATTCTGTTACCGGCCTGAACCGGATCACCGGTCTGACTCCGGTTGAGGGCATCTGGGTCAACGGATACCTGGGTGGCGCTCTAGTGGCACAGGACAAATATTTTCCAACCACCAGCACCCCCACCCTGTTCGCCGCAAGCAATCTACTGGGCCTGACCCTGGATGCGGTGAAGATTGCCCACAGCCATTATGTGCCTTTCAACGAGGACGTAGTCCTGACCGCAGTACAATTGACCCAGATACCAGAGCCAGTAACCTGGCTGCTCTTTTCTGCAGGACTGCTGGGACTGGCCCGGAGTAAAGAGATACGACTGTAAGTTATGCCGTTTTGTAACGTCTGAAGCCAATACCTGCCAAGCCGATACACATCAGAGCAATGATGCTGGGCTCTGGAACGTTGAGCGGTTCTTGGGTGAGCTGGAAGCCGGTAACATGCCGCCCTTTCGTAACCCTACTTTTCAGCTCCAAACCGACTATGAGGGACCAGAGCCGAGGACGCTTTTCATTTGCTGTACAACATAACCGGCTATCCCGATAACTCCCGCTTCCATTCAGTCGATCATCGGTACTCTGCCGGCTCAACGGAACCAACCCCAAAATACCCGGTCGTATTCTAGAGTTGGCACTCCCCATCAGAGAGTGCTAATATCAAATTTGAGTAAAACACTGAGGTATTCAATGGGTAAGGAACTCGTGATCCCCATGTCGCTGCCCACCGGCAGCATTGACGCTTACATCAGCGCGGCTTATCGGCTGCCGATTCTGAGTGCGGAAGAGGAGCACAAGCTCGCTGTGCAACTGCGGGACAATAAAGACCTGGCGGCAGCCCGTTCGCTGGTCATGGCCCACGTGCGCTTTGTGGTACGTATTGCACGCGGTTATTCCGGCTACGGCCTGGCCCTGCCCGACTTGGTGCAGGAAGGCACCGTGGGACTAATGAAGGCGGTCAAACGCTTCAATCCTGACATGGGCGTGCGTCTGGTCTCCTTTGCCGTCCACTGGATCAAGGCGGAGATCCACGAGTTCATCCTGAAAAACTGGCGCATCGTCAAGGTGGCCACCACCAAGGCCCAGCGCAAACTGTTCTTCAATCTGCGCAGCTCCAAAAAGCGTCTCGGCTGGTTCTCCCAGGAGGAAGTCGAGGGCGTGGCGAAAGATCTGGGTGTAAAACCGGAGACTGTGCTGGAGATGGAATCCCGCCTGTCGGGTCAGGATATCGCATTCGATGGTCCCGGTAGCGATGACGAGGATGGCCTGGTAGCCACCCCCGCCGGCTACCTGCGGGATATGAGTCTGGAGCCCGCCTCAAGGGTTGAGGCTGTGGACAGCGAAGACCACATGAAACAGCAGCTGCTCGCGGCACTGGATGGACTCGACGAACGCAGCCGCACCATTCTTGAGGCACGTTGGTTGGGGGAGAAGAAGGCCACCCTGCACGAGTTGGCTGACCGTTTCGGCGTCTCTGCCGAGCGTATCCGTCAGATTGAGAAGAGCGCCATGGGCAAGCTGAAGGGCGTGCTTGCCGCCTGATCGATCTCTGTCGCTAGAGACGGCATTTTGCCGTCTCTAGCGACAGCTACGCTTACAACTTCCGCTCAGCTCCGTGGCCGCAACACACCTGTCAAGACACTCTCCCACAGCTTCCGCAGTCGGCTGCTCCATGTAAGGTATCTCTCCCAGACAGGGAGCAGGCATCCAGCTACAGAGGGTTTCAAGATTTTCCCGCTGCGCATCCATATCCGGATCGATATGGTTGCCCACCCATCCCGCCAGACGCAGACCGGAACCCAGAATACTCTCTTCCGTAAGCAGTGTGTGGTTGATGCAACCCAGTTTCAGCCCCACCACCAGTATTACCGGCAGATCGAGCAGCCGCACCAGATCGGGCAGGGTGACACCGTGACCCAACGGCACCCGCCAGCCGCCCACACCCTCTACGACAACCCTGTCAGCCTGAGCGGATAGTTCAATAAAATCAGCCTGTATCTTTCTCAGACTGATCGGTCTCCCCTCCGACTTTGCGGCCAGATGAGGTGCAATAAACGCTTCGTAGGCGAAGGGATTGACCTTTTCGTATGGCAGTTGGATATTGGATTGTGACTGAATTCTGAGCGCATCGTCGTTGCGCAGCCCTTCCGGGGTCGGGTCTGCACCTGCGGCCACCGGCTTCAAACCCACTACGCTGAGTCCCGCTGTCTGCAGCCGATGCATCAGTCCCAGAATCACCTCCGTCTTGCCGCAACCGGTGTCGGTGCCGGTGATGAAAAAACCTTTATTGAAATTCATAGACTCTGTTTCAAGATATCGAGTGGAATGGAGGTCACCCCATCCTGGGTGCGCTGCTGGGGCGCCCATGCCAATCCGTAAACCACCTCGTAACTGGCGGGCAATCGCCCATCGTTGCGAAAAACCTCATAGGCGGTGAACATTGCCTGTAGCCGACCCTTGCCGGTCAGTCCCTGTTGCCGCCCACGGGTGACATTATGCGCGCCCAACGCCTTGAGATCACGCATCAGTCCCGGCACATCCTCGTAAGTCAGCTGCATACGGTCCACATCCACCACCGGATCGGAGAAACCCGCCCGCAACATAACGTCGCCGATGTCATGCATATCGGGAAAAGGGCTGACATGGGGATAACCATCCACCTCTGCCCAGCTCTGGCGTAGCTCTTTCAGGGTATCCGGACCAAAAGTGGAGAACATCAGCAGGCCATTGGGACGCAGTACCCGCAGGAACTCGCTGAAAGTCTGTTCGAGGTCATTGCACCATTGCAGCGCCGCATTGGAGAAGAGCAGGTCCACACTCTGATCCGCCAACGGCAACTGCTCAGCATCGGCGCAGAGACAGCGTGGACGCCTGAACAGGGAACCCCGTTTACGTGTCAGCTGTAGCATCGGCAGGGCAAAATCCAGCGCCAGGATGCGTGCCTTCCTGTACTGCTTGGCAAGTGCAACAGTGGCCTCCCCGGTGCCTGCCCCCACATCCAGCACCACCGACGGTTGATGGCGGATATAGCTCAGGCGTTCGAGCATCCGCCGGGCGGTATCCCGCTGCAGTACCGCCACCTCATCATAACTGGCGGCAGAGCGCTCAAAGGCACGGCGTGCCTGGCGCTTGTCGATGGGTGCGGTGGGATTACGACTCACTAGTTCTCTCCAAAAAGGTTTCTATCAGTGCCAGCGTCCCATCCCGATGGGAGAGAAAAGGCGCATGGGCCGCACCGGAAATTCCATGCACCTCAGCTTGAGGCAACATAGCCAGCAGCAGATCTGCGGCGGCGGCCGGAACCAGCGTATCCCGCTCGCCATAGAGCCAGAGTGTCGGCATCTGCAGAGCAGCCAGATCCTCTCGCAGATCAACATTTTTCAGCAGCGACAATCCTCTCTCCAGGGCTGCGGGTTGCGGATCAGGCTTCTCCATCAGGCGGATCTTGAGGGCGCGCAAGATGGTGCGGGCTTCATCACTGCCACGCATCTGCAGGGCGAGAAAACGCTCCAGCGTCTTGCGATGATCCTGCTTCAGAGATGTCGCAAACTGTTCGAGGGTCTTGTCTGCCATGGCATGGGGCCAGCCTTCCTCCTGTACAAACCGGGGGGTTCCCGCCAGGGAGATCAACTTCTGCACCCGTTCCGGCTGATCCAACGCAACCTGCAGCGCTACCTGCGCCCCGAGAGACCAACCGATCCAGACCGCTCGCTCAGGCGCCACCGCGAGGCAGGCATCCGCCCACTCCCTGAGACTGCGCTCATCGGTAAAGGGACTGTCACCATGTCCCGGCAGATCAATTTGGATCACTTGCCGATTTTCTGCCAGACGTTCAGCAACACCGCCCCAGACAGCCGAGTTCATGCCCCAGCCGTGCAGCAGCACCAGCGGTTCCCCCTGACCAAGGGTTTCCAGGCTGAGACTCATTCGTCCACTTCCGGCAGTTCCGCCAGCACTTCCAGCAGTCGTTCCAACTGGGCATCACTATGGCTTGCACTGAGGGTGATGCGCAGCCGCGCACTGCCCTCCGGAACGGTGGGGGGACGAATGGCGGAGACGAGGATCCCCTGCGCCTCCAGATGGCGGCTCCAGGTCAACGCCCGGCCAGCGTTACCCGCCACGATCGGCTGGATTGGCGTCTCCGATGCCATCAGGGAGAGACCGAATCCTGCCACCCGCTCCCGGAAACGGGTGATCAATTTTTGCAGACGTTCACGTCGCCAGGACTCCTCCTGCGCAATCTGCAGACTGACCAGCGTTGCTTCGGCCAAAGCCGGTGGGGTGGCAGTCGTATAGACGTAGGGACGCGCCTGCTGAATCAAGGTCTCGATCAGGACCTCGCTGCCTGCGACAAAAGCGCCAAATGTCCCCAACGCCTTGCCGAGAGTCCCCATCAGGATCGGCACCTCCTTTTCACTCAGTCCAAAGTGGCTGATACAGCCGCCTCCAGCTTCACCCAACACGCCGAGACCGTGGGCATCGTCCACCATCAACCAGGCATCATGCTCTGCCGCCAGTTGCGCCAATGCCGGTAGAGGCGCAAGATCGCCATCCATGCTGAAGACACCGTCGGTGACGATCAAACGCCGTCCCTCCCCTGCCGCTCTCAACTGTTGTTCCAGACTGTCGACATCGGCATGCTGATAGCGTTTCATCCTGGCTCTGGAGAGCACTCCGGCATCCACCAGTGAGGCGTGGTTGAGCCGGTCTTCGAAGAGTAGATCGCCGCGCCCCAGAAGGGCAGACACCACGCCGAGATTGGCCATATAACCGGTGGAGAAGAGCAGCGCCCTGGGCCGTCCGGTAAAGACCGCCAGCGCCTCTTCCAGTTCCTCATGGGCACGGCTGTGACCGCTGATCAGATGTGCTGAGCCACTGCCCACACCGTAACGCCCGGCACCCTGCTGCAACGCCCGAACCACCTCGGGATGATTGGCCAGCCCAAGGTAATCGTTGCTGCAGAAAGAGAGCATCGGGTGGCCATCCACCAGCAACTCAGGCTGCTGCGGACCATCAACCGTTCGCCGGGCGCGATAGAGAGCGTCCCGGCGGCGTTGGTTCAGGTTTTTATGCAGAGAATCGAACATCTTAAAAGATAGGTGAAAGGCTAAAGGTTAAAGGTGGCCGTGCCACCGGATAGGCCAAACGTTGTAGCCTCGTTAGATGTATGCGGGATGCCCGATCCGCTACGCTTGATCGGGCCTACATATTGTTCGCGGTAACGGCAACAGCGATGAAGCTCGGGCTTCCTTTTGCCTTTTGCCTTTTACCTTTTACCTATCCAACCTTCCTGCAAGGCTTCTTCGCCGCCTTCACTTCCGACTCGACGACCTGTTCCATCTGCATCCCAAGTCGATCGAACAGCACCCGGTCGCTGTCTGTTTCAGGGTTGTCGGTGGTGAGTAAGCGCTCACCATAGAAGACGGAGTTGGCACCGGCTAGAAAGCAGAGCGCCTGCATCTCATCGCTCATCTCGTTGCGTCCGGCGGAGAGGCGCACATAGGATTCCGGCATCAGGATCCGCGCCACCGCGATAGTACGGACGAACTCAAACGGATCCAGCGCATCGGTACCGAAAAGCGGCGTACCCTCTACCTGTACCAGCAGATTGATCGGCACCGATTCGGGGTGTTTCTTGAGGTTGCACAGCTCACGCAACATGCTTGCCCGGTCACGGCGCGACTCGCCCATGCCCAGGATACCGCCGGAACAGATATTGATGTCGGCGTTGCGAACATGGGCCAGCGTATCGAGCCGGTCCTCGAAAGTGCGGGTGGTGATGACATTGCCGTAGAACTCCGGCGAGGTATCCAGGTTGTGATTATAGTAGTCTAGTCCCGCCTCGCGCAGCTGGACTGCCTGGGGCTCAGTCAGCATACCAAGCGTCAGGCAGGTCTCCATGCCGAGGTCATGCACCACCTGCACCATCTCGATGACCCGCGCCAGATTTTTGTCTGTAGGATTGCGCCAGGCCGCACCCATGCAGAAACGGCTGGCACCCTTCGCCTTGGCCGCTTGTGCCGCCTCAACCACCTCGTTCAGGGGCAACAGCTTCTCTTTCTCCAGCTCGGTGCCGTGTTTGGCACTCTGCGAGCAGTAGCCGCAATCCTCCGAACAGGCGCCGGTCTTGATGCTGAGCAGACTGCTCACCTGCACCTGGTTGGGGTCGAAGCGAGCACGATGGGTGCTCTGCGCGCGGAACAACAGATCGTTGAAGGGCAGATCCAGCAGCGCTTCGATCTCGTCGAGGCGCCAGTCATGGCGTAGAATGGTTTCGTTCATGGCGATCTTTGCGGGTTGACCAAATCCCGCAATGGTAAGGATCGACAGCCCCCTGTCAACCAAGGATGGTTATGAAGGTTTACAACTGGATAGATTTTGCACTAAACAAGCTCTACGCCTCCCGCTGCCGTCTCTGTGGTGACAAGGGCACACCGGGCCGGGATCTCTGCCCTGATTGTAAAAAGGATCTCTCTCACAACCGGCACTGCTGCAGGGTCTGCGCCATCCCCCTGCCCCTTGCCGCGCCTGAAAACACCTTATGCGGATCATGCGGCCACCGACAACCCGGCTTTGATCAGTGTCTTGCTGCCTTGGTCTATGATCAGGAGACCGGTCAATTGGTCAGTGGCCTGAAATTCCGCAACCAGCTCGGCAACGCCCGGCTATTGGGGAATCTGCTCTGCGACTACCTAGAGGGAAGAATCGATGAAAAACCGGACTTTATCCTGCCGGTGCCCCTGCATCGAAGCCGTCTGAAAACTCGCGGCTATAACCAGGCGCTGGAGATCGCCAGACCCGTGGGGCGCCGACTCGGCATCTCTCTCCGGCCGAAAGCTTGCGTAAGGAATCGGGCCACCGAGGCACAAGCGGATCTGGACAAGGGCGACCGTGGGAAAAACATCCGCGGGGCCTTCAGCGTAAAAAAGCAGGTGACAGGTTGCAGGATCGTACTGCTCGACGATGTGGTCACTACCGGAAATACCGTCTCTGAACTGACCCGGGTTTTACGGCAGGGCGGAGCTGCCAGGGTGGATGTATGGGCTGTCGCACGGACGCCTTGAACCTATTTTGTAGGGTGCGCCGTGCGCACCATGATTGCCGCCTGTTCTGGTGCGCACAGCGCACCCTACCAGACTAAAACTTGTCGATTGAAAATTGCCTGTGAAGATTCATTGATTGCCGATCGGCATTTTGAATCGCTCGCCCATGTGTTCGAGCACCACTCCATCCGGCAGAATTTCAGACAACAGAGGACCTGCGGCCAAGTAGTCTCCCTCCCGGTACTTCTCCATGTCGATCAACACGTAACGACGTTTGGGCTGGTCATTGTAACTATGCACATCGATATTGAACTCTGGCAGATTATCCACGAATCCCGGCGGCAGCTCGCTGATCGATTTTGGTGGAACCTGGAGTACTGGGGCCGGTGGCACCTCAACAACCGGCGTCGTGACCGAGGGCACTTCCGGTTCTGGTTCAGGTGGCTGGATTTTCAGTTTCTCCACAGCGGCCACCTGTGGCTGTACAGGCATAGGCTTTTGCTGCTGCGGAAGAGAGAACGCCGCTGCCTCCAGTGTGGCAGGCTGCGCGTCGGGCAGCAACGCCGGACCAGATACCATCTGCTGTGGATCCTCCCGTCCCAGATAGAGACCCAGCACCAGCATGCCAAAACCCAGAAATACCAGCGCCACGATGCCGAACCAACGGGATTGCCCCAAATCCTGCTGGGTGTTGACTGCCCCGAGCCGGGGCACCTGGCCAATCCTATGCTGGCGTTCCGCTTTCTTCAGAGCATCGAGAATCAGCGACACTTAGCCTTCGCCCCCTTCACTGGGTACAGCAGATATCAGGGTTGGTGTGTCGGCGGTGAGCTGCACATTGTTCAGGGTAATCATGGTCTGCTGCCCTGCAACGCCGTCTGAGGACAACCCATGTTTGGACTGGAAGCGTTTCAGTTGCTGCCGCAACTCCGCATTGAATGCATCCCGGCCAATCACGACCGGGGGCTCCAAACCCTCTGCTTTGGCAAGCTGCGCCCTCAGCCAAGTGACAGGGACGCCTGTCGAACCCGGTCCCACCAACGCTGATTTTGTTCTTGGACGCCACAGCACCACATAATCACCAGGCCAGAGGGGAGCAATATCTGCCCGTTTCAGCCGCCGGTCACCCTCACCGTAATCTACCGTTACGTTCTCCCCCTGCATGGATTTGAGAAGGATATAACGTTGCCGGTACCCCAGCTTTAACTTGAGCAGCAGCGGCCTGTTGATGCGCTCCAGATCCTCCCAGCCGCCAATGCTGGTGAGGCAACGCAAACCCAATGGCGGCGCCTCTTTGCAGGCGCTCTCTGATGAGAGCTGTTTGATGTGTTTGCCCCACAACTCAAACAGTCGCAAATGCACCGCCCGCTTGCTGTCTGCCACATGCGCGATCCGCCCCTCCAGATCAACGGAAAGACCAGCTTCGGGCAGGGTATCGATTGCTTCAGGTACGGGAGGGACTGTTACGGCCGGTGCAGTTTCTGTCTGGGACAGCACCGGCACCACTTTCGCTCCAGACTCAGACGAAATCAAAGAAGAGACTTCCGGTTCCGGGGAGGGCAGAGGCGGCTGAGACAATTCATGCTCTACTTTGGCGGGCCGGTCCAGCACCTCCGCAACCACCTCAGCCGACTCCGACATTGAGTCTGTAAACAATGGCATCAGAAACCAGGCGATGGCCGCAGTGGAGAACACGATCAGCAGGACGGGCATGAGACGGCTGAGTTTTCCCAACACCACGCTGGAACCTCTGACCTCTCTAGCCGCACGCCACACCAACCTGGGACCAGCCCGCTTGGCGTCAGTTGCAAAAATCGCCAACAGCGTCCGCTCGCAGATGGTGTTGATGATTCGCGGCACCCCTCTGGACAAGTGATACACCAGGCGTAGCGCCGACGAAGTGAAAAGATCTTCACGGTTACCCGACACGGTAAGCCGGTGCCGGATATAGCGGACAGTCTCCCGGCGGGATAACGGAAAGAGGTGATAGCGTGCAGTAATGCGCTGGGCAACCTGCCGCATATCCTTACGTGCCAGCAGTTGCTGCAACTCTGGCTGACCCACCAGAATAATGCGCAACAACTTGTGTTGCGAAGTCTCCAGATTTGTCAGCATGCGGACCTGCTCAAGCACCCTGGGACTCAGATTCTGCGCCTCGTCCACCACCAGAACCGTATTGCGCCCAGCCGCGTGAGTCTGCAACAGATGGTGGCTCAGATTATCGGTCAGCTGCTTGAGGGAGTAAGGGGGACCCACATATTTAATGCCCAGTTCGTCGCAAATGGCCGCCATGAAAGCGCGACGCGAAAGCCGGGGGTTGAAGATCAAGGCGATATCGACGTTTTCGAGATTCTGCTCCAACAGACTGCGCACCAGCATGGTCTTGCCGGTACCGACTTCACCTGTCAGCTGCACGAAGCCGCCATTCGGCCCGGTGCCATAGATCAGATGCGCCAGACTCTCCTCATGCCCACGACTCAGATAGAGATAGCGGGGGTCAGGCGTAATGGAAAAGGGATTTTCCTGAAACCCGAAGTCGCTAAACTGCATGGCTCAATCGCAATCCTCTTCCAGATCTTGCGCTTTGGCCAGCTTATCCGCCAATTCCAACCATTGGATTGCCACGGTCTCATTGAGTGCGACGCCTTCACCGGAGAGATACATCTGCCCCAAGTTGATGGCCGCCTGATAGGAGCCGTTTCCAGCAGCCTGTTTCAGCCAATCCACTCCCCGGGAATTACTCTTTCTCACTCCCTGTCCGTAGAGATAAAGCATGCCGAGGTAGTACTGTGCATCCACCACACCCTCCTCCGCCAGATCTCTGAAAGACGTGTAGGCACCTTTGTAGTCACCCGCTTCAAACGAGGTCAGTGCCGCTTCATAGGCATCGTTCCCCGCAACGGAGAGAAAAGGCGTCAAAAACAGAAACAGCAGCGTAACGCCGCGAATAATATTTTTCGCCATCAAATTCATCTGCTAACGATTCTCTTCCGTCTACCAACGACCTCGTACAATAAGGCAACATAACACCTCTCAGTCACAGGTGCACAGAGAAGCCGTGCTTTTGCACTGATGGCAGTAAACGGATGTAGGATCTCTATCGAATTTTTTAGCCGCGATATGGACGAAATCACGGCTAAACCGTCAGGTCTGATTAACGACAGCTACTTTTCGGCCAACTGTGGTACTTCCACTGTTGGCGTCAGAGGCGGCGTGTATACCGGGTAATAGGAAGGGTAGTAGCCATAGTGGTAGGGATAGTAGCCGTAATTTCTATACCCATACCATGGCCGGTACCAATTGCGCCCCCAGCCTGAACCAGAGAAGCCAAAGGAGAAACCGAAGCCACCCCATCCATTACCACCCCACCAGGCATCTGCGGTGGATACCGGCAGTGCCACAAGTGCTGCCACTGCTGTTGCAGTCAGGAATTTGCGCATTGTCTTCATGATAAACCTCCTGCGACATACTGCTGTCACTTTTTCCCGTCCACATTTAAACCATACACCCTCTATGGAAAATCACATTGAGGTACGTCACCTATATTAGAGAATGCTTATAGAAATATCCTATAGATTATTCCGTCTGGAACGCTGGACTAATGACTGCTTTCTTCCAAGGGTGACGCCCGGTCTCTTCATGGATAAACTGCGCCGACAACGATTCACACCACAATTGAGGATTATCCTATGAAATTCATACCCTGCCAGGGCGGAGACAACTGCACGGAAGGCGGCACCCACTGCCAGGGCTGCGGGCGCAGCCATGAAGAGATCGCCGAGACCAAAAAACTGATCGATACACTGGTGCAATTCACCCAAAAAATGGATTTTGAGAATGTCGAAGAGTTCACCAGCTTCGTCGCTGCCAGGGCCGCAGGAAAGTACCGCATGCAGCAAGGCGGCGGAATGGGTTTCGGCCTCAACATCCAGCCCGGCAGCTGATGGGCAGCCACTTCGGGAACCAACACGGTTCCCGGCAGTCACATTTCAAACAGGCCAATATACGAAGAATAACCATGATGAAGCCCTTTGCCCTCTCTCTCCTCCTCATCTTCACCACAACCTTTGCGCTGGCGGCTCAACCGCTGGTCACACCAGAATGGGTGCATAACAATCGCGAGAAGAGCGGGGTCGTAATCCTCGATCTGCAGGACGCCAAAGCCTATCAGCGATACCACGTTCCGGGTGCGGTGAACTCCAGCTACGGTGCCTGGCGACACGAGTCGGTGAAAAAGATCCCCCAGATCATGACGCCACCCGCGCAACTGGAGAAACTGATCGGCCGTCTGGGCATAGACAATGATACCCACGTCGTGCTGGTCACCACCGGGAACGGCGCAGGAGACATGGCGAGCGCCTCACGCGTCTACTGGACCTTCAAGGCACTGGGGCACGATCAGGTCTCCATCCTCGACGGGGGGCTGATCAACTATGCACAGAAGCGGGTCTACCCACTGCAGAACGGTCGCAACCAGGCAGAGCCGAAGTTCTTCAAGGTCAACCTCAGAGCCGACTACATCCCCGACGCCCAACAGGTAAAAGCGGCCCTGGAAAAGGGGGCCTTGGCGGTGGACAATCGCAGCCGCGCCGAATATATGGGCATCTACTCCGGCAGCGGCAAGGAACGTCCAGGCAGCCTGCCCAAAGCTGTCAATATCTCCTACGACTGGCTGACCGCCAATGGCAGCGCAACCTTTCATAGCATCGACAATCTGAAAAAGATCTATGCCGCCAATCAGGTGCCGCTGAACGGCCCACAGATCAACTATTGCCATACAGGCCATCGCGCCGCCCTTGGCTGGTTCGTCTCCCACGAACTCCTGGGTAACAAACAGGCACGTCTTTACGATGGATCGACGGCCGAGTGGGCGCTTGACCAAGCCCTGCCCATGGAACAGAAAGTCCAACTAAAACATTGAGGACCAGACCATGCGCGCCTATGTATCAAAACTCCTTATCACACTGTTGTTAATGAGTCTGACTCAAGGCGTCCTGGCCAACGGCCGCACCGCACCGGAGTGGGATATCTCCGAATGGATCAACGGCGATGGCACCACCCTGGCTGCACTCAAGGGCAAGGTGGTGGTGATCGACTTCTTCCAGCTCTGGTGCCCTGGCTGCAACAGCTTCTCGGTACCGTTGATGGCCAGATGGGAGCAGCAGTTTGCCGACGAGATCGCAGCAGGCAATCTGGTGATGCTGAGTATCCACACCGTGTTTGAAGGACACGACTACCAGAATCCAAAAAAGCTGCGCGCCTATCTCAAACAGAAAAAGATACAACACCTGGTAGGAATCGATCGACACATTGACGGCGATGAAATCCCGGAAACCATGAAACGATATCGCACCCGCGGCACCCCGGAGATGGCCATCATAGACAAAGAGGGACGCATCCGCTTCCAGCGATTCGGCAGTTTTGATCCGGCAAGCGGCGCGCAACTGATCAACAAACTGCTGGACGGAGACCGCGGGTAACCCATGATGAAACGACTTATCCCAACCCTGCTGCTCTGGCTCTCGCTCGGCAGCGCGGCTCTCGCTGCAACCCACGCCAACTACACGGTCACGAGGCCTATGGAAATCGATCAACAACTCAAAGCCGCTTTCGCGACCAAGGGAGAGGATTACAAACCCCGCACAGAACACTTAAACCCAGACGGCTCACCAATCTATATCAACCGCCTGATCCTGGAAGACTCCCCCTATCTGCTGCAACATGCCCACAATCCTGTGGACTGGCATGCTTGGGGGGAAGAGGCCTTTGAAAAGGCAAAACGTGAGAACAAGCCGATCTTTCTCTCCATCGGCTACTCCACTTGCCACTGGTGCCATGTTATGGAGCGGGAGAGCTTCGAGAACCTCCAGCTGGCCAAAATACTGAATGAGCAATTCGTGGCCATCAAGGTGGACCGGGAGAGCCATCCCGACGTGGACGAGGTCTACATGACCGCTGTGATGCTGATGACCGGCCACGGTGGTTGGCCGATGTCGAGCTTTCTCACCCCGGAGGGCAAACCCTTCTATGGCGGCACCTATTATCCGCCCAACCAGTTCGGACAGCTGCTCTCTCAGATTCAGCAGGTCTGGCGCGACAAAAAAGCCAGTGTCCTCGATCAGGCAGATCGTGTAGCGGAAGCAGTAAAAACGGCCAACAATCACAAGGGTGCAGTCAAGGCGCTCGACAAAACCGCTATCGCCACTGCACTCAAGACGATGATCAGCAGTTTTGATGAACTGCAGGGTGGATTCAGCGGGGCACCAAAATTCCCCCACGAACCCTGGTTATTGCTGCTGCTGCAACAGGCGGAACGCAGTAACGATTCAGCCGCGCTAGAGGCGGTGGAGGTCACCCTCGATGCGATGGCCCGTGGGGGGATCTACGATCAGGTGGGGGGCGGTTTTCACCGCTACTCCACGGATAACGAATGGCTGGTGCCGCACTTCGAGAAGATGCTCTACAACCAGGCTCATCTCGCTCGCGCCTACCTGCATGCATGGCGGCTCACCGGCAAGGAGAAATACCGTCGAGTGGTCACTCAGACTCTCGATTACGTCATGCGCGAGATGACCTCACCCAACGGCGGTTTCTACTCAGCCACCGACGCCGACAGTGAGGGTGAAGAGGGGGCCTTCTTCATCTGGACACCCGCCCAGATTCGTGACGCTTTGGCACCGGAAGATGCCGACCTGGCGATTGACCTCTATAGCATCACAGACGGTGGCAACTTCGAAGGAAAAAATATCCTCCATCTGCAGTCAGACCTGGAGAGTTATGCCGAAGAAAACAAGTTGGACCTTGCCGCCCTGCGCATGCGGATCGACCATATCAATACAGTATTACGCAAGGTACGCGAAGGCCGTGAGCATCCATTAAGAGACGACAAAGAGGTCACCGCCTGGAACAGCATGATGATCACCGCCTTTGCACAGGCCGCTGACCTTCTTGCTTCAAAATCTTACCGGGAGGCCGCCGAACAGGCAGGTGAGTTTATCTGGCAGCGAAACCGAAAAGCTGCCGGCAAACTTTTGCGGGTACACCTCGACGGACAATCCTCGATTGCCGCGGCACAGGAGGATTACGCCTACCTGTCTGAAGCACTGCTCTACCTCTACGATCTGATAGAAGATAAAAAGTGGCTGCAACGGGCACAAGAGACCACCGATGCCATGGTCGAGCGGTTTAGCGACAAACAGAACGGCGGCTTCTATATGAATGAAGAGGAAAGCAACTTCAGCGCAATGGGGCGCCCGAAGGACAGCGGCACCGACAGCGCCATCCCATCCGGGAGTTCAGTGGCCCTCAAGTCGCTACAGATGCTATGGGGGCGTACAGGGAAACTGGACTATCACACTCATGCCAATAACCTGATCGGCAGCTTCGCTAGCGCAATTGAACGGCATCCCAACGGCTACACCTACATGTTGAGCGCAATCGATGATCTACAGCATGGGGAGTTGAGCGCCCGCCGGTATGCCGCACAAGGCGCTATCCGCCTCATGGGCAAGAGCAAAATGCTCAAGAGTGACAAACAATTGTTAACCATCACCATCACCATTCCTGAGGGCTGGCACATCAATGCCAATCAGCCTTTGAGCAAGAATTTAATCGCCACTGAGCTCAACCTGGCCGACAGTACCGGTCAATGGAGCATGGGACCCGTCACCTATCCAGAACCTGCGTTACAGCAGCTGGGGTTTCAAAGTGATCCGCTCTCCGTTTATGCAGGAGTGATTACGCTACAGGCGATGCTGGCACCCACATCTGACACGGCTGCGATCAAGACAGCATCCATCGATGTGAAATTACAGGCCTGCAGCGATGAAGTCTGCCTGCCGCCGGAGACACTGCAACTCCATATTCCCACACTTCCTTCAATCTGAGTGGTGTCCCGGATTTATTAAGGGGAACTCCCCCACGGACCGCACCTGCGCCGCGTGGTTTCCCCTATGTCACAGCCGCACACCATTGGTTAGACTCTGACTCGATTATGAACATGCAAACAGTGATTAAATTTTTCGCCCTGGCCGTCTTTCTCTCACTGTCGCTGAGTCTCAGTGCACGCGACACAGATTCACACTCAGGACAGGCTTGGAGCTATAGCGGGGAGACAGCCCCGGAACAATGGAGCACTCTCTCCAGTGCGTTCAGCGCATGTGAAGCTGGCAAATCTCAATCGCCAGTGGATATCCAGGGAACCATTGAGTCCGAGCACCTGCCACTCTCTTTTTTCTACCGCACCAGCGTCCTGTCAATCCGACGTTCCAGCCACGGCATTTCACTGGATATGGAACCCGGCGGGTTCATGAAGATGGGCGGAGAACGCTTTCAGTTGCGCAGCATTGATCTTCATATACCTGGTGAACATACCTATCTGGGCAGGGCTGCGGACATGGAGATTCAGCTCAACCATATCGACGGCAACGGCAACCCGGTGATACTCGCCATTCCGGTAAATGCGGGCAGACGCAACAATCTGATGGTCAAGCGAATCGCTCGCCACCTGCCACAAGAAAATGGCGGCCAGAGATACAGTCGCCAGATCGGCATCAACGCAATCTTTCTGCTGCCGACCAATCGAAGTCATGTACTCTACAATGGATCAATGACAACACCTCCCTGTAAAGAACCTGCTCGCTGGATCGTCTTCAAAAACCCGATCGAGATACCCAACCAGCAGCTACGGAAATTTACCGATGCCATAGGCTACAATGCCCGACCAGTACAACCGCTGAATGGGCGCATGATCTGGACAAGCATTCATTAGGAGAGCATCGAATCTAACCGTCATGACTCAACAGCGCTTCCAGTTCCTTGTAACCCTCCAATTCCATTAACAGTCGCCCTTTCTCCTCTTTTGCTATCTTTAGCCAGTGCTTGTCTTCCTGCGCGCCCACCATTGCATATAAAAAATTCATACTCGGCTCGACGCGGCATTCGCTCCTCATTTTGAGAAACGCACCAACGGCTCCAATTTTTTCCAGATCCGTTCTTGTATAGATGCCGATTTCATTCAGGCACTGTTCTGACTTTTTCCCCAAACCTTTGAGGTCACGCAATCTTTTGTCATAGTCCTGTTCGACGTTCATAAACACCAAATCCGCAATAGTTTTCACCTGAAATATAACGCCGATTGCTCAGAATAGTGGGTACGCAGTCTGGAAGAATCGTAGTGCTTCAGATAGGCTTCTGACATAACGTACGCACTGCAACCGAGCACTTTCCTGAATCTTGTATTTTTCTTGCATTTTCATATAGTTGAGCCAGAACGGCGCAACCTTGTCAGTGTAATCTATAGCTGAATAACCGTTCAATCCTAGCCCTCCATGGCAAGGATTTTATTTCTCGTTGAAATAACGCTAATCTATCGTCATGTAAAATACAATATGACGCCACGGCCTATCACCCCAAACACTGCGGCAGTGTTCACCGAGATAGGCTGTGCCGCCTATTTCGATGTTAGCGCTAATAGGTTTTGAGCAATAAAAGAGAGATCAGATAAACGCAAAGTATGAAAAATCAAATTTCGTAAAGTAGTTAGCCCTGGCGCCCTACTCTTTACGTATTGTTCTGAAAACCTGAAACAAGGAAGTAGCTCTGCTGGTAGAAGGTAGCCTTATCCAGGCAAAAAGAATGAAAATTACGTCAATTCATATGGCGCCTACCAGATTGGTGGCAAGTCCAGAACATCAGCAAGTAACCGGTAGTTCATTGCCAAAATGATTGCTTTTACTTTTCACCAATTTGAGAGCCTCAAATCAATTGCGGCCCTGTAGAATGAAATCAGATTCCGGAAGTCCAACGCAAATGTGAATCGAACGAATTATCAAGCACAAGCAATCTGAGAAAATAGAAAAAACAAAAAATCCATTATAAATTGGGTTTCAAGTAAACTAAGGAAAAAGCCTTTTCAAATAGAGCTTACAGCAATGAAACCATACAAACTCATCGTCGGAGTGGAAGCCTGCGCTAACAAGCGCATTAACTCGGACAGCCAAAAGCATCGTTGGTTTTGAGCAATAAAAGAGAGATCAGATAAACGGAAAGAATGAAAAAATCAAATTTCGAAAAGCAGTTGGCCCTGGCGCCCTACTTTTTACGTATTGTTCTGAAAACCTGAAATATTGATGTAGCTCTGTTGGCGGAAGGTACTTTATCCGGGCAAAAAGAATGAAAATTTCGTCAATTCATAAAGCACATATAAGATTGGTGGCAAGTCCAGAACAACAGCAAGTAACTGGTAGTTCATTGCCAAAATGATTACTTTTACTTTTCACCAATCTGAGGATCTCAAATTAATAGCGGCCCTGTAGAATGAAATCGGATTCCGGAAGTTCAACGCAAATGAGAATCGATCGAATTATCAAACAAAAGCATTCTGTGTAAATAGAAAAAACAAAAAACCCACTATAAATTTGGTTTCAAGTAAACTAAGGAAAAAGCCTTTTCAAATAGAGCTAAAAGCAATGAAACCGTACAAACTTATCATCGGAGTGGAAGCCTGCGCTAACAAGCGCATTAACTCGGACAGCCAAAAGCATCGTTGGTTTTGTGCATTTCGCTACGCTCATTTTTGCACAAAACCAACGCCACTTTTGGCTTCCGGTTATGCTGAACGTTAGCTGTATAAAGGATAATAATCATGGTTATCGGAAACAATATAAAAATAAGAGCAATCAAAGAAAGTGAGCTTGATGTGCTTTTCACTTTACTGTGTGATTTAGAAAGCAAAGGTCAATTCTTGCCCATAGAAATCCAATCCGAAGCGAACTTTAAAAAGGAATTTAACGTAAGCGGGTTTATTACTGAAAAAGCATCAAAATATGTATTGGTTTCTGCAAATGATGAAATCATAGGTTTGATATGGGTTTTTACATCAGTACCATACTTTGATGCGGTAGAAATTGGATACCAAATATTTAATACAGAACATAGAGGCAAAGGGCATGCAACTGAAGCAGTGGATATATTCGTTAATTATCTATTTGAGTCAAGGCAAGTAAATCGTATTGAAATACGCATGGCAGTAGGTAACCAAGCTTCTGAAAAAATTGCACAAAAAAATGGTTTTATTCATGAGGGTACAAGTAGACAAGCAGCATATTCTAAGGGCAAGCATCATGACATGCATATATATTCTAAGTTACGCTCAGAATGGCGCAGCTAACAAACGCATCAACTCGGACAATTTGCTACGCTGCGCTTCGCAAATTTCCGGTTATGCGAGGCGTTAGCGCTAATAGGTTTTGAGCAATACAAGAGAGATCAGATAAACTGAAAGAATGAAAAATCGAATTTCGTAAAGCAGTTCACCTGGCGCCCTACTCTATTACGTGTTGTTCCGAAAACCTGAAAGAATGATGTAGCTCTGTTGGTAGAAGGTCGCTTTATCCAGGCAAAAAGAATGAAAATCACGTCAATTCGTAAAGCGCATACCAGATTGGTGGCTTGTCCAGAACAGTGGCAAGTAACCAGTAGTTCATTGCCAAAATGATTGCTTTTACTTTTCACCAGCCTGAGAGTCTCAAATTTATTGCGGCCCTGTAGAATGCAATCGGCTTCCGTAAATTCAACGCAAATACGAATTGATTGCATTACCCAGCATAATCAATCTGGAAAAATAGAAAAAGCGAAAAAACATTAAAAATTAGGTTTCAAGTAAACTAAGGAAAAAGCCTTTTCAAATAGAGCGTACAGCAATGAAAGCGTATAAACCCATCATAGAAGTGAAGGCATGCGCTAACAAGCGCATTAACTCGGACAGCCAAAAGCATCGTTGGTTTTGTGCACTTCGCTACGCTCATTCTTGCACAAAACCAACGCCACTTTTGGCTTCCGGTTATGCTGAACGTTAGCGCTAATAGGTTTCGAGCAATAAAAGAGAAATCAGATAAACGGAAAGTATGAGAATTTAAATTTCGTAAAGCAGTTGGCCCTGGCGTCCTACTCTTTACGTATTGTTCTGAAAACCTGAATCAATGATGTAGCTCTGTTGGTAGAAGGTACCTTTATCCAGGAAAAAAGAATGAAAATTACGTCAATTCGTAAAGCACATACTAGATTGGTGGCAAGTCCAGAACGGTGGCAAGTAACCGGTAGTTCATTTCCAAAATGATTGCTTTTACTTTTCACCAGTCTGAGAGCCTCAAATTAATTGCGGCCCTGTAGAATGAAATCGGATTCCGGAAGTTCAACGCAAATGCGAATCGATAGAATTATCAAACAAAAGCATTCTGTGTAAATAGAAAAAACAAAAAACCCACTATAAATTGGGTTTCAAGTAAACTAAGGAAAAAGCCTTTTTAAATAAAGTGCACAGAAATGAAACCGTACAAACTCATCATCGGAGCGGAAGCCTGCGCTAACAAGCGCATTAACTCGGACAGCCAAAAGCATCGTTGGTTTTGTGCATTTCGCTACGCTCATTTTTGCACAAAACCAACGCCACTTTCGGCTTCCGGTTATGCAAAACGTTAGCGCTAATAGGTTTCGAGCAATAAAAGAGAGATCAGATAAACGGAAAGTATGGAAAATCAAATTTCGTAAAGCAATTTGCCCTGGCACCCTACTCTTTACGTATTGTTCTGAAAACCTGAAACAATGATATAGCTCTGTTGGTAGAAGGTAGCTTTAGCCAGGCAAAAGAATGAAAATTACGTCAATTCGTAAAGCGCATTCCAGATTGGTGGCAAGTCCAGAACAACAGCAAGTAACCAGTAGTTCATTGCCAAAATGATTGCTTTTACTTTTCACCAGTCTAAGAGCCTCAAATCAATTGCGGCCCTGTAGAATGAAATCAGATTCCGGAAGTTAGATGCAAATGCGAATCGATCGAATTATCAAGCAAAAGCAATCTATGAAAACAGAAAAAACAAAAAATCCATTCTAAATTGGGTTTCAAGTAAACTAAGGAAAAAGCCTTTTCAAATAGAGCTAAAAGCAATGAAACCGTACAAACTCATCATCGGAGTGGAAGCCTGCGCTAACAAGCGCATTAACTCGGACAGCCAAAAGCATCGTTGGTTTTGTGCATTTCGCTACGCTCATTTTTGCACAAAACCAACGCCACTTTTGGCTTCCGGTTATGCTGAACGTTATGCCTAAAAAAACCTTCCACTGCTCATAGTCATGCATACAACATTGACGCACCCGCTTGCGTGACGTATTATTTAAGTATAAATGCACGTCAAGAGGTTCTCGCTATGCAAACGAAGTTAACACTCAGGTTAGAAGGTGTACTGATCCAGCAAGCTAAAAGCTATGCGAAGCAACATGGTAAGTCACTTTCACAGGTTGTTACTGATTATTTTAAAATATTGACAAAAAAAGCAGAAGGTACAGAAACACCTCCTATCACTCAGTCATTAATCGGAATTATGGAATCTAAAGATGTAGATATTGACGATTATAAAAGGCACTTGGAGGAAAAATACCTTTGAAAGTCTTATTCGATACAAATATTATTCTTGATGTATTGCTAAACAGAAAAGAATTTATTGAGCATTCGTCAAATATTGTTGGAATGGTTGAAAGCAATCAAATCGAGGGCTATTTATCTGCAACCACAATTACTACTCTTGATTATCTTATATCAAAAACAACGAATAGAAAGCAGGCAAAAACAGAAATAAAAAAATTACTAGCTATCTTTAAAATTGCAGAGGTCAATTCAAAAGTCATCGAGTTATCTCTGAACTCAAAATTTAATGATTTTGAAGATGCTGTTCAATATTATTCTGCTGAATGTTGTGGAGTCGAAGCTCTTGTAACAAGGAATGCTAAAGATTATAAGAATGCTAATTTACCCGCTTATACTCCTGAGGAGTTGTGGGGAGTAGTCACAATCAATCAACATGGTAAGGCATAACAATGCAAATTCACTCGGACAGTAAAAAGCGTCACATCTTTTGCTGCCGCAAAACATGCGCCTCTTTTTCCTTCCGGTGATTTGCGGCGTTAGCCTTCAGAAAAATGAGCGTCGATCTTGTCCAATAATGCCAATCCTCGAGCAGGATCACCATTCATTGAAAGAGCACGAAAACGGACTTCACTATCAAATTCAGCAAGCGCCCGTGTTGAAAGTTCATCCATTAACTTATTTACGCTCACATGCCGGTATTTTGCTAAAGCCTTTAGACGTCCGTGTTTGTCATCAGGTATACGGATGGTCAATGTAGCCATATCATTCACCTCTCAACATTTGTTCTGGTGTGATAATGCGCAATTCAGGAAATTTTAGCTCCGCATTATTTAAATCATTGATATTATTAGTAATAATACAATCCGCATTGCCCGCAAGAGCAAGTTCAATCAAGAAGTTATCTCCCTCATCCTTGATATTTGGTCGCCATAAGTAATATATGGCAACCCAATCGCAAACAGAGTAAAAGGAATTTAATAAGTCTCTAATTTCATTGTCCTTTAAGGAACATAAATCAAGAATTTGCTTCCTGCCACTGACATCTTCATACTCTTGAAATAAGGCATTACTAATCAGAGGGTTATATGTACCTTGTAGGCAACGGCGCAAAATCTCCCTGCTTGGCCCCTGCTCACCTATCAGGGCACTAATCAGAACACTTGTGTCTACTACTACAATATCACTCATGCATTAAATGCTAGCAAATATGCTATCAAACGCAACAATGAAAAGGCTAACAAAGCAAATTCACTCGGACAGTCAAAAGCGTTGTTTGGTTTGTGTATTCCGCTGCGCTCTATTTTACACAAACCAAACAACGCTTTTGCCTTCCGGTGATTTGCGGCGTTAGCTGATGAAAGAATTCATTTATCGCTTGAATTATTTCCTGCAGTATCGGCTAAAGTGAGGCTGGATATATTTTATAAGTTGGTCATGCGCTGAAGCGGTCATGTCAGTCAGAATGCATAATTTCATATCCTTTCTGCATTGCCATCGCATAAACCAAATTCAGTTGGCTGGACTGAATTAAGAACATTGGTTGGACGTTATTAGAAAGTTGGTCACTCGCTGAGGCTATCAAGTTAATCAGAATGGCGAAGGTACGAATTATTATTATTTTCGTGATGAATTCAAAGACCATCATGCGCTGAAGCGGGATAGTTGGCCGCCAAACCAAACAGGCGTAAACTGGTTATTCATTTCCGCCTGAAAGCGGAGAAAGGAAATCGTAACAAAAACTGGTAAAAGGAGTTATTAGGCAATGAAAAAGAAATTACCTAAACTTTCAATAGCTTATTTCACCTCTTCCCTGTTTCTATAGTTAAGTACGAAGTTCAGCTAACGAGCGCATTAACTCGGACAGCCAAAAGCGTCGTTTGTTTTGTGTATTCCGCTGCGCTCCATTTTACACAAAACCAACGCCACTTTTGGCTTCCGGTTATGCTGAACGTTAGCTGTATATAAAGATAAGAATCGTGGTTATTGGAAACAATATAAAAATAAGAGCAATCAAAGAAAGTGAACTTGATGCGCTTTTCACTTTGCTGTGTGATTTGGAAAGTAGAGGTCAATTCTTGCCCATAGAAATCCAATCCGAGACGAACTTTATAAAGGAATTTAACGTAAGCGGGTTTATTACTGAAAAAGAATCAAAATATGTATTGGTTTCTGCAAATGATGAAATCATAGGTTTGATATGGGTTTTCACATCAGTACCATACTTTGATGCAGTAGAAATTGGATACCAAATATTTGATACAAAACATAGAGGCAAAGGGCATGCAACTGAAGCAGTGAATATATTCGTTAATTATCTATTTGAGTCAAGGCAAGTAAATCGTATTGAAATACGAATGGCAGTAGATAATCAAGCTTCTGAAAAAATTGCACAAAAAAACGCTTTTATTCATGAGGGCACAAGTAGACAAGCAGCATATTCTAAGGGCAAGCATCATGACATGCATATATATTCTAAGTTGCGCTCAGAATGGCGCAGCTAACAAACGCATTAACTCGGACAATTTGCTACGCTGCGCTCCGCAAATTTCCGGTTATGCGAGGCGTTAGCGCTAATAGGTTTTGAGCAATACATAAAGAAATCAGATAAACGGAAAGAATGAAAAAATCAAATTTCGAAAAGCAGTTGGCCCTGTCGCCCTACTTTTTATGTAGTGTTCTGAAAACCTGAAACATTGATGTAGCTCTGTTGGTAGAAGCTACCTTTATCCGGGCAAAAAGAATGAAAATTACATCAATTCATAAAGCGCATATAAGATTGGTGGCAAGTCCTGAACAACAGCAAGTAACTGGTAGTTTATTGCCAAAATGATTGCTTTTACTTTTCACCAGTCTCAGAGCCTCAAATTAATTGCGACCCTGTAGCATGAAATCGGATTCCGGAAGTTCAACGCAAATGCGAATCGATTGAATTATCAAACAAAAGCATTCTGTGTAAATAGAAAAAACAAAAAACCTACTATAAATTAGGTTTCAAGTAAACTAAGGAAAAAGCCTTTTTAAATAAAGTGCACAGAAATGAAACCGTATGAACTCATCATCGGAGTGAAGGCATGCGCTAACAAGCGCATTAACTCGGACAGCCAAAAGCGTCGTTGGTTTTGTGTATTCCGCTGCGCTCCATTTTACACAAAACAAACGCCACTTTCGGCTTCCGGTTATGCAAGACGTTAGCGCTAATAGGTTTTGAGCAATAAAAGAGAGATCAGATAAACGCAAAGTATGAAAAATCAAATTTCGTAAAGTAGTTAGCCCTGGCGCCCTACTCTTTACGTATTGTTCTGAAAACCTGAAACAAGGAAGTAGCTCTGCTGGTAGAAGGTAGCCTTATCCAGGCAAAAAGAATGAAAATTACGTCAATTCATATGGCGCCTACCAGATTGGTGGCAAGTCCAGAACATCAGCAAGTAACCGGTAGTTCATTGCCAAAATGATTGCTTTTACTTTTCACCAATTTGAGAGCCTCAAATCAATTGCGGCCCTGTAGAATGAAATCAGATTCCGGAAGTCCAACGCAAATGTGAATCGAACGAATTATCAAGCACAAGCAATCTGAGAAAATAGAAAAAACAAAAAATCCATTATAAATTGGGTTTCAAGTAAACTAAGGAAAAAGCCTTTTCAAATAGAGCTTACAGCAATGAAACCATACAAACTCATCGTCGGAGTGGAAGCCTGCGCTAACAAGCGCATTAACTCGGACAGCCAAAAGCATCGTTGGTTTTGAGCAATAAAAGAGAGATCAGATAAACGGAAAGAATGAAAAAATCAAATTTCGAAAAGCAGTTGGCCCTGGCGCCCTACTTTTTACGTATTGTTCTGAAAACCTGAAATATTGATGTAGCTCTGTTGGCGGAAGGTACTTTATCCGGGCAAAAAGAATGAAAATTTCGTCAATTCATAAAGCACATATAAGATTGGTGGCAAGTCCAGAACAACAGCAAGTAACTGGTAGTTCATTGCCAAAATGATTACTTTTACTTTTCACCAATCTGAGGATCTCAAATTAATAGCGGCCCTGTAGAATGAAATCGGATTCCGGAAGTTCAACGCAAATGAGAATCGATCGAATTATCAAACAAAAGCATTCTGTGTAAATAGAAAAAACAAAAAACCCACTATAAATTTGGTTTCAAGTAAACTAAGGAAAAAGCCTTTTCAAATAGAGCTAAAAGCAATGAAACCGTACAAACTTATCATCGGAGTGGAAGCCTGCGCTAACAAGCGCATTAACTCGGACAGCCAAAAGCATCGTTGGTTTTGTGCATTTCGCTACGCTCATTTTTGCACAAAACCAACGCCACTTTTGGCTTCCGGTTATGCTGAACGTTAGGGCAGGATAACTGAGCACTTGGTTAAACCATGTGCCCTAGATGAGAAAGTTTTATCGAAAGTGTATAACTTTTCATATTGTTGGCATTGAGTAAGATGCAATGCATCTGAAAAGTCCAATCCGTGCTTGTGCCACTCAATTGCCTGAGAAATATAGGTAGGATTAGATAAATGTATATTCTTTAATCCAAATAAATTAATAAATGCATTACAGATATCATCAGGTGAATAATTGTATGCGTATCTTAAAACCCATTCAGTTTCTAGAATTACAGTGTCGGATATAAATATTTCGTTCGAGTTGAAAATTGAAAATGCTTTTTTATATTGCCCGTCATCATCATGAGTAAGAAATCGAATTATTATATTTGTATCAACAGCAATCATTTATATTTTTCCTTAATTCCTTTTGCTATTGCCAGCTCCATATCTTCAATGGTTTTAGTTTCACCTTTAAACTCTAAACAAGATGCAACATCGGTAATGTCTGTTTCAGGAAATGGAGTTTTGGGTTTGAGCAAAATCCCGTCGCCTAAATCAACAACAATAAGTTCTTGCCCTGTTTCCCAATGATGAGCGGACCTCAAAGGTTTAGGTATAATCACTTGGCCCTTGCTAGACAATTTTGTTGTGTTCACGGGGTGGAAGCACCTTTAGGTAAGAATAATGTAAGAATTCTAGTAATTGGCAACACATCTGTCAAGTTAGTGTTTTGGTAGTCAAAATACCCTAACAAGGCGCATCAACTCGGACAGCCCGCCGCGGGGTTTGAATTGTGCTCTTCGCTTCGCTACGGTAGCACAATTCAAGCCCCGCTCTGCGCTGCCGGTTATGCGCAACGTTATGTGTCAGAAGATCCCACTGTCTTTGCAACATCTTGAATTCACAAGAAAAATCACACTCCTTGACCTGGTGGGTATAATGCCTACAATTACTAGACATATTAGCAAATTCCGCCGAGGTTTTTATGAAGGCATCTATAGTAGATCTACGGTATAAAACAAATGATATTCTGAAGGCACTTGATAGAAATGAGAGTGTTACCGTTCTCTATCACGGGAAGATTAAAGGTGTAATCAAGCCTGCTAGAGAAAAATCAGAATTAAATATTAAAGATCACCCATTTTTTGGCATGTATCAGGATTCTGAAGAAACAGTATTAGAAGAATTAGAAAACCTGCGGAAGCCTCGACATGATCTATGATACGGATATTTTGATATGGGTTCAGAGAGGAAATGAAAAGGCAGCCAAACTCATTGAAAAAGACGAAGATAGGTACCTTTCAATTCAGAGTTATATGGAATTGCTTCAAGGAGCGAAGAATAAGCCCCATCACAAATATGTAAAGGATTTTATAAACGAGTTTGAGTTTTCAATTTTGCCGTTCACCGAGAATATAGGGCACCGGGCACTTATATATGTAGAAGAACATGCTCTTTCATCAAATATGAGAGCCGGTGATGCCATTATTGCAGCCACAGCAATTGAAAATAATATGACACTTGTTTCCAGCAACGTAAAACATTTCAAGGTTGTGAAAGAGTTGCAACTCAAAACATTCAAGCCATGATACACATAACAAAGCAAATTCACTCGGACAGTCAAAAGCGTTGTTTGGTTTGTGTATTCCGCTACGCTCCATTTTACACAAACCAAACACCACTTTTGCCTTCCGGTGATTTGCGACGTTAGCTGTAAAAAGAATGAAAGGAATCAACAATCTATATTTATTTACTCTGATAACTCTGTCTGTATGTATGGGTGTTACTGAATTCCTTCTAAACATGAATAACTTGGAAGTTTCAGACACTACGCAATCATTATGGAGCTTTGTTTTTGCAATTCTCAGCATAATGTGGGTTAAAAAAGATTCTGAAAAACAAAATATATACAAGCCATTCGATTTTGGTTTTTTAATTTACATACTATGGCCAATTGCATTTCCCTGGTATTTAGTTCATACACGTGGAGCAGAGGGCGTTGTATTATTTGCTGGGTTTATTTTCTTGTTGGCAGGGCCTTGGTTAGGAGGGTTAGTAGCGTATGTCTATTTCACGTAAATCAGCTAACAAGAAAGTCATGTTGCTCGCAAGCTCGCTCGGACGCGCTAACGCGCGCCGCATACTTAAACGTTAGGGCAAAATAACTGAGCACTTCGTCAAACCATGCGCCCGTGATGAAAAAGCTTTATCAAAAGTGTATAGCTTTTCATATTGCTGGCATTGAGTCAGATGTAATGCATCAGAAAAGTCCAACCCTTTTTTATGCCATTCAATTGCCTGTGATACAAAGGTAGGATTAGACAGATGTATATTCTTGAGTCCAAATAAATTTATGAATGCATTGCTAATTTCAGCAGGTGAAAAATTATATGCAAACCTTAAAACCCACTCAGTTTCAAGAATTACAGTATCTGCTATAAATATTTCATTTGAATTAAAAACAGAAAAAGCTTTTATATATTGCTCGTCATCGTCATGAGTAAGAAACCTAATAATTATATTAGTATCGACGGCAATCATTTATATATTTCCTTAATACCTTTTGCTATAGCCAACTCCATATCATCAATGGTTTTAGCTTTACCCTTAAACTCTAAACACGATGCAACATCAATAATATCCGTTTCCGGGAATGGAGTCTTAGGCTTGAGTAGAATTCCATCTCCTATATCTTCAACAACAAGTTCTTGCCCCGCTTCCCAATGATGCGCGGTTCTGAGAGGTTTAGGTATTATCACTTGGCCCTTGCTAGACAGCTTTGTTGTGTTCATGTGGAGGAGTAATCCGCAGGTAAGAATAATGTAAGAACATTAGCGGTTGGCAACACTTCTGTCAACCCAGTATTTCCGTAGTAAAAATGCCCTAACAAGGCACATCAACGCGGACAGCCCGCCGCGGCGTTTGAATTGTGCTCTTCGCTTCGCTACGGTAGCACAATCCAAACACCACTCTGGGCTGCCGGTTATGTGCGGCGTTAGGCTTCGCAAAAAATATAACCCCATATAAATAACTGCTTATCTATCATGTAGTTAGTCGTCTCCATTGATGATGTCTAAAAATGTCATCTTGATATTCCTTGCATCATAAGTACACTGTATGTATGAAGCAGTTAGAATTTGAGTGGGATGATAGAAAAGATAAGGCAAACACTAAAAAGCATGGTGTGTCATTTGATGAGGCGCGCACAGTCTTTTACGATGAATATGCTATCCAGTTCTATGACCCAGAGCATTCGGAATGTGAAGATCGATTTCTTCTACTTGGTACAAGTTTCAAATTAAAAGCACTTGTTGTTTGTCATTGCTTTAGAGAAGAAGAGACAGTAGTCAGAATCATCTCAGCTAGAAAAGCGGATAAAGATGAAGAACAAGTGTATTGGAGTGAAAGACAATGAAAGATCATTATGATTTCTCCAAAATGAAAGGGAAAAAGAATCCCTACATTAAATATCTTAAACAGCCTGTCACTATGCGCCTTGATTGTGATTCTGTTGAATATTTTAAGTCATTAGCAGAAGAAAGCGGTATTCCATATCAAACACTTATTAATCTTTACTTGCGTGACTGCGCTATTCATCACCGTAAATTGCATATGCAATGGGCTTCATAAAAAAGCCTAACAATGCAAATTCACTCGGACAGTCAAAAGCGTTGTTTGGTTTGTGTATTCCGCTACGCTCCATTTTACACAAACCAAACACCACTTTTGCCTTCCGGTGATTTGCGACGTTAGCGATAAAAGGAAAGAACGATGGCACTGATTGAAGAAATTCAGGCTGAAGCCGTTGATTCCAATGCTAATCTTGGCGCTGTACTGAGAAAATGTAAACTTCTGGCAGCGCGACTAGGTAGTCAACAGTTTGAAGATTGGCTTGTGTGGGAGTCAAATGGTTATCCTGATGATGCTGAAGTACCTGGATATAGGAAATGGCCATTAGAAGTAAAAGGGCATTTTGCCGGTCCATTTGGTTCTGGAATACGAAACGCCCCTATACCTTCTATTTGTTTGCCGGAAAAAGTAAGGGAAGCCTACTCTAATTATGAGTGTAGACAGAGCATTTCAAGTATAGAAAAAACACTTGGAAGTGCAGAAAAAACATCAACACTTCATGTGCCAGCAGGTGATCTCGCTGTAGTTCTAGGTCATAACGTCTATCAAAGACAAAACTGCCTTGATGCGTGGGGTGAATTTGCATTAGGGAATTTATTAGAAGTACTCAATACAGTAAGGAACAAGATATTAGATTTCACCATTGCAATTTGGAAAGAAGATCCAACAGCAGGGGAAGTAATCGGCAGCAAAGACGAGAATATTGAGCCATCTAAAGTTACACAAATATTCAATACTACAGTATTTGGCGGTGCTGCAAATTTGGTTGGATCTTCTAACAATTCAATCATCGATTTCAATGTAGTAACAAACGACGTTGCTTCTTTGGAAAATGCCCTCAAACAAAATAACGTATCTGATAGTGATATAGAAAGTTTGAAGAATGTACTTGCTGAAGAACAAGAGGCTCATAAAAGGTTTGGGCCTAAAGTATCTTCCTGGATTGGCAAAATGGTCGGTAAAGCAGCCGATGGTAGTTGGAATGTAAGTATCGGGGCAGCCAGTGGCATACTTTCTCAAATTATATCCAACTTTTATGGCTTATGAATTTCGCTAACAAGGCAAATTCACTCGGACAGTCAAAAGCGTCGTTTGTTTTGTGTATTCCGCTACGCTCCATTTTACACAAACCAAACGCCACTTTTGCCTTCCGGTGATTTACAACGTTAGCTGATGAAATAATTCATTTATCGCATGAATTATTTCCTGCATGAACGGCTAAAGTGAGGCTGGATATATTTTATATGTTGGTCATGCGCTGAAGCGGTCATGTCAGTCAGAATGCATAATTTCATATCCTTTCTGCATTGACATCGCATAAACCAAATTCAGTTGGCTGGACTGAATAAAGAACATTGGTTGGACGTTATTAGAAAGTTGGTCACTCACTGAGGCGAACAAGTTAATTAGAATGGCGAAGTTACGAATTATTATTATTTTCGTGATGAATTCAAAGACCATCATGCGCTGAAGCGGGATAGTTGGCCACCAAACCAAACAAGCGTAAACTGGTTAATCATTTCCGCCTGAACGCGGAGAAAGAAAATCGTAACAAAAACTGGCAAAAGGAGTTCTTAGGCAATGAAAAAGAAATTACCTAACCTTTCAGTAGCTTATTGCACCTCTTCCCTGTTTCTATAGTTAAGTACGAAGTTCAGCTAACGAGCGCATTAACTCGGACAGCCAAAAGCGTCGTTTGTTTTGTGTATTCCGCTGCGCTCCATTTTACACAAAACAAACGCCACTTTCGGCTTCCGGTTATGCAAAACGTTAGGCAATTAAAACGCGAAGGTAAATATCATGAACAGTTTTATACTTTATACAAAAAAACTGATTCTTATCTTACCAATTCTAGCAGTGCCAAGCTTGTCGGCAACTGCTGGAGTAATTCGGTTTGACTTTAGCGGATTTGTTTTGTCATCAGAAATCATTGAAGGTGCAAATCAAGGTCAACAATTGACTAACTCCCCCGCCATAGGTTCGCCTATATTTGGATATTATACGTTCCAATCGCCGAGTTTAGACACAGCATTCTGGAGTGACGCATATGGTGATTATGATAACGTATTGTCACTTATGCTCAATATCGGTTCTATTTCATATTCCTATTCCGTCAGCAGTCCAACTCCATACGCAGAAATACGAATTGAGAATGATGTGGCTAGTGTGCACCGAGATCGATATACTGTTATCGTGAGAGACACCACAGGGAATGATTTCACAGGCCCTAAACTAGGAGAATTTTCCCCTAGATATTTCCAGTTAGATGTCTTCGACTTTGAAGGGGGGCAAGACCCCGATCTCCTTCCAGATAATTCACTTCCTGTTAATTCCCCTGATTTAAGCCTAGTTACAGATGCATTAGGGCTTGGGCCTGATACATTAACTTCACTTTTACTTCAATATAATGATGGAACGGCACGAGCGAAAATACGAGGGCAACTTACATCTCTAAGCACTCATCCTGTGCCAGAGCCAAATGCATTCATGCTGTTCATGTTATGGTTGCTATTTATAATATTTAACCCTAAATACTACCAACATAAAATAGGCACTATTATAACTTCATGGAGCCACTGAAAAATGCCTAACAAGGCAAATTCACTCGGACAGTCAAAAGCGTTGTTTGGTTTGTGTATTCCGCTGCGCTTCATTTTACACAAACCAAACACCACTTTTGCCTTCCGGTGATTTGCGACGTTAGCGCTAATAGGTTTCAAGCAATAAAAGAGAGATCAGATAAACGGAAAGTATGAAAAATCAAATTTCGTAAAGCAGTTGGCCCTGGCGCCCTACTTTTTACGTATTGTTCTGAAAACCTGAAACAATGATGTAGTTCTGTTGGTAGAAGGTCGCTTTATCCAGGCAAAAAAAATGAAAATTGCGTCAATTCGTAAAGCGCATACCAGTTTGGTGGCTAGTCCAGAACAGTGGCAAGTAACCGGTAGTTCATTTCAAAAATGATTGCTTTTACTTTTCACCAGTCTGAGAGCCTTAAATTAATTGCGGCCCTGTAGAATGCAATCGGCTTCCGTAAATTCAACGCAAATACGAATTGATTGCATTACCCAGCATAATCAATCTGGAAAAATAGAAAAAGCGAAAAAACATTAAAAATTAGGTTTCAAGTAAACTAAGGAAAAAGCCTTTTCAAATAGAGCGTACAGCAATGAAAGCGTATAAACCCATCATAGAAGTGAAGGCATGCGCTAACAAGCGCATTAACTCGGACAGCCAAAAGCATCGTTGGTTTTGTGCACTTCGCTACGCTCATTTTTGCACAAAACCAACGCCACTTTTGGCTTCCGGTTATGCTGAACGTTAGGAATCAAAAATGGAATCATGGATTGGTGTGCTCGGAACTATACTAGGTGTCTTGGTCGGCGGCGTAACAACTTTCTTTATAACAAAGCTGTCAATTTCTCATGAGCAGACAAAAGAAAGGAATAGAAGGCAATTAGAAAAACTTGAAAAAGCACATGAATTAGTAACTCAGATTAATGACCGATTTAAGTATCATTTGGGTATTGCACGATCATTTTTATCTACAGGCAAAAAAAGAATGGAGGAACCAAAAGGTAAGATTCCATTTGATGAACTTGAAATGATCATTTCTTTTGGCTCTTCCCCTGATCGAGTGGGTAAGGATCACCTAACCACTCCTTCAGGGTAAAGCTTTAATCCACCAAGGTGGAAGTAGATTGCATTGGCAAACCGCGCCTTGTTGCGGAAACCTCTACTACGAACCTTGATCATCTTTATCCGGCTGTTGAGACCTTCTGCCGGACCATTACTTACCTTCAGGATTATCGCATTCAATATGCCCCACAGGTGCTCCTTGATGGTTTTGGCCACTTCCTTGATTGGATTAAGCCGACTACGTACCGCCCAAGATAACCACTGCTCCCAACCTTTCTTCGCCCACGTCTTGCTGACATAGTGCCAGAGTGACATCGCCAACTCTTTTATTGCCCAAGCACGAGCTGTTTTCAGTGTGCTATCGCGCAATGCCTTGAAACGACTCTTCTGTTTGCACGTCATATTCTCAGGGTTGTAGAGCCAGTCATATTTGCTTCCTTTAAGGTCTTCGTAGCCTTCTGCCATCAGCGCCTTGTGTTCTTCGCGGCGAACTTTGTCTACGGCTTCACCGAGATATTTGGCAACATGGAATTTATCAAAGGCAATCTTCTCCTCGGCCCCAGGCAGGCTTTCCAGTGTGGCATTGATAAAGGCTGGCCACATATCCATGGAGACACTCTCTATCGCCTCTCGCTGCCCCTCTGTCAGACTGTCATACCACGCCTTGAGTGTCGCCTTTTTACGGTCGCTACCGACGTGTAGCACTGTACCTGCCTCCTGGTCTGATACGACTGTCACGTAATCATGACGCTTCTTGAAAGCCGTTTCATCAACGCCAATATGTGTCGGGTAGATCTCTTCTCTGCGAGCCAGTCCCCGCTCAACCGCTCGCTGCATGATCCCATCTATGGCATTCCAGCTCAGCCCCATCAATCGGGAGACGGCAGAGATGGATGCCTCTTTCAACCAATCAATCACCAGCGCCTCAAACATTGCCGTGAAGCCAGAGCCTGGTTCGGCCCAGGGAACTGACATTGTGACCACGCCATGCTCTTCACACTTCACTCTGGGCACATCTGCCACCAGAATGGTCTTGTACTGAAAGGTATCCAGGTGTCGCCAGCGGCGTTTGCGTGAATCATATCCTGGTGAGATCTGTCCGCAGGTTGGACAACACAGCTTGGCTCCTTCCTCCTGCTCTACGTGTACCGTTACCTTTCCTTCTGACACGGCCAGCTCTACTCTGCTAACCTGCCAGGGACTCTTGATACCCAAAATCTGGGCGTATAGATCTTTATCTCTCATAGGGAATTACGCTAACCTACCCACCTGATTTGGGGAAGAGCCAAGAAAATAAAGATCGGTGGGAAGGTGCAAAATACGAAGCAAAATTCAAAGAATCTGGGAATCTATATGTACATGTAACCCTCAATGGCAAACATGTTATGGCTTCTCCTGCAAGAAAGGCGTCAATGGTACAATACGACAAAGTATTGGTAAAGATTGCAGAATTAGAACCAATTTTTTATAAAAAAATAAATATTGGTTATTTGAAAATTATCGAACTGGAGCATCTATACGAATCTCTAATTAAAGGATTACGAGCCAGTGAATTTGATGAACCATTTCCTCATACTATCACGCATAGCGGATTTTTAAGTTACGGCCTGAATGAATTAGAAAATATCCACAAAGAGTTAAATCATCTTTATTTCTACTGTACAAAGAAAAAACTGGAAAAGAGTCGGCTTAGGTGAACATAACAAAGCAAATTCACTCGGACAGTCAAAAGCTTCGCTTGGTTTGTGTATTCCGCTGCGCTCCATTCTACACAAACCAATCGCCCCTTTTGCCTTCCGGTGATTTGCGGCGTTATGTGTAAAAGAAAATGAATCTCAGCGTAAATCATGGCATTTAGTGAATTCGAAACCAAGAAGTATGAGAAGGCGGTGAAAGCATTTATCGCAAAGAACAGGCCGCTCTCTAACATTAGAAAGGAACTTGATCTTAGCTATAGGCTAAACGGGCAAAGCATTGAAATATTCGAGGTCCGGCCTCGCTGGGATAATCCAAAAGAGATAATGGAAAGTCCGGTAGCAAAAGCAACATATATAAAAACTGGGTCTACGCGGAAACGTGTGGGTTGATATTGGCATTTCTGGGTAGCGGCGGAAGAAATGCAGCACCGATTTTCAGCTTGAGATATTCCTCATCACGATAACCATAGGCCCTTCGTTGTAGAACCCGGATTTTGTTATTGATCCCTTCGACCAACCCGAGACTGACTTTGTTCTCTGGGTGACAGTAGGAAGCGATGCCATCCCAATGGGATTCAACCAGTCCAGCAAACTTTCGATACGGTTTCAATCGCTGCCATTTAAGACTCTCTTTCCAGCGCTCGAAAAAGGTACGCGCGCCGCGTTCAGTCCGATAGTCCCAAAGTTGACCGAATGATTCCTTGAGTACGTAGGCCGTGTTCAGTCGTCGGTTCGCCTGGAGCAATTTCTTCAGGGCTCGTCTTCCATCTAGACTCAGGTTCTCGCGTCGCGTGAGTAAGGTATAACGCTGGCCCTTGATGTAACTCCTGTCTTTGCCGCTGAGGCGTTTGTACTCACTACGTCGGACTTCATCGAGAGCCTTTGAGAGATGACGCATGATATGAAATTTGTCAAAGATGCACCGGGCCTTCGGTGCATTCTTCATTACCTGTAGATGGCTGTAGAAACCTGCGCATATCTGGCGAAGAGTTGATTGCCACACAAACTGCTGCCTGAGGTGCGAGCAACTCAGATCAGTGACATAAAAAGCAGAATCGGGTAGACAAGGAGAGCCGTTGAGACAGGTGCGATTCCGGGTCTTATCGACTTGCCAGTCCCCGATATCGCACCCCAAGGCGCGTGCAGTGCACGTGCCGGATAAGTATTTATCACTTTTCCCTGTTAATCCAGTCCTCATCGGCCTTTTCCGCCGATGGAGAGTTCTGCTCGCCTCTACAATTGTGTCCGCTGTCACTGTCAAGTGGTGATCTGTAGCGACTGTGATCGCGGCAATATCTATTGCCCTGGCGGCTGTGCCGAGATGGCGCGACAAACCTCCCTGCGCGCCGCCGGCAAACGCTACCAACAGACCTACCGTGGGCGTTTGATGCATGCCGAGCGTCAGCGTCGATATCGCTCTAAAGTAAAGAAAGTGACGCATCGGGGTTCCCCGAAGACCACCGCCAATGATCCACTGCCACCCGACTCAGATGCGCCTGCACTCAAGGGTGAGCCGGAGCAGATCGTTCGTTGCCACTTCTGTGAACGCGAATGTGGTCTCTTTTTACGGCGTCTCACCTTGCAGCGCTCACCTGCTACCAGGCGTTCTGAGCGATTACCCCGTTATCTGTTACCAGGCGTGAGGGCGCAGGCGCCCTGATCTCCCCGGCAACCCCGATCAGGAGACACCCTGTTGGCTATCAGTAAAGAAAAAGAGGCGCAGATACTGTGCACTACCACCATGTAGAGAAGTGGCGGGTGGGGACGATTTCCCAGCAGTTGGGCGTACTCCACAATACGATCAACCGGGTGTTATCCCAAGCCGGAATGCCCAAGGTGGAACGGGCCGATCGCCCTTCGATGATCGATCCCTATCTGCCGTTCATCACCGAGACCCTGGGACAGTTCCCAAGTCTCACTGCCAGCCGCTTGTATGAGATGGTGCGCGAACGCGGCTACCCCGGTGGTCCCGACCATTTCCGTCATCAGGTCGCCTGCTATCGTCCCCGCCCACAACCCGAGGCCTTCCTGCGATTGAAGACCCTGCCAGGCGAGCATGGACAGGTGGACTGGGGCCACTTCGGTAAACTCACCATCGGTTCAGCACAACATGCGCTGATGGCCTTCGTCATGGTACTCAGCTACTCCCGGCGGATCTTCCTGCGTTTCTATCCAGACGCCAGGATGGCCAACTTCCTGCGGGGCCACGAAGCCGCCTTCCATGCCTGGAATGGACTGCCCCAGGTACTTCTGTATGACAATCTCAAAAGCGCCGTGCTCGAGCGTCAGGGAGACGCCATCCGCTTTCATCCCACCCTGCTCGAGTTCGCTGCTCACTACCACTATGAACCCCGTCCGGTTGCCGTGGCCCGTGGCAATGAGAAGGGCCGGGTGGAGCGGGCCATTCGTTATGTACGCAGCCACTTCTGGCCGGCAAGGCAGTGGCGGGATCTGCAGGACCTCAACGCCCAGGCTTGATCGACCAGTGGCCTGACTGGTGCTCTACCGATCGCATGTTGAGCAGATCTCCCCAGATAAGAGCATGAACTGTCACGGCACAACCGCATCATATACCTTATCCCCCAAACCACAGGGCTTTGCTGTCTTGTGCCAGCTCGCCCCAGGTGAAGTAGGCCTTATATGACGTTTCTGTTCGTCGGCTCGCCGTTTTGCGCTTAGGGTTACCGCTCGCTACAGTCGCTTTCGCCTACGGCTCATGGTCTCCGCTTCGCTCCGGCTCCTCCAGACCCCACCTCGCGGTGGCGCCCTTGCCCTCGGCGGGTAGTTGGTGTCAAATGGACAGGAATGAAAGGAGTCACCCACAGAGAGGGAATCCTATGTATCTCATTTCCGATCATCGACAGTGGTTCTCCTACAGGGGACTTTCACCCCATAAGTTCATGCCCATGCTGGGCGTACACAAGGCCAATTAACACGGACATTTTAAAGCTGTTGCGCTCCCGCTCCACAGCTTTAAAATGCTCGGTTATTGGCGACGTTATGCGAAAAATGAACCTTGCACACATCCCGGTATTGCCTATAATACCAGTAAATGAAGCCTGTAAAAGTAGTTATTGATACAAATGTACTTGTTGCTGCCATGAGGTCTAAGCAAGGCGCATCACACAAGCTATTGATTTCACTAATGAATGGCGCTTATCAGCCAAATATTTCTGTACCTTTGTTTGTCGAATATGAGTCAGTAACAAAGAGAGCCGGGATGGTTGGCGGCCTAACTAATAATGATATCAATGCAGTACTTGACTACCTTCTGAGCAAATCAAGTATTCGGGAAATATTTTATTTATGGCGCCCCTGTCTTAAAGACCCAAAAGATGATCTTGTTCTTGAGGTGGCGGTGGAATCACAGAGTGAATATATCATTACATTTAATAAAAAAGATTTTAAAGGCATTGATAAATTCGGTCTTAAAGCCGTAACGCCACAAGAATTTATGATAGAGAGAGGTATTTAGAATGAGCACTCTCAGTTTAAGACTGCCAAACTCATTGCATGAAGAAGTTAAATCACTAGCAAAGAATGAAGGAATTTCAATTAATCAATTTATATCATCAGCAGTTGCAGAAAAGTTATCTGCGCTATTAACAGAGAAATATCTCCTTCAAAGAGCAAAACAAGGAAACGAAAGATCATTTATTGAAGCAATGTCAAAAGTACCTGATATAGAAGCAGAAGATAAAGATAAACTGTAAATGCGCATAACAAAGCAAATTCACTCGGACAGTCAAAAGCGTTGTTTCGTTGTTGAATTACATGACGCCAGATGAATATGAGGTAAGCGTGGCTTAGTTGTCATGGGTTATAACAAACTATGTGTGCAAAATCGGGGGAGGTTCCTGTGGCTTTGTCGCTCACCGCTTTTAAGAATGCAGCCAAGAAACGATTAGTACAGTGTAGAAGGTATCCCCACTTTCGCGTGCTCCACCATTTCCAGCAAAGTGCCTTCACCCACTATCGGCACAACATCAAGCCCTAGTTGATAAGTGCCAGGACATCGTAGACAACTTTTTGTGCCACGACATCGTGGACAATGTTCTTTAACAATTTGGTAGCCACTTAGGCCGTTATCATGAATGCATCCTAACTTATTGGAGGTATTTATAAAAAAAAACGGTTGGACAGGAACGGCAATCCATCATCCAACGGTACTTTGATGGCGAAAGCCCAGAAAACATTTATCTGTCGCTCGGTCGTTCAAAGGCATGGCTGTACAAGTGGCTGGATCGTTATAACCTGGACAACCCTGATTGGTGCCGGGATAGATCCAGATCACCACTGCCCAGCCCACAGCGAACGGCCAGGGAGATTGAGGAGATCATCAAATTGATTCGCCTCAGTCTCTACAATCAGGACCTGTTCTGCGGTGCCCAAGCTATCCTGTGGGAGCTTGAAGAACAGAACGTACAACCCTTGCCGTCCCTTTGGACCATCAACCGCATCCTGAATCGTAATGACCTTACTCATCGACGTACGGGTCGCTATGAACCAAAGGGCGCACGGTATCCGGATTTGCCTGTAAGAGCTCCTAACTTTCGGCACCAAGCCGATTTCGCGGGTCCTCGTCACCTCAGAGGTAAAGCAGGCCCACTACGATTCTATAGTATGAATGTCGTCGATCTGAGTACTGGTCGATGTGGTACACAACCTTTGCTCGGTCGTAGTGGAAACGCCGTATATGCAGCATTCTGGGCAATTTGGAGCCGTCTTGGGATACCTAACCATCTCCAGGTAGACAATGAGATGGTCTTCTACGGAAGCCCCACTCATCCACTGGGTATGGGGCCACTTATCCGCCTATGTCTCTACTATGAAATTGAACTCTGGTTCATCCCGCAATCAGAGCCATGGCGCAACGGAGTGGTCGAGCAGTTCAATAACCACTACCAACAGAAATTTCTAGGCCGAGTTTCCATGCAAACAGAAGATGAACTGCGGGCAGGCGCTTTGGCCTTCGAGCACAAACATAACAGCCGCTATCGCTACAGCAAGCTGAACGGAAAAACACCACTTAAAGCTTTGGCTTTGTCGAGCAGGAAAAGACTTCGCTTTCCGCCAGATGAACCAGCTCCTGTGGCACCTTTAAAAAAACCCAAGACAGGGCGTTATCACCTGATCCGCTTTATTCGAAGCAACTGCATGCTCGACATATTCGGTGAGCGATTCCGTGTTTCACCAGATCTCCAGTACAAATACGTGGTGGCTACCATCGATGTTAAAGAACAAAAACTCAAACTAATCCATGATCAACTCCAAGTGGATGAATTTGATTACGAATTACGTTAAACAAACATATGGAATCAGGCGTAACATCCTGATTTCAGTTAAACTGTCTACGATGTCGTGGCACATTATTGAGTCCACGATGTCATGGCACTTGTCAATTAGACTCTAACACCGAGCCTCATCAGGCTTCTTACTTTGGTGCGAGGCTTTCGCCACTGTCCCCAATAGGCCATCCGTATCCGACGCCTGATCCAATAATCCAGATCGACGCAGAGTTGATAGCACTTGGCGATACCAAAGCAGTTGATCCAGCCGCGTATAAACTGGCTGGTTTTGAAGCACTGATACTTTATCGACACTCCCCAGTTGCGGTTCGTTAAGCGCTGAATCTGCTGTTTGAACTTCAACAACGTTTCGGGTGCCATTGAATACTCAGACTTTTTCCCCAAACCTTTGAGGTCACGCAATTTTTTATCATTGTCCTGTCCGGCGATCATAAACACCAAATTCCCAATAGTGTTTACCTGGATCAAGCGGGCCAGCCCAGCCATTTATTAATAGTGCTTTTGCGATAGAGCGATTTAATAAACCATGACCAATCAGGATCACAGACCCATGTTTTTCTGCAATAGCTTCAAGCCTGTTTGCACCGGACAATGCCCTCAACCGGCCCTCCCGGAGTGATTCACTATTTGAGGAGTATCCCAAAAACCATAGCACTCGAAAAAATACAGCCCATAATTCGGGTGGCAGCCTTGGACTTGGCCAATTGGCAGAGGGCAGTTCCATCTCTCTGAAGATCGGCTCTGCAAAACCCACTTCATCGACCCCCAACATTTCTGCTGACTCAATGGAACGCGGCAGGTCGCTGCAGACAACGGCATTGCAGCCAGCGGCTATTTCAACAGCCTTTTCGGATGGCCTTTGTGACCTTTTCAAACCGGCGGAATTGTATGATTTGATCCAGTGACAGAGTTCACTCGTCCTCATTCGACCCAACTCGGGAACGTCGGGTTTACCGTGCCTCAACAGAACTATCCGCATGCACTAAAATCCTCAGTCGGCGACATCACCCGGCAAAAACATAACTGTTCAGCAATTATGGTGCGCACGGCGCACCCTACGTTCTCAATTGGCCATATAGTCCGGTAAGAGAGAACATCCAATTGCAAGCATTCTAGGGCTCAGTCGGTCTGATCAGGCCAGCAACTGGTCCAATGCATCAATCACCCGTGCTGCCGGCATCTCTTGAAGGCATGCGCTAAAGCTCGCCTTGTGCCGGTCGCATCCCTCTTCACGACAGGGCACACAATCCTGCTCATAGTGCGGCTGCAGCAACAGGACGTTACCCTGCCGTTGGTATTCACTTGAGACCATGGAGAAAGGCGGCGTCTCCGAATCATGATCTTTGGGCCAGGGCCCCCACTTCACCGGATTACTTGGGCCATAGAGGGCCAGAGTGGGGATACCATTGGCCGCGGCCAGGTGGGTCATGGCGGTATCCGGACCGATAAAGCAACGGGCACGGGCGAGCAACAGGGAGAGTTCACCAAAACTGAAGCGAGCCGAAACATCCATCACCTCATCAGAATAGCCTGAGGCCAGTTCCCTGCAGAATGCTCTTTCCTCCGCCTCCGGCCCTCCGGTAATGACGACGCGCAGACCACGTTGTGTGAGCACGTCCATCACGCTCTCCCAGCCTGCCTGTGTCCAACGTTTGTAGTGCCACATAGGAAAGGGATGGATAACGGCGAAGGGTTGGAGAGCCGGATCAAATCCCAGGACCTCACCGAGCCGGGACGCACCGGCCACCGCCCTTGGCGGCACCACTCTCCTCAGCGGTTCGATGCCGAGTACCCGAGCCAGCATCAGGTTCTGTTCCACCGTATGCGTGTAGACGTTGTCGAGCAGAACCCAACCCTGATTGGTCCAACGTTTCCAGAGGTTTTGTGACCGCAGATCCGGCACCAGGCCGACCCGTTGCGGCGCCGCAAACAGCCCGTAGATATTGGGCCGGTCACCGGCCAGGGTGGAGACAGCGAGATTGTAGCGCCGGAAGATACGCCGCAGCAGTTGCCAATACTGTCCCCGATCCGGGTGCTCCTCAATCTCGATCATCTCGTCGAGATCCGGATTACCTTCCAGCATGTGTCCCTTGCGAGCATAGACCAGCACATCGATGGTGGTCTCCGGCCAGGCACGGCGCAGGCTGCGCAGCAGAGGCGTGGCGAGCAGCACGTCACCGATCTGGCGGGTGGCGATAAGCAGCACCCGGTCGGGTACCCTGCGCTTGGCGGCGGCCAGCGGCTTGAAGTGCGGCAGTTCAACCATCTATTTCCACCCCATCATCCAGATACTGGCTGACGCCTCGTTCCGCCATCGGATCACGCTGCCCGGCCAGGGCATCTTCAAGCCGTTTCACGTTTTCCGGCTCCAGCTCTCTGGAGTGTTCCCGATGCCACAGATGCAAAACAGGCGCAGCATAGTGAGCATCCTTGCGCAGACAGCCCCTGGCCATCAGGCGCACCACCAGATCCGCGTCCTCATGCCCCCATCCCTGGTAGCTCTCATCGAATCCGTTGATCTGCAAAAAATCATCCTTCCAGACCCCCAGATTACAGGAGCGGGCTCCCTGCCATTTCCGGGCACGGCGTTTGCGCCAATTCGCATCCCCCAATCGCAACAGGGGGAGAAGCCGGTTGACCTCTCCCCGGAATCGGGCACCCAGCCAGCGGGACAGATTCCAGCCACCAGGTTCGGCTCTCCCATCGAGTACGCGGGCGCTCAATGCCTGATTCATCAACAAGCGGTTGCCCGCCAGGAACCAGCCCGGTTCCGCCAACGTCCTGTGGCGCGCGATGAAGTCGGTAAAGGCCAGACAGTCCCCGTCCAGGAACAGAAGATAGTCCCCGCTGGCCCGCGCCGCCGCCCGGTTGCGTGCGCCAGCCGCACGGAAACCGTCATCGGCCTGCCACACATGGTGTAGAGGGAACGGCGCCAGACTCTGCCAGCTGCGCACCACATCTGCCGTCTCCGGCCCCGAACCGTCGTCGGCCACGATAACCTCCAGGGGCGGAACCTCCTGTCGCGCCAGGGAGGAAAGCACCCGATCCAGCGCCGCTGGCCACTGGTAGGTGACGACTATGACGCTCACCTCAGGCGTCATGGAGGACTCACTCACCATCCGGAGTGCCGTGCGACTCAGCGGCCCGGCGCTGCTGCAGGTAGTGGAGCTTCACGTATTTGTAGTAGACCCCTTCCGCATTGGAGACTGCGAGCAGGAAGCCCTCACGCCCGTCGAGAAAACCGGCCTTGAAAAGCCAGGTGCGGAGGAAGGCCCAACAGCCTCGCAGCACTGCCCGGCCAACGCCACCCTTCCTGCCTTGCGCCAGCAGTCGCTCCGCCCCCGCGCTGGAGTAGCGGTTGACCTTGTCCAGCACCTGCTCCAGAGAGTCGAAGCTCTGATGTTGCAGGGGAAAACTCAACCGTCCAGCCGTTCCCCTGAACAGCAGGCGTTCATGTACCAGATCATTGCTGAACTCCGCACTGCCACGGCGAAACAGCCGCGCCACATAATCGGGCCACCAACCGCTGTGTTGTATCTCCCGGCCACAATAGGAGGAGAGCCGGGGCATCTCATAGACACTCTCTCCGCCTTCACCACGGATCACCGTTTCAATCTCACTGCGCAACGATTCGCTGACCCGCTCATCCGCATCCAGGGAGAGTACCCAGTCACCGGTAGCATAAGCCAGGACGCGATTTTTCTGCACACCGAAACCCTGCCAGTCGCTATCGACGTATACCCTGTCGGTATACTCTCGGCAGATCTCAAGGGTCCCATCAGCACTGCCGGAGTCGAGCACCACGATCTCATCCGCCCAGCTAACCGACTCCAGGCAGGGCCGGATTCGAGCCGCCTCGTCGCGCACGATGATGACTACACTCAATTTACTCACATCCATATTCACTTTTCAGATTGGACGATTCCTGCACACAGGCGTCATATCGAAGGTTATTTCCTGATCAAGCGGTAGTGTTTCTTGCTCAGTTCCACATTGAACCAGCCCTCCAGTTTCATCGCCAGGCGGTGTTTGCGCTCCTTGCGCGTGGGTGGGTGGTTGGGGTCGGGGGCAAAATGCTTCTCCGCCTCTGCGGCCAGCCAGGGTTGAACCACCGCAGGATGGCTGCCCTCAAAAGGTCTGACGGCCTGAGGGTCGATGGCATAGGTTTCGAACTTCGGCGGCTCATGCCCCCAATAGCGGCTCACCTGCTGGATCTTCTCCCGCATGCGCGCCGCACTGCGGACATGGCCATAGTGGTAGATCGGCGCACCCGCCAGGGCCGCCTTTGGATAACGCCCCTGCTTGTTCTTATCCATAACCACGAAGAAGAGACCGTCCGGGGAGTAGTTGCGAATCGTGTTGCGGATGATGCGCGGAGCCCGGCGGTACCAACCGGGACTGATCGCCACCCAGTCGGGACTGCCGTAAAAGTGGTGATAATCGAAGACCAGGGCCTCTACCTCAGAATCGTCCAAGTGGCGCTCCATGGTTGCGCGGATAGTATCCAGATCCTGCTCATGCAGCACCTCGTCACCCTCCAGGTAGAAGGCCCAGTCGCCGCTGCAGTTGAACTGGGCGATCATCTTTTGCTGCGCGTAGACATAACCCCGGTCCTGCATGGCCTCATTCCAACGGGTATCGATGATACGGATTTTGTCGCTGCCGATAGCCTCGATACGCTCTCGGGTACCATCGCTGCTTTCACCCAGGGCGATGACAAACTCATCGCAGATCGGCAATACCGAACGAATGCTCTCCTCGAACGGATATCCCAAAAGGACCCCGTTGCGCAAAAAGGTAAACCCACTAATCTTCATGATGACTCCTGGTCTGAGCATCCTCTGACATCAACTGAGCAAGACTGGCAAAGACCCTCTCGGGTGCCAACGAATCAAAACAGACAGGATCCCCCCCAGCCGCCTCAGCATAGACACAGGTCCGCTTCAGACAGGGGGCGCAATCAAAATCGACCTCAAGGTTTGCCTGAGACTCACCAACCACACCTGTCAGTGAAGGTCGGGTGGGGCCGTAGAGGATAACAGCGGGTATACCGAGGGCACCGGTCAGGTGCGCCAGACCGGTATCAACTGCGGCTACACCACGCGCACCGGCAATCACACCGGCAAGCCCTGCGAGATCGAGTTTTGGCAGCACTTCTGCATTGCCCATATCTTCAGAGAGCCGCTCTGCCCGTTGCCGCTCCACATCACTCCCCCAAGGCAGGAAGACCTTCAACCCGGCGTTACCGGCTAGTCGGATCAGCGCCCGCCAATCCAGTTCCGGGTAGTGTTTGCTCTGCCAGGTCGTCCCATGCAGAAGCAGCAGATAGGGCTCATCCGTCAGCTGCTGTTGAAAACGCCCGCCGTCGATACCGTAATCCGGATCAGACCCCGGCATGGGATAACCCAGCGCATGGGCGAACAGTTGGCGCACCCGGGTAATCGCATGCAATCCTTTGGGGATATAGAGCGGATGGGAGTAAGCCAGCGCCGCCAGCGGTTCCCGGGCCGAACTCTGATCCAGGCCAAACCTTGGACCGCGGGTTTTTACCGTAATGAAGGCACTCTTCAGCAGACCCTGAGCATCGATTACCGCATCGTAACGCCGCGCCCTGACTGCCGACTTGAAGGCTCGCCACTCTCCACTACGCCATGTCTTCACCACCGATCGGCGCCAGCGGCGCATGGCTACGGGTATCACTTTATCCACTGCCGGATGCCATGCCGGAATTTCGGCAAAGGCCTCCTCCACCACCCAGTCGAAGCGGATATCCGGCAGTGCCGCCGCCGCATCCGTCAATGCAGGCAGTGTGTGGACCACGTCTCCCAGAGAGGAGGTTTTGATTACCAGCACCCTCATTGGGGCAACCCGTCCAGCGCCTCGGAGACCGTCTCCACCGGCATCTTCTGCAGACAATCAAGATGGCCCAGGGGACACTCCCGCTTGAAACAGGGACTGCAGTCGAGCCCCAGACGAACGACCTGTGAGCGTCTGTTCAGCGGCGGGGTAAAACCAGGATCAGTGGAACCATATACCGCCACCAGCCGCCGGTCGAGCGCAGCGGCAACATGCATCAGACCGGAATCGTTACTCACTACCGCATCAGCCAGAGAAAGCAGATCCACCGCCTGTGCAAGACGGGTGCGGCCACTCAGGTTGACACAGCGCCCCCCTGCCACCCGGTTGACCGTTTCACACACCGGCTGGTCTTTTTCAGAACCGAACAGCCAGACATCCCAGCCCGACTCGATCCGCTGCCTTGCCAGTTCACCATAGTTGCCCTCGGGCCAGCGCTTTGAAGGACCGAACTCCGCCCCTGGGCAGAGTGCCAACAGCGGGCGAGTACCCTTCTGCAAACCAAGATCCAACATCGCCTGCTGCACATCCACCACCTGCACCTCCAGAGCCGGTGGGTCTATCTCCGGCAGACCGGCTTCACCTGCGGGAAAGGCCAGCGCAACAAACCGCTGCACGGTCATGGTCAGATGCTGTTTGTCGAGTTTGCGAAAATCATTCAGCAGACCGTAGCGCATCTCCCCCAACCAGCCGGTACGTTGCGGGATACGGGCAATAAACGGCACCAGCGCGGATTTAAGTGAATTGGGCAACAGGATCGCCTGTCCATAACGCCCACGCAAGGCACGACCCAGACGCCAGCGATCCACCAACCCCAGGCGCCCATGTCCGACAGGCATGTCGATCGCTTCATCGACCTCGAGCATACGCGAAAGCAGCGGACGGCTCCAGGCGGGGGCAAGCACGTCGATCGCAACAGACGGGGAACGCTGTTTCAACGCCTTGAACAGGCTCTGCGCCATAACCATGTCACCGGCCCAGGATGGGCCGACCACAAGTAAACGGGCGGATGGGGAGTGGGCAGAACCCAACGGAGAGGGGCTGCTCAGTCGGTCAACTGATAGTGCGCACCGCAATAGGGGCAGACGGCACTACCGGTTTTTTCGATGGGCAGGAACACCTTCGGGTGCATGCTGGCAACCGCATCGTTGGTACGTGGGCAGCTCAACGGCAGATCGTTGCGCGATACCTTGATCACTTCCTGTCCATAGGACTGGGTACTTGCTTGTGTCATGGGCTTACTCTCCAGCGGGGCCACCCTCGCGGGTCGTTTAGATTGAGCGGGATTATACCAGTGTCAGCCACTCCGGGTTCTGTTCCCGGCGGCCATGCACCTGGTCGAAATACATCGTCTGCAACTTCTCGGTAACCGGACCGCGACTGCCGCTGCCGATAGCCCGGTTGTCCACCTCCCGAATCGGTGTAACCTCCGCAGCCGTGCCGGTAAAAAAAGCCTCGTCGGCAATATAGACTTCGTCGCGGGTAATACGCTTTTCGACCACCGGAATATCCAGCTCCTGGGCCAGACTCATTACCGTGCGGCGGGTGATGCCATCGAGTGCGGAGGTCAGATCCGGCGTGTAGATCACCCCGTCACGGACGATGAAGATGTTCTCGCCGCTTCCCTCCATGACAAAGCCGTTGACATCCAACAGCAACGCCTCATCGTAGCCGTCATGCAGCGCCTCCTGCAGCGCCATCATGGAGTTCATATAGTTGCCGTTGGCCTTGGCGCGGCACATGGTGGCGTTGACGTGGTGACGGGTGAAGGAGCTGACGCGAATACGAATGCCTTTGTTGATGCCGTCATCCCCCAGATAGGCGCCCCACTCCCAGGCTGCGGCCATGACGTGAACCTTGAGATTGTCGGCGCGCAGCCCCATACCCTCGGAACCGTAAAAGCACATGGGCCGGAGGTAGGCGGAATCCAGGTTGTTTTCACGCACCACCGCCCGCTGGGCCTCGTTGAGGGTGTCACGATCGAAGGGCATCGGCATACCGAGGATATGGGCGGAGTTGAACAGCCGGTCGGTATGTTCCTGCAAGCGGAATATCGCCGTCCCCTGTTCGGCATGATAGGCGCGCACCCCTTCGAACACCCCCATCCCATAGTGGAGGGTATGGGTGAGCACATGGATCTTCGCTTCGCGCCACGGCACCATCTCGCCATCCAGCCAGATGACTCCGTCGCGGTCCGCCATTGTCGACATCATTGTTCGTCTCTCAATTCAATTTAGTTTATTGGGGGCGGAGCGTCATGGTGCGCACAGCGCACCCTACCTCTATTGATTCCAGCCCCCGTCTCCATCATTGCATTTGAATCAGACCTGCATCAGGGAAAACCAGGTCTCTCTCACCAGTGCACGTTCATCCAGCAGTTCATCATCGGCAATCAGGGTGGACTGGTCCATCAATGCATTGCGGTGGTATCTGGCGCGAAACACCCGGTAGGCCTCCGCCAGCTTTTCGGCGGCGCCGCCCTCCAGCAAACCCAGCCGGGAGAGGGTCTCCAGCAGACGGACATTGTCCGTCCAGGCCAGCAGATCCGGGTAGTCGCGCACCCATCGCAGGACCGCGTATTGAACCATAAATTCGATGTCGACGATACCGCCAACCCCTTGCTTCAGGTCGAAGCGGCCCCTGCCGCTTTTATCCAGATTATCCCGCATCTTCTCGCGCATCTTTACCACTTCGGCGCGCAAAACCTCCAGATCTTGCACCTGGTTGAGGATATCCCTTCGCACCGCCTCGAAACGCGCTTCAACCTTAACGTCCCCTGCAACCACCCGCGCCCGGATCAATGCCTGATGCTCCCAGACCCAGGCGCTCTCGCGCTGATAAGCCTCAAAGGTATTCATGGAGCTGACCATCATGCCGGAGTTGCCGTTCGGCCGCAGCCGCATATCCACCTCGTAGAGGATGCCCAACGGGGTCAGGGTGGTGAAGAGTGAGATGATGCGCTGAGCCAGGCGTGCGAAGAAAAGATCCACCGAGATGGGGCTCTCGCCGTCGGTCATGGCATGGGTATCATCGATACCGTGCAGAAAGACCATATCCAGATCCGAGCCGTAACCCAACTCGATACCACCGAGCTTGCCGTAACCCACCACGGCAAAACCTGTCTCATCCGCCTCCAGCCCCGCCGGTCGGCCATACCGCTGCACCGTATAGTGCCAGGCCAGTTCGATCACCTTTGCCACCACGGTCTCGGCAATGGCGCTCAGGTAGTCGCTGACCACCATCAGCGGGATACGGCCGGTGATATCCGCCGCCGCCACCCGCAGCTTATTACTCTGGGCAAACTGGCGCAGACGATCCATCTGTTGTTCCAAATCGTCCTCGTCCACCCCCCCCAGCAAGGTGTTGAGTTCGGTCATCAACTCCTTCTGTTTCAAGGGTGAATAGAGACGACGGGGATCGAGCAGCTCGTCCAACAGGATGGGATGGCGGGTCAATAACTTGGCGATCCAGGGACTGATTCCACTGAGATGCACCAGTTGGGAGAGCACGATAGGACTCTCCACCAGCAGGGCGATGTAGGCGGTCCGCCGCACGATCGATTCCAACAGGCCGAGCACAGGCTCCAGCGCCACGTCGGATTGATCGATACTTCCCACCGCTTCGAGCAGCAGCGGCATCAAACGATCGATGCGCTCCAACCCCCTGGCGCCCATGCTTCTGCAACCATGACAACCGCGAAACAGGGCGATCCTCTCCAGCGCCTTGCTTCCGTCCTCGAAACCGGCCTCCTCCAACGCAGCGACAGCATCGGTCTCATCCAGCGTATCTTTCCAGACCCCTGTCAACAGCTGTGCATCTTCGTCGCCATCAGTCTGGGGGGCGGCAAACACCATGTCGAAATGGCCCTGCACCCGTTGACGATGGTTGGATAGTTCTGTCTCAAACGCAGCCCAGTCCGCAAAACTCATCGCCCGGGCCAAGCGCAATCTGCCGGTATCATCTGTCGGCAGAAGGTGGCTCTGTCGATCAGCCCAGGCCTGGATGCGATTCTCCACCAAACGAAGAAACTCATAGGCTTCCGTCAATTCGCCCACCACATATTCGGGCAGATGGTTCCGCTCTGCCAGCAGTTGCAGCACCGGCAGAATGGGGCGGATCTGAAGATCCACATCCCGGCCACCACGTATCAGTTGGAAGGCTTGCCCGATGAATTCGATCTCCCGGATACCTCCCTGGCCGAGCTTGATATTGGCGTCCATCCCCTTTTTATGCAGTTCCCGGCTGATCAGCACCTTCATCTCGCGCAGGGATTCGATGACTCCGAAATCGAGATAGCGCCGGTAGACGAAGGGGCGCAACATTGCCATCAACCGCTCACCAGCCACCAGGTCACCTGCCACCACCCGCGCCTTGATCATGGCGTAGCGCTCCCACTCCCGGGCCTGGGACTCGTAGTAACCCTCCAGGGCATCGAAACTCATGGCAAGAGGGCCGGCACTGCCGAAGGGACGCAAACGGGTATCGACCCGAAAGACAAAACCCTCAGCATTGACGGTATCAAGCGCCTGCACCAGACGCTGGCAGAGACGGATAAAGAACTGCTCGTTGGTCTGGAAGCGGCCACCATCGGTCTGCCCCATCTCCGGATAGCAGAAGATCAGGTCGATATCAGATGAGAGATTAAGTTCCCGCGCCCCCAGTTTGCCCATACCGAGAACCACCAGCGGTTGAGCCTCACCCGCTTCGTTGCGCGGCGTGCCCATCTCGGTGCAGGTCCATTCATAGAGCAGAGAGAGGGTAAGCTCGATAGCAGCATCGGCGAGGGCCGACAGGTCTTCCAATGTCTCGGCAAGTGGCGCCCAGCCAGCGATATCACGCCAGATGATGCGTACCATCTGGCGGCGGCGAAACAGGCGCAGGCACTTGTGCAAGGAGGGCTCATCGGTGATATCCGTTAGGTCTTGACCAAGCTTGCCGGCCATCTCACCATCGGCAAAACTGCGTTTCAGATTACCTTCAGTGTAGAGCGAGGGCAGCAGATTCTCATCCCGCAGGCAGCTCTGTAACACGTACTGACTGCCTTCCCAGACCCGCTTCAACGCGGCAAGAAACTCGGTATCCGCCGCAATCTCAACCCCCTTCTCGCCAACCTGTTCCAGCCAAGCCTGCCAGTCGGACTCGACCTGCTGCTGTAGCAGTTCTGGGGAGGATTCATCCATTGTTAGACTCCTGGCATTTCGATCACGGTCGCTATTGTAACGCCGCAGATACCAAAGGCGAGAATCGAAACTACGGCGAAACGATTATGCCACGCCCCGACAGCCAGGCACGATCCAACTCCCAATGCACGCGTTTGACCTCAGGGTCGGCAACTACCAGATCCCGCGCCTTGGTCTGCACCTTGGCCAGGTTTTTCTGAACCTTCTGAAATTCAGCACTGGCGGGGTTTTTTCCCGCCACCTGAGGAAATAGGATACCCAGCACCCGCGCCACTGGCACCTCCGTGGATCTTGGTGAACTCATCACCGCTATGCCATTGCTGATGCGCAACACTCGAAAGGCATAAGGGAAGGCTGCAATCTCCGCATCCGCCTCCAGCAGTTCATTCAGGTCGGAAGCCTTGGGATCCTCGTAAAGAAAAACCACCAGTAACCCCAGCACAAAGATACCAAGGCCTATCGCATAGTTTCGGGTTCCGCGGTCCATAATCAACGTCCTAATAGAAAACAGTGACGATCAAGGCTATCAATCCGATGGAAACAGCGCCTTGCGAATTTTCAACGGCAATGCCTTACGCTCTATGCAGGATTCATCCAGCCGATGTGCGACAAGAGATCATTCCAGACCCATGACAAGGTCTATGAAGAGTTGACTTCGCAGAACCCGATTCACTTGGTTGGCTATCAATAACCCACTGCAAAATGGGCTGGGATGTTCAGTCCCAGAGCGCCAGAATCGTGGCCATCGCGCGGGTGAATTCATCGAAGGAGTGGGGTTTTACAATGTAGTCGTCGACATCGTATTCGAACGCGGCGGCCCGGTCTTTCGGCTCATTGGACGAGGTCAGTACGATGATGTGAAGTTCATTGAGTTCGGGGTCGCCACGCAACTCCCGCAAAAACTCGATGCCGCTCATCTTCGGAAGATTGAGATCCAGAAGGATGAGCGCCGGCGGTGGCGTTATCTTTTCGACCCCATCCTCTCCTCGCAGCATGCTGAGTGCTTCCAGGCCGGTTCGGGCGATATGCAGGGGGTTGCTGATTTTGTTCTTCTTCAGGGCGCGCTGGACCGTCATGATATCGACCCTGTCGTCCTCGATCAGCAATATTGTCTCGTCTCTGTTCAACATAACTCGCTATTCCCGATCTGATACCTTGTTTTCATTTCCGACCCCACTATTCAGAAGAGCGGTTCTTCGGCCAGGTGAAGTAGAAACACGCGCCCTCGCCGACAGCAGATTCCAATCTTATTGTGCCGCCATGCTCTTCCACAATCTTCTTGACCAGCGCCAAGCCGATACCGGTGCTGCTTTCGAAGTCACTCGACTCCAGAATCTGAAACATCATAAAGACTTTGTTGTGATATTCCGGCGCTATCCCCTTGCCGTCGTCGCACACAGAGAATTGATAGACATCTCCATAATTTTCACCCTTTACCCGGATCTTTCCCTTTTCTCCACCATGGTGTTTCAGACTGTTACTGATCAGGTTGGAGAAGACCTGGCCGAGCTGGAGCCGATCAACGTACATAGTCGGCATTTCACCCTTGATCTTAATCGTGAGCCCTTTGGGAGGGGAGAGTGAATCAATAATCTCGTCGACCAGCTCTCGGGTATCGACCTGATTCTCTGAGTCAGCGGTCTTTCCAACCCGGGAATACTCCAACAGTCCTTCGATCAGATCGTGCATCCGCCGTACACGGTCGCGGAGCAGGGCGAGCTGTTCCCTCGATGCATCATCCAGTTTGTCAGCGAGATCCTCCTGGATCCACTGAGCGAGGTTACTCACCGCCCGCAAGGGGGCCTTAAGGTCGTGAGACGTCACGTAGGCGAACTGTTCGAGATACTGGGCCCTTCGTTCCGCCTCGGCAGTACGGTAAGCGACACGATGCTCCAGCGTCTCGTTCAGATTCTGCAGTTCCTGCTCGGCGGATTTACGATCAACCACTTCCCGGTTCAGGGCCTGTACAGCCTCCCACAACTGTGACGTTCTCTCTTCGACCTCCAGTCGCACCTGTCTGGCCCGCCCCACGAGGGTCACCACGTAGGTGATGAGCAGGACGGTAAAAGCGATACCGCCGAAGAGGATGATCCAGCTGCTCCAGGTTTCAGCCTCGAATTTTTCGGCGGCAGGATTGCACACCACCTCCCACTGTTGGGTCCCGACCGAGATCCTTTGACTATAGGTTATGTCCGAAGTATCGACCTCGGTGTCGGGCGCCCGGCCCTCTCTCATCCGGGAGAGATGGGTATAGATCAGTTGCCCATCCCCTGTCGAGGGTCCCTGGTAGAAATGAAGATCGACACCCCCGGACCGAAGACTCTCCAGAGCCCGCTCGACAATATCGCCGATACTGAAAATGCCGATCGCAAATCCTCTGATCTCGGGGGATGCCAGAACCGGATCGTCTTCCTGTTTTTCGCTCTTGAAGAAGACAGGAACCGCCACCATGATGCCTGTCTTCTCATCGGTTTCGTCCACGATGGATACACCGGGAGAGACCTGCAGTAACCGGGTGAGTTCCGCCTCTTCCAACAGGGTTGAAACGATCGGGTTGGCGCCCACATTGAAGCCCAATGCCTCTTTGTTGCTCTGATAGGGCTGAATGTAGAGGACAGGATAGTATACGGGCCGATCACGGCTCTCGATCAGCTTGCCCGAAGGGTCATCCTCCGTAATCCGGAAGGGAGGAAAACTTTGCTGAGCCTCCTTGATGAAGGCGGACCGGTTCTCGGCGAGCACCACGGGCACCCACTCCAGAGCCTTGATGCCTGCCTGGCGTTTCAGGGGCGGACCCACGAATTTACGGAACTCCCGGCGATCCACGACCTCCGACGCCGCAAAAAAGCTGGCGATATCCTGGACTATCCCCAGGGAGTGCTTGATCTCCCTCTGGACGACCAATATACGGTCCTGGGCTGCCTCGCGGAATGCAATTTCAACCTGGCTTCTCTCCCAGCCCAAAGATTGTATAAATGCGGCAAGCGTCAGCAACACGCCTATCATCGCAACCAGCGCAACGGGAAAGTAGCCCCACCAGATCGACTTCGCATCCTGCGCCTTCTCCAGAGACGGCCAGCTGGCCAGCATTGCGAGGACTCTCTTCGCCACGCGCCGTTTCATCTCAGGATTTGACCGGAAAGTGGCGGGCGATTGTATTACTGATGTGCATCAGGATCTCATCCATCGCCTCTTCGATTTCGCCGTTGATGATCAACGGGGTCTTATGTTTCTCCGATTCCAAAACCAGATAGGATTGTAGTGTCCATATCTGGTCGAGTTGTTTCAGGTAACGGGATGATGCGCGCTCGGGTTGCTCCCGCTCCCGGTGTTTAAGGCGTTTTGCAAGCGTCTTTTTGTGAGGAACAACCAGCATCAGGGGAATGACGATGGCCTGGTCCCGGGCGATATCCAGTTCGAGTTTCGAAGGTAACACATAGACGCCATCGACGATCAGGTCGTGGCTCTCCTTGACGGCCCGGTAAATCGTCGCTTCCAGTCCATGCTTGACTATCTTGAACTGGGTGAGAAAACCGCGGATCACCTCTATGTTGTTGGGGTCAGACACTTGTTCGCTGTCTGTCGCCAGCCCCCGCCAGGCCTCAAAACTTGAATAGGAGAGGGTGGGGATCTCTGCTGGCGGAAGATAACAGCGAACGATCTCCCGCATCATGTCGGTAGACTGGGTTCTGACAATATTCAACTGATAGGCCAGTTCTGTTGTCAGCGTGCTCTTTCCCGTGCCTGTTATGCCTCCAACCAGGACGATTAAAGGAAGACCACTGTCTTTGAACCGTCGCCAGGAGAGAAACCGATCCGCTGCCGCTTGGGAACAATGCGTCGCCAGGCGCTCATACACAATCTTCCTGAGGACGACATGATCGATAAGCGTCTCGTCCCCCTTCTTCAGGGACTCGTGTACCTGTTTCGCAGTCTCCAACGCGTCTGCGCGATCGATGGCACAAGCCTGCAGTGAACGAGAGAGTATGCCTGCTGAAAAAGGGACCTCGTCAGTAGCCGTCTGAACCACAATCTGCCGTTCCCGGGATGACCCCAGGTCGTAAGATTTCGCCAGCGACGATCCAAAGCGTTTCCGTACTTCAGCGGAGACCCGCTCTCTGAGTGTATCGGTTGTGACTTTGCCCTTGTTCTCAATCTTGCTGCGAATAGACTGGGCAACCAGGTAGGCATCCTGAAAAGAAAGACCGGCGCGCACAAGAGACTCCACCAGCACCCCCCGCAGGAAGGGGATACTCTCGCCGCTGGCGCTCTCGATGATGAATAGTTTACTCATCTGCTCCTGCCGTCAAAAAGAACCGAGGCCCGGTCTGGACTGCTCCAGCCTTTCCAGGGGGATCGAGATGGCGCCATCACGCACAAACCCCGACGGTTTACCGAGTTCGTCGTAACAGACACATTGATCCCCCTCGAACATAAAATCGCCGATATAGCGATGGGTGATCTTGCGCTTGAGGTTCTCCGCGTAGGGCAACCCGAGAAAGTGGCTGACAAATCCCCTGATCACACCGGCGTGGATCACGACCAGGATGGTCTCATCCTGGTGCTTGGCTGTTAGTGACTCGAAAAAATTAACGCTGCGTGCCTGCATCTGCCTGAAACTCTCGCCGAGAGGATAGACGAAATCAGGATCCTTCTTGTGCTGGGGAAAGTTTTTTTCCACCCAAGACTTGCTTTTGCGGTACAACGTACCGTAGTTGACCTCATTCAGCGCCAGTGTATCGTGGATCAGGGGTATACCCCGCTTCCGCGCGTAGAACATCCCCGTCTGACGGGCCCGTTCCAGATAGCTGGTATAAACAGCAGAGAATTGAATGTTGCGTTCGTTCAGAATCGCATCCACATAGACCAGATCTGCTTCCCAACCTTTGACCGGCGGCGCATCGCACCAACCCATGATCAGGCCTGACGCATTGATGAGGGTCTTATAGTGTCTGACGACGATGGCGCGCATGATTTTGTGTGAATCCGTTTCCGAGATAATGCCCTGATGGGATCATACCCCGCAGGTTTCGCAAGACTCAACCGGTAGAGCACCGTTGCGAATGGCGGGGCTGGATCGACAAGCGGGCCGGAAGCATGAGTATGATCTCAGAATGCAAGGCCCTGCTGCGACCCTCGGAGGCGGGGAGGAACTACTCAATGCGATCCGGGATGTCTATTTGGTAGAGACGAAGACATATCGACATGACGCCGTATGGTGGCTATGAAGATATCCAGATCGATCGGTTTGGTCACATGATCTACCATGCCAACAGCCAGACACTTCTCCCGCTCCTCTGCCAGGGCATGGGCAGTGAGTCCTATGACCGGTAGTTCCGGGGCCATCATCCGGATCTGGCGGGTCGCTTCATGACCATCCATCACCGGCATCTGTACATCCATCAACACCAGGTCAAAAGCGGATACCCCATGTTCTTCCAATCTGTCCAAAGCCTCCTGGCCATTCTCTGCGAACACCACATGGGCACCTTCGAATTCCAGCAGGTCCTCAAGGATGAGACGGTTTATCTCCACATCCTCCGCAGCCAGGATACGTAGTCCACTCAGCTGATTCCCTGTCATTCCTGGCATAACCAGATCCTTTTTCACAGCTGGCTGTGTTTCCGGAAGAGGCAGGCTCAGGGTGAATACACTACCGGCATCAAGCTGACTCTCCACATAGATCCCACCACGCATAAGTTTTGCCAGATTCTGGCTGATTGCCAGCCCCAAACCGGTACCGCCAAATTTTCGCGTGGTTGAAGTGTCAGCCTGTTCAAAAGGATGAAACAACCGCGAGACCTCGTCTTCACTCATGCCGATCCCGCTATCGCTCACCCTGAAGTGAGTCATCTCCCCTTCTCGTGTCACGGAGAGGGACACTTCACCCTGCCGGGTGAATTTAATGGCATTGGAGAGCAGGTTGAGCAGTATCTGCCGCAGTCTCAGCGGGTCACCCTCCATCCATGCAGGCAAGTTGCTGTCATAGTGAACTTTCAGTGCCAGACCCTTGGCTTCAGCCCGCTCAGCCAACGTGCCTGTTATATTCTCCACGGAAGCAACGAGTTGGAACGGGTGTGACTCAATAGCGAGCTTCCCTGCCTCTATCTTGGAAAAATCGAGAATACCGTTGATCACCCCCAACAGGTGTTCTCCGGAGTCGAGGATGTGGGTGAAGTGCGCCTGGGATTTATCCTCTCCACTTTCACGAAGACCGATCTGCGCCAGGCCCAAAACCGCATTGAGCGGGGTGCGGATCTCGTGGCTCATGTTGGCCAGGAAGTCGGATTTTGCCATTGCGGCAGCTTCCGCGGCATCCTTTGCCTCCATGATTGATCGTTCCGCCAGCTTGCGTTGGGTAATGTCCCGCACCACCGCCTGCAGGACACCACGCTCACCCAGCTTCATGGCAGTAAGTAGCACCTCGGCAGGAAATTCGTGATGGTTATCAAATCGCCAATGCACCCATTCAAAGAAGTTGCTGCCATCCCGGAAGGCCTGTTCGATCTTCTGCTGCGCGGCCAGATCGGATGGCTGACCATCGGGCTGAGTCGGGGGAGACAACTCGGATGGATGCAGTGTGCTGAAACTCTCTACATCCGGACAGCCGAACAGTTCGAGCGTAGCGGGATTGCAGTTGAAAAACCCCCTGTCATCCAGCAGCATAATGGCATCGCTGTTGGTTTCGAACAGGGTGCGGAAGCTGGTTTCACTTTCAACAAGTTTAGCCTCCGCCAACTCGCGTTCGGCAACCCGCTCCTCCAGTTCATGCTGAGACTGCATCAGGCGGCTCTCCGCTGCCTTGCGTGCCGCCATCTCCTCGCCCAGCACAGCCCCCATCTGCACCATTGCATCTCCGGCATGGTGAAACTCTGTCAGCTCGGTCTGCAGGGGTGGCTGGGTGTAGCGTCCTTCACTGATCTCCCGAGCCATATGCGCAATCCGGATCAGCGGTCTGGCGACAGTCTCGCCATTGCGTCGTGCACGAAAAGTGAGAAAGCTGAAGAAGATGAGATAGAAGACCGCCAACCCAACCATCATCAGCAGGCCGGTCTCCTGTATCTCGTCACCGAGCTGGTTGACTCCGGCAAAGACCTCAGCCTCCGGCAGAACAATCATCAGTTTCCAGCCCGTCTGCGGGATCGTGGACCAAGCCACCAGACGACCACCACTGAAAGAGATGCGTTTGAAACCACGCTCCCTGGCCATTATCTCTGCCGCCCAATCACGGCTGTCGGGACGCTTGAGCAAGTTGAAGTCTTTGGGTTTGAACGTATCTTGCAAAACCGCCGTAGCGTAATGGTAGTCAGTCAGCTCATGTAGCCCCCAATCCTTCTCCCCCTTCGGAGGCAGCACCATCAGGGTAGCGTCGGCATCTACCAGGGCAATATAGCCGTTCCAGGGAATCTCCAGCTTTTCCAGTTGATGGATCGCACTCTCCACAGTGACATCCATACCCACCACACCTTCGAGGAAATCCTCCCGGTAGACCGGGGCGATACAGGAAGTCATCCATCCCTTGCCGGCCGGGTCGACATATACTCCGGTCCATACCGTCTTGCGCTCTGGATTGTTGCTGGCATCCGCAGCGTAGTAGAAGTTATAGATGGGGATGTCTATCTTTGGAGGATATTGGGAAATGACATCGAAATAGGGGTAGATGATGTTGAGGGAGTCGTGGGTATTGAAGTAGACCTGCGCCACCTCTGGATGGACCGACTTGATCCACGTCATTACCGGATCGACACGCAGTAATCGTTGCGCCTTCTCCAGCGCCACCTCACCGACGGGGTTGAGCCCGCTGTAGTAGAGCGCAAACCCCCCCTGGTCACGGCTCGTGTAGAGGTCGCCATCCGGGGAAAATGCCACGGATTTTAGTGTCTTCAATTTGTGCTCGAACGGCTTTTCCAGCGCCCGTCTCACATGCTCGCCGTAATAGCGGGTATCCTCCATGATGCGCTGCAGCTTCTCACCGATAAATGCGGTCTGCTGATCTGAGATGGCGAGCAGGCGTTCACGGGAAATTGCCGACAGCGCCTCGATATTCTTGTCGCGGATGATGTCGTTCGTCAGCAGATAGGCCGCCACCAGCAAGACCTCCACCAGCAACAGAGGCACCAGTGCGTTGTAGAGGTAGGATCGCCATATCCAGCGGGAAATATTCAATTTATCGCCTTCCTGCTCGCGTAGCTGGCTTGGCCGGTTATAACCTGCTACCAAAGTATCTCATGAAATGATTTCTGCCGAATCACATATGTATTCGTGGAAACTATTATAGATATCAGTCATCGCAGAAACACCTTGAAGTTCAGTCGATCTGTCAAATATCTTCCTAACATCGATAATCCAGCTCATACGAGCCACATATCGAGTATGTACTCTTGTCCGATCTTGGCACAAGGCTGCCGAACACACCAGATCACATTATGGCAGCTTGGAGCCAGGAGCTGATCTTGGGAATTTCATGCGTTCTGGCTGAGACTCCGAACCGGACATTCAAGGCCGTAAATCATCGGAAGGAAAGAGGGGCGATTGATTGTCAATCGGTTCGAGGGAAGTCAAAACTCGCCATAAGAACTTAAATATTTCCGGCTCTGCCGAAAACGGGGTTGTTCTACAGAAACGTTCCAAGCGGACAATGATCCTGCTCTATTGCATGGATCTCCGTCACCCCGCGAACGAGGCGACAGTAGAGTAGCGGTACGCCTCTGAGTGGGGCTTAACCCCCTGCAGAATCGGCAGGCGCTTCCTGCTCAAATACCTTCTGCTCTGGCGTCAGATCTTTTGCACCGGTACCAGGCATTATTTCGAAACCCATATCAAAATGCACCAGCATGATCTTCAATTGCTCGTATACCTCGCGATTGCCCTTAAGCTTTGCCTTGCCTGACTTGATCTGATCGTCAAAGCTGACAGCACCCATCATGGTTTTTTCCAGGTCAGCACGATTTAGCGTGATAGTCAGGTCGGCATCGTCGGCCTGGTAGCCTTCGATATTGGTAAGGGTGGCATTACTGAGCTCGACCACGAACTTCTCATCATTATCCGGTGTGATCAGATTGATTATGAATTCATGACCTTCGGCCTTACCGCTGTCAAGACGTATCGCCAGAAAATCCAGCCACAATTCGGTTGTCATGGCGCTGATCATGTCTGGACCAGCTGTCTTGGGTGAAGCGCCCGTAGGAATACCGGAGCGCAGTTCATAAGCCGCAGCCAGAAAACTGTTACGCACACTCGGACTCTCCTGCTGGTAACCGATCTGTTCGAACACATCTGCCAGCAACTCCTTGGCTTCCTGATTGTGTGGCTTTGCGTAAACCAGCTTGTTCAATATCTCCTGAGCGTGGCGGTATTTTCCCTGGCTATAGAGCGCCTTGCCCTTGATGATAATCGGCTTCGCACCACCCATCATTTCAACATACAGAGGTGCAGAATCCTTTGGTGAGAGGGGGATCAGAGTAGCCGGGTTAGCATCCCAGTATCCTAGATAGCGATTAAGAACCGCACGGCTGTTGTGTTCCACAGAACCATGGTAGCTGCGCGCAGACCACTGTTGTTGAAGACTTTTGGGTACTTCATACACATTGTGAATCTGGTTGATGGTCACTCCCTGGTTGGCCAGATGCAGTACACCATTATTCAAGTTGGCATAGGTATCGCGTTGCGCTCGCATTACCTCCTGAACCCGGTCTTTACCCCAACGCGGCCAACTATGGGAGGCGAACATCACTTCAGCATCTTGTCCGAACAGGTATAGTGCTTTGTTAATCTGTTTTGACCATTCCAGCGCATCACGCACCAGTGCGCCACGCAACGTATAAATGTTGTGGATAGTGCCGGTGATGTTTTCTGCCGCCCAGAATGCCTTCATATCCGGGAAGTAGGTATTCATCTCCGCAGGTGCTTCTGTACCCGGCGTGTTCTGGAACACCATCTTGATACCATCAACCGTCATCTCTTCGATATCCTTCTCGATGAGAATTGTCGGCGGTATGAGTCCCAAATTACCTGCCGCTGTATTCTTTCCGATGGACTGGTCTACATGTCCAAATGGACTTCGGGGTAAAAGCACACCGTACTGGTAGAACATGCGCCGGGTCATGGCATTACCAGCGTAAACATTCTCTGATACCGCATGATCCATAAATCCGACCGGAGCAATAATCTTCACTTTTCCGCTGCGAACATCTTCAATGTCGACAACGCCTCGCACGCCACCGAAGTGATCAGCATGAGAATGAGAGTAGACCACGGCAACCACTGGCCGTTCACCAAGCTGCTCATTGATGAACTTCAGAGCCGCCGCTGCTGTTTCTTTAGCCGTCAGCGGATCGAACACGATCCAGCCCGTATCGCTCTTGATGAAGCTGATATTGGCCAGGTCGTAACCGCGTACCTGGTAGATGCCGGGAATGACTTCGTACAGGCCGTAGTTCATGTTCAAGATGGCCTGGCGCTGAAGTGACGGATGAATGCTGTCGAAATCCTTGCCCTGCAGAAGCCATTCGTAGCTGCCTATATCCCACGCTACGTGTCCGGCTTCGGCCATGATCTGTTTGTATTCAGGGGCAGCGATGAATCCTTTTTTCTGCTCTTCAAAGTCCCGCTTGTCCGTAAACGGCAATATCTTGCGCTGCTGCTCCTGCAGATTGATGGTGTACTGTGACGGTAATTTGCCTTTGGGATGAAAGTGTTTACCCTCCATCGCCCCCGCATCGTTCTGCACACCGCCGCCTCCGGCTGCAAAAGTTGCTCCAAAGCCTCCCGTCAGCAAGGTGACACATGCCGCCATCGCTATTATCCCTTTGTTCTTCATCGCTCATTACCTTGAATATGTGTGAATGTACTGAAGTTGCATCGAAGCGTGCCTTGAAAACTGACCCGTCGTTCCAAGTAGACTATGGTATATTTCCTGGTTCTTCATGTGCCCATGAAATATTTTTGTCACGCACATGCCCGTGATATGCGGAATCCATAGAATCATTGGTCAGCAGCATTATCAGGAGGTTCTTCAATGTATAGCAGGAAAGCCAACACATTCCTAATCTTGTTGATTGTCTGGATGGGTGCATGGGCCACGCCAGCATTAACGGCAGAAATCCCACAGGCACAGCCAGATAAAGGTCTGGTCGTCTTCTACCGGCTGGACAAATTCGGCGGCAAGGCGATCCGCTTCAATATAATTCATCCTGAAGGCGTGATTGGGAAGCTATTGAGTGGAACTGTCCTCTATAAATATTTTGACCCTGGCGCGCAAACTTTCTATTCAAAGGTAATATCAGAAGATGCGATCACCGTGAATGTAGAGGCAGGAAGAATCTACTACGTCAGAGGTGATATCAAGATGGGTTTGATCGCTGGACGACCCAATTTCACCCAAATGTCTGAATCTCAGGCCCGGTCAGAAATAGCGAAGCTGAAATAGTACGAAAAGCGCTGCGCCCGTTAACACGACGTCACAGAATGTCTGCTTCGGGTTGCAGGCTCAAGCACTTCCTGTCATCTCTGCAACTCATAGCAGCCGTGACATGCTTTCGCACAGAACCCATATCTGCCGACACGCATCGCAGGTGAGTCCACCTCTTCAGCTACAAGCCCATGACATCCATCAACTCCCCGCTGGTGATAACATGGCAGTAGATCATGTTGAGAATCTCCAGCTCATGCCTGTGGAGTTCATCCGTCCCTGCGGCACAACAGTCCTCGACCAGAATCACGTTGAAGCTCTCATCCGCCAGACTGCGCACTGTCGAAGATATACACTGATCGGTAAAGATCCCGGTAAGCACGACATTTCTGACCCCCATGTTTTGAAGCACCAGACGCAGGTTGGTCCCGGTTAGGGCACTGTCAGTGGTTTTGGTAACGACAATCTCTCCTTCATGTGGCGCAAGCTCGGGAACAATCTGGGAGTCGTCCCTCTCCTTCGGCATCATCAGGTAGTTCCAGCCCGGTTTTTTCTGGCTTAGGGAACGGTCTCGCCCATCCTCCAGCAGACAGGCGATACGGGCATGGAGCACGTCTATTCCATGTTGCCGAAAACGGTTTTGCAGATTGGCGGTCGTTGGGATAACGATCTCATGCATGCGCTTGAAAAAAGGCGCCCAGCGACGCTTTTCCTTCGGCTCATCCGATGGCGTCAGGTAGGCATTCTGAACATCGATACTCAGCAATGCAGTTTCGGCTGCGGGAAGAGACAAATCCGGCGGTTCAGGCGCACCTTCGTAATAGAAGGAACGGTAGGCGGTTTTCCAGTTCATTGACGTTTCCCAACTCGAATTTCAGAGTTCATGCCATCCTGAAAAGATGAAGGGCGGCGTTTAATTCATCTGGTAGGGTGCGCCATGCGCACCAGAATAAACAATTACAACAATCATGGTGCGCACGGCGCACCCTACATTCTTCACATTTTGAGAAGCCATCATCACGAACTCTGAAACTTGAGGCCCTAAGCCACATCAATTGTGCTTGATCAATGCACACTACATCGATTACTGCAAGATATCAGGTCTAATCTTTAATGCTCAATGAAAACGATGGACGCCGCAATAACCGCCGATAGCGCTCAGATAGGCCGCAATACCGACTCTCAAACTCTGCCCGCTCAACACCACGTGCCGGGAGGCTGGCCTATCTGGGTCGGCATTTTTTCGGAGATGACCGAATTTGCGATGATGTTCATCATCTACTTCATCGCCAAGTCACACTACCCGGAACTGTTTAATGAAGGCCCCACGAAACTCAATACACTGGCGGGCGTACTCAATACACTGGTTCTGCTCACCAGCAGCTATTGTGTCGCCAAATCGATGCAGGCCATCAGGCGGGACGACACAACCGCCTGTGTACGCTGGTTGTGGCTGGCGATCATCGCCGGAGGCACCTATCTGCTGATAAAGACCTGGGAGTACCACTGGAACGAAACCATGGGCATCTCAAAAGATACCAACACCTTCTTCACCGTCTATTACTACACCACCTTCAACCACATGCTGCATGTCGGCTGGGGCAGCGCCGCGGTTTTATGGGCGATTTTCGGTGTTAAACGCGGCAGTTTCACGGCGCAGAGTCATGGAGGACTGGAGGCGGTCGCCGTCTACTGGCATATGATCGATCTTGCCTGGATCGTCATCTTTCCACTGCTCTACGTCTTGCGTTAGGACCCGATCATGTTTACCAATAAGAGCATCGACTTTGTCTGGATACAGCTCATGCTGCTGACGCTGCTCAGCGCCTTTATCGCCGAAACTGCCGATACGGGGCTGGCGGTAATCATCATCGTCGCAGTAACCATCGGCTACAAGGGACGCATGATCGTTGATCACTTCATGGAACTGATCCACGCCAACCGCTATATACGCGCTTCCATGAGACTCTATTTCTATGTCATTCCGCTGATGATTGTACTGGCTTATCTGTTTCCGGAAACTATTGTTCGCATGACGACGTTGCGGTAGCAGACTGAGTTTTCTGGTCGGAGCTTATTCAGGTGCGCTCGGCGCACCCTACGTTCTTCACATTGAGCATCTGGTAGGGTGCGCTGTGCGCACCATGTTTGCTCAAACACCCCCACTGTGAACCACTTCGTAGTAAAGCTTTTCCAGCGCCTGTTTGTGAAGAGTCTCTTCCCTCGCCAGAAAAATAAACAGCTCGTGGATAGCGCCAGGACCGGTGCTCTCCGCCAGGGCCGTATACTGCTCCATCGCCGCATGTTCTCTGCCTAACGCATATTGCAGCACTGTCTGATCATCCGGATTTTTACCGAGATCCGGCAGTTGGATGCAATCTGAAAAACGGCTGTCACTCACCGGCACGGCAACCGCAGTCTCTATCTCATTCTCGATCGACGGATTCGCCGCCAGTTCATTGAACAGATCAAAATGCCCCTGCTCCTCTGCCGCCAGCTCCTCCACCAGGTAGCGAATGCGCTTACTCACATTGGGGATCAGCGCAGTATAAAAATCCCGGGCGGTGCGTTCGAACTCGGTCGCCACTTCAAGGATCTCTTTGAGACTCTTTTTCGACTGCAGACGATCATAACCGCTTTGATGGCCCTCCCCCTCATGACTCATGCTCTGTCTCCCGCTCTCACATTAGGAAAGGTCTGATTACTCGCAATAGTGTCATCTCGACCACGGGAAGATATCTCAAACCACTTTGCTATCTGTGAGTTACATGGCATGAGATTTCTCGCTGCGCTCGAAATAACAGGAATTAAGAACCAAGGAAAGCCTCTATGCTGGCCGCCACCCGATGGCCGTCAGCCACCGCATGCACCACGTCCGGGCCGTTCACACAATCACCGGCCGCCCAAAGCCAGGCCTCAGAGGTTCGACCCGCTTCGTCGACCTGGAGCCGACCCCGGTTCCACTCAAGCTGCTCGGTGAGTTCGTCGCCCAGCAGGCTGACATCCGACATCTGGCCGATCGCCTCGATCACCATCTCCCCTGCGTGAAGCTGCTCGTCGCTTTCATCGTAGGATGGCGCAAAGCGGTGCTGCTCATCGAAGATCGATAACACCTTCCAGGTTCGCAGACCGATCAGCCTGCCCTTTTCATCGATTTCACAGGCCTGGGGACCCCGGCTGTCGAGAATCTCAATCCCCTCTTCGATCGACTCCTTTATCTCCACCGGGTCGGCGAGAAAATATTCCCGATCCTCCAGCGCAGTCAGGGTAATTCTGCTCTCTCCATACTGCTGCCGCTGCAGCCGCACCAGACTGCGGGCAATATCCATCGCCACATTACCGCCGCCGATCACCACCACCGAGCGGGGCACATCAAAAGCCTCATCCGCTGCAATCTTGCGCAGCAGATCCACCGCCTTGGTAACCTGCCCATGTTCCGAACCGGGAATGCGGGTGGAGCGGCCAAGTTGCAGGCCGAGCGCCAACAACACAGCATCATTATCCTGTTGCAGCTGTGACAACTCGATATCAACACCGATACGGGTGTTGTATTCGATGGTAACGCCCATCGCGGTAATAACGTCCACATCCTGGTCGAGTTTGTCGAAAGGCAGCCGGTACTCGGGGATACCATAGCGCGTCATGCCACCCGCCTCTGCCTGAGCTTCGTAGACGGTTACCTGATGTCCCTGTTTCACCAGATCGAAAGCGGCGGTAAGACCGGCAGGACCAGCGCCAACGATGGCAATCTGTTTTCCGCTCAAGTAGTCCACCTTCTCCTGTGCCGCAATCGCCTTCACCGTTTCGTGATCGACCGAGTCCATGGCAAACCGCTTGAGCCAGCGAATCGCCACAGGTTCACCGCGCCGACCTATCGAACAAGCCGTCTCGCAACGATGGGTACAGATCCGTCCACAGACGTGGGAGAAGGGATTGGTGCGATAGATCTGCCGCACCGCCTCCTCCATATCCTGCTGCCAGATGGCGCGAATGTACTCAGGCGCATGCATGTGCGTCGGACAGGCATCGTGGCACATGCCGCACTGCACACAACGGGAGGCCTCCGCCACCGCCTTCTCAAGGCTATATCCATCGACGATCTCATCGAAATTATCGCTACGCTGGTCCGCACTGCGCTCCCCCATCTCTCCCCGTTCAAGGTTGATCAGATCGGAGTCGGCAACCTTGCGCCAGCCATAACCGTAGAATTTTTTATGGATTCCATTGGGGTCGGGCAGGATGAAGTAGCTGTCGATCTCCTCCTGGGTGCAGGTATGCACATACTCTCTGGAGAGAGAGATGGAGCCGGTGGGGCAGATGTCGACGCAGAGAGCACACCAGCAGCAGCGGCCATAGTCGATGGCGGGACGCTGGTTGCGCACCCCCTTGAGCGGATCAGAGGGCAGACCCGGGATCTCGATCATGCTGATCGCTGCATTGTCGCAGACCTTCTGACAGGAGCTGCAACCTATGCAGAGCTCCCAATCGTTGATATGAAAACCACGATAGCTGAGAGAGGCAAGACGCGGCTCCAATGGCTCTGTCACCGGCTTGCGGGCGAAGAACTGCAGGCTCTTGAACGGATTGAGGATACTGCCCTTATCCTTGTAGTCGATATCGCTCATCAGCGATCCACCTCCGGCGGACAGGCATCGAGGGAGAACATGATCTGCGCCACATCCTCCAGCCGTGCCCCCACAGCCAACTGTTCCAGCACCTGCACGGCGTGCATCGATGACGGCCCGCGAATATGCACCCGGTATGGCTTGTCACCACCATCGGATACCACGTAATAACCCAGTTCACCCTTCGACGACTCGACTCGGGTATAGGTCTCACCCGCCGGGACATTCCAGGCCAGAGGATTGGGAATCTGTGTGCGAACAGGGCCGCCAACCGAAGGCAGTTTCTCCACCACCTGACGCACGATATGGATACTCTGTTTCAACTCCTGACGCCGCACCAGGGTGCGCGCCCAGGCATCTCCCGGCGCTTCCGTTGGAATCTCGAAATCTATCTGATCGTAGACCAGATAGGGATCGTCGCGGCGCACATCGAATGCCAGCCCGGTGGCACGCAGGTTGGGTCCGGTGACTCCCCACTCCAGCGCCTGCTGCTGATTCATCGGGCCGGTATCCCTGGCCCGGTCGACAAAGACCTGATTGGTAAAGAAGAGGTTGTCGTAGTCAGGCAGGCGGGACTCGATATAGTCCATGGTATGACTGACCCGGTCGAGGAAGCCCGCGGGAATATCCCGGCGCACTCCGCCGGGAATATTGTAGATATGATAGACGCGCCCGCCGGTCCACTCCTCGAAGAGATCGAGAATCAGATCCCGGTCGGCCACCCCCCAATACATGGTGGTGTACATGCCGGTGGTCGCTGCATGGCCACCAAAGGTAAACAGATGAGCGGCAATGCGCGACAGTTCAAGCTGCAGCACCCGCAGCCACTGGGCGCGCTCCGGCACCTCCATGTCATTCAATACCTCAACCGCCATGGAGTAACAGACCTCCATCGGCACGGGATCGGGGACGCAGATGCGGGGCACCAGGGCAATATTCTGAATCCACAACCGCCCCTCCATCAGCTTTTCAAAACCGCGATGCAGATAACCTCCGTCGGCGCGGGCGGCAACGACCACATCGCCGTGCAGTTTTACTTTCAGGGCATAGTTGCCCTCGATGCCGGGATGGTTGGGACCGAAGTTGAGCTCATACTCATTGCTTGGCGGATGACTTATCGCCTGATAGTTTTCCGGCCTCATGGTTTTTTCCGCCTCGCCTCTTCAGGCGTCTTGACGATCCCACCACCCTGCCTGGTGATCTTCTTCAGCCAATCCGGCTGATACTCCTTCCACTCGAAGGTCTCGTTCACCCAGGCCTCGGAGTCAAACTCCTTGCGCATCGGCGGCGGGCCGTTCCACTCGGTAAGGATAAATTTGCTCATGTCAGGACTGCCTTCGAAGTAGACACCGAACATTTCGTGGATGTCCCGTTCGAAGAAAGCGGCGGGTTGGTAGAGATCGAACACCGACACATAGACGCCAGGTTCCCGTGCGATACGGATATGCGCCGAGACCAGTGACTGCGACTCGTAGGACCAGAGCTGATAGACCAGTTCGAACTGACTCTCATCGATCCAGTCGACGCAGGTAATGGCGGAGAGGTGCACATACCCGGCCCGTCCCCGCAGCAGTTCCAACAGGGTCGGCAGGGAATCGGCGGCTATATCGATCCGTACGCGCCGGGAGTCCTTACGACGAATCTCAACCCCTTCTATCTCCTGCAGCAGATTATCCAGCCAGGGGGTGACCGTCTTACTCATGGGACTCCCCCTTCTTCTCCAGGGAGCCACCAATCTGGAAAAAAGTCTGCTGAGGTTCCAGCGGTTTCTGACAGAGCTGCAACAGGCGGGTGTGTTCGCCCTCTGTCCCCGATCCGGCAAGATCGTAATGTGCCGCTTCGCCGATCACATCGGCAGGGGTCTGCCAATCATCACCAAACAGGTGCTGCTGATTGCCCAGATACCAATCGTAGCGCCGATAGTAGTCTTTCCAGCCATCAGCTTCATCGCTGCGGATTCTATCCATGAGCTTACGCATACCCTCCAGCACCGCCTCCGGGCGCGGCATGCAGCCGGCAATATAGAGATCCACCGGGAGATACTGATCAAGCTGTTTGGCGGTGGCGTAACTCTGCCAGTACATGCCCCCATTGACGGTGCAGGAGCAGATACCGATGACATATTTTGGCGAACCCATCTGTTCGTAGGTCAGGATCACTCGCTTCAGGGTCTTGATGGAGACATAACCAGTGATCAACAGGATATCCGCCTGGCGCGGTGTCACCATCGGCTGGATGCCCAAGCGTTCCATATCGAAGCGGGAGGTCATCGCCGGGGGCAGTTCGATGGCGCCACATCCGGTGCAGTAGTGCAGCATGAACATGGAGCGGGAGCGGCAGAAGCGCACCAGTTCATCGAACACCCTGGCAAGGGGATTCGTGCGACTTTGGTCTGCCGATGCTTCGATTTGGATATCTATCTCTTTCATACTTTTTTCCAAGCAATCATCCTAATGCGGCTTCCCGTAGGTCGGGTCAGATGCGCATTGCATCAACGCTTAAATCGCTACGTCAAACTTGACGCGCATCGTAACCCGACACACCGCTGTCGGGTTACGATGCACACAAAGCACTGTGCCAAATTCAGGGTTAGTGCTGTCGTGCATCCAACCCGACCTACATTCGACTGCGAATATTGGAAAGGCAATGAGTCCAAATCCACCCTAGTGCATCACAAACGCCAGTCCAAGCAAGCCGATC
>OY829893.1:0-960000 GCA_963691905.1 Sedimenticolaceae bacterium
GCATCAACGCTTAAATCGCTACGTCAAACTTGACGCGCATCGTAACCCGACACACGCTGTCGGGTTACGATGCACACAAAGCACTGTGCCAATTCAGGGTTAGTGCTGTCGTGCATCCAACCGACCTACATTCGACTGCGAATATTGGAAAGGCAATGAGTCCAAATCCACCCTAGTGCATCACAAACGCCAGTCCAAGCAAGCCGATCATCACCGGCCTTTCCACATCAGTCGAATCATCTGCTCCGTCTTGTAACGGGGAAAAAGAAACGCCACCGTCATGGGAATGGCCACCACGGCAAAAACCTGAGCAGGAAAAAGAGCCAGTTCTCCCCGCCGCCGAGAAACAGCGACACATACAGCACACCAGCGGTATAGAGCTGAAAGCACTGCATCACAAAAAGACCGCCCAGGTATTTACCGCTCATCTCCACCATTGGACCAGTGGCGATCTCCGCCGGGGCGATATAGATCTCAAAAGGCTGCTTGCCTAACATGCCCCTGCAGGGCAAAAAGCCCGGCTATTGCCAGCAGCGGCATCGCTATCGCACCCCATCCTGCAACCCCACCTGCCTGTTGTATCGCAATGATGTCTACCAGATTGGTGGTGCCGAAATACCAGGCCACGCCGAAAACCACGATGACAAACGGCACATCGTAGGCAAGCATCGCCGTCAACGCCCGGGCAATACCGATGGAGCCGTTGGGGTTGGCGCACTGGCCCACGCCGAGCGCCAAACCCAGCGAGGGGATCATCATCACGTAGACCAGGGTCACCAGGCCGCCTTTATCCGCGATACCGTCCATGCCCGGCACCGGTAGCAGGGTCTCCGCCGCCACATAGCCGCCCACTGCCATGACGATGCCAATATCGTGCATCCAGCCATGGGAGATCTGGGTCTTTTTGCCGTAGAGTTTTACGATGTCATAAAGCGGCTGCATCATAGGTGGGCCAACCCGACGCTGCAGTTTGGCGCCAATCCTGCGCAGCATCAGCACCATAAAGAGACCGACAACAAAGGCCACCAGGGGCATCAAAATCAGTTCCATCAGCAGGATTTGAATACTCATCACAGCAGCACCCAGGTCAAGGTTACAACGACAGTGACCAACAGATAGATGGAAGGATGCAGCGAGCCGTAAAGCCGTTGCATAAGACTCGCGGCGATTCCCAGCAGGGATCCCAAGGTTGACTCAAGCCAGAGGAAACTTCCCCGATACCAGGGTCTTATCAGGTGCATCAGGCCGGCATAGAAATTGTCGCTGTAGTGGTAGCGGGTTTCGGCCGTCAGAAAGTGTCCACCCGCATAGTTGTCCAGTTGATGGACCTGCCGGGTGCGGCCACCGGAGTAGAAGAGCAGCGCACCAATACCGAAACCGGCAAATAACACCCCCACCACCCAGAGCATGTCGAGGGAGCCGCTTGCCAGTTCGACGCCGCCAAGTGTGTTCGCCACCACCGGCAGGCCGACAGCCGACTGCACCAGCGCAACCCAATCCAAAACCAGGCCCGGCGCCACACCGGTCGCGAAGATCAGCAACATGAGAATAATCATCGGCGCCACCATGCTCCAGGGCGCCTCGCGCACATCAACATGTTCCACCCGCAACTGTCCCAGAAACGTGTTATGAATCAGCTTGTAGACCGACAGGATAGTGCCCAGGGTACCGATTATCGCCCCCAGGAAGAGCAGAGGCTCGCCTTCAATCATCAATGAGCGATAGACGAACCACTTGGAGACAAAGCCATTCATCGGCGGTAACCCGGCCAGCCCGATAATGCCCACCAACATGGCAAAAAAGGAGATCGGCATGCGGGTGATCAATCCACCAAGCTTGTTCAGATCAGCAGTCCCCGTGCGAAACATCACGGCAAATACCGCGAAAAAGAGCACGGCCTGATTGGTCGCGTAGTTAAAGACATGCAGCAACCCGCCGGCACTACCCAGGGCATCCCCCATCACCAAACCCAACAGCATGTAGCCGCCCTGTCCGATGCCGTGCCAGGCAAGCAAGTAGCGGGCATCGCTCTGGCGCAGCGCGGTATAGGTCGGCAGGATAATGGTCAGCACCGCAATCCAGGCCCAGAGGTCGCGCATATCCAGAAAGGTGAAGGGGATCGTCAACTCACTCAACCGCGCCAAACCGATCAACTGCACCAGCACCAGGATAATGGCGTAGAGCCCCATGCGGGCAGAGATGGCGCCAAAAAAGGCAGCCCCCGGTCCCGGCGTCTCGGCATACGCCGCCGCCTGCCAGAGATGGAACGGAAGCAGTCCCATTTTGACGGCAAAACCTGAGCCAAACAGCCCCACCAGCAACCAGACCTGTGCCTGGGACAATTGCGGTATCACATCGATGATCTGTCCATACTGCAAGCCACCGGCGTGGGACCAGAGCAGAACGATTCCCGCCAGGATCGCCATTGCGCCACTCATGGCGTAGGTGATGTAGCGCATAGCTGCCTGAACCGCGCGGCCACCCGCCACGGCCATCAGAAGAAAACTGGCCCAACTGACCAACTCCCAGCCGATGAACAGTGCCAGCAGATCACCGCTACCCAGCAGGATCAGCATGGAAAAGACATTCGCTGCCAACGCGACATGCAACAGCCAGAGATTGCCACCTCGCCGGCGGAAGCGCTCCCCCCACTCACCGCTGGCGTACCAGCTGCTAAGAAGGCCCGCGCCCAGGGTGATGACTGCAAAAAACCAGGAGAGGGCGTCGAAACGCCAGCCCATCTGCTGGCCAAACAGTTCAACCTGCAACGAGAAAGGCACGGTCGCGCCATCGACGATCCGATTCGCCATCTTCACCAAAAACAGCAACTGCCCACCGTAAAACACGGTGGCAACCTTGCCCGCATAACTGAAGCGTCCCAGTAACAGCATCAGCACCAGGGTCAGACCGGAGAAGAGCAGCAGTTCATCCAATGGCGTCACAGCAAACCCCTCAATGGATGGCCGAAACAGAAAAGACAGTGTCGAAATAGAGCACCGGGTCAGCCGCCTGCATCGCCACCCCTTCAAGCCAGGTTCCAAGTGGCCCCATAAACAGCATGCCCGCAATCAGCAAAACGGAGAGCAGAAAGGTCGTACCGAGATTCAACCAGCCGTGACTACTGGTGATGACCGCCGCACTATTATCCTCGGCCGGTTGGAACAGGTTCATCACCACCCGGAACAGATAGTTGGCTTCGATCACTATCGACAGCAACACCACCCCGAGGGCAACCTGGTAGATCACTGACGGTTGCGCCGCGAGACCGGTAAAGAGGAGAAACTTCGCCCAGAAGCCGGGGAGCGGCGGCATGCCTACCAGAGAGAGCGCCAGCAACACAAACAGCCCGCCGGCGACGGGTGAGGCGAGCCCTGCACCCCGCAGTCCCGCCAGCGAACCCCGCCAGCGCTCAGCCAGCAGAAACAGCCCGGGTTTGACCAGCAGGTGGTGCAGCGAGAGTGCCAGACCGGCAAACAGGCCGGTTTCACCAGGAATGGAGAAGGCGATAAAGATCACACCCAACTGTCCGATGGAGGAGAAGGCCAGCATGCGATTCATATCCTTCGCCCGCCAGGCAGCCAATTCACCGCTGATCGCCCCCAACAGCCCCAGTATCAACATCAGATGCAACGCCGACTCCTGCTGAAACAGCAGCACCAGCAGACGCACGATCACCAACACCGCCAGTTTGGAAACCAGTCCCGCCAATAATCCTGACACCCGGCTCGAAGCGGCGGCGTAGACCTCAGGCACCCAGCTGTTGACCGGAAAGAGTTCACCCTTCACCCCAACACCCAGCAGAATCAGGGCAAAGGCAGACATTCCTAGGGGGGTGTTCAACGCTTCCGGAGCCAGCTGGGAGAGTTGCGCCAGATTCAGGGAACCGGTCTGAAGATAGACAATTGCGATGCCGCAAAGCGCCAGTACGCTGCCCAGGCCACTGAGGATCAGGTAGCGCAGGCTGGCGGCAAAGGCTGCGCCACTGCGGGTGGCCGCCGCCAGACCAAAGGAGGCAACCGAGATCAGCTCATAGAAGACATAGATATTGAACAGATCGCCGGAGAGCGCCAGACCGCAGGCGGATGCTGCGAGCAGCAGCGTCAAGGCGTATTGGCGCGGTTCCGTTTCATTCCGCCAGGGCCACAACAGCAGGCTCGTCACCAGCGTCAGAAAGGTGAACAACAGGCTCAGCCGGTCCACATAGAAATTGATCCCCAGCGGTGGTTGAAATCCCCCCAGCGCGATGGAGAAAGGCTTGCCCTCCATTCCCAGCCAAACCTGCAGGGTCAGCAGGATGGCATAGGCAAGGGTGAGCGGCCCCAGCAGCCGCCCCAGCAGCGGAGAGACCCGACACAAAACCGGCACGACGAATGCCGCAAGCAGGGGCAACACCACGGTCAGCACAATCGTGCTCATCTGCCGTCGCCCTCAGCCGCAGGCAGAGGCCGCCCGCCCACCGGCTCTTCCAGACTCTGCGGCAGTGGCGTTCCCGACTCTCCTGCCAGATCGGCACTCATACGCCGTTGCAGCTCCCTGATATCCAGGGTTTTATAGGACTGGTAGGCGCGTAGCGTCAGACTCAATGCCAGTGCCTGTATGCCGACACCGATCACGATCGAGGTAAGCACCATCGCCTGGGGCACAGGATCAACCATGGTTCGTGCAGCAGCACCGCCGGTAATAATCGGCGCTATGGCATCCCAACGAAAACCGGAGAGCACCAGCAAAAGATTGGCGCCCGCCTCGGCAATCACCAACGCCAGGATGATACGAAACAGATGATACGACAGCACGATACCGGCAATCCCGATCACCACCAGACCTATGGCCCCGGCATACAGCACCGTTCCTATCTCGATCGGCATCATGGCTCATCAACCTCCACATCCGCGAGACGGGCCATCAATCCGGCCAGTTCCGCCCCCACCTTGAGACCCACCGCCAGATAGAGCAACGGCAGGGTTCCGGCAGAGACCAGTTCGCCCAATACGCCGTTATCCAGCAGCGGCTGGAGAAACTCACCACCCTGCAGCAGGGCTGCCAGCCCCGTCAGGATGAATACCGCACCGGCCCCACCCTCCACGATGCTGAGTCCGACATGATTGACCGGGGTCTCAGGACGCGCCAGCAACGGCAGAAAAAATGCTGCCGCGAGTATTACGCCCCCCTGAAAGCCACCACCGGGGGTGAGATGTCCGTGCAGGATGATATAGAAACCCACCACCAGCATCAGGGGGAAGAGCAGCGAGACACCACTCCGCAAGATGAAGCCGCCAGGGGGGTCACGGCGTGCATCGGTCCGGCGCCGACCCAGCACCAGGCCCGCCGCTGCCGAGGCGGCAAACAGGATCGAGATCTCCCCCAGGGTATCGATGCCACGATAGCCAAGCACCACCGCAGTCACGATGTTGGCCGCACCCACCCGGTCCGGTGCATCCGTCAGGATACCCTGCCCGACGATCATGGGTGCCTGGGAAAAATCAAACTGATTGAAGATGACCAACAGCAGAAAGGCCAGTCCGCCGACAAAGACCAAGGCTGCCAGATTACGCATCTTTCACCCGCCCCAGCCCAAGACGACGCAAGGCCAGCGCCAGGATCACACTACTGAGACCTGCACCGACTGCAGCCTCCGTCATCGCCACATCCGGCGCCCTCAACAATACGAACAGCACCGAGAGCAGCAGCGAGACCAGGGATGCAGCAGCCACCGCTGCAATATGATTACGCACCAGCAGCACAGTCACCGCAGCCACCAGCATCATGACGACAATCAACGCAGCTACCCAGATCATGCCGATTTATCCTCTTGAGGGGCTTTCAGGGCCGGAGGATCCGAAGAGGCTCGCTGCCAGGGCTGAATCCCTGCCAAGTGGATGGCGCGGGCGATTGAGGATGAACCCACTGGATTGGTGAAAAGGATAAAACCGGCAATAACCAGCAACTTGGCCCACCATTCAGGGTAGAGCAATCCTATGCCCAGGATGAATGACAGCGCGCCCAGTGTAACCGCCTTGGTACCTGCCTGAATGCGGTTATAGGTATCCGGCATGCGCAGCAATCCCAACGCACCCAACAAGGCAAACGCGGCACCAATCAGCAGGAACAGATCCGCCAGCAATCTCATTGACGGCCACCCTCTATCGTTCTTGCCAGCGCAACCACACCAACGAAGGCGAGAATGCCGTAGATCAGCGCCACATCGAGATAGAGGGCACTGCCGAACCAGGCCGCAAAACCCGTCAGAGCAGCGGTGATGATTACGGAAATCGTATCGGCACTGACAATGCGGTCGGGGGCAGTGGGGCCGAGAACCAGACGCAACAGACCCAGCAGCACAGCAACACCAAGCATTGCTGCGACGATCAATTCCAGTGAATTGAGTGTCATCTCAGAAAGCCACCCAGGTGACGTTCAAACCCTGTCGCAATCTCCCGCGTCGCTGCCTCGATATCAACACCGGGGGAAGCATCCACCCAGTGGACCAGGATACGATTGTCTTTAACATCGACAGAGAGCGTACCGGGTGTCAGGGTGATGCTGTTGGCCAGCATCAGGCGGCCCAGGGGTGAGCGCAATCCGGTCTCTACCTCCACCATCCTGGGATTGATCGGCAGGGAGGGGGAGAGGATTCGGCGCGCCATGTCCAGGTTGGCACGTATCAATGCAACAAAAAAATAGCCGAGATAGCGCAGCAGATGAAGCGGTGCATCGATACGCAGTTTCACCCCGCCGAAGATCAGCAGATGGGGCGCAGACACCAGCGTCACGACAAGAGAGACCAGGCCGCCTGATATCAGCTCCTGTCGTGAAAGCTCACCCACCAGCAACAACCAGAGCAGATAGACCGTGGCAAATATGAACAGATAGTGCGGCAGAGTGAGAGGCGGTTCCCTGGAAATGTTATCCATTATCTATCTTTGCTGTAACTAAGCCCGACGACCGTGTACAAGAAATATAATAGCAGGTATAGATGACCACAAGATGACACAGATCAGTCGCAACACCTGAAACCTGCCCCGCCAGTTGCTCGGTTATATCGGCGAACAGATTGAATGCCTGCGCCACCCACAAGTCACTGCTCAATGCTTGTATAGCGACCTCCAGGAGAAATAGTTTAGTTTGCGCAAAAAAAAGCCCCGCACCTTACGGTGCGGGGCTTTCTCAGCTCTATTGAGCAGGGAGGTTGGAGGGGCTTACATCATTCCGCCCATTCCGCCCATGCCACCCATACCGCCCATGCCGCCACCCATGTCAGGAGCAGGTGCAGCATCCTGTGGCTCTTCGGCCACCATGCACTCGGTGGTGATCATGAGACCTGCCACGGAAGCGGCGTTCTGCAGAGCGGCACGGGTCACCTTGGTGGGATCCAGGATACCCATCTCGACGACGTCGCCGTACTCATCGGTCCCGGCATTGAAACCGAAATTGCCTTCACCCTCTCGTACCCTGTTCAGCACAACAGAGGGTTCGCCACCGGCATTGGCCACGATCTGGCGCAGCGGCTCCTCCATGGAACGACGGCCAATGGTAATGCCGACATCCTGGTCATGGTTTACCCCAGACAGATCGCCGAGCGCCTGCAAGGCACGTACCAGGGCGACGCCGCCGCCGGGGACTATACCCTCTTCAACGGCTGCGCGAGTCGCATGCAGGGCGTCTTCCACGCGGGCCTTCTTCTCTTTCATCTCGACTTCGGTGGCTGCGCCAACCTTGATCACGGCCACACCGCCTGCCAGCTTGGCAACGCGCTCCTGCAGTTTTTCACGATCATAATCCGAGGAGGTATCTTCAATCTGGGCGCGGACCTGTTCAACACGAGCCTTGATGTCACTCTCGGAACCGGCCCCGTCAATGAGGGTGGTCTCATCCTTGGTGATAACGATCTTCTTGGCGGAACCCAGCTCCTCCAGTCCGGCCTTCTCCAGGGAGAGACCAACCTCTTCGGAGATCACGGTGGCGCCGGTCAGGATAGCAATATCCTGCAGCATGGCTTTGCGGCGATCGCCGAAGCCAGGCGCCTTGACTGCAGCAACCTTGACGATACCACGCAGATTGTTGACCACCAGAGTCGCCAGTGCCTCGCCTTCCACATCTTCAGCGATGATCAGCAGAGGTTTGCCGGACTTGGCAACCGCTTCCAATGCAGGCAGCAGATCACGGATATTGGAGATCTTTTTGTCGTGCAGCAGGATGAAGGGTTCTTCGAGTTCAGCGGACATGCCCTGCTGATTGTTCACGAAGTAAGGGGAGAGGTAACCGCGATCAAACTGCATACCCTCGACCACATCCAGCTCGTTATCCAGGGCAGTACCCTCTTCCACGGTGATAACGCCTTCCTTGCCGACCTTCTGCATCGCCTCGGCAATGATGTCGCCGATATTGGTATCGGAGTTGGCGGAGATGGTGCCGACCTGGGCGATCTCCTTGTCGTCGGAACAGGGGCGTGAGAGTTCTTTCAGCGCTGCAACAGCCGCCGTCACGGACTTGTCGATGCCGCGCTTCAGGTCCATCGGGTTCATACCGGCAGCAACGGCCTTCAGGCCTTCGCGCACCATGGCCTGAGCCAGCACGGTTGCAGTGGTGGTGCCGTCGCCGGCCACGTCTGAGGTCTGGGAGGCGACCTCTTTCACCATCTGTGCGCCCATATTCTCGAACCTGTCGGTAAGTTCGATCTCTTTGGCCACGGAGACGCCGTCCTTGGTGACGGTGGGGGCGCCAAAGGACTTCTCCAACACCACGTTGCGGCCTTTGGGACCCAGGGTGGTTTTAACCGCGTTGGCCAGGATGTTGACGCCGTTCATCATGCGCGAACGAGCGTCATCACCAAACTTAACTTCTTTTGCAGACATGTTTCTCTGTTCCTAAAGTAGATATATTTCTAGTAGTGATCGGTTCCGGCAACGGGTGCGGATTAATCCTCGATCACGCCCATGATGTCTTCTTCGCGCATGACGAGAACCTCGTCACCACCGATCTTGACCTCAGTGCCGGAGTACTTGCCGAACAACACCTTGTCACCAACCTTGACTTCCAGGGGATGCACCTTACCTTTACTATTGACCTTGCCGTGGCCGACGGCCAGCACCTCACCCTGCATGGGCTTCTCGGCGGCTGAGTCGGGGAGCACGATGCCACCGGGGCTGGTGCGTTCTTCTTCCATACGGCGGACGATCAGACGATCGTGCAGCGGACGAATATTCATCTACTGTATTCTCCTGAATTGGGGTGCAAAATGATTAATCTTCATTACCGGGATATGCATTATTAGCACTCACCCGAACTGAGTGCTAATAATAGGGGCAAAAAACAGAGAGTCAAGGGGAGGACACAGACCCCCATATAGATAATAAGCAACGTAGGTCGGGTTAGTCGCGCGAAAGCACAAGACCGAAATCCGGCGCGATACCTTGCGCGCGGCGTAACCCGACAAGCTGTTGTTGGGTTACGATGCGTGCGAAGCTTGGCGGCAAAACGAAAGTTTGGAGTCAGTCGCATCTAACCCAACCTACAAAAAAAGCACGTATTCAGGGTAAAGCTGAATAGTTACGATACCTTTACATCCTTAATGGGGTTCCCATCACCCATTTTGTTCCTGAAATCCAGCGTAAAAGCAGAAATATCTTATGCTGTAGATTTCCATCGTGAGGAGGATCCATGCCATTATCCCTACATAGAATCGGGTAGCGACATGTCTAAAAGAGAGAGAAAACCTTTTCGCTGGGGCAGATATCTACTGCTTGCCATCCTCATCCTGCCGCTGGCCGTGGTTTTTTTCGCCTACCGCGCAAGCGAGAACCAACCCCTGGTTATTGAGTCACATTCACTGGATACGGATGCCGCCGTCAGGGTCAGGAAACTTGCCCAGGAGATAAAACATAAGGTGCTGTCAGCCGACGAAATTGCCAGCATCACTATCACCCAAAAGGACATAAACGGACTGATCGCCCTGGCTACCCGTGGCATAAGCCGCCTGCAGGGTCACGCCAACATCACCCCCTGGGAGGCCCAAGGCACCTTCTCACTTTTCATGCCGGAAAATCCCTTTGGGGATTATCTCAATCTGCAGATAGGGGTTGCCTCTTCGGAATATGGCCTGCGTCTCTCGCAGGTTAGTATCGGCAATCTGGAGATTCCGGGCGGGGTCGCCATGGGATTCGCTGAAGGCGTACTCAACCAATTTCTGGGCGATGCACAGGGTAGCCGCATTATTGAGGCAGTGCAGAGCGTGAAGACCGAAGGGGAGAAGATCTCCGTCACTTTCAAACCCATTCCCGATATCAAGGCACGCCTGAAAACCGCCGTGCATCGGGTAGCGGAGGTGCGTGATAACCTGAAGTTATTGGGTGATCCCAAGCGGGTAAGGGCCTACTACGGCAGACTCTGTGAACTGGACCGGCTCTACATCCACGACCTCAAGGTTTCCGCCATTCAGTACATCGCCCCCACCTTCGAACTGGTGCAAAAACGCACCCAACTCGGCATGTCGGCACAAAAAGAGAATCGGGCAGCCTTACTGGCGATTGGCATCTTTCTCGGCAGCAGCCGTTTCGAACCGCTGATCGGCGACATCCGCTCGGTCGCAAAAGAGGGCTGCCGCGATGAACCGCCGAACGTGGTGTTGGGTGGGCGTCATGACATGGTGCAACACGTCTTCATCACCTCGACCATGAAACTGGTCACCGACAGCGGCATGAGCTTTGCCTTGGGAGAGTTTAAGGAGATTCTCGATACCGGCAATCTCAGTGGCGGCCTCAGTTTCAGTGATCTGGCCGCCAACCAGGTGGGCATCAAATTCACTGAGCAGCTCATCTCATCTTACAGCAGCGCCAAACATGCGCAGGCAATACTCTCCAATGCCGTAAGCGAAGCGGTCTTCTTTCCTGAGATAAAGGACCTGCCAGATGAGATCCCACGCAACCGCTTTGAAGCCGAGTATGGCAGTCTCGACGATCCCCGCTACCGTGCCATGCTGGAGAAAATCGAAGCCCGCATAGAAAGCCTGCCGGTTTATTCGAAATCGGGTTGAAGCACCTTACTTTCCCGGCCCATCATCATCCTCCCGCCGGTATTCACCCTCGATGATCCTGGGTGTCCGCTCTCTATTATCGGTTTCCGGACTGGAAACCGGGCGCATGATACCGGCCCCTTTCAGCCCTGCAGTGAGCAGCCAGCGCCTGAGTGGCGGCACCAGAAAAAGGAAACCCACGGCGTCGGTGATAAAACCCGGCAACAGCAGCAGAATCCCACACGCCAGCAGCACCGCCCCCTCCATCATCTCCAGGGCCGGCACCTCATTGTGGCTCATCGCCTGCTGCACCTTGCCTAAAGTCGAGAATCCCTGGGCACGCACCATCCAACCACCAAGCAGGGCAGTGAATACCGTCAGAAAGATCGTGGAAAAGGCGCCGATCTGCGAACCCACCTGAATCAGGAAATAGAGTTCGACCAGCGGGATTCCGACAAACAGCAGGAGAAAAAGAAGCAGAGGATTCATGCCTGCCCCCCTGCCTGGCGTCTGGCGCGTTTAGCCTTGATCACGCGTACGATGTCCCCGATCATGCCGCCCACTGAACCCCAGAAAGCACCCAACAGGGCACTCAGGAAAAGCGGCTTTTCTGCTATTTGTGCAAGCAGTGGGTAAGACCAGGATGCGGCAGCAAATGGCAGACTGAGTCCCACCACCAACGCCCCCAGAAACCCGGCCAGCAATCCATGCAGAATTCCGGCCTCCTCTGCGTTGCGCGCAGTAGCCAGCCCCACTAAAATCCAGATCGACGTAGCTGTAAGGATCTGTGGCCCTGTCGCTGCTTGGGCGCCAAAAAGAATTCCCAACAGAAGCAGGCTGAGGGTGAGAATAAGGAGCAGCAGAACGCCAAATAGAATTGCACTATATTTCATCCAGCGCAGCTTACCCTTAGGTGGCTATCGGATTCAACGCTGCTTGAGCACAAATCTGGAGACTGGCCCTTCAATAGAGTATCTTGCCTCCATGCCGACAAAATTGCTCTTGGTCCACTGCACCGTGCCCGACCACCAGACCGGTGTCCAGCTTGCCAAAACCCTGGTTTCCCAAGGTCTGGCCGCCTGCGTCAACATCACAACACCTGTCACATCAGTCTACCGCTGGGAGGGCAAGCTGGAATCGGCGGATGAACACCTGCTGTTGATCAAGACCACAAAACAACAATATGACGCGCTGGAAGCGCAGATCCGGGCACAACATCCCTATGAACTTCCAGAGATCATTGCAGTCCCTGTAGAACAGGGCCTCAATGGTTACCTCGACTGGGTGGAAAAATGCACAACAACAAACTCCTGATTTCACTGTTTTTTTTATTTGCGAGCCTGGCGCTTCTGCTGACCAGCGCCACTGCAAATGAGGAGCCACCGCCACCGGACCAGGTTTTCCCGATCCGGGTAACGACCGACGGCCCGGACCATCTGTTGGTGCAGTGGAATATCGCAGACGGTTACTACCTGTATAGGGACAAGATTCGCTTTGAAACCGACGCCATCGGCATCGAACTCGATGAACCGGAACTGCCTGCGGCAAAACTCAAACACGACGAGTTCTTCGGCGACCTCCACGTCTATCGCGGCCCCGTCACTGTCCGCCTGCCCATCAAGCGCGGCCAGGGTTCTGCGGACACACTCAATCTGCAAGCCCGCTCCCAGGGCTGCGCCGATCAGGGCATCTGCTACCCGCCGCATCTCCAGGAGGTCCAGCTCAAGCTTGAGCCGATGTTGATTGCCGGCGACCCACTGACCAGCAGCGCCAACCGCACTTCCAGTCTGATCGACAACAGCACCCCACTCTTTGCCAATGATGAAGGCGAACTGCTCGCACCGGAAGAGGCCTATAAACTGGCGGTAACGGTGGAGGACGGCACCCACCTGCGCCTGCTCTGGAACATCGCCGACGGCACCTATCTCTATTACGACAAGATCAAGCTGCAACTGACCGACAACGACAATGTGGTGCTGGGAAGTTACACCCTGCCGGAACCGGAGATCAAAAAAGACACCATCACTCCAGAAGGCACGATCGGCGATGTGCCGGTCTACCACAACGGCATCGACCTCTCCCTGCCGCTGATTCGCGGCAGCAGCAGCGCCGAAAACGTCACCCTTGAGGTCGGTTACCAGGGCTGTGCCGAAATCGGGGTCTGTTATCCGCCGATACGCAAAACCTTCGATCTTGCGCTGCCGACGCTCGCATCAACCGCAGTCGCCATCCCGGTGCAGGCGGCAATCACGCCGCCCCCGCCCGCTGCAGTTGAGAACCCGCCGGTTTCTGAACTGGACGAGATCGCTGCCACCCTTGAAGGCAGCAGCACACTGGTGGTGGTCGGGGTCTTCTTCATGCTGGGGCTGGGACTCGCCTTTACCCCCTGCATCTTTCCCATGATCCCGATCCTCTCCGGCATCATCGCGGGACAGGGCAAACACATCACCACCCGCAAGGCGCTCACCCTCTCAGTGGTCTATGTGCTGGCCATGGCGCTCACCTATACTGCGGCCGGAGTGCTGGCCGGGCTGTTTGGTGAAAATCTGCAGGCCGCTTTCCAGAATCCCTGGATCCTCAGCACCTTCGCCCTGGTCTTCGTCCTGCTGGCTCTCTCCATGTTCGGTTTCTATGAACTGCAGCTGCCCAGCAGCCTGCAGAGCAAACTCACCGACGTCAGCAACAAACAGCAGGGGGGTTCCCTCACCGGCGTCGCCATCATGGGTTTTCTCTCCGCCCTGATTGTCGGTCCCTGTGTTGCGCCACCCCTGGCGGGAGCATTGATCTACATCGGTCAAACCGGAGACGCCGTACTCGGTGGCCTGGCCCTGTTCGCCCTGAGCCTCGGCATGGGTGCGCCATTGATCGCCATCGGCGCCTCTGCAGGCAAGCTGCTGCCGAGAGCCGGAAGCTGGATGGATGCGGTCAAGGCGGTCTTTGGCGTCGCCATGTTGGGTGTCGCCATCATCATGCTGGAACGCATTATTCCAGCGGATATCGCCATGTTCCTCTGGGGCATGCTGCTGGTCGTCTCCGCCATCTACATGGGCGCCCTGCGTCACCTGGAGATCGAGGCGGGTGGCTGGCAAAAACTCTGGAAAGGCCTTGGCGTGGTCTTTCTGATCTACGGCGCACTGATGCTGGTCGGCGCCGCTGCCGGTGGCAAGGACACCCTGCAGCCCTTGCGCAACCTGGGCTTCGGCAGCGGAGGTGGAGAACAGGCAGTCCACGAACTGACCTTCAAACGCATCAAGAACCTGGACGACCTGCAACGGGAGGTCGGGGTCGCCAGCGCCGCAGGCAAATCGGTTATGCTCGATTTCTACGCCGACTGGTGCATCTCATGCAAGGAGATGGAGAAATACACCTTCTCCGACCCTGAGGTAATAGCAGCGCTGAAGGATACCGTCCTGCTGCAGGCGGATGTCACCGCCAATGACGAACAGGACAAAGCGTTGCTGCAGGGACATTTCGGCATGCCGGGACCACCTGCCATCTTTTTCTACGGCAGTGACGGCAAGGAGCGCAAGGGCTATCGAATCGTCGGTTATCAAGAGGCTGAGGTGTTTGCCGCCCACGTCAGGGAAGCTGTCCGGTGATTAAAAGGGTTCTGCAGATCCTCCTGATCGGCTCACTGCTTGCTGCTGCCTGGTTCGCCAATCACATAATAAATTCAGAGCCACGCCATGCCGACGAGAGCGGCGCCTCCTCACCGATTACCCATTTACCGGCATACCGACTGGTCGATCTGGCAGGCAAGGCCCACCACACCAGTCAATGGTCCGATAAGGTGGTGATTCTCAATTTTTGGGCTTCATGGTGCCCGCCCTGCCAAACTGATATGTCGGCACTCTCTGATCTGCAGAATGAGAGGGGCGGTCACGGCCTGCAGGTGCTGGGCATCGCCATCGACAGAGTCGATGACGCTAAGACATATAGCGTTTCACACCCGGTGAGCTATCCGCTCTTCAGAGGTGGCATGAGCGAGGCCAAGCTCTCCAAACGCATGGGAAACCGACTACTGAAACTCCCATTCACTGCCGTCTTCGGGCGTGATGGTCAGCTCATCTTTGCCCAGGCTGGCGCAATTCCCACCGCAAGCCTGCGCAACCATATCGAGCCCCTGCTTTAGATCTTTGGGACAGTCCCGCAAAAAGCGTCGACAGAAGAGGTGATCACTCAACTCCGTCACCTCAAATTGTAACGATCATGGTGAATTCTGCATTGAAACTGGACAAAACCCCGAGGATCTTGCAAAATCGGCTCGTCATTCACGGAACCTCCCTGAACCACTGGCTGGCACGGTGGGCAATAGCTTCAGCGAGGTTCTTAAATCACCGCCTTCCAGCCCCGGATTTTCAATACTCATGGCGACCATTCTGGTACTCAACGGCCCCAACCTGAACCTGCTGGGTACTCGTGAGCCGGAGCACTATGGACGCGACACCCTCGATGATATCCGTACTCGACTGGAACAGCAGGCGGAAGGCGCCGGACACCGGCTGAACTTTCGCCAAAGCAATGCAGAACATGAACTGGTGGATTGGATTCACGAAGCCTACCAGGAAGGAACCGGGTTCATCCTTATCAACCCGGCCGCTTTTACACACACCAGCATCGCCCTGCGGGACGCCCTTGCGGGCACCAGGATCCCATTCATCGAAGTACATCTCTCCAACGTACATGCCAGGGAACCGTTCCGCACCCACTCCTACCTTTCAGATATTGCTGTCGGCACCATCACCGGACTCGGCGCTCAGGGATATGAACTCGCCCTGCAGGCCGCCATCCACCGCCTCGACCACAGCGACAACTGACGAGATCGACAATCATGGATATCCGCAAAGTCAAGAAACTGATCGAACTGCTCGAAGAGTCCGATATCGCAGAAATTGAGATACACGAGGGGGAGGAGTCGGTGCGCATCAGCCGCCAGAACTCCAATCCTGCAGTATTTGCACCTATGCCCGCCGTGCAGCCGGGGGTTGCCGCCACGCAAGCCCCTGCAGCAGCCGCGCCAGCCGAGGAGGTGCCTGAAGAGATCCAGGGCCACGCCGTGAAGTCTCCCATGGTCGGCACCTTTTATCGCGCCCCTTCACCAGGCAGCAAATCCTTCGTGGAGGAGGGCCATCAGGTGGCAGAGGGTGACACCCTCTGCATCATCGAGGCGATGAAGATCCTCAACCAGATCGAATCCGACAAAGCCGGTACGGTCAAAAAAATTCTCGTTGAGAACGGCCAACCGGTCGAATACAACGAACCCCTGTTCATCATCGACTGAGCGCAGCCATGATAGACAAGATCGTTATCGCCAATCGCGGCGAGATAGCACTGCGTATCCTGCGCGCCTGTAAAGAGCTGGGCATCAAGACTGTTGCCGTACACTCAGAGCCAGACCGGGATCTGAAACACGTCCTGCTGGCCGACGAGTCGGTCTGCATCGGTCCCGCGCCTTCGGCTGAGAGTTACCTCAACATTCCGGCACTGATCAGTGCCGCCGAGGTCACCGACTCCATGGCGATTCATCCCGGCTACGGTTTTCTCTCCGAGAATGCCGACTTCGCCGAGCGGGTGGAAAATTCCGGCTTCATCTTCATCGGCCCCACCGCCGACACCATCCGCACCATGGGTGACAAGGTGGCTGCCATCGCTGCGATGAAGCAGGCAGGCGTACCGACCGTACCCGGTTCCGACGGCCCACTGGATGGCGATGCCGCCCGCACCAAGCGACTGGCCAAAGAGATCGGCTACCCGGTGATCATCAAAGCCTCAGGTGGCGGTGGTGGACGCGGCATGCGGGTGGTCCACTCAGAAGCCAGCCTGCTCAATTCGGTGGCCATGACCAAGGCGGAAGCCAAAGCAGCCTTCGGCAACGGCACCCTCTACATGGAGAAGTTCCTGGAAAATCCTCGTCATGTGGAGTTCCAGGTACTGGCCGACACCCACGGCAACGCGGTGCATCTGGGAGAGCGCGACTGCTCCATGCAACGCCGCCATCAGAAGGTGGTGGAAGAGGCTCCCGCCCCCGGCATCACTCCTGAACAGCGCGCCAAAGTGGGGGGACGCTGCGCCGAGGCCTGTCGCCAGATCGGTTATCGCGGCGTCGGCACCTTCGAATTCCTTTACGAGGACGGCGAGTTCTACTTCATCGAGATGAACACCCGTGTGCAGGTCGAACACCCGGTCACAGAGATGATCACAGGCATCGACATCCTGCGGGAACAGATCAAGATCGCCGCCGGTGAACCCCTCAGCTTTACCCAGGACGACGTCACCATCAGGGGACATGCCGTGGAGTGCCGGCTCAACGCGGAAGACCCGACCAACTTCATGCCCAGTCCCGGCACCATCACCCAGCTGCATATACCCGGCGGCATGGGCGTACGCTTCGAAAGCCACATCTATAACGGTTACCGGGTGCCGCCTCACTACGACTCCATGATCGGCAAGCTGATCACCCATGGCGACACCCGTGACTCCGCGATCGCCCGCATGCGCATCGCCCTGAGCGAGATGGTCATCGGCGGCATCAAGTGCAACATACCGCTGCAGCAGGAGATCATGAAGGATGCCGCGTTCCAGGCAGGCGGCGCCAACATTCACTACCTGGAAAAGAAGCTTGGGCTTTAAACCAGGTCAAAGGAGAAAGGTTAAAGGCTAAAGGAACAGACTTCTTGAGACCTTTAACCTTTTCTCTTTAACCTGAAAGTTTGGGCTGCCGGTTCCGCTTGCGCTTGAACCGGCCTTCTATGGGGAATTATTCACCAAACCTCTGATTTAGATCAATCAGGTTGTCCACGCATAGTCTGTCATGACTGCAGTCCTCATATTTCTGCGCAGTGACAGGCTATGGGTGGACAACCTGATACTACGATTGTGTTTTACGCTTTCCTTATGCCGACGAATGCTTCCGTTTCCCGCTGATATTGCGTTGCTTCAGTTCTGTAGGCGATCAGCCCTATCTGGCCTGATACCACCTTCTATCCGTCCCGGCTCTGTCGCCGGAAACCTTATGCTGTATGCGCCTCTGGCGCCTTTGTGAACCGATGAAGAAGTACCCCATCTACAAGAAACGGTACGAGTTACACTCGACCCAGGCCGGTTCCGGATACCTCAAACAGCGGCTGCAACGTTAACGGCTTCATCTTTCGATCGGCTTCCCGAATATCCTATCTCTTCAAACCTGCTTCAGAATCGCCCCTTCAGGGACTATCCCCTCCTCAAGATAACGCCATAGATCAATCAACAGGCGTCGGGCCACAGCAACAATGCCGATCTTGCGTTGCCGACTGCCTCCCCCTGCGTAGCGCTTGCGAAACCAACGGCTGTGCTTGCTGTTGGGTTGTAATCGCACCCATAACCAAGCCATCTCGATCGCCAGCGCCCTTACCCGGGGACTGCCCATCTTGCTGATCCCCTGTTCATGCTGAATCTTGCCACTATTGAAGGGCGTTCCCGTCAAACCCGCCAGAGAGCCCACCTGCTTCTTGTTGCGAAAGGCGCGCCAACCAAAAAACTCCATGACCAATGTCCAGCTGATGACCGGACCAATACCCCGCAACAGCATAAGGCGCCTGATCTGGTCCAGGTTGTGCCCTTCACCTTCGGCAATCTGACGGCTTCGCTCCACTTCCAGCGCTGTGATCTGTTCCTTTACCAACAACAGCCGCTGGTTCTCCCGTATCAACTCCTGTTGAGCATGGCCCGGCAGAGGCTGCCCTGACCAATCCCGGAGGGAAAGTACAATCTTCTCCCAACCCTTCCCTCCCATATGCTCCAAGCGAAGACTGTAACGGATCAACGCTGAGCCCATTCGGTTGGTGTGCTGAGTACGCTCTTTTTTCAGCTGCTTCAGCTCGCGTGCCAGGCGCATGGCATCCTCGTCTTCCCGACTGGGTACATTGACCACTTGCAGGGCATCCCGCTCTCCCTGGCAGTAGTGGTAAAGCTGGGTGTGCAGTGCCTGGACGTCCAGTCGGTCCGTTTTTACGTGTTTGCCTTGCTGACTGACTTTGATGCTTGTCGAGGACACTTCCAGGTTATGGATACCCTGGGCCGTTAATGCTCTGTGGAGCCAGTGACCGTCCCGGCCCGCTTCGAAGCAACTGACAATCAGGGTCTCTTCCGGCAGTTTCAGCTTCTCCTTGGCCAACGCAATTTCCTGCCATAGACTGAAGAGGTCTCGTGCGTTAAGGGTTCTGTTTCTATGGCGAACTCCGTTTCCGAATCTCAGGTGCCAAGTCTTAACACCTAATTCGAATGCCAGGTACAAAACTGCCGGGGCAGCTGCCATACTTTCCATCAGGGGTGTTTGAGCATGTTTCATCACTAAGTCCTCTTTCTATACTCCCTAATAGAGGCTTAGCTCAAATACCCCCTCATGGCATCTACCAAGCTTTCGCAGCAATAACGACAAAGTGCGGCCTATCCGTCGGCACGCCCACCTTTGACCTTATTCCTTTTGCCTCATGTCCTCCTGGCTCCAACTCTCCATCGAAACTGACGCATCCAAAGCACCTCTGCTGGAAATTCTCTTCGAGGCGCTTGGTGCACTCTCCGTTACCCTGGGTGACGCAGGTGATCAGCCGCTGCTGGAACCCAAACCCGGCGAAGAAAAATTGTGGAAAAACACCCGCGTCACTGCGCTTTTCGAGGGAACTCGCGATACCGATCAACTGCGCATTGAAATCAATCGGACGCTGAAGGAAGAGATCACCCGCAATCTGCAGGTGGAACGATTGGAGGACAGGGCCTGGGAACGGGTCTGGCTCGATCAGTTTCGGCCGATGAAATTCGGTCACAGGCTCTGGGTATGCCCCGATGGACAACTGCCGGACGCCCCCGAAGCTGTCGTGGTGGAACTGGACCCTGGGCTTGCCTTCGGCACCGGCACCCACCCCACTACCGCGCTCTGCCTGGCCTGGCTTGATGGACAGGACCTCAAGGGCAAAACCATCATCGACTACGGCTGCGGCTCGGGCATCCTTGCCATTGCCGCCCTTCGTCTGGGAGCTGCAGCTGCCATCGCAATAGATTACGACCCGCAGGCACTGCAGGCGACAAAAGATAACGCGCAAAAAAACAGTGTCGCAGACAGATTATCGATCCACCTGCCTGAAGATACCCCCGAGACACAGGCGGATCTGCTCATCGCCAACATCCTGGCCGGACCTCTTGTTGAACTCGCCCCTCAACTCGGCACATTGATGAAGCCAAACACACCTTTTGCCCTCTCCGGCATTCTGCAGGAGCAGACCGCAATGGTGAGCCAGGCCTACGAGGCGTTCGCAACGATGGACTCCCCTCAACAGAAAGAGGAGTGGATGTTGCTTAGGGGTAGAAAAACTATTGCCTGAAACGCCGCTTGAGGCTAACGTTATTCATATCTGAGTCCATTGACTGCCGTAATCCATGTATACCCAATGCCCCCATTGCCAGACACTGTTCCGCATCAGCGCCGAACAGCTGACCGTTGCCGCCGGCATGGCCCGTTGCTGCCAGTGCAAATCAGTCTTCAATGCGGAAGGAAATCTGCGGGAGCTGCCCTCCACCGCTGAAGAATCCACCGCGACTGAGACCGACGAAACCACTTTAGCCGAAAGCAGTCACGCTCCACCTCCCACCAAAACAGAGGTCGAAGAACAGAACGACGGACTGGAGGTCGAACCCGACTACTATGCATCGGGCGGTGAGTCACAAATGATCGATCTGCTCGAAGGCGAACTGCCGTCCGAGCACTTTCTGATCCCCGAGAAAAAGGAGACGCCTCTCGTCGACAATGTCGAACATAAAAACAATTTTGTGCTGGAGGATATCGCTGACGAACCACTGGATGAGCTTGAGTCCGTGCTCATCTCTGAACCCGATGAGCTATCGATCACAAACGATCTGGATGAAATAACGGCAACGGAACAACAAACGGCCACCGCCTACCCAGGGGTGCAGTTTATCGAACCCCGCAAGCCCTTTGCAGGCATGCTCTGGGGGTTAGGTGCCATCGGACTTCTTCTGATCCTGGGGCTGCAATTGATCTGGCAGTTCCGCAGCGAGGCCATTCACTACGAAAGTGGCAGGCAACTTCTCTCGGTGATGTGCCAGGCACTCAACTGCACACCACCGCAACGCCGTGATCTCTCCCGTATAGAGATAGAACATCGGGATCTGCGCCTCCACCCCGAGCATCCTCAGGCACTGTCATTACAGCTCAACATGACAAACAATGCCTCTTTCAAACAGCCCTATCCCCAACTTCAACTCAGTCTTTTCAATGACGCCGGAAAGCTGCTTGCAACCCGTCTCTTCGACCCATCGGAATACCTGCCTGCCGGGATCTCCGCCAATTCACCCATGCCGCGCTTTCGCCTCATCGAGGTCATGATGGAGTTGGTTGATCCAGGTGAAGACGTCACCGGTTTTAAGTTCGATTTCCTATAGCGATCCTCAGCCATAACCACGGAGCGGTGGGGCGCTGCTGCTACGAACCGGGCTACCCACCCGATAGCACATCCAGAACTTCCAGCAGTTCTTTCCTTTTCACCTCCAACGAACCGAGTCGCTCCCGCAGGATCGCTTCGCTCTTGTGCATCATCTCGGCGTCCCGGTCGAGGCGTTTCGTGTCGTCCTGCAGTTGGCGGAACTTCTGCTCGAGACCGGCCAGTTTCTCTCGATCAGCCGTACCTTTTCTGCGCGCCAATTCCACCCGCGCCTGATAGGACGCGATGTCTTTTTCCAGGTTGCCGATGTCCTTGCGCAACTCGGCGATCTCGGCCTCCGTCGCCGTCAGGAGCGCCACATTCGTCTGTTTCTGACTCTCCTGCTGCTCGATCTGCAGCTTGGATTGACCGAGACGGGTTTTCTGATTGTCGATATACTTTTCGTGTCCGCCACCCGCGCCGGCTATCGCCGATCCCAGATTGTCCTCCCGGGGGTCGGTTGTTGCGCAGCCGGCAAGGAACGCACTAAGAAACCCGACCAACAATAACAACCTGGCGCTCTTGCCCTTGGATATCGCCATCCTGATGCAATCACACATATGGACCTCCTCGTCCTAAAACAGGTAATTCAACCATAGTGTCCGATAGCGTCCCGCTGACCCGCGATTTCGGCAACCATAGCCTCGAGATCGGTGACATGGCTGTTGAGGGTATCGACTTTGGCCTGAAGATTCCGAATTCTCCCGACATCGGCCTTGGGAGCAGGAACGGCACGCATCTCCTTCAACACTTCATTCTGGGTTTCAGCCTCCTTGCGGGCTAAGGCGAGCTCCTTCTCGGCGATTTCGGCATTCGCCTTGGTTCGCGCATGGCTCTCCTTCGCCTTTTTCTTCGCCGCGCTGGAAAGCGTCTTCTGGCTCTCCAAACCTTTGATGATCCCCTTGTTGCGCACGATCTCCTTCTCGACCTCGTTGTTGAACTTCGCGAGGGATTCGTTGTTTTTCTCGCTCTGTTCGATCTGTGCATCGTAGAAATCTGCCTTGTTCGCATACTCCTCCCGACGCTGGTTGAGCAACTCACCGGCAGCACAACCGACCAAGGTTCCTATACCAACTTTCAGCAACGGATTGCCGTCACCGAGAAAGTCAAATTTATCCAAGATTGCGGCTGTGACCCCTCCAGCGGCGCAACCCTGAAGCGTGGTCCGCGACAGGGTCGGCTTGCCACTCTCCGCGTTTCCGTCATTCCCACCATCGAAAGCGCCCTTCGCTGAATCGAACATATCGCCAGCACCTTTTGTGAGGTCGTCAAAGGACCAAGCGGCGGTCACCGCCGTCGGCCCCAAAAGGAAAGACGTCGCAATCAAGACTGCTATGGTTTTCAATATGCCGCCCGTGAGCCGCGTCTTTTGTATCGTCATCTCTCAACTCCTTCTTCATTTTTGTTGGATAGCGATTATTTTGCACCAAAGCCGGTGCGTATGTCATCCTGCCAGCGACCCAGATCGACAGTCCCGTTGAGGACATCCCCGACGTGGCGCGTCGATAGCTCGAGACCAAGCACGACGTAGTGCGTGTTCCGTGCTTTCGCCATAACGGCAAGGCGTTCCTCGGCAAAGTCGCGATAGCTGGCCAGCGCCTGGACCTGGTCGGAATAGGCCTTGAACAACGCGCTGTACTGTTCCTGTAAATAGGAGAGGCGCCGTTCAAGCCGTCCGGCACTGGCCAGTGACTCTTTCGATTTCCTGATGAGCTTGAGGGAGCGCTTAGTCCTCCCCAACTCGGACAGGGTCCGGCCAACTTCGGCAGCTGCCTTGACCGTATTCTCCGTCAGTTGCTTAACGAGGTCCTCGGTCGTGCGGACCAGTTGGACACGCGCTTCAACCACCTGCGCGTTGATCCTCCGAACATCCTCCGCCAGACTGGGATTGCGGCGGACGAGATCGGGCAGAAGTTCCTCGATGCGGCGCAGTGGTTCATCAGCACCAAGCAGGCTCGCCTGGGTGCTGCGGCCCGATGCACTCTGCATTTTCGCCAGCGAACCACGCCATGTCTCGTACTCCTTTTCGATCTGATCGAAAACCACTCGGTCCGGGATGTTAGGACTGCCGATGGCAAGGCGGATCCCGACGCGCGGGCTGCGCGTTTCGACCAATCGATCCCCATCGGCCCGCCAAACCGGAATTTCCCGGCGCATGGACAACCGCAAGTCTTTCGCAGTGTCGGTGAAGTTACCGCCACGTCCGACCCGGGAGCCGGACTTTCCTCCGGCCAGTTCCGTCACGAAACGGTCATCGGACAACTCCTCGACATTGCCGAACAGGTCGTAGAAACCGTTGATCGCCCATTGTCGGCCGATGAGAGTGGTTTCCGAATGGATCCTGCGCCCTGACGAAATACGCCCGAATTCCGTGGTTTTTTCCAGGGGAAACGGCAACCTGTCGGAATACTGATCATCGTTGTTCCGGGCCGCGTATTCCCATTCGATCTCGGTCGGCAATCGAAAGAAACCCGGCATCGAGCCAAATGTCGGCATCGCGGCCCGGCAGGCGGCATCGTCATAACACCAGGCGGTATAGGCCTCGATAAACGCCTGGTAGTCCCGTAACGGAATGCCAGAGACCGGCTTTGCGAGTAACCGTTCGCGATCGAACGGATCAAGCCCCGGCTTCTGCAGGGCGGTATATTCTTCGAGTCCGCCGCTGGATCGCACGAGGTGGGCGATCCCGACCGCGATATCCCCTTGACCGAGGACTGCGGCAAACTGAGCGGTCGTCACCTCATATTTACCGAGGACGATGCGCCAGGTTCCGTCTTCTGCCTTGAACGACCCGGCGACAGTGACCCCTTGCTGGGCTTCGAAAATCGGTGCCTCGGGATGACCCAGAACGATGTTGCGATCGGCAGCCCCCCAATAATTCTTGCCCGGTACCGGCACCGTTCGAAATACCATCGACAGTCCACCCGGCATCGGCATGACCAGATCCCCCGCAGGATCGGGACAGGGATTGTCGAGGGCATTCGGCGTGACCCCTTCGGCCAACTGGCCGTGGCAGCGATACTGCGCGATAGCCTCGGACATATCCAGCGCCCAACCGAAGCAGAGACCGAGACACAATAACAGCACGCGCCACCCGGCCTGCGGTTGCAAGGACGTCACTTTGGCAGAGGTCTTCATTCGGGTCACTCCTGACGCATCGCATCGGCGGGATCGATTCGGGTCGCGCGCAGAGCCGCAAAGAATGACGAGGTGAAGGAGAGCCCCAGCGCAATCAGGCAAGCATAAATGTGAGCGTCCAACGTGATCCGGCAGATATCCCCCTTTAATCCGAGTTGTTCGGCCTGGAACGTATTGATCAGTGCCGCGATGATATGAGCCGAAAGGGCCGCGGCGGCGACGGCAACCAGGGCCATGATCAAGGCCTGGTAAACAGGAAACACGAAAATATCGCCTCTGCTAATACCGAGAATGCGCAGATGGCCGAGGCTGGCCTGCTTGCGCTCGACCGCCGCATAGAGACTGGTCAAAAGCACCACCGAAGCACCTGCGCCACCAATGATCGCGATGATCAGAAAAAGGCGCATCAGCCCCTGATCGAGGAGCAGGATCCGCTCGATCGTACCGACCTGGGCCACCACATCAATCCCAAGCCCTTGCATATGACGCACGAGCGCCGGCACTTGATCGATGGTCTCGGTGTAGAGACGAAAGCCCCGGAAACTGGTTCGTTCGACCCGCAGCCGATCTGTCAGAGAATCATACCGCACCCGTTGCTTCTGGCCGCGCCGCAGCATGCCGCCGAGTGCCGCCGAAAGCTCGATGAATTGCACCGACGGATTTTCCGACAGACCCGCAATCACCGCTGGCACCCTGACCGGATCCCCGTCGGTCGCCGCTATCAGAGTGACCGTTTCTCCGACCCGGTATCCGAGGTCGGCCGGAACCTGGATCCGGTTTATCTCGGCGACAGGCGCCTCAAACAGGTGACGTAGATTGTCGGAGGTTCGGACAGGCAGCGCCGGGCTCATCTCCCCACCGGAACCTTCGATCGTAACGACCAGATGGTCGACATAGGGAAACACGTCGTAATTCTGCCCGCGAAGGACGCTGATCACCCGGCGCAACACCCCCGGACCCGCCAGGCGTTCGATCGCCGACAACCGGAACACCGATTGCTCTTCGGGAAAAGTCATGCCGAGACGTTTCGCAAAACCACCCGGCTCTCCGGGTTCGCCGATAAAAAAGCCTGTCAAGGTTTGCAGGCGGCTCTGCACTGTGGCTTTCAGCGGCCGCTCGGACAGGATATAGAGCCCGTCGAAGCCGGGGATGACGTCGGGTGGCGACCCCGGCCAGTCCCGTTCCGACACCGCATATCCCTCGCGGTAGGTTTCGATGTCACGCACCAAGGCGAAGGGGAGGTAGATCCTGGGCAGCGGATCGGCTCTTGCCGGCAAGACGCCTTTCACCCACGCCTCGACGGTCTCGACCTCGCGGGCACTGGCGCGCTGACGCCCGATTTCCAGCGTTAATCGGTCATCCACCTTCACCTTCAGTTGCGCCGCCGCCTCGGCCGACAAAACTGCTCCCCCCGCATCCGGGACCTGTGCATCATAAGAAGTCAGCAGCGGATCGCCGGGCGCGGTAGGCAGCATATCCAGTATGGTCTCGCCCACCACTCTTGGGCGCGCTTCCGAACTTGCTGCATCGCCTGCGGAAACAATGATCGAACTCGCTCCGCGAGTGATTCCCTCCATGACGAAATCAACATCGGATCGCGCCCTTAGGGCAGAGAAAAAGGCTTCGTCGTAGGGTCGTGTCTCGGCCGGGCGCACCTCGCGGAAGACGGGATCACCGACCAAGTCCTGGCGCAACGATTCCACGATTCCTGTCCGCAACCCGTCCAGAATGAGTAGCGGTGCGCCGATTGCCGCGAGCGACCCGATCAGACAGAAAGTCAATAATGTCTCGGCTCGGAGATCGGCGATCGCCAATCTCAGGATCTCCATCCTGGAAACAGGTAAAGTGGGCCCACTCACTGCACCAGGTCTCCTGCCGTCACATCGCTGATATAGCGAATAGTGCCTGCGTGATCGGGTGTCGATACACGATTGAAACGCACCACCATATCAGCGAGGCCCGACACCAGTTGCTCGTCATGGGTCACCATCACGATCGCGGTTCCTTGAGCCTGCGCCAGTTCGCGAAAATGCTCGACCACATGCCGGGCCCGTTCCCGGTCGAGAGCCGCCGTCGGCTCATCGGCCAACACCATCGCAGGGCCATGAGCCAAGGCACGCAGGATCGCTACCCGTTGGCGCTCGCCGCCGGAAAGCGTTGACGGCATCTTTTCTTCGTACCCCCCAAGGCCTAAACGCTCAAGGGCTGCGGAGATCGTCCGGCCCTCGGGTTTCCGCCCAAGCAGGCGCAGCGGAAGCCCGATGTTGTGGGACACATCCAGGAACGGGATCAGACCTCCGGTTTGCAGAACGTAGCCGATCGAGCGTCGACGCAAGGCGGCCAGCGGATCGTCGTTACCCTGCCGCCAGGTTTCGACGATATCGACCGTGTCGACACCTCCCCCATCCGGCGAGAACAGGAACGTCCCGCCCGCGCTGGGCCGCAGGACGAGACCCAACAGATCCAGGAGGGTGCTCTTGCCCGAACCGCTCGCTCCGACCAAGGCCACGAACCGGCCGCGTTCGATACGCAGTTCTGGGACGACTAGCTCGAAGGTCCGCTCGCCGCCTCCCCGGTACCGTTTTACATCGCGAAGCCTGACGATGCCCGAAGTCATGGCCCCGTAATCACGGCAGCAATGTCAAGGGCAGGGCAGTCACCTTCTGAAGGTCATCTCCGCCTTCGTCCAGTTCGATCCAACGTCCGGAGTTATTGAAAATGTCCTGGTAACTCTTCAACTTGGATTTTAGACGCACTTCGAACAGGCGTTTGTCCGTCTCCGACATTTCAGCCAATGCCCTGGGCTTCAAGCCAAGAACCTCGCTTCGATAGGGAAGAGCCGACACCCATTTAGGCAGAAACCCCTGTTCGCCGAGCGTTGCATCCGCAGTGACATCCTGCCCGAGCGCGGTTTGTGCCGACACAGATTGCAGCGCGGTGTAGAAATCCATCCGGGCTTGTTTCGCGGTGACCATCGCATCGTAGATGGTTTGTGTCTGCCGGATGATGTTGTCCATGATCTGCCGGGATACCAGGACACGGATTTCAAGGCGTTGCGTGAACGAATCCTGAAGATCGAAGTCATGAACCCAGGCCATGAAATCCTTGCCGGGAGCGCCATCGGACCCAAGATACTCGATCACTGCGGCCCGGAAGACATTCTCAATCACCGCGACACCGGCCTCGGCTGAGTCCTTGTCGACGCCTTTGGGAACCTCGCTGCGGGGCAGCGCCTGGCCATCCTTGGCGAACCCCTTGGCGCCTTTGTTGTTGCCGGCGGCAACGAGTTTACCCAGCTCCTCGACGACTTTTGCAATGCTGTCGAACTGAAAGGAAAGTTCCCCTATCCGGGTGACCTCGATCTCGTGCGAGCCTAGCTTCCCGTCCGCCTCGCTGGACTGATTGCGGCCCAGGATGGAGAACTGCTCGATTCCCACCGGCCAATCGGCGGCGGCTACACCGTCCTTGAGGTAGTAGGTCGAGATCAGCGTGTTCGACTGGTTGGCAATTTGCCGAAGGTGCTCGGGCGTCATGCCTGTGGAACTCTTCGTAGAACCGGCTTCATGGCCGCTCGCGTCGCCGATCAACACGATCAGCCGGCGCACATTGCCGTCCTCGTTGGACTCGGTCGACCAGGGGCTTTGCAAGGCCAGCCGTACGCCCGCAAAAACATCCTCGCGCCATTCGTCGCTCGTCACATCGGCCGCCAGCGGTTGGCCGCCGTTTTTCAGCAAGTCGCTCAGCCCGCCCGCATCGACCAGTTCCGGGGTAAAGTTCTTGGTCGTCCACTTCAAACCAGGGCTTATCTCCACACTGTCCCGGAACCCGATCAGACCGAACTTGGCGAAGTCGCCGGGACTGCCATTCTCGATCCTGCTCGCCAATTTGCCCGCCGCTTCGGCAACCTGATCGATATAAGGTTGCATACTGCCGGTCATATCGATCACAAACTTGATATCGACCCGCAGGTCCTTGATGTCGCGGCCATCCCGGCGAAGAGGTTCTTTCAAGACCTCGGAATCTTCAAGGGTCCCTTCACCCGGCTCTGCGCGGCTGCCCGGCACAGCGTTCATGATACGAAGATAGTGGGAATCCTCATAGCGGGGTTCCGCCTCCCATTCCAGGATGGGCATGAGGTAGAACCTGTCATCGATATCGATGAACTCAGGGGGCTCCGTGGCGATCACGCCGTCTGGTTTCTTCGACGCCGACAGAGTGTCGTAGAGCGCTTTGGCCCGGCCCACGCGGTCATTCGCCCGCACCACCCCTTCCTTGAGAGCCTCCCTGGTTTCGAATTGCAGGACTGGCATGCGGCGATCGGTCCCCGTGCCCGGATGCAGGAAGGCAACAAGCAGCGCCTGACGCCATTCCATAACGTCGGCCGCTTTCATCCAGCCGATCGGGGTCGTCGCAGTGTAGCCGACCCGATACCATCCCTTCGGCGCGACCGGATCGGAGAAATCGAGATCCTTGCGCTCAAAGACGAACGCCGGTTGGAAGGCCGCGACGGCGTCGGAGCGGATCGTCCCCTTCTCGTCCGCATCAGCATAAAGAGGCGTTGCTGTTCGTGTAATGATTCTCAGCGACTGCGCCGTCTGATCGACGATGCAGGGTGTGCGCCCACCCGCGCAGGTAATGCCGGACGGCACGAAAGTCGGAACGTCGCCGGTGTCGGCATTCCGTTGCGCATCCATATCTCCAGGTGCCGATTCCGCCCCATCCTCTCCGGAATTGGCGGTACCGCCAGCAGGTGGGACAGGCTCCTTCGGCGGGAGCTGCTCAGGTACCGAGGCGCCGTTCTCCGGGGCTGTTTCGCTCGGTTGCGCCGGCTCCTTCAAAGTTTCCCCTGATTGCGGGGTCAACGGTGCAGTCTGCGCGCCCGCGTCGTCCTCATTTTCCGCAGCAAGACTCGTCCCGCCAACGAAAAACACCAGGACGGCCGCGACGGCAACGGACCTCAGCCAGGCCACACCCTTCCCCTCTGCTTTCGATATCCTTCGCATTGTATCTCCCCGATTTGAAATAATTTTGTAACGCACATAAACCTCTAACCGCCTGATTCCAAACGCCTGAATCGTCCTGCCCCGTCCAACGGGTTTCACGGGACGAGGGAAAGTGTCATCTTTCGATCTTTGCGGCAAAGGACGACCGGAACCTCGAGGCGCCGGCCGTTCAAGCTCTTGTCCAGGGTCTGAAGATCGTTGATTCCTTTACTGTCCACGGCCGTGACGATATCCCCCACCTGAAGCCGGTTCTTGCCGACCGCCTTCTTTTCGTCGACGTAGGCGACCGAGACGCCCCTGCATGTATCACGTCGGTCAAAGCGTTTCGGTTGCTCGGTGAACACTGCATGAAAGTGGTGGGTGAACTGGAGGTACTGCTTCGTCTTCCCTTTCGGTTTCAACTCGTGCCTGGCTGAAAACGAGAGGTACGCACGGTGGGCAGCACCATCGCGCATGAAGACCAGCGGATAGCGGTTGTCGGCCTCGACCATAGACACGAAATTCACAATATCATGGAGGTTATCGATGCGCTCTTCCCCGGCTCCCGTGATGATATCGCCTTTTCGGATTCCCGCATTGAAGAACGGCGAACCGGGCTTAATCTCCATGACAAAAACACCACTGTCGACGGACACCTTCAACTCTTTAAGCAGTATTTTGCGAACAGATTTATCAGCCATCAATTTGGCGAGGGAGGCGCCTTTCTCCAACCCATGGTAGGCCCGGCGCAGACGCCCGTTCTCGATCAAACGCTCAATCACCCGAACCACGATATCGGAGGGCACTGCGAAACCGATGCCATCGATAGTGCGTTTCCCTTTTTTGGAGATCTCCAGCGTGTTGATCCCAACAATGCGGCCGGCCGTATCCAGCAGCGGTCCCCCGCTGTTTCCCCCGTTGATTGCCGCGTCCGTCTGGATGAACGCTTCAATACCACCTTTCCCCAGGCTCCTCTTGGTCGCACTGACGATTCCCATGGAGTACGAAAAATCAAGATCGATGGGCGAACCGGCCGCGAACACAATATCGCCCGTCCTGACGGTCGAGGAATCGACGAAACTCAGCGCCTGCGCGGGGGACTCATTGAGTTGCACGACGGCGATATCCGTCATCTCGTCGGCACCGATCAGGTGTGCCGAAGCCTTGCGTCCATCGGATAGCAGCACGGTCAGCTTTTCGGCACCTTCGACCACGTGGTGGTTGGTGACTGCCAGACGGCGCGCTGCATCGAAGAATACCCCGGAGCCTTGACTCACTGGCACTAGACGAGACTTTTTCTTCTTTGTCTTTTTATCTTTGTATTCAACCTTCTGCCAATTGTCGACCCTGATGATGGCACCAACCGTTGCATCCACAAGATCGGCATAGCTGTGAATTCCGCGACGCTTGTCGAACGGCGCACGAAACTGCCCCGGTTTCGGTGCTTCGACGGTCAAGGCTCCCCAGGATGACATGCTCGGGAAAATCCCGGCCATCAGTACCAAGAGACACAACAACGCTTTTACCGGGTGCCGGGAGATGCGGAAATTAGCCATGAAGGACCTTCAAAAAGTTAAGTTACTGATTGTTAGTTTTTCTATAGACACTATTTGGCAATTCCTTTCGCCATGAAATGTGTTGCATTTATATTGGTGCTTCTGTAAATCGGCCACCACTGATCCTCTTCAATTTTTCGTAACTGGTTTTTGCCAAACCCGGTGCGAATTTCCAAACCTTTTTTGGTTTTCATAGGACCAATAAAATTAACTACGGTCTCGTGGCTTTTCAGCGAAACGCCTTGCCAGTCGCGCGCGATGGGGCAGAACAAACGATGTTCTATCTTGTTCCACTTGACTGGTTTGGGGGGAGGATTGCAGCGCAACTCGATGAGTAATTTATGCTCCTTGCGCGCTCGCTGACGAAGCGCTTCATCCATATCTTATGAGGGAAGAATGTTTCCCGAGTTTGTATTACATGACGCAGGCAGAGTATGAATTTAACACCTACATGTCAACCCGTTACAAATCAAAGAGCAGAGCTACCGCGCCAATAAACTGCTGGGCATCCGCATAGTGTTAACAAGCCTGGTAAATTATGACGAAGAAAATGGATCACAGCCAACTTTGTTGCATTTCTACCACTGTAGCAATAATCAAAAAAATGGCTATGAACCTTTGATTCACCCTGAAAATGGCGGTATTATCTATCGCCTTTCCCCTCGATTTTCGGACTCGATCCCGTCGTCGATATGCACATCGGACCCTACAGGCTGGAAAACAATCTCCTGTTGGCGCCGATGGCCGGAGTGACCGATCGACCCTTCCGCCAGCTTTGCCGGCGGCATGGCGCAGGACTCGCTGTTTCCGAGATGGTTTCAGCCGACTCATCGCTCTGGGGCAGCCGTAAAACGCTGCGGCGACTCGATCACGAGGGGGAGACCGGCCCCATTGCGGTGCAGATCCTCGGATCTGACCCACAAACGATGGCGAAGGCGGCACGGGCAAACGTCGCCAATGGCGCCCAGATCATCGATATCAACATGGGTTGCCCGGCAAAAAAGGTTTGTAAGGCGTCGGCGGGCTCGGCACTGCTGCAGGATGAGGCCCTGGTCGATGACATACTGCAGGCAACGGTTGCTGCCGTCGAGGTGCCGGTAACGCTGAAGATCCGCACCGGATGGGATCAGCAGAACCGAAACGGGATGCGCATTGCTCAGATCGCTGAAGCGGCGGGCATACAGGCGCTGGCGGTCCATGGCCGTACCAGGGCCTGCAAATTTTCGGGTGATGCGGAATATGACACCATCCGCGCCATCAAAGAGTCAGTCACCATCCCGGTGATTGCGAATGGGGATATTAGAACACCGGAGAAAGCACATAAAGTGCTTGAGGCAACCGGTGCTGACGGAATCATGATCGGCCGGGCGGCCCAGGGAAGACCCTGGATCTTTCGCGAGATCGATCACTATTTGAAGACCGGCGAAAAGCTGGCCGAGCCCTCTCCCTCTTGGGTGAAGGCGTTACTGTTGGAACATCTGCAGACACTCTATGATTTCTATGGGGAACATCAGGGTGTTCGCATTGCCCGCAAGCATATTGCGTGGTACAGCAAAGCCCATAGAGGCGGCGCTGAGTTTAGAAAAACGATAAATGACTCGGAATCAGCGGATGAGCAACTGCAGCTTATCCACGGTTTTTTCGATAGTAAGACAAGCACGGGGAGCTTGGCGGCATGAATATGGAAGCAGGTATGTTCCGGAGTGACAGTGATTCCACACTGACAGTCACGCACAGCAAAAAAAGCGAGCCTCTGCGTCAATGTGTGCAGGATGCGATGCAACGCTACTTCAGCCATCTCGACGGGCACGGCACAAGCAACCTCTACCGCATGGTAATGAATGAGGTTGAGGCGCCTCTGTTGGAGAGCGTCATGGAATATGCCGGCGGCAACCAGACCCGCGCAGCCGCTATTCTCGGTATCAGCCGCAGCACCTTGCGCAAAAAACTCTCGCTCTACGACCTGGATTGAACCCGCCGATATTGTCCCGTGAACAACGAAATGTAGGATGTGCTGAGCGTAGCGATGCGCATCTGGCGCAATCGATGCGGTTCGTTTCACTCACCGCATCCTACACATTATCTTCAAGACGCCCTGGTGAATAAATAGTTACCCTTTCATTAACCTTCCAAACAAACGGATAGACCTATCATGTCTTCGATTACCCGCGCCCTGATCAGCGTTTCCGATAAGACCGGCATCGTGGAATTCGCCCGCAGCCTGGCCGAAAAAAACGTTGAAATCCTCTCCACCGGCGGCACTGCCAAGCTGCTTACCGACAACAATGTCCCAGTCATCGAGGTCTCCGAATACACCGGTTTCCCGGAGATGATGGATGGGCGGGTCAAGACCCTGCACCCCAAGATTCACGGCGGCATTCTTGGCCGGCGCGGCACCGACGACCTGGTAATGAAAGAGAACGGTATCGGAAATATCGACCTGATCGTGGTCAACCTCTATCCCTTTGAGCAGACCGTGGCCAATCCCGACTGCGATCTGCCGACCGCAATCGAGAATATCGACATCGGTGGCCCCACCATGCTTCGCGCCGCCGCCAAGAACCACAAGGATGTCACCGTGGTGGTGGACGCCGCTGACTATGCGCGGATTCTGGAGGAGATGGACGGCAACAACGGCGATATCTCCGCTGCCACCCGCTTTGACCTGGCGGTAAAGACCTTCGAACACACCGCCCGTTACGATGCAGCCATCGCCAACTATCTGGGCGCCCGCACCGGCGAAGAGGTGGCAGACTTTCCCCGCACATTCTCCATGCAGTTCAAGCAGGTGCAGACCATGCGTTATGGAGAGAATCCGCATCAAAAGGCGGCCTTCTTCGTTGAACACGAGGTCGACGAGGCGTGCATCGCCACCGCCAGACAGATCCAGGGCAAGGAGCTCTCCTACAACAACATCGGCGATACCGACGCCGCCCTGGAGTGCGTGAAGAACTTTGACGAGGATCCCGCCTGCGTCATCGTCAAACACGCCAACCCCTGCGGCGTGGCCTTCGGCGATAATCTGCTCGAAGCCTATGATCGCGCCTACAGCACCGATCCGGAATCCGCCTTCGGCGGCATCATCGCCTTCAACGGCGAACTTGACGGCGAGACTGCCCAGGCCATCGTCGACCGGCAGTTCGTCGAGGTGATCATCGCGCCCAAACTCTCCGCCGCCGCCATCGAAGCGGTCAGCAGCAAGAAGAATGTGCGCCTGCTGGAGTGTGGCGAGTGGAATGTCGAAGCCCTGCACCGCACCGAGTTCAAGCGCGTCAACGGCGGCCTGCTGGTACAAGATGCCGACCTGCAACTCACCAACGAGATCAAGGTCGTCACCGAACGCCAGCCCACCGATGAGGAGATGCGCGATCTGCTCTTTACCTGGCGCGTCGCCAAGTTCGTCAAATCCAACGCCATCGTCTACGGCAGGAACGGCATGACCATCGGTGTCGGCGCCGGTCAGATGAGCCGCATCAACTCCGCCCGCATCGCCGGCATCAAAGCGGAACATGCAGGCCTGGAAGTGAAGGGTTCCGTGATGGCATCCGACGCCTTCTTCCCCTTCCGGGACGGCATCGACAACGCCGCAGAAGCCGGCATCGTCGCAGTTATCCAGCCCGGTGGCTCAATGCGCGACGACGAGGCGATCGCTGCCGCGAACGAACACGGCATGGCCATGGTCTTTACCGGCATGCGTCACTTCCGTCATTAAATCCCAGACTGGCATATGACAATTTAACCGCAAAGCTCTGGTAGGGTGTGCCGTGCGCACCATGATTGCTGTAGCCGCTTATTCTGGTGCGCACGGCGCACCCTACGTTCTGTTATGAAGAGCGGGCATGAAACCGCGGAGTCGTTCGTTTGAGATGATGCCCAAAAAGCTGTCATTTCTCCCAACGGTCGAGATGACAAAAATATTTTTCAGACCCTGAGCGTCAGCCTTTTGCGTTCTTCGCGCCCTTTTCGGTTAAGCATAGACTTCATGAAACGAATTCACCCCACCGCCATCATTGAGGATGGCGCAGAACTGCATGAATCGGTCACTGTCGGCCCCTTCTCCATCATCGAATCCGGGGTAAAGATTGGCGAGGGGTGCGTCATCGACAGCGGCGTGCGAATCTACCGCGGCACAACTCTGGGCAGAAACAACCGGGTCTGTAGCGGCGCCATGCTGGGCTGCGAACCTCAGGATCTCACCTTCGATCCCGCCAACAGCAAGCCACTCGTCATCGGTGATAACAATCACATCAAGGAGGGGGTGAACATCAGCCGTGGAGTGAAGACCGAGGAGGGAACCCTCATCGGCAACGGCAACTACTTCATGTGCGGATTCCATGCCGGACACGACTGCCGCTTCGGCAACAACAATATCTTCGGCCCCAACAGCACCATCGCCGGTCATGTCGGTATCGGTGACAGGGTATTCGTCTCCGGCCTGGTGGGAATCCACCAGTTCACCTTCATCGGCGACCACGCTATGCTCGGCGGCTGTTCAAAGGTGGTGAAAGATGTACCGCCCTACGCCACCTGCGACGGCAATCCGGCGCGACTGGTCGGCCTCAACGCTATCGGCCTAAAGCGCAGTGGTTTCGCCCCCAAGACACGGGCGGCCATCAAACAGGCCTACAAAACGCTGTTTCTCTCCGGCCTGAATATCTCACAAGCAGTGGAACAGCTTAAGGAAGAGGAATTGATAGAAGAGGTGGAAAAACTTGTCCGCTTCATCGAAAAAAGCGACCGGGGTGTGACCGGGCATAAATAGCCTCGTTCGGAAACGCCACACTGCAAACAGTCGGGGTATTAAATTGTGGAGCGGCGGTGCGCCGCTCCTGATAACGCTTCGCAGCAAGCTGCGGGGTATCAAACCCAAAGAGATTCAATCAATAGGTCAGAAGCTTAGGCAGATCCTTGGCCTGGCTGACCCAGTCTTCAACCTTGCTCAGCGTCGGCGGCTGTTTGGTCAACTCCTTTGCCTTGTTGGTCTCAACAATTTTTGCATGCAGGTTATCCGGGCGACGAGTCGCAAGTTCCTTCACGGTATCAACACCCGCCTGCTCCAGCAGATCACTGTAGACACCGGAGACACCCTTGACGCGCGCCAGATCCGCACGATTGGCCAACTCCAGGACATCCCGGGTATCACAGCCACAGTGGGCCGCCAACTCTTTTCGTTGTGCTGGCGCAGCGGCCGCAGCAAGCAACGCCTCGTTGTCCCCGATCCCTTTCTCTTTCAGCTTGGCGACCATTTCTGCCGTACTGCCCTGTAGATCTTTTACTGATGTCACCATGGCACATCCTCCGGATTATTGGTTTTCAAATTTAATTAAACGACTCAACAGACCATAGGAAACACGATAAACGCCTGCCTGGAGCCTGTTTGTGGTCTGATTAGATCGCGTAACTTATGTCCAGGAAATAGCTGTTTACAATATTTAACAATTAAAACGATAACCACAGCCCAAGATTCACCCTTGCATCTTACGGGTGAAAATTTACAATTCGATTCATCGACATATTTATTAGCAATAACCGCCACCCCAACAGGATCACAGACATATCAGCATGAACATTCTCATCATCGGCTCCGGCGGCCGCGAACACGCGCTGGCCTGGAAAGCTGCCCAATCTCCGCTGGCAGAACGCATCTTCGTCGCCCCTGGCAACGCAGGCACTGCGCTGGAACCCAAACTGGAGAATATTCCGCTTGGCGTTTCTGCCATCGATGAACTGGTCGCATTCGCGCAAGAGAATGATATCGGACTCACTATCGTAGGTCCTGAGGTTCCACTGGTGATTGGAGTGGTGGATGCCTTTTCCGATGCCGGACTCAACTGTTTCGGTCCAACCCGGGGTGCAGCCCAACTTGAGGGTTCCAAGACCTTTACCAAGGACTTCCTCGCCCGTCACAACATCCCCACCGGAGAGTATCAGGCCTTCACCGAGATGGAACCGGCTCTCGCCTATATTGCAGAGAAAGGCGCCCCGATCGTAGTCAAGGCCGATGGCCTGGCTGCCGGCAAGGGGGTCATCGTGGCCATGACCGAAGCAGAGGCTAAGGCCGCGGTGGCCGACATGCTCGCAGGTAACGCCTTCGGCGAGGCTGGCCATCGGGTAGTGATCGAAGAGTTCCTGGAGGGTGAAGAGGCCAGTTTCATCGTCATGGCGGATGGGGAACATGTCCTGCCGATGGCCACCAGCCAGGATCACAAACGCGTAGGGGATGGCGATACCGGTCTGAATACCGGCGGCATGGGGGCCTACTCTCCCGCCCCGGTTGTCGACAAGCGGATCTATCAGCGCATCATGGACGAGGTAATCAAACCCACCGTGTCCGGTATGGCGAAGGAAGGTCTGCCCTACACCGGTTTTCTCTACGCCGGCCTGATGATCGCAGCTGACGGCACACCAAAAGTGATCGAGTACAATTGCCGTTTCGGAGACCCTGAAACCCAGCCCATCATGATGCGTATGCAGTCTGATCTGGTTGCCCACTGTCTTGCAGCCATCGAGGGCAGACTGGACAGCGAAACCACCGCGTGGGATCCCCGCGTTTCACTGGGGGTGGTACTGGCCGCCGGCGGTTATCCCGGCAGTTATACCGGCGGTGATGCCATATCCGGCCTCCCCGAGACCGAGACCGAAGGGGAGAAGATCTTCCACGCAGGAACAGCCGAAGAGGCGGGCCAAGTGGTTACTGCAGGCGGACGGGTACTCTGCGCCACTGCGCTTGGGGATACGGTCGCGCAAGCCCAGAGGAAAGCCTACGAATTGGCCAGGCGCATCCACTGGAACAAGCTTTACTACCGCACCGACATCGGTTATCGCGCAGTGGCTCGTGAAGAAGCCTGACGACAACCATAGACTGCTGCCAGCGGCCACTCTGCCGCTGACAACACTCTTTCGTATCGCCCTGGCGGTCACCCTGGTGATCATCACTCATCTGGCCACCACCACACTGGATTACCCGGTGGTGTCTGACATAAACGACAAATGGGAACATTTCACTGCCTTTCTGGTGCTTGCCTTTCTTACCGACTTCGCTTTTCCCAACACCGCCTGGGACTGGAAAAAGTTCCTGCCCCTGCTGGGTTATGGTCTGACCATTGAGGTCGTTCAATATTTCCTGCCCCATCGGCTATTCTCCCTCTGGGATCTGGGAGCGGATTCCCTGGGCCTGATCTGCTATCCACTGCTCCTGCCAATGCTGAAACAGATACCCCTGTTGGCGTTACGCTGGCATACTGAATAGTCAGTGTCCGTCCAGAAATGGAAAAAGTGACGTGAAAAGCAGCAACTTCAAATACGACTATCTCGGCTCCGACCCCAAGGCGATCCAACGTTCGGTCTCAAATCATCTCGTCTACACCATTGGCAAGGATCCTTTCACCGCCACCGATCACGACTGGATGATGGCCTTCAGCCATGTGGTCCGGGACCGGCTCATCGAGCGTTGGATGGAGACCCAGCGCAACTACTACCGTCACGATGCCAAACGGATCTACTATCTTTCGATGGAGTTCCTCATCGGTCGCAGCCTGGTCAACAGCCTGCTCAATATGGATATCCATGACGAGTGCAGCAAGGCGCTGCATAAACTCGGCGTCGAACTGGAGAAGTTGCGCAGCCTGGAACACGACGCCGCCCTCGGCAATGGCGGACTGGGACGGCTGGCCGCCTGTTTTCTGGACTCCATGGCGACACTCAACCTGCCAGGCTACGGTTATGGCATTCGTTTCGAGTACGGCATGTTCCGGCAGAAACTGGAGGATGGACGTCAGGTCGAGCTCCCGGAAAACTGGCTTGCCCACGGAAATCCCTGGGAGTTCCCCCGTCCCGAAGTCTCCTACAAAATCCGCTTTGGCGGCCGGGTCATGGAGTACCTTGGCCCGGATGGCCGCCGTCATTTCGACTGGATCGACGGGGATGTAGTCGTCGCCCAGGCCTACGACACACCAATCCCCGGCTACCACAACGACACCGTCAATAATCTGCGTCTCTGGAGCGCCAAGGCCTACGAGGATTTTGACCTGGCCTGTTTTAACATGGGGGAGTACACCCATGCAGTGGAGGAGAAGACCCAATCTGAAAACATCTCCAAGGTGCTCTATCCGGACGACAGCAGCACCAGAAACCAGGCACTGCGTCTGAAGCAGCAGTATTTCTTCGTCAGCGCCTCCCTGAAGGATATCCTGCGCCGTTTCTCCATCGATCACGATGACCTGCAGGAACTGCCGGACAAGGTCGCCATCCAACTCAACGATACCCACCCGTCCATCGCCATCCCCGAACTGATGCGCATCCTGCTCGACAAGGAGAAGTTGCAGTGGCAGTTGGCCTGGAACATCACCACCCGGGTCTTCTCCTATACCAACCACACCCTGTTGCCGGAAGCACTGGAGACCTGGCCGATACAACTGTTCGAAAAACTGCTGCCGCGACATCTGCAAATCATCTACGAAATCAACCGGCGCTTTCTGCTGATGGTGGGAAATCTGCATCCTGACGACCGCGAGATCCAACGACGTCTCTCCATCTTCGACGAAAAGGGGGAACGGCGTATACGCATGGCACACCTGGCGGTTATCGGCAGCCACAAGGTCAATGGCGTTTCGGCACTGCACTCCGAGCTGCTGCGAAGCGGAACCTGCAAGGACTTTCACGAATTCTATCCCGACAAACTCATCAATATCACCAACGGCATCACCCCCCGTCGCTGGCTGCTGCTCTCCAACCGGCCGCTCTCAAAATTGATCTGCGATGCGATCGGCCATGACTGGGTGCGGGATCTGGACAGACTCGAGGATCTCGTTCCGCTGGCGGACGACACGACATTTCAGGAACGTTTTCGTGCCGCCAAACAGGCCAATAAAACGCGGCTTGCCGGGCTGGTGAAGCACTACCTCAATCAGGAGATCGATCCCCATACGCTGTTTGATGTGCAGGTGAAACGCATCCACGAATACAAACGCCAACTGCTCAATGTGATGCGGGTGATCGCCCTCTACAACCGGCTGCTGGACAACCCGCATGCCGACTTCGTGCCGCGGACCGTCATCTTCGGCGGCAAGGCGGCACCCGGCTATTTCATGGCGAAACTGATCATCCGCCTGATCAACGATGTTGCAGACGTCATCGATAACGATCCTGCGGTCAATGATCGGCTGAAGGTGGTGTTCATCCCGAACTACGATGTCACCACCGCCTCCGACATTATCCCGGCTGCGGACCTCTCCCAGCAGATATCCACAGCAGGCATGGAGGCCTCTGGCACAGGCAATATGAAGCTGGCCCTGAACGGCGCACTGACCATCGGCACCATGGATGGCGCCAATGTGGAGATGCGCGAGAAGATCGGCGATGAGAATATCTTCATCTTTGGCCTGACTACCGATGGCATCGAGCAGCTAAAGCGGAAAGGCTATCATCCCCGCCACTACTATGAGACCAACCCGGAGCTGAAACGGGTGGTGGATATGATCGGCAACGGCTTCTTTTCACCGACCAATCCAAACCGCTATAAGGTCATCTCGGAGACCCTGCTCAACAGCGATCCATTCCTGGTGTTGGCCGATTTTCAGGACTATATAGAAACCAGTGACAATGCGGATGCCTGCTATCGGAAACCGGAGATATGGAACCGCATGGCGGTGATGAATACCGCCATGATGGGGCATTTCTCCAGTGACAGGACAGTCAAAGAGTATGCTGAAAAAATCTGGGGGGTCGAACCGGTGTCCCGTTGAACCTCTGATTCAATAAACTACCCCACCGCAAGCGGATGGAGGTTTAAATCGCAGCAAGCTGCGGGGAATCAAACCCAATGAGATTGAGTTACTGATCCTGGAAAGAGATGGATAAGGCAAAAGAAACCATCGGTCTGGCCCTAGGCAGCGGCTCTTCACGGGGCTGGGCACATATCGGCATCATCAAGGAACTGGCAGAAACAGGCATCGAGCCTGACATCATCTGTGGCTGCTCCATCGGTTCTATTGTCGGGGCATCCCACGCCGCAGGCAATCTGGAGGCACTCGAAACCTGGGTCAGGTCACTCTCAAAGCGAACGGTCACCCGCTTCTTTGAGCTTAATCTCTCTCTCAACGGCTTTGTCAATGCCGAGCGGTTTCACGCCTTTCTCGACGAGTGCGTCTGCGATGAAGCGATTCAGATCGAACAGTTACCCAAAACCTTCGCCTCCGTCTCCACCGATCTGAAGAGCGGGCGCGAAGTCTGGTTCACTGAAGGCCTCACCCTCGATGCAGTCCGTGCATCAATTTCATTGCCGGGCCTGTTCCCGCCGGTGCAGCATCAGGGCAGCTGGCTGGTGGATGGGGGGCTGGTGAACCCTGTACCTGTCTCTATCTGCCGCGCCCTCGGCGCAGATATCGTAATTGCAGTCAATCTGAACGGCGACATCCTGGGCAAGCATCAGAGAAAAAAAACCAGTGAGGAGCCAGCAGAGGATAAAGGCCTGCTCGACAGTGTCTCCCGCAGCATCCGCGCCTACTCGGACACCCTCTTTCCCAGCAAAGACCCGGTGCCCAGTCTGTTTGACGCCATTGCCGGCTCCATCAATATCACTCAGGATCGAATCACCCGCAGCCGCATGGCGGGTGACCCCCCGGATATCATGCTCTCACCCAGGCTGTCCCACATCGAACTGCTGGAATTTCACCGGGGAAAAGATGCGATCAAGGAGGGTAAAAACTGTGTGAAACGCATGCTCCCAGAGATTGAGTACAGGCTGAAAGGGTAGGAGAGGATCGATTATCCAGGGTAACGGCAGTCACTCTGCCCGTGCATTGACAATCTTGCAGATCTCCCCGCCCAATCCCAGGACAAAGAGCTCGCCATCGTGTGCCTCGGCAAAGCTGCTGATATTCAGGTCAGTCTTGAATAACTCCGAACTCACGTAACCTGTTCCAATACTGGCTGAAAGTTGCCAGATCCTGCCGGAACCGTAGTCGGCATAGAGATACTTCCCACGCAATGCCGTTATTCTCCGGCCCCGATAGACATACCCTCCGGTAACCGCAATCCCATCATTTCGGCCATACGCCTCTAGCGGCATCTTCAGACCCTTTATCCGGCAATCTGTGGCAGGTTCGAAGCAGTGATCGCCTTCCATTCTGTTCCAGCCATAGTTGCCACCCTTGACCAGTTGGTTGATCTCCTCGTAACGGTTCTGTCCCACATCCCCAACCCACAGGTCGCCGCTCTCCCGGTCGAAACTCCAGCGCCAGGGGTTGCGCAGACCCCAGGCAAATATTTCCCTCTGGCCACCACCAGCCACAAAGGGGTTGTCCGCAGGAATGGTGTAACGCCCTGAACTGCCGTCACCCACATCGATCCGCAGCATTGCACCCAGCAGTGTCCCGACATTCTGACCATGGCCATGCGGGTCGCCACCTGCCCCACCATCACCCAAACCGAAATAGAGATAACCCTCTGGCCCAAAGGCAATCTGCCCACCATTGTGATTGCTGTAGGGTTGGGAAACCGAGAGCAGAATTCGCTCAGACGCAGGGTCGACCACCCCAGCACCGGATTTCAACTGAAAGCGGGAGATCCGGGAAACCAGTCCCTTCTGTTTGTCCCTGCCGGTATAGGAGAGGTAGAGATAACCATTGCGGGAATAATCGGGGTGAAATGCCATACCCAACAGCCCCCGTTCATCTCCGCCGTTGCTGCCACCGGCCACCCGCTCACTGATATCGACAAACTCTGTAACTCGACTGGCCTGGGAACTGTTTTCAAAGCGGACAACCCGTCCCCGCTGCTGCACCAGATACCAGCTGGAATCATCGCCGGGAGCCATCAGCATGGCCACGGGCCGGCTCTGCTCAGGAAGAGAGGGGAAGGGAGTGGCAAGCCGCATACCCTTGGTCTCATTGGCGGCACAAACAGGTTTGCCGCCGAACAGCGAGGCAAAGCCCTGTACATCCGACAGTGCATCGCCACACCACAAGAGTGCGGCCAGAAGAGATAGAAATCTGCGCAGATCCATAATCGATTCGGCTTGGAACCCTGCCGGTACAGAGTCAGTTCATTGTAGCCTGTAAGGAGATTAATAAAATGTGTGGCTCCACTCCCGTACAGACCTCCTGGTAATCAGATAATCCTGCGGATCAGCTTTGCCAGCCCCTCCAACTCAGGGTAGCCAGGCGCCACTTCAAGAATATAGTTGAGCGTGCGCGGAATATCCTGCAGATAGCCGGGCTTGCCGTCACGAATGTTGAGACGTGCAAAGATCCCGCTGGCCTTAAGATGACGCTGCACCCCCATCAGGTCAAACCAGCGCAGGAACTGATCCTCATGCTCACTGCGCAAGACACCTGACTGCACCGCCAGCTCATAGTAACCCATCACCCATGCCTCGATACGGGCCTTGGGCCAATGGATATAACAGTCCCGCAGCAGTGAAACCAGATCGTAGGTCACTGGCCCAACCACTGCGTCCTGAAAATCGATGATGCCTGGATTCGACTGATCGGTCACCATCAGATTGCGGGAGTGGTAGTCGCGGTGTACACAGACCTGTGGCTGATCCAGCGCATTGCCGGCCAGGAAATCAAAGGTGACATCCAACATGGAGTGTTCAGCGACAGTAAGGTTAAGCGCGTGATGCCGCTTCAACAGCCATTCACGAAACAGCTCCATCTCCTGCAGTAGCAGCTTTCGGTCATAGTCCCTAAGCCCCTCGACAGGGCCGCAGGCCTGAATCACCATCAGCGCCCCCAAGGCATCGCCATAGAGCCGATCCACATTCGTCTCATCGAGCCGGTCGAGATAGAGGGTCTTGCCCAAGTCACTCAACAGCAGAAAACCCTCCGCCTGATTGCGGGCAAAAATATGGGGCACATTGAGTCCGATCGACTCAAGGGCCTCCGCCATCCGGATGAACGGTGTCGTATCCTCCTTATCCGGCGGGGCATCCATCGCGATATAGCGATTGTCACCGGCTTCGATGCGAAAGTAGCGGCGAAAACTGGCATCGTCAGAGGCTGGCTCGAAGGAGTAATTGTCGATCTCCGGCAAGGATGAGAGCCAGTTTTTCAAACATTCGATTCGTTGGGGCATTTTTTTAGACACGCGGGTTGAGTAGAGGGAACAGCTGCAATACACAAAGTCCGCAGAGTATATTTCGATTTTGAGGTAAGGTGTAGGCCCGATCAAGCCTGGCGGATCGGGCATTTCAGAATATTCTAAGGCATGGCGTTGCCGGTCCCACCAGCGACTCAGCTTAGATGTCAAAAGTCCTCAGGTGCCATCTCGATCTCAAAACGCTCCAACCCTTCGAGAACAAACTCAAAAGTGGTATCAATATTGGCGGCGATATCCCCTTCCAGCACACTCAGGCCATCAAGAATCTCCCGCGCCTCGGAAAAGCCCTGCTCGATTGCATCACGGATGATTTGCATGAACTCATCCAATGCCGCCTGAGGATCCTCATCTGCATGAGTCTCAAGAAAAACCGGGAGAAAACCAGTGGCAAAACCGACAATACGTTCCGCCGTAGCCTCCGGTGAAAAATCGAGACCTGAGTCAGCTGTCTGCTGAACTGCATTTTCCCCCAACTCAGGAAGCAGCAGTTCGTTGAGCTTTTCAATGGCAGAACGAAACAAGAGCGCCTGCGGCTCTCCCGCTACGCCCGACTGAAACTCAGCCGACGTGGAGACTATCTGCGCATTCAGTTCCATGCGCTGCGACTGGACGTTCAACGACAGTGGCTGGGGTGAATCTGAGATCTTCACACCAGTGGAAGTGATGGGTGTTGTCATGGTGCGAACCTCCACTCAAGGCTGTTATCTTTCACTTGAAGCTTAGCCCAAATGGAGGAAGGCTGGTGATGACGGGAATAAATCGCCCAATAAATACTGCGCATAATCCAGGGTAGTGTGCGCAGGTTACTTCGAAGCACACCGGACAGACGAAACCTGTGGGGACTTGCAACGCAGTGTCACAGGGCGGCGCCAACCGACAATATCACTGATCTTTGACCTTGTTCTTAGTACCTAAACCAAAACCCGAGAGCTGATCCCAAAGTGATCAGTGAGTGAGCAGACGAATATAGCTGACCAGCGCCTCGACATCACCCTGACTGAGGATGCCACGCCAAGCCGGCATAAACCTCCCCTTACCATCAAGGATGCTACTGACCAGCTCTTTATTATCGAGAGGGTTGGTCACGTTGGGATTGGTATGATCCATCGGCATAATTCCCATGAGTTTCGTCATGATGCCATCACCATCACCCTCCACACCGTGACAAACCTTGCAGTACTTCTGATAGAGTTGCAGACCCACCTTGGGATCCCCCATCAGATCATGCTTGCTGTTGCCCAGAAAGCGAAGGTATGCGATCAATGACTTGACCTGGGACTCGTTGAATATATCCTTCCACTCCGGCATGGCATCACTCAGCAGATTGTGACGGTCCCGGCCCGTTATGGTCTGCCGACCCTCCCCGGTGATGATCTTCATGAGAATGGTATCGCTCCTGGAGCGCACCGTGGTGGTCAGATCTGCCGGACTGATCTTCATCGCCTTTGCGAGAGGACCATCCCCCTTGCCACCAGTCCCATGACACAACTGGCAGTAGGAAACATAGAGCCCTCTCCCCTCATAGGCTGGCGGGGGGGTGGCAGATGCTATTGGGATGCATATCGCGAGGAGGGACAGTAGCACCACTGAATGGATGATGGTCTTCATGGGTTCTCTCCAGTCTTGGAGCCAAAGGAATATGATCTTGTCGTATTTTATACAGATCTCTTAGTGGATGCCTTATTCATTAGCATTCTGCAGCATTCTTAACTGGGGTTCACCTCTCTTCTCTCCACAAATACCAAAGTAAAAATTCTATTTGTCACCACCTGGACGCTTGAAGCCCTTACGCGCACACTCAACTTTGGTTCTGATTACGCACTCCTTCACATGATCATTGATCAACCCCATTGCTTGCATGAAAGCATACACAGTTGTAGGCCCGACGAATTTCCAGCCTTGCTTTTTCAGATCCTTCGACAGGGCAAGTGATTCTACAGAAGTTGAGACTGTTTGCGGCATTGCGAGTTGCTTCAAGTCCGGTTCGTAACGCCAGATGAAGGCTGCCAGTGAACCTTCCCGTTCGACGAGCTCCTGAGTCCGTCGCGCGTTATTGATGACAGCCTCGATTTTACCGCGATGACGGACGATCCCCTCGTCCATGAGCAGACGATCGATGTCGTGCTGGGTAAAACGCGCTATCCTGTCGAAGTCGAAATCATGGAAGGCGGCACGGAAGTTCTCGCGCTTGGCAAGAATGGTGCGCCAGCTCAGCCCGGATTGAAAGCTCTCCAGACTTAATTTCTCAAATAAGCGACGATCATCACTGACCGGGAAACCCCATTCGGTATCGTGATAGTCGAGAAACGCCGGTGCGGCACCACACCAGTGGCAGCGTGATTTACCATCGGGACCCTCTATCGTTATGCTCATGTGTTGTCCTTGTCTCGAACAAAAAGGAATGTGAATTTATTCAGCCGATCGGAAAAATTAGTCGTTCATCCGCTTTTGACGATGCGATTTCATGAATTTCCACTATTACAACATCTTCCACCACAAGCGAATCATTGTTCGCCCTGCTTTGAAGATCTGACAGCGTCGTACTATGCACCACAATCCCACCACCCAAGTTAGACTGAAGACTACCGACCAACAATAATACGCCGCCATCAAAACCGCGTCTGATCCATTCGTTGTGGCCTTCAATGTATTGGCAGATTTGTAATATGTTAATACCAATATCTAGGATAATGCCGTTTTGGGTTTTTTGACAAATTATTTACTACTAGTGCAATGAACAACATTACAAAGGCACCTACTGCGATAGGAGAAACAACAAACTGATATCCAATACCATGAACCTCAGAGTTCCCGATAACAGCTATCAGCGCAGTCGCGCCCCCAGGTGGATGTATCGTGCGTGTGAAATGCATTGCTACGATTGATAATGAAACTGCAAATGCACCGAGCAAAGCAACATCAAAAGGAAGCAGTTTATATACAGTTACGCCGATTGCAGCGGAGATGATATGCCCGCCTATTAAATTTCTCGGCTGTGCATACTCAACCTGTGGAGCAGCATAGATAAGAACAGCCGACGCACCAAACGAACCAACCAGAAACAAGCTATCCAGTAACCCCGTGTGAGACAGTCTGCTTAAAATAGCAACAAGATAGATACCTATAAAGGCACCAAGCCAAGACCAAGCAATTTTACTGAATGGCTTTCTTGGCGGAGATTTTTCACCACCCTTCATTTTTTGCAGATATGATTGAATCATGAGTTAATAATCCTTACTAAACCCGATAGTTGCATAAATTCCGTGTCTAATAACCATTTCACTCTATAAAAGACAGGATAAAATGAATATTTCTCACTATTTCTGGAATTCGCCGTCGGTACGATCCAGAAAGATGGCTCTCAAGTATGCTTCGTCAAATAATAGCAATGCATTTTTACAGCTACAGATCGTTTTTTGCAACGATAGAGTATACTCATGATTGAATCCTGTATTCTGTTCGCATATAAGCGTTGTTTAACGAGCCGCAAATCACCGAAGAAAAAACACAGACCGCAGTGATGGTTATTAACACCCAGGCATTTTCCTTTTCAGACAGACAGCACCGTTATTGAGTAGACCCCAATAGTATCAGCAGAAATACATACCTGCCGATGACCAATATGGATTTGTTATGCATTCGACACTTAGTCACTCATTTCCGCGCCGAAAAGTTTAGCCTGTTTCAACAATAAACACTCAAAAAGACTGCGACTGTAATAGTGCATCACGCATTTGCATGTAGGCAATTAAGAACTCAAAGAGCATACGCCAAAATAACTCCATGAACAGAAAGAACATCATAGCCAGCACAACCAATTTTATTTGTTGCTTTTTATTTAACAAGCCCCAGATTTCTTCCTTTCCTTTGTTGTACGCATCATCAATAAACTTATATTTTTTTATTATCCAAATTGAAAAGAACCATATCCCGACAGGTAATATAACCGCTCCTATGTAATAAAACGCAATAAGAGCCGTTGTGCTGATAAAGCTTTTAAAGGTAAGGAAATCCATTATGTTTGAGTACCAGTATTTCTCCTGTTCACGCTAACACCATGCACAGGACAGAATAAACGGGGCGACAATGAGCGCAGGACTTAGAATTCACGCTTGAGCAACACATTAAATTATTCTTTCTTTGGCAACAATTCATATCCTGACAACTGCCTATGGACTAAAACCATACTCATAATTACTCCAAAACCAAATACAAAAAGACCCGTGTGGATTTGCACGCTGGCAAAAGCCCCAAGTTTTACAGTAGCTGCTATGACAGAAATTACAAATACATCTGCCATTGACCATTTTCCAATAATTGAAAGGCGCTTTACTATTATCAATTTTTCCTTGGTTGTAGGGATTTTGTTTTTTACAAGCTTATGAGTAAGGCTTAATTTGTAAATAGGAGTGACAATACTAAATAGCGTTATTATTAAAAACAGGAATAACTCACCTTCCTTGAATAAATATGTGACTCCAGATATTAGAGAGAAGGTATCATTCAATATATAGAACTTCTGGAAAGAGAACATCGGCAGAATCATCCCAGCGATCAGAGAAACACATGAGATGATCCACAACAGATAATCCGTTAGTGAAATTTTGTAGTTCATATTTGTTGCTCAAACATAAAAACAGCGCGCTGCCTTCGGCACACGCTAGGACCCTCGGCGCCTGAAAACGAATTTATAGAAGCTGTGGCAATTTACTCTGCAAATACTGAAGTACCTCCAATCATTTTCATCCGTAATAAAAATCATTATTTAAACCCAGCTACCTTGCTTGCCAAGCATAAAAATCTGGGCACAAGCATTAACGTGGCTTTATTATCTTATTTGCGCTGACGCACAAATAACTTAGGAATTTAAGCTGCATAACACAGTGGAACAGTTTAAAATATTTCATGCGAATTTACCTTTAATAGGTTGCATATTCATTACTTCCTATTTGCAGGAGGAATTGAAAAGCTTTTCCCGTCTTCGCATGAAATATGATAGCCCTGAACACCATCCTAGGTGAGAATTAGATACGACGTACAACCGACAGGACAACTTAAAGATATTGCTGTGTCTTTCACATAAAAACATGAAAAACCCAGTTTATCCCAAGTTGCTCGAGTTTCATGTTCTTGCCCAATAGTACCTTCATCACGCATGAACGCGAATAATGACTCTTGGATTTTATTGCTCCATTTACCATTTACTGGTCCAGGATCATAACCGCGAGCTTGAAGTCTCTTTTGAATCTCAATCATCATTTCCGGCGTTCTTTGGTCATAGGTTGGAGCAGCCTGCTCTTCGCTCACAGATGAACATGACCACAAAATCAATATAAGAGCTAAAGCACTATTACTATTCATAACACTCGCTTATCCTCATGTTTTAGATGGGCTGCACTCTAATACAAATATAGCCTCAAATTTACCGTCGCAATAGAAACACCGGTTAACTGGCATCCCCTACACAGACCCGCTTACTTCTCCGTGCCCTTCGCAAAACAGGATTGAAACACTACATTATTCGTCTTAGATAAAAGGGATCGATGGAATAATGACTCGCCATCATGATCAGCACTCAATTGGCGGTGATCAAGCTGCTATCATAGCTGTTTATTCGCCGACTAACGACGGAGGTTTTTATCTCCTATCAAAAATTCGAGGGGAAGTTGAATTACCTACGACTGGCATCACTGCGAATCAACCTGGTGAATCCGCTACGCAGGTCATCGGCTATAAGATAGAAACAGGGCAACGCCAACAGGATAAGCACAGTGGCAAAGAGCAATCCGAATCCAAGACTGACCGCCATCGGAGAAAGAAATGCGGTCTGCCCGGTTGCGAAGAAGATCAACGGCGAGATACCTAAAAAGGTAGTGATACTGGTGAGCAGGATCGGACGAATACGCACACGTCCTGCTTCCACCATTGCGTCCTTCCGCTCCATGCCTTCCCGACGCATGCGTTTGGTGAAATCGACCAGGATAAGGGAATCATTGACTACGATGCCGGTCAGTGCCAGAAAGCCAATCAGGGAGAGGAACTGCAGATGGTAGTCGAACAGTAGGTGTCCCACCACGACACCGATCAAACCAAACGGGATGGCGAACATCACCACCAGTGGATCAAGCAGTGATTTGAACAGGGCGGCAAGGATAAAGAAGATAATCGCCAAGGCAATTACTGTCGCCCGCTTCATACCGGCAATCGACTCTTCAGTCTTCTTTTTCTCCCCGAGAAAAAGCAACTCATATCCCTGCGGTAGATCATCAAACGCCTGCTTTACCTTCTCGATCACATCATTCGGCGTGGTGATATCCGAATCGACCTCCGCTGTGATGGTGGCAAGCCGCTGCAGATCCCGCCGATTGATGCTGTTGTAACCCCGCGCCTCCTGCACATCGGCAACATCCACCAGATAGACCGTCCGGCCATCCTCCAGGGTGATCGGCAGGCGTTCCAATGCACCGGCATCGTGACGCAGTCGGTCAGGAAAGATCAGCCGCACCGGAATACGTTTGTCCTGCCAGCTGACATTTACCACTTCAAGACCCAGAAAGCCTGTGCGCACCACATCCGACAGTTGCATCTGGGTCAGACCGAGCTGACGACCCCTCTCATTAAGTTCATAGCGATACTCCAGCTTGCCGGGATCCATATCCTGACGCACATCCGATGTCCCTGGCAGGCGCTGCACGAACTCCCGTACCCCTTCTGCCTGAAGACGCAGTTGATCCACGGAATCACCAATCACACCTATCTCGATATCCGCACCGGCCGGTCCACCCTGGGGCCGCAGGATCGACAGCCGCTGGATGCCGGAGATGGGTGCCAACTGTTCCCTCAGTGCCTCTATCACCAGATCTGAACTGCGGTCACGGCTCCCTTCCCAGGCAAATTTCAGGCTTACAACCGGGGAGATCCAACGTTCGATAAATCCCTGGGGCCGCTGTTTCTTGAGATCGACGATCAACTGAATATAGCGACTGCCGAATCGCACCCGATGGAAATCGATGAACGTCACCCCGACATTTGTCAGCAGGGTGTCGAGTTCCTCCTCTTCCAGGGAACCGATAATCTCCTGCTCGATCTTTTTCGCCAGACGGGCACTCTCATCGATACTGTAGGTGCTGGGCGTCTCGATATTGATAAAGAACTGCCCCACATCGACATGCCCGAAGAGCAGGAAGGGGACGCGGGTGGCGGCAAAAGTCATGGTAATGACCAGTACGCCGACAGAGAGCATCGCCACCGGATAACGATAGTTGAGACACCAGCGCAGCAGACGCGTGTAATTCCGGTTCAGCGCTGTCCAGTCGATGCGCCCCTGACGTCGCTGCCGCGGCACCGTCAGAAACTCCTTTGCGTGGGAGGGCAGTACTCCGAATGCCTCCAGCAATGATCCGGATAGGGAAGCGCTCACCACCACCGGAATCACTGCGATAAACGCCCCCATGGTGCCGCCGATGGCGAACATCGGCATGAAGGCGGCAATGGTGGTGGCAGTCGAGGCCACCACCGGCCAGAAGACCTCTTTGGTGCCGATAAGCGCAGCACCTGCCGGATCCTCCCCCATCTCCAGGTGACGGTAGATATTCTCATTGACGATGATCGCATCGTCCACGATCAGACCCAGGGCGATGAGAAAGGCGAACAGCGAGACCATGTTGATGCTGTAATCCAACATATAGAGAATGACCACCGCCACCAGGAAGGAGACCGGGATACCCAGCGCGGTGATGAAGGCGACGCGGAAGTTGAGCATCAGATAGAGTGCCAGCAGCACAAGGGCCAAACCCACCATGCCGGAGGACTTCACCGTCTCCAGACGGGTCTTCACATAGACCGAGAGGTCACTGAAGAGTCCCAGCTCAACCCCCGCCGGGAGGGTGAGCTGACGCTCATCCACATAGGTCCGCACCTGTTTTGCCACCGTGATGGTGGATGCCTGACTGGTTTTGTTGATGGTGAGATTGACCGACGGCTTGCCGTTGAACCGTCCCAGGGTCTGCGCCTCCTCCAGTCGCAACTGCACCTCCGCCAGATCACCCAGGCGCAGGCGACCACCCGCAGCGTTGCTGCGCAGTACGATCGCCCCCATTTGCACCGGATCGGGGGGGACGCCCATGCCCCGCAGGCGGATATCGCCCCCTGTCGCCTTCAGCGTGCCGCCGGGCAGATCCCGGAGATTTTCCCGTAACGCCTTGCCCACTTGCTTCAGGGAGACCCCTCGCGCCGCCAACACCTGGGGATCGACCACCACCCAGATCTCCCACTCCCGGACACCGGCCACCCCCACCGATGCCACCCCCGGCAGCTTGATCAGCTCATCCTTCAGATCCTCGGCAATCCTGTAGAGGCGTCCCCTTGCAATATCGCCGTAAAGACTGACAGAGATGACGGGGAAGCGGGTCTCCAGGCGGGAGAGCTCCGGCTCCTCCGCCTCATCCGGCAGGTCATCCACCTGATCCAGAGCCGTGTCTACCTTGCGCAGAAAGCCATCCACGTCAGCGCCGCTCTTGAGTTCGATGAGGATACTCGACGACCCTTCATTACTGGTGGAGCTGATGACATCGATATCCGCCAGCCCATCCAGTTCCTGTTCGATTGGCAGGGTGATCTGTCGTTCAATCTCTTCCGGCGACGCCCCCTCAAAAGTAGTGCGGATATTTACCTTGTCCTGCTCCACCGTGGGAAACATCTCCTGCGGCATGGCATACCAGGAGAGCACTCCGGCCAGCAGAATGATCGCCAACAGCAGGTTGACGATCAGTGGGTTGCGGATGGAGAACTCGATCACTGACCGGACTCCACTGCCTCAGCCGTTACCTTGATCCCGTCACTCAGCACCTCAACATCCCGTGCCACCAGCGGCTCCCCCTCAGCCAGGCCGGAGAGGATCACCTGCAGACCGTTGTAGCGAATGCCCGGCACCACCGCACGCCGCTGCAGCCGCCCAGCGTCAACCACGAAGACATAGACCCGCCCCTCTTCACGCAGCAGTGCCGCCGGCGGTACGACCAGTGCGCCGCTTCGGGGTTCCAGAGGCAGCAACACCTCTCCCAGCATGCCTGGCAGCAGACCATCTGCGGACAGACGGATCTGCAGCGGATGAGTATGGGTCTTGGCATCAGGATCCGGCTGCAGTGCAGTCAGCTCACCCTCCTGTTCGGCGCCATCAAGTTTTACGATCAGCTTCTGACCAAGCGTCAGGGCCGCCGCCACGTCGCCGCTCACCTCGACATAGAGTTCGAGGAATTCACCTTGAATCAGCTCCACCACACGGGCGCTAGTCTGCAGATAGTCACCCACCTCCGCCTCAACCTTGTTGATCAGGCCGTCGAAAGGCGCAATTAACCGGGTTCTCTGCAGGTTACGCTGCGCCCGCTTGAGGGCCGCCTCCTCCCGTTTCAGCCGGGCCTGGCTGCTCTCGATGCTGAAGGCCAGCCGCGCCTCGTCACTCGACAGTTTGAGCAGTTGCTGGCGCGCGCTGTCACGGGTGGAGGCAGAGGAGAGAGAACCCTCACCCAATTTCACCAGGCGCCGATATTCCTGTTCCGCCAGTTTACGGCTCTCCTCGGCCAACCCCAGCAGGGAGCGGTCACGCCGGATAGCCGCGCGGGTCTCGGTGAGTCGGGCTTCGTTTTCGGTTACCGCATCCCGGTAGTCCGCATCGTCCAGTCGCAGCAGCAACTGGCCGTGTTCAACCTTCTGCCCCGGCTCGACCAGCCGTTCCACCAAGTCTCCTTTCACCTCGAATCTCAGAGAGGCCACCCGCCAGGGACGCAGCAGGCCGGTCTGCCGCACCAGGGGGTTGATATCCCTGGCCACTGCCTTCACCACCTCCACCCGTGTAACCTGAGGCTTTTTCATAACTATTTCCGGCTGCGGGCGGGTACGCCATAGCGTCATCACCACAAAAACAGTCAGCAGCAGGATCAAAAAGGTCAGCAGAGTACGGCGCAGAGAAGATGCCACAATGGTTTCCAGCAAGCAGAGGAATTGAAGATTAGTCGATTCTATGCGATTTTATGCCGCGCGACAGCTCAGTCACTAACCAGAAGGCCTAACAACCCCAAAACGACATGCATCGACTGAGTCTCCGACAACTTCGCATCTGGCCGGTTCCCCTCCTGCTGATTGCCGCCCCGACCCTCGCTGCCGACGATGACGGCGGGATTCTGCGTATCGACCAGGGACTGAACTGGGAGTACTGCGATCCTGCCACCGTCCACGAATCCACGCCCCTGCCCTTGGAAGCGGGTCAACCCGGCACTACTCAGGTCGAAGCGGATGCCGCGGAGTTGGATCAGCTCAACAACCGCACCCATTTTTTTGGCGGCGTGCAAGTCAGACAGGACGACCACTATCTTGAGGCAGATCACGCCTATTACCAGCGAGACACCCGACAGATCGACCTCGACGGCAACATCTATATCGAGAAACCGGGACTCAGGGTCAGCGGCAAAGCGGGACAGGTGACGCTGGACGAGAACCAGGGCTGGCTCACGGAGACGGAGTTCCGCCTGCCGGAACGCAATGCCAGAGGCAGCGCCAGCCGGGTGGATATAGAGTCGAAGACACTCTCCCATTACGATGATGTCTCCTACACCACCTGCCGTCCTGGCGCCAGCGACTGGAATATCGAGGCCGAGACTCTCGATATCAATATGGACGAGGGCTGGGGCGTGGCGCGCAATGCCAAGCTGCGATTCGGCGGCGTCCCGGTTTTCTATACCCCCTACTTCAGTTTCCCGGTGGACGACCGGCGCAAATCGGGCTTTCTGCTGCCTGCCATAGGTTCATCCAGTCGTGGCGGTGGTGAGTTCTCCATCCCCTACTACCTGAACCTCGCACCGGATTACGACGCGACCATCACCCCCCGCCTGATGAGCAAACGGGGGCTGATGCTTGGGGGCGAGTTCCGCTTTCTCAGGGAAAACCAGAAAGGCAACTTCACCGGTGAGATCCTGCCCAACGATGGAGACCCCGACAACGACCGCCCCTCCACCCGCGGCGCGTTCAATATGCGCCACGACAGCTGGCTGGCCCCAGGACTGACCACCACCATCGACGCAGGTTATGTGAGCGACAAAGAGTATCTGACCGACTTCGGCAAGGGGCTCGCTATCACCAGCAGCCGGCATATCGAACAGCGGGGCGACATTAACTACACCATCGGCGACTGGTCGCTGTTGGGCCGCCTGCAGAATTTTCAGACCGTCGACAAGGATATCGCCCGCATCGACTATCCCTACAGTCGACTGCCGCAACTGCTTGCCAATTATGAGCACAGCCTGGACGAAATGGGACTCGATCTGTCGCTGGAGGCCGAATATGTCTATTTCGACCACGTCGAGCAGGTACGGGGACACCGGGTCGCCATCTCCCCCTATCTGAGTCTGCCACTGCGGCGCTCCTGGGGCCATCTGACGCCCAGAGTCGGTCTCAACTACGCCGATTATCAGCTCCGTAATACGGACGCGGGGGATAATTCCGCCCCAAGCCGGATGGTGCCGACCCTAAGTCTGGACAGCGGCCTGGTCCTGGAACGGGACAGCAACTGGTTCGGCAGTGCCGCCACCCACACGCTGGAGCCACGTCTCCACTACCTCTACGCCCCTTACGAGGATCAGAGCGACACACCAAATTTCGACTCATCGGAGCTCGACTTCACCTTCTCCAACCTGTTCCGGGACAACCGTTTCAGTGGCCGTGACCGCATCGGTGACGCCAATCAGATCACACTGGCCCTCACCTCACGTTTGCTGGAGAGCGACAGCGGCCGGGAACGATTCCGCGCCAGTCTCGGTCAGATACTCTATTTCGAAGATCGCAATGTGCAACTCAACGACACGGACACTTCCGCAACCACGACCTCGTCGGTCGTGGCGGAACTCTCCTCCCGGTTGAACAGCAACTGGAGCAGTTCCGCCACCCTGCGTTGGGATCCGCATCTGGAAGGCGGCCGCATGGACAAAGGCAAGTTCGCACTGCGCTACAATAGGTCTGCCGGGCAACTGCTCAATTTCGATTACAACTACACCCGCGAGAGCATTGAAGATATCAACGTCTCGGCCTATTGGCCCATCAACCATAAATACACCCTGCTGGGTGTCTGGAAACATTCGATGCTGTTTGAGCGGGACATGAACCAGATCCTGGGAATGGAGTATTCCGGACACTGTTGCTGGAAGCTGCGGGCACTGTTACAGCGTTATGTCACAGATGCCGATGCGGAAGCGGACACCAGTTTCATGATACAACTGGAACTCACTGGACTGGGCGCTCTGGGCGACAACATTCAGGACACCCTGGAAGAATCCATCTACGGTTATCAATCGGGAAATTAGATTTCATGCAGTCATCCCCTAGACCCCTGCAACTGCTGGCTACCCTGCTGTTGCTCTTGAGCACACTGCCACTCAACGCCGCAGTCGAGGAACTCGACCAAATCGTAGCCGTGGTGAACGAAGACATTATCGCCCGCAGCGAACTCGACAGCAGCACCCAAGAGCTCGCCAGCCAGCTGCTGGAGAAAGGCACCGGTCTGCCGGCGCGGAATGTCCTGGAACGGCAGGTATTGGAGCGCATGATAAGCAAGCGCCTGCAGATGCAGGCGGCAAAACAACTCGGCGTCAGCGTGGATGACGCCACCCTGTCGAAAACCATCGCCAACATCGCCAAACGTAACAACATCACCCTGGGAGAACTCAGAGACACCCTTGAGTCGGACGGCATCAATTTCACCCTTTTCCGCGAGAAACTGCGCCGAGACATCATTATCAACCGGCTGAAGCAGAAGGAGGTGATCAATCGCATCGTGGTCACCGACCAGGACATCCGCAACTTTCTCGCCCGCGAAGCCGGGGGAAACCGGCAACGCTCTGCCCTGCTTCTGCAGCATATCCTTATCGCTACCCCTGAAGGCGCGGCACCGGAAGATGTCCAGGCAGCAAAAAAACGCTCTGAAGATCTGATCGTTCAGTTACGTGAAGGCGCCGATTTCGGCGAGGCGGCGGTGCGGGAATCCGATGGTCGTCAGGCGTTGGAAGGCGGTGACCTGGGCTGGATCGAGGCGGCCCGCGTTCCCTCCATCTTCACTCAGGTGGTGGATAATTTGGAGCCGGGAGATATCAGCGATCCAATACGTAACGCCTCCGGTTTCCACATCGTCAAACTTGTGGATACAAAAGGTGCAAAACGCCACCTGATCACCCAGACACACGCCCGCCACATCCTGGTCAACACCAATGAAATCGTCTCAGATTCCGAGGCTCGCCACACCCTTGAAACCCTGCGAACCCGCCTGGAGAATGAGGAGGACTTCGGTACGCTGGCACGCTCTCATTCCGATGACAAGGCATCCGCCATCAAGGGTGGCGACCTGGGATGGACCAGCCCCGGCGACATGGTGCCGCAATTTGAAAAGCAGATGGACGACCTGGAACCCAGCGGGATCAGCCACCCTTTTCAGACTCAATTCGGCTGGCACATCGTGCAGGTGTTGGAGCGCCGCAAACACGACAATACTGAAGAGGTGATACGCACCAACGCACGCAAGGCGATCCGCAAACAGAAGGCGGAGGAGGCTACCGCCCTCTGGTTACGCCGTCTGCGCGACGAGGCTTACGTGGAGATACATCTGGAGCAGGAACCAGGTTGAAGGCTTTACGCATCGCCCTGACCCCTGGCGAACCCGCCGGGGTCGGGCCGGATCTATGCGTGATGTTGGCCCAGGGGACGCTGGCGGCCCCGGTTGTCGTCATCGCCGATCCTGGACTGCTGGAGCAGCGTGCCGAACAACTCGGGCTACCGCTGAAGTTGATCCCGTTTGATGCCGCAGAAGCGGAACCGGGCAGTCTCCGGATCTTGCCGGTTCCACTCACTGCCGAAGCGCAGTGCGGCAGGCTCAATCCGGCCAACGCCGATTATGTCCTCGACACCCTGCGCCAGGCAACCGAAGGGTGCCTGAACGGCAACTTCGATGCGCTGGTCACCGGCCCGGTGCATAAAGGCATCATCAACGATGCCGGTCACGCCTTCACCGGGCATACTGAATTTCTCGCTGAACTCACCCAGGCGCACCCGGTGATGATGCTTGCAACCAATGGCCTGCGGGTGGCTCTCGTCACCACTCACCTGCCCCTGAGCGAGGTCAGCCGCCAGATCACGCCCCAGCGACTCGAACGGGTCATTCGTATTCTGGATAGCGACCTGCGCCGGCACTTCGGTCTGACAGATCCCCGAATACTCGTCTGCGGCCTCAACCCCCACGCCGGGGAGGGCGGCCACCTTGGGCGGGAGGAGATAGAGATCATCGAACCGACCATCGACCGGCTGCGGCAGGGGGGCATAAACCTCACCGGCCCGCTGCCCGCCGACACCCTCTTCACACCCAAGTATCTGCAACAGGCAGACGCCGTGCTCACCATGTATCACGACCAGGGTCTGCCAGTGCTCAAACACCTGGGATTCGGCAGAGCGGTCAACGTGACACTTGGCCTGCCCATCATCCGCACCTCCGTGGATCACGGCACCGCCCTCGACCTGGCAGGAAGCGGTCAGGCGGGGATCGGCAGTCTGCATGCGGCTGTCGCCATGGCAGTGGAGATGGTTGAAGCAAAGATCAGCGCCTGAATGACATGCCACAGGATAACTGTCATTTCTCCCTACGGTCGAAATGACAAGACCTATTTCATTTGCAGATAACAATCACCGGCACAGTCAGAAACACAGAGTCTGCAAACAGGGAATCACCCCGACTGCAGAATTTTCGCCTTCACCTGCATCGCCACTTCCAGCGCCTTTTGACCGACTTTCCCATCCACCAGCGGGACTTCGCCACTGTTGATGCAATCGATGAAGGCCTGCAGCTCGGTGTCCAGTGGTTTTACCGGCTCCACCTGCAGACGCTCGGTGACGATCTCAGGCCACTCCTCACCAGGCTGTGGTCGTGGATGGGCGGTATCGATGGTCTGCGCGATGAAGTCGAGAGATTCGTAACGGTTCTCCTCGAACACCCGGATACGGCGCGTCGTCTTATCCGAGACCCGGCTGGCGATAATGTTGGCGACGGTGCCGTTGGCAAACTCAAGCCGGGCGTTGGCTATATCCACATGGGATGTGAGTACCGGGGTGCCGACTGCGGCAATGGAGGTGATCTCCGACCCCACCAGCGAAAGAATGATATCGATATCGTGAATCATCAGATCGGAGACCACATCGACATCGGTGGCACGGGCAACGAACTCACCCATGCGGTGGGCCTCTATGAAACGGGGCTTTTTGATCCGCTCCGCAAGCTTCATGACACCTGCATTGAAACGCTCCAGATGGCCGATCTGCAGCACTGACCCGGAGGCCTTCGCCAAGGCCACAATTTTTTCTCCCGCCTCGACAGTGGATGCTATCGGCTTCTCCAACAGCATGTGGATGCCTTTTTCAAGGAAGGGACGGGCAACGTCCAGGTGCAGGGAGGTGGGAACCACGATGCTGACCGCATCGACCTTATCCAGCAGCTCGTGAAAATCGGTATAGGCGGCACATCCAGCCTCTTGCGCCACCCGATCAGCCGTCTCCTGATCGGTATCCACCACGCCGACCAGTTCCACGTCACTCATTCTGGAGTAGATGAGGGCATGAAAACGCCCAAGATAACCCACCCCTACTACGCCAACACGTCTCTTTTCCGCCATCGTCTGTAACCCTGTTTTTCAAACAGGCGGCAATCTACCACATCAGAGAGAAAACTTGTCAGAAAACGGGGTTATCCCCGATTCAGGTTAAACCCGGACGCCACCGGCGCAGCCGTGATCTCCGGCGTATCCGCCGCACGCATCTGCAGGGTGATGCTCGAAGTGACTCCGAGCAGGACCAACATGACCAGCACGAAGAAGAAGTCGGGTTTTCGATGAGGATGTTGTAATTGCATGACGAAACTCCTGAAACACCTTTTGCCTTGACCGAAGCATGGTTCAGTCTGTAGACAGCCGCTTTGAAACCGGTCACATTCACCATAGAACGGCGGCAGTCTTTGTTTAAAGTGTGAAGTAAAAACAGTCGGTTAGGGTTCCAGTTCACACTCCTGGAAGTCACAAGGGATCCGACTATTTCTCTTCATCCCCCCCTTCAGCGACCTCGACGCCGCCAGCCGCGGTGAGCATCTTCACCATCTCCCCATGCCCTCCCCTGCCGGCAAGACTCAAAGCCGTATTTCCGCCCTGATCCTTGGCATTTACATCCGATCCCGCCTGGATCAGCAGGGTAACCACCTTGGATGATTGAAGGAGGCCGCCTGCATCAGTGCGGTGGCTCCCTTTGCGTCAACGAGATCGACATCCGCCCCCGCGCTCACGAGTGCGCGGACGCTGTGCAGGTTCCCGTTGAACGCTGCCAGCAGCAGCGCTGGCCGACCAGCCGCATTTTTACTGTTGGCATCTGCGCCCTGCGCCAGCAGGTCACGCAATGTCTCCACCCGGCCACTCATCGCGGCTGCCACCAGCTCCTGGGCCTGATCCGCCGCAAACGCCGGGGAGAGCAGCAGAAAGAACAGGGCAAAAAAAGTCGTTTTGCGCATCACAAACACCATGTAATCCATTTATAATAGGTAATCGGCCAGACGCCAAGAATCTTGATTCCACTGCACACTGGCTGAATTACCCGCCTTTGCGCCATAGATGAAACCAGCTGAATTGATGACCCAAAAGAATCCGCACCAGATAGGCATCCAGGTAGAGACAGAGTATGTCGAGTCCCAATCCACCCCCAGGACAAACCGCTACGTCTTCTCCTACACCATTACCATCCGTAACGATGGTACCGAGACGGCACGTCTGTTGAACCGACACTGGGTCATCAGTGATGCCAACGGCAAGGTGCAGGAGGTGCGCGGCGAGGGGGTGGTTGGCGAACAGCCCCGCCTCGGCCCCGGCGAGTCTTTCCGCTACACCAGCGGTACCGTACTCGAAACACCGGCAGGCAGTATGCAGGGCAGCTACGACATGGTGGACAGTCAGGGCAACCACTTCGATGCGACCATCCCCCCTTTTTCTCTGGCCAGGCCCGGCAGTCTGCACTAGGAACATCTTATGAGAGCATCTTTCCAACACGAACTCTTGGTGTTGGGAGCAGGCATTCTGCTGATCCTTTTCTTCAGCGGTCTTGATCCCGTTGCTGACCGTCTGACCTGGCTGCTGGAAACAGTGCCGGTAATGATCGGACTGGTGCTGCTGACGATTACCTGGCAACGCTTTCCCCTCACGCCCCTGCTCTATCGCCTGCTTGCGCTGCACGCGATTATTCTTATGATCGGCGGTTACTACACCTACGCTGAGGTTCCGCTTTTCAACACGCTGCGCGATAGCCTTGATCTCTCACGCAACCACTATGATCGCATCGGCCACCTGGCACAGGGGTTTATTCCCGCCATTCTGGCCAGAGAGATCCTGCTGCGTCGCTCGCCGCTACAAGCAGGCCGCTGGCTCGCCTTCGTAGTGATCAGCATCTGTCTCGCCTTCAGTGCATTTTATGAGCTGATCGAATGGTGGGTTGCTTTGGCAAGCGGTGAGGCGGCGGAGGCCTTTCTCGGCACCCAGGGCGACCCCTGGGATACCCAGACAGATATGTTTCTGGCACTGATCGGCGCTATCATGGCGCTGCTGCTGTTGCAGCGGGTCCACGACCGGGCGCTGGCAAATCTGCTCAGCGTTAACAGGCAGTAGAATGGAGGCATCCTAATTGGCCGTCTACGCCATTGGCGACATACAGGGTTGTTACGATGAACTGCAGCGCCTGCTGAAGTTCATCGAATTCGATCCATCCAAGGACAAACTCTGGCTGGCGGGAGACATCGTCAATCGCGGCCCAAAATCCCTGGAGGTGATGCGGTTCGTCAAATCCCTCGGCAAACGGGCCATCACAGTGCTGGGCAATCACGACATGCACCTGCTGGCACTCTCCCAGGGTAATCGTCGTCACTCCAAACACGGCACCCTCGACAAGATTCTGCAGGCTCCCGACCGCGATGAACTGCTTCACTGGCTGCGGCACCGGCCGGTGATGCACCATAGCCGCAAGCAGAACTTCAGCATGGTCCACGCCGGTCTGCCACCACAGTGGGACATCCCCACGGCCCTGGCCCTGGCCAGGGAGTTGGAAGCGGTAATACAGGGTCCTGGTTTCCGCAGATTCTGCCGTCAGATGTACGGCAATGAACCAGACCTCTGGTCCAATAAGCTGACCGGCATGGCGCGGCACCGTTTCATCACCAACAGCTTCACCCGTTTGCGCTTCTGCACCCCCAGCGGCAGACTCGCCCTGCAGGAGAAGGGCTCTCCCAACTCCCAGCATGGAAAGCTTTTGCCCTGGTATGAGATGCCGAAACGGGCAAGCCGAAACGACCGCATCCTTTTTGGACACTGGTCGACGCTGGGCTACCATGAGGCGCACCAGATCTGGTCTCTGGACACCGGCTGCCTCTGGGGCGGCGCACTGACCGCACTGCGCCTGCGCAAAAAGAAAAAGCCCAAACCCATCCACCTGCCATGCCCGGGCACCCTAAGACCCGGCAAAGATTGAGCAGTACCGTAATGGTTGCCTGTCCATGTCACCCTGTTTAAAACCCCTCGGGAGAAACCACCATGAAAGCCCACGAAATCGACTACAAAATCATCGGCCACGACATGCAGCTGGTGGAGATTGAACTCGACCCAGAAGAGACTGTCATTGCAGAGGCCGGCGCCATGACCTACATGGAGCAGCAGATCAGTTTCGAAACCAAGATGGGTGATGGCTCCGATCCGGATCAGGGCATCTTCGGCAAAATGTTCAGTGCGGGCAAACGCATGATCACCGGCGAGTCCGTCTTTACCACCCACTTCACCAACAGCGGCAGCTCGGGAAAACAGTGCGTCGCTTTTGCAGCACCCTACCCGGGCACCGTCATGCCTCTTGATCTGTCCCAATTCGGGGGACGCATTATCTGTCAGAAAGATGCCTTTCTCTGCGCCGCATTGGGCACAAAACTGGGGATCGCCTTCAACAAGAAACTGGGCACCGGACTGTTCGGCGGCGAAGGTTTCATCCTGCAGAAACTGGAGGGAGACGGCCTCGCCTTCATCCAGGCCGGCGGCACGGTTGTGGAAAAGCAGCTCAACGGCGAAACCCTGCGTATCGACACCGGCTGCCTGGTGGGCTTCACTGATGGTATCGACTACAGCATCGAAATGTCCGGTGGACTCAAGTCGATGGTCTTTGGCGGGGAAGGGATATTTCTCGCCACCCTCACCGGCACCGGCACTGTCTGGATCCAAAGCCTGCCATTCTCCCGCATGGCAGACCGGATCCTGGAACACGCCCCACAAGGTGGTGGCAAGGAGCGGGGAGAGGATTAGCGTCCGCATACTCGGCAACTCAATTTCACGCCAGGTATTCCTCAAGGGAGCATCAGATCACTTCAGGCCCTATTCATAGTGTTTGATGCCTATCAAGTAAAACCATGCGAATTGTAGGTATAATGGAGCCGTTATTTGGCACCTGTAAGATGTAAGAGATTCACTCACTATTTCCATCTCTCAACGCACCGTGATCGGGAAGGGGTATAGTCATGAGCATGAGACCGATACGATCCATGGCGATCGTCATCACCGCCTTGACCGGCAGCCTGTGTTTTTCGGGACAGGCGTTCGCCGAAGAAGCGCAGAAAAAACTATTCAGTGCAAAGGTTGAACATAAGGATCAATCGTGTATTGAGTGCCATGTGCAGGAGACGCCGGGCATCGTCCGGCAGCACATGTCGAGCAAGATGGGCAATCCGAGCAACGCTGCTGACTATGTAGGCTGCAACGACTGCCACGGCGACAGCCACAATGAGGAAGACGACGCCAAACTCGCTAAAATGCCGACCCCCGCAACCTGTACCGTATGCCACAAGGAGCAGGTCGAGCAGTACGAAGCCGGCAAGCACAATCTGGCCTGGTATGGCATGAAGACGCAGGCCGCCTGGCACCATCAGCCGGCATCCATCGTCAAGCAGGGTTATCGCGGCTGCTCAGGCTGCCACAAGCTCGGCACCAAGGGCCTGCTCGGCGTCAAGGAGGGCAACTCCGGAGCGCTCAAGCATGATGGCGGCAAAGAGGCGAGTGAGTATCGTTACGGCAACGCACAGTGCGATGCCTGCCATACGCGGCATAACTTCTCCAAGGCCGAGGCGCTCAATCCCCGCGCCTGCTCCAATTGCCATATGGGTTTTGACCATCCGCAGTGGGAGATGTGGATCTCATCCAAGCACGGCATCGGTTATCTGAGTAACCCTGATGATCCCAACCATGGTGGATACCCGAGCTGCCAGACCTGCCACATGAATGGCGGCAACCATGAAGTCCGCACACCTTGGGGTTTCCTGGGGCTGCGTATTCCCACCAAGGAGAATGTGCTTGCCCTGATCGATGTCGCCCCCTCACTGAAGACGCAGTTGACCTCGCTGGCCGCAGCATTGCCGAGCGGCAACTTCATCGATCTCGATGACGACCCTCAATGGACCTTCGACCGCGCCCTGATCCTGCAGGCCGCTGGCGTGCTGGATGCAAACCTGCAGCCGACAGAGCGTTTCGTTGATGCCGTTGTCCAGGCGGAGGTCGCGCGCGGCCCTGAAGCGTTCAACGAAGAACGCAAGCGCATGAAGCTGACCTGCAGCAACTGTCACAGCAACGCCTATGTCGACGATTTCTTCAAGAGTTCAGATGACGTCCTGAAAAATGTCGATCACGTCTTCGCCAAAGGCATAGCCGCAGTGCAGGGTCTATACAAGGACGGCATCCTGACGAAACCCGAAGGCTGGGAATATGGTCCTGATCTGTTGATGTACTATGACACCAAGACGGCCATTGAGCAGGAGCTGTTCATGATCGTGCTCGAGTACAAGCAGCGTGCATTCCAGGGGGCCTATCATGCCAGCAACGACTACATGCACTGGTATGGCTGGGCACCGTTGAACCGCGCTGTCAACGAGATCCTCGAGGAGGCCGAGAAGCTTCGCTTTGAACATAAAGTGAAGCAGAAGCTAAAAATATAAGGGATGATTCTCAGCGAGTGAATCAGTCGGCGGGAGCAGCTCACGTTGCTCCCGCATTTTTTTGTCCATGGGGCAGGAAATCTTTCCCTGCCTACGCTATTTTTTCGGCCTGTTCCATTCATCGACGGGAGCTATCTCGATGCGAAGCGCCATCTCTTTTTCCAGCTTTCAGACATTTATCCTCGCCACCTTGCTGGCTGTCACGACGCTTTCTGCAGCAAATGCCGCAGACGAAGGGCTTTTTGCCGAAATCCATACAGGCAAGGGCGTTATTTACGCACGACTCCACTATGAGTTGGCGCCTTTGACGGTGATGAATTTCATCGGACTGGCCGAGGGTACGACAGAATGGACAGATCCCAAGACAGGAGAAAAAAGAAAGCAGCCTCTCTACCACGATCTCACCTTTCATTCGGTCAAGGATTTCATGATCCAGACTGGTGATCCGACCGATACCGGCAAGGGTGGACCGGGATATGTTTTCGCTGACGAGTTACACCCACAACTCAAGCACGACAAGCCCGGTATTCTGTCGATGGCAAATCGCGGCCCTAACACCAACGGGAGTCAGTTTTACATCACCAAGGCTGCGGCACGCTGGCTCAACCGCCACAGCATTTTCGGCGAAGTGGTCTCGGGTCTCGATGTTGCGAACAACATAATCCAGGGCGATGCGCTCAGAGAGATCAAAATAGTACGTAAAGGCGAGGCAGCCAAGGCATTCAATGCCAAACGCGCCCACAGTTTAGCCGAGCAAAACCTGGCCGCGCTCAAGGAAGCGGCAAGAAAAACCATTCCTGACGCCACCTCCCCGCCGGATTCATCTAAGGCGCCGGACAATGACCAGCCCGCAGTCTCTCCCGGGAATTTTGAATTTCTCGTCATCGGCCACAGTGGAATCAAGGATCTTGCCCGGCTGAACCGGGTCTTCTATTACGACCATGAAGGAGCAATGGAAGTCGCCCACAAGCTTGTGCGTCTGGCCCGTACCGATGGCGTCGATTTCACCACACTGATCGAGAAATACACAGACATGCCCGATAACCGCTTCCAGAGAGGGGTCAAGGATACGTTGTATCTTCCAGCCGGTTTGAAGAAGATATTCCATCTTAAACCGGGACAGGTCAGCGATCCTGTCGATCTTTCCACTGGCGTTTATGTTTTCCGGCGCCTGCCGCACAGCTAGGGCGTTTCAAACACGAATCGCACGTATAATATTCATTTCTAATCAACCACTTATCTTAGCGGCCTTCCTGTCATTGAGGTTCTAAAGAATCTGCTAAGATTACACAGGTACGGGAATTGCGACACTAGCCTTAAAGGGTCTAACGCTGTGGTCGATATAGTCAACAGGCGGCACAGAGCAATAAAAGGCAACGTTAGTCCAGATGAAATCAGATGGCATGAATTCCAGCAACAACGCAATCCGACACCTTCCATTGAATACGGCGTCACTCAAGGCCCTGCTGCAAACGTGGCGCGCAGAATATCCACATTCAGGCGTACTCGCCCTATTGCCGGAGAGCGAAAAAGATCATCTGCACATACTCCAGAGCTGTTGCAGCGATCAGGGTATCCCCCTCGCAGGTGCTATTTTTCCTGCCCTGTTGATCGGTAACGAATTTCACCAGGAGGGCGTATTACTGTTTCGCTTCGATGAGTGGGTGCCCAGTTTTCTGATCTCAGAGATCAATGACGGCCAATCCCCGCCAGAGGAAAAAATCTCCCAGGCGCTCATGCCGACAATCCAGGCGACAGCTCCCAACGCGACCACGCCGTCACTCTATATGATTTTCGATGGTTTACTGCCGAATATCGCCAGCATTCTCGATGGACTCTACCTGCAACTATCGGATCGGGTGAGTTATGCCGGCGTCAACGCGGGGAGCGAGACTTTTCAACCCATGCCCTGCCTGTTCGACGGTGACCGCGTTGTCGGCAACGGCGTCCTGTGTCTGCTTATACCGGCTCACAATGTAACCGTGCTCGAACACGGTTACACGGCCCCCAAGCATGCCATGAGTGCAACCTCCACCAATGGAAACCAGATTATCAGTATCGACTGGCGTCCGGCATTCGAAGTTTATCAGGAGATTATCAAACAGGAGTATGGGATTGCCCTGACCCAAGAGAACTTCTATCACTATGCGGTGCATTTTCCATTCGGCATCCCCCGAGCCAACGAGGATCTGGTCGTACGGATTCCGGTGGCCCTGAATGAAGACGGCTCCCTGTTCTGCGTCGGCGAAGTGCCGGAGAACGCCATGTTGGTTCTGTTGCGGGCGCCAGAAGCCGGTGAAGGAGACTGCATCAACCATCTTGCTGCCGGCCTGCAGTCAAGCAACGGTTCGTTACGGGGCCGCAGTATATTGACCTTCTATTGTGCTGGCCGCCGTATGCACCTGGGCGAAAACTCGCTCCAGGAACTCACGGATCTCCTGAAAGAGACAGGTGCAGCAAATCTTGCAGGCGCGCTTTCCCTGGGCGAAATCGGCAGCACCGGGGAGTGGGACTATCCGATGTTCCATAACGCCACCCTGGTCTGCACCCCTTGGGGAACTAGCTGATGGAGCGAGAGTACATCCTCTCGGTACTCTACGATCTAACCCTGACTATCGGGGGAGAGACACAGCTGGACACCCTGTTCAGAAAAGTCTTGCACCGTTTGCTCTACCACACCGCATTTCCATCCGGCCTGGTATTGACTGACAAAAAAACCGGGGGCGAAACCACATACGGTCGTATCGCCACAGTTATTGGCGACCACCTGCTGGAACAGCGAAGCGAACAGATACTCGAACTGCCAGCGACTCTGACCAGCAATTCAATCGAACTGCTCAACGTTACAGCCTTGCCTGCCGACCTGAACTGCAATGGAAAATACCGCTACTGCCTGAAACTCCCGATCGATGACACCAGTCTCATTCTGCTGCTCTCTCCGCACAAGCCCACCAGTAAACTGCCTCTGACCCAGATCTTCAAACCGGTGCTGGCCAACCTCTCAAGGTCCATTTTGTTGTGCCGCCACAGTGAGCAGCTCACCCGTACCCTTGAGACCGACCGCGATCAGGCGCGGTCAGACCTGGCCATCGCGCTGGAACGATCAGAACGCGAACGCACCCTCCTGCGAAGCCTCAATAACACCATCCCTGACCTCGTGTGGCTGAAAGATCCCGACGGTATCTATCTCGCCTGCAACAAGGCGTTCGAGGGCCTGTATGGCACTACGGAGGAAAAACTTATCGGAAAATCCGATTTCGATTTCGTCAGCAGCGATTTGGCCGACTTCTTCCGCAAAAAAGATAGGGCAGCCCTCAATGCCGGCGTTCCGAGCGTCAATGAAGAGTGGTTGACCTTCGCCTCCAATGGCTATCACGGCCTGTTTGAAACCATCAAGACACCTCTGAAGACGGAAGGGGGCGAGGTCATTGGGGTGCTCGGCATCGCCCGTGATATTACCGAGCGCAAGCAAACCGAGGAAGCTCTGCGAGCCAGTGAGGAGCGCTTCGAATTGGCAATTCGCGCAGCCAACGACGGCCTGTGGGACTGGGACCTCCAGACCAATGAAGTCTATTACTCACCACGCTGGAAATCCATGCTCGGGTACGAAGATCACGAACTGGAGAATGCGTTCAGTACCTGGGAGCAGTTGGTTAATGAGGAAGATAAACCCAAGACCCTGGCGCTAATCGAAGATTGCATGGCAGGTGAATCCGATGGCTTTGTGACCGAGTTCCGCATGCGCCACAAAGAGGGCCATTGGGTATTTATCCTCTCACGGGCAGTCATGGTACGTGATGACAAAGGCCAGCCGGTACGCATGGCTGGCACCCATGTGGATATCTCCGAACGCAAAGCGGCTGAACGCGCCATTATGGAGAAGGATAAAGCTGAAGCGACTGCACAGGCCAAGAGTCAGTTCCTGGCCAACATGAGCCACGAGATCCGCACACCACTGAATGGAGTGTTGGGTCTGGCGAAGATGGGTGAACGTGAGAACTCGCTGGAGCAATCACATGAACTCTTTCAGCGGATCGGCACTTCAGGGCGGCACCTGTTGAATGTCGTCAACGACATTCTCGATTTCTCCAAGATCGACGCAGGAAAGTTGGTGGTGGAAAATCAACCCTTCATGCTGATAGCCTCGGTGGACAATGCAGCGAATCTGATCAGAAGCCAGGCAGAGGAAAAACACCTGCTGTTTCATGTGGATATGGCAGATAAATTGCCGCCCTGGGTAAAAGGTGATGCATTGCGACTGGAACAAATCCTGGTCAATATGCTCTCAAATGCAGTGAAGTTCACGGAACAGGGCGAGGTCAATCTGCAAGTGCTGGCACAGGAAAACAACCTGCTGTTACGGGTAAGCGATACCGGTATTGGCATGTCGGAAAACCAATTGGCCCAGTTGTTTAAACCCTTTGAACAGGCAGACAGCTCCACCACCCGCCGTTTTGGCGGAACCGGGCTGGGACTTGCCATCAGCTTCAACCTGGCGAAGATGATGGGCGGCGATATACAGGCGACCAGCCGGGTGGGCGAAGGAAGTGAATTTATCCTTACCATGCCTTTTGTCCCAGCAGTCCAGGTAGACGAGCCAAATGCACCTGTCACGCCAACCACCGGGAGTCGCCTGCAGGGAGTGCGCCTTTTGGCGGCGGAGGATGTCGACATCAACCGTCTTATTTTGGAAGACATGCTGATAGAAGAGGGCGCCCAGGTGATCTTTGCTGAGAATGGCCAGCAAGCCCTGGAACAGTTGGAAGAACAAGGGGTGTCCAGCTTCGATCTGGTGTTGATGGATGTACAGATGCCTGAAATGGATGGTTACGAGGCGACTCGCCGGATCCAGGAGATGGCCCCTGGGCTGCCGGTGATTGGACTAACAGCCCATGCCCTTGAAAATGAACGGGAGAGGTGCTTTGCCGCCGGCATGGTGGATCACGTAACCAAGCCAATCGATCCGGAGCGCCTCATAGCAACAATACAGCGCCATATTCTACGATCCCCATAAACGCCTGAGCCCGGTGGGGAAGATAATTTCCAGCAGCATCTTCCCGAGCAGGCTATAACTGTTTTTTGCGTTCAAGGGTAACAAAACTATAGGCGAAGCGGTTTTTTTCGTCAGCGGAAAAATCCTCCCGCCCGACTTCCCGCCATGCCGACAGATCAAATTCGGGGAACCAGGCATCTCCCTCTACCTGCGCATGCACCAGGGTGAGATAGAGCCGGTCCGCCCGCGGCAGCATCTGAGCATAAATGGCGCCGCCGCCGACAATCATAACCTCCTGCGCATCCCCCGCAGCAGCGACCGCCTCATCGATGGAGTGAACCACTAGGGCGCCCTCCGCCCGATAGTCCCGATTGCCGGTGACCACGATATGCTGCCGCTTCGGTAACAGTCCCGGCAGGGACTCCCAAGTCTTGCGCCCCATCACGATGGGCTTGCCCAGTGTGAGCCGCTTGAAGTGCTGTAGATCTGCGGACAGATGCCAGGGCAGCTGGTTATTGCGCCCGATCACCCGGTTTTCCGCCATTGCCCAGATCAGGGAGATGGTGGGACCATCTCCACTCATACTGCAACCTGTGCCTTGATATGCGGGTGCGGGTCGTAATCGACCAGCTCGAAGTCTTCGAAACGAAATCCGAAGACATCCTTCACCTCTGGATTGATGCGCATACGGGGCAGATTGCGCGGCTCGCGGCTCAACTGCAGATCTGTCTGTTCAAAATGGTTGGAGTAGAGATGGGCGTCGCCGAAAGTATGCACAAAATCCCCCGGCTGCAGCCCCGTTACCTGGGCCATCATCAGGGTCAGCAGGGCGTAGGAGGCAATATTGAACGGCACACCGAGAAAGATGTCCGCACTGCGCTGGTAGAGCTGGCAGGAGAGCCTGCCCTCCGCCACATAGAACTGGAACAGGCAGTGGCAGGGGGGCAGCGCCATCTCATCCACGTCCGCCGGGTTCCAGGCGGTCACCATGAGGCGGCGGGAGTCCGGATTGCTGCGAATCTGCTCCACCAGTTGGCTGATCTGGTCGATACTGCGTCCATCCGACGCAGGCCATGAGCGCCACTGGTAACCATAAACAGGTCCCAAGTCGCCGTTCCCGTCCGCCCACTCATCCCAGATGCGCACCCCATTCTCTTTCAGATAGCGGATATTGGTATCGCCCTGCAAAAACCAGAGCAGTTCGTGGATGATGGAGCGCAGATGCAGTTTTTTTGTCGTCAGCGCGGGAAAACCCGCCGACAGATCGAAGCGCATCTGGTAACCGAAGACGCTCTGCGTCCCGGTGCCGGTTCGATCCCCTTTGAGCGTACCGGTATCCCGCACATGCCGCATCAGGTCAAGATACTGTTTCATGGCGTCTCTCATCCATTGCTGATCTGTTTCTATAAGCCAGGATCAGCAGCAAAATACCAAACAGGATCATCGGCAGGCTCAGCAACTGTCCCATTGTCACCCAGTCGAATGCCAAGTAGCCGAGATGGATATCCGGCATACGCACGAACTCCACCACAAAGCGGAAGACACCGTAACAGAGAAGGAAGAGTCCTGAAACCGCCATACGCGGTCTGCCTCGGGCGGAAAAAACCCATAACACCAGAAAGAGTACAACCCCCTCCAGGAACGCTTCGTAGAGTTGATTCGGATGCACCGGCAGAGAATGGATGCCATCAGCTGCAACCCCGACCCGACTGCAGAGATCACCTGCCTCTACGCAGGGCACCTGCAGGCCCCAAGGCAAGCGGGTCACTCCCCCCCAAAGCTCACCGTTGATAAAGTTGCCCAGACGTCCTGCCCCAAGGCCTATCGGAATCAGCGGGGCGATAAAGTCCGTAGCCTCAAAAAAGGTCCGCCCATATTTGCGGCCATAGAGCCACATGGCAATCAACACCCCTAACAGACCGCCATGAAAAGACATTCCCCCTTCCCAAACTTTTAACAGGGTCACAGGATCTTCAATAAAACGTGGGAAACCATAGAAAAGTGTGTACCCGAGCCGTCCCCCCAGCACCACACCTACTACTATATAGAAAACAAGGTCATCGATTTGCGTGACCGTCCAGCCGCTGCCCGGTTTTTTTGCGCGTACGCGGCCAAGCCACCAGCCGCACCAGAATCCAACCAGGTACATCACACCGTACCAGTGAATTTTGAGCGGACCCAGTGCAATCAGAACAGGATCGATATCAGGATATGTCAACATTTGTGGATATAACCTCAGGAATAGAATTCATGAACTTTGCCGGAACTAATCGATTCAGCTATCGTCTACCCATAATGATGGTAAAATTATGTGACGTGGTTCCCATTTTTCAGGTTTTCTGGAATGAGATTCACAAAAAATATGACGGGTTTTCGCAAAGTGTCAAGATTTTGATTCCCCGGCCGTTAAGTAAGTCAGACGATGCAGTACTCCACTTCATCCAAGACCAGGAAGGGATATGACTTACGCACATGCACAACACTTTGAGACTTATATACCAAGAAATATGGAAACACTAGGTTCAAGATTAAGAAGAAAGCGCCGCGAGCGCGGATGGACCCAGGAAGAACTCGCCTTACGGGCAGGCACTAATCAAGCCGTGATCCAAAAGATTGAAAACGGCAAAAGCCTGCGACCCCGCAAGATCGACGAAATTGCTCAGGTACTTGACGTCAATCCAGCCTGGCTGATGTTCGGCGAGAAATCAGGCCCATCGCTCGACGACGATGCCGTCGAAATCGCAAAAGCCTGGCAGCGACTTCCTGAACCCATCCGTACGCGAATTAAGCGTAACATTTTTGAGCAGGCGCTGCTCCACTCGTCCAAGAAATAGGGCCAGATTATCGGGGCGCTTGTGCGCCCCGGCCCGTTTTCAAAAGACCGGCAGCACTCTCAGGAAGTAACTCTTCAGGTAGGCCGTCTCCGGAATCGCTGGATGCACAGGGTGATCCATCCCCTGGTGTCCGCTTTCCAGCAATTGCAAGCTGCGTTCCAGGTGGCGCGCGCCCTGCTGTATCCTTCCCAGCAACTTCTCGCCCGACATGTGATGGGAACAGGAGGAGCTGACGAGCACACCATCCCGCTCCAACACCTGCATGCCCGCTTGATTGAGGCGCCGGTAGGCCAGCTCCCCCTCTTTCTGATCCTTGCGACGCTTGATGAATGCGGGCGGATCAAGCAGCACCACATCGAAACGCTCCCGCGCCTGTCGCAGAGCCTTCAACACTGCGAAGGCCTCCCCCTGATGGACCTGAATCCGGTCTGCCACGCCATTGCGTTCGGCATTTAGCCCAACCTGCTCCAGTGCAGGTGCCGACAAATCGACACAATGCACTTCTCTGGCGCCATTCCTGGCTGCAGCAACCCCCCAACTTCCTGTATAGCTACAGACGTCGAGCACCCTTTTGCCGGAAATATATTTAAGCATCCGGCTGCGATTCTCCCTCTGGTCATAAAACCAGCCGGTTTTTTGCCCTTTCATCAAAGAAACCTGAAAGTCTGTACCATTCTCTTCCAACGTCAGCCATTCAGGCACGTTTCCAGCCGCTGTTTCGATAGTACTTTCCAGACCTTCCATTCCCCTGATCGAGGTGTCGTTGCGTAACAGCACACCTGCCGGTCGCAGTACCTTCTCCACGGCAGCGACGATCTCACTCTTGATACGCTCCATGCCCGCAGTGGTGATCTGGATCACCACCTGATCGCCATATCTATCCACGATCAGGCCGGGCAGACCGTCACTCTCACCAAAAACGAGCCTATAGAAGGGAGTGGAGTAGAGCCGCTCACGCAGTCCCAATGCAACTTTCAGGCGATGCACCAATAACGACTGGCTCAATGGATGCTCGCGGTCGCGGCTGACGAGCCTTGCACAAATAAGTGAGTGAGCATTTACATACCCGGTGCCCAACCATTTCCCCCGGTGGCTGATAATCTCCACCGGCTGGCCCGGCTCGAAAGCGGTTAAAGGCGTTGCACTGATATCGACCTCATTGCTGAACACCCAGCAGTGACCGGCGTGCAGACGGCGCTCACGGTCCTTCTTCAATTTCAGCGGTGCGATTTCCATGGAAATGTCTCTTGATAATTGGCCACTTAAGGGGTCGGAGTCAAACCGCATAAAAGTGGGTGGTTAAAACGACCAGTTCAGGCGGCTTGACTCCGACCCCTGAAATAAACAGTAGGCCGGTTCAAGCATAGCGGAACCGGCAATCGCCTGTGCTGTAATGCCCGATCCGTTACGCTTGATCGGGCCTACGCTTACGTTTTAAGTTTCCAGCGCGCCTCAGCTTCATCATCGCTATGGCGGGCATCCACCCAACGACTGCCTTCCGGCGTTGACTCTTTTTTCCAGAATGGGGCTCGGGTCTTAAGGAAGTCGATGATGAACTCACAGGCCTGAAACGCCTCTCCCCGATGCGTGCTGGCCACGGTCACCAGCACGATAGGATCTGTGGGTTTCATCTTTCCAACCCGATGAACCACCCGACAGCCCAATAGGTCCCAACGCTGATTTGCCTCATCGACAATCGTTTGCAGCGACTTCTCCGTCATGCCCGGATAGTGTTCCAGGGTCATGGTGGAGACCGTTTCCCCATCGTTGATATCGCGCATCAGGCCGATAAAACTCACAACGCCGCCGATAGCCGGGTTGCCGGCCCGCAGGATGTCGACCTCGATGTTGGGGTCGAAGGGTTCGGACTGGATTCGGATTTCGTTCATGGGCAGACAGCAAACTCCGGAAACACATGCTCTTGAATGGAAAATAAGAGCCTCTATGTAAGTCGGGTTAGGCAGCGTAACCCGACAACCTTTTGATTTTGTTGGGTTACGCTGCGCTAACCCAACCTACATACTGGCTAATAGCAAATCGCAGCTCATCCTCCGGTCACGGGAGGAAAGAAGGCGACTTCATCACCATCCTGAATCGGCGTATCGGCAGCAGTCATCTCCTGATTGAGCGCCATCATCACCGTTTGATCGGCTGCAAAAACATCGGCCCAGATGCCGCCCCGCTCTCGCAGGCGCCTCAAAACCGCCCCCAGATCCGCAAGACCCTCGGCCTCCATCTTCAGGGACTCTTCATCGAGCCGCTCCCGCAAGCTGGCGAAAAAGAGCACCTTGATCATGACATCAACTCATGGAAAGAGAGAAACTGCACCGGGTCACCCTTTTTCAACAACTCCCGCTCCGGGATGATCGCCAGCCCGTTGGCCCATGCCACCGAACTCAAAACCCCTGATGAGCGGCTTGGATAGAGCGTGACAACCGCTTCGCCGGATTCGTTGAGTTCCATCCGTGCGCGGGCATATTCACGGCGCTTGTCAGGCTTGTTCCAGTCGAATCCTGCCTTGGCGGTCATCGGCGTGGGAATTGCACCTTCCATCACTCCCTGGCAGCGCAGGATATAGGGACGCGCAAACACATTGAAGGTCACGAACAGGGAGACCGGGTTACCGGGTGTGCCGATGAACGGCGTCTCACCAATATGACCGAAAGCCAGCGGCTTGCCGGGGCGGATCGCGATCTTCCACAGATCCAGCGATCCCAATTTTTCCACTGCAGGTTTGACGTGATCCTCTTCACCGACGGAGACACCGCCGGAGGCGACTACCAGGTCGGCCTGTTCGGCCGCGCGCGCCAGGGCGTCACAGGTGGCCTCGAAGGTGTCCTCGATGATACCGAGCTGAATCACCTCGCAGCCCAGCGCCTGCAGCATGCCGCCCAGGGTAAACTGGTTGGAGTTGTAGATCTGACCGGGACCCAACTCGCTGCCGGGCATCACCAGCTCATCACCACTGGAGAAGACCGCAACCTGGAGCCGGCGAAAGACGGTCAGCTCCGCCACTCCGACTGCGGCCGCCAGCCCCAGATGCTGTGGACCCAGACGGGTTCCGCTTGAGAGGATCTCCTCACCCTCTTTGATGTCCTCTCCGGCAAGACGAATGTTGGCACCGGCATTGGGAGCATCATTGACCACAACGTCATCGCCATCCTGCTCGCAAACCTCTTGAATCACCACTGCATCGGCACCTGACGGCACCGGCGCACCGGTAAAGATGCGCGCCGCAGTACCCCGTTGCAGCGGCTCCCCGATGGCCCCCGCCGGGATGCGCTGGGAGATCGGCAGGCGGGTGGGGCCATCCTGCAGGTCGGCGGTGTTGACCGCATACCCGTCCATCGCACTATTATCCCAGGGCGGCACCGTCACCAAACTGGCCACTGGCTCGGCCAACACCCGCCCGAGGGCATCCTCTGTTGCAGCCCGCTCTGTTTCGGTCACGGAATGAACACGAGCCAGCAGGAAGTCGAGTGCCTCTTCGATGGGTTTCAGCGCAGGTCCGCTGTGGTGGGATCCGCAGTCACATCCACTCATGATTCAAAACTCCTTACACTTCAAGAAGACGGGGGAACATCTGGGCAAAATTACAGGGCCGCGTGCGATGATCGAGTTGCGCCAGCAGGATCTTGTCCCAACCGGTACGACAAGCCCCGGTAGAGCCCGGCAGACAGAAGACCAGGGTGCCGTTGGCAAGCCCGGAAATGGCCCTGGACTGAATGGCAGATGCGCCGATCTCTTCCAGGGAGATGGTGCGAAAGAGTTCGCCAAACCCCTCTATCGACTTGTCGAAGAGGGGCATCAACGCCTCCGGAGTGCTGTCGCGGCCAGTGATGCCGGTGCCGCCGGTGCTGATGATGATGTGCACATCGGGATCGGCAATCCAACGCGAAACGATGGCCCGCATCTGATAGACATCATCAGGCACGATGACTTTCTCGACCACATGGTGTCCCGCCTCACTGGCGCGATCCCGCAGGGTATCCCCCGATTTGTCGGTCTCTTCGGTGCGCGAATCCGAGACGGTCAACAGCGCAATATTCAGGGGCACAAAGCCGGTATCTTCAAAATGTCCACTCATGCTTTATCGATTTCCCGTTACTGGAATGTGTAGCCGAACGCCTGCTTGAAACGCGCAGCAAACTCTTCGCGGGTAAAGATGTGATTCTGGGTACCCGCCTGTTCTATCTTATAGGCCCCCATCAGCGCCGCGATCCGCGCGGTGGTCTCCCAGTCCATCCCGTTCATCAGACCATACAACAGTCCGGCACGATAGGCGTCACCACAACCGGTGGGGTCATTGACCGCACTGACGGGGGCGACCGGGATATCGATACGCTGTTTCTTCGTATAGATGGATGATCCTTCGCCACCCCGGGTGACGATAACAGCCTCGACCATCTCCGCCAGTTGCTCCGGTGTCTTGCCGGTACGCTCCTGCATCAACTGCAATTCATAGTCGTTGAAGGCAAGCCAGGTGGCCTGCTCGGCAAACCCAAGCAGGTTATTGCCATCGAACATAGGCATACCTTGACCCGGATCAAAGATGAACGGCACATCCGCATCGGCAAACTGTTCGGCGTGATCAATCATACCCTGACGACCATCCGGAGAGACCATGCCGATGGTGCAGCCAACAGCCTCGGTGACATCTATCTCATGGGCGTGATTCATCGCACCGGGATGGAATGCGGTGATCTGATTGTCATCCTTGTCCGTGGTGATATAGGCCTGAGCAGTATAGGCATCCTCGATCACCTTGAGATACTCACGGCTGATGCCGCACTCATCCATCCACTTTGCATAGGGACTAAAATCCTCGCCCACGGTGCCCGCCGGTTTGCCGTCCCCACCCAGCATCTTCAGGTTGTAGGCGATATTCCCGGCACAACCGCCGAACTCACGGCGCATGTCAGGCACCAGAAAGGAGACATTCAGGATATGCACCTGCTCGGGCAGGATGTGATTTTTGAATTGATCATGGAAGACCATGATGGTGTCGTAGGCGAAAGAGCCACAGATCAGTGCAGACATTTAGGGTATTCCTGATTATTCGGGGGGCGTTTGAATAGAAGGCGCTAGTTTATGCGGCGGGGTTGTCAGGGGCAAGGTTGAGAAGGTGACAGGTCACAGGTAACGGGTGATTGGCGGCACGGCCACCTGAAACCTGTCACCTGCCACCTGTAACCTTCAGTCATCCCGCCAAGCCAAATCCAGATCACGGGCGGCCCGCACATCATCAAGCCGTCTCACCGGCAAATCATGGGGGGCAGACTTCACCCTCTCCGGATCGTTCTGCGCCTCCTGCAGTATGGCTGTCATAATATCCACGAAGCGATCCAGCTCATCCAGCGCCTCGGTCTCGGTCGGCTCGATCAACAGGCACTCAGGCACCAGCAAGGGGAAGTAAGTGGTGGGAGCATGCACACCGAAATCGAGCATCCGTTTGGCAAAATCCATGGTATTGACGCCCAGCTCACGGGCCTGCCGCTTCAGGGTCAAGATAAATTCATGGCTGGCGCGCCGCTCCGGATAAGCGGCATCGAAACCGGCGTCGGTAAGACGCTTCAGCAGATAGTTGGCGTTGAGGGTGGAGAACTCCGCCACCCGATGCATGCCGTCGCGCCCCAGCAGACGCGCATAGATATAGGCCCGCAACAATACGCCTGCGTTGCCGGCAAAGGCTGAGAGACGTCCAATACTCTCCAGTCTGTTATCTTCGGTCAGCCAGACATAATCCGCACCATCCTGTGCCACCATCGGCACCGGCAGATAGGGTTCCAGCCGCTCGCTTACCCCCACCGGTCCGGCACCAGGGCCACCGCCGCCGTGTGGCGTGGAGAAGGTCTTGTGCAGGTTCATGTGGATGACATCGAATCCCATATCGCCAGGACGCACCTTTCCGAGGATGGCATTGAGGTTGGCGCCATCATAATAGAGCAACCCGCCAGCCTCATGGACCAGACCGGCGATCTCTTGGATGCGGCGCTCGAACACCCCTACCGTGGAGGGATTGGTCAGCATAATGCCTGCTGTCTGCGGCCCCAAAACCTCTTTCAGCGCCTCGACATCGATATCACCGTCCCCACCAGTGGGGATCTCCCGCACCTTGTAGCCACACATCACCGCCGAGGCGGGATTGGTGCCGTGGGCCGCATCCGGCACCAGGATCTCGTTGCGGGCGTCATCGCCCCTGGCATCGTGATAGGCGCGGATCATCGCCACCCCGGCAAACTCCCCCTGGGCGCCCGCAGCGGGAGAGAGTGAAACCGCAAACATGCCGGTCGCCTCTTTGAGCATCTCCTGCAGATCGTACATGCACCCCATGAAACCCTGGCTGTGGGTCTCCGGTGCCAAAGGATGGCGCGCAAGGAAACCAGGCAGCGAGGCAAGGCTGTTGCTGGCCCGCGGGTTGTACTTCATGGTACAGGAGCCCAACGGGTAGAAGTGGGTGTCGATGGAGAAGTTCTTCTGCGAAAGCTGGGTATAGTGGCGCACCACCTGCATCTCGGAGACCTCGGGCATCGACGCTGACTGGCGACGGCGAAACTGTTCAGGAATGCTCTCCAGGTCAGCCTGTTGCAGCGGTGCCTGGGCAGTTGCGCGACGGCCCGCACGGCTTTTTTCAAAGATCAACATAGTCGTATCACCAATTGGGTTTCAGCTGGCAGGGTGTCTGGATACGTGCGTTGATCACCCGCGCCAGCTTGCTGCGATACTGCTCGATATCCTCATCGCCCCGCATCTCCGTGGCGCAGACCAGCACAGCATTGCCGAGCTCGGGATAGTCGGCGCTCAAATCGTAACCACCCAGTACGTTGTGGGCCGCCAGGGAACGTAGCGCATCCTTCGTCTCCAGCGGCAGGCGCAACACACGCTCATGAAAGACCGCTCCCTTGAAGACCGGACCGACGCCAGGCAGCCCGCTCAAGACCTTGACCAGCTTCGCAGTGTTGGCATGGCAGGCAGCCGCAACCCGCTCCAGGCCTTGCGCACCCAACAGCGACATATGAATGGTCGCCGCCGTGACCATCAGACCCTGATTGGTGCAGATATTGGAGGTCGCCTTGGAGCGGCGGATATGCTGTTCACGGGCCTGCAGGGTCAGGGTGTAACCGGTCTTGCCGTCGAGGTCGAGGGTACGACCGATGATGCGCCCAGGCATCTGGCGCACCAGCTTCTGAGTGCAGGTGAGAAAACCGAAATAGGGGCCACCCGACGCCAGGGGCGCCCCCAGAGGTTGGCCTTCGCCACAGCAGATATCCGCCCCCTGTTCACCCCACTCGCCCGGCGGTTGCAACACCGCCAACGCCACCGGATTGACCACCGCGACAGCCAGCATCCTGTTGGTGTGCGCCCAGTCGGTCAGTTCATCCACCGATTCCAGCACCCCGAAGAAGTTGCACTGGGGAATGACCAAGGCCGCAAAATCCTCACCGGCATACTGCTCCAGCGCCGATAGATCTATCTGCCCGCTCTCCATATCGAAGGGCAGTTCCACCAACTCTATGCCCTGATTGCGCACGATGGAGTGAATCACGCGCCGATAGGCGGGATGCAGTGAGCGGGGTATCAGGATGCGCTTCGATTTGGACTTGCGGTTCGCCCGCACCGCCATCAACACCGCTTCGGCCAGGGCGGAGGCCCCGTCGTAGAGGGAGGTATTGGAGACATCCATGACGGTGAGCGCCGTCATCATCGACTGGAACTCATAGAGCAGTTGCAGGGTACCCTGACTCGCCTCCGCCTGATATGGGGTATAAGCAGTGTAGAACTCGCCCCGTGTGGCAAGCTGCCAGACCGCAGCCGGGATATGGTGGTCGTAGGCACCGGCACCGATAAAACAGAGCGGCTGCCCATCCTGGCGGGCGCGGGTATTCATCAGCCGCCCGACCTCCATCTCCGACATCCCCTGCGGGATCTTCTCCAGCTCGCCACAACGCAAGGCTGGCGGAATCTCGTCGAAAAGGGCATCGATATCCGGCGCACCAATGGTCGCCAGCATAGCCTGAATATCAGCTTCAGTATGGGGGATGAACGGCATGGATCAGGACCTGTCTTTAAGCTTCTTCGGCAACCAGGGCATCATAACCTGCCGCATCGAGCAGACCATCAAGGTCAGCCGCGTCAGAGAGCTTCACCTTGAAGATCCAGCCTTCACCGAAGGCGTCGTCATTAATCGTCTCTGGGGCATCATCCAGCGCTTCGTTCACCGCGATAATCTCACCACTGACAGGACTATAGATATCGGAGGCAGCCTTCACCGACTCCACCACCGCGCACTCAGAGCCAGCCTCGACGTTGTCGCCCACCTCGGGCATATCCACGAAGACCAGGTCTCCCAGCAGCTCCTGGGCATGGTCGGTGATGCCGATGGTGACGGTGCCGTCACCCTCGTTCTTCACCCACTCGTGGGACTTCGCATAGCGCAGTTCGCTTGGTGTATCACTCATCTCTAGTTCCCCTTTTAATCTTAAAGCGTCTTGGCGAAGGGGTCGGAGTCAAATTTAATCGAAGCCACAGCGCCATTGGTTCCGTGGTAACCATCAAATTTGACTCCGACCCCTGTGATAAAATTGGAATTCTATAACGAAATGCAGGCTTTGCCATTACGCACGAACGGCGCTTTCACCACTTGCGCCGCCACCCGCTTGCCACGGATCTCCACATCGCAGGTTTCGCCGATCCCGGCGCTAACCCTGGCGAAGGCGATGGAGCGTCCGAGGGTCGGCGCAAAACCACCGGAGGTGATCTCGCCGATTTCTGTATCTCCGGAGAAGATCTTCAGATGGTTACGCAGCACGCCCCGGCCAGTGAGCAGCAGGCCTACAAAACGACGTTTTTCTTTATCCTCGCGCTGGGCCTCCAGCACATCACGACCGATAAAACCGCGCTCCGCAGGCTCCCAAGCCACGGTCCAGGCCAACCCGGACTCCAGCGGCGAGACGTTCTCGTCCATGTCGGAGCCGTAGAGATTCATCCCCGCCTCGAGACGCAGAGTATCCCTCGCACCCAGACCGCAGGGGGCAACACCCGCATTCGCCAGGGCCTGCCAGAAACCGGCCGCTACGTTCTCCGGCAGCATAATCTCGAAACCATCCTCGCCGGTATAACCGGTGCGGGCAACAAACCAGCCATCACCGGGGACTGCATTGAAGGGCTTGAGTGCCGCGGCGCTTTCGCGCATCTCCGCAGGCAACAGGGGCAGTGCCTTCTCCCGCGCATTCGGCCCCTGCACTGCAATCATCGCCAGATCGCGTCGGGGCTTTATCTGCAGGTCGAAGTCCTCAGCCTGCTTATTCAACCAGACCAGATCCTTCTCCGTGGTGCCGGCGTTGACCACCATCCGATACCAGTCGTCCCGCAAAAAGTAGACGATGAGGTCATCAACCACGCCACCTTGCTCGTTCAACATGCAGGAGTAGAGCGCCTTGCCGGAATCCTTGAGCCGTTCGACATCGTTGGCAAGCAGACGCCGCAGATAGGGACGGGCGTCCGGCCCCTCCAGATCGACCACGGTCATGTGGGAGACATCGAACATACCCGCATCCCGGCGCACCTGATGGTGTTCCTCTTTCTGTGAACCATAGTGCAGCGGCATCTCCCAGCCGCCAAAAGGGACCAGGCGGGCGCCCATCGACTTGTGGGCCGCATAGAGGCAGGTCTGTTTGTCCATCGCGATCTCCAGATCATAAACGCAAAAGGGCGGCGCAGAACTGCTGTTCCACGCCGCCCCTCTGTCCAAAACCTGAGAGTTTGCAGCCACTGGCCGCTGCCCCGTCGGTGGGTCTAATGACCGCTCTCCAGAGTCGACCCTAGTCCCCGCGGTCCTTTTGCCTGAGCGATTCCGGGCGGATTGCGCCTTCGGCGTCGGTGAAACCGATCTCTCCCACGGGGGTTGGTCGAGGAGCGGACTATACCGCCCTGCCTGGTGAATTGCCAACCGCCAGCTCCACTGCACTCGAACCCACCTGTCTTTGTTGAGTCATCGCCTCCCCATATTTCAGTCACCGGGGCAAAAAGCTGATAAATATCAGAAAAATACGCCATTTATCAGCTTTTTGCCCCGATTTACGAAAAATGCTCAAGAAATAGGACACTCCACCGATAGCCCTCTTAAGTAGCCGGTGAGACCAGCAGGGATATCTATAGTCATACCGGATAAAGCGCGTCTTTATTCGAGGAAATCACGAAATGAAATTTATAGCCAACCTGAAACTCTCCCACAAACTGGCACTCATGGTGCTGGTTCCGCTGATTGTAATGATCGGATTTGCCGCCACCCAATCGATCTCTGCCTTCTCATTGCGCCAGACCACTGTCCAGCTGCAAAGCATGAGTGAACTGAGTGTCAATATCAGCAGCCTGGTGCATGAATTGCAGAAAGAGCGCGGCATGACCGCCGGCTTCATCGGCAGCGGAGGGAAAAAATTTGGCGACACCATCAAAGGTCAGCGCCAGGAGACGAACAAGAAACTCGAAGTGCTGAAACACTTCCTTGCCGGGTTCGACAGTTCCGCTCTGGGAGCGCAGTTCCAGGACAACCTGGGAAAAACACTGGAGCGCCTGGATCAGCTCGAGAACAAACGTAAGGCAGTTGATACCTTTACACTGAAACTCGGCGATGCCCTGAGTTACTACACCGGCAACAATGCGGCACTGCTCGGACTGATCACGAATCTATCCACTCTCAGCCCCGAAGAGGAGCTGGCTATCATGACCGCAGCCTATGCAAACTACCTGCAGGGCAAGGAGCGGGCCGGCATCGAACGGGCCGTCATGTCCAATGTATTTGCCAAGGACCAGTTCAGCGGAGGCCTGTTCAACAAGTTCATGTCTTTGATGACTGTGCAAAATACCTATCGGGACGTCTTTCTCTCCCTCGCAAAAGAGGAGAACAAGGCACTCTATAAGGACACCCTGCAGGGTGAATTCATCGATGAGACCGAACGGATGCGCAAAACCGCCATCGATAAGGCCGCCTCCGGCAGCTTTGGAATCGATGCGGTCTACTGGTTCAAGATGCAGACCGGCAAGATCAACCTGCTGAAAAAGGTTGAAGACCAGCTGGCGGCAGGATTGCAAATCAAAGCCGACGATCTCAAGACAGGCGCAACCACCGACTTGGCAATCTCCCTGCTGGCCGCACTGCTTGGGCTTGCGGTCTCCACCGGCCTGGGACTCTTTGTCGGGCGCGGTGTCCGGCAACAGTTGGGAGGCGAACCCGGGCATATCGAAGAGATCGCCAACCGCATTGCCAACGGCAGCCTCGACATGAAGCTTCAGTCTGCGGGGGCAACCGGCATCTACGCCGCCATGATCACCATGCAACAGCGGCTGTCGGAAGTCATCGAAAGAGACATTCAGTCTATCGTCGACTCTGCACGCGCCGGCGATCTGAGCAGCAGGGTTCCACTGGAGGGCAAGCAGGGTTTTTATGAAAAACTCAGCGTTGGCGTCAATGATCTGCTGGATGTCAGCGAAAGTGTCGTGGACGATACCCTCCGGGTATTTGGCGCACTCGCCAAAGGCGACCTGAATGAACGTATCGAACGGGAATACAAAGGCTCCTTCGACCAGCTGAAACAGGATGCCAATGCAACCATCCTCAAGATCCAGGAGGTGATAGAGGGGGACATACAGTCACTCGTGGACGCAGCCCGCTCAGGAGATCTGAGTCAGCGTATCGACCTGGACGACAAGCAGGGTTTCTTTGCAACATTGAGTAGCGGCATCAACGAACTGATCGATTCCGTGGAAAATGTTTTCAGTGACATCGCCCAATCCATGCACGACATGGCCAAAGGCGACCTGACCAAACCGATCACGCGAAAATATCAGGGTACCTTCGATGACCTGAAGCAGGACATCAATAAAACCATGGCCAATCTGGAGCAGATAATTACCCAGTTACGTGAATCGGGTGAGGTGATCACCACCGCCTCGGGCGAGATCTCCTCCGGCAACAATAACCTCTCATCCCGCACCGAACAGCAAGCCAGTTCACTGGAGGAGACCGCCTCCAGCATGGAAGAGCTGACCAGCACGGTAAGGAACAACGCCGACAACGCACAGCAGGCCAATCAACTGGCCGCCAACGCACGCCGTACAGCAGAAGCGGGTGGTGAAGTGGTAAGACAGGCGATCGAAGCCATGGAAGCCATCAACCAATCCAGCAGCAAGATCTCTGAGATCATAGGCGTCATCGATGAGATCGCCTTTCAGACCAATCTGCTGGCCCTCAACGCCTCTGTCGAAGCCGCCAGAGCCGGTGAACAGGGGCGGGGTTTCGCCGTTGTCGCCACAGAGGTTCGCAACCTGGCTGGTCGCAGTGCAACGGCAGCCAAAGAGATCAAAGAGCTGATCCGGGACAGCGGTGAGAAGGTGAAGACAGGCGCGGAACTGGTCGACCAGTCCGGTGATAACCTGGATGAGATCGTCAACGGTGTGAAAAAGGTCGGCGACATCGTCTCTGAGATCGCCGCCGCCAGTCAGGAGCAGTCTGCCGGCATCGATCAAGTCAACATGGCGGTGACCAGCATGGACGAGGTAACCCAGCAGAATGCCGCACTTGCCGAAGAGACCTCCGCCGCGGCCGCCTCGATGAGCGAGAAGGCGCAGGAGATGGATCAGCTGATGGGGTTCTTCACGGTCTCCAGATAAACGGAGGTGCCGGTTTATTAACTCGGGTTTATGGGTTCAAACCATACTGAAAAGATGAAGCAATAATGGTGCGCACAGCGCACCTTACGTTCTGCAACCAGTGTGAATCAGATTGCAGGATCTACATTCCCAAGCCCGTCATACTGTGCTTCACTCACATTTCTTCTCAGTAGTTTTTCCGTAGACTGTCACTAATTGATTTGATACCTAGCTGCATTTGGAGGTCTTCATGTACAAACGTATCGCGCTTTCCGGTCTCTCTTTTTCCCTTATGCTCCTGCTACTCGCAGGGTGCGGCGGCGGTGACACAGGCACCACAACCGCCAGCCGATTGGATCTTGGCATTACGGACGCGCCGGTAGATGGCGCCGACGCGGTGTGGGTCGAATTCAGCGAGGTTGTCATTCAACCTGCCGACGGTGCACGCATCAACATTCTGATGGAGGATGTGGACGGCAACCCCGCCCCCAAAAGCATCAACCTGCTCGATCTTCAAGGCGGTGTGCGGGATATGCTGTTGGACGGCTATGAGCTTCCTCCAGGCCAGTACAGCTGGATCCGCCTGATGGTCAACGCTGAGGCCGACGGTCTGCTCGATTCCTATATCGAGCTCCCCGGTCCGTTGCAGTATGAACTCCAGGTACCCAGTGGATCCCAGACAGGGCTTAAGATAAACACCGGCTTCGAAATCCTGGAGGGTGATACCAACGATTTCACCATCGATTTCGACCTGCGCAAATCCGTGCATCAGCCCAATGGGCAGGTGGGGCCTTTGGGACCGGTCTATTTCCTTCGCCCCACCCTGCGCCTGGTGAAAACAGCTACCACCGGCACCATTTCAGGCACTGTTGACCCCAACGTCTTTGCGGTTGAAGACTGTTTCGACAACACCGCGGGTTACGCTGTGTATGTCTTTAGCGGCGCCGGTGTAACCCCCGTCGATGTCAACGTCAACGATCAGGTAAGAAACAACCCGGTCACTACCGCGGCCATCTCCGACGACGGCAACTTCACCTACACTGCGGCCTACCTGAGCGGAGGGACATACACGGTGGCTGCAACCTGTGCTGCGGACCTGGACGATCCGGAACAGGATGATGCTGGCGTCACCTTTGTCGGCACTGCTGATGTCAACGTCACCGCGGGCGGGGAGACACTGCACCCCATTCCCTGATCCATGCGGATCGACTGCTGTAGGTCGGGTTAGATGCGCGTTGCTTCGAACCTGGATTTTACCACCAGACTTTGCGCGCATCGTAACCCGACAAATTGTCGTCGGGTTACATCGCGCACAGAATGTAGTACCGGATTGAAACTTTCTACCGCTGCGCGATTAACCCGACCTGCGTTCTGTTGATCTGTCCCAATCGCGCTGTGCCAGCTTAGGCAACTCCCCCACCATCCCCATTGCCCGCCGCACTACGAGATGTTTGAGCGGACCTGAGTTATCCACCAGACTCAACCCCAGGTTGCGAGCCAACTTGAGTGGCAATACTTCGTTGCTGAAGAAACGTTTGAAAAAATCCATGGCCCCGAGCATACCCATGTTCGCCCCTTTACGCGCCCGCTCGTAACGGCGCAGGGTAGCCAGCGAACCAATCCGCCGTCCCGCCTGCCTTGCTTCAATCAGCACCTCCGCCAATTGTGCCGCATCAAGAAAACCAAGATTCACACCCTGTCCAGCCAGAGGATGGATAGCGTGTGCGGCATCCCCCACCAGGGCCAGCCCTTCACGAATATAGGTCTCGGCATGTCCCAGGCGCAGGGGGAATGCCGCTCTCGGCCCCACCTCAAGCACCTCTCCCAAATTCTGCTCGCTGGCCAGGGTCAGCTCCCGGCAGAAGTCTGCGTCGTCCAGCGCCATCAACTCCCTGGCCAGCAGGGGGGAGGTCGACCAGACGATGGAGCAGCGGCCGTCATCGATGGGCAGAAACGCCAGGGGACCGGTGGGCATGAAACGCTGCCAGGCAGTGTTCTGATGATGTAATGCGGGGCGCACGGTGGCGACGATGGCGTGTTGATCATAGTCCCAGCCCCGAGTGCCGATCGCCGCCATCCTGCGGATCAGGGATTCCCGCCCGTCCGCGCCCACTACCAGTTTTGCCTGCAGAGAGGTACCGTCCTTCAGTCTCACTGAAGGCGTCGGTCCCATTTCGAGGTCAGCCACTTCAGCCGGACAGAGCCGGGTGACATTGTCATAGGTTGCCAACCGCTCCCAGAGCGCCAGCTGGGTGACCCTGTTCTCCACGATATGGCCGAGATTGGACTCACCGACGTCGTGACAGCTGAAGTGGATGCTGCCGTTGCCCCCCGCGTCCCAGACATGCATGTCAGTATAGGGGGAGACGCGTTTTTCGCACATGCGATCCCAGGCGCCCAGGTTTTCCAGCACTTGCTGGGAGGCCCGCGTAAGGGCGGAGACCCGCAGATCAACCTCATCATCCGGCCAATCGGTTTGCGGCTCACGCAACTCCAGTACACAGACATCGAAACCGGCATCGGCCATGGCGCAACCGAGGGCGCTGCCCACCATGCCGCCACCCACGACGATCAGATCAAAGCTGTCTCGTTGCTCAGACAAGTGGAATACCTCGCGCCAGTCGCGGCAGCCGCCCGTTCAAACCCATAAACTGACGTGCCACCAGATGTTTCAACCCTGGAGCGCTATCCAGCCCGAGCAGCGCGGCATTGCGCGCCAGACGTAACGGGGTCAGAGGATTGGCAAACAGACGCGCCAGGGCATCGGTTATCATAGCAACCGCATTCTGATCCCGCCGCCGCCAGTCGACATAACGCTGCAGCAGATCCATGCCGCCGGGATCACCCTGCTCTGCGGACACGTCAGCCAGAAGATCGGCAAGGACAGCAACGTCGCGAATCCCAAGATTGAAACCCTGGCCGGTAACCGGGTGTACCGTGTGCGCGGCATTGCCGATCAATGCGATACGGGGACGCACATGCTCATTGGCCTGCCGAAGCTTCAGAGGATAGGCAAAGCGTTTGCCACACTTTGTCAGATGTCCCAGGCGATAACCAAAGCGAACCTGCAAACGTTCCAGGAAGGCGGTTTCGTCCAGCGCCATCAGCTCAGTGACCTGATCATCTTTTGCCGTCCACACCAGAGAGCTACGTGCCCCGGCCATCGGCAGCATAGCCAGGGGGCCAGTATCGGTAAACCGTTCGTAGGCGACTCCCTGGTGAGGCCGCTCGGTAGTGATATTGGCAATGATGGCAGTCTGGCCATAGGTCTGCTCTTTGGAAGAAATCGCCAAGCGATCTCTGACCGCCGAATCGCCGCCATCCGCTGCGACCAACAGTGCTGCTGTCACGCGCCGGACAATACCTGCCTCTTCCAGACTCACATCGACTGAATCATCAGAAACGGAAAAGCTCTTCAGGCTTGCAGGACAGAGCAGATCGATATCCGGCTCCTGCTCCAGATCCTTGAGCAGGACCTGTCCCAAAGCTCGTGCAGTGGCAACATAACCCAGCGCCTCCACACCCTCATCGCGATTGTTGAGCCGGGCAAAACCGAAGTGGCCACGATCGGAGATGTGGATATCGGAAATCGGCTCCGCCTCGCCGGAGAGCCCTTCCCAGACCCCCATGCCCTGAAGTATCAATCGGGTTCCCCAGGAGAGGGCGATCACCCGGTCGTCATAGCTCGGCTGGAGATCAGAGTTGAAAGGCCAGGCCTCCACCACACCGATCTTCAATCCCAATCCACTGATGGAACGGGCCAGACTCGCACCTACCATGCCGCCACCGATAATGAGAACGTCGTAATCGTTTGCCATTTCAAAAAGCCATCAGGGTTTCGAGTTCGAGTACCGTCTTGGGCGTATCCTTTGTCAGCAGATCACAACCATCCTTCGTCACCAACACATCGTCTTCAATCCTGATGCCGATGTCCCACCACTTCTTCGCCACGCCTCTGGTACCGGATGGGATATACAACCCCGGCTCGATGGTCAGGATCATGCCCGGTTCGAACAGCCGCCAGGTTCCATCGACCTTGTAATCCCCCACATCGTGCACATCCATACCGATCCAGTGGCCGGTGCGGTGGGGATAGAATTTCTTGTACTTCTCTTCACGGATCAGCTTGGGTACCGAACCTTTGAGAATACCCAGCTTGACCAGACCCCGTGTCATGGTGCGCACGGCGGCCACATGGGGATCGTTCCAGTGGTTACCCGGTTTCACCTTGGCGATGGCTGCCTCCTGCGCCGCCAACACCAGTTCATAGAGTTGCCGTTGGGGTTCTGTAAAAACGCCATTCACCGGATAGGTGCGGGTGATGTCGGAAGCGTAACACTCCAGCTCACAACCGGCGTCGATCAACAGCATGTCGCCATCATTCAACTTGTCCCGATTATCGATATAGTGCAATACACAAGCATTGCCACCGCTTCCCACGATAGGCGTATATGCCTGTTCACGCGTGCCGAGACGACCACACTCGGCAAGGAATTCCGCCTCCAGCTGATACTCCCAGGCACCCGCCCGGCAGGTCTTCATCACCCGCTTGTGCGCCTTGGCGGATATCTTCGCCGCCTGCCGCATCACCTTAATCTCGGAACGGCTTTTAAAAAGCCGCATCTCATGCAGATAGTGATCGAGGGCGATGATCTCCATCGGTCCCTGACCACCACTGCGGGATTCGCATCGAATCTGATTGATCCACTCCAGCAGGCGCTTGTCCAGATCGGGATTGCAGCCCATGGCATAAAAAACCCGGTCGGTCTGCTCCATCATGCGCGGCAGGATCTCGTCGAGATCGCCGATGGGGAAAGAGTCGTCGGCATCGTAGTTGTCACAGGCGCCCTCCTGGCCGGCACGCGGACCATCCCACTGTTCCATCTTGGGATCCCGTTCACGATTGAAGAGGATGTACTCCGCCTGCTTTCTGCCGGGAATCAGAACCGCGACAGCCTCCGGTTCAGGGAAGCCGGTGAGATAGAAAAAATCACTGTCCGGGCGATAGTGATAGTGCACATCACGGTTGCGCACCTGCAGCGGTGAAGTCGGCAGGATTGCGATACTGCCTGGTCCCATGATGCGCATCAGTTCACGACGACGCCGTTTGAACTCACTTGCTATCATTGCCCTTCTCCCGCTTGCCGGTCAGTGCCTCCCGGATCAGTAACACCGCCACCCGCAGAAACTCCTCCAGCTCGACATAGGCCAGCTCGGCATCCTCTCCCGGCTCGATGTCTTCATGATCGAGGCGGGTAAATTCCGTGATATCCCGAATTGCCTCACCTGCCTCATCTTTCAACTGGGCCTCAGTGATACCCGCCAGCCCCAATCCATAGAGATAACCCTGGCACCATTCACTCAATGCCCTGGCGCGCACCTCGATCTCCAGTTCGTCATCCGGCAGAAACGGTGTGAAATTCAGATCTTCCCCTTCGATGTAACCCTGGGTCGACTGATAAAGCTGACCCAGCAACTGCCTGGCTTCAACCACCAGAAGATCATCATCCGAGCGATCCTTGAACAGTTCGACAAACCAGGCGGCATGGGCATCAGAATGCCCGGCACAGAGTATGCCGCTGATCACCCCGTGAATCTCACTCGCGCCAACATCCAGGCCGATGGATTGCAGAACCTGATCAAAGCGCTCGAACTGGGGCATTGCCGGAGTATCGTTCATGCAGATTTTCTTTACTTAACCTAATATTGAAGAAGAATCATAACATGAGCTGTAAAGATTGACCGTTCCCTGAGCGCCCTCTATATTGGTGAACATGATCGAAGATGAGATGAAAGAGAGCACAGAACTCGACCTCAGAAAACTTGAGCTTCAGGTTGAAGAACTCATCCAGGCCTGCGCCTATCTGAAAGATGAGAACAAATCCCTGCGCGCCCGCCAGGATAGCCTGGTGGCGGAACGCGCCTCTCTGATCGAGAAGACCGAACTCGCCCGCACCCGGGTCGAGGCGATGATCACCCGCCTGAAGTCCATGGAAGCCCCCCAGTGAGTGAGACACAGATTCCCGTTACCGTACTGATTCTGGATAAGGAGTATCGCGTCACCTGCGAGCCGGAGGAACGCGAATCACTGATCGATACCGCACGATTTCTTGATGACAAGATGAGAGAGATCCGTGGTGCGGGACGTGTCATCGGTACCGAACGCATCGCAGTCATGGCCGCACTCAACATTGCCCACGAATTACTGGAGCAGCGCAGCAGCAAATCCAGCGATGTGAAAAATATCTCCCACCGCATTCAAAATTTGCAGGAGAAGATAGAGATCGCCCTGAATTCAAGCAACCAACTGGAACTTTGACCCATTTAGGTTTAGCCTATAGGTAGATGACCCCTGCCGTGTTCGTTAGTGACCCGGGTATTTTCTTGAGCCTAATTAGTGCCCTGGGAACAAAATGTCGATGCCGGTGTGCATGTCCGCCTCGTAGCGGGAAGCCTGAAGCATCCCTGCTGTTCCCACTTGAACCTACCGGTTCAAGAACAATGGTTTGCGACGGCACATGTGGGGGTTGTCTCTTTCAAATCACGCCCCTGCTCCGATGAATACAAAATCGCTGCGCCACGTGGTCCGCACCCGACGGCGCCAATTGAGCAACCAGACACACAAAGCCCACAGCCTGCAGATGAAACGCCTGGCTTCGGCGTATACAGCATTCAGACACAGCCACCGCATCGCGTTCTATTTTGCTGCTGATGGTGAGATGGACCCGGCCCCTTTGGTAAAGCACGCACGCCATTCCGGTAAGCGCTGCTTCTTCCCCGTCCTGCGTAACCGCCCATCGCGATCCCTTTGGTTCGCGGAACATAAAATAGAAGGTCGACTGAAAAACAATCGATTCGGAATCCCCGAACCCGCATCACACCATAAACATATTTCCATGCCTTGGGGGCTGGACCTGATCTTCGTTCCACTGGTTGCTTTTGACACCCAAGGTAACCGGCTTGGAATGGGGGGCGGCTTCTATGACCGCACACTCGCATTCAGAAAAAATCGTCATCACTGGCCCGGACCAAGACTGGTTGGACTTGCCCATGAGTGTCAAAGAGTCGATGACCTTCAGGCGAAACCGTGGGATATCCAACTGGATGCGATCATTACCGAGAAGAAGATCTATTCATTATAATTATTCGGCGCATTCCTGCAGCGGACCTCTGCATCCAGGCGCTATCTTAAGGTAAAATAAACAGCCGTTCGTAGGCATGATCAAGCGTAGTAGATCAGGCAACAGACCCGGTCCAACAGGCAGTGTTTGCCAGTTCTGCAAGCTAGAACCAATCTTCAGCTGCATACTTCTCTTCGACGAAGACATTCCATTCGTAAGAACCATCTTCGATCAACTCCAAAAACAATAATATTGTTCATTTCCTCTACTTAAACACAAGCAACAGACTGTATTAAATAAGAAAAAACATATTTATTCTGGATTTTTTTTCAACCTGACTTATACTCAGTGCATCATATGGGGTAGATGTCTCTTGGAGGACACATGATGGCGAAGAAAAAAGCCACCACAAAGAAGGCTGCGGTAAAGCGTAAAGTTTCCACCACAAAAAAAGTAGCTGCGAAGAAAAAAGCATCTACCAGGAAAAAAGCGGCGACTAAAAAGAAAGTCACAAAGAAAAAGGTAACCACCAAGAAGAAGGTTGCTACCAAAAAGAAGACAGTGAAAAAGAGAGCCTCCAAGAAAAAGGGTGCTGCCAAAAAGAAGACAGTGAAAAAGAGAGCCTCCAAGAAAAAGGGTGCTGCCAAAAAGAAGACAGTGAAAAAGAGAGCCTCCAAGAAAAAGGTTGCTGCCAAAAAGAAGACAGTAAAGAAGAGAGCCTCCAAGAAAAAGGTTGCTGCCAAAAAGAAGACAGTAAAGAAGAGAGCCACCAAGAAAAAGGTTGCTGCCAAGAAGAAGACAGTGAAAAAGAGAGCCACCAAGAAAAAGGTTGCTGCTAAAAAGAAGACAACTGCCCGGCCGCGCAAGGTCACACCGCGCAAAAAGGTCGTCCAAAAATAGGGACGACCTGATCACCACCTAAAAAAACGCCCCATGAATCATGGGGCGTTTTTTACATCCCAGCAAAAAACCGCATCAATCAACACCTGCAAAGAGTTGATACGCGGGATTATCGCTCTCTTCCCAAAAGGTGTAACCCAGGTCTTTCAGCATTTTTCTGAAATCACCTTTTTCACCCACAGGAATCTGTATACCCATCAGTACACGTCCATAGGCTGAACCGTGATTTCGATAGTGGAACAAGCTTATGTTCCAGCGTTTGCCAAGATTGGCCAGAAAATAGAGCAATGCACCAGGGCGCTCGGGAAATTCAAACCGCACCAGCATCTCGTTTTCAACACCTTTGGCATGGCCACCCACCATATAGCGGATGTGCAGCTTTGCAGTTTCATTGTCGGTCATGTCGACAATGGGATAGGATTTCTTCTCAAACCTGGCAACCAACTCCTCTCTCTCCCGATCCCCGTCACTCAACTCCACACCGACGAATATCTGTGCAGTACGGTCACTGGCATAACGATAGTTGAACTCAGTGATACTGCGCTTGCCTATTACTTTGCAAAACCGATGGAAACTTCCCGGCTGCTCAGGAATCTGCACCGCAAAAAGCGCCTCTCTTCGTTCACCGAATTCCGCTCGTTCGGCTACATGGCGCAGACGGTCAAAATTGATGTTGGCACCGCTCTCTATGGCGATCAGATCACTCCCTTTGATTCCTTCACGCTGCACATACTTTTTAAGGCCCGCAACAGATAATGCACCAGCCGGCTCGGCAATCGTTCTCGTATCATCAAAAACGTCCTTTATCGCTGCACATATCTCATCTGCATTGACCAGAATCACCTCGTCCACAAGCTTGCGGGCCACACGAAAACTCTCTTTTCCTATCTGCCTGACCGCTACGCCATCTGCAAATATTCCCACCTGCTTGAGTTTGACCCGACGCCCAGCCTCCATCGCCCGATAAAGCGTCGGCGCGTCATCCGGCTCAACACCGATAATCTTCACCTCGGGCCGTACATATTTGACATAGGAGGCGATCCCCGCAATCAACCCCCCACCGCCTACCGGAACAAAGATTGCCAGCGGCGGTTCCGGATGCTGCCGCAACAACTCCATCCCAATCGTGCCCTGACCCGCAATCACCTCCGGATCATCAAAGGGATGAATGTAGGTCAGCCCCTTCTCCTCCGCCAACTTCTGGGAGTGCGCATAGGCCTCATCATAGGAGTCCCCGGACAAAACAATTTTGGCCCCAAGGTTACGCACCGACTGCACTTTGATGGGCGGCGTCGTACGCGGCATGACAATAAGCGCCTGAATCTTCAGCTTGCGGGCCGACAGAGCGACACCCTGGGCATGATTACCAGCCGATGCAGCGATGATCCCTTTCTCCCTCGCCTCCGGAGAAAGACTCTGAATCTTGTTATAGGCCCCCCTCAACTTGAAGGAGAAGACCGGCTGCAGATCCTCCCGCTTCAAAAAGACCTGGTTCTCCATCCTTGCAGAGAGCAGCGGCGCATAATCCAGAGGCGTCTCATGCGCCACATCGTAGACCCGCGCGCGGAGGATTTTTTCTATATATCGCTGTGGCATTATTCTATTCCAATGTGAGATTGCCGCACCTGACATGTAACTGTTCAGCACAACTCAATGTAGGTCGGGTTAGTCGCGCGTTCGCACAAGGTCCAAATACGGCACTGCAGATTGCGCGCGACGTAACCCGACAATCCAATGTTGGGTTACGATGCGCGCGAAGTTTGGCAACAAAATGATAGTTTTGAGCAATGCGCATCTAACCCAACCTACAAAAAAACACATATTCAGGACCAAGCTGAATAGTTACCCTGACATCAATGAGGTGCACCGGTATGATAACCCTCAAAATCCGATAAACGTTAGATAATATCGACAAAACAGCCGCCCGGGCATCCAATCGAATCCCACAGCTTGCAGTCGATAGTTAAGGAGTTAGCCCATGAATGCAGACGAAATGAAAAAAATGGCCGCAAAGGCCGCGCTGGAATATGTCGATGGCGGCATAGTCGGTGTAGGCACCGGTTCAACGGTCAACCATTTTATCGACTACCTTGCCACCATCAAGCATAAAATCGATGGCGCGGTTTCAAGCTCAGAAGTTTCAACCGAGCGCATGAAGGGCCACGGCATTTCGGTAATGGATCTTAACGCTGCAGGAGAACTTGATATCTATGTGGATGGCGCTGATGAATCCGATCACAACCTGGCCCTCATCAAGGGTGGTGGTGGCGCGTTGACCCGCGAGAAGATCGTCGCGGGTGCCAGCAGAAAGTTTGTCTGCATCGCGGACGGCAGCAAACTGGTGGACATACTGGGCAAGTTCCCCCTGCCGGTGGAGGTCATTCCTATGGCCCGCAGTCATGTGGCCCGCCAGCTGGTCAAACTTGGTGGTACCCCGGTTTGGCGTGAAGATTTCATTACCGACAACGGAAATGTCATCCTGGATGTCCACAATCTGGAGATCATGAAACCCATCGAGATGGAGAACCGCATCAACGCCATCGCCGGCGTGGTCACCACCGGTCTCTTTGCCATGCGCGGTGCAGACGTATTGATCCTTGGCACAGAGGATGGCGTCAAGACAGTGCTGCCCAAATAAGAGGGCCGTGGTTGATTGGGCCGAGGGCCGAGGATCGGAAACTTGGCCCTTTTCATTAAGGCAAAAAAAACGGGGCCCGAAGGCCCCGTCTTCAACCACTCACTAAGTAAGACTTAGAAGTTGTGGCTCAACTGCAGAGAGATAACGCTGCTGTCATCGCTAGGATCACCGGCTGCGTTGTCTACGTCACGAGCATTGTAGAGAACCTGTGCATCGGTACGCTTGCTGAAGTTGAACTGGTAGCCAACAGCATAGGTATCGAAGTCGGTACCTGAGGCGGTGTCGTCGAAGTCAGCAGAACCGTACATACCTTTGATGCGGTGCATGCCGAAGTCGTATGCGCCAGACAGCTGGTAGGTTGCCTTGTCGTTATTGGCGGTACCACCGATGTCGGAACGCGTCTCGTAAACACCGGTCACGCTGATGTTGTTCCAACCCAAAACGCCGCCGCCGATGCGGAACTGAGTCTCGTTCTCAGCAGGTGCGCCGAAGTTATCTTCATCAAGCTGCTCGTAAGCGATGGCGCCGTAGAAGGGGCCATTGCTGTACATGCCAGCGATAGAGTAAGCATCCTGGAAGTCTTCGGTAGCCAGAGTCTGTACGACTGCACCGGCAACGGTGAAACCAGAGAAAGAGGGGGAGATGTATGCGATGGCGCCATCAACACGACGATCCATGAACAGATTGGTGTGGTTGCCGCCCTGATCGTAGTCAGCAGCGGTATCTGCGAACAGATCCAGCTTGCCGGTGGACATCTTCAAAGGAGTGTCGTGACGACCGGCAACAGCAGTACCGAAACCACCAGCCAGACCAACGAAAGCGTTACGACCGCTCCAGTTGAATGCAGAACCAGCAGCCATGCCGAACTCCATCTGGTAGATGGCTTTCAGGCCGTTGCCCAGATCTTCGGAACCCTTGATGCCGAGACGGGAAGCCTGGTCCTGCATGCCCCATGCATCGATATCAGAATCGTGAGTCCACTTGTCAGAAGCAACACGGACCTTACCGTAGATGGTGGAATCAGCCATGGCAGCAGCGGGAGCAACCAGAGCAGCAGCAATTGCGAAAGAAAGGATTTTCTTCATTTTTAAAAAACTCCAAATGAGTTAGGGATAAATTCTGTACGTTCGCTGGCAATACTAGTTAAGCCAGCTCTGTATTGCAAGTCTTTTTTGTAAAAAAATCACATGTGGTAATTTTGTTGCAAAAAGAACACACCCAACCTGCAGCAGCCAATTAAAATGCAATAATTCCGTTGGTTAGCACCGTTTCCTCGAATTCCCAATAAAATTCAACCAGCAACATTTAGCCATCCGCGAGTAAATTATTGTCTCAGGTAGTCGAACGCAGGAGTAGTGCCGTAAAGAAAACAGGGCCAAGGCTTTAAGGGCCTAGGGCCGAGGATCGCCGCCTTTATCCCTTGGCCCTTGGCCCTGAAATAAAAAACCCGCCGAAGCGGGTTTTTTATTTTGGCTGGGGATAGAGGACTCGAACCTCTACAAACGGAGTCAGAGTCCGTTGTCCTGCCATTAGACGAATCCCCAATTGTTCTTAGGGCCGAGTTTGATAGGGCCTAGGGCCGAGGATTGCGGCCTTGACCCTTTCCATCGGCGCTTCGCTCAATGTGCGCGATTAAGCCATATATCATTTTAGAAATCTGTATTACTTCTTCAGATTTTTCAAGGCCTATTTTACGATCGATCAATCCTGACTCGATGCCGATCAGAATTTGTGTCCAGGCCTCATAGCTTGAAGCCTTTGCAATCCGCAAGAAGTGGATGCGCTCCTTGATCGATTCCCGTCCGTAGCCTTCAGCAATATTGGACGCCACTGAAAGCGCTGATCGACCCAGCTGATCCTTGAAGCCATAGCTGGAACAGCCATCCACCAAATTGAAAATGTCTGACGAGAACCTGCACGCCCTCTTCCATACATCGAGCTTTATTAGGGCATCCATGCCCGACTCCTAGGCCCTAGGCCCTTAAAACCTCGGCCCTGCTTTTATCGGCCCTATTTTTTAACGTTTGGAGAACTGAGGACGCTTGCGCGCCTTGTGCAGACCGACCTTCTTACGCTCGACCTCACGGGCATCACGTGTCAGGAATCCGGCTTTGCGCAGGCCAACATGGAACGACTCATCGAACAGATCGAGGGCACGCGCTATGCCATGACGAATAGCACCTGCCTGACCGGTGGTGCCGCCACCTTTCACGGTGACCTTGATATCAACCTTGTCACGTGTTTCTGTGACGTCCAGCGGCTGACGCACGACCATACGCGCAGTTTCACGGCCAAAGTATTCGTCAAGTGGACGATTGTTGACAACGATGCTGCCGTTGCCGGAGGTCAGGAAGACCCGGGCTGCTGAGCTTTTGCGGCGGCCGGTGCTGTAATGAATATCTGCCATCGGTATTACCTGATGAAAATGGTGATCAGATGTCCAGCGGCTGGGGCTGCTGGGCCTGATGAGTGTGTTCGGGACCTACAAAGACGCGCAGTTTCTTGAACATGGCGCGACCCAGAGGATTCTTAGGCATCATGCCTTTGACTGCATGCTGAATCACCCGTTCCGGCGCCTTGTCCAGCAGCTTTTCCAAGCTGATCGACTTAAGGTTGCCTATATAACCGGTGTGATGGTGATACATCTTGTCTGACATCTTGTTGCCGGTCACATGGATCTTCTCTGCGTTGATTACAACAATGTAATCCCCAGTGTCCACATGAGGGGTATATTCAGGCTTATGCTTGCCGCGCAGGCGGCGCGCAATTTCAGTGGAGAGGCGACCGAGGGTCTTGTCGGTTGCGTCCACGAGGTACCAGGTGCGGCGTACCTCAGCCGGTTTTGCACTAACGGTTGTCATACCGAGTCGCTCCAATGGAGAACTATTATCGTCCGAAAAAGACGGCGAATAGTACCGGATGATCCGACAGGAAACAAGACCTCATTCGCCACCGGCAAAAAAAAAGCGCAACGGAGGACGTTGCGCTTAAATATAACCACCATTTTAGGAGGATGGAGGAGTACTGACACTTGCCATCAGCAGGTAATCAGTATGTTAGAATTATCTGATATTATTATTGATATGTCAAGCTCAGCGAGCAACCCGGCTAACATCTCTTTGGACTTTCCCCTCCGGGTCTGAAAAAATTGCGCCCTTTCCCGACAACACAATAAACCTTAAATTAAGAAGAGATGCTGATCGACTCACTTGCCATTCTCGTTGGACTTGCCATCCTGGTTTGGGGTGCCGATCGCTTTGTCATCGGCGCCGCCGCTCTGGCCAGCAACCTGGGTGTGTCAGCGATGCTGATCGGACTCACCATTGTCGGCTTCGGCACATCCGCACCCGAGATACTGGTCTCGGTCGTCTCCTCGCTTGACGGCAATCCCGGCCTCGCGATCGGCAACGCACTGGGATCGAATATCGCCAACATCGGCCTGATCCTTGGCACCACCGCGCTTATCGTCCCACTTACGGTTCACTCCAGCGTATTAAAGAGGGAGTACCCACTGCTGCTCGGCGTGACCGGCCTCAGCCTGCTGCTCATGCTGGACGGAGAACTGAACCAGCTTGACGGCATCATCCTGATTGTCGTCCTGGTCGCCGTGCTCGGCTGGATGATCCGCGCCGCTAAAACCGGCTCTCCAACCGACCCGATAGCCGACGAGTTCGATGCAGAAATCCCTCACGACATGCCCACCCGTCGAGCGATCTTCTGGCTGGTACTCGGACTTATCTGTCTGCTGGTGAGCTCACGCATGCTGGTCTGGGGGGCAGTCAACATCGCCACCACTTTCGGCATCAGCGATCTGGTAATCGGCCTGACCATCGTCGCCCTGGGCACCAGTCTGCCCGAGCTTGCGGCAAGCATTGCCAGCGCCCTCAAGGGGGAGGACGATCTTGCCATCGGCAACATCATCGGTTCAAACCTCTATAATCTGTTGGCGGTCCTGAGCCTGCCGGGATTGATTGCGCCGGGCGCCTTTGCCCCAGCCGCACTCTACCGGGATCAACCCATGATGATCGGACTGACCCTTGCCCTCTTTGCCATGGGCTATGGTTTTGGGAAACTGAAAGGACAGATCAATCGTATTGAAGGCTTTCTGCTACTGCTCGCTTTTATCGGCTATCAGACAGTGCTGTTTTTTACGTTAAGTTAGACTATTTTGCCTGATCCGCTACGCTTGATCATGCCTACGAACGGCTGTTTTTTACGTTTAATCGAGAGAGATCAATGAGACAAGGCAAACCGATCACCCAGGAAGAGGCCGGTAGACTCCGAAGCCTGGGACTGGCAGTGATCGAAACCGAGGCTGCCGCCATCTCATCGCTGGCGGCGCGCATCGATGACGATTTCGCCCGCGCCTGCAGCTATATGCTCGAGTGTCCCGGCCGCATAGTGGTCATCGGCATGGGAAAATCAGGACACATCGGCAGCAAGATCGCCGCCACCCTGGCCAGCACCGGCAGCCCCGCTTTTTTCGTCCATCCCGGTGAAGCCAGCCATGGCGATCTCGGTATGATCACCAGCGGCGATGTGGTGCTTGCACTCTCGAATTCAGGGGAGACCGGCGAACTGCTGACTATCCTGCCACTGATCAAGCGCCTCGGTGTACCACTCATCAGCATGACTGGAAACCCGGGATCCACACTGGCGTGCGAGGCGGAAGTCAGCATCGACGTCAGCGTGGAGAAGGAGGCCTGTCCGCTGGGCCTCGCCCCAACCTCCAGCACCACCGCGGCACTGGTTATGGGTGACGCCATGGCGATCGCCCTGCTTGAGACGCGGGGTTTCACCGCCGAGGACTTCGCCCTCTCCCATCCCGGTGGCAGTCTCGGACGGCGTCTGCTGCTGCATATCGGTGATATCATGCACACCGGGGATGCGATCCCAAAGGTCTCTACCGATGCCAGTCTGAACACAGCACTGATCGAGATGTCTTCCAAAAGCCTCGGCATGACTGCTGTCGTCGACGAACAGGGAGAGTTGGCGGGAATCTATACCGACGGGGATCTGCGCCGCACCCTCGACCACAAAGTGAACATTCACGAAGCGGGAGTGTCGCAGGTGATGACCGTAAACTGCAAAACGGTGGTGCCGGAGATGCTCGCAGCCGAAGCCCTGCAGTTGATGGAAGAGAACAAGATCAGCGGCCTGCTGGTGGTAAACGGACAAGGTGAACTGGTCGGCGCATTCAACATGCACGACCTACTGCGTGCCGGCGTTATGTAAAGGCAGGGCCGAGGTTTTTAGGGCCAGGGCAGAGGAAGGGAGAAGAGGTACAACTTACCCTTGGCCCTTGGCCCTTGGCCCTAAAAACCTTGGCCCTAATAAAATCGGAGAGAGAAAGTGCAGGACATCCAGGAAAAGGCGCGTAACATCAAACTGGTCATATTCGATGTCGACGGTGTGCTCACCGACGGCAGTCTGTTCCTCGGCGATGACGGACAGGAGTACAAGGCGTTCAACTCCCGGGATGGCCACGGCATGAAGATGCTGCAGGCCAGCGGCGTGGAGATCGGCATCATCACCGGGCGCTCCTCGGAAGTAGTGCGCATCCGCATGGAGAGCCTGGGGATCAAACACGTCCACCAGGGCAAGCTGGATAAACTGCCCACCTATCTCCAGCTGCGGGATCAGCTCGGCCTGAGGGACGAAGAGGTCGCCTACGTGGGGGACGACGTGGTCGACCTGCCCATCATGCGCCGCGTCGGTCTCGCCATTGCGGTCAATGACGCCCACCCCTTCGTGCTGCAGCATGCCCACTGGCAGACCCCGCATGCGGGGGGCCGCAGCGCCGGGCGGGATGTCTGCGAACTGCTGATGGACGCCCAGGGCAATCTTCAGTCTGCGCTGGAAAGCTATCTTTAAGCCGTTACGCTGGTGAATCGTCATACACTCGCCATCGTCCTGCTTACTACCGCCATCGCGGGACTGAGTTGGTGGCTGGCTGAGATAACAGAACCGAAACAGCAGCGCCAGCAGGTTGCGGGACACCATCCCGACTACTACGCCGAAGACCTCTCAATCACCACCTATGATGAGACAGGCCACCCAAAACACCGTCTGGTAACGAATCGCCTGGTCCACTTCAGAGATGACGACAGCGCAGAATTGGAACATCCTCATCTGTGGTTGTATGAACCAGCCACCCCGCCCTGGAAACTGCGCGCCGAGCAGGCACGTATCACCAACAATGGCGAGAATATCTTCCTTCCGGGCAAGGTATTCATTGACCGGGAGGGGCAGGGGGAAAAACGCCCCTATCACATCACCACCTTCGACCTGAAGGTACAACCCAAACTCTCTTACGCCGAAACCGATGGCGCATTCCGTCTCGACAGCCGCCGGGACTGGGTCACCTCCATCGGCATGCGGGGCTGGTTCAAAGAACCCGCCAGAATCAAACTACTCTCCGAGGTACGAAGCCGTTATGAAACCCAGTAACCGGCTCTTGCGTCTGCTGCTCGCCCTCTCCCTGTCCATGCCGGCCCTCAGCCTCGCACTCAGCACCGATAAAGATCAGCCGATGTATCTGGAGGCGGACAGCGTGGACATCGATGACGCCAAAGGCGTCAGCATCTATGAGGGGAACGTGGTCATCACCCAGGGCAGCACCAAACTGTGGGCCGACAAGATATGGGTCTATCGTGTTGATGGCGAAACAGAAAAGGTCTTCGCCATCGGCAAGCCGGTGCGCTTTCAGCAGCGCATGGACGACAGCGACGAGGCGGCCCGCGGAGAGGCTCTGCGGGCCGAATACTATGCCAGGAAGGATGAGATCTACCTGATCGGGGAGGCGCTGCTGGAGCAGGGCAAGGATCAGTTTCGCAGCGACCGCATCACCTACCTGCGCGGAAAATCCCAGGTCAAGGCAGGCGCCAGCGCCGAAGGCAAAAAGCGGGTCCGGGTGGTCATAGAACCCAAGAAAGAACAACAATGACCCAGTTGCTCGCCAGCAACCTGGAGAAGCAGTATCGCGGCCGCAAGGTGGTTGACCGGATTTCGCTGGAGGTCGACAAAGGTGAGGTGGTCGGACTGCTCGGTCCCAACGGCGCAGGCAAGACCACCAGCTTCTATATAATCGTGGGTCTGATCCCGGCGGACGGCGGTAGCGTCATGGTCGACGGACGTGAGGTCACCGATCTGCCGATGCACAGCCGCGCCCGGATCGGCATCGGCTACCTCGCCCAGGAACCCTCGATCTTTCGGCGGCTCTCGGTGGAAAACAACATTCTGGCCATCCTGGAGACCCGCAAATCACTGAAAAAAATGGAGCGTCAGGAGATCTGCGACAGACTGCTCGATGAGTTTGGTATCGCCCATCTGCGGGATAATCTGGCCATGAGCCTCTCCGGCGGCGAACGGCGACGACTGGAGATCGCCCGTGCGCTCTCCATCGAACCCCGATTCGTGCTGCTGGACGAACCCTTCGCCGGGGTTGACCCCCTCGCGGTGCTGGAGATCAAAAAGATCATTCTGCATCTGAAAGAGCGGGGCATCGGCGTGCTGATCACCGACCATAACGTACGGGAGACCCTCGATATCTGCGATCGCGCCTACATCATCAACGCAGGCAGCGTGCTGGCGGAGGGAACGCCGCAGGATATTCTTGCAAACTCAGAAGTTCGCTCTGTCTACCTGGGAGAACATTTTTCCATGTAAAGAGAAAGGGATTTTTCCACAAATTTCAAGCGGTTACTCGTCTCGATTCAGATATCACGCCAGCTGCCGATAAGTTCAATAGCGATTTCATGACCCAGAACAACTGAAAGCTGCGATAAAGTTTTCCGCACCTTCTGTTTTTGGCTAGAATGAAACCAGGGAATCCATACAAATAACGTACCAGGTTTTGATAATCACCTGCAGATGAAGCAAACTCTTCAGCTCCGACTCGGACAACACCTCACAATGACGCCGCAGCTGCAGCAGGCTATCCGCCTGTTGCAGTTGTCCACGCTTGACCTCTCCCAAGAGGTACAGGAGGCCCTGGAGGCAAATCCGTTACTGGAGACCGAAGAGGAGTTCGAGCGACTCAAGCAGAATAGTGACGAAACGGCGCAGAAACCTGAAAAACAGGAATCCACCGCCGAACAACTCAACGACACAAACAACGAACGCGAGGTTCAGACAGAATCTCCTGAGATGCCGGAAGAGCTACCCGTGGACAGCGAATGGACCGATGTCTACGATAGTTATACGCCGCCCACCAACAACGGCTCCGCCGAGAGTATGGACAGCGACTTTCTGGCCCAGCGAGGGCAGGCGCAAACACTGCAGGACCATCTGTTCTGGCAGTTGAACCTCACCCCCTTCTGTCCTACCGATCGCGTCATCGCCACCATGGTCATCGATGGCGTCAATGAAGACGGCTATCTCGCCACCAGCCCCGAGGAGATCCTTGAGGCGCTGGAGGAGGAGGAGATGACTCTGGAGGATGTGGAAGCGGTACTCCATCGAATTCAGGCATTCGACCCCCCTGGAGTGGCCGCACAGGATCCCCGTGAGTGCCTGCTGATTCAGCTGCGGCAGCTGCCTGAAGATACGCCATACCTGCAACTGACCATCCGCCTCTGCGAGGATTTCTTCAAACTGCTCGCCAGTCAGGATCAGGCTCAGATCAAGCGCCGCATGAAGGTTACCGACGACGAACTCAGCAGCATGACCCAACTGATTCGTTCCCTGCATCCCCATCCCGGCAGCCTGATCGCCACGTCGGAACCTCAATATGTCACGCCTGACGTCTTTGTCGCCAAGCACAACGGCACCTGGCGCGTGGAACTGAATCCAGAAGCGACCCCCCGTCTACGGGTGAATACAGACTATGCCAAGCTGATCCGCCGCGCCGACTCGGGTAAAGACAATACCTTCCTGAAAAACCACCTGCAGGAGGCCCGCTGGTTCATCAAGAGCCTGCTGAGCCGCAACGACACCATCCTGCGGGTTGCCACCAGGATCGTCGAGGTCCAACAGGGCTACTTCGAACACGGCGCCGAAGCGATGAAACCCCTGGTGCTGCGAGATATCGCCGAGGCGCTGGAGATGCATGAGTCGACCATTTCACGGGTCACCACGCAGAAATATATGCACACGCCCCGCGGCACCCTGGAGTTTAAATACTTCTTCTCCAGCCATGTCAGCACCAGCGCCGGCGGCGAGTGCTCAGCCACAGCAATCCGCGCTTTGATCAAAAAACTGATTGCCGCCGAAAAGCCATCAAAGCCGCTCAGCGACAACAAAATCGCCACTATACTGTCAGAACAGGGCATCAATGTTGCCCGCAGGACTGTGGCCAAATACCGCGAGTCGATGACGATTCCGCCATCGAACGAACGTAAACGCCTGGTATGAATACAGGCAGAATGATGGAATATCCCATCGGAAACAGGAGTTAACTATGCAAATTAGCCTGACCGGTCATCACATCGATATTACTGACTCTCTGAAAGACTACGTCGACACCAAACTAGAAAAACTGGAACGTCACTTCGACAACGTCACCAATGTGCATGTCATCCTCAGTGTGGAGAAACTGCGTCAGAAGGCGGAGGCGACACTGCACATCAACGGCGCGCATGTTTTTGCAGACTCCGTACAGGAGGATATGTATGCAGCCATCGATTCCTTGATCGACAAACTCGACCGCCAGGTAATCAAACACAAGGAGAAACTGAAAAATCATCGTGGCAGTGGCGTGGATCTCAAATACGCTACCGAAGAATAGACGCGAAGCGAGGTCTGCATGTTTCCCGACGGCTTTATTGTTGAGGAACGCATCGGTTGTCAGATCGAAGCCAGTAGCAAGAAGAGAGTGCTGGAAGAACTCGGCCAACGCCTGGCCGGGGAGATTCCAGCGCTGACTCAGGACATGGTCTTCGACAGCCTGCTGCAGCGTGAGCGTTTGGGCAGTACCGGGTTGGGCCGGGGCATCGCCCTGCCACACGCCCGCATGCCACAGGTAAAAAACGCTATCGGCGCTTTCATCCAGCTCCAGCGGGGAGCCGATTTCGACGCCGTGGACGGGCAACCGGTCGACTTGGCCTTTGCCATGCTGGTGCCGGAAGAGGCGACTGAAGTGCACCTGCAGCTTCTGGCCAAATTGGCTGCCATGTTCAGCGACGCCGGTTTCTGCGACAAACTGCGACAGACCAAAACGGCAGCAGATGTTTTCGAACTCATCCGTCTGCGGGATGGCGCCAACACCGGTCAATGAACCCACCCGTCTCCCTTTATGATCTGATCGGCCAGTACGGAAAAGAACTGGCGCTCAGCTGGTTCCGCGGCCGGCAACCTGTTGATCGCCTTATTCACCCAGTGGATGAGCAGGATGATACACAGCCCCCCGTGGGTCCGATGAACATGATCCGGCCCAATCGGATACAGGTCATAGGCCCACAGGAGCAGCGACACCTGCAATCGCTTGACGAGGCCCACCACCGCAAAAGCCTCAAACGACTATTCAGCGCCAATCCCGCAGCCATTATCTTTTCCAACGGCTGTACCCCCAGCGACGATTGCTTCCAACTCGCCACAAACAACGACATCCCCCTCCTGATCACGCCAACGGGAGACCGTGAGATCATCACGCGGCTGCAGCACCTGCTCAATCAACGTAAATCCGAAACCACACTGGTACATGGCGTCTTCCTGGAAGTACTGGGCAAGGGGGTCCTGCTGAGCGGCGATGCAGCAGTAGGTAAAAGTGAGCTGGCCCTGGCGCTGATCTCCAGGGGACACCGTCTGGTAGCCGACGATGCCACCGAGATCACCCGCATCGACAACAAAACGCTAAGCGGCAGCTGCCCTCCGATATTGAAGGATTTTCTGGAGGTCAGGGGCCTCGGCATCCTCAATATCCGCGCCATGTTCGGCAACTGCGCCGTCAAACCCCGAAAGAACCTTCATCTGATCATCGATCTGCAGTGTCTCGACGACGATGAGGTGGCGGAGATGGACAGACTTCAGGGCAGCCATTCATTGAAAAACCTGCTTGGCGTCGACATCCACCAGACAATGCTGCCGGTGGCGGCAGGGCGCAATCTGGCGATTTTGGTGGAAACCGCGGTCAGACAACATCTGCTACGTATCGATGGTTACAATGCGGCTGAGGATTTCGCCCAGCGTCAACGCCATTTCATCGATCAGCAACAGAATTAACCCAGATTCCAGTGCAAAAATCTGCTGCGGGATAGGCTTTTAGTTTGTAATATGTCACTCCAGTTTTTTATCTGGCGACAGATTGCGCTACCCTACCCATATTGCGGCCTCCAAAATAATACCAACGTGCAGTAAAACATGACAGCTGGCACCAAACTTCTCATCCTCACCGGACTCTCGGGTTCAGGAAAATCCATCGCCTTGCATACCCTGGAAGACCTGGGTTACTACTGCATCGACAACCTGCCGGTCTGCCTCTTCGAGGCTTTTTCCAAGCATCTGATCGAAGCACCGGAAGAGGCATTTCAATCCTCCGCAGTCGGTATAGACGCGCGCAGCCAACCCGATAAACTGGGCAGACTGCCCAAGATGGTCGACAAGATGCGTGAGCAAGGCATCAACTGCGAGATGATTTTTCTTGAGGCGCAGAGCGACACCCTGATCAAACGCTTCAGTGAGACAAGGCGGAAACACCCGCTCTCCACTGCGGATATCTCCCTGGATGAGGCCATCAAGCGTGAACGGGTTCTGCTCGAACCCCTGATCAGCAACGCCGACCTCTGTATAGACACCACCCACACCAATCTACATGAACTGCGGGACCTGATTCGTGGCCGGGTGAGCGGAGACAAACAGCAGGTATCACTGCTGGTTGAGTCCTTCGGTTTCAAGCATGGCGTGCCGCGTGATATCGACTTCGTCTTCGACGTGCGTTGCCTGCCCAATCCGCACTGGCAAGCTGAGCTGAGACCCTTCACAGGTCTCGACGGGCCGGTAGCACAATTTCTGGAAAACAGCCAAGACACCAGGCTGATGCGAGATGACCTGATCCGTTTTCTGGAGGAGTGGATACCCCGCTTCGAGGCGGACGGACGCAGCTATCTCACCATTGCCATCGGCTGCACCGGCGGACAACATCGATCGGTTTTCATTACCGACCAGCTCTTTCGCCATTTCAAATCCCAGGGCCGCAAGATACTGAGCCGTCACCGGGAGCTGTCATGAGTATCGGCCTGCTGATCATCACCCATAACCAGGTCGGACACACCCTGTTGCAGACCGCCGTCAACATGATGGGAGTCTGTCCACTCTCTACCGAGGCACTGGCCGTCACCACCGACTGCGATCCTGACGAATTGCGCACCACGACCCAAAGACTGATCGCTCAGCTGGATCAGGGAGACGGTGTACTGGTACTCACCGACATGTACGGTTCCACCCCGAGCAATATCGCCTACGATCTGCTGGATGAGGGACGGATCAACGTGGTGGCGGGCATCAATCTGCCGATGCTGGTACGGATTCTGAACTATGCGCCACTCGACCTGAAAGAGCTCACCAATAAGGCAATCAGCGGCGGCAAGGACGGCATCGTCTGTTGCCGCAAATCGGAAATGGCATAAACCCTGAGGGCCGGAGTTTGCTACGGCTCAAGGCGTAGGCATGATCAAGCGCAGCGGATCGGGCGATCCAGGCTTGATTGAATACAAGGAATGTTGCCGGTTCCGCTACGCTCGAACCGGCCTACTTCAGGGTTGTCGATAATTCACTGGCCATGATGGCCTGAACAGTGCTTCTGCGATCTTTAAATTCACAGGAGTACTTCTCGACGAACACTAGTCTAATATTGCCTGAATATCCTGACCTACAGCGCACCCGTCAATGGACAATCAAAGGCCATGATCCTTAAAGAAGTTACCATCATCAACAAGCTGGGCCTGCACGCCAGGGCAGCCGCCAAACTGGTAAAATGCGCCAGCCGCTACGGCAGCGAAGTCCACCTGAAACGCAACGGTCAGCAGGTCAATGGCAAAAGCATCATGGGCGTCATGATGCTGGCGGCGAGTCAGGGCTCCACTCTGAGTTTAACCATCTCAGGAGAGGATGAGAACGAAGCATTTGATGCCATTGAGGCGCTGATAAACAATCGCTTTGGAGAGGAGGAGTGACCCTCTCCTGCCACGGGATCGGCATCGCAGCCTCTCGGGAGGTGGCCATCGGCCAGGCCTTCCTGCTGCAACAAGGCTTCCTGGAGGTCGTTCCCCGCACTATCCCGGCTTCCGAGGTCGAAAAGGAGACAGCCCGTTTCAATCAGGCGCTGGCGCATGCCAAAGAGGAACTTCAGCGCGTCCATCAACACATCCCGTCCGACACGGCCCAGGACATAAGCTCCTTCATCGAAACACACCTCCTGATGATGGAGGATTCCGCAATCAGCAAGGCGCCGATCGTACTGATTCAGCAACAATACTTTGCCGCCGAGTGGGCGCTACAGGTACGCCGGGACGAACTGGTGCGGGTCTTCGATGAGATGGATGACCCCTACCTGCGTACTCGCAAGGATGATGTGGACCATGTCGTGGGGCAGATTCAACGCGCCCTGCAGGGCGCCAGCCATCCAGACAGGCAAAGCCTGCGGGGGCGAATCGTCGTTGCCCGGGATCTTACCCCATCCGACATCATCATGCTGAAACACCAGGGCATCGCTGCCTTCGTCACCGAATACGGCGGGCCACTCTCTCATACAGCCATTCTGGCCCGCAGCCTCGGTATTCCCGCCATACTGGGCATACGCCACGCCAGTCAACTGCTTCAACAGGATGAGATGCTGGTGGTGGACGGTAGCCAGGGCATTGTCTTGGCCGACCCAACCGGCCCCATTCTGCAACACTTCCATCAACGCATCAGCCAGCGGGAAGCGCGTGAAGCAGAGTTACGGCGCGATATCGATCTTCCGGCTGTCACCCGCGACGGCACACAGATCAGTCTGCTGGCAAATATTGAACTGCCTGAAGACATCGTTACCACGCTTGAAAACCGGGCAGATGGGGTCGGGCTTTTCCGTACAGAATTTCTCTACATGAACCGCAGCGCTCCACCTGAAGAGGAGGAGCAACTCACTGCTTATCTCGCCGCAGTGAGAGGGCTTCAGGGCAGACTTCTCACTATTCGCACCCTTGATCTGGGAGCAGACAAAACCCTGGAAGGCAATGGCGTCAGTTACCTGCCCGCAGCAAACCCGGCCCTGGGTCTGCGCGCGATCAGACTCTGCTTGAAAGAGCCGGGACTTTTCCTGCCCCAACTGCGAGCCGTCCTGCGGGCTTCCGCCGAAGGACCTGTGCGCCTCATGATCCCCATGCTCTCAAGCATTGCCGAGGTGAATGAAGTTCTGCAAATCATCGAACAGACCAAACAGGCCCTGCAAAAGGAGGGACTGGCCTTCGACCCGGAGATACCGGTCGGCGGCATGATTGAAATCCCGGCCGCAGCCATCTCCGCCCAGGCGTTCGCCCGCAAACTGGACTTCCTCTCTATCGGCACCAACGATCTGATCCAGTACACACTTGCCGTCGACCGCATGGACGAGGAGGTCAACTTCCTGTTCGACCCACTACACCCTGCTGTACTGCACCTGATTGCCCTTACCATCAGCGCCGCCAAGCAAAACGATATCCCAGTCAGCATGTGCGGCGAAATGGCTGGCGACCCGCTATTTACCCGGCTGTTGCTGGGCATGGGATTGACTGAACTAAGCATGCAGCCCGGCGCCCTGCTGGAGAGCCGCGAGGTGGTGCGAAACAGCCATCTGCCGGAACTCTCAAAGCGCGCCGCCAGTTTCATAGAGCGTCTGGATCACGAGGCGCCACTGGCACTATTCGAAGAGCTGTTTAGTTAGTGCCTCAAGTTTCGGTGTTCGTGGTGGTGGTTGGCGTGGGTATGGCTACTCGAAATGTGACGAGCGTAGAACGTAGGGTGCGCCACGCACACTATGATTGATTGCTACTGCCCTGCAATCATCATGTGGTCGATCAGCCAGGAACCGGTCTGTACGCTGGTTCGGGTCTCCACATCACAACCAATCTCCTGGAGTCCCGACATCATCTCCTTCAGGTTGCCGGCAATGGTGATCTCCTCCACCGGATACTGAATCTCTCCACCTTCCACCCAAAAACCGGCGGCGCCACGGGAGTAGTCACCGGTTACCGTGTTGACACCCTGTCCCATCAGCTCGGTCACCAGCAAACCACGACCCATATTATTCAGAAGTCCCTGACGATCCAGGCTCCCGCAGGTAGTGCGCAGATTATGTACACCGCCGGAATTGCCTGTGGTCTGCATGCCCATCTTACGTGCGGCGTAACTATCCAGCAGATAACTGCACAGGATACCGTCGCTGACAAAATCCTGCTCACGGGTCGCCACACCTTCGCTGTCGAAGGCGGCGCTGCCCAAGCCGCGGGGCAGATAAGGCATCTCGTGAATTCGGACGAATTCCGGAAAGACACGCTGATCCAGATGGTCCAGCAGAAAACTGGCCTTGCGATAGAGCGCCGACCCACGGATCGCACCAAGGAAACTGCGCAGCAATCCAACAGCCACATCGGCCTGGAACAGTACCGGCGCCTCACCGGTGGCGATCCGACGCGCACCCAGACGGGAGACCGTCCGCTCTGCCGCCATCCGGCCCACCGCCTCCGGTGTTTCCAGATCCTCATGACGGCGTGACTGGCTGTACCAGTAGTCCCGCTGCATGCTGTCGCCATCCTGCCCCACCACTGCACAGCTCATGCTGTGGCGGGAGGAGGGGTAGCTGCTGATGAAGCCGTGGCTGTTGCCGTAGACATGCAGCCCGGCATGGCTGTCGATGCTGGCGCCCTCGGAATTGACGATGCGCGAATCCTGGTCACGCGCCGCCGCCTCGCAGGTCTGAGCCAGTTCGATGGCCTCATCGACACTCTGCTCCCAGGGGTGGTAGAGATCAAGATCCGGCTGGTCAGTCGCCATAAGATCCGCATCCGCCAGACCAGAGCAATCATCTTCTGATGTATAGCGGGCGAAATTGCAGGCCGCCCGCACCGTCTCCCGCACCGCCTCCGGACTCAGGTCTGAGGTGTTGGCTGAACCCTTGCGCTGCCCAAAATAGACCGTCACGCCAAGTCCACTGTCCCGGGTGTGCTCGATGGTTTCCGGCTCACCCAACCGCACGTTCAGGGAGAGTCCGGCATTACTGCTCACCCCAGCCTCTGCCGCGCTGGCGCCCTGGGCTTTCGCCTCCTGCAGTATGTCGGCAACCAGCTGTTGCAGCCGCGCCTGGCGTTCTTTTATATCGTTCATGATCTACTCTTACGCCCCGGTGCCGCCGACGGTCAGTTCATCAATACGCAGGGTCGGTTGCCCAACGCCTACCGGTACGCTCTGCCCCTCCTTGCCGCAGACGCCGACACCCTGGTCAAGCGCCAGGTCATTGCCCACCATGCTGATCTGCAGCATGGCTTCAGGGCCGTTGCCGATCAGGGTCGCACCCTTTACCGGTGTAGTGACCTTGCCGTTCTCAATCAGGTAGGCCTCGCTGGCGGAGAAGACAAAACGACCGGAAGTGATATCCACCTGACCACCACCAAAATTGACGGCATATAGTCCCTTGTCCACTGAGGCGATGATCTCTTGCGGATCGTAGCTGCCGGGCAGCATGTAGGTGTTGGTCATACGCGGCAGCGGCAGATAGGCATAGGATTCACGCCGGCCGTTGCCGGTGGACTCGACGCCCATCAAACGTGCATTGTGTTTATCCTGCAGATACCCTTTGAGGACGCCATCCTCGATCAACACGGTGTTCTGGCTCTTGGTCCCCTCATCGTCGACGCTGAGTGAGCCGCGGCGACCCGGCAGGGTGCCGTCATCAACCACCGTGCAGCAGGATGACGCTACCTTCTCGCCGATACGTCCGCTAAAAGCAGAAGTGCCCTTGCGATTAAAGTCCCCTTCGAGTCCATGTCCAACCGCCTCATGCAGCAGGACACCGGGCCAGCCGGGACCCAATACCACCGGCATGGTACCTGCCGGTGCATCCACAGCCTCCAGATTGACCAGTGCCTGACGCACCGCCTCACGGGCAAAACCCAGCGCCCGCTCCTCATCGAGCAGAAACTGAAAGCTGTCTCTGGCACCGCCTCCGCTGCTGCCTTGTTCCCTCCGCTCACCCTGTTCGACGATGACATGGACATTCAGCCGTACCAGGGGCCGCACGTCCGCACTCAGGGTGCCGTCCGTTGCCGCGACCATCATTACATCGTGGGCGCCCACCAGACTGACGATAACCTGCTTCACTCGGCTGTCCTGTTTGCGCGCCTCCGCATCCACCCGCCGCAGCAGTTCCACCTTTTCCGATTCAGTGAGGCTGATCAATGGGTTGATCGGCTGGTAGAGTTGGCGGACCGGTGTCAGTCCAGCCACTTTCACCGTTCCTTCGCCACCACTGCGAGTGATGGCGCGGGCTGCACGGGCAGCATCGATCAGAGGGGCGAGATGTAACTCATCCGAATAGGCAAATCCGGTCTTCTCCCCGCTGATGGCGCGAATTCCGGCACCCTGCTCAATGCTGTGTGAGCCCTCCTTGATGATGCCGTCTTCCAGCACCCAGGACTCCAGCCGACTGGACTGGAAATAGATATCTGCAGCGTCGATGCCACCTCCCACGAGTTCTCCCAGCATCCGGTCCAGATCGGACTCCCCCAAACCGGTTGGGGTTAGCAGGGTTTCATGGGCAATTTGTATCAGATCGGACATAGCGACTCAGCCAATCCCGAAAGATTCAGGCGTGGCAATAGGATGAGTGAAAAGTGGATAGTCAGTACCTCAAGTTTCGAAGTTCAAGCCATCCTGCAAAGATGAAGGGGAGACATCTTGTAGGTTGTGTTGATGGCGTACCTGGCAATCAATCGAGTTTTACCCGACGATGGTCGATGGTGGGAAAGGTGCGGCGAATGGTTCGCTGGTACTCCCGATCCAACTCGCAGCTGACAAATCCGGTCCCCCTGGGCACCTGTGCCAGGACACTTCCCCAAGGGTCGACGATCATGCTGTGGCCGTGGGTTTCGCGTCCATTGACGTGATAGCCACCCTGCGCTGCCGCCACCACGAAGGCCAGGTTTTCAATAGCGCGAGCGCGTACCAGCGTCTCCCAATGCGCCTTGCCGGTAATTGCGGTGAACGCAGAGGGCACCACAAAGACCTCCGCCCCCATGTCGAGCATCTTGCGGAAAAGTTCGGGAAAACGCAGATCGTAGCAGACCGCCACACCGAGACGCCCGAAAGGACTGTCGATCACCACCGCCTGCTCACCCGGCTCAATGGTATTGGACTCAACATAGCGCTCATCCGCTTCCACCAGATGTACATCGAACAGATGAATCTTGTCGTAACGGGCCGCTTGTTCACCCTGGTCATCATAGACCAGTGCAGCTGACTTCACCTTCGCGCCATCAACCGCCTGCATGGGGATAGTGCCCCCAACGATCCAGACACCATAGCGACGCGACATCCGGGCAAGAAAGTTTTGCAGGGGGCCGTCGCCCTCGTCTTCACACAGCGTACACATATCCCGGTCGTGCTCACCCATGAAGGCGAAATTCTCCGGTAGCACGACCAATTCGGCGCCACTTTCGGCCGCCTCGCTGATATGCCGCTCCGCCTCCAGCAGATTGGCACTGACGTTAGGACTGGTTGCCATCTGGATGGCCGCGACTTTTGTCTTCTCTTCCGACATCTTTTCCCTTTAGCTGCAAACGAGCAGCACACCTGTCTACCCTTGAAAAAAGAGGTGCAGAATAGCATCAATAACAGTAATTGAGCTACTGTTCGAACAGCTCCAAGCCCTCCTTTGGCGCGGCGCCCTCTTCCTCTGATCCATCCGCAGCCAATTTTCGCGGAATCCGCTGCATCGTGGGATTGTCCCAACCGCCCGATACCTTGTACTCGACTTGGGCTATGCGATCCATCTCACTGCCAAACAGTTGCTGCGCAAACACAAGCGCCACCCCGACCGTTGGGTTGATCGCCAGCGCGCCCACCAGCGGCAGACTGGCAGAGAGCCTGGGAATCACTTTTACCGTCTGCTCGTAGTCCTGAGCTCTGAGGCCTGTGCGTCCGTGCATCTCGATTGTTGCCTCCGGTCCCTTTAGCATGAAATTATCGGTATAGGCGTTGCCATCCCGCAGATCGAAGGTACCGGTGATACTGTCAAAATAGAGTCCTTTGCTGAAGACGCCGCTAAAATCCGACGAGAGACGTTTGCTCAGCGTATTGAGGCTGAAGAGAGAGATGACCTTTCCGACGCCGAGACCCACATCCGGCACCGCTCCCTCCCCAATCTGCAGGGAGAGATAACCGTTCAACCGGTCCAAAGAGAAATTCATGGGGCTCTCCGGCCAGTTCAGATCGATCTCCGCATCCACAGCGGCCTTCTGTACGGCGGTTTTGAATCCAAGATCACGCAATACCTCCCCCAGACTCTTCAGATGGCCCCGCAGTTCCAGCGCCGTACTGTCCTCAGACCCTATGCGGTACCAGTAGCCGCTGCCTTCGAGACTGAGCGCATCACCGCTCAGGGAGAGCTGACTGATCCTGACGCCGCGGGGCACATGATCCCAACGCAATTGCGCTGTCCCCAAGGATTGACCATTGATCTCCAACGACTCGATGGAGAGTTCCAGAGGCGGCAGATTGCGGGGATCGATCTCCAATCCGTTTTCGGTGGCTGTCGCCGCAGAGTAGGTGGCCTCCATCTCCAGCACCACGCGATCGAACGTCCCACGCAGCGGCAGATTCTTCCCCGCTTGTGGGATCAAGAGCGTGCCCTTAACCGTGTCGGAATCGAGGGTCAATCGCCAGCCGTCAAAAAGCGGAGTCGCCGTTACCCTGGCATTCGGACAGACATTTCCCGCCAGCTGCATCTGTTCAACCGTGAGATCCAGTGATTTGAGCAGAGGGTTCTCAGCCGCTCTCCCAGATCCCATACCCTCCGCCCAACGCATCCAGGCATCCGCATCCAGTGCATCCAGCGCGCCACGCAGCCTGAAGCCCTCATATTGGGGAAGTGCAAGTGCGCCCCCGCCCAACAGAAGATCACCCCGTTCAAAACCCTGGCTTGATTGCTGCAACAATGCGCTGAACAGCCCGGCATAGGCCAGTTGCACCGTTTGCCGGTCACCCTGGAGAAAATCGATCGTCAACTCGAAGTCGCGGGCGACATCGGCAGCTTTCCCCAGCGGGGAGGGAAGTGGAATCGACACACCCCGCAGATCCGATGTCACCCGCAGTCGAAGCGGCACCTCAGCCTCCCCATCATGGGCGACATCGAGTTGCATGGTGCCTTCGACCTTGCCGGCAAGTCCGCCCAATCCCTGGCCGGGATAGCGGCGATCCAGGTCGGCAACAGAGATCGCGCCAACCGTTGTGATCGATGTCCATGTTGCTTCATCCTGCTCACGGGTCGCCAGTGCAATCTGTACCGGCTCTCCCAGCAAGGTTCCCTTGAGTGCTTCGGCCCGGATACTCCGATGATCAAAATCCAGGCGTCCCTGCAACCCTTCGAGGATGACATCCCAGGCGGCAATCTTCAGCCCGGCATCCCGCCAAACCACACTGCCATCGAGGCGGAAGGTATCTTTGTCCAATAGCGGCACATTGAAATCGATCACAACATCACTCTCTCCATGCCCCTCCATGAGCGAAACAAAGCGGCCAAACTGCGCCCGCAACGGCGTCTCGCCGAGGATACGCAGCGCATCGCTGAAATCTCCGCGCATCTCTCCCTTGATCTCTACCGGGGAGGCGCCGGAGAGATTGCGGATCTTTGCTTGCGCACGTTTGACACGGCTCTCCAGCAACAGGCCGTCGAATACAGTGATATCCAGGCTGTTGTTGATAAAGTGTACCTCCGCCACCCCCTCCTCTATCCGGGGCCAGTCCGCCATATAGTCCAGCACCATATCCTCGACACCGAACACCACCTCGAAGCGCCCATCCTGCTGCTCGAACGGGAATTGTTCCAAGGGTCCGTAGAGGAGAAATGAACCGGCTGTTACATGTCCGGAGACCAGCGATCTGTCGAGCCAATCCACCAGGGGAGCCGGCATCACGCCAACGGGAAGGTAGCGGCTCTTGTGGGCGCCGTCTCCCTCCCAGAAATCGGTCTGGATATCGGTGACTGGCGTTGAACCATCCACCGGCACGCGGAGATCCAGACGGCTCAGGGTATTGACATGGGAGTTTGAGACGTACAAGTCTTGTGTGCTCAGCCGCACCTCCTGACCTGGAGTCCACCACCAGTCGAAATACCCTTGAAGGTGGTCGGCGCTCAAGGGGTCACGAAACAGTCTGGGGAATTCGGCGGTAAATGCATCCGAACCCAACAATAGCGATCCACCATCCTGGTCGCCATTGAAGTCGATTCTGAGCCCTTCCAGGCCTGGAATCGCCTGCCAGGGGCGGTTCTCAAATCGTGTCAGCCGTCCACTGACCTGCCAGCGAGGCTCCACTTCCGGCGGCAGCTCCAACGCCAGTCGAAAATTGGTCAGATGTCCCTTGGGTGCGAGCGTCAAAATCGCCTTTCCCTCGTCGCTCTCGGCAAAAGGGGTCAAAGCGAATAACTGAACCAGCCTCTGCAACGACAGGTAATCGGCGCCTACACCCAGTTGAGTCAGGCCGTCTGCTGCGCTGATCCATTCAACACTGACACGTCCCGGCGGCCAAAGCTGATTCCTGTCCAGCAACACCAGCTGATGCAGGTCGAGGCGCCCCCCCCCTTCACGCCACGACCAGTCGAAACGGGTACTGAGGTTTTCGATGCTCAGTGCTCTGGCTGTCTCCTCATCCCTGAGTCGCAGATTCTGCAGACTCAGCCCTCCCTGCAGTCGCGCCAACCGCCCTTTTCCAAGATCGACCCATAGCTCCAAGTCAAGCTCTCCTGAGTCCAGTTTGGAGGGGCTGGGCAGGCGACTGGACAATAGGTTCCGCAGCCCCAACCCTTCGGCTTTCAGGTAGATCTGCCCAAACCAGTCGGGTTTATCTCCAGCCCGCTCCTGCAGATCTGCCTGCAGTCTAAAACGCCCCGAGTCGGTACCATCTATACTCGCATTCGCGGTTATCTGGTGATGGTCGCCGTCATTCTGCAGCGTGACATCCACGTTGAGCAGTCGCAATGGCGGCCCTGTGTCGCCCTCATCCCGCCAATAGATTTCACTATCGACCAGTCGCAGCCGGCTGCGGCGAAGGAAGAGAGAGGCGATGGAGGAGCCTCCCTCCTGATGCTGGGTTTCAAACCCCTCCAGAGAGACCGAGCCATCCTGGCGGTGTAGAAGCAGCAGCTGCGTCCCATGCAGCTCTCCCGCCCCCAACCGCAGGGAGCCATCCCAGAGGCTGTGAATAATTTCGATATCGACATGCGCCTTGCGCAGATGAAGTTTGACCCCCCCCGTCTCGGGATCCTTCAAGGTCACATCATGCAATACGAGCGCCAGGTGTGCCCCGCGCAAATCGGCGTTCAGGTGCCCGATATGGATCGGCATTCCCGCCGTCTCGCTGATAAGCTCCGCGATCGTCTCCCGGTATTCATCCAGGTCCATCATGGGAAGCAGCAGCCGCACCGCAGTTATCAACACTGCGATAGTGATGATCGCCCTGTTGGTCAGGCGATGCAGTCTTGCAGCCAGCGATTTGGTGAGGTGCCACATAAAAAATAGTGCTTCGCGTTGTGCTTCGGCGTCAGATCAGCACCACGTCATAGTACTCCTGGCTATAGAGCGACTCCGCCTGCAGGCGGATGGGACGCTTGATGAACTGTTCGAGTTCGGCAAAATTCGCGGCCTCCTCATCCAGCAAACGGTCGATCACCTCCTGTGAAGCGAGGACCAGCAGTGATTCGACATCGAACTGACGGGCTTCACGCAAAATCTCACGAAATATCTCGTAGCAAGTGGTTTCAGCAGTCTTCAGCGACCCCCGGCCACCACAACAGGGACAGGTTTCGCAGAGTATATGTTCCAGGGACTCACGAATTCTTTTGCGGGTCATCTCCACCAGCCCCAGAGAAGAGACTTCGGATATATGGGTGCGCGCATGATCCTTGGCCAGGCACTTCTCCAGCGCACGCAGCACTTGGCGCCGATGCTCCACAACGCTCATGTCGATAAAATCGATAATGATGATACCGCCCAGATTACGCAGTTTCAGATGACGGCAGATCGCCTGCGCTGCCTCCAGGTTGGTTTTAAAAATGGTCTCTTCCAGGTTGCGATGCCCGACAAAGGCCCCGGTATTCACGTCGATGGTGGTCATCGCCTCGGTCTGATCGATCACCAGGTGGCCGCCGGACTTGAGTTGAACCTTGCGCTCGAGGGCTTTCTGAATCTCATCCTCCACGCCGTAGAGATCAAAAATCGGACGCTCACCGGGATAGTATTCGATGCATTTCTTGATCTCAGGGATATAACGCTGGGCAAACTCGATAGCGCGCTGGTGGGTGGAGCGGGAGTCGACCCGCACCTTTTCCACATCCGGTCCCACCAGATCTCTCAAGGCACGCAGCGCCAACGGAATATCTTCGTGTACCAGTTCAATCTTGCCATTGTCCCTGCTGCGCTCCTGGATCGATTCCCACAGGCGCGCCAGAAAATGCATATCGGTCTTCATCGGTTCATTCGGCACCCCTTCCGCTGCGGTCCTGGCGATATAACCGCCACCGATTTCAGACTGCTCCAGAAAGCTGGCCAGCAGATCCCGCAGGCGCTGACGCTCATCCTCGTCCTCGATTTTCTGCGAGATGCCCACATTGCCAAGCCCCGGCATGAAAACGAGATAACGTGAGGGAATGGATATATTGGTCGTCAGACGTGCGCCCTTGGTCCCCAGCGGGTCTTTGAACACCTGCACGGTAAGCATCTGTCCCTCTCGCAGGAGTTCACTGATATTCTCGCTGTGCTCCTCACCATTTTGGCCGGGGGAAGCGATATCCGATGCGTGCAAAAAAGCGGCCCGTCCCAGCCCCACATCCACAAAGGCTGCCTGCATGCCGGGCAGCACCCGGCAGACCTTGCCCCGATAGATATTCCCCACCAGACCTCGATTGCCGCTCCGTTCGATGACAATCTCCTGTACGACACCGTTTTCAACCACAGCGACCCGTGTCTCGGGCGGGGTGACATTAATCAGGATCTCTTCACTCATGGATTCTTTTTTTCTCTGTCATTTTTAACGTGGCACCAACAACTCGATACCGGCATGCCGCAACAAATCCGCCGTCTCATACAAGGGTAGTCCCATCACCCCGGAATAGCTGCCGTGCAGTTCGCAAACAAACATGGCGCCCAATCCCTGAATGCCGTAACCACCCGCCTTATCCCGAGGCTCACCACTGGCCCAATAGGCTGCCGCCTCCTGCGGCGCAATCTGCCGGAAAACGACTTTGCTCCGGCTTACTCTGGCATCTGGACGATACCCGGCCAGTGCCACGCCGGTATAGACATGATGGGTGCGCCCGGAGAGCAGCGCCATCATCTCCAATGAATCCTGCCGATCCCGCGGTTTACCCAAAATCCGTTCATCCACAACCACTGCGGTATCTGCTGCGAGCACTGGCAGCCGGGAAGACGCCGTCCATAGTCCACGACCCGCTTGCGCCTTCTCAACCGCCAGACGCAATACATACGCCTCAGGACTCTCCTGATCATGGGGCGTCTCATCCACTTCGATATCCACTACTGAATAAGAGACCCCAATCTGCGCCAGCAGTTCAGCGCGCCTGGGTGAACGGGAGGCAAGAAGGACGACCGGTTCAGTCACTTTCTCAGGCCCGATGATAGGGGTGGTTGCGCAGCAGGCTCCAGGCCCGGTAGATCTGCTCCGCCACTACAACGCGTACAAGCGGATGGGGCATAGTCAGGGGTGAGAGAGACCAGCGGCCGTCGGCGTGCGCCAGACAGTCGGGCGCCAGCCCCTCGGGACCACCCGCCAGCAGCGCCAGATCCCGGCCGTCGCCCATCCAGGCACCCAGCTTTTTGGACAGCTGCTCCGTACTCCAGCTACGGCCCTGCACATCGAGCGCAATCACCTGACAGCCCTTCGGAATCGCCTTCAACATCCGCTCACCCTCATCACGCAGCGTACGTTGTATGTCCGCATTTTTCCCGCGATGACCAGGATTTATCTCCACCAGCTTCAGCCCACACTCCGCCGGCATACGCCGGGCATACTCCTCATACCCTTCGGTCACCCAGCGCGGCATACGGTTTCCGACAGAGATGAGGTGGATTTTCATGGCGGATCATTCTACGCCATTGCACCGGGGGAGAAAGAGAAATGCAGGAATTCTCATCCTTTTTTCCGCCACGCACTTCCACTGTAACCCTAATACCCACCTCAAGGGCCAACTCATACTTTTGTATGAGGAAAAACTGCCGAAGTATCACGCTCTTTCCTACTTTCTACTGATGCGAAGTTCCCTTGCCTGGTCCAGACTTTCAATAGGGATCTCCAAGGAGTGGGATATGCATGAGCGATGGAAATGTTGCTCTTATCTTCAGATCGCAACGCCAAAGCGCCTAACAGACAGGAGAAAGAGATCATGAGAACCCGCATCATCACATTGACATTAAGCACAGCGTTGTTGTTTTCGACTGCTGGATTTGCGGATAACAACACGGTGGAGCTGGATCAATCGGGTAACGACAATCTCATCACCGTCACTCAGGTGGGAGGGTCCAGCGTCGAGATCACGCAGAACGGCGATCATAATATAGTGGCCATTGATCAAAACGCGGCCGATGCAAGGGTCATTCAGCAGGACAGCAGTCAGGCGGTGGCAACGATCATCCAGGAGAACTCGCACGGTTGGCAGGATTGGGTTCCCTTCCACCTGCTCCAGGTCAACAGCACAAATGTTACCGCCAACATTCATCTTACAGGCTGGAATTCACAACTCCAGCTCCACCAGGAGGGCAGTAACCTACAATTCGAAGCAGTTGATAACGGCAACAAGTTCCTGGTTTGGGCAATGAGCGGCGGGGACGGGCAATTCGGTGCGAATAACTCCGCGTTGATAACAAACAGGGGTTGGGACGATGATGGAAATTATGTCACTTTCCGTCAGGAGGGTGAGTCAAATCGTGTGGAGTTGACCCAAACTTGGTACCAAAGCTGGCTCACGATAGATCAAAGCGAGGAGTTAAACACCATCCTTGTTCAGGATGATGGGATGACGTGGACCACTGTCAACCAAAGCGGCACCTCCAACCTCATTGACCTGCAGATGGCTGGGGACTTCTCTCCCACCATTAACCAGTCAGGCTTGGAAAACAGCATCATTGGGACCGTGGATTCGACAATGTTTGAGTACCCGATTACTCAAGCCGGCAACCAGAACCAGATGGAGCTCAACATTAGCAACTCATTGTTCGGACCCACTCTCGGTAATAGCACCCTCGTTCAAACCGGCGACAACGGCACCATGTCACTGACTCAGGACGGTATTGCACTGACCGCAGCACTGACCCAGCTTGGCAGCGGCAACACCATGACCATCAATCAATCGGGCACCAGCAACCACGTTGAGGTCACGCAAAATTAGAACGGAGTCACTCAAGCGCGGAAACGGAACTTCAGCGCTTGAAAAACAGACAGGAGGAAGACATCATGAAAATCGGCATCATCACATTGACATTAAGCACAGCGTTGTTGTTTTCGACTGCTGGATTTGCGGATAACAACACGGCAAATCTGGATCAATCGGGTAACGATAATCTCATTACCGTCACTCAGAACCCGTCGTGGGGAACCGCCAGTGTCAGCATCACTCAGAACGGCGATCACAATATGGTGGCCATCGATCAATGGGGGGGCGACGCCAGGATTGTTCAGCAAGACAGCAGTCAGGCAGTGGCAACGATCATCCAGGGGACTCAGCCGGGCTACCAGGATTGGGTTCCCCTTGACCTGCTTCAGATCAATAGCACAAATGTTACCGCCAACATAAATTTTTCCAACGAGCATTCGCAGTTCCATCTAAGACAGGAGGGCAGTAATCTGCAATTTGAGGCCGTTGATAGTGAAAGATTCTATGTTTACGCGATGAACAGCGGGAGAGGCCAGTTCGGCACAGGTAACTCTGCTGTACTGACAAACCATGGATGTTGCGATGATGCTAACGACATCTACTTCCATCAGGAGGGTGAGTCGAATCATGTTGAGACCACCCAAAACTTCTATTTCAGCCGGATCACACTGGATCAAAGCGGAGAGTTAAACACCATCCTTGTTCAGGATGATAGGATGACGTGGACCACTGTCAACCAAACTGGTGTATCCAACCTTATCGACCTGCTGCTTGATGGGGATGCCAGTATCGCTCTCGACCAGTCAGGCACGGAAAACTCCATAACGGGGACACTGGATTCCACCTCTCATTATTCAATTTCACAATCCGGCAATCTGAATCTGATGATCCTTGATATCAACAACGGATGGGGCGCCTTGGTTGGCGAAAACATCCTAACCCAAACCGGCGTGAGCGGGATCATGTCACTGACCCAGAATGGTGGAGGGCTGTCTGCTGCACTCACCCAGTCCGGCATCGGCAACACCATGACCATCGATCAATCGGGCACCAGCAACCACGTTGAGGTCACGCAAAACTAAACTTGATTAGTACGAATGTTCAGCAGTGACTCACGGAATGAGCCACTGGTTGTTGCAAGATGATGCCACGATCCACAATAGGAGAGCGGACATGGCACAGAATCCAATCCAATTTCAGACAGGCATGAGCTTAAGCGATTTGTTCAAAGACTACGGCACCGAAAGCCAAAGTGAAGCGGCCCTTGAGCAAGCACGTTGGCCGAAGGGTTTTGAATGCCCACACTGCGGAGGAAGCCGTCATAGCCGATTTCATCAGGGGGGACGCACGTACTGGCAATGCAGTGCCTGCCACCGACAAACCAGCTTGCGCTCGGGAACGATTTTCCAGGGCTCCAATTTGCCCTTGCGATTATGGTTTCAGGCGATGTTTTTGATCAGCCAATCGAAGAACAATATTTCCGCGCTGGAACTCAAACGCCAGCTTGGAGTGTCTTACCCCACCGCTTGGCGGGTCAAACACAAGCTGATGCAGGTCATGACAGAGCGTGAGGAAAAGCGGGTACTTAAAGGTCACGTGGTCGTCGATGATGCTTATCTCGGCGGAGAACTTCGTGGCAAAGCCGGGCGCGGTTCGCTGAATAAAGTCCCCTTTGTGGCAGCCGTCGAACTGGATGATGAGGACAAGCCACAGGTTGTTCGATTCGACCGAGTTGAGGGTTTCAAAAAACGCGATATTGCCCACTGGGCAGCACGTTTTATCGCTTCTGGCAGCCATGTTGTCAGCGACGGGTTGAGCTGCTTCACCGCCTTTGCCGAAGCGGGAATGACACATCAACGTGAGGTGGTTGGAACCCACAGACGCAGTACCGATATGCCCTGTTTTGCGTGGGTCAATATCCTTATTGGGAATCTGAAAACATCGCTTGCAGGTACGTACCATGCCTTTCGATTTAAGAAATATGCCCACAGATACTTGGCTGAGTATCAGTACCGATTCAACCGCCGCTTCGACCTCAGAGCCATGCTACCTCGTTTGCTTCGGGCTGCTGCAACGACTTCACCACGTCCCGAGACATGGCTGCGGCTTGCTGAACATTCGTGCTAATCAAGAAACTAAATGGTGCGCAGCATACAAAACGGCCTGCAATCTTCCGACTGCAGGCCGTTTTCAGCCAGGTCAGCGCCAAAAAGTCAGTCAGCCGGATGCGCCGGCGGACGACCTATAGCCAGATAACTCAATCCCGCCTGAGTGACAGTCTCCGGCTCGAACAGGTTGCGGCCGTCGAAGATGACGGGACTCTTCAGCATCGATTGGACGGTGTCGAAATCGGGACTGCGAAACTGGGTCCACTCCGTCATGATCACCAGGGCATCGGCACCTTCGAGCGCACCCATGGCGTCCTCAGCATAGACAAGGTCGTCTCGCTCACCGTAGATGCGCTGCGACTCTTCGACTGCCACCGGATCGAATGCCTGCACTTTCGCACCGGCATCCCAGAGCAGTTCCATCATCACCCGGCTGGAAGCTGCACGCATATCGTCGGTATTGGGCTTGAACGCCAACCCCCAAACCGCAAAGGTTTTGCCCTTGAGGTTCCCGTCGAAGTAGCTGTTGACCTTGTCGAACACCACCCGCTTCTGAGCATCGTTGGTCGCCTCCACCGCATTGAGGATGCGCGGTGTGTAACCGACGCTTAGCGCGGTCTTTTCCAGCGCCTGGACATCTTTGGGGAAGCATGAACCGCCATAACCGCAGCCGGGGTAGATGAACTGATAACCAATGCGCGGATCGGAACCTATACCCACCCGCACATGCTCGATATCCGCACCCAGGGCATCTGCGATATTGGAGAGTTCGTTCATGAAGCTGATCTTGGTGGCCAAGAGCGAATTTGCCGCGTACTTGGTCAGCTCCGCAGAGCGGATATCCATCACCATTACCCGCTCGTGGTTGCGGTTGAAGGGTGCGTAGAGCGCACGCAGCAATTCACCGGTGCGGGGATTGTCGGTACCCACCACGATGCGGTCAGGGCGCATGAAATCATCGATCGCTGCGCCCTCTTTGAGAAATTCCGGATTGGAGACCACATCGAACTCGACCTCCACACCCCGTTCGCCCTGCACCTTACGCACAGCGGCGGCCACCTTGTCACCAGTCCCCACAGGCACCGTCGACTTGTCGATGATCACCCGGTACTCGGTCATGTGTTCGGCGATGCTGCGCGCCACCGCAGTGACGTACTGCAGGTCGGCGGAACCATCTTCGTCCGGCGGCGTACCGACGGCGATAAACTGGAACAGACCGTGTTCGACGCCCTTCTTCGGATCCAGTGTAAATGTGAGGCGCCCCGCCTCCCGGTTGCGCTGCACCATGGCCTCGAGCCCAGGCTCATAGATCGGGATGCCGCCGCTGTTGAGCAAATCGATCTTGGCGGGATCCACGTCCACGCACACGACATCGTTACCCACCTCTGCCAGACAGGCTCCGGTCACCAAACCGACATATCCACTCCCAAAGATCGTGACTTTCATCTACCTTAAGACTCCATTTATCCATTTGTTCGGCACCAGCAGCCCCGCAGGGAGCCATGCCTGAAATTGTGCTTACCGCCAGATATCGGTCGGCATGCTACCAAACTTGAACCAAATGTTGCACCGACTAGGGCCAAATTCCCATATTTTCACTGAATATTGTTAGTTTATTCATCCTCGAACCGCTGCCAAACGCGTCAAAAAAGCCTTTTCTGCAAGACAAACTTGAATTTAACCCCTTGATATAACAAAATTTCGCATTGGCCCTATAATCAAGACCTGCTCACAATTCAATGACAATACTCGCTCTGGGACTCAACCATAAGACCGCTCCGGTGGAGATCCGGGAGCGGCTCACCTTCGGACCGGACATCATCGTCGGCGCCCTGCGCAATCTGAGCGAGCATCCTGCGGTGGACGAAGCGGTAATCCTTTCGACCTGTAACCGCACCGAGCTCTACTGCACCATAGACGATGATGCTGAAGCCTCAGTAGCAGACTGGATCAGCGATTTTCACGGCCTGGAGCAGGGCCGGGTCAGCCCCTACCTCTACAGCCACCTCGGCGATGCAGCAGTACAACATCTGTTGCGGGTTTCCTGCGGGCTCGACTCCCTGGTGCTCGGCGAACCGCAAATCCTTGGACAGGTAAAATCCGCCTTCCAGACCGCAAAGGCATCCGGCACCACTCGCAAACTGCTCTGCCGACTGTTCCAGCACGCCTTCTCCGTTGCCAAACAGATCCGCACCGACACCGCCATCGGCAACAGCCCGGTCTCGGTCGCCTTCGCAGCCGTCAGTCTGGCAAAACAGATATTCAGCGACCTTTCGGAGCAGACCGCCCTGCTCATCGGCGCCGGCGAAACCATAGAGCTCGCAGCCCGGCACCTGCACCAGAACGGCATCGGCCACATGATCGTCGCCAACCGAACCGTGGAGAAGGCCCACAATCTGGCGGCCCAGTTCGAAGGTTATGCCATCGCGCTGACAGAACTCAGCGGACATCTGGCTGAGGCGGACATCGTTATCTCATCAACTGCCAGTCCTCTACCGGTGCTGGGCAAAGGCACCGTGGAGAGTGCGCTCAAGGAGCGCAAGCACAGACCCATCTTCATGGTGGACATCGCGGTACCCCGTGATATCGAGCCCGAAGTATCGGACCTGAGCGACATCTATCTCTATACGGTCGATGACCTGGATGAGGTCATTCAGGAGAATATGCGCTCCCGCCAGGAAGCGGCTGAGCAGGCGGAAGAGATCATTGAACGCTACGTAGACGAATTTATCGGCTGGCTGCGTTCCCTCGACGCGGTTGAGCTGATTCAGGACTACCGCAATCAAGGGGAACTGCTGCGGGACGAAGTGCTGAAGAAGGCACTGCAGCAGCTCAACAAGGGCAAATCACCGGAAGAGGCGCTGCAGTTCCTGGCCAGGACTCTCACCAACAAACTGCTCCACACCCCCAGCTCCCAGTTACGCCAAGCCGGTTTCGACGGCCAGACTGAGCTGCTTGAGGCCGCCAATACCCTGTTTCAGCTGAAACAGCTCGACAGCACATCATGAAACCTTCACTGCGCGGCAAGCTGGATCAGATCGCCGAACGCTTCGAAGAGATCACCGCACTACTGGCTGAACCGGATACCCAAAACAAGCAGAATCTATTCCGCGATCTGAGCCGGGAGTACGCCCAACTGGAGCCGGTGGTCGAAACCTACCGCAGCTATACAACGGCAGAAGAGGATATTGAAGTCGCCCGGGAGATGTTGAACGATCCCGAAATGGCGGAACTGGCCCAGGAGGAGCTGGAGAGTGCAGAGCAGGCCCGCAATTCACTGGAACCCGAACTGCAACTGCTGCTGATACCGGCGGATCCAAACGACGACCGTAATGTCTTTCTGGAGATCCGCGCTGGCACCGGCGGTGCCGAGGCGGCACTGTTTGCGGGCGATCTGCACCGCATGTATCTTCGCTACGCCGAGACACAGCGCTGGCAGGTGGAGACCATCAGCGAGAGTCCCGGCGAACACGGTGGCTTCAAGGAGATCATCTGTCGCATCAGCGGCAATGCGGTCTATTCCCGGCTGAAGTTTGAATCCGGCGCACACCGGGTACAGCGGGTGCCTGAAACCGAATCCCAGGGACGGGTCCACACCTCCGCCTGCACCGTGGCCATCCTGCCGGAGGCGGAGGCGGTCGACGACGTGGAGATCAACAGCGGCGATCTGCGCATCGACACCTACCGCGCCTCGGGCGCCGGAGGCCAGCACGTCAACAAGACGGATTCGGCGGTGCGTCTCACCCATCTTCCCACAGGCATAGTGGTGGAGTGCCAGGATGAACGCTCACAGCACAAAAACAAGGCCCGCGCCATGTCACTGCTGTCGGCGAAGCTGCTCTCCCAGGTTCAGGATGCCGCCGCCAGCGAGCAGGCCAGCGCCCGCAAGCTGCAGGTCGGTAGTGGCGACCGCTCCGAGCGCATCCGCACCTACAATTTTCCCCAGAACCGGCTCACCGACCACCGCATCAACCTGACCCTCTACAAACTGGACGAGGTGATGACCGGGACGCTCGACCAGGTGGTGGATCCGCTGCTACGGGAACATCAGGCCGAGGAGCTGGCTGCGATGGGTGGTGGATAGGACGTAGGCCGGTTCAAGCGTAACAGAACCGGCGGCGCAGGTTTTGCCTGGCCCTGGATTGCCCGATCCGCTGCGTTTGATCGGGCCTACTGCCCAACTATTGTGATGCAGATAACCATCAAACAGGCCCTTGAAGAGGCCACGTCTATCCTGGGGGCGCAACCTGACGGTTCATCCCAACTGGAAGCCGCAGTACTGCTCTGCCATCTGCTCGAAAAACCCCGCAGCCATCTCTACGCCTGGCCCGAAAAAAGACTCAGCAACACTCAGTATCAGGCCTATCGGGCTTTGCTCGAAAGACGCCGCAAGGGTGAACCCATCGCCTATATCACCGGACGGCGGGAGTTCTGGTCCCTGGAGCTTGAGGTCACACCGGCGACACTGATCCCCCGTCCCGACACAGAACTGCTGGTTGAACTGGCGCTGACTCATATACCGCAGAAGAGTCATTGCCGCATTGTCGATCTGGGCACCGGCAGCGGCGCGATCGCCCTGGCAATCGCCGGCGAACGTCCCGACTGCGAGATCCACGCCACCGATCGTTCATCCACAGCCCTTGCCGTTGCCCGCAAAAATGGTGAAAAGCTGGGGTTCGCTAACGTGCACTTCCACTTGGGCAGTTGGTTTGAAGCACTGCCAGTCCACGACCGCTTCAGACTCATCCTAAGCAACCCGCCCTATATCCCCAATAATGACCCTCACCTCGCCCAAGGGGATCTCTCCAGTGAGCCCAGAGAGGCGCTGGCCGCAGGCCATGACGGGCTGGATGATATCCGCAAAATCACCACTGCGGCCCACAACCATCTGTTACCCGGTGGCTGGCTGTTGCTGGAACACGGTTTTGACCAGGCAGCAGCCGTGCAGGCACTGTTGCTGGAGGCCGGACTGACAGAGGTTCTATCACATCGCGATCTGGCGGGACACGAAAGGATCACAGAGGGCCGTCTGCCACATGAAATAACCTCTGCCTGAAAATCCTGAATTTATCGCAGAACAGACAATTCCATGGGTTCTGCCACTTGAAAATTCCCCTACATTCGCTAGGATTGTCGACTATGGATATTGATGGTCACGAATTCATCAAACATCGAAGTATTTACTTCGTTGAGTTTCACCCGGATCCGAATCAGGCTCAGACCGCTGCGCTGCTGCTTGCTGATGTGGAAGGCATAATGCGGGTGGATCCCACCGACGCCCGTCATCTGCAGGTGACTTATCACATCATGGATATCACACTGGAACAGATCGAGGTGGGCCTGACCAGCATGGGACTGCACATCGACAACCGCCTGTTGTACCGGCTGATACGCGCGCTGCACTACTACACCGAAGAGAACCAGCGCGCCGTTCGGGGTTGCACCAAGGGCAATCCCAACTGCACCCGCAACATCTTCGCCAAACGCTATCAGAGCATCGACCACCATTGCCGGGACCATCGCCCCGAGCACTGGCGCAAATATCTCTAATTTATTATGGTTGCCTGTCAGGCCTGACGGGATTCCAACTCCAATGAACGACGAACAACTGCTGCGCTACAGCCGCCAGATCATGTTGCCCTCCATCGGCATCGAGGGACAGCAGCGGCTGCTCGACGCCAGCGTACTGCTCATCGGTCTTGGTGGACTGGGCGCGCCGGTGGCGATGTATCTTGCAGCCGCCGGAGTCGGACGGCTGACACTTGTCGATTTCGACCAGGTCGACCTGAGCAACCTGCAACGCCAGATCATCCACACCACCGACCGTATCGGCACACCAAAGGTTGAATCTGCAAAGCAGGCACTTGCCGCACTCAATCCCGAGATCGAAATCGAGTGCATCGGACATCAGCTTGAAGGGGATGAGCTCTCCGCTCAGGTCCGGCGGGCAGATCTCGTCGTCGACGCCTGCGACAACTTCGCCACCCGCTTCGCCATCAATGCCGCCTGCCACGAGAACAGCACGCCACTGGTATCCGGCGCGGCAATCCGCATGGAGGGACAGGTCAGCGTCTTTCCCGGTAAACCCGGCAGCCCCTGCTACCGCTGCCTCTACCCTGAAAACGGACAGGTGGAGGACACCTGCACCGCCAACGGTGTGCTCGCGCCGGTGGTTGGCATCATCGGCAGCATCCAGGCCACGGAAGCCATCAAGTGCCTTACCGGTGCCGGCTCGACACTCGACGGGCGACTGCTGATTCTGGACGCGCTGCATATGCAGTGGCGCAGTCTCAAGCTCAAGGCAGACCCGCACTGCCCGGTGTGCAGCTAGTGCTCCTTCAATGGGATGATTGCGGGTTCAACCAGGAGGCAGGGTACGCTGTGCGCACCCTGATTTGCGTGAATAGCGTGATTACGGCTTGTTTTGGTGCGCATGGCGCACCCTGCACATCCTAATGAAGGACGACTAGTGCCTTCTTTGCTTCAAAACAGGATCACCCCGCTCCTGCTCTCCTCGCTCTGTCTCCTGATCCTGCTGCTGCCTGACAGCTGGCAACAGGTGCTGCGTTACGAAAATGCAGCCATCGGAAACGGCCAACTCTGGCGTCTTATCACGGCCCACCTGGTACACCTGGGCTGGCCCCATCTGCTACTCAATCTATTGGCCTTCTGGCTCATCCTGGAACTTTTCTTCCTACCGGACATCCGGCTGAGATTGCTGCTGCTCACCCTGGGAACCTCGCTGGGTCTTCTGCTCTTCAGCCCGGATGTAGGCTGGTATGCCGGTTTCTCCGGCGTACTGCACGGCCTGCTGGCACTGGCGCTGCTGGACAGGGCGCTGACATCTCCCCAGTCTTCCGTGATCATGCTGGTTCTACTGGCAGGCAAGCTCTTTTGGGAACAACTACAGGGACCGCTGCCGGGCAGTGTCTCCCTGACCCAGGGCAGCGTGATCGTCGATGCACACCTTTACGGCGCTATCTCCGGAGCAGTAATATGGGGGCTGGAGAGAGTGGCTCTCCAATTTAGAAATGAGGATCCTGAGTGAAACAGATAACACTCTTGTCGATATTGTTGTTTGGACTTTTTGGCTGTCAGGAGATAGATGTTTCCCAGATGTCACCGGAAGAACGAGAAGCGGTCACTTCCCTCGCCTGGCTGAAAAATGCCGATGCGACAAAAGACGCGGGCACGGCGATCAAACGCGGAGACCACAGATTGATAGCAATGGCGACCCGCAGTCCGACCCTGCCGGGTGTGCCGGTGGAGTCCTCGTCAAAGGCGAAATCGGTATGCGGCATTCGCTATCTTGAGGGATCCACCGATGCGGTCGTCAGTGATCTGCATCTAAAGCTACTGCAAGAGGCTCAGAAGTATGCCGAGCAGTATAACCACATCATGCTGAAGCGCTGTTTGAACCGCTCCAAATAAAGCCCGTCCAAAGACACTATTTTTTCACTTACCTCGTAGGTTGGGTTAGGCGCACGTCACCGACAGGATTAATCGTTTCCACCAAAGCCAAGCGTGCGCCGTAACCCAACATTTTCGGCAAATTTCAAGCGCAGCCGTTGGGTTACGATACGCTCAAACTGTCTCGTCAAACAGAAAGCGTTGCGTTGTTGCGTATCTAACCCAACCTACGTTTTTTGCAACGATCAGGAAATAGAAACAGCGGCTTCCCGCCACATCAGGCGTTGTATCTTCTTTGTAGCGTGTAACCTATACCGCCCAAACCGAGCAGTAGCGGCAGCCAGAACGCCGCTCCGCCGCCGCCCCCATCCGAAATAGTCACATTGCCACCGGCATCCACGAAGATGGTGCCGTGTTCAAGGGCGGTACCGTCTGTGGCCTTGCAGGCCGTTCCGGCAGCAGTGATGCCTGTAACACCGATATCCGCATCCGACAGACTGAAGAAGATATTGCTGCTGCAGGCCACCCGCACACGGCCTCTGGCAACCAACTTACTCGGCAAAGTCACCAGTGCCAAGCCGTTATTGGGAAATGTTCCGCCTCCGGATTTCAAGTTCAGCGCCGCATCATCGATATGGTCACAATGGGTTGAGCCATCGGCACTGAATGAGAGCAAACTGATCGTAACCTGTGGGCAACTGCCCCCTGTGCCACCAATCGCCCATTCGATGGTCTGCTGGCTACCTCCAACAAAGTTGTTTGCGGAATTGAGTACGCCGCCATTCACATCGAATGGACCAGCACCACCATCCACTGTCACAACCACATCATCCTCATCCACACCGGAGTTCCCGTCACGAACGGTAAGCCGGAAATTCAGGATTCTGCCCACGGCTGGCAGAGTTTCACCGATATCCCCTGCAGCTCCTGTCAACTGAAGTGAGAGCCTGGGAAGATTTCTGACCGGTGTGTCTTTCGGCAGAAAGGAGCGGAACAGCGGGGAGCCTGCATCCATCTGGTCCCACTGGTAAGAGAGGGTGTCCAATTCAGGGTCAAGAGCAGAACCGGTCAGGGCAAAAGGCGTGTTTTTTGGAATCGTGAAAGCCGCCCCGGCATCTGCTGTGGGAGCCGCGTTGCCGCTGGATGCGAGTGTCCCGCAACTGCCACCACCACCCAGGGTGGAATAAGACACCATCTGTTCAATGCTCATCCCATGAAAGGTGGCATCCGAATTGTCCTGCAGATTTTCGGCGCCGCAGATACCCGCATAGCTCATGATGGTGGAGCCACTGCCAGGCTCTACCGCCGTCGCAGCTATCCGGTTTCCGTCACAAGCAGCCGTAGTACCGTTGAAGGTATGATCCGCGCCGAACTGATGGCCTATCTCGTGGGAGACGAAATCGATATAGAAGGCGTCACCGGTAGGCGATGGCGACCCTGTCACCCCTTCGGCCTTGAAAGCATTGTCACAGACGCTCTCAATTACGGCGATACCGCCGCCGCCCGTGCTAAAGACATGACCGACGTCGTAATTGGCGCTGCCGATAACCGCATCCAGATTGGCCTGATTTTGATCCAACATGACAAAACCATCGGAGTTTGTATAGGGATCGCTGGCACCATCCGTATAGATAACCCGATCATTGCCGGCAACCAGTATGAACTGCACCGCAATATCACGCCCATAGATCTGGTTGACACGATTGATGGTGGTCACCATGGCGGAGAGGGCGCTGGTCTTGGTGCCGCCGTGAAACTGGGTGTATTCGCCGGTGGCCGCCAGGGCCAGCCGGTAGTTACGGCGCTGCCCGCTGGTGCGTAGGGCTGTGTCGCCATCACTGCGCTGCGCCGTGTGCTGATCAGCCCCATCCACTGCGCAGGTAAATTTGCTTTCAGCCCCCATGCCGCGCTGCGCCAGAGCGTAGTCACCCTTGTAGTAGGAGCGATATCCGCCACTTCCATCAGGATCGATAAAGACAGTACCGGCGACCGAGGTAATCATGCCGTGGAACCCCTGGGGGGTCATGTCCAGCCGACCACTGGCGCCGGGATCATCGATACCATGAACCTGATAGGTGGTTATCTCCGGGTAGCGCACTGCCAGTTCCGGCGCCATGACGGGCGACAGTTCGAGCCGAAAGCGCTGCATCGTGCCGTTGGGCATAGGCAGTTCAAGCTCCGAACCCTGGCTGCTGGTGAACTCCAGTGGAGCCGCCGCCAACGCCTGCCGCAGGGCACCATCATCCGCCCGCAGGGAGCGATAGTAGCGGGGTTCTGATGTCACTCCGCGAGCTGCGGCGTCCCCCGTCGGGACATCACTCCAGATGGCGGCAGGTACGCTGAAGGGAATTCCCAACAGTGCGGCGATGATAACAAAACGTAATATTCCGGCGCGCATGCAGCCTCTCTTCCAAGTATTAATTGAGTGTTCGTCTTCACCAGAGAAATGTTGGGTTACGCTTCGCTAACCCAACCTACAAAAAAACAATCAAACCATGATTCATTTGTAGCAAATCAGGCCTTGAGTTTTTTCAGCAGAAGCTCGTTGACCTGTTCAGGATTAGCCTTGCCTCTGGTCGCTTTCATGACCTGGCCGACAAAGAATCCCAACAACTTCTCCTTGCCAGCACGGAACTGCTCGACCTGCTTCGGATTGCTGGCGATGATCTCGTCAATAATCGGCTCTATCGCCCCTGTATCGGTAATCTGCTTGAGACCTTTAGCCTCGATCACCGTATCCGCGTCACCCTCGCCGTTCCAGATCGCCTCGAAGACCTGCTTTGCGATCTTGCCTGAGATGGTCTTGTCGGTGATGCGTTTCAGCAACCCACCCATCTGCTCTGGACTCACCGGGGAGTCTGCGAGCTTCAGCCCCGCCTTGTTCAACGCACCACCCAACTCCATGGTTACCCAGTTGGCAGCTGCCTTGGTTTCGCCACCCGCCTTGACCACCGCCTCGAAGTAGTCCGCCAAGGGACGACTGGCGGTCAGTGCCTTAGCCTCTTTTTCGCCCAGCGCATACTCCTGAATGAAACGCTGCAGCTTGGCGCCGGGCAGTTCCGGTAACTCATCCCGGATCTGCTCCAGCAGCGACTCGTCGATCTCCACCGGCAGCAGATCAGGATCGGGGAAGTAGCGGTAGTCGTTCGCCTCCTCCTTGCTGCGCATGGAGCGGGTCTCGTCCCTGTCGGCATCATAGAGACGGGTCTCCTGCACGATCCTGCCACCGCCTTCGACCACGTCGATCTGGCGCTCCAGCTCATAGTTGAGGGCGCGTTCCAGAAAGCGGAAGGAGTTGATGTTCTTCAGCTCTGTACGCGTACCGAACGCTTCCTGGCCATAGGGACGAATGGAGAGGTTCGCGTCCACCCGGAAAGAACCCTCCTGCATGTTGCCGTCACAGATACCGAGATAGACCACCAGTTGGTGAATCTTGCGGGCATAGGCCACCGCCTCCTTGATGGAGCGCATATCCGGCTCGGAGACGATCTCCAGCAACGGCGTACCCGCCCGATTGAGGTCGATGCCGCTCAAACCGTGGAAGTCCTCATGCAGCGACTTGCCCGCATCCTCCTCCAGATGCGCGCGGGTGATGCCGATCACTTTCGACTCGCCGTTTTCCAGCTCGATGGTCAAATCGCCCTTGCCCACGATAGGCAATTCAAACTGGCTGATCTGATAACCCTTTGGCAAATCAGGATAGAAGTAGTTTTTCCGCGCAAATACTGAACGCCTGCCAATTTCAGCGCCAACTGCGACACCGAATTTGAGGGCGCAGTTTACCGCCTCCCGGTTCAGCACCGGCAACACGCCGGGGAAGGCCAGATCCACATTGCAGGCCTGGGTGTTGGGCGCTGCACCATAGGCCGTGGAGGCCCCGGAGAAGATCTTCGATTTCGTTGCCAGTTGGGCATGAACTTCCAACCCGATGACGGTTTCCCACTGCATGGTCTTTACTCTGACTGAGGTTATATAAAAAACACTAATCCAACGCGCCTGATCCGCTACGCTTGATCAGGCCTACATCCTTGAAATAGCGATCTAACGTAGGCCGGTTCAAGCGCAGCGGAACCGGCAGCCACATGTGAAGGCCCTAATAGCCTTCCGGCGCCAGCTTGTGCCAGTCCGTCGCCTGCTGGAGTCTATGGGCGACGTTCAGCAGCTTCGCCTCGGCGAAATAGTTGCCGATGATCTGCAATCCAACCGGCATGCCCTCCACCGGACCCACCGGCACCGACATGCCTGGCAGCCCTGCCAGGTTGGCCGCAATGGTATAGATATCGTTGAGGTACATGGTCACCGGGTCATCCGCCTTCTCTCCCAGACCAAAAGCGGTACTGGGCGTGGAGGGTCCCATGATCACATCGACCTGTTCGAAGGCTGACTTGAAATCATCGGAGATCAGGTGGCGGATCTTCTGTGCCTTCAGATAGTAGGCGTCGTAATACCCGGCCGAAAGCGCATAGGTTCCGATCATGATGCGCCGCTTTACCTCTTCTCCAAAACCCTCGCCCCTGGAACGTTTATAGAGATCTTCAAGATCCCTGGGGTCTTCACAGCGATAGCCGTAACGTACGCCGTCGAAACGGGAGAGGTTGGAAGAACACTCGGCAGGCGCAACCACATAGTAGGTGGGCACCGCCAGATGCGTGTTGGGCAGGCTGATCTCCACCACATCGGCACCCATTTTGCGGTACTCGTCGATGGCGGCCTCTACAGAAACCGCCACCCCGGCATCCAGACCTTCGCCGAAATACTCCTTCGGCAGGCCTATCCTCAATCCCTGCAGGGAGTCGTTCAGACCAGCGGAAAAATCGGGGAGGGGCTCCTCAGCACTGGTGGAGTCTTTCGCATCAAAACCGGCCATGGCCTGCAGCATCAGCGCCGCATCCTCGGCGCTACGGGTCATAGGTCCGCCCTGGTCGAGGCTCGAAGCGAAGGCGATCATGCCGTAACGGGAGACCCTGCCGTAGGTGGGTTTCAGTCCGGTAATGCCACAGAGCGCAGCGGGCTGGCGGATGGAACCACCGGTATCGGTGCCGGTTGCCGCGACCGCCAGACGCGCCGCGACGAGGGCAGCCGAACCACCGGATGAGCCGCCGGGCACACATTCGCGGTCCCAGGGATTGCGCACCGGGCCGTAGAAACTGGTCTCATTGGAGGAGCCCATGGCGAACTCATCCATATTGGCCTTGCCGAGCATCACCACCCCGGCTGCATTGAGCCGCTCCACCACGGTGGCGTCGTAGGGCGAGATGAAACTGTCGAGCATGCGGGAGCCACAACTGGTCTTCACACCCTGGGTGCAGAAAATATCCTTCTGCGCGATAGGGATACCGGTAAGCGGCCCCGAATCGCCCGCGCCGATCCGCTGATCAGCTGCTTCCGCAGCCTGAAGCGCGACATCCGGGGTTACCGTGATATAGCAGTTCAAGCCCCCATCCAGCGAATCGATGCGCTCCAGGAAGTGACGAGTCAATTCCACACTGGAAAATTCACCGGCACGCAGGCCCGCGCCCAGTTCCGCGATAGTTTTGTTATGCATAGTCAGTCAGTTATTCCTGCCAAGTGGAACGCATCCACTACTCGATTACCTTGGGCACCAGGTAGAGATCATTCTCAACCTTGGGCGCAATGGCCTGGAACGCTTCCCTGCGATCCACTTCGCTCACCTCGTCCACCCGCAGACGCTGAGCCATGTGCAGCGGGTGGGCCATCGGCGTGACATCACCGGTTTCGACGTCATCCATCTGTGCAACCAAACCCAGAATATTGGAGAGGTCTGTGGCGTAACCTTCGATCCGATCCTCGTCCACCGCCATTCTGGCAAGGTGGGCAATTTTCTCTATGTCAGAACGATCCAATGACATCCGGCAGATTCCTGTGGTGAAAAACGTGCAAAAAGTTACCACATTTAGGCGTTTCGATATACGGTGAAAAACGAAACCCACGCTGAAAATCCCTCCTGTAAGGCACCATTTGCAATTCGGCTGCGTGAAACGGCGCGCTCTATTCCTGGTACTTTATTTGACGATTTGATAAATTGGGATATAATTCCCACTTACGGATATCCAAAAAAAGATGTCCCAGATAGTCAAATTTGCAGCGCCCCCGTATCAACCACAAGGAATCAGTCGATATGAAAAAATTACAACAAATGACCATATCCACACTGCTGGCGCTGCTGATCAGCGCCTGTGGAGGCGGAGGCGATGACACGACATTCGGGAGTTCTTCCGCTGTACGCAGCGACGAGACCGTCCTCGGCCGGGTAACCGGCTTTGGCAGTGTATTTGTCGATGGGGTCGAGTACGAAACAGACAATACCCAAATTACCATCAATGGCGTTCCTGCCGATGAGAGCGCATTGAAACTCGGCATGGTTGTGATGCTGAGAGGCAACTCCGATGGCAGCCATGGAGAGGCCTTCAATATCGACGTCTCCGATGAGATTCACGGCTTTGTCGACGAGAACCTGACCGGTACCGGCGGCGCACTTCAGGTGATGGGGCAGGCCGTTTACAGCGACCCTCTCACCGTCTTTGAATCCGCTGTTGCCGGCATCACCACCATCGCAGCCATTCCCCAAGGCGCCATTGTCGAGATCAGTGGTTATCGTGATGCGGATGGCGCACTGTTCGCCACCCGGATCGAGCTGAAAAAACTCGCCTTGGATCCAGGGGATGAGGTCAGCGTAAAAGGCCGGATCGAGACCCTGGATGAAAACGCCAAACGACTCACCCTGGGAACAATGGGGGTCGACTACAGCCAGGCGGAGGTCAAGGACGTACTGATTGTCGGCAGGTTTTATGAGATCAGCAGCCGTCAGGGCACATCACCCATCAGCGGTGACCTGATCGCTGACGAGATCGAGGCGGCGGAAGACGCAGCAGACCTGATCGATAGTGACACAGAGGAACAGATCAAACTGGAAGGCAGAATCGACAAACGCATTACGGATGACCTGTTTACCCTCAATGGCCTGGAGATTCTGGTCAATCCGGAAACCGAATTTGAAGATGGTGATCGAGAGCAGCTTACTGAGAATGCACTGATAAAGGTCCGGGGCCATCTCAACGAGCAGGGACAGGTCAGCGCAGATGAGATCGAGTTTCGCTCCGAGACATACACTGAAATAGAAGGCATCGTCAGCCGGGTCGACAGCAATAACAGCACCTTGACCATCGGCAATAGTTTGATCCACTACTCCAGTGAAACACTGGTGCAAGACGAGTGGAAAGAGGATCGCAGTTTTAACCTGCAGCAGATCAGGGTCGGCGATGAACTTGAGATCGATACCACACAGGATGCTTCAGGTAATCTGTTTGCAGTCAAACTGGTCAGAAAATCAGGGACTGAGGTTGCGACTGATGATGAGGATCACGCTGAAGGCAGCGGAGACGGAGACGAAGACGCACAGGAAGATGAGACTGGCGACGAGGGCTCCTCTGAGAACGAAAATGACGACGGAAACACCGGCGTCCCAGGCATCACCGACAGCCACCGCGTTCTGGCCTTCAACGATCTCGGCATGCACTGTGCTGACCTTGACTACACTACCTTCGTTGTCCTGCCGCCTTTCAATGTAATCCGCAGCCAGGTCATCGAGCGCGGCGCCACCCCCCGCATCCTCAGCAGTGCGGAAGTCGACGTCGCCTACAAAGCCCAGATGGATGCAGCAGGCTCGATCAACACCACCAGCCAGAACCTGCCGGGATCCGTGCAGAAAACCAACTTCTGGGACATCAACCCGGCTAGCGGCAACACCTACGTTTTCGATCTGTTCGGCGGCAACCCCCCGGCCGATGTCGGACTCCTGGGCCAGAGCATGCCCGGTGTCAACGCACCCTATACCGCAAATGAGGATCAACCCTTCGGACACTACGACGCAGACTTCGCCTGGTTCTCAGCGGACGGCGTTCCGATCCTGCCGGTGGATGACGCCGGACAGACCAATGCCTACCCACTGATGCAGGTTACCGCCAGCGACAAGGCCAGTGGCCAGGCTCTCGCCAGTCTGGACATCGTTTTGCCGGTCGCCTCCGAGGCGGACTGCCAGAACTGTCATGCCTTGGGGGAGATAGGCGCCGACAGCAACCGTCGTCCAGAGGTGGATTTCATCTTCCCTGATGATATCAACGACCCCAACGATGTACTGCAGGCGGCAAAGGCCAATATCCTGCGTCTCCACGACAACAAACACGGCACCAACATCGATAATCAGCGCCCGGTGCTCTGCGCTGGCTGCCACTACTCGGCTGCGTTGGACCTGGCTGGAAACGGCGGGCCTGTCGGCAAACAGGTGGGCCATGCAATGATGTCTCAGGTGATGCACGGCCACCACGGTGAGTTGCGGGATCCCGCCACCGATGAGCTGGTCTTCCCGGAAAACGGCACTCTGGAAGAGACCTGCTATCAGTGCCATCCCGGCAAGGTCACCAAGTGTCTGCGCGGCGCCATGGGCGGTGCGGGCATCACCTGCCAAAACTGCCACGGCGGCATGCTTGCAGTGGGTGGCGTACACGACCTTCCGGCCGGTGGCGGTCTCGACGGGGCCAATGACGGCACCACTCCGCGCCGGCCCTGGATCGACGAACCACGCTGCGAGTCCTGCCACACAGGTGATTCCAATGATCACTTGGGCGGCACCATTCGCCTTAGTCAGACCTGGGAATCAGGGGATCCGTCGGCAACGCCCCGCCGCGCAGAGAACAAGCGTTTTGCGGAAAACCCCGCCAAGCTCTATCGCAACAGCCTGGGACATGGCGGTGTGGCCTGCGAAGGCTGCCACGGCTCCACCCACGCCATCTGGCCCAATGCAGCGCCGGGATCCAACGACAATGTAGCCGCCGTGCAGCTGCAGGGGCATGCCGGAACCATCAGCGAATGCAGTAGCTGTCACACCACACTGGGTCTCACCCTGGATGGCCCCCACGGCATGCACAATGTCAACAGTCCAGCCTGGACTGAGGGACATGAGTCCTTCTACCAACAGAATCCAGGGAGCTGCCGCGCATGCCACGGTCAGAACCTGGAAGGCACCGCACTCTCCCGTACCGCAGCGGACCGCGACCTTCAAACCGACGATAACGGCCCGATCCACCTCGTCAAAGGCACAGAGGTCAGTTGTACGCTGTGTCATAAGAAACCCTGATGCAGGATAAACGAGTATTTCTTGACCCAAGCACAAATGGGATCATAATCCCAACAGCGCCATGTTCCGGCCAGCCTTCCAGAGGCTGGCCGGAACCTGCGCACTTACGAGATCAACTACCGATATGGAATGAATCAGTTTGATGTCCAACGAGATCCAGAAAACACTCACCGCCGCCATCCTGAAACTCCTGCGGCCACTGGTGCGCCTGCTGTTACGTAACGGCATGAGCTACGGTGACTTTGCTGATCTCAGCAGATGGGTATTTATGGATGTGGCGGAAAAAGAGTTCACTCTCCCGGGGCGCAAGCAGTCAGTATCGCGCATCTCGGTCATCACCGGCCTCACCCGCAAGGATGTGAGCCGCCTGCAGAAGATAGAGACACCTGACGACTCCGCCATTGCCCAGCAGTACAACCGGGCAGCCAGGGTAATCGCAGGCTGGCTGCGGGACAGCCGCTTCCACACCTCGGAAGGAACGCCAGCTGAACTCTCTTTCGATTCCGGGGTCAACAGCTTCACTGCGCTGGCGAAAGAGCACAGCGGCGACATCCCGCCCAGGGCCATCCTCGATGAACTGCTCAGGGTGGGAACGGTCGAACAGAACGAAAACGGCAACATCCGTCTCCTGATGGAGGCCTTTGTCCCCCGCACCGGGGAGAAGGACAAACTGCATATATTGGGCACCGACGTCTACCTGCTGCTATCCACCATCGACCACAATCTGCGGCTGGGCGATTCCGACCCCCGCTACCAACGCAAAGTGGCCTATGACAACCTGCCAGAGGAGGCGCTGCCCGGTTTCCGGGAGATGAGCGCAGAGAAGGCCCAGGCTCTGCTGGTCGAGCTTGACCGTCATCTCTCCGCGCAGGACCGAGACCTCAATCCAAAGGTAAAAGGCAGCGGTCGCAAACAGGCCGGCATTGGCATCTACTACTTCGAGCAGGACATGACCGAGAATGACTAACATGAAAATATTTCCGATCCTTTTCATCACCCTCATTCTTTCCGGTTGCGGCGGTGGTGGTGAGACCCAGACTGCTGATGGCGGCATCGGTGGCACCGGTGTTGCCTGGGGGCGCGTCACGGGTTTTGGTTCCATCTATCTGAACGACATCAAATACGAAACCACAACCACAAGTTACCAGTTCGAGGAACCGACACGGGTCGATCAGTCAGACCTGAAGGTCGGCATGGTGGTGCGGATCACCGGAAACAACGACGGCGTCACCGGCGAAGCGGACACGGTGGAGTACGCCGATCTGTTGGAGGGCACCGTCAGCGGCAATGACATTGCTGGCAGCAGCAGCCTGACTGTGATGGGTCAGACGGTGATCGTCGATCTCGACACCATCTATGACGACGGCGGCACTGGCATCCTGCTCGCCGACCTTGCTATCGATGCAGTCATCGAGGTCAGCGGCTTCTCCGATGGTCTTGGCGTCATCTACGCCACCCGCATCGAGGTGAAGTCCGCCACCTGGAACGGCACAGATCAGCTCGAAGTCAAAGGCATCGTGCAAAACCTGACCGCCACCACCTTCGAGCTTGGCGGCCTCACGGTTGATTGGAGTACGACAGCAAGCCTGCCAGATGGCAACCCTGTGGAAGGCCAGTACGTCGAAGCCAAAGGCGACAGCTTCAATGGTGCGACCTTCGTAGCAGACGAGGTGGAGACCGAAGGCGACGGCGATCTGGAGTGGGCCGAGGATGGCGAAGAGCTTGAGATCGAGGGAATAGTCACCACCGATTTCGATGGTATCACCAATCAGTTCACGCTCAATGGCCAAACGGTTCAGATAACCGCATCCACGGAGTTTGAGGACGGAAACAGCGGCGACATCCTGGCCGGAAAACCTCTGGAAGTAGAGGGCACCATGGACGGCACACTGCTGGTAGCCAGTGAAATCGAATTTGGCACCGATAGTGCCGACAAACTGGAGATTGAAGATACCGTCGCCAGCGTGGATCTGGGCGCAGGCAGCTTTACCACTGCCCTGGGCTTACAAACATTCGTTACGACCACGTCGACGATCTTCATCGACGAATTGACCAACGACCAGTTCTTCAGCCTGGCCAGCCTGAACCCTGGTGACAGTGTCGATGTCAACTACGTCGATGAGGGCGGCACTCTGACAGCCACCAAGGTGGAACGGGAGTAGGTAGGAGCGGCGCCCCGCCGCGATTGCTCCGTTGGCGGGTAAATCGCGGCGGGGCGCCTCTTCAGCATCGACGCCTATCTGCTTACTGGCTTCGGTGAGGGTCTTGCGGCCGAATCCGGAACTTCCGATCAACGCCTCCCCAAGCTTCAGGATAGGGTGCGGTGATGAAACCAAGCTTAAAAGCGCTCCAATAGCACTGGATTTTACCCGCCCATAGCAGCCCTGTGAGCATCCGTTTATGATGAACGATGCCGATCTCCTGCTGGAGAGAGACTACAGGGATAGAAATGATGATAAAATGCCTGTTTTTCGGGCTGCTGTTTGGCCCCGCCCTTCTGTCAGCCAGTGGATCTTCCATTGCCGGAGGATCCGACACCCTCTATGTGGATGGCTCCATCCAGACAGACCACTGCCGAAACTACAGCCCTGAAACCCGTAAGTGTGGTGGCGGCAAACAGGTCGCCTACCAGGCGCTGGCCGGTGCCTCCGCAGTGGCAGTTGCAGGGAACAAGGTGCTGATACGTGGCGGGGTATACCGTGAAATACTTAAACCCAAGCATTCGGGCACAAAATCAAAACCCCTTATCTTTCGCGGCTATGAGGGAGAAACAGCAATTATCAGCGGCGAGCATCTCAAGCCCGCCATCGACATCTCTTATCGCAGCCATCTGATCCTGGAAAACATCGAAGTTCACGACGTGAGGCGCTGGCTCTATGGGCGGGATGCGGATTACAACCAGATCATCAACTGCCGCTTCATTGGCGCTCACGACCCCAATGGCAGCTCAAAGACAGGCCTCTTCTTCGAACAGGCGGATCACAACCGCATCATCAACAATCTGTTTGACGGCACCACTCAGGACAACCTCTCACTGGTGAAGTCGGACAGCAATCTGGTGCAGGGCAATCGCTTCCGCAACGGCAAACACACCCTGTGGACCATCAAGTGCGGCAACAAGAACATCATCAGGGGTAACGACCTCTACAACGAACTGCAGAAGATCGGTGAGATCTACGACTGTCATAACGTGGGCTTTGACCATCAGTTTGACGATGATGACGCCACCAAACACAATCTGGTGGAGGACAATGACTTCACCTACACTCCATCCAGCGGCAGACACTCTCCCTACGCAGGCATCCAGCATGCTGCCCAGCAGAGTATCATCCGGCACAACCGGTTTCGCCACACGATAGGCCCAGCAATGCAGCTCGCTCTGTATGGCAAAGAGGCCCGCTACAATACCGGCAACCGCATCTACAACAACACCTTCCACGCCACCAGCTTTGCTGCAATCGAAATCGCATTGGGAGGAAAAGGCTACCATCTTGATGACAATCTGCTGGTCAACAACGCCTTCACCCGCAGCATCTTTGTCGTCAACGACGAACGCTGGGACTGGTACAATCGCTTTCTCCGGGGTGCACCGGTGCAGATCAAGACAGCTCGTCTCGATGGCTTCTTTTTCGACAACAACCTGATATTCAATAAAGAAGTGGGGGAGTTCTATCTCATCTCCCATGGCGTGCGTAACTCCAACCGCAATCCCTATCCGCAATCCGTGAGTGCCTGGATGAAATCGAACCCGGAGCTGTTCCGGAATTTCGTCGAGGCCGATCCGCAATTCGTGGATGAGGGCAACAACGACTTCACTCCCGGCAGCAGCAGTCCCCTGGTGGATAGCGGCCGCTTTCTCACCCGCACCCGCAGCGCAGGCAGCGGAACGGAGATACCGCTCGACGACGCCTCCTGGTTCCAGGACGGTTTCGGCATCCCCGGCGAAAAAGGCGACGAGATTCAGCTGGAAGATCAACAGCAACGCGCCAACATCCTCTCAGTCGATTACAAAACCAACCAGATAACGCTCGATCGTCCGCTAACCTGGAACAAGGGTCAGGGCCTCGCCCTGAGCTACAACGGGAGAGGACCTGATATCGGTGCCATCGAAAGACCCTGAGATCCTGCCCTTACTGCCTCCCTGATTATGGGATGAGACAGGGGGATGTCAGGAGCCGAAAAAAGGCTTGTTTTCCTATATAGAAATCACATCAGGAAACAGGTTACTTTAGGGGAAATGCAATTCTATTCCGACTAAAGAAACTCTGCCAAACAGCGCTACAATCTATAGTGAAAGAGGTGAAAAGACCCGCAATATTTCTTTCCAGAGAAAGGTTACGGGTCTGATCCAGAATTCGTGCCTGCAATGGCAGACCGAAACGGACGGGCGACCTCTCCCGATTGATGTGACAGGGTGAATTCGACGTAATGTTTTCAGGTCTTCAGGATACCAGCCCCAACGTTCTGATCGTCGATGACGCGCCGGACAACCTGAACCTGTTGCAACGCCTGTTGGCTGACGAAGCCTACGAGATCCGGGTGGCGCCGAATGGGGAATTTGCACTGCGTGCCGCGGAGGCCAGCCCCCCCGACCTGATCCTTCTCGATATCCATATGCCGGAACTGGATGGTTTTGAGGTGTGTAAACGCCTCAAGTCAAACGACCTCACAAGGGATATCCCTATCATTTTTCTTACCGCACTGAGCAATCCCGAGGACGAGGGCCGGGGGTTAAAACTCGGGGCGGTGGACTATATCACCAAGCCTTTCCAGGCTGAGATCATCAAGGCGCGCTTGCGTACTCATCTGAAATACGTACATCAACGCAATCTGCTGGAACAACTTGCAAAGCTCGATCCTTTAACCGAGATCCCCAATCGGCGGTTTTTAAACGAACAGCTGGAGAAAGAGTGGAGCCGTTCCCTGCGTAGTGGTTCCCGGCCCCTTTCCGTGGCCATTCTGGACGTGGATTTCTTTAAAAAATACAACGACAGCATGGGGCATCCTATGGGAGATACGGCACTGATTGCGATCGCCAGAACGATGACGCAAATACTCAGTCGCCCTGCAGATCTGGCGGCACGTTTTGGTGGCGAAGAGTTTTTCATCCTGCTCCCCGATACGGATCAGAAGGGCGCAGAGATGATCGCTGAACAGATCCGCAAAGCGGTGGAGGCACTCGCGCTTGCTTATCCGGTAGCCTCGGTCACACACCACCTTTCGGTGAGCATCGGGGGCACCACAGCTTTGCCCTCACCCGGCATTGGGTACAGCGAACTGATAAAACGGGCCGATGCCAATCTCTATGAAGCCAAGAATTCGGGACGAAACCGGGTCTTCTGGCCGGGTTTTCCAGCCGGTGAGGATGAGTGAGATGCCATCGCCCACCGGACGGGTCGCCTCCCATGACCCCATCGATAACCCTGCGTCTGCAGATCAAGGATGCGCTTGAGGAGACGATTATGCTGCGACTTAAGATTCCCGTTCTCTTCCTGTGTTTGACGTTTTTCTCCGCAATCGTGCCCGCGCAGGAGAACAAGCCTGTCTATGTTGGGTTTGATGGGGAGTTCAGCCTGCTCAACAGTACCTCTGCCCAATCGATCGAACGGGGCATCCAGATCGCGCTTGACGAGATCAACGAAGCCGGCGGCGTGTTGAACGGCCGGTCGATGAAACTGTTGACCCGTGACAACCGCTCCATTCCGGCTCGTGGGCGGGAGAATATCCGGCGATTTGCCGAAGTGGAGGATCTGGTCGCCGTAGTGGGGGGACGTTACAGCCCGGTCCTCCTCGACGAAATCGATCTGGTTCATGAATTGGGGATCGTATTACTGGATGCCTGGGGTTCAGCTGACGGCATTACCGAGCATGAATACCGCCCGAGCTATACCTTTCGCCTCTCTCTGCGTGACCGGTACGCCATGCCAGCCCTATTACGGCATGCACTGGAGAAAGGGGCAAAACGGGTTGGAATCATGCTGCCTAATACCGGTTGGGGACGAAGCAATGCCAAGGCAGCCCAGCGTTATCAAGAGCGTGAGTCAGCGCCGAAAGTCATGAAATCAGTCTGGTACCACTGGGGTGAAAAAGAGATGTTGCGACACTATCGCACACTGCTGAGTGCGGGGGTGGATGCGGTTATTCTGGTAGCAAACGATATTGAGGGATCCCGGCTGGTCTATCAACTGGCTGCGGTAGATGATGACGAGAGGCTGCCGATTATCAGTCACTGGGGGGTAACTGGCGGCAAGATGGTGGAAAAGAGTGGCGCAATGCTGCACAAGCTCGATTTTTCCGTGGTTCAGACCTTCAGCCTGTTTACCGCTGATCCCCAGATCCGTGATCGGGTAATGAGCCGGGCCAAGCGGCTGTTTGACATCCAGAGGGTCGAGGATGTGGAATCGCCCGTGGGTTTTGGACAAGCATATGATCTGATGCACATCCTGGCCCACGCTGTGAATAATGCCGGTACCACAAATCGGGCCAAGGTGCGGGATGCCCTTGAACAGGTGCGCGACTACCAGGGGCTGACCGGTTCCTACCCACGCCCTTTCACCCCTGAAAGCCATGACGCGCTGAAGCAGGAACAGGTATTCATGGCCCGTTACCGTGAAGACGGGGTCATAGTCCCGCTCTCTCTTGAGCGCAAATAGGCCGCCATGAAGTTGGCATTCCTCAATACCCTGCGCTGGAACCTGTCACAGAAGATCGCTGTGGGAACCGGCGTGCTGACATTGATCACTGTTGTCGTTCTTGGTGGGCTCTCCTATCTGGCCATGCGGCAACAGATGAATGAGACCCTGTATACCGAAATCAATGAGAGTGTCCAGAATCTGGCTCAGCGCCTGGATGATAAATTAGCCGCAATGAACAGCACCCTGTCGTCTTTGTCGGAAAATACCCTGATCGGCAATGCATTGATGGATAGCATTGGGCGGGAGATCTATCTGCGCAGCTTTCTGGCTGATTTTCGCCAGATCAACGATATTCCCATCACCGTTGCGGTGACCGATTTTCGCGGAATACCGTTTTCCCGAAACAATGAGAGGGCTTTTGTTGTGGCCAGAGAGTGGCTGGCAGCCGTTATCGATTCGGGAGAGCGGCGCACCACCATCGTTGTCGATCATGACAACTGCTATTTCGTATTGGCCGCCCCAGTGATCTCCGCCAACACCGGTCGGCCGGAAGGCGTCGTGGTCATACAGTTTGCCGCTCGTGAGTTGCTCGGATTACCGATTTACCGACCGTCATCCTACTCCCGCTACCTTGAGGATGTATTCACCTTTCGCTTTATCGAGACAATCAGTAAACAGCAAAGAATCAAGACCATTGGGAATGCCAAACCCAACTTTGTTGCAGTGTCTGCACCGGTTGGCAGATCAGGCGTATTTGCATCGAATCAGATGGAAATCTCGGTTTATTCGAATCCTGAGAATATTCCCGAGCATATCGACCGTTTATTGTGGGTCTATCTGATAACCGGACTGGTTTCCATGTTCGTTCTGATCCCTGCCAGCCGTGTACTGGCAAACTCACTAACCCGGCGATTACGGCTGCTGGAAAAGGCTACTGGGGGGATCTCTTTCGACACCACCAGTCATAACCGTCTGCCGGTGGATGGCTACGATGAGGTGTCACATCTGAGCAGGACATTCAATTCAATGATCGAGCGCCTGGAGAGCGCCTACGTGGCACAGCGCGAAACAGGGGAGCATCTGAAGAAGGCTCTCACGTCCACGGAGCAGGCCAAGCTGGAGGCAGAGGCGGCGAGCCAGGCAAAGACTGAGTTTCTTGCCAACATGAGCCATGAGTTGCGCACGCCTCTCAATGCCATCCTCGGTTTTTCCCAGGTGCTGGAAAAGAAGTGTCGACAGTGCCCATCACAGCAGGAAAACCTGGGTATCGTCCTTCGCAGCAGCGAACATCTGCTGACCTTGATCAACGACGTGCTGGACATGTCTCAGATCGAGGCCGGAAAGATAACGGTCGAGAGCGAAGTCATCAATCTCCATGAGTTGCTGGAGGATGTGATCATATTGATTCGGCCAAAACTGGAAGAGAAGGGGCTCTGGTTACAACTCGAACAGGATCCGGAATTTGAACGCTATGTTCGGACTGATCCAGGCAAACTGCGTCAGATCCTGCTCAACCTGCTTGGAAATGCGGCCAAATATACCGACGAGGGGGGCATCATCTTTCGTGCCCGCTCCCATGAAACTGGACCTGATACGGTTCTCCTGGAGATTGAGATCGAGGATACAGGCAGGGGGATCGCGGAGCAGGAGCAGGCGCGGGTCTTCGAAAAATTCACCCAGATCAAGCGTAATCTGGGACATAAAGAGGGTACTGGACTGGGGCTGTCGATCGCCAAGCGCTACGCCGAACTTCTCGGTGGTGAAATAGGCCTGCAAAGTGAGTTGGATAAGGGGTCTGTTTTTTCCCTGTCGCTTTCTGTCTCACGAGGTGAAATCGATGCAGTAACGAAACGCGACGACTACAGTCGTGTTATCGGGCTGGCACCGGGCCAGGCGGAATTCCGAATATTGATCGTCGAGGACAATAAAACGAATCGTCTTCTTCTGCGCAACATTCTGGAGCGTGTCGGCTTTCAGGTACGGGAGGCGGTCGACGGTGAGCAGGGGCTGAAAGTGTTTTTCGAATGGCTGCCCCAGTTGGTGCTGATGGATATCCGCATGCCCCATATGAACGGTTATGAAGCCACCCGCAGCATCAAGGCGAGTCCAGCCGGAGAGGAGTGTAAAGTGATAGCGGTCAGCGCAAGCGTTTTCAGGGAGGGAAAAGAGCGGTTATTCGCCGCCGGCTGTGATGATTTCCTGAGCAAACCTTTTTGGGAATCCGATATCCTTGCCCTGTTGGCAAAGCATTTAGGGGTGCGTTACCTCTATGAGGGGTCTGCTTCGAAAAAACAGGTTGTACCGCGAAAACTCGAACCGTCTGACCTCACCATGCTATCCGGCGAGTGGCGCAGACGCTTTCATGCCGCCATCGAGCAGGGACAGATGAAGGAGATGGAGTTGCTGCTGGAAGAGATAGCCCCCCATCACAAGGCATTGTCGGACCAGTTGCGCCATCTGGTCTCACGATATGCATTCAATCGATTGCTTGAACTGACATCTGAATACGATTGAGCTCCCCCGCTGCAGGCAGGCGGAGGATTAAATTGTGGAGCGGGGCCCGAATGGCACTGACTTAAGGCAACAATGTTCGTATTGTCAATGACTTGCCAAATACCTAAAAAACAGTAGGTCGTGTTAGCGTAGCGTAACACGACAACAATGGCGCATATTGTTGGGTTACGTCCAAAAAGACGGCCTAACCCAACCTACCCAAGCAGTTAATTATTAGTGCTTTTTTCCTTAAGTCAGTGCCATTCGAGCGGAGCCCGAGTTTTAGACACTTTCAATACGCCGCCGGTAGAAGATCGAGTAGTAGCGCACACTGCCTGGGGCATGAGAGATCCATCCGGAGAGCGCAAGAATCATCAGCAGTAGCGGCATCGACAGACCTGGCCAAAGGGAGATGGCATAGAGCAACAGCAGTTTGAGCATGATCACATGCCCGCGCAACTGCAGCAGCCAGATACCGTTGGCATAGATAAATAACAGCGACAACAGCAGACCGCTAGCCAGGCAAATATCGAGATAGATACGCCAGGTTTCGTCCGCCGCCGCGTAAAGATAACCGCCTCCCACACCGGCGATACCGATCAGGTGGAGTGTGCGCAGACCGATATTGATCCAACGGTGTCCAGGAAGATAACGTGACTGAGCGGGAAACAGCATTTGCTTGAAACGGGGCATCGAACATTACCAGTTGATTTTAGTGTCACTCTTCACCATTCCGGCAGAATAGACAAGCCTGGTTGCAGTCTGGCTATTTTTGAAACAGAGAGTTCTATGCGAACAGCTCGGAGAGTTTGAGTGACGATCTAGGACCTGTTGCTCATCACGAGGTTTCCAGCGGCAGGACGACCTCGACCCTGACACCCCCCAATTCAGGAGAACGCATGAACAGAATAGAGCCTTCATAGAGCTTGACGATATCCCTGGCGATCGAGACGCCCAGACCATGACCCTCCACCGTCTCATCCAGGCGTACGCCACGGCGGGTCAGACAGGCAAGCGCCTGTTCCGTCAAACCCGGACCATCATCCTCGATGATCATGCGGACACCGCCATCCAGTGTCATGCTGCAGACCACCCTGGACTTGGCCCATTTACAGGCATTATCCAGCAGGTTTCCCATCAGTTCGAGCATATCCTCCCGATCACCGAACACGGGGATATTCTCGTCAGCCTGCAGTTGGATATCGAGCGCCCGGCCCTGATGAATCAGCCGCAGGGTCTTCGCCAGGTCCACCAGCTCCAGATGGGGATTGAAGTGCTGCCCCGATACCCCTTTCCCAGCCAGTCGCGCGCGTTTCAACTCCCGCTCCATCAAGCTTCGGATACGCTCGATCTGCACACGGGCCTGGGTGTTTTGCGACGTTTGTTCACGCCCTTCACCCGCATCAAAATATCGTGTCAGCAGGTTGAGCGGCCCCTTCAGCGCATGGGCAAGATTACCGACTGCATTGCGCGAACGTTCCATGCGCTGAGTCAATAGTGACAGCAGATGATTGAACTCCTGCACCAGAGGCAGTATCTCCAGCGGCACATCTTCAGAAAGTTTTACTGTCTTGCCCTGCTCCAGACTACGGACATCATCACGTACCGCTTCGAGAGAGTGGAAAGAGCGCCGCACCACCTGACGCTGCACCAGTAACAGCAACAACAACCCGACAAATGCCAACAGGGCAAAACCCAGTTTGAATCGGTCACGCCGCACCTGTATCGGAGACATATCCTCCGCCACAGCCAGGGTGATATCGATACCGGACTTATGGAATCCCTTGACCAGAATCAGCAGTTTCTGCCCCGCAGGTCCCTCTTTGTACAGACGCACTGCCTCGCCGGGAGAGAGGCTGGGGATGTCCAGAAAATGGTCCCACAGGGAGCGGGAGGTAAAGACATCCCCCTCACCTAAACGAACGATATAGTAGTGCCCTGAGAGCGGCTGGCTATAGACCTGATTCAAACGCCGCCAGCGCAGCTTTGTCCTGTCCGGGTCCAGCAGCAGCGCCGCCAATAGACTCTCTGCATCATGCTCAAGGCGGGAGGCGACAAAATCTTCCGTGAGCCCGCGCACAGACTGATTGCCCACGACCCACAAAACCCCGATCAACAGGACGAGGCTGAGTCCCAGGCCTATCTGCAGCCTGCGTTCCAGAGAGTTCATCCAGCAACCGCCTTGAAGATGTAACCCTGGCCACGCCGGGTGACTATCCGCTCCCGGCCCAATTTATCGCGCAGGCGCCGCACATAGACCTCGATCAGGTTACTGTCCCGGTCGAAGTCCTGCTCATAGACATGTTCGGTAAGGCGTGTCTTGGAAAGAATCTTTCCCGGATTGAGCATGAAATATCGCAGCAACCTGAACTCTGTACCCGTCAGATCCACCGTGTCTCCATTGGGCAGCTTTACACGCTGACGCTCCTCATCCAGTTCCAGCCCGGCACACTGCAACGATTCACCGGCCATGTCGTGACTGCGCCTCAGCAGCGCCAGGATTCGCACGATCAACTCTTCCACATGAAACGGCTTGCCCAGATAGTCATCCGCACCGGCTTTGAAACCATCCACCCGTTCGTGCCATGCATCCCTTGCGGTGAGAACGATCACAGGCACCCGGTTGCCATTGCGCCGCCAGTTGGAGAGCACCTCCAGACCTGGACGCTGGGGAAGACCAAGGTCCAATACCACCAGATCGTAGGGCACTTCGTTGCCCATGAACTCCGCATCCACCCCATTATCGGCAATATCCACGGCAAAGCCACGGTGCTCCAGGTCGGGTTTCAGTGACTCCACCAGCAACCCATCATCCTCGACCAGCAACAGACGCACGGTTCAATCCTCCTGTTCAGACTGAATGAGTTGCCCACTCACCGCATCGACCTTGAGTTCCCAAACGACGCCCTTCTCATCCAACATCTCGATCTCGTAGATATAGCGGTCATCCTCATGCTCGAACTCAACTTCCAGAACCCGTCCGGAATAGTGCCTCCGCACAGTTTGCAGAATCGTTTCCAACGACTGTATCTCGCCCCCCTTGACAAGGCGGCGGGCCTCCCGATAGTCATCATCGGCACCGGCTCCACTCACCAGCAGTGCGAGACAAACAGCAACAACCAGGATCCGTCTATTCAACATAGTGCAATCTCTCAGTCATCCCAGTGCCCGTAACCGGGAATCTTTATCTCATGCTCATTGTATGAACCCTGCATCGCCCGGGCATGGCAGGTGTCGCAGTTACTGAAGGAGCGGACCTGTGAATTTTCCTGTACCAGTTTTTGCGGCAGTTCATTATGCTCGTGACGAAAGAAGCGTGTCTCAGTAATCCGCAGCGAAAAATCTCTATCTCCCTGCGAACCCATAATTCTGTTGGGCAACCCGGCATGTACGCGTCCTGCAGCATTATCGAGGAGATATTTCCGAATGAACAACGCATCCTCGTTCGGCAGCTCAGCACTCTCACCAAAATGGTCGGCCAGTCCGGACATAATGCCCTCCCAGGATTGGGCGGGCAACAGGCCAGGTTGATAGGGGAAGTGGCAACCCCCGCACTCCTCCACATATCGCTTTGATGCCTTTGAGGGAACACCCGATCTTGCATCATCAGACCAGCGGGCAAAGTAGCCCCTGTCATCATCACCCATTACCTGCCCACAGCCAACCACCGCAACAGCAGCCATGACTATGGCACTCAATTTGTAAATGTTTTTCATCTCTTTTCCTCAATCGATCTTCGGATACTAAAGGTTCAATAAATAGAACGTAGGGTGCGCCATGCGCACCATGATTGCTTATTCCGGTGCGCGCGGCGCACCCTACCAGATGAATTAAACGCCGCCCTTCATCACTCAATCTTCGGGTACTATTGGCTCGACAAATAGACGAGCAGGTCGCCCTTCTCTTGCGATGAGCACTCACGGCCCATCGTCCACTTGCAGTTTCTTATGAACCACTTTTCCACTTTGCGCTGATCGGTGAACCGTTTTTGATTGACTGATGGCGCGAGCGGTTCGATCACCTTTCCGGTGCGAATATGTTTACCCGGCAGTTTCAGATTGTTGCCATGACAATCCACACAGGAGCGTTGCTGGCCACTTTGCCGGTGTTGCAAAATCTTATTCCACAAACCCTCACCCGCCTCACGATTGAAATTCTCAGCACCTTGAGACTGGTAAAGCGCCTTCAACGTCTCCACCGAATCAGCCTTTACGACGGGCGTCATCAAGAGGGCCAGTGAAGTGATCACTGCTATCGAAAAAACCTTCATCTCTCCAGCCTCCCACCATGCAGTCCTGCATTGTCGGTTTTCCACTCTTCGACGATGTCATCTCCCGCCCGTTTCCTGCCGGTCACCATCGCACGCACCAGGTTTTCATTGTGAATTAGAGAGCCGACCATTACCCCCGCAACATGCACCACCACCAACAGCAGGGTGAAATTGGCAAAGAACTCGTGGACCTCCTCCAGCATCTTCCAACCAAACTGACCCAGTCCTGAAAACCAGGTCGCCATCGGTCCCGCACCTTCGACACCATAGGCGCCCAAACCGGTTATTACGGTTATCATCAGGCTCAACAACAGGGCAATGATCATTGCTCCGCCTGCAGGGTTGTGTCCGATATGACGCTTTGCCTTCAGTACGGACATCTCCTTGAGATAGGTCTTAACCTCTGCAACTGGTCTGACAAAGTCGCTAAAACGCGCAAAACGCGGACCGATGAACCCCCAGACCAAACGAAACAGCAGCAAAGCACCAATCAGATACCCGGCCCAGGAATGGATTTTCATCCAATCGTCTTCAGTTGAATATGCGATCACAAAGGCTGCCACCAGGCTCCAGTGAAACAACCGTATCAGCGGATCCCAGACTTTTATCTTTTTCTGTTCATTCATCTCCAAACCTCAACTATTTTCATCTTGTAGGCTGATCCTAGATCAGCAAAATGAAATCAAGCTGAATCTGAGCAACAAAATTCAGACAAAAAAACACGGGCACAGGGCCCGTGTTACTCAAGAACTTCGCATCTACTGGGTCAGTTCATTGATAAAGATGATTAGCTGTACTGGAAATGGGGCGAACGCAGGGTGCGCTGTACGCACCATGATTGCTTGATTTGTAAAAACCAGGTTTACCGGGTTGAATTGAGTTCATCACATTCATCCATAAATTCCCCCAGCGCCTCCTGGTCGATCATCAGCTCTTTAATGGAGTTATCCCGACAGGCCATGCTCTCCTCGGATTGTTCTGTCTCCAGCCCTAAATGCCGGGTAAAGGTGATATATGAAGCGAGTTTAAGGGCACTGCATAACCCTTCTTGTTCCGTCGTCAGGCCGATCCCTGCTGTTACGGTATGGTGAAAATAGATGGCAGAACATACGTTTTCCGGCAACTTCCAGTGTTTGGCCAGTAAAAAACTGATCGCCGGATGAGATGCTCCAAACCTCTCTCTCTCCATGTTCGGCAGAGAGAGAGGTTGCAACCGGTTTTCTTCATAGAACGATTTGTATTCAGGAAAACGCTGCATCAGGAATATGCAGCCTGCCTCGTGGAAAAGCCCAGCCATATAGGCTTCTGCGGGATTTATGGTTTCAAAGTGGCCCGCAATCACTCCGGCATTGGTTCCAATCGAGTGAGAGACTTCGGAGAGATATTCAAACTCTGACATACTTGATTCCAGGGCGTTGCGCATCGCCACACGGATAATCGTGTCCTTCAGTTGTTTCAGGCCCATGAGTCGGATCGCATGCTCAATCGACATTATCTCGGCCCTGAGGTTGAATGCAGGTGAGTTAATTGTCTTCAGTATATTGGAAGCCAGTCCAATATCTTTGCGGATCAATTCAGCCACTTTATTGTCGTCCGGCCATAGACGGCTCAGTTCATCGCTGATCTCCAGCAACAGGCTGGGTGGTGTGGGTATTGAAAGTCCTTTTATGATTATGCGAGCTTTGCGCAGCTCTTCAGTGTCGATAATGGGGGGCATGTGTGTAACTTCTCCACATTTGCATGTTTACAATTCAAAGTCCCGGCATACAGAAGGTTGGAGGCCCGCTGACGCACGCCTAATATCATTATCGGCTTGCAGCCTGATATATTTAGACCTTTCAGCGTATTAATTTGAAATCATCCAGGCCTATGCCTGTAAGTCCAGGAATAGAGAGACCAGGAACCTGGATAGAGAGCAATGGGATTGCAATTAGTATTGGGATTCCGCCAAAACTTGGGGCGAAACAGACCAGCGTTCAGGGCCTAAGACTCTATCAGGATAATACTCAATGATTACTCAGGAGTGGTTGAGAAAATCATCCAGCCCGGCAATGACAGGGGCAAGTTCAACAGTTACCTTCTTCAATCTCTCAGAGATCTCATCTTCAGAATTATGTTCATGACAAGCCATTTCCAGCGCCCGAGCTGCATCCCCAAGGGTAATTGCGCCAATATTCGCAGCGGAACCTTTTAAGCTATGAGCTGCACGCATGGCCCCATTCGGATCATCACTCTGCTGCTCCATGAGGAAATCATTGTGGAAGTTGTGCTGGCTATCACGAAACAGGGTCAGTAGTTTTATATAAAACTCAGGTCTGTTTCTTGCAATTTCCAAACCTTTGTCTGTATCAATGCCTATCAGTTTATGGAAGGGGTAGCTTGTTTCAGGCTCCATTTTCGCAGAAGCAACTTCCACTTCTTTGGGTTTATTGGGAGATATCCATTTTGTCAGAACAGTGAATAACTCATTCACATCCAGCGGCTTGCCTATGTGGTCATCCATCCCTGCCGCCTTAGCCTTGGTTCTGTCACCTTCCATTATGTTGGCAGTCATGGCGATGATGGGAAGTTCTTTGAATTTATCCTGATTACGAATTATTAGAGTAGCAGTATAGCCATCCATAACAGGCATCTGTATGTCCATTAAGACGACATCGAAATGCTCCTTCTGTAAAATATCAACGGCCTCTTCGCCATTCCAAACCGAGGTAATAATAAATCCCCTGTCACTGAGCAACTCTTTTGCTAACTCCTGATTGATCTCATTGTCCTCTACCAACAGAACCCTGGCGCCGGAAAAATTATCGATCTGTTTGTCCTTTGCATCCAGATGTATTTCCTTTTTCTGTTCAGGGTCACCGACTTCAGTCTGTACTGTAAAGTGAAAATCCGAGCCTTCATCTGGTTGACTCACTACCCAAATCTTGCCTCCCATCAATTCAGTCAACTTTTTACTGATAGTCAATCCCAGCCCTGTACCTCCGTATCGGCGACTGGTTGAACTGTCCGCCTGGCTAAAGGATTGAAACAATTTTTGCTGATGCTCCGGTGAAATACCGATCCCGGTATCACTGACACAAAAATGCAGTGTCAGCTGGTTATCCTTGCGATCCTCCAGCATGACGTTAATGGATATACGTCCCTGTTGGGTAAACTTAACAGCGTTGTTGCCCAAATTAATCAGAATTTGTCCAAGTCGCAACGGATCACCAATGAGTTCATCCGGGATATCATCTGCGACCTCTATGATTAACTCCAGGTTCTGTTCGGCCTCATTGATCCCGATAAGATTTGAAACATTATCCAGAACAGATTGTAATTGAAAATTGACTTTTTCAATTTCCAGCTTCCCGGCTTCTATCTTGGATATATTGAGAACATCGTTGATGATGCCAAGCAGCAATTCGGCTGAGTAGTGTACTTTTCTAATGAAGTTATGCTGTTTTGGATTAAGATCAGTTCCGAGCGCCAGTTTTGACATTCCAATGATCGCATTCATCGGCGTGCGGATTTCATGGCTCATATTGGCAAGGAAGTCACTCTTAGCCTGGGCAGAAGCTTCCGCGGCCTCTTTCGCTTCAGCCATCGCCTGTTCAGCCTTTTTTCGCTCGGTGGTATCACGGATGATGCCCACAAACATTTGCGTGTTTCCCACCAATAGCTCACTGACCGATAGCTCCATTGGAAAGGTATCGCCGCCCTGCCGCAGACCTTTCACCTCGACTCTGCTTCTTATGATCCTCGACTCCCTCCCGGGGAGATATCGGGCCAGGTAGTTGTCATGTTTTGAGCGCGTAGGCTCGGGCATCAGCATATTGATATTGTTACCGATAACCTCAGATGCATCATAGCCAAATAAAATCTCTGCAGAGGGACTGAAAGTCTCTACAATGCCCTTACTGTCAATCACAATGATGCCGTCAGCGGCACTGTCGATGATGGCTCGCGTGCGCTCTTCACTCTGTTTTAGTTCACTCGTTCGCTGTTCCACCCGTTGTTCCAGCTGAGTTTGGGCATTTTGCAGTGAAAGATTGGCCTTCTCAGCCTGCTCTTTGGCATTTTTCAACTCACGTGTACGTTCTTCCACGCGATTTTCCAGTTCCTGGTTTTTCTTTTTAATATCGTTGATCAAGTCATTAAAGTGGTACGCCAATGCGCCCACCTCATCTTTTGTTTTTATCTTTAGAGGTCCTTTATTTTGCTGTTCAGGAGCCTCATTGGTAAACAGGAACAGTCGATGCAGTGGTTCAAGCAGCTGTTGAGAAAAGCGCCAGCCAAACAGGGAAATAAGAAAAAACAGCAGTGCAAACAGCATCTCGAATTCGCGTAAAAGTCCATCCTTGATCTCATCCAGCTGTCGTGCGGGAATGGTAAACAGGATTGAACCCTCCTGAATTGGGTCCATCAATTTCAGTCTGCGCGCGTAGGTGAAATATGAGACATCATTAAACAACAGTTTACCGATAGAATCAGGACGCTGGAGCATGGACTGATAATCGGTCCACTGCATGGGGATGGTCTTTAACCGTCGGCCTTCACGATTAAAGGTTGAGGCCATTATAGCTCTGCGTCTGACCATGGTCAGACCAACATCAGCATTTTTACTAAGATTATTGATGAGAGGGTCATTGATCGCATAACCAATCAGAATAACAGCCTTGAGATGACCTTTATCGATATCTGATAATAATCGACCTGATGAATAGATTATAAAGTTATCCAGCTCCTGCAGGATGGAGACACTGGCCTTCCCATCAAGAATAGCCTCACGCACTATGAGATGAGACATACTGGATTTACCAAACTGCTGCGGGTCTTCCGAATGGTAGATCACTCGCCCGTGAGGATCCAGCAATACGGCGATATCGGCACTGGTTTCTTTTGCCAGTTTATTCATCTCTGTTGTGATAGAGAGAGAGTCCTGCGCATCGATGGCAGCATGCAGGCCTGGGTGTAATAAAAAGTGATTGGCACCATTTAGACCCATTTGACCGATTTGAGTAAATGAATTTTCAGCCATGTTACCGGCAGTCTGGAACTGACGGATCAGCAACTCACGAAAGTCCTGCTCGGCAACGTAGCGGGCGCCGAAAAGCCCCACCAGTAAACCGAAGAAGAGTACTGTTGAGAACAGGACGACAATACGAAAATCGAGCCGCCGGTAAAATGGGACGTTTATCATGTGCTCATGGGTTGCTTATTTTACTTTGCCATAAAAAGCATCATAGGCATTAATTGCCCAGTCCAGTGTTCTGTCTGAATGACATCCAGCGTTCTGGCAGGAGTTGGGCATTTTGTTTCCTTTTGATGATTCTGGTTTGACAACTTTAAAAGCATGACTGCGTAAGCTGAAGAAGCCGCCAGTTTTTACCATACGAGGCATATGGCAACTGGGGCAGCCAACCTGTTCGGAAGGACAGGGGAAATGACGCTCTTCATTTTGTGCCATTTGCATTACATGACAATTACCACATACCGTAGCCCCGTCTCCAAAGCCGGGCTGTTTTTTATCGTGTCCATGCGGCTCGTGGCAGGAAACACAGGTAACACCAAAGCGGGCACTGTTCAGGTCAGGTTTTTCACCCTCACTGGCATGGCGATAATCTGTGGAGTGGCATTGCAGGCACTCTTTTGTCAGGGGGCCACGCTTACTCTCTTCATGTTGGTGACTTTCCAGTAATTTCGTCAGGGCTTTGGAATGTTTGGATTTATTCCAGTCGCTGAATTCCTGATGACGGTTTTTCGAAAGTCCGTTACCCCACCAGTTTTTGCCCTTTTTATCGTTTTTTGGCGTCGATGGATCAAAAGTCGTTTTACTCAAGTCATCACCGGGAGTGAAACCGGTAGGGAAGTTGAACTGGGTTCCCTTGATGATTTCACCGCTCGCGGTAGAACCACGATTATGGCATTGACCGCAGACGGATGCAGATACAGAGCGGATAATATCCCCTTCCTCCTCTCCCTCATCTTCAGAACTCTCGCTCTCATGACAGATATTGCAGGGCTTTGTGTGTTCAGTGGTTTCATGCTGGACATGGCGGCTTCCGGGGCCATGACAGGCCTCACAACCAATGCCGAATTCTGCAAACTCAAGGGTGTTCGGGTCAAATCCTGTGGTGTGACAGCCATTGCATTTATATGACATTGGAGTCTCATGCCAGTCATCGACTTTGTAAGGAACCCAGCGATTCTGCATGACATACCACTTGGCTGGAAACGGGTAATATTCACCGTCAATCATACGAGCGTAAACCTGCTCCCATTTGCTGCCGAGAACAAACTCAATATCCTCTTTTTTAAAGGTGACGGCAGGATCCCCACTCTCAAAGTCACCTAAAATTTTGGCGTCGGGAGAACTGACTGGAAGAAACATATAGGGGTGGAGCGTGTTTTCACGCCATGAATTGTATTCATCACTGTGACACTCCTGACATTTTTCAGAAGTGACATATCGCATCTCTTCTGAAACCTCGTAGTGCATATAAGCAAAGGCAGAAATCAAAACCAGCAGCACCAGCAGTGTTAATTGGAGAACTGTTTTTTTGTTAACTTGAAACATAATTAAAGTATAGTGATTTGGTCTCTCAAAGTGCAGCAGACTTAGCCCTGCCGTTCCCTACATATACCTGAAACTGGTGCATTCGAACTGATCCGTTTCGATATTTCCACTTTTGCGAGCGGAATGTCAACACAGCGCTTCCATTACCTGATACACCTTCCCTGGGGCATTCTGCACCGAAGATATGCCGCCGAAGCAGTTGGCAGGTATTTGGCCAGATGAGCCATCTCCTATCCCTCATCCATCATTGCGAGACCATCCATGACCTCTTCCAAACTGGCATGAAATGCGGCCATTTGAGCCGCCGCCGTCTCTGGGTCATTCGCATGGCAAGCCGCTTCTATGACCGCTGCCTGTTCAGAGAGCCATTTGGCGCCAACATTGCCGCAAGTCCCCTTGAGCCGGTGAGCCAGCAGCCTGGCCTCTTCGATATCCCCCTGCTCCAGCAACGACGCCAGCTTGTCCGCGCTGGCACTGTGCTGCTGCCGGAACATCAGGAGCACCTTTTTATAGGAGGACCATCTGCCACGCAATCTCTGCAAGCCGTCGGCCAAGTCGATCCCAGGCAGAGAGTCTGGCGGTGTTTCCTGCGCAGGCTTGGTTGCCGGTTCAGATCCAGCCTCTTGCGCGGGAGTTGCTTCCGCCTCTGATACCGTTGCTGGTTTTGGCCGCTTTCGCTGTCGCAGTATCGCGGCAACCAGATCATCTGCATCGAAGGGTTTGGTCACATGTTCCACCATGCCGGCGGTAAGACAGTGCTGCCGCTCCTCTCCCAGCGCGTGGGCGGTAAGCCCGATCACCGGTAGCACAGAGGTGAGCTTATGGATGCGTCGAGTCGCCTCATAACCATCCATCACCGGCATTTGCACATCCATCAGCACGATATCAAAGGCGCCGACGCCCCACTCCTTCAAGCACTCCAGTGCCTGATAACCGTTTTCGGCAAAAACCACATGGGCACCTTCGTATTCGAGCGCATCCTTGAGGATGAGCCGGTTCATCTCCACATCTTCCGCCGCCAACACATGAAACCCCTTGAGACGGGAGCCTTTTTTCTCCAGTTTCTGGATCTCATGCTCCACTTCAGGCTCCGTCTCCATTAATGGGAGGCAGAGGGTAAAGGTGCTGCCTCTGTCCGGCTCACTTGTTACGCTGATATGCCCATCCATCAGGTTAGCCAGATTATGGCTGATGGCGAGTCCAAGACCAGTGCCGCCAAAACGTCGCGTGGTGGATGTGTCGCCTTGGTCGAATGGCGTAAACAGGCGCGAGATCTGCTCGCTGTTCATACCTATACCTGTGTCTATCACACTGAAACTGGTCTGCTCACCCTGACAGGCAATCTGCAACTGCACCTCACCCTCCTCGGTGAATTTGACAGCATTGCTCAATAGGTTCAGCAGTACCTGGCGCAATCGAAGTGAATCGCCCGCCACCCAAACAGGAAGAGCAGGGTCAAAATGCAGGAAGAGGGTCAGGCCCTTCTCCCCGGCCTGATCCGCCACCAGACTGACAGCATCCTCCACGGTTGCGGCCAGATGGAAGGGTTGGCTCTCCACGCTGACCTTGCCGGACTCCAGCTTGGAGAGATCGAGGATGTCGTTGAGGATGCCAAGCAGGTGCTGCCCGGAGTTGAGGATATGATGGAATCTATCCCTGTTCTCTGACTCCTTACTGTCACGCTGCCCCATTCTGGCCAATCCCAGTACGGCATTCAGTGGCGTGCGGATCTCGTGACTCATGTTGGCGAGAAATTCCGATTTCGCCCCTGCAGCCGCTTCTGCCCTCTCTTTCGCATCAGTCATCGCCTGTTCGGCAGCCTTGTGCTCGGTGATGTCCTGCACTGCGCCGTGGGCGGTAATGGGCTGGCCTTGCGCGTCGAAGACCATTTCGGCACGTTCCCGCACCCACTTGACTTTCCCTTCCACGAGAATGCGATGCTCGATGTCGTAGGGTGCGCCTTTCAAAGCATCACTCCACGCGACCATAGTACGATCACTATCATCCGGATGAACATAGCCGACAAAGTCCGCCAGGCTCACCTGTGCGCCGACGGGAACCCCGAAGATGTGATAGGTCTCGCTGGACCAGGTCAGTTGACTACTGGCCATATCCACATGCCAGCTGCCCACATGGGCAATTGCCTCGGCGCGTGCCAGACTGTCTGAGCGTTCGGACACCAGCTCTTCCAGGTGCAACTGGTAGTTCTTCAGCTCCTGTTCCGTTCGCTTACGCTCTGTGATGTCCTCCGAGATTCCGAGTAGATATTTTGCTTCGCCATTTTTACCTCGAATGACAGTCTTGCGGGTGTGCAGAATCCGTGTCCCTTTGGGTGTTTCAATGGGCTCTTCGGATATATCCAACTGCTTTCCAGATTCCAACACCTCCCTGTCCTTTGTAGTGAAGAAATCGGCTTGTTCCTGCGGAAAAAAATCGTAGTCATTCTTGCCGATAAGATCCTTGCGAGGCACCCCAAGCAGTGTTTCACCTGCCTGATTGAAACGGACAAACCGAAGTTCTTTCGCATCTTTGACAAAAAGCATGTTGGGAATATTTTCAATGATTGTGTCGAGTTCCCGTTCGCGATCCTGAAGCGAGTGCTCTATTTTTTTGCGCTCGGTAACGTCAATCAGCGTGCTTTGCATGCCAGTGACCTCACCGTCTGAATCAAACACTGGCCTGGAGTTGTTTAGTACAGTAATGATGCTCCCGTCTTTACGCACCAGTCTGTGCTCGAAATTGACAATCCTTCCCCCGGCAAGGAGGTGTTCCTGGGCAGGCTGCACAGCACCCTGATCGGCATCAACCTCTGGAATACTCATGTTAAGCAGTTCGTTTCTGGAGTACCCCAATAGTTCAAGGCCTGCCTCGTTTGTGTCGATGAAGTTTTTGTCCTTGTCGAAAACATATATTGCAGTTACAGATTCGGTGAATATCCCACGATATTTTCTCTCATTTTTCGTCAACGCTTCGTTCAGTTCACGATAGCGCGCCTGACTCTTCAACAGATCCGTTTCAGCCTGTTTGCGCTCGGTTATATCTATACCCAAGGGTACCAGCCAGGCCACGTTTCCCTGTGAATCGGTAACAGGTTGCAAGGAGAACTCGGCGATGCGTATTCCCCATTGCGTGTTGTAGGTTGTCTCAAATTGAATTGACTCTCCTTTCACCGCACGTTGCACCGCCTCGCGCATCTTCTCCTGGAGTTTTTCATCATGGGAAAATACAGGGGCGTCCCACATGGGGTGACCCAGAATCTCTTCGGGGCGTGTATTGTTCAGCTCCAGGACCACATCGTTGGCTATCAACACAGTGCCCTGGTTGTCTACCATGCCAATGAGCAGGGCTGGATTATTGAGCATGGCGTTCAACTTGGCCTCGCTATCCTGTAACGCCGCAGTGCGTTCGGCCACGGCATCCGCCATGCTGTTGAAATCGCGAGCGAGCTGGGCCAGCTCTTTCGGACCGGACTCGGGTGCTCTCTCCGAGTAATTTCCTACCGCAAGGGCCTGGCTAGTCTGCATCAGCCGCCTAAGCCGGGTGTTGATACGCCTCTCGAAGAGAATCAGCAGGATCAAGGCAATCCCCAACCCTCCCGCCTGTAAAAGCAACTGCTCCCTCTGAATGTTGGCGTGCGTCTCCCTGATTGACGAGATATCCAGACCGAAATACAGTGCACCGACCCTATTCCCACCCAACAGGATGGGCTGAACCGCATGCACCATGGGTGCGTCGGGCAACGGCCCGGATTGGTCCCAAGCGGGGGGGATGGGGTCAGGCGTACCACGCGTCTGCAGCAGGACGCTATTATTCTCGTCCAACAGGGCAAGATAGACGATTCCCTCTCCATCGCCCGTAACCAGCTCTTTCAGGTAGGCGCGCAGGGTCTGCATGCCCTCAGGCGTGGTATGCGGAACAACGACCAGGTTCAGCAACTTAGAGGTCTTCCACAGCTCATCACGCAGATGTTCCACGGCCTCCGACTCCATTGCGCGCCGAATACTGACAGTCTCCAGCGTGACCAGGGTCAATAGCACCAGGGCGACACCGGCAATCATCTGGTAGCGCAGAGATGTGAAACGGAAAAGAGACAAAGCTTAATACCTCAGAAGATGAAATCCAGACTCAGGGTGAACAGCCAATCGCTATCCGGATTGGCATAATCGTAGTCTGGTGCGTGATTGTAATAGAGGCCCCAGCTATTTTTATCCGGCTGGATCCAGTCGGCCTGGAACTTGAGTGTGGTCTGTTCGGTGATTTCCCGTGACAGACCCAGCGCCAGGCTGCTTGCATCATAGCGGCTGGAGGCCAATAGCACGTCTACCTGCGGCTGCAGGAATCCTGCGCGACTGTCACTGTCCAGGCCGCGGGTCCAGCGCCGGGCGAGGGTTGAATAGGGCATCCAGGGGCCGAACCGTCTGCCCAGGGTGACGTAAGCGCCATACTGATCGCGGAAGAAACCTTCAATGGAGCGGTAACCGAATTCAGCCATGGCCAGCCAGTCGTTCTGCTCATGGCTTACACCAAAACCAAAAAGATGCGTGGCGGAGGAGTCAATGGCCAGATCATCGGCCAGTTGCGCGCCGTCCGGAAACACCAGAGCGCTCAGCGCACCGAAAAGCGCCTCGGCATCAGCGCTTGTAAAGCTTGTTTTACTGTAGCCATAGCCAAGTTTGAGCTGCGTATTGCGATCCCGCAGCGTCAGGTTCAGGAAAGCGCCATCCGCCTCGATAGGAAAAGTTTCCCTGCTGTTGGATGCCGCCACATCAAAGGCGATTCGGGTGATACCCCCGTGCCACTCTGTCTGCCAGCGGCCGAAGCTGCCCTCGTTTATGATCTCCAATCCATCCTGGGAAAAGGCCGGCACCAGACCATAGACCTCCAGCGGGGGTCGCACCCAAGGCATTGCGTAGCGCACCTGGCGGTTTTCGGCATGCAGGAAGGCGTTGGTGGGCATGCGTCCGAGTCGCAGTGTCAAAGCATCTGTGGCTCGCCAGCGCAGCTGGGCCAAAGTGACATCCGGCTTGAAGTTGCGCTCTACGTTGCGGTCGGCAACAATTTGCAGACCGAAATCGAGCGATTCGCTCAAACCCAGATCAAGTTGCACGCCCAACGTGGAGTCGAGTCCGGCATCACAATGTCTGGTTCGGCCTGGTCCCTCGGGTTGATCATTAATGACATAGTCGGCCGTATCACTGCTGAAGCAGGAAAGACTTGCCGTACCAAAACCCCCAACATAGGTTTCAATCGCAAAACCGGAGCGACTCAAAGTCAGCAGGATTGCAGCGAGTGATAACCTGATCCATACCAATCGTCTGTTCATTCCTGCTCTCCCTGCTCCGTGGACAGCAATACCCTACAGTGAGCGGGCAGCTGGTCGATTGCAACATAGATAACGGCGCCCGGTTTATCATTGAGCAGCTGTGTTACATCCGTTTTCGAGATACGGGCGGGGGGGCGGCCACGACCGGTGAATACCTGCTTGGCCCAGTGAGCACGGACACTGGCAGCCGACAGGCCGGTGACTTCGCGATAAAAGCGCTCACGCAGCGGCTGTTCACTCCGGTCAAAGGGGATCAGCCCGGAGTTGGTGGGTCCCAGACCCAAAAAGAGATTGGCCGCCTCCTCCCGGGTCAAGGTGGTTACTTGCGTATCCTGCTTGGCCACAATCAGAATGCCTTCGGCGGCAGCAACGGAAACAGACAAGGAAAGCACCAGCGTACTGGTTAAGGCGATCCCGATAAATCGCGCACAGAGAAATAGAGGCAGATGGATTCCGCTCATTTTTCTATCTCTAACCATTGATGTCTTGTCATGACTTCGCATAGAAAGTTTTCTTTTCGTCTCATCTGATAGTTAATTTTCGTTTTCTCGCGGCTTCATCCGGCAGAATCCCAACCAAATTTCAATCTGTGCGTCACAGTGTTTATAAAGATTGCTAATGTGATGCGAGTGCTTTTATATAGCAGTCACCTCAACTTGTTCGACAAGTGCTGCCAGCACCTTTTCCAGGGCCGCTGCCAGCTCGCCGGCAACGGAATCTGTTGCAGCGTCGCCCTGTTTCGCATTTGTCTCGACCTGTGTAGCCAGTTGATACAATCTGTTTGCTTCCAGGTTGCCAGCGATACCTTTCAGGCCATGGGCGAGAAAACTCAATTGCGCGCTGTCGTGAGCATGCGTCGCCTGGCGCAGTTTGTCCGGCGTTTCCTTACAGCTGTTGAGCGCAGTTTGCGCCAGTTTCGTGATAAAGCCTTCACGCCCGCTATAGCGCTTGCGCAGCGCCTCCCAATCGACCGGGGGATCCCCATCCTGGAGTATGGGTTGGTCAGAGAGATTCTCACTCAACGACGGATTCTCCGCCGGGGTATGAGAAAGCAAATCTGCAACACTGCTCGAAACATGCTGTAGGATGGCATTGACTAATTCTTCTGCATCTATGGGTTTCGCCACATGATCGACCATCCCGCATGCCAGACAGCGGGCCTTCTCTTCAGCCAGCGCATGTGCGGTCAATCCGATTACGGGTAACTTCGCTGACAGTTCGCGTATCCGCTGCGTTGCCTCATAGCCGCCCATGACAGGCATCTGAATATCCATCAGCACGACATCAAAGGCATTTTTCCCCTGTTCCTGCAGCAGATCCAGCGCCTGCTGTCCGTGCTCTGCAAATACAACCTGGGCACCTTCCCGATCGAACAGGTCAGCCAGTATCAGCCGGTTGACCTCGATATCCTCTGCGGCCAGCAGGCGTATCCCCTTCAGACGTTGGCCAGTTGCTGGAACTGCCTGCGCTGCAGCATCGGGTACAGCTGTGGCAGGTTCCAGAGGCAGATGCAGAATAAATTCACTGCCTCTGCCCAAACGGCTTTTTACCTGGATATCGCCCCCCATCATCCTGGCCAGATTGATACTGATCGACAGGCCCAGGCCGGTTCCGCCAAAACGCCGGGTAGTGGAACTGTCTGCCTGTTCAAAAGGCTGGAACAACTGGGCCAGTTGGTCTTCCGCCATCCCGACCCCGGTATCGCTTACCCGAAACAACAGGGTTTGATTCTGTGCCTCGACAGTCAGTCTGATCTCACCCTGCTGTGTGAACTTGACGGCATTGGACAGCAGATTGAGCAGGATCTGCTCCAGTCGCAGCGCATCGCTTTTCACCCATAATGGTAATCCCTCAGCAAAATCGAGATGGAATGACAACCCCTTCTCCTGCACCTGGCTCTTTACCAGACCGGCCGCTCTATCCACTGAGGCAGTCAAGTTGAGTGGGCGTTTTTCAATCACCAGCTTGCCGGCCTCTATCTTGGAAAAATCAAGGATATCGTTGACCACCTGCAAAAGGTGTCGGCCAGAGACAGTGATCCGTGCAAATATCTCCTCTGCTTTCTCAGTGGTAACGCCACGCTCACCCATCTTCGCCAGACCCAGCACCCCATTCAGTGGGGTGCGAATCTCGTGACTCATGTTTGCCACGAAATCACTGCGAACCTTTGCCAGACGCTGAGCCTCGGCTAGTGCTGCCTTTGTAGCGTGCTCCGCCAGCTTGAGACTGCTGATGTCCTGCACTGTGCCCAGCGCGGAAATCGCCTCTCCCTGGTCATTTATGTGGATCTCTGCCCGCTCCCGCACCCATTTTTCTTTTCCATCCACAATAATACGGTGTTCTATATCGTAGGGTGCACCCAACTGTGCGGCGTCCCATGCATCCAGTACCCGGTCGGTATCCTCAAGATGAAGGGCGGCCACAAAGTTCCCCAGACTGACCGGAGAATCCACTTCCATGCCAAAGATCTGGTAAGTTTCCTTTGACCAGTTCAGCTGGTCGTTAAGGATATCCAGATGCCAGCTGCCCAGGTGAGCAATAGTCTGCGCCTGCGCCAGGTTTGCCTCACTCTCGCGCAGGGCATTTTCCATTCGCTTGCGTTGTGAAATATCTTCCACTGAAGACCATATGTATTGCCTGCCATGTTGCTCGATCAGCTGACCATTGAGGCGTACCGGAACGCGTTTTCCACTCTTGTGCAGGTACTCTTTTTCATAGGGGCCGTAGCGTCCACTCTCCTGCAATGCCTGAAGTTGCAAGGCTTCCTCTTGCTCAAAATCATGCGGGTGAGATCCCAATACGAAAGCGTTTTGGCCTCATTTTCGTCATAACCGATGATTCCCAGGTAGGCTGGGTTGACATCCACCAGCCTGCCATCCATGTCGCACAGGACCAAGCCAATGGGCGAGGTTTCAAATAGCGTGCGGTTATAGACAGTAATCTCTTCCAGCTCGGCGGTACGCTCATTCACCAGATGCTCAAGATTCTCCTTATGCAGGGCAAGTGCCTGCTGGGTTTTGCGTATATCGGTAATGTCGTAACCCTGTGATACCACATGAGTGACCTTGCCATCTGCATCTTGCAGTACGGTGTTGCGCCAGTGGAACAGGCGGCGCGAACCATCTTTCATCAGCCATTCATTTTCATAGTTGCCGACGATATTACCGGCGGTAAGATTATTGAAGACACCTTCAACGTCCTCACGGATCTCTTCAGGAATCAGGTATTCCCAAATGGGCTGACCCTGCAACTCTGCAAATGAAAACCCGGTAATCTCCTCTGCGGCGTGATTGAAGCGGACGATTGTTCCATCCCTGTCCATTACGACGATTATCGAGCCGGCCGCTTCCACCACCGCATCGACAAAATCTCTTTCGGCACGCAGGCCTTCTTCACTGGCATGTAGCGCCTTCTCGTTGGCATGGTGCTCGATTGCAATACCCGCCAGGTGTGCGAGCTGGGTGATGAGCTCGATCTCTGAGGCTTGTGGTGCCCCGGCTCATGATAGTACAGGGCAAAAGTGCCCAATATTTTACCCTGGCGATCACGAATGGGTTCTGACCAACAGGCTGCCAGGCCGGCACGTGCTGCCAGTTCGGCATAGGGCTGCCAATAGGGGTGCTGCTGGATATCCTCAACAATCACCTGGCGGTTTTCGTAAGCGGCAGTCCCGCAGGAGCCAACACCACTGCCGATTTTAGTGCCGTGAATTGCCTCATTGTAGAAATCCGGCAGGCTGGGGGCTGCGCCATTGAGCAGGTGCTGTCCTGATTCGTCCAGCAGAAGGACAGAGCAGAGTGCACCCGGCATTTCTGACTCAACCAGTTGTACAAGTGTTTCCAGCACCTGTTTCAGTGGCTCGTCCTGCGCCATCTTTTCCAGGATCTTCAGACGCAGCCGCTCGCGCTGTTCGAGTCGTTTACGCGCTGTAATGTCTGTGGAGATTCCGCATAACCCACGAGTGTTGCCTGCTGCGTCATAGAGAGGAAACTTGACCGAGAGGTAATCATGATTACCATCATCGTGCGGCGCCTGTTCATCAAGTTCCTGAAGTTCTCCTGTCTCAAGTACCTTGTTATCAACGGCCCTGAAGGCATCGGCAATTTCTTTGGGGAATATTTCGTAATCAGTCTTGCCGAAGATCTCCTCGCGAGATAGATGGAACAGCTCTTCAAAGCGTCTGTTGATCAGCAGGTATTTTCCATCGCTATCTTTTAGATAGATAACTGAAGAGGTATTATCGAGAATTGATTGCAGGCGCTCTTCGCTGACTTGCACCTTGTCCAACAGCTTTCTGTTTCGATCGTTTTCAAGCGAGATGTGGTCCACCAGAGGGCGTACCAGGCGCAGGGTCAGGAAGATACCGATCAACACCAGAATTGATACGGAGAAACCGACATAGGCAGCATGTATTCGCGCGGGGGCATAAAAATCATTCGCCTGATCAAAAAACAGCAAGACCCAGGCGGAATCGCCGATTTTCTGGTGAACAATGATGCTGCCCCCCTGGGCAGTCTCAACAATATGCAAGCCTTCTATTGCTCCGGCCAGGGTTTCATGTACTTCACTGTCAAGAAAGCCTCTGATATCTGACTTTTCAGCCTCGCCGAAGGCAAAATAATATTCCACGCCTGCAGGGCCAAGGGTACCAATTTGTACACTGCCACGACTTTGCTGGCGCCGGGTAAAGTCCTGGATGGTATCGCTGATACGATGTGTATCGAATGCCACCAGATCGATCCCGACTTTGTCGCCTTTTGGGTTGATGATGGGCGCGCTGACAACCAGCCGCTGGTGGCCGTCGACTAGCCCCGGTTTCCCAAGATGGATGGAATCAGCGAGAAAACCCTCAGGCCTGAGTGATTTCGGGATGGCTTCTCCAACCTCTATCAGCAACCTGCCATCGTTACCCAGACGACTGATGCCGACCATATCCGGCGCCAGACGCAGTGCATCCGTGAGCTTGGAACGGGAAAAGGCGTTCAGTGCATCCAGTCCGATCAGACCATTTTGGTATTTTTCCAATTCCTGGCGGATGCGGCTGCGGCTGGTGATCTGTGCGGCAAGATTTTTGAGCCGGGATATCTCGGATTTGATAGTGGTCTTCTGTAACGCCACTTCGAACAGTATCGCTGTTTCCAGCTGTTCCGCCTGAGACCGGTAGAGCAGCAGTGTGGAAACCGTACCAATCAGGATGCTGGTGATCAGCATGCCCAGCACCACACGCAGCCGCAACTGCCTGAGCCGCTTGCCGGACAACAGCGGATCTATGGGTGGAGTGGATGAGGTTTTTTCAGACAACTGCATATTGTTCCTTTGCGCACGGGTGCCTGCTATGGGTTATCAAATACGCCGTGGGTACCCATTATTAATGTCCGTGTTGATATGCACTGCCTCGGTAGTGAGGGATAAAATCCGGTCTGAATATCCTGCTTACAGATCACCTCTAGTCATCCCCGCAGCGTGAGAGGGTGCAGCATTGTCTACCAGCAAGAACCCGTGATCTGCTGTGAAATTGGTGCGAAAACAGGCTGATAAAGTGGAGATACATGGGCTGGGTATCGGCATTGGTTCGTGGAACTTTAATGCCTTGGGGAATTCGGCGCTTGGCCACAGCGGACGTTGTGGCCAAAGCAATCATGGTGCGCATGGCGCACCCTACCAGATGAATTCAACGTCGCCCTTCATCTTTTCAGGATGGCTTGAACTCCGAAACTTGAGGTACCCATTACCTTGAAAAAAGGGGCGACCATCCAGGACGATGGAGCTTTACTCGATATATGCCATTTTGGACTGGCAAATCGTTGGAAAAAGAAAACCTGACTGAAACTGATGAAAAAACCTGCAAGCCAAGCGCAAACATAGCCGGGTAGAATATCCCGCCTGGCAGTAGACGCTCACACAGCAAAAAGCGGACAGATAAATGCTTTATCTGCTCAAATCACTACTTTTTCTGCTTTTTCGCCTCATTTTCTGCCCGTTTCGCATAAAACTCTGTACCACAATAGTTCAGGATGTAATCGTCTGCTTCCGGCACCCCCATCTCCGACAGAGGGATCTCCCGCATGCAGATATCCTGGCTCAGTTTCTCTACTTCAGTTGGTTTCGGCATTGTCATAACAACCTCCGGCAAATGTTTTTTGGCGTAAACTCAGCTAATACCCCAGCTTTTCACTTGGGATTTATGGTAAGTATAGACCGTTTCCAGCAACTGTAACTTTTCCATCCCAAGTGAATTTTGCGACCCGGTTTTCTTGCTCAATACCCGTACCATTGATAGATTACCCGTTTTTACGGTTTCTTCTGGTCATTCGGATCAGGGTCAGGCATCCTGCCACCTTGTCGCCTCCGATAGCCCGATTTCTCATAACCCACTGCCATACGAAGAATATTTATGCTGTTCCGACGCATACGTGGAATGTTTTCCAACGATCTCTCCATCGATCTGGGTACCGCCAACACTCTGATCTACGCTCGCGGCCAGGGTATCGTGCTCAATGAACCCTCCGTTGTGGCCATCCGACAGGACCGCGGTCCCGGAGGGGCAAAATCCGTAGTTGCTGTCGGTGAGGACGCGAAAAAGATGCTGGGGCGCACGCCGTCCAACATCACCGCCATTCGCCCCATGAAAGAGGGCGTGATCGCCGACTTCACTGTCACAGAGAAGATGCTGCAGTACTTCATTCACAAGGTGCATGAAACCCGCATCATCCGGCCCAGCCCACGGGTTCTGGTCTGTGTGCCCTGCGGTTCAACTCAAGTGGAACGGCGAGCCATCAAGGAGTCGGCAGCGGGAGCGGGCGCGCGTGAGGTCTATCTCATTGAAGAACCCATGTCCGCAGCTATCGGCGCCGGCCTGCCGGTGGATGAAGCGCGCGGCTCCATGGTGCTGGATATCGGCGGCGGCACCTCAGAGGTCGCGGTCATCTCTCTCAACGGCATCGTCTACGCCAACTCGGTGAGGGTCGGCGGCGACCGTTTCGACGAGGCGATCGTCAGCTATGTGCGGCGCAACTACGGCACCCTCATCGGCGATGCCACCTCCGAGAGGATCAAGATTGAGATCGGCTCTGCCTATCCCGGCAACGACGTGAAAGAGATTGAGGTCAAGGGACGCAATCTGGCTGAGGGCATTCCCCGCAGCTTCACCCTTAACAGCAACGAGATACTCGAGGCACTGCAGGAACCCCTTGCCGGTATTGTCGGCGCCGTTCGCACCGCCCTGGAACAGACCCCTCCCGAGTTGGGCGCAGACGTGGCGGAACGAGGCATAGTGCTTACCGGCGGCGGGGCACTGCTGAAGGATGTCGATCGGTTGCTGCAGGAGGAGACCGGCCTGCCGGTGATAGTCGCGGAAGATCCGCTGACCTGCGTCGCCCGTGGCGGTGGACGCGCCCTTGAGCTGATCGATGAACGTGGCGGAGACGTCTTCTCCGTCGAATAGACCGTTTCCCGCTGCCCGGCGGGAAGCCAGTCAGTCTCTATCATCCGCAGGAGCGGCGACCCGCCCGCAATCCTCGGCATGATCGCGCCGGGACCCCGCTCCTGCGCGCTGAGTGAGTATTGATGCTAATCTGGAAAAGGGTTTACCGGCAATCAAACCGATCTTCACACAGGGACCATCGATCACCTCCCGCCTGCTCGGCGCGGCGATCCTCTCCATTGTCCTGATGGTACTGGACCATCGACAGAACCATTTGGAGACCCTACGCTCGGCGCTCGCGGTCGCCCTCTATCCAATACAGTATCTCGCCACCCTTCCAGCCTCCCTGGTGGAAGAGATGGGTGATGCCTTCTCAACCCGGGGGCAGATCCAGACGGATCGGGAGCGCCTCTCCCGGGAGAACCTGGAGCTACGTGGCAGATTATTGAAATTCGAGGCCCTGGAGGCGGAAAACATGCGTCTGCGTGGGCTGCTCGACTCCACCTTCAAGATCGGCGAACGAGTGTTGATTGCCGAGTTGGTTGCAGTGGAGCAGAACCCATTCAGCCAGCAGGTGATCATCGACAAAGGCGACACCTCCGGCACCTTCAACGGCCAGCCGGTGGTGGACGCCAATGCTGTGGTTGGCCAAGTCATCCATACCGATCCCATCACCTCCACTGTGCTGTTGATCACCGATGCCCGGCACGCCCTGCCGGTACAGGTCAATCGCAACGGCTTGCGCACCATCGCCCTGGGCACCGGGCTGATCAACGAACTCGAACTGCCCCATCTGCCGAACAATGCCGATATCCGGCCAGGAGACCTGCTGGTCACCTCCGGATTGGGCGGACGCTTTCCGCCGGGTTATCCGGTGGCTGAAATCACCGATGTCCGTCACGAACCGGGACAACATTTCGCCACGGTCTCTGCCCGCCCAACCGCCCATCTGGATCGTATCCGGGAGGTGCTGCTGGTCTGGACACTGAATCCCGATGACCTGTTGCAGGAAGCCGCAACGAGTCCCGAATCCTCTGCTGATCCTGATGAGGCAAGGCAATGATCGCCCAGCAGCCGAGACGGAGTTATATCGTCTACCTCACCCTCGCCCTCGGTTTTGTCCTTACGGTGATCCCCCTGCCTGAATGGGCGATCAATTACCGTCCACAGTGGGTCACGCTGATCCTGATCTACTGGTGCATGGCACTGCCAGAACGTTTCGGCGTAGGCGTCGGCTGGTTCACCGGCATTCTCCTCGACGTCCTCACCGGCACCCTGCTGGGGCAGCACGCACTTGGACTCGCCCTGGTCGCCTATCTGACCCTCAAACTGCACCGCCGGGTGCGGGTGCAGCCTCTGCGCCAGCAGATATTCACAATCTTTGTGCTGCTGCTGGTGGAGCGCCTGCTGGCAATCTGGGCCACAGGGGCTGCGGGCTATCCAGCGCCCACTCTCTGGTACTGGGCGACGCCGGTGGTGGGCATGTTGCTCTGGCCCTGGATCTACATCATCCTGCGCGACATCCGCCGTCGTTTCCGCGTCCGCTGACCCTGCCTGTGCACCAGTTATCGATAAAGAACCACCTCTTCGAAAGCCAATTTTTCATGGGGCGGATCATTGTGGCCGCGATAATCGTCACACTGGCGCTGTTGCTGCTGCTCACCAGGATGCTCTATCTGCAGGTAGTGAATCATGAGCATTTCACCACACTCTCCCTGGATAACCGGGTCAAACTGGAACCCCGTCCACCAACCCGCGGGCTGATCTACGACAGTCATGGCACCATCCTGGCGCAGAATCTGCCGGCCTACAGTCTCGATATCACCCCGGAGAAGACACCGGACATCGAGGCCACGATCCAGGCACTGTCGGAGATCATGCCCATCAACGAGGATGACCGGAAACGCTTCAAGCGACTGCGTCAGCAACGGCGGCGTTTCGACAGCATTCCCATCCGGGTGCGCCTGAGTGATGAGGAGGTGGCACGATTTGCGGTGAATCAGCACAGATTTCCGGGGGTCGTGGTGCAGGCCAAACTGCTACGGGACTACCCGCTGCAGGAGCAGACCGCGCACGTATTGGGTTACGTCGGCCGCATCAATAAGCAGGAACTGCAGAAGATCGACGCCTCGAACTACAGCGGCACCACCCACATCGGTAAAAACGGTGTGGAGAGGACCTATGAAAACCAGTTGCACGGCAGCGTCGGCCTGCAGCAGGTGGAGGTCAATGCCAAAGGGCGGGTACTGCGGGTACTGGAAAACCAGCCACCACAGCCAGGTGAAAACCTGCACCTGTTTCTCGATATGGATCTGCAGGCGGCGGCTATGGAGGCCCTGAAAGACTACAACGGCGCGGTGGCCGCTATCGACACCCGTACCGGCGGGGTGCTGGCGCTGGTCAGCAAGCCCGGCTACGACCCCAATCTTTTCGTCGAGGGCATCAGCAGCAAGGCCTACAAAACGCTGCGTGACTCGCTGGACAAGCCCCTTTTCAACCGGGCAATCCGCGGCCAATATCCACCAGGCTCAACGGTAAAACCCTTCATTGGTCTGGCCGGTCTGGAGAAAGGCGTCGTCAGTTTCGATCAGCAAACCTATTGCCCCGGCTTCTACCAGCTACCCGGACACGAGCATAAATACCGGGATTGGAAAAAAACCGGCCACGGCCAGATGGCGATGGAGGATGCCATCATCCAGTCCTGCGACGTCTACTACTATGAACTTGCCAGAACGCTCGGCATCGACCGCCTGCACGATTTTCTCACCACACTCGGCTTTGGCAGCAGAAGCGGCATCGACCTGACAGGTGAAAGATCCGGACTCATGCCCAGCCGCGAATGGAAACGCAAAGCCCGGCGGGAACCCTGGTACCCTGGCGAGACGCTGATCACCGGCATCGGGCAAGGTTACTTCCTCACCACACCGCTGCAGCTCGCCAGCGCCACCGCAACCCTGGCCAACCGAGGCCAACGCATCCGTCCACGGATGGTCGAAAGCATCGATCTGCCGGACGGCACCCGGGAAGCGACCCGGATGGAGAGCACCCAGCTTTCACAGGTGGACCCGGAGCATTGGGAGCAGGTCATCCACGCAATGCAGCTGGTCGTAGAAGGTCTGCGCGGCACCGCCCGGCGCATCCGCACCGACCGCTACACTATCGCAGGCAAGACCGGTACCGCACAGGTCTTCACGGTCAAGCAGGATGAAGAGTACGATGAAGCGACGGTGGAGAAACGCAAGCGCGACCATGCCCTGTTCATCGCCTTCGCGCCGGTGGAGGAGCCCAGGATTGCGATAGCGGTGATCGTCGAAAACGGCGGCCACGGCGGCTCTGTGGCCGCCCCTATCGCCCGCAAAGTAATGGATCGCTACCTGCTCAGGGAGGCTAGCACTCCAACAAGGTTGTATTGATGGAGTACATACCATGACCGGCATATCCTTTACCCAGGAGTCGCAGCCCGCCCGGCCTACCGGCCTGCTGGCCTGGCTTCACCTTGACCTGCCGCTGCTTACTGGACTGATGCTGCTCAGTGGCGTGGGGCTGCTCATCCTCTACAGCGCGGGGGACCAGGAGTGGGCATTGATCCAACGCCAGCTGGTCCGTCTTGGCATCGCTTTCGGTGTCATGATCATTTTGGCCCAGTTACATATCACCCATCTGCGCCGCTGGTCACCCTGGCTCTATATCGCCGGGGTGCTGATGCTGGTGGCGGTCATCTTCTTTGGACAGACCGGCAAGGGGGCGCAGCGCTGGCTCGACCTGGGTTTCTTCCGCTTTCAACCCTCGGAGATGATGAAACTGGCCCTGCCCATGATGATCGCCTGGTATCTGGCAGAGAAACGCCTGCCGCCGAAGCGACGGCGCCTGCTGGCCGCCGCCATCATGACCCTGATCCCGGTTCTGCTGATCGCCAAGCAGCCCGACCTGGGCACGGCCCTGCTGGTAGCCAGCGCCGGGATTTGCATCCTCTTCCTCGCCGGCATCGGCTGGCAGTTGATCAGCCTCTTTGCTGTCTCCATGGCGGCGCTTGGACCGGTGATCTGGTTTTTCATGCACGAGTATCAGAAACGGCGGGTGCTCACCTTCATCAACCCGGAGAACGACCCCCTGGGCGCGGGTTACCACATCATCCAGTCGAAGATAGCCATAGGCTCCGGCGGACTGACCGGTAAGGGCTGGCTCAACGGCACCCAGTCCCACCTGGAGTTCCTGCCGGAACGCCACACAGATTTCGTCTTCGCCGTCATCTCCGAGGAGTTCGGACTGATCGGTGTTGCCGCCCTGCTGGCCCTCTATTTTTTCATCATCCTGCGGGGACTCTATATCGCCACCCAGGCACAGGACACCTTCAGCCGATTGTTGGGCGGCGCATTGACCCTGGTCTTTTTCGTCTATCTCTTCGTCAACATCGGCATGGTGTCCGGCGTTCTTCCTGTGGTGGGCGTGCCGCTGCCACTGATCAGCTATGGAGGGACTTCACTGGTGACCATTCTCGCCGGGTTCGGTATCCTCATGTCCATCCACACTCATCGCAAACTTTTGCCGACCTGACACATGAAACAGACACTCAGAATACTCTGTACCAGCCTGCTGCTTACTCTCGCTGTCTCCAGCGCCCAAGGCACCGACAGCATTCCCCGCGAAACGTTTAAGGCGTTTGCTGCCGAGATGGCGCAGAAACACGGCTTTTCCGCTGAGAAACTGGAGGACCTGCTCGCCGGAACCCGCTTTCGGGAAGACATTATCAAGGCGATCACCCGTCCGGCGGAATCGAAGGAGTGGCGCGAATATCGTCCCATCTTTCTGAAAAAAGGCCGCATCGATGGCGGGGTGAAATTCTGGAAAGAACACAAGGCACTACTTGAACGGGCAGAAAAGACCTATGGGGTGCCGCCGGAAATCATGGTTGCCATCATTGGCGTGGAGACCCGTTACGGTGCCTACACCGGCCGTTACCGGGTGCTTGACTCCCTCACCACCCTCGCCTTCGGATATCCCAAGCGCGCCAAGTTCTTTCGCAGTGAACTGGTGGAGTTTCTTCTGCTCAGCCGGGAGGAGGATATCGATCCGGCAACCGCCAAGGGCTCCTACGCAGGCGCAATGGGTAAACCCCAGTTCATCTCCAGCAGCTACCGGAATTACGCCGTGGACTTCGACGGAGACGGAAAGCGCGATCTGCACCATAGCGATGCCGACGTGATCGGCAGCGTGGCCAACTATTTTAAACGCCACGGCTGGCGGCGGGGCGAGATGATCACCCAGCAGGCCATAAGCGAAGAGCGCCATGAGAAATATGTTCAGGCGGGGATGAAACCCAGCATACCGGTCGCTGAGCTGATGGCATCCGGTCTGCGGCCAGACGGTCTGATTCTGCCGGAACCGGAGGCGCTAGCGAGCCTGATCCTGCTAAAAGGCAAACACGGGGACGAATATTGGTTCGGGCTGCATAACTTTTACGTCATTACCCGCTACAATCACAGCAATCTCTATGCGATGGCAGTCTACCAGCTCAGTCAGGAGATCAAGGCGGCCCGTCAGGCTGCCATGGGCGCACCACCGCCAGCAACTTAGACGACAGGATGGGTATTGAATCATGAGGCGCACTCTGCACACGACCATCAACCTCGCTGCCCTCAGCCTGCTCGCAGCACTGACCGGCTGTTCCATCGGCCCCTCCATCATCGAGCAGGATATCGTCGACAGCGGCCCGTCGGCTGCCCCGCCGGTGGACATCGACAGCATCCCCGACGCGGTACCGAAATTTGAAAGCCGCAGCCGCTACGGCAACCCCAGCTCCTATGTCGTACGCGGTAAGCGTTACTACACGAAGCAGAGCAGCAAGGGCTATCAGGAGCGGGGCATCGCCTCCTGGTACGGCAAAAAATTCCACGGTCGACGCACCAGCAGCGGCGAAACCTACAATATGTATGGCATGACGGCAGCCCACAAAACCCTGCCGCTGCCAACCTATGCCCGTGTCACCAATCTGCGCAACAATCGCAGTGTCGTGGTTAAAATCAACGACCGGGGCCCTTTTCACGACAACCGGCTAATTGATCTCTCCTACACCGTAGCCCACAAGCTCGGCATCATCGGCAGCGGCACCGGTCTGGTGGAGGTGCGTGCACTCACTCCGGGCGAACCGGAACCTTCAGTAGTGCCACCGGTCGAATCCGTGGCAACAGAGACAACCCGTCTCTATCTCCAGGTCGGGGCCTTCGGCAGCAGGGATAATGCCAACCGGCTGCAGTCCCGCCTGCAAAGCGATCTCGATACCAATGTGCGGGTACTGGAGGGCAGAAGCGCTGATCAGCTGGTATACAGGGTTCAGGTTGGCCCGATTTCCGGCGTGGATAGCGCAGACAGCCTGAGCAGGCGTCTCGACGGACTGGGCATCAGGGACACCCATGTCGTGATCCAGTAGATACATCCATCCACAATGGCTTGCATCCTGTTCCTCTGCCAATAAACTCATGCTTCGGAGTTTGTGATGATGTTGGCATGGGATGTGGCGAACGTAGGGTGCGCTGTGCGCACCAGGGTAAGCAATCATGGTGCGCACAGCGCACCCTACTAATGAATCATATGCCCCTTCATCTTTTCGGTATGGCTTGAACTCCGAAACCTGAGCTATAAAATAGTGGATCAATTCATTAACCTGAATTTCCCATAGAGGCCGGGATCAAATTTGACGCCGGTCCCTTCGCCAATAACTTAATTCATAAACCCGGTAACCCAATGTCTGCGAAGCTTCCAAGACCGTCCCTGCTCTATCTCCTGATCCTCTGCTGGTTCCTCCCGGCCACTGCCACACTTGCCAAGCAGCCGATCCCAACACCGCCGAAACTCACTGCCAGCGGCTATCTGCTGATCGACTTTGACTCCGGCAAGATATTGGCGAACAAAAACCCAGGGCAGCGACTCGAACCCGCCAGCCTGACCAAGATCATGACCGCCTATGCTGTTTTCCGCGAACTCAAGGAGGGCAATATCCGCCTGGACGAGGAAGTATTGATCAGCGAAAAGGCCTGGCGCACCGGCGGTTCAAAGATGTTCATTGAAGTGGGCAAGCGAGTCAGTCTTGAGGACTTGATCAAGGGCATGATCATCCAGTCCGGCAACGATGCCTGCGTGTCGCTGGCGGAACACATCGCCGGAAGTGAGTCCACCTTCGCTGAAGTAATGAACAATCACGCCCAACGCCTGGGCATGCTCGACAGCCATTTTGTCAATAGCACGGGCCTGCCGGATAAGGATCACTACACGACACCTGAGGACATCGCCAAGGTTGCCATTGCCACAATCCGGGAGTTTCCGGAGTACTACGAGTGGTATGGAGAGAAATCCTTTCTCTTCAACAAGATCAAGCAGCACAACCGCAACAAACTGCTGTGGCGGGACAAGAGTGTGGACGGCATGAAAACCGGCTACACGAAAGCCGCCGGGTATTGTCTTGTTGCATCGGCCAAACGCGAAGAGATGCGTCTGGTCTCCGTGGTAATGGGTACCAACAGTATAAAGATCCGGGCCAGTGAAAGTCAGTCCCTGCTCAACTACGGCTTCCGCTTCTATGAGACACACAAACTTTATGGCACAGGGGATGTGCTCAACCGGGTACGCATCTGGAAAGGCGATCGCGAATCATTGCCCCTGGGACTGGGCAGCGACCTGAAGGTCACTATTCCCCGCAAGCAGTACAAGAACCTGAACGCCCGCATGGAGGTGAATCCGAAGATTATGGCGCCGATCCACAAGGGGGCGGAGCTTGGGCGGGTCAGTATCACGCTGGATAACAAAGAGGTTGCCAATGTCCCACTGATTGCACTTGACGAGATCCCTGAGGGCAGCCTCTGGCAACGCGCCAAAGACAGTGCCCTGTTATGGCTGGAATGATGAAAGACGGACAAGAGACGGAGACACTGCTGAAGTTCCCCTGTGAATTTTCCATCAAGGCGATGGGAAGGGCGGAACCCGGCTTCGACCTGCTGGTGGTGGAGATGGTCAGGAACCACGTCCCCGACCTGCATGAGGGCGCGGTCAAGTCACGTCCCAGCAAGGGCGGTAAGTGGGTTTCAGTCACCGTCACCATACAGGCCAGCAGCAAGGATCAGCTGGATGCCATCTATCTCGATCTCACCGCCCATGAAAAGGTCGTGATGGCGCTATAAACCGTGTGCAAATCCCTTCTGATCCGCCAGCTTGGCCAGCAGCCCTATGAAACCACCTGGCAGGCCATGCGGGACTATACAGACCGCCGGGATGCAAAAAGCAGAGATGAACTCTGGCTACTGCAACACCCGCCGGTATTCACCCTCGGTCAGGCAGGTAAACCAGAACACCTGCTTCGGCCCGGCACCATCCCCATCATCAAAAGTGACCGTGGCGGGCAGGTCACCTATCACGGCCCCGGCCAGTTGATCGCCTACCTGATGCTCGATCTGCGGCGTGCAAAGATCGGGGTGCGCGCCCTGGTGTCACTGCTTGAAAAGAGCGTTGTCGTTCTGTTAGCCGCCCAGGGGATAGACGCTGCCGCCCGCGCCGATGCCCCCGGTGTCTACGTCGATGGCAGCAAGATAGCTGCCCTTGGCCTTAGGATAAGGCGCGGCTGCAGCTTTCATGGACTCAGTCTCAACGTGGATATGGACCTGGAGCCGTTCAGCCGCATCAACCCCTGCGGTCACCCCGGCCTGACGGTAACTCAACTGGCAGACCTGAACGGGAGCACCGACATCCCCACCCTTGGCCGGGATTTTGCGAAACATCTGGCATCAGGTTTGGGTTACACTGCGGATTTTTACGAACCAACACAATCCTGATGAGAGACCAGAAAGGGTATCAGCCCCCCTCCCGCTCAAAACCCGACAGCCACCAGCGCGGCGAGGCAAAGCTTGCCCGCATTCCGATTAAGGTGGAATCGCGAGACGAGCTGCTGCGCAAACCGAAATGGATCCGCGCCAAAGCGCCGCTGGGCCGACAGGTCAGCCGGATCCGCCGCATCCTGCGGGAACGGGGCCTGAGCTCGGTCTGCGAGGAGGCGGCCTGCCCCAACCTGGGAGAGTGTTTCGAGCACGGCACCGCCACCTTCATGATCATGGGGGACATCTGTACCCGACGCTGCCCCTTTTGTGATGTGGCCCACGGCAAGCCCCAACCTCTGAACGCCGATGAACCGACCCAACTGGCAGAGGCGATTGAGGCCATGGCCCTGAAGTATGTGGTCATCACCTCAGTGGATCGGGACGACCTGCGCGATGGCGGCGCGGGCCACTACCGCGACTGTATAGTAGCGGTACGCGCACGGATGCCTGAAACCCGTATCGAGGTGCTGGTGCCGGACTTCCGCGGGCGCGTGGAGATCGCGCTGGAGAGACTGGCCCAGGCCCCGCCGGACGTCTTCAACCACAACCTGGAGACCGTTCCCCGCATCTACCGCAAAGCCCGCCCTGGCGCCGATTACGCCGGATCCCTGAAACTGCTGCAGGCCTTCCGGGCCAGTTGTCCAGAAGTACCGACAAAATCCGGCATCATGCTCGGTCTGGGGGAGAATCTCAGCGAAGTTGAGGCCGTCATGCAGGATCTGCGTCACCACGGCTGCGAGATGCTGACCCTTGGACAATACCTGCAGCCCAGCCGGGACCATCTGCCGGTGGAGCGTTACGTCACTCCTGAAGAGTTCGATGAACTTCGTGAGACAGGGGAGGCCATGGGATTCACCAATGTCGCCAGCGGCCCGCTGGTGCGCTCCTCCTACCATGCGGATCTGCAAGCCGCCAACCCATTGCTGAACAGATAGCGGCACGACTATGGACGTAGTCACCACCAAGGCCATCGAACACCTGCTGTTGCCACCGGGCGGGCCAATATTACTTGGCTTTATCGGCCTGCTATTCTGGCGCCTCGGCTGGGGCCGCAAGCTGTTCGTGCTTGCCCTGCTCCTGTCGTGGATACTCAGTCTGCCGGTCACTGCCAGCCTGCTCACGGCGGGGCTGGAGAGCTATCCGGCACTGACCGACAAAGCGATCGCCAACAGCGGCGCAGAGGCGATCGTGGTACTTGGCGGCGGCCGCTATCTCGATGCGCCGGAGTATGGCGGCGACACCGCCAATCAGCGGGTACTCTTCCGCCTGCGCTACGCCGCCCGGCTCGCCCATAAAACCCGCCTGTCGGTGATCCCCAGTGGCGGTAATGCAGTCTACTCAGGTACTGCTGAAGCCAGGATCTCCGCCGAGATCCTGCGCGACGAGTTCGGCGTCACCGTAGAGCATATCGAACCCCGCAGCCATACTACATGGGAGAACGCCCGCTTCACCGCCCAACTGCTCAAGAAGCTCGGCATCAAACGCATCCTGCTGGTGACCACTGCCTCACACATGCCCCGCTCGATGGATGCCTTTACACGCAACGGCATCGACGCCGTTGCCGCCCCCACCGGTTTCGTCTACAAACCGGACGGCAAAACTTCCTGGCTTAACGGCCTACCCAATGGCCGGGCAGTCCGGCAAACTGAAATGGCAATGCATGAGTATGTGGGCATGATCTGGTACCGGTTTAAATAGTCATTTACCGCTATACCCCCATTTCTGCCACCAAAGGCACCCCATTTCCCCTCTTCCCAGCCTGTCAGCTTTTCTTACACCCCTGCCAGCAACATAGAAAACTGAATAACGAACTGTTTTTACTGAAGAATATGGGTAATTACCCCCATACGCCACCCATATAAACATTAATAAAGCACGATATAATGAACAACAATCCTAGTTCATGTCGGACTTTCTTACACATTGATCACTTGACCAATCCACCCCATTTGAGATGTACCCGCCGAAACAAAACCCATGCATTTTATTCCTGCTTCTTCAGGTAACAACAAACGCCCTCCCATTAAGAAATTCTTCCCGGAAAAACAGGTATTTGTGACGCAGTTCACACTTTCGCGCGATTGTATTTTTCCGTAACAAAAAGGCTAAACGCTCCACCAACAGGACCTTAATTACTGAATCAAAGAGAAAAAATCCTCTATGGCACGAGAATAGCGAGTTAATAAGCAGCGTAATCAAAACAACATACGGAGGACGCGCTTATGAAACGTTTACTAATTGTCTTAGTTGCTTTGGCGGGAATCGGCTTCAGCGGCTTGATCAATGCCACCCCTTGCAGTCTTGGCGGGGTCACCCCAGCTAATGACTGCGCCGATGGCGATGGTGGTGCCGCAAACGCCGACAAACTGAACGACGGCCTGTTTTTTGGCTTCAATGACTGGACGGAGTTGGACAAGGTAGAGCCTGGCGACCCTGTCAACACCACCTACTGGAGTGGGGACTTCACCGGCCTGGACGGCGATTTTTCCCTGGTCGCCAACATCTGGAATGACTTCGAGGATCTAGTCGTTATCCTGAAGGATGGCGCATCTGGCCCAAACAACAACAAGGACATAAAATGGTCTGCCTATCTCCTGCAGGACGGCGTACTTGACCACGATTGGAACTATGATGGTTCGTTCCATGAAATCTCCAACGTCATGCTCTTTGGCCGCGGCGGCGTGGGAGCACCGGAACCCGCCACACTCGCATTGATGGGTATTGCGCTGGCTGGACTTTCATTTGCACGACGCAGGAGAGTCTGAACATAAAAAAGGAAATAACCTGGCCCTGCGAAATTTGTAGGGCCTTCTCTTTTCCCAGAGAGAACCTGAGAATGCCTTATTCACTATCTCCGTAATTCGCCTCACCGCGCACTTTGTTAACTCAAATTTCAGCGTTCAAACCATCCTGAAAAGATGATGTGCGACGTTTAATTCATCTGCTAGGGTGTGCCGTGCGCACCATGATTGCTGCTTATTATGGTGCGCACGGCACACCCTACGTTTGTCACATCTAGAGAAGCCATCGCGCCAATTCAAGAGGATCTGCAATGAACATCACCGTTCCATTTATCTTCTGGCCCACAGCAGCCGCATTCATAGCAACCTTGGCAATTACCGGCTGTTCCGGTTCACAGGAGGACGTACGTGTAACATTCTGCAAGGATCTCTCCTCTTCATTGCTCTATTCACAAGAGGATGTCATCTGGAAAGTGGGAGAGCACAAATTCAAACGTCCTGAATATGCAATGGTAAATATCCAGAGTGAATCTGAAGATGGACTCACCAAGTCCTCATGTTACTACAAATACGATGCAGTCGAAGATAACGCCATGGGACTCAGCGACCCCTTCTCATCTTATGCGACGTTACCCTACGAGGTGGCCCTGAACGGAGAGACTGTGCACCCTTCAGCGCTGAAAAATGCCATCAATGCTGCTGTAACCAAGCAGAGCAATAAGTTTGTTCGCGATGTCAAAAAACACGTTGAAGAGACGGCCACTCAAATGAAAAACAGTCTGAAATAAAGCATTCGTGGATTAAGTAATATCCAGCCCCATCGATTTTGCACGCCGCTTCCAGAGCCGGCGTGCGAGTTTGCGCATATCGATATTCTTGTCCCCTTCATCGACGATCTCCATTCCAAGCAGGGTTTCAAGAATATCTTCAAGGGTGAGTACACCCTCCATACCGCCATATTCATCCACGATCAATAGAATATGCGCACGCCGGTCGAGCAGCTTATCGAAGGCATGGAGCAGCGATGTCGAATCGGGAAGTACCGGCAGTTCACGGCAATAGTTGGCCAACCTGTTTTCGGAATTCCCCCTGGCCCGGGCCAACAACAAATCACTGCGCAGGACAAAGCCGCTAATATGCTCCCGATCTCTCTCATATAGGGGGATACGGGAAAATCGAACGCTGTCATGCTTGAGAAAAAAATCCTCTACGCTCATCGTTTCATCTAAAGCAAACACCACAGAGCGTGGCGTCATCACATCTGTTGCCTGCATATCCCGGAACAGGAACAGATTCTTCAGTATCAACGACTCCTTCTGTCCCAGCTGTCCCTCTTCGGCCCCGAGGTCGGCCATGACAGCGAACTCTTCACGACTGAATCCCCGCAGGGTGGGTTCGGTGGCTATTCTTCCGGTCAACCACTCCGCCATTTTGACGAAAGGGTAGAGTATGAAAATCAGGTATTTAAGCGCATGGGCGGTCAGCGGCGCCAATTGCCGCCAGTAATGCGCACCAAGTGTCTTGGGCACGATCTCGGAGAACACCAGAATCAACAACGTCAAAACTGCGGAGGCCACACCTACATAGGCATTACCAAACACCACCACCGCCTGGGCGCCCGCCCCGGCAGCGCCAATGGTATGTGCGGTTGTGTTCAGCGTCAGGATCGCCGCCAGAGGCGTGTTGATATCCTCCTTGAGTCTGCGCAGCAGAGTACCGGAACCTCTGTCATCCTGCTCCAGCAACGCAATATAGGGCATGGTGACACTGAGAATCACCGCCTCCGCAATCGAACAGAGAAAGGAGAACCCCAGCGCGATGAATATATAGATAAAAAGCAGCAACATCTCAGTAGTCTCTCCAGAAGGGCGGCTGCCCAAGTCACAGCCACCTTTAGCCTTATATTCAATCCCGCTCATGCAGGTGAGCATCGTAGCGCTCCATGAGATAACAGAGGCAATCCTGACGCACCACCGCTCTATTGGTGGTCAGCATGGAGGGCATCACCGGGGTGCGCAGTCGCAACTCCCCCTCCTCCACGACAAAGAAGCGTGCAGTCACATCCTCGCCGCGTTCATCCCGCGCATCCAGAATCGGCCGGCGATCAACAAGAACCCGCCCCAGGCTGGTACCCCGGGGCAACTCCCGGAAGTTCATGTGGTCGAGATCCGGTGCAAAAAGGACATCTGCCTCCCAATCGCCAAAACTGAAACTCAGTGTCTCCGGCACCTTTACCTGCGCCACAGTGTGGAAGAGATCGATATCCTGATCGGCAACAGGATGGAGCGGATGCTCAGACAGATGCAGACAGGCATCGAGATACTCCATCGCATGTTTCACCCCCCTGGCCTGCCCCACCTTGCCGCACTCCAGCGTGACTGCAGGGCAGATCTCCGCCAGCGCCATCGACTGCACCCCTTTGGGTCGCAGAAAATAGACCACCGTGCGGCTGAACAGATTGGCAAGATGGAGAAAACTGGCATCCAGCCTGTTGACGCAGGCGTAGTGGGGGTTGAGACCGGTATTGTTGTGCACATCGACACTGGCGAACGGTTTGAGCCGGGAGATGATCTCGGTCACCCGGCACATCATGGCGTGCTCCGGGCTACCATCCGTCTCGCAACCAGGCCAGACCCGATTGTAGTCAGGCTGTCCCGGTAACCGCCGCAACCCCAGGGCCGCTGCAGAAACATTGCCGATAAAGAGGGATATCGCGCGTGGTAGATCCCTGCCCCCTTCATAGCGTTTGAGCAGTCTGCGAACCGCCTCCCAACCCACCGTCTCGTTACCGTGCATCAGTACAGAGAGAAAAAGGGGCGCGGAGCGATTTCCCGGCAGATGAATCAAAGTCGGGCCGCCAAGCGCCATTTCAAGTTGGTCCGCCGGAAGGCCAAGCAGCCCTTCTGGAATAGTTGTCAGTTCCTGCAACATCCCGATATTGTACCCGTTAAAGCCCCCATTCATGCACCGGCAGACCGCTCTCCTGCCGTTCAAGATAAGCCAGACTCAATGCCGCCATATCGCGACCATGGCGCTCCACCCAGGCGCGTTGCCAGGCAGCCCCGTTCATCTTCGTCCTGACCCTGGCCTCGATAATACCCAGCCAGTGATCACTCTCGGCCCGATCCACTCTGAGCAGCGCAAGCCCCCGGCGCGCCTTGGGCAGCAACTGTTGCAGAATCAATTGATCGATACGCAATTGCTTCCAGTCAAGCCAGTGCACCTCCGCCTCCAGCCCCAGACGGGCCGCCGCATAAAAATTACTGCGCGCCTGTATAAAACCCGGAAGATTCTCCAACATCTCATCGTTTTCAATCAATCCACTTATCATACCGAAGTAGAAAGCGGCATTGGCGATAGTGTCCTGTACGCTGGGTCCTGCCGGCACTACCCTGTGCTCGATGCGCAGATTGGGGCCACCGGTTTCATCGAAGGCGATCAACGGGCGGTTCCAGCGCCAGATGGTCCCATTGTGCAGCCGTAGATGTGCAAGCCGTTCAACCGGCTCATCCATCAGCCGGGGCAGCAGTACCGGATAGCGTTCGAGATTGGCGCTGAAGTTCTCCATCATCGACTCCCGCACATAACGGACGCCGAAACTGACTCGCTTGGTCAGGTCTGAAGCCCCGACAGAGATCGCCTGTTCAAAAAGGGGTATGCGGGTTTCATCCCAGAGATCATAACCAAATAGATAGGGGGAATTGGCGGTGACCGCCACCATCGGAGCCGAGACAATTTTTGAAAGGTTATAGGCGGGGACGGCTTTGGCCGGGTCGACCTGCAGATGTATCTGGAACGAGGTGGTGGCGGACTCAAGCATGACATCGTCATGACTCAACTTCAGTCTGTCCCGACCCTCGATTTTGACTTCAATCGGCCGTCCCTGGCGCAGCCTGAAGACCTGCTCATTGAGCGCCCGATAGCGATTGAGAGGAGACATGTTGGCCAAGGTCAGGTGCGACTGGCGCAGACTGGGCAGTATTCCGATCATCCCGAGCCGCGTGTCCAGCGAGGCGGCAGTCTGGTTGCACACACTCCAAAGCTGCCCCAACTCCTCTTCCATGCGGGTAAAGACACTGCCTTCCAGATGGCGGGGTGTACTATTGAGTTCCAGGTTGAAAGTGGCCAGTTCGGAGACCACCAGGGGATTATCCAAACGCTGCAGGAGCACCTGATTCAGTGGCGCCGGTTCCGCATCGGGTCCGATCAGCCAGGCCTCCAACTCAAAGCCACCGGTCGGCGGCTCCTGGACAAAACGTCCCTCTTTGAACCACTCCGCCAGCAGACTTGTCTCCGCTTCCAGCCGCGCATGAAACTCAGCGAAGTCATCGGGGCCAAAATGGCTTGATGAGATCTCCTGTCCCATATACAGAGGTTCCCTAATTATTCAGACAAGGATTGCTCCAGCGCCGCCAACCGGCGCGGGGTACCCACATCGGACCAGCGCCCCAAAAAGGCCTCACCGCTCACTTCTCCTGCCGCCATTGCGCTGCGCAACAACGGTCCCAGAGGAAAGGCAGCGGAATCACATCCGGCAAACAGTGCCGGAGCGTAGAGTCCGATACCGCTAAAGGTCAAACGTCCACTGCCGGCATCCACCAGCGTATCACCCTGCAGGGAGAAATCCCCCGCCGGATGGTGCGATGGGTTCGGCACCATCACCAAGTGAGCCAGCCGGCCAGGGGGCAGAACCAGTCCCGCATAATCGATTTCGCACCAGACATCACCATTCACCACCAGAAAAGGGGCCTCTCCCAATAAGGGTAGCGCACGAAAGATGCCTCCGCCTGTTTCCAGCGCAGGAGATTCGGCTGAGTAGCGGATAGTGACGCCCCAGCGGGAGCCGTCACCCAGCGCCACTTCGATCTGTTTCCCGAGATAGGCGTGATTGATGACCAGATCCCGGATACCCGCCCCTGCAAGCGCCTCGATGTGATATTCGATAAGGGGTTTGCCAGCCACCAGCAGCAACGGCTTGGGAGTGTGGTCGGTCAGGGGGCGCATACGCTCACCCCGACCGGCGGCCAGAATCATGGCTTTCATGGGGGCACCGGACTCGGATGGAGGGGTTGTCGGGGAGATGCTAGCGGAAATTAGGGGGAGGGGCTACTGGGTGGAAGGTTAAAGGTTAAAGGAGGCCGTGCCACAGGAGAGGCCGAGTTTTGTCGTTGCCGTCGATGGAAGCTTGTAGGCTGGTTCAAGCGCAGCGGAACCGGCAACCTTATTGCTCGGCCAAAGCCTGGATGCCCGATCCGCTACGCTTGATCAGGCCTACAGAAAAAATTAGTGCATCGAAATTTTTACCGGAATCGGATACCCAGCCAACAGAAGTAATAACGACAGCGTCCGGCCTATCCTTTGGCACAGCCTCCTTTAACCTTTCACCTTTAACCTTGTCTTTTTACCTTTTCATCGAACTAAAAAACTCTTCATTCGTCTTGGTGGCCTTGAGTTTGTCGAAGAGAAACTCCATGGCCGCCAGTTCGTCCATGGGGTGGAGGATCTTGCGCAGGATCCACATCTTCTGCAACTCGTCGGGCTTCATCAGCAGCTCTTCACGACGGGTGCCCGAGCGGTTGATATGGATCGCCGGGAAGATGCGTTTCTCCGCGATGCGGCGATCCAGGTGAACCTCCATGTTGCCGGTACCCTTGAACTCTTCGTAGATCACATCATCCATGCGCGAACCGGTCTCTACCAGCGCGGTGGCGAGAATGGTCAGGGAACCGCCCTCCTCCACGTTACGCGCGGCACCGAAGAAACGTTTCGGACGGTGCAATGCGTTGGCGTCCACACCACCGGTCAACACCTTACCTGAAGAGGGAATCACCGTATTGTAGGCGCGGGCCAGACGGGTGATAGAGTCGAGAAGAATCACCACATCCTTCTTGTGTTCAACCAGGCGCTTGGCCTTGGCGATCACCATCTCGGCCACCTGTACGTGGCGGGTAGCCGGTTCGTCGAAGGTCGAGGAGATCACCTCGGCACGGCTTACCGAGCGGGCCATCTCGGTCACCTCTTCAGGACGCTCATCAATGAGCAGTATGATGAGATGGCACTCTGGATGGTTGTGGGCAATGGACTGGGCGATATTTTGCAGCATCATCGTCTTGCCCGCCTTGGGCGGGGAGACAATCAGGCCACGCTGCCCCTTACCGATCGGGGCACAAAGTTCGATGGTGCGGGCAGTGATATCCTCGGTACTGCCGTTACCCTGTTCGAGTGTAAACTTCTGATTGGCAAACAAGGGCGTGAAGTTTTCAAACAGAATCTTGTTCTTTGCGTTCTCCGGCTTGTCGAAGTTTATCTCGGCAACCTTGAGCAGAGCAAAGTAGCGTTCACCATCCTTCGGTGGACGAATCTTACCGGAGATGGTGTCACCGGTACGCAGGCTGAAACGACGAATCTGACTGGGGGAGACGTAGATGTCGTCGGGTCCGGCCAGATAGGAGCTGTCTGCGGAACGCAGAAATCCAAAACCATCCTGCAGAATCTCCAGCACCCCGTCACCATAGATATCCTCGCCCTTCTTCGCATGGGCCTTGAGGATGGCAAAGATCAGATCCTGTTTACGGGTGCGAGACATACCCTCGATTTTCATTTCTCGCGTTAGGCTGGCCAGTTCTGGAACCGGCATCTTTTTGAGTTCAGTAAGATTCATAATGGTTTTTTGGGGTGTTGTTAATTCAGATAGGATTAGGGGGAAAGGAAAACCGCACCTGTCTGGCAGGTGCATCAAATCATTTGAAAACTGGAATCAGGCTTGAAAGGGCTGCATTCAGAGACGCGTTTTGATTATTTATAGAGTGTAGCAGACGCGCCGGGGACAGCCAGTTACAGATTGTTGTCGATGAAGGCAATCAACTGGGATTTGGATACTGCGCCCACCTTGGTTGCCTCTACCTGACCGTCCTTGAACAGCATCAGGGTAGGAATACCCCGGATGCCATAACGAGGCGGGGTATTGGGATTGTCATCGATATTCAGCTTGGCCACGATCAGCCGATCACTGTACTCACCAGCGATATCATCGAGCACCGGCGCGATCATCTTGCAGGGACCACACCATTCGGCCCAATAGTCGATCAGTACCGGCTTGCCTGCCTGAAGCACGTCTGATTCAAATGAATCATCCGTTACATGGACAATCTGCTCACTCATTCTAGGAGTCTCTCCAATTATTTCTGCGGAAAATACACCGGCTCATGCAGAATTGCATCGGTGTCTCAAGCTATGGATCCAAACGCCGCTTGGTTCTTGTTTCGGCAGCAAATAGAGTGCTGCCCACAGCACAAAGCCCTATTTGATCGAAAAATTGTCTCTATTACAAGTCCCAAGAGCAAAAAAAATAATGTATCCTAGCCCGCCATGAGCGAAAAACACCTGACAGACACAAGATTTGACTCTTTCGACCTGGCCCCTGGGATTCAACAGGGCATAGCGGAAGCCGGATTCACCTACTGTACTCCGATCCAGGCAGAGACCCTGCCCATCGCCCTCACCGGGCAGGATCTTGCGGGACAGGCCCAGACCGGCACAGGTAAAACCGCCGCCTTTCTGGTTGCGACCCTGCAGCATCTGACCGTCCACCCTGCCGATGAGTCACGCCGGGCCAATCAGCCCCGGGCATTGATGGTTGCGCCTACCCGGGAACTGGCAGTGCAGATCCACAACGATGCGGTGACCCTGACCAAACACACAGATTTCACCTCGGCGGTGGTCTTCGGCGGCACCGGTTATGAAGAGCAACGCAGGCAACTGCAAGAGGGAGTCGACATTCTCATTGGCACTCCCGGCCGACTGATCGACTATCTCAAGCAAGGTGTTTACGACCTGAGGGCAATCCAGGTCATCGTGCTCGACGAGGCGGATCGTATGTTTGACCTCGGCTTCATCAAGGACATCCGCTTCATGCTGCGGCACTGCCCCAAGCCGGAAAAACGTCTGGGAATGCTCTTCTCCGCCACCCTCTCCTACCGGGTAAAGGAACTGGCTTACGAGCACATGAACAACCCGCAGAACGTGGAGGTGGAACCGGAACAGGTGACTGCCGAGAATGTGCGCGAGGTCTGTTACATGACCGCCAACGAGGAGAAGATCCCGTTGCTGATCGGTTTGCTGCGCAGCCTGGAGAATTCCCGCACCATTGTTTTCATCAATACCAAGCGTACTGCAGACAGAGTCTGGGGCTTTCTTCAGGGCAACGGCATCGAGACCGCTGTACTCTCCGGGGATGTGCCGCAGAGGAAGCGCCTCAGCCTGTTGAAAAAGTTTCAGAACGGCGAGGTCTCGGTCCTGGTGGCTACCGATGTGGCTGCCAGGGGATTGCACATCAGCGACGTCTCCCACGTGGTCAACTTCGACCTGCCGGATGATGCAGAGGACTATGTCCACCGTATCGGCCGCACTGCCCGGGCCGGCGCCAGTGGCGACGCCATCAGCTTTGCCTGCGAGACTCACGCCTTCTCCCTGCCTGACATAGAAACCTTTGTAGGTCACCGCATCCCCCTGGAGTCGGTCGATCAGGCTCTGCTGGCGGAGATCGATCCAAAGAGCCGCATCTATCCTGAAAAGGGCAGCCGTAATCAACGCCATCAGAAAGATGGCCGCAAGAGCCACGGTAAGGGCCACCACCACAGGGGCCACAAAAGACCGGACGGCTCAGGCAAACCGCACCGCCGGCGCAGCTCCAAGCCACCTGAGGGCGGCGGGACGCAGTAACTGGAATGGATGACAAATGCGGCCGCTGCACAAACACCAAGTGCTGCACCTACATCACAGAGGCCTTGGGTGTCGCCCCCCGCGCGAAGACCGATTTTGAACATCTATTGTGGCAGGTCTCCCACCAGGGTGTGGAGATCTACAAGGACGAGGATGGCTGGTTCCTGATCTTTCAGGGGCGCTGCGAACACATCCTGCCCAATGGCGGCTGCGGCATCTACGATGAACGGCCGCAGATCTGCCGCGATTACGAAAACGTCTGGTGTGAATTCGACGCCTCCGCCGAAGATGGGTTCGAACTCTACTTCCGCAACTATGCTGAACTGTTGAGCTACTGCAAGAAACGATTCAAGACCTGGGGCCGATAGATGAAGCCCTACGCAGAATCCTGCGATCAGAACCGGACCCCTATCCTGACGGTTATAGAACCCCTCTTCGCTCGCTGCTCAAACGTGCTGGAGATCGGCAGCGGCACCGGCCAGCATGCCGTCTTCTTTGCCCGTAAAATGCCCCACCTGACCTGGCACACCAGCGACCAGGCACCCCATCACGAGGGTATCCAGCTCTGGCTCGACGAAGCAGGCCTGCCCAACACCCGTCACCCTCTGCTGCTCAATGTGGGCCAGCCGGCATGGCCCTCGCAGCAGGTCGACGCAGTCTTCTCCGCCAACACAGCCCACATCATGCACTGGCACGAAGTCGAAGCACTGTTCTCCGGGGTTGCGGAGCTGCTGCCGGAAAATGGCCTGTTTGCACTCTACGGCCCCTTCAACTACAACGGCTGCTTTACCAGCGACAGCAACGCCAGCTTCGACGACTGGCTCAGGGCGCGCGACCCGGAGAGCGGCATCCGGGATTTCGAAGCCTTTGAAGCCCTCGCACACAAAGGGGGAATGGTATTGCTCAATGACTACGAAATGCCGGCCAACAACCGGATACTCTGCTGGATAAAAATCGAAAACGGTTAACGGCAGTATAATCCCCGTATCACTTCCGAAAAATCATGGATCGCCGGGAAATGGCCCGCCTCCCGCAAGGGTCCCTTTGAGTCCGCCGCCACCACCGCCAGCAACCACTTGATGCCGTAGTTTTCAGCCGACCGAAGCACCGCGAAGCTGTCGTCCACGAACAGGGTCCGCTCCCGGTCGAAGGGTTCCACCTTCTGCAGTTTGTCCCAAAATGCGGGATCCTCTTTCGGCAACCCCAGGTCGTGGGCACAGATAATCCGGTCGAAAAATCCCGCCAGATGGGTACGGTCCATCTTCAATGCCAGCGCCTTCTGATGGGCATTGGTCACCAGCACCCGGCGCTTGCCGGCGCACATCAGCTGATCCAGGAAGTTGATCACATGGGGGTGGACGGCGATCAGATGGTCCACCTCAGCCTTCAACAGCGCAATGTCCAGCCCCAGCTCCCGGCTCCAGTGATCGACGCAGTACCACTCCAGCGTGCCCTCCATATCTTTATAACGCCCCAGCAACTCCGCCTTTGACGCGTCCAGAGAGAGTCCCCGCGCTTCGGCATAGCGTTGCGGCACATACTCCAGCCAGAAGTGGTTATCGAAATGCAGATCCAGCAGGGTGCCGTCCATGTCGAGCAAAACGGTATCGATTTGGTTCCAGTCGATCATCGGTGTGATTTGCCCTCAATGATTAAAGTACGGCCAGACGAGTTTTGCGGAGAGTCTAGCATCTGACACGGATTCGCCCCACGCCCGGTGATTCCGGTAAGATAAAAACCCAGTCAGACAGTCGATAGAATATGCCGCAAAAACCCAAGATCCTAAACCAGAAGATCGCCGCCCAATCCCGGATCTTCCGGGTCGAGGCGCTCGACCTGGAGTTTTCCAACGGTGAATTACGCAGCTATGAGCGGCTGCTCGGCGGCAGTCGCGGCTCGGTGATGATCGTACCCATGCTGGATGAAGAAACCGTACTGCTGATTCGTGAATATGCCGCCGGCAGCCACGACTACCAACTCGGCCTGCCCAAGGGACGTATCGAGGAGGGGGAGGATCCGCTGCAGGCTGCCGACCGGGAGATCCGCGAGGAGGTCGGCTACGGCGCCAACCGACTGGAACTGCTGCGTACGGTAAGCATCGCCCCGGCCTATATCCAGCACTTCACCCACATCATCCTGGCCCGGGACCTCTTCCCCGACAAACAGGAGGGTGACGAACCTGAACCCATCGAAGTCGTTCCCTGGAAACTTTCGGCCTGGGATGAACTGCTGGCACAAGCCGATTTCACCGAGTCACGCTCCATCGCCGCCATCAGCCTGACGCGCAAACAGTTTGGCTTTTGATTTAACTCAAGTTTCGGAGTTCAAATCATCCTGAGAAGATGTAGGCAGCGTTTATTTCATTACATGGACATCTGGTAGGGTGCGCCACGCGCACCGGAATAAGCAGTTACAGCAATCATGGTGCGCACGGCGCACCCTACGTTCTGCTTCGCACATAATTAATCAGAGGTCCCTTAACATGTCCCTGCCTGTCCCAATTCAGACGCTGCTCGACCTTGCCAAACAAGCAGGTGATGCCATTCTGACGATCTACAATTCTGGGTTCAGCGTCACTGAAAAGACCGACCACACGCCACTCACCGAGGCTGACCTCGCCGCACACAGGGTCATCGTCACTGCCCTCAAAGTGCTGACACCGGAGATCCCGGTGCTCTCGGAAGAGTCACAGGCGATCCCATTCGAGACCCGGAGAAAATGGTCACGCTACTGGCTGGTCGATCCCCTTGACGGCACCAAAGAGTTCATCAAACGCAACGAGGAGTTCAGCGTCAACATTGCACTCATCGAAGAGCAGCGGCCGGTTGCCGGAGTGATCTATGCACCGATGCTCGACATCGCCTACTACAGCACGGGTGACGGCAGGGCCTGGCGCATCCAACAACAGCTACCCCCTGAAAGCATCCATGTGACCCGGCAACGCCGACACCCACCAATCATCGCCGGCAGCCGCTCTCACGCAGGCCCGCAGTTACAGGCATTTCTGCAACGAATCGGGGAGCACAAGCTGACCCCGATGGGCAGTTCACTGAAATCATGCCTGGTTGCCGAAGGCAAGGCCGACCTCTATGCCCGTCTCGGCCCCACCTCCGAATGGGATACCGCAGCGGCCCAGGCTATTGTCGAGGCGGCTGGCGGACGCATCACCGATACCCACATGAGACCGCTTTTGTACAACACCAAACCTTCGTTATTGAATCCCCACTTTTTTGTCTTCGGCGATCTATCGGAAGACTGGTCAGCCTATCTGTAGTGTGGTTAACCGCCATATGGATTAGACCAGCACTGTACTTTTCCGCCAATACCATATAATTCAGTCAACGATAGCGATCTATCAAATAACAACTACCCGTTGCAGACTCCGGGCTCCATCGTCGTCATAACCCGCGAAGGGCCGACATTTATGAGAATCCTCATCCATCGCTTGCTGAGCAGCATCGTCATCCCGTTGCTCTGCCTGCAATCCACGCTCCTCTGGGCGGGCGCGCAGGAAGACGACGCCTTCGAATTCGACGACTTTCCTCTTGAGGAGCCGATGGATCACCCAAGCTGGTTCAAACACAGCTTTCTCGATCTGCAGGAGGATCTGCAGGAGGCCATCGAGCAGGACAAACAGGGCATCATCATCTATTTCGGACAACGGCGTTGCGCTTACTGCAAGATGCTGATACAGGTTAACTTTGGCCTCTCTGACATCACCGCCTATACCCGCAGCCACTTCGACATCATCCCCATCGATATCTGGGGCATCGACGAGCTCACTGACCTTAAAGGTGAGACACTCTCAGAACGGGAATATGCGATCAGGGAGAACACCAACTTCACCCCCTCCCTCATCTTCTACGGCCGGGAGGGCAAAGAAGCATTACGTCTGCGGGGTTACTACCCCCCCTACAAATTCCGCGCCGCCCTGGAGTATGTTGCGGATGGCCACTACCGCAATGAGTCTTTCCCCGACTATCTTGCAAGGGGTGACGAAGGGCAGGTTTTCGAACCCGGGGATCTGAACGAAGAGGATTATTTCATCCCGCCGCCCCACAACCTCGACCGCATCCGATTCAAAGGCGAGCGTCCACTGGTGGTCTTTTTCGAGCAGGGAGAGTGTCACGCCTGTGATGTTCTGCACGGTCAACCCCTGCGGGATCCCGCCATCAACAAACTGTTCCGTAAATTCGACAATGTTCAGCTGGACATCTATGCAGATTCCCCGGTTATCACTCCGAATGGTCGACAGACAACCGCAAAAGCCTGGGCGCAGGACCTGGGGCTTTTCTATACCCCCTCGCTGATCTTTTTCGATGAAGGGGGAAAAGAGATCATGCGGGTCGACTCCGTGGTTCGCTTCTATCGCCTGCGCAATGTCATCAACTACATCACCAGTCGGGGATATCTCAGCCAACCCAGTTACCAGGATTGGCGTATTGAAAACCTGGGTAATTAGCGTCTGTAGGGGGCCGCACACTGCCAAACCACGAATTCGCACCGAGGCGGCGCTCCTACAGAAACCCGGAGTGTTTCTCAAGTTCCTGAGTTCATTGCGAATGTGACGAACGTAGGGTGTGCCGTGCGCACCAGAACAAGCAATCATGGTGCGCGCGGCGCACCCTACCAGCTGAATTAAACGCTACCCTCCTTCTTTTCAGGATGGTTTGAACGCAGAAACATGAGTTTTATGTATCGCAGAACTGCTTCAGATAATCCTCGTAGTCAGCCTGCTGACGATGCAACTTGTCGCTTTGACTCGCCTTATAACCGGCACGCAGGCGCTTTTCGACCTTTTCCAGCTTCTTCCGCTTTGCCCAGCAACGCTTCTCTTCACTGCGCTTGCGACGAGGTTTCGTAGCTTTTGAGCGGCGTTTGGACGCCTTTTTCTGTTTTTTTCTTTGCAGTCTGAGGCCCGGTTTGGCGGGACTCAGGCCTGCACTCCGATTCACGATGCGGGTCCGTTGTTGCTGCTCACCCGAAGCACAAGGGATCTGCTGAAACGTCACATCCCCCTCCGGCAGTTGACATCGATAGACCGTCACACCACCGCTGGATGCAGCGCCAAGTTGCCCCACTGAACCTGCAAGAGAGAGCCCCAAGAGGGCGCCAAAAACTGTTTTTCTGAATAAGTTCACTATCCAACCTCCCTGTCAGATCCACTTGTCCAATCATAAAGGGAACAATATTCCTATTCAAGTTTTTCCTGGAACTGCCGATAGACACTTAATCACCTGGGGAGAAAAACAGAAGCGTCACCATGAGGAGCCTGGAACAGGAAAACAGGATGTTGCGCCAGCGACTGCTGGAACTCGGACGCGAGGCCCTGCACAACGAAAACACCTTCAAACGTTTTCACCAAAGAGAGCTGGAACTGCTCTCGGCCAACTCCCTGCCGGAACTGCTGAACAGCATGACCGACGGCCTGCAGGACTCTTTTCAGGTAAAAGCGATCCAGTTGATTATCGAGGATCAGGAGCACGATATCCGCCGCCTGCTCTATAATACCGGCATCCCGGAAGATGCCTTTCCTCTGGTTCGCTTTGTCGATCAGATCGACTCGATCAACAGAGAGTATGCAACGCTGAGACTGCCCCGGCTGGGCCCCTTCCTCAGCCCCGACCATGATTCGCTCTTCTCTTCGAGAAACGAGTTGCGCAGTATCGCAATATTACCGATATTCTGTCGCAACCGACTGATCGGCAGCCTAAACCTCGGCAGTACCGACAGCAAAAGGTTCACGCGCCACCACGGCAGCGATTTTCTGCACCGGCTGGCAGCGATCAGCGGCGTCTGCCTGGAAAATGCGGTAAACCGGGAGCGGTTGATCATCAGCGGCCTCACCGATGCACTGACCGGGATGCACAACCGCCGCTATCTCGACCGGCGGCTCAAGGAGGAACTGGCCAGGGCCAACCGCTATCGCCAGCCCATGAGCTGCCTGTTTATCGACGCGGATCACTTCAAACAGGTCAACGACATCCACGGTCACCAGGCGGGAGATACGGTCTTGCGGGAGTTGGCCAGCCGCATCCGCTCCCAACTGCGCGCCAGCGATGTGGCCACCCGCTATGGCGGTGAAGAGTTCACCCTGCTGCTGCCGCAAACCTCCCTCGACGAGGCCAAACTGCTGGCTGAGCGCATTCGCCTGGAGATCTCAAACCACCCCATTTCCCTTGATAGCGGTGAGCAGATACCGCTTACCGTTTCCATCGGCATCAGTGAGGCCCTGCCAATGTTGGGCAAGGCTTCGCTGGAACAGGTCGGAGAACACCTGCTTGCCACTGCAGATGAAGCCGTTTATCGGGCCAAAAACAACGGCAGAAACCGGGTGGAGCACTGTCGCGAAGATGCCCGCCAACAACTACCGATAGATGAGGTCAGTTAGGGATAATCGGATTAATTTGTGTTCGTCCGGCAACCCATATCTAAGGAAACTCTGATCAATTGGATTATTGTCATCTCTCCCTACGGTCGAGATGACAGTTGATCAGAGGCTCCCTAACCGCAAAGGACGCGAAGAGCACGCTCCCTTTCTCTCCACGCAACAGGGTCTAAACTTACTTATATGAGGTACCCACCGCTGAGTAAACGCAACCTGTGAACTTGCCCCCAAAAAACCTGGTCGAGCGTTTTTTTAACGAAATCAAAAACCGACCGCTGTTGGCCACCCTGATGGTGCTTGGCTCGCTGCTGATCGGTTTGAGCCAATTCACCACCGCCACACAACAACTGGTCAGCCAGGCCAAAGCCCTCCTGTTCACTCCAGAATACCGGCTGGTGGCGACCGTCCCGGACGCCAACCTGCTGCTGCGCTGGAACTCACTGACTCAAAGCTGGCAGCATCCGAGGAAAGACATCTGGTTCGAGACGGAGATGAGGCTTCCGCTCTCACTCAGTAACACGGGCGACCGGGTGGCCGGCATCGAGGGGCTGAAGCTGTTGTCCCAGGGAGAGGGTCAGTCCATCACCTGGGAAGCGGTCTGGATCGCACAGGATTTCGAGTGGGAACGCTGGGCCACGATCGAACCCCAGATCCAAAAACAGCGGGACCGGCTGACACCGATCATGCTCGAACCAGGCCAACCGGCACTGCTGGAAGATATCGATTTTGTACCGCTGGACTTCGCCGATGAACTTGCCGCAGGCCACTACACCGCCCAGTTGCAGGCACGCGTGACCGGGACCGAAGGCTGGATCGAACTGCTGCGTTTCTCCTTCACCATTCCAAAAGGTTTCCTGCTGGCTTCCGGCCGCGTCTCGCGCTATCAGTACTGGCAGCGCTTTGCTGTAGAGGAGACAGCAGCATCAACCCAATAGGGCGAACTCCAGCAACCCCTAGAAGATGAAACATCAAGCGTGACGGGGCATGTCTTGCATTTCGATGATTTTCCTTCTCCTAATTGATATGTAATCAGACGCTAAACCCTTGTATTTTATCTCTATTCAGCTGTAATCTCATTTGCTGCGCCGTTGTATATGGCATCCATCCTGATATTCGAGCCTGGAATATAGAGATATGAAAAATAGGATTATTCGGGGGCAGCTTCTCTGGTCTTGCTTCTGGCATCGTCGAACCTCTTCGCTGATGTGCTGGAAAATGACCGATTCAATCTGCGCTTGAGTACCGGGCATTCGACAATATCGGCTTTGGCGTGGGTTTCAACTCCATAAAATCTGAATTAGAGCTCGAAGAGGGTGATGGACTCCTTAGCCTGGACACCACCAACCTTGGAGTGCTTGCCTACGCTTCGATCTATTTTTAATCTTGGAAGCGCAGAAACAACCAACCTGTAAGCGTGATCTGTACCCTATGGAGCTTATCCCAATGATATGCATTGACACGTTACAAGCCTGGTGAAGATACTCATATTTTTTCTCTTATCTGCAATCAGCTGGAGCAACTTCGCGGCTGAGTCCAGTGACGTGTTTATCGGCCTGAAGATTGACCAGATCACCAACATCGATCAAAAAGAGGAAAACTTCAGCGTAGTTGGCAGCCTGCGTATCGATTGGCATCAGCCCCTCCTGGCCTTCGAACGCGAACCAGGCATGCCAGGACATCGAACCTATACCCTGGCCACCTTTCTCAAGCTGCTGGAGGAGAAGCAGATCCGCTGGCCAGCCTCCATTTACCACAATCAACAGGGGCGCATGGATTTCCAGAATCGGCTCATCTCCCTGGCGGAAGACGGCACCGTTTTGTACCTGGCCCGGTTTACCTCAACCTTCCAGGCCCCGATGTTCGATTTCCGGATGTTTCCGTTCGATAAGCAACTCTTTTTTATCCATGTGGATTCGATCTTTCCGGAACGTCAGTTTAAATTTAGACAGATGGAAGGGTTCAGTGGGATGGGGGATCAGCTGGGTGAAGAGGAGTGGATCATTACCGATGTAAATACTCGCCTGACAACACACAATGAGTTTAACAAAGGGAATGCCTCCCGTTTTGTGCTGGAGTTCCACGCCGAGCGCCACCTCAATTATTACCTGATGCGAATTTTGATTCCGGCACTACTGATCATTACCGTCTCCTGGTTTACCTTCTTTCTGCAGGACTACACCAAACGTATCGACCTGGCCGGCGGCAACCTGCTGCTCTTTATCGCTTTCAATTTTACCATCTCCGGTGATCTGCCCCGGCTTGGTTACATCACCCTGATGGACGCCTTTCTGGCAGGCACCTTTATCATTACCGCCTTTGTGGTATTGGGTAATGTCTGGCTGCGACGTCTTGAAAATCACGGCAGGCATGCGCTTGCACAAAAACTTGATATCTACGCAATCACCAGCTATCCGCTGGCCTACCTGGTGGGCGCCCTCATCTTGTGGATACACTTTTTCTGGTAATCAGCGCTTTCCTGCAGGCGTTGATTGAATGGATCCATCTATCCTGTGGCAAAACCGCTCGCAGCGCCGGGCCTTCATCAGCACCCTTCATTCAAAGTCCAGCAAAGGAGAGATTACTTGGGGTTTCTCCTCCCCCTTTGACTCATCCTTCTGCTTTTGTTCCAGGCCCAGAATCTTTTCCAATGGACTGAATACCTTTTTGATAGTCCGCTCGACACGATCCAGCTGATTTGTCAGGTCGGCCTGAACCTCTTCAGTCAACCCCCCCTCTCCCTGCTTCGCCTTGGCCGCAATCTCCGTTTGCTGGACAGCCAGCAGACAGGGATTCTCTTCACTCACACCGACATCGCCGAACGCAAGCAGTAGATAGGCCGGGTTGGCGATACCCGCAGCCACACCGGCAATGGTTTTCAGTGCACCCAGTTTTGTTGGCTTGATGGATGGAGCATGCAACCTGCCCTCCAGTTTCACCGGGTTGGTGAGAGAAACCAGAGTCAACTCCTTTGGTCGAGGATTGAGGATCATATGGAGGGTCTCATCACGCAGATCAATCTCCCCAGCACCCGCAATGGTCAATTTCTTGGTATCGATCAACATGCTGTGGGTGTATCCAACCCCCTTGTTGAAATCGAGCCGGTCAACCAGGCAGTTGAGCTCAATCACCGGTTCATCTTTGAGTCCCATTTGAGGTAACAGGGTTCCCACAAAGTCTTTAAGTTTGAAGGGCAGATCCTGATTTTTAATGCGCCCCTTGCTACCAATCAGTACCAGGTGACCGTCCAACCCTGCCGCCACCTCACGCAGGCTCCATCCCGACCCGAAAATATCCATCGTGAAATCAGCGCTGCCTTCCACATCCTGTGTAACATCCAGCCTTTCCAACAGAACACCATAGTCGAACCCGCTGATTTTTAGTTGCATCGCCAATTGCGGTGGCGTTGTAGCTGCATTGGCGCTTGCAGTGGCATTGAAGCTACCTCCGCTATCCAGTTTTAAAACGACGGGATCCAAGTGCAGTTCACCTGCACTGAGATCCACTGATGCATGCATGCTGCCAACCGGGGCGTTGCCATGTACCAATTTTGGCAACTTCAGCTGCAGGTTCATGTCGAAGTGAGTCAACAAAGAGAACTGCAGGGAATGCCCCGAAAACAGCCAATCGCTTTCCGACAAATCTTCCTGAGGTTGTGCCTCTCCCGCATAAAATGGCTGTAGATCGACAAGATCAATGATCTCGGCGAGCAACTCTCCCCGTATATCAGGCCTGCCATCCTGCAATCCGATCTGCAGATCCCCGACTATCCTGCTCTTGCCAATTTCTGCCAGGAGTTTGGAAAACACCACCCGCTCCTTCGAGGCCATCGCTTCACCTTCAACCCGGTAGGCCAGGGTTTCCGGCAGTGCCACTCCCATCAGCTTCGACAGTGTTTGCAACGAAGGGCAGTGGATCGAAAAAGACAGGGGGCCTTTGAGCTTACCGGAGGCCCCATCCAGATGCAGTGACAGCGCTCCTTCCGTTTTCCCTAAAATGAATTTTGTTGTGACCGGCAGAGAAGTTTTTCCCTGTACCAGCGCGACCAATTCAGGACCTGTCGCCTGTAGATTGAAGGACTCACCCCGAAACTCACCTTTGGCGTTCAATGTCACGTTTTTTCCATTCAGAGAAACGAATTGCAAACGGCTGATTGCAAGATCCAAGGGAGCCGAACTGTCTGCCTTTCCAAAAGCGATATGTCCCGCCGACGTTTCAACCCGAAGTTCCCCCTGCGCCAGCAACTCTCCCAGGGTTCCACCGTTACCGGCAAAGCGCAGCTGTATCTGTTGCAGATCTCCGCCCAGGTTCTCATCCATCCCCAACCGGGAGGCGATTTTTTCAAGTGCGACGGGGCCACTGGTCAGATCAGCGGTCAGCATCTCTCCGCTTTTCATCTGCAGACCACCCCGGAGAGGCACACCGTCCAGGCGCAACTGCAATCCTCCAATCCCGACTGTTTTGCCATCAATCTTCAGGCGCCCTTTGAGCTTTTGAAGTGGCAGAGCCAGCCCAGCGACCTGCTTGGCCGAGAGCTTCAGATCCAGCGCCAATGACTCAGGCCAGGACACATCCAGCGGCATGTCGAACAGGCCTTTCTGAGACACCTTTTTCGTCCCAGTTTGCTCTTTTCGTGGTTTCTGCTTCGGGCTGATAAATGGCGCAAGATCGAGCCGTTTTGCCTGCAGTTCGCCCTGAATGCGGGTAACCATCTGATCCAGATGCAGGGTCAATGCCCCCGAGATATCGCTGCTGCCGAACCTGGCGTCGATCCCGCTAAAGACCACTTGCGTGTCATCTGCTGTCATCCGGCTTTTGATCCTGAAAGCACCGGCCTTCGACAGGTTTCCCTTGAGCAACGGCAGATGCGACAACTCTTTACCTTCAAGCCCGATAGTCAGACGGGTGACCGTTTTTTCGCCCGGGGTTATCACACCCGAAACCGTCAATCGATCACTCTCCGTCTGTACCCCGGCCTCCAGAGGCCAGCTTGTCGCTTCAGCAAAAGTCTGTTCCCCCTCTCCCAGGAAGAACTGCATACTGGTTTCACGTTGTTCGAGCAGACCCTTCAAATCCACTTCGACCCGACCACCTGTAACCTTCACACTGCCATCGGCAACAGTGAACTCGTCAACACCATAAAGGTTGCGCAGCCAACCCTTCAGGTCGAGGAACAGCACCCCCGAATCAGTCAAACGACTCGCACCCTGCAAGTCGGCAGAAGTGCCTTTGGGGAGGTAAGCGCCGATCAGCTGCGACAGTTCATCGCTCGAGTTGGCAGTCACTTTCCATGTCACCTGCTCACCTTTCAGCTCGGCATGAAGCGCATTCTGTTCAGTCTTCAAATCGAGACTGGAGTTTGAGATACCTGCCGCAGTGATCAAACCATTGAAACGCCCCAGCAGATCTACCGAGCGATAATCAAACCCGGCGGTCGCCTGCAACTCCCCTGTCGCTGAGAGACTGGCTTCGGCGTGCTTCACCCGCAACGTCTCCGGCCCGGCGCCGACGCCCTGGTATCCCAGCCACACGTCCACCAGCTGCAGTTTCTCTATCACCGGCAGCTGCATTTCACTGGAATCAGCAGAGGCATCCGCCTCCTTTCCAGCAGCGAATACCCAATTACCACCCTGTTTCTCAGTGGACTCCAGCATCAGGTCGCCACCCTGCAGACGCAATCGTTCGATCAGCAGCTCGCCATTCAACAAAGGCAGCAGTGTCAGTTGTAGTTCGAGCCTCTTCAGCTCCAGCAGGTTTGCCCTGGATGCCCAGGCAGGATTGGCAATGGAGATATTTTCTGCCATCAGAGTGGGATGAAGGGAGAGACCCAAGGCAAGTTCACCATTCAGGCTGACCTCACGCCCAAGGGTTTCACTGAATCTGGCAGCAAGGAAGTCACGATTGGCATTCAGCCAGTAAGAGGCCGTCAGCATCAAACCCATAAGCAACAATAAAAGAGTGGCCGCCACACCAGCAGACCAACGCCAGACTCGCTTCACCTCAACCATGATTAAGACTGACGCACCGCGCGGAAACATTTATATTGTTGATACGTTTCATACGCTAATAATAGCCCTTAAACCATGCCGGATAAGGAATAGATGGCCCTCACGAGACTTTGCTTCATTTTGTTGCTCTTGTTCTGCAATGTATCGCCTGCAGCAGTACAGACATTGCAACAGGAAGAGTTGCCAAACTATGCCTTCGCTCCCTTCATCGGCTCAGGGATCTACGCCACCCGCGACCGCACGGTCACGGTATTCAACATCCCCCTCTCCTACGATCTGCGCACCATAGAGGAAGATGGCTGGGGGCTGGAGATCACCACACCAGTCACTATCGGTCTGTTCAACTTTGATTTCAGAGACCTTGAGATCCCTGACCTGCAGGAACAACTGGGGACCCTGAGTTTCGTACCCGGCCTCCATTTCCATCTGCCGGTTTCAAAACAGTGGATTCTCACCCCGCTTGTCGACTTGGGCGTTGGCAAGGCCAGCAGTGGCAGCGACTTCGCCTGGATCTATTCCATCGGTCTGGAAAGCCGCTACAATTTTGACTGGCGCAGCTACGATCTTCTGTTTGGCAACCGCTTACGCTATGCGGGTTATCAGCTGCATGAAAGCGATATCCGGGATGACTACTACTCCTTTGAAACCGGCCTTGATGTTCTACTTCCAGGCAGCCTGAATCACTTCGGCTGGAAGGCCAGGTTCAATGCCTATGCCATGAACCAGATCTATTTCGGCGATCTGGATTTCATCAATCCCCTTGGACAATCTCAAGAGGTGGATGTGTTATGGGAGGTCGGTTTCACGGTTGATCTGTCAACGAACACGGACACCGGCACTTTCGAACTGCCCCGCATTGGGCTGGGGTATCGTTTTGGCGATGGCCTGGGGTTGATACGACTGGTGTTTGGCAGAATGTTCTAAACCCATACGAGGAGAGGTCCAATGGAAGCACCACATAAAGTCTGCGACCTGGCAGAACTGGAACCCGGACACGGTTTTCACGTCACGGTCAGGGGTAGGCCCCTGGCCCTGTTCCTCGACCAGGGCCAAGTCTATGCACTGGAGGATCGCTGCCCCCATAGGGAGGGGCAGATGTCCCGCGGGCATGTGGAAAACGGCGAGGCAATCTGCCCACTGCACCAGTGGAACTTTGATCTAAAGACCGGCGTCTCCCCCTACAGTCCACAAGACCGGATTGCCACCTATCCCGCAGAGATTCGTGACAATTCAGTCTACGTTGATGCTGCTGCCGTCGATCCCCTGCCAGAGGCCAGTTTCGCAGGCTACCAGAGAGTGTGGCGGCGCTGGCATCAGGATGCCCGTGGACACTACCTGATCAAACGGCTGGCGAAAGGACTAAAGCCCGGCGTGGAGGCGATGGGCGCCCCAACACCAACGCTCTCTTCACTACTTGACTTCGACCATTTCCACCTGCGTGCAGGGCAGCTCGAACACCCCCCAAGACTCTCCGGGCAGAGAGTAGACACCGCCGTTGCCATCGGCCGGGGCGCCGGCAAACCACTGCACATCACACTACCGGTCTACGTCTCCCACATGTCCTTCGGCGCCCTCTCGAAGGAGGCCAAAGTCGCACTGGCCAAGGGTAGCCAACTCGCAGGCACCCTGACCTGCTCCGGTGAAGGGGGCATGCTGCCGGAAGAACGAGAGGCCGCCGCCATCTATATCCTGGAAATGGCAAGCGGCTACTTCGGTTGGAATGAGCAGGCTATCGCCAAGGCAGATGCCATCGAGATCAAACTGGGACAGTCAGCAAAACCCGGCCTGGGCGGGGAACTGCCTGGTGACAAAGTACAGGGGGATATCGCTGAAGTTCGGGGATTGGTGCCGGGTACCACTGCACACTCCCCAGCCCGTTTTCCCGACATCGAAAACCTGAAACAGATGCAGCAGCGGATTGAACAGATCCGTGACCTGGATGGCGGCGACCATCCCATCGGCATCAAATTCGCGGCTAACGACGTGGCTGCCGACACCACATCCGCCCTCTCCCTGCTGCCCGACTTCATTACCATTGACGGCTTCGGTGGTGGCACCGGCGCTGCTCCCACCCATGTGCGTGACTAGTTCGGCATGCCACTGACAGAGGCGCTCCCTATCGCCCGTCACCTTATCGACCAACATAATCTAGCCCACCCGCAGCGGCCGGTCACTCTCATTGCCACCGGAGGCGTGCGCACACCGGCTGACATCATGAAAGCCCTGGCCTTGGGTGCGGATGCCTGCGCCCTGGCCACCGCCGCCCTGTTTGCCCTGGGTTGTGAGTACTATCGCGCCTGCGGTTCCAATGAGTGCCCTGTGGGGATCACCACCCAAAAAGCGGAACTGCGTCGACGCATCGATGCCGAAAAGGGCGCGCAGAGAATCGCCAACTTCTTTGGCGGCACCCGTGAGATGCTGCAGGACTACCTGCGCATTATGGGTTATGAGACGATCGACCAGGTCAATGCCGGGGACCTGATCCCCCTGAGCGATTTGGCCCGTCAGCAACTGAAGACCCTTTGAGGGGAAAATGGATCCCTGTCATGTTCAAACTCAGGTTTCGGAGCTTAAACCACCTTAAAAAGATGATGAGTGGCGTTTAATTCATCTGGTAGGGTGCGCGGCGTGCACCATGATTGTTTATTCTGGTGCGCACAGCGCACCCTACGTTCATCACATTTAGAGAAGTTCAAACTCAAGCTTCGGAGTTCCAGCCATCCTGAAAAGATGATGAGTGGCGTTTAATTCATCTGGTAGAGTGCGCGGCGCGCACCATGATTGCTTATTCTGGTGCGAACAGCGCACCCTACGTTCACTCCAAAACCTGGGCTCAAACTATCCTCCGCCCTACTGAACAGGCGCCAGAAGGATCAATCCGTCTCTTCGGCAATATTCTCGTGGCTGCCGTCACAATAGGGGGGATTGGCTGTCTGCTTACACATACATAGCCAAGCCTCTCCTGATTTCTCTGCTCTGAATCCCAATGGTGATATCTCCGTCCCCTGATGCGAACCATCGCAAAACGGCTGATTTTTTGAGCGCCCGCATGCACACCACCAGTACTCTTTACCCGCCTGCAACTCCACAGAAACCGGCGCTCTTGCTGCAACTTTTCCTTTTTCCATACACCTCACTCCCAAAAATTGATTCGTCACGTACGGCGTCATTGTAACAACGCTCAAGACAGAACAGGAGTGTCGCTACCTCGTGAAAGATTTTGGGACATCCCAGTCCCCAAAATCGACTCGCCTACGCGACAGCCGTTAATGCCCCGGCCGCCCTGCGTCCGTGCCGCTTCGCCACACCATCGCTTCGCTCGGCGCTGGCTACGCAGCACTCCCTCAAATGGCTGGACGGCGTGTCGGATGCGCTTGCATATGCCCTCCGCTGGCTATAGAACTTCGTTCTTTCGCCACTCCGGCCATACGCCCGCGCCTACGCCTACCGGGGACTACGCGCCTTCGCTTCGCTCTCCATGGCGCGCAGCGAATGTATGCCTCGGATAGGGATTCGGCGCCCCATCAATATTTCCTTTGATAAATACACGGTGATTTAGTAGGTTGGTTCGCAGGGTAACAGGCTTTTGATCATAGTGATCAAATCAATAACAGCGTTAAAGATAACCTAATAAATCAATCAGTTACTAGCTATAACCATCATAAATACCTTAACATTGCTTAGTGGTAAAACATCATGGGAAGGCGTTCTGATCTCGAGAAGCGCGGGTTTGAAGTAAAAAATGTGGCATGGTTCCAACATAGTATATTAGTTTATGCTATATTACTGAATCATGAACATGCATAACCTAAATTTGAGGACGTCAAACCAGATCCTGCAGCATAGAAAAGATCTGCTGCAGGTCTATTGCGGCCAGAAGTCTTTCCTCGCACCAGGTAAATCGCAACAGATCCTGGAGGACTATCTCGACTATTTCGAGTCTGAACTCCTGAATCAGACCCCGGAATCCAATATCAGCCAGATCCAGGAGATGTTGCTGGAGCTCTCTTGCATCATCCGCTCCCGCAACACTCGACTGATTCCTGGGGAGTACAGTAACTTTCTGCAGCGGCTGATCCGCATCTATGGAGCGGGTTTTTCACAGAACCCGGGCAATGCGTTCCTCATCACCGCAGCTGACTACGCCGATGTCATAGAGGCAATCAGTAAAGAGTGTCCCAACTACGACTACAGTGAGGCACTCGGCCAACTGCTGCGTTACATGAGCCAGTTGTATAAAGTCAGGAAGAGCAGCTGGAAAACCGTTTACGAGCATATTCAGTCAATGCCCGACTCCATTACTGCCGTACAGATGGTGAAGACAGAGTATTTTGCAGAGATCCAGCAGTGGGCCGAAGAGGGTGTCGGCAACCTGTTCCAGATCCGCAAGGATATCTATCAGCGCATCGAAGAACTGGAGCAGCAGGCCAACGCCATAGAGAAGCAGATAGACGCTGAAGGATCAATACTGGCCACTGAAACCCCTGTCCCGAAGGTTTTCGGGCAGGCCCAGATAATCAATCTGGCAGAGAAAAGGGCGCAAAAGAGAATCGAGGCACTCCACGTGGACCTTGCTGCAAATGCACGGGATATCCTCAGCCAGGGAGAGCTGGTCGCACTGATAGAATCCAACATCCAGGAATTTGATGATAAGCTGCGGGAAGCCCGCCGCGCCTATTCCATCCGCCTGGTACATGCCGCCGAGCTGAACCTCTCTTAACCGAGACAGGCCCAAACCCAAAGGCTTTGCTTGCAGACGAAAGGGGGAGATCCCTACAGCTCTCCAGAGGGCAGCTGTCCTGCACGTGCGACTATGGACGCCTCAATCTGATCAGCGATGGCCTCTTTTCGTTGCCGGTTTTCCTCCGACCTCGTCTCCACCCAAAGACCGAAGCGACCCTGCTCCAGCCTGGAGACATACACATTCAGCGCACGCTGCCGGCGTTCACTCAGACTCGTCTCAGTCCTGCGGGCATCCGGTGTGTTAACGACCAGATAGATACGAAGACGTTCGCTCGGGTAGTCCGGGTGCTGGTACCAGTCGATATCATAACTCATGCGCCTGTATCCGGCATGGACCTGAGTCGTGGGCCATGAGGCGGTAAATTCCTCCGCCGCAGCCAACAGCTGGGAGTCTATGTCTTGCCTGGATTGCTGCCTGCGCTCCGGCATTTGCGACTTTCTCGCCAAACGTTCTGCCGCCCGCACCTGTTGCTTGTTATATGACAGCCAGGCTGTCTGCCCACCGATAGCTGTGGGCAGCAACAGTGCAACGGCAACACAGGCCCATCCGAGGCGTCCAAGCCACCGGCTGAGTAGATCGAAAGCCGTGCTTTCCAACTGCTCCCCATCACCGCCGCCTGCCGTTGACACGCCTTGCCTCTCGTCACGTGATCCACTCAAGCGATCCCGCAGCTCGACCAGGTCGCCCCAAAGATCGCCAGCGGCAGCCAGTACGGCACGACAAGCAAAGATGACAACACCCAGACCGAGCAGGGTCAGGCTGGCAAGCAACATGCGATTGTCCATCTCCAGATCCACCTGCTGCCCCAGCGCCAGTAACCAAAACAGGTTCAGCTGGTCTCCCAAGACTTGCAGTGCCTCCCAAACTGCCTGGTAGTTTTCCAGCACGGAATAGAGCAACAGACAAAGGCTGATCAACGCCAGCCAGCCGGTATGCCCTTTACTTAGTGGTGCCAGCCACTGCCAAAGCCGTTTCACCAGCAAGCTGACACCTGTGATAGTTACAAAAAGTGAGCACAGCCAAAAGATATCGAGTGGCGCCTCAAGCGGCCACAACTGGAGCAGGACGACCAACACCAATAACAGGTAAAAGGCCCAGGCGTTCGACCACCAGGGGACAGTGCGATGTTCGAGTAGCGCTCGGATCTGTATCCCCAGGCTGCCAAAGCCAAACACATACAGAGGAGTGCTCAACGAGATATTGGGTCTGAATTGTGACATTTCGAAACCAACCCGCAAGCCGCCTTCCAAGCCCCACATAGCCACAATGCCAGCCAGCAGCGCCACCAGCCCGGGGTAACCCAGATATCGACCGGCAATAATCGCCGCCAGTGGTATGGCCTCCGCCGCTCCAAACCAGCGCCAGTAGGCAGGCAACTTCCAAAATCTACGGTAATCGGGATCGACCGCGGCATTCACCAGCCAAAGATTCAACTCGCGCCCCAGGCCCAGAAGGAGCAACCCCAGCAGCACAGCCACAAGACCAGGATTCAGGGTCTGTGGCATCGCTGCAGGCTGTGGGGGACGAAGCGTGCGTCCCAATAGCAGGTAGCCGGTGGCAACCAGGAACTCTGCCGGCGTGTCCAGGATGAAGGCCAGCTTCAAATATTTCAGCTCGGTCAATCCCAGCAAGGGGAGATCGGCCCGGATGGCACCCAGCCATACTGCTGCATCACGCGGTAGCTGGAACCCCTCCAGCATTATGCCTAACAGGGTAACCCCGGCCAGCGATCCCAGAACCACACCCAAGGAGATGCGGGAGAGTCCCAGCGAAAACACAAACAGATAGAGTAATACCCGGAAGTGCAACACCGCCTGCAGCTTGATGTCGCCGCTGTAGCGCTCTCCCCATAATCCCAGGCTGAGAGCCAGCAATCCCAGGATCAGGGGCAATGCCCAAGCCGGGAGGGTACCGATGGCCAAGCGCTGCAGAGGTTCTGGCCTGCCCGTTAACCAAGCGAGAAAGATGGCAGCAAGATAGATATCCGGGTATGCCGGCAGACTGATAGCATCGTAGGAGATGTATAGCGGCAGCCCAAGACCGCCGAGCGCCACCACCGCCAAACCCATCTTGCCGTACCGTTGGCCCAGCCACAGCGCCAAGGGCAGGATCAACCAGGGAGCCGACAATTTCACCATGTCCGCCAACTGAACATGGCAGGATAGCAGCAGGATTAATGGCAACCAGGCCCAGGCCCGCAAGCCGTCACTCGCCCGGTCAGTTCCATGTTCGCTTGGCATGTTGCATCCCTCCCCTGGTTATTGGTGCAAACACCGAGCCCCGACTCCCTAAGGTTAGCTCTAAAATAGACGCGGGGGAGCCTCAGATTAATTAGTTTTTCAACCAACATGAATAATCAAGCCCCAAAGCTCTGCTAAAATACACTCTTGAGACGAAAAGGAGAGATCGTATGAAAAAATTGGTTCTTGCCCTATTGATACTATTTTTCTCGGCACCCTTGTTTGCCGATGAAGTCCAGTCAACGATCGGGAAGTTCAAAAAAGCCCCGGATACCCATGCTTTCTTCAATAACGCCTATGGTTATGCCGTTTTTCCTACCATCGGTAAAGGGGGAATCGGTATTGGTGCCGCCCATGGAAAGGGAAAGGTATTTCGTAAAGGAACCTATACCGGCAATTCCAGCATGACTCAGATCAGTATCGGTTTTCAGCTGGGTGGACAAGCATTCAGCCAAGTCATTTTTCTACAGGACAAGCGGGCCTACGATGAATTTACCGGTGGCAGTTTTGAGTTCAGCGCCCAGGCCTCAGCAGTCGCGCTTACTGCGGGAGCCAACGCACAAACCAGTACCGCAGGAAATGCTGCAGGAGCAGGCGAGACCAAACAGAAAGCAAGCTATGTGGGCGGCATGGCCACGTTTACCATGGCCAAAGGCGGCCTGATGTATGAAGCCGCTATTGGCGGGCAGAAATTTAATTTCAAACCCAAATAGGTGGCACGGGGGACGCTGAAATCCTCAACCAGGCATAGGGGTGGATTCGCAGGAAACTGACAGTATTCAGCAAGCAGCGAGAAACACAGACACCATTGCCAGCAACAAAAGCAGGGTGCTTGCAAAGGTCCAGCGTTGCAAAGAGTGTTCGATACTATCCAAGATTCTTTGCCAGGCACAGATCTGCCGGAGACAGCCCATTTTAGCCAGCCATGAAGAACGCAACCCGGGCAAGGTATAGAACCCTATTTTCGCCCCCCACCGCACGACAGCCCCAGGCCAGCGTTCAAACCACGGATTTGAGTCGTCCGTCTGCATCGCAGGCGTGACAGGATACCCGCGCCTCGCCTGCAACCACCCGATTGTGGTGGTCAGAATCGCTAACCCAAGTCCCAGAGAGACAATATAATAATGTGCCAAATTCCCGTACCCTGCCCATGCGGCAGGATCGGCCAGCCCAGTTCCCAGGGCGGTGACAAACAATCCTGTGGTTGCGATGACAGCATAGGCGGGTAACAGCTTCAACTGCCCCCGTATCAGCCCGGTTAGAATGGCATAGAGCATGGCGGCCACGCCTATACCCTGGATGATTAATCCCAGTTTAGGCGAGGTGATTTCGCCAAGGGGCAACCACCGCACCATTCCGAGCAGAGCCATGGCAACCGGAACCCCGCCCAGCAGCAAGGCCACCGCCGGCCGGGTAGAACGAAACGCCAGCGGTAACCAAAAGTGTAACGGCCAGATGCCTGCCTTGGCCGCAAAGCCGAAGACAACCATCGACAGATACAAGCCAAGTGAAGGTGACTGTGCCATTGCGTGGCGCGCTGCTCCAAAACCCAAATCCCCGGTCGTTGCAGCCGTGACCAACAGAGCCTCAAATAACGCCAGATCAGCCAGGATCAGGAGACCAAGATAGGCACGCCCGGCCCGCCGCGCCCCTGCGTTTCCTGTCGTCACCAGCAGACCATAAAACCCGTAACCCATCAGCGTCGAAAAGGCAAAAAAACCGACCAACCCGGTTGCAAGAATCATCCCCAGATTTCCCGCCATGGTCAGCAGAAAAAATGTAGCGAGGCGATTGTCCGCTGGTCGACTGCTGGGTGCCCGCAACAGGGTCGCTGCGGCAACCCAAAGTACCACTGACATCGCTAACAATAACCGGGATGCCCCGCCAACACCCAGCCCGGTACCAAACAGCAGCCAGGGCACCTCAATAGAAAAATCCGCCGGGATAAGCAGCAGAATAACGGCAGGCAAGATGGCCAGATAACAAGGCCAGGGCAAGCGTGAGCGCAGCGCGGGAAGCGCCAGCAACAGTGGCAACCCCGGCACCGACAACAGCAGAAATAGACCCAGGGTGGTAATCACGGCATGTATTCCTGTGCAGTGATAAAACGGGCCCATTGCAGCGGGCTGAATGGTGCCGATGCCAGCAATCCCGCAGCCAGGGTCAGCAGGGCGGTCACTACCGGGGGTGCCAGAAGCAGCCAGAATGTTTCACGCGACCCCCAGGTGCGCTCGGCGGGCCAGGCATCAGGAGGCGCCTTGAACCAGGCGGCGTACAGAATAGGCAGGAAATATCCTGCGTTGAGCAGGCTGCTGCCAGCCAGGACAAAAACCACCCAGCCCTGTCCGGCGTCCAGCGCCCCCAGCCCCAGGTACCACTTGCTGATGAAACCAGCCAGTGGCGGAACACCGACCATACCGAGGGCGCTGATAGTAAACGCCGCCATTGTCCAGGGCATGCGCCTCCCAACGCCGTTCATTTCACTGATTTTGTGAATCCCTAAAGTCTCGGCGAGGTTGCCGGCACAGAAAAACAGGGTGATCTTCATCACGCCCTGGTGCACCAGATGGACCAGGCCGCCGATGGTCGCGGCCGGCCCGACGATCGCAATGCCAAGGATGATATAGGAGACCTGGCTGATCGTGGAGAATGCCAGCCGGCGTTTCAGATCATCCTGGAATAGTGCCCGTAGAGAGCCGTAGATGATGGTCACAGCTGCCACTGCGGCAAGCGGCCCCGTAACACCGAGATTTGCCGCGACCTCAACACCAAAAACATCGTCGACCACCCGCACGATGCCAAAGGCGCCCGCTTTCACCACCGCCACTGCATGCAACAATGCGCTCACCGGGGCCGGCGCCACCATCGCCTGCGGCAGCCAACCGTGCAAGGGTACCAGTGCTGCCTTGACACCCAGTCCGGCTATCAGCAATACAAAGATGACAATGAGTGCTGCCCGATGCGTGTCGACCAGCTCCGCGACGAATCCACGGTGGGTAAATTCCAGCGAACCTGCCAAGCTATAAATCCACACTGTGCCCACCAGCAACAAGGCACCACCTGCGATGGTATAGGTAAGATAGGTGCGCCCGGCCTGGCGCGCCACCTCGGTTCCCCGGTGCACGATCAGCGGGTAAGTGGCCAGGGTCAGCAGTTCATAAAACAGCAGAAAGGTTATCAGGTTGCCGGCCAACGCCACACCGACCGTGGCGGTCACACACAGGCTGAAGAAACCGAAAAAGCGGCTGCGATGGGGCGAGTCCTCGAGATAGCCGATGGCATAGACGGTAGTCACCAACCAGAGCACGGTGGAAAGTGTGACGAACAGAACCGCCTCTGCATCGGCGCGTAACACCAAGTCCAGACCGGGCAATAAGGGCATGCGGGTCTCATAGTGATGTCCATGAAAAACACCCCAGACCATCACCCCAACCAGCACCAGTTTGAGTAACGCGCCACCCAGGTTCAAGGTGGTACGGGTTGCAACCCGCTCCTCGGGCAGAAAAAAAATCACCAGCCCGGGTAACAGGGAACTGGAGAGGATGAGCAGCGGCAACCCGGCATCCCAGTTCATCCGGCGCTCTCCCTGCCAAATGGCAAACCGATCTCCATCAGCGCCAGCGGCCAAGGCGCGAACAGACCCAACAGGATCGCCCCCAGCGCCAGTGCCAGCGCGACCCACTCCATGATAGTGGGCACCGTCCTCGTTTCCTGGAGCACCCCGGCCTGGGTAAACGCATAGCCAATCACTTTAAAGACGTAGGCGGCAGCCAGCAGCCCGCCCAGGATCAGGATGACCACCCACCACCATTGACCGGCGCGCAGCGCGGCATCAAGCAACAACCACTTGCCGATAAATCCGCCACTGGGCGGCAGACCTATGATGCTGATGCCCGCTAACGCAAACGCAGTCACAGTCAGGGGCAGGCGATGCGCCACCCGATCAAGGTCTGCGATACGGTCATGCCCGCCGAAACGTATGATGTTACCGGCCGCCATGAACATGGCCGCCTTAGCCAAGGCGTGGGACAGCAGCAGATAAAGAGTCCCCTTCCAGGCGGTAGCGGTTCCCAGCGGAAAAGCCAGAAAAAAATAGCCCAGTTGCGCCACGGTGGAATAGGCAATCAGTAGTTTAAGCCGTGTCTGGCGCAGCGCCTGAATCCCGCCCCAGAGGACAGCAGCCGCGCCGAGCAGACCCAGCAGTTGTCCGAGTGCCACATTGCCAGGCGGGAAGACCTCCAGCCACAGACGCAGCAGAATATAAAATGAGGCCTTCACAACCAGTGCCGACAATAGCGCGCTCACCGGCGCCGGAGCACTGGCATGGGCTGGCGGCAACCAGAAGTGCAGCGGAAACAGCGCAGTCTTTAGCAACAGGCCGGCACTCATCAGTCCTATGGCTGCCCACACTGCGGGTGACGGCTCCATCCGCTGCGCCAGTATCGCCATGTCGACGCTGCCAAAACTGTGGTAGAGCAACGCAACACCCAACAGGTAGAACAACGATCCCAGCAGACTGACCAGCAGGTACCGCATGGCCGAGGTCAAGGCATCCGCACCACCGGCCAATGCCACCAGCGCCACCGCCGCCAATCCCAGCAATTCCAGTGTGACGTAGAGATTGAAGATATCTGCGGACAGAAACAGGGCATTCAGCGCGGCCCACAGGAACAACCACAGCGGCCAAAAGAGAGCGGATTGTTTGCGTTCGAAATAGCTGGTGGAATAGGCGCTGATGCCCAGCCCTACCCCCGCTGTTACCATCAGCATCAGCAGACTCAGACCATCTGCGTACAGATCAATACCTAATGGCGCGCCCCAGCCACCGACCGCGTAGCGTTGCGTACCCAGCACCACCACTTGCCAGCCCAGTCCAGCCACGCAGGTGACCACACCGATCGCGGTAACCAGACCCAGCGGCACGCTGCGCCGCGGCCACAAAAAACAGACCAAAGCTCCGACCAGCGGCAGTAAAATGGCCATCACGCCCCAAGGCGTATTTACGACCGATGTTCCCAACAACACTATTCCAACCGCTCTTCAGGGAGCCGGGCCCGACCGGTCTCCGCTCGCACCCGCAGCATCAATGCAAGCGCCAGGGCTGTGGCGGAGACAGCGACCACGATGCCGGTAATCACCATGGCGTGAGGCACCGGGTCCGGTATCGCCCCCGGTGTACGCCCGCCTAAAGCCACCAGTACCAGGAACACCCCACTCCCCATCACATTGATGGCCAGGATCTTGCGCAGCAAATGCGCGCACACGATCAAGGTATACAGACCCAGGGTAAACAGCCCCACCCCGACCAGCGCATAGAGGAAAACATGATTCACTGCTGCGACCTCTCCGCTGGCCGACCACCCATGAACAGGGCAGCCAACGTAATGCCGATAGACAAGGTCGCCGCCGCTTCGATCAGCAGCATCAGCGCTGCGGCAAATGGTGGAGGATATTCCAGCAGTCGTCTTCCCACCAGTATTAACACCATGCCTACCGTAACGAATGTCCCGAGGCCCATCACCAGGGTAATACGCAATGGCAGCCCGGATAATCTTGCGTCTGGACGCCAACCGACCAACAATAACAGCACCCCCGCCGCCCCCAGCACCGCACCGGCCTGAAAGGCACCGCCTGGCGCGCGGGCGCCCACCCACAGCAGATAGCCAGCGACCAGGATAAGTAATGGAACCAGCAGGCGTGACAACATATCCAGCACCGGCCCCGGGGATGCCTCGCTCTGTTCCGGCACACGACTGAGTGACCAGACTCCAAGCAGGGCCAGCAGCAGCACACCCATTTCCAGCAAGGTGTCGTAACCACGGAAGTTAAGCAGCACGGCGGTCACCGGATTGCTCACACCGCTGGTTTCGATGTTTTCCGTCACAAAGTCGCTCAAACCAGGAGTCTGCCCTGGAAGGGACAACACCGCATAGCCCAATCCCACTGCCAGAACTGACAGGAGCGCCACCAGCAGCCAATGAAACGGTGTCTGTTTTTCAACAACCCTGGTCATGGACTTCAGATTCGTCGTCTTCCTTATGGGGTTTCTTTGTTTCATTCTTTGATTCGAGCCTCGCCAGTGCAGCCAGCAACAGGGCGCCGGTCAGACCCGCACCGATGGCCGCCTCGGCCAGTGCGATATCCGGCGCATCGAGCCGTACCCAGGCCAGTGCCATCAGCAGCCCGAAGGCGATGAACAGCACTATAGATCGGAACAGATCCGGACTCGCCAGTGCCCGCCAGGCCAGCCATAACAGGGCAAATCCCAGCACGGTATCGAACGCCGATTGCAACAGTGTCACCGCTTCCACAGCTTGATGCCTCTTAGACGCGCCGCTGCAGCCACCAGATGGGCAACACTGGCGCTGGCAAGCAACACCAATAACCAGATCAGCAGCAACTTGCCCACCACAGCCCAGGACTCGGCCTGCAAGGCGAGCCCGGCCACCACCAATCCCAGACCAACGTTGTCGGCCTTGGTCAATGCATGCAGGCGGGTATAGACATCAGGAAAGCGCAATAGACCGACGGTACCCGCCAAAAAGAAGACCGCACCGGCAAGCAACAGAAATATAGTGAGGTACTCAGTCATCCGCATCGCCATCTTCACGGACCGCCCAGGCGCGCCGCACGAAAGCAACAGCGGTTAGCGCTGCCAGCAGTGCAAACACCAGCGCCACGTCACGCAGCGGAGGGTGATCAAACGCCTGCGCCAGCAGCAGCACACAGGCTACCGCAGTAGTGCCGAATAACTGCGCCGCGAGCATGCGGTCTGCCGCTGTCGGACCGCGCAGAACACGCCACAGCCCCGCTACCAGCGTCAACAAGAGGAACAGTGCCATACCCATGTATAGTGTATCCATGCGCGATCAATGCTCTAACATGACGGGCGTAAATGCAGCTGTTTGCGGTATTGTTGCCTGACTTCTTCCACATAGGCATCAGCATCGGCCCTTTCTAACATAGCATTCAGCTCTGGATCGACAACAAGAAGTAAGTTCTTGAATCGTTTCATATCACACCTCACTCCGGTTTCTTCACACCAACGCAAGTCCAAACACGCCGGCCACATACTTTTCCAACACGCTCAAATCCTGGGCAAAGGTACTGGTCTCGTAGAGCACATGGATACGCAGGTATTCTTCATCCAGCTCGGCACTCAAGGTGCCCGGCAACAAACTCACGGTATTCGCCATGAATACCCGCGGCAGGCCCGGCGGCAACTGCCATCGGTGCTCATACATATCTGGCGAGATCGGTAGTCGGGGATGCAGTGCTCGCCTGGCTACATCCACTCCTCCGTAGAGAGAGCGCCAGAAAAAGAAAGGGACAAAACGAGCGATCCCGATCAAGGACCAGGAAAAAGGAGGCAGTAGCACCAGGCTGGCCAAGGTCGCAGACAGTACCACCGGCACGCCAACCAACCATGAATCCCTTGCACCATCAGTGAGTATCCACCACAGCAGGGCAAACAAAGCAGTCCGAAACCACCCGGTCCGCAAATGAATCATCACCGAGTCGCGATGTAAAAACTCTAAACGCTGTCTTCGATCATCTGTGTGCATTTTCATTCCAACATGATCAATAAAGGGCTTTCATTCATTGTCCAGAAAACGACTTGCAGGATATTGACGGTATTCAGCGGAATGATTTTTTCGAAAGTACAGATGAGAGTGAAGAACCAACTTGCGGCACAGTCTATCCACGTCGAAACCCGCTTTATTCCCGTTTGAGAAAATACTCAACAATCAAACCAACAGGCAATTCAGCCTCGGCGATAAGAACTTCGCCGTGCCCTGTACGCTCCAGCAGATAATCAAGAAAAACCAATCCGGGCAATATTTTTTCGGCCTTTGGCAGAGACGATTTCAAATTATTGTACTGGGTCGGCGAAAGTCCCTGGAGCTCTGATATTCTATCATTCAGGGCTTTTCTGGTAAGCGTTCTATTGCTGCACCCAGCCCTTTTCTCTCCGATAACAAAAGAGGCAATAGTGTTCGCGGCCAAGGCGATAATTCGATCCATGCCCTCCGGTAATTCCTTGAAGTTACCGTCAAGAAACCTACTGAAATTTTCTTGGGTTTCATCCAGCGTGGAAGCGCGTTCCACAAAACTCTCATATGCGAGTTCGTAACCAACAGGTATTGAGCGTGATTGGACTTTATCGTTATTCCACCAGGCGATCTGAATACTCTTACTCCCGGAATCACTAACAAGATTATTGGGAGCACCGCCGGTGGCGGCAAGATAACCCACCTCACCTTCTCTTTCACCTTCAGCGACTTCTATGGAGATTCCGATTTCACTGGCCAGATCAATGACCTGCTGATGATTTCTGGCGTTCCTAATGGCGCTGGTGGCAATGGCAAGAACTGTCTGCGCACCTCTATCACGGCAATAGCTCACAAATTGTGAGAGTGTATCCTCTATCTGCCTGAATTTTTTCCGGCCGATCATCCCGTGGTTTTCCGTAACCTCTTTTCCAATCTCCAGTTGTTCTTTCCTGATCAGTTCTGTCGTGACTCTGCCGTTAACTTTCTGCCCAAAGACAAACTTGAAGTTCTTGCTTCCCATATCAATTGCACCAACCATACTCGGTTCTTCTTTGCTGCGGGATAGTTGAGCAACGGTGCTTTCACTGGTCATGGCTGTTTGGAGCTAAAAGGTTAGGGGAGCTCTGATTAATTATCATTTCCATCCTTTGGTTCGTAAACGCTACATCCGTGTAGCACTACTCGCACACAGTGAGAAATCTCATACCACGGAACTTGGCTACGCCTTGTAGCTTGAGATCTCTCCCCACGGCCGGGATGACAGTGACCCAATTAAGCAGAGATTCCTTAGAGATGCGTTTAGGTTATCCAAGATACCAACGCTGTGGATACCAAAGTTTAGAACCAGCGTAACAGCCAATGCAATCCAACTGCATCTGGTTTGGTCTAACCAGCCTGCAACGAGCCCTTAACCGCCGAACCTTCCCCTACCTTGACCAAGAGTCAGTTACCGACACTTTGCTGACGCTCATACAATCAGTGGGAACAAAACATTTCATACAGGCGATTTTCATGCGCTTATCCATTTTGCCATCGTGATGAGCATCAAATCAGGATTGACCGGCTTGGCAATATGGTCATCCATACCGACTGCCAATACCTTCTCTCTATCCCCTTTCATTGCATTGGCCGTCAAAGCAATAATAGGCAAATCCTTGAATTTCTTCTGCTCTCGTATTTGGCGGGTCGCTTCATACCCATCCATGACCGGCATCTGGCAATCCATTAGAACACCATCGAACTCCTCCCTGGCCAATAACTCCAGCGCTTCCTGTCCATCGAACGCCGTTTCAACTGTAATCCCACTCATGGCAAGGATATCCAGAACGATTTCCCGATTTATTTCGTTATCCTCAACCAATAAAATCCTTGCACCCCGCAAACGCACCGTGGCTTGGTCGATATCCATCTCATTTTTATTGCCCAATGCCCTGTTGTGCGAAGACTCACTCTGTTGAGTCTTCAGGCTAACCGTGAATCTGAAGGTGCTGCCGACGTCTTGCTCGCTTTCCACCGTTATTTCGCCATTCATCAACTGAACGATCTTCTTGGAAATAATTAAGCCAAGGCCAGTGCCCCCATACTTACGGGTTGTCGAGCTGTCAGCCTGACCAAAGGGTTGAAACAGTCCTTCCTGTTGTTCCCGGGACATGCCGAGACCCGTGTCCTCTATGGCAAACTGTAATACGACTTCATTGTCATTCTCTTCTTTCAAGGCAACATTCAACGAAACGCTATCACCCGCATCGCCGAACTTCACTGCATTACCCCCCAAGTTGATAAGAACCTGGCTTAGACGTAATGGGTCACCACTCAGCGCCATAGGAACATCCCGTTCAATTCGAACTGAAAGCCGAATACTCTTTTCCTCGGCCTTGAACCGTAGCAGGTTAACAAAGTTATCGATGACATCCTTGAGATAAAAATCGACTTCTTCAAAATTTAGCTTGCCTGCCTCGATCTTGGAAAAATCAAGAATGTCGTTTAGGATCCCAAGCAGGTTTTCAGCTGAGCGGTGAGCCTTGCCGATATAATTCCTTTGCTTGTCGTCCAGCTCAGTTTGCAATGCAAGATGTGTCATGCCGATGATGCCATTCATCGGCGTACGGATTTCGTGGCTCATGTTGGCCAGGAAGTCACCTTTCGAACGGTTTGCTGATTCAGCGGCCTCTTTTGCTTCAGCCAGCCTCTGCTCAGACGCCTTGCGTTCAGTGATGTCTTGAACAGTGCCTTCAGAGCGAATGATCTCGCCTGAGTTGTTACGGTGATATTCGCATCTCTCCTGGATCCATCGAATATCATCATCGATTGACTTCCTGACAATCCTGTATTCAAAGACATGGAGGACTCCTTTTTTCATAGCGTTCTCGCGCTGCTCCACAACATAATCGAGATCATCAGGATGAACAAGGTCCAGGTACAGTTCGTATTCAAAGTCGAACTCTTCCGGATCGACACCGAATATATGAAAAGCCTCTTCCGACCAAAGCAGTTTGTCGGTGGTTGAATCGTGACTCCAGTTTCCAGTATGGGATATGCGCTGTGCCTCAGCCAATTTTCGCGCATAACTATCGGCTTCCCTCTCTGCGAATTCAGCTACCATAACGCGGCCTTGCAGTTCCCGACTTAACCGCCTGTAATTGGTGACATCCTGACTTGTGCCGCGATAGCCTGAAAAAACACCTTCAGTGAAATATGGCTTTGCCGTCACATTGAATTGGAGAGCCTGCCCGAGGAAGTTCTCTATCTTGCACAGAAGCTTTTTGATGGGTTGTCGGGCTTCAATATTTTCAAAAAAAGAATCGGGGTCAGGTTGGTCAGGATCGGGTGAAATCAACTCATGGATCTGTTTGCCGATATAGTCATTTGGATTGATGCCGGTTATATCTTTCATCCGGAATGAGATATCAGTGAAACGCAATTGAGCATCCGTTTCCCACAACCAATCGGATGCCGTTTCCCTGAAATCGGCAAGTTTATTTTTAGTTATATTCCAACCTTTCCGGGCAATCCTGCTGCCAGCGATCCCCCATGAGGCAATCGCCGATACAAGAGTCAGCAAAATGATAATGGCAATGCTATCCCGATGGCTCTTGATAATGGCGCGGTAGACTGATGCCAGGTTTATTTGAGAAGCGATTGTCAAATGATTATCACCGACTGTTACATTCCTGAAGGTAAACAGGTATTGATCACTCTCTATTTGACCATTTGAAGCCGGGGCGACATGTTTAAACACCTTGGGAAAGTCTGTAGGGAACGCGGCTTCTTTACCGAACATAAAACCCCACTCAGCCTCTTCTGTAGGGCCGATTAAATAGTGGCCGTTATTATCAAGAAGCATTGGAAAACCAGATGATGTGGCAGGTATCATTTCACGGATTGTCTTCAGCAGATATTGGCCGCGATAATTCATCACCAATACGCCGATTTTGCTTCCGGAAGGGGAAAAAACAGGCGCAGACACTCGCAACGTCGGTTTATAAGGTCGCTCGATTGCGCCTTTTTCCATATTGAGGTCAAATTGTGAAATATAGTACTGACCCTGCCTCTTGGCCACTGCCTCCTTGAAGTAGTAACGGCCAGATTTATCCTGGAGTTGCGCTTTGGAAATACTGATGGGTGCGCCGTCATTGTAATTGACGCGGACAACCTCTCTGCCATCGATATCCAGTATTCGGATCTGATCGAAAACCTTTTTTTCTCGTGCAAAAATCAGGAGTTTATTTGACAGACTTATCCTGGCTTCAGGCACCTTCATTTCCAAGGTATCTTCCAGGTCCTGATCCTTGGATAGAATGCGGAGATCGCTGATCACATCACCAAGTTCTTCTCTGAAAAACTCCGCCGCCAGTCTGACGTTACTTTTAGCGGAAGTTTTCAGTTCAACAATGGAGACTTGTGCCTGGCTAAAGAAAACACCAAGCGCCAGGAATAAAATTACCACCACAGCAGGGGAAAATAGCTTTAGGGCTATTATTAGCTGTTCTTTTGTAGAGTCCTTGGGCATTTTTCCCACTCCCACTACTTAAATTTTCTGCTATTGATTGATGGCTTTAACGGCAGCTTCGAAAAAGGTTTGAATACCAATAGGCTCTTCTATGCAATGAGTCGCTCCAGCGATTAATCCCAACTCCATGGCTCCGCGCTCCTCACGCGCTGAAATCAGCAACACAGGGATGCCAGCAAAGGAACCACTCTTGATTTCACGCAATTTTTCTAAAAATGGTATTGCTTCATCGTCATCTTGTTTCCAGCCATAAACAATGAGGTTAGGTACGTAATTCTCTAGTGACTGCATTGCATCATCCGCATGAGAATATTGCTGAATTTCCCTGGCATCTGCAATTTCAAGGATGCTAGCGATGATGTTCCTGAAATTTCGGCTCTTGCTGACGATCAGGATTGCGGCCTCATTCCACTTAACGGACTTCGGAATCAAATCATCGGTACCCAGCATATCGGGCTGTTCTGAATCCGTTCCTAGGGATGGAGTTATACCAATAACCTCGGGGTTATTTTCCGCATACGGAAAAAATCCCATATCTTGTTTCAGGATGTGATTAATGAGCCAGCTTTTCAGGAAGTCCAGGAGTTCGTCTTGAACGATATCTTCTTTTTTCTCGGAAAACCGGTGTGCGATATCTACAACCTGTTCGATGAGCTTTTCATGTAGCCGCTTGTGTGCCTCGAATGATGGGTATCTACATGCCATCATCACCCGTTCTTCACGGGAAAAATGATAAAGGGTGTAATCAATCAACGTGTTAAGGGCACTGCCCAAGGCCTTTCTATCCTCCACTGGGCCGACATGATGATGAAGCTGATTGATCAGTTTGATAATGATTTTATGATCCTGATCGATCAGAGGATTGCCGACGCTCATAGACTCCGACCACTCGATAAAATCCACAGCCTTACTCCATACAATTCATGGCCATTTAGCATTTTGCCCTCCCAATAAGGTGCAAGCAAGGTCAAATAAGTGCCTGCGTATATCAGAAGAAATTGGGGGCGCACTGTTTTGCGGCTCTGACTCCCAGTTCTACTGACTAATGACCGGCCACTTACAGCCTATTGAACCATGCGACTAAAGTCCGCTAAAGGGTGGCGCTGCTATAGAACTTCGTTCCTACGTCACTCAGGCCACACGACACCCGCAGCGACCCATTTCGGAGACTCCGCCTTCGCCTCGCCCTCCTTGACGCACAGCAAGAAGGACTCCCGCGCAGGAAAAAATTGGGAGGAGGGATTAAATCCCTTGGGGTTATATTCCCCGCCCCTTGGGGCGTTATAAAAGAAGGTTGCGGGCTAATACCCCGCTTTCGAGGCACAAGAAAGTCGAGCGTTAAGCGAGAGGGCTTGCCCCGGGAATGTTTATTATCTCAAACTTCCGCTAGAAAAATCAGCTGCGTTCACGCAATAAAAAAGGGTTACGTAAAATCACGTAACCCTTTTTAGATATGGTGGCCAGGGACAGAATCGAACTGCCGACACGGGGATTTTCAGTCGGGGATAAACAACACCCAGCAACGAAGAACAACTGTATTTTCAGCCAGTTAGATCGACTTCTCACTTGCTCTTTGTTGTGGATAACTGCCATTTTTTACTGATGAGTGCGCCATTAGTGCGCTTTTTACGACGAATATCTTTGACCTGACGAGTAAACAAACAGCAAAGCAATCACACCTTAAATGTCGCCAAATCAAAATACATTAATCGTGTTGCGTCTTTTTCATCGCCGGATGTAACAAGAAAGTCAAAACCATTTCGTTGATAGAAATTGATAACTCTTTCACTATTGTAAGCATCAACAATGATGAGCCGGCAGCCAGTTTTATTCCCGTGGGTAAACCAATATTTCATAAAGCTGATGATTTCTGCACCAACACCATTGGATTGCCGCCCCTCGCATGTGGCTAGTCGTCCAATTTTCACTGCTGGCATACTTGAATAGCGTTTTTTGCGGGGGACAAAACTCGTTATTTTTTTGAAGCGAGAGTTCGTTAATAACTCTCGTTTTATCGAGTCGTTTGAAACACTGATAAAAGCTACCAGCTCCCCTTTTAATTCAAAAAGATAGGTGACAGCAAGCAATTCATTACCTGCAACTATCGAATCTTTATGGAAAAATTCGTTTAGGTCCGCATCACCGCAATCAAACGGCGGCCGTTGATCGCTAGGGTCTAAACGCCTAAATGATAGGCCATCAATCAACGTGGGAGGCTTTCATTATCCGTTCATAGGCGTCTTTAGCTCGATTGAACTCATCACTAGAAACCCTTTTGGATTTGTTAGCCTCTAAAGCTTTCTCAAAAGCCTGAGCATCCTTACCCCGAAGGATAGGTGTTTCCTTGATTTCTCTGGCCATAGTTTTTACCTAAATACATACGCTTATAAATACAATATCGCGCATTTAGACATAATTTGAAGGAAAAATTTAATAGATTTTTTTTATTGGCATCCCAACACATTGAATTTACTTAATAATTTTTTTATGCCCCTGTTGCCAAACCAGCTTTATAGGAAAATATCTCCTACCAATACAGCTCGCGTAGAGCATGGGAGTGTGGGGAATTGAACCCCGCTCCAAAAAGAGACCCCGCCTAATCGCGGGGTTTCTGCATTCTAGCCCTCTTCCTCTAGTTCTTCCCGCAGAATGACCACCTCTTTCGAGGCCGTGACCCTAATTCTGGTAGACCCCCGATGACTGTCGGGTTTCTTTACAGCAGTGCAAATTGGCCTTTTCCAACCATCCATCCTTTCCAATTGCTTGAAACTTAAAGCGAATCTGCCTTTAGGTTGTCAACACCAGCCACAGGACAGCCTCATGCCATGAATAATATTCCTATATTCTGTCGGGATATTTTACAATCTTGAGAAAATTAGTCTGCGGGAAAACCTGTACCCTATTGAATTAACTGGAAAAACAAATAAAGGCTTAGTTATTGCATGGGAATTTTAGGTCCATCGTCAGCTACGGGGGGATTAGTGGCGGCGCTTGGCCAGAGTTGTTTGAGATTCGCCCGTCTTTGCGGCAACAAAATGTGTGATGCCACATTGCTAACTGTTGGGCTTGGTTGTAAGACTACTGCAACTGAGTTCACACATAATAAATACACAGTGGTCACGGAGGGCATTAGTATGTCAATAAAGAAGTTTTTAGCTATACCTTTTTTTACACTATGTGTTGGAAGTAGTGCAAGCGCAGGGATAATTGCAAGCAGTAGTTTTGATTCGGGTATGGAAGGATGGACAGGAGCGCCTGCTAGTGAATTTAGCTGGGTATCAAGCGGTGGAAATACAGGAGGCTATATTCAATCAGTTGATTCATCAGCTAGTGAAGGCGGTGTAATAGCACCATCTACCTTTTTAGGTGATTGGTCAGCATATGATGGTAATGGCACTATTAGTTTTGACCATAAACTTTTTTCTACTGGTTATATTGGGAATATGGGTATTGGTCCCTACAAAGTAGAAATAACTGGAGCAGCCGGGAGTGCATTATGGCAAGCTGCGCCGCCAACCGGTGCAACTGATTGGATTTCGTTGACAGTTCCTATTGATGAAGCAGACTGGTCAGTTACAGGCGTATGGAGTGATATTTTATCATCGGTTACAGAGTTATGGATTAAAGTAGAACTCGTTGATAATGATGCATCTCATAATAGAGATATCACAGGTATAGACAATATTGTACTAAGCGCATCTGTGCCTGAGCCCTCTACTCTCGCATTGTTGGCACTCGGCCTGGGAGGTCTAGGCTTCGCACGTCGCAAGAAGGCATAATGCCACATTGCGAATTGATAGATAGGGAGGCTTCTGCCTCCCTTCATTTTTCCAAAAGAAACCCCGCCGGCGAACATCTACTTCCGACCTCAGATCTCCTCTATCGCTTTTTTCGCCTCAAGCGCGGTGGCTTCGTGTCTAGTTCCAACAATTCTCTTAACCCTGACACCCGCCCTACGGCTGGTGACATCGGCTTCCCATCCATTTTTATGATTTCAGATTGCCGTCTTTGGCCCTGGATATAGGCTTGCAGGTCGTCAGGGTGGATTCTCTCTGATTTCCTCGATTCTCGCAGGCGCACCACTGGCAGCTTGCCGTCATCAATAATCCGCCTGACTGTACGTGTAGAACACGCCAGTTCCTCGGCAGCTTGTTTAATCGTTAGGAGCATGGGTTAAATCACCTTGTGGATCATGTTCATGGGCGCGTCTACTTGACCAACTCTGTATTTGTTACGCTTCAGATATTTTACCTCGTGAATCAGTAAACCCCGCCGAAGCGGGGCTATTTTGCAGCACACAGGACTATTATCCCTCTCCATTCGTATCTGAAGTCTGCGGGGGATCAAGCTGACCCAGCATCTCTAGTGCGTCTGAGCAAAATGTCCGCCCCGCTTTCAGTAAGATCGGCTCTACATCACCCAGCATCAATTCCAAGTCTCCAGTCGGTACATCAGGTGTATTCGGCAACCGCTGGAGCGCCGATAGTATTGAGTCAACCTTGCTGACTAATATTCCAATTTCTTCGTTTGTGGGATTTTTCAGAACGATGTCGTTCATGCTTGTACCTCCTGCAACCGGTCAATGGTTGCAGCCAGAAGCCGAGCAGCTACAGCAGTACTGCTCTTCAGGTTGGCTTCGTAATCAAATTCAGAAAGCAGACATTCCAACGCGCTTTTAAGGATGATGGACAGGTCCGAGATAAACTCGTCCCGGTCAACGGGCTGGATGGGTGGTGGTACGTCGATAGTCGTAGCGGGCGCTACAGGGCGGATCGGTACTACATGCGCAGGTGTAGACATGGTGGTGTCCTCTGTGAGTTGAGAACTGCCACCAACAGGTATCAATCTGAAATAGGTGGCAGGCCGTACAGGTTCGAACTACCGGTCACAGAGTACCCGGCCACCCGAAGGTGCCTATACGGCCCGCCATAAAACAGGCACAAAAAAAGCGCTATCGAGTGAGCGCTTGTGCGCTCTGTGATATTCGGGGTTCGAATCCCGGCCCTGGATTTTGCCAGGACATATCCATCATAGGGGGATATGGGCAATTCAGTCAATACACGATTCAGAGGCATGCCCCTCCCAAAGAAGTCAGGGTACACATTCAGTGAGTACCCCCCTGAGTCACAAATTCTTACTGTCATTTAAACCCTATTATAAATAGGCTTAACTTATTGATTTATCAGTAGGTTACAGCACAAACTCCCGTTACCGTAAGAAAGCCAGCCAATCCATCTCAAACAGCCTAAACAGCCGTCTTGACCTGTAGGCCTTCTGTTTACATGCGGGTGAGCACCATTTCCGAGTACTCCGCTTAGATTTGAGCCTCGTCCCGCACATCCGGCATTTTCGGCGGTTAACACCACGTTTAACGGTCATGCTTCCCACTCAGCTGAAATGCGATCCCTGGCTCCTTCTCACTGGTCGGATCAAGAAAGATAATGCCTTCTGCCTCCAATGCTTCTCTTACCGGTTCGAGTACAGAACGGTGTACCGTGGACCCGTTTTCAAACTTGCAGAGCGTCTGTGTCGAGGTCCTTCCCGCCTTTGCTGTTTTGCGCAATCCCCAGCCCAGTGATCCACGGGCCGCCCTGAGCTGCTTTATGGTAAACGGAGGTTCATCCCACCATGGCATTTTGTCTCTCCCAAAGATGTGTAGAAATCAATACGCCCATGCTGATGCGCCTTTTATGGAGTCCAGTTATCATTAAGCTCGTTCAAAAGACAAAACACGACATTCCTCGGTTTTCCATCGCTGCCATACTGGTCTACGGCATACCCGGGTACTGAATGAACTGAAGCCCCTTCTTGCAGGTCCAGATATGGACTGGATAGGCGATATCTCCGATCAGCCAGCCCTTTCATAGGGTGCGAAGAAATAGCGCCGTACAGGCCTCACAGAGGCCTCAGAACCCCGGCCTTTCTGGCTTCAGCATCTGCTTTCTCCAGCGCCTCTCTGAGCACAGGGATCAAGCTGACATTACAGGTCAGGCCCTTCTTGGTCGGTTTCTTCTCTTCACCGTCTCCGAAATCGGAGTAGACCCGAATCGCTATCAGATTATGGCCCCGGTACTCGGACAGCTCCACCCGGATTTCATCAAGGGTATTCTTCTTAATCGTCTTTATTAATTTGTTCATTTCTCTTTCTCCTACGCGCGCGCGTATTGCTATAAAAACACGCTCTGATACATTCAATGTATTCACTCATCACAAATTCGGGGGCAGCTCCGGTCTGTGACCTGACATGTTTGCAATCTTTGCCGCCACCATGGCCGCTGGCTTTCGTTCAAAGGCCTTCGGCGAAGACTCTCGGGTTTCCACAGGAGTAATCATTGGCCCGATCTCCACGGAAAGTGGTGCACTTCTCCAACGCGGCTTTCTCCATATTGGTCCTCTATGATCTTCCGTCCCTCTACCTGAGTGCAGCTGCTTGCAATGACGGTGAAAGTTTTGCCGGGGTGGTCGGTCAGGGTGTAGCTGAAGACACCAACAGCTTTAGGGGCCTGCTTGGTCGCTTCCTCTCGTGGCATGTTGCCGCAATATTCTAGGGCGGCCGCCTTTTCGGCCAGTGCCTCAGTAATAGCCTCCATATCCTCAGGGAGTGGCTCTTTCGGCTGTCGTAATTCAGCAAGGATCGCCACCCTGTTTCTCTTCAAGTATTGACGCTGATCCTGTGTTAGCTTCGAGGCCGGAGTTACTCCTATACCCCCATCCACAATGGTCAATGTGAATCCAGCTTTTCTGATTGGATCACTCAACATCGAATATCTCCATGTCATCAGGTTGCGCGTCTTCCCCATGGCCTGATACCCCCTCTTCTCCAGTAGTGACGTTTTGAAGCGTCACACCGTCACAACCCGCGTGGTTACTGGGCTGGCGGGAATTTGAAAGCGTAACATTCTCTCCTTCTGTTACGCTTTGAAAATCGCTGTAAGCCGCGTGGTTACTGGTTTGTGACGTTGTTACGCTTTGAATAGGGGGTATAGGAGAGAGGTACCTATCAAAGGCATGGTCAAATTGTTTTCTGGTGTAACCTTTAGCCGTTGTGAGGTTTATTCGGATCGTGCTTGATTTGACCTTGAAAGGCTTCAGCAATCGAGAAAGTGAGTTCTGTGTAAGGGGCTTTCCTCGCTTCCATTCGAACCATGGTGAATCCTCAATCGCTATGAGAGCTTCCACCAGATCGGCACTGCTGATCTTGTCACGGCCCCTGTAACCCAGGATTACCTTGATATCTCTCAGCAGGATGATTCCGGCATCTTCCTCTTCAGTCTCCGATGCCTGAAATACCTCATAGGCACGAAGAATCTTTTCTTCCCACCCGCTACCAACAAGATGACCGATGGTCACCAGCGACACCCAATTATCTTGGGCACGATCATTGCCGTGATGGGGGATTTCAATATGGGTGGCTTTCAGGACGCTGGTATTGTCTACGGCCCATCTCAAACACCTGCGGCGGAGATTTTGACACTGCTCGTACAGGTCTACCGGCACCTTGAAGACCTTCTCATCTGGTAGCTTGCGCTCCATCTCGATATGAATGGATCGATCATGCAGGGTGTCCCTCTGGCTTCCTATGCCTGCAATAACCTGAGGACTCCACACTGAATAGGCTTTGGGTACAAACCCATCAGCAACCTTGTCCGTGCGGATGACTTTTGCTGTTCTCCGCCTATGTCCGGCGTTGATGATGCCATTCAGTTCGTCATTGTCCTTTGTGAAGGTGTCGGCCTCATCCAGGATCAAAGTAGGCTGCCACTCATCGATACAGCGGAAGATTGCCGATGATGAAATGTTGCTGGCCACCAGGGCGCGGAAGGTGACCGCCTCAAGCACATCTACGAGCGTTGACTTGCCGCATCTCTTTTCAGGGCTGGTGATCAGTACCTTGGGCCAGATTGACCATGATTCCATGCAGTAGGTACCGACGACCCAGGCAGCCAATGCCGTCGGCGCTCCCTTGGGCAGATAGACATACTTCGCCAGGGTGTTGGCTATTTCAGTCAGGAGGTCAGCGCCGGTAACCGATTGTTCCCATGGGTTGATCTCTTCAACAACACTGGCGGTTTCTTCTTCGGCAAAATCTCCCCGTGCTTGGGCTACCTCCTTATCCAGTGTGCCGACCCGAACTTTCAGCGTCTTGGCGCGTTCCTCTCGGACTTGGTCATATTCCAGGGGGGAGAGCTGGCCCAGCTCGACCACTATGGCCGCAAGGTCTGGGGGTGCGGCTCCATCGATGGAATCAGTAACCGCACTCATGCCGCCACCTCCTTGCGTTTCAGCAGAGCCAAGTCGTTGAAGTCAGTGCCGGCCACTCCTTCAGGGAACTCAGGAATTGCCAGCCTTGCCCCAACCGTAACCGCAGCCTTACGAGCCATGGTTACACCGGGGTTCCCTTTGGTGTTGCTGTCGTTGTCAGCACAGATGCAAAGATCGGCTTTCAGATGGTGGGATCGAACGGATCGGGCAACTGAATAAAGGTTTCCGGCATTGAAGGCCACATAGACACAGTGGCCGGACTCTTCGTGCAGAGTGGCGGCTGTTGCAAACCCCTCACAGATCAGAATGGTTTCGGTGATCTCACCAAGACGGAACCAACCACCCGCAATCTGCCCGCCGGACAGAAAACGCTTGTTACCGTCCGGTTGAATGAATTGCAGTGATGAAATCTTGCCACCGACAAGGACCGGAATAACCAAATTTCCATGGCGGTCAATCCGTGCACCATGGGTGCCGATCCCCTTTCGAGTCAAGTAGTCATGCGAAGCAGTAGACTGAGCCTGATTCCAGAGGAAAACGGCCTTTGCTGCTGCCTTCCGGTGATCCCGTTCACGTGCCTCTTTGGCTCGCGCGTATTGCTCTTGAAACTCACCTTTTTCTGCTAACCACTTGGCCTTGTCGAAATCATCATTTCTCTTTGCTTGCCAAGTGCGTTGAAGGCCGGTAGAGAAATCACCGAAGACGCCACCCTGCCCATCGGGGAATAGGCGACACCATCCGGCACGGTTGGAGCGGCCCTTATCAGCACCTGGGAAACGATGAATCTTGCCGGGTTCTATGTGCTCTGGTGGCTGAAGCCCATAATCCATCATCTCAGCTTTGAAGCTATCCATTATGTATCTCCTGGATGCCTTCTAGGGTCTAGCTCGATTCGGTATTGGTCGTTTACAGGGATAATTGCTGTCATGCCGCACCCTCCTGCTTGCCTGTCATCAACACGTAACTTGCAATCCTATGACGTGTACCGGTTACATCTTCCTCAGTTCGCCAGTGAGTCATGATGTTATGCCCTTGCTGCCTAAGCTCCTTCACTCTCATAGCAGGGTGCATGATGCCAAGATACTCTCTGGCATGAAGCGTCGTTAACTGATTGCCTGGCTGAAGAAATGCAAGGATGCTCTTTCTCTGGGTGATTGCAGATGTGCTAGACTTTTCTTGCTTTTCCCTTGCCCCATCAATCCCGGTGCTGCTAACACCGGGCGGGGCGCTTCTACAATCCTTCATGCTGCCCCCTTGTTCTGGTCTTCAACGATTTCCCAGAACTTCTCAGGGTCTATGAGTACTCGACGGCCCACTCGCTTTATTGCAGCTGCAAAACCGTTTGTTTCAGCATTGAAAATGATGTGGCGAAGACCGCCAATGGGCGGCCACTCAAAATGCTCATTCCACTTGGTTGCCGGAATAAGGCGACTGATAGGCTGCTTCTGTTGAAGCTCTGATATAACTTGCTTGGCCATTGATATTCCCTCTCAAGCTTGTTGTGCATAATCCGACGTTGTCGTCGGGGCTTGATAGGGATTTTGGAGTGTGTTTTGTGAGAAATCAGGATTCACATAGGTAACCCAGAAAGGGTTAACCTGATGCAAAACGAGCCCGAAACCCGCATGAAATATGGGGCTCCAGGTTAACCTATAAAGTTTATAGCTTGGTTTTTCTTAGCTTGTCATGCCGTGTTATTAAGTCGATAGCTTTCGCTTCACTATCTGACATAGCAGGATATGTTTCTTTCAATTCCGCAATAATCGCTTCCTTTGAAGGTGCTGAGTTTGGGTCTTTTTCCTCCCAATACTGTTCAATAATATCTCTCGCTATTTTCAATAGCTTTGTATCGTGCTGATACCCCCATTTGGACGCACCCTGCTGTTCATCTGGTGTAACCCAGGAAAGAACTGGCTTCAATTCACTGGGTATTCTATAACCCTTTTCTTTCGCCCATTTAAGAAATACAGTCGGTTTTACTTCCGCATAAGTAATGCGCCAACCATTATTTATGCTAGGTAAATTTACTTCATACTCCACACCTTCACTGCGTTCGGCAGTATCAAGCATATCGTGAAATTCAATGAGAAATTCTCTAAATTCTTGAGGTATCGAGGTTCTATTACGCAATTCTTTTACGTTATTAGGGTCAGCCCCTAATAGTAGGGCCACCCCCTCATCCAAATGCCAGAATGCCTTCCTTATCCATTTTGTGTAGTTTGGTCCACTCACACCCATCCACTCCTATTGGCAATTCCTAGATAAACAGAGGTCATTCCACACCCTGAAAAATCCTTTCATTCATTCGCCCTACGACACCAGCAGCATGGGACTCCGAAAGGTGGCTGTATCGCTTCACCATTTGCAGGGTCTTATGCCCTAGTAATTCCGCTATCTCTCCAAGGGAGGCCCCTGACATGAGCATATAACTGGCTGCCGAATGTCTGAGGTCATGGAACCTCAAGTCTTCTATTCCCGACGCCTTCACTGCCTCAAGCCAGGGGGCTCGGATAAAAACAGGACTCTTGGGATTTCTGCCAGGAAAAAGAAGGTCAGTATCTAACCGGCGCACCTTTGCATGCTCTTTAAGCAAATCACGCGCAAGCCCTAGAAGCGGGACAACTCGCCGCTCGCCATTCTTGGTTTCATGTAGGATTATCCGGCCTTGTGACAAGTCAACATCTGGCCAGCGTATATTCAGGATTTCACCCTGTCGCATGCCAGTTGATAACGCCAGCACGACAATGGTGTGAAGGTAGGGATTGTTCGACTCTTTGCAGGTATTCAGTAATCGGGTTCTCTCCCCCTCGATTACCACCCCATTCGGGTCTTTCTCATCCTCTGAGAGAAAACGCACACGCCCCCGTGGTTCTTTTGGCTTGCGTACCTTTCGCATAGGAGAATCTTCGAGCCATCCCCATTCATTTACTGCAACAGTGAACACATGAGATAGGGCAGCCAGGTACCGGACAACCGTCGCTGGGGCGCGGTCTTTGCCCAGCTTATCGCGCGACTCACCCAATAAGGCGGGAGTGACATCAGCAAGCGTGAAAGCGCCTAGCTCATCACGCCACCAATCAAGCTGTGCTTTCTGCTTCTTGCCATCCCTCTTGGTCGGTATTACCGAATCTCTATAACGGTCTATGGCATCTGCCAGGGTGTGCTTTCTGGCTTCTGTGGTTTTGAAGTAGCGCCCTTCTCTAATTGCCGCCTCTGTTTGGCCAGCCCACTTCTTAGCGTCTGTTAGTCTTTTGAAGGTGGCTCGTTGCGGCGGGAACCCTTTCAGTCGGACATCAACACGATAAGACGAGGAACCATCTTTGTTGCTACGCTTGCGAATTGAAGCCATTGCCTAACCTCCCTATCTAGGTTGGTGGTGGCCAGGGCCTCCTTGGTGTGTCACCACCTTGGGGGCCTGTTTATTTGGGATGCTTTAATACTACAACAAAGCACAATAACTAACAATACGGGATATATAATCCCCGTGATTTACAACTGATAATTGTCATATATCAAATAGTTAAATATGTGCGCCACGAGTTAAGGCGCACTAGCGGCGCACTTCAACCCCAAAGATGTCCGAAAACTCCAAATTCAGGAGCCGCAAAAGGCCTGAAACCTTAGAACTAGGGATAGCTAAAGTCAGAAAGGAAGATGTGCCCATTAAACGCGCTTTTGGGGGTTTTTTGTGGGCAATTGCGCCATCAGTGCGCCAGAACGAAAAAACCCGCCATGAGGCGGGCTTCTTAATCTACTGATTAGTATCAGTTTTATATGGTGGCCAGGCGCGGAATCGAACCACGGACACGGGGATTTTCAGTCCCCTGCTCTACCGACTGAGCTACCTGGCCATAAATCAGAGCGCGTATTACAGCGATCTTGGGGCAGTTAGTCAAGCGGATACTGGATATTTCTCACCTTCCCCAAACAGTGCCAGTCCATTGCAGTTTCATGAACCGGGTAGAGTGAACTCAGGCGGGTTTGCAACGCCTTCACCAAAAAAGTATTTTTCCATCTGATCTTCGAGAAATTTCCGCGCCTTCGGGTCTATCGGACTGAGACGATTTTCATTGATCAGCATGGTCTGAAACTTGAGCCACTCTGCCCATGCCTCTTTGGAGACGTTGTCGAAGATCCTCTGGCCCAGATCACCGGGATAGGGTGCGCGATCCAGCCCTTCGGCTTCACGATTCAGTTTGACGCAGTTTACGGTACGGCTCATGGAGGCTCTCCTAGGGGAAATACTATGGGGGGAAATACTGTCGCCAGTCGCCGGTTATCCGCTACTGCCAGCAACTGAATACTTCTCCAGCTCGTTGATGATTCGTGAAACCGGCGCAGCCAGGCCCAGTCCAGAGGAATCCGGGGTTTTATACCAGATACGATCACCTGCATCCAAGACTGCGTTACTGGGGTTATTGGCGTACATCCGCAATGGCGTTATGTCGAGATGGAAGTGGGTGAAGGTGTGTCGCCTCAAAGGCATCTCCCGCAGCACACCTGCCTTGATCGCGAAATGCTCCCGGCACCAGGCCGATGGTTCCCGGGATACCGGGCACTCCGGAAAGCTCCAAAGTCCGCCCCAGATCCCCGCCGGCGGTCTCCGCTCCAACAACACGGCACCCTCGCCATTTTGCACGACCAGCATCTGAGCCTGTTTCACCGGTAATGTTCTCTTTGGACGGGGAGAGGGAAATGCCCGCTGATGCCCGCTCGCATTGGCCATGCATTGCCGGTTCAGGGGACAGGCCCCGCAGTCCGGCTGTCCGCGCCGACAAACCGTAGCGCCCAGATCCATCATTGCCTGATTATAGGCCGCAACCCGCTTTTCCGGCGTGTAGGTCTCCGACAGTTCCCAGAGCTCACCTGCAACTGCCGACTTGCCCGGCCAACCCTCAACTGCAAAACAGCGAGCCAACACCCTTTTGACATTACCATCGAGGATCGGATGGGATTGCCCCAACGCCAGAGAGAGGATTGCGCCGGCGGTGGAACGCCCTATCCCCGGCAGGGACTCAACCTGATCGAGATCCTCGGGGAATTGGCCGGAATAACTGTCCCGGATGACTGCCGCCGCCTTATGCAGGTTACGGGCGCGGGCGTAATACCCCAAACCCGACCAGTGGTGCAGTACCGCATCCTGGGAGGCATTTGCCAGCTGTAGCACATCGGGAAAACTGGCTATGAAACGCTCAAAGTAGGGAATAACCGTGGCAACCTGGGTCTGCTGCAACATGATCTCGGAGACCCAGATCCGGTAGGGATCCACATCCCGCTGCCAGGGGAGATCCTTGCGGCCGAATTGGTCGAACCACTCAAGAACGGCGTGAGAAAATTCAAGGGCATGCATGGAGAGAATCGCAGCCCGGATGACACATGGCGCCATCCGGGCCAGATGGGATCAGAAGAGGCCTTTCAGAGCACCTGGCAATTTATCTTGTAGCCCGCCTGGAAGTTTCTCCTTCAACTTCTCATCCAGCTTCTCTTTGAGCTTGGCCTTCTGACTCTCCGCCAGTACCTTGCCGAGATCGATATTCCACTGCGGGTCGGCCCAGGAGCCTTGGAGATGCACCGGAATCGGCACGCCCTTGAGTTCTTCCAAACCTTCACCACCCTGACCCTTACCGGTACTGACTATTACCGGCTTGACCGTATAATCGAGTGACTCCGCCACGATGTTCACCTTGCCAGAACCTTCCACCCGGAGAAAGGGGGATTTGGCCAGCAGATCACGATTATCCAGCACACCATTGCGCACGACGGCACTGGCGCTCAACTCAGCGAAATCGGTCTGCTCCTGCTCATTACTCACGGCTGCCGCCTTACCCGAAAGCTTCGCCTTGGCATCCCGCAGCATCTTTGCCAGGTTGATCCCTTTGACGGCGCCGTCACGAAAATCGAAATCCAGCTTGCCGTTGAGGGTCTTCTTGAGTTGGCTGACCAACTGACCCGCACTCGTCAGATTGACATTGAAGCCCCCCTTGCCCGCCAACCGATCCTGCCCTGACACATCCAGCACCAAAGGACCGGCCTGAATACTGCTGGCGCTTTGATTGATCTTGAGTTTCGGCGTCTTGCCCCGCACATCTAGATTCACCGTCCCTTTGAGGGCGCCGTCATAGAAGCGCCCCACTTTTTGGTCGACATTGAGTTTTCCGCCTTTGCTCTTTACCTTGACCTGAATTGCCTCGGCACGAATGTTGTTAGCCTTTATGCTACCCACCCGCAGGGTGCCGTCGAGATCGAGTTTACGCAGCATCTCCACCGGAAACAGGGGCTCCTCTTTGGCCGATTTGCCGCTGGAAGACTGACTGCCGTCTTTCTCACCCGCAGACTTTGGCGGCAGATAACGGTCCAGGTCTATCTGGTCGATATCGAGGGTAAAGGCATAAGCCGGATTGGCCGGATCGATCAGTTCAAACTCACCTTTGATCTGGGTGTCGTCCAGCACCATCAGCAGATCCTTCAGCGCCACCCGCTTCTGATCTGCCGCAAAAGCGAGTGTCATGCCCAGCTGGTTCAACACTTTCGGATCAGCGGTTTCAGGTACCGGCAGTCCGAACTTCTCCATCCACTGCCGCAGACTGAACTCAGCCAGTTTGATCTCACCATTGAATGCGGGTGCGCTCTGGATCCCACGACCTTTAACAGCGCCACTCATCTTGAGCGCCCCTGACTCCAACACCAGATTCTTGACCTCCAGTGTTTCGGCCTTCTGGTCGACATAGAGATCAGCACGCAGTTCGGCATCCACGCCCTCCTTGGGCAGACCCTCTCCGGTAACCTTCAGCAACAACTTCAGGGTTTCTACCGCAATGCTCCCGGCTTCCGGGTCTGCGTTGAGATTGCCGGACAAATCGACCTTGCTCCGCAGGGCTGGCTGGGCGCTGTCAAGCCCCAACCCAAGGGAGAATTCAACCGGCTGTCCTGGATTCATAGCCCCGGTTTTGACTTCCAGATCCTTGATTTCGAAACGATCACCGGTCGACTTGTCATCCCAGACGATGTGCGCGCCACTGATTTCGATCCCGCCAATGGAAAATGCAGCCATTCCCTTGCCAGCGGATTTTTTCTCCGCCACAGGCGCTTCAGCCGCGCTGCTATCAGCCATCTCTTTCTGACCTGCTTCAGCAAGATCATCCCAGTTGGTGACACCGCTCTTGGACTTCGCCAGATTCAGCTCCAGCCCCTTGACCTGCACCTTATCCACTTCCAGGGTCTGCTGCAGTATCAGCGGAACCAGGTTGACCCGCACCTGTACATGATCGAGGGCGGCAAAAGGTTGGTCGCCAAAACCGGAAGCATTGCTGAGACTCAGCCCGTTGAGTTCAAGACCGAGCCAGGGAAAGACCGAGAGGCCAATATCTCCATTGATGGCCAAATCACGCCCGGTGGCTTTTTGCACTTCGGCGATGATCTCCTGTTTGTGGTCGTTGGGATCCACAACCAGCGGCACAATGATCACTGCGGCAACTATGAGTACGACCAGTAATGCCAGCAGCCCGAACAGCACTTTCAGGACCTTGCCCATCCATCATCTCCTTATTTGTATTATCTTCTACGAGGTGTAGCACAATTCCAGCACAGATCGAAGCCTGCATCGACCTTTTCACCACATTTTGAGCAGACCCATGCAGTTCTACCAACTGCCTGGGTCCGATTATTTGTAAAATTTTGTAACAGGATCTTCGCGCCTGGCAGATCTTCTTCATTCACCACCCAGAGCGCCGGAAAGATATTGGCCGCCAACTCTCCGGCGGCACCGGACAGGTAGTCTCCCAGCAGCACCGTTTCGATCCCCTGTTCCAAAAGGAAATCCTTGAGCATCTGGGCTTCGATGCGATCAGTCGCCTCATAGAGCCTTTGCATGTCAAACCACCGCCGAGAGTGATATCAGAAGCTGATCCGCGCCTGGACTATTGGCGAGAGAAGTCGCTCGTTAACGCCGTCGATACCGAACTTATTATTCCAATGATAGTACTCGAAACCGGCATATATCATCTCTTCGTACCCAAAGAGCCTGCCCACATCCAGTTTCAATTGGGGATTGAAATTGAGATCCGGCCCCGCTTCGCCTTCGCTGCCGCGAATGTCAGTATAACCGTCGAATAGAAAGCCGAGGGGATCAAGCTCAAACAGCATGACCCAGGCCGCGGTAAATTGCCAGGTGCCGCCGCTGAGATCGGGATTGTCACGGTAGTAGAGATTGGTCTCCAGATACGCGAAAGGCGGAAGGTCCCAAGTCAGCCCCGGACCGATCAGATGCGCCTTGAAGCCATCACCCTGCTGTAGGATAACAGCGTTTACATTGAACAGATTTTTGATCTCGGCAAACGCCGGTGTGGCGATGAATACGGTAAGTAAAACGAAGACGAAAAGATAATTTCGGCTTTTATGCATGGCCCCCTATACCTCATACGAAGCGCAGGCGGGTCAATCCATCCTGCAACCTACAAAAGACTCAGCCGACCAACGGTTGGGGACGATGTATGCCGTACCCCTGGCCAAAGTCCACACCTATGTCACAAAGCTTTTGCCGGATCGCCTCGTTCTCCACGAACTCTGCAATGGTTTTGATGCCCGCTACGTGTCCGATGCCGTTAATCGCCTCCACAATGGCGGCATCCATGGGATCATGAACCATGTTCTTCACAAATGTACCGTCGATTTTCAGGAAGTCGACCGGTATGGATCGCAGATAGGAGAAGGAACTCATCCCGCTGCCAAAATCATCCAGCGCAAAACGGCAACCCGCTTTTTTGCACTCTCGAATGAACTCAATCGCACTACCGAGATTGGAGATCGCAGCCGTTTCCGTTACCTCAAAGCAGACCCTTTGGGGGTTGAGATGATGATCACGCAATTTTTTCCGGATAAAATCAAAGAAAGACTCATCACTGAGAGAGTTGCCTGACAGGTTGATGAAGGTAAGGGTGTCCCGACCGTTACCTCGATGCTCCTGCTCCGCAAGATGGGAGAAAGCCCGTTGTACCACCCAACGATCCACCTGCGGCATCAGATTGTAGTGTTCAGCCGCGGGGATAAATGCGCCGGGTGCAATGATCTCCCCCTGCTCATCCAGCATACGCACCAGGAACTCCCGGGTCTGCATACCCTCTGCCGATTCACTCAGGGGTTGTATGACCTGCTGGTATAGCTGGAACCGCCCAATCTCAAGGGCCTCCCGGATGCGGTTCACCCACTGCATGTCACCATATCGCCGGGCGGTTTCGATGTCGTTTTCTGAGTAGACATGGACACGGTCACGTCCCCTGTCTTTTGCTGTGTAGCAGGCGATGTCCGCCTTGCTCAACACATCCTCCGCGCTGGCGCTTTCGGCGGTGATCATCGCCACCCCAATACTGACCCCGATGACAAAGGCCTGTTCGTCCCAGACAAAACGAAAACCGGCAATCGACAGACGGATGCCATCGGCAATTTGATTCGCCCGCTCCAGGGGGCAGCCCTTCAACAAGACACCGAACTCATCACCACCGAGACGGGCCAAAATGTCGTTACCCCGCACATGGGACTGCAGAAGAATTGCCAATTGGCGCAGCAGTTCGTCTCCCGCCATATGGCCGCAGGTATCGTTGATCAGTTTGAATTGGTCGAGATCGAGATAGAACAGCGCATGAACCAGTCCGTCCCGTTTCGCGCTCTCCAGCGCTTGATTGAGTTGGAGATCGAATTCATGGCGGTTGGCCAGTCCGGTCAGGACATCGTGAAAAGCCAGATGGCGAATCTCCTCCTCCGCCCGTCGATGGGCACGCCGGGTATCCGCATCACGCAGTTCGCGTTCGACAGCCGGAATGAGCCGCTTGAGATTATCCTTCATCAGGTAGTCGTGGGCGCCGGCCTTCATCGCCTGCACAGCCACCTCTTCACCAATGCTGCCTGAGACAATAATGATGGGGATATCGGGTTGGTGGGTCTTGGCCAGTCTCAGCGCATCAGTGGAGCTGAACTGCGGCATATTGTGGTCGGTTATCACCAGATCCCACTGATCTCTTTCCAGTGCGGCCTTGACCTCTTGCGGCGAATCGACTCGTTGAAATGAGGGTGTGTATCCACCTTTGCGAAGCTCACGCACCAGCAGCAGTGCGTCGTCTTCGGAATCCTCGATAATCAGTACCCTGATTTCGTCAGTCATCGGTCGGGGTTTAGATTCAACACCAGCCAGTAGAGTCCAAGTTGTCCGACCGCTTCCATGAACTGGGCAAAATCGACCGGTTTTCTGATATAGCTGTTGGCGCCGAGATCGTAGCTGTCCAGAAGATCTCTCTCTTCATCGGATGCAGTCAGGATCACCACCGGCACCCGTCGGGTACGGGGATCCGCCCGCAGGCGTTTCAACACATCCAACCCATTGAGCCTGGGCAGTTTGAGGTCCAGCAGGACAACCTGTGGCTGTTCACTGGTGTCACGCCCAGCGTAATCTCCCGTACCGAAAAGGTAGTCCAGCGCCTCAACGCCGTCTCGAGCCACAACCACCTCATTGGCGATGTTGTTTTTCCGCAGGGCGCGCAGGGTCAGTGCCTCGTCATCGGCATTATCCTCTACCAGAAGGATGATTTTTTCATCTGCGCTTGCCACGATAGCACCTCTTGTACGGCTACGATTATTGTCGGCAGCTCTCAGTCAAACACATTAAAATCCCATTCGCCTGACAAATCCAACAAAAAAAGCCTCTGTCAGAGGCCCCGTTCCTAATAACCATAATAACCTTGATGTCATTCACAGAAAACCCATAACGCAAAACTCAGGAAACTACCTCCTTCAATTCGGTCACGACAAGGTGAAGAAGAACGCAGCGCCCTTACCCTCCACCCCATCGGCCCAAACCCGTCCGCCATGCCGGTGAATGATGCGCGCCACGGTGGCCAAGCCGATCCCAGTCCCCTCAAAGTCGCTCGACTTATGCAATCTTTGAAAGGCGCCGAACAGCTTGTCCGCATACTCCATATCGAAGCCAACCCCGTTATCGCGGATAAAATAGATGCTGTTCTCGCCGTCGGAATCTCTGCCAAACTCAATCTCGGCCCGAGGTTCGCGGGCGGTGTACTTCCACGCATTGCCCAGCAGGTTGTCAAACACCACCTGCATCAACTTGGCATCTGCCTGCGCAAACACACCTTTCTCGAGCCGCAGTTCTACCGACCGTTCCGGCGCCTCTTTGCTCAGCTGTCTGGCAGACTTTTCCGCCAGCTCACTAAGGTCAACCGTTTCACACTGCATATCACGCCGGGTCAGGCGGGAGAGCATCAGCAGGTCATCGATAAGAGCGCCCATGCGCTGACTCGCCCGCCGCACGCGAAACAGATAGTCGCGCCCCGTCTCATCCAGGGACGCTTCATAATCCTCCAGTAGGGCCTGACTAAATCCGTCGATAGAGCGTAGCGGTGCGCGCAGATCATGGGAGACGGAATAACTGAACGACTCCAGCTCTTTATTGATGATCTCCAACTCCCGTGTACGCTCTTTCACCCGCTCTTCCATCAACGTCATTAAATGCATATTTTCGATCACAACGGAGGCTCGTTGCCCGAAGAGATTGATCAACTCTTCGTCAATCTCATCAAACGGCTCACCCTTGCGGAAGGCGGAAAGTCCGCCGATGACCCTGCCGTCATGGGTAAGTGGCGTCAGGAGACCGGTGGTGACATCCAGGTTTTCCGCCAACTCCTGGATGACCCGCGGGTCCTGTTTCAAATCCGGCACACATATCCCCTGCCCTTTGCTGGCCACCCATCCACAGAGACCACCGCCTTGCAGCGGCAGGGTCTGACCCAGCAGCATGCCGCCTTTGTTGCCTGACGCCGCATGGTAGGTAAAGGTGCTATCCGCCTCATTGATCAATGGCAGTGCGGCGAGGTCGGCAGACACCAACTCCATGATGCCGTCGCAGACACCCTCATAAAGCTGTTGATAATTTTCGGCGATGGTTCCGAGCTTGAGCATCCACCGGTCCAACCGTTCGAGACCCTGCTCACGACGGCGCCGTAACCGGGCTACCTGATAGCGTTCGGTGACATCCAGGGTGGTACCGAACATTCGCACCGGAACACCGGCATCATCAAACGTCGTGTTTCCACGCTCTTCGACTACGCGTTCACTGCCATCCTTATGCACAATGCGATGTTCGATATAGTATGGCTCACTCTGTCCCGGCCGCATCGAACGTTTAATCTCGGCGGCAACTGCATCTCTGTCTTCCGGATGAACCGCCTGCATGAACGTCATTCTGGTCGCTTCGACCTCGCCCTGCTCATACCCCAGCAGACGAAACTCTTCGTCTGACCAGATCGCACTCCCGCTTATCAGATCCAACTGCCAGCTGCCGAGATGAACCAGTTGTTGCGCCTCTTTCAGTCGCCCTTCACTCTCCAGCAGTGAGGCCTGCTGCAATTCCAACTGCTGTTGCAAATTGATCAGTTTCCTAAGAAACAGAAAAAGGGAGATAAAGACAGTAATGAAGAGAAAAAAGAGGATATTGAGTAGCGTATTCTGAAATTTGAGATTGTTAGAGGTTTCCTGGTTCCGATCCCGCTTCTCACCATAGCTCAGCATCATCTGATCCCAGGCCTTCTGCTCCACCCGGGTCACCAACCGGTCGATGCGGCTAGTCTTGACCAGTACCTGGGACACTCCATCGCTGCCTGCACCCAGCCCAGAATGTCTGACAATCCCAACTACCTCATCAATCAGGGCCTTCAACTCATCCCGCTCAGCACTGAATCCGGAATAGAACTCATTGGAGAGGAAACCCAAACTCGAATTCAGTATGTAAACCGACTTCATGAGCTGCCTTTCATCCTCCGCCTTGATCGCAGCCAGGTAATAGGCAACACCCTTATTGACCTGTTTACTAACCTTCAGAATATAACGCGAGGGGTTTTGTACGAGTTCCTCCTTAAAATCAGCCCCCTCCTTTGCGATATAAAAGCGGGCGGAAAATATAACGAGGAATGAAATCACCAGGATACCGGTGAAGGCCAAAGAGAGATTCAGGGAAAACTTGGACATCTGTGTCTACTTGAAGAAAGTGATATCGGTAATCATCCAGATCCATTGCTGGATCTTTTCCATCTCATCCACATTCGAGGGATTATAAAACGGGTAGACAATTCTCACCGGCCCCTTGGATTGAAAATCGATGTGTTTGCCGTTGGTTTTTGTCGCCAGAAGAATCCTGTTTTCTGTCCAATCTGCTCTATTAATCATGATCGTATAATCATCGATCGCCACGAGCTCAAGCTTCTGAGTATCGGCTTTACCATAAGCGCGAATAAACTCATCAAGCCAGACACCACTGAAGTGGTAATCTTTCTTCTCATAGGGTTCGAACACCTTGAGCGAAGGGGTGATGCCAAGCTTCTCTATCTCTTCCACAGAGACAAACCTTCCGCTGCCGTCGATCAGATTCCCGGCAATCCTCACTCCCGCATGATCCGCCATTGAAACGACAGGCAAGAGTCCGAGCAACAGAAAGAAAACCAGAAACCAGATAATTCTCAAGTTGCCCACTGTTTTCATCATTTACCACCAAGTATGCTGCATGTATCTCTTAAGGAGCCTCTGAATGAATCCGGACGAATTTCGAACACCAGGATGGAAATTCATGATTCGACCAGAGACTCCTTATTTATTTAGCTTAGATCCAACAGGCTTTCAAATGCTTTATCGCCAAAAAACAACTGGCGCTTAAAAATACCGCAGGTAAACGTAGATACTGCTCACCAGTATCGACATCAGCATCAATGGGAAAGCCATCAACATGAAAGGCAGGAAGCGTATCGGCTGTCCGGCACGTTCGGCGAATCCCGCCACGATAAGGTTGGCGCTTGCCCCGACCAGACTACCGTTACCGCCCAGGCAGGAGCCCAGGGCAAGCGACCACCACAGAGGCCCCAACTCCTCGGAACCGCCAAAAGTTACCGCCATGTTCTCGATCAGAGGGATCATTGTGGCGACGAAAGGGATGTTATCCACCACTGCTGATGCCACAGCTGAGACCCAGAGGATGGCAATGGCAGTGGTGGCCTTGTCCCCGCCCGTGAGATCCAGCACCTGATTCGCCAGCATCTCCAGCAGGCCTGTTGTTTCCACACCATAAACCACGATAAACAGGCCGATAAAGAAGAATATGGTGATCCATTCCACCTCGCAAAAAGCTTTGTGTACCCGCTTGGACTGCTCACTGGGATCCTTCGGCAGGTTGATCAAAATCAGCAGCACTGCAGCACCAAACATGGCAATGGTAGCCGGTTGCTGGCCGATATCGTGGCCCAGGATGAATCCGGCCATCACCAGAGCCAGTACGAACAGCGACTGCTTGAGCAGGCGTGAATCGGTGATGGCATCCGCCTCCCGGTAGTTCATGACCTGCTGGCGGCTCTGCGGGTCAGCGACGAGTTTGCGCCCCCAGATGAAGTAGATGGGGATCAGGGTCAGGGGTAGAACAATCAGAGACAGGGGTGCGAGATTGAACAGAAAATCATTGAAGCTTAGCCCTACGGCAGAGCCGATCATGATGTTGGGAGGATCGCCGATAAGGGTTGCCGTGCCACCGATATTGGAGGCGAATATCTCGGCAAACAGATAGGGATAGGCACTGACCTTGAGCGCATCGGTGATAAGCAGGGTAACGGGGGCGATCAATAATACGGTAGTGACATTATCCAGCAGTGCGGAGAGTATCGCGGTAACCAGGACCAGGGTGACCAGGATGCCCCAGGGATCGGCATTGACCCGCTTGGCGGACCAGATGGCCAGATACTGAAACACCCCTGAATCCTTGGTGATTCCAACAATGATCATCATGCCGGTCAACAACCCCAGGGTGTTGAAATCCACACCCTGAAAAGCGGCTTCCTGAGTCAGTACACCGCCAAGGATCATCAGGCAGGCCATAGTCAGAGAAACGATAGCGCGATTTAGGCGCTCGGTAAGTATCATCGCATAGGTGAATACGAATAACGCTCCGGCAAACCAGAGCGGGTCGAGCCCAAAGATAACGTCTGGCTGATGGATGTTATGCATTTGCGATCATCCTTCTGCAGAGAGGATCTTTTCGCCGACATCCCAGTAGGAAATCATGCCAAGCAGTTTATTGTTTTCAGGATCCACCACCGGGATGCTGGTTCGGTTGCGATAGAGGACCAACAGGGTCTCCACCAAGGGGGTATCGGGTGTGACAACCTCGACATCCTGTTTCATACAGATGGAGATCGGTTCATGCTCCGTGTCTTTAAGACGTTGGTGAAGATCACCCAACGACTCATAGACAAAAGAGAGGCTGGTGAGCCCTTTTTCCATGACCGCGGCTTTGGGCAGAACCAGTTTCAGCAGGCAGTTGACCCCGAACACACCCAGAAAACTCCCGTCCTCTGCCACCACCGGCACCTGGCGATAGCGGTGTTGCATGATCTCCTGGACAGCTGTGTTGATAGTGTCGGTCGGTTTCAGCACAGTGGGACTTGGATCCATTAACGAAATTGCAGTCATGGGAAGCGCTTCCTAAGAGACATATGATGGGAACTGGTATGTTGTTTTTGTCAGTACCATCATAGCTTCCAAATGAAATTATGCATGGAAAGATCAATCAACCACGGAAACATCGACACCCATTCCCCGATAACCCCAGACAGACAACAAGTATCCACCGACCCGGACAGACGAATTCACTTGGAGGGTATCAGTTTGCGGACGCTGCCTGGAAACCCAAAAAGAAGCATGAAATGGAGCGGGTAGCGAGAGTCGAACTCGCCTCACTAGCTTGGGAAGCTAGGGTAATACCGATATACGATACCCGCGTAGAAGAGATGATTCTAGCAAGCCGAAGACGCTGTGTCAGCGACAGATCACGCCGACGCAGGTCCACTGTCGTAAAGTGCTTCCACTTCTCTCGCACAGAGCTCCAACACCATCGGACGCTTGATCTTCAGGGTCGGCGTCAACATGCCGTTATCCACGGTCCAGGGTTCCAGCAACAACGCCACCCGGCGAATCTTGGCATAACCGGGAAAGTCTCCAAGGGCAGCCTTGATACGACTCAGTACTTCATGCTGGAGACGACTCTCTTTCAGGCTTTCGGGGTCGGCTGCGTCCAGGCCATACTCATCCGCCAGACCGGGCCAGAGATCTGCATTCAATACCACCAGCGCACTCATGTAGGATTTGCCCTCTCCTACCACCATCACCTGTTCTATCAGCGGATCCAGTGCAATCGCCAGCTCCATGTCTGCGGGAGGAATCTTCTCGCCATTGGAGAGCACCAGAATATCCTTGAGCCGCCCAGTGATATAGATATGCCGATCCTCATCGATGCGCACCTGATCACCGGTATGCAGCCAGCCATCCGCATCGATCATCTCCGCTGTCGCGGCATGATTATTCCAGTAGCCGAGCATCATGCCCGGCGTTTTGACCAACAGTTCATCGTTTTCGCCGATCCTTGTTTTTATCCCACGCAACGGGACACCTACACTGCCCAACCTGATGTCATTCAGCGGACTAACGCTGATCACAGGACTGGTCTCCGTGAGGCCGTAGCCCTGCACCATCGGCAGTCCAAGGCCAAGGAAGATACGGGCAATCTCCGGGGATAATGCCGCCCCACCGCTGACTGCGCCGCGCAGATGGCCACCCAGTTTCTGTAGAACCTTGTCCGCCACCAAACGCCGTAACAGCGGCATCATCAACAACGAAGGAGACCAGTGACGACGTCCCATTCGCCGCTCAAAATCCTTGAAACCGATAGTGACCGTCAGGTTAAACAGCAGGCGGGCGATGGCCGGTTTTTTCTTCATCTGATCATGCAGTTTGGCGTAGACCCGTTCAAAGATGCGCGGCACCGCAATGATGATCGTTGGCTTGATGTTCTGCAGATCCTCCGCGAGTTGCGTAACGGAGCGGGCATAGGCCACCGAGGCACCCGCCATCATCGGCAGATAGTAACCGGCGGTCCGCTCCAGGGTATGGGAGAGCGGCAGAAAGGAGAGAAAACTGTCCTCCCGATAACAGTCCACCACGGTCAGCGAGGCGTGGGCGATGGATAGCATGTTCATGTGGCTCAGCATCACGCCTTTGGGACGACCAGTGGTGCCTGAGGTGTAGACGATTGAGGCAAGACTGTCCGGGTCGGCATCCCTTTGGGTCAGCGGCTCGCCCTTCACCGGCAGCCAGCTATCCGCTATCAGGACCACATCGCCCTCTTCGCCCATCTGTACCGGCTCTTTGTTCGCCTCCAACACGACAACACGCTGCAACTGCTGCAGATCTGCCAACGCCGGGGCCATGCGGTTCCAGCGACCGGCATCCTGCACCAGCAACAGCTTTACCGCTGCGTCCTCCATGATGTAGGCAATCGCTTCGGCACGGTCATCGGTATAGAGCGGCACCAGCACAAGCCCCAGAGACATGCAGGCCTGATCGAGCATCACCCACTCCGGGCTGTTGCGCAACAACACTGCCACCCGGTCACCGGGTTCGAGTTCCTCTCCGGCAAGCGCCTGACGCCAGCGCGCCACCTGCTCGCCCATCTCGGCCCAGGACAGGTCGTACCAATGCTTCTCTTTCCTGTCGTAACTGCGATAAGCAAGGGCATCCGGCGTACGCCGCACCCGCTGATAAAACATCCCGTCGAGCGTACGCGCACGCTCGACGGAGATTAGATCTTCACTCCATTGTTCCAAAAGACCCACTCCCCAAACCTTGAGATCAATACTTCCGTTGCGTCTCCATTTATATGCGCCGCCGGATTGGTGTAAACTCGCCGCTTGGCTACATCCAACTACTTAACTGCCAGCGCAGAGACCTGAAGATGCAGATTTATATAAACGGCGCAGAAAAGCAAATCCCCGATGACACGGACATGATAGGATTGATAGAGCAACTTGAACTCACTGAGCAGCGAATCGCCGTCGAGGTCAATGAGGAACTGATTCCCCGCAGCACCTTCAGGGGTCATCACCTGCATGCCGGCGACAAGGTTGAGATCATCCACGCCGTCGGCGGCGGATAGAGCAGATCAACCGATATCACTCACCTCCAGTCCTTCTAATTTCCGATAAAGAACATGCCAAACGAAAATACCAAAACCGACTCTTTTACCGTCGCCGGCCGCGAATTCACCTCCCGCCTACTGGTGGGTACCGGCAAATACAAGGACATGGCCGAGACCCGCGCCGCCATTGATGCCAGCGGCGCCGAGATCGTCACCATCGCAGTGCGCCGCACCAATATGGGACAGAACAGGGACGAGCCGAGCATCCTGGAGGTACTTCCGCCCAGTGAGTTCACCTATCTGCCCAATACCGCCGGTTGCTTCGATGCCAAAACTGCCGTGCGCACCTGCCGCCTGGCCAGGGAACTGCTCAATGGTCACAACCTGGTGAAGCTGGAGGTCCTGGGTGATGAGAAGACGCTTTTCCCCGACGTCATTGCGACCCTTGGCGCCGCCAAAGAGCTGATCAAGGACGGCTTCGACGTCATGGTCTACACCAACGACGACCCTATCGTCGCCAGACAACTGGAAGAGATGGGCTGCGTCGCGGTGATGCCGCTGGCCGCCCCTATCGGCTCCGGACTTGGCGTTCGCAACCGCCTGAACATCCGCACCATCGTGGAGAACGCCAATGTGCCGATCCTGGTGGACGCCGGCGTGGGCACCGCCTCCGACGCTGCGGTTGCCATGGAACTGGGTTGCGACGGTGTGCTGATGAATACCGCTATCGCCGCTGCCCAAAATCCAGTGCTGATGGCCTCCGCCATGAAGAAAGGCATCCAGGCCGGGCGCGAAGCCTACCTCGCCGGACGCATGCCCGCCAAGCGATTCGCCTCCGCCTCCTCGCCGATGGACGGGCTCTTTTTCTGATCTGCCACTGGGATGAAGGAAGCGGCATCAACAACCCATCCCCCGATCCGCAGCTTCGTGCTGCGCCAGGGCCGCACCACCCCGGCCCAGAGACGAGCCTTCGAGGAACTCTGGCCCCGTTACGGACTGGAGCTTCCCGCCACAGGCCAGATCGACCCGGCCACCATTTTCGGCAACAATCACCCCCTGTTTCTTGAGATCGGCTGCGGCAACGGCGACACGCTGGCCGCACTGGCGGCTCGCCATCCGGAGCGGAACTACCTCGGCGTCGAAGTGCATGGCCCCGGTGTCGGCAGCCTGATGCTGAAACTGGAAGAGAACAACAGCAACAATGCCCGGGTACTGAAGTGCGATGCCATGGAGCTGATGCGCCACCATCTGCCGACCGGTTGCCTGGATGGGATCTACCTGTTCTTTCCCGATCCCTGGCCCAAGAAGAAACACCATAAGCGCCGCATCGTACAACCGGAGTTCACACAACTGGTGCACCGGGCGCTCAGACCCGGTGGCTCTCTGCATATGGCCACCGACTGGGAGCACTATGCCGAACAGATGCTGTTGGTACTCAGCGAAGCGGAGGGATTTGAGAACAGTGCCAGCCGGGGAAACTTCTCCCCGCGCCCCTCGGATCGCCCCCTGACCCACTTCGAACAGCGGGGCCAGCGTCTGGGTCACGGCGTCTGGGATCTGATCTTCCGGCGTTGCGACTGAGCAATCCCTCATGGGCAGCCTGACCCTCAAAGCCTTCCAGACACCTCTGCTCGCTGCCTTCGACCTTGAACTGGCGGCCGGGGAGTGCATCACGCTTACCGGCCCCTCGGGTTGCGGCAAGTCGCTTCTGCTGCGCGCCATCGCAGATCTCGATGCGCAACATCAAGGGGAAGCCCTCGTCGACCAGACACCTCTCCACTCTCTCACCGGAGCTGAATGGCGCAGACGGGTCGGCCTGCTGCCCGCAGAGAGTGCCTGGTGGGCTGAACGGATCATTGACCACCTGCCACGGCAGGACCTCTCCCTGCTCCAATCTCTTGGTCTTCCTCCCGAGAGCGAAAGCTGGAGTATCTCCCGTCTATCCAGTGGTGAAAAACAGCGTTTCGGCCTGACCCGGCTACTGCTCAACCACCCCAAGGTGCTACTACTGGACGAACCCACAGCCAATCTGGATCAGACAAACAGGGAGCGGGTGGAAGCGCTCATCGCGTCGTGGCGAAAAACCCAACATAGCGCGGTGATCTGGGTCACCCATGACCCGGCGCAGCAACAGCGGGTGGCCCAGCGGCATCTGCAGATTGTTCAGGGCAGGTTGCAGGAGGCGACATGGAACTGATCCGGCTCAGCGCCCTCGACCTTGGCCTGGCAGCCAGCCTGGTGCTGCTGTTGGCGATGCTCACCTTCCGCCTCTCTCTCGGGGTGGAACGAAAACTGCTGGTTGCCGCCCTGCGCAGCATCGTGCAACTAACACTGCTGGGGCTGGTATTGAAGAGCCTCTTCGCCCAGTCCCACCCTCTGTTTATTGCAGCTCTGGCGCTCTTCATGCTCTTTATGGCGGGTTACGAGGTCATGGCCCGACAGGCACGGCGCTTCAGCGGGATCTGGGGCATGGGAGTGGGCACCCTCTCCATGTTCATCTCCTCCTTCAGCGTGACTATCCTGACGCTCAACGTGATCATCCAGGTGGAACCCTGGTATTCGGTACAGTACCTGATACCGCTACTGGGGATGCTCTTGGGCAATACCATGTCCGGCATCGCCATCAGTCTCGATAACCTTACCCACAACGCCTGGCAACAGCGCCATCAAATAGAGGCGCGATTGATGTTGGGCCACGACTGGCACAAAGCCATTGAAGAGATTCGTCGCAACGCCCTGCGCAGCGGACTGATTCCCATCATCAACGCCATGGCCGCCGCCGGAGTGGTCAGCCTGCCTGGCATGATGACCGGCCAGATACTCGCCGGCAGCCCCCCCTTCGAAGCGGCCAAGTACCAGATCCTGATCCTGCTGTTGATCTCTGCCGGCACCGGCTTCGGCGCCACGGCGGCAGTCTGGCTCGGCTCCCGGCGGTTATTTGACGAGCGGCAGCGGCTGCGGCTGGATCGACTAAAATCGTCATAGGGAATCGGGGCCTAATGGCGCATATTGTTGGGTTACGGCCAAAAAGACGACCTAACCCAACCTACCCGGACTCCAACCCTTTGCCGTCACTCTTTCAACAGGCACCTGGAAAAAATGCACGAATACGGAAACCTGCTCATACTTGCGACGCTCTGGTTGCTCTATTTTCTGAGCCACTCGCTGCTTGCCTCTCTCACAGCCAAGCACTGGGTTGCGAAACGTTATCCCACTTTCATGCCTTGGTATCGCATCACTTTCAACGTGCTCGCTGTGCTGTTACTGCTGCCACCGCTGGGATTGATGTGGCATTGGCACAGCTCACCTCTGTGGGAGTTCAATGCCGCCCTGACCTGGTTAGCCTACGGACTGACACTGCTGGCGATACTCGGTTTTCTATGGTCGACGCGTTATTACGATAGCGGAGAGTTTATCGGCCTGCGCCAGCTGCGGCTGCGCATCCGGGAGGTTCACGACCAGGAGAATTTCCACATCTCCCCCCTGCACCGCTACGTCAGACACCCCTGGTACAGCCTGGGACTGGTATTGATATGGAGCCGGGAAATGGACGCCGCGATGCTGGTCTCAGCGATTATGATGACGCTCTACTTCATCTACGGCTCACGTATCGAGGAGCGCAAACTGGTGGTCTATCATGGAGAGGTCTATCAGCGATACCAGTCGCTGGTGCCAGGTTTGCTTCCCAGACCCTGGCGTTACCTGAGCCGGGAAGCGGCAGAAGCGCTGGTGGCGGACGCCAGACGGCAATAAACCACGCCCCAGCTGCAAGCAAGCAGGGCATTAAATTGTAGGAGCGGAGCGGCGCCTCGCCGCGACAGCTCCGTAGATGGGCTAATCGCGGCGAGGCGCCGCTCCGAACGTTTTCAATGCCCGCTACGCTTGATCGGGCCTACGCCTCATCAGCGGCTTGGATCCCAGAAGTCGCCTTGGGGACCGTATCCAGCTCCCGGCCCCATCATACGGCCTGGACCAAATCCACGCCCAGGCATCGCCGGCATCTGAGGGTGCTGCATCATGCCGCGACCCGGTCCCATCTGCCGCATATGGCGACGATGCATTGCATGACAAGCGGCACGTTCTTCCGGTGTCATACCGTCGATCACAGCCTGCTGCCTGGCCCACTCATCATCCTGATCCAATTCAGGTCTTGCAGGACGATCTTTCCACGGGGGCTTCTCTGGCAGATCAAGTCCCACTTCGGCCGCACGTTCCCTCATCTCCTGGTAACGCTCCAGACGATAGGCATCCCGCTCATCCTGATTCATGTTACGGAGCGCCTTCATCCTCTTCATACGCTCTTCCATGGAGGGACGTAGATCCGCCACTTCAGGTTTATCCATCCAGGTGGGGTGGTCCGGGAGCAGTACGCCCGACACGAGCGCCCGTTTCTGCAGCGCCTCGTAGCGTTTTTCACGTGCCTTCATACGCTCTTCCATGGATTGCATCGACCGGTGATGCTGCATCATTCCTCTGCCGGCAGGGGTCGCCGCCACAGGTGCAGGGGCCTCGGCGGGGGCTGCTGCCGCAGGTGCAGGAACCTCGGCAGGGGCTGTGACACTCTCCTCCAGCACAGGCTCAGCTGCCGCAACCGGGGCAGCTTCTGCAGGCGCTGCCTCGACAGCAACTGTCGAGTCTGTGACAACCTCCTGCTCGATAGCTGTTGCATCGGCAGCGGCATCCGGGGCGACAGTGGCATCGGCAAAGACCGTTGCACTTATAGGCAAAATCGTCGCTATTGCGACAGTGATGAGTCTCTTTCTAAACATAAAGCTTCTCCTTCGGATGATCTTGTTATTGGGATAATCTGTGCTATCTGGAGTCAATGGGGCTATCTTGTATCTTGAACAGCGCGAGTATCGGTGCATTGGCTACACTACAGCTAGTGTAGCAGTCTCGGAAGAGGGTGTTTGCACGCAAGGAGGCTGTCGGGTTTAACGCTGTTTGGCTGCAAACCCCTGGATGGCGAATCAAACGGATAAACCCGACAGCCTCCTGTAAAGCTATTGCACTGGTGCCTGCTTCGACCTTATTTTGGCAACCTTCTGCTGCAGCTGTTCAAGCAGACCATCCATCCCCTTCTGCTTGACCAGATTGCGAAAGCTTGTTCTGTAGTTACTGATAAGACTGACACCATCCACAACCACATCATAGACGAACCAGTCATCCTGTTTCTGTCGCAGTTTGTAACTGACCGGTATCTCAGCGCTGCTGGTAACGACAAATGTCTGTACTTGTGCCCGTTTGCCCTTTACCCGCTCCCTGCCCAAACGTGAGGTCTGGCCTGAATAGCTGTCCAGCGCGGAGAAATAGGTATTCTCCAGCAACTCCCGGAACAGTTCGACGAAACGCGCCCGTTGATTTGTGGTTGCCTTTCTCCAGTTGGCCGCCAGAATGACCTGTGACATTGCCTGAAAATCGAAGGTTTCATCCACGATAGTGCTGACGCGATCCCGGCGTTCTGCAGATGTCAGCCCCTTGTCGCTCAGAACCCCCACCACATCATCCATCGTATGCTGCACCATTTCGGAAGGCCCGATACTGGCACTGGCAATTGCGGGTAGAGCCCCGCTCATCAGCACTAAAAGCAGTGCGAGACGAATTAACATCTGTATAACTCCTTCTCCATCCCTGAAGTTCGCGCCCTCAACAACACTCGTTCCCCCAGCAACCCGGGAGGAAATCAAGTTCCCAGCTTCAGAGACCTTTGTATGCAAACCCCTGTAAGGGCTTCTCTTCACTCGTAGCCGTCGAACCTGCGGATGTTAACATGCCCTGGCCGTCCCGCCCCTCTCTGACCCGGGCCACACCAAGCAAACGGGCACCACTGCCACCTGCATTTCGAACGAACCGACCGCTATCAACCAACCACACGACCTCTCCACCCGGTTTGACGATCCTGTACTCGATGCAAAAATCGGCATCACCCTGCAACGATTTCTTGAAGGCTGCCACTACCGCTTCCCGATCATCAACATGGATTCGACCCAGGTACGCATCAAATGTTCCATCGAAACTTCCCGGCCGAAAGCCGAATACCCGCTGCATATTGTCGTCCCATCTCAGCAGCTCTCTCCTTACATCCCACTCCCAGCCGCCAAACAGAACCGACAGCCCCAACAGGGTGAGGTGATTTTGGGCCGCCCCACTGTCACGCTCTACCTGCGCCAATCGCAGTCTTAATCGTTCGCGATCCTCCTTCAGTTCTCTCTCAACCCGCCGCCGCCGGTGGAGAGAGCGCTTCAACCCAGCGGTTCTGCGCGTCACCTTGCGATCCACCAGACGCTTGAAACCCCAGACCCAAACACCGATCCAAAGCAGTGCCAGCAGGATCAACAATATGACCACCACTGAACTGTTCTGCAACAGCGGAGGCTGATCGAGTACCTGCCAACGCTTGCGGATCTCCAAATGCTCTTCAGGTGAGATGCGATCCAGCCCTTTCTGCAGGATGTTGACGAGCATTTGATTGTCCTTGCCAACCGCAAAAGAAAGATCTCTTGATCGCCCTGCCTGTGCTGCCTCCATAACGCCAGGGGCAGCCCCTTGCGTCAACATGTGCCTGGCAGTCGCAGTATCACCAAGATAAGCATCGGCATCACCCATGGCGACGCTTAACAAGCCCTTGGCAACATCAGACACCTTCACCAGAGTGATGTCGGGTGACTCCCGCATCAACCAATCCTGCCAGGCGCTCAGCTCCACCACCGCCACCCGCTTTCCAGGCAACTCCTGCAGCGTCAATTGAGGCATTCGCCCAGACGCATATAACGCACCGGGCAGGCTGATATAGGGGCGGGTGAACAGCAGGAACTCAGTACGTTCCGGCGTCCAGTCGTCCACGGCAGACACGTCCAACTCCCCGGCCATCACCGCTGCATCAAGGGCCGACCTCTCCTCGAAAGGGACGAGTTTCAGCTCCAGGCCCATCTTCCGGCCTACAAAGCGCAGATAATCTGCAGCGATACCCGACGGCTGACCGTTCTCCTTGTAGGTGCTGATGGGCGCCATCCCATCAAGCAACCCCACCCGAACCTGCACCTGCTGATCCAGCCATGTCTTTTCCTGTACGCTGAGCGGCACACTCCCCCCCACCGCACTTAACGACAGCAGCAACATAGCCAACAGTACAAAAAATTTAAATGGAGAGAAAACCATCCTGCAACTCTCTTTCGTCACACTTAACACCAAGACAGATCGATATTTTACAAATTTTAATGATTTTCTCAGTAAAAAGGGCATATTGAAACAAACTGATGAATCTATCGCCTCAATTGTAGTCGCCACACCCAATTTCCGGTATCTTCGGCGGTTCTCCACAGCACTTTTGCAGGTTTATTATGAGTACAGCGTTTGTCGCCGTTTTGATGGGTTCAGATTCCGACCTGCCGGTCATGCAGGCAACTCTGGAGGTTTTAGGCTCTCTCGGGATCCCATACGAAGTAAAGATCACCTCGGCCCATCGTACGCCCGAGGTTACCCACGACTACGTGAAAGATGCAGACGATCGAGGTTGCAATGCCTTCATTGCTGCCGCTGGGCTAGCTGCCCATCTGGCCGGGGCCGTGGCAGCCGCCACCCTGAAGCCGGTGATTGGCGTACCCCTTGATGCCGGGCCATTGAAGGGTATGGATTCCCTGCTCTCCACCGTGCAGATGCCAGGCGGCATCCCGGTGGCAACCGTTGCGGTGGGCAAGGCTGGCGCCAAGAACGCAGCCTATCTCGCTGCCCAGATCCTCGCGCTTGGTGATGAGGCGCTGGCGGTACGCATCCGTGAAGAGCGGCAGGCCAATGCCCAAGGCGTCATCGACAAGGACGCCAAGCTCCAGGCCGAACTTGCCGGCTAAGCCTGCCATCCACCCCTGGCTCCTCCGGCAGGCTGTCCGGACGGTGCTCGGGGGCGGCCTCATCGCCTATCCCACCGAGTCGGTCTATGGGCTGGGTTGCGACCCTCTCAACCCTCTGGCGGTGTTCCGCTTATTGACGCTGAAAAAACGCTCCGCCGACAAGGGTCTGATCCTCATATCGGACAGCTTCGAAAGACTGCGGCCCTACCTGGCCCAGATTCCGCAAACAAAACTCAAACCGGCGCTCGACAGCTGGCCCGGCCCAGTCACCTGGCTGCTGCCCGCCGCCGCGGGTCTGCCCGTCTGGGTACGCGGAAAACATTCAACTGTAGCGGTCAGAGTCACCGACCACCCAGTTGCCGCAACCCTTTGCCGCGCCTGCGACAGGCCACTCATATCTACCAGCGCCAACCTCAGCTCACATCCTCCAGCCCGCAACGCACTACAGGTGCACAGCCGCTGTGGTAGCGCCATCGACCTGATTCTGCATGGCGAGACCGGCGACCTGAAACGCCCAACCCCCATTCGTGATCTGTTTTCCGGCCGGATCAGCAGGGGGTAGACCAAAAAGAATTCCATTCCCACCACACACCAAACGGGTAAAGAAACAGCGCCACCGGCCGTTATGGGAATTTGAATCAACAAATTACGTTATGCTGTCTGCATCGGAAAGGATCGCGACAAGAACCATGGAAAAACGGCAGGATCGTACTGCAGGTATCCCGGACAGGGTCTCTCCCTGGCGCCTCCCGCTGGCGCCGGCACTGTTGCTCGCCTTCAGTCTGCTGTTTTTTCCATTCCACCAGGCTTTCGCGCTGCAACTGATCACCCATCCGAATACTGATATTTCAGAGATCAGCCGCAGCACCGCACGCGCCGTATTCAGCATGCGCCGCCAGGTCTGGCCCGATGGAGCTGCCATTCGGGTCTTTGTCTTTCCCGACAAACACAAACTACACAAAGCATTCGCAAAACAGCTGCTGGGGGTATTTCCCCATCAGCTTCGCCGCGCATGGGACAGAAAAGTCTTTTCAGGGACCGGACAGGCCCCCGACACCGTCCAGTCAGAGGCGGAAATGATAGAGATGATAAAAAAGACTCCCGGCGCAATCGGTTATATTTCCGAGGACAACAGAGATGAATCGGTACAGATTCTGGAAGTGGAGTAGGCGACTCGTCCTGCTCGGCTGGCTGCTGCCGCCACTGGCGACGGCATCCACCCTGTTTGGTGATGAAAACCTGCAGATCCACGGTTTTCTGAGCCAGGGTTACACGCACACATCCGCCAACAGCTGGTTCGGTGACAGCAGCAACGGCAGCTGGGACTTTCGCGAACTCGGTCTCAACGCCTCCTATCGGCTGACCCCGCAACTGCAGATCTCCGGCCAGCTTCTCTCACTCACCGCCGGCGAGATGCAGGACGGCTCACTAAGTCTTGACTACGGTCTGCTCGACTACCATTTCGCAAATTTCGACAATGGGAGCCTCGGTCTGCGAATCGGTCGCGTCAAGACCCCCATCGGCCTCTACAACGATACCCGGGATGTCGCCTTCACCCGCCCCACCAACTTCCTGCCTCAGTCGATCTATTTCGATAAGGTAAGAAATCTTGAACTCTCCAACGATGGCTTTCAACTCTATGGCGATCTGCAGGCAGATTGGGGGGATCTGCTGTTCCAGGGCGGCATGGGCAAGCCCGTGACGGATGAAAATGTGGAATACGCCTATCTTGGGAATGATTGGGAGGGTGAACTGAGTGGTGATTTCTTCTTTCTTGGACGGGTCATCTACGAGCTGGATGCTGGCCGCATCCGGCTTTCGGCCACCATTGCCGACGGCGACCTCGACTTCGAACCCGGTCCCACAGACCCCTTCAGCAACGGCACCGTCGGCATACAATTGCGGGTGCTCTCGTTCCAATACAATGCAGAAGCCTGGCACTTCACCACGGAATATATGCAGGAGGATGTGATCAACCGGGACTTGGGAGCCTTCCGGCCCGACGGGGACAACATGGCCGAGGGTTACTATCTACAGCTGGCCCATGATCTCTTCAGCGATTGGGAGATCATCGCCCGCTACGACGTCAGCTATCTTAACCGGGACGACCGGGACGGGACCAAACAGGAGGCCGACCCCTTCGGCATACCAGCCCACAACATGTTTGCCAAGGACTGGACCCTGGGGTTGCGCTGGGACATCACACCCGCCTTTATGGTTCGCGGTGAATATCACTGGGTTGACGGTACTGCATGGCTCTCAGCAAGGGAAAACAACCTTTTCCAAACAGAACGCCACTGGCAGATGTTCAGCCTGCTCGCCTCCTATCGATTCTGATTCCGCAGATACGGGCGCATGACAAGCAAGCAGCAACAACGCAAACCTCGTTTTTTCAGTCTTAAGTGGAAACTGTTGATTCTGCTCAGTCTTTTATTAGTCCTCATCAACGTCTCTTTAACGGCTATCGCCTATCTGAAGCAGAAGGATCAACTCGAATTACAACGCACAGAGGTTCGGGAACAACGCGCCAGGGAAGTTGACGGATTGGTGCAGGGAACCTATTCAAGGCTTCTCAGCATTGCCGGCCTGATACCCGAGCTTGACATAGATACAGAAGATGATCTGGATCTTGCGCAGCAGATCAGCGCTATTGTTAAGGAACACGGCTCCCTGCTACAGATTGAGTGGGGGGTGGATACCATCCACTATTTTTCAAAGGCGGGCGCACCGCTGTTCACCTGGGGACGCAACATCGGCCCGACACTGAGCCACACCCTGGTCGATCACGTCATCGAGAACGAAGAACCCGCCAGCACATTCGCCTGCCGACGTGAATGCCGACAGTATGTCGCCGTCCCGGTATTGCAGGGCCACAGCACGGCCGGCGTATTGGTCGTCGGCGAACTGGTCGCAGACACGGTGGTCAGACTGCAACGGATCACAGGTGCCGGTATCGCTGTCCTGGTCAGAGAGCAACCAGGCAGTGCAGCTTCCAAAGGCTTTCTCACGCCCTGGGAGATGCGGGTAACGGCACTCTCCGGCGCTCACGCCAGTCTGCAACGCCTGAACAAGGCAGCAGAGCAACTGCAGTTTGACGACCTCTCCCAAAGCGAACAACTACAGCTGGAAAACAAGACCCTGGAAATCACGGCCTTTCCACTGACCAATGATAAAACCGACACGCCGGCACACCTGCTGATTATCGAAGACATCTCCGGGCATATACAGACGATGGAGAGTGCCTTCCGTAGCAACATCACTGCCGGTATCGCCGGGATTCTGCTCACCGAGCTACTACTGCTGATGCTGTTATGGGGTCCTATGGCACGGCTACAACGAGTATCAACCACCCTGCCGCTGCTGGCAAAGCAGGCCTACGGCCAAGCCCGTTCGTCACTGAAGTCAACCACAAATGAATCATTCTCTCATGATGAAATAGACCGGCTCGGAGAGACAACGGAGACGCTCATCTTCCAATTGGAAGCCCTGCAGTCGGAGATCAACAGCCGCACCCGCCACCTGCTGCAGCGCACCAGTGAACTGTCACAACAGCGTGATTTCGTGCAGGGCCTGATGGATACTGCCCAGATCATTATCATCACCCAGCGCACTGACGGTCGGATAAACAGCATCAACCATTTTGCAAGTCAGTTGACCGCCTACGATCTGAAAACTCATCCGTCACTCCACTTCGACCAGCTGCTTCACCCCAAGAACCTTGACCCGGAGACCATCGTAAAGCTCTTTCAGCTGCGTAACGCCAGCCTGGACCACTACCATCACGACTGCGAAATAGTTACCGCAGCGGGTGAAATCCGCACAATCTCCTGGTTCCATGCACGACTAGATGTCGCGAGAGAGGACGATCCAGCAGTACTCTCCGCCGGCATCGATATTACCGAACGCCAACAGGCGGAGGAGAATCTGGCCTGGCTGGCCGACCATGACCCCATGACAGAACTGTTCAACCGGCGTCGTTTTCATATCGAGTTCGAAGCGATGTTGCAGGCTGCAAAGCGCTACGGCCACACCTCCGCACTGCTCTATTTCGACCTCGACCAGTTCAAGGATATCAACGATACCAGCGGCCATCAGGCAGGGGATGCCCTGCTCAGAGTGGTGGCTGAGCGACTGCATGCGGTGACCCGGGAATCCGATCTGCTGGCCCGGCTGGGCGGCGATGAGTTCGCGCTGGCCCTGCGGGAAACGAGTAAGGAAGAGGCCATCGGCGTGGCACACAAGATCCAGGAGGAACTCAGTAGAGTAGAGATGCCGGTTCGTGGCAACAAGCATAAGATCTCCGCCAGCATCGGCATCGTACTCTACCCACTTCACGGCATTACTGTGCACGATCTGATGGCCAATGCAGACCTTGCGATGTATCAGGCCAAGGATGCAGGACGTGACAGCTGGCACATCTTCTCCGTCGACGAAAACATCCGCGAGCAGATTGAAACCAAGATCCAAATCAAAGAGCAGCTCGAACAGGCAATCTTGCAAGAGAGCTTTATTCTCCACTTTCAGCCGATCCAGCAGATCAACGATGGCCGTATCTCACACTACGAGGTTCTGGTCCGCATGCAGAATAAAGATGGCTCCCTGATCCCTCCGGGACTTTTCATTCCAATTGCTGAAACTACTGGGCTGATCCACAAGATCGACCGATTGATTCTCAAGAAAGCCATCAAGCGGCTTGAGCAGCTGCAGCAGTCACAACGCAACATCACCTTCTCCGTCAACCTCTCAGGCATGGTGGTGGACGACCCCCGGCTGCTGCCCTATCTGAAGAAACAACTGGCGAAACACAAAGTCGACCCTGGCAGTCTGGTATTTGAAGTCACTGAAACCGCCGCTGTCTCCAGTATCACAGCGGCAAAACAGTTGATGGAACAGATCAAGGCGCTCGGCTGCCGCTTTGCGCTGGATGACTTCGGCGTCGGTTTCTCATCCTTCTTCTACCTGAAGCAGCTGCCGGTGGACTATGTAAAGATCGACGGCTCCTTTATCCAGCAGCTCGCCTCCAATAAAGAGGACCAGATCTTCGTCAAGGCACTCTCCGAGGTTGCCAAAGGATTCGGCAAGCAGACTATCGCCGAGTTTGTCGAGGATGAAGCCACCCTGCAGCTGCTGGCGGAGCTGGGGGTCGACTACGCACAAGGTTTCCACATCGGCAAACCTCTGCCGGAACTCCTCCCTGAATAGACCCGGCCCAGGTTCCCGCACCATAAAAAAAACCCACCCGGGGAAGGGGTGGGCCTAAACAGCGCATTTTTCAGCGCCGGAGGAGGATCGAATTCATTTGTCGTCTGTTAATTACTGTATCGACGCCCCTGCGGAATTCTTTAGACATTTATTATCAACTGTTGATTTACTGCTATCCATTCTCATCTTATTGTTTTTATTAGTTATTTAACAACTAACACAGGCATTCCCCTCTCTATCGAGAGAAAATCCAGAACATTCAGTCATTTAATTCTTATTTCTACAGGCAAATCCCGCTGCCAATGCCCCGTAGACCTGATCAAGCGCAGCGGATCAGGCAAAATGTACGACGAACAGACGCCTTACGCCGAATACGCTGCGCCTGATCCAGCCTGCATTTTAGACAGCCCGACTGGCCAGATAGTCGGGCAGATGCTCTTCTATCCACTCCCGTAACCAGTGGCTGGCGCGGGAACCATGAAAACGCCCCATCTCTTCCCCATGATGGAACAGGATCACCGTTGGGAATCCGCGTAGACGGTAGTGGCCTGCCAGACGCATATTGTCATCCACTTCCACCTTGGCCAGCTGCACGGCCCCATCCAGCTCTTTGATCACCCTTTCCAGTGCTGGGGCAAGGGATAGACAGGGCGAACACCACTCCGCCCAAAAATCCACCATGACAGGCAGTTCTGCAGAGGCCTGGATCACCTTCTTTTCGAAGGTCGCCTCTTCCACGATGAAAATATGGGGGGATTTATTCTGCTGTTCCATGACCGGTACTGCCTCATTTCTATACACAAAAAACCTTTCGGAACGGCAGCTTGCCCGTCACAAAAGCAGCCTCCGGGAAAGATCGATCCGAAGAATTGGTTAACAGCCTGCATGATAGGGTATCTTACGAGGTTTACCCAAGCACCCAGGAATCTATCCATGCCGAGCAACAGCAGCCGTTCGCCCTTTCCTGCCACCCGCATGCGCCGCATGCGCCGGGACGAATTCTCCCGCCGTCTGATGCGTGAAACGATCCTCACTCCCGCAGACCTGATCTATCCCGTTTTCGTACTTGAGGGGAACGGTGAAAGGGAAGTGGTCGAGTCCATGCCCGGCGTGGAGCGCATGAGCATCGACCTGCTGGTCGAGGAGGCGAAGCAGGTGCACCATCTTGGCGTTCCCATGATGGCGCTGTTCCCGGTCACACCGATGTCCGTCAAGACAGAGGATGCCAGAGAGGCCTTCAACCCGGAAGGGCTGGCCCAGCGGGCGGTGCGGGCACTGAAAGAGGCGGTGCCGGAACTTGGTGTGATGACCGATGTCGCCCTCGACCCTTTCACCACCCACGGTCAGGACGGTCTCATCGATGAAACCGGTTATGTGCTCAACGACGAGACCAAGGATGTCCTGGTCAAACAGGCCCTCTCCCACGCCGACGCGGGGGCTGACGTTGTCGCCCCCTCCGACATGATGGACGGCCGCATCGGCGCCATTCGGGAGATACTCGAAAGCAACGGGCACATCCACACCCGCATCCTTGCCTACTCGGCAAAATATGCCTCCAGTTTCTATGGCCCGTTCCGGGATGCCGTCGGCTCTGCCGCCAATCTGGGGAGCGGCAACAAGTACAGCTATCAACAGGACCCCGCCAATACAGACGAGGCGCTGCACGAGGTTGCCCTCGATCTGCAGGAGGGGGCCGACATGGTGATGGTCAAACCGGGCATGCCCTACCTCGACGTGGTGCGAAGGGTAAAAGAGACCTTCAGGGTCCCGACCTACGCCTATCAGGTCAGTGGTGAATACGCCATGCTCATGGCCGCCGCGCAAAACGGCTGGCTCGACAAACAGGCGGTGGTGCTGGAGTCCCTGCTCTGTTTCAAACGCGCCGGCGCCGACGGCATACTGACCTACTTCGCCAAAGAGGTGGCGCAGTGGTTGAATGAGTAATCACCCATGACCGACAGCTACGCCGTCATCGGCAACCCCATCGAGCACAGCAAATCCCCGCTGATCCACACCGCTTTTGCGGAACAAACCGGGGAGTCCATCGAATACACCCGCCTGCTCGGCAACCTCGACGACTTCGAGGGCGACGTGGCACGTTTTCTCGGGGATGGTGGCCAGGGGCTCAATATTACCGTGCCGTTCAAAGAGGCGGCCTGGCGTCTGGCAGATGAACTCAGCAAGCGGGCCCACACCGCAGGCGCGGTCAATACCCTGATCCGGCTCGAAAACGGCAAATTGAGGGGCGACAATACCGATGGCGTCGGCCTGGTGCGCGACCTCACCATCAACCACGGTTTTCGCTTCAAGGGAAAGCGGATCCTGATACTCGGCGCCGGTGGCGCGGTCCGTGGCGTGGTGCGCCCCCTGCTCGAAGAACAGCCGAAGCGGCTCATCATCGCCAATCGCACTGCGGCCAAGGCCTACTCTTTGGCCACCGGTCTTAGCGGCTTCGGCCCGGTGGCGGGCTGCGGACTGGATGAACTTGAGGGCATGCAGTTCGACCTGATCATCAACGGCACCGCCGCGGGTCTTGCTGGAGAGGTGCCGAAGATTCCCGAAGGTGTACTGACCAAAGGCGGCTGGTGTTACGACATGATGTATGGGGATGAACCCACCGCATTTCAAACATGGGCGCGGGAGCGCCATGCCGCCAGGGCACTGGATGGTCTGGGCATGCTGGTGGAGCAGGCGGCCGAATCCTTCCGGCTATGGCGTGAGATCCTGCCTGATACCGTTCCGGTTATTCAGATGTTGCGCGGTTAAAGCGGCGCTCCCGACGATCCCAATCCCGAGCCGGGGCATTACAATCGGCGCGCTTGATAAACTCGCGGGCGGTGATGCGACTGCCATCGAATATTCTGCCATTCAGAGAATGGATCAACGCCAGGCCTTCATCGTCTGAAGCGGTAAAGACGATGAAGTAGTGATAATCCTTGTCGAAGCAGTCGCGTCCCATGCGGCGCTCAAAGCGAGTATGCACTGACTGGCCGCCCAGCAGATCCTGTATCTCCAGCAACCTGGCTTCTGCCGGCAGATTCCCGATAAACACGTCCATTTCCCTTCCTTCGATTAATCGTCCGTCTTAGATAACTCAAGTTTCGGAGTTCGCGGTGGTGGTTGGCAGGATGAACGCAGGGTGCGCACGGCACACCCTACCAGATACTCATGTAATGAATTAAACGCCGCCCACATCTTCTCGCAGGGGGCGGTGTCAAACCGGTCATCTATATTCCCGCATGTCTCTTCATCAGCCGCACGTAGTGCGCCGCAGAATAGTCGATATATTCCAACTCCTGGTCGCTGAGGGGGCGCACCCGCCGGGCCGGTGTTCCCACCCAGAGATAGCCTCCCTCAAGGTGTTTTCCGGTAGGCACCAGCGAACCGGCACCCAGCATGGAGTAGGATTCCAACACGGCGCCATCAAGAATAGTGCACCCCATGCCGATAAAACAACTATCGGCAATATTACAGCCGTGCAGCACCGCCTTGTGCCCCACCGTAACCCGGTCACCCAGGATCAATGGTGAGCCACCCGGCCGGTATTTGCTGTCGTGAGAGACATGCAGCACGCAACCGTCCTGCACATTGCTCTCACTGCCGATACGAATCTCATGCACATCGCCGCGAATGACAGTCATGGGCCAGACTGAAGAGTGAGAACCGATACTCACATTGCCGATCACAACGGCGGTTTCGTCGATCCATGCATCAGTGGCAACCTGTGGCATGCTAGATTCAAAGGGTCGGATATTGGACATAAACGGAGTTGAATAATGGAAATTGTACTGTTTGTGATTGCCGGTATGGCGATCGCCACGCTCATCTACGGAATAATGATCTACAACAATCTGGTGCGACTCAAGCATAGCGTAACCCAGGCCTGGTCGAATATCGATGTGCTGTTGAAGCAACGCCACGATGAACTGCCCAAACTGGTGGAGACCTGCAAGCAGTACATGAAGTTTGAACAGGAGACCCTGGAGCGGGTGATGCTGGCCCGCTCTGCCGTTGCCAGCGCCCGCCAGCAGGGGGACGTTGGGGCCGTCGGCAGCGCTGAGAGCGCGCTGCGCCTCGGTCTCGGCAATCTCTTTGCCGTGGCGGAGAACTATCCCGATCTGAAGGCCAACGACAACTTTCTGCATCTCCAGTCCCGCATCACCGGCCTGGAGAACAGCATCGCAGACCGGCGGGAGTTCTACAATGAGAGCGCCAACAACAACAATGTACGCATCGAGCAGTTTCCCGATATCCTGCTGGCCAGTCGTTTCAATTTCAAGGCGGCGGAACTGCTTGAGTTTGACGAGGAGGAGATCAGGGACGTGAATGTCGGCACCCTGTTCGGCTGAACCGAATGTCTGCCGACCTGCTAGCCATGGCGACCCTGGAGTTCTGGGCCTGGGCTGGCGCGCTCTCCCTGTTGAGCCTCACTGCACTCTTCTTCTCATTTCGGAACCTGATACGCGCCCGAACCATCGAGGACACCCCTACCTCTCGCATCCGTTCAGCCCATCAGGGTTATGTAGAGCTAAACGGTGAAGCGGCGGCAATGAAAGGGGAACCCATCATTACCCCGCTCACCCACAGCCCTTGCTGCTGGTTCCGATTCAAGATCGAACGTAAGGGAGAGAAGGGGTGGCGCACCGTTCGCCAGGGTGGCAGCGATGGACTGTTTCTGCTCAAAGATGGCAGCGGCGAGTGTATCGTCGACCCAGATGGCGCCGATGTCACCCCCAGCGAAAAGAGTGTCTGGTACGGCAACAACAGCCTGCCTCAAACAGGGCCTGCAACGGGAGGGCTTGATTACAACAGCTCAACCTCCCTCTTCGGACTCCAACTTAACATCCGCAGCTACCGCATGGGCAGCCACTACCGTTATACCGAGGAGACCATCTACCCTGGCGATCCGCTCTATGCCATCGGTCTGTTCAAATCCATAGGCGAAGCGAACTGGCTGGCCATGCGACAGGATATGGTGCGTGAACGCCTGCGCCAGTGGAAACAGGATCGCGTCGGATTGCTCGCACGTTTCGACCGGGACGGCAATGGCAAGATCGATATGGATGAGTGGGAATCGGCCCGGCGCAAGGCAGAACGCGAGGTCGCCAGTGAACAGATACAAGAGGATCGACAATCCCTGCACACCTTGAGCCAGCCCGACTCCAATCGTCCCTTCCTAATCTCCTCCAGCGCAGAATTCACCCTCGTCAAACACTACCGCCGTTTTGCCTTCGGTTTCATCACGGGCTTTTTCCTCCTTGGCGGTGTCAGCACATGGATGCTGGCCACGCGGTTTGCCGCATGATCTACTCTGGCATGGTAATATCCCCCCATCCAGGACTGTTTTGACCTGAGTTCACAGGGGTCGGAGTCAAATTTGATTAATAAGCGGGGTTTTCAGTGCTGCTATACCCATCAAATTTGACTCCGACCCCTTCATTACTGGATCTACGGATCCGAACCAACCGCCAGACCTGTGGTCGAACCCGTGACAATGAACTCCAGGAAAACCATGCGTTACCGATACCTCCCACTACTGCTGCTCGCACTTCCCCTGTTGTTGAACGCGAAGGATCGTCCATTTATCGATCAACCCACCGACCGGCCCAACCTGCAGGCCAAAGAGTATGTCTGGGAGGAGGGTGAGGTCACCCTGCCGAAAGATCTGAACGAAGATCAACTGACCGAATTCCAGGTCACTGACAGCAGCGGCCGTTTTCGTTTTTTTATCGACCACACCACGCTGCAGCCCGGAGAGGACAATGCCATCCGTGTGCTGCTCGCCATCCGCTCGAACCGTGGCGCTCTCAACACCTCTTACGAGGGATTCCGCTGCGGTGCCCGCGAATACAAGGTCTACGCATACGGCAGCCACAAGGGCCTGAAGGCCCTGAAAAAACCACTCTGGAAAAGGATTATCGTCAGCGGATCAGATAACTACCGGCATACGCTCTACAGCCATTATCTCTGCGACCTGAACAAGGGAGTTCCTCTTGAGCCGAGCAATATCATTCACTATATGAAACAGCCCACACGAGTGGAACAGACGCCTTTTTTCAACGACTAGGTGCTGCATCGACGCTTTTGCCTGATCCGCTGCGTTTGATCATGCCAGCAACCCCCCCGATTTATCAGGGGTTGGTTTTTACCGGGTCACCCCCCATCTCCCCACTATCATTCGTTTTCTCAATCCCGGAGTTATCACAGATGAACAATCCCCTGCTGGAGATGGACGGCCTGCCGGTCTTTTCCCAGATCAAACCTGATCATGTGGAACCCGCCCTGGACCATCTGTTGTCCCACAACCGGGAACAGATCGAGGCACTGCTCAAAGGACAACAGATGTTCACCTGGCACAATCTGGTGGAACCGATGGAACGGCTCGACGACCGGCTCAGCCGCGCCTGGTCTCCGGTCAGCCACATGAATTCAGTGGTCAACAACGAAGCGCTGCGAAGCGCCTACAACGCCTGCCTGCCCAAGCTGAGTGAATACGGCACCGAGATGGGGCAAAACGCCGAGCTCTTCGCCGCCTTTAAGGCTATCGCCGAGCAGCCGAACGACCTGAACCCCGTTCAGCGTAAGGTACTGGATGACGCCCTGCTGGATTTCCATCTCTCCGGTGTCGACCTATCTGCCGACAAAAAGGCCCGTTTCAAGGAGATCAGCCAGTCGCTGTCGACCCTTACCACCAAATTCGAAGAGAACCTGCTCGACGCCACCAATGAATGGAGCAAACTGATCACCAATGAGACAGCCCTGGCCGGAATGCCTGAGTCCGCCCTTGCCCTGGCCCAACAGACCGCAGAACAGCGTGACCAGCGGGGTTGGCTGCTCACCCTGGAGTTCCCCTCCTATCTGCCGGTGATGACCTACGCCGACAACCGGGAACTGCGCCGCGAGGTCTACGAGGCCTTCTCCACCCGCGCCTCTGATCAGGGTCCCCATGCAGGCAGATGGGACAATAGCGAGGTCATGGAGCAGATCCTTGCACTGCGCCATGAACAGGCGCAACTACTCGACTTCGACAACTTTGCGGAACGCTCCCTGGCGCGCAAGATGGCCCGCTCCACCGACGATGTGACGCAGTTTCTCACCGACCTGGCCCAGCGCGCCCACACCCAGGCGGTAGAGGAGCTGAAAGCACTCCGCGCCTTTGCCGCAGAGCAACACGGCATGACGGAACTCGAAGCCTGGGACATCGGTTACTACAGCGAAAAGCTGCGCCAACACCGCCACAACATCTCCCAGGAGGAGCTCAAGCCCTACTTCCCGGAGACGCGTGTGGTACCGGGTATGTTCGCTGTTGTGGAGCGACTCTACGGCATCAGGATTCAGGAGATCCAGGGTGTCGACAGCTGGCACCCGGACGTCCGTTTCTTCGAGATTCGCGACGCCGGAGGAGAAGAGCGGGGGCAGTTTTACCTTGATCTCTATGCCCGACCACACAAACGGGGCGGCGCCTGGATGGACGAGTGCGTCACTCGTTTCTTTACCGACACCGTCGACCAGCTGCCGGTCGCCTATCTCACCTGCAACTTTTCACCACCGGTTGGCGACAAACCGGCGCTCTTCACCCACGATGAGGTGGAGACCCTGTTCCACGAATTCGGCCACGGCCTGCACCATCTGCTCACCCGCATCGACTACCCGGCGGTGGCAGGCATCAACGGCGTGGCCTGGGATGCAGTGGAACTGCCGAGCCAGTTCATGGAGAACTTCTGTTGGGAAAAGGCGGCCCTTGATCTTATCTCCGGCCACTATGAGAGCGGCGAACCGATTCCAGAAGTCCTGTTTGAGCGCATGACCGGCGCAAAAAACTTTCAGTCCGCCATGATGATGGTGCGCCAGTTGGAATTTTCCCTCTTCGACTTCCGCATCCACCAGGAGTACGACCCGAAAAGGGGTGGGCGCATCTACGAGATCCTCAACGAGGTACGCAAACAGGTCTCGGTGCTGACACCGCCGGAGTGGAACCGCTTTGCCCACGGCTTCTCCCACATCTTCGCCGGTGGTTACGCAGCAGGTTACTACAGCTATAAATGGGCGGAGGTGCTGTCGGCAGACGCCTTCTCCCTCTTCGAGGAGCAGGGTGTTTTCAATCCGGAAACTGGCAAAGCCTTTCTGAAGGGCATCCTTGAACAGGGCGGTTCCCGGGATGCCATGGAACTGTTTGTCGGCTTCCGTGGCCGTAAACCAAACATCGATGCGCTGCTGCGTCACAACGGCATCACCGGCTAGCCAGGTAGGTTGGGTTAGCGTAGCGTAACCCAACAAAACCAATACATGTCGGGTTACGCTACGCTAACCCGACCTACACTTTCGTGACGCTAGGGGTCGGAGTCAAACCGCCTCAACCTCGTCGCTTTTACCACCATTGTTTGCGCGGTTTGACTCCGACCCCTTCCGTCTAAATTTGCAGCGCTTCCACCGTCCAGCCAACAGCGCCAACCTCTGCCTCTGGATGTAATCTGCGGAGCTCACGACCGATCTCCGTAACCCGCCAGCGGGGCACATCGACCATCAGGAGGATCTCCCCGTGTTTCAATGCACTCCGGCACTCGTCCATATGGGCATGCGGCACATGCCGAACGAAGTAGCTTCCGGCCAGATAGGTGGCGGCCATAACCAGACCATTCAACAGCGCCCAGCCCAGCAAACCGGCAAACAGACTACCGACCAACAGTATCAGAGCCAGAAAAAAGGTCAGAAGGTTCAGGTTCCATAAGACTCGTTCCAAACGGGCTCCAAAATCCGTGCGCTGGCGTACGGATGCCTCTGGCAGCCCGGAGATATCAATGCCCTCCCTGGCGACGGCATGCATGTGGCGCCTGTCGACGCCCAGCCGTTGCAGATCAGGCAGCGCCTGTTCAACATGGTGCCGCTGCGGAAACAGCAGATAGATTCGTCTCAACATGGCGCCACCTCAACCTTCTGCAACGTAATCATCTGTATCGTTTCCCTGCACTATCTTGTGATCCTCAGTCTCCATCTCCATATAGAGACGCTTGTTCTCCTCACTTTCGAAGTAGATCTCAAGGCCGTTCTTGCCATCCCCATCATAGAGGCAGGGGTGGTGTTCAGGATCAGAGACTTCGCGCAACGTGATGGGATCTGTTGTCGTACGAATATGCATGGTTCTTCCCTCAGAAGTTGACTGTGTACTGGTTTTATAGAAATACCAAGCAATTTAGTCAAGTAAAATGACTCGCCAAATACTGACGCAGAAAACAAGGGTTTTCAGGCGACAGGAAAGCGTTTCATCTAAAGATGTCGAAGAAGAGGGTATAGAACAGACTGGCCAGAATCAGGCTGAAAAAGGTGGTCGGTATGCCGATGCGCATCCAGACGGCGGGCGTGATACGGGCGCCGGGAATATTGGAGTGCTCGGACTCCGCCACCGCGATAATGTTCGCCGTGGCACCGATGTGGGTGCCGTTTCCGCCCAGACCCACACCCAACGCCAAGGCCCACCAGAGGGGCGTGATATTGACCCCGCTGGACTCCAGCCCCAGGATGATGGGAATCATGGTGACGGTGAAGGGGATGTTATCCACCACCGCGCTGAGAACGGCGGCAATCCACATCAACATCAGGCCTGCCAGCAGCAGCTGGCCCGGTTCCCGCGCCATCTCCGCCAGTGAGTTGCCGAACAGGTTCAGCAGTCCCGAGGCCTCCACCCCGCCGACGATCATGAAAAGCCCGGCAAAAAAGAACAGCACCGACCAGTTGACCCCGTTGAACAGCACATCCATGTCGGGCTTCATCAGCACCAAGGCCAGCGCCAAGCCGATAAAAGCGGCGTAAGCGGGAAAAAAGTGAAAATGGTGGTGAACGAAAAACAGCCCCACGACCAGCGCCAGAGAGACAAGTATTTTTTGTAATCCAGCCAAGTCCTTGATGGCATGAGTGTCGACCAGCTCCCGAACCTCTCCAGCGCCACGGCGCAACTGTTTGCGGAAAAGAAAGAGCAGCAAGAGCACTGTCCCGGCCCAGACCACCACCACCGGTGGCCCCATATGGAACAGAAAATCGTTGAAGCTGATATCGCCAGCACTGCCGATCATCAGATTGGGCGGGTCACCCACCAGGGTCGCCGCTCCGCCGATATTGGAGAGCATCGCCTCAGCCATCAGATAGGGCATGGGATTGAGTCTGAGCAGACGGCAGATCAATACCGTCAGGGGGGCAAATACGATGACCGTGGTGACATTGTCCAGGATCATACTGATCAGGCTTACCGCAAGACTGAGGTAGACCAGCAGCAGACGCGCATCGCCCTTCGCCCAGCGGGTGATATAGACGGCCATATATTCGAAGGCGCCGGTGGGACGCAGCAGTGAGACCAGCATCATCATCGCTGCCAGCAGCAGAATGGTATTGGCGTCCACCGCCGCTATAGCCTCCTCCTGAGTATAGAAATCCATACTCATGCCGACGCCGATCATCACCACCGCACCCAGAATTGCCGCACTGGTGCGGTGAAGTTTTTCCGAGAATATCAGCGCGTAGGCCAACAGCAGAATCAGCGCGGAGGCCAGCATGGAATCACTGAAAGCGGTCATGCTTCAGCAGCAGCCCAGATTCAACACCAGGCGGGCAATCCCCACCCGGGTAATAACCCCTTTGTACTCATCCCCGTCAGTCAGAAACAGATAGCCGGTATTGAACTGCTCCATGATCGCCAGCGCCTTCATTACCTGCGCGCCGGGATTGAGCTGGATGGCGTCCTCCAGCACATACCCTTCGACAGGTTGCGGCAGAATCATTTCCGCCTTCTCCTCGGCCATATCCATATAGTCAAGATCGTCACCCAGCAGGTGCGCGCCCTGAATATAGTCCCGGGGCACACATGTGAGGCGAAACGCATGCCGCAGGGAAAAACGGCCGGCGATCTTCCCTTCTCCATCCACATAGGGGATGCCCGGCACATTCTGTTTCACACACTCCGCCAGGGCGTCGCCGAAGCTCATGCCGGCATGGGCCACTTCCGTCGGGATCAGGATCTCTTCCAGGTTCATGGGTCGGCTTGCTCCGGACGCTCGTCCATCAGGGGTTTCATGGCATGCAGCATATTGGCAAACAGATGTTTGTTCTGCCGCTCCTCTCTTGCCAACAACTGTTTCATGTAGGCGCGCTGGGTGGGCGCAGTAAAGCAGGCGGGGCAGCTGTCGGGTATCACCGGTAGCCCGGCCTCCAGGGCAAAGGCCCCGGTCTGATTCTCCCGGCAGTAGACCAGCGGGCGGATGATGCGGATATCGCCGTCGTTGTTCTGATAGTGCGCCTTCATGGTACGTAACTGCCCGCCGTGGAAGATCGACATCATCAGACTCTCCGCCAGGTCATCGAGATGTTGGGCTAGTGCCAATACATTATAGCCCTCACGGCGACAGGTGGAGTACATGATGCCCCGCTTCATGCGGGCGCAGTAGGCGCAGAATGAGTCGCCATCCAGACGTGTTTTGGCCTCTTCCATGATCGGCTGCTCTGCATAAATCCAGGGTAGACCCAGTCTTTCATAATAGGCCTTCAGCGGCCCGGGATCGAAACCCTCCACCTCAGGATCGACAGTGATGATGCCCAGCTCGAATTTTACCGGCGCATAGGTCTGCAGGTGGCTCAGTATCTGCAGCAGGGAGAGAGAATCCTTGCCGCCGGAGACGCCAAGGAGTATCCGGTCCCCCTCGCGAATCATGTCGTAATCGGCAATCGCGCGGCCGACTTTGCGCAGCAGGGATTTTGGGGGGGTGGCATAGTGTGTCATGAGGCTATTGTGACACGTGGAAAACCAAGGGTTCCAGCAGGATTGCCAGTGCCCAGGAAACCGGGACAGGAGTCAACTGGCACTAACATTAGGCAGTATTATTCGTATTATCAATAATTTGCCAAACACCTAAAAACTGTAGGTCGTGTTAGCGCAGCGTAACACGACAAGAGTCGCGCACATTGTTGGGTTACGGCCAAAAAAATCGGCCTAACCCAACCTACCCAAGCAGTTGATTATTAGTGATTTTCACGGCGAAGGCGCCGTTCCTACAGGATCTGCTGCAACGGCGGTTTCTGTAACACGGAACGAACCCCCAATACCCCGGAGACTCCCATCAGCAACATCCCACTCAACAGACTGACGGGCCAGATCCAGAGGTTACCCTGATATCTGAGACCGAAGAGCTGATCGGCAAGCAGTGCAGCGATGAGGCTGGCGCCAAGGGCAGCCAGCAGACCGGCAATTGCACCCAGCGCCATGAACTCCGTGACGATGGCAACACGGATCTGCCCTTTCAGGGCCCCCAGGGTGCGCAGGATGGCCGTCTCGTGGATGCGCTCATCAAGGCTCGACTGGACTGCAGCCAGCAGCACCACCAGCCCTGCCAGCAGGGTGAAGAGGGAGACGAACTGCACCGACAGAATCACCCGGTCGATGATCGAGCGGACCCGCTGCATCAGCGCGCCCACATCGATGTCGGTAATGTTGGGGAAATGGGTGACCAGCCGAGCCAGGAGCGGCTCCTCGCCGGGAGGCAGGAAAAAGGCCGTGATATAACTCGCCTGGGTAACATCGAGCTGCCCCGGCGGGGCGATGACGAAAAAGTTCACCTCAAAAGAGTCCCAGGCCACCTTCCGCAGACTGGTGACGGGCGCACTGACCGTCTGCCCGGCAATCTCGAAGGCGAGGCGATCGCCAAGCTGAATGCCCAGAGAGTGGGCGATACCCTTCTCCACCGACCAGCCACGCTCATCCGTTCTGCTCCACCAGTGGCCTGAGACAAGCCGGTTGGCGGTCGGCATTCGCTCCATCCAGGAGAGATTGAACTCCCGCTGAATCAACTGTTTGGCACGGGGTTGAGCGTAACTATCAGCGTCAACAGGGGTACCGTTGAGACTGTGCAGACGGCCACGAACCATCGGATAGATAACCGGGGCAGGCTGCTTTTGCTGGCGGAAGAACTTTTCCAGCGGCGCCAACTGATCCGCCTGGACGTTGATCAGGAAGTGGTTAGGGGCTTCAAAGGGCAGTGTGGCGCGCCAGGCATCGAGCAGGTCGGTGCGGATCAGGATCAGCAGCAACACCACCATCATGCCGAGACCGACGGCGACCAGCTGAACGATGCTGACCTCTGGATGACGTGCAATATTGGCCAGACCCAGCCGCCAGGGCTGACCGCCGGAGGGAGAGACACGCTGCAGCATTCGGGTCAGCAGCCAGGCAACCAGAGTGAGCAGACTCAGGATAGCCAGCAAACCGAGACTGACCAGCAGGGTCAGCTGCCAGTCATCGGCCTGCCAGGCCAACAATCCTGTGAGTACCACCAGTGCGGGGCCATAGATCGCCAGACGGCTGAGGCGGGGTAAGGGCATCTCCCGTCGCAACACCCGCAGGGGTGGCGTGTTACGCAGGGCCAGCAGGGGAGGCAGGGCGAAGCCGGTGAGGGTGACCAGGCCGATCAACAGCCCCAGCAGCAACGGCTGCAGCGTGGGAGGAGGCAGCTGCTGAATAAACAGACCGGCCAATAGTGCAGCAAGCAGATGCTGGACCAGATAACCGAACAGCAGTCCGATCAAAGAGCCTGCCAGACCGAGCAGCAGAAGCTGGCCCGTGAAGATGCGGGTGATGAGTTGGCGGCTGGCGCCCAGGCAGCGCAGCAGGGCGGTATTGTCGAGATGGCGGCGGGCGTAACGGTTGGCGGACATGGCAATCGCCACAGCCGCCAGCAGCAGACTGACCAGCGAAGCGAGGCCGAGAAAACGTTCGGCCCGTTCCAGGGCGGAGGTCAGTTCCCGGCGGCTGTCCCGAGGCCCAAGTAGACGTTGCCCGACCTGCAGCCGGGGTTTGATCCAACCACGAAAAACCTCGAGGGCGTCTGCCTCACCCGCCAGCAGCAGGCGATATTCTGCCCGGCTGCCGACAGTCAGCAGTCCGGTGGCCGGCAGATCCAGCGGATTCATCATCAGGCGCGGGGCGATGCTGAACAGACTCCCGCCCCGATCAGGCTCCTCCAGGATCAGACCACTGATGCGAAACCCGGACTCTCCCAGCTGTATGTCATCACCCGGCTTCAGTCCCATACGATCGAGCAGCTGGCGCTCCAACCAGACAGAGCCACTCTCCGGCGGGGCTTGGCGCTGTTGTTCCGAGTGCCCGGATGTCTCTGCCACCAGCAGCCGGCCCCGTAGCGGATAACCACGGCTCACAGCCTTCACCTCGGCCATCTGCAGCCGTTCACCCGCCAGGGTCATGGAGCGAAAGCTGGTGGTTTCGGCCAGTTGCAGGCCCATCCCGAGAGCCGATTGCTTCCAGGCTTCTGGCAGTGGACTGGGGGATTGAACCAGCAGATCGGCAGCCAACAGCTCACCGGCCTGATGGGTCATCGCCTGATGTACCCTGTCGTTGAACAGTGCCACTGAGGTGAAGGCACCCACACCGATGATCAGCCCGAGCAGCAGCACCCGCAGTTCGCCGGATGCAAGTTCCCGCCAGAGTGATCGCAGGGTGAAGGCTAGCATCCTGATGCTTGCAGCAGACGGCCCTCTGCCAGCTCCAGCCTGCGGCTGCACTGATCCGCCAGTGCGGTATCGTGGGTGACCAGAATCAGGGTGGTGCGATGTTCACGGTTGAGTTCGAACAGCAGGTCGATCACCTTGCGGCCAGTCTGCTGGTCGAGGTTGCCGGTGGGTTCATCAGCCAGCAACAGTTGCGGCGAAGTGGCAAAGGCGCGGGCAATGGCGACCCGCTGCTGTTCGCCGCCGGAGAGCTGATTGGGACGGTGCAGACGCCGGGGTTGCAGGCCGACCCGCTGCAGCCACTCCTCCGCCAGTATGCGGGCATCACTGTGTCCGACCAACTCGAGGGGCACCATGACATTCTCCAGGGCAGTCAGAGAGGGCAGCAGGTGGAAAGACTGGAAAACGAAACCGAGCAGCTCCCGACGTAAACGGGCACGGCCATCCTCATCCAGACTGTTGAGATTTTGGCCATTCAGTTCGACTCGCCCCCGGCTGGGCAGGTCGAGGCCGGCGAGCAGACCCAGCAGGGTCGATTTGCCTGAACCCGAGGCACCGACCACGGCGAGGGTTTCGCTGTGTTGCAGGTCGAGGTTGACCCCCTGCAGAATATCCAGCGGGCCATCGGGACTGCTGACTTGTTTTGAGAGATCCTCTGCCCGCACAATGGGGCGGCTCTCTGCATGCTTCTGCTGACTCATGGATATGGTTTCTATGTTCCGACTGCTGCCAAGTTTACTGCTCTGTTCACTGCTGCTCCATCTTACGACGCCATTCGCAAATGATAGGCCGGTAATCCTGCTGTTGGGCGACAGCCTCAGCAGCGGTTACGGCATCGCCCTCTCGGAAAGATGGACAACCGCTTTGCAGGATCGTTTAACCGACCAGGGATTTGAGCACCGCTTGGTCAACGCCAGCGTTACTGGCGAGACCAGCCGTGGCGGCCTGAGTCGACTGCCCGAACTGTTGCAACGCCATCGGCCCCGATGGGTTGTCATCGAACTGGGTGGCAATGACGGCCTGCGTGGTCTGGAATTGGCGCAGACCCGGCAGAATCTTCGGAAGGCAGTGCAGTTTTCCCGTGCCGCAGAGGCCCGGGTGCTGCTGATTGGTATGAAGATCCCCCCCAATCTGGGTCCGGTTTACAGCCGCAGGTTCGAGGCAATCTATACCGATATTGCCAATCAGGCGATTGTACCAAGCGTCCCCTTTCTGCTTGAAGGGGTAGCAGGAAATGCCCCGTTGATGCAGACCGATGGCATCCATCCAAATGCAAAGGGGCAACCAGCTATTCTGGAGAACGTCTGGACAGTTCTGGGGCCGCTGTTGCAACTCCAGGGGTCGGAGTCAATACCTGCGACCTCAGCGAAATAGGGTATCGATGAGAAACAACGCTATGAAGGATTTGGGTCAGACACGGTCGCCGCTGACTCGGTCGAACTCTTCTGCAGACTGATCACCGGAGCCTCAAGCATCAGGGTTGCCAAAACAACATCACCCTCTTGCGCAACGAAGAGCCGAGCACCCCGGCCTGGCAACATGGATTTGACCAGTTCCAGCCCGGTGCCAAACCCCACGCCTGTGGCAAAATCAAAGGCCTCAGGTAGACAGCCACGATTGCTGACCGAAAGTAACAGGCGATCCTCTTCCTGCCATTGGGCCATCACAGCCACCGGTGGTGGTGAAATCGTCTTGTCGCAGTGTTTGACTGCATTGATCAGCAGTTCATTGATCACCAGGGCGATGGCAACCGATTTATCCTCGACCACCCGGCAATCCTGAACCGGTTCTGCAACTGAGCGGCGTTCAATCACTATACCCGCCAAAAACTCAACGGATGCCACGATACTCTCCAGCATCTCGGCAAAATCCAGTACCCGGTCCTGTTGCCTGCCCAGCAGGCCATGAACCAGCGCCACACTCTCAACCTGACTGATGGCATCGTTGAGAATATCGTACACGTTGGGGTGTTGCAGGGAACGCTCACGCAGCAGACCGATAACGCCCTGCAGGTGATTTTTGATGCGGTGATGAACCTCCCGCGTCACGGCATTTTGTTGCACCAGGCGCTGCTGCTCCACACGCCGTTTCTCGGTGATATCCTGAAGCAGGGCGACCCCGGATGATTTCTTCCCGGCTTCATCACGAATATATCCCATTGAGACCAGACACCAGATAGGGGAGCCATCCTTGCGTTGGTGGCAGACTTCCACCTGATACCCTGAAACCTGCTCTTTGAGTGCATCGCTGATACGTGACCGGGAGGCTTCCCGGCCATCCGGATGAATCACATCCAGCACGCTTTTGGTCAGTAGCTCCTCTTCGCTATACCCGAGCATGCGGCAAAGCTCCGGATTGACCCGGGTGAATCGACCGCCGGGAAAATCCGCCATCGCCATGCCCGCTGCAGCGTTGCGAAACATAGAGTTGAGCCGCGCCTCACTCTCGCGCAAGGCGATCTCTGCCTGCTGTTTGGCAGTGATATCCTTCATTGTAAGGACAAAACCGGCCAGCTGGGTGGTATCATCCCAGATGCCAAATACCCGGGCATCAAAGTATTCGGTCCGAGTCTCCCCCTTCCGGGTAATCGGGTAGTCGTAACTACCCATACCCGGAACCAGTCTGGCACCGTGTGTAAAGATTCCCGACTCCATGCCGGAACGCCCCAGGACTTCCGTCAGCTTCTGGCCATAGACATCACCCTGACTGAGATCCAGCAGATGTGACGCCAACTGATTACAGAAGGTGATCTGGTATTCGAGGTCGGTAGAGATGACCGCGATATCACTGGATGAGCGCAGCAGATTGTCCAGCAAGGTCTTCTCGCTGAGCTGTTTGCGAACCTGCTTCAGCGTCCCTGCCTGGCGCGCAATCACCTCTTTGAGCAACTCGACATATTTCCCGTGTACGCCCTTGACGACGTCGTGCTCAGTGACAAGCCCCTCGAGTTTGCCCCCCTTGTCCACCACCACCAGGCGGCGAACACCCAGCCTCTGCATCCGCACAGAGGCCTCATGGAGGCCGATCCCCGCATCCACCGTATGCACAGGCGAAACCATCACCTGCTCCAAAAGCACTGATGAAAAGTCGACCCCGGCGTCCATCAGGCGTACCGCATCCCTCTCCGTGAGCATGCCCAGCGGGAAACCATCCTCTTCCACCACGATGCAACTGATCCGTGACGATGACATCCGTTCAACTGCCTGATTCAGGGGCTCCTTGGGGCCAAGCGTCGCCACGCTGCGGGTCATGACATTGGAGAGCCCCGTATACTGCAGGAAATGCTCCAGCCCCATGTGGCGCATGATATCTGTTTCGGTAACGATACCCGCAAGTCTGCCGCTGGCATCCACCACAACCAGATGACGGATCTGGTTCTCAGCGAAGCACTCATACGCTTCGCGATAGTCCAGGGTTTGTAGAGCGGTCACCAGCCCTTTACTCATCACAGCACCGACCAGATGACGCTGGATGTCAGCTACCGACGACGCATGCCGCACCAGATCACGTTCCGTTATGATGCCTATCGGCAGGTCGTCCTCCTTGACCACCAGGCAACTGATTCTTTTCTCCACCAGAGTATGCAGGGCAGCAGCCAATGGAGTATCCGGACTGACCGTCACCACCGACGAGGTCAGCAGATCCGCCAGGGTCTTGACTGGCTTCATGTTCTGCCTTTGCGGGTTTTGTGATCACCCCCCCCCTCGAAAGCCGTTAACTCATGGAGTGAGTCCCAGGCTTCCAGCAGTTCCGCCGCCACATCACGCACCTTGCGACGCTGCGAACGGGCACGCGAGCGAATGACCTCAAACGCCTCCTGCCGGTTGATACGCTGACGTTCCATGATCAACCCCACCGCGACATTGACCAGGTTACCGGTATCCAGCGCATGGTTCAGGCGCTCACCGACCAACTTCAGCTCTCCCAGTTCCTGGGCTCGTCCCAGCGCCGCCTCGATGGTGGGTATCATCCGTGGCACGTCGATGGGCTTCACCACATAACCGAGCGCCCCCTCCAGTACCGCTGACTCGACGATCTCCCGGTCGTCATAGGCGGAGAGGAATATCACCGGAACACCGATTTTACGCATCTCCTTCGCCACCTCGACACCGGACATACCCGGCATACGCACATCCAGGATGGCCAAATCGGGCCGGTCGTTTTGCGCCAAACCAATGGCCGTCTCCCCAGAATCGGCTTCCATCACCGCATAACCCGCATCCCTGAGCCCTTTTCCGAAGGTTGCCAACACCACGCCGTCATCATCTGCCAACAGTAAGCGTGTCTCTTTCATTTCAAACTCACACCCATCAATTCTTCATCCAACACCCGGGAATAATCTCCCGTACAATCAACCCGACTCACAACATTTCTTTTTTTTCGCTTGGTACATGGCGCTATCGGCATGCCTCAACAAGCTTTCGCAATCGCCATGGTTTGGGTAGAGCGCATATCCGACACTCATGCCGATGGTCAGCTTCTCACCACTTTCAAGATAGAAAGGGGGAGCAATGAGATCACTCAATTTTCTTGCGACCGTTATCGCATCCTCCGCTGCCGATATATCTTCCAGGATGACCGCAAACTCGTCACCACCAATACGGGCAACTGTATCCATCTCCCGCACAGCCAGACGAAGCCGCTTGGTCACTGATTGCAACAACCGGTCCCCAGCATGATGTCCATATTGGTCATTGACCGGCTTGAAACGGTCCAGGTCGATATAGAGCAGTGCCAATAGGGACTCTCTGCGTTTTGCCCTGGCGACGCCCGCCTCCAGCCGATCCATGAACAGTGTGCGGTTGGGCAGTCCTGTCAGATGATCATGCTCTGCAAGGTAGACCAGCTGCTGCTGTATTGACAGACGTTCGGTGATGTCGAAGAAGGTGACAGAAAGGCCGACGATCTTTTCATCGTGGAAGATGGGATAACTGCGGTACTCCACCGGGAAGCTCTCTCCACCGGCACGCAGAAAGCGCCCATCATCGAGACAAATCCCACAACCTGAATCCAGGGGTTCGTAGATCCGTCCTCTATTTTCTCCATCACGGGAACCTGTCCCGTTAACAGGCAGATGCTGGTTCATGCTGCTGCCAATCATCTGTGACGGCTCTCTGTAACCGAGCAGATCTGCAGCAGAGGGGTTGGCAAAAGTGCAGCGTCCATCAAGGTCAAGCGCCACAATCGCCGCACCTGTGGATTCCAGTAATCGCCGGAGCTGCACCTCGTTATCACGCAACGCGCTTTCCGCCCGCCGTCTCTCGGTAAAATCCCGGCTCACGATGTTGAGCAGTGGCTCCTCACCTGGGCCACTTCGCAGATAACGGATCCGCGTCCTCATCCAGCGCGGCTTGCCGTTCTTATGTATCTTGCGGCACTCGATCTCCGAATAGGGGGTCTCCCGTTGAAAGATTTCGGCCAGCATCCTACGCACCCGTTTCAGATCGTCCCTGTGGAGCAGTCGCCAGACTGAAGAGCCGATCAACTCCTCTCTGCTGTATCCCAACAGATCGACGACGGAGAGATTGATCTCACGAATCGTCCCATCCTCTCTGACGGTGAGCAGGATATCCGGGGCATTGTCGAAAAATCCACGGCACCCGGCATCGCCCGGCACCGAAGCCGAGGCCATTGTTGCAGTCTGGTTATTGGATTCGACCCGCTTCATTTCGTCAACAATACAACCTTCCATTAGGCAGCCACGACGGGACAGCCTCCCAAGCCAACCGGGGCACAGGGTTCATTTTTCAGCCAGGAGAAGTGGCTATATCGAACACTCAATCATTGAGTGGAGGTGGCGGGAGGACGGCCGAACAGTCACCGAACCGCTGCTATGCAATGGCAGTGGGCGGAGCCGAATATGGGTCTAAACGACCCGGTCAGAATCGACCATGTCCAACTCAAAAAAGGACACTGCGATTCTCTAACACTTAGAACAAATCTAGCACATTTTGAGGTTTACGTCGAAAAATACTCTGCGTCAAGTAGGTGACATTTGTCAGTATAAACCGAGTGAAATCTCACACTTATGCACGCCTCAAGCATTGAAATACCGCCACCAATGCCCCATTCTTTATCTTGACCCGCTTTATTCAATTAAGGAGTTCCGTCATGGATGTATTTGTCATTGCCGCACTGGTCCTGGCCATTGCTATCGTCGTCATGGGCGCCAAGCGCGTGCCACAGGGCATGGAGTTCACGGTTGAACGTTTTGGACGCTATACCAAAACCCTGCGCCCCGGTCTCAACCTGATCGTACCGGTCATCGATCAGATCGGCCAAAAAGTGAACATGATGGAGCAGGTGGTGGACGTACCCTCCCAGGAGGTCATCACCAAGGACAACGCCATGATCACCGCTGACGGCGTGATCTTCTTCCAGGTGCTGGATGCGGCCCAGGCCTCCTATGAGGTCAACGACCTCTACCGGGCGATCCTCAACCTGACCATGACCAACATCCGTACCGTCATGGGCTCCATGGACCTGGACGAGCTGCTGTCTCAGCGGGACTCGATCAATACCCGGCTGCTCAACGTGGTTGACGACGCCACCACCCCCTGGGGTCTCAAGGTGACCCGCATAGAGATCAAGGATATCTCCCCGCCCCGTGACCTGGTGGATTCGATGGCCCGCCAGATGAAGGCGGAGCGTGACAAGCGCGCAGCAATCCTCGTGGCCGAGGGGCAACGGCAAGCGGAGATCCTGAAGGCGGAAGGCGAGAAGCGGGGCACCATCCTCAAGGCGGAGGGTGAGAAAGAGGCCGCCTTCCGTGAAGCCGAAGCGAGGGAGAGACTTGCTGAGGCGGAGGCCAAGGCAACCACCATGGTCTCTGATGCCATCGCCCAGGGCGACATCAATGCCATCAACTATTTCGTGGCGCAGAAATATACCGAGGCGCTGACCAAAATCGCCTCTGCTGAGAACCAGAAGGTCATCATGATACCGTTGGAAGCCTCCAGTCTGATCGGCTCCATCGGCGGCATCGCCGAGATCGCCAAAGCGACTTTCGCCAAGAAGGATGACTAATGGACCTGCTACCGCAACTGGACTATTGGCACTGGCTCATCCTGGGTGTCGGCCTGATCATTCTGGAGATCTTCTCGCCCGGTGTCTTTTTCATCTGGCTGGGTTTTGCAGCCGGTCTGGTGGGGCTTCTGCTATTCGCCGTGCCGGGGTTAGAGTGGCAATACCAGCTACTCGCCTTCGCCGCGTTAAGCGTAATCAACATCCTCATCGCCCGCACCATCCTGTTGCGGCGGCCGATCAAGACGGATCAACCCAATCTCAACCGCCGGGGCGCGCAGTACACAGGCCGGGTCTTCACCCTGGACCATCCCATCATCAATGGCGAGGGCAAGATCCACGTTGACGACAGCACCTGGAAGATCCGGGGTGAGGATTGCCCTACCGGCACTCAGGTAAAGGTCGTCGGCGTTGAAGGGGTGGTGCTGTTGGTTGAGTCGGTTGAGTGATCAGCCCCAGCAGACGCCTGATTTGCGTAGGTCGGGTTAGCGTAGCGTAACCCGACAGGTTTTTGATTTTTTTGGGTTACGCTACGCTAACCCAACCTACACTAAGGCAACAGCACCAGCTTACCTTGCAGATGCCCTGCTTCGATCCGGCGGTGCGCCTCAGCCGCCTCTGCCAGCGGCAAACGACCAGCCACTTCGATGCGCAGACTGCCTGCGTCCACAAGCTCACCACAACGTTCCAGTATCTCTCCATGATGGGCGCGGGCTTCGGGCAGGTCACGCAGCATCGGCGTCAACATCAACGTAAAACCGATCCGCAGGTTGCGATTGCGGGCCTCTTTCCACTCCACATCAGGCCCCGGATCGAGCAGGGTCACCAGATCACCGTAGTGAGCCACCGCCGGTATAGAGCGGCGAAAGATCGCTGGACCAACGGTGTCCAGCACCACGTCGGCACCCCGCCCACCGGTCAGATCATTCACCGCCTCGGCGAAATCCACCTCTGGATAGAGAATGACCTCATCCGCGCCAATGGATTTAACGAACTCCGCTTTCTGCGGCGTACTCACCGTGGTCAATACTCGCGCCCCGGCCTGCTTTGCCAGCTGAATCGCCACATGGCCCACACCACCCGCACCGGCGTGGATCAATACCGTCTGCCCGGCAGTGACGCGGGCACGATCGAACAGCGCCTCCCAGGCAGTTATCAGCACCAGCGGCCCCGCTGCTGCTGTTGCGAAGTCGATGGAAGTGGGCTTTTTACGCGCCACGGAGGAATCAACCAGCCCAAACTCTGCATAGTTTCCCTGCACGCCACCCAGACCACCACTGCAAAACCAGACCGCATCACCCGTCCTGAACCCACCGGCCTCAGCGCCTGCCTCCACCACCACACCAGCACCATCACAGCCCAATACCGCCGGTAGTCCAGCAGGCAGAAAAACACCCCGACTACGCAGCTTGGTATCGATGGGATTCACCCCCGCCGCCTCGATACGCACCTTGAGCTGGGTCTCTGAAACCCGCTCGGGCTCCGGCAGATCCTGCAGGGAAAGCACCTCCGGCGCACCGGGTTCGTTCATCACAACCGCTTTCATGACGCCTTTTTCTCCAAGGGGGCCAACAGCGCGTAGAATATCCAGGCGAACCAGGAGACAAACAGCACCGCAAGCAGCCAGAACAACTTCTCCATGCCAGAGGTTTTGTCAGAGCGCAGGATCAGCACTATCGGCAAAAACCAGATAAACAGGGCGATCAGCATGGCGCCGACCCCCATTCCCAAAATCATCTGCATCAATTCAGCTCCAATGTTCCGTAGGCCGGGTTAGATGCGCATTGCTACGAATATCATTTTTGTCACTTGGCTTTGCGCGCATCGTAACCCGACGTTGATTTGTCGGGTTACGTCGCACTCCAAGTGTGGTGTCAAATTCAAGCTGTTGTGCTGTCGTGCGACTAACCCGACCTACATTTTCAATACGAAGATACTATTTCTGTTAGTTTAACGCCTCATGACGACCCTTCAAGCCATCAAACAGCACCAATCGAATCTGCGGGCCTGCCGGCTCTGTCCGGATATGACCGGACCGGTGGTCATCTGCCAGCCGGTCGTCTCTTCAATCATGCTGGTCGGCCAAGCACCGGGCGACAGGGAGGGCCCCGCAGGAAAACCCTTTGCCTGGACCGCCGGAAAGACCCTGTTCAAATGGTTCGAGAACATTGGGTTGGATGAAACGCAGTTTCGCAGCCGGGTCTATCTGACTGCGGTCTGCCGCTGTTTTCCCGGAAAAAACCCAAAAGGCGGTGACCGGGTGCCGAATAAGATTGAGATAGTGAACTGCAGCCGCTGGATCGACGCGGAGATCGAACTGCTAAAGCCCCGGCTGCTGATCCCTGTCGGCAAACTGGCCATGGCTCGTTTCATGAAGGTAAACAAACTGGTCGATGTCGTGGGCAAAACCCATCAGATCGAAATCAATGGCCTAACCACGGACGTGATTCCTCTGCCCCACCCCTCCGGCCTCAACACCTGGTTTCGCACCGAACCCGGCAAGACTCTGCTGCAACAGGCCATGTCACAAATAGAGGCCCATCAAGCCTGGCAGTCGATTCTCGATGAATAATTGAAACGGCTTATGCTGCCGGCCATCTTTGGGTATCGTGTAATCTTAATCAATGATCTAACTGGGAGATCGTTATGTCAGAAGTCGGCCGTTTTACTATTCACCTGGAGCAGGAAGAGGGTTACGCCTTCAAGGTCAAATTCGATCTCAAAAAAGCAGAGGACATCCTGCTGGATGAACCTCCACCACTGGGCGAGCGCAACGGTCCCAACGCAGCCCGTCTGCTGGCCGCAGCTACCGCCAACTGCCTCAGCGCCAGCCTGATGTTCTGCCTGGTAAAAGATGACGCTCCGGCACACAGCATCAAGGCCGAGGCCACCTGCACCATGGTGCGCAACGAGAAGAAGCGCCTGCGGGTGGGCGGCATCGAGGTCAAAATCACCATCGACGACGAACTGGCGGAATCCGCAAAACTGAAACGCTGTACGGATCTGTTCGAGGATTTCTGCATCGTCACCGCCAGTATTCGTGAGGGCATCCCGGTGGGTGTCCAGGTGATGGACAAAGCGGGTCAGCTTCTGCACCAGGCGGAGTAGGGAGTCGCTGTGAGTCAACGTAGGCCGGATCAAGCGCAGCGGATCCGGCGCACCCCCCCTATGCAGCCTCGATAAACGCCTCGACCACCGCGCACCATGCGACGGCCAGATTTTGCAGATTGTAGCCACCACCTCCCAGCGCCAGCAGCCTGCCGTCACAGTGACGCTGTGCCAACCGACGAAGACGTGATGCGGCATGGCGATGAGCATCGCCCGAATAGTGCAGATCGGTAATGGGGTCGCCCGCCAAGCTGTCGGCGCCGCACTGAAAAAGGATGAAGTCGGGCTGCGCGCGGTCTATGAATGACTCGGCAACCTCCCACGCCTTGAAAAACTCCGTGTCATCCGCCTTCGGCGGCATCGGGATATTGAGCTTGGTCCCCTTCGCCTCACCGCGTCCCGTCTCGGTCACCGAACCGGTACCGGGATAGAGATAGCGGCCATCTTCATGCAGGTCGACGAAGATGAGATTCGGGTCATCCTCGAACGCATAGAAGACCCCGTCACCATGGTGGGCATCTATGTCCACGTAGGCCACGCGCCTTATCCCATGAACCCGGCGCAGGGTCTCGATGGCGACCCCGCAATCGTTGAAGACACAGAAACCGGCAGCACTGTCCCGGCGTGCGTGATGCAGACCGGCTATGGGCACAAACGCCCGGCGGCAATTACCGGCAACGATATCGTCCACCGCCTTGAGCACCGTGCCCACGACCCGGGCAGAGGCCTCCATCACGCCGGGAAAGGCCGGGGTATCACCCGCATCCAGCAGACCCTGGCCGTCCACCGACGCCCGCTCCACCCGGCCGATATAGTCGCTCGTATGAAATCTGGCGATCGCCTCCCGGTCAGCGAGGACCGGCGCCTCCACATCGCAGCGCGCCTCGAGCCCCCGCCGCATGAACTCGTCGAAAAAGGCATCGTGACGTGAGGGACCAAATGGGTGATCGGCACCGAAGTTGTACTCCCCCAGTTGCCCTCCTGCATAGATGGCGGTGTCTGACATTACGGAAAGCAGACGCCGGTTCCACCCAGACCACAGTAACCCCGCGGGTTTTTGGCCAGGTACTGCTGGTGGTAATCCTCGGCAAAATAGAACTCGGGGGCAGGTAGGATCTCGGTGGTGATCTCTGCACCCCCGGCGGCGGTCAGCGCAGCCTGAAACAGCGCCTGTGTTTTTTCCGCCTCGGCCAACTGGGTCTTGCTGTAGGTATAGATACCGGAGCGATACTGCGTCCCTGCATCATTGCCCTGGCGCATGCCCTGGGTCGGGTCGTGAGACTCCCAGAAATGCTTCAATAGTGTCTCGTAGCTCACCAGGCCCGGATCGAAAACCACCCGCACCACCTCGTTGTGGCCGGTTTTGCCGCTGCAGACCTCGTCATAGGTCGGGTTCGGCGTGAACCCCGCTGCATAACCCACAGCGGTGGAGTAGACCCCCGGCAACTCCCAGAAGCGCCGCTCCGCCCCCCAGAAGCACCCCAAACCGAACATGGCGAATTCCATCCCTTCCGGAAATGGGCCTGCCAGTGGATTGCGGTTGACAAAATGCTCCGGTGGCACGGGCATAGGCGTATCTCTGCCCGGCAGGGCCTCCGACGGCATCGGCATCTCGCTCTTTCTGCCCACTCCGAACATATGGCTCTCCCGGAATCGATCTATTGTTGTTTAAAGGGTCGATTCAATTATAGAAGACCAACCCGGCAGCAACCGCCAGCAACAACACCGTTATCCCCAGGTAGAGCAGGGTCCGTTGCCCCCGCTTGCCGGCCTTGCTCTGTGCAATGTCGGCGTCATCACTGAAACGCCGATCAACGAGCGCTTCGGCCGTTTCGATCGCCGTATGGTGCGCCACCTCCTGTGAGACCCGTGTAGCCGTTTCTGTTGCCAGCGCCTCCATGGAACCCTCCGTAACCATCCGGATATGTTCGATCATGTCGTTCTTCTCCGGCACCTGCCCCAAGACCTCGCTGCGGAACGCTGCAAGCTGTTGAGTGATCTGTCCGGAGACCTGCTGCCACTGTTCACGGAAATGGGTCTCTATCACCTCGGCCACGATGGAGTCGTTAACCTGTCTGACGATACCTTCCAGTTCCCCGCTGACCTGCGTGGCGATCTCTTCACGCAACTTATCGACATCGATCTCCAGCGGCTGTTCTGCCAGCCGCTTCTCCACTGCAGCCTCCGCCAGCGATCCTATGACCTCCCCGGCCGCCTGCTTCGCCGCCTCCCTGGCAATCGTCCGCACCTCCTCCGCCGTAATGACAAATGCCGGAGTTGCCTGCTTGGCTCCCGCTCCAGTGGACGCTGCTGCCCTAGCAGCTTCGCCTCCACCCTCACCGATGAGTTCGATTATCTCCTTGAGACGCTGTGACGTCGGTGGCTTGGTAAGTATCCCCATCGCACCGTAGGATTGCGCCGCAGCAGCGTAGTCGGCCCCCTCGTTGGCGGTACACATGAAGACCGGAACCTTAGCCAGCCGCTGATCCTTTTTGATCGCGGCTATCGTCTCCAACCCGTCCATGCCATCCATCTGATAATCGACAAATATGGCATCCGGCACGGCATCCTTGAGCAGCTCAAGGGCCTGTTCTCCAGACTCGGCCATCACCACCTCGTCAAAGCCGTGCCGGCTCAACAAGCGACTGAGCACAATGCGCGCAGATTTGGAATCATCAACCAGAAAGGCTTGTCTCGCCACAATTCATTCTCCGTGTGGATAAGGAAGCGCCGGTATGCAAAAACAAAGGGATTCGCCTACATCAACGCAACGTCTTATAATTGTCGGTTCCGTACCAAATTCTGAGTTCCCTGAATGGCCGATCCGCACAGACAAAATAGTACTCCGGAAATCGAATCGATTCTACGCCGACGCATCCTCATTCTGGATGGCGCAATGGGTACCATGATTCAGCGCCACAAGCTCGACGAGGCCGATTACAGAGGCGAGCGTTTTGCCGACTGGCCGAGCGACCTGAAGGGAAACAACGACCTGCTGGTGCTGACCCGGCCAGAGGTGATACAGGGCATCCACGAGGAGTACCTGGAGGCGGGCGCCGATATCCTCGAGACCAATACCTTCGGCGCCAACCGGATCTCCATGGCCGATTACGGCATGGAGGCGCTGGCCTACGAGATGAACGTGGCGGCGGCCCGGCTGGCCCGCGCTGCAGCTGAAAAGCATACTACCGCAAACAAACCCCGTTTTGTCGCCGGGGTACTCGGCCCCACCAACCGCACCGCCTCCCTGTCACCGGACGTCAACGATCCCGGCGCGCGCAATATCACCTTCGACCAGCTGGTAGAGGCCTATGCCGAGGCGGCACGAGGTCTGATCGAGGGCGGCGTGGATCTGCTGCTGATCGAGACCATCTTCGATACCCTCAACGCCAAGGCAGCTATCGTCGCCTGCGAGCAGGTCTTCGATGAGGACGGGGTACGGCTGCCGATCATGATCTCCGGCACCATCACCGACGCCTCGGGACGCACCCTCTCCGGCCAGACCACCGAAGCCTTCTACAACAGCCTGCGCCACGCCAGACCGATCTCCATCGGCCTCAACTGCGCCCTCGGCCCTGAACTGATGCGCCAGTACGTGGAGGAGATGTCACGCATCTCCGAGTCATTCGTCTCCGCCCATCCCAATGCTGGCCTGCCCAACGAGTTCGGTGAATACGATCTCGACGCCGCCCACATGGCGGAGTATCTCAGCGAGTGGGCCGACGCCGGTTTTCTCAATATCATCGGCGGCTGCTGCGGCACCTCACCACAGCACATCCGTGCGATTGCAGACGCGGTGGCCGACAAGACCCCGCGACAACTGCCGGAGACCCAACCCAAGTGCCGCCTATCAGGTCTGGAGCCGCTCAACATCGGCCCCGACTCACTGTTCGTCAACGTGGGCGAAAGGGCCAACGTCACCGGCTCCGCCAAGTTCAAGCGCCTGATCCTCAACGAGCAGTATGAAGAGGCGCTGGACATCTGCCGCACCCAAGTGGAGAACGGCGCCCAGGTGGTGGACGTCAACATGGACGAGGCGATGCTCGACGGCGTCGCAGCGATGCAGCGTTTTCTCAATCTCTGCGCCAGCGAGCCGGATATCTCCAAGGTGCCGGTGATGATCGACTCCTCCAAGTGGGAGATCATCGAGGCAGGGCTGAAGTGTGTGCAGGGCAAGTCCATCGTCAACTCCATCTCCATGAAAGAGGGAGTGGAGAAATTCAAGCAGCATGCCGAACTCTGCCGCCGCTACGGCGCGGCGATCATTCTGATGGCCTTTGACGAGACGGGTCAGGCCGACACCCAGGCGCGCAAGGTGGAGATCTGCACCCGCGCCTATCAGATTCTGACCGAAGAGGTGGGTTTTCCGGCGGAAGATATCATCTTCGACCCCAACATCTTCGCCATTGCCACCGGCATCGAAGAGCACAACAACTACGGCGTCGACTTCATCAAGGCGACCCGCGAGATAAAAGCGACCTGCCCCCATGCGCTGATCTCCGGCGGCGTCTCCAACGTCTCCTTCTCCTTTCGTGGCAACAATCCGGTGCGCGAGGCGATCCACGCAGTCTTCCTCTACCATGCCATCAAGGCAGGCATGGACATGGGCATAGTCAACGCCGCCCAACTGGCGGTCTATGATGATCTGTCCGCCGAGTTGCGCAACGCGGTAACAGACGTGGTTCTCAACAAAGATCCTGAGGCCGGTGACCGGTTGGTGGAGATCGCGCCCAACTATGCGGGCGATGCAGTAGGCGGCAACAAGGTGGCGGACCTGGAGTGGCGCTCCTGGCCTGTCAACAATCGGCTGGAGCACGCCTTGGTGAAAGGCATCACCGAGTATATCGACACGGATACCGAGGAGGCACGCCAGGCGGTCAATAAGTCCCTGGAAGTGATCGAAGGCCCCCTTATGGACGGCATGAACGTGGTCGGCGACCTGTTCGGCGCAGGCAAGATGTTCCTGCCCCAGGTGGTAAAATCGGCCCGCGTAATGAAGAAATCAGTGGCCTACCTGAACCCCTTCATAGAAGCAGAAAAGTCGGGGTGCGGCGTCCAGACCCAGGGCAAGATCCTCATGGCCACGGTGAAGGGCGACGTGCACGACATCGGCAAGAACATCGTCGGCGTGGTGCTGCAGTGCAACAACTACGAGGTGATCGACATCGGCGTGATGGTGCCCGCCGAAACCATCCTCAAGGAGGCCCGGGAGCAGAACGTCGACATCATCGGTCTCTCGGGCCTGATCACCCCGTCCCTCGACGAGATGGTTCACGTCGCCAAAGAGATGAAACGACTCGGCATGACACAACCCCTGCTGATCGGCGGCGCCACCACCTCCATCGCCCACACGGCGGTGAAGATCGAACCGGCCTGTGACCACCCGGTGGTCTACGTGCCGGATGCCAGCCGCGCCGTCGGCGTCGCCAGTAACCTGCTGTCGAGTGAGCAGCGGGGCGACTATATGGCCAAAATCCGCGCCGAATACGATGCAGTTCGCCAGCGCCGGGCCAACAAGAACGAGGCACGCAACCTGATCCCCATCGAACAGGCCCGCGCCAATGCGACCCCTATCGATTGGTCCGCCTTCGAGCCCGTCGCACCCTCCAAGTATGGCATCACAACCCTCAGCGACATCGACCTTAACCAACTGATTCCCTATATCGACTGGACCTTCTTCTTCCACGCATGGCAGATGAAGGGGCGTTATCCCCAGATCCTGGAGGATGCAGCCAAAGGCGAAGAGGCGCGCAAGCTGTTTGCAGACGCAGAGGCGATGCTGGCAAAGGTCAGCGGCGAGAAATGGCTGCAAGCCAATGCCGTTGTGGGGATCTTCCCCGCCAACGCCGTGGGCGATGACATAGAGGTCTATGCCGTACAGGGAAGTACCAATGCCGCGGGAGGCACGCCTCCAGGGATGGAGGTGGTAGAGTCGAGTCTGGAACAGAGACCGAGGACACCGGGAGCGGCGGCTGACGAATCCTGTGAGCAAACGCTCACTAGGCTGCACAACCTGCGCAAACAGGGCAAACAACCCGCCGGAAAGTACAACGAGTCGCTGGCAGACTTTGTCGCACCCAAGGAGAGCGGCAAGCTCGATGCCATCGGTGGTTTTGCCTGCACGACCGGCATCGGCATCGACGAAAAAGTTGCAGAATTCGAGGCCGATCACGACGACTACTCATCCCTGATGCTGAAGGCACTGGCTGACCGCCTTGCCGAGGCGCTGGCCGAATGGCTGCACGAAAAGGTGCGCAAGGAACTCTGGGGTTATTCATCAGATGAGCAACTCAGCAACGCGGAGCGCATCGCCGAGAAGTACACCGGCATCCGTCCGGCAATGGGTTATCCGGCAAGTCCGGACCACTCCGAGAAGGATCTTCTCTGGACACTTTTGGATGCCGAGAAGAACACCGGCATCTGGCTCACAGAATCCAAGGCGATGGTGCCAACCGCCGCAGTCAGCGGTCTCTATTTCGCCCACCCTGATGCCCGCTACTTTGCCGTCGGCAAACTCAACAAAGACCAGGTGGCGGACTATGCCAAACGTAAAGGCATGGATCTGAACGAAGCAGAAAAGTGGCTGGCACCCAATCTGGCCTATTAGCCGGAAGTGTAAAAAGAGGCCTTGGGGCCGCATTTCATTGCTGCGAGTCTCTGCTAGGCCAGGGTAGGCAATCTCTCTATATTTTCAGCATTGAGCCCTATCTCTGCCCCTGTCTCAATTTTTTCCATTTCATGGAAAACATCTTTTTCTTCAATTTTCTTATACCGTTACACATACCCTGGCATTCCAAATAAACACATTTATAAAATAAGGGTAGGGTTTTTTTCCCCCAATGGTAGTGGTTCTGCCCACGGTGAAATCTCGTCCGTTTTGTAAGGTTGTCTGTAGATTATCGGCAACAGTCAAATCAAGCCAATGATCACAATATAACTAAATAATGATTCTGGGGAGGAAACATGACCATAGGCACAAGCAACATGCTTCAACGTATTTCCCTAACGGGCTTAATACTATTGAGCGGCGTTTTGACAATACCTAAAGAAGCCTCGGCCGTTCCGGCCTTTGCACGACAAACGAGCATGCCCTGTACCGCATGCCACTTTCAACATTTTCCCGCACTCAACACGTTTGGTCGCGCTTTCCGTGCTGGCGGCTACACAATGACAGGCGGTCAAGGGCTGATAGAGGGCGACGATCTCTCCATGCCTGCCACACTCAATGCCTCGGTTATCGCAAAGCTCCGTTATGTCAAAACCAACGGAAACTCAGACCAGGGAACAGACCGGGGAGAAATTCAGTGGCCTGATGAAGCCGCGCTGCTTATCGGCGGACGACTGGCAGAAAAGGCGGGGTTCCTGATGGAACTTGGCCTTGTCAGTGGCGTTGAAGATGACACCGCCAACGCTTTCCTTTCGACAAAGGTTCACTTCAATGTTGCGCAAGTAGGTAACACCCAACTCAGCGCCATCCCCTTTTCCACGGATGGCCTGGGCTCTGGTTATGGCTTTGAGCTTCTCAATACCGGCGCTCAGCGCTCCCAGCGCCCCATCGAAGATCGCAAGGGATTCAGTGCTGCCCAGGCACTTGGGCTTGCAAGCGGGGCCGCCACCGGTCTCGCCTTGGTGGCTTCCAGCAACAACTACTTCCTCAACTACTCGCCTTGGGTTCCTGGATGGGGTGGTACCGATATGGAGGTTGCACCATCCGGACTCGCCCACTACTTCAGGGCTGCCTATACGCCCTTTATCGGAAGTTGGGACACCGGTTTTGGCGTTCAATATTGGACCGGCGATGCAGAAGTGGCAGACGGCCCTGTCGATAAGATCATAGCTACAAATGGTTGGGTCATCGACGGGCAGGCACAGGGCAATGTGGGCGGCATGCCGTTGGGAATCTACGCAAGTTACGGCGAGTGCTCGCATGATGCTGACCATTTTGTCGGTAATTGCAGTAATGCCAATGACGCAGATTCCTTTGCTATCCTGGGACAGCTCGGGGTGATACCCAACAAGGTTGACATCTATGCCGCCTACCGCATGCTGGACGATGGAAAGGCTACCGATTCGGAATTCAACTCGGTTACGCTCGGTGCAAACTACATGTTCGCTCAGAATGTCCGACTTGAATTCTACTACGTGACTGAAGACGGTTCCGGCGTGGATGCACGAGCCGATGGCCACGACAACAAGTTTACTCTGCAACTGTTTGCGGGTTTCTGAGGGTCAACCTCATTTGTTCAGGACAACTATCAATTGTTCGACCAGCCACCACGCGTGCTAGTCGCAAATAATGTTGCAGGAGTTTGAGATGATTAAACGACATACCGTTATACTGGCATCGGCACTACTTGCCGGCGCACTTTTCACTTCACCCGCTTTTTCCGCATCATCCAAGGCGTATGAAGGAAATAAACTGTTCAACACGACCTGTTTTCTTTGCCATGGAAAAAGCGGCAAAGGGGATGGCCCACTGGCGGGAAAACTGGACACGCCTGTCATGGATCTTACCAACGGCGGCCACGTCTCCCAAATGACGGATAGGGAGTTATTCCGAATCATTCAGGGAACCATGGCCCACGGAACGGTCAACAAGAGCATGCCAAGATGGGGTTTGGCTATATCCGAACCGCAGATACACTCCCTGGTTTCCTACATTCGGTTTCTTCACCGATCAAAACACCCGCTTGTCGGAGATCCTGAGCTTGGGCAGAGTGTGTATCAAAAAAATTGCGCAACCTGCCATGGAAGCAGTGGTAAAGGGGATGGCGCTTTGACCAATGTCATTACAATGTCACCCGCAGACCACACTGATGGGGTTACGATGAACCAAATCAGTAACGAACAGATGCGCAAAACCATCGCCATTGGAAGCACTGGAAAGGGTTTGATGCCTGGCTGGGAAGGATTGTTATCTGATGCAGAGATTGATGGACTCATCAGTTACATCAGGTTGCTATCCAACCATTAACATCCAACTATAGGACACATTGGCACGTCCCGTTTACCAAACCGGTAAGCGGGACGTTTTCTATTGATCTCACAGTTCATTCAGAATGCGATTACGGATTGTTTGATACTCTTTTTCGGAAACAAGTCCTTCCTCATACAGGTCGTTCAGGCGGATAAGACGCTCTTTACTTGTCTTCGGCACAACCTGCTCTACAGCTTGCGCAGCTTGAGACTCAGGCACCTTGGCCGCCCCTGGCGGGACTTCATTTTCCACTGGGACAACAACGGGCGCGGCAGCAGCAGAAACAGCGCCTTTTGACTGGCCTTGCAATGGCTCGCCGCAATTTAACCTGGCATCAATCCCACGACTGAGAACCCGCCCGCTTACACGCTGGGAGAGTGGCTCACATCCTTCCATTTCCAGGTGAATGGTTCCGTAAAGCGCTATCTTTTCCGGATCGTAGACCACCGGAAACACATCCTGCTGCTTCACATCAACCGGCGTATTCCCCATCGATTTACCCATGACATAAACCGCTGCCCCTGAAGGCTCGGAACGAACCGGTATCGTGTCGGCATTCGAAACAATCAGTGAACTGCCGCATCCCTGCAACAGCAGTGCCGAGAAAAGAATAGAATATTTTTTTAACATATCACTGACTCCTCGCCATTATTCTTGTGTCCTGCATGAATTAGTCAGGGCGGGCTATCAAGCCAGCACTCGCCCTCATAACCGATTTGTACCAGTTCCCGGTGGAAAAATCGACGATTGCCTCTCACCTCGCGTGATATAGATCATACCAACATCCCGTATCTTTGGAGACGATATATGGGAACCCCTTGAACCCAATTTTTCGAGCTTAAGGGGAGAATTAAGATCTCTCTCCCTTGTCGAGATAACGCAATCACTTTCAAGAGAACTTTAAAACACCTCCACCCTGGATGTGATTTTCCATGACAAGAACGCTCCAACTCACTCTCTTGTTACTATCCGGCACTTTGCTCGCCGGCCCCGCCTACTGCCTGCCATCCCTGCAGCTGTTTATTGACCTGACTCCTCTCGGCACCACCCTGCGGCCACCTGCAGGCACCTATCGCGGCCCTATTGTCATTTCTCGCCAGATCACCCTCGACGGGCAGGGAGTGGTCACCATCGACGGGGGCGGTAAGGGGACAGTCCTCACCGTAAAGGCCGATAACACGGTTATCCGAGGCCTGCGTCTCACCAACTCAGGGGAGTCCCACAATGCCCTCGATGCGGGCCTGCAGTTAAAAGCGAATAATGTGATATTCGAGCAAAATACCCTCGACAATGTGCTGTTCGGCATCAACATCCATCAGGGAAACGATAACACCATTCGGGACAACCAAATCTCCTCCAAACCTGTTGTGTCCAGCCTGCGGGGTGAAGGAATACGGTTATGGTATAGCCGCAATAACCATATTGAAGGAAACGATATTATCGGCGTACGCGATTTGCTCCTGACCAACTCTGCTGAAAACCACATCATCGGCAACAGACTGCAAAATAATCGCATCAGCATGGAGTTCATCTTCTCACCAAAGAATGAGATACGGGACAACCATATCAGCAACAACGACACCGGCATCGTCGCCATCTATTCTGATGAACTGGATATCCGGGACAACCGCATCGAACACATACGCAATACCGGCAGCTCAGCACTTGCCATCAAGGAGAGCTCCCAGGTCACCATCGCCAACAATGAGATCGTGCACAATGCCGTGGGACTGACAGCAAACTCACCGGTTCACCCGGAAAACATCCTCTACATACGCGACAACCACTTCACCTACAATAATATCGCCATCTATTTCTATGGTGAGAAGGGTGGCCACGTCATCCACAACAATCATTTCGACAATAACCTGACGTCGGTTGCGGTGAGCGCCCCAATCAGTGCCCGTTATAACGACTGGCGCAACAACTACTGGGATAACTATGAAGGTTTCGATCTGGACGGGAACCACATTGGAGATCTTCCGCACGACATCTATCTCTACGCCGACCGTATCTGGATGGACCGGCCAACGACGCAGTTTTTCCGCAGCACACCCACCATGGAGTTCATCGATTTCATAGAACGCCTCGCACCCTTCTCCGATCCAGAACTGATTCTCAGCGACCCGGCACCCCGCACACCCTGACATGTGCCCCGCCAGTGCCGGGGTTATACTGTACCTATGTATCCGGGCAAGCATTGAAGGCGTTTCATGCAACACAAGGACCAGACAGATAATAATCTCTGCATCGCATGCAAGGAGCCGATCCACGACAATGCCTCTCTCTGCCCCCACTGCGGCACCCCACAACATCAGAGCAAATGGCACTATTTCACTCTCTCCCTGAAGTGGATCGGTGGCTTTACCGCCATCCTCTCACTGATGATCGTGGCCAACCAGACTCAGGAACTTCTCGGCCAGTGGAAAAATACCCAGGAGACCGTCAATGAGCGGGTGGAGGGGGCGAAACTGCAGCGGGAGATCGGTGACTTAAACGGCGCATTCCAGCAGTTGAAGCAGGCGCTTGAACTCGATCCTTCATCCAGCGAAGCGCGCAAGTTTGAAGTTAAGCTGGCGATGGAGCAGTTGCGCAGAATCATGGTGATCGACGTGCGTCACTCCCATCACGATCAATACCGGTCCATACAGGAGAACCAACTCGGCCTGGTGCTCTACCGTGGGGCCGTCTCCGCCGCGGACGAAGAGCGGGCAACCATCATGGCCCATCTCGGCTGGCTCGATATACTCAGACATCGCAATGGCATCGAAGGCCTGAATATCGACCTCCATTTCAGCAAGGCGCTGAAACTGGATCCAAACAACCTCTACGCGAACGTCATGTGGGGGAGTTGGATCCCCAACCGATATAATCCGAGCAAAGATACAGAGGACAAAGTAGCGCTCTCACGAAAACACTTCGCCAGAGCTTTGCAGCATAAAGAAAAGCGTCGCTATGTACGCAGGCTCCAGAGACAGGCCTATGGAGACCATCCGTTGGAGCTGTTACGCATCGGCTATGAGATGTACAGATCTGGTGAGCTTCCCGCGCTCCAGCCCTATCCCACCCGCCCCTTCGTTGACTTGATCTCCCAAGCCCACCAGCGACAGCGCAGTTGGGATGCACTCACCCAGCAGTTTTCACTGGAGGAACTGCTCGCACTCACCGCGTGGCTGCTGGTGGAATATCCCGACCTGGAGAGTGAAAGCGGCGTCTATGCCAGCCAGCAGCAAAAAGAGGCTCTCTACTACGCCAAAGGCAAGATCCTTGTCGAAATGGGGAAGGATAAAAATGCACTGGATGCCTTCCTGAAATCCCAGAGCCTATTCATCGAACGGATCAAATTCACCAGCTCCCGCCATGCGGAGAAGGAGCTGCAGAACCTCATCAATCCCCAACTCGAGGCGCTGGCGAAGAGACTGGACATCCCCCTGAAACCCGCCCTGATCTCCTACGGGGGATATGCAAACGGCAGTGCCATGACCGCCGGCCTGAAAAATGGCGACTTGATCCTTTTCTTTGACGGAGTCCCTCTGCACGCGCAATCACAACTCCCCGAAAGAGGCAGCGACCCGAAAACCGCTTCGATCGAGGCACTGCGATCAGGCAAGCGGTTGACGATCGAATTTCAGGCCAACCGCCACGGCATCAACAGCCGGCAGATCCTCGTGCCTGCAGCGCTATGGGACAGGGAAACGACCGAGATGCAACGACAACAGTTGCACCAAACCTGGATCAACCCGCATGAGACTATTTCCCCTGACGCAGGATGAGGGTTTTGCCTTTCTGCACCAGTTCAAGATGTTTTAGAAAACTCATCCCCAACAGCACTTCATCACCTCCCATACCCGGCATGATGGTGGCACGCACATCCTGTCGGATTATGGAACCAAGCTGCACCTGATCCAGCCGCGTCAACCAGGTTTTGACCCGGCCGTTTGCGGTCAAACTGATCGACTTGGCACCACGTTTGAGTGCGAGGCGCTCTGCCAGCGAGGCGGACACCGCGACATTGGTCGCACCAGTATCAAGCAGGAAAATCACGGGGGTACCGTTGATGGAACCGGGGGCGACATAGTGTCCGGCCCGGTTGCGTAACAGGACGATCTCTTTGGGGCCGGCCTCCGTTGAAGTGTTCACCAGATCCCGGTTTGGATTGTACTGCTGCTCCAGCAGATTGGAGAAGAACATGGCCAACAAGCCAAGCAGCAGTGCCCAGGCGGCAAAGATCATCCAGCGGCCCATCTTTTCACCTGGACGTCTAGGGCCTCTGCCTGGTTGCAGTGATGGTCTTTTCATGAACAGTTAAACTCTCCAACAAATGCGATGCCGGATCCGCTGCGCTTGATCCGGCCTACATTTGTCAACTTGTGTAGGATGTGGTGAAGAATGAACCGCATCATTAGCAGCCGATGCGGTTCGCAAGCTCACCACATCCTACAAGTTCCTCCGGACACAAAAAAGCCGGAGCCTAACCCGACCCCGGCCCTTTTATTCCCAGCTCAATCAGCCGCGATAACCACGCCTCTGACCTTTATTATCCCGCTTCTGCTTCGAAAAGTGCTGCCGATAGTAGGCAAGGGCGCTGGTGCCATTGGCGGAGACATCAAACACCTTCCAACCGTCTTCAGCATGATAGAAACGAAAATCTATCTTCGCCGGATAACCGCCGGAATTGAGGATACCAACGCTCACCTTCACCTCGTTTCGTCCCGCGCGGCGGGGGCGATAGAAGCGCACATCCTGGTCTTCGTAGCTGCTGAGGCGTTTGGTCAGCGTACCCAGCAGCATCTCTTTCACCTGCTGGCTCATAGCCTGACGCTGCCCCCCACTCATATTGCGGTAGGCCGGTCCGGCCGCCCACTGCGCCATATAGTCAAAATCAAAATTGGGCGCGATTACAGTTTCGAGAAACGCCGTGATCTGCATGGGGTTGCGCTGTTCCTTGGTGCGCAGAAACTTCAGCAGCTGGGTCAAACCCTCGCGCACGATGGTATCGGGTGTGACTTCCTGCTGTTGTTGGGATTGGGAGTGTGGATAACCATAACCCGGCATGGCGTGTGTCTGCGCTGTGGCGAAAAGCGTCAATGCGCATACTGCAACCAGTCTTAACTTCATAATTTCCTCCAGTGGTCAAAATAACTTCATCCCTCTTCGCGGCCGTTGTTTGTGCTCTTTACAAGGGTGTGCAGGGAGGTTGCCTACGCTCCTGAAGAAAATCAAGCTGTATCAGCTCGTTATTCTTTTATAAATATCTGAAACTTTGAGGGGGAGTTTCTCCACATCCTTTACAACGGCATAGTTTGCCGCCCCATACATGTGGGGCAGATAGTCCTGCCCTTCCTCATCGATGGTGATGCAGAAGGCGTGGATACCGTCACGATGGGCCTCGTAGAGAGCCTGCCGCGTATCCTCAACGCCGTACTCGCCGCGATACTGGTCGGGGTAGTCCTCCGGTTTTCCATCGGACAGGGTTATCAGCAGCTTGGTGCGCGCCTCGACCTCTCTCAGTAACTGGCTGAGGTGGCGGATCGCCGCCCCCATGCGGGTGTAGTCTCCCGCCTCGATACCGCTGATTCTCGCCTTTACCTCATCGTCGTAAGGTTCATCGAAGGTCTTGACCCGGTAGATTTCACAGCGTTTGCGGCTCGATCCGGTGAAACCATAGATGGCATAGCGGTCACCAAGGGTCTCCAGAGACTCGGCCATCAGCACCAGCGCCTCTCGCTCCGCCTCGTTGACCCAACCCTTGGTGGAACCCGACATATCCACCATGAACATGACCGCGATGTTGCGCTCATCCCGGTGCATGCGGGTAAACAGCCGGTCACTCATCTCCAGTCCGACATGCACATCAGCCCAGGCCTCCACGAAGGCATCGATATCCACGCCATCGCCATAGACCTGGCGCTTCAGCAGCCGGTCCTCATCACGCATCGCCTCGAAGGTCTTACGCAGATTTCCCAGCAACCGCCGGTACTTGGTCACCACCCGGTCGGCAAACCCATCATAGGAGGGTTTGGCCGGCAACTCGCGCACCACACACCAATCCTTGCGATAGTGTTTACGGCGAAAATCCCACTCCTGGTAGAGAAACGCGCCCTCCTCATGGTAGGTGCCGCCCCAGACATCTTCAGGATCGAGCCTCTGCTCCTCATAATCCTTCAGCTCGTACTCTCCAGCTCCCGCCGGGACGAGATATTCATCGGGGACATCACCAAGATCCTGCAGGATCGAGGTCACAGTGCCCTTCACATCATCCGGAATGGGGATGGACTTGCCGTCAAGCATGAGTTCGATCTGAAACCCCTCCGGCACCGACATATCAGGTTTCTTGTCCACCTCAAACTTTCCAGGCGGGGCCTCTTCATCTTCCCACCCCTCCTTCAGTTCATCCTCGATCAGCTTCAGGGCCACCCGCAGTTGTGCCTGCTCGCGCTGCAGACGTTTTTCCAAAACAGCCGTCACTTCCGCGGGTTTCAGGCGCCCCTGGTAACAACTGGTCGCAGGTAACCGGCTACCAATGACCTTGTCGACCAAGCGCAGGGAATCCGCTGCGGTGGCCTCCCGCCGGGTCAGCTCGGCGGTCACAGAGGACCAGCCGTCTGGCACATCCGCATCACCAAGCTTATCCCGCAGTTCACCCATCTCCCGAAACAGGCCTGGCAGTTCACGGGCGATACAAGCGTCGAGACGCGCCGACTCGAGTGCATGAAAACAGCGCAGCGCCAGATCGGGCGTTGGATGTGCTGCGATGAATTGTTCGAGATCGACCCTGAAGGTGCCGAAACGGGCCTGTGCCCAGAGGTGCGCCACTGCCGCTTTGTAGAGCTTGAAATTGTCCCGCTTGTCCGGAAGATGGGCCATCACAGCCGGCAGAAAAATCACTTCGCTGTCGGTAAAGGTGTGGTCGCCCTGCTCAACCTTCAGTTTGCGCCCCGAGAGGCCCTGGACAAAGGGCAGCAATACCCCCACCTCCTCCTCGAAGACGCAGCCGGATGCCCGCTCCCGCCCCTGGCGCACGAAGAGATCGATCTCCCGAATCACCTTCAGGGCGGGATAGAGGCCGGAGCGGTCGTAGATATCCATGGCCTGCAGCACCCAGGCCACGATCATGTGCTCATCCATCAGACTCAAGGCACGGGTGGACTGCTCGACAAACTGGAAGGCGATCTCGACATGCGTGCTGGCGATACGCCGTGTCCAGTCGAGTACAAAGGCCTGTTCGCCCGCCGACATCTGCGCGAGGGCAGCGGCAAGAACGCCGGTATTACGGAAAGTGAATTCAACCTCGAACCAGTCGTCGAGGAGGGGTTGGATTTGGTCGGCAGGGAGTTTGGTTAGTTTCGGCATTGGTTGGGGGCTAAAGGCTAAAGACTGGCAAATCGAAGATTTTCCTGAATCTTGTGTCAAAGATGTAGGCCAGATCAAGCGCAGCGGATCTGGCATCCAGACTTTGGCAGAGCGATATAGGTTGCCGGTTCCGCTGCGCTTGAACCGGCCTACGACCCTTCAGCCTCAATCAGCAGAAACGACAGAGTTCGGCCCACCCATTGGCACGGCCACCTTTGACCTTTAGCCTTTCACCTTTAACCTAAAAAAGCGAAGCGCTCAACTCATTCACCGCCGCCAGCATATCCGCATCGTCGGTCAGTGCCTGGGCGATAGATGCCCGGCAGGCAACCACCGGATCGACACCGTCGTGAATCAGCTTGGCAGCGTGTACCAGCAGACGCGTCGAGGCGCCCTCGTCCAGACCACTGCCTTTGAGGTTGCGGGTCATATGGGCGAACTTCACCAATCGTTGCGCCATCTCCGAGGCCACTTCGGCCTCGTTTTCGATGATCTTCTGCTCCAGCGCCGCGTCCGGATAGTCGAACTCCAGGGCGATGAAACGCTGTCGGGTACTCTGTTTGAGATCCTTCAACACGCTCTGGTAACCGGGGTTATAGGAAATCGCGAGACAGAAGTCGGCATTCGCCTCCAGCAGTTCCCCGATCTTCTCCATCGGCAACACCCTGCGATCATCCGCCAGGGGGTGAATCACTACCGTGGTGTCCTTGCGCGCCTCGACCACCTCGTCCAGATAGCAGATGGCACCGGCCCGCACTGCAGCGGCCAGGGGTCCGTCCACCCAGACCGTCTCACCACTTTTTACCAGGAAACGTCCCACCAGGTCAGATGCAGTCAGATCATCATGACAGGAGACGGTGATCAGCGGCCGTTTTAGCCGCCACGCCATGTGCTCCATGAAGCGGGTCTTGCCGCAACCCGTCGGCCCCTTCAGCAGAACCGGCAGTTGATTGCGATAGGCCGCCTCGAAAATCTCGATCTCGTCACCTACCGGCTGATAGTAAGGCTCTTCATCTATAAAGTACTCTTCAGGTTTCAGGATGCGTGCTTCCAACTGGACTAACCTCTTCCACAAAATCAAAGTACGTATTGAAGTATCAATTCAGCGCATAGTGAACACTGAGTCTGGTGCGCACGGCGCACCCTACGCTCGTCACATTTAGAGAAGCCATACTCCATGCCAACCATCACCACAAACCCGAAACTCAAGTTTACAAGAGAACTATCCAGCTTGAATCCCAGATAATCCGAGAGGCAGAACCTCACTTTTCCGAGTCCATATTCCTGGAATACCCCATATGAAGGTCAAGTATTAATTAGCGAATGCTAATAAACTATAACTGCTTTCTATCAAACCATTGGAAAATTCGATGGGGAATTAGCAGGTTTTATATGGCGGGAAATCCCGAAGGCGGGTATCGTAGCGAGTCCAGAATCTGGGCGCAGTAACGCTGCCGCCAATCATGGAATAACCTAGCAGACAAATCAAGTATTATTGCGCTGCCGGTTATTTCGGACTTTGAAACGCCATTCCGCGACGGAGGAGATTCCATGACGGAAGTAATCGCAACCAATGAGACCATTCTGGTGGTCGGCGGCGGGATCAGCGGCATGACCGCTGCCCTTGAAGCTGCTGAAACCGGAAAAAAGGTCGTACTGGTTGAAAAGCGCCCCTATGTTGGCGGTCGCGTCACCCAGTTGTACAAATATTTCCCTAAGCTCTGCCATCCCACCTGCGGTCTGGAGATCAACCAGCGCCGGGCCAAGATGAATCCCAATCTCACCATCATTACCATGGCTGAGGTAACGGACATCAAGGGCGAGGCCGGCAACTACACCGCCACGGTGAAGATCGCTCCCCGCTATATCAACGACAACTGCACCGGTTGCGGCGATTGCGGCAAGGCCGTCGAGGCCGAATTCGACGATGAGTACAACTACGGCATGGGCAAGCGCAGAGGCGCCTACCTGCCGCATCGCATGGCCATGCCCCAGCAGTACGTCATCGATCCTGCCATCATCGGCACCGACGATGCCCAGAAAGCCAAGGACGCCTGCAAAGTGAACGCAGTCGACCTGGACATGCGGGAAGAGACCATCGAATTCAACGCCGGCGCCGTGGTCTGGGCCACCGGCTGGCAACCTTACGATGCAAACAAGATCCAGCCCTACGGCTACGATCGTTTCGAGAACGTCATCACCAGCGTCGAGTTTGAGCGCCTGGCAGATCCCACCGGTCCCACCGGCGGCAAGATCCTGCGCCCCTCCGACGGCAAAGAGGTGAAGAACGTCGCCTTCATCCAGTGCGCCGGCTCCCGTGACAAGAATCACCTGCTGCACTGCTCGCGCATCTGCTGCATGGCTTCTTTGAAGCAGTGCACCTACCCGGCTGACGACGTGGACATCTCTGTCTACTACATCGACATCCGCGCCATCGACCGTTTCGAGGACTTCTATCAGAAGGTCAAGGCGCAGGAGAACGTCAGTTTCATCAAATCCAAGGTTGCCTCCATCGTCAAGGGCGAGGACGACAGTCCCGTACTGCACGGCGTAGACACCGAGGGCTACAACCGTTACGCCAACCAGCACGATCTGGTCGTACTGGCTGTCGGCATGGAGCCCAGCGTCGATAAAGAGAGCTTCCCGGTGGATATCGTCATCAATGAGGAGGGCTTCATTGAGCCTGCTTCTGAGAATGGCGGCATCTTCGCAGCGGGTTGCTCATCCGACGCACTGGATGTGAACCGGGCGGTACAACACGCCACCGGCGCTGCACTACGCGCCATCCAGGTCATTAACCGCGTAGCTGGAACGGAGGGCTAAACAGTGGCTGAAGAAAAGAAAATGGCAGGATTTGTCTGCACCGGCTGCGGCATCGGCGAGCGTCTCGACGCCGGCCAGCTGGAAACCACCGCAACACGCGACGGCAAGATGAACACCTGTGTACAGCACGACATGCTGTGCAGCAAAGAAGGTGTGCAAGTGATCCGTGACGCCATCGACAACGACGGCGCCACCCATGTCATGATCGCCGCATGCTCCCGTCGCGCCAAGGTCGAAGCCTTCAACTTCCCTGAAGTCGCCATGACCCGCGCCAATCTGCGCGAAGGCGTCATCTGGGTTCGCCCGGACACCGACGAGAACAAGGAAACCACCCAGGAGATGGCGGACGACTACATCCGCATGGCCTGTGCCGAAGCCAAGTTCAGCACCAAGCCGAGTAATTCCGGCGAACAGGAGCTGAACAAGACCATCATGGTGGTTGGTGGCGGTATCACCGGCATGACCGCCGCGATGGAAGCTGCTGCTGCAGGCTACCCGGTTCATCTGGTGGAAAAGAGTGGCGCACTGGGCGGACGGATCGCGGAATACTATAAGGTTCTGCCGACCCGCTCCCCTTATGCGGCTCCTCAGGAGAGCGGCATCGCCGAGATGGCTGCCGCCATCGAGGCTGACGACAAGATCACTGTTCACCTGAACAGCACCCTCGCCCAGACCTCCGGTGCCCCCGGACGTTTCAGCGTGGATGTCGCTACAGAGTCCGGTTCCACCAGCAACTTCACCTGCGGTGCGATCGTTCAGGCTTCCGGCTTCACCCCCTACGATGCCAATAAACTGCCTGAGTTTGGCTACGACAAGAGCGCGGACGTGGTCACCAATCTCGAACTCGAAGCGCTGGCCAAGGCTGCCAACGGCGGACCGATCAAGCGTCCTTCCGACGGCAAAGAGATAAAGTCTGTCGCCTTCGTTCAGAACGCCGGTCAATGTTCCGATGAAGAGGGCAAGCTTGCTTATTTTTCTGGCGTTACCGATCTGGTCTCCATCAAGCAGGCGATGTACTTCAAGGAGCTGAACGGCGACTGTGACACCACGGTCCTATTCGACAACCTGCGCACCCCTGGTGCCGCCGGTGAGGATTTCTACCGCGCCGGACAGGAAGCGATGGTTCTCTTCTCCAAGGGTATCGTCTCACAAGTGGTTCCCGGTGATAGCCTGACGGTCAAGTTCAAGGACCTGATCCTGAACGAAGATACCGAGATGGATTGCGATCTGGTGGTGCTGGCAGTCGGCATGGAACCCAACTCCGGCCCTGATCCCTACTACGCTACCGAAGGTGCAGGCGCGCCGGAACCAGGCGAAGATGCCAACCCAAACGCTGTACCTGAAATCAGCGTCGACTCCATCCTCAACCTCGACTACCGTCAGGGCACCGACCTGCCGCAGCTGAAGTATGGTTTCAACGACTCCCACTTCATCTGCTTCCCTTACGAGACCCGCCGTACCGGCATCTACGCCGCCGGTCCTGTGCGCCGTCCCATGGATATACAGCAGGCGCGTGATGACGCAGCCGGCGCCACCATGAAGGCAATCCAGGCGGCAGAGAACGCAGGCAAGGGAATGGCTGCCCATCCCCGTGCCGGCGACCTCTCCTACCCGATTTTTCGTAAGGAGGGCTGCACCCAGTGCAAGCGTTGTACGGTTGAGTGCCCCTTCGGCGCCATCAACGAGGACGAGAAGCGTTATCCGTTGTTCAACGAAGCCCGTTGCCGCCGCTGCGGCACCTGCATGGGCGCCTGCCCGGTGCGTGTCATCTCCTTCGAAAACTACAGCATCGACACCGTCGGCCAGCAGATCAAGAACGTCGAGATCCCGGAAGAGTGGGACGAGAAACCCCGCATCCTGGTGCTGGCCTGCGAGAACGACGCCTACCCGGCGCTCGATCAGGCAGCCATGAACGGCGTTGAGATCAATCCCTGGGCACGTGTCATCCCGGTACGTTGCCTCGGTTCTGTGAGCCTCTCCTGGATCACCGACTCCCTCAACAACGGCTACGACGGCATCGTCCTGATGGGATGCCAGCGTGGAGAGGACTACCAGTGCCATTTCGTACGCGGTTCCGCCATGGCGGCCGAGCGTATGAGCAAGGTCGGCGATACCCTGCAGACCCTCAACCTCGAACCCGAGCGTGTTGTGGTCTACGAGGTCGCCATCACCGATATCGAACGTGCGCCCAAGCTGATCAACGACATGGCTGAGACCATTGAGAAGATCGGCATGAGCCCATTCAAGTTCTAAGGGAGCCTTCAATGAGCACAAATAGTCAAAAATACCGCAACAGCTTCCTGAAGGAAGTTGAGGCGAACGTCGAAGAGGGCGAATGGGTCAAGATGTGCATGCAGTGTGGCGTGTGCGCTGGCTCCTGTCCTTTAGGCAAGCATTGGGACCACCCGCCGCAGGAGATCTTCATGATGATCCGTGCGGGCAAGCGTGAAGAGGTTCTTACCTCCGACTCCATGTGGATGTGTACCTCTTGCTACAACTGTATCGCACGCTGCCCACGCGGCCTGCCGATCACCCACATCATGCACGGTCTCGCCACCTACGCGAAACGCCTCGGCCTGGCGCCGAAGAACCAACCGACTCAGGGATTCTCTCAGCTGTTCTGGGACAACCTGATGAAGAAGGGCCGTGTGAATGAGCTCAAAATGGGCCTCTCCATGTATTTCAAGGACGGCTTCGCCCAAGGCGTCAAAAACGCCATGGCCAACCAGAAGCTGGGTCAGAACATGATGAAGGCCAAACGCATGAACGCCATGGAGATCATGGGTGGGCACGGCGTCAAGAGTCCTGGCGATCTGGCAAAGATCATCAAAAAAGCCCAGGAAATCGAAGACGGCAAAATCCAGGACTTCAGCTGAGCGAGGACATACCCAAATGGCTAAGATAGAACTTTCATTCTACCCGGGGTGCTCCTCACAGACAGGCGCATCCTCATCCAACTACCTCGTCTCTGCACAGACTATGTGCGAGGAGCTGGATATCACCCTCAACGAGATCCCCGACTGGAACTGCTGCGGCGCTTCCATCGGTTACGGCGGCGGTGGCGAACTGCCACGTCTGACCCTCTCTGCCCGTAACATTGCACTCTCCGAAGAGCACAATGCCGGTCAGGAGATCGTCGCCACCTGCGCCGCCTGCTGGCTCTCCACCCGTGAGGCCAAAGAGCGTCTGCATGAAGACGAGCAGATGTTCAAGGATGCCAATACCGCACTGGCAGAAGGCGGACTTCGCTATAAAGGCGAAGTCGGCGTCCGCCACATGGTTGAGGTGCTGATTGAGGATATCGGTTTCGACGCCATCAAGGAGAAGGTCAAGAAGCCTCTGGAAGGCCTCAAGATCGCCGGTTATGTCGGCTGTCAGACCAACCGTCCCTTTGGTATCGCCGGCGAGTCCTTCGAGAACCCGCAGTATCTCGACAAGATTGTCGAGGCTGTCGGCGCTGATTCGATCCCAACCTTCGAAAAGAAGGTGCAGTGCTGCGGCGGCGCCCTGGCATTCTCCGAGCCTGAAAAGTCTCAGGAGATGATCCACGGCATCATCGAGGCGGCCTACGACAACGGCGCAGACATGATCGTTACCCCCTGCCCACTCTGTCAGGCCAACGTTGAGATCTATCAGGATCAGATCAACGAGACCTACGGCACCAAGTTCGACATGCCCGTGGTCTACTACTCCACCCTGATGAGCGTCGCCTTCGGCCGCAATGCCCAGGACTCCGCACTAAACGGCCACATCATCAAGGCCAAAAAGCTGGAAGAGATCGCGAGCAAATAGACCGATCTTCACCAGCGCTCCTCTTGGGGCAGACAAAAAGCCCGCTTCGGCGGGCTTTTTTTGCCCTGCCCTAACAGACACTGGAAGCGACGAGAGATATCAACGCTCCATGCTATAGTGAAATGCAACCTTCGCACAGGCATCTCTTTATGGTCACGCCAAAGAGCCCCGCTTCCTGGGCAAAACTCATCGAACTGGCCCTTCTGTTTTCGCTCGTGGCTCTGCTCGTCACGCTTTATACCCAAGGCTATCTGGATCGCATTCTCGGCAATGTCCTGACCCTGTGGTTCTTTTGTATCATTCTCACCATCGTCCTGCTGGTTGAATCCTTCGCTTTTGCCGGGCGCGACGCCGATGACCACTTTTGGTCCTGGCTGACGACCGGGCTTGGCATGTTGGGCACGGTTCTCGGCTTTTCCATGGCGCTGGCCGGACTCGAAGTGGATGCCCTGCATGACCCGGCCACCCTCTCGGCCGAGATCGGACGATTCCTGAAAACCGTCTCGTTCGCTATCGATACCACCATGATCGGTTTGTCTGCGGCCATGACGATGGAGGCCATGAACAAGGTTCGCAAGATGCTGTATGGCGAAAGAACCGCCGAATCCAACACACATGCGGCAGCCTCAGAGAAGGATTAGGCCATGACCCGGCAGCGTGAAGACAGCATGTCCATTGTTTTTCGGGACCTGCTGATGCTGCTGGCGCTCTTGATGCTTACCCTGGTGGTGTTATTGATTCCTCTCATCGAGATCAAGCAGGAGAGCGCTCAGACCGAAATAGAGAAGGCAGCAGGGGATATGATCGCTGAGATCAGCTGGACCTCGGACAGCCCTGCCGATATCGACCTGTGGACTGACGCACCCGGTGAAGAGAAGGTCGGTTACTCCATGCCCTTCGGCAAGATATTCAATCTGGTAAGGGATGATCTCGGCCGCGACGTGGACTATTCAGGCCTGAACTACGAGTTTTCCTTCTCCCGCGGCATTCCCGATGGCCGTTATCGCTTCTCCATCGTCTACTACACCGACAACGGCCAGGGCGAAACGCCGGTGGATGTGCGCATCTCCATCCGACACCGCCAGGGAAAGCTCATGATACCGATATATGAGGATGTGATGACGCTGGACTACCCTGGGCAGGAGAAGGGCGTCGTGACCTTCTCCATGAAAGATAAAAAACTGCTTCCGGACAGCAGATCTTTTGAGCCATTCGATATTTTCCACAGCACGCTGATGCAGAGCCGGACAAAGAGCAAATAGATGTTCACCGATCCATTAACGCTGAAATATCTGCTGCTGGCTGTTTTCGCCATCTGGGGAAGCCTGGCTGTCATAGCGACCAGACGCAGCTTCGCCTCTTTTCTGCTGGGCAGCGGCGTGTTTCTCATCATTGCCTACATTGCACTGGGATCCGGTTTCTCTATCCGCCTGCCCTATCTGCACGAAAAGATGGAGCTTATCGTCTACTCGGTTCACCAAGAACGTGTGCATGCTCTCGCCCATCCCCTGAATCGTCCTGGCGAACCCATACACATTGTCTTCAGTATCGACCCGGACACCCGTGCCGGTGCCCGGATGCGCAAGAGCTTCTTCGATGCAGTCCGCGCCCGTGAAGGCAAGCGCCACCAAACAAAGATTGTTATCGACATGCGTGGTCACTTCACTGACCTGGGTATCTACAAATATGAGATGCCGCCAGCCATGCCGCCAAAGATGGCGCCGTAGGCCGGTTCAAGCGTAACGGATCGTGCCTATGCCTTGAACTGAACAAGCCAATCTTCACAACCGATCTGAATAGACACGATTGAACGAACGCTTCATGTTTTATTCCGCGGCAAACAACTTGATATCGATACGTTGGTTCTGGCTGGCAACTTGGTTCCAGGCACCGACATCCTGCACTACATGGGGCTCTGGATAGGGCACCTTCATCCCGTCAAATCCCGATGCCTCCAACTCGACGAATATATTTCCATTGATCAATGAGGGAGCATTATTCAGATAGTTGGAAAAACCGATCGTTGGAACCACCTGGTTTTTGCCCTCGGTTTCCGCCAGATCACGGGCGAACACACAGTCTGCAAATGTTGTCTCTCCGAAAGCAGGCACAAACCGGCTCTGATCATTTCTGCCCAGACAATAATTCCCATAGTTGGCCACCAGCCTTACAGTTCCGGTGAAACCCGCTGCAGCCAGATGATCGATGATCTGGGAGAGCCAGATGACACGCTTATCACTAAACGGCCCTTCGCCATAGGGGAATCGCGAATCACGGTTAACCGCCCACTCAAGCAACGGTATCGCTTCTGTTCCAACCTGTTTGCCTAAATCCTCCAAGCGACTTCTCAGCGTCTCAATGGCTGCTTGCTGCTGCTGTATCAGCACATCCACTTGGGTGACTTTTTCTGTCAGAATATTACGTCCTGACTCCAGCAGCAGCAGGTTTTCCGCCACATCCCTCTGTGTCCTGTCGCTATTGATATTCCAGAACCATACCGTTGCCGAGATCGCCAGGCAGGCAACGAATACCATCAGCAACCACTTTGACACACCCCCTTTTTTGGGAAGGCTCGCAGCAATCGATCGCTGAGCATCATTCAGACGTTCATTCACCTCGGAAAATTGCTGCTCCATGGAACGCAATGACCTTGCAGCATTCGCATCCATGCTCTTTGAAAGCAGCTTATGCTGTTGCGCCAACAGTAACGCCATCTGTTTACGGCTGCCTCCCTGCTTGAGTGATTGTTCCGCCTGTTCAACCAGACCCTGAAACCGATCAATATATTCCGCACCGGCCCTGACTTCATCACCGCCATTCCTCGCCTCCACCACTGCGTGTGTATAACGCGCAACCAGTGAATCCTGATCGGGGTTGAGATGAAGCGCCTGAATGACTTCGTCGAGATCCTGCGTCTCCAACTCCTTCGGCAGGACGCCCAGCGCACCTAGTGCCCGCGCCTGGCCAATCGCCAACCCTCCTGCTCTGGAGGTATACATCATCACTGGGATCGCTGCTGTATTGGGATTCGACTTGATCGCTTTCAAGGCCTGAAAGCCGTCCATACCAGGCATCTCATAATCCAGGAAAACCGCGTCCGGAATATGCTCGCTGAGATAGTCTATCGCGTCACCGGCTGATTCTACGGCATCGACCTCTATATCGTAGCCAGCCAGGCGTCTCGCAAGCACCTCTCTGGCCGTTTTGGAGTCATCAACAATGAGCGCATGTTTGCGTGCCATATCGATTACCATCTGAATTCGACTATATCCATAAACAATAACAGTATTTATCTTCCAAGAACTATCGAATAATTCGCATCCTGTGAAGTCTCAAGCTAAGAGGATCGGTAAATAATGTCCACGAATGAGCTAACAAGCGACCATTGTGAAGCCTGCAGGGCAGATGCACCCAGGGTTTCTGATGATGAACTCGCCAGTTTGATAAAAAAGATCCCAGATTGGAAGATAGAGGTCAGAGACGGCGTCTTGCAGCTGGAAAAAACTTTTTTCTTCAATGACTTTGTTGATGCAGTCGCCTTCACGAACCGGGTCGGTGAACTAGCGGAGTCCGAAGGGCATCACCCTGCACTGCTGACAGAGTGGGGCAAAGTGACCGTGACCTGGTGGTCTCACAAAATCAAAGGGCTGCACCGCAACGATTTCATCATGTCTGCAAAGACCGATCAGATCGCAGCTTCCTAGAAACAAAAAAGCCGCACTGATGTGCGGCTTTTTTTGATTCATGGATTAATCAGGATATCGCGTCTTTCATCTTCTCCGCTTCCCTCTGGCGATGAATCTCCGCCTCGGCCTCCTGGCGCATCTTCAGGATATCCTCCCGCTCTGCCATTCGCTTCTCATAAGCACCGTCTTTCTCAGGGATGGTTTTGTCGCCAAACAGTACCTGCTTGAGCAGACGCGCACCAAACAGCATCAAGGCAACGTCCTCTTTTTTGACAGTCTCGTAGAAAGCATCTTCAAGGTCGTAGGTGGCCCGGAAAGAGTCATTCATTACATAGCGGCGCAGCCGGTCCACATCATAGGAACACATGAAGAAGAATTGCAGACTGGTGTCCGAAGGACGGCCGATACTGGGACCCGCCGAGCGCTTTTTCAGCATCAACTGCAACCACTCACGGTTGATCTGGTCGTACTGCTCCACACCCTGCTCACGCCGGTAGGCATCGATAGAGATCCTTCGATCCTCGTTATGCCCCATGCAGTGATCCTCCTTGATCATGAAATAGCGGGCTTCATCCTCAGTCGCTCCCGCCTCATGCAGCGCCATATGGCCAAGCGGATAGTAACGGCAGGCGGTGGGGCGGTCAGCATAGACACTGCACCCCTCATCGGTGACAAACAGGCAGGCACCCTCATCGTCGGTACGCAGCTTTACACCGGGTATGCCGTCCTTATCCATCTCGAACGGCACCGTGTGATTCTTCAATAACTCGGTTCCACTGATCCCCAGGTTATCCTTCAGACGAAGGATGTCGTAGGGCGTCAGCTGAATATCTGCACGGCGGCAGCACTCATTAAAACAGGATATGCCCTTGGAGCACTGAAACTGGATCTCAGTACCCGGATCCAGAATATTTGGCACCAGGTCACTTTTGAAAGGGATATCAAACTTTTCGCTCATTTTTCTCTCCGCTGGATCAATTCGGCAAAGGAGCCTGCCGAACACTAATCAGCCAGACTATATTGATTGACTATCGGATTATCATAATCCGCAAATGAATACCGATTACCCTACAATTTACAGGCGTTGAGAAACACCTGGTAACTCAGGATTACCGCCCTTCATTTACAGACTCGCTAGAGGCAAAAAAGTCCGGATGCCTCGCGGCACCCGGACTTTTCACGCCATCAGGCTATCAAGTAAGACTTACTTGAACAGCTTGGACTTGTCGACCAGATCAACGTGGGCGCGCTTGAAGCAGGTCCACTCTTTGGTCTCTTTGTTGTAGATGGAGTTCACGAAGCAGTGCCAATTCTCCTCGTCGACAAAGTTCTTGTCGGCGCGGTAGTAGAAGCCCGGGTAACGGGACTCCTGGCGGAACTGAATGTGCTTCATGTGAGCTTCAGCAGTCAGGATGCGGTGATAGTTTTCCCAGGCACGCAGCAGTTCGTGAAGATCCTTGGCGCGCATCTTCAGCGCATCTATCTTCAGCTCAGTCAGCTTGCCTTCAGCCACTTCCAGCATGTTGGCGTTGGTGGTGTAGTAGGTAGCAACACCGGCAACATACTCATCCATCAGCTTCTGCAGACGGAACTGCAGCATCTTGGGAGTGATGTAGTTGGGGTTAACATCGATCGCGGTGCTGTAATCCTTGTGCTCAAGGTAGGTACGAACAGGGCGATAGATGTCTTCAACCAGCTGATCAACCGAAGTATCCAGCTCAGGCTTCCAATCCTTGTTGTCCATGACGAACTTGACCATGGACTTGGCGCACATGCGACCCTCGGCGTGTGAGCCGGAGGAGAACTTGTGACCAGAGGCGCCAACGCCGTCAGCAGCGGTGAACAGACCGGTTACGGTGGTCATGCCACGGTAGCCCCAGTTCCAGCCGGAAGGCAGATGCTCAGGGATACCTTCGCCCAGACCCTCTTCAGTCGGCGCGCCGACATCGTCAGGACCAGAGACCCAGATACCGCAGCAACCGGAGTGAGAGCCCAGCAGGTAGGGTTCGGTAGGCATCAGCTCGGAGTTCTTCTTCTCGGGCTCGATGTTCTCACCCGCCCAGATACCGCACTGGCCGATACACATGTCGAGGAAGTCTTCCCATGCCTCGGCTTCCAGATGCTTAACCTCACGGGGAGACAGGGTCTCACGCAGGTTACCAAGGGCAGTGACGGTGTCCATCCAGATGGGACCGCGACCTTCCTTCATCTCTTTCAGCATCAGGTGGTTACGCAGGCAGGATGCAGGAACCGCAGCCTGACCATAAGGAGGATAGTCGTTCAGCATCTCCTTGTTGCGGGTCATGTAGGTCTCACCAAAGGCGTTGGTAGCCTGTGATTTGAACAGCAGGAACCATGCGCCAACAGGACCGTAACCGTCTTTGAAACGGGTGGGTACGAAGCGATTTTCCATCAGGGTCAGCTCGGCACCAGCCTCAGCAGCCATGGTGTAGGTGGAACCGGCATTCCATACGGGGTACCAGGCACGACCCTGACCCTCACCCACAGAGCGGGGACGGAAGATGTTCACACAACCACCAGCAACCAGCAGGCAGGCCTTGAACTTGTAGACCACAACCTTGTCTTCACGAACAGAGAAGCCAACAGCACCGGCAACGCGGTTCTTGTCGTTCTTGTCGTTAACCAGCTTGACAACGAAGATACGCTCTTCAATGTTGTCCATGCCCAGTGCTTTCTTGGCAGCCTCAGCAACGATCCATTTGTAGGATTCGCCGTTGATCATGATCTGCCACTTGCCGGAACGTACAGGCTTGCCACCATCTTTCAGGGAGGTCATGCCTTTGGAGCCGTCGAAACGCTCGCCGTTCTCATCAGTCTTCCAAATGGGCAGGCCCCACTCTTCGAACAGATGTACGGATTCGTCAACGTGACGACCCAGATCGTAAGCCAGATCGTCGCGGGTGATACCCATCAGATCGTTGGAGACCATACGGGCGTAGTCCGCAGGATCCTGCTCAGGACCGATGTAGGTGTTGATAGCGGAGAGACCCTGTGCAACAGCACCGGAACGATCCATTGCAGCCTTGTCGACCAGCTTTATGCTGATGTCTGCACCGGAAGCCTTGATCCAGGGACCAAGCTCATAAGCGGCGCCGCATGCACCCATGCCACCGCCGATGATGAGGATGTCTACCTCTTCTTCGACGACATCAGGATTACCGAATTCAGCCATTTCTAAATACCTCAGTTAATTCAAGTTCTGTAGATTCTGTCTGAATCCGACTTATTTACAGATCAGCTCGCTGGGATCGCCAGCGCGGTAACCGTTCTGCTGATTATGGTTGAAGAAGCCGATGTCGCCGATCTTCGCATAGTCAGCATCTGGCGTATCACCATAGGGATCGATAGAACCTTCAGGCGTAGTGCGGATCGGGAACTTGAAACGCTTCATGGTGCCGTTGCGGAACTTGATGGTCCACATGATGGAATCGGTACCGCGCAGAGGCTGTACAGAGGCGCCCATGGGTACGATGTCGGCGTAGGGACGCGCTTCGATCGCCTGCTGAGGGCAGATCTTGATGCAGGAGTAGCACTCCCAGCACTGCTCAGGTTCCTGGTTGAAGGATTTCATGGCATGACCGGTCTCAGAACCGTCCATATCCAGCTTCATCAGGTCATGAGGGCAGATGTACATGCAAGCGGTCTTGTCCTGGCCTTTGCAGCCATCGCACTTCTCAGTACGCACAAATGTTGGCATGGTTTTATTTCTCCTAGGTTTCACTGCAGTGATTTCTGCCGCCGCAAAATGCCACGGCTTAGAAGCACTTTTTTAAGTCCAGTCTCCATCCTTATGCGGTCGAGACCTGCAATGCAGACTGGACTACTGAAGATGGTTTGATCCCCCATGTGGCCGACCTTTTCGGCCAAAAATCACGCACACGCGGTCATCAGGGCGGTAAACAATACGGTTTTCCTCCCTGATACGCCAAACAATTTTCAATTTGGCATCATAAAATCCGCTTATTGAGCTAGCTTATTGAAATACCAACCAAAACAGTGGGATTAGTAAATGCTTATTTTCTCTGGAAAAACAGGCCGGAGAGCTGCACCAGCACAAACAGCAATCCCGCAGCCACCACCATAGAGGGGCCGGTCGGCGTATCCCATTGCAATGACCCCCAGAGCCCTGCAGCAACAGAAACAGCCCCGATAGCCGCCGCCAGCAGTGCCATCTGCTCAGGCCCCACAGCAAATCGCCGGGCCGCCGCCGGCGGTATGATCATCATGGAGGTAATCAGCAGAATCCCCACAATCTTCATGGATACTGCAATCACCAGGGCGATCAATATCATGAACAGCAGGCGCACCTGGGTGACCGGCACCCCCTCGACCCGAGCCAGCTCTTCATGCACGGTCAGCGCCAGTAGTGGGCGCCAAATCAGCGTCAGTACGATCAGCACCAGCAACCCGCCACCATAGATCCAGTAGAGATCGAGGGTGGAAACCGCAAGGATATCCCCGAACAGGTAACCCATGAGATCGACCCGTACCGTCTCCATAAAGGCCAGCAGCACCAGACCCAGGGAGAGCGCAGTATGCGCAAAGATACCCAGCAGGGTGTCACTTGCCAGCTGCCGCTGCTGCTGCATCGCCACCAGCAATACCGCCAGCGTCACCGACACCAGCATCACCGACAGCTGGGTGCTCACGCCCAACAGCAGTCCAAGTCCCACCCCCAACAGGGCCGTATGGGACATCGCCTCGCCGAAGTAGGCCATGCGCCGCCAGACCACAAAAGCCCCCAGCGGCCCAGCCAGACAGGCGACACCCAGCCCGGCCAGCAGGGCCCGCAGCAGAAAATCATCCATCGGAGTCACCTGTTTCGCAATGCGCTTCGTCCCCCGGGATCACATTGCCATGCAGATCATGGGCATGATCGTGATGGTGAGAATAGACGGCGAAGGCTGCGCCGCCGAAGAGATCCAGATAGGCAGGGTGACGCGTCACCACCTCAGGGGTGCCCGAACAACAGACATGATGGTTGAGACAGAGCACCCGATCCGTGGCGGCCATCACCAGATGAAGGTCGTGGGAGACCATCAGTATTCCACAGCCGCGTTGGTCACGAATGCGGCCGATTAAGTTGTAGAGCACGACCTGACCATTGACATCGACACCCTGCACCGGCTCATCCAGCACCAGCAGGTCCGGCTCCCGCAACAGAGCACGGGCCAACAGGACACGCTGCAGCTCACCTCCAGACACACTCTGCAGGGGATGATCAGACACATGATCGGCGCCCACCTCTCGCAGAACCGCTGCCACCTTCTCCTTCGCATAGCGGCCGGTGAGGGTCAGAAAACGGGCTACGGAGAGGGGCAGAACCTCATCGACCTGCAGCTTCTGCGGCATATAACCAATACGGAGTCCATCGGCACGACGCAGAGCACCCGCCGTTGGCGTGAGCAGCCCCAGCAGCAGACGCACCAGGGTACTCTTGCCGGAGCCATTAGGGCCGATCAAGGTGAGAATCTCACCCCGATGCAGAACCAGGTTCACATGACGCAGCACCTCACGGCTGCCAAAGGCCATGCAGACACCATCGGCCTCCAGTAACAGGTCGCGCTCAGCCATCCATCATCTCCTGTGCCACTCCCGCTCTCAACTTCGGCATCAACTCAATCACTGTCCAAATTCCGCACCCTCCATAGAGAGGAGTGATAATATAGCGCCCCAGCCGGTCAATTACCTCCCTCCGACAAACCACAACGATAATGACTCACGCTCGACTCTCCCTGCATCTCCTCTTTTTGTTGCTTTTTTGCTGCTCTTCCTGGACCCAGGCCGCCGTGCTGGTGAGCATCAAACCGATCCATTCGCTGGTGGCGGGTATCATGCAGGGGGTAGAGGATCCACAGCTGCTGCTATCCGGCGGCCAATCACCGCACCGCTACACCCTTAAACCCTCAGATGCGCGAAACATCCAGCAGGCGGATCTGATCATCTGGATAGGGCCGGAAATGGAATCTTTTCTGCCGAGAATTCTGACCGCTTCAGAACGGCCCAATATCGCACTGCTGGATCTGCTCAAGACTGAGAACAAGGCGAGCCACAATCACGACCATGAAGCGCATGCCGGGCGCGACCCCCATCTCTGGCTCGATCCTTTACTGGCAAAACGGGTCGTGCAGCTGATTGCCGATCGCCTCAGCCTGCTGGACCCAAAACACCACGGGTCATATGAAGAGAATGCACGGACACTACAGCAGCGCCTGGATCTGCTGCATCACGAATTGGAGTCCCGCCTGGCGCCTGTGCGCACTACCCCCTACATCGCTTTTCACGATGCCTATGGCTATCTGGAAGCACGCTACCGGCTCAACTCAGTCGGCACGGTAACCCTCGACCCTGAACGTCTGAGTGGCGCCCGGCATATTCACGATCTCCAGCAGAAGATCCACCTCCAGGGGGTGCGCTGCATCTTCACCGAACCCCAATTTGAACCCAGACTGGTGGAGTCACTCAGCAAAGACACAGGCGCCCGCAGTGCGGAACTCGATCCATTGGGGAGTGATCTGCCAGCCGGGGCGGATGCCTATTTCCAACTGATGAGAAGGGTTGCCGATCAGTTGGTGCAGTGCCTGTCAAATAAGTAACTCAAGTTTCAGAGTTCAGGCCATCCTGAAAGATGAAGGACGGCGTTTAATTCATCTGGTAGCGCCGCGCGCACCAGAATAAGCAACAATCATGGTGCGCGCGGCGCTTGATCGGGCCTAGAGTTCTGCTGGGAAATCAAACCCGACCGGCCGTCACTCACCAAAATAAAGCTTGGGCTTGATCTCGGGGGGCATCTGTAGATGAAATCCCTGCTCGGACAGGTTTGCCATTACCTTTGACACATCCTCCCGAGCCAGGACCCGGCCAGCATGCAACTCCAACTCCATCACCAGTGCAGGCGCGCCGAAACGATCCAACAGTGGCACTGGAACCAAGTCGAAGTTCTCCTCCTCCCTTAGATAGAGGTACATCTGCTCGTTACGCGGGCTGCGATAGACCCAGCAATTCAGCTTGCCTTCCGCCACGGTTACGCCGGGGAAACCGGGGGCGCCGCCACCGGCTCCAGCCGCCAGATATCCCGGTTGTACTCTTCCATAGTCCTGTCGGTGGAGAAGTGACCGCTTTTCGCGGTATTCATGATGCTCATGCGCACCCACTCATCCTGATCCTGGTAGGCCAGGGCCGCCTGCTCCTGAGCATCGACATAACTACGAAAATCCGCAGCAGTCATCCAGGGATCATAGGGGCTGCGAATCGACTCGATGATAGTGTCGAAGAGTCCCAGTTCGAACTGATTGAAATAGCTGCTCTCCAACAGCATCATCACCTTCAGAAATGCTGGATCCCTGTCGATGATGGTATTGGGGTCGTAGTGACGGCGCTTCGCCTCCACATCGACGGTGGTCAGACCGAAGAGGAAGAAATTATCGATACCTACCTCTTCGAGGATCTCGATATTGGCGCCATCCAGGGTGCCGATGGTCACGGCGCCGTTCATCATGAATTTCATGTTGCCTGTACCCGAGGCTTCCTTACCTGCAGTCGAAATCTGCTCCGACAGATCGGCAGCTGGCGCGATGACCTCCATCGCCGAGACCCGGTAGTTGGGCAGAAACGCGAGCTTCAGCCGATCGCCCACATCCGGATCATTGTTGACCACCCGGGCGACACTGCTGGCCAGCTTGATGATCAATTTCGCCATTTGGTAACCCGGCGCAGCCTTGCCACCGATCAACACACAGCGATTGGTCCAGTTCTCCGTATCGCCAGCCTTGATGCGATTGTAGAGGTGGATGACATGTAGAATATTGAGCAACTGACGCTTGTATTCGTGGATACGCTTGACCTGCACGTCGAACATGGCTTCGATGTTGAACTCCACATCGCAATCGGCCTTCACCATCTTGGCCAGACGTGCCTTGTTCTCCTGCTTGATGTTGCGCCAGAGACGCCGAAAGGTGCGACTCTCGGCCTTTTCCGCCAACTGCTCCAGGTTTGGCAGGTGAGCGATCCAGCCATTACCGATGGTTTCATCGATCAGATCGCGCAGACCTGGATTACAGGCCGCCAGCCAGCGGCGGGGGGTCACACCGTTGGTCTTGTTATTGAAACGCTCAGGCCACATTTCATAGAAATCCTGAAACAGCCCCTCTTTCAACAATTGCGTATGGAGTGCAGCCACGCCATTCACCGAGAAGCTGCCCACAAGCGCCAGATAGGCCATGCGCACCATCGGCTCATGCCCCTCTTCAATGATCGACATACGGCGCAGGCGGTCGGTATCACCAGGCCAATGCTGGGCCACTTGGGTAAGGAACCGTGCGTTGATCTCGTAGATGATCTCCAGCAGTCGAGGCAAAAGCTGGTCGAAGAGCCGCACCGGCCACCGCTCCAGAGCTTCCGGCAACAAGGTGTGGTTGGTATAGGCCATGGTGGACGAGACAATCGTCCAGGCCTCGTCCCACAGCATCCCATGTTCGTCCATCAACTGACGCATCAATTCGGCAACCGAGATACTGGGATGGGTGTCGTTGAGCTGGAAACAGTTCTTCTCGGCAAAGTTGGAGAAATCCGCATGGCTCTCCCGCCACTCCCGCATCACGTCCTTGATGCTCGCCGATGCGAGGAAATACTGCTGTCGCAGGCGCAACTCCTTGCCATTTTCGCTCGCATCGTTGGGATAGAGCACCATGGTGATATTTTCGGCAGAGTTCTTCGCCGCCACGGCTTCCGTGTAACCTCCGGCATTGAACTCCTCCAGGTCGAACTCATCGGTGGCCGCCGACTTCCAGAGGCGCAGGGTATTGACCGTACCATTGCGAAAACCGGGTATCGGGATGTCATAGGGCACCGCAAGCACATCGTGGGTATCGACCCAACTGACCCGTACGTGGCCATTCGCATCCTTGTGATGCTCCGTACGCCCACCGAACTGGACCCGTTGAAAATACTCGGGACGCTCCAGCTCCCAGGGGTTGCCGTCCCGAAGCCAGTGGTCCGGGTCCTCAACCTGCTGTCCGTTGGAGATATGCTGACGGAACATGCCGTATTCATAACGGAGGCCATAACCACGCACCGGCAATTGCAGAGTGGCACAGCTGTCGAGGAAACAGGCCGCCAGTCGACCCAGACCACCGTTACCGAGACCGGCATCCGGCTCACTCTCCCGAATATCCTCAAGTGTCAGACCCAGGTCGTAGATTGCTGCACTGACTTCATCTGTGACCCCCAGATTGAGCATGGTATTACTCAGAGCCCGCCCCATAAGAAACTCCAGGGAGAGATAGAAAGTACGCCTGCAGTCGGTATCCTCATAGACACGACGCGTGTTTTTCCAGCGCTCAATGAGGCGGTCACGCATGGCAAGGGCCAGCGCCTTGTAAGGATAGTGGCTTGATGTGCAGTGATCGTCACGCCCCAGGGTATGGGCGAAATAGCGCCTGAAATCGTCGGAGATCGAGGCCTGATCCATCCCCAGCGGAGGCAATTCAACCAACTTTCTATTCTCTGGATCGCATTTATTCTTAGTAGCGCGCTGCTCGTTTCTCTTGGCAGTCATGGATCTGGCTCACCCGATTCTAATAGGGAAAAACCCCCATTATGCCGCCGGTGGGCCGGTCAATGCTAGTTATCGTCCGTTCTAAAATCCATTTCCAACCACAAAAAGCGCGAAGCACACTAAGGTAAGAGATTGATTAACCATAAATTTCCTTCGTTTACTGCCTGCACTTCGTGGTGAAAACAGTATTCCATTTTTTTGTCACCCATCAAAAAACATCATCACTCATCCCCATTGCCCCCGGCACGTCGACATGACCGGTATCCGCCAAACGGATCTTCAACGAGAGATTGTTTCGGGAATCGGCGTGGCTCAACGCCTCTTCAAGGGTGATCTTGCCTTCCTGGTAAAGTTTGTAGAGCGACTGATCGAAGGTCTGCATGCCACGCTCCGTACCCTGCTCCATCACCTCCTTGATGGCATGAACATCCCCTTTCTTGATCAATTCAGAGATATAGGTGGTCAACAGCAGAATCTCCACTGCGGGCAGTCGTTGGCCGTCTTTCCCTTTCACCAGGCGCTGCGAAATAACTGCCCTGAGATTGAGGGAGAGGTCCATATAGAGCTGTCGCTGTGCTGTATCGGGAAAGAAATTGACGATGCGGTCCAAGGCCTGGTTGGCGTTGTTGGCATGTAGCGTAGAAAGGCAGAGATGGCCGGTTTCAGCATAGGCAATGGCATGCTGCATGGTGGACATCTCCCGAATCTCGCCAATGAGGATGACATCAGGCGCCTCGCGCATGGCATTCTTCAGGGCATTTTCGTAAGAGAGGGTATCGATCCCTACCTCCCGCTGATCCACTACCGATTTCTTGTGGGTGTAGAGATACTCAATGGGATCTTCAATAGTCAGTATATGACCGGTTTTGGTCTGATTGCGATACTCTATCATCGACGCCAGCGAGGTGGACTTGCCCGACCCGGTGGACCCAACCACCAGGATCAGACCCCGGGGTTCCATGATCAGATCCTTCAAAATAGGCGGCAGATTAAGTTTCTCCACCGGCGGGATCACGCCCTTGATGTAGCGAATCACCATCGCTGCATCACCACGCTGCTTGAACACGTTGACGCGAAATCGCCCCAGCTTGCTGATGGAGATTGCCAGATTACACTCGAAGGTTGCCTCAAACTCCTTAATCTGGTCGTCACTCATGATTGCGTAGGCCAATTTACGCACCTGACCCGTCTGCAGTGCCGATGAGCCGACCGGACGGGTCTCACCCTCGGCCTTGAGATTGGGTGGTGCACCAGTACTGAAAAAGAGATCGGATGCATTTTTCTGCACCATCAATTTTAGATAGGGCACAATATCCATGGAGTTTTCCTCATTGGGCGTACCATTTGGCAATTTGCCGATACGCCTTGATATAGTTGATCTAACCGGTTAGCGGCAGCTGCCTCCGGGAATTAAGGGCGACAATGTTAAAAACAGAGGAATTTTGTTCTTTGTGATGAAAACTGTGAACGAAACAATCCTTTCAGGGTTGATGATCTATCCGGTCAAATCACTGGCAGCCATCGAATTGAACCTGAGCGAGGTCGACCGTTTAGGACTCCGGCACGACAGGCGCTGGATGGTGGTAAACGCTGCCGGAAAATTCCTGAGCCAGCGGGAACTGCCGCAAATGGCCCTGATCCGGCAGACGCTGAGCGCTGATGGATTGACGCTCTCCACCGACGGCAAACCCGACCTGCACCTGCCAATCACTCCCCGGGAGACAAGTCGGATCGAGGTGGCGGTCTGGCATGACCACATCCAGGCCATCCCCTGCGGCTCAAGGGCCGACAACTGGCTCAGTGATGCGTTGGGACAGTCCTGCCGACTGGTCTATTTCCCGGACGGGGAGGAGCGTCAGGTCGATCCTGAATACGCAGAATCCCAGGATCGAACCGCCTTCTCCGATGGCTTTCCCCTGCTGCTGATATCTGAGGCATCGCTGGAAGACCTCAATGCACGCCTCGAACAGAAACTGCCGATGTCCCGCTTCCGGCCCAATCTAATCGTCCGCGGCTGCAACGCCTATGCCGAGGACAACTGGCACCGGATCCGCATCGGCGAACTCGATTGCCGGGTGGTCAAGCCCTGCTCCCGCTGCACCATCACCACGGTGGATCCGAAGACGGCGCAACGAGGTCCGGAGCCGCTGAAAACACTGGCAGGTTACCGCAGGCAGGGAAACAAGGTCTTCTTTGGCCAGAACCTGCTGCATAATGGGCCAGGATTCCTGGAGGTAGGTATGCGCGTCGAGATTCTGGATAAAACAGATGGATAGCACAGCAGTCATTCGCATCACGGAAAACTGGGTTCGCGACGTAGTGGTGGGACTCAACCTCTGCCCCTTTGCATCTGTACCGCTACAGGCGGGACTCATCCGCTTCAGGGTCTGCAGCGGGCAGACCCCCGAGGAGATCTACCGCGCCCTGCTGTCAGAGATGGACACGCTGGTAAACCTGCCCGAGACAGAAGTCGAGACCGGGCTCTTCATCGCGCCGCAGGGGCTGGACGCTTTCGACGACTACCTTGAGCTACTCTATTCGGCCGATGAAGCCATAGCGGAAGCAGGTCTGGACGGAGTTCTGCAACTGGCCAGCTTCCATCCAGACTACCGCTTCGAGGGATCAGAGGAGGACGACCCGGCCAACTATACCAATCGCTCACCCTTCCCCATGTTCCATCTGATCCGCGAAGCGCCAATGGCCCATGCGCTGGCGCACTATCCCCATCCCGAACAGATCCCGGAGCGGAACGTGCAGAAGATGCGCGAACTGGGGCTGGCTGAGGTACGGGATCAGTTGCGGCGCTGCCGGAAAGAATAGTCAGTCTCCGCTCATAGGACCGTCTATTTAATTGTGGGAGCGGCGCCCCGCCGCGATTTCTCCGTAGATGGATAAATCGCAGCTAGTTATAGATCGCCGTTACCCGCCAGTTCCAATTCTCCAGGGTGAGGCGGGCGTGCACCGGGTCATCGCCCAAATCGCCGATGCGAAGCAACAGGCTGTGCGAGCCATCGAAAAAGGCATAGTCGAGTTGCTTCAGGAAACCGCCTTTACGCTTGTCCGGATTGTGCGAGCGCAATTGCAAGAGCGCCCAGTCAAGGTCGACCAGATGTTCCACCGCATTGCTGCCAAGCGTCTGGATACCGTTTTGCAGCCAGTCGACAAATTCATTGGAGACGTCCCCAACGCCACTCTCCAGGTCTTTATTCATCTTGCGCTTTATCTGCTCGCGGATGGAGCGGATATCCACCAGGCCGGCAAAGGCCTCACGATCACTCTCCTGCATCGTCCGATCCAACTGATAGACCGTCGTATAAGGCCAGACGACGTAAGCGACAAGCAGCAGAAACAGGGAAAACAGCAGACTTTTCATATCGGGAATACCAGAAAAAATTAGTTATTTAGCAATCATGGTGCGCACGGCGCACCCTACGTTCGGAAATTCAGCCGATTTCAGACTGCGCTGTTTCAAACGCCTCACCCGCCGCCAGCCAGGCCTCTTCAGCGTCTGATAACAACGCATCGACCTCCGCCTTCTCCGCCAACCGCCGGCGCATCTCATCCTTGCGATTCTCCTGGTAGAGGGATGTATCGGCCAGAATCTCTTCCAGATCCTGTTGTTTTTGCTGACAACGCTCCATCTCCACTTCGAGTTTTTTCAGCCTGTTGCGCAACGGCTTTAGCTGCCTGCGTAACTCCGCCTCCTGCCGCTTGCGGTCCCGGCGTGTTTTGGCGGTATGCTCGCCATCCGCCAGCTGTGTTTCACCGCCGTTGGTCTGGCGTCGCTGTTCCACCAGCCAGGCAGGATAGTCATCCAGGTCACCGGCAAATTCCTCCACCCGTCCACCATGCACCAGCCAGAGCTGGTCGGTGGTGATGCGCAGCAGATGGCGGTCATGGGAGACGATCAACATCGCCCCGGCAAACTCCTGCAGCGCCGAACCCAGGGCATGACGCATCTCCAGATCGAGATGGTTGGTCGGCTCATCGAGCAGCAGCAGGTTGGGGCGCTGATAGACCAGCAATGCCAGTACCAGGCGCGCCTTCTCGCCGCCGGAAAAGGGCGCCACCTTCTCCATGGCACGATCTCCCCGAAAACCGAAACCGCCAACAAAATCCCGCAGACGCTGCTCAGATGCCAGGGGGTCGAGCCGCTCCAGGTGCAACAGTGGACTCGCCTCGGGATCGAGCTGTTCGATCTGGTGCTGGGCAAAATAGCCAATGCGCAAATCCTGGGCCGGTAACCTCTCACCCGCCAGCGGATCGAGTCTCCCGGCAAGCAGTTTGATCAGGGTGGACTTGCCTGCCCCATTGGGGCCCAGCAAGCCTACGCGGTCGCCAGGCTCGATCAACACGGTGGCCTTGCTGAATACCGGCGACGCATCATAGCCCCCATCCACCTGCTCCAGTTTCAGCAGTGGGTGAGGGTTCTTCTCCGGCTCAAGAAAGCTGAAATGGAACTGAGAATCCACATGGGCCGGCGCGATCAGCTCCATTCGCTCCAGCGCCTTCAGCCGGCTCTGGGCCTGGCGGGCCTTGGTCGCCTTTGCCCGGAACCGTTCCACATAACTGCGGATATGCGCCACCTCCCGCTGCTGCTTTTCGTACTCCACCTGCTGGTTTGCCAACCGGGCGGCCCGGGTCTGTTCAAAGGTGGCATAGTTACCGGTGTAGAGCACTGCCTGCTGCTGTTCGATGTGGACGATGTGATCCGCCACCCGGTCGAGAAAATCCCGATCATGGGAGATCAGCAGCAAGGTGCCGGGATAGCTGCGCAGCCACTCCTCCAACCAGATCACTGCATCCAGATCCAGATGGTTGGTCGGCTCGTCCAGCAGCAGCAGATCCGAGCGGCACATCAACGCCTGCGCCAGATTGAGACGCATCCGCCATCCACCGGAGAAGCTGTTGACCGGCCGCTCCTCCTCGGCTGCGGTGAAACCGAGTCCGTGCATCAACTGTCCGGCCCGACTGCGGGCGGTATATCCGCCTATCGTCTGCAGCAGTTCATGCAGCCGGGCCTGGGCGCCACCATCGCCTGCTGATTCGGCCTCTGCCAATGCCTGCTCACATTTGCGCAGCTCACTGTCACCGTCGATGACATATTCGATGGCGGGTCGCGCCAAAGAGGGTGTCTCCTGGGCAACATGGGCGATCTCCAGCTTGGGAGGCAGATGCAATTCACCCTCATCCGCCTGCAGTTGATCCAGTATCAGGCTGAACAGGCTCGATTTACCCGTGCCGTTACCACCCGTGATACCGGTTTTCCATCCAGCGTGAAGCGTAAACGAAGCATTCTCAAACAACAGTTTGATGCCACGACGCAGACTCAGTTTTTCAAAGCGCAACATGGATGCGGAGTTTACCAGCGCAGAGGAAAGCGCGCCTGGTTTTGTTGGGTTACGCTATCGCTAACCCAACCTACATTTTGTCCTCTTTGCAGAAGGTTAGATCGGCGTAGTGCCGGGCAGGGCGCGGTCAAAACGCCGCAGACCAATCGCTTCACCCAGGTGGGTGGACTGGATCTGCGGCGCGCCCTCCAGATCGGCGATGGTGCGTGCCACTTTCAAGATCCGATGGTAGGCGCGCATGGAGAGTCCCAATCGCTCCATGGCGCGTTGTAACAGCTGCTGACCCGCCTCGTCCAGCGGAGCAAAACGATCCACCGCCACACCCTCCAGCGCCCGATTGGGTTTGCCCTGACGCGCCTGCTGCAACTGCCGCGCCGCCGCCACTCTGCGCCGTACCTCGGCACTCGATTCAGCCGCAGGCAACTGCGGCCGGGAGATCAGCTGAATCTCCTGCCGGGGCACCTCCACATGCATATCGATGCGGTCGAGCAGAGGACCGGAGATACGCCCACGATAGCGGGCGATCTGTTCGCTGGTACAGCGGCAGCGGCTGGTGCCATCACCAAGATGGCCGCAGGGGCAGGGGTTCATCGCCGCAATCAGTTGAAAACGGGCAGGATACTCCGCCTGGCGGCTTGCCCGCGAGATGGTGATCTGCCCCGTCTCCATCGGCTCCCGCAGCACCTCCAGCACCCGCCGCTCAAACTCCGGCAGCTCATCCAGAAAGAGCACACCGTGATGGGCCAGGGAGATCTCCCCCGGCTTGGGATTGCCTCCGCCACCCACCAGGGCCACTGCAGATGCCGTGTGGTGAGGTGCGCGAAATGGGCGCTGCCGCCAGCGGGCCACCTCCAGCGTCCTGCCTGCCACGGATCGAATGGCCGCACTCTCCAGCGCCTCGCGCTCTGTCATCTCCGGCAGGATGCCGGGCAGGCGGGTCGCCAGCATCGATTTGCCGGTTCCAGGCGGACCGAGATACAGCAGCGAATGGGCGCCTGCCGCTGCGATCTCCAGGGCACGGCGGGCCTGCTGCTGTCCCTGTACATCCGCAAGGTCGGGCAGGTTGTCCACTATTGGCGCCTCACTGCCGGCCTCCCAGTCCGCAATCTTCTCCCGCCCGTCCAGATGAGCGCAGACCTCCAGCAGGTGGGTTGCGGGGAGTGCCTGCCCACCCTGCACCAATGCCGCCTCAGCAATATTCTCCTGGGGCAGGATCAGGCTGCGCCCGGCATCTCTGGCGGCCAGCGCCACCGGCAACACCCCCTTTATCGGTCTTAGCGCCCCGGAAAGCGCCAATTCACCGACAAACTCGTAATTATCGAGTCCTTCCAGTCGCAACTGGCCCGAGGCGGCCAGGATCCCCAGCGCAATGGGCAGGTCGAAACGCCCGCCCTCCTTGGGCAGATCAGCAGGGGCGAGATTGATAATGATACGTCGGGCAGGAAACTCGAAATGGCTGTTGAGCAGCGCCCCACGCACACGATCCTTACTCTCCCGGACAGCCAGTTCAGGCAGGCCTACGATAGAGAGGCTGGGGAGACCGTTGGCGAGGTGCACCTCGACGGTGACGAGCGGCGCCTTGATGCCCTCACGGGCGCGGCAATAGAGGATTGCAAGTGACATGGATACCTTCCCTGGCATACCGGTTTAATTAAATTAGGATGTGTAGGGTGCGCCATGCGCACCAAAACAAGCTGCAATCACGGTATGCACGCTAATCATGGTGCGCACGGCACACCCTACATCCTGGCGGAGTCGGCAACCACAGTATCAGGCTGGCCATGCAAAAAATGCCCGATCCGCTACGCTTGATCGGGCCTACGCCCCTGGCGACTGTTTTGCCTCCAACTCCCGGATGATGGCTTCCAGCCGATCGAGTTTCTCTCTTGTACGGATCAGCACGGCGCTCTGCACATCAAACTCCTCCCTTGTTACCAGGTCGAGTTTGGCGAGTCCAGCCTCCAGAGTGGCACGCAGATTCTTCTTCAGATCATCTTGCAGGATCTGGATACCGCCCGGCACGCTTCCGGCAAGCCGGTCGGCCAGATCATCAATGAGTTTCGGGTCAAGCATAAAAGCACCTTAACGGGCAGTCAGGCGCTTGTCCAGCTTGGTTCATCATATTGAAAAGTTGAGGCATTATGGAAATGTGGATAGTTGTCAGGCATCGGCCAGCTCCAGCAACTCGCTGGTCAATGCTGAACAGACGACCTCAAATTCTTTATCGAGCCGTTTCAATAAAAAGCTGGCAGTTTCCGTGCGTCCCTCTCTACCCAGTGTTTCCAGTTCCCGACAGACCTTAACCAATTGTGCTGCACCCAGGTTGGCGCTACTCGATTTTAGGCTGTGGGCGGCCTCCAGCAAGGCAGTGCCATCACCTTGAGTAACCGCCTTGTGGATCGATTCCAGCAGGCCAGGCGAACTCTTCAGATAAATATTTATCACCTTGCCCAGGATGCTGGGTGCTCCGGGTCGTTGCATCGCCCGGAGATTATCCAGTGGTTTCCTCTGTAATACAGCTTCAACCTCACCGGGCGCAACCGTGTTACTGGGATCTGATTGGGTTTCCGCTACGGGGTTTTCCGGCTCGATATCCAGCCAGCATGTCAGGACGGCCCGTAACTGCCGCTGTTCGAAGGGTTTACTCATGTAATCGTCCATCCCGGCGACCCGGCACTGATCCTCTATCCCTTTCTGTACATTGGCTGTCAGTGCAATAATGGGCATACGCCTCTTTCCTGTACCTGGCTTTTCCTGATGACGTATCTCGGTTGCTGCACCAAAACCATCCTTGACCGGCATATGACAGTCCAGCAGGATCAGGTCAAAGTCCGTGTTCAACGTGGCCTCTACAGCCTCCTGTCCATTCGATGCCACAGTTACCTGGCAGCCCATCAGCTCCAGCATCCCTTGGGCCACCTCCTGGTTGACCAGGTTGTCTTCGGCCAACAGGATTCGGGCGTTAAACAGGCTTGTATCCACCTGTTTGGTGTTGCCGGACTCCGCATCGTCGGTCGGGCGCGCCGGAGCATTCATGACCTCAGTCAGGCAGTTGAACAGCGCTTCCTGTCTGACGGGTTTGGTCAGATAGCGGTGAATGCCCACATCCACTGCCCTGGCGGCCTCTTCATCAAAAGCGGCCGAGCTGAGCATAACCATGTGAAGTGCCGGAATCGTCGGATCCGCCTTTATGCGGCGCGCCAATTCGATGCCATCCATATTCGGCATATGCCAGTCCAGCAGGATCATATCGTAGCTTTCGTCTCTTTCTGCCGCCTGATGCAGCATCTCCAGAGCCTTTACTCCATTATCCACACTGCCGTTGAGCATCCCCCAGTTGATGATCTGATTGTGCAGGATCTCCCTGTTGGTGGCATTGTCATCCACAATCAAGACCCGCTTACCACGCAGTTCCTCAGTAAATTGCGGGCTCTCATACGCCATTTCAGAACGAATCAGGTGCAGGGTAAACCGGAAGGTTGAGCCTTTACCCAGTTCACTCTCCACCTCCAGAGCGCCACCCAACAGTGTTACCAACCGGTGGGAGATGGCCAGACCAAGGCCGGTGCCACCAAAGTGCCGGGTGGTGGAACTATCCGCCTGGGAGAACGCATCAAATATCCCCGCCTGTTGCTCCCTGGTCATGCCGATGCCGGTATCCGACACCTCAAAACGAAACCCCACCTTGCCACCTGTTTCATAGGTAATGTCCGTGCGCACCACCACTTCACCCACCTCAGTGAATTTGATGGCATTGCCGATCAGGTTCACCAACACCTGATGCAACCGATTCTCATCGCTTTTCACCATGAGCACCGGTTCGAGGGGCATCACCGGGGTCAGGTCGAGTCCCTTGTTGTGAGCACGTTCCGCGAGCAGCTCGGCAGTACCTTCCAGCAGGTTGCGCAGATTGAAATCGTGGCTCTCCAGTTCCAGCTTGCCGGCTTCGATCTTGGAGAAGTCGAGGATATCGTTAATGATCACCAGCAGCGAATCGCCTGATCGCCGAATAGTCTCGGCGAAGTGGCGCTGGCGGTCGTTCAGCTCACCTCCCAGCAGCAGTTCGGTCATGCCCAGCACGCCGTTCATCGGGGTGCGGATCTCGTGACTCATGGTGGCGAGGAACTCACTCTTGGCCTGGCTGGCGGCCTCGGCCCCCTCTTTTGCTATCAATAGCTCTTTAGTGCGTTCCTCCACCCGCTGTTCAAGTGTCTGCTGGTACGCTTCAACCTCTTTTCGTGAACGAGACAGCTGTTTAACCATACGGTTGAAGTTGTCTGCCAGATGGTTCAATTCACCGCCCGCCGTTACTGCCACCTGTTCATTCAGATGTCCATCGGCTATCTTCTGGGTGGCCTGCACCAGCTGATCGACAGGACGGGTAATTCTTCGGGTGAGCAGCAGCGTCAGGAGGATTGCCACACCGACTATCAGCATAGTCACCCAGATCGCTGACCAGAGCGCCTCTGTTGCCTGTTGCCGCATCAGATCAGTATTGACTACCAAGCGTACATAGCCCAGGAGTTCGCGCTTGGGGGACTTGGCTTCATCCTCCGTTAGATATGCATCCAGTTCTGTGTTCTGTGTACTCATCACCGGTAAAAGGAACTTGATATACCTTCCATCAGTGCTGGATACGACCGTATCGTTGGCGCTCTGGCCGTCAAACTGCCAATCAGGGAATACTTCATGGGACGGATCCAACCACTTTTCAGCCAGTACCGTTTTATTCGGGCGCAACAGTCCCAGGTAGGTTGTCTCTTCATCACTTACACTGGTGAGGATGGTTTTGAGGGTCTCTTCATCTTCAGCAAACAGGGCGTATTCGCTGGAGTTGGCGATCAGTTCCACCGTCTCCATGCCATGCGCCACCAGTGCTTCGAGACGGCTGTCCTGCTCTCGCTCGATCTCATAGATTGTGACTGCCATAGCGGTAAGCAGCACCAGCAGGATCGAGAGCAGGTTGAATTTCGTCGTCAGACCAAAGCCTTTAGACTGCATCGCCGATTCCCTCCATTATCTGTAAACCTTGGAAGCCCCATCAATCAATGCCTGACTGATCTCCAGTTTCATATGCTTTACCGTCTTTAGATTGAGCAGGTAGAGACGCTTGTCCGGCAACTGTAGTTTGATCATTTTGGCCTTTGTCCCATCGAGGATCTTCAACGCGATAGCGGCACATTGCCGACCCAGTTCCGGGTAGTCCCAATCGAGCGCGTAGAGTGCTCCTGCTTTGACCCAAGCACCCGAAAGCCCAATAAAAGGGATACGGTTGCGAAACGAGAAGAGCAGCACCGCTTTTGCCGTTTTGCCGGAATAGACCGTTTTATCCGCAATCCCCAGGATGCTATCGGCATTGCGGCCCAACAACTTTAAAGCCGATGGCAGCGCTTTGGCCGACTTCACCGGAACCGCAACGATCTCAAGACCCAATTTGGCCGCAGCAATCTTGGCTGCATCCACCCAGACCTGATTGCGCTGGGGGTCATAGAGAACCCCAACCCGCCTGGCATTTGGCAGAAAGCGGCGATGCCATTCCAGCTGCTTCAGGGGAGAGGTTTTGAGCAACACAGCAGTGGCATGGGATGAATCACTCAGCGATCTGTTGCTGAGAATCATGGTGGCCACTAACTCCCGGTCACCCAGTTTCGCAAGTGACTCACGCACCGCTTTGGTGCCGAGGGCAAAGACCAGTGCCGGTGGCTGCAGCACCTTTTTACTGTCCCCTGAACCAGGCCGGACGAACTCAACCCCCGGGAGGGACTGCTTGAGCGATGCTTTAAAACTCTCCACCGTCTGCTGGTAGGGTTTTGCCGTCTGGCCGCTCATGATGGCGATAACCGGCGCCTCCGTTCCCAAGGCGGGAACGGCTGTTATCATCAACAGCAGCAGCAATATTGCCTTGTATATACGAAGACGTCCCATGTCGGATGCTTGTACCGGATAGGCTTAAATCAACTAAAGTGCATAATCGAACTTGAGGCGAAAGGTGCGGCCATCCTGCTCGATCTGATCCTGTTCATGCTCTTCGAAACCCGGATTGGCATAGTTCTCGTCAAACAGGTTATAGACACTGGCAGAGATCTTCAGCCCTTGAATCCAGTTCCTGCTGAACAGTGTCGTGTTGGTGATAACGCGCCCGTCGGTCTCATCACCGCTAAGGGTTTTTCGCCCGCTCTCATACTGCAACTCCAGACCGGCGTTGAAATCATCACCCGCCAGCGGGGCGATCATATTGAGTTTCACCATATTACTTGGGGAGTTGACCAGCCGCTCGCCCGAGGCGTTTTCCGCCTGCTGATAAGAGTAACTGACCGATCCTGACCAGCCGTCTTCCCACTGCCCTTGCAACTCCAGTTCCGCACCCGTAGCCGTGGCATCCCCTCTGTTTTCGAATACCAGAAGATCGTCCACCGGGTCGGTGGTCAAGGCGAGCAGATCTTCAATATTGTTGTGATAGACCGAGGACACCAGGTTCAGATTCCCATTCAACCGCTGCTCCAGGATCAGTTCATAGGTCTCGATGGTCTCCGGATCGAGTCCGTCCGGGGCTTTCTGTGAGATTCCACCATCATGGAAATGGAGCTCATAGGGGTTAGGCGCGCGGAAAGCTGCGCCATAGAGCAGCTTCAGGGTAGTCGGCTCATAGGGCGTCCAGATGACTGCGGCACGAGGATTGGTGGTGCTGCCGACGGTGGAGAAATAGTCGTAACGCAGACCCAGATTGAGGATCAGGTCGTCCCGGACCCGGAACTCATCCTGCAGGTAGGCAGCCCAAGTGTAGCTGTCCGTATCAAGATCCAGAGAGACATCGTAACTATCATAACTATACTGTTTCTCACGCAGATTGTTGCGGTACTCGGTGCCCAGGGTCAGGCGATGGTTTTCGAACAGCGCCTGGGATATCTGAGCTTCTGCGCCCCACCAATCACCGTCGGATTCCTCTTTGTATACCACCTCATCCGGTGGATCACCTGGATCGGCATAGTCATAGGTCCAGTTACCGTCATACCAATAGTCGTCATAGAACAGCCGGGCAGTAACGTCGGCCCCGTTCTCCATCAGGTGCTGGTACTTCAGACTGAGATAGGCATGACCTTCCCAGGTTCGCGTACGTGAATCATTGAAAATTGTCTCGTAGGAAGCAGTGGGAACTCCCTTCTCGTACTCTTCATACACACCAGAGAGGGTGAAATCGCCGTAGGACAGCTTGGCAAAAATGTTCCGGTTGGTCGCATCGTCCGCATTTTCGGCGATGCCATTGTTGCTGGCAGGATCGTCAAATTCAGCATAGTAGAGCTGACCGTTACCATCACTGTCGTAGCCACTTGCCGAGATCAACATCTCGAAACCGTTGTCAAATCGCTCTCCGTAGCTGATACGTCCCTGGTAACTGTTCTGACTGCCCGCGGCGGCAGAGATCTCTGTCCCCTGGAGATCGCGTCCCCGTTTTGTGATCACATTGATCACACCAAAGAAGGCGTTGCTGCCGTAGAGTGAGGAGGCGGGGCCCCGCACCACTTCCACCCGGTCGATGAGATCGATATCCACGACAAATCCCCGGTCTGCCAACACCCCGTTGTAGATATTTTCGTTGATACGGTGGCCATCCATCAGCAGAAGGATGCGAGTATTGAAGTCGCCGGGCACGCCAAAACCGCGGGCTCCTATATAACTGTAGTTGCGGTCATAGCTGGTTTGGAATCCTGGCAGGGTATTCAGAACATCCATCAGCGTGCGGTGGCCATAACGCTGGATCTCGTCAGCCGTCACAATGCTGATTCTGGCAGGCGCCTCGGTCACCTTCTGTTCGTATTTCGAGGCACTGAAGACCGAGGGGATATCTCCAAACAGCAGTTCCTCGTCATCCAGCAACGAATCCAGCTCCTCTATTTCCGTCTCTGCAATCACCTGACCAGTGAAAGCCCCCCCTATAACCAGCAAGGCAATAAGATAATACAAGGGCTGATGCTGATTCATCCAGACTCTCCAGAAACAAAAAATTCCCCGCAAACCTGAAAAGGTACTCAGGGATCAGGGTGCTTGGGACAGTTAATCGGCCAGGCGGGGGTGAAACTGTAGAAAAAATATAGGTACAGGTTAGACGTAAGTGGCTGATTCGAGTTTTGAATCATATTGATATAGCGCCGGGTCTATTACTCCAAAACTCTCCCGTGTTACCAGACCGCGCACCAAAACAGCGCACCACGGTAGTGCCCCTCACCAAATCGCACTTCATCTTGGTGCAAAGCTGATTTTCCACAGGACTCAACCAATCCTATAAAACCCCATAACATACTGAAAAACGTTATAAATAATAGATTGGCATGACTTCTGCTTAACCAGACCTGAGATCCATTGTTGCAGCGCATATGTCACTGCACTGAATTGATTTAATTTTACGAACCTTAATAGGTAGTGGGGAAACGAATATGAAGATGAATAAAATCGCTTTGGCCTGCGGTGCAGTTATGCTGAGCATGTCCGGCCTGTCCGTTGCGGACAATGAGTTCAGCATGAACATTGGCGTCACGAGTAACTATATATGGCGCGGTGTAACTCAGACAGATGACGGCGCAGCCGTTTCCGGTGGCGTGGACTACGCTCACGGCAGCGGCTTCTACGCTGGCGCATGGGCTTCCAACGTTGACTGGAGCACTGTTGACGGCGCCGGCGCAACAACTCCCAGTCCAGTCAGTTATGAACTCGACCTCTATGGCGGTTATGCCGGAGAGATCGGTGACTTCGGCTATGACGCAGGCCTGATCTACTACACCTACGATGACACTGCAGACTCCAATTTCCTCGAACTCGGTTTGAGCGGTAGCTGGAAATTCCTCTCCGCAGGTCTGAACTACACCCTCAGCGGCCAAGCCGATGACGACACAGGCCTCTACGTCAGTGGCGACATGTACTACTACGCCGGCGTGAGTTTCGACCTGCCCCAGGATTTCAGCATCGGCGGTACTGTCGGCAAGTATGACTTCACCAACAGCAGCGATGATGACTACACCCACTACCAGGTCGACGTGAGCAAGACCGCCGGTGACTACGGTGATGTCAGCCTGAGCCTTGCGGATACAGACATGGATGGCTCCGACATTAAATTCTTTGTCTCCTGGAGCAAGTCCTTCTAATTCAGGCCTGCATCATAAACCCACGGCCCGCCACTGGCGGGCCGGACGAATTAAGGTGAAACACTCATGAAAATGATTTCCGCAATCATCAAGCCCTTCAAGCTCGATGACGTTCGAGAGGCACTCTCTGAGATCGGCATCGCCGGCATCACGGTAACCGAAGTCAAAGGTTTCGGGCGTCAGAAAGGTCACACAGAACTCTACCGCGGCGCTGAGTACGTGGTGGATTTTCTGCCCAAGATCAAGATCGATATCGCCGTTGAAGAGTCTGCGGTTGACCAGGTGGTCGATGCGGTCACCAAAGCCGCCAAAACCGGCAAGATCGGCGATGGCAAGATCTTTGTCATGCCCGTCGAGCAGGTGGTCCGTGTACGCACGGGCGAAACCGGCCCCGACGCACTCTAGGTCAATTGAGAGGTTACGCAGATGGAAAATCAGATTTTTGAACTACAGTACGCCCTCGATACCTTCTACTTTCTGGTGATGGGTGCGCTGGTGATGTGGATGGCTGCAGGTTTTGCCATGCTTGAAGCGGGTCTGGTTCGGGCCAAGAATACCACCGAAATCCTGACCAAAAACATTGCGCTTTTCGCCATCGCATGTACCGCTTACCTGGTTGTCGGTTACGACATCATGTATGACGGTGGTCTTTTCCTGAACACTATTGCCCTGGATGGGGCGGATAGTGCGGATGCGTTGACCGCAACCGTGCTTAAAGAGTCAGCCGAGGCCGGTTTTGGTGGTGATTCGGTCTACTCCAATGCCTCCGATTTCTTCTTCCAGGTGGTGTTTGTGGCGACGGCGATGTCCATCGTCTCTGGCGCTGTAGCTGAACGGATGAAATTGTGGGCCTTCCTGCTCTTCGCCGTCGTGATGACCTCGGTCATCTACCCGCTGGAAGGCGCATGGACCTGGGGTGGCCAGTCTGTCTTCGGCCTCTTCAGCCTGGGCGATGACTTTGGCTTCTCTGACTTTGCCGGCTCCGGCATCGTGCACCTGGCCGGTGCCTCTGCAGCCCTGGCAGGTGTGCTTTTGCTAGGCGCTCGTAAGGGAAAATACTCCGCTGATGGCAAGGTGAATCCGATCCCTGGTGCCAACATGCCAATGGCAACCCTGGGTACCTTCATCCTCTGGATGGGCTGGTTCGGCTTCAACGGAGGTTCTGTACTCAAGCTGGGCGATGTTGCCAGCGCCAACTCTGTTGCCATGGTCTTCCTCAATACCAATGCGGCGGCTGCCGGTGGCGTGGTTGCAGCGATGCTCGTGGCGCGCATGCTGTTCGGCAAGGCAGATCTCTCGATGATTCTGAATGGCGCCCTGGCTGGACTGGTTGCGATTACCGCAGAGCCCTCCACCCCGACTCCTTTGGTGGCAACACTGATTGGTGCAGTAGGTGGCGCGTTAGTGGTCTTCTCCATCATTACCCTGGACAAGCTGAAGATCGATGACCCGGTGGGTGCGATCTCCGTCCACGGTGCGGTGGGCATGTGGGGCCTGCTGGCTGTGCCGCTGACCAATGATGGCGCGACCTTTTTGGGTCAGCTCGTCGGCCTGTTGACGATCTTTGTCTGGGTATTCGGTGCGAGTTTTGTGGTTTGGATGATCATCAAGATCGTGATGGGTATCCGGGTCAGCGAGGAAGAGGAGTATGAAGGCGTGGATATCGGCGAGTGCGGTATGGAAGCCTATCCCGAGTTCACCGGCTCCCGCGGCTCAGGTCTGTAACGAATAATAACGATTATCCCTCTATTTCAGGGCGCCTCTGGCGCCCTTTTTTGTGCCCCCCTAATAAATATAGACGTGCTAATCTTGAGTATCAGGCAGATAGGGAAAGCGGCAAATGGGACACATCTCTCAGTGGACAGTCGGTTTTATTATCGGCCTGCTGATCATCCCCTGCACCCAGGCTGGCATCTATAAATGGGTGGATGAGGCGGGACGAACTCACTACAGCGACCGTCCCTTAGCCGAAAACCGGCAGGAGATAGAGTTACGCACTTCACCCGGTAACGGCACCCCTCCTCCGATCCGCAACGACAGGAAGGCGACCCGGCAGCGCATGCTCGACATCTATCGTGAAGAGCGGGCGGTACGCAAAGAGGCGAAGAAGAAAGCACAGCAGAAAAAAACCGAACGCGCGGCCCGCTGCAAAGAGGCCCGTTCACGGCTGGAGAGCTACACAACCGCCGGCAGCATTTACGATTACAGCGAAGAGCATGGACGGCGCTATTTCAGTTATGAGGAGAGAGACCGATTCATTGAGCAGTTAAAGGCTGATGTGGCGCAGTGGTGCAGGAAGTAACCACCATCCCGCTCCACCCCCTCAAACAGACTCAGTGAACCAGGGTCTCGGCCTCGCTGACAATACGATTTCGACCACTCTCCTTGGCGTGATAGAGGGCCTGATCGGCCCGCTCAATAAGTGACTCACGCGAATCACCCTGATGCAGACAGGAGGCACCCATCGAGACCGTAATGCCGGGTAACTTCTCCTTCGTGCTACGCCTGACCAACACCAACTTACTGATGGCCTCATGGAGCTTTTGCGCTACTTCCATCGCCTCATCCAGGTCTGTACCCGGCAGTACTACGGTAAACTCCTCTCCGCCAAAGCGCGCCGCTACATCCACGTCCCGCACGCCCTCTTGCAGGGCCATGCTCACTCTTCGGATAACCTCATCACCGATCAAATGGCCGAAGTTGTCGTTAAAACGTTTGAAATGGTCGATATCCACCATCAACAGGCTGAGTGGGGCATCCTCGCTGGCACCTCGCTTGATCATAGAGTCGATCTGCTGCGACAGAGCAGTACGATTGTAAAGCCCGGTCAGCGCATCCCTGCTCGCCTGATCCTGCAGCTGTTTAACCTGGTTCTTGAGCACAGAGGTATCCTTCTCAACGGATTCGAGCTGATTACGCATCGATTGATTGGACGATATGGCCTTTTTTGTCGCTGTCAGCAAATTTCCGGCAATCTCCTTCAGCCCGGCCATGTCGACATCCCCTTTCAACTCTTCTGTCTGAGCCTCAAGCACCTTGCCGAAATCGGCTGCACCTGAGCAGGCGCCGGAGACACCCTCCAGCACCTTATAGAGCAGATTGTGCAGATCGGCGATATGCTCGCCCACCTTTTCATCCGACTGCCCCATAAAATGGGTATCAAAAAACTCCCTAAGGTAGTGCGCATCAAGCTCCCTGCCTCTATCCAGATGCGATTCGATCTCCAGATTCAACTCCGGCTTGCGGCCGGCATCATACTCATAGGCAATCGCGTAACAAATTGGATTTGGCGAAATTCCATGCCGCTCGAGAAAATCTAGCGCCGCAGCGTGATGCTGCTGCGCACTGTCCGGTGGATCAATGTGAAAGCAGGGCATGAGTTCAGACATATTGTTACCTAATATTTTTTTAATAATGACGAAGGTATACGGCGAAACGCAGGTAACAGGGGGGAGGGTAATCCCGCGATTAAGCATGACATCGGCAGGGTTGTTGCAATCTTTAGCACGAAATCGAAAAAATCCTATTTCGATCATTCAACGCTGTTCCGCTCTCTTTGCAAAGGCCCGGCGACAAACAGGCGGCAGATCGGCTAACATCCTCTCTCTTCCACACCACGACGACAGACCATGGCATCCAGCAAACCCTTCATTCTGATAGACGGCTCCTCCTATCTGTTTCGTGCATTTCACGCACTGCCGCCGCTAGCCAATTCGAAGGGTGAACCCACCGGGGCAATCGTCGGCGTGCTCAACATGCTGCGCCGCCTTATCGACGACTACAGCCCGGAATACATTGCGGTGGTCTTCGATGCCCCCGGCGGCAGTTTTCGCAACCAGCTCTACAGTGAATACAAGGCGCACCGCCCCCCAATGCCGGAAGAGCTGCGGGTGCAGATCGAACCGCTGCACGACATCATCCAGGCCATGGGGCTACCGCTATTGATGATCGAAGGCGTGGAGGCGGACGACGTCATCGGCACCCTGGCGCAACAAGCCACGGATCTCGGCCTGGAGACGCTGATTTCCACCGGCGACAAGGACATGGCCCAGCTGGTCAACAAGCATGTCAGCCTGGTCAATACCATGTCTGAGACCTTCTCCGACCGACAGGGCGTGATGGACAAATTTGGCGTCACACCGGAACAGATCATCGACTATCTGGCACTGATGGGGGACAGCGCGGACAATATCCCCGGCGTCCCGAAGTGCGGCCCCAAAACCGCCGCCAAATGGCTTGCCGCCTACGGCGATCTCGACAATCTCATGACCCGCGCCGATGAGATCAAAGGCAAGATCGGCGAAAACCTGCGCAACAGCCTCGACTTCCTGCCCCTCTCGCGCACCCTCACCACTATCAAGCTGGATGTGCCGCTGGAACTTGCACCCAGGCAGTATCTGCAGACCCCACCGGATACCGAACGGTTGCGCGAACACTACACCCGCATGGAGTCCTCCCGGCTGCTCTCCACCCTGGTTGGCAACGAAGCGCCTGCAGAGGAGAAACCAGCCCCCGTCGAACAGCACTATAAGACTATTCTGGCGGAAACCGATTTCAACGATTGGCTGAAACAGCTTCGGCAAGCGGATCTTTTTGCCTTCGATACCGAAACCACCAGCCTCGACTATATGCAGGCGGAGATCGTCGGCGTCTCTTTCTCCATCGAGCCTGGCCGGGCAGCTTATGTCCCGGTTGCCCATAGCTGTCCCGGTACACCGCAGCAGCTGGACCGTGAGTGGGTACTCACTCAACTGAAACCACTGCTGGAAGACTCAGAGCGCGCAAAGGTGGGACAGAACCTGAAATATGACATGAGCGTGCTGGCTCGCTACGGCATCGAACTGCGCGGCATCGCCTTCGACACCATGCTCGAATCCTACGTCTGGGACTCCACCGCCACCCGTCACGACATGGACTCACTGGCGAAAAAGTACCTGGGGCATGAGACGATCCATTTCGAAGATGTCGCGGGCAAGGGCAAAAAACAGCTCACCTTCGACCAAATCCCCCTCGAACAGGCGGCCCCCTACGCCGCAGAAGATGCAGACATTACGCTTCGATTGCACCAGAGACTCTGGCCAAAGATTAAAAGTGAGTCTTCACTAACACACGTACTGCAGTCGATCGAGATTCCCCTGGTACCGGTGCTCTCCCGCATCGAACGCAACGGGGTACTGATCGACAGAGAGATGCTTACGGCCCAGAGTCGGGAGCTGGCGGAAGGTATGCATAATCTTGAACAGCAGTCCTATGAGGTCGCGGGTCGCCCCTTCAACATGGCCTCACCCAAACAGATCGGACAGATCTTTTTTGAAGAGCTGGAACTGCCGATCATCTCCAAGACCCCCAAAGGCGCACCTTCCACAGCGGAGTCGGTTCTTGTAGAACTTGCTGAGCAGGGGCATCAACTGCCGACCCTGATCCTTGAGCATCGCGGCCTGTCGAAACTCAAATCGACCTACACTGACAAGCTTCCAGAGATGGTCAATCCCGTCACCGGACGGGTTCACACCTCCTACCACCAGGCGGTTGCTGCAACCGGCCGACTCTCCTCCTCCGACCCCAATCTGCAGAACATCCCTGTACGCAGCGAGGCTGGCCGCCGCATCCGCCAGGCTTTCGTGCCCCAACCCGGCTGGAAGATGGTTGCCGCAGACTACTCCCAGATCGAACTGCGTATCATGGCCCACCTTTCTGGCGACGAAGGGCTGTTGCAGGCCTTTGCCGAAGGCAAGGATATACACCGGGCCACCGCCGCCGAAGTGTTCGGCGAAACACTGGAAGCTGTGACCCCGGATCAGCGTCGTTCCGCCAAGGCGATCAACTTTGGTCTGATCTACGGCATGTCCGCCTTCGGACTGGCAAAACAGTTGGGGATCGAACGCAGTGCAGCACAGAAATATATCGACCTCTATTTCTCCCGCTATCCTGGCGTACAAACGTTCATGGACCGCACCCGTGAGTCGGCCCATGAACTGGGATACGTCAAGACCCTCTTCGGACGCCGCCTCTACCTGCCGGAGATCAACGCCAGGGGACCGCGCAAGGCAGCTGCGGAGCGCACCGCAATCAATGCCCCGATGCAGGGCACAGCCGCCGATATCATCAAACGCGCCATGCTCGCTGTCGATAGCTGGATAGAGTCGGAGCAACCCCCGGTGAGACTGCTGATGCAGGTCCACGATGAACTGGTCGTAGAAGTAAAAGAGGATTACGTCGAAACCGCCAGCGTTATGCTGCGTGAGAAGATGGAGTCCGCCGCAGAACTTGCGGTTCCCCTGGTGGTCGATGTGGGCATCGGCAACAACTGGGATGAAGCCCACTAGTCGCCATGAAAGAGCCCATCTGGAAACGCAGCCGGCTGTTTCGTTATGGACTCTATTTTACTGTTGGTTTGCCGCTGGTCTGGTTCAGTCTTTACGAAGGATTGATCCTTCTCGTACTGATCGGGTTTGTAGTCGAGTTTGCTTGTTTCCCTGGCACAACGGATTCGGACTGTCATTAGCGATAGATTATCCGTGAATCACTGAACTGGTGTAGCCGCAGCAGAGCCGTCAATCATATCATTCTGCTAACGCAAAAATGCCCGATCCGCTACGCTTGATCGTGCCTACACTATGAACAACAGCGAGCTATCTTCACAATTGAGCTGAACAGTTACCTGAAAAAAGGTAAATAGGCCTTGAGTTATATCTCCAGGCCTTTTTCGTTTTGAGTCCCAGACCGTAACTACATCTGCACAGCCTATCAGGGAAATCGGTAGACCAGGCTCGCTGATCCAGTATTGAGCTGGTATTGGGAGTCATCCACCGCGTTTCGCTCGAATTCGAACCTGTAGACAAAACGCTGTGGAAGTCCCACATCGTACTCCAAACCAGCGCCGTAGCTGAGATCGCTGCCGGAGCTTTCCTCCACCGAGATAAATCCGCTTTCATTCCAAGTGTTCTTCGACTTCCACCAGAGCATGCCCAACTTGCCGAAGACGGTGATCCGGTCGGTCACTGGCCAGCTGCCGACAGCGGAGAGGCCAAAGCCCGAGGATTCGTTGGTTCCACTGACCTGCCCCGGCGCCCATGAGTCACCACTCCCGTCGGAGGTGGCGGAAAATTCCGATTGACCGAAATCGCTGTAGGAGCCCTCTACAGCCACGTTCGGTGTAACCTCATACCCGACAAAGACCTTAGTACTTGTATCCGTTTTGTCGGTAGAGATGGACGAAACCGATCCATCGTCCCAATCGTCTGATGCATCGTTGTTTGTCGCTCCCACACCGACACCCGCATAGACATGCTGAGCCGCAGTTCCCTCAGGAAACAGCTCTCGTGCTTGAGCATTCTGGGTGATGGCAATGACGGCAAGAAAAATGACCCTAACAGAAACCCAGCCAACCTGATGCAGGCGGCCATAGAAACCCTCTTTCATACATCCCCCAAAAAAAACAATTCACATGCTGGCAAAAGGCATTCCGGAAAACCGGAAGACAATCAGACCCCGCAGCCGACTAATTAAGAATAATTATCTGATGTCACTTCGATTCAGTATAGTCCACATTTTTTGTAAGGCAATTAGAAGGTTGTGGATTTCGATCCACGCAGGTATCAGGGATCATTCGGAAGCCTGCCTGACTTTATTGGAGGTTTGTACAGCCCATAGCGATCATAGCGTCTATTTCTGTTCGCTCAGGGCATAGGTATCGGAACCAGGTTCGGCGGGGCACCGCTGGCCCCCGGCTGGCTCAGATTGTTACCCGCCTCAACACTCGGAATGAACGTTGGGTCACTGAAACCACCACTATACAACAGCTTACCTGTCAACATATCTGTCACATAAATCAACAACTTGGTCGGCCCCTGCTTGTGACGGGAGATCAGCGCAGCTATTGTTTCATCCGGACTGAACAGCAATCGGTAGCCTTCAACAAAGAAAGGACTTGGATGAAATCCGGCTGGACCGTTGATCTTCGTTCCTGGACTCGTGTTGCTGTCTTGCTGCTGCGCTATGTTGTAGTAATTCAGGTAAAACGGCTGCACTATGCCAGGCGAGCCACTCTCTGCCACCATGATCCCAACCTTGCACACCTGCGAAAACCCAAGACCAGTTTTTGCGATGTTGCTACCGATAAATCCCGATGGATATGGGAAATTCTTTAATATCTTCGAACCCTCTTTGAAACGGCCGGAGTAGTGGTACTTTTTGTCTATTGAGTCGAAATGTCCCGGCAAATCTATCTCCGCCTTATAGTTATTACCGCAGTTGTGCGTCACCATCTGTACACTGCTTTGGCGCTGTACGAATTTGCCTGGATTTCGAGCCACCTGAAACGATTTTTTCACCTTCACACCACCGACTGTCGCCAGCACCTGGGTAGTTCTCAGCGAGGCGCTTGTCGGCACCTGAAATACAACCTTGGAAGCGGTCTGGCTGGTTGGCTTCACCGCAACGCTCTTGGACGATGAATACAGTTCGATCTTCGCTGTGGCCAGGTTGCTGCCAGTCAGGGTTACCTTAGCCCCCTTGGAAGCAACGCTGGGATTCACGCTAGAGATCGCGGGCAGTGGCGGTGGGGGAGGCGGCATGATTTGAAGCTGTACCGATGGCGAGTAGAAGGTCATAGGATTACCACCAAAATAGGCCATAACTTCATAATTCACTGTGACTTGGCTATTCACCATCGGTGCGACCGCCGTATATTCGAGCTTTGTCTGTAGAGGTAAGAGTTTTGCCGCCTGCGACGCCTGTTTCTCGCGCAAGCTGTAACTATAGGAAACAGTTGGCTGCGGTCCTTTTCCCGGCACCACCCAGCTCACCTTATAGGGTTGCGGGCTGTATGCGGATGCTGGTTCGACCTTTAAACCCGATGGCGGTGAAACATGTGTGACGCTTACCTTCAGCAGGCTCGACCAATCCGTGATATCGACACTATTAGAGCCCAGCGCCTTGGCCGCCTTCACCTGATACGAATATTGCCCATTCTGTTTTAGTGGCGGCGCGGTGATGGTTTTGGAATTAGTCACAAGATTTTTGAAATTTTTCACTATTCCATTTGGAGTGATCTGTTTCAGGTGATAGGTATTCGCCTTGCTGATCGCTGCCCAACTGACCGAGAATGACTGACCCGAATATACCGATGCAGCAGAGGAATAGAGGCTCGGACTGGCAAGCGACTTGATCGACACAGAGACCACGTTAGAGGGTTCGCTGGTAACGTGGCCCAAGCCGAAATATAGGTTGCCAGTGTAAGCGGCCACAACACGGTAGTAATAGGCTCCACTACCCGCCGGCGCAACAATTGACCCCGACTCCTGCTGCCCACTCTGTGGCTTGTGTGTGATTTTGAAGCTCTTCGCAGCCTTGAATTTCGGGTCGACCGATTCCTGGAGGTAATAGAACTCAGCCTGGGGTCCGGTTTTTGCAGGAGTCCACTTCAGAACATAGACATCCCCCGACTCAAGTTGAACAAGCGGCCCGGTCAGTTCCGGCGGCCAAGGCCTTTGGTACAGGTAGTGCACCCAACCCCAAATAAACAACAGACTGAGAAGGGAAAATCCAATCAAGGGAATGGTTGTCTTCATCCAGCGCTTCATGGCTGCATCCTTTGCCTTTGAAAGACTCAATATTCCATTGGAAATTATAGATCATTTACTACAGCCTACCCCTCAGATGGTGCGTGCGATTAAAGGATTAGAGAAGAAACGAATATCGGCATCTGTGATATGCGGGGTCAGTGTCAAAACGCAGCCACTTCGTTTGATTAAGAGATGTTTACTCTGACCCAAATGGCACTGACTTAAGGCAACAATGTTCGTATTGTCAATGACTTGCCAAATACCTAAAAAACAGTAGGTCGTGTTAGCGTAGCGTAACACGACAACAATGGCGCATATTGTTGGGTTACGTCCAAAAAGACGGCCTAACCCAACCTACCCAAGTAGTTAATTATTAGTGCTTTTTTCCTTAAGTCAGTGCCATTCTACTCTGACCCCAATTATTACAGAACTACATGTATAGATTCACCTTGGAATCCTGCGCGATGGCCAGATAGGTGGCTGCGCCAGCCCATTCTGAAATCTCGTCGATGAACTCACTTTTAGGCCAACCAAAAAGATCAAAAGTCATCTGGCAGGCGATAAGCCTGACACCCTCTTCGATACAAATCTTTCGCAACTCACTAACTGGTGCGACACCTTTGTCTGCCAGCGTCTTACTCATCATTGTTGTGGCCATGCTTTCGAATCCTGGGACATTGGCCATAACCAGGTTCGGTATCTTCCACTCTATTTCACGAAACCACTCCGGTCCGTATGGCATTTTCATCGGCATGGCTGGATTGCCCAGTCCACTGAGTTGCAGATCCAATCGCTTTTTAAGTAGACCCATGCCGTAGAAGGTAAAAAACATGGTGACATTCCAACCAAGTGCGCATGCCGTAGAAGCGATAATAAACGGCGGATAGGCCCAATCCAGAGTCCCTTTTGTAACCATTATGCAAATAGATGGGGTTTTATCAGGTTCCCTGTCTGCCATTTTCTCTTCAAAGCGCGCATCAAATAACGCATTGAATAGTTTGGTGTCTTTTTCAAGGAAGCTAGGCTTTTCAGTTTGTGACGCTAACGACATAACAAAACCTCTCTTCTGCAATGCAGATAAACCCCCTCTCCGGTAGCGAATACCGTATTGAATTCATTCTCCCATCTCGATGTGTGTTGTTTTACAGACTACACACCGTGCATCAGAGACCGACTAATTCTCCATGTCCAAATTTTCCGGTTACGGCATTCAGCAAATCATGTGAATTGGTCTTTACAGGACTATATTCCACGAGAAACAAATGAGCCGCTTCGACTGAATTGTGTACGCTTACAACTCCGTCGATATCCCGTAAAACTTCCTCTATACCGGAACGCTCTTCCACGCCTACATTTTTATCGACATGGATGGTGACATCAGCAAGTTGAATATCCATTATCAAACCTCCTTATCACATTTCTCACGATTAAATAATTTCATCATTCTTTTTCGATTACAAAGTGATACACACTAAATATATCGACTTCTCCTCTACTATATTTATAGCAGAGAAACATGATTCACGAAGTTTGTAGAGCATGGAAACCAGAAGGTTCTGGCAATTTTTCAAGCCCTTCCAGCTGTATAGAAAAGGAGGTTGAGATGCGGAAGGCGATTGGGGTCCGAGTAAAAACTCCAGGAAAGAATACGAGTTGCCGGCGGGGTATTTTCTCATCACCTTTACTCTGCCTGCGCAGCTCAGGTCGCTGGTTTGGCGTAACCAACGCACGCTCTATTCCTGCATGATGCGGTATGCCTGGGAGACGGTGCGTGACTTTTCTCTAAATGATAAGCAGCTAAAGGGGGCTGCAGGGGCCACGCTGGTGTTGCATACCCATACACGTGCACTGGATTATCATCCACAGGTGCATTTGCTGATGCAACATGTATTGCCAAAGGGTTTCAGGCGAGCCAGGAACTTTGGATTTTTCGCACCCTAATAGCAAACGGTTAATCCCGCTGGTGCAATATCTGCTCAATCTCAGGCCAATCTCAGCATTCGAAATGCGAGTTAAGCGGCCACGATTGAAATGTAAGTGTTGTGGTGCCGTGATGCAGATCTTGGCAACTCAGATATTTCCATCCGGAAAATACAAAGTAAAAGATGGGGTGGAGCCATTGGCTATGTAGATAGCCTCTTATCAATAGCCGTTAAATTTTCAGTGCGTATAGTGCTGAGGGTTGTGCTTGTCTGTAAAACATGAATATTTGCTGCAATGGCAACAAGATCCGTATGAGCCCAAGGTTCATCGGCTAAATGAACCTTGGGCTCAGCAGAAAGTTAAAAAGCTATTTTCTTAAAGCGCGGTACTGCTTAACTGCTGTGGGCTTGTCCAGCAAACGGTTCAGATCGCGGCTCCGCGCGATCTAACCTTAGTCGTTTTGTGCCGGTGCTTATGCAACCCGGTTTAATTTCTAGAGTTAGGTAGGTACCACCTTATTTGCGCATGGCCCTTTCTGGCCTTGCCCAACTTCAAATTCTACTTTCTGGCCATCACTGAGAGTTGCATAGCCACCACCAGCTTGGATTTCAGAATGATGAACAAACAAATCCTTGCCACCATCATCTGGAGTTATGAAACCAAAACCTTTATCTGCGTTGAACCACTTTACTGTTCCTGTACTCATTTCTGCCTTTTCCTCACTTAACGTTAATTGAATGACTGTCTATGTTCTTTTACTGTCAAGAACTCTTTAATAATTATACACACACAATCCTGATATACGACGCTAATTATTTTGGCACATAAGGTCGCAAATTAGCCGCGCCGTTTTTTGGCGTCGGATGAATTTGCCTGGACATGTGTTTTTCACTATTTTTGTTCAAGTTTACTTTTATTAGCCTTGGTTAGTTTGCTGACAACCAGCTTATATGAGCCGTTTGCTAAATCAATTAGCATTTCCTCAGGTATTTCGCCAGTAAGTGAAATTGTTATCCAGTGCTTTTTATTCATGTAGTAACCTGGCACTACTGACTCGAATTGAGTTACCAAAACCTCACCATCAGGTGGGGCGCATTTGAGCGTTACTCTTGGGGTTTCCTCTTGTTGTGAAACCAGAGCAAACATTTTCCCCATGACTTTAAATACCAGTGCCTCCGTTCCGAACGGATAACTACCCTCCGAACCTTTTAGCTTTGATAGATATTTTTCAAGTTTAGCTTTCTTCATTTAGGACGTTGTTTCTAATCATATTTACACATATATACGGACGTCCTGAACAACGTGATATAACACGTCAAAACTGATGCCTAATCCGCCAGAATAATTTCAACTTGTTGATTTTACTTCCCGCCAACATAATATAGATTACCTAAAGGAAATAGGGAAATACATCATGGCTAAGGAAGGCAAACCCTGTCTGCTGGATCGTGTTCAATATAAAATCCGAGTTAAACACTATAGTATTCGGACTGAGCAGGCATACGCCGAATGAATCCGTTATTTTATCCTTTATCACGACAAACGTCACCCCGAGCAGATGGGCGCTAAAGAGATTGAAACCTTTCTGTCTCATCTTGCCGTCGACAGAAATGTTGCCACGTCGACTCAGAACCAGGCGCTTAGCGCCATTCTCTTTCTCTACCAGGAGGTACTCAAAAAGAACTCCCCTGGCTTGAAAACGTCACTCGGGCAAAAAAACCTCAAAGACTTCTGGCACTCCTTGGCACGATGAGATCCAATCGCTACTCTTACACCTTTAGGAAACTCATCTACTGATGGCACAAGAAAGGGGTTCATTTTCACAGAAGTGCTAAAAATAAACGCCTTTTCTCCATCTAGAACCGCTGGAGTTTTCCAGCGAATTCCCCAATCTCTTCGGTGGACTTGCCGCCTGGCAGGTTCAAAGCAAGATATGCATTGAAATTATCATCAGCGGTGACGGGAAGCTGCCAGGTGCCGGAGGTCTTGATAGCGGCCTCGATTGCACCTGCCCTGAAATCGTTGCCCGCCAGTCGTGCAAAAACCCTCACCGGGAAGAACCAGGTCTCACCGCCTCCCGGCGCCCCATCACTGAATACACCGACGACTGCGTTGTTATCGAGTACCTCGGCGAGCCGGCCAACGGCCTGCGCGAGCAATCGCCAGCCGGGGCGATAGTGTCCGCTCATGTTGTCGATGGCGATGATCTTGCCGTTATTGGCCACAATTCCCCCCGCTGCCTGGATGGACTTCTCATCCACCAGGAAGGAGTGGAAGGATTTGTCCACCTTCGGATTGGGATCAAACAGTATCTCGTCGTGGCGCATTACGTATTTCAGCGAGTTGGGCATCTCGACCAGTTTTTGTTTGAGGTTTTTGGTGAGTACCCGTTCGCGACGGCTGATATATCTCACCTGTCGATTGTCGATCTCCAGGTTGATCTCCAGGGTATGGAAAGGGGTAAGGGTCGGCACTATGCCCGAAAGCCCAGCTCCCGGGTAGGCGAGGCTGGGTTTGTTGGGACGGTCCTTGATCTGGAAGAAAGCCTTTGCGATTCCCTGCTCGAAATGGAGCGTTATGTTGTCGACATCTAACACATCGGTCTTGTTGAAGCGGTTGTATCCAAGCTTCTCAATATAGGATTTGGTGGAAGGGGCTGCCTGCGGTGAGCGTGCCAGCGAGTGCCTGAGCAGAAACACGGTGGCGAGCCAGGCTGTCGATTTTTCTTCCCGGAACTGCCGATCCTGGTCCAGGAGCCATCTGGAATATTTGGCGTAAGCCGTCCCCAACTCTTTCTCCATCAGGTTACGGTTACGCCTCGTGAGGTCGTCGGAGCGCAACGGTTTTGACCACTGATAGACATCCCCCTGCTTTATGAAGGCGGGTATCTTTCCCGAGGTCAGTGTGACCTTGTCACAACGCGACGAGTTCTTCATGTAAAACTGGTTGATTTCGTTGAGGTCTTTGATGAACGGCGTCAGTACGCCCCAGGCAAATTGGGCCCAGCCGGCCTGGGTAACATGTCGCTGGGTGAACTGGTTGCCGGGATTAGGATCGGGCGGATCTGCCAAGGCGTTGCTGCGGATAGCCTGGGAGAGAGGCACCAGGGCATTAGCCAGGGCACCAATGCGCAGGCTCAACAGATCGGGCCGGAACTCATCATGCTCCAGGAATCGGGTCAGGTGGCCGGAGACCGCCTGCAGGTATTGTTTCGCTACATTCAAACCCGGGAGTTGCCCAGCCACACGGTCCAGAACGAACCTTACACCTTTGACATCATCGTTCATGCTCATGACGTTTCCCCACATCATGGAAGATCCCTGGGAACAGCGGAAACATGGGGGGAATTGAAAATAATCCCTCCGAATCCATCAGCTTCCGCAGACCGGACACAAGCCACCCTGATAAGTTAATTATCATTATCTTAATAGTAGCTGATAGCTGCCCTCCTGCAGACCGGGCATGGCAATTGCGCTGGCAGTCGCCCTGCTGTTTTATTCGCTTAATAGGCGGCAACGGGATAGAGAGTGGCGCCATCAGTTAGATGGGTAATGTGTCTTCAGTGGCGGCCGTGAGGACCTCACCTCAGGAAATTAGCGTATCTCCTCTATTGCAAATTTCTTCTCCATCACCCGGGGGTAGATAAGCGCATAGCCCAGCATCTGCCAGTGGGCCATCTCAGTCATTGCGGAAGGCACTACCTGCACAAAATCCTGGAAGTCCTGCGCCTGATAGCCGTAATCGTGTGCGGCAAGACCACAAACTTTGAACTCCACTCCCAGCTCTGAGTAGTAGCGCATGCGCTCCACCAAGTCCTTGTATTTTTCATAATTCCACTTTGCCAAGGTGACGATCTCCGCACCATGAATGACGACCTTGAAAGAGAGTTCTTCCGGCGAGTAGTCATAGGGTGCGGCCATCAAGGGATTCATTGTGGCGCGAATCCAGTACAGGGCTGAGGCGAGATGTGCAGGATCGTTGTAATAGAATTCGAACAGAACCTTCTGGGCAGAGTAGGGTGTATTGACGATTTCTGCACCATCTTCCTCATCTGCCATAAGCGGCAGAATAAACAGGAACAAAGACAACAGTATAATCTTCTTCATGTCCGCCTCCGGAGTGGAGATAGTTAGCCACTCGATACTTTTATATTTAGCACCCTTTGCCCGAAAAACGACCCTTTCCATCTTAGGCTTATTTTCTACGCCAACCCTGTTCAGCTCTGCAGTCCATTGATTACTCCCAGCAGCACCGCATAACGCGCCGCCTTGCCAATCGATATATAGACCAGCGCAGGCAATATCCGCACACCACTCCAGCCTGCCGCCAGACAGAGTGGATCACCCACTACCGGCAGCCAGGAGAAGAGCAGGGCAGGGCTGCCGAACTTTGCCACCCGTGCCAGCGCCTTCTGTTGCCCCGCCCTCTTCAATCCCCGGCCGGGGAAGCGTTTCGCCAGCCACCAGCCGATGAGCCAACTGCTGAGTCCGCCCAAGGTATTGCCCAGGGTTGCCACTGTCCAAAAACGAAATGCCGAATCGGGGGTTTCGTGTACCGCAAATAGCAGCATCGCCTCCGAACCACCGGGCAGTAGTGTGGAGGCGAGAAAACTACCGATAAAAAGGGTGAGCGGCCCGGTTGGGTCCATCAGGCCTTGAACAGCCAGCAACGATGTGAGGTATGACGCTTGAAGTCATCCGGGACGGTTTGGCGGGTGATATCTTCGGCATGTTCCGCAATCGCCGGATCAAGTTTGAACCTGCGCATATTGTTGGAAAAGATAATCTCACCGCCGGGATTAAGCAGTTGCACGCACCCCTCCAATAACTTGGGATGATCACGCTGCACATCCAGGATATCGCGCATCTTTTTTGAATTGGAGAAGCTCGGCGGATCGAGCATGATCATATCGAAACGTTCACGCTTTCTGGACAGATGCAGGTACTTGAAGACATCTTCACGCACTAACTGATGCGCTTTATCCCTGAAGCCGTTCAGTTGCAGATTGCGCTGACTCCATGCCTGATAGGTATTGGAGAGGTCGACGGTGACCGAGCCTTCAGCACCACCCGCCGCTGCATAGACGGTAAAACTGCCGGTGTAGGCAAACAGATTGAGGAAACGCCGCCCTGATGCACGCTCCCGCACCATGGCCCGAGTATTTCGGTGGTCAAGAAAGAGGCCGGTATCAAGATAGCTGTGCAGGTCGACCTCGAAGGCCAGTCCGCCCTCGTGCACAATTTTTGGCCTGCCCCATACCCGGCTCTTCTCATACTGCGCTGCCCCTTTCTGCCGACGCCGGGTCTTGAACGCAAGCGCCTCAACCGGCAGTTCCAGCACCTCACAGATAGCCTCCGCGATAGCCTTCTCCTGTACCTCGTCCAGATCATCTATTCCCTTGCGGGCAAACACCTGGGCATGCACCTGTCCCTCATACCAGTCGATGGCCAGGGGAAATTCTGGAATATCCCGATCATAGATACGGTAACAGCTGACCTCCCGACGTTTGGCCCACTTGCTCCAGTGACGAAAGTTTTTGCGCAGACGGTTGGCAAAGGGGGTCAAATCTGACATTAGCCGATACGTCGCGCCGCCAGGGCGAGTGATATCCAACCGACGATAAATGCAGTGCCACCAATGGGGGTGACCATGCCCCACGGATTCACGCCTGTGAGGGCGAGCAGATAGAGGCTGCCGGAGAAGAGCAGTATGCCGATGATAAAAGACCAGCCGGAAATTGTTAATGCCGTCGAACGTGTGTGAAGCGCCAGCAAGCCCACTGCCAACAGCGCCAGGCTGTGCACTCCCTGATAGTGGACACCTTTCTGGAAGACCAGCAGCATCTCCGGGGTGACCAGCTCTTTCAGGCTGTGGGCGCCAAAAGCGCCAATGACGACTGTCAGGCAACCACTCACCGCGCCGATAAAAAGAAAGTTGCGTACCATCAAAGCTGCTCCAGCGACTTCAGTTCTTCCAGGATACCCAGCACCATCTCCTCGGTCGGCCCGTCGAGTTTATTGCAGAGCTTGTCTGGATTCCTCTCACCATTGATCAGGGGACGAATTACCGAAGCCAGTTGCGCCATGGGACCACCTGCCCTGCTCATCTGGTCCGCCATCTCCGCGATCAGTTGCAGCGCCTGCACATTGCCGGTTGCAGCGGCATTGATCATGGATGCCAGCCCCGGCGCCGCCTGAGCCGGATCGGGTTTGGCGTTGGGATCGGGCAGGGTGGAGGGATCCTGCAGCCCCTTCAGGATCGCTTCAGCGATGACCTGATCCTCCTCATCAAGGCCATTCAATATCTCTATATCCCGGCGACCGCCCATGATGCGCCGGATGGCCGCCACCAAGTCGGTCCACTCGTTATTTTCAGCCGCCTTCAGCAGCTGCTCAAATTCGACTTTACGGTCCGGATCGGTACCACTCTTTACCACTTCGTTGATAAAAAGGGCGTGCACGCTGAGTATCTGTTCGCGGCGATTCATAAAAAATCCTGATTTGTTGTCATCTAAAAACAGACGTAGGCCCGATCAAGCGTAGCGGATCGGGCATTCCCTAATTGGCAGAGTACTATGGAGAAATCTCATTCAGAGAATCTGTCGCAATCTCTCTCACATCCGGGTGTTCATCCTGCTGCAATTTCCGCAGCACCGGAATAACCTCCGGGGTAGCAACCAGCCCAAGATAGTGGGCAATATCGGCGCGAATATTGGCCTCCGGGGAATCGGCCATTCGTACTAGGGCTGGCACCGCAGACGACAGCAACGCATTGCCCTGCAGATCCTCCATTACCACGCCGATGCCGATGCGTGCCGTCATGGGTGTACCGCTATCTTCGAGCAGTGCCAACAGGTTGATCAGGGATGCCGGATCACGCTCAATGCCCTCCGCCACCTTATGCGGGCGCTGGGTCTCAAGCAGATGACTGAAATATTCACCAAAACCCTTGCCGGTGGCGGCCAGCTCGCACCAATGCGCCAGTTCAGACTGGCTGTGCATCCCCTCCAACTCAAACGGCCCAATGCGGGTCCAGGGAACACTGCGCGTCCCCACCGCCTGAGCCGCTTCAGGATGTTCCACAATATTGATCGCTTCCAGACGGCCCAGATGCCCCTCTTCGAGCAGACGACTCAGCGCTTCAAGGACTGCGGGGCAGTGGGTGCAGCCGGTGGCAAGCAGCAGCAGTGCATCAGGAGGCGTTGTGGACATGAGAACCCGGTGTGTGGAGCGAGTGAGCGCAGGCTCAGTAGTGCGGAGGCGGAGGCTCGTCGGTATGCCCCTCCAGTGGCGAAAGACTCAACGCCTGGAGACGCTGCCGCATATCCTCAATCTCCTGCTGCAGGCTGTCAATAATCTGTTGTTGGTGCCCCACCGACTGGTTGAGCGACTGGATATTCTCCTCCTGAAACGCCAGCCGGGTCTCCAGTTCAATCAGCCGTGCATCCATCTTCAGGATCTCGGATAACGGTCATCGAGGTTGGCGGGGCAGAGCACATTGCGCATGATACCGATGAGATCCAGCAACTGAGGATTGCGAATACGGTAGTAGATGCGATTCGCCTCCTTGCGGGAGACCACGATATTCTTGTTGCGCAGCTGCTCCAGATGCTGGGAGATATTGCTTTGGGAGGTGCCCGTCCTTTCAACGATCTCTCCGACGGAGAGTTCACTCTCGCCCAGAGAGCAGAGTATCTTCCATCGCAGAGGATGGGCCATCGCTTTCAAAGCGTTGGCGGTCAGGGCGGTATCTTCCTCGGTCGCTTGCGGTTCGTTCGGCTCGCTCATAACTGACTCCTAAGCTGCATCCTCATCGCGGACATATCCGGTCATATCTTTTGCGATGCAGATAATATGGCTGATCTTACCATCTTGATCTTTAACGGCGGTACGGGCAAAAAGTATCGGTACACGGCGCCCGTCCTTGGCGATGAAACGCGCTTCGATGCGGCTTATCGCCCCGGTACGAATCAGCGCTTCGAGCCAGGTTCCGAAAAAAGCCCCGGCCTGCTCCTCTTCCGCCTCCTCGAACACGTCGCTGATCCACAGGCTCTGCAGATCACTCTCTGTATAGTCGAGCATCCGGCAGGCGGCGGGATTGGCGGATTCGATCCCACCCTCGGGATTCAGCACCAGCAGTGCCTCGCCCATATAGGTGATGATATTTTCCAGATGCTGTTTGGCGGCAGCCAGTTCTGCGGTGCGTTCCGCCACCTTCTGCTCCAGCACCCGGTTCAGCTGGCGCTCTTTCTCGATGAGACGGAAGTAGGTACTGATCTTGTTGATCAGCTGGTTATCGTCGATGGGCTTCAGTAAATAGTCCACGGCGCCCACCTCGTATCCCTTCTGCTGGAACTCTTCGGTCTTGAAGGCCGCCGTGAGGAAGATGATGGGAATGTCTTTGGTCTTTTTGCGGATCTTCAGCATCGATGCGGTCTGAAATCCGTCCATCTCCGGCATCTGAACATCGAGAATGATCAGATCGATACCCGGCACCTTGACCGCGATATCCAGGGCCTGCTGGCCGGAGATCGCCTCGAATATCTCCACATCCATATGCCGCTCAACAAGGGTTCTGAGCGTAAACAGATTATGTTCATGATCATCGACGATCAGCAACTTGAACCCGGAGTAACGTTTCATCTCTCTGTTTTGGTCTGTCTGCTGCTGTGAAACCGGTCCGTTACAACGGCAGGTGCCGGGCAATCAACGCCTTCAATTCATCGGCATCGATCGGTTTTGGGATAAAGTCATCCGCACCTGCCTCTATACACCGCTCCCGATCTACCGCCGTATTTTTTGCGGTGAGCGCGACGACCGCCATATCTCTGAAACGACCATCTTCGCGGATATGCCTGATCGTATCATAGCCATCCATCTCCGGCATCATGATGTCCATCAACACAATGGCAAATTCCGGGTCCTCTTCAAGGGTCTCCAGCGCCTCCCTGCCATCCCCCGCTGCCGTGATCTCCAAACCCCAGCTTTCGAGCAGGGGCGTCAACGCCAGCAGATTGCGCAGGTCATCATCAACCAACAATACGCGCTTGCCATTGAAATCCGCCTCCCCGGCTGTTGCAGATTGCGGCATCACCGCATCCTCCGGCTCCGTCAACGGTTCCCGCTGATGTTCCTGCAATCCAAACACCTCTGGTTCGACATGCTCCAGCCGCGCCTCGTCAATATCGGAGTGGTCGAACTCCAGCGGCAGGCAGAGTGTGAATACCGAACCCTTCCCCTCCTTACTCTCCAGCCTGATATCGCCGTCCATCAGATGGGCAAGCTCCCGGCTGATGCTCAGACCCAGGCCGGTGCCACCAAAACGACGACTGGTGGAGCCATCAGCCTGCTTGAACGCCTCGAAGATCTCCCCAAGCTTGTCGCCAGGGATTCCGATGCCGCTATCCTCCACCCCAATACAGACAGGACGGGCACTATCTTCGCCCTCATAGGCATGTATCGTCACTCCACCACTTTTGGTGAATTTAACCGCATTGGAGAGAAAATTCTTCAGTATCTGCCGCACCTTATCATGATCGGAAACAAAGGATTCCGGGGCGTCCGGAGCGATATCTGCCGTAAAAGAGAGGGATTTTGCATCGAACTGGGGCTTCACCAGCTCCATCAACTCCTCGATCAAACGCCGCAGATCAATTCGTTCCAGGCTGAAACTGGCCTGTCCCGCCTCAATCCGTGAGAGATCGAGAATATTGTCGATCAGCGCTTTCAGATCCGCCCCTGCCTCATGGATCACCGAAACCTGTTTGCGTTGCGCGCCATGCAACGCCTCCGGCCCCTCTGAAAGCATTTTGGAGAGCAGCAAAATGGAGTTCAGCGGGGTGCGCAGCTCATGACTGACATTGGCCAGAAACTCCGACTTGTAGCGGTTCGACTCTTCCAGCTGGCGGGCATGCTGCCGCTGCTCTTCCGAGTGGTGAGTATGCGCTTCGGCCAGCACCGTCAACTGCTCACCCAGATCCCGTACCTCCCTGGGCCCCCGCCAATGGAAGCGAACCGGCTCATCCTCACGCAATACCCGTCCGACCCCCTCCGTCAGGGTCTGGCCAAAACGGGAAACGCTCAAGGCGATCCACCTGGCTGACAACAACACAAGCAGCGAGACGACAAAGACAATGGTAAGTACGCGCATGACCAGCGTATTACGAAACTCGGAGAGCGGTGACGGATCCACCGCACGCCCAACCCAGAGCGGCCCCGAATCCTCGGTCATGAACATCGGCACCCAGATAACCTGCTGACCGGCATCTCCCTTCCAGAGGGCCAGCTTACCCGCCGTAAAGATCTCTTTCAGACCTGAAAAATCGGTGAAGGCACGGGGCTTCTGGCCACCGGAGATCTGTTCCTCCAGATAGACACCGTCATTGTTGACCCAGAGTGTATTCCGGTAAGCCCTGGCCATGCCGCCGACATCGACATTGGCAACCACCGCCCCAACCGTTTTGCCGAAACCCTGGGGACCACTGCCTTCAATCGGACTGACCATCCGCAGCGTCATGAAGCGTCTGGGGTCATCGTGTGCCGCTTCGGGGTTCAGGCTGATCAGACTTACCGCAACGGTTCCAAGCTCCTGCCGCATGCCCGCCTGTCTCATCTCCAGATTCGGCAGATCGGGCTGAGTGGCAGTGGGTTCCCACCGCTGAGTTCGCGCATTCCGCTCCAGCCAGAAGCGGGGGCTTGCCTGATCGTCCAAAAAGAGAATCTGGATGATGTCAAACTGATCCCGCAGAACCTTATTGATCCATCCGGTATAGTTCACCCGCGCCTTGTCGATGCGCGCCTCGTCTTCCACCCCGGACTCTCCCAAAACACCGCCGGGTTCCGGCAGTTTAGCCAGCAGCCGCAGCATTTCATGGCGACTGGCCAAGTGCTCATCAAGATCCCTGAAATCAGCCCGCAGATTCTGCAGATGCGCCTTATGGTAGAAGAGCTCCAGCCGATCCAGGACAAAAGGCAGATTGGAGACAACCATCACGGTCAGTGGAACCAGACCAAACAGGAAAAGAAACAGCAGGATCTGAGTGCGCAGTTTCATTCACATATCCTGCGCCAATCCAATAATACCGGCGGTCAGGGAGGGAGCATTCGCTGACCTGCACTGCATCAAAATCACGTTCAGAGCGACTCGACCAACTGTAAAACCTGCCCGGCATGCCCCTTGGGTTTCACATCGTAAAGCGCTTCACGCACCACGCCCGATTTGTCGATGATGAACGTGGAGCGCACGATTCCCATGCGTTTCTGGCCATGTGCCTCCTTCTCCTGCCAAACGCCGAAGGCCTCACAAGCTTCCCCCTCGGGATCCGCCAGCAGGCGTACCGTCAAGCCGTGCTTATCGCGAAAAGAGGCATGACTCCCGCAATTGTCACGGCTGATGCCGAAAACCAGGGTATCCAGCTTTTCAAAATCCTCCATTAAATCGGATAGCTCCACCGCCTCGATCGTACAGCCCGTCGTGTCATCCTTGGGATAGAAATAGAGCACAAGGTTTTTCTTATCCAGATAATCACTGGAATCGACCATGTACATATCCGCGTCAGGCAACTGGAAGGGGGGTGCCTTCTGACCAACTTGCAGCATAAATACTCCTTATTCTTCTCATTATGAAGTTGAAACCAAAGGTATGAAAACTGTATGGCATGTCTAGATACCACTCTGCTGAAGGGTGCACAGGAGAGGTAACAACACCAACGTGGGTGTCGGCTATCAGGGTTCTCCTTTCAATTTATCTGCACTTTGCCAAACAGCAGCAGCGATTGATGCACTCGCCGTCTACCCATGAAGATAGTGAGCCAGCCAGGGAACGTCAACTCCCCCACTTCTCCCAGCCTTTTCGCATTTCGCTCATCTGTAACAGATGATCACACCCCTCACCCATCAAACAAGGTAGGCAAACAGTCGATTTCATAGCATAATCAGTCCCCTGAAAGGTCGCACCCACCTTAGTGCTTCTATTCGACCAACAGAAAATTCATGGTTTTTCCACTTGCCCGGCAATTCTGGCCAGGGAATCACAGGCAACCGAAACATGTATGACGATTTTTACAAACTGAAAGGCAAGCCCTTCCAGCTGACACCCGACCACAAGTTCTTCTTCAACAGTAAGGGGCACAATCGGGCAATGGCCTACCTGCGTTACGGACTCGAGCAGGGTGAGGGGTTTATCGTGATCACCGGTGGCATAGGCACCGGCAAAACCACACTGGTCAGAAACCTGTTTCAGGAACTCTCCAACAAAAACGTCATGGCCGCCCAGCTGGTTACCACCCAGGTCGATCCAGATGACATGCTGCGCATGGTCTGCGCCTCTTTTGGTCTCGCCCATGAAGGCCTCAACAAGGCCACGTTATTACACAATCTCGAAGCCATCGCCCGCACCCGTCACGCCGAAGGCAAGCAGATTCTGCTGGTGGTGGACGAAGCGCAGAACCTTCCTGCCCGCTCAGTGGAGGAGCTGCGCATGCTCTCCAACTTCCAGGTTGGGGATAAAGCATTGGTGCAGACCTTCCTGCTCGGTCAGGAGGAGTTCAAGCGCACGCTGCAGAGCCCAGGCATGGAACAGTTCCGCCAGCGCATCATCGCCTCGTACCATCTGGAGCCGTTGAGCGGCGATGAGACCGAAAAATATATCAAACACCGCTTACAGCTCGTCGGCTGGGAAGACGATCCGGAGTTTGCCGAGGAGGTGTTCCAAATAATCTACGACTTCACCGAGGGCGTGCCACGCCGCATCAACTCCATGTGTGACCGCCTGATGCTGTACGGATGTCTGGAAGAGCTGCACGCCATGGACAAGAAAGCAGTGGACGCCGTGATCGAGGAGCTGGAGCAGGAAGTCAGCTACCAGAAGCCCGGCACCCAGGGGCAACAGCAGCTCGCTTCCGTCTCACAACTGCCCTCTCGTGGTACTGGCGCACAGATGTCCGCCTCAAATGCAGCACCGGAGATGATGGCCAACGCCGATGAGTTTATCTATCGGATTCAAGAGCTGGAGAAAGAGATCAGCAGCCTGAAAAAGACCATGCGCAACGAACAGAAACTGCTGCGCAAAGCCATATTGCTGCAGATGGACATGGATGAGTTCGACGACGTCGAGTAACCGGCCTGTTTTGACTCGATGGATTTGCAGCCATAGGTCGGTTCAAGCTTGCGCAACCGGCAAAATCCGCTCTTGATCCCTGGCCTTTGCCTGATCCGCTATGCTTGATCAGGTCTACGAGAACGCCATCCCCTAATTAATCCAGTTCGGGCCCCAGGATATGGGCCACCGGCTCAAAACCGCGACCTTCCAGTGCCTCGGCAATATCCTCCCAGACATAGCCTGCTTTCGACTCTTCCGCCTGCGCGATGATACCCGTGGCAAACCGATAGGCTTCATTGGTATCCAGGTCGTCAGGAATCCGCACCACCCGAATGCGCTCGAATTGAGCACTGGGCAACAGCATCAGGGTTTCACTCATGTATACTCACCTTGCAGTGTTGGTTACTGCCATCAGATTGGGTTGATTCTGCTTCTCCACGCCCGCAAGAAATTAGCTCGAACAGGTTTTGCAGCCCCTGCCGTGATGATACCCCCCCTGTCTGATTCATCAAACATAAAAACCTGCTAATCTCATACATACAATCCACCCTCCCGGCGATCAGGCCCAGACTCAAAGAATTACCTATCACTATGAAATCAAAGCCGCTTATCCATGCATTGCTTTTACTGCTCTTTCTCAGTGCCTGTACTACGAACGATCCTCACCAACGGGCAAAAACCGGCGCTGCCATCGGTGCGGTAGTAGGCGCTGTTGCCGGACACCAGATGAACGATAGATCAGGTAAATTCGTCGGTGCAGCGGTTGGCGCCCTGGCGGGCGCCGCCATAGGTAACTATATGGACGATCAGCAGAGGGAGTTCGAGGAGAGCCTGGCAGTGGAGCAAGAGCGTCACGATGTGGAGATCGAGCGTCTGAAAGACGACACCCTGAAGCTCAGTGTCAACAATGAAGTCTCCTTCGCCTTCGATAGCGCCGACATCTCCCCAGCCTTCAAACCGACTCTGGGCAAACTTGCCAGGCTACTGAACAAGTACAACAAGACCGTAGTGCATATCATCGGCCACACCGACAACAGGGGTTCCAATGAGTACAACGAAACCCTCTCCAGCCGACGCGCAGACCATGTCGCTTTCTATCTTGAGGACAGGGGCGTACCTGGAGCCCGCATCCGCACCGAAGGAAGAGGCGAGTCGGAACCCCGCGCCACCAACGCAACAGAAGCCGGACGCCAGCTGAATCGCCGGGTTGAAATCTATGTCAAACCCATCGTGGAGGGTGATGAAGAGACGGCCTACGAATCACCGAGATACTGACTTGTATCCGTCCAGAAACTCATAACCTGCCAAGGGAGACACAAAGGTTAAGATATTAATTCTGTAATCATAACTGCTGCATTTTGTAGGTCGGGTTAACGCAGTGTAACCCGACGAACAGGTGGAAATGTTGGGTTACGCTTCGCTAACCCAACCTACACTTGAATGCGCAAAACGATAAATATTGACAGTTTTCCCTGACTGAGAGTGACCAAAAGGAGACAGCGCCATGCCCAGCTATTTCCATATCGCCGAACTGGTTCCCCCAAGCATCTACGAAAGGTTTGGAGACCAGCGATCCTGGAATTTTGTCAACCGTCGCGCCTACAAAAATCTCGTGAAGATCAGGCATTATGTGGGCCGGCCTTTCATCATCAATAACTATCGCGACGGAGGCCAGCGGGAGTGGTCAGGATTCAGGACGCCGGAAAGCCCCTATTTCTCTTCGACCTCGCAGCACTCGCTAGCCAATGCCTACGACATCATCTGTAGCGGCCTCACACCGCAGGAGCTACAGCAAGTGGTGCAGAAGCACTACGCAAAATTCAATATCGGCGGAGTGGAACTCGCCCCCACCTGGACCCACATCGACTGGCGTTTCAATCCGAACGGAGAACTCACGGTCTTTCATCTGACCTGACCGCCGCCCCAATAAAAGACGGGGGCTCCAGGCCCCCGTTTCCACAATCGCGTAAACCCGTAATCAGCGTGGCAGATTACTCGTCGCTCCTATCAGGAACTCGTCTACTGCCTTCGCGCACTGACGGCCCTCGCGTATCGCCCAGACCACCAACGACTGGCCGCGGCGCATATCACCGGCAGCAAACACCCCTTCCAGGGAGGTTTTGTAGGCATCAGCACCATCGGTCACCCCTTTGACGTTGCCGCGGCCATCCCGCTCCACTGCCAGCTCATCGAGCATGCCTTCATGAACCGGATGGACAAAACCCATCGCCAGCGTCACCAGCTCGGCTTTGATTTCGAATTCAGAACCTTCGACCTCGGACATCTGCCACTGGCCGTTCTCATCCTGACTCCACATCACCTTAACGCACTTCACGCCGGCCAGGTTGCCGCTACCATCATCGATAAATTCTTTCGACGCCACCGACCACATGCGCTCACAACCCTCCTCCTGAGAGGTGGAGGTGCGCATCTTGTTGGGCCAGTCGGGCCAGGTGGCGCCCTTATCCTCCTTCTCGGGCGGCTGCGGCATCAGCTCCACCTGGGTCACCGAAAGCGCACCATGACGCACTGATGTACCGACACAGTCGGATCCGGTATCACCGCCACCGATCACCACGACATGTTTACCCTCGGCGGAGATGAGATCTTCCACTTGGTCACCCTGTACCCGATGACTGTTTCTGCGCAGAAAGTCCATCGCGAACTCGACGCCTTTCAATTCGCGACCCGGAATCGGCAGATCACGCGGCTGCTCCGCACCACCCGCCAGCACAACTGCATCAAACGCATTCATCAGCGGTCTGGCAGGCAGATCCACCCCAATATGGGTATTGGTATGGAACTCGACACCCTCTGTGCGCATCTGCGCCATGCGGCGATCGATGATCTTCTTATCCAGCTTGAAGTCGGGAATGCCGTAACGCAGCAGACCACCGATGCGATTCTGCTTCTCATACAGATGCACCTCATGACCAGCCCGAGCCAACTGCTGCGCACAAGCCATGCCGGCAGGACCGGAACCGACCACAGCCACCCGCTTACCGCTCTTGTGTTCTGCAATCTGCGGTTTGATCCAGCCCTCTTCCCAGGCCTTCTCTATGATGCTGTATTCGATGTTCTTGATCGTTACCGGGACATCATCCAGATTCAGGGTGCAGGCCGCCTCGCAGGGAGCCGGGCAGACACGACCGGTAAACTCGGGAAAGTTATTGGTGCTGTGCAGCACCGAAATCGCCTCTTTCCAATCGTTCCGGTAGACCAGATCATTCCAGTCGGGAATGATGTTGTTGACCGGGCAACCGTTATGACAAAAGGGAATGCCGCAATCCATACAGCGTGCGCCCTGTTGACTGAGCACCTCGTCGCCGGGAGAAATGGCAAACTCTTCAAAATGGACCACCCGATCAGCAACCGGCGAATAGGTGCGATCCTGACGCGCATACTCTTTGAAACCTGTGGGCTTACCCATCTTAACGATCCCCCTTGCTGCCGGCTTCTCTGATCTGTTGCGCCTGTATCTCTTTCAAGGCCCGGCGATACTCCACCGGCATAACCTTTACAAACTTCGGCAGGTAGCGCTCCCAGCTGTCGAGGACTTTCTTCGCCATCGCGCTGTTGGTGTAGTGCAGATGGTTCTCGATCAGCTGCCTGAGGCGGGTTGCATCAAAACGTGTCATATCGTGGCTGACATCGACCCTGCCGTGGGTCTCCAGATCACCACCCTGATGCTCCAGCTCTTCCAATGCATCATCTTCCGCGGGTATCGGCTCAAGCTCAACCTGCGCCATATTGCAGCGATCCTCGAAACCACCCTCCTCATCAAGCACATAGGCGATACCGCCGGACATGCCTGCCGCGAAGTTGCGTCCCGTGGATCCAAGGCAGACCACGACGCCACCGGTCATATATTCACAGCCGTGGTCACCCACACCCTCCACCACCGCGGTGGCACCGGAGTTGCGCACGCAGAAGCGCTCGCCCGCCACACCGTTGAAATAGCACTCGCCGGAGATCGCGCCGTAGAGCACAGTATTGCCGACGATGATGTTCTCTTCCGCTTTGCCGATCTTGGAGTGTGAAGGCGGATAGATCACCAGACGTCCTCCGGAAAGCCCCTTGCCGACATAGTCGTTGCCTTCCCCGGACAGCTCAATCGTGACACCTTTGGTCACCCAGGCACCAAAGGATTGGCCTGCTGTACCTTTTACCTTGATGTAAACAGTGTCGTCCGGCAGTCCGGCAAAACCATGTTTCTCGGCCAGACGGCCCGAGAGCATCGTGCCGAAGGTGCGGTTGTAGTTATGGATATCGATCTCGATCTTCACCGCCTCGCCCCTTTCCAGGGCCGGTGCCGCCTGCCTGATCAACACATTATCGATCGCCTGATCGAGACCATGGTCCTGGGTCTCGTTGTTGAAGACCTCATCACCATCGACAGCAACCGGCTTGGTCAGCAGTCGACTGTAGTCGAGACCCCGTGCCTTCCAGTGGTCGATGGCGCTACGCATGTTGAGGCGATCCATCTGGCCGATCATCTCCTGGAAATTGCGAAAACCGAGCCTGGCCATCAGGCGGCGCACCTCTTCGGCAACGAAGAAGAAGTAGTTCACCACATGCTCAGGCTTGCCGGTAAAGCGCTTGCGCAGCTCGGGATCCTGCGTTGCAACGCCCACGGGACAGGTGTTGAGATGACATTTGCGCATCATGATGCAGCCTTCGGCGATCAGGGGAGCCGTGGCAAAACCGACCTCATCGGCCCCCAGCAGCGCGGCAATCACCACGTCGCGTCCGGTACGCATACCACCGTCAGCCTGCACCGCGATCCGGCTGCGCAGACGGTTCAGCACCAGGGTCTGGTGGGTCTCGGCGAGACCAATCTCCCAGGGTGAACCCGCGTGTTTGATGGAGGTCAGAGGCGATGCGCCAGTACCGCCGTCGTAACCGGAGATGGTGACGTGGTCGGCATGGGCCTTGGAAACACCCGCAGCAACCGTACCTACACCCACTTCGGAGACCAGTTTCACGCTGATACGGGATTTCGGCTGTACGTTCTTCAGATCGTGGATCAACTGAGCCAGATCCTCGATGGAGTAGATATCGTGGTGTGGCGGTGGCGAGATCAAACCCACACCGGGGGTTGAGTGGCGCACCCGGGCTATCTGCTGGTTGACCTTGTGGCCAGGCAGCTGACCACCCTCGCCGGGTTTCGCGCCCTGGGCCATCTTGATCTGGATGTCATCTGAGTTGACCAGATACTCGGTGGTCACACCAAAGCGCCCGGAGGCAACCTGCTTGATGGCAGAGCGTTCGGGATTAGGGGATCCATCCGGCAGCGGATTGAAGCGACCCGACTCCTCACCACCTTCGCCGGTATTGGACTTGCCGCCGATACGGTTCATTGCGATGGCCAGCGTCGAATGCGCCTCATAGGAGATGGAACCAAAGGACATGGCGCCGGTAACAAAGCGCTTGACGATCTCCTTTGCCGGTTCCACTTCGTCCAGTGGGATCTCCTGATCCGCAAACACGAACTCGAACAGGCCACGCAGGGTCAGCAAAGTCTCATTCTGTTCGTTGATCTGACGGGCAAACGCTTCGTAGGTATTCCAGTCATTACTGCGCACCGCATGCTGAATCTTGGCAATGCTGTCAGGGGACCAGTTATGCGCCTCGCCACGGATGCGGTAGGCGTAGTCGCCACCCACATCCAGATGCTTGCGATATATCTCGGCGCCACCGTAGGCCGCCTCGTGCCAACGCTTTGCCTCTTCTGCGATCTGCGCCAGCCCGGCACCCTCGATAGTGGTGCTGGTACCGGTAAAATAGTCCGCCAGGAAACTGCTGTGCAGACCCACGGCATCGAAGATCTGCGCACCACAATAGGACTGATAGGTGGAGATACCCATCTTCGACATCACCTTCTTCAGACCCTTGCCGATCGCCTTGATGTAACGGCTCTGGGCTTCGCTGAACGTCAGCGGCTCAGGCAGACTGGATAGCTGCGCATCGATAGTGTCGAAAGCCAGATAGGGATTGATCGCCTCCGCGCCGTAACCCGCGAGGGTGGCGAAGTGGTGGATCTCCAGCGCGGCGCCGGTCTCGACCACCAGACCCGACTCTGTGCGCAAGCCTTTGCGGATCAGATGGTGATGCACGGCGGAAGTCGCCAGCAGTGAAGGGATCGCTATGCGATCCGTATCGACCTTGCGATCGGAGAGGATCAGGATGTTATAGCCCTCCCGAACCTTGGCCTCGGCCAGCTCGCAGAGTGCGGTCAGCGCCCCTTTCATCCCTTCAGCACCCTCGGTGATCCCGTAGGTAATATCCAGGGTCTTGGTGCGGAACGCCCCTCCGGTATTGTCCTCGATGTGCCTGATTCGCTCCAGATCACCGTTGGTGAGGATCGGCTGGGGCACCTCCAGGCGCATGTTCTTACCCGCATCCGCCATTCCCAGCAGGTTGGGACGGGGACCGATCAGGGAGACCAGGGACATGACGATCTCTTCGCGGATCGGGTCGATCGGCGGATTGGTCACCTGGGCAAAGTTCTGTTGAAAATAGCTGGAGAGGTGCTTCGACTTATTGGAGAGCACAGACGGAGGCAGGTCGGTGCCCATGGATCCAGTCGCCTCCATGCCGGTCATCACCATCGGAATAAGGAGAAACTTGATCTCTTCCTGGGTATAACCGAAAGCCTGCTGACCATTCAGCAGCGTAGTCGCATCCGGCGCCATCGGCGCCACGTCGGTGGGCAGATGATCCAGATGGATCTGGGTCTTGTCGAGCCAGTCCCGGTAAGGCTGGGCGCCGGAGATATTGGCCTTCAGTTCAACGTCATCGATGATACGGCCCTCTTCGGTATCGATGAGGAACATCTTACCCGGCTGCAGCCGCCATTTTTTGACGATCTTCTCTTCCGGAATATCGAGCACACCCATCTCGGACGCCATCACCACCAGATCATCATCGGTGATCAGATAGCGGGCGGGGCGCAGGCCATTACGATCCAGGGTGGCGCCTATCTGGCGGCCATCGGTAAAGGCGACCGCAGCCGGACCGTCCCAGGGCTCCATCAGCGCGGCATGGTACTCATAGAAAGCACGACGCTTCCGGTCCATCACTTTGTTGCCGGACCAGGCCTCTGGAATCAGCATCATCATCGCGTGGGAGAGGGAGTAGCCACCGGCCACCAGCAGCTCCAGCGCATTATCGAAACAGGCCGAATCGGACTGCCCTTCAGGAATCAACGGCCAGATCTTATCCAGATCTTCACCCAGAATCTCCGAAGCCATGGAGCTCTTGCGCGCGGCCATCCAGTTCACATTGCCACGCAGGGTGTTGATCTCCCCGTTGTGAGCGATCATGCGAAACGGATGCGCTAGATCCCAGGTGGGGAAGGTGTTGGTGGAGAAACGCTGATGCACCAGCGCCAGGGCTGTGACCATCGTCTCGTCATTGAGATCGTTAAAATACTCACCCACCTGACCCGAGAGCAGCATGCCTTTGTAGACGATGGTGCGGGAGGAGAAAGAGGTAAAGTAGAAGGACTCACCCCCCTCCATCTCCGCTGCGCGAATCAACTTCTCGATCTGCTTGCGGATAACGAACAGCTTGCGCTCAAAGGCATCCTGATCGACGCAGTTATCGCCACGACTGACGAATATCTGCCGTACGACCGGCTCGGTGGGCACAACACTGTAACCCAGGCCACTGTTGTCCACGGGTACGTTGCGCCAACCGATGACCGACTGACCCTCAGCGGTGACCAGTTTTTCGACAGTCTCTTCACATTCGTTCCGGCTCGCCTCGTTCTGCGGCAGAAAAAGCATGCCAATGGCGTACTTTCCAGCTTCGGGCAGACTGAAATCGACCTGGGCACGGAAAAAGGCATCGGGGAGTTGCAGCAGAATACCTGCGCCGTCACCTGCCTTCGGATCTGCGCCGACCGCACCACGATGGGTCAGTCGATCCAGAATCTCCAGACCCTGCCGGACAATTTGATGGCTTTTATTACCTTTGATGTTGGCGACAAAGCCGACACCACAGGCATCATGTTCGTTAGCGGGATCATAGAGTCCCTGCTTCGGTGGTAAAGCACCTTGGCCCATTGCAAACCTCATTTTTGTTCGGGCCCTGATAGCGGATACTCTCCGCCAGAAGAACCTGTATGCAATAACCTGACAAAAAAATTAATTGACGGAAACCCTCTCGCGCACCCGCCAACCCGCCCCGATATCGGGGCGCACAGAACCGCGTAGGATACTTGAGATTGGACGATCAGGCCAGTTTGTAGCGATTTCACACAAAAATTACGGGGGTGTGCTGTAGCGGAAATTATTTGGAGCGGCGACGCAACTCTATGATTTTAAACAACTTGTGCGTCAGGCTCACTGAAGCGAGGCATTCAGTTCCTGCTGCAGCGAACCCACAGTACGCGCCCAGACGTCCCTGCCCTTCAGAGAACGGGGCAGATTTCGTTTCGCCTTCTGCGCCGCATCGCGTTCAGGGTAGACCCCCCAGAGCAACACATACCACGCCTTGCCCTTGCGTTTTGTCCTGATATATCCCGCCTGCTTTTCCAAACCATGTCGCGCCACGAACCGCCGCAGTGAGGCAAGCTGCTCGACACCGATCAACTGCAGTGTGAAATGCTCAGGATTCTGCTCCAGCAACCAGTCGTTCTTGTCCAGGGGATCAGTCGGGACCTGCGGCTCAGGGACCACCTCCGACGGCCGCGCCTTTTCTGGGAGGACTTCCGGCTCGATGACTGGCGCCTCAATCTGCTCCGGTACGGTTTGGATCTGAGCCACCTCAGACACCTCTTCTTCAGATTCGGAGACCGCAGCAGACTCCACCAATGGTTTGCCTGTTCCGGCAGACTGCAGCTCTGTCGGCGCCGGCTCTTCAGGCAGCGGCGCCTCATCAATCGTCTCGACCCCCTGCTCCATCTCCACGGGAACCTCGATTCGCTCCTTGACCTCTATCTCGGCGAGATATTGATCCTCGGCCGATGCAGAATCGGCTTCCGCAATCACCTCCACTACAGGCGCCTGCTCTTGCCGCGGTTCAATGGCGCTGCGATCGAGGGTCAGCACCTCCTGCGGCGCCGGCATGGCCTGCTGCCTCTCCTCTACATTTGGCAGCGCTGATGTCCCTGTGACAAACAGACGATTGATCCCGTCCTGAAACCACAACACCCCGCCGACAATCAGCACAGACACAGCGACCAACAACCAGCGAAAGGTGGACTGACCCGTCTTCGCACCCCCGGACCGGAGCGGTCGTGTGCCAATGGCTTCAAGGATCGACTCCCCGAGCGGTCCAATCCATCCCTGAGTTTCACGATGTATCCGACCAAGAAGGCCATCATCCAGGGCGAGTGTTTCAGGCAGCCCCTCCGCCTCGATCAGGTAGCCCATGAATGCCTTGGCGGCTTCAAATCCCATTACCGGCATGTCGATGACATGCAACGCATGGTGGGACATAGCCTGCAACTGGGGCGTCGCCAGGAGCAGATCTATCTGGGTGTTGGCAAAGAGGACAATACTGACCTGGGAGATTCCCTCCACCTGATGTTCAAACAGACGCAGCAGCGTGATCAGGCTGGCAGGCGGTAGTAGCTGTGCATCATCCAGGAGGACAACCGGTACACGCCCCTGCTGATGCAGATGCTCAAAGTGATCAATCAGCAGATCTATCAGGCCAGGATGTTCATCAGCCAGCCCAAAGCCACGGGCGATATGTGCAAGCAGCAGCTCGGGCTGCAGTGTCGGGTCCGCATCGAAATGGCAGACCGCCCAGGAGTCAGGGGCATGGAGCTGTAGCTGTGCCGCCATGGCACTCTTTCCGATACCACCAGGCCCACGCACCAAGGGCACAACTTCACTGTTCTCGATCAGGTGACGAATGAGATCCTGCCGCTGAGCAAGCTCCAACGTGCTGAAATAGTTATCGGAATTTGCCACTGTTCGCCCGCCCCCGCCGGCCAATCCGTGTGTCAGTTTGTCTGCTGGTCAAGAGATTCTTGCAACATCTCATGGTCAAAATCGTCGCTGACTACCGACTCTCCAACCCCACGCAAGAGCACCAGCCGCAGCTTTCCGTCCAACACTTTCTTGTCCACCGCCATCAGCGCCATAAACTGCTCGCTGGAGAGTGTCTTGGGCGGATCGATCGGCAGTCCGGCCCGTTCTATAAGGCGGCAGGTACGCTCAAGATCTTTATCTTCCATCCAGCCCAGCCGATGAGAAAGATCCGCTGCCATGCACATACCGGCGGCGACCGCCTCGCCATGCAGCCACTCACCGTACCCCATGCCGGTCTCTATGGCATGGCCAAACGTGTGTCCAAGATTCAGCAGGGCCCGCTGACCCGCCTCCTTCTCATCCGCCGCCACCACTTCCGCCTTGTCCCGGCAGGAGCGCTCTATGGCATAGGCCAGCGCTTCAGGTTCACGGGCCAGCAGAGCATCCATATTGGCCTCCAGCCACTCGAAGAATGGCCGGTCGTTGATGAGTCCGTACTTGATCACTTCGGAGATGCCCGATGCCAGCTGCCTGTCATCCAGGGTATTGAGTGTCATTATATCCGCCAGTACGGCCTTGGGCTGATAGAAGGCCCCAATCATGTTTTTGCCCAGCGGGTGGTTCACTCCCGTCTTGCCGCCCACCGAAGAGTCGACCTGGGAAAGCAGCGTGGTCGGCACCTGAATGAAAGGCACACCCCGCTGGTAGGAGGCGGCGGCAAAACCGGTCATGTCACCAATCACACCTCCGCCAAGGGCAATCAGGGTGCATTTTCGGGTAAATCGCTGCTCCAGCAGCGCAGTGTAGATCCGGCTGAGGACTTCCAGGGTCTTGTACTGCTCACCGTCCGGCAGAATGACACTGGCAACCTCGAAGCCGTCCAGCGCCTGCAGGGTATCTTTCAGATAGAGCGGCGCGATGGTTTCATTGGTTACCACCATGACCTGAGTACCACTGATGTGACGATGGTAGTAATCTGCGTTGGAGTGGATACCGGCACCGATGTAGATGGGATAACTGCGTTCTCCCAGATCCACTTCGAGCCTGTTAACTGCTGCGTTCAAGTGGGTTCCTTTTCATTACTGTCTGTGACCATCAATCCAACGCTTCCAGTTTGTCCTGAACCTCGCGCGCCACAGACTGAGTATTCCGTTGTTCGGTAATCACCACCAGGTCCGCAGTCTGCCGATAGAGGGGATCCCGCTGCTCCATCAAACCCTTCAGTTTGGCCAGGGGATCCTCGGTCTGCAACAGCGGTCGGTTGCGATCACGATAGGTTCGGTCGTACTGCTGCTCAGGCGTACAGTAGAGATAGACCACTATGCCTCTGGAGGAGAGATTGCGCCGGTTGTCCGCATCCAGGATAGCGCCACCACCGGTTGCCAACACGACACCTTCCTGCGACGAGAGGTCGTCGATGACGGCCCGCTCCCTGTTACGGAAGCCCTCCTCACCCTCGAACTCGAAGATCGTGGGGATATCCACGCCGGTTCGACGCTGGATCTCCCGATCACTGTCCTCGAACGCCATACCCAGGGCTTCCGCCAGTTGTTTGCCAACGGTCGTCTTGCCGGCACCCATCGGTCCCACAAGAAAAAGATTCTGATTTCGTTTCATAATCAGCAGATATGCCAGATTTTACCGGCAGCGGCAAGTCATCCTTGCCAAAAAAACAAAAAGGCGCGCCATTCGGCGCGCCTTTAACCTAAACCTAAACCGTGGTGACGTATCAGCGAACCCGTAATGAATCTTTGAGAATCTTGGGCGTCACGAAAATCAGCAGCTCCTTGTTCTCATCCCTCTGCTCATTTTTCCTGAACAGCGCACCCACGTAAGGAAGATCACCAAAGAAAGGAACCTGCTCGCGGTTCTTGGTCTTGGTGCGTTCAAAAACACCACCCAGAACCACCGTTTCGCCATTATCGACCAACACCGTGGTTTCAATCTTTCGGGTATCGAGCGGCGGCACACCCAAGACAGAACGAGAGAAGTCTGGACTGTCTTTGTTGATCGCCAGATCCATCCGGATCCGGTCATCGGGCGTGATATGCGGGGTGACATCCAGCTTCAGCACCGCTTCCTTGAAGCTCACCGAAGTGGCGCCACTGGAAGTGGCCTCCTGATAGGGGATCTCTACACCCTGCTTGATGGAAGCCTTGTTCTGATCGGAAGTGATTATCCGGGGGCTGGAGATGACCTCACCCTTGCCCTCTTTCTGCATCGCGGAGATCTCCAGTTGCAGCAGGTAGGAACCCACCTTGCCCACCAGCAGGTTCAATGCACCGGACGGCGCAGTCGCCGGTAGATTGACAATCAGCGACTCATTACCTGAGCCCGCAGGATTCTCAATGCCGGTGACGCCAGCGCCGGGAGTAAGGTGGCCAGGCATACCGCCGGCGAACAAACCACCACTGTCACCGGAAGTCGCGTTAAACGTGGCGCCGAAACGAACACCCAGATCCTTGGCAAAGTCGTTGTTGGCTATCACGATTCTGGATTCGATCAATACCTGACGCACCGGGATATCCAGCTTCTGCAACAAACGGCGGATATCTTCCAGTTTGGCCGCTGTATCCTGCAGCAGCAGGGTATTGGTTCGCTTGTCCACCGTCACGTTACCACGCTCGGAAAGCAGTCGATTCTCCGAGGACTTCAGCAGCGTCGCAAGGTCTGCTGCCTTGGCATAATTGACCTGTACAAATTCGGAACGCAGTGGAGCCAGCTCTTGGATCTTCTGCTGCGACTCCAACTCCAGCTGCTCGCGTGCCGCAATCTCTTCCGTTGGCGCAATCATGATCACATTTTCATTGCTGCGCTTGGAGAGACCTTTGGATTTCAAGATGATATCCAACGCCTGATCCCAGGGAACATTCTTCAAACGCAGTGTAATGCGGCCGCTGACCGTGTCGCTGGTGACCAGATTGAGTTCGGTGAAATCCGCCAGCAACTGCAGTACGGAACGCACCTCGATATCCTGAAAATTGAGTGACAGACGCTCACCGGAGAAGACCATGCGCTCTTTCAACTGCGCCTCTTTTTCCGCCTTGCTCAGACCCCGTAACTCAACGGCAAAGACATTGCCGGTTTGATAGGCCATGTAATCATATTCGCCGGTCGCCGTGACCTCTATTACCACATTGTTTCCCTGTGGCCTGGTCTCGACGAGCGTCACCGGCGTGGCGAAATCCATCACGTCCAGACTCTGGATCAGATGCCGCGGAACCGTGGTGCCGAGGAACTCCATCACCACGCGGTTTCCCTCTTCACGCACGTCGACCGGGATAGCGGAATCTGCGAGGGTGACAAGCACCCGGCCTTCACCGGTTTCGCCACGACGAAAATCAACCCCGATAATCCCCTCACCCGCCTCTGTCGCCACAGACGCAGGGGTCTGTGCCATAAGTCCTGCACGCTCTGCAGCGGCCGTCGGTTCTGCAGACTCCGCCGTATCGCGACCTCCGGCATCAAGGGTGATCACAACGCTACCACCCTGTGTCTCAATCCGGTGAGCCACTGAATTCAACAGATTGACCACCACACGCAGCCGGTTTCCTGCTTCCAGGACATTGACACTGTGCGCAGCACCGATACCGACCTGCTTGCTCTTGTAAGTCAAGCCACTACTGACACCGACAAAGTCCATGGAGATACGAGCCGGGGATTCAGTAATGAAGCTGCTCGGCTCAGGAACATCGCCCGACATGACCAGTGTGATCTGCACCCGATCTCCGGGAAGCGCCGAGAATTCAATATCCTCAAGTGAAACTCCACCCCAAACCAGTGCGGGAAGCGTCCACAACATGAGCAGAAAGAGTACAGCGTGACCGCTTCTCTTGTGGTTAGCAGCGACTGAGGCTTTCTCCCCTCTACGCCAGAATGCCATAGGCATAACGTTCATCTCGCAATTCCTCAGAACTATTCTGTCAACGCAAGCGATGCCGGGCGTTCACGATAGCCGCCCAACCCATCCTGCACAATCTCGGTCAAGCTGACCTTCTCTTCCGAAATTTGTGTTATCCGCCCGTAATTACGGCCCATGTGGTTACCACTACGCACCCTGTGAATAGTGCCTTCCCTCGTCTGTACCAAGGCCCAGGAGATATCACTCTGCTCCAGGGTGCCAACCATTCGAAGGGTATCGAGGGAGTAGGATTCAAGCTCCTCTTTGCGCCGATTGAAGTCAGGAGCTACCCCGCTCTCAACAACGGCTCTCTCAGCAGATGGCTGCTCCGCAGAGGGTGCAAAGGGATCGCGCCTGTCCTGGTGATCGTAGAGAAATGTCTCGATCTGGCGGATCTCCGGAATCGGCTCAATCTGTGACGGGCTTGCCGCTTTCTCTTGCGCCACAAACTGCTTCAGATCATTGATCTGCGGCTTGGCGCAACCCACGACAAACAGCACCGGCAGCACACTGGCGAGCATCCAGATCATTTTACTGATACGACTCACTGCTCACCCTCCTCATCCAGGTAGCGATAGGTCTTGGCAGTCGCCTGCAACACCAGTCCATCGCCGCCGCCCCGCTTGGTTTTTTTCGGACTGATATTGATATCGTGGATAGTGACAATTCGCGGAAGTGCGGCCAGACCACTGATAAAATCGCCAAATTCATGATACTGACCAGTAACGGTCAGCCTTATCGGCAGCTCCGCATAAAACTCTCTGGGCACTTCCCCCTGGGGTTTGAACAACTCAAACTCAAGACCGGAGGCCAAACCTGTTTGGGAGACATCAACCAGCAACTCGGCCACTTCTGTCTTGTTGGGCAGTTGCCGAAGCATGGCGCCAAACGACTGCTTCATCTCTTCCAACTGCTTCTTATAGGCATCCAGATTGGCGGCTTTTGCCTGTTTCTCCTGAAAGGTCTTGCGTAATTCAACCTCTTTCCGCTCAACTTTTTCGAGTTGTTTAAACTGTTTTTCTGTATCCAGATAGTATCCACCGACACCAACCAGCGCGCAGACAATGAGCATCAGCACAAACTTAACCGGCCCCGGCCAGACGCCGATGTTGTTAAAATCGAGTTCGTTCAGATCCTGCAGATTCACTGCGTCGCCTCCCCGCCACTCGCAAGCTGGCGCGCAGTGAGTTTGAAGTGGCTCATCCCGGTACCGGTCGCCTCCTTGTTCTCGATAACATCGAGACGGGGATTACCCAGCCATTCAGAACGTTCAATGTTGCGCATATAGGCAGAAACCCGGGCATTCGACTGAGCCCTTCCCGCTACCGACACCAACGCCCCGTTTTGTTTAACGCTCGTCAGATGGACGCCATCGGGCAGGGTGGCAACAAGTTCATCGAACAGATGCACGATCTGGGGACGGCTGCTCTGCAACTGCTGAATGATATCCATGCGAGCCAACAGGCCGGATTTGGTCTTGCCCAGATCCCTGATCTCCCTGATCTGCTGCTTGACCACATCGATCTCCTGCTGCAGATAGGCATTGCGGCGACTCTGCGCCGAGATCAGGCTCTCCATATGCATGTGCATGAAGAAGATGGCGGCGATAGTGACAATGACTCCGCCGAGAATCATAAAACCAAATTCGCGTTTGCGCTTTGTGCGTTCGGCTTCGCGCCATGGCAGAAGGTTAATGCGCGCCATCAGTCAAAGCTCCTCAAGGCCAGACCGCATGCAATCATCAACGCCGGTGCATCGGCACTCAGTGCCTGTGGTTTCACTTTGGATGACACCGACATATTGGCGAAGGGATTCGCCACCGACGCCGGCGTACCCAATTTCTCTTCGGTCAACTCATCGACTCCGGGGATGGAGGAACTCCCCCCTGCCAACACGATGTGCTCAACACTGCTGAAGGCACTGGAGGAGAAGAAAAACTGCAGGGAGCGACTGACCTGCTGAACCATCGCCTCCTTGAATGGCTCCAACACTTCCGGCACGTAATTATCCGGCAGGCCGCCCTGCCGCTTGGCCATACCTGCCTCTTCGAGGGAGAGTCCATAGCGACGCTGGATCTCCTCGGTCAGCTGACGGCCACCAAAATTCTGTTCACGGGTGTAGATGATCTTGTTGTTGTGCAAGACATTGAGGGTCGTGGTGGTGGCCCCGATATCCGCCACCGCAATGGTCTGGTCGACGCCCCGCTCCGGCAACTGATCCACCAGCTGGGTGCAGGCGTTCTCCATCGCATAGGCCTCAACATCGACGATTGCGGCATTCAGTCCTGCCAGCTCCATCGCCGCGACCCGATCATCCACATTCTCGCTTCGAGAGGCTGCGAGCAGAACATCAACCAGCTCGGGGTTCTTGTCGGAAGGACCCAGCACCTCGAAGTCGATATTCACCTCTTCCAGCGGATAGGGGATATATTGATCCGCCTCAAGCTGAATCTGGCTCTCCATATCCTGGTCCGACAGGGCGGACGGCATGGAGATGACCTTGGTGATTACTGCAGAGCCGGAAACCGCAACCGCGACCTGTTTGGCACGGGTGCCCGAGCGGTTGACCACGGCCCGGATAGCTTCCCCGACCGCATCGACATCAGCGATATTCTTTTCCACCACCGCGTTCGGTGGCAGTGGCTCCACGCCATAGGCTTCCACCCGGTACATCGCACCTGTGCGCCCGACATTCTTCGACAACTCAAGCAGCTTGATCGTTGTCGAACTGATGTCTATGCCTATCAGGGGCGGATTTTTTCGTCCGAAGAAAAACATGCGGTTTTCAGAACTCTCCTTTCGTGCCGCAAAAAACGAGGAATCTCTTTAACTTGAGTAAGTAACTATATAGCAGTAAATGATTTTTTTGTGAAGCCATTTTTTGCAACTCACTACAATAAACCTTCTCGTAAATTTGCTAATATAGGATCTCACACCGTCTCATTCTGGTCCCTGAGGGCCAACCTTTTCTGTGAACCAGCGCATGAAGTTGTTGTCCCGACTGATAAAAATCTCTTTATTCCTGTTCATTGGGCTCTTTTTGCTCGGTTTGGGCGGCATTGGTGCCGCCTATCTCTACCTGGAACCCGATCTGCCATCCACCGATATTCTGCAGGATGTCAAACTCCAGGTCCCCTTGCACGTCTACAGCAGTGACCACAAGCTGATCGCCGAATTTGGCGAAAAACGCCGGGAACCCCTCAAATACGACGAGGTTCCAGAACGCATGATACAGGCCTTTCTCGCCGCCGAGGATGACCGATTTTTCGAACATCCCGGCGTCGACTATCAAGGCATCCTGCGTGCCGCCGGCCAACTGCTGCTGACCGGCAAACGCCGCCAGGGCGGCAGTACCATCACTATGCAGGTGGCGAGAAACTTCTTTCTCAGCAATAAAAAGACCTTCACCCGCAAGCTCAACGAAATCTTTCTTGCACTGAAGATCGAACGCGAACTCAGCAAAGAGGAGATACTGGAACTCTACCTCAACAAGATCTATCTCGGGCACCGTTCCTACGGTGTTGGTGCCGCCTCTTTAGTCTATTACGGCAGGCCGGTAGGAAAACTTGAGCTTTCTGAGATCGCAATGATCGCAGGCCTGCCAAAAGCCCCCTCCCGCTACAACCCTGTGACCAATCCGAGCCGCGCCCTGTTGCGCCGAAATTACGTCCTGGGACGGATGCTGACGCTGGAAGTTATCTCCCGCGCCGACCACGACGCCGCCAAAGCCACCCCTGTGACTGCAACCCTGCACCGGGCAATGAGTGAGGTCGAGGCCTCCTATGTTGCCGAGATGGTGCGCGCCGAAGCGGTCAGACGCTTCGGCAATGCCGCCTACACCGGTGGCTATACCATCCACACCACCATCGACAGCCGCTTGCAGGTGAGCGCAAACGCAGGTGTTCGCCAGGCGCTGCATGCCTACGACAAGCGACACGGCTACCGTGGTGCTGAGGCGCATATTGATCTGGGTGAAACCCCGGACCCAGCGCTCATGGATAAACTTCTCAGGGAGCAGAAGATTGTTCCAGATTTGCAGGGCGCCGTGGTGCTCGGTACCGATGGGCAAAACGCCGGGCTCTATCTGGGACCGGAGCAACAGATCTCGCTGACTTGGCAGGGACTCTCCTGGGCTCGGACGTTCAAGGACTCGGATCACCAGGGCCCTGAACCCAAAACCGCCGCCGATATTCTCCAAGCGGGAGATCTGATTAGAATCCACCGCGAAATACCCAAAGAGGGTGAACCCTACTGGCGTCTGGCGCAGATCCCCAAGGCCGCGGGAGCACTGGTCTCGGTCGATCCTGATAACGGCGCCATTCTTGCGCTGGTCGGTGGCTACGACTTCTATCTCAGCAAGTTCAACCGCATCACCCAGGCCAGGCGCCAACCCGGCTCCGGCTTCAAGGCCTTCATCTACTCCGCCGCCCTGGAAGCCGGATACACGCCCGCAAGTCTGATCAACGACGCACCGGTGGTGTTCGATGACCCGGCGCTGGAGGCATCCTGGCGTCCGGAGAACTACAGCGGCAAATTTTTCGGTCCCACCCGTCTGCGCTACGCCCTGACAAAATCCCGTAACCTGGTCTCCATCCGCCTCCTGCGGGCGATGGGCATCAAGCCCACCCTGGAGTATGTCACCCGCTTCGGTTTCGACAAGGGTAAACTGCCCCGCGACCTCTCACTGGCTCTCGGCAGCGGGGCAATCACCCCGCTACAGATGGCGGAGGGTTATTCAGTGCTGGCCAATGGTGGCTACCACATAGACCCCTTCTTCATCGTTCGTATCGAGGACGATCACCGCGAGACCATCTTTCAGGCCAACCCGGCACAGATTTGTGAAGAGCCGCCACTCTCGGCCGCAGCAATAAAACCAACTGAAACCCCTGAAGTGACGACAGAGCCAACCGCCGAAGCAGAGATCCGTTGCGCAGAACAAGTCATCACTCCACAAAACCACTACCTGATGAACTCCATGATGCGCGACGTGGTCCAGCGCGGCACCGCCCGCAAAGCCCGCGCGCTCGGCCGCAAGGACATCGCGGGAAAAACCGGCACCACCAACGATCAGCGTGACGCCTGGTTCAACGGTTTCAACCGCAACCTGGTAGCCATCGCCTGGGTCGGTTTCGATGATTTTCAGCCCCTCGGCAGAGGCGAGGTGGGGGGGCGCGCCGCCCTTCCCGCCTGGATCCATTTCATGCGCACCGGACTGGAGGGCACCGAAGAGGCGCCGCTGGAGATGCCGGAGGGCATGGTGACCATGCGCATCGACGAAAAGACCGGCAAGCCGGTGAACGCCGGTCACAAGGGCGCAATCTTTGAGGTCTTTCGCGAAAAATACGCCCCTGAGATCTCCAAGCAGGTGAACGGAACAGCCAGCCTCCCGGAAACGGAAGACTTGGACGCACCTGCCCCGGAGGAGGATCCTTTTTAAGGCTTTTTAGCCAGCCACACTCTTGTCATCTCAACCGCAACGGACATGAAAGCGAATAGTCGAGAATCCCAGCGCCGCATCGCCTACGAGGCAGCTCGAATCCTCACCGAACTGCGTTCAGGAGATTACAACTACGCCTGCCACAAAGCAGCCGACCGGCTTGGTCTCGGCAACAAACGCCTGATGCCCAATCGCGATGAGATCGAAAGCGCTCTGCGGGAGCAACAGCGTCTGTTTCGTGGAGAGGATCAGGCGACAGCACTACAACGCCTGCGCCGTCTCGCCATGGAAGCCATGGGTGCACTTGCCCGTTTCAAGCCACTGCTGGTCGGCCCGGTTTTCGACGGCACTGCCGACAGGAACAGTCCAATCCGCCTGCACCTTTTTGCCGACACCTCGGAAGAGGTGATCTTTGCCCTCTCGGATCTGCACATCCCCTGGGATGAGAGCCAATGGAGAATGAAGTTTGGCGACGGTTCAAAACAGACGATACCCGGCTTTCGTTTCCAGGCCGATGGAACCGCCATCGAACTGGTGGTACTGCCGAGCAAAGGGCGCTTCAGCAAACCTCTGGACCCCATCGACAACAGGGCGACCCAAGGGGCGACTCTGTCACAGCTGAAACAGCTCGACAGCCACGCCTCTCCCGTCTAGCCTCTTATCGCATGGAGGGCCGGAGTCAAATTTTACTTCGACCCCGGCACGCCCCTAAACACGGCCTCACGCTGCCCGTTTCTCTTCTGCCTGCTCGTGCACCATTACCGGCCCCAGCTCAGCAAAGGTAAAGAGACGGAATGCCCGTTCACCATTGTAGTCCAGCACCCTAAGATCATCGGTTTCGTGCAGATCATTCGCCACTACGGTGAAGTGACCACCATAGCGCGACTTGGCCAGATCGAAAGGAACTTCATAGGCAAGAAACTTATCGATACCCTTGCTTGCGAGTTTTTCCAACATCTCAGGCTCTTCTATCGAGGTGTGAGAGGTAAGAATCATCAACGGACCGCTACCAGCCATCAACATAAAGACTTTCATGACAACCTCCTAAAAGGTTCGACAGACCACTCCGGCCTCGATGAAACGGCTACGGGAAACGAGGCCGGGGAGGACATCGCTATTATCAACGCCAACTCACTGGCTTTGGAGCAACCCCTAACCCGGGGATCTCCATCATCCCTACTTTAATTTTAGTCCATCTCCTGCAGGAAATTACCTTTCCATGTAGGTTGGGTTAGCGCAGCGTAACCCAAAAAACACTCTGGCTGGCGCCGCTCCTTGCCCGAGCATCTGTGCCAATAGTGAAACATCATATGCCCGGCAGATCACTCGATCCTGAAAGCCAGATATCCACCGCCCGCGCGCACTGCCGCCCTTCGCGGATCGCCCACACCACTAAAGACTGCCCCCGGCGCACATCACCGCAGGCGAACACACCCCTGACACTGGTCTGATAGTCCTGCTCGTTCGCCGCCACGTTGCCACGGCGATCGAATGCGACCCTTAAATACTCCAGCAGCCCCGCATGCACGGGATGAGCATACCCCATCGCCAGCAGCACAAGTCCAGCCGGCATCTGTAACCGCTGGCCAGGCAGCGGCTGCTTCGACCAACTGCCATCTGCCTGTTGAATCCACAACAGTCGCTGCATCGACACACGGTTTATACCACCGTCACTCCCCTCAAAACTGCAGGTATCCCAACCCCAGATACGCTCCGCACCCTCTGCCTCTGTATCCGTTTCACCTGCTTGTGGTACCGGTTTCGGCCAGTGCTCCAGAACATCCGCATCTTTTGAAGGGCGGTCATGGTACTGCACCTGAGTCACCACTTTCGCCCCCTGCCGGATTGCGGTGCCCAGACAATCGCTGCCGGTATCTCCACCACCAATCACCACCACCGACTTGTCTCTGGCGTCAATCTCAGATGCCGGGGCTATCTCATCCCCCGCAACCCGCCGGTTCTGCTGTGAGAGAAAGTCGAGAGCATAGTGAATACCCCGCAACTCACGACCAGGAACAACCACCTCACGGGGTTGAGCCGAACCACAAGCCAATACCATTGCATCCGACGACTGCTGCAGCTCCGGCACAGCCATCGAAATGCCAACATGAACCCCCGTGCGGAAAGTGACACCCTCTGCTTCGAGCTGTTGCAGACGACGATCCACTATCCGCTTATCGAGCCGGAAATCGGGGATACCGTAGCGCAGCAGGCCACCGATGCGATCCCCCTTTTCAAAGACCGTCACCTTGTAACCCGCCCGCGCCAACTGCTGGGCACAGGCTAAACCCGCGGGACCTGAGCCAATAACCGACACCCGTTGGTTCCGTTTATGAACGCTGGGCTGCGGCTGCACCCAACCGGATGACCAGGCGTGCTCGGCTACCGCCAGCTCAATATTTTTTATCGTCACCGGAAATTGGGCGAGACTGAGGGTACAGGCGTTTTCACAGGGGGCGGGGCAGAGACGCCCGGTGATCTCAGGAAAGCTGTTGGTCGTATCCAGTTGATCGTAGGCATGGCGCCAGTCCCGGCTCTCCACCAACGTATTCCACTCGGGGATGATGTTATGCACCGGGCAGTAGTGGTGGCAATAAGGTGTGCCGCAATCCATGCAACGGTTAGCCTGTCTTGCAGCCTGGTTTTCAGGCATGACATCGACATATTCGCCCCAGTGGCGAATACGGACCTTGGGATGTTCTTTGGTCGCCTCCTCCCGCGGGCACCGTAGAAAACCACGGAGATCGTGCATGAATCTCTGACCGATGATGACCTAATGTAGAGTTTAGGTCATCTGGTCAGAGTCAGTTGGAAGGTCTGATTTATTGCTCCATTGTCATCTCGGCCGTAAGGTGAGATTTCAAGCTACTGTGTTGTCAACGAGTTACCAGCATGGTTTTTCTCGCGCAGCTCAAACAGCACTATCCGGATGTAGCGATTACGAACATAAGGGTGAAAATAACTACGGACTGAAGTGAGAACGTTCAAAATTCCGTGTCAGCTTAAGCCACTAGATATCCAATCCGGTTCCAAACCTTGATTCTTTACGGCTCTTTTTCAGGGTCTTGCCTATTGTCAAAAATTGAATGCATCACAATTTCTGTATCTTCAACTGCGTAGAATACCGAGAACGGAAATCGTCTGATCACGCACCCCCTAAAGATGGAGTAATAGATTTTATACATTTCTGGATTTTCCAGGATCGACTTCACTGCGATCTCTAAACAATCCAAAAACTCAAACCCTAGCCCCCTTCTCTGTTTTTCATACCACACAAAGGCTATTTCTACATCATCCTTTGCTCTATCCGTGTAACGTAGCTTCGTTTGTGCTTTTCACGCAAACCTTCGTGAACATCTTCCCAATCATGCAGTTCTAACTTTCCTTCTTTATATTCTTTATATCTTCTATCAAGCTCTTGCTTTTGCCACATTGGCATAGGTATTTCTGAATTGCTTGCAGCAATAGAATCCCATATATCTTCAACAAGCAGCAATTTTTCAGCTAATCCCAATCTGCTAACCTCGTCTTTTATTTGATCCGGCCTCATTTGATCACCTCATTGGCGTCGATTAAATATGCGAGTCTACGCGGAAACGTGTGGGTTGATATTAGCCTTTCTGGGCAGAAACAATTTCAGTAGAGAGGGCAGGCTTGCAATCCGACACTATCCGCTTTTCCTTTTACGGCCCACTGCGCGACTTATAGCGGAATAATGCACACCAAAATGGTCGGCTATCTCACGCATGGAGTAGTCACCGGACAAGTAGGCCTTGGCCACGAGTTTGGGGTCAGAGTACGAGTTTGGGGTCCGAGTTTGGGGTCAGAGTAAAAACTCAAAACTCCGAAGAGCGCTGTTACTCTGACCCCAAACTTCCTGACCCCAAACTTCAAAATAGGTTAATGGGGTGACCAATTGAAAGCCAATGCGGCAGTTCAAGCGGGCTTTTTCAACAACCCGTCGCGACGACTACAGATAAAAGGGACGGAGGGATTTTTTGTTAACCTCCGCCCCCTTTTTGACCCCTATGAAATTGCAACCAAGGAGAACCAATTATTGGTGTGCCCCGGAGTCGGGACACGCCAATTCTTCACTGTGAACTCAATAGTGCGGATTGTTTTTTACTTCGAGCGCCATTTATCCTTTTTCACACTCAGTTCACTCTCACCCAAACTGGCGCTACCAAAATAACGCTGTGCGCCCACATCAATGTCCAGATCGAGTGTACGGGGTAGCGTGGCTGCGCCAGCCGTGAATGGTGACGCATCAAAATTAGCCTCCAGCTCAAAGCGCCCAACTGATCCTTTGAGGCCTTCGACCACATTGAGGACTCGGTATACACTGTCGCCCAATGTCCCGATCGTGATGATTGAGGTATCGAGCAACGGAAAGGGAAGGGTAAGGGTGATCTCCTTGCCTTCTTCTTCCACCTCGATCAGGACACCAGGAGTAACCGTCGTGGCCACACCGAACGCATCCACATCGATCAAGGCCCTACCGTCGATGTCGATTGGGAAGGCGCCACCAATGTCCTTTATTTTGTACTTTATCGTGAGCACGGTTTCCGTTAGCGAGATGATGTGACTCTTGATCTTGACCGGATATCCGGACTCCTTGAAACGGTAACGAGCCCCCTTCCAGTCGATCTTGAACTTACTGATGCCATTGGTCGCTTCATTCCCTTCATACTCCCATTCATCCGCGCCGACTTCAGGCATAAAAGCGACCGTGGTCGGTGGTAAAATCTCGTATCCCGCCAGATAAATGTATGCCACCGCTTCCGCAGACAGAGTTGTGTAGTCTTCACCAAATGGCAGGCCGATTTCGCCGTGAAATTTCACATAGGGGAGATTGCCATTAAATTTGACTTTGGCTTTGTCAATTTCAAGGACCGCAAGTTCGGCTGGGTTCAGCGTTACAGTTTTCGTGATCTCGTCGCTCGCGCCTTCCGGATCGGTGACTGTCAGGGTTATATCGTGGGCACCGAAGCTGAGCGGGATGTCGATAATTCCGCATAGGGCCAGATTCCCGACACAATCAGCCACGCCGTCCACCGCCCACTGAAATGTCAGCACGTCGCCAGCATCGGGGTCGAAGGACCCAGTGCCGTCAAGCCGAAGCAAGGCCGTGTTTCCGATGTTGGAAAGCTGCTCGAAGGCGAAATCAGCAGTGGGCGGGGCGTTGGTGGATTCGCTCCATCGCGCATATCCATAGGTAATGAAATTACGAGCCGCGAAGTCACCGACGAAATTTCCCGCTGGGTCTGAGAAGTGGTAAATAGCCATCCTCCCGAAGACTACGTTTCCACCCAGAACATTGTAACCAGTCACATATGAAGGGTGACCGGCCGTATTAACAGGAAAGACTTGATCGAAAATAGCTTGTGCCGCAGCTGCAGCGTCTGATGCAGTGGAGAATGCAAAGTCATGATTCCCTTCTACGCAGTTAGTGAACACGTCTAAGCAAGTTCCTATAAAGAACTCAACATCGTACAAATTTCCAGAGACTAAAACCCCTGTGGCACCGGTAACCTCGCCAGAGCCGTTAACCTGAGTGACAGCCGCATGTGAGGGGGCGGTGAATAAGACCAGCCCCAACAAGAGCCCGCAAAAGTTATTTTTTGTTTTCATCGTTTTTCTCCTTATCTTTATCGTGACCGCTGTGCTTCTTGGTGTGAGGCGCACGATGAACGCTAGGCGTTCCCCACAGGCACCACGTACTCGTTTCTCCCGTTGACTCTCTCGGGTTACGTAAAGTCAGAGCAAGTTGTAGGCCAAAGATGACATGATGGGCAATATCCTGGATAAGATTTTGATTTCGTTTGGTTTCTATCGGGGAGAGAGGCTCAGGGGGGCTTATCGAAGCGGGGCGCAGCCCACCCTATAGGGCGGGTCCCACGCCATAGGGTGGTGGGTTCACCGTATTCTTACACGCAGCTCAGGGTTTTGGCGGGCGATGAATGCCGTGTTTTTGCATGCGTTTTCGCAGGGTGCTGGGAGGGACACCCAAGGCCTTGGCGGCCCCGCCTTCCCCCTCGATCTTCCAGTGAGTCACTTCGAGCGCCCGGACGATGCAGCACGCTTCGGACTCGGCGAGGGTCCGGGGACAGGGGGAAACCCCGGGTACACCCAGCGTGTCCATCAGACGAAGACGGGGACCTTGGGTGTTGATCACCGCCCGTTCGATCACGTTCTGCAGCTCTCGGACGTTGCCGGGCCAGGGGTAACGTTGCAGGGCCTCCATCGCTCCGGTCGGCACGGTGTTAACGGACTTGCCCGATTTGTAGGCAAGCTTCTCGACGAAGGCGCCCACCAGTAGGGGGATGTCTTCCCGACGGTCCCTGAGTGGCGGCACGGTGATCGGGAACACCTGCAACCGGTAGTAGAGATCTTTCCGAAACCGGCCGCTGCGAACCTCTTCCTCCAGCTCTCGATTGGTCGCTGCGATGACCCGGACGTTCACCGGGATCGTCCGCGAGCTGCCCAGCCGCTCGAACTCACCATCCTGGAGCACCCGTAGCAACTTGCTCTGGAGCTCCAGCGGCAGCTCGCCGATCTCATCCAGAAACAGGGTTCCGCCGTCGGCCACTTCGAACCGCCCCACCCGTTTGGCTTCGGCCCCGGTAAAAGCGCCTTTTTCGTGGCCAAAGAGCTCACTTTCGATCAGGTTCGCCGGCAAGGCCGCGCAGTTCACTTTGACCAGGGGCCGGGCGTTACAGGGGCTCCACTGATGAATGGCCCGGGCGACAAGCTCCTTGCCTACCCCGGTCTCACCGAGCAACAGGACGGTCGTGTCGGAGGAGGCGACTTGCTCCGCCCGGAAGAGGACGGACTTGAGGGCGTCACTTTGGCCGATGATCCCGTCGGCGTTGTGCTCTCCCTTGACCTCTTCGCGCAGATAGACGTTTTCCGCCTGGAGTTGTTGCTGGAGCGTCTGGATATCTAAAAACGCATTCTGGAGTGACTCGTCGGCCTGCTTGCGGCTTAGTGCATTGGAAAATATCTCCCCGACCAGCCGCAATTGTTGGACCATCCCATCGGGCCAGGGGCGCTCTGTACGAAGGGAAGCAAAGGAGACGGCTCCGATGACGGAGCCGGCCACCGCCAGCGGGATTGCCACCGCCGACTTAGGGCCGTACTTTCGTAGATACTCCTGGTCACGCGTTGCTTCGGCGGGCAGATCGTCACTTTTCGAAAACAGGATCATTTCGCCGAGGAGCATCTTCTCGGCAGCCCAGGGCAATTGGTTAGACGCAACCCATGCCGGAGCTGGCTCGCACCCCGGGGCCGTCCATGTGTGGGTGGCGCGAAAGTGGGTTCTGCCTTCCGAGAACTCGAACAGGGCGCTTTGATCCACCTGCAAAGAGTCTGCGATGCATTTCAGCCCCTGCTCGATCTGTAGGTCCACCTCACCGGGCGGCAGATTCAGGAACCGAGTCGAGAGCTGAGAGAGCAGGGTTTCGAACCGAAGCTGTTCTTCAACTGCCGCTTCGACGTACTCGAGTTCAGTGAGCTTCCGTCTCAGCCGCTCATTCGACGCCCTCAGCTCGGCCGTACACTCCATCCCCCTGAGTTCTAGCTCTTCGTTCTGCTGTCGCAGTTCCTCTTCGGCAGCATGCAATTTCTGGTGGGAGGTCAGCAAGGCCTTAAGGGTCTCGGTGGGTATCACTTCACCGTTCACCCGCCGCCCACTGGGACCTTGTCGCAGGCTTTCTACCCACTTGTGAAGCACCTTGATGTTAAGGGTTGATGAATCCGTACCCATTGTTTTTCTCACAGTGCAAAAATTCTGATTATCACGTCTCAACCCGACCCGATGTCGACATGCTATCCATAGCGACAAAGTAGGGGGAGATTTTCTGCACTCCCTTGCTTACGCCCTCGGAGGAGATCCTCTCAACATCGATAGCCTGTGACCCCACTTAATTCAGGCTGAGTAGTAACTTATCAAATAGATTAAAACGGCACAGACTAATCATTTTGTATTTATTGAGCCCTTTTTGTTTAATTTCAGCAGTATGCGCCTGCTTGAGATATAGGGTTAATACCGTAAATTATTTCACTTAGGGATGTATTTGAAATTAGTATAAAGAGAGTATTCGTAGATAGATCTAGAAGTTTTCACGGATAGATTTATTGGTAAGGCACGAGATTATTTATTTTTGTCGTCGCGGCTTGCTGAAACGGTCGACAAACCGCGCTTACATGGTAAGGCGTACCGCAATCCATGCAGCGGTTAGCCTGTCTTGCCGCCTGATTTTCAGGCATGACATCGACATATTCACCCCAGTGGCGAATATGAACCTTGGGAAGTTCTTTGGCCGCCGCCTCCCGCTGGAGGCGGCAGAAAACCATGGAGATCTTGCATGAATCTCTAACCAATGATGACCTAAGTAGAGTTTAGGTCATCTGGCCAGAGTCAGTTGGAAGGTCTGGTTTATCGAAAAAACTGTGGTGCGTCCTATTTATACATTCAGCCCACGCTGAAGAGCATCATCCGTGTTTCTGTAAATAGCTGTGCAGAGCCGGGTAACGCTCTTGTAACCCTGGCGCCAGCAATGGATCCTGGTCAGCTGGCAATGCCCCGCTGGCATAGTCGAAATCATCCGAACCCAGCTGTTCAGCCAGCAACGGGAAGGCCTTCTCCTCTTCAAACGTCATGTGGCTACGCTGATGATCCAGGTAGTCCCGACCCAGCCTCTCCACTTCTTCAATCGAGAGACCATCCGGTTTACCCAACTTCTCAATGGCCAGCCTGAATTCCCGCGTCATGTTCATAATCGCTTGGTGATGAACCAGCAGTTGTTCCAGCGCCTCGCGCCCATCGTCTGTTCGCGCCAGGTTAATCTGGTAGAGGTGATCTTCAATCGGGTGATGAATGGTGTCGGAGTAGTCTCGCATGTAGTTCGCCACCTCCGTGATCAAATCGATCGAGGTCATGCCTCCCTGTTTCAGACGATCCAGTTCGACTTCGAAAATATCCATCAATTTGAAAAAATGGACGTGGTCACGGTAGAGCTTCAGTAGGGTTTCATGCATGACTACACCTGGTCGCGGCTTCTGTTTAACCGCAGTTTGCCCAATCACGCCCCAAAGTTCCAGAGGCAAATTTACCTAGACTTTTTATGGTTATTGTCCAGCCGGTTTCTGTAATAGGGGTCAGACTACGATTTGCTAAAAATTGATCATAAGAAATCCAAGAAATCGTAGTCTGTCCCTAAATTGTTCCAGAGTTACCAAGCAGCAATAAACTGTGGTACGTCTCCTATTGTTTTCGTATCCAAGCTATAGGTTATGCTACTTGGTAGTATTTATTCTTACCACTACCCCAGAGGCAACCCATGGCCACAGTCGAAAAACTCAGCATCGCCCTGACCCCAGAAATTGCCCAGGAAGTTCGTATGGCGGTCAAAAGTGGTGACTACGCTAGCAGTAGCGAAGTGATACGTGAGGCCTTGCGGGACTGGAAGCGAAAACGCGCCCTGCAGGATCAAGAGATCAATGAGCTGCGCGGCCTGTGGCGTGAAGGCGTAGAGAGTGGTAGCGGGCGGTACGGCTCTATGGATGAGATCAAGCAAGCAGCCCGTAAACGCTTAGCTGATAACGACCAGTAAGCTCTGACTAGGGCCGTTTTTCAGAAGACCGCCCAGGCTGAAGAATATCTAATCGATATCTGGCTCTACATCGCCCAGGACAACCCTACTGCCGCCGACCACCTGCTCGACACCTTTGAGGAGAGAGGCTGGCTGCTTGCTGAGAATCCGAATCTGGGGCAAGCGCGACCGGACATCGCTGAGGACTTCCAACATCTGCCCGTGGGTCGCTATCTGCTACTCTACCGGAAAATCCCTGGAGGGATTGAGCTGGTGCGCGTGGTGCATGGTATGCGAATGTTGAGTTCACTATAAGCAATCTCCGTCCAGAAACGACCTATTTTCATCAGGCCGATATTTTTTCGGCACGTTATTTTTCTGTTCCGGCATAGCAAATACCGACGCTACGCACCGATCCGGCATGATAGAAAGAATAGTCATTTAATTCTTCACTCATTTCCAAGTTTATCTCAACACTTCATTTTACGCCTTCATGTTCGGTAACAATATTTACGTCGGCAGCAATCGTCCAAACAGCGCCAGATTGAGGGCGACGATTGAAGACCAGACACAGGCTCTGAAATGCGCCAGCACCTTTCCAGGTGCAACGGCCCAGTCCGCAGGCGCGCTTCAAGAGCAAAAACTGTGGTACGTCCCCTATTGTTCCGTCTGCTGACTTCAGCTTAATCACCTCACCAGTCACCCAGTGAGGCGCTATCAGTCTATATCGGGTTCGGTGTCTTGTGCCATCCCACATCCAGCCTACGCCTCACAGGATGTTCTTGTTCATCGGCTCGCAGTTTTGCGTCCGGCTTCATTCAGACCGCCCCTCGTGGGTTGGCTCTTGCCATTCGCTAGTAGTTGGCATCTAATAGAATTTAAATCTCTAAGGATGGTGACCTTCCTACAGAGGACTTTCACCTCATTAGTTCGTGCCCATGCTGGGCGTACACATCAAGCTACAGCCGCCCCCGAAAACTCCCCTTCGCACCGTTTTTAGGTCGGCTAAGCAAGGCGTTATGCACAAAAGGAACACTAGCTAAACATGCCGCCAAACCAAACCCCTGAACAGATAGCACGAGACAACATTGACGACTTGCTCAAGGCGTCAGGCTGGAGCGTGCAGAATAAAAACAAAATTGATCTGAATAAGGGGCTTGGGCAAGCAATACGGGAATACCAAACTGATGTTGGCCCAGCAGACTATGTACTGTTTGTTGATAAAAAAGCAGTTGGCGTTATTGAGGCAAAACGTAAAAACAAAGGCGAAAATATAACGACAGTTGAAGACCAGACAGAAGGTTACGCAAGCGCCAAACTTAAATGGGTTAATAATAACGAACCTTTACCGTTCCTCTATGAGAGTACCGGTGTCATCACAAGATTCACCGATGGCAGAGACCCTAAACCCCGTTCCAGAGAAGTGTTTACTTTTCATCGTCCAGAAACTCTTTCTGAGTGGCTAGAACAGGGCAGCAGTCTCAGAACACGTCTGAATCATATTCCACAGCTTAATCCATCCATACTCCCAGCCAGGGAGCTTGGATTACGTGACTGTCAGGAAATAGTCATTACTAAACTGGAAGACTCCTTAAAACTGGATAAACCCAGAGCATTAATACAAATGGCAACAGGTGCCGGTAAAACCTATACCGCTATCACCTCAATGTATCGAATTCTCAAACATGCCAAAGGCAAGTGCATTCTGTTTCTGGTAGATACTAAAAACCTTGGTGAACAGGCAGAGCAGGAAATGCTCTCCTTTACACCCAGTGACGATAATCGAAAGTTTACCGAACTCTATGCTGTACAACGGCAAAAGAGTTCAAATGTTCCAAAGGATACCCAGGTCTGTATCAGTACCATTCAACGCATGTATTCCATTCTTAAAGATGAAGAGCTGGATGACAGCCTGGAGCTCACCAGACCTAAAGAGCCTGTACCCGTAGTCTATAACCCCAAAGTGCCGAGAGAGTTTTTTGACTTTATCTTCATCGATGAATGTCACCGTTCCATCTATAACTTGTGGCAACAGGTATTAGATTATTTTGATGCCTATCTGATCGGTTTGACGGCCACACCCGATAACAGAACCTATGGATTCTTTAAACAAAATGTAGTCAGTAACTATGATCATGAAAGAGCTGTAGCTGATGGTGTTAATGTAGGTAATGAGATTTACACTATTGATACTGAGATTACAAAGCAGGGTGCAGAGCTAAAAGCTAAACAGCTAATACAGCGACGAGAAAAGCAAACCCGTAAAAAAAGATGGGAAGAGCAGGATGAAGATGAAGTCTATTCATCCAAACAGCTGGATACAAATATTGTCAATCCAAGCCAGATTAGAACCATTATCAAGACCTTTAAAAATAGCCTTAACGAAATATTTCCAGGTCGTGAAGAAGTTCCAAAAACACTGATATTCGCAAAAACGGATAGCCATGCCGATGACATCATCCAGACAGTACGGGAAGAATTTGGAGAAGGTAACGCCTTCTGTAAAAAGGTGACCTATAAGGCAGCACAAGATAGAAATGATATAGACGGCAATCTGATACAGGAAGGGGAAGACCCAAAATCAATCCTTTCCCAGTTTCGAAATGACTATAATCCAAGAATCGCAGTGACGGTGGACATGATTGCCACCGGCACCGATGTAAAACCACTTGAATGTCTGCTCTTTATGCGTGATGTAAAAAGTAAAAACTACTTTGAGCAAATGAAAGGCAGGGGAACCCGTACCCTGGATCAGGATGATCTTAAAAAGGTGACTCCTTCAGCTAATAGCGCCAAAACCCACTATGTCATTGTCGATGCCATAGGTGTTACCAAGTCACTCAAGACAGCTAGCCAGCCACTCATCACCAAACCCACTGTACCCCTTAAAGATCTAGCCATGGGTGTGATGATGGGTGCCAGTGATAGCGATACGGTAAGTTCTCTTGCTGGTCGTTTGGCTCGATTGAACAAGCAACTGGATGCTGATGAACAGGCCAGAATTAAAAAATCCGCAAAAGGTGTAGAGCTAACAAATATCGTTAATGGGTTATTCGATGCCATTGATGCTGACATGGTCGAGGCTAAAGCACTTGAGCTTGCAGAGCAGCCAGCAGGTACTGACCCTGGCGATGATAAACGTAAAGAGGCACAAGCTAAGTTAGTGAGTCAGGCTACCAATAGTTTTAATGGCTCTTCCCCAAATCAGGTGGGTAGGTTAGCGTAATTCCCTATGAGAGATAAAGATCTATACGCCCAGATTTTGGGTATCAAGAGTCCCTGGCAGGTTAGCAGAGTAGAGCTGGCCGTGTCAGAAGGAAAGGTAACGGTACACGTAGAGCAGGAGGAAGGAGCCAAGCTGTGTTGTCCAACCTGCGGACAGATCTCACCAGGATATGATTCACGCAAACGCCGCTGGCGACACCTGGATACCTGTCAGTACAAGACCATTCTGGTGGCAGATGTGCCCAGAGTGAAGTGTGAAGAGCATGGCGTGGTCACAATGTCAGTTCCCTGGGCCGAACCAGGCTCTGGCTTCACGGCAATGTTTGAGGCGCTGGTGATTGATTGGTTGAAAGAGGCATCCATCTCTGCCGTCTCCCGATTGATGGGGCTGAGCTGGAATGCCATAGATGGGATCATGCAGCGAGCGGTTGAGCGGGGACTGGCTCGCAGAGAAGAGATCTACCCGACACATATTGGCGTTGATGAAACGGCTTTCAAGAAGCGTCATGATTACGTGACAGTCGTATCAGACCAGGAGGCAGGTACAGTGCTACACGTCGGTAGCGACCGTAAAAAGGCGACACTCAAGGCGTGGTATGACAGTCTGACAGAGGGGCAGCGAGAGGCGATAGAGAGTGTCTCCATGGATATGTGGCCAGCCTTTATCAATGCCACACTGGAAAGCCTGCCTGGGGCCGAGGAGAAGATTGCCTTTGATAAATTCCATGTTGCCAAATATCTCGGTGAAGCCGTAGACAAAGTTCGCCGCGAAGAACACAAGGCGCTGATGGCAGAAGGCTACGAAGACCTTAAAGGAAGCAAATATGACTGGCTCTACAACCCTGAGAATATGACGTGCAAACAGAAGAGTCGTTTCAAGGCATTGCGCGATAGCACACTGAAAACAGCTCGTGCTTGGGCAATAAAAGAGTTGGCGATGTCACTCTGGCACTATGTCAGCAAGACGTGGGCGAAGAAAGGTTGGGAGCAGTGGTTATCTTGGGCGGTACGCAGTCGGCTTAATCCAATCAAGGAAGTGGCCAAAACCATCAAGGAGCACCTGTGGGGCATATTGAATGCGATAATCCTGAAGGTAAGTAATGGTCCGGCAGAAGGTCTCAACAGCCGGATAAAGATGATCAAGGTTCGTAGTAGAGGTTTCCGCAACAAGGCGCGGTTTGCCAATGCAATCTACTTCCACCTTGGTGGATTAAAGCTTTACCCTGAAGGAGTGGTTAGGTGATCCTTACCCACTCGATCAGGGGAAGAGCCGTTTTAATGGAGATCTGATAGACCTGATCGACTCAATCAGAAGAGATAAGGAACAGAAGATTGACCTCGACAATCTTGATGAAACCATCAATGTCGGATGGGGTAAAGATGCCGAAAAAAATGCTAATAAACTGGTAGAAGAGTTTGCTGACTACATCAAACAGAACAAGAATGAAATTGAAGCACTGGAGATCTTCTACGATCAGCCACATCGTAGAAGAGAAGTTACCTATGACATGATCAGAGAAGTGATGAATAAGCTTAAATCAGATAAACCCAAGCTTGCCCCTATTAGAGTTTGGAATGCTTACGGTCAACTGGATGACTACAAAGGTAAACAGCCCATAAATGAATTAACAGCACTGGTAGCCCTGATTCGTCGAATCTGTGGAATCGACAAAACACTGTCTACCTATGATGCTACGGTAAGGAAAAACTTCCAGAACTGGGTGATGAAACACCATGCAGGTGCAGGTGAAAAGTTTAACGAAAACCAGATGCAATGGTTACAGATGATACGTGACCACATCATCAGCTCATTTCACTTTGAGCGTGATGATCTTGAGATGGCTCCTTTTGATAGTCAGGGTGGATTAGGGAAAATGTATCAGTTGTTTGGTGCTGATATGGATGGATTGATTGATGAGATGAATGAAGAGTTAGCAGCTTGAATATTAGCAGTAAAGAAGTAATACCAAGCTCGTGGGATTCTACAGTCCTAGAAGCCATTGTTGAAGTCAATCCAAAACTGGATAAGACTCAGTTTTCCGATGACTTAGATGTTTCATTCGTTCCAATGCCCGCTGTGGAAGCCGAATCTGGGCAGGTTGATGTTACTGAAATTAAAAAGTTTACTGACGTAAGGAAGGGCTACACGGCTTTTCAAGAAAAGGATGTTCTATTCGCTAAGATAACCCCCTGCATGGAAAATGGAAAAATGGCGATTGTACCAGGTGTTAAGAACGATCTTGGTTTTGGCTCTACAGAGTTTCATGTGCTACGGTCATACAGTGGTGTCTTACCGCAGTATGTTTATTACTATGTTTCATCAAAACTATTTCGTATAGAAGCACAGCACAATATGACTGGCGCTGTAGGCCAGCGACGTGTACCTGCTCCTTGGTTAAGCGGCATTGATATTCCTCTGCCGTCAACAAAAGAACAACACCGCATAGTAGCCAAAATAGAAGAACTCTTTTCCGAGCTGGATAAAGGCATCGAAAGCCTGAAGACAGCTCGTGAACAACTCAAAGTCTACCGTCAGTCACTGCTCAAACACGCCTTTGAAGGCAAACTTACCGAACAGTGGCGTAAAGAAAATGCTGATAAACTGGCAACAGCTGATCAGCTACTGGAACGTATCAAGCAAGAACGTGAAGACCGCTACCAGCAACAACTGGAAGCGTGGAAAGCAACGGTTAAACAGTGGGAAGCTGGTGGTAAGGAAGGGAAGAAGCCTACTAAGCCAAAACAGTTACCTGAGCTTAAATCAAGTGAAAGTGATAATTCTGTTTCTTCATCGATTCCTTCTAACTGGATAGAGACGTATATTGATAGTTTTTGGTCACTTTATAAGAAGCCATTGACAACTGGTCCGTTTGGTACAGCATTGAAAAAGTCTGAACACAAAAGTAAAGGAGAGCCCGTATTAGGTATTGAGAATATTGGTAGGGGTGTGTTTGCTAGAGGGAACAAGATATTTGTTGATAAAGTAAAAGCAAAAGAACTTTCCTCATTTATAGTTGATGCTGGCGACCTGATCATCTCAAGGTCAGGTACTGTTGGTGAAATCTGTGAAGTACCACCCGAATATGATGGTGCTCTAATATCTACCAACCTGATTAGAGTGAGCCTAAATAAAAAAATACTATTGTCTGAATATTTTGTTTTTCTATTCCAGGGAGAAGGAGTGGTGATGAAACAGGTTCGTGAGTTATGTACGGGATCAAGTCGTGATTTTCTAAATCAAACGATACTAAAAGACATTTTGTTCCCGCTTCCATCAATTGAAGAGCAGAAAGAAATTATAAATATATTGGAACAATTTTTGTCTGTATCCGATCAGCTTGATACCGAGATAAAAGATAATTTGAATCGAACTGAAGCCCTACGCCAATCAATACTTAAAAAAGCCTTCTCAGGTAAGCTAGTTCCACAAGATCCTAATGATGAACCAGCTACCCTCCTATTAGATCGCATAGCAGCAGAAAAAGCAGATGCCGCAACCAGGGCCAAAAAGGCCGTTGTGAAAAAGATTAAAACAAGACTAAAATCAAATCGGGTACGCACCAATGCTTGAAACCAGGAGGTCAATATGAATACTGCAAATGAGGAAGTTAAATCACTTCTCGATAAACTACCAGATGAATGCACTCTGGAAGATGTTCAATACCACCTCTATGTTGTCGAAAAAATACACAGAGGCATTGACAGTGCAGCCACGGATGGAACCATTAGCCAGGATGAAATGGAGAGGAAATTCAGTAAGTGGGCTACACCGTTCAATAAATTAAGAGGTGATAACCATGCTTGATATACATATTGATAACCCAGAGCTTGAGAAAAGTATCAGGCAAACCTACGGTGAAGATAGCAATTCCATTGCCAGAGATTTTGTTGAGTTTATTCAGCAGCAGAAAATTAAGCAGGATATTGGTATCTCAATTGAACAGTTGGATGCAGGTAAAGGTATTCCTATAGGTCAGGCAATAAACGACATTCGCGCCAAGTATGAATGAGCCTGTTATTGTATTTTCTCCACGAGCTAAGAAGCGCCTGGAGGAAATAGCTGAATATTTGTATAAACAGCATCTATCCAATGAATTTGTTGTCAGTTATTTAAATAATTTTGAATCTTGGCTAAATAGCATTTTGAGTCAATTTCCTGAGTCGGGTACGCCAATGGCTGAATATGGTAAAGATATTCGTCGTGTGGTTTATAAACGTTACAGTTTTCTCTACAGGGTTAAGGGTAATGTCATTGAAATTTTAACTATCTACCGGGAAAACCTGCCATGAACGCCGATACCATTGTCTCCAAAGTCTGGAGTTTCTGTACCACATTAAGAGATGACGGTGTTGGTTATGGCGACTACCTGGAGCAGCTAACCTATCTCATCTTTCTGAAAATGGCAGATGAATACAGTAAGCCACCCTATAGCCGTGATGTCGGTATTCCAGAAGAATATAACTGGAAAAGCCTGCGCACCAAAAAGGGCGATGAGCTTGAAGGTCACTACATTATCCTGCTAAGAGAGTTAGCCAAGAAAAAAGGAATGCTCGGTCAGATATTTACCAAGTCTCAAAATAAGATTCAAGATCCTGCCAAGCTCTCCCGCCTAATAGATATGGTCAACGACACTGACTGGATTATGCTTGGAGCTGATACCAAGGGAACAATCTACGAAGGACTACTGGAAAAGAATGCAGAAGATACTAAATCGGGTGCTGGTCAATACTTTACCCCACGTTCACTGATCAAGGCGATGGTCGCCTGTATGCGTCCAGAGCCAATGCAAACTATAGCTGACCCTGCCTGCGGAACAGGTGGATTCTTCCTGACTGCTTATGATTATCTGGTTGAGCATTACAAACTGGATAAAAAACAGAAAGCTTTCCTTAAACATGAAGCTTTCAGCGGTAATGAAATAGTTTCTAACACTCGTCGACTGTGTCTGATGAATATGTTTCTTCACAACATCGGAGAAATTGATGGAGATGGAGCCGTCAGCTCCAACGACTCACTGATATCCCCACCCGCGCAAACAGTGGACAGGATACTCGCCAATCCACCCTTTGGTAAAAAAAGCAGCATGACCTTTACCAATGAAGAAGGCGAACAGGAGAAAGATGGTCTTACCTATAATCGTCAGGATTTCTGGGCTACGACCTCAAACAAACAGGTCAACTTCGTTCAGCATATTAGATCTATGTTGAAATCTACAGGCCGTGCCGCTGTAGTAGTTCCCGATAACGTCCTATTTGAAGGCGGGGCAGGCGAAACAGTCAGAAAGAAACTGATGGAGACAACAGAACTCCATACCATATTAAGATTGCCTACCGGAATTTTTTACGCAAACGGTGTAAAGGCAAACGTACTCTTCTTTGATAACCGTCCAGCTCAGAAAGAGCCCTGGACGAAAGATATCTGGATATATGATTATAGAACCAATATCCATCACACGCTGAAAAAGAAACCCATGCGGATAGAGCATCTACAGGACTTCATCGAGTGTTACAATCCAGACAACCGACACAGCAGGAAAGAAACCTGGAACGCTGATACAAACCCGGAAGGAAGATGGCGAAAATACGACTACAAAAACGTCGAAGCGAGAGATAAAACCAGTCTCGATATTTTCTGGCTGAAGGACAAATCCCTGGCCGATTTGGATAACCTGCCGGACCCGGAAGATCTGGCAGAAGAAATCATCGAAAATATTGAGGCGGGGCTTAATAGTTTTAGGGAAATTGCTGTTAGCCTGAGTGCAAACAGTGCATAACCGGCTAGCCGGAGGTTCCTAAACCAGCCGAATGAAATAGGCGCGCCGAAGTTCCACTAGTTTCTCTTCGAATTCGCGGATATCGTTTTCGACGAGTTCCAGGATCATCTGCTTGGATTGCAGCTCTTCAATCAGCCGCGCTTTTTGCGACAACATCGCTTTGAGTACTCTCTTTTTGCGCAGGCTGTCGAAGGCGATGACAGCACTGTTTTTCTGCACTGCCATCTCCTCTTTCTGTACGGCAATCCGCCGCTCAAGCCCTGCCAGCTCGCACTCTGTCTCACTGATCATCTCTTTGTAATCCCGATAGATCTGAAAAAGATTTTCAACACCCTGGTTCGTCCACTCCTGGATCTCCATAAATGACTTTTGATCCGACAAGGCGAGCACATTGATGGATTCCGGTAGTAACAACAGGTGTTCGTAGACCATCATCCAGCTGCCCTTCCTGTTTCTGAATAGCTGACTCATGTAGTAGAGCAGCTGCCCCACCACCTCTCTGTAGTCGAAGGCCGGATACTCCTGGCTGATCGCCTCAATTACGTCCGCATAGTCGACTGAGGTGATAATGAAGGGGCACTGCATCTCTTCCGCCAGTCCCTTGGCGTAGATGTCGGTCAAGTGGCTGATGATATTCCGGTAGTCTTTGGCAGTCACGCCAGCCCTTCCAGAACGGACAATCTGTGAAACCTCCAGCAGCATCTCCTGAATCTGGCTGACATCGTTACTCCTGCTGCCCTGCTCCGACAGCGCCGTATCGAGATAGTCGAGGTAATCATCCAGCAACTCGCTGGTGCGGTGTGGATCAGCGCCTTTCACATCCCGGGAACAGAGATTCATCAGCTCGACTCGCAGATCCCGGATATCCGTGCGCGTTTTCGCTATCGAGAGTCTATTGAGATTGTGTAACTTAGCCATGACCTTTCCAGTGTCAATAATCTGTTTTTCTTGATTAGGGTGGCGGCCAAGCAGCCCAATTCTGGAGATATGAAGAGGAAAAACGTGAACTGGATTCGTAAGTTACATCGGATGAGGGTTTGTTTCTGCCCACACACCTAGCCGGAGCCTACAAAAAGGTCAGACGATGCTGTTTGGCGATGGCTGTAACGGTTGCCTTTTCCACCCCGGCATTCCTGGCAAATTCCGGCCACTGTTTTACCGCCTCAACGACCTCGGCAACCGTCTCGGAAATGTTCGGCAGGCTGATCGACTCCCCCACAGCGAGCAGATCGGCCATGGAGAAACCATCCCGCTTGCCGTTGATCGTCATCTGGTGCTGATGGGTCCATCTGCCCGCAGGGTTGTGGGCGTAGGTCACATCGAAGGCCGGGGAGAGACGCCAGACACCCTCTTCCCCCATGAGAAATGCGATGTTTTTGGTGTGGTCGTCCTGATTCCGCGCCACCACGTTGAACAGCATGCGGCGAAACTGCTGCGCAGCCTCGGCTTTAGACAGCCTGAGCCGACGCATCACCGCGAAGGCCTGCTCGTAGCCATACTCCCCCGGCAGATTGAAATCGTAGTGACCCACACCGCATAGTGACTGCATGTGCAGTTTTTTGCCCTGCACCCGATCGAAGCGGCGAGTGAGGAAGTGTGCCCTGCCCCCCTCTTCCAGGAGCCGACACTCGGTCATCCTGACGCCTGCAGCTTTCGCCATCAGATAGTAGGCATATTCGATGCGCCCGTAACCCTTTGGTTTGCCGAGTTCCAGATCATCGACTCCATCGAACTTCAACAGCCAGTAGTCGTAACCCGCTGGCGCCTCGACCTGCCCGGAGCGCACCTTACCCGCCCCATTCATGGCGATTACCGCCTTCGGGCGGGCGCCACCCGCGGAGGTACCGACCCGCAAAATGTCGAGAATCCCCTCCTCCCCTTCACGACCAACACCCTCCAGCTCCACATCCAGCAGCCCCCGCTCTGTGGTGATCTGCTGCGCCAATGTGACCAGCTCGGCAATCTCAACCGGCACCGATGTTTCAGTCTGCCGAGTGACCGGCGGCAGAAACTCCAGTGCCCCCATACCGCGCCGACCTGTGTAACAGAGGCGCTCCACCGGCGAGAAACTCTTTTCATCCCGTCCATTGCGCGCCAGCCAGGCGTCGATAATCCGGTTACCGAACTTGTCCGGCAATGCATCTGCCAGCAGGCCGGGCAGACCCCTGAAGGTCTCACGATTCAGGGCGGGAAATGTGTAGATGCCATCCCCCTCTCGCGCCTCCTGCAACCCCATGTGAACCGGCGAAAGGTCAAGTCCGAGGTTGAGAAAATCCCGGTCGAATTCAAATACCGCATGTTCCTGCGCTTCTCGCCAGGAGACGGCTCCCACCCGGTGGCCCCAGAGCATCACCAGCGCGGTATCGACCTTCGCTACCATTCGACTTCCTTATCATCCGGCCTGCCGCGACTGCCGGTGGCGCGCTGGCGTTTATGCCCACCCATTTCAAGCAGTTGCAGCGGACTGATACCCGGGTCGGGAATAAAGTCACCAATACTCTCCAACGCCCCCAACTCCCGCAGCACGGCAACAAGGGTGCTGAGCTTCGCCTTGCCAGCCTCCAGGGCCTTGATGGTGGAGAGGGAGAGCAGGGTCCGGTCTGCAAGCTGTTGTTGAGTGAGATTTTTTCTCAGCCGCAACTCGCGAAAACGTTTTCCAAGCTCGGCCAGAACGACTTTGTCGGTCAGGGAATAATAATCCATAACAGTCTCGATATAAGCTCTTATTTATAAATTAAGCCGTTAATGGTCTGTTTATAAACTATAAATAGGAAATCATACGCGAAAAGTCAACCTCTTAATATAAAGGCTGCTTAATAATCCATTAATAGCATATAAATTTATTAAAAGCGCGTTTATAAACTGTTATATAGTTGTTTGCAGGAGCGGCGCCTCGCCGCGAATAGACGTGAAACCAAGCACTCGCGGCGAAGCGCCGCACCTACACAATGCCCAGGGTTTTCATGTAGAGCCAAAGTTAGATAATCTGACTAAGTAGAACCAAGCGATTCCCTGAACCAGCCAAACTACCGGTAAGGACCATGCCAGCAACAATTCCCCCTGTAAAAACAACCTTCGTCCTGCTACTTCTCCTTTTTGTCAGCGGCAATGCCGCCGCACTGGAAGTCAACATCACCAACACAGTCGACCAGTTTCAGGTGCGCCACGGCGAACATGTCATCTCCATCCTGCGCAACCAGGACACCGACGCTGTGATTGAATTCAACTTCGCCCGCACCTCCCGGCCCTGCCCTCCTTTCTGCGCCCAACCCATGCAGCTGGAAAAGAGTGTGGAGACCATCGGCGAGGTCGAGCTGGTGGCATTTATGCAGGGACCGTTGGCCGATGGCTCTGGCCTGCTGATCGATGCAAGGACGGAAGAGTGGCATGAACGCGGCACCATTCCCGGCTCCATCAACATCCCTTTCAACCAACTGAATCCGGAACAGGGCGCCGACGAGCTGACCCTGGAAGACGCCCTTGCCCGCTTGGGTGTACGTGAAACAGAAAAAGGGCGGGATTTCTCAGCGGCAAAACAGCTCGCACTCTGGTGTAACGGCCCCTGGTGCGGTCAGTCGCCGAGCGCTATCAAGGGACTACTGAGCGCTGGTTATCCCGCAGGCAAGATCAAATACTATCGGGGCGGCATGCAGCTTTGGCGAATCTTCGGCCTGCCCGTCGTTTCACCCGAAGGCAGACTGCTCGACGACTGATATTTATACCGCAGAACGTAGGGTGCGCTGCGCGCACCAGAATAAGCAGTTACAGCAATCACGGTGCGCACAGCGCACCCTACCAGAAGTTACGGAGAGAGAGCCTCACCTACAATCAACGCTCATCCAGCGGAACATACTGCCGCCGTTTATAGCCGTTATAGAGCTGCCGGGGCCGGCCGATCCGCTGTTGCGGGTCGTCCATCATCTCCAGCCAGTGAGCCACCCAACCCACGGTGCGGGCAATGGAGAACATCACCGTAAACATGTTGTTCGGGATGCCCAAAGCCCTGTAGATGATGCCGGAGTAGAAATCAATGTTGGGGTAGAGCTTACGCTCGATGAAGTAGTCGTCACTGAGCGCAATCTCCTCAAGACGCATCGCCAGCTCGAACATTGGATTGTTCTGATCCGCCAGGGCCGACAAGCACTCATGACTGACCTTGCGGGTGAGGGTCGCCCTCGGATCGCGGTTTTTATAGACCCGATGACCAAAACCCATGAGGCGGAACTTGTCGTTCTTATCCTTGGCGCGGGCGATATATTTGTCGATATTCGAGACATCGCCGATCTCAGTGAGCATATCCAGCACCGCCTCATTGGCCCCACCGTGAGCCGGCCCCCAGAGCGATGCGATGCCCGCTGCGATACAGGCAAAAGGATTGGCCTGGGAGCTGCCTGCCAGACGCACTGTGGAGGTACTGGCATTCTGCTCATGGTCGGCATGCAGGATAAAAAGCAGATTCAACGCCTTCACCGCCACCGGATCCGGCTCATAATCCTCACAGGGGGTGGCATACATCATGTGCAGCATGTTCGCGCAGTAGGAGAGACCATTCTGCGGATACACTATCGGCTCACCGATGCTGTGCTTGTAGCTGGCAGCAGCGATGGTGGGCATCTTGGAGATCAGCCGATGGGCGGATATCTCCCGGTGACGCGGGTCGTTGATATCGAGGGAGTCGTGATAGAAGGCCGACAACGACCCCACTACGCCGACCATGACCGCCATCGGATGGGCATTACTTTGAAAGCCATTGAAAAAACCCTTCAGGCTCTCGTTGATCATCGTGTGGTGGGTGATGATTCCGTCAAACCTTTCCAACTCATCCTTATTAGGCAGTTCGCCGTAAAGCAGCAGGTAGGCCACTTCGATAAAATTGCCACTCTCCGCCAGCTGTTCGATGGGATAACCCCGGTATTCGAGGATCCCCTCTTCGCCGTCGATATAGGTGATGCCGCTGGTACAGCTGGCTGTGGACATAAAACCCGGATCGTAGGTAAAGACTCCCATCTGCCGGTAGAGGCTGGTGACATCGACTGTCGGGGGGCCCTGCACCGACTCACGCACCATCAGTCTGACCGCATCACCAGTCTCATCGTTGGTAAGGGTAAAGGTCTTTTCAGCCATCTTTGAACTCCTCGGCACCAGCCTTTTCAGGCGGAACCATCGACCGTTGTTGTTAACTGGCTTTGCACAAAAATTCCAAAGGGATCTCGCGGTGAATATTCAGAACCTTCGTGCAGCGCCATCTATTGTTATGGGTACTCAACTGCCGCAGCGCCGGATGCACACTGTTGCAAACAGAATTTTTCCGCCCTTCAAAATATAGACCAGATTTTTTACCACCACCCCCGGTTACGCTATGATTAGCCATTAACAAATCGGGCGGACAGGCTGTTTTTTGCCTGGATGTGTGCAAGCAGCGCAAAAAATATATAATAACCGATTAATTTAATAAGGATTGGCGACTTTAGTCTTACGGGGCCAAAGTCGGGCTCTGATTTCCTCAAAAGCACCGCACGGACACAACGCCGCGAAGTTCTGCAAGGCGTCCTGATTATCGAAGTTATAAACAACTACTTTTCCAGAATCTATGAGTGAGACAAGCGAACAACTCGTTAACCTGACCATCAACAGCAAGCCCATCACCGCCCCGGGATCCCTTTCGGTTATCCAGGCGCTGTGGCATGCCGGTTATCCACGGGTAAAAAGTGTCGGCTGCCTTGAAGGCGTCTGCGGTTCCTGCCGGATCATGGTGCGCCGCGCCGACAGCCACGAACTCAAAATGGAGCTGGGTTGCCAGCTGCTGGTGGAGGAGGGGATGGAGGTCATCTTTCTGGTCTTCCCCAACCCAACCCACCACACATATCAACTGGAGGACATCAAGAACTCCTGGGAAGTGCAGGATCAGTTCCATCAGATCTTCCCGGAAGCCGACCACTGCCGGCACTGTGGCGGTTGCGACAAGTCCTGCCCCAAGGGCATAGAGGTCGAACGCGGCGTTGAACTCGCCAGCAAGGGGCGTTTCGGCGAAGCCGGGGAGCTGTTCATCGAGTGCGTGATGTGCAACTTCTGTATGACCGCCTGCCCGGAGCTTATCGCCCCCAACCATGTGGGACTCTTCTCCCGCCGCGTCACCGCCTATTTCCACATCCGCCCGTCAAATCTGATCAACCGCCTGGAAATGCTCCGCAAAGGCGACCTGCAGATCAAGCAGTAACCCCCGGCTGCCCGGCAACCTCAAAACAGACTGGTAACCATGACCAACGGAATCCCCTACAGCGAAGCACTCGGCAACTACACGCCACAGCGCTTTCGCGAGCCCAGCAACGACCAAACAAAAACCCGGGAACTGCTCGAACAGTTCCACCCCGATTATATGCCGGACTCCATGACCACCCTCAAAGTCGGCCCCAACCAGGGCGATGTCTGTCATAAACAACTGGCCGACGTCCTGCAATCGGATGCCCGTATTGAAGAGGCCGATCTGGCCGGCGCCAACACCGTGGAGACCGATATTCTGGTGGTGGGCGGTGGCGGCGCCGGATGCGCCGCCGCACTGACTGCCGCCCGCCATGGCGCGAAGGTGATCCTTGCCACCAAGCTGCGACTGGGCGACAGCAATACCGTGATGGCCGAAGGAGGCATCCAGACTTCAGTGGAGAAGGGGGACTCCCCCCAGATGCACTATGACGACACCGTCAAGGGCGGCCACCACTACGTGGACAAACCACTGGCGGCACAAATGGTGATGGACGGTCCTGACGTCATCCGCTGGCTGATCCAACAGGGCATGCAGTTCGATGTGGACAAGTACGGCGACCTGCTGACACGCCGCGCAGGCGGCACCTCCGCCCCCCGCGTCGTCTACTACCGGGACTACACAGGCCTGGAGATGATGCGGGTACTGCGCGAGGCGCTGACCAACGCCGGCATCGAAGTCTGGGACTACAACCCGACCGTGGAACTGCTCTCCAACGATCAGGGCCACTGCGCGGGCGCCGTTGTCTCTTCACTGAAAAACTGCTCTTACACCCTGGTGAAAGCGAAGGCGGTGATACTCGCCACCGGCGGCATCGGCCGCATGCACCTCAATGGATTCCCCACCTCGAACCACTTCGGCGCCACAGGCGACGGCTTGGTGATGGCCTACCGGATGGGGGCGAAGCTGCGTGATCTCGACTCCTTCCAGTACCACCCCTCGGGCCTGGCCTATCCGCAACATCTTGCCGGCACCCTGATCACAGAAGGGGTACGCTCTGCCGGGGCCTACCTGCTGAATGGCCTCGGCGACCGCTTCGTCGACGAACTCGGGCCACGGGACCACGTCGCCGCCGCAATCCTGCGGGAGTGCGAGGAGGGCAGGGGCGTTCAGGTCAACGAAACTACTCGCGGTATCTGGCTCGACACCCCTGGCGTGGAGCTGCGAAATCCCGGCATTCTGAAGAGCCGTTTCCCCAAGCTGCTGCATCTCGGCCGCAAATGCGGCACCGACCCGGCGCAGGAACCACTGCTGATCTATCCGACGCTGCACTATCAGAACGGCGGCGTTGTGATCGACGGCAACGGCTGCTCCACCGTACGCGGGCTCTACTGCATCGGCGAAGTCTGTGGCGGCATCCACGGCAAAAACCGGCTGATGGGCAACTCCCTGCTCGACATCATCAGCTTCGGCCGCAGGGCCGGGGAGCATGCGGCCACAGAGGTTCACGGCCGCCCACACAGCAACGTCTCCACCGAACATCTGAGCGAACTGCGCCGCCAGCTGACCCTGGCCGATATGCCGATGGAGAATCAGGGGCCGATGCTGTTTCCCGACTATGCCAAGTTCGAGACCGACTCGGACTACGACGGCCTGCACAAAGCCAAATAGGATCTCATGGATAATCTCAATCAAGTACTGCTCAACGAGAACCAAAGGGTCGGCGCCGATTTTAAGGCGTGGAAAGCCGTTGCCGACAGCGAAGGATTGCAGTTGGCCCTCCTCGAAGAGCCGGAAAACCTCATAGAAATCATCCGGGAAGCGGGTCTGCGTGGGCTGGGGGGCAGCGGCTTTCCAACCTATAAAAAGTGGCAGTACATGGCCGCCCAAGAGGACGCCACGGAAAAATACCTGATCGTCAACGGCAACGAGGATGAACCCGGCACCTTCAAGGATCGTATCCTGCTGGAGGAGACGCCGCATCAGGTGATCGAAGGGGCCTGCATCTGCGCCCTGGCCTGCGGCATCAACCGCATCATCTTCTATATCAACCCGGAACAGAAGGCATCCCTGGAAAACATGCGGGCTGCCGTGGCCCAGTGGGAAGAGTCGGAACTCTATTTCTCGCTATCAAAAAAGACCGGCCAGCCGGTGGAGTTCGAGGTAATGGCCACCTCCGGACACTACATCGGCGGCGAAGAAACCGCCGCCATCGAATCGGTGGAGGGCAACTTCCCCTTTCCCCGTGGCAAGCCTCCGTTTCCCGCAGAATCGGGAGTACACGGCCACCCCACACTCATCAACAACACCGAGACCATCGCCAATGTGGGCCACATCATCAAACATGGCGCGGCCTGGTACCGGAACCAGGGACTCGGTGAAGCCAGCGGCACCAAGATCTACTGCCTCAGTGGCGATGTCCTCAAACCCGGTGCCTACGAACTGCCGATGGGTACGCCACTGGCGGATCTGATCTTCGATTACGGCGGCGGCATGCTGGTGGGAAAACTGTTGAAGGCAGTGTTTACCGGCGGCCCCTCGAACACCATCCTGACCCCGATGGACCTGGACGTGCCTCTCGACTTCGATTCAGTGGCGGCACGCCGCTCGGCGCTGGGCACCGGCGCCATGATCGTCGTCTCGGAGGGCACCGGCATCGTCAAGCGGGTCACCGAGTACGTCAACTTCTTTGCCGACGCCTCCTGCGGCCAATGTCCGCCATGCAAGACCGGCACCTACTACATCTCCCGCCTGTTGAGCCAAATAGACACGGGGCAGGGCAGTCAGGCCGATCTGGATTCACTCTACAGTCTGTGCGAAATGTTGCCGGGTACCGGCCGCTGCCATCTGCTGGACGGCGCGGTCAAGGTGGTGGAGAGTTCCCTCTACCACTTCAAGGATGAGTATGAGGAGGCGATCATGCCCGCCACCCGTTATGGGATGGGAAATTTTGGCGGCACCGACTGATCTGGGCGGTGCTGACTGCCTGGCACAAATCGCAACTTTAAATCAGGAGGAAAAAGGCCACTGCTGCTGCCGTTACCAGGCTCACGGTGGTCAGCGGCGTCACCAGCATCACCCCGGTAACGAGCATGAGGTAGGCGGTCTCGACCACCAGAATCATCATCGCCAGCCCCAGCCCCCGAGGCGCACTCATCCACTGGGTGATACTTGCCAGAGAGATCAGCGCCAGACCGAGCAACGCCCCACCCATCATACCGGCGAATGCATGATTCACCGGCTCATTGCTGAACATGTGGGTGATCTCTTCAGGTGCAAAGATCAGGATCACGCCCCAGACGCCCAGCATGATGATCGCCAACCCAAGGGCAAAATTTCTAAAGATATCCTTTGGCATGCCAACTCAAACCTTCATTAAAATTATTGATGTCACGTCAAGCCTAGCAGACAAGCTGCTTCAGATAAAAATCATGGCCGCATGGAGAATTGAATCTGGAGGCCCGATTATTTGAACATCACCATATGCCCATCTTTTGACAGAGGCATCGCATACGACATAAACATTTGAATGTTATAGGATTATCGAGAAAGCCCATGTTTCAACAGGACAAAAACATTGACCCAAACCGTTGGTTTTGAGATATTTTCCCCTTTTGAAATTGCGCGTTCCTGTCCGCTGGACTCGGGGCAACACATGTTTCCAGGCGCTGGTTCGCGTTTCATACCGGGCAGACGATGGAAACACCGTGGTACGCCCGTCCCAAGCAGATCCTCGATCTGCCGGGACACAACCCCCAGGAAAGCTGACAGACTTGAACCGCTCGCGCCTTTCAGCAGGGCCTCCGGCCCGCGGCAACACGCAGCATAAAACAGGTGGTATATGACGCAACAGGCTGACAACGGCGAGAGTGCCGTGCAGATTGGCGGGAACAAAACCGCCGCCAAGGTAGAAGAATATATTGTCGAGATCGTCTCCGACTCAGGTGAAGGCGCGCAGAAGTGCGGCCAGACCTTTGGCAATATCAGCGGCAAGATGGGCAACGGCGTCTGGACCGTTGAGATCATCCCCGCGGAGATCCAACCCCCGGCCCGCTCGCCCGCAGGCGCATCCGGCATCCGTATTCGCATCGGCTCAAAGTACATTACGAATATGGGCAACGAGGCCGAACTGGTTGTCGCCTTCAATGAGCAGGTACTCTTCTCCCGCATCGCCAACGGCGCCTATAAAAAGGGCACCATCGTTCTGCTGGAAAACAAGTGGGAGACCGATCCCGACGAGAAGATCCGCAATCAATACACCGCGGCGGTAAAAGAGTTTGCCGAGCACGGACTGATCGTACACGAGCTGCCGATGGAAGAGGCGTGCCTGAAGATCGTCAAAAATGCCCGCAAGGGCAAGAACATGTTCGTACTCGGCATGATCAGTCATATCTTCAGCCGCGAACCCGATCTGGGGCGTAAGGAGATCGCCAACACCTTCGCTCACAAGGGTGACAAGGTAATCCAGCCCAACATCGATCTGTTTGACTCCGGCTACGCCTTTGCCGCTGAACGTCTCGACTATCTGTGGGAAATTCCACCCTACACCACTGACACGACCAAACCGACCATCATCACCAATGGCAACCAGGCGGTTGGCCTGGGGGTCATGGCGGCGGGCATGGAGCTGATCTCCATGTACCCGATTACACCGGCCACCTCCGCCACTCACTATGTTGCGGATGTCTTCGACAATGTCGGTGGCTTCGTCCATCAGGCAGAGGATGAGATCGCCGCGATGGGCTTTGCCCTCGGCGCCTCCTACGCCGGCAAGACCGCCTGCACCATCACTTCGGGTCCCGGCATGGCGCTGAAGACCGAACTGATCGGTCTTGCGGTAATGGCCGAGGTACCGCTGGTCATCGTCGACGTACAGCGTGGCGGCCCCTCCACCGGCCTGCCCACCAAGGTGGAGCAGGCTGATCTGCTCTCCTCCATATACGGCGAGCCGGGCGATGCCCCGAAGGTGGTCATCGCCGCCGCCACCATCGAGGAGTGTTTTCATTTCGTGGTTTTGGCGCGCAAACTGGCGGAGGCCTTCCGTACGCCTGTCATTCTGCTCACCGATGCCAATCTGGCTACCGGCGTACAGCCCTACACCCGCCCTGAGCTTCAGGAGGAGTGGCTCTCCGCGCCGGTCGATCAGTCCCCCTGGGATGACTCAGTACCGGCCTTCGACTGGGACGAAGGCACTGGTCTCTCCCAGCGGCCGATCCCGGGACAACGCAATGGCGAATATGTCTTGACCGGTCTCTCCCACACCGATCGCAGTAAGGTGGCCTACGACTCAGACACCAACCAGACCAGCATGGCCCATCGCAGCCGCAAGCTGGCGGCCCTGCAGAAGACACTCAAACCGCCGAAGGTCCATGGCGATGAAGCCGGCGGCGATCTGCTCATCATCGGCTGGGGCTCAACCTTGGGCGCTATCGAGGAGTCGGTCGACATCCTGCGCGAGCAGGGCAAGAGCATCTCCACCCTCCATTTGCGATTCCTGTCGCCGCTGGAGCCGGGACTGAAAGAGATCTTCAGCAAATTCAAGAAGGTCATGACAGTGGAGATAAACTACAGCGATGATCCAAACGGCCCGCTGATCACCGAAGAGAACCGCCGCTATGCGCAACTCGCCATGATGTTGCGGGCGCAGACCCTGATCGACATAGACTGCTGGTCTGTGGTCTACGGCCATCCGCTGCAACCCGGTATGTTGCAGGCAGAATTCAACCAGCGGCTCGATGCCCTGAACAACTGAGGAGATTAGCCAAATGTTTGGATTGAAAGCTGACTGGTCCGTCGACGTTTTTGAACGCTACTTCACCCTCGGTAACTACGCCGGCGGTGAAGCCCGCTGGTGTCCCGGTTGCGGCGACTTTGCCGTGCTCAACACCGTTCACCGCGTCCTGCGCGATGCCCAGATGCCACCGGAGAAGAGTGTCGTCGTCTCTGGTATCGGCTGTTCCAGCCGCCTGCCCCACTATGTCGGCACCTACGGCCTGCACGGTCTGCACGGCCGCGCCCTGCCGCTGGCCAACGGCGTCAAGGCGCGCCGACCCGACCTTGACGTCTGGGTCGGCACCGGCGACGGCGACTGCTTCTCCATCGGCGGAGGTCACTGGCTCCACGCCATGCGTTACAACATGGATATGGTCATATTGATCTTCGATAACGGCATCTACGGCCTGACCAAAAAGCAGACCTCGCCCACCACCCCCACTGGCGAACGCACCAATACTCATCCAGAGGGTTCGCTGCTGCCGGCAATGAACCCACTCACGGTGACCCTGGGCATTACCAACGTCTCCTTCGTGGCACAGGTGCCGGACTGGAACCCGCCGCTGCTCTACGAAACAATCAAGGCCGCCCATAAACACCGGGGCACCAGCTTCGTGCGCATCATACAGCGCTGCCCCGTCTTCTCGGACAGCTTCTGCAAGCCTTATCAGGATCACCCCGAGAACATGCTGCTGCTCTCCCACGAGAACGGCATCCCGACCGCCGACAACGTGAAGAAGCTGTTCCAGGAGCAGATTGAACATGATCCTTCAGACTGGGTGGAGGCGATGAAGATCGCCCGGGACGAGTCGAAACTACCGGTGGGATTGCTCTATCAGGATCCAGATGCCGTAGTGTATGAGGATTTCTCCGCGAAAGGCCTCAACAAAACCAACGAAGAGAAGCTGGCTGCAATCAACACCGCTCTCGACGCCTTTGCGATCTAAGTCAGACAACGCCGGGAAAATCCTACGATGACAGCAGTACAGACAGGCGAAGCCACGCCGGCCATGCCCTCCGCCATCAAGGATGCGGAGGCCACCAAGACGATTTTGCACACCCTGCGCCATTTCCACCTTGGAAATCCCAGCGTCAGGGGTCAACTGGAGCCTCTCGGAAGCGACTTTCTGCCCGCGCTGATGGCCCCCTATCGGGACGCTTCCCGGCTGCGCTATGACTACCCGCTGTTTCTCTATCCCGCCGAGGGCGGCGACGAAGAGCGTCGGGGCGCCGAACTGGCCAAGCCTTTGGGAGCCTTTCTGGCTGAAGCCACCGAAGCTGTCGCACCGGGGGAGGGCAGCGCCCGCATCCTGAAAGACAACCTGCCACGTCTTGAGCAGGCTCTGCGCCTCGCCTTGCAGGAGAGCCAGACCCCCGTACCCGCCAAACCCCTGCTCAGCGAGCTCTCCACCGGGATGGTGGAACAGCTGGGACTCGACAGCGACAGCACAGAAAAACTGCAGAGTGATCTGAACGACCTACTGGATTCGATCCCCGAGAGTGGCCAGTTCCTGGCCTACGGACAACACCCGGCGCTGCATCTGATGATCCACGTCATCCGCAGCCAGGTGATCCCCCGTCATGCACATTTCCAGCGGGAGATCGAGAATTATATCCGCGGGCTCAAGCTGTTGCTGGCGGTTGAAAAGGGAAAATCAGAGGAAGCCAAGGCGCCGGCCGCACTGGAAGAGGCCGTGGGCCACTCATCCCACATGTTCGACGCCAACGCACTCGCAGATGTGATGGACCACTCCCACGGCTCCATCGGCATGACAACAGTTCGCCGTGAGCGGGTGGAAGGGGCGCTGAAGACGCTGGAATCCTACGGCCGGGAGTCGGTCCTGGTACGCTTTGTTCACACCAATGACCTTGACGAGTCCCTGCTGGGCGACATCCCCGGCTTCGAGAGTGTTGTCTCCGACAACCCCTCTATTCGCGCCAAGGAGATCTTCGACGAGCAGGCGGCGCGCCTAGCCAAAGTCTTTGCCGCAGCGCGTATTGCCAAACTGGAGATCGACGATCTCTATGACGAATCGATCCATGACCCCTGGTTTGAGACCTTCAACTGGGAGGCCTTCTCCCATGATGAACTGTTGCTGGTACCAGCAGTCATTGCCCTGGAGACCGCCCTGCGCGTAGCCGGCGAAGCAATGCCCGACTTCTCCCGCCTGCTCAATTCCGGTCGGCCCGTGCAGATCCTGGTACGGGTTCTGGGACACGCCAATCCTGGCCGTGACTCCGACAAAGACCCCTTCGCCCACTTCCGCACCGAACTGGGTTACCTGGGCATCAGTCATCGCCAGGCTTTCGTTTCCCAGACCTCAGCAGCTAGGCATGAGCACCTCCTGGATCAGTTCTCCACTGCGCTCGACGCAACCCGCACCGGGCTTCATTTAATAAACGTCGGCCTGCGCCCCACGGGACAGGATGCTGGACTCAATGGCTGGCTGGTGGCCGGCGCCGCGCTCGAAGGGCGGGTCCATCCTTTCTTTCAGATCAATCCCTCAGCCGGTGACAGCTTTGCGGATCGGGTCGACTTCAGCGGTAACCCGCAGCCGGAGATGGATTGGGCGGTACACGAATTCAGCTACCGGGATGAAAACGGCGAGGCCGTGACCATTGATCAGGCCTTCACCTTTGCCGACTATGCACTGCTGATCCCTCGCCTGCACGGGCACTTCACACCAGTACCCCTGATCTGTGAGACCGACTCACTGCTGCCCGTCGCCGACTATCTGGCCATGCCGGAAGAGGAGTCGGCCCAGCACATCCCCTATATCCTGGCCCTCAACAGCCAGGGTGAGTTGCGCCAATTGGCTGTGAGCCGCACCCTGATTCAGGCCTGCCGTGACCGCCTCAATTTCTGGCACGCCCTACAGGAGATGGCGGGGGTTCGCAGCCGTTACCTTGAGATAGGCATTGCCAAGGCACGCGAAGAGATCAACGGCGCTGCCGAGGCACGGATTGAGACCCTCACCGTAGAACAGGAGCAGAAGCTGGTCGAAGCACGAAGCGAAGCTGCCGGTGAGGTCATGTCCCGCCTCACCGAAGTCCTGTTGGGCATGGACTTCACCAGCGGCGCACCACGCATGTCGGCGGCCCCGGCGACTTCCACTGCCGCAGCACCTGCAGAAGCCCTTGCAGAAGCCGCTGCCGAAGCGCCTGTCGAAGAAGAGGAAGATCTCGGCAGCGAAGAGCCCTGGATCGACAGTGTTCTCTGCACCACCTGCAACGACTGTCTGGCGATCAATCCCCAGGTATTCGTCTACAACGACGAGAACCAGGCCTATATCGCTGACACCAGCGCCGGCACCTATGCCCAGATGGTGGAAGCGGCAGAGATCTGTCCCTCCAACTGTATTCATCCGGGGAAACCCCTCAACGACTCCGAAGCGGGGCTGGATGAGTTGATTGAAAGGGCGGCGCAGTATAACTAGGCGAAAGGAAAAAGGTTAAAGGATAAGAATTGGGATTGGCGGGTCACGCCAGAATGGTACATTGGCCCAAGGCTAGGAGCCTCTGAATCAATCTGGGCGAAACAGATTGGGATTCAGAATTCGTTTAGAGGCTCCTTAAGTCTCTTACTTAAAACTCGGAGTCATGGATGACTACACAGTTTGAAGAACTTGAAGTTTGGAAACGCTCCGCCCGCCTGAGTGTGGAGATTTACAAAGTACTGCGTGATTGCCGGGATTACAGCTTCAAAGATCAGCTGAGCCGGAGCGGACTTTCCGTTCCGAGCAATATTGCAGAGGGCTTTGAGAGAGAATCGCTCAAAGAGAGTTTGAACTTCCTCTCATATGCTAAAGGCTCATGCGGCGAACTGCGCACACAGACCTACATTGGCATCAAAATCGGCTATATCGATACAGTGACTGGAACAAGATGGATTGCAGAATCAAAACAGATTTCCGTCATGCTTGCCGGATTGATTCGGACAAGGCGCAATTTTGTGCGCCAACAGTCACGTACAGCCCCCACATGATCCTTTATCCTTTATCCTTTTTCCTGTTTCCCCGAGTACGAGAATCCCTGCGTGCCTGACACTCTATCCAATTTTGTCCTCGCCCCGGCCATCATGACCGGCATCGCCCTGTTTTTCGGTGTGGTGCTGGCTGTCGCTTACAAGTTCCTCAAGGTGGATGAGGATCCCCGCATCGCCACCACTGAAGATCTGCTGCCAGGCACCAACTGCGGTGCCTGCGGAGAACCAGGCTGCCTGCCTTTTGCGGAAGCCCTGGTGGATGGCAGTGTGCAGCCAAGCGGCTGCACCGTGGCCGATGAGAACACCATCGACGCCATCGCCGATTTTCTTGGCGTCGATGCCGGTCAGGCAGACAAGCAGGTCGCCCGACTGAAATGCGCTGGAGGCAAATCACAGGCGTTCCAGATCGCCGAATATGACGGCTTCGAAAGCTGCCGCGCCGCCGCTACTGTCTCGGGAGGCGGCAAAGGCTGCTCCTGGGGCTGCCTTGGACTGGCTGACTGCGAGGTCTCCTGCGATTTCGATGCCATCCACATGAATGCCAACGGCCTGCCCACCGTCGATGTCGGCAAATGCACCGCTTGCGAAGATTGCGTCGAGGCCTGCCCCAAAGATCTTTTCGAGATCCTGCCCTTGAGCCAGAAGCTCTACGTCCAGTGCAATAACCCGTTGGAGGGCGAGGCGGTGACTGTGCTCTGCTCCGTGGGTTGTGATGCCTGCGGTAAATGTGCGGCTGATGCATCCCCCGGCCTGATCGAGATGAGCAACAATCTGCCGGCCATCGATCTCGACTCCGGCGCCCCCATGACCGAGATCGCCATCAAACGCTGCCCTACCAACGCTATCCAATGGCTGGAGGAGGGACAGTTTACCCGCCGGCCGTCTGAGCAAGCTGAGAGTGAAAAACGTTATGCCCAGCTCCATTGAGGTTTCCTATGTCCGCTAATATCGCCATCCGCCTCTATCGCCGACTCTTTGGCACTCCGGCCGGACTTGGGCCAAAGGACACGGGAATCCATACCCTGCTCGATGGCAACAGCGCCGTCGCGGTAACCGAGGCTTGTATCGCCGAGAACGCGGCACTCGCCAGCGCCTTTCCGTCCAATGGAGCAGACCTTGCGTGGCAGTCTGAACAGACTCGTCAACAGCACAACGTCTTCGGCGAACTGCTAGGCAGTCATCCGGTTGAGAGTCCCCGAGGCGCCATCGCCGCTGCCAGCGGTCTCGCAATGGCCGGACGGCGCGCCACCGCATTCCTCTCCACGCCGGATCTGACCACCGCGCTGGACCTGCTCAACAGTGCCGCCACCAAGCAACTGCCACTGGTGCTGCATGCCAGCAACCGGGCACTGGGGGGCAGTGCCGGCACCTGTCACCAAGCCCTGCACCAGATCTGCGACGCCGGTTTTTTTGTGCTGTTCGCCAGTAACGTCCAGCAAGCGGTCGACTTCACCCTGATTGCCCGGCGCGTCGCTGAAGAGACCCTGACCCCCGGACTGGTGATTATCGATCAGGACGAAACCGCTGCTGCAATACAAAATGTCCATCTACTTTCACCGGGTCTGATCCAGCGCTACCTGGGCAGGGCCGACGAGCAGATTGAGTGCGCCAGCGCCGCTGAAAAAATGCTCTATGGCGAGACCCGGCGCCGTCTGCCTCAACGACACAATCTTGATCGGCCGGTACTGCAGGAACCCCTGATGGACCGGCGCAGTCACGGCTTGGGCCGTGCCGCCCACGCGCCGTTCTTCGGCGGCCGCATCAGGGCCGCCCTACAGGACGCCTGCGATACCTTTGCAGTGCAGACCGGTCGCAGCCAACAGCTCATCACCACACTGAACACGGAAAAAGCCAAACAGCTGATTATTGTTCAAGGCTCGGCAACAGAGACCCTGCTCGCACTCTCCAGCCACCTGAAGAAACACGACAAGCAGCGGGTTGGCATTGTCGGTATCCACGCCTTGCGCCCTCTCCCCTCAGCAGAACTACTGAATCTGTTGAAGGGCAAAACCTCCGTCACCGTTCTTGAGCGTGCAGAGACGACCTTGGCGGGAGACCCTCCCCTCCTGCGGGAACTGCGCATGGCATTGGGCCAGGCACTGGAAAACGGTCGCTTCGGGGAAGAGACGCATCCCGGTCTGCCGACACTGCGAGAAAGTGAACAGCCACGTCTTCGCCCGGTCATCTACGGCTTGGGCGGACTGGCGCTGAACAGCGCCGACCTCGTCACTCTCATCGGCCAGACTGAGCCAAAAGGGCGCTATCTGGGCATCGACTTCACCCGTACCAATGAAAATCATCCCAAACGGCAGGTGCTGCTCGACGCACTGCGCCGCGACTACCCGGAGATCAACGATCTCGGCATCTGTGCCAAGACCCCCGCGCGGGATCTGCGTCCCGACGCATCCCTGAGTTTCGCCGTACAACGCCTCAGCGGAGCAGGGGATCGAGGACTTGCCGCCGAAACCGCAACCTTTATCTACCAGCTCGTGGAAGGTGAGGCGCGCATCCACTGCGGAGAAAGCTGGAACACCTGGGGTGAGTGGCTGACCGACCGGGTGGTAATGGCCCCCGAAGGATTGCACGACTGCGGCAGTGAAATGCCCCTGGATCTGATCCTGCTCGACGGCCCGCTGAACCATCCTCAACTGATCCCTGCAACCCAGCTCCCCCAAGGCGGCTGCCTGCTGATGGCAGCAGACGAAGCGGGATCCGAATCTCCTCTTTCACCCGCACTGCGCCAGGCAATCCATAGCCGGGGGCTCAAGTGCTATCGCATGCCCTCCACCAGCGGAATGGATGAAACAACCCGCCGTGAGGCCTGCCTAGGTGCACTCTGCGGCGTTCTGATTGCGGAAGAAAAATTGCCGCTACAACCCCGCAAGCTTATCAGCGCACGTGAACAGCAACTTCAGCAGGGGATTCTGACCGAGGCTTTCCAAACAGGCATGGAACAGACCACTGCCGTCGACCTCAGGGCGGAAACAGGCACCCAAAATGAAGCTGCAGCCCCCAGGCCGACACCTATGGCCGTCCGTCATCTGGCAGGCAACAACGACAGTTACGACAGTCTGCCCCGTTTCTGGGACCAGACCGGCATACTCTACCGGGACGGCGACCTCGACAGCCTCACACCCGACCCCTATCTGGCGTCCGGCTTGGTGCCGCCGCTTTCCGCCACCTTCAAGGACCACAGCGGCAGTCGCAGCCTGCTGCCTGTGTTCGACCCACAGACCTGCACCGCCTGCGGCGACTGCTGGAGCGCGTGTCCTGACGGCGCCATCGGCGTCACCGCGCTCTCACCCACCACGCTGATCAATGCCGGTATCGGCCTTGCCGGGGCCAGCGCCCTGCGCCCCCTGGCCTCCAAACTTGGCGGACGAATCAGCGCCCGCGGTCGGCAGAGCGTCATACAAGGCGGTAGCGCGGCGGATCTGATCCGGGAGTCCTTTGACTGGCTGCAGGAGAAAGCGCCTCTCGCCGAAGATCGCAGGAGCGCCGCTGAGAGTGGCATTCAGGCTCTGGAAAAACTCTACGGCGCACTGCCTCTGGCCGTCACCGAGCCACTCTTCCAGGCCGGTGAACAGACAAAGAAAGATGGCGGTGAACTGCTGGCCCTGGCCATCAATCCCGACGCTTGCAAGGCCTGCGGTCTCTGCATCGCCGCCTGCCAACCACAATCACTGAGTATCGCCCCACAAACGCCGGAACTGTTGCAACAGAGCCATCAGATTTGGGCAGCCTGGGAAGTCACGCCTGACACTGCCTCCGAGACCATCGAACGGGTTGCCGCCCATCCCGATGTGACGCCCATGGCGGCGCAACTGCTCTCGCGCTACAGTCTGCTCTCGCTGGCCAGCGGCGACAGCGCCGAATCCGGCTCCGGCGAGAAGATCGCGGTACGGCTGACTCTGGCAACCATCGAATATCGCCAGCAGCCTTTGCTGCACCGATTTGCCGGAGAAGTGGGACAACTCAAGCAACGGCTGAATGACGCCATCAAGGAGACCCTGGTCGACGCACTGCCCACCGAAGACCTCGAACGTCTCGCAGGCAGACTGGCAGAGCTCGACAGCCGTCAGATCGACATCAATGAATTGACCCGGCAGCCAGAAGGCAGCCTGGAGAACAGCGGTGTCGATGCCGATCGTCTGCGCCGCCTCACCACCCTGACACAGCAGCTGTCAGAACAGCACTGGCGACTGACAGAGGGCCAACAGGGTCTCGGACGCGCCCGCTACGGACTCGCACTGGCGCCCGGCATTATGGCCACCTGGGCGGCGTCATTTCCGCATAACCCCTTCCAGGTTCCCGTTGCGCTGGACAGCAGTGGCGAAACCGCCCAGCTTGCTGCCGGCCTGCTGGAGGGGCAGATAGAGGAGGCTCTTACCTCGATTCGTCTCGTCCACAAGGCAAAGATCGAGTTGGGGGAGGGTGGACGTAATGCCATCGACCCCGACCTGCTCAGCTGGCAGGATCTCACCAATGAAGAGAAGGCACTTTGTCCGCCGCTGTTACTGGTGGGTAACGAAGAGACCCTCGGTGGGCGCAACTTCAGCCAGATCGCCTGGCTGCTGAATTCCGACCTGCCGATCAAGGTACTCAGCCTCACAGAACTCGACTTCGGACTCGACAACCGGGGTCTCGAAGACGCTCCCCTGCAACGTCTCAGCGACCCCAAGGGCAACCTCGGACTGCTCGCCCTCTCCCAGCGGAATGCTTATGTGGCGCAGACCAGCATTGCCGACCCCACCCATCTGCGGGAGAGCGTCTCTGCGGCGCTGGCCTGCCAGGGTCCGGCGCTGTTGCGCGTCCACACACCCAGCCCGGCGCGTCACGGCTTCGCCACCGACCGGACCCTGGAGCAGGCGAGATTGGCAGTACGCAGCCGGGCCTTTCCGCTATTCCAGTACGATCCCCGCGGGGAAGGCGTGTTTGGCTCTCGCCTCAATCTTGCAGGCAATCCGGCGCGGGGCACCCTGCTACACAACAGCAACGATCAGCAGGTCATCACACTCGCCCACTGGGCACTGACCGAAGACCGCTTCGCCAGCCGATTCCGGCCCCTGGCGGACGATGATTCAGCGCCCACCGCCCTGGAAGACTGGCTCGCCCTGGATGTGGCCAGCCGCGCCAAAAAGACCCCGATCATCTCTGTACTCCGCAACGAGGAGAGTGCAGAGGTTTACCGTGTCGATCCGCAACTGGGCCAAGTCGTGGTGGAACAACTCGATGCCTGGCGCACCCTGCAGGAGCTGGCCGGGATAGTCACACCCTTCACCGCCCGCGTCGAGCAGGCGGCAGAGGCGCGTGTCGCAGCAGAACATCAGACAGAGATCAACGCCCTCCGGGCCGAATTCGAGACGCAGCTCAACGCCTCTCGCAAAGGCGCGGAGGAGGAGATATCGGGACACATTCGCGAGCGGCTGATGGTGCTTGCGGGGTATAAATGAAGGTGACAGGTAACAGGTGGCAGGTGGTGGGCTAAAGAGCCTGCAACCTGTTACCTGTCACCTGTAGCCTGTAACCTTTTCCGAAGGAAAACAGATGAATCTACACGAATACCAAGCTAAGGCGCTCTTTTCCGAGTACGGTATCCCTGTCCCCGAGGGCAAGGCGGTCTCCACACCGAGTGACGCACGGGCGGCAGCCCAAGCGCTTGGCGGCGAGATCTGGGTAGTCAAGGCCCAGGCCCACACCGGCGGCCGGGGCAAGGCGGGTGGCGTGATACTGGCCAAGAGTCTGGATGAGGTTGAAACCGCTGCGGAGGAGATCCTCGGTATGACCCTGGTCACCAAGCAGACCGGCCCTGATGGTTTGCCGGTCAACCAGGTGTTGGTGGAGCAGGGCAGCAATATCGCCCGTGAACTCTACCTCGGTGCACTGCTGGATCGTGCCTGCTCACGCATCACCTTCATGGCTTCTACCGAAGGCGGCATGAACATCGAAGAGGTCGCAGAGGAGACGCCGGAAAAGATTCTCACCACCGTGATAGACCCAGCCGCCGGTCTGCAGCCCTATCAGTGCCGCAAGCTCGCCTTCGGCCTGGGACTTGAAGGCGACCAGATCAAACAGTTCGGCAAGATCATGATGGGTCTCTACCGGTTCTACATGGAGAAGGATGTCAGCCTGATCGAAATCAACCCATTGATCGTCACCGGTGAGGGTAACCTGATGGCGCTTGACGCCAAGATCAACATCGACAGCAACGCCCTCTACCGCCACCAGGATATCGTCGCCCTGCGCGATCCGAGTCAGGAGGATGAGAAGGAGGCGGCTGCCGCCAAGCATGATCTCAACTACATCACCCTCGACGGCAGCATCGGCTGCATGGTCAACGGCGCAGGTCTGGCGATGGCCACCATGGACATGGTCAAACTGCACGGCGGCGACCCGGCCAACTTCCTCGACGTGGGCGGTGGCGCCACCGCCGAACGGGTCACAGAGGCGTTCAAGCTGATCCTCTCCGACAGCAAGGTAAAGACCGTGCTGGTCAATATCTTCGGCGGCATCGTGCGTTGCGATCTGATCGCCGAGGGCGTCATCACCGCCGCTAAGAATGTCGGCGTGCAGGTGCCGGTTGTGGTGCGTTTGGAAGGCACCAATGCCGAACAGGGGCTGAAGATGCTGGAGGAGAGCGGACTCGACTTCATCACTGCCGCCGACTTCACCGAAGCGGCAAAGAAGGCTGTTGCGGCTGCTGCATAGTTTATTGGGGTCGGAGTCAAACCGCCCCATCAGCGTTATTTTACATGACGACTGTTGCGCGGTTTGACTCCGACCCCGGACAATCTGGAAAATAGTTATGAGCATACTCGTAGACAAGAACACCAAAGTCATCTGCCAGGGCTACACCGGCAAGCAGGGGACTTTTCACTCCGAACAAGCCATCGCCTACGGCACCAAGCTGGTTGGCGGCGTCACCCCAGGCAAGGGCGGTCAATCCCACCTGGATCGCCCGGTCTTCAACACTGTTCACGATGCAGTGGCCGAGACCGGCGCCGACGCCACCATGATCTACGTGCCGCCACCCTTTGCTGCCGATGCAATCCTGGAAGCGGCCGATGCCGGGATCAAGGTCATCGCCTGCATCACCGAAGGTATCCCGGTACTGGATATGCTGAAGGTAAAGCAGGCGCTGAAATCCACCGACTCACGCCTCATTGGCCCCAACTGCCCCGGCATCATCACTCCCGGTGAGTGCAAGATCGGCATCATGCCCGGCGTGATCCATCAGCCCGGCAAGATTGGCGTCATGTCCCGCTCCGGCACATTGACCTACGAAGCGGTCCACCAGACCACCCTGACGGGCCTGGGCCAGAGCACCTGCGTCGGACTGGGAGGCGATCCCATCAACGGCACCAGCTTCATCGACTGCCTGGAGCTGTTCGAAAAAGACGAGAAGACTGAGGGCATAATCATGGTGGGCGAGATCGGCGGATCCGCCGAGGAGGAGGCTGCCGACTATATCAAAGCCCACGTCTCCAAGCCGGTTGTCGCCTACATTGCCGGCGTCACCGCCCCCCCCGGCAAACGCATGGGTCATGCGGGTGCCATCATCTCCGGCGGCAAGGGGACGGCGGACGCCAAGTTTGAAGCACTGGAAGGAGCTGGCGCGCACGTGGTCCGCTCTCCTGCTGAAATGGGCAAGCGTATGGCGGAATTGTTGGGTTAGATTCACTACCTGTAGGAGCTGCGCCTCGCCGCGACAGGGCTTCAGGCGGATTCTCCTTCGCGGCGAGGCGCAGCTCCTACAGGCCAGCTAATTCCTTTTTGGTCCCTGACCATGTCGACCTTTCGCTTTCAGCAGTTTTCCGTACGCCAGGAAAAGTCAGCCATGAAGGTCTGCACCGACGCCTCGCTTTTCGGCGCCATGGCTCCGCTCAAAGGGGGCGAGCGGGTCTTGGATATCGGCACCGGCACAGGATTATTGTCTTTGATGGCCGCTCAACTTGGCGCCTCCCACATCACTGGGGTTGAGCTGTCTGAAGCGGCTTTTGATGAAACCCAGTCCAACTTCCACAGCAGCCCCTGGAATGACCGGATGGAAGCTGTTCACAGCTCCATCCAGCACTTCTCGGTCAACACCACGGACCGCTATGACCTCATTATCAGCAATCCGCCCTTCTTTCATAACCACAGCAAGAGTTCAGATCCGCTCAAAAGACAGGCCCGCCACACAGACCTGTTGCCATTTCCTGATTTGCTGGCCAGCGTGGATAGAGTCCTCGCTGATAGCGGACACTTCTATCTGCTCCTGCCAAGCCACGCAGCTATAGGATTTGCAGGGATGGCGCTGGAACACGGCCTGCACCTTATCGAACAAACCGATTTTCGCGGCCACAGCCATAATCAGGCAAAGGTTTCCGCACTGACTTTCAGCCATCAACAACAACCCTGCAGATCCAGGCTATTGACCCTCTACCAGTCGGACCGGATCTACTCACAGGAGTGCACGCACTACCTTTCCCCTTTTCTGCTAAGGTTCTCTCAACAGAACTGAGTTTGTTCCATGTCAGACCGTATTCGTTTCTTTTTGAATCTCACCGCCGACCGCTACCTAGGCCACTACCAGGGACATGCCAAAAATGTCTCGGTGGTTGCGGAAGACGGGCGTCGGATTGAGTTTCCCGCCAACGCACTCCGGCCCTTTGTCACCAAGAGTGGTGTGCAGGGCCGTTTTGAACTGCTCATCGATGACGACAATCGCCTGCAACGGCTCGATAGACTCAGCAACTGATTCAATCACGGAGGTCACCTCATTGGATAACCGCATCAGCGTCCGCATCACATTCTCCTTCAAGGGTGAAACCCACACGCCATCGACCAGTGTCGATCTCGATGAACTGATAAAAGGGGGCGATGCCCATGACACGCTCCACCCGCTGCTGGCCAGAACCAACGGCATCGACAGCTACTCCTATCTTTACGAGGTGATGGAATCCCACCCGCTCGAATTCAGCAACCCATCAGGTTTTGCCGCTGACTATCTCTCAGGGACTGAGTTCGATTTCATCGGCTTTGAAAAACGCTGGCGTGAAGAGAATGTCATCTCGACCCTGGACGCCATCATCGAGCTCCACTTCGAGGGAGAGGATTTCGCCCAGCATCCGTCACTGAAAGCGGCCTTGCACGAAGCCTTCCGTGCAGGAAAAGCTGCATCCGGCCAGGAATAGCAAAGCTCCATGCTCGCTCTTGAATCCCGCCATATCGACTGCCCTTACTGCGGTGAAATGATTGAGGTGCAAATCGACTGCAGCCTCGACCAGCAGCAATATATCGAGGATTGCAGCGTCTGCTGCCGCCCGATCACTCTGCTGGTGGCTATCGAGGGGGAGGGGATAAGCCTAACCGCCAGGAGAGACGACGATTGCTGAGCGACAAGAACGCCCTCATCGCTCCTGCATAGCCAAATCGGCGTTTAATTTATCTGGTAGGGTGCGCTGTGCGCACCATGATTGCTTATTGCTGGTGCGCACAGCGCACCCTACATTCGGCCCTCCATCTCCAAATAGTTTCTATTAATAACTCACCGGGTGAATCATTTGCCAAAGTTGTATCATCGGTGAACCAGATCCACACGGCGCAGCTAAAACAGTAAGGAGAGGTCTTGTGAAGAATACTTTCAAACATACACTTCCCAACGAATCGGGATTTTTTGGAGAGTATGGCGGCAGCTTTATTCCCGAGCAGCTGCAGCAGATCATCGACGAGATCACCAGCGCCTATATACAAATCACCCAGGACGATGATTTTCTGGCCGAGCTGGCAGACCTCTACGAACACTATGTCGGACGCCCCAGCCCGATCTTCCACGCGAAAAGCCTGTCAGCAAAATATGGTGCTGAGATCTATATGAAGCGGGAGGATCTCAACCATACCGGCGCACACAAGATCAATCACTGTCTCGGAGAGGCGCTGCTCGCCAAACGGATGGGCAAAAAGAAGCTGATTGCCGAGACAGGTGCAGGACAGCACGGGGTGGCGCTGGCCACCGCCGCCGCGCTGCTGGGACTTGAATGCGATATCTACATGGGCGAGGTCGATATCAAAAAAGAGCACCCGAACGTGGTGCGCATGGAGATCCTCGGCGCCAAGGTTATCCCGGCCACCCATGGCAGAAAGACACTGAAAGAAGCTGTGGATGCTGCCTTTGATGGGTATGTCAAAGACCCGGTCACACAATTTTACGCCATCGGGTCCGTGGTCGGCCCCCACCCTTTTCCAATGATGGTGCGGGATTTTCAATCCATCGTCGGCAACGAGGCAAAGGTACAGTTTCAGGAGATGACCGGCGCTAACCCCAACAACCTGGTTGCCTGCGTCGGCGGTGGCTCCAATGCCCTGGGACTGTTTGATGCCTTTCTCGATGACACGTCGGTGCGCATGTTTGGCGTCGAGCCCGCCGGCCGCGACCTCAATCAGGACGGCGAACATGCCGCCACCCTGACCAAGGGTGAACCCGGCATCATGCACGGCTTCAAATCCTACATGCTCCAGGACGCTGCAGGGGAACCCCAGGAGGTCTATTCAGTTGCCAGCGGACTGGATTATCCCTCCGTCGGCCCGCAACACAGCTATCTGAAAGATATCGAGCGGGTGGAGTACAAGACCATCAACGACAAAGAGGCGATCGACGCCTTTTTCGAGCTCTCCCGGGTGGAGGGCATTATCCCTGCAGTGGAGTCCGCCCACGCAGTTGCCTACGCAATAAAAATGGCGCAGGAGGGGGAGAAGGGGACGATTCTGTTAAATCTCTCGGGCCGGGGCGACAAGGATATCGACTTCATCACCGAACTCTACGGCAGTGAATACGGAGTGACCAATCTGCTGTAGCGCTCGCAGAGGACGGGTGTAGGCCGGTTCAAGCGTAGCGGAACCGGCAACAAGCTTTCGGCCAATTCGGCTATTGCCCGATCCGCTACGCTTGATCGGGCCTGCATCCTCAGCTGACTAAAAGAAAACCGCCTCGACCCCATCGGCATGGGCTTCATTCTTCGCCTGCCCCTGTTCATCATAACTAAAACCCAGGCGGGCAAATGCTGGGATACGACTCCGGTCCACTGTCGCCATCGGGTGTGCCGTGCCTTCATAGGCCAGGATATTGGCCACCTGTACCAGATCCACATAGTCCACCGGCGCATCCCCCGGATTGCGCAGCAGATTATCATGCTCCGCCGCCACGGCCACCAACTGTGGGTCGAATTTCCAGAATTTCAGGATTTTGCCACCCAGTCCAGGATGTACCTTACGCAGAACTTTATCCAGATAGTCAGGATTCTCCGCCAGCGCTTCATGTTCCGTCGCCTTGATCAGCAGCGGGATCTTGCCCACATCGTGGGTCAACCCAGCCACCAGCGCCACCTCGGGTTCAAGACCCGGCTGCTCCTTTGCCAGAGTCGACGCCAAGGCCCCGACCTTTACCGAGTGAGCCCAGAGCACTTCCATGCGCTTTTGAATTGCGCTGATGTGGGTTGAGAAAACCTCCTTCATCGATACAGCGTAGATGGCGTTTTTCACCTTCTGGAAGCCGATCCGGGTGACTGCCAGTTTGATCGCCTTGATGGGATCCCGTCCCCGATAGAGCGGGCAGTTGGCATATCGAATCAGGCGTGCGGTTATGGCGGCATCCTTCTCGATCACTTTTGTCAGATCTTTTGCAGAGCTATCCACATCGTTGATCACCAACAAGGCCTCGATGGAGAGGGCAGGCAACGTTGGCAGCGCCAGTCGGTTGGCGACCAAATCTTCACTCAACTCCTTAACGAAGCCATTGATGGAAAATTTCTCAACCGCTTCCTGCTCCAGCTCTTCTTTAGAGGGTTCCGGAACAAAGGCGGCGCCGTCTGACAGTGTAAAAACAGATTTGGACATTGGTGTTCGATTTTGGGGATAACGACAGTTCAAAGGCTATCGGCCAGATTTACCAAATGTTTAGCCTTATCTTACCCTGCTCTGAGCAAAATCCATCTTTTACAAAAACTATTGATTTGGATCAAACAAAACACCAACACCACAACATATTGTGTATAAAAGACCATCACACCACAAGATGATGCATCTATAATGGAAATAACTGGAGGATCGAGATGTCCGTCAAACTCGAAAAATCACCGCTGTTTCTACCCATCGAGGTAGAAAAGCGGGATGGGTCACAAACAGCATTCAACGCCGCCAAGATCAGAACCGCGATCCTGCAGGCAGGCCAGGCCACAGGAGAACTCGACGCGTCAGAGGCCCAGCTACTCACGGCCCAGGTAGTGAAGGTGCTGGCTCACACGGGCTATCGACACCAGACCCCGGATATCGAGCGCATCCAGGATATCGTCGAGCAGGTGCTGATCAGCGCCAACCACCTGCAAACCGCCCGCGCCTACATCGTATATCGTGAACAGCATAAAAAGCTGCGACAGGATCGCCGCACCCTCGTGGATGTCTCCACTTCGGTCAATGAGTATCTTGAACGGGCCGACTGGCGGGTAAGCGCCAACGCCAACCAGGGCTACTCCCTGGGCGGACTGATCCTCAACACCTCCGGCAAGATGCTCGCCAACTACTGGTTGAGCCATGTCTATCCGCCCGAAGTCGGTGAGGCGCACCGGGAGGGCGACCTCCACATCCATGACCTGGACATGCTGGCGGGTTACTGCGCCGGCTGGTCCCTGCGCACTCTGCTGCATGAAGGACTCAACGGCGTGCCGGGAAAAGTGGAGTCGGGCCCACCCAAGCACATGTCCTCCGCCGTGGGACAGATCGTCAACTTCCTCGGCACATTGCAGAACGAGTGGGCCGGCGCCCAGGCCTTCAGCTCCTTCGACACCTACATGGCCCCTTATGTACGCCAGGACAACCTGAGTTACGAGCGGGTCCGGCAGTACATCCAGGAGTTGATCTACAACCTCAACGTACCCTCCCGGTGGGGCACACAGACGCCTTTCACCAATCTGACCTTCGACTGGGTTTGCCCTGAGGACCTGCGCGATCAGGTGCCGCTCATCGCCGGTGAAGAGATGGATTTCACCTACGGCGAGCTGCAACAGGAGATGGATCTCATCAATCGCGCCTATATCGAGGTAATGACTAAGGGGGATGCCAAAGGCCGGGTCTTTACCTTTCCCATCCCCACCTACAACATCACCCCCGACTTCCCCTGGGAGAGCGAAAATGCGGAGTTGTTATTCGCCATGACCGCCAAGTATGGTCTGCCCTACTTCCAGAACTTCCTCAACTCCGAACTCAAGCCGAATATGGTGCGCTCCATGTGCTGCCGTCTGCAGCTCGACCTGCGGGAACTGCTGAAACGGGGCAACGGCCTGTTCGGCTCGGCGGAGCAGACCGGCTCATTGGGGGTGGTGACCATCAACTGCGCCCGCCTGGGGCACCTCCACCAAGGGGATGAAAGCGCATTGATGCAGCGGCTCGATGAACTGCTGCGCCTCGCCCGCACCAGCCTGGAGATCAAACGCAAGGTGATACAACGCCACATGGATGCGGGACTCTTCCCCTACACCAAACGCTACCTCGGCACCCTGCGGAACCACTTCTCCACCATCGGCGTAAACGGCATCAATGAGATGGTTCGCAACTTCACAGCGGATGGGCAAGACATCACCGATGAGGCAGGTAGCGCCCTGGCGGTCCGCTTCCTCGACCATATCCGCGAGCGCATGGTCGAGTTCCAGGAACAGACCGGCAACATGTACAACCTGGAGGCGACGCCAGCAGAGGGCACCACCTATCGCTTCGCCAAGGAGGATCGCAAGCGTTGGCCCGGGATTCTCCAGGCAGGCACGCGGGAGAAGCCCTACTACACCAACTCCTCACAGCTGCCGGTGGGATTCACCGACGACCCCTTCGAGGCACTTGCACGCCAGGAACCGTTGCAGCAAAAGTACACGGGCGGCACGGTGTTACACCTCTATATGAACGAGCGCATCAGCTCAACAGAGGCCTGCAGGCGGCTGGTGAAACGGTCACTTGAGCGGTTCCGTCTGCCCTATATCACCATCACCCCAACCTTTTCGATCTGCCCAAAACACGGTTATCTCAGCGGCGAACACGAGTTCTGCCCAAGCTGTGACGAGGAGTTGATCGCCCATAAACAGCAGGAGTTACACAACCATGCAAACTGCCATTGAACTGAAAGAGGAAGAGCGCACCCGCTGCGAAGTCTGGACCCGGGTAATGGGTTACCACCGTCCCGTCTCCGCCTTCAACCCCGGTAAGCAGTCGGAACATAGCGACCGGCGCTGTTTCCTGGAAAGTCGTGCGGCGGAAGACTAAAGCATGTAGGCCAGATCAAGCGTAGCGGATCGGGCATCCAGGCTTTGGCAGAGCGACATAGGTTGCCGGTTCCGCTGCGCTTGAACCGGCCTACCTGCTTCCAACGACGGCAACGACAAAGCTCGACCTATCCGCTAGCACGGCCTCCTTTCGCCTTTAACCTTTAACCTTTAACCTTTTTTCATTTGACTCATCATGCAGCAAACAACGCTACAGATCGGCGGCCTCACGCCAATGACCACCATCGACTTCCCCGGCGAACTGGCAGCGGTTATCTTCTGCCAGGGCTGCCCCTGGTCCTGCCGCTACTGCCACAATAGCCATCTGTTACCACGTTCAGGTGACGACCTGATCGAATGGGCAAGCGTCATCGACTTTCTCAAACAGCGTCAGGGACTGCTGGATGCCGTGGTTTTCAGCGGTGGCGAACCCACTCTGCAGCGCGACCTCAAACCTGCGATCCAACAAGTGAGGTCGATGGGATTCAAGATTGGCCTGCATACTGCCGGAGCCTACCCTTCACGTCTGGCTGAACTTCTGCCGCTAGTTGACTGGGTTGGTTTGGACATCAAGGCGTTACCAGAAGGTTACGAAACCCTGACCGGCGTCAGTGGCAGCGGGGAGAAGGCCTGGGAGAGCCTGCAACTGCTGGTTGCCAGCGGCGTGGCTTATGAGGTTCGCACCACGGTTCATCCTGAACTGCTACCGGCAGCAGATTTGGAAACGCTGGAATCCCGCTTACAGACGATTGGCGCTGCCAACCACCAACTGCAAAAGTGCAATACCGGTCACTGCCTCGATACCACACTCACCGCTTAAAAACCCGGGCACCGGGGGAAATCAATCCCCAAAACTGGTGCCGACGCGGCGGGCGCTCTCCACCCAGGGGTGGTCAACCGGCACTAACTTCTTATTGCCTGCCACCTCCTGAAGCGGAACGGGAACCGCCAGCTCGCCACGGGCGGCCACCATAACCCCGAACTGCCCCTGCTCAATCAGATCGGCACAGGCGGTACCCAACCGGGTGGCAAGCAGGCGGTCGGCGGCCGATGGTGTGCCTCCACGCTGAAGGTGGCCCAGTATGGTGACCCGTGACTCCAATCCTGTAAGCGCCTCCAACTGCTGGGAAAGCATGACCGTGTGGTTGGCGTTGGCTGCCTGCAGCACCTCCAACGCATTTTTGGCGCTCTTGCGCTCCTTTTTGTCGACCGCTGACGCCTTGCGCATTTCAGCGGCCCGCATCAATACCGCCTGATCTTTAGGCAGCGCACCCTCCGCCACGGCGACGATACTGAAGTTCTTTCCGCTGCGCACCCGGGTGCGAATTGCCTCGGATACATTCTCGATATCGTAGGGGATCTCCGGCAGCAGGATCACATCCGCCCCGCCCGCGATTCCGGCGCCCAGGGCGAGCCAACCGGCCCGGTGTCCCATGATCTCCACCACAATGATCCGATGGTGACTGTGGGCGGTGCTGTGAAGCCGGTCGATGGCTTCAGTAGCTATGCCCAAAGCGGTATCAAAACCGAAGGTCGTATCGGTTTTGCCCACATCATTATCGATGGTCTTGGGCAGGGTGATAATATTCAAACCCTTCTCCATCAGTTGAAGCGCGTTCTTCTGGGTCCCACCGCCACCAAGGCAGACAAGCGCATCAAGGTGATTCGCCGCATAGTTCTCGACAATCACATTTGTCATGTCCTGCTTCTTACCCCCAAACAACATGCGGTGGGGTTTATCCCGACTGGTGCCAAGGATGGTGCCACCCTGAGTCAGTATGCCGGAGAGCACAGCCCCGTCCAAACGGGTGGTGCGGTTATCCACCAGACCACGAAAGCCGTCCATGAAACCGATCATCTGCATGTCGTAATAACCTTGGGCCGCCTTGCCGACTCCACGGATCGCCGCATTGAGGCCAGGGCTGTCGCCACCTGCAGTCAGTATCCCTATGTGCTTGGTCATCTCCTCTCCAAACGGCCTCTGCCGTGACGATTAATCGTAATGGGTAGTGGCGCTGAAACGTCTACAACCCTGATTGAAAAACGGGATTAGTGTAACCTCCCTTCAAAGATGGCGCAGCAGATTCCCGAAAACATATTTCGCTGTAATTTTGTAGGGGCAGGCAGGGGCCGTTTTTTGCTAGACTATGCGACTTTGATGGCTATTTTTTCTCTGTTTCTATAAAGAATGTCTCTGCTCAACTCACTGCTGAATCTTCGCCCGACTTTCCGGCACGGCGTCCACCCTGATCCCCTCAAGGAGCAGACGGTCGACCTGCCGGTGCAACGCGTACCCTTTGTTTCCCGCTATGTGATGCCCTTGGGACAGCATATCGGCGTACCGGCCAAGCCGGTGGTGAAGAAGGGTGATACGGTAACCCGGGGTCAAATGATCGCCGAACCCGGCGCCTTCATGTCCACTGCCCTGCACAGTCCCGTTACCGGCAAAGTAGTGGGTATCGAGCCCCACCGCTATACGGACGGCTCCTTCAAGCCGGCCATCGAGATCGAGGCCGACCCCTACGCCACCCAACAGTTTCAACCTCGCCCGGCCATCGACTGGGAGTCCCTCTCTATGGATGGGTTCATCGCCGAGGTGCAAAAGGCAGGTATCGTGGGCATGGGCGGTGCCGCTTTCCCGGCCCATGTAAAGTACGCCATCCCGGAAGGACAGAAGATCATCAATCTGCTGATCAACGGCGCCGAGTGCGAACCCTACCTGACCACCGACCACCGGCTGATGGTGGAGCGCCCCGAATCGGTGGTGCGGGGAGCAGAGATCATCCGCCGCAAACTGGGAGCGGAAAAGGCCACCATCGGGGTGGAGGACAACAAACCCGATGCCATTGAGATTCTGAGACGGACAATCAGCGACGAGCCCATCGAAGTGGTTGGGTTGCCGATGAAATACCCCCAGGGCGCCGAGAAGATGCTGATCAAGGCGACCTACGGTATCGAGATCCCTGCCGGGCAGCTGCCTCGGGATTGCGGTATCGTGGTCAACAATGTCGGCACTGTGGTGGCTGTCGCAGAATGGTTCGATTTGGGCCGCCCGCTGATGGAGCGAGTGGTCACCGTCTCCGGTCCCGGCATTCACTACCCCGCAAACCTGACGGTTCCACTGGGCACCCCCATCAGGGAGGTATTGAAATTCTGCGGCGGCCTGAGCGAAAACACCCGCGAGGTGATTTCGGGCGGACCGATGATGGGCGCGCCCATCGCCAGTCTGGACGTGCCGGTGTTGAAGGGTACCTCCGGCATCCTCGCCTTCACCGCAACCGAAACCGGTCGCCCTCGGGAATACCCCTGTATCCACTGCGGACGCTGTCTGGAGGCCTGCCCCTATTTTCTCAATCCATCGCGTTTCGCGCGCCTCGCCAAGGCGCGTTTGTTCGATGAGATGAACGCCCTGAACGTCTCTGACTGCGTGGAGTGCGGCGCCTGTACCTACGCCTGCCCCTCCGGGATACCGATCGTGCAGCATATCCGCACGGCAAAGAATAACTTACGGCAGCAGCATAAGAGGGCAAACGGCTAAAAACATGTATGCCCGATCCGCTACGCTTGAACCGGCCTACGGCTAAAGGCTTTCGAGTAAGTGTCGGTGTTTGTTATGTGCAAGTATTACTTTATGAATTATAAAAACGACTACGTTTGGCTTATCCGGTGGCACGGCCTCCTTTCGCCTTTAACCTTTCGCCTTTTGCCTTAAAAAAACATGAAGAAGAAAGACCCAAATCTGCTGGTTCAACCTGCACCGCTCCTGGTTCAGGGCATGACCACCCCCATGGCGATGCGCGATGTCTGGTATGCGCTGCTGCCTGCCACCCTGGCTGGTCTCTGGTTTTTCGGCCTCAGCGCCCTACTGGTTCTGCTCGCCTCAATCATCGGCGCAGTCGCAACAGAGTGGGCGTTCACTCCGGCGCAAACCCGGACCACGGCTCTGGGCGACGGCAGCGCCGCGCTCACCGGCCTGCTTCTGGGGTTGACCCTGCCGCCGGCATTGCCAATCTGGATGGCCTTTCTCGGCGGCGTGGTGGCCATCGGCCTCGGCAAGGTAATCTGGGGTGGACTGGGTAACAACCTCTTCAATCCTGCGCTGGTGGGACGCGCCTTTCTGCTGGGCACCTTTCCCATCGCCATGACCACCTGGTATCCCGCCCAGGGACCGGCACACTTCCTCGATCTCTACTCCAGCACCCTGGCTGCCCCTTTCATGCAGGCGACATGGGACACAATGAGCAGTGCCAGCCCCCTCGGTTTGATGAAATTCGAGTACGAGGGCACCGCCATTTCCAGTCTCTTTATCGGCAACACCGCCGGCTCCCTCGGTGAAACCAGCAGCCTGCTGTTGCTGCTCGGCGGACTCTGGCTCTGGTTCCGCCGCGACCTGGACTGGCGTATCCCCGCCAGCATCTTTCTCACCGCAGGCATCTTCTCCGGCATCCTGTTTGCGGTCGATGCCGAACGATTTCCCAGCCCACTCTTCACCCTCTTCTCCGGCGGCATGATGCTTGGGGCAATCTACATGGCGACCGACCCGGTCACCTCACCGCTCACCCCCCGGGGCAGTTGGATATTTGGTGCCGGCATCGGTTTTCTGGTGGTTCTGATCCGCGTCTTCGGCGGCATGCCAGAGGGCATGATGTACGCCATTCTGCTGATGAATGCCGCCACGCCACTCATCGATCGCTATACCCAACCCAGGGTGTTTGGACGGGGGGCGAAAAAGGCATGACCACCGAACAGCAATCCCTGGAGCAGGAGCCCAGCTCCACCAAACTGGCCCTCTCGCTGGCCTTTGCCGGCCTGATCTCCGGTATCATCATCATCAGCATCTTCGAGGCGACCCTGCCCACCATCACCGCCAATAAGGCCCGTGAGTTGAGAGAGGCGGTTTTCAAGGTGCTGCCGAACGTCACCTCCATGCAGAAACTGCAGTTCGACAACGGAAAACTGCGGGTGCGCAGCGAAAAAGGTGCCGATGAGGATACGATCTATGGTGGTTATGGCAGTCAAGGCCAGTTCGTCGGTTATGCCGTGGAGGGTGCAGGCCCCGGATTTCAGGACACCATCCGCGTGCTCTACGGCTACCTGCCGGAACAGCGCAAGATCGTCGGCATGGAGATACTGGAGAGCCGGGAAACCCCAGGTTTGGGCGACAAGATCTTCAAAGATATGGCCTTTGTCGCCAACTTTGCCGATCTCTCCGTCGACCCCAAGATAAAGGCCGTCAAGAAGGGCACCAAATCCGCCCCCTATGAGATCGACTCCATCACCGGCGCCACCATCTCCGCCAAGGCGGTGGTGAGGATCATCAACGAGGCCCGCGCACACTGGGAGGATCGGCTGCCGGCCCCAGGCAATGAGCCGAAACTGGAACTGGTAAGCAAAAAGGCGGCGGATGAAGGGAAGGGAGATACGTCTCCCACCCCGGCCCCTGGTAATTAGCGAGGCATCAATTATGGCAATCAACATCAAAGACCCCTCCGCAATACAGGAGATGATGAAAGGCCTCTGGCGGGACAACCCCGTCTTCGTACAGGTGCTCGGCATGTGTCCAATGCTGGCAGTCACCAACTCTGCCATCAACGCGCTGGCGATGGGTATTGCCACCCTGTTCGTATTGGTGGGCTCGAGCGCCCTGGTCTCCGCCTTCAAGAACCTGATCCCGAAGCAGGTACGAATCTCCCTCTATATCGTCATCATCGCCACCTTCGTGACGGTGATCGACTACACCCTGCTGGCGCTGGTTCCCGCCATCCACAAGGAGCTGGGAGCCTTTATCCCGCTGATCGTGGCCAACTGCATGATCCTCGGTCGCCAGGAGGCGTTTGCTGCCAAGCATTCCGTGGGTTTCGCGGTGATGGATGCCATCGGCATGTCCGCCGGCTTTGTTATCGCCCTGTTTGCACTGGGCAGCGTGCGCGAGATCCTGGGCAACGGCAGCCTCTTCGGCATCGATCTGTTCGGCGCAGGATTTGAACCTTGGGTGATCATGATCCTGCCGCCAGGCGGCTTCATCACCCTCGGCCTGATCCTGCTCTTCTTCAACTGGGTTACCGAGCGCAAAGCCCGGTTCCTGGAACAGGTTGTTGCCGCCGAACAGGCCAGAGGGTAAACACACATGGATAATCTGATCTGGATCTTTATCAGCGCCATGTTGGTCAACAACTTCGTGCTGGCCTACTTTCTTGGGCTCTGCCCCTTTCTTGGTGTCTCCGGGAGACTCGAAACCTCATTCCGGCTAGGGCTGGCCACCACCTTCGTGCTGCTCATCACCGCACTCTGTTCCTGGTTTCTCAACACCTATGTGCTGATCCACGCCCCCTATCTGCGACTGATCAGTTTCATCGTGGTCATCGCCTCCACGGTGCAGTTCATCGAGATGGCGATCAAGAAGCTCAGTCCCAGCCTGTTCAAGGCGCTAGGCATCTTCCTGCCCTTGATCACCACCAACTGCGCCATTCTGGGCCTCGCAATCTTCGCCACCAACCGGGGTTACGGTTTCGCCGAAGGCATGGTCTTCGCCCTCGGCGCCGGTGCCGGTTTCACCCTGGCGATGGTCCTGATGGCGGGACTGCGGGAGGAGACCGAAATCATCGACATGCCCGTGCTGGTTCGCGGCACTGCCATGAACCTGATCATCGCCGGCATCCTCTCCATGGCATTCATGGGGTTTGCCGGTCTGTTCAGCTCAACCTGAGGAGGGTAACCGATGCTCACCCATATACTTTCACTCCTGGGATTGATGCTGCTGTGCGGCGGCTGGGTGCTGTTTCAGGGCTGGCTGTCACGGCAGGATCCCGAATACAAGGGTTACAAGGTGGGTTGTGGGGCCTGCAAGCAGGGGAGTGGCTGCTCCACCCAGGAGGGTTGCAAACCAACCGTCCAGATTGATCTGCCATCTCCAAAGTAGGCTGATTCAAGCGTAGCGGAGCCGGCAAACCTGCGCCCGATCCGCTACGCTTGATCGGGCCTACCAGACTACTTTGATGGCAGACGGATGCCGTATGCGTATACGCTGGCTGCCTTTATAACGCCGGATCCAGCCTCTTGCTTCAACGTCATGGCCCACCAGATCTTGCGGCTGCCAGTCCGTAAAGTGATCGAGGTCCGAGCGGTCGATGCGTAGCTTCACCCCGGCGACTTTTAACCAGATGGAACGGCGGCTGCTTTGCGACTCTTCAATCCGGCCCCGCAGCAATCGAAACCCTTCGACTGAGCGCGCCAGTCCGACCGTTTCGATGACTGACACATCGGCCCAAACACCCCGTCCAGCAGCGCGCGCCCGGTCTTCTGCCGCACGATAACATTGCCGGTGGTTGAGATTCGGCGGGAATACGATCTGGAAACCTGCACCATCCTGCAGCAGTGCCTCAATGAGATTGTCTCCATCCTGACTGTAGATGTGAGCCAGAAGGCGTCGATAGCGATCCCGTTGCTGCTGCCCCTTCTCCAGGCGGATCCGATTACCTGATTTGGCGATCAGCCGTTCCAGCTGCCTCTTCGCGGCCTTCGCATGGGGCTCGTCGGGGGTCTCTTTCCAACCCGTTTCAGGGGTATTGATCCCTATCAGGCGAACCCTGCTGCCATCGACCAGCAGCAAAGTGTCGCCATCAAAGACCTCCGCCACTTCCAGCAAATCACCAGAGTGCAGGGATGGACAGCTTGCACTGACTGCGCTGCTGAACAGCAGCGCCAGAAAGAGCAACAATAAAAAAGGCCCCGCACTGCGGAGCCTTTTTACTGTCATCTGCCTTGTTTGATCCACACGCTGCGCGGTCACAGACCGCGAAGCCGGCAAGGCGGCGAGATTAACGGTTGTATTTCTTACGAAACTTATCGACACGACCGGCAGTATCGAGGATCTTCTGCTTGCCGGTGTAGAAGGGATGGCAGGCAGAGCAGACTTCGACGTGCAGCTCGTCCTTACCCAAGGTGGAACGGGTAACGAACTCGCTACCGCAACTACAAACGACCTTGACCTCATTGTACTTAGGATGGATATCCGCTTTCATGTCAGACCCGCTATCTAGAAACTGTTAATTACCGCCATACTGGGCGGAGAAGGCGCGCAATCATATAAGAAACCGGCGCCATAGGCAAGCATTCTATTACCGCGCTGGACTTGCGATGCGGAGGAGGAGATTCAGTGTCCGCCGGATTGCCTGAAGTCGATCACTTTGGCAGAGCAAGCCCCCTCAGTCGTATCTGTCCAGGGTTTGTCCTTCAATCCACTGATTCTTGCGAGCAGACCAAACTCCCCATGAAGCTGCTCCCACATCATACGGGATATGTGCAGGCAGGCGCTCAACGGGGTACGGTTGCGACGCTCCTGGTCAATACGCCACTGCAGACAACGCAGTCGCTGCCGACGCTCCTCCGGGGCACTCTCGATGAATTCGTCAATCGCCTTCAGGCGCAGGCGTTCGAAATCCTCCGGACGCTCCTTGGCCACGGCAAGCATGGAATCAAAATCCATAGTGTCAAAATTATTCTTATTCATCCGAGTCGCACCTAAACGCCTGAGATGGTAAAAAACTACCACGGCTCCCTTACATTGTCGCAGAACCTGCTTCCCAGATTTAATGATAGCGCCATTTATACGAGGGAAACCTTATAAATATCATGGTGTTATCAAGCATTATTCTTGAGCGTCAGGTTTCCGGCACGTAGACATGCCCCAGCCCTCGAAGGCCTCTCCGCTGTCACTCCAGCGGGCCTCTCCAATCAGATCCAGGCGGATCTTCACCCTCTTATCCGACTCAGTGACACCCTGCAGATACTCGGCCCCCGCTTGAGTATAAACGTCGGTTGGGCGCACCTTGCCGTGCAACTCCAACCCAATTTCATCCCGCCAAACCAGCTCAAGCCAGACCCTTTTGAGTACCGCATATTCAAACTGCTCATGCAGCAAACACGCTATCGGCACATAGTCGTTTTGCATCCTGCCCTCCAAACCTTTTGTCTTCAGGTGAAAAGCTGCAACAGATCGTTGAGGAAGCGCTGACCCAGTTCAGTTGGCCTGATGCGTCCTTCGCCTCTCTCCAGCAGACCCCGTGATTCTGCTGTTTCGAGCGCGCGGTTCATGCGCGACAACTCCAGGCCCGTACGGGTTTCAAACATCGCGATCTCGATGCCTTCACACAGGCGCATCCCATTCATCATGAACTCCAGCATCCGCTCTTCCGGCGCCAACATTTTCTCTCCCTGAGTAAACAAACCACCGGCACATCCCCGCAGATAATCGCCAGGACTCCGCATTTTCCAGCAGCGCCTGATCCTGCCAGCCTTATCTGTCACCTTGGCGTGGGCACCGGCGCCTATTCCTAGGTAATCACCGAACGACCAGTAGTTGAGGTTGTGGCGACACGCTTCTCCCTGCCGGGCATAGGCGGAGATCTCATACTGATCATATCCGCCAGCCGCCAGCTGAGCCTGTCCCTGCTGCTGCATCTCCCATATCAGGTCGTCATCCGGCAGTTGCGGGGGGGCATGGTGAAAACGGGTGTTGGGCTCAAGGGTCAATTGATAGTAAGAGATGTGACCGGGATCGAGCTGTAGCGCCAACTCCACGTCCCGCCGGGCAGCCTCGGGTGACTGCCGCGGCAGGCCAAACATCAGATCCAAGTTAATGCGCTTGAACCCGGCTCTCTTTGCGGACTCAACCGCCTTGGTCGCTTCGTCCGGGCCATGTATCCGTTCCAGGACACGCAGACTTTCAGCGCCAAAGCTCTGAACACCGATGGAGAGACGGTTAACGCCAGCCGCACGAAAACCGTCGTAATATTCTGCCTCCAGGGTTCCTGGGTTGGCCTCCAAGGTAACCTCCATGCCTTCCGGGCAATCGATTCGCTCCCGTACGCCAGCCAACAACCGCTGAATCGCCGCTGGAGTGAAGAGGCTGGGCGTACCTCCACCGATGAAGATGCTCTGCAGCGGGCGGCCTTTAAGGTTGGCCGTGTCGACACTCAGATCCGCCAGCAGCGCCTCCACATAGACCGTCTCATCCAGGCTTTCACCCGCCGCATGTGAATTGAAATCGCAATAGGGGCACTTTCGCACACACCAGGGGATGTGCACGTAGAGGGAGAGGGGTGGGGAGATCATCTGTTGCTGAGTGTCCAAAAAACGTAGGGTTTGCCGTGCGCGCCAGCAATCATGGTGCGCACGGCACACCCTACGGCCGAGATGCTAATCAGCCCCGGTCGCGGGCGTCGAGATAGGCCATGTCGGAGAGCGCACCCCATTCACGGGATCCCTGCAGAAAAGCGCTGTAGGAATCGTAGACCCGCTTGGTGAAATCATCCTTGCCGGCCAGTTCCTGCACCACCTCTTCCGAGTATTTACGCAGGGTCGCTATAACGTCCTTCGGATAGCTGCGGATATCGACCTTATGTTTCTCCACCAGGGTCTTGAGTGCCGCCGGATTACGCGCGGTGTACTCCGCCAGCATATCCTGATTCACCACCTTGCAGGCGTTGAGCACGATGGACTGCAGATCTTTGGGCAGCACATCGAAGGCCTTCTGGTTGATGACTGCCTCCAGCGTGGTGCCGGGCTCATGGAAACCGGGATAGTAGTAGTATTTGGCCGCTTTGAAGAGGCCGAAGGCGAGGTCGTTGTAAGGATTCACCCACTCAGTGGCATCAATGGCGCCGGATTGGAGTGAGGTGAACAGCTCGCCACCGGGCAGATTGACCGGTGTGCCGCCCGCCCGCTTCAACACTTCGCCGCCCAGGCCGGGGATGCGCATCTTCAACCCCTTGAGATCATCCACGCTGTTGATCTCCTTGTTGAACCAGCCACCCATCTGCACGCCGGTATTCCCAGCCGGTGCGGGGATCATGCCAAACTTTTTATAGAGTTCGCGCCACAGCTTGAGACCGCCACCGTAGTACAACCAGCCATTCATCTCCTGGGCCGTCATGCCGAAGGGCACCGTGGAGAAGAACTGCGCCGCCTCGCTCTTACCCTTCCAATAGTAGGCCGCGCCATGACCCATCTCGGCAGTGCCGCGGGAGACTGCGTCGAATACCTCAAACGCCGGCACCAGCTCTTTTGCGCCATAGACCTTTACCTTGATGCGCCCACCGCTCATCTCGGTGATCAGTTGGGCCAGCTTGTTCGCCCCGGTGCCGAGGCCGGGAAAGTTCTTCGGCCAGGTGGTCACCATCTTCCATTTGAATTGCGCTTTTGCCTGCACCACCGGCGAAACGGCAAGGGCCGCGCCTGCCACCAAAGAGCCGGCGCCCACTTTTTTTATAAATTCACGGCGTTTCATCAACTTCTCCAGGTTCTGCCCATTCGGCGGGCTGTTTCACTCAGTTTCAACAAGGCGAAAGGTTCGCATAGGCGACCACCAACCACTTGCTGCCCTCGGTTTCAAAATTGACCTGCACCCTGGCGCTACGCCCCTGACCCTCGGCATTCAGGACGACACCTTCACCAAACTTGGGGTGAATGACCCGTTGACCCAGACTGAAACCCACCGACTCATCGGTGTAGGCGTGAGCCGGTTTGCTGTAGAGGGGCTGGGTGACCTGAGGCCCGGAGCGGATCTCACGCATCAATGACGAGGGAATCTCCCGCAGGAAGCGGGAGGGCCGGGGATAGTTCTCCTGCCCGTGCAGACGGCGACTTTCGGCATGGCTCATATAGAGCGTCTGCATGGCACGGGTCACCCCCACATAACAGAGCCTCCGCTCCTCCTCCAGGCGCTCCGGGTCATCCGCCGACATACTGTGGGGAAAGAGCCCCTCTTCGACACCCACCAAGAAGACCAGGGGGAACTCCAGCCCTTTGGCGGAGTGCAGGGTCATCAGCTGCACGCAGTCTTCGAAGGGATCGCCCTGGGCCTCGCCGGCCTCCAACGCCGCGTGGGAGAGAAAGGCGGATAGCTCGCCCATCTCCTCGTCCGCATGGGCCTCATAACCGAACTGGCGGGTGGCATTGACCAGCTCCTCCAGATTCTCCTTGCGATCCTGCCCCTTGCCGTCCCGGCTCTTCTCGAAGTGTTCCGGCAGACGGCTGGCGGCCAACACCTGCTCGACTTTTTCCGGCAGACCCAGTGTCCCGGTGTCCAGCCGCAGCTCCTCGACCAGATCGAGAAATCCCTGCAGTGAGTTGGCTGCCCGGCGGGGCATGGCGCCCCCCTTGAGCAGCTCCGCAGTCGCCACCCAGAGAGAGACGTTGAAATCCCTGGCGTGCGCCCGCACCGCATCGACGGTCTTGGGTCCGATCCCCCGTGGCGGCATGTTCACAGCACGCTCAAAGGCGGCATCGTCATCCGGGTTGTTGAGCAGACGCAGATAGGCCATGGCGTCCCTGATCTCTGCGCGCTCGAAGAAACGCAGCCCACCATAGACCCGGTAGGGGATCGCCGACTGGATCAGCGCCTCTTCAAAGATCCGCGACTGGGCAGAGGTACGGTAGAGAATCGCCGATTCACTACGACTGTTACCATCGGAGATGAACTGGCGGATACGCTCGATGACAAACCGCGCCTCATCCACCTCGTTGAAGGCAGAGTAGAGGTTGATCGGGTCACCCTCGCCGTCGGCGGTCCAGAGCTGCTTGCCCAAACGCGAGGGGTTGTTGCCGATCAGTGCATTGGCCGCGCTGAGGATATTGCCGGTAGAGCGGTAGTTCTGCTCCAGTTTGAACATACGGCTATTGGAGCAGTTTTGCTCAAAGTTGCGGATATTCTCCACCTGCGCGCCACGCCAGCCGTAGATCGACTGGTCATCATCGCCCACCACGAAAAGGTTGTCCTGACCCTTGGTCAACAGCCTCAGCCAAGCGTACTGGATTGCATTGGTGTCCTGAAACTCATCCACCAGCACGTGACGGAAACGCGCCTGGTAGTGTTGCAGGATGTCGGCCCTGTCGCGCCACAACTCATGGGCACGCAGTAGCAGTTCGGCAAAATCCACCACACCGCCACGCTCACAGGCCGCCTGGTATTCGGTATAGATGCGGATCATCTGGTGCTGGTAGGGATCACCACCGTCATCCAGATGTTGGGCACGCAGACCTTCGTCCTTCTTGCCGTTGATATACCACTGAACCTGCCGGGGTGGCCATTTGGCATCATCCAGGTCGAGGCTTTTAAGGATCCGCTTGATCATGCGGAACTGGTCGTCGGAGTCGAGGATCTGGAAACTCTGAGGCAGTCCCGCCTCCTTCCAGTGGGCTCGCAGCAGGCGATGCGCCAGTCCATGAAAGGTGCCGACCCACATGCCGCCGATGGGCTGACCCAACAGCTCCTCGATGCGCCCGCGCATCTCCTTGGCCGCCTTGTTGGTAAATGTCACCGCCAGCACCGACCAGGGCGTAGCCTCCTCAACTGTCAACAGCCAGGCGATACGGTGCACCAGGACACGGGTCTTGCCGCTACCGGCGCCCGCGAGCACCAGGGTATTGCCTACCGAGGCGCTGACCGCGTCACGCTGGGCTTCATTCAGCGGATCGAGAATAGGGGAGACATCCATGCGCCTATCTTAATCAATTATTGGCTTCGGAGCATCCGCCAAGAAACCCCATTTCACCACGAAGAACACGAAGGCACGAAGTCAACAAATTGATTGGCAATAATCCTTCTTCGAGCACTTTGTGTCCTTCGTGGTGAGTTATGGGTTTCCGAATAGAGACTAGGCTAGAATGGTCTTACCTCCTTAGAGACAAGGCACATCGGAATGGAAGTTTTGGCAGGCGACATCGGCGGCACCAACACGCGTCTGGCGTTATACAGAATTGAACAGAACAGGCCGGGAGAGGCGCTGCTGGAATCCACCTATCCCAGCCGGAACTTCGACTCACTGGAGGCGATCCTCGACGATTTCAGCGAGCATTTCTCCTGGCGCATTCAACGGGCCTGTTTCGGCATCGCCGGTCCAGTAGTCAACCAGAGCTGCGAGACCACCAATCTCCCTTGGAAGATCACCGCCCGCACAATCACCAACCGTTTCGGCTTCGACGACACCTGGCTGATCAATGACCTGGAGGCCAACGCCTGGGGCATAAGCGCGCTCTCCCCCAAAGACTTCCACCTGCTCAATCCCGGCAGGGCCGACCTGCCGGGGAACGCTTCCATCATCTCTGCCGGCACCGGACTGGGAGAGGCGGGACTCTACTGGGACGGCAGCGTCCATCGGCCCTTCTCATCAGAGGGCGGTCACACAGATTTCAGTCCCAGCAACGAACTGGAGTTCGCCCTCTACCAAACCCTGGCGGAGAAGTATGGTCATGTCAGTTGGGAACGGTTGGTCTCTGGCCCAGGGCTGGAGGCCATCCACAGCTTTCTGAGCACCTACCGCCGCACCCCCGTTCCCGGCTGGCTGAAACAGGAGATGAACAAACTCGGCGGCGCCCCGGCCATCTCCAACGCTGCCATGTCGAGAAAAGACCCGATCTGTGACGAGGCACTGAATCTTTTTATCCACCTCTACGGACGCGAGGCGGGCAATCACGCCCTAAAGGTATTGGCGTCAGGGGGCGTCTACCTTGGCGGGGGCATCGCACCGAGGATTCTGCAACGTCTCAAGCAACCTATCTTCCTCAAGGCCTTTTTCGACAAAGGCCGCATGCGCCATCTGATGGAGGCGATACCGGTAAAGGTAATCCTCAACGACCAGGCGGCCCTGCTGGGGGCGGCGCACTATGCTGCAATTCAGTAAGCGGATACTTAGCCGTGGAGTTTATGCTTACAAAAACCCTCTGTTTTTCGACTTGTTAAACCATTGTTATCAAATCGTGATGGTTTCTCTGAACATACCCACTATTCTTTGTTCTAACCAGGGGGATCGATCCCACCTCATTCAGCGCAGAGATTAGGAAACCATGAACAGACACATATCCAGCATCGCAATGCTCACGCTACTTTTATCCCCACCGCTTCAAGCCCAGAACACCCAATATGAGACAGCGATCCTCGCCGGCGGTTGTTTTTGGTGCGTCGAATCCGACTACGAAAAACTGGACGGAGTGGTGGATGCAATCTCCGGCTACACAGACGGGCATCTGGATATGCCTTCCTACGAAGAAGTCTCAATGGGCGGCACAGGTCACATCGAGGCGGTTGAGGTAATCTATGACCCCAAGCGGGTGAGCTATGACGAAATCCTCGATTTCTTCTGGCGCCATATCGACCCCACCCGCGACGATGGCCAGTTCTGCGATCGCGGCCCACAGTACCGGCCGGTTATTTTTTACCGGGGATCAAAACAAAAGACAGCGGCATATCAGTCACTATCCAAGGTCAGACAGAACAAGCCTTTTGAAGAGCAGATCAAAGTCGAATTGAAGCCTGTTGCGACTTTCTATCCCGCCGAGGAATACCACCAGGACTACTACCTCAAGAACCCTGTGCGCTATAAGTACTATCGCTATGCCTGCCGGCGGGATCAGCGGGTGGAATCACTTTGGGGAAGTCATTGACGATAATACAGCGGGCGCCATGAAGGGCGCCCGCTTGGTTTTTCTCAATCCCCACCCTCCAGGCGCAGGGACTCAAGGTAGAAATCGTAGCACTTGTCCTTCAATTCCGGGTTGCCGCGTACCTTCATACCATCACGGGGGTGCTGGTTAAGGTGGCCGCTGATGCCGTAAATGTCGTTGAAGCCCCATTCGATCTGTTCGCGCAGGGGGACGAAATCCTCCTGAATCACCTTGTAGATGGGACGCACGTGGAATTTCGGGTTCTTGAGGAAGTTCAACAGTAACTCGAGGTTACAGTTACCGGCACCACGACCAATGCCGTTGATGGTGGCGTCCAGCAGATTGACCCCGTCGATGATCGCCTGCTGGGTATTGGAAAAGGCCAGCTGCTGGTTGTTGTGGGCATGAAAACCCAGCTCCTTGCTCGGCGCGTATTTCTGGTACAGCTTGAGATAATAGGTCACCTGCTCGGAATAGAAGGCGCCAAAGCTATCCACCAGGTAGAGGTAGTCCAGCTCAGTGGTCTGATCGACCTCCTGTAACCCCTCCACCAGTTCGGTTTCGATGGCGGCGGATGCGGCCATGATGTTCATGGTGGTGAGATACCCCAAGTCTTTGCAGCGTTTCACCAACTCCAGGCCTGCATCTATCTGGTGCACATAACAGGCGATGCGGACCATGTCGATGGGGCTTTGGTCCCGGGGTTGCAGTTTGTGGATATCCACCCGGCCCACGTCGTACATAACCGCCACCAGGGGCGGATTTTCGCACTCGTGGGAATCGATAACACGCCGCAGGTCGTCATCGTCGCAGAAGTTCCAGGCACCGTATTTGTCCCGGGTGTACTCGTCGCTCTCGGTCAGTTTCTTGCCCAACTCCACGATATCGACTCCGGCATCGCAGGTCGCCCGCCATACCGCCTTCACGAAATCCAGCGAGAACTGGTAATTGTTGATCAGGCCCCCGTCCCGAATAGTGCAATCCAGGACCTTCAGCTCTTTACGAAACATCTTGCAGACTCCAGGTTGAAATAGTCGTTACGCCGACCGTGCAGCACAGCGGTGAGTGGCAACTGTGAAGTATCCTCCACTTCACCACCCAATGCCAAACCCAAACGAAGAGAATGCTCAACAGCCTCTAACAGCCGTTGTACGTCCCTTATCTTTTCTTATTTCCCACCTGAAGTTCATTAGTCGATGCTGCAATGACTGGTGTCAATAAAACCTTTCGAATCCGAAACTAAAATTATAGTGCAGGAAGGGATTTCCGCAGCATTTTCGTAAGGAGGATAGTTCATCTGTCAAATGTGGGGGGTGTGTGATGTTTAGACAAACACGCTTGAGTTCGCCAACCTCGCCTTTCAAATGGAGTCTGATATTAGCGGTGCTGGCAGGATGTCTGTTCGTGGCACCGGCGCTGGCGGGTACGCTCGTCATCGAGAGCAGTAGTGACTGGAAGTCATTTAATGCGGTGGCCGATCCGGGTATCTGCCCGGGGACCCTCGGTTCTGCGGGACCGGCGTGGACGGAAGCGGGCTTCGATGATTCTGGTTGGCGCAATGCTACTGCGCCTACGCCGTTTGCGATCTGGTATGGAAATCCCCCTGGTCCGGAGTTGGAGGTCTTCATGTGGGATTGCCCATCTGAATGCGGCGAGTATATCTACGGTCCGGATGAGGCCTACTTCCGCTATCAGTTCACGATCGATCGACCATTGCTTGGTGCAACCGCCAAGTTCGATGTGAATGATGAGTTCCAGCTCTACATCAATGGCACATTGGCCTATATCGACCTCACTGGTGGCGCCAATCAGACCGATTGGGTTGATGTCACTTCCTATCTGAACCAGGGTGAGAATACGCTGGCAATGCTGGCCTGGGATGGCCGTTACTGCAACGTGTTTAGCCGTGGCGTGGCTGAGGCCGCCATCAAGCTGCTGATTGAGATGGAAGACACGATCCCGGTGGAGATCGACATCAAGCCGGGTAGCGCCATCAACAGTATCAACCTGAGTTCCTCCGGTGTGGTGCCGGTGGCAATCCTGAGTTCGGCAGATTTTGATGCCACGACCGTACTGCCAGAGAGTGTTGCCCTGGCCAGTGCCCGGGTAAAGATGGTGGGCAAGAGTGGCAAGTACCTCTGCCATCGAGAGGATGTCAACGGTGATCAGTTGACCGACCTGATCTGCCAGGTCTATACCGCTCAGTTCATGATCGAGCCGGGCGAGGCAAGTGTAATGCTAGAGGCCGAGACCGAGGATGGCATGATGATTCGCGGTGAAGACAGCGTACACATCGTTCCAGACCACTAGGAGGCTGGGCATAGCCTGTCGATCCCCCTTGTTGCCGAACGGGGGGGTCGGCTATTCAGGGGGGCTGAATACTCCACTTAACACGATGGCATACATCCTGTGTACCTATTCCACCGTCACCGACTTGGCCAGATTTCGCGGCTGATCCACATCGGTACCTTTTAATACCGCCACATGATAGGAGAGCAGTTGCAGCGGGACGCTGTAGACGATGGGCGCAGTAGAAGGGTAGATGTCTGCCAGGGTCAAATTCTGGAAACGGTCCAGATCGATCTGAACGTCGTGATCACTGAAGAGGAAGAGTTCACCGCCCCGCGCCCGAACCTCCTGCAGATTAGAGATGACCTTATCCAGCAACGGGTCATTGGGCAGAGCACAGACCACCGGCATTTCCGCATCAACCAGCGCCAGCGGACCATGTTTCAGTTCACCAGCGGGGTAGGCCTCCGCATGGATATAGGAGATCTCCTTGAGTTTCAGCGCACCTTCCATGGCGATAGGATAGAAGGTGCCCCGACCCAGGAAGAGGGCATGGTTCTTTTCCGAAAAGGCATTCGCCATCTCCTTTATCGCATCGCTGAGTTCCAGTACCACCTCCACCTGGCGGGGCAGGGCGTGCAACTCGTTGACGTAGACCTCTTCCTGCTCCGGGTTCATGCCGAAACGGCGTGCCAGCGCCAGGGTGAGCAGACGCAGAGCTACCAGCTGGGTGGTGAATGCCTTGGTGGAGGCGACACCGATCTCAGGACCGGCACGGGTCATCAGCGCGGCATTGGATTCCCGCACCAGGGAGCTTTCCGGCACATTGCAGACAGTGAGGCTGCCGATGTAACCCATCTCTCTGGAAGCGCGCAACGCGGCAAGGCTGTCCGCCGTCTCACCCGACTGCGAGATGGTGATGAAGAGGGTGTCGTCCGGCACAACCACCTTGCGGTAGCGGAACTCGCTGGCCACCTCCACGCTGCAAGGGACGCCGACCTCTTCGAGCCAGTAACGCGCCACCATTCCGGCATGATATGAGGTACCACAAGCAATGATGTGGACACTCTTGGTCTTATCGAGCAGCGCCTTCGCTTCGTGGCCAAAACTGTCCTCGAGCAAGCGACCCTTATGGATGCGGCCCTCCAGGGTCTCGGCAATCACCGACGGCTGCTCGAAGATCTCCTTGAGCATGTAGTGGCGATAGGGACCTTTTTCTGCTGTGGAGGCGGAGAGTTCGGAAGTACGCACCGGCCGTTCCACCTTGCTCCCTTCGCTATCGAAGATGCGCACGCTTTCACGGGTAATCTCTGCGACATCCCCCTCTTCGAGGAAGGTGAATCGCTGGGTTACCGGCAGTAGAGCAAAGACATCTGAAGCGATAAAGTGTTCGCCGACACCGATACCAATTACCAGCGGACTGCCGGCGCGGGCGACAACCATCTTGTCCTTGTCATTCGTGCTGACCACTGCCAGGCCATATGCGCCAACCAACCGGGTGATCGATTTCTGTACCGCTTTTAGCAGATCCTGTTCATCTTTCAAGATACTGCCCAGCAGGTGCGCGATGACCTCCGTGTCGGTTTCTGAGGTGAAGCGGTAACCCTGGCTCTCCAGTTCTTTACGCAGCAGGGCATAATTTTCGATAATACCGTTGTGGACGATCGCCACTTGCTCCCCACTCATGTGAGGATGGGCATTTCGCTCTGCAGGCATACCGTGGGTAGCCCAACGGGTATGAGCAATCCCGAGATTGCCGCTGACATTGCCGCTATCCACCATCTCCTGCAGCATTGCCACTTTTCCGACAGAGCGGATACGCTGCATGTTATTCGCCTGATCCAGCACCGCGATACCCGCTGAATCATAGCCCCGATATTCGAGGCGGCTAAGACCTTCCATCATAATCGGCACCACGTCCCGCTGTGCGATTCCTCCAACAATGCCACACATAACTCGCGCTCCTGCCTACTATTTTTTGGGTTGTTTGACCGGACGACGCCAGCTGTTCACGGTGATCTGCTTCGCTCGGCTCAGGGTCAGGCTATTGGGTGCCGCATCCCGGGTGATGGTTGAACCGGCACCGACAGTGGCGCCATCGCCAATGACCACCGGCGCAACCAGTTGGCTATCGGAGCCAATGAACGCGTTATCCCCGATAACGGTCTGATGTTTGTTTGCGCCATCGTAGTTGCAGGTGATGGTGCCCGCACCAATGTTCACAGAATGACCAACCAGGCTATCGCCCACGTAACTCAAATGGTTGATCTTGCTGCCTCTGCCCACGGTGGACTTCTTGATCTCGACAAAGTTGCCGACATTCACCTGCTCGGCAAGTTTCGTCTCAGGACGAACCCGGGCGAAGGGACCAATGCGGGAACCTGCGCCTATCTCTGCATCCTCGATGACGCAGTTGGGCAAGATCACCACGCCTTCACCAATACGGGCATTTTTGATTACCACATTAGTGCCGATTTTCACGCCATCCGCCAATTCGACCTGACCCTCAAATATGGCATTGCAGTCGATATATACATCCTGACCGACAACCAGCTCGCCACGAATATCCACCCGAGCCGGGTCCGCCAGGGAGGCGCCGGCCATCATCAACTCATCGGCGCGTTGCCGCTGATAGTAGCGTTCCAGAAAGGCCAGCTGCGCACGGTCGTTGATGCCCATTACCTCTTCCTCGCTGGAGGGGTGTACCGATTGGACCTCTACGCCGTCCTCAACTGCCAGGGCGATGATATCCGTCAGGTAGTACTCCTGCTGGGCGTTATTGTTGTCAATACGGGCAAGCCAACTCTCGAGTCTGGTGCGGCTAACCGCCATGATGCCGGTGTTGATCTCGTTGATCACAAGTTCTGCCTCGGAGGCGTCCTTCTGCTCAACGATACTAGTGATGTGGTGGTCGCTATCACGCACGATCCGGCCATAGCCACAGGGATTTTCAAGCTTGACCGTCAGTAAGGCGAGATCACTCTTTGCCAATTTAGCCATCAACGCCTCAAGGGTCTCACCGCTGATCAGAGGCACATCCCCATAGAGGATTAATACCTGATCGTCTGACTTGAGATGGGGCAATGCCTCGATTACGGCGTGGCCCGTACCCAACTGCTCTTTCTGCTCACACCAATCGAGGTGTTGATCTGCCAGCGCCGACTTGACCTGCTCTCCACCATGTCCATAGATGACGGTAATTCTGTCGGGGGAAAACGCCTGTGCTGTCTCAACCACATGGGATAGAAGCGGCTTACCCGCTAATGTATGTAGTACCTTCGGAAGGCGGGATCGCATCCGGGTACCCTGGCCGGCTGCGAGGATCAAAACACCGAGTTTCATGCTTGCTCCATGGTTGTCTTGCTGGTAGTAGGATTATTCTTGTGTGGGACCATTTACCGATCAAATGAATTGGTTTCAGCATGTCCTGAAAAAGGATGTCGGCAATAAACGCCATGACTTTAAATTCATCACAAATGGGGGCAAATTCAAAGCTCAACACAAATAAAACAATACCAAGGTCTCAAAAAGAGCGTCCATCTTCCTGATCTTCATCGCCTGGCACCGGGAGGTGCAGGCAATCCCTTTTATTCGTCTTTCTGAGTATAACGGCAGGGGGCGCGGAGCGCACCTGTTGGCGGGGAGCAATAGTGAAATATGTGTTTCAGTTGAGGGTTGGGGTCTGGCCGGGGACACCAACACTCATGGCATCCTCTTTGGTTGCGTCACGCACTTCGACAATCTTGATATTGACCGTGAGTGTCTTGCCGGCAAGTGGATGGTTACCATCGACCGTCAGCTTGCCGTTTTCAATCCCGGTGACAAAAAAGCTCTTGGCTTCACCTTGCTCATTCTGCATCTGAACTTCAGCGCCCAGCTTGCGGAATTCAGGGGGCACGTTTTCAATGTCATCGGTAAAAGTCAGATCCGGGTCATGATCTCCGAAACCTTGATCCGGGGTGAGGGTAAACGACACCTTATCTCCAGGTGAGCGACCCGTCACTGCAGCGTCCATGCCACCGATCAGCTCAGTCTCACCGCCGTGAATATAGTTGACCGGCAGGTCACTCTGCTCAAGGACATTGCCTTGCTCCTCGACAATGGAATAGGTCAGGGAGACAAATTTGCCTGTTTTGATCACTTCTTTGGACATAGCTTTAAAACCAAAAAAGGGTCTCTCTTGACAGAGAGACCCTGTTGAACGGTGCAATCAGAGCGGTCTAGCCGCGACCCCTCTGGCGAAGACTTTCGATGGTGCGCAGCTGTGCAACCGCTTCAGCCAACTCAGATTGTGCCTTGGCATATTCAAATTCGGCAGATTTATCCACCATCGCCTCTTCAGCGCGCCGCTTGGCTGCCTGGGCTGCCACTTCATCGAGATCAGCGGCGCGGGCGGCAGTATCCGCCAGAATGGTGATCACATGGGGCTGCACTTCCAAAATGCCGCCGGAGACAAAAAAGTGCTGCATCTCACCGTCACCGGTGTCGACTCGCACTTCACCCGGCTTCAGCCGGGTGACCATCGGCGTATGACGTGGAGCAATTCCCACCTCACCCATTACCGCCGGCGCATAGACCATCTCCGCACTACCGGAATGGATCTCGCCTTCGGCGCTCACAATATCGACATGGATTGTCATTGCCATAGCTTAGCACTCCCTATAGGGAATCAGACGTCACCGCCACGCTCGGCGGCTTCCTCGATGGAGCCAACCATGTAGAAGGCCTGCTCAGGCAGATGGTCATACTCACCCTCGACAATCGCCTTGAAGCCGGCAATAGTGTCTTTCAGGCCAACATACTTGCCCGGACTGCCGGTGAAGACCTCCGCCACGAAGAAGGGCTGGGAGAGGAAACGCTGGATCTTGCGAGCGCGCTGTACCACCGTTTTGTCCTCCTCGGAAAGCTCATCCATACCGAGAATTGCGATAATGTCTTTCAGCTCCTTGTATCGCTGCAGGGTACCCTGAACGCCGCGGGCGGTATCGTAATGCTCCTGACCCACAATGTTGGGATCGAGGATACGTGAGGTGGAATCCAGTGGATCCACCGCAGGGTAGATACCCAGCTCGGCGATCTGACGGGAGAGCACCAGGGTCGCATCCAGATGCGCAAAGGTGGTTGCCGGAGAGGGATCGGTCAAGTCATCCGCGGGGACATAGACTGCCTGAAATGAGGTAATGGAACCGGTCTTGGTGGAAGTGATGCGCTCCTGCAGAGTACCCATCTCTTCCGCCAGGGTCGGCTGGTAACCCACTGCCGAAGGCATACGGCCCAGCAACGCGGATACCTCTGTACCTGCCAGTGTATAGCGGTAGATGTTGTCGACAAACAACAACACGTCACGGCCTTCGTCACGGAAGTTCTCGGCAATAGTCAGGCCGGTCAGGGCAACACGCAGGCGGTTGCCCGGCGGTTCATTCATCTGACCGTAAACCAGGGCAACCTTGTCGAGTACACCACCTTCGGCCATCTCATGGTAGAAGTCGTTACCTTCACGGGTACGCTCACCTACACCGGCGAAAACGGAGAAGCCGGAGTGCTCTACCGCGATGTTACGGATCAACTCCATCAGGGTTACGGTCTTGCCTACGCCGGCACCACCAAACAGCCCGACCTTACCACCCTTGACGATAGGCATGATCAGATCGATAACCTTGATACCTGTCTCGAGAACCTCTGTGGTGGCTGCCTGATCCTCAAATGGCGGGGGATTGCGGTGAATCGGCATGCGTGTCTCAACCTTGACCTCACCCGCATCGTCGACCGGCTCACCCAGCACATCCATGATACGCCCCAGGGTACCCTGACCAACCGGTACGGTGATGGGAGAGCCGGTGTTCTCGACCGTCACGCCACGCTTCAGACCATCGGTGGACCCCATCGCAATGGTACGCGCCACACCATCACCCAGCTGCTGCTGGACTTCCAGAGTGAGGTTGGCCTCTTCGATCTCGAGTGCATCATAGACCTTAGGCATGTTCCCGCTGCTGAACTGAACGTCCACCACGGCGCCGATGATTTCAACCACTTTGCCCGAACTCATTCCGGTTCCTCTTGCCGCTCCAGGCGACTCTCAAAAGTTAAAAACTAATCTTTTCCAGGGTCTGCGCGTCAAACCGCTGCAGCGCCACTGACGATTTCAGAAATTTCCTGGGTAATCGACGCCTGACGAGCCTTGTTGTAGATCAACTGCAACTCGTTTATAAGGTCCCCCGCATTATCGGAAGCGGACTTCATCGCAACCATTCGTGCGGACTGTTCACAGGCGCCATTTTCCACCACGGACTGGTAGACCAGGGACTCCACATACCTGCCAAGCAAATTGTCCAGCACTTCCTTGGAATCCGGCTCGTAGATATAGTCCCAGTGGTGCTGCAGATCTTGATCTGCCTCAGCGCTGATCGGCACCAACTGCTCCACTGTCGGATCCTGCGTCATAGTGTTGACGAACCGATTGTAAGCCACATAGATACGATCGATTTCACCCGCGCCAAAAGCATCCAGCATTACCTTGACCGTACCGATCAGGTCCTCGATATGCGGTGCATCACCGAGGTGGGTCGCCTGGCCTACAACATTGCCACCGAAACGGCCGAAAAAACCCAGCGCCTTGGTACCTATGGTACAGAAATCCACTTCCACGCCCGCTTCTGTCTGAGACTGAATCTCTTTCGCCAGCTTGCGGAACAGATTGCTGTTCAAGCCACCACAAAGACCGCGGTCGGACGAAACGATGATATAACCGACCCGCTTGACCTCACGGTCAATCATGAAACTGTGGCGGTACTCCGGATGTGCATGAGACAGATGACTGATCACCATACGCATCTTCTCCGCGTAGGGACGGGTCGCATCCATCCGATTCTGGGCCTTACGCATCTTTGCGGCCGCCACCATCTCCATCGCAGATGTAATCTTCTGCGTGTTCTTGATACTGGCGATCTGGGTGCGTATCTCTTTTGCGCCTGCCATATCTATAAAAACCCTATTTTGGCCCTATCGTGTGATATTCCAATGCTCTTTGGTTTACCAGGTATGGTTGGCCTTGAAGTCCTTCAACGCCTCGTGCAGCGCCTGCTCGACCTCAGGATTATAGGCTGTTTTCTCGTTAATCTGGTCGACCAGTGCCTTTTGGCTGCTCTTCATGTAACCATGCAGTGCCGCCTCAAAATCCACGACCTTACTCGTCTCTATATCGTTCAGATAACCTTCATTGGCAGCGAACAGAGAGGTCGCCATCTCAGCCACACTCAGTGGGGAGTACTGGCCCTGCTTCATCAGCTCGGTAACACGCTCGCCCAGTTGCAGCTGGGCACGGGTCGCCTCATCGAGGTCGGAGGCAAACTGGGAGAAGGCGGCCAACTCACGATACTGCGCCAATGCAAGTCGCACACCACCACCCAATTTCTTGATGATCTTGGTCTGCGCTGCACCACCCACGCGCGACACGGAGAGACCGGCATTGATCGCCGGACGGATACCGGCGTTGAACAGATCTGCTTCAAGGAAGATCTGACCATCGGTAATGGAGATAACGTTGGTCGGGACGAAAGCCGATACGTCACCCGCCTGTGTCTCAATGATAGGCAACGCCGTCAGGGAACCCGTCTTGCCGGTAACCTTGCCACCGGTGTTCTTCTCAACCTGCTCCGCGTTGATTCTGGCTGCACGCTCCAGCAGACGGGAGTGGAGGTAGAATACGTCACCCGGATAGGCTTCACGGCCCGGCGGACGACGCAGCAACAGAGAGACCTGGCGGTATGCCCAAGCCTGCTTGGTCAGATCGTCAAACACAATCAGCGCGTCTTCGCCCTTGTCCCGGAAGTACTCGCCCATGGAGCAACCAGCGTAAGGCGCCAGGAACTGCATGGCGGCAGATTCGGCAGCGGGAGCCGCGACGATGATAGTGTGCTCCATCGCGTCATGCTCTTCCAGCTTGCGCACTACCTGCGCAATGGTAGAGTTCTTCTGGCCCACCGCGACATAGACGCACTTAACGCCCGTGCCCTTCTGGTTGATGATCGCATCGATCGCCAGGGCCGACTTACCGGTCTGACGGTCACCGATGATCAGCTCACGCTGGCCGCGGCCGATCGGCACCATGGCGTCGATGGCCTTGATACCTGTCTGCACCGGCTGATCAACCGATTTACGGGCGATAACACCGGGGGCTACCTTTTCGATAGTCGCGGTTTCGGAGGTTTCCACTGCGCCCTTGCCGTCGACCGGGCTGCCCAGGGCATCAACCACTCGACCGAGCAGGCCTTCACCTACCGGCACTTCGAGTACGCGTCCGGTGCACTTGACCGCATCGCCCTCGGTCAGATGTTTGTAGTCACCCAAAACCACGGCACCGACTGAGTCGCGCTCCAGATTGAGGGTCAGACCGAAGGTATTCCCCGGGAACTCCAGCATCTCGTAAGACATGGCGTCTTCGAGACCGTGGATGCGGGCGATACCGTCGGTAAGACTGATAATCGTGCCCTCGTTACGGGCCTCGGTTTTAAGATCGAATTTCTCGATCTTGCTTTTGATCAGTTCGCTGATCTCGGATGGATTGAGTTGCATGATGGCTTCTCGCTTAGATTCCCAATTCGTTCGCCAGTTGCTGCAGTTGTCCCCGGACGGATCCGTCGATAACCATGTCGCCAGCGCGGATGTGGATGCCGCCGATCAGATCGGTGTTCTTTTCGCTGGTGATGGTGACATCACGTCCGAGTTTGGCCTTCAAGGCATCGGCAATATGTTTTTGCTGGACAGGGCTGAGTGCGAAGGCGGAGGTGACATGCACCTTGAGTACTCGTTCGCGTTCAGCCTTCAGTAGTTCAAACACCTCGACGATTTCCGGCAGAACCGCAAGGCGGTCATTCTGCACCAGCAGCCTGACCAGGTTTGAACCCTCTTCGTTCAGACGTCCGCCACCGATCTCCAGCATCAATTCGGTCAGCTGTTTACGATCAAACAGCGGGTCCTTGATGACACCGGCCATGGTCGAATCCTGAACAACCGCTGACAGCAACCCCAGCATTTCAGACCAGAGGTCGAGTTTATCTGTCTCTTCGGCACGGGCAAAAACCGCTTCCGCGTAAGGGCGGGCGATAGTGGTAGCTTCTCCTGCCATATCGGTGCCTTAGATCTCGTTGGCCAGGCCGTTGACGATATCTCTATGCGTCTCGGCGTTAATCTCTTTCTTCAGGATCTTCTCCGCACCGGCGATTGCCAGTTCGGCAACCTTCCCGCGCAGCTGCTCGCGTGCACGATTGGTTTCCTGTTCGATCTCCGCCTGCGCAGCAGTCAGGATTCGCTCACCTTCAGTGCGAGCATTACCCTTGGCTTCGTCTACGATTTCAGCAGCCCGCTTCTGTGCCTGGGCAACGATCTCCGCCGCCTGGGCTTTTGCTTCATGAAGCGAACCTTTGGCACGCTCTTTGGCGAGTTCCTGCTCATGCTGGCCGCGTTCCGCCGCCGCAAGACCGTCGGCTATCTCTTTTTTGCGCGCGTCGAGCGCACCCATGATCGGGGTCCAGACGAATTTCATCGTGAACCACACGAACACCATAAAGGAGAGTAGCTGACCGATCAGAGTCAGATTGATGTTCATCCCGGAATTACCTCGTATTTGACGAGATGATAGTCGGTTCGATTATCGGCCGGATCATCCGGCGACAGCGAACAGCACGTACATTGCCAGACCTACAGCGATCATGGGCACTGCGTCGACCAGACCCATGACGATAAAGAACTGGGTACGCAGCATGGGGATCAGCTCAGGCTGACGCGCAGCACCTTCCAGAAAGCGGCCACCCAGAACGCCGATGCCTACAGCGGCACCCAAGGCACCCAGGCCCATCATCAGCGCGCCGGCTATGTACAGCAGTGCTTGTGCTTCACTCATTTTGGTCTCCCGTATAATGAATTAGTAAGTAGTAATAATATTTAAGAATCAGTGCTCGTTATGAGCCATATCCAGGTAAACAATCGTCAGGGTCATGAAGATGAACGCCTGCAGTGTAATAATCAGGATATGAAAAATCGCCCAGCCCAACTGAAGGGCGCCGCCAAACAGGCCGAGAACCAAGCCGGCATTGTACATGATGGCGATCAGGATAAAGATCATTTCACCCGCGTACATGTTGCCGAAGAGTCGCAGGGCGAGAGAGATCGGCTTGGCGATCAGACTGACGAATTCGAGGATAAAGTTTACCGGGATGAACAGTAGATTCACCACAGGATTCTTGGAAGAGAAGGGCTGTAGAGTCAACTCGCCGACAAAGCCACCGAGACCCTTGATTTTGATGCTATAGAAGAGAACAAGGGCGAAAACACCAATTGCCATACCGAAGGTGGCGTTGGGATCGGTGGATGGCACCACCTTCATAAAGTGGATACCCAGAAGACCCGATAGAAAAGGAATGACGTCCACGGGCACCAGGTCCATCAGATTCTGCAGGAAGATCCAGATAAAGATCGTCAATGCAAGCGGAGCCACCAGGCTGTTTCTGCCGCTGAAGGAGCCACGCACGCTGGTATCGATAAACTCAACAATCCATTCGGCAAAATTCACCAGGCCATCAGGAACACCGGTGGTTGCACCTTTGGCCGCGCGCGTAAAGAAGTAGAGAAAGGCGACGCCAAGCAGAATGGACCAGAACATGGTGTCTACATGGATCGCCCAAAAACCCATTGCCTTGGCTTCAGCCGCATCGTGCGCAAAAGCCCAGGATCCATCCGGCGTCTTACCGAAGGTCAGGTTTGTCAGATGGTGTCTGATGTATTCGCTTGAGGTCAGGGTATCGCCGGCCATTATCTTCTTTTTAACCTGGACTTCATTTGATCAGTGTAGATTAGCACAAACAGGGGAGCCACGACCTGAACAAACAGGTAACTCCCAAGCATGGCGCCGATGCTCAATGGTTTTATCCAGAAAACCACCATACCGAACAGTATTCCTGTTAGCAGGATTTTCTGCAACTCTGAGCCGTACATTTTCGCAAGCATCCTGCCTGGCTCCTGCGCCCGGTAGGTTACAAAAATTCTGCCTGCCATAAAACCATTTGTGGCTGTGGATATTAGACCACCCAAGAGGCCGGACCAGACATATACCCACCCAAAAGCGCCGAGAATAATAGCCACGGCAATTGAGGATACTGTCTGAGTCAGAACTATGAGGCGAATCTGGTCGTTTCCGGCAAGCTGCATCCCAGTTTCCCGGCACCCCTTTAACCACGTTCACTTTAGTTGGACAAGTATAAGTTTTTTTTAATATAGGGTCAAATGATGGGCGAATAAATTTAGAATGGCTATAAACCTCGTCTGTATCTGACATGACGGGTATTTATGTCGCCACTGGAGAGTCGCCTCAGCACTCATAAAAAGCAGATTTTCTGTGATTGATGCACATCAATGAAGGTCAATAATCTACTCGGTTAAAAGTCGTTTTCTGGTATATGTACAGGGGCACATCGATAGTGCAACTTACAACATTAGGGAGAGAACTGTGAATTTCGCTGTTAAAAACCTGTCAATCCTGCTTCTGCTTGTCCTTACTGGCTGCGCACATCAGATCAACCTCACGCCACCACTCAATACGCTGGATAGTGATAACCTGGCATCAATAGCCAAAAGTGTTGGTTATTATATTTCCGAGCAGGATAGGGCAAAAGAAGTGGAAACCCCTGGCGGTGGCGGGGATAAGGTCAAATACACGCCCTACAGTGACTTGGAGCCGGCGTTAAAACATGCGCTTTCCAATATTTTTTCCGACGTACACTCCGTTCCCTCCCTCGATAACCGTGGCTTTATTCAATCAAACAACATCACCTATATATTTGTCCCTACAATAAAAACAGACTCATCCTCTGACAGCATCCTGACTTGGCCCCCAACGGATTTCTCTATCTCCCTGCAGTGCCGAGCGCTGAACGAAGCCGGATCCACCGTCTGGGAAACCTCGGTCGAAGGCAAGGGACACGCTGAATTTGAACAATTCAAACACGACTTTTCCCTATCCGCGAGAAAGGCTGCCAAGGAAGCATTGTTAAAACTTGAACGGGAAATCAGCAAGGCCGAGGTATTTGAATGATCGAACCTTTTAAATGGATTGCACCACTATTCTCCGTTGTTTCCCTGCTGCTTGTTGGATGCAGCGGCAACACCTTTGGTGTGAAGGAGGTTGCTTTTACACCACCACCACCGCCAACAGGCGAACAAACTCAGGTCTTTGTCTTCCGTGAAGACAGTGCTTTTGGCGGCGCAAGAAAGTTCTCGATCATCAACAACGACACCATCGTCGGTGTAGTAACTCCCGGCACCTTCACTCATTACACTGTGGAGAGCGGTGAAAATGAGGTCGTCGCCTACATGTCACCCAGTCCGCTCACCCACTTCCGGGTGCTGCATAATCCCGGTAAGACCATTTATCTCTTTTGCCATATGGGGTACACAACCGGCATTTTTATAAAAGAGATAGATGAAGAGAAAGCCAAAGCCCTGATGCAAGCATTCAAATATACGGAGATCGCGGTGAAGGGTGCCAGGGCGAAGATGGACTACAAGCAGTACTACGACAACTTGTATCGATAGGGATCCAATTACCTCACTTAATATGATCCAAAATCCCTTCCAGCTCGTCGAGGCTGTTGTAGGCGATGACCAGCTTGCCTTTGCCTTTTGCATTCTGCTGCAGGTTGACCTTGGCACCGAGGCGCTCTGAGAGATCGGTCAGCAGTCTGCGGATATCCGGGTCATCTTCGGTCTTGCTGACCACCGTCGCGGGCGCATCCTGCTCCCCCTGAATACGCCGAACCAGGCGCTCTGTTTCACGTACCGAGAGCCCGTCTGCGACAACTTTTGCTGCGGCATTGCTCTGGGCTCGGTCTTTAAGGCCAAGCAAGGCGCGGCCATGACCCATTTCAAGGCGGCCGCTCTCGATCAGGATTTTGACATCCTCGTTCAACTCCAACAGACGTAACAGATTGGTGACCGTTGTACGGGATTTACCCACCGCCTTGGCCACAGCCTGGTGGGTCAATTCAAATTCAAGCAGTAACCGGCTGAGGGCGTTGGCCTCTTCCAACGGATTGAGGTCATCCCGCTGGATATTCTCGATCAACCCCATGGCCATGGCGGCCTGTTCGGTGACCTCTTTGATGACCACCGGGATGGTATCGAGGCCAGCCTGTTGCGCCGCCCGCCAGCGCCGTTCACCGGCGATCAATTCATAGCGGTTGTTTTCGATCTCCCGCACCACTACCGGCTGGATTACACCCTGAGCGGCTATGGAGTCGGCGAGTTCCCGCAGACTGTCCGGATCGAACTCCCGTCTGGGTTGGTAGCGACCTCGCTGGATCAGATCAACAGGCAGGTGTGCAAGATTGCCCCCCATCCTTTCTTTACCCGCGGATTCATCCGCTGCTGCACTCTCGTTGTTGATACCGCCGAGCAGTGCATCCAATCCTCTACCGAGGCCCCGTTTCTTCGCCGCCATCTCTCTGCGTACCATAGCTGTTTTAAATTAAATCAGGATGCCCGCTTGCGATTCCTGCGCACCACTTCACTCGCCAGAGCCAGATAGGCCGTCGCACCGCGGGAAGTTCTATCATACAGTAAAACCGGTTTGCCATGACTCGGCGCTTCGGCAACCCGTACATTTCGTGGAATGATGGTGTTGAACACCTTGTCCTTGAAATGGGTGATCAGCTGGGTGGATACATCAACCGCCAGGTTATTGCGGGGATCGTGCATGGTGCGCAGGATACCTTCGATCTCCAAACCGCTATTGAGATGGGTTTGAACCTGCTTCACCGTGCCCATCAGCGCGGATAGCCCTTCCAGCGCATAGTATTCTGTCTGAATCGGTATCAATACTGCATCCGCTGCTACCAAGGCATTTAGTGTCAGCATGTTCAGGGACGGTGGGCAGTCGATGATGATGAAATCATACTCGTCCTTTGTCGTCGCCAGCGCCAGGCTCAAACGCTTTTCCCGCAGGGTGGCGCTCATCAATCCCACCTCCGCTGCCGTCAGATCCGCATTGGCAGGCAGCACATCAAACCCAGCCTCAGGGGTTTTCATCACAGCCTCGTGCAACTGTACGTCCCCCAACAACACATCGCAGCTGGAACGCTCAAGCTGGTGCTTGTCCACACCGCACCCCATACTCGCGTTGCCCTGTGGATCGAGATCCACCATGAGAACACGCTTCTTCAGCGTTGCCAGGGAAGCGGCCAAGTTGACGGCAGTAGTGGTTTTTCCCACGCCGCCTTTCTGATTCGCGACGGTAATGATATGTCCCATGAATTTCAGACCGGGTTGAGACTGGAACCCGCTATGATAACGGGCAGGAGGCCGCTGCGATACCTGCTCGGTTGATGAAGATCAGAATTTCATGGTTTTTCGTCAGCACCTGAAAAGGAAACAAGATCCTGAATAATTAAACTATGCCCTGAAATGACCGACTACCTCTTTTAGTACAGATCGAATTTGAGGAATCGGTGTGACTTCAATAGGTAAATGGGCGGTTATCATGCTGCTCTTGGCAGCAGCAAGCGCCACACAGGCCAGCATTATCTCATTTGACGACTGGGACACCTTTTCCAGCAGGCTGGGTAGTGTCACCACCATAGATTTCGAGGAAAATGAACGGCAGCGCTGGCGCTCCTACGGTGATCAGGCCCACTTTGCCGATGTTACTTTCCAGGGCAGCGGTGTTCTCTATACCGTGGATCCTGATTACTACCGCAGGTTCTACGACTGGGGTTCCGGTGACGTGCTCTCTGACCAACACGCTGATGGCCGCATCACCGCCTATCTGCCTCAGTCCATCTATGCCATCGGTGTGGACTTGATGACCTTCCGATCATTCGCCTCGGACGTTCGGGTCGTTTTGTCCTCTGGGGATATCTTTGACATAGCAACCGCAAATCATCACCAAAGAACTTTTGCCGGGTTTATCTCGGATGAAGCCATCAGTTCCATTTCCTTCGAAACCCTTTCCGGCCGTTTTCTGAATATCGATAACTTCGCCTACTCCGCCCAAGTACCGGAACCACGAACCTATCTGCTGTTCGGATCGGCTATTTTTGTACTCGCTTTTTTTCGTCGCCGATGGAAGCAGTTCGGTGAAGAAGAACACACAGACGAGTAGGCACGACAGGATGCAGGGAATAAATCCGAAATGAGATTATTCGACAATAATCAGATGCCTCTCAGCATCAGTGAACGGCACTTGTAACCGGATCACTTCCTTTTTCATCCCTGCCGGAAGTCCGGCAATCTCGTCTTCCGGCACCACCCCTTTCATCGCAAGCAAGCGGCAACCGGGAGCACGCAGATGGCGGGTCAGTTCAACCATCCTGGGCAGGGCAGTAAAGGCCCTGGAGATCAAGGTGTCGAAAGGGTGATTTGGCTGGTAGGTTTCGACCCTGGCATGCACGGGAATAACATTCACTATTCCCAACTCAAGTACGACCTGACGAACAAAACGGATTTTTTTGTTGTTACTGTCGAGCAATACGAAATGGGCATCTGGCCGTAGCAACGCCAAAGGGATGCCGGGAAGACCCGGACCCGTTCCCATATCTAAAATTTCTTCGCCGTGAAGATAGGGAAGCACAGAAAGGCTGTCGAGCAAATGTCGATCCACCATCTCCAACGGATCGCGCACAGCGGTGAGATTGTAAGCCTTGTTCCACTTTATAAGCAGGCCATGAAAGCGGAGTAAGTGCTCACGTACATCTGCCGGGATCGACAGTGACATTCTTTCGAGGCCCAAATCAAGCCTTTCTCCCCAGCGAGACTCCACTAAGTTATTTGTCACTTTGCCGAGACCTGTTTCAGATGAATCATCAACATCGAAATAGCCGCAGGGGTGACCCCGGGAATGCGTCCCGCCTGACCCAGGGTATCCGGCCGGTGGCGCTGGAACTTCTCCCTTATCTCCGCGGAGAGTCCCCGGACGTTCTCAAAATCAAAATCATCGGGCAGAGACAGGGATTCATTTGCCCGTTGCCGTTCAATTTCATCCCGCTGCCGATCGATATAACCGGCATATTTGGCCTGAACCTCGATCTGCCCGGCCACCTGCCAATCCGACTCACCCGGACCGATACCAGGCAGACTCATCAATCCGGCATAGCTTACTTCTGGTCGCACCAGCAATTCCAGGGCCCGCACCTCCCGTGCCAATGGCGCACCCACCACCCGAGTTACCTCATCCTCCGAAAGATCCCTCGGCCGTACCCAGGTATCCCGCAGCCGTTGCTGCTCCCGTGCTATCGTCTCGCGCTTGTGATCAAAAGCGGCCCAGCGTTTTTCAGACACCAGACCAAGTTCGCGCCCTGTTTCGGTTAACCGCAGGTCGGCATTGTCTTCCCGCAGCAACAACCGGTACTCCGCCCGACTGGTGAACATACGGTAGGGTTCAGCTGTACCTTGGGTAACCAGGTCATCAACCATCACGCCGAGATAGGCTTCATCCCGCCGGGGAGACCAGGCCTCCTTTTCCCTGCTTAATCGCACCGCATTCAAACCTGCTAACAGACCCTGGGCCGCCGCCTCTTCATAGCCTGTGGTGCCATTGATCTGTCCAGCAAAAAAGAGCCCGGCCATAGGCTGAGTCTGCAACGAAGACTTGAGGCCACGGGGATCGAAAAAATCATACTCGATAGCATAACCCGGACGGATGATGTGGGCCTGGGCAAATCCTTTCATAGAGCGCATCAGTTCATACTGCACATCAAAGGGCAGGCTGGTGGAGATGCCATTAGGATAGACCTCGTTGGTATCCAGGCCCTCTGGTTCGATGAAGATCTGATGGGAGTTCTTATCGGCAAAGCGGACAATCTTGTCTTCGATGGAGGGACAGTATCTCGGTCCAACCCCCTCGATCACACCGGTGTACATTGGCGAGCGGGACATGCCGCCACGGATGATGTCATGGGTCTGTTCGTTGGTATGGGTGATGTAACAACTGATCTGTCGCGGGTGTTCCTCCCGCTGACCCAGAAAGGAGAAAACCGGTGTCGGCTCATCCCCCGGCTGCTCCTGCAACACTGAATAATCTATGCTGCGCCCGTCGATGCGCGGCGGGGTACCGGTTTTGAGGCGTTCCACCTTGAACGGCAACTCCCGAAGGCGGCGGGAGAGGGCATTGGCCGGGGGATCGCCGGCACGTCCCCCTTCATAGTTGGACAATCCGATATGGATGCGGCCTCCAAGGAAGGTACCCACCGTCAACACCACTGCACGGGCACTGAACTTCAAACCCATCTGTGTCGTGACACCGGTGACCCTATCCCCCTCAACCAACAGATCATCCACCGCCTGTTGGAAGAGATCGAGATTGGGTTGATTCTCCAGGGCAAATCTCACCGCAGCCTTATAACGAACCCGATCCGCCTGCGCACGGGTGGCTCGCACTGCGGGACCCTTGCGGGAGTTGAGAATGCGGAACTGGATACCACCGAGGTCCGCTGCATGGGCCATGATGCCGCCCAGTGCGTCCACTTCTTTCACTAAATGGCCCTTACCGATGCCACCGATAGCCGGGTTACAGCTCATCTGTCCAAGGGTCTCGATGTTGTGGGTCAGCAGCAAGGTTCGTGCACCCATACGCGCAGCGGCCAGTGCAGCCTCGGTGCCGGCATGGCCGCCCCCCACTACAATCACATCATAGGTGTCGGTGTAAAACATTTAACTTCGATAAATCAATTATTTCAGTTCAATGGAAAACGCCGGTGAATCCATCATGTGTCTTTTCACTGCACAGAGTTCCATCGCTCGCAGAATACCCTTTTGATATTTTTCCGGAAAATCCGCAGGCAGTGTGAGTCGCAAAATAATATGGGAGAAAAGTTTCTTCTTCTCATCCCGTTCACAATCCATGTGCAGCGCCATGCCTTCTGTTGATAGTTCCCGTATTTCACAAAAATTCCAGGCGAAGATACCAGCACATGTGGCGATGGAGGCAAGAAACAGATCAAAGGGTTCCGGCGCAGACGCACCACCCCCATATTTTTCTGATTGATCTGTGTGGATGACAAAATTCCCAACCTTGGCATCGATTCGCTTTCCTCCTGGAAAGCTGACTTCTATCGTATCCATTGTTATCTCCAATTCACCTAAATTAATCTTAAAATAGACCACTGCCGACAGGATTTTCCTGACGCATCCTCTCCGCCAGCGGCAAAAATGCTATTCCCCAACGCTTCGTCATATCTGATGCAAGGGATTCAAGCTCTCCGGGCAGTTGCTGTGGAACTGATCCAGGGAAGGCAAACAATTCTATATTTTTGTACTCCGGAACTGAAAGGCAAACCACACGTTTGTCATAACAGCGCCGTACGTTCCATACGGCCTGGCTGAAACTTTCAGCGTCCTGCGCCAGCAGGTTCAGCACCAGAACACCGCAATCCGTCAAAGCTTTGCGGCAATCCTGCAAAAACTCCGGTGCTGTTATCCAATCGGGCGTCTGCTGCTGATGTGCAATATCGACTAGAATCAAATCGTACTTTTCAGTGGACATTGACACATATTGCCTTGCATCTTCAACGATCAATCTCCAACCGTTTTCCTCGGTGGGAAAATCGAAATATCGCCTTGCTATCCCTGCCACCGATGACAATACCTCAACCGCCTCACCTTGAGCAGCGGGAAATCTGTGGTTGAAATAGCGGGCCAGAGCCCCACCGCCAACACCAAGCAACAGTATCCTCTTCGGTATAGGCACAAAAAGCATCGGTGCCAGCATTGCTTGGTAAACAGGGGAGATCAGTTGACCGGGATGGTCAAGATCAATAATCGACTGCACTGCGCCATCATCAAAATCAAGCCAGCGCAGTGGCTCAAACGGTATCTATACCTGCCTGCGAAAACAGTAGTAGCCAAAATCCTGAATTTTCTCTGCCGGGGTAATATGTCTTTCAGTACGCTGTTCCAGCAGCACAAATTCACTGCCCATAACCCTCTTCAGCTTTTCGGCATCGTACTGCACGATATCCAGACCACTGCACTTTGTCGGTCCGCCAATAGCAAACGCAGCGATGATCACAATACCATCCACTTTCAAAGAATGTCGCATGGCGCCCAGATATTTCTCGCGGATTTCTGCATCGGTGAGAAAGTGGAATACCGCCCGATCATGCCAAATATCGTACTGTTTCGGTGACTCAAATTCGGTGATATCCGACTCTATCCAGTTTACCAAAGTTGCCCTGTCACCAAGGCGCACTTTGGCATACTCCATGCCCGTGGACGAGATATCCAATACCGTAAGATTATTCAGACCTTCCTGCAGCAGCCTGTCCACCAGAACTGAAGCGCCGCCACCCACATCGATGATAGCCGGCTGACCCTCAAGTCCACTCTTTTCCATCAGCTCAAAGGAGATGCTCGAGGCTTTTTGATACCAGCTGACTTCAAATGGTGACTTTTCTCTATAGACCTTTTCCCAATGCGCCTTGCTGCTCATACCGCTTCTCTCAGTAATTCTGCTGAAAAAACCTTTTACTTGCCGATACAGAAGGTGGAAAAAATACGACCCAGCAGGTCGTCAGCAGTAAATTCTCCGGTTATCTCGTTGAGAGATTGCTGGGCGAGACGAAGATCTTCCGCCAGCAGCTCACCAGCGGCCGTTTCTTCCAGCATCCGCATTCCCTGATGAAGAAGATTCATGGCGCTTGCCAGCGCATTCAGGTGACGACGACGGGCGATAAATTCACCTTCCACACTGCCAGTGTAGCCCATGACCTCTTTCAGATGATCCTTCAGCAGCTCAATCCCCAGCGAGGATTTGGCGGCGATGGAAATCTCAGTCAATCCCTCATCGACCCTCAGGGCAGGGGAGGTGCCGCTCAGGTCGATCTTGTTTCTGATCAGAGTCAGAGGAACCTGCTCAGGCAGGCTGTCCCGATCCAGCGCAAGGTGGTTGGGGTCATCCCCGTCATCGAAGACCCAAAGGATGCGATCTGCCAGGTCGATCTCATTTCTCGCCCGCCGTATCCCTTCCTGTTCAACCGGATCGCTACTCTCACGCATGCCTGCTGTATCGATGATGTGGATCGGCATGCCATCGATCTGAATCTGCTCCCGCAACAGGTCTCTCGTAGTCCCGGGGATCTCTGTCACAATCGCGGAATCCCTTTCCGCCAGCGCATTGAGCAGACTCGACTTTCCCGCGTTGGGACGACCGGCAATGACCAGTGTCATGCCATCGCGCATCAGGCGTCCTGTATGGGCACTTTTCTGTACAACTGCGAGTTCATCAATGATTGCCTGTAAGTTAGTACTCACTTTTCCATCAGAAAGGAAGTCGATCTCCTCTTCAGGAAAGTCGATGGCAGATTCAACATAGAGCCTCAGGTTGATAAGTCCTTCAACCAGCTTGTGGATTCGCTCGGAAAAAACACCCTGCAGGGTACGGCTGGCAAGACGGGCCGCAGATGTGGTCTCTGCATCTATCAGATCGGCAATCGCCTCAGCCTGGGCGAGGTCGAGTTTTCCGTTGAGGAAGGCGCGTTCACTAAATTCCCCTGGACGGGCGGCACGAACGCCGATCCTCAGCACCCGTTGCAGCAGCAGGTCGAGAATCAGTGGTCCACCATGCCCCTGAAGTTCGAGAACATCCTCTCCGGTGAAGGAGTTGGGGGCAGGGAAATAGAGACAGATGCCTTCGTCAATGGTCGATCCATCAGCATCGGAAAAACGGCTGAATTGTGCATGCCTGGGGTTTGGCAGATTACCTGTCACTGCTGTGGCCACATCGACACAACGCGGACCCGAAACCCGAATGATGCCGACCCCGCCACGGCCGGGCGGGGTGGCAACAGCAGCGATTGTATCTCGCGGCTGCACTTTTGTTGCTAACTATCCCGCCTGCTCTATTTTGCGGGTGATGTAGTACTGCTGAGCAATAGAGATCAGATTGTTCACAACCCAGTAGAGCACCAGGCCCGACGGGAAGAAGGCGAAGAAAATGGTAAAGACGAAAGGCAGACTCATCATGATCTTGGCCTGCATCGGATCCGGTGGTGCCGGATTGAGCTTCTGCTGTACAAACATGGAGACGCCCATGATCAGCGGCAGCACGAAGTAGGGATCTTTCGCCGATAGGTTGTCGATCCATAGAATAAAGGGTGCCTGGCGCATTTCAACGCTTTCCAACAACACCCAATAGAGGGCGATGAAAACAGGGATTTGCACCAGAATCGGCAGGCAACCACCCAGGGGGTTAACCTTCTCCTTCTTATACATCTCCATCATCGCCTGGTTCAGACGCTGTTTGTCATCGCCGAAACGATCCTTCATGGCCTGAAGCCTCGGCGTCAGCTTGCGCATATTGGCCATCGACTTATAGCTGGTTTCCGACAGTTTATAGAAAAGCGCTTTGATCATGATGGTCAGAAGGATAATTGACCAGCCCCAATTGCCTACCCAACTATGGATCTTTTTCAGCAACCAGAAGATCGGTTGTGCAATCACTGTCAGCCAGCCATAATCGACTGTCAGCTCCAATCCAGGGGCAACCTTCACCAGTTGGTCCTGCAGCTTCGGACCAACGAAGAGCTGTTTACTGAAACTGTGGCTGTCGCCAGGAGCAACCGTCACGGATGGAGAGTAACTGCCAATAAGATATTTCGGACCCGGCAGGCTGTTAGTGTAGTAGTGCTCCATCTGCGTTTTTGGCGGGATCCAGGCCCCCAGGAAATAGTGCTGGATCATGGCCAGCCAACCATCGGTGGAATCGACATTAAGCCCTTTCTCAGCCATCTCATCGAAATCGACTTTTTCGTATTTCGCTTCAGGATTATAGTAGACGCCACCTGTATAGGTGTAGGTGGTCAGTCGTGACTGATTGGTCGGTTCCGTACGCTGCAGTTGCGCATAATCTCTTGCCGCCCAAGGCTCCGCTGACTGGTTATCAACCTCGTGGGTAACGTCTATCAGATAGCTGCCCCGGCTGAAGATGAAGTGTTTGGTAACCTTGAGGCCATCACTGCCTGCCCAAGTCATGGCCACATCGATTGTGTCCTGCCCCTCTGCCAAACGGAACTCACTCTGTTCGATCTGATATTCGGCCTCGTGTGTCGGGGCCTTGCCTTCCTCACTTCCGATCATGCCGGACTGGGCAATGAACAGATTAGGCATCGTCGGAGATAAGAGTTGGAACTTTTGCTCCGGTGTTTCCGGTGATACCTGATAAGCGATCAGATGTACGCTCTGCAGGGTTCCTCCCAGCGTGGAGATCTCTACTTTCAACAGATCAGTTTCGACGCTGACTATCTTTCCGCCCGCAGCTGTTACGCCAACTGTCGCGGGGACAGCCTGATTTCCGCCAGCTGTGGCCGCTGCTGCAACCGAAGCGGTTGGCACGCCGGCAGATTCAGTTGCGGCAGGCACGACTTCCGCCGTCTGTTGCGGGGCTATGACTTGTGGTGATCCATAATCGGTCATCCATGCCTGATAAAGCAGCAGACAGATGAAGGCAAAGGCAAACAGGAGAATCAGTCTAATATTATCCATGGGACTTCTTTTCAGTGGGTTCTGGAACCGGATCGATTCCACCTTCGTGCCAAGGGTGGCAGTGAGAGACACGACGCATAGAAAGTATCAGGCCGCGAAAAAAGCCATGTTTTTCGAGGGCTTCAACCGCGTAGGCTGAGCAGGTTGGATAGAAACGGCAGTGATTTCCCAGGAAAGGGCTGATAATAAGCTGGTAAGCCCGAACTAGGAAGATCAAGATATGGCGCATTTTTCTGCCAGCCTCTTCCAATGCTGAAATAATGAAGCCGAGTATCGGCCATTGTCCACGAGCAACTTACCACGCCGATTCAACACTACGATATCCAGACCTGCCAACAATTCCTGATTTAACCTGAAGCTTTCACGTACCAGGCGTTTCAATCGGTTACGATCCACCGCGCGGCGCGTATTTTTCTTGGATATTGCCAAACCCAGTCTTGCATATTTCAGACCATTTTCTCTGGCAAGCACCAGAAAAAGATTGTCTGTTGAGCGTTCTGCCCGACTAAAAACCCGACGATATTCGTCGGGTTTCAATAATCTTGAACTGCGGGAAAAACTCCCCTGAACTGCCGGCAAGGACGGAAATTACGATGTCAAACTGGCGCGGCCCTTGGCACGACGTGATTTAATCACCTTACGACCATTGCGCGTAGCCATACGAGCGCGGAAACCGTGAGTACGGACGCGTTTGAGATTACTGGGCTGAAAAGTTCTTTTCATGACTCTATACCGATTTTGCCTGGGCGTTCCCGTAAAATACGGACGAAAAAAAGAGACGCATCGTATACCGTACGGCCTTATTTTGTCAACATATACCCGAAACAAAAAACAGGCACCTCATTGCCTTGAAACTGTGGATAAGTCTCCAATCGCAGGGTAGACTTAGTGGCCAGAACAGTTAGACATTCCATCTCCTTTTCAAACAACACAATTCTATCGGATCATCCGCAGATGGTTGCGGTGGCTATAATTTTAGGAGACGTGCAAGTTGGATCTTTGGCAACGTTGTAGTAAGCACCTCGAGCTGGAGCTTTCACCTCAGCAGTTCAATACCTGGATTCGTCCACTCCAGGTAATTGAGGACAACAACCGCCTCCGTCTATTGGCGCCCAACCGCTTTGTACTTGACTGGGTGCGCAACCACTATCTCGAGTCCATAGAAACCTATCTTGGCACCCTCTCTCTGGATCAAACACCTGTCATCTCCATCGACATCGGATCAAAGAAAAAACCTGCTGCCGTCAAACAGAGAAAAAACCATCAGACCAACAGGACTGGTGTTCAAACCATTGTTCCATCGAAGGGAAGTCCGAACATTGAGAGCCATCTCAATCCTAATTTCACCTTCGAAACCTTCGTTGAAGGAAAATCCAACCAGATCGCTCGCGCCGCTTCGATGCAGATTGGAGAGAATCCCGGCAAGGCCTACAATCCTCTATTCATATACGGCGGGGTTGGACTTGGTAAAACCCACCTGATGCATGCAGTGGGTAACACGATTCTGCACCATAATCCTAACGCCAGGGTCATATACCTCCACTCTGAGCGGTTCGTTTCAGAAATGGTTAAGGCACTGCAGCACAACACAATTGACCAGTTCAAACGCAAGTTCCGTTCTGTCAATGCACTGTTGATTGATGATATCCAGTTTTTCGCCGGTAAAGAGCGGTCCCAGGAAGAGTTCTTCCACACTTTCAATGCACTTTTCGAATCTCAACAACAGATTATCTTATCCAGCGACCGATTTCCCAAAGAGGTTGGCGGCCTGGAGGAACGACTCAAATCGAGATTTGGCTGGGGTCTGACTGTCGCTATCGAACCCCCCGACCTGGAAACTCGTGTCGCTATTCTGCAGAGCAAGGCTTTGCAACTAAAAGCCGAACTTCCCAGCGAAGTTGCTTTTTTCATGGGCAAACGTATCCGTTCCAATATTCGCGAACTTGAAGGTGCTTTGCGGCGTGTCATCGCCAACTCAACCTTCACCGGGACAAGTATCAATCTCGAATTTGCCAAAAATGCTTTGCGCGACATGATCGCTGCACAGGACAAACAGGTCACGATCGACAACATCCAAAAAACAGTTGCAGAGTATTTTCAGATGCGCACTTCAGATCTACTCTCAGCAAAGCGGAGTCGTTCCATCGCCAGACCCAGACAGATCGCGATGACTCTGGCCAAAGAATTAACAAATCATAGCCTGCCTGAGATCGGCGCCGCTTTTGGTGGTAGAGATCACACTACCGTTATTCATGCCAACAAAAAGATCAAGGAACTGCGGGATAGTGATGTACGTATATCTGAGGACTATTTAAACCTGTTGAGGACACTAAGCAGTTAATGTGGATAAGATGTTGAGAAAAATGCTAAAACCAACAATCGCTATTTATCCACAAGAGATAAACAGGAAACTACGATCTTACATAACGGTAATCAACAGAAGAAATCTCTATAAAAGCTTGTATTATCAGTATGTTAAATGACTTATCCTCATAAGTAAGAGTCCCTTATAATAATAATAAGTAGATATATACAATAATCTAATTATAACTACCTTGGGTAGAGAATATGAAAATAGTTACCAATCGAGAAGCTTTATTAGATCCACTACAACGGATTGGGGGAGTTGTTGAAAGAAAACAAACGCTACCTATTCTGTCTAATATCCTTATCAACGCTAAATCCCACGAAATCCAGATAACTGCGACAGACCTGGAGGTTGAACTCAAGACCCAGGCAGTTGCTGAGTGTAATGGCGAAGGTGACTTCACAGTTCCTGCAAGAAAAATGCTGGATATATGTAAAGCTTTACCCGAGGGAGCTGACATTACTCTTGAGGTAGAGGGAGATAAGGCGAAAATCCGTTCAGGGCGGAGCCGTTTCACCCTTGGTATCCTGCCTGCTCAGGACTATCCAGTAATTGATCCATCAGCAAGCAGTTCCGTGTTTACGCTTAAAGAGGCTGACCTAAAACAACTCATTGAGAAGACTCAATTCGCAATGGCACAACAGGATGTTCGTTATTACTTGAACGGGATGCTACTGGAAATAAGAGATGGTGATGTTAGAACTGTTGCCACCGATGGCCATCGTCTTGCACTGAGCGAATGTATCAACTCTGTTGATCCTGATTTAGATGTTCAGGTCATACTGCCTCGTAAAGCTGTCGTGGAATTGGGTAGATTGCTCAAAGATAGTGAAGATGAAATTAAGCTTGAGCTAAGTGTCAACTATGTTCGAGTTCTTTTGGATGGAGCTGTATTTACCTCTAAACTCATTGACGGACGTTTTCCTGATTATCAGCGTGTTATGCCAAGTGGCACAAACAAAGAACTTCGCGCGGATAAGGGACTTCTAAAGCAGTCTTTGACAAGAGCATCCATTCTCTCGAATGAAAAGTATCGTGGAATACGTTTCTCGGCCAGCAATAACACGCTTCAGCTTCAAGCACATAACCCTGAGCAGGAGGAGGCTGAGGAAGAACTGGAAGTCGATTATAGTGGCGATGAAATCAAGATCGGATTCAATGTCGGTTATTTCATAGATGTACTTTCTGCAATTAAGGAGGACGAAATAATCGTCGAACTCAAGGATTCAAACAGCAGTGCCTTAATTTATGGGAAGGACAATAATAGAAACAGATATGTTGTTATGCCCATGAGAATCTAAACCGATATTAGAGAAGAGAGAAAACCGGCATAGATAAATAATACCGGTTTTTTTCAACCGAACTTGAATATAACGAAATTACAAATCCAAAATCTCCGCATTCTTGACTCAGTCAACTTAACTCCTCACCGTGGAATCAATTTATTCATTGGTGATAATGGGGCAGGTAAAACCAGCATACTCGAAGCAATATTTCTACTTGCCAGGGCAAAAAGCTTCAAGAACACTAAGGGGAAAAATCTTATCCAGGAAGGAAAAAGTAAACTCTTTGTCTACTCAGAAATCCAACATGAAAACCAATCGATACTGCGAATCGGATATGGCCTGGAAAATACCACTAAGAGAATACAACTAAACGGGTCACCAGCATCTCGTGTTTCAGAAGTCGCAAAACTACTTCCCATCGGTATAGTCACACCAATAATTCATCGTCTGATTGAAGAGGGTCCTGCTAATCGAAGGAAATTCTTGAACTGGGGCGTGTTCCACGTGGAACACGCCTATGTCTCAATAATGCGGCTCTATACAACAACACTTCAGCAAAGAAATGCCTCATTGCACTCCGGCGATAAAGGCTGGAAAGTTTGGGATTCACAATTGATCGATTATGGTGAGCAGATCAACCAATTGCGTACAGATTACTTTTTTAACTGGAAAGCTGTTTTTGAATCTCTTGTATCTAATTTTCCTGGTGTTCCAAACATCAGTTTCAGCTTTTACAGAGGCTGGAATAAATCTCTTTCGCTTCATGATTCACTTCAGGCACAAGTGAAAACTGACCAGTCAGTTGGTTTCACAACCACTGGACCTCACAGGGCTGATATACGTATCACTGTAAATTCCCATCCTGCAAAGGAGATCCTTTCACGTGGCCAACAAAAGATTGTTGCCACGCTGATGGTCCTATCTCAGCTCATTGCTCAAAAAGAACGAACAGATACCACTCCCATTCTTCTTATGGATGATTTCTCTGCTGAGCTGGATAGAAAAACATCCACTGCTCTACTCTCACTTATAGACCATTGTGGCTTTCAAACTTTTCTTACAGTAATTGATCGCGCCGCGGTGAACGAAAAATATAGTGATGAAGTGAAGATGTTTCACGTGGAACATGGCGCAGTGAAATAGTTACCTGATCCCCCCCTGAAAATCAGTCATAATCAGACAGTGTTTGTAAATCCGCAAATAATACAAATGCCGCGATTTTTTCTTAGGCATTAAGTCATTGCCTCCGTCCAATAGCCCTATTCTGTAATAATTGAAACGGTCGATGCAGATGAATAACAATCAGTTTTCAAACAAAACAAATGCATTTAAGCTTTTGGTGTTGTTCGCGGAAAAATCTCTTTCCATATAGTTAAGAGTTACATGATCACCTCTGTGTGCACGATTCATTGTGCATGGTTAACGATTTTGTCGTTTTGATAACCATTCCCGTTGTATAATGTTTTAGTCATATACAGGGTCCGCGAACCGGAACCAAAGAATCTGATTAATAGGTGGAAAATGTCTTACGACTCATCGAGTATTAAAGTTCTGAAAGGCCTGGATGCCGTGCGGAAGCGTCCAGGAATGTATATCGGTGATACTGATGATGGCACTGGTCTGCATCATTTGGTTTTTGAGGTGGTTGATAACTCAATTGATGAGGCCTTGGCGGGATATTGTGATGAGATCAAGGTCATGATCCATTCGGACCAATCAGTGACTGTTCAGGATAATGGGCGCGGTATTCCTGTAGACATGCACCCTGAGGAGAAGAGATCAGCTGCTGAAGTCATCATGACTGTACTGCACGCTGGTGGAAAATTCGACGATGACTCATACAAGGTTTCTGGTGGACTACATGGTGTCGGTGTTTCCGTTGTCAACGCACTATCAGCGCAGCTTAAATTGAGAATATATCGCCAAGGAAAAATATGGGAACAGGACTACGCACATGGTGTGCCGCAAGGGGATATGAAGGCGGTAGGAGAGACGGAAAAAACAGGAACCTCTGTAACCTTTATGCCCAGCGCAGAAACATTCACTAATATTGAGTTTCACTACGATATTCTTGCAAAACGCCTGAGAGAACTCTCTTTCCTTAATTCCGGTGTACGTATTGTTATCAAGGAAGAGGCGACAGACAAAGAGGATGTATTTGAATACAAGGGCGGGATACTCGCGTTTGTTGAGCACTTGAATCGTAACAAAACACCGCTGCATCAGCAGGTATTTAGCTTCTCTGCCGAAAAGAATGATGTTGTCGTAGAGATAGCGATGCAGTGGAATGAGTCGTACCAGGAGAATATCTTCTGCTATACGAATAATATTCCACAGGGTGATGGGGGTACACACCTTGCAGGTTTCAGAGGGGCACTAACGAGAACACTAAATCAGTATATAGAGAACTCAGGCATCTCCAAGAAACAGAAGGTGAATACCGCCGGTGATGATGCCAGGGAGGGTTTGGTGGCAGTGCTTTCAGTAAAAGTACCTGATCCTAAATTCTCCTCCCAGACCAAGGATAAATTGGTATCTTCCGAAGTGAAGGGTATCGTTGAAAACCTGCTATCTGAACACCTCAATGACTTTTTATTGGAAAATCCCGCCGAGGCAAAAACGATCGCTGGCAAGATGATTGATGCTGCCAGAGCAAGAGAAGCAGCAAGAAAAGCCAGGGAGATGACCCGGCGCAAAGGAGTGCTGGATATCGCTGGACTACCGGGTAAGTTGGCTGATTGTCAGGAAAAGGATCCGGCGCTGTCAGAACTCTATCTGGTGGAGGGTGATTCAGCGGGAGGATCTGCCAAGCAGGGCAGGGATAGAAAATGCCAGGCGATTCTTCCTCTAAAAGGGAAGATTCTGAACGTCGAAAAGGCCCGCTTCGATAAGATGCTCTCATCAGTAGAAGTCGGCACACTGATAACCGCACTGGGCTGTGGTATTGGTCGGGAAGAGTTTAATATTGAAAAACTTCGATACCATCGAATCATCATAATGACGGATGCTGATGTTGACGGTGCCCACATTAGGACTTTACTACTGACATTTTTCTACCGCCAAATGCCAGAGCTGATTGAAGAGGGTTACATCTATATTGCGCAACCTCCGCTCTATAAAGTGAAAAAAGGGAAACAGGAGCAGTACCTGAAAGATGATCAGGATTTAAACAACTATTTTCTGCAATCTGCACTCGACAATGCTGCTCTCTATGTTACTGCAGGGGCTCCTCCACTGGCAGGAGAAGGTCTTGAAGATTTGGCCCGTTCATTTCAGATAGTAATAGCTGGAATTGATCGCTTGTCGAGGCGCTACGATGGGATGCTGCTTGAAAAGTTAATCTATATGCCCCAGGTCACGGTAGAAATGCGTGAAAATGAGGCGAATATGCAGGCTTGGGTAGTAGCGCTGGAGCCCAGATTAAACCTGGATCTAGGTGTTGCTGAATCCTGTAGCCTGAAACTGCATGGTGATAGTGAAAGCGGCGAAGCAGGAATCACGGTGAACCGTAAGGTTCATGGAATCGGCACTGATCGTTTTATTCCATTCAGTTTTTTCTCCACGGTGGAATATCGCAAGATCGTAGAGTTAGGGCAGAAATTAAACGATCTGTTGAGCGACGACGCTTACGTCAAACGAGGAGAGAAGAGCCAGCCAGTCAACAGTTTTCGCCAGGTACTCGACTGGTTGTTGGATGAGGCCAAGCGAGGACACCATGTGCAGCGCTATAAAGGCCTTGGTGAGATGAACCCAGAGCAGTTGTGGGAGACAACTATGGATGCGAGCGCACGGCGCCTTTTACAGGTCAGTATTGAGGATGCTGTTGCTGCGGATCAGATCTTCACAACCCTGATGGGTGATCAGGTTGAACCCAGAAGAGATTTTATAGAGAAACATGCGTTATCGGTGGAAAATCTGGATGTTTGATGAAGAAAGGTGACAGGATCATTTGAAACCCTTCCCTCGGCTCTGGCTTCCTGCTTCGCTCTACCTCCCCGATGGGGAGGTGGCCATCCTGCAAGGGCGGAGAAAAAATATGGTAATTTCTTCTTGACCCGAAAAATACTCCCGCAATAATCCTGCTGTCACCTGTCACCTGTCACCTGTCACCTGTCACCTGTCACCTGTCACCTGTCTCTCCTGCGGTAAGTTCTCCAACGTCCCCTCGATCCAGGCTTCCACCTTGGCATTGATCTCATTGGCTTCGAGTCCTTTGGTCTCGATAAGAGGGCCTACTCTTACATCGATAGTACCCGGATGCTTGTTGATACCCCTGCGTTTCCAGAACACCCCGGCGTTGTGCGAGACAGGCAATACAGGAAAACCGGATTTCTCTGCCAGCAGTGCACCACCAATTCCATAGCGTTTGTGAATACCAGGTGCGACACGAGTGCCTTCGGGGAAGATGATTACCGAAAGCCCGGATTCGAGTCTCTCAGTGCCGTCACGGATGAGTTGTACCACGGCCTTTCGACCCGCTTTTCGATCGAGTGCTATCGGTTGGAAAAGAAGTAATGCCCATCCAAATATAGGCACTCTGAGCAACTCCTGTTTCAGAACCCAGGCCTTGTTGAGCGGAATGACGCTGAGAAAGGCGATGGTTTCCCAGGCGGACTGGTGTTTTGAGAGGATGATGACACTCTTGTCATCAGGAATGTTATCAAGACCATCAATACGATAGTTGAGGCCACAGAGTAGCGAGAGAGCAGCCAGGTTGACTCTGCTCCAGGCGTTGCTGATGAAAAAGCGTTTTTGCAACGGGAAGAACCAGCCAAATATACTGCCGAAACCGGCAATCATGATAGTACTGAGAACAAGAAAGGTAAAAAAGAGAATGGAGCGGATAAAGGTCATGGCATGTCAATCATGTCAAAAGCGCATCAACGGCCTCAGAGAGGTTTTGGTAGACTGGAATATCTTTTAACTTATTCTGGAGTGATGAGAGTGTCTTGTTACCTTTACCGGTTCTCACCAGGATGGGATTTGCGCCTACTATAATGGCGGCCTGCAGGTCACGTAACGAGTCACCAATGATGGGTACTTGTTGCAACGGTGTCCTGGAACGTTGTGAAATCTGTTGGTAGAGACCAGGTTTGGGTTTGCGGCAGTCACAGTTGTCATCCGGTCCGTGGGGACAGAAAAAAATGCCATCGATATGGCCGCCATGTTTCTGTAACAAAGTCTGCATTTTGTTGTGCATCTTGTTCAGGGTGTCGATGGAGAAGTAACCGCGAGACACTCCTGACTGGTTGGTTGCGACGAAGACACGAAAACCGGCATGGTTGAGACGGGCAATCGCTTCAAGGCTGCCGGGCAGAGGAATCCACTCGTCAGGCGATTTAACAAATTCATCTGAATCCTCGTTGATGACACCGTCTCTGTCCAGGATGATGATTTTCATGTAAGTAAGTGCTTACTCTCAAAGAGTATCAGTCGACATCACGGAATTCTGAGACCCTGATGCGGCCGTTGACCATGCGGGAATCCCGCTTGTTGAGCTTATCCATCTTGTCCCAAAAGGCCTGCTTGAGATCGAACTCCTGGGCGATGGCTGTTCCCATGACGAGGATCAGCAGATCGGCCACTTCCTCGGAAAGCGATTCCTTGCTCTTGCCCTTTGTGACACAGGAGGAGATCTCCCCCAACTCTTCCGCCATTAAGGAGATGCGATAGGTCATCTCTTCACCACCTGTCTCCCTGAAACGGTGCTTATCGTGGAAGGCCTGGACGGCGTCCAGCATATCCTTGTATGAATCGGGGTTCATGTTTTGTCTCGATTACTGAAGCCGTGAAAGGTCAGCGGCACTGAGAAAGAGTCCCTCAAGCCGAGAAAGCAGGGAAAGACGATTTCTTCGTAGCGATTCATCCTCAGCCATTACCATGACATGGTCAAAAAAATCATCGACAGGTTGACGCAGACTGGCGAGGATTTGCAGACCTTCCGTATAACGGCCTTCCGCAAACAGCGGAATCACCTTGGGCTGTAATTCATCGACTTTTGCAGCGAGCGACTTCTCTGCGGCCTCCTGTAGAAGGTCGTTGGCTACCTGCTCGGGGAAGGTCTCGTCAGTCTTCTTGAGAATGTTGCGAATGCGTTTGTTGGCAGCGGCAAGGCTTTTGGCTTCAGGCAGTTTGCGGAATTCGGTGACTGCCCGGACCCGCAGATTGAAGTCTGCGGGACGGGTGGGACGGCGGGCGAGCACCGCCTCCACTGAATCGGCGGGGATGGATTGGTCGGCGTAGTATGCCTTGAGACGTTCCATCATATATTCAAAGACCTGATCCAGGCTCTCCTCTGTATCCACTTGCTCGGCAAGACCCTCAGCTGCGGTGGAGAGTAACTGTGCAAGGTCGAGATCCATGGGAGTCTCGATGAGGATGCGGAGTACACCCAAAGCAGCGCGGCGAAGGCCGTAAGGATCCTTGGCGCCGGTAGGTTTCTGGCCAATAGCGAAGATACCCATCAGGGTATCGAGGCGATCAGCGATGGCAATGGTGCGACCGCAGTCGGTCTCCGGCAGGCGATCCCCGGCATGCCGGGGCATGTAGACCTCTTCCATTGCCTGAGCAACCTGAGCATCCTCTCCTGAGCGCACGGCATAGTAGCGCCCCATTGTGCCCTGCAGGCTGGCAAATTCACCCACCATTTCGGACATAAGGTCGCATTTACAGAGCCAGGCGGCACGGAATGCGAGAGCCTTGTCGAGACCAATTTGATCGGCAATGGATTCAGCCAGTGATGCGATACGCCCGCTCTTGTCGTGTAGCGTCCCCAGTTTTTTCTGAAACAGAATGCTTTTCAGCGACTCGATATGATGGTCGAGTGGTTTTTTCAGATCCTGCTCCCAAAAGAAAGCGGCATCGCTGAAGCGGGGACGGATGACTCGCTCGTTGCCGGATCGAACCTGTTCAATATCCTTGCTGTCGATATTGCTTATGGTAATGAATCGGGGTTGGAGAACTCCCGTCTTGTCGACAACAGGGAAATATTTCTGATGATCCTGCATCGCCTGTATCAGGCATTCTGAGGGAACGTCGAGAAAGCGCGCATCGAAACTGCCGATCACAGGAATCGGCCACTCATTGAGGGCGGTGACTTCGTCCAGCAGATTGGAATCGATGAGGGCCTGGAGACCTTCGGCTTCTGCGGTCTCTCTGGCTTGCTGCCCGATTTTGGCCTTGCGCTCTGCAATGTCGGCGATGACATAACCTCTGCTTTTCAGCAGTTCTGAGTAGTTTGCAGGTATATCGATTTCAATCGGTTCGGGATGGTGGAATCTATGGCCGCGGGTTGTGCGGCCCGCAGTGCGTCCCATCACCTGGCCGGGAACGACCTCATCACCAAACAGCAGTACGACCCAATGTACCGGACGCACGAACTCTTCACTGCGGCTGCCCCAGCGCATACGCTTGGGTATGGGCAGAGTGGCGAGGGACTTTTCCACGATCTCCGGTATCAGATCGATGGTGGAGCGGCCCAATTCGATCTGCCGGTGGATCAGCCACGCGCCTTTTGGGGTGTCTTGAGTCTCCAACTGATCGACGCTCACCCCGCAGGAGCGGGCGAAACCCTCGGCGGCCCTGGTTGGATTGCCGTCAGCATCGAATGCGGCCTTGACCGCCGGCCCCTTGCGTTCGATCTCTTTGTCTGGCTGGCTGGTTTGAAGGGCCTCGATGAATACGGCAAGCCTGCGAGGGGTGGCGTAGGGTTTGATGGAGTTGCGTGTCAGTCCCAGCAGTTTCAACTGTTCATCGATGCCACGGAGAAATGCAGAGGAGAGTTTTGCCAAGGCCTTTGGGGGCAGCTCTTCAGTGCCGATCTCGATCAGCAGATCTTTGGAATCAGCCATTGTTGACGGCCTCCCTGTTCTCTTTCAGCATGGGGAATCCAAGGGCTTCGCGGCTGTCATAATAGGCTTGGGCCACGGCGCGTGAGAGGGAGCGAACGCGCAGGATGTAGCGTTGCCGTTCGGTCACCGAGATGGCGTGGCGCGCATCCAGCAGGTTGAAGGTGTGAGAGGCCTTGAGGACCTGTTCATATGCGGGCAGCGGCAGACCTATTTCGATGAGACGCTGACTCTCTTTTTCACAGGTGTCGAACCAACCGAAGAGGGCATCCACTTCGGCGTGTTCGAAATTGAAGGCCGACTGTTCAACCTCATTCTGGTGAAAGACGTCACCGTAGGTTACAGGGCCGTCGGGGCCATTGGCCCAGATCAGATCGTAGACGCTTTCGACGCCTTGCAGATACATGGCGATGCGCTCAAGACCGTAGGTGATCTCACCGGTGACCGGGCGGCAGTCGAGACCGCCAACCTGCTGAAAATAGGTGAACTGAGTCACCTCCATGCCGTTGAGCCAGACCTCCCAGCCAAGTCCCCAGGCGCCGAGAGTGGGGGACTCCCAGTTGTCCTCGACGAAACGAATATCATGTACCAGCAGGTCGAGACCCAGCGCCTTGAGTGATCCCAGATAGAGCTCCTGAATGTCCATCGGGGAGGGTTTCAGGATGACCTGAAACTGATAGTAGTGTTGCAGACGGTTAGGGTTCTCGCCATAGCGCCCGTCGGTGGGGCGGCGTGAAGGCTGCACATAGGCGCAGCTCCAGGGCTCGGGACCGATGGAGCGGAGGAAAGTGGCGGAGTGAAATGTGCCGGCACCCATCTCCATGTCATAGGGTTGAAGGATCACGCAGCCCTGGTCTGCCCAGTACTGTTGCAACGCAAAGATCAGACCCTGAAAGGTCGATACATCATGATTGCTGGTGTCAGAGGCTCGGTTCACGTCCGGATTCCATAGTCTAAGGTGTAAAAATCGCGTCAGTATAACGATGCGCCAACAACTTGGCTAACTTCGATGAGATGCCGCAGTTGGCGCAATTCCGTATAATCCTCTGTTTTCCACGCCTGACAATGAAACATATATGACCGAACAGCGAAAAGCCGTGGCCCTGATCTCCGGTGGTCTCGACTCACTATTGGCCGCAAAGGTGATGCAGGAACAGGGTATCCATGTCGAGGGCATCAATTTCTATACCGGTTTCTGTGTCGAAGGCCATACCCATGCCATCCGCAAAAAAGACCAGAAAAAATCAAAGCGGAATAATGCCCTCTGGGTAGCGGAACAGCTTGGCATCAAGTTGCACATTGTCGATATAGTGGAGGAGTACAAGGATATCGTCTTCAATCCGAAACACGGTTATGGCGCCAACCTGAATCCCTGTCTCGACTGCAAGATCTTTATGGTGAGCAAAGCCTTGGAGTGGCTCAGAAAAAAGGATTTTGATTTCATCATTACCGGAGAGGTGATTGGGCAGCGCCCCATGTCCCAACGCAAGGAGACCATGCCGGTAGTGTCGGGTGAGTCAGGGGCGGAGGATCTGCTGCTGCGGCCGCTCTGCGCAAAAAATCTGCCGGAAACCCTGCCGGAGCGTGAGGGATGGGTGGAGCGTGGGGGACTTTATGATTTCAGCGGGAGAAGTCGTAAACCCCAGATGGCCTTGGCAGCAAAATTCGGCTTCGAAGACTACGCACAGCCGGCGGGAGGCTGCTGTTTCCTCACCGATGCCCAATATTCAGTGAAACTTGCGGATCTCTGGCGCGCGCGCGGCAGCAAGCAGTATGAGATGGATGACATCATGCTGCTCAAGGTAGGACGCCATTTGCGCCCGGCACCCCATTTCAAGGTGATTATTGCCAGAGAGGAGGGTGAGTCCAATTTCCTGCAGGGATACCGGAAACAGTTTGTCACTATCAAGACGGTCAGCCACGGCGGCCCGTTGGCGTTGATCGATGGTGAGCCGAGTGAAGCGGATATTGAACTGGCCGCCCGCTTGGTCGCCCGTTACAGTCAGGGCCGTGATGCTGATCTTGTGGAACTTGAAGTGGAGGATCGGGAGGGCAGCAGTCACGCCCTGAAGGTCGAACCGATCAAGCCTCACGAAATTCCCCAGGAGTGGCACATTTGAGCAGGGTCACACTTGATGCACGGCGTCTACTCTGCCCGATGCCGGTGATTCGGGTGCAGGATAAGATAGAGACGCTTACGCCAGGCACTATCCTGGAAGCGATCTGCACCGATCCGGGAGTGATGAATGACATCCCGGCCTGGTGCCGGATCAATGGCCATAAAGTCGTTGAGATCCGCTCCGACAGGACAGAATATACTGTGGTGATAGAAGTGGGGGAGGCGGAGTAGCTTATGCATCAGCATCAACACCTACATCACGAGATGCAGGAGGTGAGGTATAAAGAGACACGGTTGGCCGCCCTGGTCGGCGCGGTGGTCAACCTGGTACTCGCCTTCGTCAAAATCCTGTTTGGCTGGCTTGGTCAGTCACAGTCTCTGTTGGCGGATGGCGTGCACTCGCTGTCGGATCTGATGTCGGACGCATTGGTCTGGTTAGCCGCCAGGCATGCTAAAGAAGCGCCGGATGAGCAGCACCCATACGGCCACGGCCGCTTTGAGACGGCCGGTACCGTGGCATTGGGAGCGCTGCTCGGGCTTGTAGGATTGGGTGTCATCTGGGATGCGGTGGAGCGGCTCTTTGCACCGGAACAGCTGCTGACCCCGAGTTCCTTTACACTCTACGTTGCGGCATTCTCCATCCTTGCCAATGAAGGGCTCTACCACTACACCCAATACCTGGCGCAGCGGATCAATTCCAATCTGTTGCGGGCAAATGCTTGGCACCATCGCTCCGACTCCATCTCTTCCGTAGTGGTGCTGGTCGGCATCGGGGGGACCTTGGCGGGTCTGCCCTACCTGGATGCCATTGCTGCGGTACTGGTCGGCGTGATGATCGTACACATTGGCTGGAATCTCGGCTGGGGGGCGATGCAGGAACTGGTGGATGCAGGGCTGGATAAGGAGACTGTGAAGGAGATTCGCGGGATTATCGATTCCGTGAGCGGCGTCAATAGCATTCACATGCTGCGTACCCGCCGCATGGGGGGACACGCATCGGCGGATGTGCATGTGCAGGTTGACTCATGGTTGAGCGTTTCAGAAGGACACAGGATTGCGGAAGTGGTACAGACGCGATTGATCAACGAGGTTGAAGAGCTGTTCGACGTGACGGTGCACATCGACCCGGAAGATGATGAAATAAATGCCCCCTGTAGCGACCTGCCGTTGCGGCAAGAGGCTGAACGTCTGCTCGATGCCGCCTGCAGGAATATTGCCTGTTATGCCCGCAGGCAACGTTTGGTGTTGCACTACCTATCTGGCCGCATCGATGTCGACCTCTACCTGCCATTCGATTGCTATGAAGGGGAAGAGGAGATGGTAAAACTACAGCGGGCATTTCTGAAGGCATTCAACCAGTCAGAAGTGTTTGGCAAGATCCGTCTCTGGTTTGGTGAACCGAACCCAACCAAGACTTGACTAACGATATCCAGGAGTAAACAGGTGCCGAAAGCTTGTGATTTAAAACGGGGTGTTATCGTCGAAATCAACGGAATGCCCCATAGCGTGAAACAGGTCGAGGCCAAAAGCCCCTCCTCCCGGGGTGCGGCGACCCTCTATAAAATCCGCTTTATCAATCTGCAGACGGGTCAAAAACTGGATGAGTCGTTCAAAGGCGATGATTTTCTGAAGGATATCGACTGTCTGCGCCGGCAGGTCCAGTTCTCATATATGGACGGGGAGATCTTCACTTTCATGGATATGGAGGACTATAGTCAGTACGGCCTGAACAGCGAAGACCTGGAGGGGCAGACCGGCTTTCTGACGGAAGGCCTGGGCGGCATAACTGCCTTGCTGGTGGATGGCGCCATCATCGGCATTGAACTTCCACAGTCCGTTGCCCTGACGATCATGGAGACGACGCCGGGTATCAAGGGCTCAACGGCAACAGGACGAACCAAGCCGGCAATGCTCAACACGGGTGTCGAGATCCAGGTTCCGGAGTATCTGGAGAACGGTGAAGTGGTGAAGGTCAATACAGCGACAGGAAAATTCATCTCTCGGGCGTAGACGATAGCAGTCGCACCATAACAGTGCTTTTCTCTCGCGGCGCGCACCGTAATGGAGCGCGCCTGTCGTGGTTTCAGTCACTTCTCAATTATCGTAGGTATGCAGGATGCTGGTGAGGCACGAACCAGATCCTACGGTTTATACACGGACTTATTGTGAAGTTACTTGCTTCAGTTATATCGTATTAATTTTATTGGTATTTTTATGCGTGCAGAACCAGGTCGCCCGGGCTCAGGGTCTGGTAGAGGGCCATTGTGACCCAAATAAAAAAAGAGTGGATTCCTCACTCGCTGGCGTAGGGGAAGATCAAGAGAAACAATCGTGGCATGAATAATGCTCATAAGCGTTACTCACGGTGTCTGGTATAGTCACGTCCCGACACTAAGGTTTAGTATAGCGGCGTTAAATCAGCCGCCCCGATAATAACCCTATATCCTGGAGATGATGATGGCCGCTAAAGCTCTGAAGATGATGAAAGACAACGATGTGAAGTTTGTCGATCTGCGCTTCACCGATACCCGAGGTAAAGAACAGCACGTTACACTGCCTTCCCATGAAGTTGGTGAAAATATGTTCACTGACGGAAAGATGTTCGACGGTTCTTCTATCGCCGGCTGGAAGGGTATCAACGAGTCTGACATGATTCTGATGCCTGAAGATGCCACCGCTGTGATGGATCCCTTCGCAGATGAGAACACCCTGATCGTCCGTTGCGATATACTTGAACCTGCCACCATGCAGGGTTACGAGCGTGATCCCCGCTCCGTGGCCAAGCGTGCCGAGGCCTACCTGCTGTCCACCGGTATTGCCGATACCGCTTACTTTGGCCCTGAGCCTGAATTCTTCGTGCTGGACGATGTTCGCTGGAGTGTCGACATGAGCGGCAGCATGGTGAAGATCGATTCTGATGAGGCCGAGTGGAACTCCGAGCGCGTCTATGAAGACGGCAACATCGGTCACCGTCCCAGCGTTAAGGGCGGCTACTTCCCTGTACCTCCCGTCGACTCACTGCACGACCTGCGCGGGGCCATGTGCCTGGCAATGGAAGAGATGGGTGTGCCTGTAGAGGTCCATCACCACGAGGTGGCGACCGCAGGACAGTGCGAAATCGGCACCCGCTACTCCACCCTCGTAGAGCGCGCGGACTGGGTTCAGATCCAGAAATACGCGACCTGGAATGTTGCCCACGCCTATGGCAAGACGGCCACTTTCATGCCCAAGCCTATTGTTGGTGACAACGGCTCCGGTATGCACGTGCACATGTCTCTGGGCAAAGACGGCGAGAACATCTTTGCGGGTAACCAGTACGGTGGTCTGTCTGAAGCCGCACTCTACTACATTGGCGGCGTGATTAAGCATGCCCGCGCACTGAATGCCTTCACCAACAGTTCCACCAACTCCTACAAGCGTCTGGTTCCCGGCTTCGAAGCACCGGTCATGCTGGCCTACTCGGCCCGTAACCGCTCTGCCTCCATCCGTATCCCGTGGGACTCCAACCCCAAGGGTCGCCGCGTAGAGGTGCGTTTCCCTGATCCGACCGCTAACCCTTATCTGGCGTTCGCCGCCCTGATGATGGCTGGCCTGGACGGCATCCAGAACAAGATCCACCCTGGTGACGCCATGGACAAGGATCTCTATGACCTTCCCGCCGAGGAAGCCATGGCGATCCCCACCGTCTGCCACAGCCTGGATCAGGCGCTGGAAGCTCTGGATGCGGACCGTGAGTTCCTTACAGCCGGTGGCGTCTTTACTGACGATCTGATCGACGGCTTCATCGAGCTGAAGATGGAAGAGGTGACTCGCTTGCGTATGACCACCCATCCGGTGGAATTCGACCTGTACTACAGTCTCTAAGACTGACTGCTGTTTTAGCAGGTTGAAAGAAGCGTCTCCCGATTTCGGGAGACGCTTTTTTTGTGCCCAAGAAGTACAGGTATGGTGCGCCATGCGCACCAAGATTGCTGCTTATTCTGGTGCGCATGGCACACCCTACGTTGACTGGTTTGACAAGCCATGCCCGTGTCGACTGTTACCACGAACTCTGAAACTTGAGTCCAAACCTGTCTTTTGCGACATTGATCGCTTGTCCATCGCAATCGGCTTGTCTATGCTTGGTGCATGCGAATTCTGATATCAGTTCTACTTGCGGTGCTGACGCTTCCGGTGGCGGCGAAAGATGTCTATAAGTGGACCTCGCCCGACGGGGTTATCTACTATTCCGATCAATTCAGAGAAGGCGCGGAAAAGGTTTGGATTCCTGGGCAGTCATCTGACCGCTCCAATGATGGCGAAAAGAGGGATCCATCTAAGGCGGCGAATCTGCCGGATGAATCGGGATATGCCGTTTTCGAGATTGCCGAACCGGAGAATGACGCCACTATCCGAAATAACGAGGGCACTGTGGGCGTGGGGTTGAGTCTCTCTCCAGTGCTACTATCCGGTGATGCCATTCAGGTCTTTGTTGATGGCAATCGGATCGAAGGAGATATCGGCGCTGCAACCCAGTTCACACTGAATGATCTGAGCTTGGGAACCCATACACTGGAGGCACGGATTCTGGATGAGACCGGGAAACGGCTGATCTCCACACCAACCATCAACTTCCATCTCCGCAAGGCGTCGGTTACCGCTCCCTGATACCGGCGCTGGTTTTGCCACAGCTGTACGCACTATAATGGTGCGGCAGATCTGCGCTCCATTCCGATATGTCCAATAACGGGGAGCCAATCTACCTTGTTTAAGGCATATCGATCCGGGAAGTTCTGCTCCGCGGTTGCAAACCCCCCGTGTCTGCCCGGCTTGCACGCTGTTTCGCAGTGCAAGAACAGAATAGCATCCCTAACATTTCAAATTGGTTCGGTTATTGCATAACAGCCATATATGGAAAAACAGCAGCAGACAAGCACACTGGAAAGGCGGGTATTGGAGAATCTGAGTTCCTCAATTCTCCTATTCGACCAGGCTTTTATTTTGAAATATATCAATCCAGCCGGTGAGATGCTGTTTGCGGTAAGTGCCAGACAGGTTATCGGCCAGCAGGCTGCAGATCTGATCCACTGCCCAGGTGGAACGGTTGAATCGAATCTGAGACGGGCCAGCGAATCAGGACAGCCGTTCACTGAGCGGGAAATTACTTTGCCGCTGGCGGATGGCAGGGTGATCACCGTCGATTGTACCGTAGTGCCGCTTCGGGATAACAATGGGGAGGAGGAGTTGCTCGTCGAACTGCAGCAGCTTGATCGTCAGCTGCGCATCAACAGGGAAGAGGAGTTGATCTCCCAGGGTCAGGTCTCCCGCGCCTTGGTAAGGGGTATGGCCCATGAGATAAAAAATCCTTTAGGGGGATTGCGCGGTGCAGCGCAACTGCTGGAACGGGAGCTGCCCGATGAAGCGCTGAAAGAGTATACCCAGATCATTATCGCCGAGGCTGACCGCCTGCAGAATCTGGTGAACAGCATGCTGGGCCCCAATCGTCTGCCGCAAAAGAGAGCCTTCAGCATCCACCAGGTGCTGGAGCGAATCTGCAGCCTGGTGCAGGTCGAGGCGGGTGATCGATTGAGGATCCAGAAAAATTACGACCCCAGTATTCCCGATGTCGTGGGGGATTTCGACCAGTTGATTCAGGCACTCCTGAACATATTGCGCAACGCTGTCCGGGCGGTAGGAAACAAAGGCGTGGTCGGTTTGAAAACACGGGTGCTAAGACAGTTCACCATTGGCAATGAACGCCACCGCCTGGTGGTAAAAATCGATATCTTCGACAGCGGTCCCGGTATCCCTGAGCGACTGCAAAACAGGATTTTTTTCCCCATGGTCTCTGGTAGCAGTGATGGTATGGGCGTGGGTCTTTCGATAGCGCAATCCCTGATCAACCAGCACCGTGGTTTGATCGAATTTACCAGTCGTCCCGGCGAGACAATTTTCACCGTATTACTTCCTTTGGAATCCAACTGATGGAAAGAGAGTGCAGGGTTTGGGTAATTGATGATGATCGCTCCATTCGTTGGGTGTTGGAAAAAACCCTGCAGAAGGCAGATATGGCGGTCACCAGTTTTGAAACGGGAAATGGAGTGCTCGATGCCTTGGAGGCGGAGCAGCCAGACGTCATCGTTTCCGATATACGCATGCCGGGGATCGACGGATTGGAGTTGCTGGAGATGATCCAGGCCCGCTATCCATCGCTTCCAGTGATCATTATGACGGCACATTCAGATCTTGAAAGCGCTGTCTCGGCGTATCATAAGGGCGCCTTTGAGTATCTGCCGAAACCTTTCGATGTGGATGAGGCGGTCGATCAGATTCGCCGTGCCTGCCGGCAGCGCCTCACACATTCTCAGCCGGCGGAAGAGGAGCAGATAGGGGGGCTTGAGATCATCGGCGAAGCACCAGCCATGCAGGAGGTCTTCCGCGCCATAGGGCGGCTGGCACGTTCGAATATCACGGTACTTATCAATGGGGAATCGGGTACAGGAAAAGAACTGGTGGCGCATGCCTTGCACCGCCACAGCCCCCGGGCTGTGGCGCCGTTTATTGCCCTGAACATGGCGGCGATACCCAAGGACCTGATGGAGTCCGAACTATTCGGTCATGAGCGCGGTGCTTTCACTGGCGCACAGAGCCGCCGTGAAGGGCGTTTTGAACAGGCTGACGGCGGCACACTCTTTCTGGATGAGATCGGCGACATGCCAGCGGAGTTACAGACCCGGCTGCTGCGGGTATTGGCGGATGGCCAGTTCTACCGCGTGGGTGGTCACGAACCGGTGAAGGTCGATGTGCGGATCATCGCCGCCACCCACCAGAACTTGGAAGGGTTGGTGAAACAGGGCGACTTCAGGGAAGACCTGTTTCATCGGCTCAACGTGATAAGAATCCATATTCCCGCAATGCGGGAACGAAAGGAGGATATATCGCTGTTGATGCGCCACTTCCTTGTCCAAGCATCTGAAGAGTTGGAGGTTGAGGCGAAGATTTTGTTGCCGGAAACCACAGAGTTTCTGCGGCAACTCGACTGGCCAGGTAATGTCCGACAGTTGGAAAATACCGCCCGCTGGCTCACAGTGATGGCTTCTGGACAGGAGATCCATATCGAGGATCTGCCACCAGAGCTGCAACAGGGAGAGTCACGGAGTGAAATCAGTGGAGACTGGCGGCAACTGCTGCGTGCCTGGACGCGCAGCCGTCTGCAATCAGGTGCGGAAGCACTGCTCGATGAAGCGGGTTCAGACTTTGAGACAGTGATGATAGAGACGGCGCTGGAGCACACAGCAGGGCGCCGCCAGGATGCTGCCCGCCTGCTTGGTTGGGGGCGAAACACCCTGACCCGCAAGATAAAAGAGTTGGGTCTGGATAATGAAAATTGAGCCAGTGGTGTGTACTCAAAGTTTGAGTGGCCCCGCTGTTTAAGAGGTTAGTAGATGGAAACGACAAGTATTGATCTTCCGGGTTGTGAGATCGAATCAATCACTTTGGAGAAGGGGGTTCTCAGGGTGCGGTTCTCCCGTGCTTATATCATCAAAACCCTGACGGGTTCGGAAGAGCGTACCCGGTGGTGGCAAGCCGGTGAGATGATATTGGAGGGCGCTGAAGTGGAGGCAGAACTGCCCGCTGCGCCCTGTGTCTGCGACGGAGGAGATGTGGGTGAAAACGTCTATACCTACCGTGACATGGTGCCGCTGCCGCTGGAGAGCCGGGGCCGTGCCCACTGTGCCTTGAAGATCCGTGACAGCGAGTTGATGCTGAAGGCCCAGGCGGAGGGGATAAAGTTAATGATGGATGACAGGCCCCACTATATTGAACACATTAAAAAAGAAGGTTAAAGGCAAAAGGAGACTGTCTTGCCGGATAGGCCCAACTTCATAGTCGTAGCCGGTGCCGGAAAATCAGTGGTTGCTTTTCAAAATCACCGGCACATACTGTGGATGCCTTTAGCCTTTAAATGTATTGCAAATCTCTGGATTCGGAATGATATTTCTGTTATCTCTTTAAATATTAAGAAAATATTTATATGAGAAACGGCATTTAGTAGGTGCATCGGCCACAGAATATTCACGGCCGGTTGCTGCAAATAACGAAGAGATAACCGGTGGATGGCAACGGGCAGGCTTCGAATTGCCAACTCCTGGGGAGTTACAAACCATGTCAGTCGAACTTTATAATAAAAAAGAACATATCTGTGTCGCTTTTCGGGATCTGGTGACCGGAGATGCGGTGCAGGCCAATCAGTTCCTGATCTTTGACCACGGCCACGCCGCGTTACTCGACCCGGGTGGAGAGCTGACCTACTCCCGCCTCTTCATGGCGATCAGCGACTACATGAATGTGAAAAAGCTCGATTATGTTATCGCTTCCCACCAGGATCCCGATATCGTCGCCTCAGTGAACAAGTGGCTGGTGGGCACCGATTGCAAGGTAGTGGTTCCCTCTCTCTGGGAGCGTTTCATCCCCCATTTCACCCGCCCTGGCCGCCTGCAGGGCCGGGTGGTTTCCATTCCGGACCAGGGTATCAACCTTGAGCTTGGCAATATCCGGCTGAAAGCCCTGCCCGCCCACTTCCTGCATGCGGAAGGTAATTTTCAGTTTTATGATCCGATAAGCAAGATCCTCTTCTCCGGTGATCTCGGCGCCAACCTGCCGCCGGGGGATCTCGATAAACCGGTGAAAAAGCTGGCGGAAATCCTCCCCTATATGGAGGGTTTTCATAAACGCTACATGAACTCCAACCGGGTTTGCCGCTACTGGGCGAATATGGCGAGTTCCCTGGAGATCAACATGATTGTCCCTCAGCATGGCAGGTCGTTTGTGGGCAAGAAGGCGGTCGCCGAATTTATCAACTGGGTTGCAAATCTCGAGTGCGGGATCGATCTGATGACCCAGAGCCACTATCAGGTACCCTGATCATATAGAACCCTCCCAAACCTGCCGCCCAGGAAGGGCTGTGGGAACTATCCGTCAGCCTTTGACCCTGCGAGGTCTCCAATCCAGAAACCGAGGTTCTTTTCCAGAAACTCATCCATCGGCATGTAGTGGGAACCGTCACAGGAGAAGGTGAGTCCGAGCATGCCATTCATGATGTTCAGCGAGCTGCTGCGCAGATAGATGGTTTCGTCTGCAAACCGCAACGCCTTCAACTCATCGAGCACCGCCCGAATCTGCGCGGGTGTAACCTTGGCCTCCGCTGGATAAGTGTGCAGTGGATAGACAAGGCTGAGATCGGGGTCGATGATCTCTTCCACGCCGTGTATACGATAACTGTATGGATCGTCCAGCAGCCAGAATGAACAGCGTCCGCTGGAGTAGTGGATTTTTGTGTGGAAGATGCCGTGGGCGGTCATCAGAGCATGAACCGTGTCGTGTACCGAATCGAGCTGATCATCCAGTTGGCTCTGAATCCGCTGTTGCATAAAAACTGTGCCACGCACCGCCGGATCGCCCTTGAACTGCTGCCAGCGTAACTCCGGGTTGTCCAATCTGCTGTCGGTAAGCAATTTGTCGAGGGAGAAATCAGCCGCGATGAATCCCACCAGACCCTTATCTATGCGCACTGCCTGTAGGGCCGTAACACATTCTGTACTGGAGTACATGCTGCGATAGACCGATGAGAGCATGATGCCCTTGAACGGCAGGTTGTTTTTTAGATAGGGGCGATTCGAAAGGTCACGTCCCCGCCAGGAGCGATCGGCAACGCCCGCACTGATCAGGGACGAGACTTCGAGTCCATCGAGATCCCAAGCGTAGAGAAAGTCGCAGCTGGAGATGTCGGACTGATGATCCAATAGCCGTTGGTCGAGCTGATCAGGATCCTGCCACACCTCAGCGCAGTCTTTTGCAAGTGCTGAGAGGGGTTCTCCGATTGCACCAGCAAGTGCGGCTTTTTTCTCCAGAATGTTCTGTTGGATAGATGACATGAGCACTAAATTTGACGGATCAAGGATGCATCTTACACCGGAATTGAAGCGTAAGTGTTTGATGTTTCACGGTGATGACAGTGAAAGGTTTAACGGTTTGGCACACTCAAGGGTTCCGGATTCGGATAGACTCTAATTCCCATTGGTTATGAGCGAGAAAGACAGTGGTATTTTACGCGCCGATGGAGAGTTGGGGTCAACGGCTCTGAGTACGTTTAGATGGTCGGCTGGAGGTTATTTCGCATGAGACTACAACGAAGAGTGATGTCAAACGTAGCGCCGTTTCTATTTGCACCAAGTGTGTCCATGCGCAAAGAGCCGGTGCTGCACGCCAGACAAGCGGTACTGACAGCGCTCGGCCGGGATGACTTCGCTGTCGCTGGCGCAGTGGTGGCTCGCAATGCCTATGCGTTTCGCCACCTTGACCGTGAGCATGCGCCAGGCCTGATGAGAGATTTGGAACGGGCACTGAAAAGAAGAGACATAAAGGGCATTCATCTTTCACTGCAACAGGCGGTGGCGGCAGAGCTGGTACGGTGTCTCTCGGCAGTACAGGAGAATCTCGGCCACAGTCAGGATGCCAAACATCTGTTGATGAAATGCAGCCGGTTATTCAGCATGCTGGAGACGGATCTGGGGAAAAAAGCCTGGGATGAGGGGAGTTGGGCGCTGCAGGGTTGCCAGCAATCGATAGGCACAATGGGTCTGTTTGGCGTTGGCTACGTGGAGGCAGATCCCGAAAGGTTCTTACGACACAAACAGACATTGATGGGAATTTTACAAAGCAAGGGCCTGGTACGTTGATCTTCCGCGCCATGCCTTGATTCAACAGTGGAGCGGCGCCCCGCTGGTGACACCTCCCTCCGCGTTCACATTCCGTGTACAATTCGCGCAAATCTATAATGAAATGTACCAAAGGAATTTCGCGTGAGTACCCTGAAAAACGATAGACTGCTGCGTGCATTGCTGCGCGAGCCGGTGGATGTAACCCCTGTATGGATGATGCGACAGGCCGGGCGTTATCTGCCTGAATACAAGGCCACTCGCGCCCGTGCCGGCAGTTTTATGGATCTTTGCCGTAATCCCGAACTGGCCTGTGAAGTTACCCTCCAACCATTGGATCGCTATCCGCTGGATGCGGCGATCCTCTTCTCGGATATCCTTACCGTCCCCGATGCGATGGGCCTTGGCCTCTACTTTACCGAAGGTGAAGGTCCGAGGTTCGAGCGACCAGTGCGGGATGAGGCCGCGGTCAATGCCTTGGGTGTGCCGGATATGGAGGATGACCTGGGTTATGTGATGGATGCGGTGCGCACCATTCGCCGGGAACTTGATGGCCGGGTTCCGCTGATCGGTTTCAGTGGCAGCCCCTGGACACTTGCCACCTACATGGTGGAGGGGAGCGGCACCAAAAATTTTGCCAAGGTCAAGGGGATGATGTTCGATCGCCCTGAGCTGATGCACACACTGTTGGGGAAAATCGCTGAATCGGTAATCGCCTACCTCAATGCCCAGATTGCGGCTGGCGCCCAGGCGGTCATGATCTTCGATACCTGGGGCGGTGCCTTGACCCCGCAGCACTACGACGCCTTCTCCCTGAAATATATGGAACAGATCGTCCAGGGGTTGACCCGTGAATCCGAGGGACGCAAGGTGCCGGTGATCCTGTTCACCAAAGGCGGTGGACTTTGGTTGGAGCAGATGGCGGCAACCGGATGTGATGCCCTGGGTGTCGACTGGACCCTCAGTCTGGCGGATGCCCGGCGCAGGGTTGGAGACAAGGTCGCGCTGCAGGGCAACATGGACCCCTGTACGCTCTATGCCTCACCTGAGCGCATTCGCGAAGAGGTGGGCAAGGTGCTGGCGAGTTACGGAAAAGGTTCTGGGCATGTCTTTAATCTGGGGCACGGTATCCACCCGGAGATAGATCCGGAGCATGCCGGTGCCTTTATTGAGGCGGTGCATGAACTGAGCAAGCCTTATCACCAAGTCTGAAACTGTCCGGTAGCTCAAGTGATACTGATGGGCGAATAACGATGAAGATTACAGTATTGGGCCTGGGACTGATGGGACAGCCCATCGCCGAGCGCCTGCAACATTGTGGGCACGATGTGGTGGCCTGGAATCGTTCCTCAGATCGCCTAGATACAGCTAAAGAGGCTGGGCTCGAGGTAGAGGCGGATCTGATCAAGGTAATCAAAGTGGCGGACGTCATTTGTCTCACCTTGAGCGATGCCCCGGCGATCCGGGAAGTCCTGTTGCAGAGCAGTGTCAGCACGGAACTGGCGGGGAAACTGGTACTGCAGATGGGTACAGTGGCGCCGGAGGAGAGCCGGGAGATCGGCGCTGCCGTGGAGGCTGCCGGTGGCGACTACCTGGAGGCGCCGGTTTTGGGCAGCATCCCGGAGGCCCGCTCGGGCAACCTGATCGTCATGGCCGGAGGCTCTGACGAAAACTACCAGCGCGGACTGCTCCTGCTACGCTGTCTGGGAAAACAGGTGCAGCATGTGGGTTTTCTTGGACAGGGTGCGGCCATGAAGCTGGCTATGAACCAGCTTATTGCCTCATTGACCGCCGGTTTTTCACTCAGCCTGGGTCTGGTACGGTCAGAAGGGATCGAAGTGGAAGCGTTCATGGAATTGCTGCGCGAGAGCGCGCTCTATGCGCCGACATTCGATAAAAAGCTGTCCAAGATGCTGGAGCACGACTACGCCAATCCTAACTTTCCCCTCAAACACCTGATCAAGGATCTGGCTCTGTTTCAACAGGTAGCCGAGAAGACAGGTATCGACGCAGGGCTGCCGGAAGCGATGTTGCGGGTGTTTGAAAAGGGCCGCTCCAACGGTCATGCCGAGGATGACTACTCCTCCCTCTATGAGGCGATCAATCCCGAGATGGATATGGGTGTGGATCAGGGATGTTAGTACTTACACTATTTAACTGAGAAAGCCATGCAACTGCTGTTCAGTCAACTGCCGGGCCGACACGAGCGGCACCTGATGCGCAAGCACGAAAATCTTCTGTTTCCCGAGAGTGAGCGTTCACTAACCCCAGGGACCCTGGAAGAGGCGCAAAAGCTCGATCATGAGGAACTGGTGGCCTATATTGGTGACCTGCGCAAACTGGTGGGTGAAGCCATAGCCCTGGGGCCTCATGAGCAGAGCGACGTGATACTCAGCCTTAAAGAGCGCCTGGACAAATCCTACGAAACGGCCTGTGGTCTGGCCGATAATCAGTCGGACAACAAAGCGGCGATCAAAAAGTTGATCTCGGTGATCATGCAGGCGGTCTGGAAAGGCGCGGGCAATGACACCTTGGCACGCCAGGAACTGGAGCAGGAGGAAGAGGCCCGCAAGTTGCATTACGAGGTGTTGGAGTATCCCCTGGTTGCCGACCTCCTGTCACCGGATTCAGTGATCAGGGAGGAAGAGTTGATCGCCGTGCTGCTCAGCGAGGAACAGGATGATTTCGAGGCGGCGGTGACCCTCTTCGATCCCGTACACATCGAGAGTCTCTGTGCCCAGGGTAAAGTCTTGTTGGAAGCGAGGGAAGCCGAGAGCAGCGAAATGCCGGATGCCAGGAGTCGCCTGAGGGAACTGGAGACCCTGCTGCAAGCGTAGGCCCGGTCAAGCCGTAGCGGATCGGGCGTTTTCGAATTGACGGATAACTTGGGTTGCCGGCTCCGCTACGCTTGAACCAGCCTACGAAACCTCGTCCGCAAAAACCGGTTTTTCATCAGCCAGCAGATCATCCGCTGGTTTGCCGATGAAGTAACCCTGGGCGAAATCGACGCCGAGGTCATTGACCCTTTCAAATACAGCACGTGAGTGGACAAATTCCGCCACCGTGTTTTTGATACCAATCTCCCTGGCAACATCCACGATCGCCTTGACCAACAGTTGCGCCTCACGGTCGCTATCGAGATGTCTGATCAGGGAGGCATCGATCTTGAGCTGATCCACTTCCAGTTCCAGGATGTGTTTGAAAGAGGAGTAACCGGCGCCGAAGTCATCAATGGCGAGATGGCAGCCATGTGATCTGGCCTGGCTAAGGAAGGATTTCAGGGCGTCATAATCGGCCACCTCTTCGCTTTCGAGCAGTTCGATAGTCATGCGTTTCCCCAGGTCAGGATCGCTGCTCAGGCGGTTGAAGAGATACTCTCGGATTTCAGGATCCAGGATATCCTCCACGGCGAGATTAACCGAAAAAGTATAGTGGCTCGATTGAAACCGGTCGAGGCACTTCTCCAGCATGATGCGGCTGAGTGCGGAGTAGATCCGGCTCTCCTTGGCGACTTGCATGAAGGCGAAGGGAGTGAGTAGCTGCCCCTCCTCATCCTGGATGCGCATCAGACACTCATAGTGTTCAATCCGTTTGCTCACATTGTTATAGAGGGGTTGGAAAAAAGGTTTGACGGCGTTTCGTCTAACTGCATTTTTCAGCAGACGGGTGATGCGCTGGTTTGTGGCGACCTTCTCTTCGATGCCCAGTGACTCATCATATCGAAGCACCTTGTTGCGTTGTTTCTTGGTTTGTTGCAGCGCCATGTTGGCTCTCTCCAACAAGGGGGGGGCACTTGCCAAGCCGGCCCGAATACTGATCTGAACTTCATGTCCGTGGATGTCGAAACTGTTTCGCTCGACAGAGTTGATCAGACCTTGGGCGAGTTTCAGTGGGCTCTCCTGAGTTTCAGGCGTGGAGATAAGCACGCCAAAGTCGTCGGCGCCGAATCGAAAAAGGCGGCTGTCGGGACGAGTATGCAACAGAGTTTCCAGCCGCCTGGATAGTTGGGTAAGGATCTCGTCACCGCCCGCTGTCCCATAGAAGTCATTGATGTGTTTGAAACCGTCAATATTGAGCATTACCAGCGTCGGCTGGTCGGTTGGTGTTTTCTGCGTGGCCTCGAACGCAAACCGGTTGGGTAGTTGCGTCAGTGTATCGGTGGCCGCGCTGGCCTCCAGTTTTCGATGCAGGTCGATGAGTTTTTTGTGCTCTCTGTCGCTGCCCATAAGGAGAAAGATGATAACGAAAATGGAGAGAATAAAGCCGAAACCCAGCAGGGTTGAGATACGGTTTATCTGGTCTGCTTTGTTGAGGCTCATCTCCAGGAAGAGGTGTTTTGCCTGGTGCAAGGTACCTCGGGAGTCGACCTCAAGCGCCGCCTGCAGGGTATCGCTGTAGAGGCTGAGATACTTCAGGAAGATCTTGGCGTGGGAGAGGAATACCAGGTTAAAGCGGGCCTGGGCGTCATTCTCGAAATGGTACTCCTGAAGTATTTCCACACCTTGGCGCAACTCTGTAAGGAAGTCCTTGTCCAGGCTGCGAGAGGCAAGGAACACAGCAGAGGTGATGCGAGAGAGCTCATTGAAATATTGGCCGTCACGCTGCTCAAAAAGGTTGAGATAGCGGGCAGTAAGAGAGGGAATATGGGTGGTGGAGTTTTGTATCAATGAGTTGATGGTGGCAAAACGTAGAATCAACTCCTCTTTTTCTGCCAGTTTGGCTTCGTACTGCCCGAACCCGGCAAGTGTTTCAGCGAATACCGGATCCTGTAGATAGGTGTTCTCCCGAATCTCTGCAGTGCGTTTGCGGATCTTACGAAGCTGGCTGTGAGTATGGTCAAAATTGTAATAGATGAAGAAAGAGGCCTTGAGCAGATGGAGGTCCAACTGCTCTTCCGATCGTTCGATGTCACCTATGGTGTCATAGACTGTGGAGTGGAGCTGCAGCAGACGGCTGGTTTGGGAATCGGTGTAAAAGAAGAGCGCGCCGACGAAGAATGCGGCAAGGACAGCGGCATAGATATTACCCGTGACAGTCATGGTGTATCGAGGATGGCCGGCATATCGCCAGTCAAAGTATTGAGAAAGGCCATCAACAGGGTGAGCTGATCCTCAGACAACTCAAAACCCAGATTGTGGAAGGCCATCTTTTTCAATACTTTGTTCAGGGTGGCCGCACTGCCATCGTGCAGGTAGGGGCCCGTTAGTGCAATATTTCGCAGGCTGGGCACCTTGTAACGGTTCTTGTCGAACGGGTCGCCGGTGCGTTGATGCAGATCACCCTGGTCCTTGCGCCATTCAACTGGAATGACGGCGCCCAGATATTGATAGGAGTTGCCGCCGATATTGATACCGTTGTGACAGGCGGCGCAGCCGATCTTTTTGAACAGCCGGTATCCGTCCAGCGCGGCTTTATCCAGTTCAAGCTCACCCCGCAGATAGCGGTCGAATTTGGCGTTGGGGGTGTAGAGCGCCTTTTCGAATTCTGCAATGGCATCCGCCATATCGTCTATCTCGACGCGGGGTTTCCCGTAGATGATTTTAAACTGGCGAGGATATTCCGGGTGCAGATTGAGACGCCGGTCCACCTCTTCCAGGGTCAGCCCCATCTCTACAGGATTGTGTAGTGGCCCGGAGACCTGAGAGGCCAGGTTGTCGGCACGGCCGTTCCAGAATTGGCGGAAATTGAAATAGGAGTTGAAAACGGTCGGTGAATTCATCTGTCCCGGCCGGTTGAAGATCCCTTCGGAAACGCTTCGGTAGTCCGCGCCACCGGTCTCAGGATCATGGCAAGTGGCGCAAGAGACGGTCTGGTCTTTTGACAGAATGGGATCGAAAAAGAGCTTTTTTCCTAAAGCTGCCTTCTGTTTGTCATACTCAACATGTTGTGGAATGGGTTGAATCGGTTCCATGGCGAATATCGTTGACCCAGGCAGCAGGGATCCCCCGAGCAGGATGAATAATCTCCACGGGCGTCTCAGGTGTTTGATGTTTGCCGGGTCAGTATGTGATTTGGACATGCATTATTTTTCCACAGCGGGTGCAGGGCTGGGCAACCTATAACAGGATTCGTTCAATGCCGCCGCTTTGTATTTTCCGCTGAAAGTCGTCATACCATGAGTCACCTTGCAAGCGGCGCACGGCCTCTACCACGATATATTCAACATCGAGTCCGGTCTCGTCACTATAGCGGCTGAGCCCCTGCTGGCAGGCGGGGCAGGCCGTCAGCATTTTTACGTTGTAGCCACTCTCTTTTGACAGCAGCGCTTTGCCTTTGTGCAACTCCGCCGATTTACGAAAACGCAGTTGGGTCGCGATATCGGGCCGACTGGTCCCCAGTGTGCCGGCCTCGCCGCAACAGCGGTCAGAAAGCAGAACCTCCTTGCCGGTCAGTGCAGAGGCCACTGCCACCGGATTGTAGGTTTTCATCGGGCTGTGGCAGGGATCGTGATATAGATAGCTTGTCGGCTGATCTCCGGGCAGCTTAACCCCTTTCTCCATAAGGTATTCATGGATGTCGAGCAGGCGGCAGCCGGGAAAGATTTTTTCAAACTGATACTGCAACAGCTGATCCATGCAGGTGCCGCAGGAGAGAATCACCGTCTTGATGTCCATGTAGTTAAGAGTGTTGGCAATGCGATGGAACAGCACCCGGTTTTCGGTGGTGATGGCCTGTCCTTTATCGGTCAGGCCAGCGGCATTTTGCGGATAGCCGCAGCAGAGGTAACCCGGAGGCAGTACCGTTTGGGTGCCGAGTTCGTAGAGCATCGCCAGGGTGGCCATGCCGACCTCACTGTAGAGACGTTCTGAGCCGCAGCCGGGAAAGTAGAAAACCGCATCGCTCTCCTCAGTGACTTTTGCGGGGTCACTCAAGATCGGGATAGTGGTCTTGTCTTCCAGATTCAAGGCGGCACGCAAGGTCTGGGTCTGAAGCTTGACTCGGATGGGGCGGCTGACCAGCTCTACTGCCAGGGTGCGGGGAGAGGGTTTGCCGGTGGAGCTGGGGGGCAGTCTGTCGGCTTTTCCCAGCAAGCCAAAATTGCCTGCCAGCCGGTGTCCGAGACTGAGCCCTTTAAAACCCCAATCAGCCATGCCTTTGCGCATCCAGCGGATGGTGCGGGGGTCGGAAATATTGAGAAAGGTCATCGCGGCCTGGGCACCGAGATTGCGTTTTTTCTGCCCCTTATCCACCAGTATCTTACGAATCCGGGTGGTGACATCACCGAAATCGATGTTGACCGGGCAGGGTTTTTCGCACTTGTGACAGACGGTACAGTGATCCGCAATGTCGTTCATCTCGCCGAGATGCTGCAGGGAGACGCCGCGCCGGGTCTGCTCCTCGTAGAGGAAGGCCTCGATGATCAGCCCTGTGCCGAGAATCTTGTTGCGGGGCGAGTAGAGCAGGTTGGCGCGTGGGATATGGGTCATGCAGACCGGTTTGCATTTGCCGCAGCGCAGGCAGTGCTTGATCTCATCGTTGAGGGCGCCGAGTTCACTCGCCTCCAGGATAATCGCTTCCTGCTCCAGCAGGCGCAGGGATGGCGTATAGGCATTTTCCAGGTTGGCGTCTGCAGCGAGTTTGCCCCGGTTGAACCAGCCTTGGGGGTCGACCTGTTTTTTATAGGCCGCAAAGGCATTGAGTTTGTCTGTTTCGAGATACTGCAGTTTGGTCAGGCCGATGCCGTGTTCGCCTGAGATAGCCCCGCCCAATGTGGTGGTGAGTTCCATGATGCGGTCGACGATGCGGTCGGCCTGGTGCAGCATCTCATAGTCGTCGGAGTGAACGGGGATGTTGGTGTGCACGTTTCCGTCACCGGCGTGCATGTGCAGGGCAACGAATAGGCGGGTACCACGAATCTCTTGATGGATCTCCCGCAGCGCATGGCGCAACGGCCGCATATCCTGGCCGGTGAATATCTCATCGAGACGGCTGGCGATGTCCCGCCGATAGGAGATCAGCAGGTCGCGGCGTAACAGCAGGTCGACGATCCGGTCATCTTCCCGGATATGCTCCTTTTCGTCGCCGCTGAGCAGCTGGGCATGTTCTGCTGCCGGAGCATCCAGTTGTGCCAGGATCAATTCCCAGCGTCCCTGTGCCTGTTTCACCGCCTGCTGTGCAAGGTCGATCTTGTCCTGCAGGATCTTGTGGCTCTCTGCGCTCGGTTCGTTTTCGTCGGTCATCAGCCGCTGACCACAATCGCCGGTGAGACACTCAAGCACTGCGTCGGCGATGCGAATCTTATTGCCGACCGACTCTTCGATATTGATCCGCTCCACACCCCGACTGTAGTCCGCCAGCCGATCCAGGGGGATCACCACGTCCTCGTTTATCTTGAACGCATTGGTGTGGGCTGAGATGGCGGCTGTACGTGCCCGGTCCAGCCAGAAACTGCGACGGGCCTCAGGACTGACGGCAATGAAGCCCTCCGCGTCCCGGGCGTTGGCAAGCCGCACCACTTGCGAGGCAGCCGCTTCCACCGCTGCTTCGTCGTCACTGGCGATGTCTGCGAGCAGCACCATCTTGGGACGTTCCCTGCGGGGTGCCTTGGTGGAGTACTTGACTGCCTTGAGGTAACGCTCGTCGAGATGCTCCAGCCCAACCAGCAGCACATCGGGCTGTTGGTCGAGATAGTCCTTGATCTCGACGATGGCCGGCACCGCCCGGCCGATGTCGCTGCCGAAGAATTCGAGGCAGAGGGTGCGCGCCTGCACCGGCATGCGGTGCAGTATGAAACGGGCGGAGGTGATCAGCCCATCACAGCCCTCTTTCTGCACCCCCGGCAGGCCGGAGAGAAACTTGTCGGTGACATCCTTGCCGAGACCTGCCTTGCGGAACGCGGAGCCGGGTATCTCCAGGATCTCCGGGTCGGTGGTGAGAGGGTTGTGGTCGGCGTCGAAACGGGAGATACGGAAGCGCACCTGGGGTTGCTCATGAATCTTGCCCAGATTGTGGTCGAGACGTTCGACCTCCAGCCACTCGCCATCGGGTGTGACCATGCGCCAACTGGCCAGATTGTCGAGGGTGGTGCCCCAGAGCACCGCCTTCTTGCCGCCGGCATTCATGGCGATATTGCCGCCGATGGTGGAGGCGTCCTGGGAGGTGGGGTCGACGGCGAAGGCAAGGCCGTCCGCCTCCGCCAGCTCCGAGACCCGGCGCGTGACAACTCCGGCACCGGTGGCGACGGTGGGTACCTTGCCGTTGACACCGGGCAGTGAGAGGGTCTCTATGATGCCCAGTTGCTCAAGCTTTTCGGTATTGATCACCGCGCAGTGAGGGTCGAGGGGCACTGAACTGCCGGTGTAACCGGTGCCGCCGCCACGGGGAATGAGGGTGAGGCCTGAGTTTATGCAGGCGCGCACGATAGGGGCGACTTCCTCCTCCGTATCGGGGGTGATGACCACAAAGGGGATCTCGACGCGCCAGTCGGTGGCGTCGGTGGCGTGAGCGACCCGTGCCAGGCCGCTGAAATCGATATTGTCCTTACGGGTCAGGCCGATCAGGTTGCGTTGGGTCCTGCGGCGCAGTTCGATTTGCTGCTCGTACAGACTGGCGAAGGTGCTGACGGCACTGCGTGCGGCCTCCAGCAGCATAAGCGCCTGAGCATTGCCATTGGCCCGCGATTCGAACTGATCGAGCCGGTGAGTCAATGCGTTGATCAGTGCCCGGCGGCGTTCCGGGTTTTGCAGCAGGTCGTCCTGCAGATAGGGGTTGCGGGTGATGACCCACATATCCCCAAGCACCTCGAACAGCATACGGGCGGAGCGACCGGTGCGGCGAGAGCCTCGCAGTGCCTCGATGGTGCGCCACATCTCCTCGCCGAGAAAACGGATAACGATCTCACGGTCTGAAAAGGAGGTGTAGTTGTAGGGAATCTCGCGAATACGCTGAACTGGCTGTTCGTTCATCAGGCTGCCGGTTGGGATAAAAACAGTTCTCGAAAGTATCAATCTCTTCGAGGGAGTGGCCTATTGTAGCCCAATTCAAATGGGGGACGCAGTGAGGGTTCTCAAGCAGATTCAGAGGTTATTCAAAGACGCAAAAAGGTAGTAAGTGAAACGGCCGGAAATTTTCGTTGAGGGGCAGGGGATTCTGCCCCCTGGATGTCGAATCTTTGGGGGTGGAGAAGGGTTTGCCGTACTCGATCAGGGGAAGTCGGCGTGGACTTCGTGATCCTCGAGAATACGTTCAATGTTGCAGGCGATATTGAAGTTGCCCTCCTCCGACGGATAGCTTCTTATGACGCATGCTTCGGCGGATAGCGGCGGCGTGATAGTCTTTCCCGGCATGATCTCCACTGCAAGCTGGGTGCCTGGCTCGAGTGATTGCTCAGACTCCAGCAGTATGCCGGTGCTGCTCAGATTCTTGACCACTGCAGCGGAGACATTTTTGCCTCCAACGATGCGGAAACGGGCCGGGCATTCGATGTTCATCCGCAAAAAGTCTCGCTTTTCGGCATAGTCATTCATCCGCTCTACTCCTTAATGTCTGTGACGACCGATTTGGGAAAATTGCAATTCGACAATTTTCCGACATTTCCGATTGAGAATAAATGTAGCAGCCTTTACAGATAACGAAAGTGCTTTTTCTGCCCAGAGAGGCTTTTTGTTCCTGGGTTTTTGTCACAGAGTCTATTTCTGCCGACAGCGTCTTCAAGCGGAATCGCTCTGAACGGGGTAAACTTAAGACGTCTGTCCCCGAAACAGGCGTAGGCCCGATCAAGCTTGCGGATCGGGCAATCAGCTAACCGTTTTGCACAGAATTTTGCAAGGGTCATGGTCATGATGAAACACCTACTGTTTTGTTTGCTGTTGTTGCCGGTTTTCTCGGTGGCAAATGCGGAAACTGTCTATCGCTCGGTGGATGAGGCAGGGCAGGTGACCTATTCCGACACGCCGGGAAAGGGCCGGTCGGATGTGGTAAAGATGCCGTCCGGGCCATCCCAGGAAGCAAAGCAGGAGACCCAGGCTCGGGAGAAAGAGATCAGAGATGCCGCCAACAAGGCCGGGCGTCAACGGCAGTCAGGTGATCAGCAGCGTGCCGTCAATATCAGTGAAGCCGAACGGAATTTGCAGGCGGCCGAGGCCAGGTTGGGCGATGCGAAGATCCTGCGGGATGAGGATCGTCAATCCACGGCTGGTGGGGGTCGTCGTATCCGCCCCGAGTATTTCGAACGCATCAAGCAGGAAGAGGCAGCCGTGGAGGCGGCCCGGAAAAGCCTGCAACAGGTACGCAACGGACGTTGATGGAGGTCTACCTTGTCGGCGGCGCCCTGCGTGACAGACTGCTCGGACTGCCGGTGGTTGAGCGGGACTATGTGGTAGTGGGTGCCACCCCGCAGATGATGCTGGAACGGGGCTTCAAACAGGTGGGCAAGGATTTCCCCGTTTTTCTCCATCCTCAGACCAGTGAAGAGTATGCGCTGGCCCGTACCCTGCGAAATCCTGTTTCAGGTAGCCGTTTTCCTGAACCCCACGCCGCCCCGGATGTCACCTTGAAAGAGGATCTGGCGCGTCGTGATCTCACCATCAATGCGATAGCCGAGAGTGAAGCGGGGGAGATTTTCGACCCTTTTCAGGGGCGTCGTGATCTGCAGGCAAAGTGCTTGCGGCATGTCTCCCCTGCTTTCAGTGAAGATCCCGTCCGGGTCCTGCGGGTCGCCCGTTTCATGGCGAAATACGGTGATCTCGGATTTCAGATCGCAGCCGAGACTTTGTCTCTGATGCGGGAGATCAGCGCGTCCGGCTCCCTTGAAACCGTGGCGCCGGAACGGGTTTGGCAGGAGCTGGAGAAATCACTGCTGCTGCCGAATCCAATCCCTTTTATTGAAACCCTGCGGCAATGTGGCGCGCTTGCCGCGTTATTCCCTGAGCTCGATTGCCTCTGGGGCGTGCCGCAGCCGCCCAAATGGCATCCCGAGATCGATACCGGTCTGCATACGCTGATGGCCCTGGCGATGGCGACCCGTCTCTCCGATGACCCCCTGGTGCGTTTTGCTGCGTTGACCCACGATCTTGGCAAGGGGAACACATCGGAAAAGATACTGCCCAGCCACCACGGGCATGAAGGGCGCGGCGCGCGCATCATCCGAATATTGTGTGAGCGGCTCAGAGTGCCGACCGACTACCGCCTTCTTGCTGAGCGCTGTGCAACCTACCATGGGCACATCCATCGTCTGGATGATTTGAGACCGGGCACGGTGTTGAAGGTGCTGGAGGGGCTGGACGCCTTTCGCCAGCCGGAGAATGTTGCGCGTTTTCTGCTCGTCTGCGAGGCGGATTATCGTGGACGAGGAGGGTTTGGGGAGCGGCCCTATCCCCAGTCGTCACGTTTCAACGGCCTGTTTCACGCAGCGACACAGATCGATAAAGGGGAATTGAAGCGAATGAAACCGGGCAAGGCGGTGGGAGAGGCGATCCGGGTATTGCGGCAGGAGGCGATCAAGGCTGCGATGTGACGCGTAGCTGGTAGGGTGCGCCGTGCGCACCAGAATGAGCAGATACAGCAATCATGGTGCGCACGGCGCACCCTACGTTTTACGCAGTCCTAACCCGCCAGCCGCTCGAAGATTCTAAAACCTGCCACATAGGTGCCGACCGCTGACCCCAGCGTGCTCAGGAAAAAGACCAGCAGAATGCGGGAGACCCGGTTGCGCCACCAGCCTTTGAGAGAGGTGGTATCGTTGCGAAGCGCTCCAAAATCGGCGACCGTCGGCTTGCGCAGATAGATCTCCATGCCTGCGGTAACCATGCCTGCGCCGATGGTGGGATTGAGAGAGGTGATCGGGGCTGCCAGAAAAGCGGTGATCACCGTTATGGGGTGGGCGGCGGCCAACAGTGCGCCAAGGGCTGAGAGGCCGCCGTTGATGAGCACCCAATCCATCACCAGTTGCCAGCCGAGTTCCGGGCTGCGCATGAAACCGATGAAAAAACCCACCATCACCAGGGCGACGATTGCCCAGGGGATCAGTTTTGGCCAGCGGCTAGGTTTGGGAATCCGTTCGAGGCTTTCGATGATCTTTTTTGGGGGATCCTGCTCTGTCTCCAGATATCCGGCGATACCCTGCATGTGACCTGCGCCTATGACCACCAGCAGGTTTTCATGTCCTGCCTGTTCGATCTCCTCACGCAGACGGGCCGACATGTAGCGATCGCGCTCGTCGATAAGTGGGAGGTAGAGGTCCTGCCGGTCTTCGGCAAACTCCGCAAAGGTGGTCTCCAGCATGTCGCCCTCTTTGAGCCGTTCGATCTCGGCTTCGTCCACCTCCTCTTTGGAAACGATACTGGCGAGCAGTCCAGCGAAGAGGCCGAAGCGTTTCCACCAGGCCAGATTACGGGAGACCCGCTTCAGGGTGACGCCGATCTCCCGATCGATAAGCAGTAGTGGCAGGTTTGCCTCGCGGGCAATGCGGATTGCTTCACGCTGTTCTGCGCCGGGTTCTATGCCGAACTGGTCAGCCAGCCGCTGTTGATAGGCACCAAGGGCCAGGCTCGCCATCACCAGGGGTACCCGTCCCTCACGCAAGACTTTGAAGAGATCCATCTTCGCCAGAGCGTCGGGGTTTAGCAGGGCGTTATAGCGACTGGGGCAGAGTTCCACCGCGACGGCATTGAACTCTCCGCTTTCGAGCAGCTCCTTTACCTTCTCTGCACTGGCGCGGGACACGTGCGCGGTGCCCAGCAGGGTAATCCGGCTGCCATCAAGCTCGATATCAATTTGTGGTTCCTGTCGCCCTGCAGTCATCTCTGTTGGCCAGGTGATTTCTGAAAGCGGCATCATACCAGTGATAAGGGGAATACACAGGGTATCGCAGGGTCGTGGCTGTAAATAGCCTGACGAATCTGTAGTTGCTATTAGATGAATCGGGTAGTCTTATCTGACATTGCCGGAATCAGAGAGAAGCGGGAGGTTGGAATGTTAGCGAGAGTGATTCAGCTGAGCTTGGTATTGCTGCTGGTATTGAGCGGATGTAAGACCATGGATGAGCACAAGCAGGTCTCGGCGCTGGAAGATACGCTACGCCGGTATGAAGGCACCATTCGCTGGGGCAGTGTGGACAATGCCCAGGGTTTCCGCGCCCTCGATGCTTCGGGTGATCCTCCCCCACTGGTCAGAGCTGATCTGAGGGTTACCAGTTACGAGGTGGTTCAGGGACCGACGATGCTCGATGAGACGACTGCGGTACAGGTTGCCGATATTCAATACACCTTTGATGAGCGTCCGGTGGTCAGATCGATCGTCGATCAGCAAGTCTGGAAGTATGACGAAACGAAAAAACGCTGGCAGCTGCAGACCCCTGTGCCCCTATTTAAATAGTGTTTGACCGGAAATACCGTTTTTACCACGAAGCGCACGAAGTACACGAAGATATTTTATTGTTAATCAATCTTTTACCTTCGCGCGCTTCGTGTTCTTCGCGGTTAAATATGGGTTTTCGGGCGGACGCTAAGTAGCTCAAGTAACTGTGACGACCATAGGGTGCAAACCTGCCCACAATATGCGATTAGGGTGGCTGAGTAGAGGAACACCAATGCAAGGAAATTCGCAATTATCTCCAACCTCACGCTTTCTGCTGCTGGCTGCCGCCTTTGTGGTGCTGGTAGCGGGAATGAAGGCCGCAGTCTCGCTGCTGGTGCCCTTTCTGCTGGCCCTCTTTATCTCAGTGATAGCCGCACCACCCCTGTTTCTCCTCAAACAGAGAGGCATTCCAACCGCGCTGGCGTTGCTGATCGTGATCTTGGGTATTGTTGGCACAGGGCTGCTGTTGGGCTGGCTTGTGGGAGGTTCGCTGAACGACTTCATCAATAACCTGCCGAAATACCAGGAGCGGTTGGCGGCTCAAAGCCAGAGTTTTCTGGTCTGGCTGGGTGAACAGGGTGTGGAGGTTGATGAGCGTACGCTGACCACCTATTTTGATACAGGAAAGGCCATGGCGATGGCCGGAAAAGTCCTGAGTAGTCTGGGTAATGTACTGACCGAAGCGCTGTTCATCCTTATCACGGTCATTTTTATCCTGGTCGAGGCTGCAGGATTCCGCCGCAAATTACATCTATTTATCAAAAACCCGGAAGCCGCGCTGAGCCATATCGAAAAGATTACCTCGGATATCAATCGCTACATGTCGATCAAGACTTCAACCAGCCTGCTGACCGGCGTGATCATTGCTGTTTGGCTGCAGGTGTTGGGTGTGGATTATCCGATCCTTTGGGGAACCGTGGCTTTCCTCTTTAACTATATACCCAATATCGGCTCTATCATTGCAGCGATACCTGTGGTGTTGCTTGCCTTGATCCAGCTGGGTGTAGGGGCTGCACTCTGGACCGCAGTTGGCTACCTGGTGGTCAACAATCTGGTTGGCAATGTGATTGAGCCCCGTTTCATGGGGCGTGGTCTGGGGCTCTCCCCGCTGATCGTATTCCTCTCCCTGGTGTTCTGGGGCTGGATCCTGGGGCCGGTGGGCATGTTCCTGTCGGTGCCTCTGACCATGATCGTGAAGATCATCCTTGATAGCAGCGATGAGACAAGGGTCATTGCCGATTTCCTGGGGCCTGAACCGGAAAAATAGGGGTTGGGCTCACAAGGGGGGCTCGCAACGCCAGGCTTGTCGGAATTTTTTACAGTCCGTGAAGGGGTTTTTACATTTTGAAGAGGAATATAATTTGTATTCTAAGGGGGTTTTTTAATTATTCAATAAATACAGTGGTTTAATGCTGTTTTTCTAGAGGCGTCAATAAATGTTACATGTCGGATAATTTTACAAAGTGTTGGCGTTTGGTCTTCAGGGATATTGGTTTTTATATATAAAACATAAAGTTATAAAAGTTGGCACGCTGGGTGCAGCTGTTTAGGCAAATTACGAATTTTCTCAACGGAGAGACACATGAACATTAAAAACATCATTACAGGCATCATCTGCAGCACTGCACTGATTGCCGGTTCCGCATCTGCGGCGCTCTACGAATTCAACAATGCCGAATGGACCTCCTGGGTGCTGATCGATAACGATGCTGATCTGAACACCGATCCCAACGTGTGGATCTCCACCGGCGTCAATGAAAGGGGTGAGTTCAACGCCTTCTGGGAAAACGATGGCGTTGGCGGTCTGGCCACAGCTAACGAGTACTCCGTCGCCTACTTTGGTGCCGATGGCGGCAGCTTCGATCTGAGTGGCTTCGATGGCATCAAGCTGAACTTTGAAAACAGCTCTGACATGACAGCACATGGCGTTGACTTCTCCCTGTGGATTCGTGATCAAGACGGCAATATCACCGAGAGTGCTGCCAGTGTTTCTGTAGAGAAGAATCACACCGGTTTTAACACAATCTCTTTTGCCAGTATTGCCGGTTTCGATGCCAGCAATATCCAGGGCATGGGTTTCAGCGTGGGTTACGACTTCAGCGATGACCACCGCACCCCCGGCCAGATCCACGGCACCGTGCCTGAGCCTGCTGCTCTTGCCCTGATGGGTCTGGGTCTGCTGGGTCTTGGCGCCGCACGTCGCCGCAAGAGCTAAGCAATATCCACTTCGCTTTTAGCGATCTGAACAGACCCCGCTTCGGCGGGGTTTGTTTTGTCTGGAAGAAAAGTTGTCATGAGGGCGCCGCCCCGCCTTAATCATCCCCCTTCTCAATCCGGCCGATAAACTCGTCTCTGCCAACAGCCAGCAGTAAACAACCCCCTCGCCAGTTTCGCCTTTCCCAACAAAAATACGCTAAGGCCGGATGCTCGGTGCTGGCCCTCAAATAAGGCCAGACACACTGAGCGTCGCGTGCTTGCGGTAGATGAGTGAAAGTGCAACACAGGCCTGAGTGCTAACGGTCGCCGGAAACCGCGCATAAATGGCGAAGGGGCGTCACCGTACTTCTGCCAGGTTGAGTCGAAGTTAAGGAACACTACAATCCTGCTGCATGCGGTGATGGTCTTTCAGACTATTCCTACAGCAAAAGCGGATCTTTCTGATTCATCATTCCAATGTTGGATAGTATATTAATTCCTAACAAGGATAGCTGATGAGAATCGGGTGGGCGCAAGGATGTTCCCCCTTGTATCAAGGCTGTACAAAGGATGATGGGTAGTCATACACCAGGGAAGGAGTCGACATCTCGAAAGCTCGCCCAGGGATTGGTGCGGGCTTTCTTCTTTCTGGATTCTCTCCTTCATCAGCTCGGTCAGTTGCCGTTCGTACCGCTACCAGATGACGCCAGCGGGCAGGGACGATAGCAGGCGACCGGGTGGTGGATGTGGTTGGGGCCGCCGGGGTAGCCGCGTGCGTGCACCCTCTCGTATAAGCGGCTGGCAGTGAGACTGGGGACAACTGCTGGGCAATCGTCCCCACCCACCATTTTTTCTACGTGGTGGCAGCGCAGGGCGATTCGCCGTGCAGCCGCAGGCGCAATGGATATTGAAGTGACCACAGTCGCTACAGATCACCACTTGACAGTGACACGGGACACAATGGTATAGGCGACCTGATGCTGCTTTTGATGTCACTGATCTGAGTGGCTCACGCCTTAGATCACAGTTTGTGTGGCAATCAACTCTTAGCCAGATAGGTGCGCTTTTTTACAGCCATTTGCAAGCGCCACTGCCTGTAGGCTTATCAAGCGTAGCGGATCGGGCGCCGTGGGTTGCCGGTTCCGCTACGCTTGAACCAGCCTACTTTTGTTTTGCATTTCCCAATAAAAATATGCTGAGGCCGGATGCCCAGCGTTGGTCCCCAAATATGGCCGGACACACTGAGCGTCGTGGAATTGCGGAAAGTGCAACGCAGGCCTGCGGAAAAAGGGGCTCTGTCGATGGGTATCCGCATAGTGGTAACAGGCCCTAAGACAATAAGCCGGTTCTCTTCAGTCATTGCGTATTAGTGGCGAAACCATACACCTCAACTTTTCTTCCAGACAAAACAAACCCCGCCGAAGCGGGGTCTGTTCAGATCGCTAAAAGCGAAGTGGATATTGCTTAGCTCTTGCGGCGACGTGCGGCGCCAAGACCCAGCAGACCCAGACCCATCAGGGCAAGAGCAGCAGGCTCAGGCACGGTGCCGTGGATCTGGCCGGGGGTGCGGTGGTCATCGCTGAAGTCGTAACCCACGCTGAAACCCATGCCCTGGATATTGCTGGCATCGAAACCGGCAATACTGGCAAAAGAGATTGTGTTAAAACCGGTGTGATTCTTCTCTACAGAAACACTGGCAGCACTCTCGGTGATATTGCCGTCTTGATCACGAATCCACAGGGAGAAGTCAACGCCATGTGCTGTCATGTCAGAGCTGTTTTCAAAGTTCAGCTTGATGCCATCGAAGCCACTCAGATCGAAGCTGCCGCCATCGGCACCAAAGTAGGCGACGGAGTACTCGTTAGCTGTGGCCAGACCGCCAACGCCATCGTTTTCCCAGAAGGCGTTGAACTCACCCCTTTCATTGACGCCGGTGGAGATCCACACGTTGGGATCGGTGTTCAGATCAGCATCGTTATCGATCAGCACCCAGGAGGTCCATTCGGCATTGTTGAATTCGTAGAGCGCCGCAGATGCGGAACCGGCAATCAGCGCAGTGCTGCAGATGACGCCTGTAATGATATTTTTAATGTTCATCTATAATCTCGCTTTATTTATTTTTGAGTAGTCACAAAATGTTGCAAACGGGTAGATGCAGTTCCCATGCCAGCATTTCTAATATATTGTTTTTTATGATAATTAATGAATATTGTGAATTTTTATTACAGCAGACTGTAAAAAGACCCGACAGAACGGCACTTTAAATGTGCCTGCCTGCTGCTGTGCTATCTTATTGTTAATTAAGCGATTTATGGTATTAATAGGCGGGTTGCTCTGGCGCGGCAGCCATTTTTGTGAACCAGTTCCGTAACAGGGTGTTAAAAATTCCGACAGAGTGAAAAATCCCGATAGATATTGCTGGTGGCAGATGGGAATCAACTGTTAAGTAGCGCCTGGGCGCTGGCAATCTGGTCGGCGGCATTTTCCAGAATCTGGATGCTCAGTTCAGGGGTGAGATCGCCGATATCGAGTTTTTGAAATGCAGGTACTTTATCGAGGGTCGGCAGGGCCTTCATTTCCGGTGTGCCAATGTAACTATGAAGTTGCGCGACAATCACCAGATCAGTGTAGTCAGCTTCTTCAGGATGCTCTCTGGTCCAGTCCTCCGCCTCTCTGGTAACGGCCACCAGATCCTCAAGGAAACCCCATGCTGTCAGGATGTGGCATCCGATCACTCCGCGCATATCCTTAATTACCTGTTCCAACTGCTGCTCGTTGTTGGCGATTTCGGGATAATTCTCTGCATAACTCAGGATGGCCACTTCACCTATGTCGTGCAGAAGTCCCGCCAGCAATGCGTGTTCCGGATTGAATCGTCGTGACAGTTTGGCCAGCACGAAGCAGATGCCAGCCACTTGTGTACTGTGTTTCCATAGTTTACGCATCTGATCCTGTAGCACTCTGGAGTGTGCTTTGAAGAGTTCGCGCAGGGCAAAGGTGAGAACCAGCTTGTGCGTGGTGGTGTTTCCCAGGCGGATGATGGCGGCAGTACAGCTGGCGGAGGGCGACAGGCCGGCATAGAGCGCACTGTTCGCCGCGCGGATCAGTTTTGTGGTGATAACCGGATCGGTCTGGATTATTTTGGCCAGGTGCTCCGCATCGGTATCCTCGTCTTCGATGGCGCGCCCGACTTTTATGGCAACATCGGGCAGACTGGGAAGGATCAGCCGGTCGTTTCGCAGATCGGTCAGCAGTGCCTGGGAGAGACGGTTTTCTGTTTCGTCTTTTTCGTATTGGCCGTTGAAGGAGGCGAGCTCTTCACTTGCCAGGGTTTCAAGGCTGTCATTGGTCAATCCGTCCAGGAGACGGTTGTCGATGAGAAAATATACGATAGGTGTAACGACGGTGACATCGTACTGTCTGGGAATCAGATGAGCGATCGGGTTCATCGCCTGAACTGAACCGGCTTCGATCTCAGAGACGTGACCATCGGCGGTTTCCAGTTTTACCCGGCCTTTTAGCAGGTAGAGGCTGAAGGCGTCCCTGGACCCCATCGAAAGGAGTTTCTTGCCACGGCTCTCTGTTCGCAGATGGAGCGCATGGGAGAGCAGTTTCAGCTGATCTTCACTTAGCCCCTCCAAAGGATGGAGCTTGGCAAGAATTTCGGCTGGCGGATGTTGGCCGGTTACTGCCATGGCATCGTGTCGTCTGTTAAGCTCAGCAGCCGCACTTGGGTGCCGGTTGCTGGTGGAGTTGCAGCGTTCCGACCAGCCGGTCCACCGAGGGCAGTTCGTGCCGCTTCAGATATGCCTCGATGCCGCTATTGATCTTGCTGCAGATCAGCGGGTCATAGAAGAGTGCTGTACCTATACCTACGGCGCTGGCCCCGGCGATGATGAATTCAATGGCGTCTTCCGGCGTGGTGATACCGCCCTGTCCGATTATCGGGATATTGTGACCCCGGCAGACCTGATAGACCTGGTGAACCTTGAGCAGTGCGACCGGTTTGATGGCGGGGCCGGAGAGTCCACCTTGGTTGTTGCCGATGACCGGTGTGCGGCTTTCGATGTCGATGGCCATACCCATCAGGGTGTTGATCACCGAGAAGGCGTCGCTGCCGGCCTCGATGCAGCCCTTTGCGTTGCCGGCGATGTCGGTCTGATTGGGGGAGAGCTTGGTGATCAGCGGTTTGTTGGTGGCCTTGCGGCAGGCCTCCACAACTCGGGCGGACATGGCGGGATCGTTGCCGAAGGCGACGCCGCCCTCCTTTACGTTGGGACAGGAGATGTTGATCTCGATGGCGTCAATGGGGGAGTCGTCGAAACGCCGTGTGACCTCGTGATACTCCTCCACCGAAGAGCCGGAGACATTGGCGATGAAGCGGGTTTCGCTAAAGTCGAGAGAGGGAAGAATCCCATTCACCACCTTGTCCACCCCTGGGTTTTGCAGGCCGATGGCGTTGAGCATACCTGCCGGCGTCTCGTAGACCCGGTGAGGCCGATTGCCGGGGCGGGGCTTCAGGGTCGTTCCTTTGAGGCAGACTGCACCGGCGTCGCGGTTGCTAAAGCCTTTGACTCGCGTGTACTCTTCGCCAAAACCGACACAGCCTGAGAGCAGCACGATAGGGGTGCTGAAGGGCATGCCGCAGAATTCTATCGCCAGGGGGGATGGGTCAGTTTGGGTCATCGTCACTTGCATCGTTTCTAACTTGAGGTCACACGGAGCAGAATGTTCCACATTGTTCTATACGAACCGGAGATTCCACCAAATACCGGTAATATCATACGCCTCTGCGCAAATAGCGGTAGCCATTTGCATCTGATCCACCCGCTGGGTTTCGAACTCGACGACAAGCGCCTGCGCCGGGCCGGACTCGACTACCATGAGTGGGCGGATTTGCAGGAACACGCCTCGCTGCAGGCCTTTCTGCAGAAGGTTGCTCCAAGCCGTCTTTTTGCCTGTACTACCAAGGGTAGGCGGGCCTACGCCGATGTCGGATTTGCACCGGGTGATGCCCTGCTCTTTGGGCCGGAAAGTCGCGGCCTGCCGCAGCCACTGCTGGATGAACTGGACGATTCGAACCTGTTGCGTATCCCGATGCAACCGCAAAATCGCAGCCTCAATCTCTCCAACGCTGTTGCCATTATCCTCTACGAGGCCTGGCGGCAGCAGGATTTTGACGGTGCAATATGAATGCCAGGGGTCGGAGTCAAACCGTCTCAATCATGTGGTTTTAACCACTATTGTTTGCGCGGTTTGACTCCGACCCCATCACCCAGGAGCGAACTGGCTAGTCTTCAGCCCTCTGGCGCCGATCGAGTAGGCTGTGAACCGCCTCCTTCGGCGGCAAACCTTCATAGAGCACCTTGTAGACCTGCTCTGAGATCGGCATCTCAACGTCCATCTTGCGGGCAAGCTGGTAGACCTCGGAGGCGGTCTGTACACCCTCCACTTCCTGGCCGATCTCCGCTTTTGCCTGCTCGATGGTCAGGCCACGGGCAAGGGCAAGCCCCATGCGCCGATTGCGCGATTGGTTGTCGGTGCAGGTGAGTACCAGGTCGCCGAGGCCTGCCAGTCCCATGAAGGTTTCCGTCCTGCCCCCGAGGGACTGGCCAAGCCGCATGACCTCTGAGAGACCACGGGTAATCAGTGCGGCACGGGTGTTGGCGCCGAAACCGAGGCCGTCCGCAATGCCGGCGGCAATGGCCAATACATTCTTGCTGGCGCCGCCGACCTGTACGCCGGTGATGTCGTGACTGGTGTAGGCGCGAAACCAGGATGCGTGCAGATAGGCGGCGACTCTCTCTGCGTGGGCGCTGGATTCTGAAGCGACGGTGACCGCTGTGGGCAGGCCGCGGGCGACTTCCCCGGCAAAGGTGGGACCCGATATGACAGCGAGTTCGGGGCGCTGCAGAATGTCGCTGGCGACATCGGAGAGCAGGCGCTGGGTGCCGGGTTCAAATCCCTTGGTAGCCCAGGAGACGCCGATGCCAGGCGCAAGCAGCGGGGCAATGGTTTGCACGACAGAACTGAAGGCATGGCTTGGCACAGCCACCAGCACTTCTGATACCCCGGACAGCGCCTTGTTGAGATCGGTTTCCGGTCTCAGGGATTCCGGGAATGGAATGTCGGGCAGAAACTGGTGGTTCTGGCGATCCTGCTGCAGGCGTTCGATCTCCTCTGGGAGGTGTCCCCAGAGTCGCACATCGTACTGATTGTGGCTGAGCAGAATGGCCAGGGCTGTGCCCCAGGATCCTGCTCCCAGTACGGCGATGGAGGTGTCAGATGGCTTAATGGGTCTGACCACTGTCGTTTTCCGCCACTTTTTCCGCCAGTTCCTGCTGGTGCTGGGCATAGAGGGCATCAAAATTGACAGGCTGCAATATCATCTGCGGGAAACTGCCCTTGGTAACCATGTCAGAGATCGCTTCACGCACATAGGGGAAGAGCAGGTTGGGGCAGTAAGAGCCGACAACCGCACCCATCTCCTGATCCGAAAAGCCGCTGATGGAGAAGATTCCCGCTTGCTGCACTTCCGCGAGATAGGCTGTCTGCTCGCCGACCTTGGTGGTTACGGTAACATTGAGAACGACTTCATAGACGTTCTCACTCAAGGTGTTGACCTCGGTATTCATGTTGACGTTGGTCTCCGGCTTCCACTCCTGCTGGAAGACGGACGGAGAGTTCGGAGTTTCAAAAGAGACGTCTTTCAGATAGATGCGTTGTATAGAGAGCTCTCGGTTCGGCTGCTCTTGTTTCGCTTCGGACATGGTGCTGATTCCTTCGTTTTCGTGAAAAATTTATTTTTTGCGCGTAATCGGCAGGTTGGCGCTCTGCCACGCCAGGATACCGCCACGGAGATTAAAAGCCTGTTCAAACCCGGCTTTGCGCAGTGTTTGGCAAGCGCCTGCGGATTGGGCGCCGGAGCGGCAGCTGATGATGATCGGCTGATCCTTGTGTTTTTCCAGAGAACCAAGCTGGTTGGCAAAACCGTTCATGGGAATGTTGATCGCGTTGATGATATGACCTTTGTGGAAATCGGCGGTGGGACGAACGTCAAGCACCACCGCATCCTGATGGTTGATCATCACGGTGGCGCCGGTCGGGTCCACGGAGCCCTTGTTGCCCTGCAGCAGGTTATGGACCAGTAGCCCACCAACCGCCAACAGTGCCAGCACCAGGATCAAGTGGTTGGTGGAGAACTCGATGAGTTGTTGCAGCATTCAGGGGCCTCTATATAAACCAGAAAGAGTTTGGAAAGTGGGGAAGTGTATAACAGGAACAAGCTCCGGGGTAACCCGGAGCTCAAAAACTGCACATGGCAAGAAGTACTAGGCGTGAGTGCAGAAGACTTCGCGCATCATGCCGATCAGCCGCAAAGTGCGAAAATCACTCACCCGGTAGTAGACCCGGTTGGCATCTTTTCGTGAGGCGAGAATGCCTTTGTCGCGCAGGATGGCAAGATGCTGTGAGATGTTGCTCTGGGACGTGCCGACCTGATCGACGATCTCCTGGACGCTTATCTCCTGATCACCCAGGGTGCAGAGGATCTTCAGCCGCAACGGGTGGGACATGGCCTTCAGCGAGCGGGATGCACGGTCGATATCATCGTCAGTGGCAAACAGGGCATCGAATTCGGCCGTATCGGCATTCAATACGGGTTTGCTGGGTTTACCGAATTTGTGTTCCATGGAAATGACCTTATTAATAACTAATACAATAATACGCTGTTTTAATAGGGCTTGAGAACCCCCTGATTTATTCGGGTTTTCCCTTATAAGGCGGACTATGTCCGGATGGGTCATTCTGGCCTGAAAATTTGAAAAGTGTTCTAATGCAAAGGTTTATCAGCAACCTGATGGGGTAGACTTCCCGCTGCAGAGCGAAAGAGAAGTAAGAGAGTTGTCATGACGGATAAGCCAAAACCTGTTGTCCTTCTCATATTGGACGGCTGGGGATATAGAGAAGACGAGAGTGCAAACGCCATACTTTCTGCCAGCACGCCGGTTTGGGATCGGCTGTGGAAAGAGTATCCCCATACCCTGATCCACACATCCGGCGCCGCGGTCGGTCTGCCTGGCGGGCAGATGGGTAACTCCGAAGTGGGTCATCTGAACCTGGGCGCTGGCCGGGTGGTCTATCAGGAGTTTACCCGGGTCAGCCGTTCCATTCGCACCGGTTCCTTCTTCTCCAACCAGACCCTCACCAGCGCGGTGGACAAGGCTGTGGAGACGGACAAGGCGGTGCATATCCTCGGTCTGCTTTCGCCCGGTGGTGTGCACAGTCATGAAGAGCATATTCACGCGATGGTGAAACTGGCGGTTGAGCGGGGCGTAAAGAAGGTTTATCTGCATGCCTTCCTGGATGGGCGTGACAGGCCGCCGAAAAGCGCCGAGGCATCATTGAAGGCGATGAACGACGTTTTCGCCGAACTTGGCACCGGCAGGATTGCCAGTATCGTGGGTCGTTACTACGCGATGGATCGCGATAACCGCTGGTGCAGGACGGAGGTCGCTTATGATCTGCTGAACCAGGGTATGGCGGATTACAGCGCGACGGACGCCTGTGAAGGGTTGCTGCAAGCCTATGCACGTGGTGAAACCGATGAGTTCGTCAAACCCACGGCGATTGTGCCCGAGGGCGGATCTCCGGTGGGGATCGAAGAGGATGACGTGGTGTTCTTCCTCAACTACCGCTCAGATCGTGCGCGACAGTTGACGCGCACGTTTATCGACGAGGATTTTGCCGATTTCGAGCGCAAGGCCTGGGCGCCGCTTGGTGCTTTTGTCAGTCTGACGCAGTACCACAAAGGCTTCGAAATCCCCGTCGCCTTCCCACCGGAACGGCTCAAGAACGGATTCGGCGAATACATTGCAAAGCAGGGTTTGCGCCAGTTGAGGCTGGCTGAGACGGAGAAATATGCTCATGTCACCTTCTTCTTCAATGGCGGCCGCGAAGAGCCGTTTGAAGGAGAGGATCGCATTCTGGTGCCCTCACCCAGAGTGGCGACCTACGACGAGAAGCCGGAGATGAGTGCGGAGGAGGTGACCGATCATCTGGTGGAGGCGATCAGAGGTGGCAAATATGACGTCATCATCTGTAACTTTGCCAACTCCGACATGGTGGGCCATACCGGTATTCAGGAGGCGGCGGAGCAGGCCATCGAGACCATCGATCACTGTCTTGGCCGGGTTCAGAAAGGGCTGCACAAAGCAGGTGGGGAGATGTTGATTACAGCCGATCACGGCAATGCGGAGCAGATGGAGGATTTTGTCCACCACCAGCCCCATACCGCCCACACGCTCAATCCAGTGCCGTTGATCTATGTTGGCAGAGAGGGGACGCTGGACGAGAGTGGCGCCCTGTGCGACATCGCCCCGACCCTGCTGAAACTGATGGGACTGGACCAGCCCGGCGAGATGAAAGGGCATGCGTTGCTCAGATTTGAGGAAGAGGCCGAGTGATCCAACGCGCAGGTGCCGCCGCCACGTTGTTGGCATTGGTGCTGTGCTCTGCGATATCTGGCGTCTCAGTAGCGGCTGAAAAAGCGCAACTACAGCAAAAGAGTGAGGAGCTGGCCCAGGTCAAGGCCCGCATTAAACAACTGCAGACTCAGTTGCAGTCGGCGGAGGGTGAGCGTCAGGGGCATAACAGCGCACTAAGGGAGACCGAAGAGCGTATCGGTGATCTGGCCAGACGTGTCCGGGTCATCGCCGTGAGTCTCGACCGCCAGCGCCAGCGCATGGCGGAGTTGGAACAGGAGCGGGCCGACACCCGGCTGCAACTCGATTTTCATCGCCAGACGATGGAGCAGCAGATTCGGGCCGCCTATATCATGGGAAGGCAGGAGAAGGTAAAGATTCTGTTGAATCAGCAGGATCCCGCCGTGGTCAGCCGGGTGATGGTGTATTACGATTACCTCAACGATGCGCGCCTGGCCCGCATGAACCTGATTCGCGACAGTCTGCAGCGTCTGGCCAAAATTGAGCAGTCGCTCTCAGAAGAGGAGCAGCGACTGCAACAGCTGCAGGCCAGGGAGGCGGCGGAGCGAGAGCAATTGGAGCGGACTCGGGTTGGCCGGGAACGGGTGATAGCTGCACTCAATGTACGCCTTCGCAACAAGGGACAGGAGCTGGATCAGCTCAAGGCCAATGAGAAGCAACTCTCATCCCTGTTGGCGAATATTCAGGAGGCGTTGGCGGACATTCCGATGGAGCGTCTTGCGCATAAGCCGTTCGGTAAACTTAAAGGCCGCCTGCCCTGGCCCTCAAAAGGCAGATTGGCGGCCAGTTTCGGCTCTCCCAGGAAGGTTGGAAAACTGCGCTGGGACGGCGTGCTGATATCTGCGCCCGAGGGGCGGGAGGTCAAGGCGGTGCACTATGGACGCGTGGCCTTTGCCGATTGGCTGCGGGGTTTTGGACTGCTGCTGATTGTCGATCACGGTGATGGTTATATGAGCCTCTACGGTCACAACCAGAGTCTCTTCAAGGAGACTGGCGAGTGGGTCGAACCGGGTGAGGTGGTGGCGTTGGTGGGTAGCAGCGGCGGCCGTAGTACGTCAGGGGTCTACTTTGGCATTCGTCATAATGGCGCGGCGGTGAACCCGAAGAAGTGGTGCCGGCGTACCAAAGGCAAGCGAATCAGTACGGTTCGCTCACACGCCGTAAACAATAGGGTGTAGGAAGCGGTTCGCAAGCTCACCACATCCTATTAGGCTTACTTCAAAGTCAGAGTGCACTATGCTACCTGGAAGCGGTCTTAATCAGTCTGAACCGACTATTGAATTTTTTTCGCCAAAGGGCGATGTTTGCAGGGAAAATGGGATGAAGTCTTCGTTTCACAGCTTTTTTATACTAAGCCTCGGTGCTGTTTTCGGGATGGGATTATCGGTGGCAGGATATGCCGCTGCTCAACCGGAAAAAGAGACAGTCGAGTTGCCGCTGCAGGAACTGCGCACCTTTGCCGACATCTTCGGCCGCATCAAGGCCAGCTACGTGGAGCCGGTGGAAGACAAGGTACTGCTGGAGAGTGCTATACGCGGTATGCTCTCCGATCTTGATCCCCACTCGAGTTACCTCAATAAAGAGGAGTACAAGGAGCTGCGGGTCGGCACCAGTGGTGAATTTGGCGGCCTCGGCATAGAGGTGGGCATGGAGGATGGCTTCATCAAGGTCATCTCTCCCATCGACGATACTCCGGCACAGCGGGCAGGCGTACTTGCCGGTGACCTGATTGTGCGGCTGGATGATACGCCGGTGAAGGGGTTGTCCCTGAACGAGGCAGTCAACCTGATGCGCGGCAAGCCCGGCAGCAGTCTTGTGCTGACAATTGCCCGGAAGGGGGCGGAGAAGCCCCTGAAGATCGAGGTGGTGCGTGCAGTCATCAAGGTGACCAGCGTCAAGAGCCGACTGCTGGATGAGCGTTTTGCCTATGTGCGCATCTCCCAGTTTCAGTCGCATACCACCGACGACATGCTGAAGGCAGTACGCAAGCTGGAGGAGTCAGCAAAGGAGGGGCTGAAGGGATTGGTGCTCGATCTGCGCAATAACCCCGGTGGGGTACTCAATGCGGCGGTGTCCGTAAGTGATGCCTTTCTGGAACAGGGATTGATCGTCTATACCGAAGGCAGGGTGAGCGACTCGGCATTGCGCTTTGAGGCTGCGCCGGACGATGTGCTCAAGGGCGCACCCATCGTGGTCTTGGTCAATTCCGGTTCAGCGTCGGCCTCGGAAATCGTTGCCGGAGCGCTGCAGGATCATAACCGCGCGGTCATTATGGGCAAGCAGACCTTTGGCAAGGGCTCGGTGCAGACCATTATCCCGATCAATCAACACACAGCAGTGAAAATGACCACTGCGCGATACTTTACCCCTTCAGGCCGGTCCATCCAGGCGGAGGGCATCAAGCCCGACATCGAGCTGGAGGATGTGGAGGTATCCGCGTCGAAAGGCAATGGTGTGAAACCGTTGAAAGAGGCGGACCTTTCCGGCCACCTGGAAAACGGCAATGGGAAAGGAAAAAAACAGGCAGGGAAGAATAAGCACGACAAAGAGAAGAAGGGCTCTTTGGCGGCCCGGGACTACCAGCTTAGTGAAGCGCTCAACCTGCTGAAAGGGTTGGCGATACTGCAAAAACGCAAGGCAGGCTGATGAGCGGCCTCCGGCAAACATGTTCACTCCTGTTGCTGGGGTTTGCCGCCATTCTTGTGTCGGGGGCTCAGGCGGATGATGCAGAGGGGATTGGGAGATCCCCCGTCTATATCGCGCTGATCATCGATGATATGGGCAACCGGCGTGAAGCCGGTGAGGCAGCGCTGGCCCTGCCGGGCGCCGTCACTTACTCGTTTCTGCCCCACACCCCGTTTGCCAAAGAGCAGGCCGGTATCGCCCACGCCACTGAGAGAGAGGTGATGCTTCATCTGCCCATGGAGTCGAATGAAGACTATCCGTTGGGTGCGGGCGGTCTGACGATGGACATGGAACGGGATGCCTTTGTCCTGACACTCGCAGAGGATCTCGCATCGATCCCGTATGTGGTCGGCATCAACAACCATATGGGCAGCCGAATGACCAGTGATATGAAGGCGATGCGCTGGCTGATGGCAGCACTCAGAGATTCGGACCTGTTTTTTATCGACAGTCGCACCACCGATCAGACCCAGGCGGAAACGGTGGCCAGGGAGAATCTGGTGGCCGTCACGCGGCGCAACGTCTTTCTCGACAACGAACGGGATCCGGCGGCGATCCGGATGCAGTTCCAAAACCTGATTCGTCTGGCAAAGAGAGACGGCAGTGCTGTCGGCATCGGTCATCCGCATCCGGAGACCCTGGAGATTCTGGCGGAGATGTTACCGCTGCTCGAACGCGAGGGGGTGCAGCTTGTACCGGCCTCGCATCTGACAAACCAGGAGAGAAGATTATGGCACGCGTCCTCGTCCCCCTCGCCCAAGGCTGTGAAGAACTCGAAGCCGCCACCATCACCGATCTACTGACCCGTGCCGGGGTGGAAGTGGTGACGGCCGGCCTCGACGATAAACCGGTCAAAGCCTCTAAAGGCTTGACTATCCTGCCTGACACCACCCTCGACGCCGTTGTGGATGAGTCATTCGATATGATCGTGCTGCCCGGCGGATTGCCCGGTGCAGACTATCTGGATCAGGATCCGCGCATCCACCGTCTGCTGCAGCGCCTTGCGGGGGAGGGGGGTTACACCGCGGCAATCTGCGCCGCCCCCAAGGTGCTGGCCAGCGCCGGACTGCTGGAGGGCCGTTCCGCCACCAGCTATCCCGGTGTGCTGGACGGGATGGATCTGCCGGGCGTGGATGTGGATCTGCGGCCGGTGATCGCGGACGGAAAGGTAATCACCTCCCGCGGGCCGGGGACGGCAATGGACTTTTCCCTGGCGCTGATCGAAGCACTTGAAGGCAAAGCCAAAAGGGATGAGGTGGAGGCCGGTCTGGTTCGCTGATACCGCGCATGGACGAGTTTCAGATCATTCACCACGGAGCGGTGACAGGCGTTACCGGTTCCTGCCACGAACTGTTTGTCGGTGCTGGCAACAGCGTACTCATCGACTGTGGCCTGTTTCAGGGGGAAGAGGCCTCCCCCGGTGGTGCCCACGCGGATCAGCTGGAGATTGACTTCGACATCCGCCAGGTGCGGGCGCTGTTGGTGACGCATTGCCACATCGACCATGTCGGGCGTATTCCCTGGCTGATCGGGGCAGGATTCGATGGGCCGATCTACTGCTCCGAACCCACCGCCGAGCTGCTGCCCCTGGTGCTCGAAGATGCGTTGCGAATTGGCGTTACCCGTAACGAAGGGTTGATCCGTCGTTTCCTCAAACGCATCAAAAAGAGACTCAAACCCCTTGGATATGCTCAGTGGGCAGAGGTTCTGCCGGCCTCCACCGGGGCGTTCCTGAAGATTCGTTTTCAGCCAGCCGGACATATTCTTGGCTCCGCCTATATCGAATGTCTGGCCAAGGTTGCCGGCGAGCAAAAGAAGATCATCTTTTCAGGAGACCTGGGCGCCCCCTATGCGCCTCTGCTGCCCGCCCCAAAGCCTCCCTATTCAGCCGATCTGCTGGTGCTGGAAAGCACCTATGGGGATCGTCTGCACGAGGGGCGCCAGGAGCGTCGTAAAAGGCTGCAGGCGGTGGTGGAGCGCTGCTTTACCAACCGGGGTGTGATCCTGTTTCCCGCCTTCAGTATTGGACGCACCCAGGAACTGCTCTATGAACTGGAGGCGATTTTACACCAGTGTCGTGGCCGCAAGGCGGGTCGGAATATTGATTGGGATGATGTGGAGGTCATCGTCGACTCGCCGCTGGCCAGTGAATTCACCAAGGTCTACCGGCGTCTGCAACCGTTCTGGGACCGGGAGGCAAAACGCCGCCTCATGCAGGGTCGCCATCCCCTCAGTTTCGAGCAGATGACGACTATCAGAGAGCATCGGGACCATCTGGCCGCCGTCAACTATCTGCAAAAGACGGCCCGCCCGACTATCGTGCTGGCCGCCAGCGGCATGTGCAGCGGAGGACGAATCGTCAACTATCTCAAGGCACTGATCGGTGATTCCCGTACCGATGTGGTGTTTGTGGGGTATCAGGCGGCAGGCACGCCGGGAAGAGCCATTCAGCGCTACGGGCCGGAAGGCGGTTATGTCTTTCTCGATGAGAAACGCTACACCATCAGGGCAGGTGTCTATACTCTGGGCGGTTATTCGGCCCATGCCGACAGGGATTCACTGGTGCGATTTGTGAAAGGTATGCGCAGGCGACCCGCAGAGGTGCGTCTGGTGCATGGTGATGACGAGGCCAAGCGGACGTTGAAAGTGGCGCTGCAGGAGGCGCTTCCGGAGACGAAGGTCGAAATCCCCTGAGCGGCGGCTATTTTTTCAGATAGATGATATCCGCTCCGTTGGTGCTGGGCTGCCCGTTCGGTTGGGGACCGTGCTCCGGCACCAGGCAGTGCAGTGCCTCGTCCAGTCGCTGGATGTCCATGGATTCACAGGCTTCGGCAACCGTTTTCATGGTCTCATTGAGATTGTCCCAGTCCACCTTGCGGTGGCGTGCGAGAAACACCTTTTCGTGCCGGGTCTTGTCGAGCGCCTCTTTTTCGTGGAACAGCTCCTCGAACAGCTTCTCACCAGGGCGAAGGCCAATGTACTCGATTTCGATGTCATCTCCCGGCTTTTTACCGGAGAGGTGGATCATCTGTTCAGCCAGATAGCTGATCTTCACCGGTTCGCCCATGTCCAACACAAAGATCTCACCGCCATCCCCAAGCACCACCGTCTGCATGATCAGCTGGCAGGCTTCAGGGATAGTCATGAAGTAACGTTCCATGCGGGGGTCTGTCACTGTGACCGGACCGCCTGCGGCGATCTGCTTGCGGAAGAGGGGAATCACGCTACCCGCTGAGCCGAGCACGTTACCGAAACGGGTGGTGATGAACTTGGTGTTGGAGTGTGCATTGAGATTTTGGCAGAAGATCTCCGCCGCGCGCTTGCTGGCGCCCATGATGTTAGCCGGGTTGACTGCCTTGTCGGTAGAGACCAGTACGAAGACGCTGCTGTTGAACTGGTCTGCCGCTTCAGCCACATTACGGGTGCCGAGCACATTATTACGCATCGCCTGACGAAGCTGGGGTTCCAGCATGGGAACGTGTTTGTAGGCGGCTGCGTGGAAGATGACATCCGGGCGGTGCCGGGTGAAAACATCATCGACATAGGGACGGTCGGTGACGTCGCCAAGGTGGCACTCCAGTTCCAGATCGGGAAAAGCCTTCTGCAGTTCCATCTCGATGGAGTAGAGATTGAATTCACTCTGCTCAAGGATCACCAGCCGCGTTGGTTTTAGCCGGGCCAGTTGACGGCAGAGTTCCGAGCCGATTGATCCGCCGCCGCCGGTGATCAACACGGTTTTGTTCGACAGGGCCTGATCGATGGCGGGCCAGTCCAGCGAGACCGGTTCACGTCCCAGCAGGTCCTCGATGGAGACCTCACGAAGGTCGTTGATCCGCACATTGCCGGACATCAGATCGTTGAGTTGTGGTACCGCCTGGAAGGGTATGTGGGCCTGTTCACAAAACTCGACCACCCGGCGCATCTGTGAGGAAGTGGCCGACGGCAGGGCGAGCATGATGATGTCGATTTCGTATTGCTCGGTGAGTGCCGGGATGGCATCACAACCACCGGCGACGGGTATGCCGTGGATGTCCCGTCCCTGGTGCCGTGGGTTGTCGTCCGCAAATGCCATGGGCTGAAAGGCGTCGTGGCGGTTGCGCAGAATATCTCTGGCCAGCATCTCCCCCGCCTTTCCGGCGCCAACGATGAGTACGCGCTGACCGGAAGAGAGAGAGAGCCGGTTGTCCTTCAGCCAGCGGTAGATCATTCGTGGGCCGCTGAGCAGCAGCAACAGTAGAAGGGTGTAGATGACGGGAACGGAGCGGGGTATCTCCTCTGCCCGTGTGATCACAAAGAGCAGGGCCATACCGATGGCGCTGCCAACCGCAACTGCTTTGAGGATTCTGAGAAGGTCCGGCAGAGAGGCAAAACGCCAGATTCCCCGGTAGAGGCCGAAAGCGATAAATGCGCCAAGCTGTATAGGGAGAATGATCAGCAGGGCCTTTAAGCCCTCGTCGAAAAATTCAACCGGCAGTACGCCAAGGTTGTACCTCAGCCAGAAAGCAAGAGTCCAGGCGATGGGCACCATCAGAGTGTCGTGAATCAGAGCCGTGCCCTGGGACTGGAATCGAGCAGGAATGATGTTTTTTCGCATGTCCTTGTCTGGCGCTTCTCTTTGTTGAGGAGTGATTCTATCATGGTCCATTTCGCGATCCCTATCAGGAGTATCTGGACGAATCATGATGACTTGGCGCCAATGGCAGCAGCGGTTTGACCTGGCAGCCCGGAGCATGGCGGTGTTTGCCGCCTTTAGTGTGCCGCTGCCGACCGCCTGGCTCACAGTCGCGATGGGTCTATTGCTGATTTTCTGGTTGTTGGGTGGCGACTACAGCAACAAATGGCGGAGGATGCAGGAAAATCCGCTGACTCGCTGGTCGCTCCTTCTGCTGCTGGCTTTTGCTCTGGGGCTGCTCTATAGCAGTGCCGGGATGGACGAGGCGTTAGACAAATCGGGCAAGTATCTCAAACTGCTCTATATCCCCCTGTTGATTTCGTTGCTCGACAGCCGTCGTTGGCAAGCGCGTGCGGCCAACGGCTTTCTGCTGGCGATGCTGCTTACCCTGGTCGCTTCTTGGGGCATGTATGCCGATCTGATACCCCAGGCTACAAAGTTGTTCCCTAACACCGTGTTCAGAGGGCGTATTGCACAGAATTTCTTTATGGCTTTCACCGCCTATCTGCTGTTTGACCGGTTTATGCGGGATAGTGGTCGTTGGCGCTGGCTTTGGGGTTTGTTGCTTGGTCTGGCTCTGATCAATGTGCTGCTGCTGGTTGGAGGACGTACCGGCCAACTGGTTCTGCTGCTGCTGATCCTGTTGGCTGCCGTGCAGTATCTGAACTGGCGTGGCCTGCTTGCTGGAGGGCTGGTTATTGTGTTGATCAGTCTGCTCTCCTACCAGTTTTCGGAGAACTTCAGCAGCCGGGTCGATCTGACCTTGCAGCGTTTGGACGCATTCAGTGAAAATTCCCGTGATCGTGAGCTGGTGGGTAATCGCTTGGAGATGTACGGCAACTCACTGGAGCTGATTGGCCGTCATCTGCTGGTCGGTACGGGCAGCGGCAGCTTTGGTGTTGAGTATGCAGAATTGGCTCGGCAAAAGGGGTTAGAGCTGTTGTCCGACAATCCCCACAACGAATATCTGAATATCACCGCGCAGCTGGGGCTGGCGGGTCTGCTGCTCTTCCTGCTGCTGCTTTACAATCACTGGCGACTCTCCGCACAGGTTGATCCACGCTTCCGTGGATCCTCCCAGGCCCTGCTGGTGGCGATGGTTGTGGGATGTCTCTTCAACTCCTTTCTTATGGATAGGGGGGAAGGCAGCTTCTATGTGATTCTGACAGCGGTCTATCTGGCTGGCCTCAGCCACGCCCGTCTGCAAAAGATGGAAGGTTGATGCCCCGACTCTTCGTTGCAGTCTCCGCCCACGGCTATGGACATCTCGCACAGATCGCGCCGGTGATCAACGGACTGCGCCGCGATCTACCCGGCCTTCAGGTTGTGATTCAGGGTGATTTGCCGACGGAATTTATCCGCAGCAGAATAGACGGACCCTTCGAATTACTTGCCGAGGCCTGTGATGTGGGCATGGTGATGGAAAATCCATTGACCGCCAACTGGCGGGCCACCCATGAGGCCTATCGGCTTTTTCATCAGGATTCCGCTGCAAGACTGAAGCGGCAACGGGCCTTGCTGGGGTCGGCGGCGCCGGATCTTCTGCTCGCCGATGTGCCTTGGTTGCCGCTGGTTGCGGCAAAGGATTTGGGTATCCCTGCGGTGGGACTCTGCTCACTAACCTGGTTTGATATCCTCCATGAAGGTCCAGTGGCGAGCATTCCCCTGGAAGATTGCCTGCGGGATATAAAGCAGGCCTATCAGCAGGCTGACCTGTTTTTACGGCCTGCGCCTTCGATGCCGATGGCGTGGTTGCCCAATAGTCATCCGATAGGTCCCTTGGCAATCCGGGGCAAGTCGTGCCGTGAAGAAATTATCGCGCGTCTCGGTCTGCCCGGGGAGAGTCGAATCGGTCTATTGCAGTTCGGGGGCGTGAGTGGTGCGGTTGCTGCGGATGCGCTTCCCCAGCTTGAGGGAGTGGTCTGGCTGGTGCCGGAGATTATCGAGGCGGAGCGTTGCGATTTTTTTACCGTTCCCGTGGGGATAACATTCATCGACCTGATGGCATCCTGCGACCTGATGATCACCAAGCCGGGTTACAACAGCTTTACCGAGGCGGCGGCAAATGGTTTACCACTGCTCTCGGCGGCCAGAAATGAGTGGCCGGAGAGCCGCTGGCTGGTTGAGTGGGTGGCTGAACGGATTCCGTTCAGGCAATTGTCGCAGGCAGAGTGGCGACCGGAACCGCTGAAATCGGCGATCGAGTCGATGTTGGAGGCGCCAAGACCAGAACCCATCCCTGCTACCGGGGTGGAGGATGCGCTTGCCCTGTTACGGCCCTGGTTCAGCTAAGCTGAATCCTGTCATCTCGACCGTAGGGAGAGATCTCAACCAACGGAGCACTTACTTGCAATCGAGGGATGAGGTTTCTTCTTGCGGCCGAGAACGAACCTAAGAACAGAAGTACCTATTCAGCTTGGTCCTGAATAGGTGCTTTTTTGTAGGTTGGGTTAGATGCGCATTGCTCAAAACTATCATTTTGTTGCCAAACTTCGCGCGCATCGTAACCCAACCTACATTGAGTGGTGCTGAACAGTTACGAACAGAAATGACAATCAGCCAGCGCTTGCTTAAGATGGCGCCACTTTTTCGCGCCCACCCCAAAAACAGGTTTTGATTGGATGAACAGAGACGACTTCCTGCCTTTTGCTCTGCCCAGCGTCAGCGATGACGAGATAAAGGAGGTGGTGGACACCCTGCGTTCCGGCTGGTGGACCACGGGTGCCAAGACGAAAAAATTCGAAGCCGATTTTGCCGACTTTGTCGGCGCCCGCCACGCCATCGCAGTCAACTCCGCTACCGCCGGTCTGCACTTGGCCCTGGAGGCGATCGGCATAGGTCCGGGGGATAAGGTGATTACCACCACCTTTACCTTTACCGCCACTGCCGAAGTGATCCGTTACCTGGGGGCTGATCCGCTGTTCGTCGATATCGATCCACAGACCCTCAATATCTCGGTGGGTCAGGTGGAAGATGCCTTGAAAAACCACCCGGAGGTGAAGGCGATAATGCCGGTTCACTTTGCCGGTCAGGCCTGCGAGATGGATGAACTGCTGGTGCTGGCTGAACAGTATGGCGTCAGGTTGGTTGAGGATGCTGCCCACGCCCTGCCGGCGACCTATAAGGGTCGCAGGATCGGCACCCTGGGGGATGCCACGGTCTATAGTTTCTACGTGACCAAGACCATAGCCACCGGTGAAGGCGGCATGGTGGTGACTGACGATGATGCTATCGCCGAACGGGTTCGGGTGATGCGCCTGCACGGTATCAGCAAGGATGTCTTCGACCGGTATACTTCAGATAAACCCGCCTGGTATTACGAAGTGATTGCGCCCGGTTATAAATACAATATGACCGATATCGCCGCCTCTTTGGGCCTGCATCAGCTGAAGCGGGCCGAGGCATTCCGCCAGCGGCGTGAACTGATGGCGCAGCGTTACGATGCTGCTTTTGCCGAGCTGCCGGTACGGTTGCCGTTTGTCAAACGCCCCGACGATCTCCATGCCTGGCACCTCTATGTGCTGCGTCTGCAGATGGGGGAGCTGACCATCGACCGTGACCAATTTATCGACCTGATGGCTGAGCGGAGCATAGGTACCAGCGTGCATTTTATCCCGCTCCATCGCCACCCCTATTGGCGCGATACTTACCAGCTTGATGCCGTCGACTTTCCCGTTGCTGAACAGGTCTTCGCTGAATGTGTCAGCCTGCCGCTATTCCCGGCCATGAGTGATGCGGACCAGCAGCGGGTGATCGAGGCGGCAACGGCAATTCTGCAGGATGCCTGCCGGTGATCGCCAAGCGCCTCTTCGATCTGCTGCTGACTCTGCCGGGGCTGTTGTTGTTGCTACCGTTGATGGCAGTGATCGCACTTTGGGTGCGGCTCGATAGTCCAGGGCCGGTGCTGTTTCGCCAGCAGCGGGTGGGTCGTGGTGGTGTCTCTTTCGCACTGCTGAAATTTCGCAGTATGCGAGTCGATGCCGAGAAGCTGGGACCGAAGGTGACAGTGGGGGCCGATCCGCGTATCACCCGCAGCGGGCAGTTCCTGCGCAAGTCTAAGCTGGATGAACTGCCCCAGCTTTTCAATGTGGTGATGGGGCAGATGAGTCTGGTGGGGCCGCGCCCCGAGGTGCCGGAGTATGTGGCCCACTACCCCGCAGAAATCCACGATAAGGTGCTTTCGGTACTCCCGGGTATTACCGATCTTGCGTCCATCGAGTTCCGTAATGAGAACGCCATGCTGGAGGGGGTGGACGATCCGGTTGCCACCTACCTCAACGAGATCATGCCGATCAAGCTCGGCTACTATGTCTCTTACGTGGAGCAGCGCAGCTTGTGGCTCGACCTGCAGATTATCTTCAGAACCTTCTGGGCGGTCGTTTCACATTGATGGAGTGCTGAGGAGCCTGCGTCACACCGGCTCCTCGTGATAATTACCCGCCGGTCGGGAACGTTTTGATTACCTCTATCACCCGCTTTTGGGTGGCTTCCTCCATATCGGTATAGAAAGGCAGGCGCACCAGCCGGTCGGCCGCATCGCGGGTAACCGGGCAGCCGAGAGGCGCACGTCCTTCGACCTGTCCCATATCCGAGTCGTGCAGCGGCAGATAGTGGAAGACGGCGGAGATTTGCTGCGCCTTGAGATGCTGGATGAAGGCGCTGCGTGCTTCCAGCGACGGCAGCAGCAGGTAGAACATGTGGTAGGCCTGCTCGCAATGGGCGGGGATGGTGGGCATGCCGATCCGCCGGTCTGTAGCCCAGTCGGCCAGCCCTTCACGGTAGTTTTCCCAGACCTGCTTGCGGCGGGCCTGAATCGAATCGACGTGGGAGAGCTGGCCGAAGAGGAAGGCGCTCAGAATGTCGGAGATGACATAGCTCGACCCCCTGTCCACCCAAGTGTACTTGTCGATCTGGCCACGGAAGAAACGTGCCCGGTTGGTGCCTTTCTCGCGGATGATCTCAGCCCGCTCAATATAGGTCGGATCGTTGATGATCAAGGCGCCACCCTCGCCGCAGGTGATGTTCTTGGTCTCATGGAAGCTCTGGGTCGCCATGTGACCGATGGTGCCCAGATGACGGCCCTTGTATTTGGCGTAGAGACCATGGGCGTTGTCCTCGATGACGATCAGGTTATGGGCCTTGGCGATGGCCATGATCTCATCCATCTCGCAGCCGACACCGGCGTAGTGGACCGGCACAATGGCGCGTGTGTTGTCGGTAATCAGTGCCTCCAGTTTGGTCTCATCCATGTTCAGGGTATCGGGACGGATGTCGGCAAACACGGGGATTGCGCCATGCATCAGGAAGGCCAGTGCGGTGGAGACGAAGGTATAGGAGGGCACGATTACCTCGTCCCCTGGCTGCAGGTCGAGCAGGATCGCGGCGATCTCCAGCGCATGGGTGCAGGAGGTGGTCAGCAGCACCTTCTCGGTATCGATCAACTGCAGCTCCAGCATCGCCTGGACCCGCTTGGTGAATGGGCCGTCTCCTGCCACCCAGCCGTTTTCAAAGGCTTCGGCGATCAGATCGGTTTCGTTGCCGGCCCAGGCCGGGCGGTTGAAGGGAATGGGGTTATTCATAATGGTCCACTGCACTGCAGAATGGCGTGACTGTATGGGATACGCAGCAGGTCAGTTCGCACCACAAGATCGACCTGTTGGAAATGTTTCATTGCCAGTTGCCTATAGGCTTCGGGTTTACGAACATTCTGCCCCCGATCCCTGGATATGACCCAATTGGCCAGCGGGTTACCACCATCGAGGTAGCAGGGGTCGAGGGTGACTAACCGGGTCTCGGGTTTGGCCACCGAGGCGATGCTGGCAAACAGGCGATTGACCTCATCGTCTGAGAGGTGGTGCAGCAGCCCTTTGGCAACGACTATGTCGGGTTTGCCCTGTGCCTCGTAGTCCAGATCGGCGACATCGGCGCAGACAAAATGGCCCTTCTCACCATGTTCGTTCTGGGCTGCGGTGATGTAGTCGCTGGAGAGGTCCATGCCCACATAGTTCACGCCATCCGGTAGATAGTTGAGCAGATTTCCTGTGCCGCAACCGACATCCAGCAGCCGGTTGCCTACCGTCGCCCGAATAAACTGATCAACAAAGATATGCCGGTTCTTTTTGCCCAGCAGGTCCTGTAGCCACTGGTAGACGCTGGCATGGGAGAGGATGGCGCGTAGTCCACTGGTTACTTGTGTCATCTTGACTGGAGTTGTTCGCTGCTTCGACTGAGATTGAGCATGATACCGCCAATCATACCGACCAGCACCTTGCTGAGATAGACCATGAAGGAGAAGAGGATGGCGGAGGAGGGATCTACGCCGAACAGTGCCAGCACGCCAACCAGGGTGCCTTCCCGGACCCCAAGCCCCCCCAGGGAGATCGGCAACAGGGTGGTGATGAAGGCTATCGGCATGGCGATCAGCAGCCAGAAGAACGGGGTGTCCGGGAGCAGGTAGGAGAGCATCAGCCAGGAGAGCAAAGCATCGCTGCCCTGGGCCAGCAGACTGAGCAGAAAGGCGGCGATGGCGGTGTGAAGGGGCAGTCGAAATCTGCGGGAGGCGAAGATGATTATCAGGCTTAGTAGTGCAACCGCAGCAATCAGCAGATGGATCTGGTACTGGCCGAAATCGATATGGGGCAGGTCGGCACCGCCTATCAGCAGACCGACAACAAACAGGCTTAACAGGGCGCCGACCCCGAACAGCCGTTCCATGAAGATGATCAGCCCGGAGGTCTTCAGGTTGATCCCCGTATGCGACATGGCGTGGTTGATGCGCATCAGATCGCCGCCGATAGCGCCGGGCATGAAGATGTTGAAAAAGGCACCGAACAGATAACCCTGATAGGCTGTGCTCAGTGGCAGTCCTTGGGTGCTTTTCTGTTTGAGTAGCAGCTGCCAACGAAGCGCCAGAAACAGGTCGAGGCCGAGAGTGCCGACCATGCCTATAGAGATAAAAAGCAGCGCATAGAGGTCGAGGCTGGCCAAACGTTGCCAGTCGAGCAGGTAGAATAGGCCGGCGAGCAGGGCGATCGAAACAATGGCCTTGACGGATTTAGGCAGCTTAATCGGCTTCATGATGGGGTGGCTGGCAGAGTGCCTGCTGAGATTTGTCCGTTAAGGAGGGGCAGCTCCTATAGTGAGAAGTTGATTGAGAATCCAAAGATGCGGCGATTAGGAATTGATTGTACCATTGTTCGCACCTGTCTCATGCTCCCTACAGGATGCTGAAAAACCCCGGTTAGTATGACAAAGATATCGCCCCATCTCTCTGTAGTCTCCCCCGTTTACGGTTGTGCGACGATTCTGCCGGCGCTCTGTGCCGAGCTGGCTGAAAGTCTTGCCGCCATTACCGAAGAGTATGAGATCATCTTCGTCAATGATGCCTCCCCCGATGGTGCCTGGGAGGTGATCCAGCAGCTGGCGGAGGCTGACCCGCGCATCCGTGGGGTCGATCTTTCGCGTAACTTTGGCCAGCATGCGGCGATACGCGCTGGTCTGGCGCTGGCCCGGGGTGACTGGGTGGTGGTGATGGATTGCGACCTGCAGGATCAGCCAGCAGAGATCCCCAAACTCTACGCCAAGGCGAAGGAGGGCTATGAGGTGGTTTTCGGTCGTCGGGAAAGTCGCCAGGATTCCTCCGCCAAGGTGCTATCAGCACGTCTTTATCGCAAGATTCTTGACTACTTTACCGACAGCAACAGTGACCCTGCGGTGGCCAACTTTGGTATCTACCAGCGCAAGGTGATCGAGGCTTTCAATGGCATGCAGGAGCAGACCCGCACCCTGCAGTTGACCATCCGCTGGCTCGGTTTTCATGCGACCTCCATCAATATTGAACATGCGCCTCGTAGAGAGGGGCGCTCCAGTTACAATTTCAGGCGCTTGCTGAGCATGGGCCTGAACATCATTGTCTCCGAGTCGAACAAACCCCTGAAGCTCTCTATCTCCTTTGGGTTTTTTATGGCCCTGAGTTCCCTGCTGTACGCACTCTATCTGGTCGCCCGATATTTCTTTTTGGGCGTCTCAGTGGCGGGTTGGACCAGTGTCATTGTCTCTATCTATTTTGTTGGCGGCCTGCTGTTCGCCAACCTGGGCATACTCGGGCTCTACCTCGGCAAGGTGTTTGATGAGACCAAAGCGCGTCCGATCTATGTGGTGAGGGATTGTACTTGGCCAGCGGATGACGGTACGGAGAGTCGTCGTTGATGGCGCAATACTTTCCTGCCGCAGCACAGTCCGAATTCGCTTGGACGGCTTTTCTCGAACGGCATGCAGGCCACTTCGGCGTCAGCCGGGTTATACAGGCAGAGGAAGCAACCAATCTGCGACGCACCGGATTTATCTGGTCTGAACGACCCTATACTCTCTGTCTGGCGGCAAATCGGCAATACATCGCTCAGGCGTTGGATAACGACAATATCTCGGGGCTCATCACCCACAGCCGTTTTATAGACAAGCTGGCTGGGCATGAACACAAGATGGTGATCTGCTGTGATGAGCCTGCTGAACTCTTCTATGCCTTACATAATCTGGCGATCCATAAGCCTTTCATAGAGCCGGTAACCACAGAGTCGTCAATTGCCTCGAATGCACAGATCGCCCCCAGCGCGATCATCCATGAGGGTGTGACCATTGGTGAGCGTGTAACCATTCACGATGGTGTCATCATCCTGCCGGGTACGGTGATTCGTGAGGGCAGCGAAATCCATCCGGGGGTTACCCTGGGTACTACCGGCTTCTTCTCAAAATCCATCTTCGGAAAGAAGACCCAGGTCGACCATTTTGGTGGTGTGTCAATCGGTTCAAACTGTATCATCCACTCCAGATCCAATATCTCCCGCTCGGTGAATCATGATGAATGGACGCTGATTGCAGACAATGTGCATATGGGGATCGGGGTGAATATCGCCCATGACTGCAAAGTGGATGTGGATGCTGATATCTCTGCCAGGGTGGTACTCGCGGGACGGGTGAAGGTCGGGCGGCGCTGTTGGATCGGCGCAGGTGTGCTGGTCTCCAATGCCCTAACCATCGGTGATGATGCAGAGATCAAGATCGGCTCAGTGGTAGTCTCCGATGTGGAGCCTGCGACCGTTGTCTCCGGTAACTTCGCTGTTAACCATAAGCAGCAGCTCAAAGCGTATCTTTCAAGGCGTTAATCATCGTGTCTGAATCTCAAAACTGGTTCGTGTTTCGTGGACAAAGGGAGTACCTGCACGGGGCGAGTATTTTCGACTTTATAGTGACGGAATTTGCCGTGAAGCAGGGAGCGCCAGCGCAAATAGATTTCATCTTCATGCACAAAACGACCCACTATTGCAGGGCTGAGTCAACGAAGCGAGGCAACGCCGGTCTGGTGGCCAGCTATGCGGATGAGAAGGGCCAATATTTTCTGTATGAGACGGATGAGCCGATCACGGAGCGGGTGGCCTATAGTGAGCCTGTCGAGGGTGAGCATTTCGTAATCGAGGGTAAACGGGTTTTCATCGGTACTGCGGACAATACCTTTATCGAGCTGGCTGTGGCCGCCTACAAAGGTTTATTGACGACGCTTTTCCCGGAGACGAAGGGTAAACATATACTCTCCAGAATCCAGCTTGAATTGATCCCCACCTCATCCTTTGAGATTCGTTATAAAAGAAAGATCGCCAAACGATTTTATGAAGGTGAGATCAGTATCGGTGGAGACGCCGTTGGTTTGATCTACTTTGGAGTCTGATAATGGGGAGCGTAATAGAATCAGCAGTTGGAATCAGGGCCATCGGCAGCTACCTGCCTGAGGGGCGGGTCGATAATTTGGCACGGATTGCCACTTTTGGCAAAGACGAAGTTTTTGTCAAAGAGAAACTCGGGTTTACAAAGCTGGCGAGAAAATCAGGGGATGAAGAGACCTCTGACCTCTGCGTGAAGGCCTATGAAAATCTACTGAAACAGGTGGATTTGCCACTTGAGGAGGTTGATTGTCTGATCGTCTGCACCCAGAATCCCGATGCGGCCGGTCTGCCCCACACATCCGCCGTCGTCCACGCCAAGCTGGGTCTTGGAACCTCTGTCGCTGCCTTCGATATCTCGCTGGGATGCTCTGGTTATGTCTATGGTCTGTCGGTGATTTGCAGTTTCATGGAGATGAATGGCCTCAGCAACGGCCTGTTGTTTACCGCAGATCCCTACTCTAAGGTGCTCGATCCGGCAGACCACAATACCGAACTGTTGTTTGGAGATGGTGCCACCGTGACCTGGTTGAGCCGGGATAAGCCTTGTTACCGGCTGGGCCGTAGCCTCTTCTCCACCAATGGCACAGGCCAGGGTGCGATCCATGTGGATAGTGAGGAACGCAAGGTACACATGAAGGGACGTTCGGTTTTTACCTTCACCATGAAGGTGGTGCCGCAGCAGATCAAAGCCTGTCTCACGGCTAATGGCTGCACGGTTGATGATGTCGATCGTTTTCTGCTGCATCAGGGCAGTAAGTTTATCGTTGATAATATGACTGCAAGTCTGGGGCTTCCCGTAGAGAAGACGCCATTCATGGCGGCTGAGTATGGCAACACCATCTCATCCAGTATCCCGATGATGCTGGAAACGCTGCTTGATGAGCGGCTTGAAAAGATATTGATAAGCGGCTTTGGCGTCGGCCTCTCCTGGGCCACCTCACTGCTGTCCAGAGATTCAGACAATTGTTAACGGAGAAGAGTCTATGATCCCATTAGAAGAGTTCCATGCTGTTGTCGTGGATGCCCTGAAGGTCGTACAGAAGAGCGAAGAGATCAATCTGACGGTTGATGAGAGTTTTACCGATTTTGGTATCGATTCCCTCGACAGTATGAGTCTGTTACTGGAGTTGGAGAAGCGTATGTCGATCGAATTTGATGAGGAGTTTGATCTCTTTGAGCATGACAGTGTGGCCAAGCTCCATTCATTTCTTGCGGGCTAACCTGTATTGGGATCTGTTGCGCCAGTGTATTTTGAGTCGCCAACTGCCATAACTATCCATAATTTAACAGGGATGGGTTTTCGGCTGGCGCAATACGCTTACACTCAAAGTATTTTAATTTTCAGTAGATAGTGATCGCTATGCAGCATAGTGAGGGAAATGACTTGGTGAGTCGGACTATGTTCGCGCTGGTCACCGCAGGTATCGTTTTATTTATCAGTTACTACCTGTTTACCCCGTACTACATGACGAATGATGATATCTCCATGAGGCTGAACGCGAGTGGAAAATACTTCGCTTACGATTATGAACCCAACGAGTATCTGTTATTCATCCATTATCTTTATGGAGCAGTATTAAAGTGGCTGTACAGCCACTATCCGACAGTCCATTGGTATGATCTGCTTTTTATGGTGCTTAATACGATTGCAATGATCGTGTTTATGGTTGTTAGTCAAGGCCGACATCACAGCTATCAGATCAAACTGGCGCTTTTCTTTTTCTCGCTGGCTTTTTTCCCCATACTTTTTTACCAGCCCCAATTTACGGTAACAGCCGTATTTCTTGCGTCAAGTGGTCTTTTGGTACTCGCCTATCTATTGGCTTATACCTCCGGCAATCGGAAGTGGTGTTATTTCGGGTTGATTTATTTCGTTATTTCCGTATTTATTGCAAGCCTGATAAGAATAAATTCAGCATTGCTGGTAATGGTTTTTGGAATGCTCCTGATTACTCCGATAGCTTTCAGGAGATATGTTGGAAGTGCAGATAATAGAATATTACTCAGTGTGTTTGTTTCAGTGCTACTTCTGAGTGCCATTGTCTATGTCGGTGTGCTGGCAAACAAAGATTACTATTCGAAAAGTCCAGGGCACAATGTAGCTTTAAAAATAAATAAATTGCGTTCTGGGATGCAGGATAATGCGCTTAGCACCTTGCGTGAAAGAGAGAGAGAAAGGATTGATTCAGCCATATCGTCTGCCACAGGTGATCATTGGAGTCTGAACGATTTCCTGATGTTTCGTAGTTGGATGTTTGCAAACAAGGATGTCTTTTCTCTTGCCAATATTGAAAAGAATAACAAAATATTTTTTCCGATAGTTTCAAAGAAGGAGAATTTAACAGAGAGTTTAAAAGAGGTCGTTCACAGATTGTACCAATTACATGATCAATATTATAAATATGTTATCTATTTGCTTGTGTTAGCGCTGGTGTTTTCTGGTGGCCGCCTTTTTAATCACTCAGTCTATTTGTTAAGTGCTTTTGCGTTTATATTTTTAATAATATCATTTGTTATAAAGGTGCCACCTTTTCGCGTATATATCGGTATGTATATATTGATGGGAGGTATGGTGTTTGTACTAAAGGATTATTATTCTGAGGAAAACGGGGTACAGATAAACAAAGCCGCACGAGGACTGTTTATCGTGCTTTCAATGGTTATGTTGATCTTTGGCTATGTAGGAAATTATATTAAGTCGCATGATCTGGAGTACTATGTCCAGGATTATGATTTACTTGATGATCAGCATGTCTATGTTTTTTTTGCAGGATTTCCTCACTATGCTTCACTAGTGATGCCTTTTAGGGACGCGAAGGATCTATCCTCAATAAAGATGGTCAGCATTGGCTGGGCATCAAAGATGCCATATGTTCAGGACGCACTCAAAGAGTATGGCGTCGACAATTTTGAGTATTCAATTTGCTCAAATGACGATGTTCTTATTTCAGGCTCGGAAGAAAGAATGGAGCGTTTGGTTATTTTTATGCGCGAACACTATCAAAAAGATGTGGATATTCTTGAATATAAAAAAGGCGAAACATTTGATTTAATGCGCTGTACGTTGAAATGAATGAAGGCAATTATTTATTGATACGCGAGAGTATTGCCAACACATGGCGGTCTTGAGCTATATAGTGAAGACAGGAGCATGAGTAAAACAGGGGCAATTATCCAATCCAGTTACCTTCCGTGGAAAGGGTATTTTGACATTATCAATGATGTGGACCTGTTTGTTTTTATGGACGATGTTCAGTTCACTACTCGGAATTGGCGTAATCGTAACTTAATAAAAACGAAACAGGGGCCGCTATGGTTGACTGTGCCTGTCGGTGCAAAGCGAAATCGCCTTATTCAGGATGTCGAAATAAACCAATATCACTGGCAAAAGGAACATTATAAAAGCCTCAGGCATCATTATGGAAAAGCCCCATTTTTTCATTATGTGGAAGAATTGATAAATGAAATATTTTCAGAAGAGGTGCGGGGTAATCTATCTCAAGTGAATCAGCATATTATCAAAACAATTGCGCAACAATATTTGGGTGTTCGAACGGACTTTATAAATGCTGACAGCTTGAATGCTACTGGAAAAAAAACAGAGCGCTTGATTGAAATATGCAAGGCAACAGGAATCACTCATTATCTATCTGGACCTACCGCAAAAAACTACATCGAGCCTACCTTGTTTGATGAGGCAGGAATTAAGCTGGATTTCAAAGATTATGATGATTACCCAGAGTATCAACAAATGTATCCGCCGTTCAGCCATAATGTAAGCATTTTGGATTTACTGGTTCATGCTGGCCCGGATGCTTCTTATTATATCTGGGGGTTTCGGGATGCCAAAAACACTAGGTGCGGACGATGAAGAAACTTATTATTTTTGGCGCATCCTATTTTGATTTAATTAAATTGGTTGATGCAATCAATCAAAAGGAGGCGACATGGGATCTGCTGGGTTTTCTTGATGACACCCCTGAAAAGAAGGGGGCTTCCTATTTCGAAGTGCCCGTATTGGGCGGTCAGGATGTGTTGGGGAAATGGATTTCAGAAGGTTGTTTTGTATTTAATAATGTCTGCGGGCACTGGTCGAGAAGTGAGAAAGTTGCGGAGCTTTTGCTAAATCATGGGTGTCAATTTGCGAGCCTGATTCACCCGGATGTCGATTTGAATTATGTACAAGCGGGTGAAAGCATTATTTTGCCTCAAGGCTGCCTGGTCGGCAGTGGTACCAGAATTGGTAACTTTGTATCAGTCAGACTAGGCGCCATTATCAGTCATGACGCTATTGTTGAAGACCATGTCTTTATCGGGCCGGGAGTAGTAATTGGTAGTGCAGTCCACTTAAAGAAGGGCGCTTTTATCGGCGCTGGCGCCACAATTATGCTGGGGCGTACTATTGGAGAAGGCGCGGTAGTGGGTGCAGGTTCAGTAGTGACAAAAGATGTCCCGGATTTTTGCACGGTTGTCGGTGTACCGGCAGCCATTCTGAAAAAGGGGCGTGCCTGAATTGAAAAAATTGATTATCAACCTGGCTCCAACAGGCATGATTCCAATAAAATCACAAACGCCGCATGTGCCGATAGACCCGGATGAAATAGTAAGAGATGTTCTGGAATGTGTGCCATTGGGTGTAAGTATGGTGCATTTGCACGCACGGAACGAGGAAGGTTTGCCTACCTATAAGCGTTCCTATTATGAAAAGATGATTCCTGCCATTCGCGAAAAGCATCCTGATCTGGTTGTCGTGGCCACCACGAGTGGAAGAAATTTCAATGAATTTGAAAAACGATCTGAGGTACTAGAGTTAACAGGTATTGCGAAACCTGATATGGGAAGCTTGACGCTGAGTTCTGTTAATTTTAACAGGGAAGCCAGTGTCAACAGCCCAAACATGATTATGCGCCTGGCGGAAACCATGCAGGACAGGGGCATTAAGCCGGAAATGGAAATCTTTGACCTGGGTATGGTGAATTTCGCCCACTATTTAATCCGCAAAGAATTAATTGAACCACCATACTATTTCAATATTTTACTGGGTAATATTGCTGCGGCCCAAGCGAAATTGTTGCATTTGGGGTTGATAGTTTCCGAATTGCCGGAGAACTCTTTCTGGTCTGTTACCGGCATTGGAGATGCGCAACTCAATATGAACGCTATCGGCGCCGTTGCGGCAGACGGTATTCGTATTGGTTTAGAGGATAATATCTGGTTCGATGAAAGCCGCACCTTCCTGGCAACTAACGCGATGTTGGTCACGCGTATACGAAAAATCATTGATGCCATAGGGCGTCCGGTAGCAACGCCTGCCGAGGTGCGAAGTATGCTTAACCTGCCCTAGTATGCCCCATCATATGGACTAAAGCTTATTCCACTTTTCTCTATCTCTTATAACTTTTTCAATGATTTAATTGGAGGTTTTATTCGGAGAAAAATACCTGGAGCCATCCTATGCTGCTTTACTGAATGGTATCCACACATTCTGCTGTCCTGCTTAGTAGGACAAACCTTTCCCCCAAGGGTGTGACGCTATAGGATTGAATTAAATGCGTACGAACCTCTGGAGCGTAAACCCGTAAATTTGAACCCGTTTTTCCTCCTGCTATGAACTGTTTTCGCCTAGCGACAAAATAGTCTATGCAGTTGTTTTCTATCGCTTGCAGTACGGACTGAGGTTCACCAGGAGCGCCGAACTCGGTGGTAAACAGGCGATAGAAGGTTGGGTTATTCAGGCCAGAAAGATAGGACATAGTCGTTGCTTCCGACATTGGAATGAGGGTTGCGGCCTTGTTCTCAGCGGTGAGTTCCATCATGCGAGTGATGTCTGCCTGTTGCCTGCTGTAGATATGCATTCCCTTCATAAGTGGATGATCCAGTTCGGTCGTTGGGAAAAAACGTACAGTCAGGCTTCCTGAGTAGATGTGAACACGGCAGAACCAGATAGCGAATAGGCTAACAATGAAGATGCCGGTAATTGGTACCCATCTCGAAAGCCTGACATTTCCTGAGAGTGAATATTTGCTATGGATGTCAGACAGGATAATGCTCCAGACAATGTAGATTACTGCGAAGCTGGAGAGCATTCTGGAGTTCCACACAAAGAGGTAGGTATAGGACAGGGTTCCGATGGCAGTTACCGCAATGACAAGCCGGAGCTGGTTTTTTGCCCGATTTGTGTTCGAGAGAAAAAACTTGTGCAGATGAGTTAGAAAAAGAGTAAATGCGCCTGCAACCCCGAGTGTGTAAAACCACTGCTCCGCTTGCGGCCTGGTAAAAAGAGAAAATGGGTTGAATCGTGAAATAATTCCCTGCTTCCCCATCACCTCTCTGCCGTGATTTTGCCAGTAGTAGAGGTCTATATTGCTGATGAGTGCGTCCCATTTGCCGGCAATAACATACGCCAGAGCCATAAGACTCAATATGACCACAAGCAGAGAAAGCATGGAGAATAGCTGTTTGCCGAATGTAATCCAGATCTCCCTTCTATTGCGGGCGGTCCGGTCAAGTGCATTGCCGATGGCCTGACTGAGGAGGGTGCCAAAACCAAGGATGAGGGTGATGGTTCCAGCCTGATGGCGCGATACAAACGCAATTCCAATCAGTATGCCAATCAGAGCCGCACGTTTACTGTTGGGTTGTTTCAGATAGTAGAGCAGGCTAGCCAGTACCCAGATGATTGAGGCGATAAAGATCACCTTGTACCAGGGGCCAGGAGCAAGGGTATAGAGGATTACGGGTAGTGGAGCCCAAAGGGAAGGTAGGGCAGACCTGGAAATATAGAGTAGCAACTGTGCATTCAACAGCAGTATTGATACAAGAAAAATTCGTTCTGTCAGTACGCCTTCGCCAAATAGCTGGTTAAAGCCGGCAAGCAGAAAATAGCTCAATGGCGGGTAGGAGAAGAAATCTGCAATAGGCCAGGATCCCTCGGTGATTGATGAGGCCCCCATAAGAAAAAAACCTTCATCATCCAGAACAATGCCGTAATTGAAAAAAGTCAGATAGTAGACGGCGCCGAACAGAAACAGGAGTAGATGAGGCTGTTGGAGATGGATACGGGACAATTGCTGTAGACCGGTTAGTGGCATCACATCAGGGACGCTTGCTGAAATAGAGTCTAATCAGATAGAGGCTGAAAACCAGCATGGATAACAGGCTGATGTAATCCAGTGGTCGGCTTCGGTTGAGTTCGATCTGTTTGATTTCCAGCAGAAAGAAACCGTGCCGGTCGTTCATGTCGGGATCTAATGTGGTGGCGCATGTGATTAATTTTGTCAGTCTTTGGCCGAGGGATTCGAAATAGTTTGTGCCGGCGGAAATTGGCGGCAGAGCGATAGTGAAAACCCGCTGCACCCGTGAAAAGTGGATCTGGTCATGTCTCAGATCGGGCAGTTTTTGGCTGAGCATGTCGTGCAATGCGTCGATGAGCTTGTCATGACCAGGCATCACACAATCTGCAGACAGCACCAGCCGGTAAGTGATGCGAAGGCTGCCACTGTTCTCGGTCTTGTGTTTGTAGAGGTAGTAGGCCTGGGTGGCGGCCAGCGTCGCAAGAGTCAGGGCAAGTAACAGAAGCAGGATGTGTTGCAGTCGCTTCACTGGGTGGCTCCGTGTGAAAGTTGTATCCGTACGATCATGATCATGGCGACCAGTTGAAGTGCCAGCGATGGCAGAATATCCAGGGTTCCACCGATGAAGCCCCGCCAAAGTGCTAATCCCACCAGCAAGCCGATGGGCAGGGCCAGTCGGCGTCCACCTACGGCCAAAGAAGCAAACAGCAATACAATAGAGACCACCCAGATCAGCGGGGGAGCAGATGACCAAGCTGCAGCTTCGCCATAGGTTAGACTGGTTGTCTGGCCAACCGGGCTGTAGGTGTAGAGGGTGCGATATAGATATTCGTTGAGATTAGGGGCGTCGGAGAGGCGGAATTTACGCGCCAGTCCATCCTGCAGGGTCGGTAGTTCGTTGGACGCTGCCAGTTTTTCCGCAAGGCTGGCCTGATAGATCGGAGATGTGATGCGTTGGAGAATCTGCTGTTGTCGGAGTTGCTGACTGCTTATTGGATGTTGTTCTGTGGTTGATGCCGTCGCGGCAATGGCGGTCTTACGGGAATCTGAATCGCTCTTGGCGGCGGATAGCAGCAGGAATGTCACGACTAGTCCGACCAGGCTGCGTTCGATCAATATCGGCAGATAACGCCGCCAATGCCTCCGCTGCTGGAGCATGCGCCAGACAATGTCCAGGGTGTAGAGACCAACGCCAAACACCAAGACCGTCAGTAGCATCCCTCGGTAAAAGGTCAGTGAGGCAATTGCCAATACCAGAGCCAGGGCCAGGTAGCGCCCGAGCCGGGAGCGGTCGGCCACATAGAGTTGCAGAAGTAGAGGCCAGGAGAGGTTTTCCAGCGAGGCGAAGTGCGCTTCCTGGGTAAGCATCGCCAGTCTGCCGACCTGTAGGGGGCCTGTGATGCGAACCATGATGTGGGCGATGAGCAGACCTGCCACGCCGATCAGAAAGGCGCGATGCAGGATGGAACGTTCAAAGGTGTTGGGGGGCAGTGCCCAGCGTTTGACACCCTGCTGTCCGCGCTCGACAAACAGTGCGGTAAGCAGCATCAGCGCTGCCAGGCTGAGCCCGGCGAGGGTTTCCCTGCCGACGGCGATGGCCGCCTCACGACACTGATCCAGTGGTGAGAGGCTAACATCGCAGGCCATCGTGATGTCGACAAACAAGCTCAGGTCGCTCTGCCAGATGGCGATGCCAAGGGCGGCAGCCGTATAGCAAATGGCGAGAGCAAGGCCTCCGACGACGTAGATCAAATCCCTGATCCTGTTGAGTTATTTTTTAATCCATTGCGAGCGGGCGAGGATCTTGCTCTTGTCGCAGCGGTGGGCATATTTTTTCGAGATCTCCATCACCTCGTCCAGCAGTCCTTCGGCCAGCTTGGTGGGTTTGAGGCCAAGATCAAGCAGACACTTGTTGTCGACCACCAGCTCATTCTCGGCTGCCTCGTTGCGCGGGTTGTCGAGATTCTGCATCTCCACCCCGGTCATGTCGGCGACCAGTTTGGCCAGATCCCGTACCCGGTGGGTCTCGGTCAGCTGGTTGAAGATCTGGACGGGCTGATCTTTCTCCGGGGGATTGTTGACCGCAAGTTCAATGCATTTCACCGTATCCTGAATATGGATAAAGGCGCGGGTCTGACCGCCGGTGCCGTGGATGGTCAATGGATAGTTGATGGTCGCCTGCATCAAAAAGCGATTGAGTACGGTGCCGTAGTCGCCGTCATAGTCAAAACGGTTGATCAGTCGTTCGTCCAGACGGGTCTCTTTGGTATTGGTGCCCCAGACGACGCCCTGATGCAGGTCGGTGATGCGGACAGCATCGTTCTTGTTGTAGAAATAGAAGACCAGCTGATCCATCGTCTTCGTCGTGTGATAGATACTGCCGGGGTCAGCCGGATGCAGAATTGTCGTTTCGAGGCGCTTCCCGTCGGGCAGCGGGATCTCTACGTCAAGATAACCTTCCGGAATCATAGCACCATGATTTTTGTAGCCGTAGACGCCCATGGTGCCGAGGTGGACGACATGAATGTCGAGTCCAGACTCGACGATGGCACAGAGCAGGTTATGCGTTGCACCCAGATTGTTATCCATCGTATAGCGTTTGTGCTTGGGGGATTTCATCGAATAAGGCGCGGCGCGCTGTTCGGCAAAATGCACAACGCAGTCCGGTTTGTACTCTTCGATCAGTCGTTCCAGCCGGTCGTATTCAACGGCGACATCCAGATCGATGAACTCAATGGTCTTGCCGCTGATCTCATTCCAGGCCGCAAGTCGGGTCGACATCGGGGCAATGGGTGTCAGGGAGTCCACTTCGAGTTCGACATCGATCTTCCGCCGGGAGAGGTTATCGACAATCAGGACATCATGTCCCTGCTGAGACATGTGGAGAGAGGTAGGCCAGCCGCAAAAGCCGTCCCCACCGAGAATCATAGTCTTCATGATATGCGCTATCTTCCTGAAAATCCGATAATTTGTGCGGATCGGTAGCTATTTGTCGGCCGCTTGAAAAAAACGATAATGAGGTAAATTGTACAGTAGTTGGCCGTTTATTGTGTAGTTGCCCCAGGGCTATTTCTGCTGCGATGAGATGCCGGATTGATAGACGACAATCTGCTGGCCACGGAATACTTTCCAAAGGCCGATAGTAAAACCGGTATTTGCCAGAAAAAAGCTGAAAATTGTGCCGGCAACAGGAATGGGATGCTCTCTTCCCTCCAGGCGCCAGCCGATGATGCCGGCTGCCCCGAAAAGTATCGCACCGACAGCAGCGGGAAAGTATCCATCAAACCTCAGGCCCAACCACAGACTTGACGCCAACAGCGCAAACAGCATTGGACCGCCAAGCCAGCGGAGCAACTTATGCGACCAGAGAGTGAAGGCATATCCCGGGTGTCGAAAAGGATTCAGAAGGCTCGGGCGCAACCAGGTCCCGACCCAATTTCTCAGTGTCATACGTACCCGTGTGTGAAATTCGCGACGGCTTTCATGCTCCATAATGTCGTAGGCAATGGCCTTGTCAACGTGCTGCACCTTCGCGCTCTGCAGTACGCAGTCGAGAGGAATGATGCAGTCGTCACCTACATTGAGGGGCAGTTCAACAAAGTAATCTTTTCGGAATGCCATAGCCTGTCCGCTGCAAACGGCGAGTAGCCCCAGCCTGCTTTCCAGTTTGCGGAGTTTGAGTTCATAGGACCAATAGTATCCCTGACTTTGAGAGACGCCGCCGCCGACATCTTTGAACAGCAGGTTGGCCGTTACGCAGCCGACTTCTGGTATAAGAAAAGCCTCTCCAATATGCCGTAAATAATCCACTTCAAAGCGGGTGTCTGCGTCCGTGAGGGCGACTATTCCATGCTCAATTGAGTCAATAGCCAGGTTCTGCGTGCCGGATTTTCCAAGACGACCACTAGATTGGATGAGCCGTATGCAGGTGTGTTTATCTGCGTATTCCTGAAGAATTGGTTCAGTACCATCATCTGATCCATCGGAAGCGATTAGGATCTGAAGGCGGTCAGATGGATAATCCTGTGCCAGCAGATTATCAAGCCTGGCAGCGATCTTGCCCTCTTCATTGTAGACAGTCAGCAGCAAGGTAATGAAAGGTAGAGTGACCTTATCATCAGGGAATTTCATGCGTTTTTTTTCAGGCAGAATTGCCACAAGTGCGCCAAGTAGCCAGCCGTAACCTGCATAGACATATATCAACAGAAACAGGAGCAGCCAGAAAAGGACTACAGTGATTGTGTCGAGCATAGACATCTTCAGGGTTTCCGAATCAGCGCCAGATAGTGGGTTCGAAGAAGAGGGATGCGTTCGAGCAGGCGGCAGAGTGTAAACGAGAGTTTTGCTACGCGTCTTGCCAGAGGAGGGGCGAGCGTTACTGATTTTACTCTGCAGTCACAGCCGTCGAAGAATAACTTTATCTCCTTTTTTCCTACAGGCCAGACATCCTTGTTTTTTGGATTGGGATAGCGAAAGTCGTACCAGAGAATCAGTCCGCCGGGTTTTAAAGTCCGCAGCATTTCATCGGCAATGGCTTGCCGCAGGCCGCTATCGTTGATTGAGGTGAAGACCGTTTGTTGCACGACAATATCGAAGCTGTTGTCAGGGTAGGGAAGAGTGTCACCGCCACCGACAATCAACTCTGCAGCAGGCAGGTAGGCTTTGGCTGTATCTATGAAAGCGGGCATTAGATCCAGACCTGTGAGGTTAGTCTGTTGTGCCCCCCAACGCAGCCAGTCGGCAAGACGTATGCCGCGCCCACAGCCGACCTCAAGGATGCGGCTTTCACGTAAATCGGTACATCCGGCAGATCGCAACATCGAAAGAATGTCCTCTTCCCTGTGTTGCAGCATATAGAGTTCACCGGGATAGAAGAGACTGTACTTGTCGAACAGTTTGTTATCGATCCGCTTTTGGTAAGTATCGAGGATACGCTGGGTCTCTTTCTTATTACTTTCCATATCTGACACTCAGACGATCCCCGCTGATTTCTTTAAATGGAAAAAACGCATTAATCGAAGCCTCTGTTCAGGGAATATCCAGAGCAGGATGGCCCAAAAGAGAAAGGGTAGCGTAATGCCGCGAACCATTGCCGACAGGAGGTCCGTGCTGCCGTTGGTGGAGAGATAATGCCAGACATACGCAATTCCCGCACTTATGAGAAAAAGCCAAAGGGCTTCCCGGAAGTCTGGCAGGACATCCGCTTCAGCAATACGATGGATAAAGAAAAAGACTGCGACACTGGCGGCAAAGAAACTGACGGATAGAGTGAGAGAGGTGCTTTCCACTGTGCTATTGGTGCCCTGGATCTGCAAGGCAGTAAATAGAATGGTCAACGAGATAAGGCTGATGATGATGGGTATTTGGGGTCTGTGAAGTGCATAGAATATTCTGTAATAGACGACAAATACGGCTTCAAAAACAATAGCGGGGGCAAATCCTCGCAGGGCGCTGGCGGTCAATGCTGAATCATCAGCGGTAAAGTTTTCTCTCTCAAGAAGCAGGCGCACGAGAATCTCGGCTTCAAAAAAGATCAGCATGCTGGCGGGGATCAAAAGCATGGCGCCCCAGAAAACGAGTTGGCGGGATAGCAGGGCGATCTGGCCCCAATCTTTATTGGCGTAGTATTTGACCATGACGGGTAATATGAGCGTACCGGCCACATGGGCGGCCAGTGTCAAAGGGACTTCGTAGATGCGGAAGGCATAGGTCAGCGCCGAGACGGAGCCTGTCCCGTTGAAAGAGCCATATCCCCGTACGGCCAGGTGGGAGATCATCAGAAGGCCAAGACTGCTGCCAACCCCCAAAGACATAATGACAGGCCGCGCAAGTTTCCAGGCATGCCGAACGGGCGCTGCCGAAAGACTGACCAGGGAAGGTTTTATAGGAACCCGTCGCATAACTGTTATGCCCAACAGTGCTGCCATAAGCATGGGCCCGGTCATCACGCCAACCAGCAGAGACTTGTCCCCCAGTTGATCGGCAGTTGAAACGACAATAATGGTGAATATTACATTAATGCCCAGCCATGCAAGTCCAGGTGCGATAAAGCGATGTCCGGCATTGAGCGTGAGACTAAAGAGAAAATACAAACTGTAAGCAGGCAGTAGCCAGACGAGCCAGCGGCCGTGAAATGTTGCACTGGTGAGTTCTGCTTCCCCCAGTCCAGGGACGAGTTCTGCAATGATCAGAGGGAAGAGTGTGCTTAGCAGCAGTGCGAGCAGGGCGGATGCAGAGATTACGACAGTCAATGCTGTGGAGAGGAGTTGACCCTGTTTATTGAGTTGTTTGCCAAAGTGTCCGAGTGAAGGGATGATGGCAGCTGTCAGGGCGGCGGTGATCAGGAGATCATTGACAGTCATGACAAATGCGTAGCTGCTGAAAAAAGCGTCAGTAACAGATCCCGCGCCAAATGATGCAGCGACAACTATTTCGCGCAGATAGCCTGCGATCGAGTTCATGATGCTGAGTACAACCAGCACTATGGATGCTTTTTTTAACCCTGACATTATAGGATTCAGTAAAAAGTGCCTGTTGCCGCTCTGCTTGGTCTAACAATCAAAGAAGAAGCGTGAAAGATGGGTAGAAAAAATCGATGTATCAGTAACTCAAGTTTCGGAGATCAAGCCATCCTGAGAAGATGTGGGCAGCGTTTATTTCATTACATGAGCGTCTGGTAGGGTGTGCTGTGCGCACCGGAACAAGCAGGTACAGCAATCATGGTGCGCACAGCGCACCCTACGTTCGTCACATATAGGAAAGCCACACCCCATGCCAACTATCATCATGAACTCAGAAACTTGAGTCATTAAGAGATAGCAATCAACTGTTCGGGGGATCATTTGTGTGGTTTATTCCAATTGGCTCTCTATCTCTTTTAGCGCAAGGGCGATTTGTTTCTGGTCTTCCGCCTCAAGGTAAGGGTGCATTGGCAGACTGATCACGCGCGCAGCAACTGCCTGGCTGACAGGTGTGGCTGTTGGATTGTTGTGTTCGGAAAATACCGGTTGTTCATTGAGGGGTACTGGATAGTGAATGGCTGTTGGTATGTCTGAATCAGACAGCATGGTCTGGGTTTTTTCGCGATGATCTACCTGCAGGGTATATTGCGCATACACACTGGTGTTCCCGTTTGCGATCGTCGGGGTTGTGATACTGCTGCAGTACTCATTGATGAGTGTTGTATATCTGTCGCCAATGGTTTGTCTGAGTTCAATCTCTTCGTAGAATTGATCCAGTTTGGCAAGCAGGACTGCCGCTTGCAGGCTGTCAAGGCGACCATTGATGCCAAGACGAGGGTGGTGATATCTGCGGTCCTGTCCGTGATCCCGTATTTCGCGCAGTGTTTTTGCCAGATCATCGTCATTGGTAAAGCAGGCGCCGCCGTCCCCATATGCCCCAAAGGGTTTTGATGGAAAAAAACTAGTGCAGCCGATCGTAGAGAGTCCGCATGATCTTCGGTTTTTGTAGGTGGCGCCGAAGCTTTGAGCGCCATCCTCTATTACTGGTAGATTGTGCCGTTCGGCAATGGTGTTGATGGCATCCATGTCGGCGCACTGTCCGTATAGACTGACCGGCATGATGGCGCGCGTGTTAGGGGTAATGGCGGCCTCAATGAGGGCCGGGTCGATATTGTAGGTTGAGGCGTCGATATCGACGAAGACCGGTTTGGCGCCCAGCAGGGCGATGGTTTCACCGGTGGCAATGAAGGTGAAAGGCGTTGTGATGACCTCATCGCCCGATCCGACATCCAGCGCCATCAATGCCATCAGCAGGGCATCGGTCCCACTGGAGACGCCAATGCAATGGGTTACGCCCAAAAACTCAGCTAACTTCTCCTCAAGCTCTTTGACCTCAGGTCCCATGATGTATTGACCATGCTCAAGAACATTTTGGATTCGCTGGTTGACTGCTTTTTCGATCAACCGGTATTGAGTTTGGAGGTCGATAAACTTCATTGTGTCTACTGTGGCCTGCGTAAGATGATAGGGCGGGAACTAATTCTACGGGTAATCCGGGGTATTGTCCCTACAAAACAAAGTGGGATTGCGGCTGATTGCATGTCTGGTTCAATCCCACATTTACTGCCTTATCTATTCCGGGGCAGCAAAAAAGCCTCGAAGAATAACCAAGCCGCCGCCGATGCCCAGACCGCTGCCGATAAGCAGGGTTGCCGTGGCGGGAATGAGTGCGCCGCTACCGAATACCAGCAGTAGTGAGCCACTGAGCAGCATGGCGCTGCCTGAGATCACGGAGAGAGTGCTGCGATGGTTCTGTCGCAGCACCCGCTGCATCTGCACCAGTTCATCCGATTTCCATTTTATTTCCAGGCGGCCGGCGGCGGCATCTTCCACTATTTTGTTGATCTGTACCGGCAGGTCGGGCAGATGCTCAACGATGAGCGGCAGGTTTTCCTTCATCTTGCGCAGCAGCGCGCGGTGGCCGATCTGCTCGCTCATCCAGCGTTCGAGAAAGGGCTTGGCGGTGGTCCACAGGTCGAGCTGCGGGTAGAGCATGCGCCCAAGACCTTCGATATTGAGCAAGGTCTTTTGCAGCAGCACCAGTTGGGGTTGCACCTCCATGTCGAAGCGGCGCGCGGTCTGAAACAGACGTAGCAGGAAGTGGCCGAAAGAGATCTCGCTCAGGGGTTTCTCGAAGATCGGTTCGCAGACGGTGCGTATTGCCGCCTCGAACTCTTCGACACGGGTGCTTTTCGGCACCCAGCCGGACTGAACGTGTAGTTCGGCAACACGTTTGTAGTCACGGTTGAAGAAGGCCAGCAGGTTCTCTGCAAGGTAGCGTTTGTCGGCCTCGGTGAGGGTGCCCATAATGCCGAAATCGACAGCGATATAGCGGCCGTTGGGTTCCACGAAGATGTTGCCGGGATGCATGTCGGCATGAAAAAAGTTGTACTGGAAAACCTGGGTGAAGAAGATCTCAACCCCGCGCTCGCCCAGCAGTTTCATGCTGATGCCCTGACGTCGAAGTTCCTCCACGTCACCTACTGGTGTGCCGTGGATGCGTTCCATGACCAGTACATTCTGACGTGCGAGATCCCAGTAGATCTCGGGCACGTAGAGCACCTTGCTGCCGGTAAAATTGCGCCGGAGTTGGGAGGCGTTGGCGGCCTCACGCATCAGGTCGAGTTCATCGAAGATGGTCTTCTCATACTCCTCGATCACCTCCACCGGCCGCAGGCGACGCCCCTCTTTCCAGTACTTTTCCGCCAGCCGGGCGATGGTGAAGAGCAGGTCCACATCGCGGCGGATGATCTTCTCGATCCCGGGGCGCAACACCTTTACCACCACTGGCGTGCCGTTTTTCAGCTGTGCGGTATGGACTTGGGCGACGGAGGCGGAGGCGAGTGGTTGCTCGTCGAAGGCGTCGAGCAGTTCGCCAACGGGCTGGCCGTAGGCCTTCTCGATGATGGTGCGGGCCTGGCCTCCGGGAAACGGTGGCACGCGGTCCTGCAATTTTGCCAGCTCATTGGCCAGATCGTCCGGCAGCAAGTCGCGTCGGGTGGAGAGTATCTGCCCGAACTTGATGAAGATGGGACCCAGATCTTCCAGTGCGCGTCTGATGCGCTCCGGATAGGTGCCGCGGTCACGGTGAAGCCAGTACCAGGGCGATAGATAGATGAGGAAGCGGAGTGGGCGAAAAAGGTGGGTGGCCAGCACCACCTCGTCGAGGCCGTGACGCAACAGCACCAGATTGATATGTGCGAGCCGCAGTACCTGTGAGGGACGGATCACGATGCCGCCTTGTCGCGCAGGCGTTGCAGACGGGCTGCCAGACGTTCCACATCATCGCGCAGGGTATCGACGCATAACAGGAACGGCTCGATTTCGTAGCGGCTGGGCAGCAGGCGCAGCTCCTCTTGCAGATACTCCTGCAGGTTCTGTCCGGCCGTTCGGCGCAACGTCTTTCCCCAGCCAAACAAGTTGCGGGCGGCATTGCCGATTTCATGGGCGATGAGATCACCGGTGAGGAGGGAGAGCTGCTCCTCCCAGTCGATATCGAGTGCGGAGAGGAAGTCGCCGAAACGGTGGGCCAGGGCAGAATCGCCTTCGATCTCCACTGCGCCGCTGAAGAGCTGGTCGGCGCTTTTGCGGTTACCGCGCATGGCGGCCAGGTCGAGGGGGGTGCCGCGCAGGGCACAGTCCGGTTCTCCCTCGAAGTCACTCAGCAGTTGTATGCCGCCGGGCTCAGGGATCAGGTAGAGCGACAGCCCAAATCCCAGCAGGTCGAGCCGGATGACCCGTCCAAACATGGGCTTCAGGCGTGCCGGCGCCTCAGGGTCGAGCCGGATGGTCTGGTTGATCAGCTGTTCAAGAGTGGCGAAGGCAGCGGCGCTAACAGTCATGTTTGATCAAAGCTTATAACCCCGATGGATCGCCACCACGCCGCCGGTCTCGTTGAAGTAGTCGCAACGCTCGAAACCGGCATGTTCCATCATCCCCTTCAGGGTCTCCTGGTCTGGGTGCATGCGAATCGATTCCGCCAGATAGCGGTAGCTATCCTCGTCGTTGGTTACCAGCTTGCCTATCTTGGGCAGCAGGGAGAAGGAGTAGAGGTCGTAGATCTTCTCCAGTGGCTTGAGGGTTGGCTTGGAGAACTCCAGCACCAACATGCGACCGCCGGGGCGGACAACTCTGAAGATGGCGTCCAGCGCCTTCTGTTTGTCGGTGACGTTGCGCAGCCCGAAAGCGATGGTAACGCAGTCGAAATAGTTATCGGGAAATGGCAGATATTGGGCATCGACCTGGGCGTATTGCAGATTGCCGACGCGCCCTTCGTCCAGCATGCGTTCACGGCCCTGTTCCAGCATGGCGGCATTGATGTCAGTAAAGACCACCTGTCCATCAGGTCCGACCAAGCCGCTGAAGCGGGCGGATAGGTCGCCGGTGCCGGCGGCGAGATCAAGCACCCGCTGGCCGCGGCGTACACCGGAGATCTCTATTGTGTGGCGCTTCCACAGGCGGTGAACCCCGAACGACATCAGGTCATTCATCAGGTCATATTTGTTGGCGACCGAATCGAAGACGGCGCGCACCCGCCCCGCCTTCTCTTTGACGTTAACCTCTTCATAGCCGAAATGTGTGGTCTTGTCGTCACTCATGTTTCGTTTGCCTGCTGCTGTGTCTGGCAGGGGGCGGAGCCAAATTTGACTCCAACCCCTTTTCTAAATGGGGGCGTATGATTCATTTGGTAGGGTGCGCTGCGCGCACCAGAATAAGCAGCTGTCATGGTGCGCACAGCGCACCCTACGTTCGCCACATTCACCCATGTCGACATCATCATGAATTCCGAAACTTGAGCGACTAATTCGCTCGCGCTTTACGTTTATATCCGGCGGCTTCGAGCCGAGCTAGATAGCCCTTCCAGTTGGCGTTCAGATTGGCCCCCAGTTTGTAGAGGGTCTCCCAAGAGTAGATGCCGGTGTTGTGTTCGTCGTCAAAATGGAGGCAGACGGCGTAATTTCCCACAGGATCGATATGGAGAATGTTCACCTCTTCCTTGCCGGTCTGCAATACCTCCTGACCCGGGCCGTGTCCCTGTACTTCGGCGGAGGGGGAGAATACCCGCAGGTACTCTGCCGGATAGGCAAATTTGTTGCCGTCGTCGAAGGTGATCTCGAGTACCTTGGATTGACGGTGCAGATGGATCTCGGTGGGATTGGGGTGTGACATCTCTCTTTTCTCTCTCAAACTTGATTCAAAGATGCAATTTTAAGCACTTGCCCGGCGGCAGAAACCCGGCAGCAAAGCGGGTTGGTGCTCTCTTCAAAGAATGTACTGGCTCAGGTCCTCATCCGCCGCAAGCTCTGCCAGGTGTTCATCAACATAGGCCGCGTCGACCGTGAAGCTCTCGCCTGTATGCTCAGTCGCCTCGAAGGAGACCGTCTCCAGCAGGCGTTCCATTACCGTGTGCAGACGTCTTGCGCCGATGTTTTCGGTGCGCTCATTGACCTGCCATGCGGTCTCGGCGATGCGTTGAATGCCATCCTGGGTAAATTCCAGCTTTACCTGTTCGGTGGCCATCAGCGCCTGATATTGCTCGGTCAGTGAGGCGTCCGGTTCAGTCAGTATGCGGGTGAAGTCTTCAGTAGTCAGTGCTCCCAGTTCCACGCGGATCGGCAGGCGGCCCTGCAGTTCCGGGATCAGGTCGGAGGGCTTGGAGAGGTGGAAGGCGCCCGAGGCGATAAAGAGGATGTGGTCTGTCTTCACCATGCCGTGCTTGGTGGAGACGGTGCATCCCTCCACCAGTGGCAGAAGGTCGCGTTGCACCCCTTCACGGGAGACATCGGGGCCGCCATGGTCGGAGCGGCTTGCCACCTTGTCCAGTTCATCGAGAAAGACGATGCCCTGTTGTTCCACCATGTCGAGGGCGCGCAGTTTGAGATCCTCTTCGTTGATCCGCTTCTGCGCCTCTTCGTCCTGTAATATCTTGAAAGCATCCTTGATGCGCAGTTTGCGTCGCCGGGTGCGGCCGGAACCCATGTTGGAGAACATGCCCTGCAGCTGATTGGTCATCTCCTCCATGCCGGGTGGGGCCATGATCTCAACTCCCATGGGCGAGGCGCTGACCTCGATCTCTATCTCCTTGTCATCCATTTCGCCGTTGCGGATCTTCTCGCGGAATTTTTCACGGGTGGCGCTGGAGACGCCGCTGTCGGAGCCGCTGTCATCACCCCAGTCACTCGACTTGGGAGCGGGCAGCAGGGTGTCGAGAATGCGCTCTTCTGCAGCATGGTGGGCGGCGTCCGCCTCTTTTTCCATCTCGGTTTCGCGTACCATTTTCACCGCGGAATCGGCAAGATCGCGAATGATGGAGTCGACTTCGCGTCCAACGTAACCAACTTCAGTGAATTTTGTCGCCTCGACCTTTATGAAGGGGGCGTTTGCCAGTTTTGCCAGACGGCGGGCAATCTCAGTCTTGCCCACGCCGGTGGGGCCGATCATGAGGATGTTTTTCGGGGTGATCTCGTTACGCAGATCCTCTGGCACCTGGGATCGCCGCCAGCGGTTACGCAGGGCAATGGCCACGGCCCGTTTGGCATCCGCCTGACCAATGATGTGTTTGTTGAGTTCAGCGACGATCTGCTGGGGAGTGATTTCCGACATGATACGGTTATTGCTCGCAGTCGAGTTCTTCAAGAACGATGTTGTGGTTGGTATAGATGCAGATATCTGCCGCGATGGAGAGGCCTTTATTTACCACATCTGCCGCGCCCAGCTCGGTATTTTCCAGCAGGGCACGGGCAGCAGCCTGTGCAAAAGCGCCGCCGGAGCCGATCGCCATAAGACTGTTTTCCGGCTCGATCACATCGCCGGTGCCGGAGATGATCAGGGATGCCTTGGCGTCAGCGACACAAAGCAGCGCTTCCAGACGCCGCAGGGAGCGTTCGGTGCGCCAGTCTTTTGCCAGCTCAACGGCCGCCCGGGTCAGGTTTCCATGATGTTTTTCCAGCTTGCCCTCGAAGCGCTCAAAAAGGGTGAAAGCGTCTGCCGTGGCGCCGGCAAAACCGGCGATAACACCACCTTTGTAGAGGCGGCGCACCTTGCGCGCGTTGCCTTTCATCACTGTGTTGCCGAGGGAGACCTGACCGTCTCCGCCGATCACCACCTTACCGTTACGGCGCACTGAGAGGATTGTCGTGCCTTTAAACATTGTTACGGAGATCCGTGCAGTTACTGCAAAAGAGGGATTGTACCTGAGCCGGGGCCTTGTTAGAAATTGGTGATTGAAGGTAACTTTTCAGCTTGGTCCTGAATATGTGCCTTTTGGTAGGTTGGGTTAGATGCGCATTGCTGTGAACCATCATTATTTTGCCAAACATCGTGCGCATCGTAACCCAACATAGGGATGTCGGGTTACGTCCCACGCAAGGTGCGGTGCCGTATTTGGACCTTGTGCGTAGTGCGACTAACCCGACCTACATCGAAGTGTATTGGACGGTTACGGTTGAAGTTGTTGTTGTCATTTTTTGCGGGCTCGGGGATGGGCTTTGTCATAGACCTCCGCAAGGTGTTGGAAGTCGAGATGGGTGTAGATTTGGGTGGTGCTGATGTCTGCGTGGCCCAGCAGCTCCTGTACCGCCCGCAGGTCGCCGGAGGATTCCAGCAGGTGGCTGGCGAAGGAGTGGCGCAGCAGGTGGGGGTGGACGTTTCTGGGTACTCCCTGTTCGATGGACCAGTGCCGCAGGCGCTGTTGGATGGTGGAGCGGCTGATGCGTTTGCCCCGTACCCCGACGAACAGGGCACTCTCTGCGGCACCGGCAAGTTGGCTTCGCACCGCGAGCCAGCGGTCGAGTGCCGCCAGTGCTTTTCGTCCGACGGGAACCCGACGGGTCTTGGCGCCCTTGCCGGTGACCTCCACCATGGCGTCGGCAATATCGATATCGCCGAGGTTGAGGCTGATCAACTCTGCCAGACGCAGGCCGGAGGAGTAGAAGAGCTCCATGATTGCCAGATCCCGGATGGCAACGGGGTCGTCGTCCCTGATGTCGAGCAGATGGCTGATCTGGTCCGCATCAAGGGTGACCGGCAGCTTGCGCCGAACCTTGGGGGCACGGACACCCTGCGCCGGGTTGGCCTCGGCAACACCTTCACGTAACAGGTAGCGGAACAGGCTGCGCAGGCTGGAGAGCTCCCGCTGCAGGCTCTTGGGGTCTAGCCCCTGGCGATGGCGGCGGGCGATATAACTTCTGACCTGGTGCTGGTCAAGCTGTTGCCAAGCGGTGATCTTTTCAGTTTCCAGCCAACGACTGGCTTGGTTGAGATCCCGGGCGTAGCTCTCCAGGGTGCGGGGGGAGAGGCGGCGTTCGAGGCGCAGATGACCGAGAAAACGCTCTATCCACTCCTGCGGATCATCGGGGGGTGGCATGGTGGTTAGTCTCCTTCCCGACTCTGACCCTTGTGGTTGTTGATTGCTAGATGCCTGGCAGCGAGACCGCCTGCAGGGTGCGGCCGATGACCTCTCCGAGCCGCATCAGGAACTGTGTGCCCTGGTGGGCTGCGAACCGCTTGGGATCCCGGCTGCCGATGGCGAGCAGGCCCAGCACTCTATCATTTTTCAGTGGAATCAGCGCAGTGGAGGCGATCTCATCCCCTTCGGTGCCGAAGATGAAATTGAGCTGGGCGGGTTGCAGGGGGCCGCAGACAGGTACGCTTTCGGCGAAAAACTGCTCGAAGGTGGCGATGTGTTCAGGTTTGTCGTCAAGCAGATGGTCTTCGAGATGATTGTTGGAGAAGAGCCTCAGTTCCACGGCGTCTGCCTTGAAGTCATCGTGCAGTTCATCCTCCAGGGCGTTCATGACCTCATCGAAAGAGGCGGCGTCGATGAGTGCCAGCGTGAGGCGATGCATACGCTCCTGTAGTGCCTCGTTCTCCCTGGCCACGTCCACCAGTTCCTCCAGATGTGACTGGTAGCGATGCACCTGTTCCCGGAGGCTCTCCACCTGGCGTTCGATGAGAGAGACTGCAGCGCCGCTTTCGTGGGGGATCTGCAGGTTGCGCAGCAGCGCTGGATGGCGCTCGAAGAAGTCGGGATGATCGGTCAGGTAGCGGGCGGTCTGCGCCTCCCGCTCCTCCAGGCTGGTATTGTCTGACTCTGAAGCATGTTGACTCATAGTTCGATTCTACCTTCGAAAACCGTGGCCGCCGGCCCGCTCATCAGTACCGGTTCACTCTCTTTCCGCCACTCTACCACAAGATCGCCGCCGGGGAGGCTGACCTGTACCCGCGAATTCAGCAATCCCTGAAGGCGTCCGGCCACCACTGCGGCACAGGCGCCGCTACCACAGGCCAGGGTTTCGCCAGTGCCGCGTTCAAAAACCCGCAACTTGATGTGGTCCGGGTTGACGATCTCCATGAAACCGGCATTGACACGGTTGGGGAAGCGGGCATGATGCTCGATCAGGGGGCCCAGCCGTTGAACTGAAGCCTGCGCCACTGAATCGACCTGGACCACCGCATGGGGGTTTCCCATGGAGACGGCCGCGATGGAGAGTCTTTCCCCCCCGACTTCGAGGTCGTAGGTGGCGGCCTGTCTCTCTGCTTGAAAAGGGATCTTGGCAGGACTCAGCTGCGGCCGCCCCATGTTCACCTGCACCGTTCCGTCGGCTAGATGTTTGAGCAGGATCCTCCCGGCGGCGGTGCCGACAGGGATCTCATTCTTGTTGCTGAGTCCTTTGTCACGGACGAAGTGGGCGAAACAGCGGGCGCCATTGCCACACTGTTCCACCTCTGATCCGTCGGGATTGAAGATGCGATAGTGGAAATCGGTCGCCGCGTCCCGGGGGGATTCCACCAGCAGAATCTGGTCGCAGCCGATGCCGAAGCGCCGATCGGCAATGAAGCGGAGTTGCTGCTGCGTGAATTCGACCTGCTGACTGATGGCGTCGATCACCACGAAGTCGTTGCCGAGGCCGTGCATTTTGGTGAACGCGAGTTGCATGAGAGCGGGCTTATCGCTTCTTCCCGTTGTCCTGTTGTTCCACCGCCTCTTCAGTCGGTGGCAGATAGAGGGGGCCTTTCTGGCCGCAGGCGCTGAGCAGGTTGCCGCTGCCGAGCACAGCGATTACCAGCCACAGGAGATATCTAGGCCAACAGGTCATAGTGGTACTCAATAAATTATTGCGCAGGGGTCGGAGTCAAATTTGTTCGGAGCACCGCGACTTACAGTATGGTGACATCCGGCACATTTGACTCCGACCCCAAAAAAAGGGGGAAGAACAGCAAGTATAGCGTTTCCGATCGGGTAGGTCAGGGGGCCAGGTCGAGGACGCGGTTGAGACGCTGCTCGACACGTTTTTTCAGTTGCAGCAGCTCCACCGTACGGGGCGGCTCGATCGTTTGCATCCCGGCAAGTCGCAGGGAGGTGAGATAGATAGGGTAGCGTTGATTGCCCTCACGCAGGCCCTGTAGATGGATGGCGGTGGCAGTATAGATCTCTTCACCATATTCCAGGCGGCTGAACTCCTGATCACCACAGATCAGGGAGTGGGGGCGGGCAGCGGCATCGAGGGAGTCGGTGACCAGGGAGAGTTCCATATAGTCGTCAGGCCGGGTCAGGGGCACACGGCGAGGTTCGACCCGCCAGTCGCCGTTTGACGCCTGTTTCAGCTCATAAAACCGGGGCTCTTCGAAGAGATTGACCTCACCGCCTGGCATCAGACTGCGCAGTTGTTGCAGGCTGTTGAGAAAACGCCGTTGCTGCCGCATGAGAAATCTGGGGCTGTCAGCGGGCAGGGTCTGTTGAAAGAGTGCGCCCTGCTCGTCGAGCAGATAGATATGCGTCTGCTGTATACCTGCCTGGTAGAAGATCTGGATAAAGTCTCTTCTGCTGTGCTGGAAGAGCGTCGGATAGGGGGTATTGGTAAGAATCCTCGGGTCGAACGTCAGGGGACGGAACGTCTGTTGAGGTTGTTCCAGCTCCTCCAGCAGGCTCTCGAAGGACTCCAGACTGCGCCACGCAAAGTCTTTGTCGTTCTGCTGCACCATGTGAAACTCGTGTCCCAGACGGAATGCGAAACGCCCCTCGTGGTTTTCGGACTGCTGAAAGTGGCCGATGATATGTTGGAAGAGTTCGGTGACCCGTGAGGCGATCTGGCTGCCACGAATGGAGGAGAAGCTGTAACTGGTTATCCGGCTGGGGGTTGTTTTGGCCTGTCCCTGCAGGTTGAGATTTTGACAGAGGGCATCGAGCAGGCCCTCCGCCCCCTCGCGGCGGCTGATCAGCAGCTCACCCCAGCTTGTCTCCACCAGCTCTTCGAGATTGAGTACCAGGTTGTTGCGGGCGGCGCCAAAACTGAGGGGGTCATGGCGGTCGCTGGTAAGCTGTTTGCCCTCTTTCGCTAGGTGTTGCAGCGGGTCCGTGCCGAGATTGATGAAGAGTGTCAGGGAGCGCGCATAAGCGGCGCGCGACAGAGTTTTCATGGAGGCGGATGCGGGTTTCCCGCTGGGGAAGAGATTACGCAGACTCTTGTGCAGGGCGAGCAGTTCATCTCTGTCGACGGGGTCTTCCGCAGGATAGAGGTTGATGATGGTGTCCTTGTCCCACACTTGATTGATGTGGCTCCAAAGCAGAATCTCAATGAGGCTCAGGGTGATCTTTATCGGTTTGAACTCCAGAACCTCCTCTTCATCAACGGTGCCCCGGTAGAGCATCCAGGCGAGGCTGCCATCCCGTGAACGCCGGTGATGCAGCGAGAGGTGGGGTTCGGAGAGATCCTTGGAGATGCCGGGGTTGATGCTGTCGACCTTGCCGGGGTGATGGTCCAGCGCGGCATAGAGCTTGCGCCCCAGCAGATTGAGTTCCATGGGATCGATGCGGCTATGCTCTCCCTGTGTGCGGGCGAAGTCGGTGAGCAGGCGGTAACTGCGGGAGAGTACCCCTACCAGCACATTGCGTTCCCTGATTACCTGGTCGATCTTCCAGTCTGCACGGGCGTCGAGTACCTGCAACTGGGTCTGGCTCCAGCCCCACTCCCGCGTCAGCTTGAACAGTTCGGCGGCACGCCAGTGCTGCAGGTTGCTGTCCCGGCTCAGGGTCTCGCCGACCTTGAAGTAGAAGCAGCGCCGCGCCAGTTCGAGGCGGTCTTCATCCTTGAGTTTGATGAGATACTCTTCAACCCGGCGGTAGAGCAGGATATAGGCGTCGAGTTTGTTGAGGTCGTCTTCTCCGGCATAGATGGCGGTCTTGGCCTGCTGCGCCAGCCATAGAGGATGGGGGAAGTCGCGGCTATAAGCCTCCATGAGAAAAATCTTGAGAATCGACTTGTAGGGCGAGTCGATGCCTTTGTAGAGCTGCCACAGCGCCGCACCGAAGAATTCGTCCGCAGGGGTTTGATCCAGCCCGCCGAAGTCGAGCAGTTCCGCGTTGTTGACGAAGCGGTGACTGATCAGGTTGTCGGCGTAGTTCCTATAGTCCAGTTCGCGGTCAGGGGGCACCAGCCACCAGAGTGGATAGCGTCCCGCCAGCAACACGGCGCTGCGATAGAACTCCTCCAGCAGCAGGCTGTGTTGGGTGGTACCGCTGCTCTCGCGGGAGAGGGCGGCCTTTTTGCCGGCCCTGAAGCGTTCCGGATCGATAAGGAAGATGTGAAGTTCCAGATCCAGTTCGTCCGCAGCCTTTTCGATCAGTTCCGCCTTCTCCTGTAGGGTTCTGCGTTGATCGCCGGAGAGGGATGGGGCGTGGCAGAGCCAAACGTCGAAATCACTGCTGGCAGACTGGCCGATGGTGCCGGTACTGCCCATCAGATAGAGGCCCTCCAGCAAAAAGGTACGGTGTGCCCGCTTCTTATAGCTGAAACTGCGGCTGAGTTTGCGCGCAATGGAGAGGGCCTTCTGCGAGGGGCCAAAATCGGGAATGCCGGCAGGGGATTCGCTGCTGACGAAACCCGGCAGCATTGGATGGTTGATATGAAACAGCAGCGGCAGCAGAGTGATGAACTCCTGCTGGCTGGGTCTGAGTTCTCCGAGGATACGCCGCAGTCGTTCCCGGTGCAGATTCATGAAGCGCCGCCGGATGGTCTTCAGATCTTTGCGGCTGATGCCCTCCTCAAAATTGATTTGCTGGGCTTCGGGCACTAACGGCTCCCGGAGGATGACTCCAATGCCTCCATGGCGTGGCGAATCAGCAGATGCGGGTCGTTACCTCTTTCCCAGGCGACAACGCCGATCCCGATATGGGGTGCGGTTTTGTCTCCCAGTGAGGTCAGGCTGCCATTCCGGCACTCCTGTTGGATCTGTACCAGCAGGTTGCGGGCATCGGATTCGCTGGTCTCGGGCAGCACCAACATGAACAGATTCTCTTCGTAATGGCCAATGGTATCGGCCCAGCGAAGCCGGTCACGCAGATACTGGGCGACTGTGACAACCCTGTCACTGTCCAGGGGAGCGGATGGATCGTTCTGATCGCAGATGCGGACCACGGCAAGGGTGAGCGGATTGTTGTAGCGGCGGCTGCGCGTCACCTGCGCGGCCAAAGCCTGCAAGGTTGCGCGTTGGTTCGCCAGTCCGGTCAAGGGGTCGGTTATGGTCAACTCATCCACCTGCTTCTGCAGTGCCTCGCGTTCCATCTGTGCAGCCACCTGTCCGCTGATATCCTGGTAGAAATGGAGTTTGAGAGGTGTCTCTTCACCATCATTGACCTCCCGTACATCCCGCCGCAGCCAGCGTTCATCTGTACCATCGACGGAGAGGTGGAGGATCTCCGTAGTTTCAAACAGTGCGTGCAACCCTTCAGGGAGTGTTTGCTGATCCTTGCCTACCAGCTCGTTGGCGGACAGGTCCAACATGGATTCAAGGGCTGGGTTGATCCAGCGGATGCGAATATCCTGATCCACTGCCAAGACGCCTGTCGGGCAGGCCTCCAACAGTGCCTGGTTGAAACTGATTCCATCAGTCATTCTGATTCCCCACTCAATGAAGGCGGCCCAATGTATCTCTCTTCGGACCGGTCTGTGTTTATCTTTGTCTGTTCCTCTGTCGGATGGAGAGAGGAACCCGCAAAAACCTTAACGGCAGGGGAAGAAGAATCTTTAATCTTTATCGTATTCAGATGCCCGGCGGGCGTCACCGTAGACTTTGTCGCTGGGGTAGCGTGATTCATTGATCTCGATCTTGCGGTAAGCCGCATCGACCAGGTCGATGTCGAGGCGCTCGGAGCAGCGGATCAGGTAGATCAGGATGTCGGCCATCTCCAGTGCCACTTCGTCGTGCTTCTCCGGCGGCAGATTCATGCTCTGCTCCGGTGTCAGCCACTGAAAATGCTCCACCAGTTCCGCGCACTCTGCAATCAGCGCCATCGACAGGTTTTTGGGATCGTGGAACTGCTCCCAGTTGCGGGTCTGGGCAAAGGCCTTGAGGCGGGTGTTCAGGTTGTCGAGGGAGTCTTTTGGCATGGCGGGTCCAAAGGCGAAAGGTTAGAGGTGACAGGTGACAGGCGACAGGTGACAGGTGACAGGGCGAGTCTAGCAAATTTTTGCTAAATAGAGGTTGACGCGTTTCCGGGTCGACACAAGCTTTGGAAACCTGAAACCTGAAACCTGAAACCTGAAACCTGAAACCTGAAACCTGAAACCGTAGATGCCATGAGGGGGTATTTGAGCTAAGCCTCTATTAGGGAGTATAGAAAGAGGACTTAGTGATGAAACATGCTCAAACACCCCTGATGGAAAGTATGGCAGCTGCCCCGGCAGTTTTGTACCTGGCATTCGAATTAGGTGTTAAGACTTGGCACCTGAGATTCGGAAACGGAGTTCGCCATAGAAACAGAACCCTTAACGCACGAGACCTCTTCAGTCTATGGCAGGAAATTGCGTTGGCCAAGGAGAAGCTGAAACTGCCGGAAGAGACCCTGATTGTCAGTTGCTTCGAAGCGGGCCGGGACGGTCACTGGCTCCACAGAGCGTTAACGGCCCAGGGTATCCATAACCTGGAAGTGTCCTCGACAAGCATCAAAGTCAGTCAGCAAGGCAAACACGTAAAAACGGACCGACTGGACGTCCAGGCACTGCACACCCAGCTTTACCACTACTGCCAGGGAGAGCGGGATGCCCTGCAAGTGGTCAATGTACCCAGTCGGGAAGACGAGGATGCCATGCGCCTGGCACGCGAGCTGAAGCAGCTGAAAAAAGAGCGTACTCAGCACACCAACCGAATGGGCTCAGTGTTGATCCGTTACAGTCTTCGCTTGGAGCATATGGGAGGGAAGGGTTGGGAGAAGATTGTACTTTCCCTCCGGGATTGGTCAGGGCAGACTCTGCCGGGCCATGCTCAACAGGAGTTGATACGGGAGAACCAGCGGCTGTTGTTGGTAAAGGAACAGATCACAGCGCTGGAAGTGGAGCGAAGCCGTCAGATTGCCGAAGGTGAAGGGCACAACCTGGACCAGATCAGGCGCCTTATGCTGTTGCGGGGTATTGGTCCGGTCATCAGCTGGACATTGGTCATGGAGTTTTTTGGTTGGCGCGCCTTTCGCAACAAGAAGCAGGTGGGCTCTCTGGCGGGTTTGACGGGAACGCCCTTCAATAGTGGCAAGATTCAGCATGAACAGGGGATCAGCAAGATGGGCAGTCCCCGGGTAAGGGCGCTGGCGATCGAGATGGCTTGGTTATGGGTGCGATTACAACCCAACAGCAAGCACAGCCGTTGGTTTCGCAAGCGCTACGCAGGGGGAGGCAGTCGGCAACGCAAGATCGGCATTGTTGCTGTGGCCCGACGCCTGTTGATTGATCTATGGCGTTATCTTGAGGAGGGGATAGTCCCTGAAGGGGCGATTCTGAAGCAGGTTTGAAGAGATAGGATATTCGGGAAGCCGATCGAAAGATGAAGCCGTTAACGTTGCAGCCGCTGTTTGAGGTATCCGGAACCGGCCTGGGTCGAGTGTAACTCGTACCGTTTCTTGTAGATGGGGTACTTCTTCATCGGTTCACAAAGGCGCCAGAGGCGCATACAGCATAAGGTTTCCGGCGACAGAGCCGGGACGGATAGAAGGTGGTATCAGGCCAGATAGGGCTGATCGCCTACAGAACTGAAGCAACGCAATATCAGCGGGAAACGGAAGCATTCGTCGGCATAAGGAAAGCGTAAAACACAATCGTAGTATCAGGTTGTCCACCCATAGCCTGTCACTGCGCAGAAATATGAGGACTGCAGTCATGACAGACTATGCGTGGACAACCTGATTGATCTAAATCAGAGGTTTGGTGAATAATTCCCCATAGAAGGCCGGTTCAAGCGCAGCGGAACCGGCAACCGGAAGGTGCCAATGCCTGATCCGCTACGCTTGATCAGGCCTACTGAGAAAGCGCTGTCCTGGCTCGTTCGATGGCTCCCCTGACCTGGGCTGGGGCGGTGCCACCGATATGGTTGCGTGCCGCGACCGAACCTTCCAGGGTCAGTACCTCGAAGACGTCGGCCTCGATGGTTTGGGAAAATCCCTGCAGTTCTTCCAGGCTCATGGCTGAAAGATCCCGGCCCTCCGCCACGCCAAAAGCGACGGCGCGTCCCACCACATCGTGGGCATCCCGGAAGGGCATTCCCCTGCCCACCAGGTAGTCCGCAAGGTCGGTGGCGGTGGCAAAACCCTTCATCGCCGCGTTGCGCATATTCTCCTTGCGGCAGATAACACCGGGCATCATCTCAGCGAAGACCTTGAGTGACCCCTGCAGGTTGTCGACGGTGTCGAACAGAGGTTCCTTGTCCTCCTGGTTGTCCTTATTGTAGGCCAGCGGTTGACCCTTCATCAGGGTCAGCAGGCCGATCAGGTGGCCGAAGATACGTCCCGTTTTTCCGCGGATCAGTTCCGGCACGTCGGGGTTTTTCTTCTGCGGCATGATGGAGGAGCCGGTGCAGAAGCTGTCGGAGAGTTCGATAAATCCGAACTGGGCGGAGGACCAGATGATCAGCTCCTCGGAAAAGCGTGACAGGTGCATCATCAGGATGCTGGCGTTGGCGGCGAATTCGATGGCGAAGTCCCGGTCCGAGACCGAATCCAGCGAGTTCTCGCTGGGGCGGTCGAAGCCGAGCAGTTCGGCAGTGTAGTGGCGGTCGATGGGGTAGGTGGTGCCGGCCAGGGCAGCTGCCCCCAGGGGCATAACGTTAAGCCGCCGGTTGCAGTCGGCGAAACGCTCCCGGTCCCGCACCAGCATCTCGAACCAGGCCATCATGTGGTGGCCGAAGGTGATCGGCTGGGCGGTCTGCAGGTGAGTGAAGCCGGGGAGGATAGTGTCGGCCTCCCGCTCGGCAAGGTCGAGCAGGGCCAGTTGCAGACGTAAAATGCCGTCACGAACCACTTCGATCTCGTCGCGCAGCCAGAGGCGGATGTCGGTGGCCACCTGGTCGTTGCGGGAGCGGCCGGTGTGCAGCTTCTTGCCGGCATCGCCGATGCTCTCGGTCAGGGCGGCCTCCAGGTTCATGTGGACATCCTCTTGCGCGATTGACCACTCGAAGTCGCCCTGTGCGATAGTCTCGCCAATCGTCTCCAGCCCGCGGATGATGTCATCCCGCTCGGTCGCTGTGAGTATGCCCTGTTTCTCCAGCATGGTGGCATGGGCAATGGAGCCCTGGATGTCATGCTGGTAGAGTCGTTGGTCAAACTCGACAGAGGCGGTGAAGGCCTCCACAAAGGCGTCGGTGGGCGCGTTCAGGCGGGCGGATGAAAGTTTCGCAGACGCGTTGTTTTCGCTCATGAAGGGCTATCCTGAAGATGAAAGCGGAAAAACGCGGATTATAGCAGGCGATCGAGAGATGCATCAGGCGGGAAAGGAACAGGCGGAGATCGGCGATGGGGGCAGACAGGAGATCTTTCTGCCCGGCTTTTGCAGTATCCGTGCGGTCTTTGCCGTGGTGGTGACGACAGAGCTGCTGGCGATGGTGCTCACCCTGGCCGACGAGCGTCCGCTGGCGTTGTTCTGGCAGTCTCTCAGCATCAACTCCCTGCTGTTGCAGTGGATTACCTTGGGTACGGCGGGGATGCTCTGTCTGTTGCGACGCCGCTTGCCGGATCTGGGAAATCGGTGGGCCGGGCTGTTGGCCTGGGGGCTGCTGCTGTGCGCCACGGTGGTGGTGATCGAGTTAAGCCAGCTGTTTTCCGGCCAGGTGCTGTCGTCGGAGCGCCATCTGGAGTTGCTGGTCAAAGGCCTGGGCATCAGCGCCATCGTCGGGGTGGTGGTGCTGCGTTATCTCTATCTGCAATACCTCTGGCGACAGCAGGTGGAGGCGGAGAACGCCGCCCGGTTGCAGGCGCTGCAGTCCCGCATCCGTCCCCATTTCCTTTTCAACAGTATGAACACCATCGCCAGTCTTACCCACAGTAATCCCAGACTGGCCGAGGAGGTGGTGGAGGATCTGGCCGATCTGTTCCGGGCTTCGCTGGGGGATGTGCGTCGCCTCTCCACTCTCGGCAGGGAGCTGGAGTTGGCCCGCCAATACCTGAACGTGGAGCGTCAGCGACTTGGAGAACGCTTGCGTGTGGAGTGGGATCTGGAAGAGCTGCCGGAGCGTGCAATGCTGCCTTCGCTGATTCTGCAGCCCCTGCTGGAGAACGCGGTCTATCACGGGATCGAACCTGCGACCGAAGGGGGGGTGGTGCGCATCGTCGGTCGCTACCGGCGGCGACGGGTTAATCTCAGCATCCGCAATACCCTGCCACCGCCGACCGCCACATCCCAACGCAAGGGTAACAGTCTGGCGCTGGAAAATGTCCGCCAGCGACTGTCTGGGCTATTCGATACCGAGGCGGGTCTGAGCGAGTCCAAGGTGGAGGGGGAGTACCAGGTACGGCTGTTTTTCCCCCATCCCTGGAGGCTGGAGTGAGAATTCTGCTGGTGGATGACGAGGCGCTGGCCAGGGAGCGACTGGCTGGGCTCATAGACGAGTTGGGCGCACCCTACCGGGTGGTGGGAGAGGCCGTCAATGGAGAGGATTCCCTGAAGTTCTGCACAGAACAGGGTGTCGATCTGGTATTGATGGATATCCGCATGCCGGGCATGGATGGGCTGGAAGCTGCGGGCCTGCTTGCCGGATTTGAAACGCCCCCTGCCGTGATCTTCACCACCGCCTACGAAGAGCATGCGCTGGAGGCCTTTGAACGGGAGGCACAGGACTATCTGTTGAAACCGGTGCGCCGGGAACGTCTGCGACAGGCGCTGGAGCGATCCCGTCGCATCACCCGGCCACAACGCGAATCGCTGGGGCAGGAGACGATACCGCCGCTAAGTGTAACCTATCGTGGCGGCGTGTTGAGTCTCTCCCTCGATGAAGTGATCTACTTGCGGGCCGACAGTAAATATATTGCCGTGCGGCATGGTGCGGGAGAGGCGTTGTTGGAGGATACCCTGAAGTCCCTGGAGGAGCGGTACTCCGATTGGCTGTTGCGCATCCATCGGAATGCACTGGTGGTGAGACGGCGTCTGAAAGGTCTTGAGAAGGGGGCGGATGGGAAGATGCAGGTGGTTTTGAACGGATGTGAGGAACGTCTGGAGGTGAGTCGCCGTCATCTGCCGGAGGTGCGGCGTTGGTTGAAAGGGGCGCCGGACGGATGACATTTCGTCTGTGTGCCCTTGTCGTCGCATTGTTGCTGATCACGGCCTGCAGCGTGCCCCCCAAGGAGGCGCAAAAGACGTCGCCTGCTGAACCGCAGGTGCACACCGAAACCGCTCCTAAGCTGATGGACGGGGCCGATGGCGAAACCCTCGCCGGAGGCTGCTTTGGCTGTCATGGCTTCGAGGGGCGCAGTCTTGGTCCGGCCACCCCGTCGATTGCGGGGCTCTCCGAAAACTATTTCACCGAAGTGATGGAGGCCTATCGCCGGGGAGATCGCTTCGGCACTGTAATGGGTAGAATCCTGCCTGGATACACGCCGGATGAGGTGCGCCGGATGGCTGGTTATTTCTCTTCCCGGGAATACCGCCCGATAAAACAGGAAGCTGATTGGCGTCTTGTGGACAGAGGAGAGGCCTTGCATCGCCGCTATTGTGAAGAGTGTCACGGAGAGGCAGGCAGCGATCCGGAAGACGATGCCGGACGGCTTGCCGGTCAGTGGAAACCCTACCTGCGCTGGACCTTGAGGGACTATCTGGTTGGCGTCAACCGTGCGGAACGGGGCATGTCGAAAAAGTTCACCCAAATGATGCGAAAACAGGGCGTCGAGAGTCTGGAAGCACTGGCCAATTACTATGCGAGACAACGCTGAACCCTATCGTTACAAAGAAAGCGTAGGTTGGGTTACGGCGCACGCTTGGCATTAGTGGAAATGACTGATCATTGCGGTGATGTGCGCCTAACCCAACCTACGAGGCTATGATGCGAGCTGATCACATAATAAATTGCTTGCAGGCAAGGCAGGCTTTAGCATAGGCGCTGTCTGGGCTGGATTTGGCTGCAAGCCCTTCCAGGATCAGAACTCTAGGAGGCTGTCGGGTTTAACACTGTTTGGCTGCAAATCCCTGGATGGCGATCAACTCAGCTTATCGAACTCGTTAAATAGGTCCACTATTAGCCTCGTTCGATAAACTGATTTGATTCGCCCCCAGTGATTTTCGCTTCAAACGGATTAACCCGACAGTCTCCTGGAAAACAATAATACCGGCATTTTTAATATCGAGGCCCCTTTACATGCTCCAGAAAACCATCCGTATCGCCACCCGAGTCTCCCCCCTTGCCATGTGGCAGGCTGAACATGTGGCCGCAGAGCTTGGAAAAGCGCATCCCGGCATCGAGGTTGAACTGGTAGGCATGAAGACCCAGGGTGACAAGATACTGGACACCCCCCTGGCCAAGATCGGCGGCAAGGGGCTGTTCGTCAAAGAGTTGGAACAGGGCATGCTGGAAGACCGGGCGGATATCGCGGTCCACTCCATGAAGGATGTGCCGGTGGATCTGCCGGAAGGACTGCATCTGCCGGTCATCATGCAGCGCGAGGATCCCCGGGATGCCTTCGTCTCCAACAACTTCATAAGTTTCGATGAACTGCCGGAAGGCAGTTGCGTCGGTACCTCCAGTCTGCGCCGTCAGTGCCAGCTCGCCGAGTTGCGCCCGGATCTGGTGATCAAGCCGTTGCGGGGCAACGTCAACACCCGTCTGAGAAAACTCGACGAAGGGAAATACGATGCCATCATCCTCGCCTCGGCGGGTTTGATTCGTCTCGGTTTCGAGGATCGCATCACCGCCACCATCGGCCCGGAGCAGAGTCTTCCGGCGATCGGTCAAGGGGCGGTTGGAATCGAGTGCCGTAGCGACGATGAGCGGATCAACTCGCTGCTTGCGCCCCTGCACCATCAGGAGACCGCCTATTGCGTTGCTGCGGAAAGGGCGATGAACCAACGACTGATGGGTGGCTGCCAGGTGCCTATTGCGGGGTACGCGATGCTGGAGAATGGGGTTCTCTGGTTGCGCGGACTGGTGGGAGAGCCGGACGGCAGCCGTATTCTCCGGGGAGAAGTGGAGGGCGCCACAGCCGAAGCGGAACAGATGGGGTTTGGGCTGGCGGAAAAATTGCTCGACTGGGGGGCTGATGAGATTTTGGCCACCCTCTATGAAAACTGACTGAATGTGAGTTGCGACCTGCGGGGCATCGGGGTGCTTGTCACCCGGCCTGAGCATCAGGCGCGGGGGCTGTGCGATCGGATCGAGGCGAGTGGCGGAAAGGCGCTTCCTTTCCCGGCGATCAGGATAGACTCGACAGAAGATGCGGATGCCGCCCGGTTGTTGCTGGGCATGGAGGCAGGGGATACCCTGATCTTCGTCAGTCCCAATGCGGTTACCTTCGGGCTGCAGCTGCTGCATGGGGGGCGGTTGCCTGATGGCATCCGGTTGGCATCGGTCGGCAAGGGAACGGCACGGGTGTTGATGCAGGCAGGTTATCCGCCGGATGTGGTTCCCCCGGCGCGCTTCGACAGCGAAGGGCTGTTGGCAACGCCAGAGCTGCAACAGGTCGTTGGCAAGCGGATTGTCATTGTGCGGGGCGTGGGTGGCCGCGCTCTGCTGGGCGAGACCCTGAAGCAACGGGGGGCTGAGGTGAGCTATGCAGAGGTCTATCGGCGAAGGCGGCCGGTGGTGGATGTTGCCCCCTTGCTGGCCGGTTGGTCCCGGCGGGTTCAGGTGGTGACGGCCACGAGCAACGATATCCTCGCCAGTTTGACGGCGCTGCTGGGAGATGCCGGTCAGCAGAGGTTACGTGCAACCCCGCTGTTGGTGATCAGTCCGCGTATGGTGGAAGCGGCGCGACGGATGGGATTTGAACAGATAGTGCTTGCCGATGGCGCAAACGACGAAGCGATTGTCAGGCGGCTCTGTGACTGGCAGATGGAGATTAACTAGTTCTACATCGAGAGTAGAGCTCGTAGGCCGGATCGAGCGCAGTGGGTCCGGCAAAAGATAGAGAAACAGAATTGACAAGTGGCCTATGGCCGCATAACAAACGGTATCACTGAGTCATGACAGAACAGGAGAAAACGGCAACCGAGCAGGAGCGGGTCGACGCGTCTGTCGAGTCGGTTGCCGAGGCCGATAGTGAAGCACAGTCCACAGACTTGGGATCGCGCCCACCGTCAGGCAATATCACGAAACTGGCGGTTGTGCTGGCAACGATCGCGCTGTTGGCTGTCTGTGTCGGGCTATTTATTGGCCACAGCTATTGGCAGGAGACGCAGCAGTCGTTGCAGCGGATCGATACAGATCTGACCCGGAGGGCGCAAGAGCAGTCGACCTTTGCCGCCGGTCTGCAAGAGACCCGTCGTGTCTTTGAACTGCAGCAGCAGCAGATTGAATCCCAGCGCCAGGCACTGGCGGATCAACACCAGCAACTGCAGCAGTCTCACGCTGCCATGCAGGCGCAACGCACCCAGATGGACGACTCCCTGTCGGATATGCAACGCAGGCTCGGCAGCGATCAGGGGCAGTGGCGAATCTCAGAGGCGGAATATCTGATGCGGGTGGCAAACCACCGCCTCACCCTGGAGGGTGATGTGGCTACCAGTATCACCGCGCTGGAGGCAGCCGATTCACGCCTGCGTGACACGCTCGACCCGGCTTGGAACAGCGTGCGGGAAGAGGTGGCCCGCGAGATAGCTGCCTTGAAGATTGCGCCCATTGTAGATCTGGCTGGCCTGAGTGCCCGTATTGGCGGGTTGATCAAGCAGGTGGATCAACTGCCGTTGCGGGATCAGGGCGGTTTGGCACCACGCCCGGCGCAGGCCTCTGAGAGTGCTGAGCCATTGACCGCAGAGGGCTTCAACCTGCGGAAGGTTTTCGACGACCTCTGGGAGGGGTTTAAATCGATGATGGTGGTGCGGCATCATGACCGTCCCATTGCCGCTATGTTGCCGCCCAAACAGCGCTATTTTCTCTATCAGAATCTGCAGTTGAAACTTGAAGGGGCGAAGGTGGCTTTGCTGGCGCGAGACGCGGGACTCTACCGCGACAGTCTGACGACTGCAGCCGAATGGATCGAGGGAAATTTTGAGATGCAGGCGGGAGAAGTGCAGGCGTTTATCGCGCAACTGCAAGGTTTGGGCCGGGAGGTGCTGCTGCCTGACCTGCCGGATATCTCCGGTTCTCTGCGCACCCTGCATGCGCGCCGCGAGATGCTTGAGAAACAGGGAGAGCGGCCGTGAAGCCCCTCATCGCCGGTTTTGTTGCCCTGCTGTTCGCCGCCACCTTGACCCTCTGGGTGAAAGAGGACAACGGCTATGTGCTCATCGGCTATGGACATTGGACGATAGAGGGCAGTCTGGCGCTCTTCGTCCTGGCCGGAGCGCTGTTGTTTCTGCTTTTCTACCTGTTGCTGAGATCTCTCTCCCGGCTCTGGGCCTTTCCGGGACAGGTGCATGATTGGCGGGGACACCGCCGGACACGCAAGGCTCAGCAGGCTCTGACCCAGGGATTGGTGGAGCTCGCCGAAGGGCGCTGGGAACCGGCAGAGAAGCATCTGCTGCGTTACGCCGCCCAGTCTGAGACCCCGTTGCTCAACTACTTGGCCGCAGCCAGGGCGGCGCAGTTGCAGGGGGCTCATGAGCGCCGGGACCACTACCTGAACCTGGCCCATGAAAGCATGCCAGCGGCAGACGTTGCGGTCGGTCTCACCCAGGCGGAGTTGCAGCTTGCCCATCAGCAATATGAGCAGGCGTTGGCAACGCTCATGCATGTGCGCACCCTGGCACCGAAACACGCCTATGTCCTGAAGTTGTTGAAGAAGCTCTATGAAGACTTGGGTGAGTGGGACAAACTGGAGGGCCTGCTGCCCGAGTTGCGCCGCCGCAAGGTTATTACTCAGGATGAGCATCTTGAGTTGGAGAGCCGGGTCTACCTGGAGCGGCTGCGTAAGGCTGCCGGGGAGAGTGACCAGCTCGTACTGCTGAGATTATGGAATCATCTGCCCCGTTCACTGCGCGGTAACCAGGCGTTGGTGGAGGCCTACTGCGAGCTGCAGATAGAGCGGGGTACGGGTGAACAGGCCGAAAAGATCATCATTGACTACCTCAGACACACTTGGAGTGACCGGCTTGTGACGCTGTTCGCTGCGATCGAGGGGGGCGATCCGGTCCAGCGTCTTGTACTGTCCGAAAGCTGGCTGCCAGCCCATGCGGATGATCCTGTGCTGTTGTTGACGCTTGCCCGCCTCTGTCTTCGCTGCAAACTATGGGGTAAGGCGAGGAGTTATCTCGAAGCCAGGATCGGACTGGCGCCGTCACCTGAGGCCTACCGGGAACTCGGGGCATTGCTGGAGCAGATGGACGAATCAGAGGCTGCGATGGACTGCTATCGCTCCGGGTTATCGTTATCGGCAGGCCCGGCAACGATACATGATACAGCCAAACAATTACCGGCCTCGGCAGCGACGGATACTAAACAGCCGTCAGAATTACTCCTGGGCGTGGAGAGTTCTTAGGCGGGAAGGACACTTTGCCTACCCCGATTATTGCAGAGAGTCCGCATGGGTAGGTTGGGTTAGGCCGTCATTTTGGCCGTAACCCAACAATATGCACCACTCTTGTCGTGTTACGCTACGCTAACACGACCTACTGTTTTTGGGTTTAGGCCAGGTCATTGATAACACGAATATTGTTTCCTTAAGCCAGTGCCATTCCTCCAAGATCCGATTTGCTTCCCTATAACTTCATGATCAGAGCATACTTGTGACCAATAACGATATCCTGCGCCGTATCCGCTATACCTTCGACTTTAGCGATTCGAAAATGATTTCTATATTTGCCTTGGCCGAATATCAGGTAACGAGGGGGCAGATCAGCGATTGGTTAAAAAAAGAGGATGATCCAGCCCACCAGAAATGCATCGATCCTCAATTGGCGGTTTTTCTGAATGGTTTGATCAATGACAAACGGGGGAAAAAAGAGGGGGCACAACCCGAACCGGAGCAGCGTTTAACCAACAACATCATTTTTAGAAAATTAAAAATCGCCTTGAACCTGAAAAACGAAGCTGTATTGGAAATTTTGGGGCGGACTGGGGTGCGTATCAGTAAACATGAATTAAGCGCGTTTTTTCGTAAACCAGGTCATAAACACTATCGTGATTGCAAAGACCAGGTCTTGCGTAATTTTTTAAAAGGGCTGCAGCTTTTATACCGTCCTGGCGATGAACAGGAAACCGCATCTGTATGGAAGCCACTCAAAACGCCGAGACAGGTTTAAGCGGTTTAAAATTAAACAATCAGCTTAGTCGCCCCAGCACCAACACAGGAAAAATACATTGAGCCAAACAGCATTCTCAACGCTTAAGCTGCATGCCGCTTTGCTTAAAAACCTATCCTCTCTTGGTTATGAGGAGATGACGCCCATACAAGCACGGAGCCTGCCCTATATTCTGGCGGGAAAAGATGTTATCGCCCAAGGAAAAACCGGCTCGGGAAAAACCGCAGCGTTTGGTCTTGGCCTGCTGGAAAAGCTTGATGTAAAGCGTTTTCGTGTGCAATCACTGGTGCTTTGTCCGACCCGTGAACTTGCCGATCAGGTTGCAAAAGAGATTCGGAGATTGGCTAGGGCTATCCACAATATTAAGGTCTTGACATTATGTGGCGGTATGTCGATCGGTCCTCAGATTGGCTCACTGGAACATGGCGCCCACATTATTGTCGGAACCCCCGGACGCATAGAGGATCATTTGAACAAAGGTACGCTGCGGCTGAATAATGTGAATATGCTCATCCTCGATGAAGCCGATCGCATGCTTGATATGGGGTTTCAGGCAGCGCTGGATGCCATCATTGATCAGACCCCCGATCAACGTCAAACCCTGTTATTCAGCGCAACCTTTCCAGCTCAAATTCAGTCTGTCGCCAAGCGCATTATGATTAAACCCGTCATGGTGCAAGTGGCTTCCACGCATGATAATGCCAGTATTCAGCAGCATTTTTTTAAGGTGGATAATAGTGAGCACCGTTTGACCGCTCTGTGTCTGCTGCTTTTGCAGCATCGCCCTGAATCCGCCCTGGTATTTTGCAATACCAAACGGGAAACCCAGGAAGTGGCTGATGAATTGCTTCACTTTGGTTTTAGCGTGCTTGCCTTGCACGGTGATCTCGAACAGAGAGATCGTGATCAAACGCTGGTGCGGTTTGCCAACAAAAGCGTCTCGATTCTTGTTGCTACCGATGTCGCTGCCCGTGGTCTGGATATTGATGCGCTGGATGCTGTAATCAATTACCACATAGCTCACGAGTCAGAAGGTCATGTTCACCGTATTGGTCGCACAGGTCGAGCTGGAAGCAAAGGAACCGCGTACTCATTGTATAGCGAAAAAGAGAGTTATAAGGTCGCTTTGCTGGATGCAAATGTAGACCCGATTTTAGATAGCGAATCTTTGCCGTCGCTCAGTTTGTTGGAAGAACCGGCAATGAACCCCCCCATGGCTACGCTGCAAATTGACGGCGGAAAAAAACAAAAAGTTCGTCCTGGGGATATTCTGGGCGCTTTAACCGGAAAAAACGGCATCGCCGGAAAACAGGTCGGAAAGATTCAAATTTTTGATAACTGGGCTTATGTGGCCGTCAGTCAGGACGTTGTTCAACCGGCACTGAAAAAATTAGGTGAAGGAAAATTGAAGGGACGTTCGTTTCGGGTCAGGCTGATTCATGGCTAGTCGGCAGGACCTTGGCGGAGTGACCCAATCTCTCTTCAGGCGATCTTGATCCTTACCACATTCATCACTTCAAGCTCTATCCCGGCAACTATCTTGATTCCCGGATAGTAGGTCAGGTTGACCCGTTGACCGGCGATGTTCTTGTATCTTCGCTTGCGTTTATAGCTGAAAGGAACCTCATGTCCCTCCACCATCAGCGTGTTGACGACCCACTCACCCGCATCCCGCTGTACATGTGAGACCACCTTGAGCATATCGGAGTGAACGAGCTTTGTGTGCCGTTTGAGCAGTTTTTCCGGATCGGATTGCAAGATGTTTCTCCTCCATAGCCGGCAAGGCCGGAATCTGTCCACTATTATCCGCTATGCAGCACTGGAGTCACTATCTACTTGCCCGGTGTGGACGCCTTGAATTTCCTGACTACACTTACCTACAGGAAAATCATTCACGCCTTTTTCCTGCTCATCACAAGGAGCCTGTTGGTTATGGGTGGATCATTCAGTCAGTCTCATACTCGAATCACCATCGGACTCTATCTGGTCTCCTGGTATATCGCCGCCTGCGCGTTCGGTGTTTTGTATGCAGGTGGTTTTTTGGTAAGTAAGGTGGATCAAACCTTGGTTGTACAGGAAACGGTAACTGGCCAGACTAAGGATAAAAAAAGAAGCGAGAATGTGGTTGCAGATCAGGTTCTGAATCAAAAGAGCGAAGATAAAAGAATGATGAGTGCCGTCCTGGGCGTTGTGCTTTTTGGCGCCTTGGGCAGTGTGGTCACTGCAACCATAGAATTTACCAAGACCAGTCATATGAGCCGCACGGCATCCTGGTACTACCTGTCCCCTTTCATGGGTATGTTTCTTGCCGGGTTTTTCTTTATCGGGATACGGGCTGGACTGTTAACTTTGGCGGGCGCCGAAAGCCAGAAGGACCAGATCACCAACATGAATTTCTATTTCTTTGTTGCTGTGGTATCGGGGCTTTTTTCTGAAACCGCTTATCGGAAGCTGGAGGATGTGGCGAATACCCTATTCTCTCTTTCGAATGGATCCGCAGCGGAAATGGCAAAGCAGCAACCCGCTCAGGCTCAGCGACTGAACAGTTATGAGATGGTGGTGGCTGATCACGGCAAACTGCAGGAGATTTTCCGGCTGAGATACGAGTCATTGGTCAGTTTTAAGGGGATAGATGTTTTGGGGGCAGACCATGAAGCGAAGATCCTGACAGACGATCTGGATGCCGTATCGATTAATTTTGCCAGCTATCGGGGTGATCAACCCCTTGCCTCCTTGAGAAATACGGCTTACAGCCAACCGGTGTTCAATCTTCATTCGGGTTGTACCCTGCCGAGCCTGTTTCGCCGATTGGAATTACCCATGCCACCTGCGGAACTTATGCTGAAGTCCAGCTCAACCTCCAGGTTGGCGGTGACTGCGGATGATGAGTTTTCCACCGCTCAGAAATGGCGATTGATCGAAAAGCTCGCGGTCTACACTTACTGTTTTTCGATAAAGACAGCCACCTGTGTGGACTGGATTACAGTGGCTGACAAGCATCTCTCCCGTGTCTTTCAGAAATATGGATACCGGGTGCTTGCCACTGAAATCTATAATGCTGAGACCAAACAGGACGTTGAGCTCCTCTACCTGTTGTTGCGGGATTTCGGTTATCTGCGAGACAAGAATTCGATTTTTATCGAATGCATGCATGAAGATGTGCAGCAGGATGATCAACTGAAGGCATTGATCGGTGATTACGGCAAGGCGCTGCAGCAGGCAGGCTATCAGGTCCCTTGAAACCCGACAGCCTTCTCAGGACCGCGCCTCTTAACCGTTTTCCAACTGTCGTTTTTTTGCTGCGGCGCCATACTCGAAAGAGTCTGAAAAGAGGTGCTCTTCACTCAGTCCGTGTGCGAGGAAGGTCTCCTTTCCCGCCTGGATCATGGGTGGTGGACCGCTCATGTAGACTTCGTGGCCGCTCAGATCCGGGGTGTCGCTGATTACCTGATCGTGTACCCAGCCGTTTTTCCCTTCCCAACCTGTATCGGGTTCAGAGAGGACCGGCGTGTAGCTGAAGTTGGCATGCTCCCGCGCCCAGGCTTCCGGCATCTCAGGCAGATAGAGATCCTGTTTGGCGCGAACCCCCCAGTAGAGGTGCATGGGTCGATCGATGCCGATCTCGAAGGCGTGTTCGATAATGCCTTTCAAGGGTGCAAAGCCGGTACCCCCTCCCATGAAGATAACGGGTCGGGATGACTCCTCGCGCAGAAAGTAACTGCCCAGGGGGGCCTCCAGCCGCAGAATGGTCTTCTCCTCCATGCCGTCGAAGAGGAAATCGGTGAAAGAGCCTCCGGCAACATGGCGGATGTGCAGTTCGATATAGTCGTCGTTGTGCGGTGCATTGGCGATGGAGAACGCCCGTTTGCTACCATCTTCAAGAATGAAATTGAGATATTGTCCGGCCAGAAACTGCAGTCGCTCGCCTTCCGGAAGTTTAAGGTAGAGACGGATCACGTCATCGTTCAGATGCTCGATCTTGTCCACCCGGCAGGGAAACTCGCGAATCTCGATATCCGCCGCCTCGACGATCTCTTTTGACTCCAGACGGATATCAGTGGAAGGTATCGCCTTGCAGGTCAGGCAGCTGTTTTCCGGCAGTTCCTCCAGTGCCGGCGGGGTGCCGTCTGCATAGCTCACGTCACCTTCGAGCAGCGTACTTTTGCACTCTCCGCAAAAACCGTTGCGGCAGCCGTATGTGAGGTTGACCCCCTGTCTTACGGCTGCGTCCAGGATGCTTTCGTCAGCATCCACGCAGAATTCGTGACCGCTGGGCTCGACGTGAACTTTGAAACTCATGGGATTCCTTGGTATTGAGTAGAGCCTGAATCTACGAATTCAGGCAAGAAAACAGTGAACAAATAATTCTCGCCTATTTTAGTCAGGAATTAAACCTGAGAGTTGATTGGGTAATGCAGAAAGTCACAATTGTTGGTTGCGGAGACATTGGTCACCGGGTTGCGCTTCGTTTGCCGGTGCAGGAATCGAGTGTCTCCTGTTGGGTAAGGAGCCATGCCAGTGCCCGAAAGCTTCAGGGGTTGGGATTGGCTTCCGTGGCGGTTGATCTGGATGATCCTGCGATTTCCCTTCCTGTCGTTGCGGGCCATTCACTTTTCTATTTTGCCCCTCCGCCGGGTAGCGGTGTCGAAGATATGCGGGTGGCGGCACTGATTCGGGCGCTGACTGAAACCGGGCATCCACAACGGGTGGTCTACCTGAGCACATCAGGCGTTTATGGTGACTGTGATGGGGAGTGGGTGGATGAACAGCGCCCCCCCTCACCCAGGGCCGACCGGGCCTGGCGTCGACTGGATGCTGAACGGCGCTGGCGTGAATGGAGTCTTTCGAGTGGCGGCGAACTGGTGATTCTCCGGGTGGCCGGGATCTACGGTCCGGGCAAACTGCCGCTAAAGCGATTGCAGTCGGGAACGCCGATGGTGGCGGAAACCGACTCGCCCATAACCAACCACATTCATTCCCAGGATCTGGCGGCTGTCTGCCTGGCAGCAATGGCGCGGGGGCATTCTGGTGAGGTCTACAATGTCAGTGATGGGCACCCCGGCACCATGGCTGCCTACTTTAACCAGGTGGCGGACTTTCTTGGACTTACCCGCCCTCCGGTTATCTCTTTGGCAGAGGCGAAGCGGCGGTTGTCCCCTGGCATGCTCTCCTATCTGGCAGAGTCCCGACGGCTGAGTAATCGCAAAATGGTCGAGGAGTTGGATGTCAGTCTGCGCTACCCAACTCTGGCAGAGGGGTTGCCTGCCTCGCTGGATGGCAAGGAAGCTGGCAATAATCAGGGCTGAAAAACGTTGTCAGGATATTTTACAGTCGTTCGAATCCCCTGAGTTTACCCGTCATTGCGCTAACGTATTAATAAACAAGGACTTGGTGTTTATTCCGTAGAACGCCCTCAAGCCTTCTCTATGGCTTCCCCCGAATAAACTGTCGGATTCTTTTACACGTTTGTTTGCCAGTCCAATGCTGAAATTCATAACAGATTGAATAACAAAGAAAATAATTAGATGGCATGGTGCTTGCTAGTAGTTATGTCAAGGCTTTTAGCCGAGTTTGGATAGACAATCTGAATCGTTATCCAAATGAAGTGACGGAAAGCGTTAGGCCGCCGACCCGCCGTTTCAGATGGTTTGAATTGGAATTGTGCTTGAAAAAATAATAATCCGTCGGAGGACGGGATCTACGTAGTAAACTACAGCTATACGGTTTCCGTATAGCTTTTTTTTTGTCCGATTATTCGTTAGGAGTGGAAACGCGATGTTAAACAAGTGGATCGCCACCGGCGTGTTGCTTATGGGGATGGTCCAGTCCCAGGCATGGGCGGCTGATAGTGAAGGGAAGTTTTCTGTCAGAAGCATGGGTTTGGCTACCTGCAGTCAATATGTAGAGGAGAAGGCCAAAGCCGAGGGTAAATACGCTGCGTTTTTGGGTTGGATGGAGGGGTATCTGACGGCAACCAGCCAATATGCCAAAGATACCTACGATGTCGTCCCCTGGGGCAATGCCGTCTATCTTGGCACGATGCTGGCAGTGCATTGCAAAGCTAATCCGGAACAGCGTTTCTATGTGGCGGTAGCCAGTCTGGCCAGAGCCATGCAGAGTAACCGCATCGTCTCCCTGTCACCGGTGGTGGAGGCCAAGAATGGTGAGCACAAGGCTTATCTTTATAAAGAGGTTTTGGAGAGGCTGCAGACCTGGTTGAAAGAGAACAACTATTACGATGGGGCTATCGATGGTGCCTACGGAAACAAGATGCGGGACGCAATCATGAAGTTTCAGAAGACGGTGGGGATGGAAGAGACCGGCGTGCCGGATCAACTGCTGTTGCACCGGGCCTTGCTGCAGAGCCAGGTGGAAAAGATCAAATAACCCGCTTTTTCTGTTTGGATGAGCGCCGGTTAGCGAGCGCTGGTATTACCGCCCCGATGGCTTTGCCTTCGGGGCGGTTCCGCTTCAGATCTTGATGTCGAGCCAGTCGAACAACGCATCCCACAGAATGACATCCTGATAGACTTGAGAGGGCGCCAGCTCGAAAATGCCCAAACCCCGCTCAGCCGACTGGATGTAATTTTTGCTCTCTCTCAGATGGGTGATCACCGGCACTTTGAGATGGCCGAGATATTTTTCCAATTCATGGTAGATGATTGTCTTTTCATGTACCCGGTTGGCGACGATACCGATTCGGGTCTGATGCCGGGAGACACGGCCGCTGCTCAGGAGTTCTTCCAGAAAGCGGCTGCAGGCCCGGATGTCGATGGGTGAAGGCAGTACCGGCAGGACCAGGGTATCCACTCGCTTCAGCATCTTATTGATCGCCTTGCCATGGGTGCCAGCCGGGGCGTCCATGATCAGCAGGTCGATCCCCTTCTTTGTCCTGATGGGTTCACCGGTGGCATCGATCGCCTGGATGTCGGGGATGCCTTCGTAGTCCTGACGCGCCTCCAGCCAGTCCAGCGAGGACTTCTGGGGATCGAAATCGGCGAGCGCCACCTTGAGGCCTTCGTCGGCATACCAGGTTGCGAGATTGGTGGCCAGTGTGGTTTTTCCGCATCCACCCTTGGCATTCATCAGCATGACGGTGCGCATGATTAGTTTCCTGCTGGTCGTTGGATAAGCACTAGCCTGAATTGTAGCCCAGGAGTGTCGCTACCTCGTGAAAGATTTTGGGACATCCCAGTCCCCAAAATCGACTCGCCTACGCGACAGCCGTTAATGCCCCGGCCGCCCTGCGTCCGTGCCGCTTCGCCACACCATCGCTTCGCTCGGCGCTGGCTACGCAGCACTCCCTCAAATGGCTGGACGGCGTGTCGGATGCGCTTGCATATGCCCTCCGCTGGCTATAGAACTTCGTTCTTTCGCCACTCCGGCCATACGCCCGCGCCTACGCCTACCGGGGACTACGCGCCTTCGCTTCGCTCTCCATGGCGCGCAGCGAATGTTGTTGAAAGCGACAGTCAGGGTGAGTCAATGCCGAGTTCGCCCCAAATGTCGTCGACCCGCTGCTTGACCGCTTCGTTCATGAGAATTGGCGTGCCCCACTCCCGGTTTGTCTCTCCAGGCCATTTATTGGTGGCATCGAAACCGATCTTTGAACCCAACCCAGAGACCGGTGAAGCGAAATCGAGGTAGTCGATAGGCGTGTTTTCGATCAGCGTGGTGTCCCGCACGGGATCCATACGGGTGGTCATGGCCCAGATGACGTCGTTCCAATCGCGGGTGTTGACGTCATCGTCCACCACTATGACGAACTTGGTATACATGAACTGGCGCAAAAAGGACCAGACCCCCATCATCACCCGCTTGGCGTGCCCCGGATACTGCTTTTTCATACTCACCACTGCCATGCGGTAGGAGCAGCCCTCCGGCGGCAGGTAGAAGTCGACGATCTCCGGGAACTGTTTCTGCAGGATCGGCACGAAGACCTCGTTCAGCGCTACCCCGAGGATTGCCGGTTCATCCGGTGGCCGCCCGGTATAGGTGCTGTGATAGATGGGATCCTCACGGTGGGTAATGCGCTCGATGGTGAAGACCGGAAAGCTTTCCACCTCATTGTAGTAACCGGTGTGATCGCCGAAAGGCCCTTCGGGTGCCGTATCGTCCGGATGGATATGACCTTCCAGCACAAACTCTGCCGAGGCAGGGACCTGCAGGTCGGAACCGATACACTTCACCACCTCGGTGCGGCTACCCCGCAGTAGTCCGGCGAAGGCGTATTCTGAAAGTGTGTCGGGTACCGGTGTTACCGCAGCCAGAATGGTGGCAGGGTCTGCGCCCAGTGCCACGGCAATAGGGAAAGACTCTCCCGGATGACTCTCCTGCCACTCCCGAAAATCCAGGGCGCCGCCGCGGTGGGCTAGCCAGCGCATGATGACCCGGTTGCGCCCGATGACCTGCATCCGGTAGATGCCCAGGTTCTGGCGTGACTTGCTGGGCCCCCGGGTCACCACCAGTCCCCAGGTGATCAGCGGGCCGGCGTCACCAGGCCAGCAGGTCTGCACCGGCAGGTCGGCCAGGTCGACAGCGTCGCCTTCAATGACCTGCGCCTGGCAGGGGGCATTGCGTTGCTCCTTCGGCGCCATATCCAATACCTTCCGGAAGATTGGCAGTTTCTGCCACGCGTCCTTCATCCCTTTAGGCGGATCTGGTTCCTTGAGAAATGCCAGCAGCTTGCCGACCTCCCGTAGCGCCTCCACATTATCTTCGCCCATGCCCATGGCGACTCGGTGCGGGGTGCCGAAGAGGTTGCCCAGCAGTGGATGGCGCGAGCCTTTTACATTTTCGAACAGCAGAGCAGGCCCACCGGCCCGCAGGGTGCGGTCGCAGATTTCGGTAATTTCGAGGTTGGGGTCAACCTCTGTCTGAATGCGTTTCAGTTCACCCCGGGATTCAAGTTGCCGGATAAAGTCGCGCAGATCCTGGTATTGCATGGGTTATATAGCTATCTCCATTGTTTGATCGCAAACCTTACCAGAGCGGGTGGGTTGAGCGGTATTTTGTGACCAAAATTTATTTTATGGGGCATAAGAAACTTGAATTATCCTGATTTAAGTCTAATATAAGCAAAATCTAATATATCAATCGGGACAATCCCATGAAATTAAATAAGCAAGTTTGGCGGCAGTGGCATTTTGTCATGCTCAGCCTGTTCCCGCTGATGGCATCGGCTGAATTGACCACAGTGGAGGCAGATTTCCGTGAGACTCCAAGGGAGTTTCGTCTCGATGGTGTGGTGGAAGCGATCAATCAGACTACGGTCTCCGCCCAGACCCAGGGTCAGGTGCAGGAGATACTCTTCGATGTGGATGACTATGTCGAAAATGGACAGTTACTCATCACCCTGAAAGATACCGAGCAGAAGGCGCGCCTGCAGCAGGCCGAAGCCGACCTGGAGGAGGCCTTGGCGCGATTGCAGGAGGCGAAAGATGAATATGTGCGCACCAAGGAGCTGTCTGGTAAAAAGCTGGTCTCTCAGTCGCAACTGGATAAGACGAACGCAAGCCTGAAATCGGCCCGTGCCCGTCAGGATGCTGCCAGTGCGGGTCTGATACAGGCCAGTGAGCAGTTGGAGTACACAAAAATCCGCGCGCCCTATAGCGGCATAGTGACCCATCGTCTTATCGAGGTGGGTGAGATTGCCCAACCGGGACAAAAGCTGATGAGTGGCACCTCGCTGGATCAGTTACGGGTGTTGGTGGATGTGCCCCAGAGTCTTATCCCCGTCATTCGCAAGACCGGCAAGGCAAGAGTACAGCAGCCGGATAATGTGTTCGTGGAAGCTACCAAGCTCACCATCTTCCCTTTTGCTCATCACGGCAGCAATACTTTCAAGGTACGGCTCGACCTGCCGGAGGGTATTCCTGACCTGTTTCCCGGGATGTTCGTGAAGACAGCCTTCGTCACCGGCACCAAGCGGGAGCTGGTGGTGCCGGTCGAGGCGGTGGTCTATCGCTCAGAAGTCACCGCTGTTTATGTGGTGGAGGAGAGTGGGCGTGTCCGCTTCCGCCATATTCGTGCGGGTCATCGGTCGGAAGACGGCAAGATGGCGGTGATAGCCGGGCTTTCAGCGGGCGACCGGGTGGCGATCGATCCGATTGCGGCAGGTGCTTTGTTGAAGCAGCAGATTGCGGAGGCCGGTAATGAGTAAGCTGGCGATATCGGGACGCATCGCGGAGCGTTTCATGCTCACGGAGATTACTCCCCTGCTGGCCCTGGTGGGGCTGTTGCTGGGTGTTTTCGCGGTGCTTATTACGCCGCGTGAGGAGGAGCCGCAGATCAACGTCACCTTTGCCAACGTCTTTATCCCCTTTCCCGGCGCGACCGCGAAAGAGGTGGAGAGTCTGGTGGCGACGCCTGCGGAGCAGGTGTTGTCGGAGATAGACGGCGTAAAGCACGTCTACTCCACCTCACGTCCCGGCATGGCGGTGTTGACGGTGAGATTCGTGGTTGGTGAAAACCGGGAAGATGCCATCGTGCGTCTCTTCAGCAAGGTTTACTCCAATCAGGACTGGCTGCCGCAAAATCTGGGAGTGGGGCTGCCGATCATCAAACCGAAGGGCATAGATGATGTGCCGATCGTTACCGCGACCTTGTGGACTGAAGATCCGGAGAAGGGAGCCTATGAATTGGGACAGGTGGCTCACGCCATCGAGTCCGAGCTGAAGCGGGTGCCTGGGACGCGGGATATCTACACCATCGGCAACCCCGACCGCGTGGTGCACGTCGAGCTGGACCCCCAGGCTCTGGCGGGCCACAACATCGATCTGAGTGACCTGCGTATTGCGCTGCAGGCGGGCAACCGGATTCGTGACAACATTACGATAACTGCACAAAATCATGAAGTGCTGGTGCAGGCGGGCACTTTCCTCACCTCTGCCGAGGAGATCGACTCCCTGGTGGTCGGTGTCCAGGAGGGCAGGGCGATCTACCTGCGGGATGTGGCCAGAGTGAGCCATGAACCTGATTTGCCGAACCAGTATGTCTGGATGGGCGGCGGTGAACAGGGTGAGCTCAAGGGTGTGCAGCCAAATGGAAAATATCCGGCCGTCACCATCGCGGTGGCGAAAAAAGCGGGTACCAATGCGGTGGACATCTCAAAGGCGGTGATCGAGCGTTTCGAACAACTGCAGGGCACCTTCATTCCCGATGGGGTTAACGTCACCATCACCCGTAACTATGGTGAGACGGCAGAAGCCAAGGCGAACAAGCTGATCACCAAACTGGCGTTTGCAACCCTTTCGGTGATCGTGCTGGTATTTCTGGCCATCGGCTGGCGTGAGGCCTTCATCGTCGGCGCTGCAGTGGTGGTGACCCTGGCGATCACCCTGTTCGCCTCTTGGGTCTGGGGATTTACCCTCAACCGGGTGTCGCTGTTCGCCCTTATCTTCTCCATCGGCATCCTGGTCGATGATGCCATAGTGGTGGTGGAGAACATCCATCGTCATCTGCAGATGGGTGCGAAAAATCTGCGGGAGGCGATCCCGAAGGCGGTGGACGAGGTGGGTGGTCCCACCATTCTGGCGACCTTTACCGTGATTGCCGCGCTGCTGCCGATGGCCTTCGTTACCGGTCTGATGGGACCCTACATGAGTCCGATCCCGATCAATGCCAGCACCGGCATGCTGATCTCCCTGCTGGTGGCCTTCATCTTTACCCCATGGCTGACCAACCTTGTGTTGGCCAATCATGCGGAGAAGATCGCGGCCCATGCCCACGATGACCAGGCCGAGACTGGACTCAGTCGTTTCTTCGACGGGGTCATGCGTCCTTTTCTATTGGGATCACGGGGTAATCTGATGCGCTGGGTGTTGCTGGGCGGCATCCTGATCCTCATGGCGGTCTCGGTTTCATTGGTGGTCAACCAATCAGTGGTATTGAAGATGCTGCCTTTCGACAACAAGTCGGAATTCCAGGTGATGCTCGACATGCCGGAAGGGACCAGCCTGGAGCAGACCACCCGTGTACTCGACGAGATGGGTGACTACCTCGCTGGCGTGGACGAGGTGACCGACTATCAGGTCTATTCAGGCACCGCGTCGCCGATCGGCTTCAACGGACTGGTGCGCCAGTACTACCTGCGGGAGGGGGCTCACCTGGGCGATATCCAGGTCAACCTGGTGGGCAAACATCTGCGTGAGCGCAAGAGTCACGAAATAGCACTTTCGGTGCGAGCCCCGCTGCAGAAAATTGCCCGCGAGTATAACGGTAACGCCAAGATCGTCGAAGTGCCTCCCGGTCCGCCGGTGATGTCGCCGCTGGTGGCTGAGATTTATGGTCTCGACTATCAGGGGCAGACGGAGGTGGCTTGGCAGACGCGCAAGATCTTTGAAAATACCCCCGACATCATCGATGTGGATGATAGCGTCGAGTATCCATCAGTGAAGTTTGTTGTACAGGTCGACAGGGCCAAGGCGGCGCGTCTGGGCGTGGCCCAAAGCACGGTTGCTGAAGCGCTGGCCACTGTATTGGGCGGTGAAGACGTGAGTTTCCTTCACGGCGAGAACCTGAAGTATGCCGTGCCGATTCGCCTGGAATACTCGGACGCGGACAAGGCGGACCTGGAGCAGGTACTCTCACTGCGGGTGCGCGCACAGAGTGACACGCTGGTGCCGCTCTCGGAGATCGTGCAGGTGGTGCCGCGTGTGCGGGAATACTCCATCCACCACAAGGATCTGATGCCGGTGGTCTATGTCACGGGAGACATGGCGGGTGAGACCGATAGCCCGCTCTATGGTCTGTTCGGGATCTCCGATCAGCTCAATGGCGACGGAGGTGTGGAGCAGTGGTTCCTCTCCCAGCCGGAAAATCCATATGAGTACAGCCTCAAATGGGATGGCGAGTGGCAGATTACCTACGAGACCTTCCGAGACATGGGCATCGCCTACTCGGTGGGGCTGTTGATGATCTACCTGTTGGTAGTGGCGCAGTTCCGCTCCTATCTGGTGCCCCTGGTGATCATGGCGCCGATTCCGCTGACCATCATCGGGATCCTGCCGGGACATGCGTTGATGGGCGCCCAGTTCACCGCCACCTCCCTGATCGGCATGATTGCCCTGGCGGGCATCATCGTGCGTAACTCCATCCTGCTGGTGGACTTTATCAATCAGCAGGTGCGGGAAGGTTTGCGTTTGGAGGAGGCGGTTGTCAGTGCCGCCGCAGTGCGTGCAAAACCTATCGCGTTGACAGCGCTGGCGGCTATGGCAGGTGGATTTTTCATCCTCGACGACCCGATCTTCAGCGGCTTGGCGGTATCATTGATCTTTGGCTTGTTCGTTTCGACGCTATTGACCCTGATCGTGATCCCGGTGGTCTACTATGCCGCAATGCGAAATCGCCTGAAGGATATTCAGGCGGGGAGTGCTTCATGACAAGAGAGAACTGGCAGGGCCGTTGCTGGAATTGTGGACAGACCCTGAAGGCGGCCGACTTCAGCCGTGAAGACCGTTGCCCGGATTGCAGCAAGGCGACGCATGCCTGTAAAAACTGCCGCTACTACAAACCCGGTTTGGCCAATGATTGTCGGGAACCTGTGGCTGAACGGGTGACCGACAAAGAGCGGCCCAATTTCTGCGACTATTTCGAGCCCTGGGAAGCGGCATATGGCGGCGCTACAGCAACCCCTGGAGGTGACATGCTGGGCGCTGCGGAGGATCTTTTTAAATAGGCGGGTTATGCTCGTAGGAGCCGCGCCCTCGCGGCGAGGCGCCGCTCCTAGTGTCTGTGCTGAAACCAATTGCCCTAGCCCGGATGGGTGCTAAATAAGCCGGATTGATGATAATCATCGGATGTTGATCCTGTTTGCTGGATTATGTGGACAGAACCCAAGATGTAGGGTGTGCCGTGCGCACCATGAATACCAGCAGGAGCCCGCCCATGTGTTATGCCATCTATTTTTCCCTGATCGCCCTTTTGCTGATCTACAGCGATTCTGTGGTGGAACAGTTCGCCCTTTCCGAGAGTGCGGGCGAAGGACAATGGATTATGATGGCGACGGGATGGGAGTTGGTTCCGGCCATCTGGCCTCTGTTACTCATGGCAATGGTGTTCGCCAGTGCACTGACCTTTTTTGTCGCACGGGCGCTATTCAGGCAGCGATGAAATAGCCTATCTGGGGATTCGCTTCCAGGTGATATTGAGCAGGGTGTCGATGGCGCTTTGAGTATCTGGCAGGTGGATCTGGTAGGCGTTCTCTAAATTGTCAGGGGTGAGTACCTCTCCCGGTTTTCCAACGGCAAGTGTACGCCCCTGATGCAGGAGCTGCAGCCGCTGACAGAAGTGGGCGGCGAGCCGTAAATCGTGTAATACCACGATCACAGCGTTGCCTTGTGAGCAGTGCTCTGCAAGCATTGCCATAACATCGAGTTGATGGGCGGGATCGAGCGCGGCCACGGGTTCGTCGGCGAGCAGGATCTCCGGTTCTGAAGCAAGCGCACGGGCCAGCAGTACCCTGGCACGTTCTCCGCCGGAGAGCGTGTTGAAGGGGCGATGGCAAAATGGCAGCAGGTCAGCATCCGCGATGACGCGCTCGATCACTTGTTGATCCCGTTCGGAAAGTTTGCCCCAGGGTTCAAGATGGGGAATGCGGCCCAATTCGATGATGCGCTTCACTGAAAGTGGCCAGTGGACCTCGGTCTGCTGGGGCAGATAAGCGATACGTCTGGCCCGTTCACTGTGCGGGACGTCTTTGAATCGCTGTTTGCCAAGTTGAAGTGTTCCGCTGTCAGTCTGGTTCAAGCCGGCAAGACAGCGCAGCAGGCTGCTCTTGCCCGCCCCGTTGGGGCCGATCAGGCCGAGCATCTCACCCCTCTTCAGCTCGATATCCACAGCCTGCAGAATCGGTTGATTTTCGAAAACGAGTGAGAGAGCGGTTCCGCGAAGCAGGCTCATTGGCTATACCGCCTGCTCTTGATGATGAGGTAGAGAAAAAAGGGCGCCCCCACCAGTGCGGTGACAACTCCCACCTTGATCTCTGTCTGCGCGGGTAGCAGGCGCACCAGGATATCGGCCGCTAGCAGCAGGATGGCACCCCCCAAGGCGCTGGCGGCAAGCAGTCTGCCAGGTTGATAGCCAACGAACGGACGCAGCATGTGAGGTACAACCAGGCCGATAAAACCGATGGCGCCGGTCACTGAAACCGCCGAGCCCACCGCCAGTGCCACGGCGAGAAAGATGCGCCAGCGCAGGCGGGGCAGATCCACACCCATGGATTGAGCCGTCTCCTCGCCAAGCGTCAGGGCATCCAGCGCCCGGCCGACGCGCAACAATAGAATCCAGCCCAGTAGGGTGCCGGGCAGCATGATCCAGAAATTATCCATGCTGCTGTTGTTCAGTGAGCCCATCATCCAAAGCACGATCTCCTGCACCGCATAGGGGCTGGGGGCGAGATTGAGCAGCAGGGAGATGAGGGCCAGGCTCAGTGAGTTGATCGCCACGCCGGCCAGAATCAGAGTGAGGGTGCCGGCGTTGCGTCCCGCCAGCAGATAGACCAGCAGGGTTGCGCCGAGTGATCCGAGAATGCCACCGAGAGGCAGGCTGAACTGGGAGAGTGCGGCACTGCCGAAGTAGAGCGCGATCACCGCACCAAGGGCGGCACCGCTGGCACTGCCGATGAGCCCGGGGCTTGCCAGCGGATTGCGCAGCATGGCCTGCATGGCGGCGCCGCAAAGTCCCAGGGTGGCGCCGGCGAAAAGCGCGATCAACGCGCGTGGCAGGCGCACTTCGGTCAGGATCAGTGCCAGTACGCTGCTGGTGTCATCGAAAGTATCTTGCAATACCTGGAAAACCGGGATCGCCTGGCTACCGAAGAGCAGTGAGAATAGAAACAGGCTGCCCGTGATCGCACAAAGCAGTCCGAGCAGCCGGGATTGTCTTATCTCCCCCAACATTACCGATTCTTCGGCAGTGCGCCATGCAGTTCAGCCACCGCATCGGCAATCATCGGTCCGCCACAGATCCAATATTTGAAAGGGATCTCAATGATGGGGCGGTTGTGGGTGATGTGGCGCAGTGCAGGATGATGCAGTTGTCTCTGGGCCAGTGAGCGGGTCTCCCCGGTGTAGGCCGAGGAAAAAATTTGGTCGGGCTGTCCGAGCAGCAGACTCTCCAGGTCGATGCTGTTGTAGCCGTGGATACCCTTTTCGGCGGCCAGGTTGGACCAGCCTGCCAGTGCCAGGGCTTCATTCTGCAAGGTGCCGCTACCACTGGTGTATCCCCGTGGCTGGTAGAAGAGGGCCTTGGGTCTCTGGTTGGCGGGTTGGGGTGGTATCTGCGACAGCGCTGATCGCATCTTATGGATGAGGGCCGCCCCGCGGGCAGGCTGTCCCAGCAGTTTTGCCAAAGACCGGATATTGCCTTCGATCCCACTGATGCTGCTGGGCATGGGAAGTTGTTCGACCCGATAACCGAGTTTCTCAAGTAGTCCGATCAGCCGCCGGTCGGTGAATTCAACGGTGAGGATCAGGTCGGGGTCGTGGGCCAGCAACTCCTCGGGGCGGGCGTGGTTGATCGGGTATCCTTGCGCCTCTTCGGCAACAAAGGAGCTCTCGGGTTGCAGAGAAAGGTAGCTGAGCGAGGCGATCTGATCCGCATCGGCCAGCATCAGCAGGAGCTGGTCGGTGCAGAGATTGATGGAGACCACCCTGGAAGGTGGTCTCCCGTCACCCCATAACAGGCCGGTAGCCAGCATGAGCCAGATGAGTATAAATCCGCGTATTCCGGGCATCTATCTCTTGGGTCGACTGAATGGAGACTCAACCGGTGTCTCGTCGATCCTCATTGGAAATGATAGGCCAGGGTAAGCCAGAAGGTTCTCTCCGGTGCGGGGAAGTAGGCGTCCCTGGAAGTAAATGATTCATCGAATCCTACCGCGCCTGAGCTGGAATAGGCTTTGTCCAGAAGATTGTTAGCCCTTAGCGTGGCATGCCAGTGATCTGCGGCGTAACTTAGCACGCTGTTTACCACAGCATAGCCACCGAGGGTGGGGAAGTCATTAGCGAAATCGCCCCCCAGTACACGTTCATCGGCAAACAGGGCCTCCGCGAGCAGTGACCAGTGGGGGACAAAATCCCAATCGGAGAAGAGACGGGCGCTATTGGTTGAGACCAGCGGAATGCGGTTGCCCTCGAAGGCCCCTGCGGTGATCTCCGGGTTGGTGTAGGTGAAGCTGCCGCCTAGGGTGAGGCTGCTGTTCAAGGCCCATTCGCCTTCAAGGATCAGGCCTTCCCTGCGGGTCTTGTCGAGGTTGGTATTGACGAATCCGCCGGTATCGAAGCTGATCTCATCGTCCAGATCCAGGCGATACGTCAGCAGCTTGGCGCGCAGTCCCGGTGTGTTCCATTCAACACCTGCTTCATAGGAGGTGCCGGTCTGGTTCTTTATACCCACGGGTTGACCGAAAACCACGTTGGTGTGCTCGTCGACGGTGGCAAATCGGTAGTTCTGATCGGCGCGGGCAAACAGCCGCCATGCCGGACTGGGCTGATAAACCAGGCCCAGGGAGCCAACATTGATGCTGTCATCCAGGTTTTCCGGATCCCCACCGGTGCTGATGGCGTTTTCCACCGCCGCATGGCGCACTCCGGCCGTGGCAGACCAGGCAGGACTGAAGGGCATCACAACCTGAACGTAGTAGGCATCCACCTCCTGATCGAGTATCTGTGGACCGAATGTGGTGATCAACTCATAGTCGGTGCGCTCGTAGTCGGCCCCGGCGGTGATCAGCAGATCGCCCCCGCTGAGAGGGAAGGTGCCGATGAAACGGGGATTCAGCCCCCGTACGGTACGATCCTGGGTCGACAGTGAACCGGGAAAGGCGCGGAAGCTGGTCTGAAAGTCCCGTTCGTTGCGGCGATAGGTAAATTCACCTTCGAAGCGCCAGGAAGGATCGATTTCCTGGCGCAGACCGATACGGCTGACGCGGTTTTGGCTGTCGCTGAAGTCTCCATTATAAGCTGCGGCGGATTGCCGGCGATTCTGCTCGAGCTCGTTCTTGAAAAGGGAACCGGGCAGCTGCTCTTTATCATGGAGAAATTGCTGCTCAAAAAATAGGCTGCCGCTTTGATAGTCGTAATCCAAACGCAGGTTCAGCGCGTTGCGATTGGTCTCGTTGTTATCCCTGTAGTTGTCGTTATGTTGCTTGTCTGCGGAGATCTGATAACTGAACCCGTTTTCCAACCGGTCACCTATTTCGGCGCGAAGATTATATCCATGGTAATTACCGGTGCCGGCGAGCACATCTGCCTGGAAACCTTCGGGTTGCTGCATGATGATGTTGATAACGCCGCCCACGGCCTGATTGCCGAAGAGGATGCCGGCGCTGCCCTGGATGATCTCGATGCGCTCGACCTGTGACAGGCGGATGCTGTTGAGGTCGGGGTTGGCCCTGTCGCTGCTGTTGTTCAGACGGCGTCCATTGAGCAGTATCAGGGTGTTGGCGCCTGCTGTGGGACCAAATCCACGCATGTCGATGGTTGCGTTGCGGCCGCTGCCACTCAGGTCATCTATCTGGATCCCGCCTCGGCCCCGCAGGATCTCAGAGAGATCCTTGGCATGGTATTTCTGGATCTCCTGCCGGGTGATGATGGTGATGCTGGTTGGCGTGGTGATGGTGGGCTGTTCGCTGCGCGAGGCGCTTACCACGAGAGTGGGCAGAACCAGTTCAGCCTGACCGGGAATACTGCTCAGGGCGGTAAACCCTGCAAGCAGCAGATTGACGGGGGTCTTGTTCATTTTCTTCTCCCATTGGCGCACACCCGCGCCGTTAAATGCTGGATATAGGGGGGGTGGGGAGGAGAAGGCAGCGGGAGACAGGCCGCAGGATCGGCTGGCCTGGAAAACCGGCTGGTGTCGCCCTCCGCCACACCGTTTATTGTCTGCAGGCCGGTCTCCGGACTCACAGACGGGAGGCTATCCTGGTTACAACGCCTTCCCATGCACACAGTTGTGGCACAGTGGCTTGTTGAAACCTTGCGTCTGTTTACCGTTGCGGGGGCAGTGCCGGGTCTTCACCGGCTTCCCGATTATCCCGATGCATCACATCGGGTACCTTGCAGGGGGTGGTAAACTACCGGCTCTGGCCGGGCAAATCAAGATGAGATTGACCTCCTTGCGACCAGCCTGTAAGCGGAAATGGATGGGCAGCGACAAGATGATTCTCTATCTTCATGGACTCAACAGCGCGGGCAGTTCCGGTAAGGCGGCGGTATTCCGCTCGAGGCTGGAGCCTGTCGATGTGTTGAGTCCCACCTACCCCGCGCATCGACCGGCATTGGCGGTCAGGTACCTCTCAGGGGTGCTTGAGAGGCTTCTCCCTCTGCAGGAGCCGCTACTGCTGGTGGGCAGTTCCATGGGAGGGTTTTATGGACAGCATCTGGCGAGGCATTTTCCGGTGGATCACCTGGTGATGATCAACCCGGTACTGCGTCCCTGGGATCTGCTGCTCGACTATCGAATCGCTGCGTCAATCTATGCGGGAATTGGCGGAGTGGAGCTGTTCGAAGGTGGCAGCCACACCTTCGAGCATATGGATGAGGCACTGGAGATAGTCACTGCAATACATGAGAGATTGCGCTGACGTGGGCCCGATCAAGCGCAGCGGATCGGGCGATCCGGGGTTGAGCCTGGTAGGGTGCGCCGCGCGCACCCTACCAGGCAGCAATCATGGTGTGCACGGAGCGCCCTACGTTAGTCACATTTAGAGAAGCCACACTCCACACCAGCCATCACCACAAACTCCGAAATTTGAGTTAGGAATCCGACGGCGGATCGTAAGGCTCCGCAAAGGAGCACTCCTTCTGTGGACAGACCTTTTCCGTACCCTTGCTTTTGGTGGTTTTGATAGTCAGTACCGGCCAGCCGCACCTGGGACAGGGTTCCGCCACCGGCTGGTTCCAGATTGCGTAGTCGCAGCCGGGGTAGGTGGAGCAGGAGTAGAAGATCTTGCCGCGCCGTGATTTGCGCTTCAGCAGGGTGCCCTTGTGGCACTTGGGGCAGCTGACGCCTGTGTCTTCCGGTTTCTCCAGCGGTTCGATATAGCGGCACTTGGGATAGCCTGAGCAGCCGATGAACTTGCCGTAGCGGCCTTTTTTGATGACCAGATCCGAGCTGCATTCGGGACACTGGCGCCCCTCCACGATCTCCGGTTCCTCCCGCTCTTCTCCGTTGCCGTCGAGGTCACGGGTGTAGTCGCAGGTCGGATAGTTGGTGCAACCGATGAATCGACCGTGGCGGCCGAGACGGATCGAGAGTTGCTCTCCACACTTCGGACACTTCTCATCAAGAGCCTCGTGGGTAACATCGCTGCGCTTGACGTTCTCCTGGGTATGGTCGATACGCTCCTTGAAAGGCCCCCAGAACTTCTGCAGCAACGGTACCCAATCCTCTTCGCCACGGGATACGGCGTCGAGTTCGTCTTCCAGTTTCGCGGTGAAATCGTAGTCCACATAGCGGGTGAAGTAGTCGGTCAGGAACTTGTTGACCACCCGCCCGACATCGGTTGGCTGGAAGCGTTTCTTTTCCAGGGTGACGTATTCGCGATCCTGGAGGGTGGAGATAATGGAGGCATAGGTTGAAGGACGGCCGATGCCATGCTCTTCCAGGGCCTTTACCAGGCTTGCCTCGCTGTATCTGGGTGGCGGTTCGGTAAAGTGCTGCTCAGGACGGATAGCCTTGAGGGGCAACGTCTCGCCCTCCTTGAGGGGAGGCAGCATCTTTTCGTCCCCCGCGCCTTTGGCGGCATCGTCTTTGCCTTCCAGGTAGACCGCCATGAAGCCGGGTTTGGCAATGGTGGAGCCGGTGGCGCGAAAGATATTGCCTTCACCACACTGTAAGTCCGCCGCGACAGTGTGGATGGTTGCGTGGATCATCTGGCAGGCCACTGCCCGTTTCCAGATCAATTCGTAGAGTCGCGCCTGATCTTTGCTCAGGTGCTGTTTGATCTCTTGAGGGACACGTTCGACTGCAGTGGGACGTATGGCCTCGTGGGCCTCCTGGGCGTTCTTTGCCTTGGTCTTGAAACGGCGGGCCTCTTTGGGTAGTTGGTCATTGCCGTAGCGTTCCGCGATAAAGGCACGGAAATCCTCCAGCGCTTCGTTCGCCAGGTTTACCGAGTCGGTACGCATGTAGGTGATCAGACCGACGGTGCCTTCCCCCACGTCGACACCTTCATAGAGCTGTTGGGCGACGCGCATGGTGCGCTGGGTGGTGAACCCGAGCTTGCGGGCCGCCTCCTGCTGCAGGGTGGATGTGGTGAATGGCGGTGCCGGATTGCGGCGCCTCTGCTTCTTCTCGACCTTGGCGATTAGCAGGTCGTTCTTGCCAGCTGCCTGCAGAGCCTGTTCCGTCTTGCCTGCATCGCCTTCGTTGTTGATGCTGAACTTCTCCAGCTTTTCGCCCTGGAAATGGGTAAGCTTGGCGCTGAAGGGCTGATTGTCCTTTTCGGTATCGGCCTCGATGGTCCAGAACTCTTCCGCCTTGAAGGCCTCGATCTCCAGTTCCCGCTCCACGATCATGCGCAGGGCCGGACTCTGCACCCGTCCGGCGGAGAGGCCCCGGCGTACCTTTTTCCAGAGCAGCGGGGAGAGGTTGAAGCCCACCAGATAATCGAGTGCGCGGCGCGCCTGTTGGGCATCAATCAGATCGTGGGAGAGTTCCCGTGGATTGGCGATGGCGTCGTTGACTGCCTTCTTCGTGATCTCATTGAAGACCACCCGGCGTACCGCCTTGTTCTTCAGCTTGCCCTTGGCCTTGAGCAGTTCCACAAGGTGCCAGGAGATGGCTTCACCCTCGCGGTCCGGATCGGTTGCGAGATAGAGTGTGTCGGCCTTCTTCAATGCCTTGGCGATCGCCTGGACGTGGCGTTCATTTCTCTCGATCACCTGGTACTTCATTTCGAAGTTGTGATCGGTATCGACAGCGCCCTCCTTAGGGACCAGATCCCTGACGTGACCGTAGGAGGCGAGAACTTCAAAATCCTTTCCCAGATATTTTTCGATGGTTTTGGATTTTGCCGGTGATTCGACGATGACCAGATTCATGGGGCTATATTGGCTTCAATAAAAAAACGCGGGACAGCAGCCGTCCCGCGTATGGATTGTTCAGTTCAGTTTAGTGCAGGTAGACAGGGGCTTCGTTGTAGACCATGTCTTCCATGCGGGCGAAGGCAGCTTCCTGGCCGGGCTGATTCATCAGGACCAGTAATACGATCCACTTCAACTCCTCTTCAGAGATGAAGGGGGTGTCCAGCGCCAGCGCCCGATCGATAACCAGTTCACGTGCGGTCTGGGTGAGAATGGAGTTCTGTTCCAGAAACATCAGCAGGCCGCGGGAGTCTGCGTCGAGGCGGGTGTACTCTTCTTCGGTGAAGATGCGCAGAGAGTGATCTCCGGAGACGCTGCCAGCCGGTGTCTCATAACTATCGGCAAGCTCGTCCAGCCAGCTGAAGGCCTTTTCCACCTCGCCGGAGGGAAACCCGGCCTGGGCAAGCTCGTCGCGCAGCTCATTATGATCTGCAGGGGGAGCCTGTTCTCCGTCCATGTAGTTCTCGTAGAGGTAGATCAGGATGTCGACCACGTTCTCGTTCATGCGCTCTCTCTCCCACAGTCGCGGGAATTACGATTTTTCGGTGCGGCAATAGTACCCGCCGGGTGCGGATGATACATATTCTTCCAGTTCGAGCAATAGCAGCATGGACGAAACTGCTTCCGGGGTCAAACCCGTCGTAGCGATCAGGGCGTCGGCAGAGATGGGGTCATAGCCCATGGAATCCAATAGTTTATGGTAGTCAGGGTCGAGCTGAAAGCCGGGGTTCTCACTCTCCGGTGTGTGGGGCGGCGCGGGAGTCTCCATCGTGCCAAGCAGTGAGGATAACTCGTCAACGATGTCCTGGCCGGTCTCCACCAGCTTTGCACCCTGGCGAATCAGAGCATGGCAACCGCGGGCCTGAGGGTTGTGGATAGAGCCGGGGATGGCGAAAACCTCACGATCCTGTTCCACGGCGAGGCGGGCGGTGATCAGGGAGCCGCTCTGTAGAGCGGCCTCTACCACCAGAGTGCCTACAGAGAGACCGCTGATAATCCGGTTGCGGCGGGGGAAGTTCTCCGGTCTGGGGGTGGTGCCTGGCGGGAATTCGGAGACAAGAACCCCTTTTTCGGCGATTTTGTGCGCCAGCTCACGGTGTCTGGCCGGGTAGACACGATCAAGCCCCGTGCCGGCGACTGCGATAGTGGTGCCCTCCCGCAGAGCGCCCTCATGGGCAGCGGCATCGATTCCCACCGCCAGGCCGCTGGTGATCGTGATGCCTGCAGCGGCAAGATAGGCAGCAAAGTTGCGGGCGTTGCTGAGACCGGCAGGAGAGGGGTTCCTGCTGCCGACGATAGCGAGTTGCGGTTGGCAGAGGTGTGCTGGATCGCCATGCACAAACAGCAGAGGCGGTGGATCAGCAATCGCAGCCAGCAGAGGTGGATAGCCTGTCTCCGTCAGTGTCAGCAGGCGGTTATCCGGCTGAACCAGCCACTCCAGGGATGGCTGTATGCCATCGAGATTTTCGCCAAAGAGGTGGTCGATACTCTTTTGCTGCAGGCCGATATCCCGCAGCTCGGTGCGAGTCGCAGCGAGGACTTTTTCAGGTGAGCCAAAATGGTGTAACAGTTTGAGACAGGTGCGACAGCCGATCCCCGGCGTCTGCTGGATCAACAGCCAGGGGACCGGGTCAGCTCGTGGGCTGCTTGCGCTGTCATCCATGACAATCCTTTTTCTCGGTGGTGACTGAGTCGATATCAGCCTTCAGGCGAACGCACCCAGTCCAGCACATGAAGGGGCTGGGTGGCATACATGATCAAGGCGAAGCTGACGCGCTCGAAGGTCCGGAAGACCATCAGCAAGCCGGCCTCTTCCAGCGGCAGCTTGACGGTCTTGCCGCCGCCAGCGACCACATCACGGATCATCTCTCCACCCTGGAAGATCTTCATGACATGCCCCGGCTCCAGGCCGTCGCGATCTCCCTTGTTGAGCACGACCACATTATACTGGCCAATCTGGGAGACGCCGTTGAGTACTGAGATGATTCGTCCCTCCAGATTCGCCTCGGCTGCCCTGGGCTGAAAGCTGTTAAGTGGCACGCCTTTGGTGATTGGCAACAGTCGGTCGCCGATCACCGACTCCATGGTGGTGGAAATCAGCTCAAATTTGGCGGGGTCGCCGGTGCGCTGCAGGTCTGCAGCGCCGATGTAGGCGGCTTCGTAGCCGAGCAGTTCGTCCGTCCCCGGATCCCTGTATGCCTTGCCTGGGCGGATGACCTCGTATTTGAGTGGATTTTCAGACTCGATGGAGCGGACGTAGAACCGGGTGCCGGCACCGCCGACGATATGATCATCGAGGAAGTGGACCACATAGGGCGCCAGTTCCATCGCCTCTTTTTCCATCACATAGGGGCGAGTCAGGAACTGGGCGATGGCGTCGATGGGGATCATCGGGATCGCCGTATCCAGTGCGGTGGACCGAACCCTGGGGGAGAGTTTGAGATGCTGCGAGCCTCGTTGTAGGCTTAGTATCGGCCTGCCATCCTTGTAAGTGAGGAAAATTCGGTCGCCAGGATAGATCAGGTGGGGGTTGGCGATTTGGGGATTGACGTACCACACGTCCGGCCACAGCCAAGGCTCGCGCAGGAAGCGGGCTGAAATATCCCACAGGGTATCGCCCTTCACCACTTCATAACTTTCCGGGTGCGCTGGGTTTAACTCCACGGCCGCAACGGTCAAGACCTGGCCTGAGATGAGAAGGCCGAGGATGACTCCCAGCAGTTTGTGGCTAAAATAAGGCATGATGATTCCTTTGGCTGAGATCCGAATCCGGTAGACTGAAAAAGGTTATTTGTTGCCGGAAATTGCCCACAGATTCCAATATGATCATAATGTTAGCGCAATTTCTTGCAACTGTTCTATAACTGGGTCTCGAAAAACCACTCCAATGAGAGGTTTCGGCCGGTAAGATGGAAACTTGATAATCACACAGTGCCATGTTTATCGGCCTGTGTCTGTAAGCGACTGTATAACTTTTTACACCGGGCCTGACCCCGGCAGATTTTGGAAAACCGATGGCTATTCTCGACATACTCCACTTCCCCGATCCGCGACTGCGCAACAAGGCCAAGCCCGTGCCAGAAGTGGATGACTCAGTTCGCCGCCTGGTGGATGACATGTTTGAAACCATGTATGAAGCCCCTGGAATCGGTTTGGCGGCCATCCAGGTCAATGCGGCAAAACGGGTGGTGGTGATCGACATCTCGGAAGAGAAGAATGAGCCGCTCTGTCTGGTCAACCCGGAAATAGTGGCGCGTGAAGGGGAGGAGAAGATGGAAGAGGGTTGCCTCTCGGTGCCTGGTATCTACGAGCCGGTCACTCGCGCCTCCTGGGTGCGTGTCCGTGCCTTGAACCGCGACGGTGAGGTCTTCGAGATGGATGCGGATGATTTGCTGGCGGTCTGTATTCAACACGAGATAGATCATCTGGATGGCAGGCTGTTTGTTGATTACCTCTCCAGTCTCAAGCGTCAGCGCATCCGCAAACGGCTTGAGAAGGAGAACCGCCAAAAGGCGGTGGATGCAGACGGTTCACATCGGGTGATCTGAACGTCTGCCCATTGGGTCAGATAATAGTTGTTCGTCATCATCCCGACTGCTGAGACGCTGTTCTCAAAGTGGCCGGTTGTCTGGCGACAGGAGATAATTCAGGAACAAAATGATGACAGATAGGCTGAAGATCATTTTTGCAGGCACCCCGGAGTTTGCAGCCGAGGCGCTGCAGGCGTTGTTGCAGTCCGAGCACCAGATCGTGGCAGTCTACACTCAGCCCGATCGGCCGGCGGGGCGCGGGCGCAAGCTGATGGCAAGCCCGGTAAAACAACTGGCCCTTGAACATGGGATCGAGGTGCGCCAGCCCAAGAGTCTCAAGGGCGAAACAGAGCAGGCTGAACTGGCTGCTCTGCAAGCGGATCTGATGGTCGTGGTGGCTTATGGTCTGCTGCTGCCCCAGGCAGTGCTGGATGCGCCACGACTCGGTTGTATCAACATCCACGCCTCCCTGCTGCCGCGCTGGCGGGGTGCGGCACCGATTCAGCGCGCTATTTTGGCTGGTGACACCGAGTCGGGGGTCACCATCATGCAGATGGAGGCTGGACTCGATACCGGGCCCATGCTGCACATCCTGCGTTGTCCGATTACGGAGGACGATATTGGCGGAACCCTGCATGATCGGCTAGCTGGTTTGGGTGCGGAAGCACTGCTTGCAGTGTTGCCTGGACTTGTCGACGGGAGTGTTGCGGCAGAGCCTCAGGATGACAGCCAGTCGAACTATGCAAAAAAACTCGACAAGCAGGAGGCGCGCATCGACTGGAAGCAGTCCGGGAGACAGATCGACCGGCAGGTGCGGGCCTTCAATCCCTGGCCGGTTGCCCAAGCCGACTTCAACGGCAAGGTGATGCGGATCTGGGAGTGCGAGCCTCTGGATGGTGATACCCAGGCTGAGCCGGGAACCATTGTTGCCAGTGGGCGGGAAGGTTTCGATGTCGCCACCGGAAAGGGGCTGTTACGCATTAAAAAGCTCCAGATGCCGGGCAAGCGTGCCATGGATGCCGCGGACTTTCTCAACGCGCATCAGGTCGATGGCATGGTGTTGGACTAAGAATGGCAAAAAAACACGATTCGCGGGCGGTTGCCGCCAGAATCCTCAAGGAGGTGCTGGGGGGGCACTCCCTGTCGGAGGCAAGCGCCCGACTGCTGCCGCAACTGGAGGATGCGAAGGACCGGGGTCTGGCCCAGGAACTCTGCTATGGGGTGATGCGCTGGCATCCTCAGCTCGAAGCCCTGACTCGGCAGTTATTGAAGAAACCGCTGAAACCGAAGGATCTCGACATTCAGGCACTGCTTTTCATCGGCATCTACCAGTTGCTCTATCTGCGGGTGGCGGATCACGCGGCGGTGCATGAGAGTGCCGGTGCAGCGGAACGCCTGGGCAAGCGCTGGGCTGTAGGTCTGGTCAACGGTGTGCTGCGGGCTTTTCAGCGGCAACAGGAGGCGTTACTGGCAAAGGTCGATACCGATCCCGCAGTGCGTTACCGCATGCCGACGTGGTTGCTGCAGCGTGTTCAACAGCGCTGGCCGCAGCACTGGCAGGAGACCGTTGAGGCCCTCAACAGTCGGCCGCCCATGAGCCTGCGGGTCAATCAGCAGCTTGGTAGCCGTAGCGACTATCTGCAGAAACTTGCGGATAACGGGATCGGGGCTCAGATCATCGAAGCCACCCGCTCAGGAATTGTGCTTGATCAGCCGCTCGATGTGGGCAGTTTGCCCGGTTTCGACGATGGCCTGGTTTCGGTGCAGGATGGCGGTGCCCAGTTGGCGGCGGAACTGCTGGATCCCAAACTCGGTGAGATGGTGCTCGATGCCTGCGCCGCACCCGGCGGCAAGAGCGGGCATCTCCTCGAATTGGCGCAGGGGGTGCAGCTGACTGCTCTCGATGTGGATGGGCGACGTCTGCTGAGGGTGCAGGAAAATCTTGAGCGGCTGGGGCTCTCTGCCACCCTGGCCGAAGGTGACGCTGCGGCGCCGTCAGGAGACTGGTCAGCGCAGACCTACGACCGAATCCTGCTCGATGTGCCCTGTTCCGCCACCGGCGTCATTCGCCGTCATCCCGATATCAAGTTTCTGCGCCGGGAGGGGGATATTGCGCCACTGGTAGAGTTGCAGCGGTCTATCCTGACGGCTATCTGGCCATTGCTCAAACCGGGTGGCCGTCTGCTCTATGCGACCTGCTCGATGCTGCCGGAGGAGAACGAGCAGCAGGTCGCCGCTTTTCTGGCGACAGAGGAGAGCGCCAGAGAGTGGGGGATTGATGCGACATGGGGCGAAGCCTGTGTCGTGGGACGCCAGGTCAGACCGGGCGACGCCTCCATGGATGGTTTCTACTACGCCTGTCTGGAGAAGAGGGCGAAATGAGCGGAGTACTCCGTTTGCTTCTGCTTTTTATCCTGCTCTCTTTGGGGGCGTCAGCCTGGTCTGCCGACTTTGCGGTCAAGGAGGTGCAGATCGAGTTGCAGGATCAGCGTTACCTGATGAGCGCCCAAATCGATTTTCAATTGAGCGAGCAGGCGCTGGAGGCGCTGAGTAACGGGGTGCCGCTGACGCTGGAGGTGCATCTCATTGTGGAAAAGACTTGGCACCGATTTTGGGAGCCACTGCCCTATGAAGGTTATCTGCGCTACCAAATCCGGTTTTTGGCGTTGACCGGACTCTACCGGGTGGTGGATCTGCAGAGTGGCGAGGAGCAGAGTTTCGTCACCCGTGAAGCGGCACTGCGGGCGCTGGGGGAGATCGATGAGCTGGCGCTGGTGGCGCAGGCAGCGTTGATACACGGTGAACGCTATCAGCTGCGGCTGCGGGCAGGGTTGGATATTGAATCCTTGCCGCTTCCGTTGCGCCCCCTGGCCTATCTCGGCACAGGCTGGAAACTGACAACCGGGTGGACCCGATGGCCTCTACAACCCTGAAATCCATGCGTATGGGCGGCTTGTCAGTGGCGCTGCTGCTGACACTGCTGTTGATATCACTGCATCTGATGAGCAGCGCGGTACAGAATTCCGCTGAACTGAGTCGCTATTTCGTGCCTCTGCTGGTGGTTTCCATCACCGGCATGTTTATCCTGCTCGGGCTGATTATCTACAACAGTATCCGCCTGATAAGACAGTATGCGCGGCAGCGGCCGGGATCCCGCCTGATCCTGCGCATGGTAGTGCTGTTCAGCGTGATCTCGCTGGCGCCTGTCGGGGTGGTCTACTACTATTCTTTTGGTTTTCTCCAGGCGGGCATCGACAGTTGGTTCGATGTGGATATCGACCGTGCGATGGAGGATGCCCGTGAGTTGGGCCAGTCCGCGTTGGGTCTGAATCAGCGGCTGCTGCTCAAATACACCGAGCAGTTGTTGAGCAGCGTCGATGATCAGTCGGAGTCGGCCCTCTCCCTGGCGATTGCCGAACTGCGGCAGCAGTCAGGGGCAGTGGAGCTGGTGCTCACCGATCCGGGTGGACAGATTATCGCCTACGCCAATGTGGACCCGACCGTGCTGGCACCGGGTGTCCCGGACAGAGAGATCCGCCAGCAGTTGCGGGCGGGTAATGATTATGTGGGTTTGGAGCATGGCAAGGATGATCTTATGATTCGGGTGGCGGTGCGGGATCCGTTGAGTCGCCCTTTTATCCTGCAGGGGCTCTACCCGACATCCAGCCGCATCAGCGGGCTTTCGGAGAAACTGGAGCTGGCCTATAACCGGTACAAGGAGCTGGGGTATCTGCGTCAGTCGCTGAAGTGGAATTTCTCTCTGACCCTGTCGTTGGTGCTGCTGTTTGGTGTCTTGTCTGCGATCTGGGCCGCCTTCTTCACCGCGCGTCGCATGGTGGCGCCTATCGCAAATATTGCGGCGGGCACCCGGGCGGTGGCGGAAGGTGACTACGATCGTCAGTTGCCGGTGCCGCGCCGGGCGGACGAGCTGGCCTTTCTGGTCGCCTCGTTCAATGCCATGACCCGGCGCATCGCTCAGGCCAGGGATCAGGCGGATCGCAGTCAGCGCGAGGTGGAAGGGCAGCGTGCCTACCTGGAAACCGTGCTCGGCAGCCTCTCCTCCGGCGTATTGACCTTTGATGCCACGCGTAATCTACAGACTGCCAACCCGGCTGCGGGAAAGATCCTGGGGAGAGATCTTGGTAGCCTGATTGGGGCGCAGCTGCAGGAGTTGGCGTTGGGATCTCCTGTGCTGCGCCAGTTTGTGGAGATCCTGCAGACACCGCTATTGAATCCGAACGAAGAGTGGAAGGGTGAGGTGACGCTCTTCGGCGGTGAGGGGAGAAAGGTTTTGATCTGCAGGAGCACACCCTTTGCGCAGCCCAATGGTCGCAACGGGCATATCATCCTGTTTGATGATGTCACCGCCCTGATCCGCGCCCAGCGGGATGCGGCCTGGGGTGAAGTGGCGCGTCGCCTTGCCCATGAGATCAAGAACCCGTTGACTCCGATCCAGCTCTCGGCGGAACGCCTGCGGCATAAATATCTTCACACCATGCCCGAGCAGGATGCCAGGGTACTGGACCGCGCCACCCACACAATCGTGCAGCAGGTGGAAGCGATGAAGGAGATGGTCAATGATTTCTCTGAATATGCGCGCCCCCCCCAGATGCAGGCCAAATCTTTGCAGGCAGACAGGCTGATCAGCGAGGTGGTGGATCTCTACAGGGGGATCGATAAGGAAGTCTGTCTCGATGTCTCTTTGCAGGCAGGCACCAGTCAGATTGAAGCGGATTCCCTGCGGCTGCGCCAAGTGGTGCATAATCTGGTGAAAAATGCCCAAGAGGCGGTTGCCGGCCAGGATAATGGTTGTGTATCGGTTTCCACTCAGATCATTGAGCGGGCAGACCATGCCTTTTTTGAGATGCGGGTGCAGGATAACGGACCCGGTTTCAGTGAAGAGATGCTGCAACATCTGTTTGAACCTTACGTAACCTCAAAACCAAAGGGTACCGGTTTGGGGTTGGCGATCGTAAAGAAGATTGTGGAGGAGCATGGGGGTATCATCTGGGCCGAGAACTGTTCAGACGGGGCCTGTCTGACCCTACAGCTGCCCGTGCTATGTGGTACGGAGGAAGAAAAATAATGAGTGCATCCCATATCCTGGTGGTGGATGACGAGCCGGATATCCGCAATCTCGTCAAAGAGATTCTGGAGGATGAAGGCCACGAAGTGGTGGTCGCTGAGAACGGTGCAACCGCCCGTCAGGCCCTGCGGGATCGTCGCCCAGACCTTGTGCTGCTCGACATCTGGATGCCGGACGTGGACGGCATCACCCTGCTGAAAGAGTGGGGTGAGGATGAGGGTCTGCCCTGCCCGATTATTATGATGTCGGGTCATGGAACGGTGGAGACGGCGGTGGAGGCAACCCGTCTTGGGGCCTACGATTTTCTGGAGAAACCCCTCTCACTGGCCAAATTGCTGCTGACGGTGGAGCGTTCCCTCGAGGCCGAGCAGTTGAAGCAGGAGAATGTGGGGCTGCGCCGCCACTCCATGCCGGTACATGAGCCGACCGGCAAGAGCCCGATGATGCAGCGTCTGAAGGAGCAGGTGAAGCGGATCGCCCAGCACGATACCTGGGTGCTGATCACCGGTGAACCCGGCAGCGGCCGTGAGACCCTGGCCCGGTATCTCCATATGCAGAGCGTGCGCCGGGACCGCCCATTTGTCGATGTGGCGGTGAGTTCCATCGCCAGCGAAAATTCTGCCCGGGAGTTGTTCGGCAGCGAGGAGGGGGGGCGCATCCACTATGGCCGCCTGGAGCAGGCCGCGGGTGGCACGCTGTTTCTGGATGAGGTAGCGGATATGGATCTGGAGGCGCAGTCCCAGCTGTTGGGCGCGCTGGATACCGGCGCCTTTCTTCGGATGGGTGGCACCGATCCAGTGAGCATTGATGTGCGCATCATCGCCGCAACCCATAAAAACCTCGAAGAGTCGGTGCAGAGTGGCGATTTTCGGGAAGACCTGTTCTATCATCTGAACGTAGTGCCCCTGCGTGTGCCCCCCCTGCGGGAGCACCCGGAGGATGTGCCTGACTTGCTTAACTTCTACGTCGATCATTTCGTCGCACATGAAAAGCTGCCCTACCGGCGTTTCAACGTGGGTGCACAGAATTTTCTGCGCAACCACCCCTGGTACGGTAATGTACGAGAGCTTAAAAATCTGGTGCAGCGACTGCTGATTCTCGGTGCGGGAGACGAGGTCTCACAGGATGAAGTCGAGGCGGCGCTGGGAGCGCCGGAGCTCAGAAGCGGCGATGGCGGGGGCGACGTGGTCTCGTTTGATCTGCCGTTGAGGCAGGCCAGGGAGCAGTTTGAAAAGGCCTATCTGGAATACCAGTTGCACAAGCACGAAGGCAATATTTCCCGTATGGCAAAGGATGTGGGGATGGAGCGCACACATCTCTATCGTAAGTTGCGTTCACTGGAAATTGAGATAAAGGACCGGCGCTAGTCTTGAAGTCCGTGACTTACCATAGTGTCCTTCGAGGTGAAAATGGCGTTTCTTAATGGACAGGAATCAGAACGTAGGGTGCGCCGTGCGCACCATGATTGCTGCAATATCGTATTCTGGTGCGCATGGCGCACCCTACCAGATAAAAAAATTGCAGCCCTTCATCATTTTAGGACGGCGTGAACTCCGAAGCTTGAGCGAATAATGAAAATCATCATTCTTGGCGCCGGACAGGTGGGGCGCTCTGTTGCCAATGCCCTGGTGCATGAGGACAACGACATTACAGTGGTGGACCAGAACAACGACCTTCTGCTGGAGCTGCAGGACCGGCTGGATCTTGGTATTTTGCAGGGGCATGCCGGGCAACCGGATGTATTGCGTCGTGCCGGGGCTGAGGATGCCGATATGATCCTGGCGGTGACCAACAGTGATGAGACCAATATGGTTGCCTGCCAGGTTGCCTACACCCTGTTCCACACTCCCATGAAGATTGCCAGGGTCCGGTCGCAGGCTTATCTCGACTATCCTGAGATCTTTGCCCATGAGGCTTTTCCGGTTGATGAGCTGATCAGTCCGGAGCAGTTGGTCACAGAATATATTCTGCGCCTGGTGGAGTACCCCGGGGCTCTGCAGGTGCTCGATTTCGCGAGGGGGCGCGTTCGCCTGGTGGCGGTCAAGGCCTACTATGATGGCCCTTTGGTCGGGCATAAGCTGTGCACGCTCTATGATCATATCCCGAACATCGATGCCCGCGTGGCGGCGATCTATCGGGAAGGTGAGGTCATCCAGCCGATGGGCGATACGGTGATCGAGGCGGATGACGAGGTTTTTTTCATCGCAGCCACAGAGAATATTCGTGCGGTGATGAGTGAGTTGCGCAAGCAGGAGAAGCGGTACAAACGGCTGATCTTCGCAGGAGCTGGAAATATCGGCAGGCGGCTGGCACAGTCCCTGGAGTCGAAATACCGGGTAAAACTCATCGAATCCGACCAGGGTCGGGCACGGGAGATCGCTGAGCGTCTCGACAAGACAATCGTGCTGCACGGTGATGCGGCGGACGAGGACCTGCTGCTGGAGGAGAACATTGAGAATACTGATGTTTTCTGCGCCGTCACCAACGACGATGAGGCCAATATCCTTTCGGCGATGCTGGCCAAGCGGCTCGGCGCCGGCAAGGTGATGGCGCTGATCAATCGGGCAGCCTATGTGGATCTGGTGCAGAGTGGTCCCATCGATATCGCCATCTCACCGGAACTGGCCACTATCGGCAGTCTCCTGACCCATGTGCGGCGGGGTGATGTCGTGGTAGTGCACTCCCTGAGGAGGGGCGCTGCCGAGGCTATAGAGGCGGTGGCGCACGGTGACCGGGGTTCCTCCAAGGTGGTGGGGCGCACTGTCGATGAGATCAAATTGCCCAAAGGGGCCAGCATCGGCGCAGTGGTGCGGGGCGAAGAAGTGCTGATCGCTCATCACGACACCACCATTGAGAGCGGTGACCATGTGATCCTCTTTCTGGTTGATAAACGGCAAATCAGGGATGTGGAGAAGCTGTTCCAGGTTGGGGTCATTTTTCTTTAGAGAAAAGGTTAAAGGTGAAAGGACAAAGACAGTGGTGATTTCATTACAGCCCGATGGCAGGCATCGTTTTCCGAAGCTTGCTCAAGATGGTTTTCCTTTAACCTTTAACCTTTAGCCTTCCTTTCATGCACTTCTCCGTCGTCCAACGCATCCTCGGTGTCCTGCTCATGCTCTTTAGCCTGACCATGCTGCCACCGATGCTGGCGTCGATCTGGTTTGGAGATGGAGAGCTGATTGGTTTCACCGATGGTTTTATCCTTACCCTGGGACTGGGGTTGGCAATTTGGGCACCGGTACGCAGTCGGCGTCAGGAGTTGCGGGTCAGGGACGGTTTCCTGGTGGTGGTGATGTTCTGGACCGTATTGGGTTTGACCGGTGCATTGCCGTTCATGCTCTCGGAAAGCGCGGACATGACGATAACCGATGCGATATTTGAGTCGGTCTCCGGGCTTACCACTACTGGGGCAACAGTGATCATCGGGATCGATTATCTGCCTCCGTCGATCCTCTATTATCGGCAGCAACTGCAGTGGCTCGGTGGCATGGGTATCATCGTCCTGGCGGTGGCAGTGTTGCCGATGCTGGGCATTGGCGGCATGCAGCTCTATCGTGCGGAGACGCCGGGGCCGATGAAGGATAGCAAGCTGACGCCACGCATCACCGAGACGGCAAAGGCGCTCTGGTATATCTATCTTGGACTTACGGTCAGTTGTGCCCTGGCCTATTGGGGGGCGGGCATGACGCCTTTTGATGCGTTGGGCCATGCTTTTTCGACAGTGGCGATTGGCGGTTTTTCAACCCATGACGCAAGCATAGGGTATTTTGACAGCACCCTGATAGAGATGATTGCCGTCGTCTTCATGGTGCTCTCCGGGGTTAACTTTGCCCTCCATTTTCTCGTCGTCCGGCGCAGGTCGCTCAGTATCTATCTGGGGGATTCCGAATTTCGACTCTATATTGCAACGCTGGGAGTGGTCACCCTGATGGTGGTAGCTGCGCTCTATGGCATGGGTATCTACTCCGATTGGAGTGAAGCGTTTACCCAGGGGCTGTTTCAGGCGGTCTCAATCGGCACGACCACCGGATTTACCACCACCGACTACTCTCTCTGGCCAGGCGTGATTTCGATTCTGCTGCTCTTTACCAGCTTTATTGGTGGCTGTGCAGGTTCCACTGGCGGGGGTATCAAGGTGATTCGCTTTCTGCTGCTGATCAAGCAGGGGATGCGAGAGATCAATCGCCTGATCCACCCCAGTGCCCAGATTCCCATCCGGGTTGGAGACAAGACCATCCCCAGACGGGTGGTTGAGGCGGTGTGGGGCTTTTTCGCCCTCTATGTGGCCAGTTTTACCGTCATGTACATGGCATTGGCATTCACCGGGCTGGACCTGATGACTGCCTTCTCTGCGGTGGGTGCGAGTATCAATAACCTGGGGCCGGGACTTGCCGGTGTTGGCGCCAACTATGCGAGCCTGAATGACACGGCAAAACTGATCCTCTGCTTTGCGATGCTTCTTGGTCGTTTGGAGATCTTTACTCTGCTGGTGCTGCTGACCCCTGCCTTCTGGCGCAAATAACGTGGGTCAAAACCGTTTTAGGGGTTTTGGTTCTTGTTCTGCGATCCAGGATGCTGGTGGGATTTATTTCCAGTAAAAACAATAGGATGAGGTTTGTTTGCGAACCGATGAAGATTATTTTTCATCGCCTTTGAACTATCTTTGAAGATACCGGTCTTATTTTACAAGTCGCGACGACTGATAGGGCTGCTTCCCTCCCTTGGCGGCCCGCCCTTCCCGGTGACCCCATCCGGGAAGATCGACCCCGGACGCCTTTCCCCTTTAGGTGCTCGGGGTCTTCTTTTTTGCCCTGTTGATTTCCTTTCACGAACTTCTTTGGGTCTATTTCGTTTCGTCCTGATCCAGGTCAAACCAGATGTCGAGCAGGTGATGTACTTCGGTAATACCCTGGCGTTTTGGGGATGAAAAAAGCTGCACCGTAATCTCAGGGTACGCTTTCAGCGTTTCCCTGACCTTCAGGAGTGCGCTGCTGGTTGCTCCCCGTTTGAGCTTGTCCGCTTTTGTCAGCAGGATGTGAGTGGGAAGGCCCTGGTGGGTGTTCCATTCCAGCATCTGCCGGTCAAAATCCTTTAGCGGGTGGCGAACATCCATTAATAATATCAGGCCGCGCAGAGACTGCCGTTGTGCCAAGTAGTCTGCGAGCGCTCCCTGCCACTGGCGCTTTACTGCCTCCGCTACTTTAGCGTAGCCGTATCCCGGAAGGTCGACCAGACGCCTGTTTTCATCCAGTGAAAAGAAGTTCAGCAGTTGGGTTCGACCTGGAGTTTTGCTGGTGCGCGCCAGGCTTTTTTGCTGACATAGAGCATTGAGGGCGCTGGACTTTCCGGCATTTGAGCGGCCGGCAAATGCCACTTCGATACCTGTGTCGGTGGGGCTTTGAGAGAGCTTGGCCGCGCTGGTGAGAAACTGTGCGCGGTGGTAGAAGGGATTCATATACCTAGTGCTTTATCAATGTAATGATTGCGGATTCAGCCAGGATGTAGGGTGCGCATGGCGCACCCTACGCATCCTGATTTTATTTATTGAATGACCACTGGATCAACTGCCCCAAAGGCGCCTGATCCAGGATTTCTTGCTCAGTTTCGGGCTGGCGCCTGCGGCAAGAAAGAAGCCGGTGTACTGCATGTCCTCTTCCATAATGTGCCTGGTGAGCCAGGTCTTGAGGAAATGCAGCAATTCGAAACCGATGGCGGTTTTGCCCGACTCGACCTTCTCTATGAGCTCGACAACGTGGCCGAGCAACTCTTCATGGATCTCTTTGTGCTCTTCATAGCCAGGGTAGTTGAGAATACGCATCAGACTCTCTTCCACAGCAAAGTGTATACGGGTGTAGTCCGCGAGTTCTGCGAGAATGCCTTTGACGGCATCACTGCCATGGCGCTCGTGGATTGCCTGATGCATGCGGTTTATCAGATTCACCAGAATTTTGTGCTGTTCGTCGATCTCTTCGATTCCGACGCTTAGCGAATCTGACCACTCTACAAAGGCACCCATGGCGTTTCTCCTCGGGTTGGCATATCGTTCAAAAGATGCATGTAAGAAATATAAATAACACTCATGCTATTTTACATTATTTTGCATTCGTTAATATGATCGCAGTTACTCGGAACGCTTCCAGTGCCCCGATTTGCCGCCGGCTTTTTCCAGCAGCCGCACCTGATTGATAGTCATGCCGCGATCTACAGCCTTACACATATCATAGATGGTCAATAGCGCTACCTGGGTCGCACAGAGCGCTTCCATCTCGACGCCGGTCTGACCACGGGTCTCCACCCTGCTTTGGCAGTAGACACTGTTGCTGTCTGGCTCAGGGGTAAGATCGATATTGATCTTGGTCAACGCCAGTGGGTGGCAGAGGGGTACCAGATCCGCGGTCTTTTTGGCGGCCATGATACCGGCCACCCTGGCGATACCGAGCACATCGCCCTTTTTATGCCCTCCCTGCATGATCAGTTGGAGGGTGTCAGGCTCCATTTGGATACGCCCTTCAGTGACGGCTACACGGTGGGTAACGGTTTTATCACCCACATCGACCATATGAACCTCGCCGATAGCGTTGAAGTGGGTGAGTTCAGACATGTGTTTGCTACTCATCGTCCTCGTGTTCTATCTTTTTCGAGATCTCACGGACCTCAAACTGCATGCTTTCAAGATCGGCCATGACGTAGGTGGCTGCGGATTTTCCGACGCCACCGATAGTGCCGGGGTTGACCAGTAGGGTCTTGCCGCCCTTGATGTTGGGCAGATCTTCAAATTTTACTTTGTGACTGTGGCCGCAGCAGACCAGATCCCAGTTGCCGGTTGCGGCCATTGCGCGCGCATAATGGGGGTAGTGCACCAGAAAGATGCGTTTTCCCGCGAGCTCCACCCCGGCATCCATACCGTGATATTCAATCACGCTATCTTCATGATTGGTGAGACGCCCCAGAGTATAGAGGTCGCCGGTATTGTTGCCATGTATGACATGTACCGGCAAACGGTGCTTATTCAGGCATTTCAGTGTGCTGGGCGCGACAACATCGCCACAATGCAGGACTGCTTCGGCACCCAGCGACTTGGCCTCGGCAACGGCAGCGTCGAGCAGGGGAATATGGTCATGGCTGTCGGATAAAATGCAGATCTTCATGGATTTTGGTTGCTTTGGAGAGGGCAGGCTATTATAGCCCGTTCACCCCGTTAGAAATTGGGTTTTTCCGGGGCATCCTGGTACATCTTGACGCTCGATAGAATCTCTTCCTTCGCTTCATCGATTCCGTACCAGCCGTCGACGCGCACCCATTTCCCTTCGTCGAGGTCTTTGTAGTGTTCGAAGAAGTGGGAGATGCGGTTGAGTACGTCACCGGCCAAATCCCGGAAGCTCTGCACGTGACGGTAGGATTTGCAGGACTTGTCGATCGGTACAGCGAGAATCTTGGCGTCATCGCCGGACTCATCCTTCATTTTTAGTACACCGACAGGGCGGCAGGAGATGACCGATCCTGGGATCAAGGGATAGGGGGTAAGCACCAGCACATCGACCGGGTCGCCGTCTGGTGAGAGCGTGTGGGGTACATAGCCGTAGTTGCAGGGGTAGTGCATTGCTGTGGACATGAAACGGTCGACGAACATTGCGCCGGTTTCCTTATCCAACTCATATTTGACGGGATCCGAATGGGCCGGAATCTCAATGATGACATTGATTTCGTTGGGTACGTTGTTACCGGAACTGACTCTGTCCAGATTCATAAATTGCTACCTTTATGGGCGCAAAAGGCCGGATAGATACCGGCCTATGGTGTAAAGCGTATTTTATTGTCTGGCAGCACCGACCTGAAAGATCGTTCTATTGCCAAGTAGTTTTGGGCTAGGTTAAGGGTATGTGCGGCGGGTGTCCAGCCTGTTGAGCATTTCCCTTTTTTATGCTGCGGGATTTTTTTGTTTGGGATGCCTGCTTGAGAATCCAAAATGAACCCAACAAAAAAGGGGAGCCGAAGCCCCCCTTTTCAATCAAACCGAAGGTTCGAAATTACAGCAGCGGTACGATCAACAGTGCAACGATGTTGATGATCTTGATCAACGGGTTGATTGCAGGACCGGCGGTGTCTTTGTAGGGGTCGCCTACGGTGTCACCAGTGACTGCCGCTTTATGTGCATCGGAGCCCTTGCCGCCGAAATTGCCATCCTCGATGTATTTCTTTGCGTTGTCCCATGCACCACCACCGGTGGTCATGGAGATAGCAACGAAGAGGCCGGTGACGATGGTGCCGATCAGCAGGCCGCCCAATGCCTGCGCACCGAGGGTCAGACCAACGACTATTGGTACCGCAATCGGCAGCAGTGAAGGGATGATCATCTCTTTGATGGCGGCCTTGGTCAGCATGTCTACAGCCTTGGAATAGTCCGGCTTTTGGCTGTGATCCATGATGCCGGGCATCTCCTTGAACTGTCGACGCACCTCGTTGACGATGCCACCGGCAGCGCGGCCTACAGCCTCCATCGCCATGGCACCGAACAGGAAGGGCACCAAACCGCCGATGAACAGCCCGATGATGACCATGTGGTTGGAGAGGTCAAAGCTGACTAGCTTGCCTGCAGATTCGAGGCTGTGGGTGTAGTCGGCAAACAGCACCAGGGCGGCCAGACCGGCGGAGCCGATGGCATAGCCTTTGGTCACCGCCTTGGTGGTATTGCCGACGGCGTCCAGAGGATCTGTGATGTTGCGGATCTTCTCGTCCAACTCGGCCATCTCGGCGATGCCGCCGGCGTTATCGGTGATCGGGCCGTAGGCGTCCAGGGCGACGATGATGCCGGTCATGGAGAGCATGGAGGTGGCGGCGATGGCGATGCCGTAGAGGCCGGCCAGATCGTAGGAACCCCAGATGGAGGCGCAGATCGCCAGCACGGGGGCAGCGGTGGACTTCATGGAGAGGCCCAGGCCGGCGATCACGTTGGTGCCGTCACCGGTGGTTGAGGCCTCAGCGATGTGCCTCACTGGGGCAAACTCAGTTGCGGTATAGTACTCAGTGATCACAACCATTGCCGCAGTCAGCACCAGACCGATCATGGCGGAACCGAACAGCGCCATGGTCGGATTGGTGACGCCTTCGATAACCACGTCAGCCATCATGTAGTCAGTGACAAAGTAGAAGGCCACTGCGGCGATAACGCCGGCAACTGCCAGTCCCTTGTAGAGTGCGATCATGATCTTGGTATCGCCCTCTTTCGCCTGGACGAAATAGGTGCCGATCACGGAGGCAATGATGGATACGCCGCCGAGCACCAATGGGTAGGTGATCGCAGCGCCACCGGAGACCAGCAGACTGCCAAGCAGCATGGTGGCGACCACGGTTACCGCGTAGGTCTCGAACAGGTCAGCTGCCATGCCGGCGCAGTCGCCCACGTTGTCGCCCACGTTATCGGCGATAACCGCAGGGTTGCGTGGGTCATCCTCGGGGATGCCTGCCTCAACCTTACCGACGATGTCGGCGCCCACATCAGCACCCTTGGTGAAGATGCCGCCGCCAAGACGGGCGAAGATGGAGATCAGTGAGCCGCCGAAGGCGAGGCCAACCAGTGCGTGTAGCGCATCGTCGTCGGAGACGCCCATCTGGTGGAGGATGGCATAGTAACCGGCCACACCCAGCAGACCCAGACCAACCACCAGCATGCCGGTGATGGCGCCGCCGCGGAAGGCGACTTGCAGTGCAGCGTTGATGCCGTGATTGGCGGCCTCTGCGGTGCGCAGATTGGAACGCACCGAGATGTTCATGCCAATATAACCGGCGGCGCCGGAGAAGACTGCGCCGATGGCAAAGCCGATGGCAGTGGTTGTGCCCAATGCGGCAAAAAGGACCACGAACATGATAGCGCCGACGATGCCGATGGCAGTGTACTGGCGGTTAAGGTAGGCGGTGGCGCCCTCCTGTATGGCAGCGGCGATCTCTTTCATTCGATCGTTGCCTTCCGGTTGTGCCAGTATCCACTTGACGGATACAAATCCATAAGCCAGTGCAGCAACGGCACAGACCAGACTAAAAATTAGTTCGTTACTCACGTAGGAACCCTCCTCAACGTATTAATAGATCGGATAACGGTTTTTTTGGTCGATATTACTTCGGTCGCGTGCCGCGCTTCCCCACGCGCGGACCTGCTACTTTCTAATATTCCTAAATGCCAAATCATTGACTCGAATCAAATCAGACGAAAATAAAGCGGGGGCGCTGAAACAGAGCCCCCCCGGTGCTTCGCCTTAGATTTCGAATTTTTCCAGCTTTTGCGGCACTGCCGCGCCCTTCATGGTGACGTACTTGGGCATTCCATTGTCGTCATATTCGGGGTAGGACTCGCCCTTGATCAGCGGGTAGAGGTACTCCTTGCATTTGTCGGTGATACCGAAGCCGTCTTCGGTGATGAAATCCATCGGCATCATCTTCTCGACATTGGCGACCTCGCTCAGCGGGGCTTCACCGATGCTCCACTTGTAGGGATTGGAAGATTCGCGAACCACGGTCGGCATGATGGAATTCTTGCCTTCCAGCGCCTTTTCCACAGCGGCCTGGCCCAGGGCATAGGCCTGCTCGACGTCAGACTCAGAGGCCAGGTGACGAGCTGCGCGCTGCAGATAGTCGGCCACGGCCCAGTGGAACTTGAGGTCCAGGGCATCTTTGACCATGTTGGCGACGACCGGTGCTGCGCCGCCTAGTTGGGCGTGGCCGAAGGAGTCACGGGTACCCTGTTCGGCCAGGAAAGTGCCGTCAGGATAGTGGGCGCCTTCGGAGACGCAGATGGTGCAGTAGCCGTGCTCTTTCACCTTGGCATCGACAGCAGCGATGAATTTCTCCTTGTCGAACTCGATCTCAGGGAACAGGGTGACAACCGGAATGCCGTAGTCCTCGACCAGCGCGCCGGCGGCGGCGATCCAGCCGGCGTGACGACCCATCACCTCGATCACGAAGATCTTGGTGGAGGTGGCGGCCATGGAGCGCACGTCGAAGGAGGCCTCCAGGGTGGAAACCGCGATGTACTTGGCTACGGAACCGAAACCAGGGCAGTTGTCGGTGATCGGCAGGTCGTTGTCCACGGTTTTCGGTACGTGGATGGCCTGAACCGGATAGCCCATCTTCTCGGAGAGCTGGGAGACCTTGTAGCAGGTGTCGGCGGAGTCGCCGCCGCCATTGTAGAAGAAGTAGCCGATGTTATGGGCCTTGAAGATCTCGATCAAACGCTCATATTCACGTTTGCTCTCCTCCAGGCCTTTCAGTTTGAAGCGACAGGAACCGAAACCGCCGGAAGGGGTGGTCTTCAGTGCGGCGATATCCTCAGCGGACTCCTGGGAGGTATCGATCAGATCTTCGGTCAGTGCGCCGATGATGCCGTTGCGGCCGGCGTAGACGTTGGCGATCTTGTCGCTGTGCTTGCGGCAGGTCTCGATGACGCCACAGGCCGACGAGTTGATGACTGCGGTCACGCCACCGGACTGGGCGTAAAAGGCATTCTTTGCTGTCATGTCTGGCTAACTCCTTAATTTTATTGCGGAAAAAAGGATATTGTCTGGAACTGTTATTTCAGGTCGCCCCGCTCTTTGGCCTCATAGTCGGCCTGGGTTTGTAGCAGGGAAACAATACATTCAGTCAAATCGTCATACTCATGGACGCCGGTGCCGTACTGCTGGTATCCCCGGTAGAAAAATTGGCAGCGGTATCTACGGTCACCCGTTTTGAACAGCACGAAGTTGCAGTCGTCCTCGTTCCAGTAAACCACAGGACAGCTTGTGAGCTCTCTGTCAGAGAGCATTAGACGTATCTCAGCGTCTGCGAGCTGCAAAGGCACATCGCGGTCGTAGCGCTCTTTGAGGGTGGTATCGATGATCCAGCGCTCTGAGTCGGTAATATCTGGAATTTCCGGCATGGGGGGGAAGGTCTGCAGTCCGTCAATTAAATCAAGCCCAGAGTCGCCGGGCCACGGGGTCGAAGCATAATCGATAGCCCCGGATGAGTACACAAACTTCGTTGACTTTAGGGGTATTCTGATATTAGCTTACCCAAGCTGATCAACGGCGGCCAATCCAAAACTTAGATACAGTCATGGAATTTCCTAATTAGCTGATGGTGTAGGGCATGAGACAGCGTTTTTTGCTTCCTGCAGCGTATGGGACATGGGTGTTTATCCAGATTTGGCTGCGGGTTGGCCACACATAAAATACCACTTAACTAAAGGGGAGTGGCGATGAGAATCGTTCTGCTTGGAGCGCCAGGATCGGGTAAGGGAACCCAGGCCAAAAAGATTGTGGCGAAATACGGGATTCCCCAGATCTCCACCGGGGATCTGCTGCGGGCCGCTGTGGCGGCGGAGTCTGAACTGGGTAGACGGGCCAAGGAGGCAATGGAGTCGGGGCACCTGGTTTCCGACGGTATTGTCCTGGCCATGATCCGGGAACGTCTGCAGGCCCAGGATGTGGAGGAGGGATACATTCTCGACGGTTTCCCGCGTAATCTGATCCAGTCAGAGACCCTCGACGCCATGCTCAGTGAGCTGGGGCAGCCTTTGGATCTCGCGATACTCATCCATGTGGAAACCGATGCGCTGATGGAGCGGCTGGTCGGACGGCGCAATTGTGAGTCCTGTGGCCAGATGTACAACATCTACAGCAACCCCACTATCGTCGAAGGTGTGTGCGACAAGTGTGGCGGCAAGCTGCACCAGCGGGTGGATGATAACGAAGAGACCATCAGCCATCGGCTGCATGTCTATGACAACCTGACCGTGCCACTGATCGAACATTATGACGAACAGGGCAAGCTACGTCGGATCGAAGGCGCAGGGGAGATCGGGGAAATCTTTGCTAATGTTTGCCAGATACTGGATGACGTCGCTTCCTCCCCGGTTGTTGAGCCGGATACGCCTGCCGCGGAAAAGGATGATGAAGTGATGGAGCCGGAACAGATTGCAGCGCCCGAGCCCGAGCCCGAGCCCGAGTCTGAGCCTGAGCCTGTGGCGGTTACTGCGGTCGAGCCAGAGCCGGTCGCAGTGATGGAGGTGGTTGAGGAGAAAGTGCCAGAGAAAAGCACGGTGGCAGAAGAGAAGATTGTTACGAGAAAGAAGTCCCCCGCCAAGAAAAAGGCAGCCGTGAAGAAAAAGGCAGCCGTGAAGAAGAAGGTCGCCAGCAAAAAGAAGGCGACGGCGAAGAAGAAGGCCTCCGCCAAGAAAAAGGTAGCTGCGAAGAAGAAGGTCTCCAGCAAAAAGAAGGCGACGGCGAAGAAGAAGGCCTCCGCTAAGAAAAAAGTAGCTGCGAAGAAGAAGGTCTCCAGCAAAAAGAAGGTGGCGGCGAAGAAGAAGGCCTCTGCCCGGAAAAAGGTAGCTTCAAAGAAGAAGGTCTCCAGCAAAAAGAAGGTGGCGGCGAAGAAGAAGGCCTCTGCCCGGAAAAAGGTAGCTTCAAAGAAGAAGGTCGCCAGCAAAAAGAAGGTGACGGCGAAGAAGAAGGCCTCCGCCAAGAAAAAGGTAGCTGCGAAGAAGAAGGTCTCCAGCAAAAAGAAGGCGACGGCGAAGAAGAAGGCCTCCGCCAGGAAAAAGGTAGCTGCCAAGAAGAAGGTGTCCAGCAGGAAGAAGGCGACGGCGAAGAAGAAGGCCACCGCCAGGAAAAAGGTAGCTGCCAAGAAGAAGGTGTCCAGCAAAAAGAAGGCGACGGCGAAGAAGAAGGCCTCCGCCAGGAAAAAGGTAGCTGCCAAGAAGAAGGTGTCCAGAAAAAAGAAGGCGACAGCTAAGAAGAAAGCCTCCGCCAGGAAAAAGGTAACTGCCAAGAAGAAGGTGTCCACCAGGAAGAAGGCGACGGCTAAGAAGAAGGCCACCGCCAGGAAAAAGGTAGCTGCCAAGAAGAAGGTGTCCAGCAAAAAGAAGGCGACAGCTAAGAAGAAAGCCTCCGCCCGGAAAAAGGTAGCCGCCAAGAAGAAGGTGTCTACCAAGAGGAAGGCAACTGCGAAGAAGAAAGTCTCTTCCAAGAAGAGGATGGCTAGGAAGAAGAAAACGGTTGGAAAGCGGCGGCGGTAGCCCCACGCAATCCATAGCCCGATGAGAAAGGGCTCCCTGAAATGGGAGCCCTTTTTTGTGGCGTGCCAAAATGACTCGCCGTGGGAGCGGCGCCCCGCCGCGCTTTACCTATCTACGGAGCCATCACGGCGGGGCGCAGTTCCCACAATTTTATTTATAACTCCCTGCTGATTTCGGAGGAGATATTTAATCCGTTTTTTCACCTGCCCGCCGGAATTCAGTACCGCGGCACCCCGAGCAGGGTGGAATGTGCCCGGTTTTTTTGAAATGCATCTCTTTGCCGCAGCTTGAGCAGATCAGTGTGCCGGGTCCAGTGACCTCGCCAGTGTGGTATCTGGATGCCTCTTTTGCCCGTTCAGCAATTTTGTTCAGTTCCAGCTTGGTCTGATCCGCCACACGGGAGAACATTTCGACTATCCGGTCTTCCACCTGCTGGACATCAAACTGCCACCACTCGGATAACTGTTCCCCGGTCTCAATCAAGTAGTGCGCGGCATCTTTCACATCCCGCTCGACATAACCGGCGACCTTATCCGCCTCCTCGCGGCTCAGTTCACCCAGTTCGACGACCTTCTCCTTGGCATCGTCAAAATAGTCCTTGAGACCCGGGATGGCATTCTCCTTTGCCGATTCGATGGCATCATGCACATGCTCGAGGATGTCCTCATAAGCGTCTGTGAGTCTGTCCAGTGGGTTTTTGTTGTCGGGATCTGTCATGGTCTGCTCCTTACAGCGGCCTCACCGCCATTTTCTGGTTCTTCTAATGGTAATAATGGATGAAATTTACGCGTTGGCAAATGATCAGGGCTAATTGAGGTTGTCTTTGCGCCAGGGACGGTGAAATTTACTCACCGTTTCGTGAGAAACTCTGTTATCACCCATTTACTGCAATGGTGCGCAGGCTGCACCCAATTTTGAGAATTTTCGTGACCACCACAATAAATGAAACCGACCGGAAACGTTTCCGTGAAAGTCTTACGCGATCCAAAGCGAATGATCAATTTCTTGATCGCTTTTACGACCGCTTTGTTGGCCAATCCGATGAAGTTGCGGCTTTTTTCCATAACCGGGATATGCCGCAAATCAAGCAGAAGTTGCTGACCACCCTGGAGATGCTGGCTGACACAACAGAGGGTCAGCCGGGACTGGGTATGTACATGGAGATGCTGGGAAAGATACACCGGCGCCTGAATGTGGAACACCGATTTTTTGCCGGTTGGCGAAAGGCGCTGATCGAGACAGTGGCGGAATGTGATTCGGAGTTCAGTGAAGAGACGCGTCTTGCCTGGGAGCGGGCGATCGACCATGTGATTGAGCGAATGTCCGACCCAACTTCCTGAATGTCTGAGGTTAGGTTATCCTTCCGCGATTATCCGAATACATTTTCCCGAAGCCGGACCATGCAAAATACCTACGATCCCCGTCAGATAGAACAACAGACCCAGGCCCATTGGAAGGAAGAGAAGACCTTTAAGGTGGTTGAAGATCCATCGAAGGAGAAGTTTTACTGCCTCTCAATGTTTCCCTATCCCAGCGGCAAGCTGCATATGGGACATGTGCGTAACTACACCATCGGGGACGTGATCGCACGCTATCAGCGTATGCAGGGAAAAAACGTGCTGCAGCCAATGGGTTGGGATGCATTTGGGCTGCCGGCAGAGAACGCGGCGCGCAAGAACAAGGCTGCGCCCGCAGGTTGGACCTACGACAACATCAAGTACATGAAGGGCCAGCTCAATAGCCTCGGTTTTGGTTATGACTGGGATCGGGAGCTGGCCACCTGTCGGCCCGACTACTACAAATGGGAACAGTGGCTCTTCACCGAACTCTATAAAAAAGGTCTGGTCTATCGCAAGAACGCGGTGGTCAACTGGGATCCTGTGGATCAGACAGTGCTTGCCAACGAGCAGGTGATCGATGGCCGAGGCTGGCGTTCCGGGGCGCGGGTGGAGCGCCGCGAAATCCCCCAGTGGTTCATCAAGATCACCGACTACGCCGATGAGCTGCTTGATGAGATCGACAATCTGGAAGGCTGGCCCGATCAGGTTCGCACCATGCAGCGCAACTGGATCGGCCGCTCTTTCGGCGTGAAGATGGCATTTGGTATCGAAGGCTCGGATGAGAGCCTGACCATCTTTACCACCCGTCCAGATACTCTCATGGGCGTTACCTATGTGGCGGTGGCTGGTGAGCACTCACTCGCGCTGCAAGCCGCGGAGAGCAGTGCTGAAATCGCCAGGTTCGTCGATGAGTGCCGCCAGGGCGGCACCTCCGAGGCGGATCTGGAGACCATCGAGAAAAAGGGCATGCCTCTGGGCATCAACGCGATCCATCCGGTGAGCGGCGAGTCCGTACCCATCTATGCTGCCAACTTCGTTCTCATGGGATATGGTACCGGCGCAGTGATGGCGGTGCCGGGTCACGACGAGCGCGACCACGCTTTTGCCGGCAAGTACGGCATTCCGATAAAACAAGTGATCCACCCGGCGGATGGCACAAATATCGACATCCAGGCCGCCGCCTATATCGAAAAGGGTGTGCTCAAGGATTCCGGCCCCTTCAACGGCCTCACCTCAGAGACCGCGTTCGACGCCATCGCCGAGTGGCTGCAGGCGCGCAACAAGGGTGAGAAGACCAAGAACTTCCGCCTGCGTGACTGGGGCGTCTCCCGGCAGCGCTACTGGGGTACACCGATCCCCATGGTCCACTGCGACAAGTGCGGCACCGTGCCGGTCCCGATGGCGGATCTGCCGGTGGTGCTGCCGGAGGATATCGTCTACGACGAGGACACGATCAATCCGATCAAGGCTGATGGCGCATTTGCCAAATGCATCTGCCCCGAGTGTGGCGGTGCGGCTCAACGTGAGACCGATACCTTCGATACCTTCATGGAGTCGAGCTGGTACTACGCCCGCTACACCTGTCCCGGCGCCGAGACCATGCTCGATGAGCGGGCTGACTACTGGCTGCCGGTGGACCACTACGTCGGCGGTATCGAACATGCGGTGTTGCATCTGCTCTACGCCCGTTTTTTCCACAAGCTCTTGCGCGATGTGGGGTTGGTGCAGAGCAGCGAGCCATTCACCCGCCTGTTGACCCAGGGCATGGTGGTGGCGGAAACCTACTACCGGGATGAGAGTGACGGCTCCAAGCATTGGTACAACCCGGCTGAGGTGGAGGTGGAACAGGACGACAAGGGTCGGCCGCTGAGCGCCAGCCTGCCCGCTGATGGTCAGCCGGTGAAAATCGGCGCTATCGAGAAGATGTCGAAGTCGAAGAACAACGGCATCGATCCCCAATCGCTGATCGACCGCTACGGCGCCGACACCGTGCGTCTCTACACCATGTTCACCTCGCCCCCGGATCAGTCCCTGGAGTGGAACGATGAGGGTGTGGAGGGAGCCTATCGCTTCATCAAACGTCTCTGGGCCTTGGCGGAAAGGGGGACAGACCCCAATTTGGCCAAATTGGGGTCTGTCCCCCTTTCTGATGTGCAGAAAGATGCCCGCCGGGAGATCCATGAATCGCTGAAGAAGGCGGTATTCGACTTCGACCGCCAGCAGTTCAATACAGTGGTTTCCGCCTGCATGACTATCGTCAACACCCTCTATAAGCTGGGTGACGAGGCGGCGGACCAGGTGCTGCTGCATGAGGGCCTCGGCATCGTGCTGCGCCTGCTCGGTCCCATCGCCCCCCACGTCAGCCATCACTTGTGGCGTGAACTGGGCTATGGCGATGATATCCTCAACTCAAGCTGGCCGCAGGTGGACGAAGCAGCGCTGAAGCAGGATAGCATTCAGTACGTCATCCAGGTCAACGGCAAGGTGCGGGCCAAGATTCAGGTGCCGGTGGATGCGGATAAGTCGAAGGTTGAAGAGATCGCCCTCGCCAATGAGAATGTGCAGAAGTTTGTCGGTGATGCCACCGTGCGCAAGGTCATCGTTGTGCCCAACAAATTGGTGAGCATTGTTGCCAAATAGTGGTCGACCGGAGCTGCATCCATTCCCTCCCCGCGGGGGGAAGCCAAAATGTAGGTTGGGTTAGCGTAGCGTAACCCAACAACATCAGAAACATGTCGGGTTACGCTATTGCTAACCCGACCTACGGGAGCCCTGATTGGAAATGCTAAAAGGACGACACTGGCGTAGCGGCTTTTTATTGTCGATTTTGCTGATAGTTTCAGGCTGCGGATTTCATCTGAGGGGCTATCATCAAGCCACACCCAACCTGAATGGTCTGTTTGTGGAGAACGCTGAAAACGGCAAGAGTCTGGCGGGGGTTCTACAGCGGGATCTTCGGGCATCAGGCGTGGCCCTGGCTGCCGATGCAGCGGAGGCTAGGAATCGTATCTCACTCACCGAGGCGTTCAAATACCGGGTCCTCTCCGTCGATGAAAACGGCAAGGCGCTGGAGTATGAGTTGCGCTTGAAGAGTAACTTTTCCGTGGTGAACCGTGAGGGTAAAGCCGCGCTGCCTGATCAGCATCTTGAGACTGTGCGTGAGTTGACCTATAGCGGTACTGACGAACTGGGCCGTCGAAACGAGGCGAAACTGGTGCGTGCTGATATGCGCACCGACATGGCGGATCAGATTGTCCGGCGCCTGCAGGCGCAGCTGGACTAGGCTCTGACGCATGCGCCTGCACAACGACCAACTTGCCGTCAGTCTGAAAAAAAGCCTGGCGCCGATCTATTTTCTCACTGGCGATGAACCCTTGCAGATGGGTGAGGCCGCCGATCTGGTTCGGTCCAGTGCCCGGGCACAGGGTTACACCGAGCGAGAGGTGCTGGATCATAGCCCTAATTTCGACTGGAATACCCTCAGCGGTGCCGCAGACAGTCTCTCCCTGTTCGGTGAGCAGCGTATCCTTGATCTGCGTTTGAGCAGCGCCAAGGTGGGGATCGAGGGCGCCAAGGCGCTGACCGCTTATGCTGCCAATCCACCCCAGGATACGCTGTTGCTGATCACCGCGCCAAAACTGGAGCGCAGTCAACAGAACAGTAAATGGGTGAAATCGCTGGATCAAATCGGGGTGCTGGTACAGATCTGGCCGGTGGAGGGTGCGCGCCTGCTACCCTGGATCGAGCAGCGCCTGCGTGGTGTCGGTCTGATCCCCGAGTCCGGCGTGGTGGAGATGCTGGCAGAGCGCATTGAGGGCAACCTGCTTGCCGCTTCCCAGGAGATCGAAAAGCTGCTGCTGCTTCAGGGGCCTGGAGTCATCAGTGCAGAGCAGTTGGTGGCTGTGGCAAACAGTGCAAGGTTCGATGTCTTTGGCCTGGTGGATACGTTGTTGAAGGGGGAAACCGCACGCGGGTTACGCATGCTGGATGGACTGAAAGGTGAGGGCGTGGTTACCCCTGTGGTGCTCTGGGCGTTGTCCCGTGAGATACGGCAACTGGCGGTCATGTCCCACGAGATTGAACAGGGCGGCTCGGCGGAGCGGGTGATGGGGGCCTGCCGGATTTGGGATAAGCGCAAGCCCCTGGTGCGACAGGGGCTGAAGCAGCGCTCGATCCATTGGCGTCGTCTGCTCGCAGCCTGCGCAAAAGTGGATCGTGTCATCAAGGGTATGGACAGCGGTGATCCCTGGTTGTTATTGCAGGATATTGCGGTGGGCATCTCCGGCCGGAGACTTAGGTAAACGACAGTGCGTAGGATGCTGGTGAGGGACGAACCGCATCGATCGGCAGTTGAATACGCCTGCATGGCCTGTTTGAGCGCTCCATGATGGCCACGAATGATGCGGTTCGCAAGCTCACCAGCATCCTACGCAGATAGGTAGATCTGTGACATCGCCACTATTCTGTTTGCCACCGACTCCCGGAGTTCTTTGGGAGAGACCACCTCCACATCCGGTCCATACTTCAGTATATCCATGATCAGTTCCGCCGGATTGTGATAGGGAATGCGCAGTTCATAACGTCCATCCTCCAGCCAGTGGTTCTCCTGAGATGGGTGCCACTGCTCTTTTGCCACCCAGCGAGCCCGTTCGGCGGTGAAGTGGAGCACGGCTGTGTTGTCGGATTGACCACTGAAGATGCCGTAAGCCGATTGATAGTGATGATCAAGTTCGACTTCGTTGATATCCCGCGCTTTTTTCTCCAGCACAACGCTCTCGGAGATGGCGTCGAGGGCAAAGGTCCTCAGCCCCTTGCGCAGGTGACACCAGGCATCCAGATACCAGTTGTCGCGGTAATGGGTGAGGCGTTGGGGGGAGACTTCCCGTGCCGTGGACTGATCCTGGTAACGGCTGTAGTAGTTGAGTTGCAACCGATTTCTCAGGGCAATTGCAGTTGCCAGATTGGAAAAATGATTTCCCGCAGATCTGGCGGCGGCTTGCAGGATGCGGATGCGCCGGGTTATCTGCTCCCCTCCGGTATGTTGGCGGTTCAGCAGTTGCTCGATCTGATGCCGAAGGGGTTGCAGGTGGCTCCCGAGCAGACCGGGTTGTACCTGTTCCAGCAACTGCTGCATGCTCAGCAGGGCATAGAGCTCCGAGGCATTGAACCAGAGTCCAGGCAGCTGATACATCTTCCCCTCGTCCTCCGCGTAACTATAGCCATTGAAGGTGCGGTCATAGACGATGGGGGCGTTGAGAAAGAGGCGCATCTCTTCGATGAGACGCTTGACCGTGGCGCGTGAGCACTCCAGCTCCTCCTCCAGCCGCTTGCGGGAAACCGGGCGGCGGGCCGCCTGCAGGATGCGGTTGAGTTCGAATATCCGGTCAAACCGGTCCATCGATCGTATATCAGGCCTCGTCAGCCTTGGAGTCGTTGCTGGGTTGATCCAGTGACCAGAGCCGCTCGAGGTGGTAGAAGTCCCGCACCTTGGGCAGCATGACGTGAACCACTACACCATTGAGGTCGACCAGCGCCCACTCTCCATCCTCAAGCCCCTCTGAGCCCAGTGGGGTTTCGCCCGCCTGTTTGGCCTTGAAGGCGACGGTCTGTGCGATGGATTTTACGTGTCTGTCCGAGGTGCCGCTCGCCACCACCATGATATCGGTAATGCTGGTTTTTCCCCTGACGTCGAGTGTTACCACGTCTCTGGCCTTCATGTCGTCGAGGGTCTCAAGGACCAGATCTCTAAGCTCTTCTACCTGCATGTTGTTCCTGTAATTGATGGATATTCGCCAATTGTAACCCAGTACCCCTGCAATGTGATATTAACTCAAGTTTCGGAGCAATCACGGTGCGCACGGCACACCCTACTAGATGAATTAAACGCCGTGCATCTCTCAACGATAGAGATTTTCCCGTTCGATAATCTCCAACACGGCATCAGGGAGCAGGAAGCGGGGGCTGTCTCCGTTGGCGACCATGGCACGAATGCGAGTGGCGGAGATATCCAGCTGGGTAACGGTCTGGAGCAGGATGCGCCCCCCTGGTGCTGTGTGTAGATCGGCGGGATCGGCAGTCAGACGTGATGCCACTAACTGTTGCAGTGCCGGATTGGCTACTGTCGACTGCCCCGGCCGGGTCATGATAACGAGGTGGGCAAGTGCAGTTATGTCCAGTGGGCGATGCCAAGAGAGAAAGTCCTCGAAGGCGTCGCTGCCCATGAGCAGGCAGAGAGGGTCGTTCTCGCCCAACGCCTCACGCAGTGAGAGCAGCGTGTCGACCGTATAGGATGCGTTGTCACGCCTTAGTTCGCGCTCATCGACCACGAAGCCGGGAGTGGCGGAGATCGCCGCCTCGACCATGCGCAGTCGCATTTTGGCCGGAGTGTCCGGCTGCTTGCGATGTACCGCATGCCGCAGCGGGATCAGGCGTATCTCATCCAGTTTCAGGGCCAGTTTGACGTCCAGCGCAGTGCGCAGGTGGCCGAAGTGAATGGGGTCGAAGGTGCCGCCGAGAATACCGATCATGTGAAATAAAGGTTACTGGCGGATATGGCCATCGCCCAGCACGATATATTTGACCGAGGTAAGCCCTTCAAGGCCGACCGGCCCACGGGCATGAAATTTGTCGGTGGAGATGCCGATCTCGGCACCGAGGCCGTATTCAAAGCCGTCCGCAAAACGGGTGGAGGCATTAACCATCACTGAACTGGAGTCCACTTCGGCAAGAAAGCGGCGCGCCCGCGTGTAGTTTTCAGTGATGATGGAATCGGTGTGTTGGGAGCCGTGGGTGTTGATGTGGTCAATTGCCGCGTCCAGATCCTGCACTACACGGATAGAGAGGATCGGCCCGAGATACTCAGTGTCCCAGTCCTCGTCGGTGGCGGCGACTGCGTTATCGATGATCTCCAGGGTATGCGGACAGCCGCGCAACTCCACACCCTTCTCTTGCAGCGGTGCGGCCAGCATCAAAAGCGCCTCCTCGGCGATCTCTTCCGCAACGAGCAGGGTTTCAAGGGTGTTGCAGGTGCCGTAGCGCTGGGTCTTGGAATTCATGGTGACATCGAATGCTTTGCCGATATCGGCCTGATCGTCGATATAGACATGGCAGATGCCGTCGAGGTGTTTTATTACCGGCACCCGGGCATCGCGGCTGATGCGCTCGATGAGACCCTTGCCGCCCCGGGGGATGATGACGTCGATCGACTCCGGCATGGTGATCATGCTGCCGACGGCTGCCCGGTCGGTGGTGGCCAAAACCTGTACCGCGTCGGCAGGCAGGCCCGCTTTCTCCAGACCACGCTGGATGCCGGCGGCAATGGCCTGGTTGGAGTGGAATGCCTCGGAGCCGCCGCGCAGCACCGTGGCATTGCCGGACTTGAGACAGAGTGCTGCGGCATCTGCGGTCACATTGGGCCTGGATTCGTAGATGATGCCGACCACACCGAGGGGTACCCGCATGCGTCCGATCTGAATGCCGCTTGGCCGGTAGTTCATGTCGAAGATCTCGCCGATTGGATCCGCCAGACCTGCAATCTGCCGCAGTCCCTCGATCATGGAATCGATGCGTGCCGGGGTGAGTTCCAGGCGATCCAGCAAGGCGGCATCGAGCCCCTTGGCGGCGCCCGCTTCCAGGTCTTTTTTGTTCTCGGCCATCAATGTGTCGCGATTGCTGTCGAGATCGTCGGCGATGGCATTCAATGCGGCGTTCTTTTCGCCGGTGGTGGCCGCAGCCAGGCGGCGGGAGGCGGTGCGGGCCTTTGCGCCCAATCCGGCCATATATGCAGCGATATCGGTGATTTCTGTCATCAACTCATCTCTTTTTGAGGTAATCCAGTCCTATCGGTATTGGTGCCGGGCCAAGCGGCCCGTTGGTCTGGACAGGAGGAGATCCGGAAATTCTAACAGAAGTGGATAAAGTTTCCCCCAAGTGAGCCTATTACGACACCGCCCTCCAAAAAAGAGGGCGGTGGCTGCTTGCCCTATTGGAAACTTCGCTGTTACTCAGACAACAGTTTCTCAATAACGGCATTGGTTGCGGCGATAAGAGTATCGGCATCCGTGTCGGTAATCTTTTTGCCGCGCTGGGCCTCAATGGCGCTGATCAGCGCATAGAGTCTGTTGACGGCAGAGACATCATTGTCGGTGTTTACGTCATCCAGTGCGCCGATCGCGGCATCGAGCTTTACATCCAGGCTGTTGGCGAGGCCTTCCTGGATATTGAGCGTCACAATCGATTCGACCACTTCGGTAAGCATATCTGCAGGTGGAACGCCCTCCATGTGCAGGCGTTTTACATCCACCTCCGAGATTGCCTGATCATAGATGCGAATGTCATCGATATCTCCACTCCAGTATCTCCGCTGTAAGCTATCCGACGAAAGGCTGTACCCAAATAGCAGGCTGGTATTGTTGAAGACGGTCTTTACATCGTCAGCGGATTCAGACAATTCGCCGTCGACCCAGAGTTCGCCGTCACTGCCATCCTTATTGATGACTACGTGATGCCATGCGCTGTCTCTGAAATCCGCCGTGGAATCTATGAGATACGTGCCGTGGGTGTTTACGGGGCCCAGACCTTCATGGGTTTTGAATCTGATCTCCCCATCTTGTCTTGTTGGGTTTATAGGCCCAAGACTTAAGTAAAAGTCGTGCCAATAAACCGTTTTATCGATGATCTTCTGGCCATAACCGCTACTCCAGTCTCCACCGCCGTCATTCAGGAACCAGAGACTGACCGAGTAGCTGGGCCAGGAGGGAAAATTCAAGCTCGTCCCAATCTCGATATAGCCACTGGAGCCGTCGAAATTGTAGGCGCTGTTTGCATTGCCGAACCGGTCGAACGTCAATGCAGCGCCTCCATGAATCGTCCCGTCATAACCATGATAGGTTTCATCGATTGCATTGCCGTTGAAGGGGTAGTCGGCCACCAAGCTGCCTGATAGGTCGGCATTCGCCATGCCGGAAATCAGCAGTGCCGTGGCAAGTGCTGTAAATTTGGAGATCCTCATTGTTAACTCCTTGTCTCTGCCTAGCGCGTGGATTGCACGAACTATCTTCAAGACATAGTTAATGAGTCAACGAGGGACAGTAGTTTGTTCTCCGGGGGTGTGTAAGGAATTTTGGAAAACCGGGAGGCTATCCAGCGCCCCCAGACATCTCCGTTTCGATCTCACCCTACTCTCTCTCCCCCGACGTAACGCCGCTCTGCTCAAGCGGCGCCTGTGTGGGAGGTTTGCGATGAGCTGAATAGCGCTCGCCTAATTAAATTATAGTCTGTGGGTCTTCTTTGTGTGAAAAAACCTAGCGTTTTAGTGGGAATTAACTTTTATCAAAGCAGCACAATAGAGGCTCTGGTACATTGCCCCCCGTTTGATGATCGGAAAGTTTTAATTCATAAGGAATCCGCAGATGACAGCAGCAGTTGCAGTCGCAGAAAAACAGAATCGATACCCGCCCGGTGATCTGGTGATCTGGATCTTCATCCTTGCGGAGCTGTTGGTTTTCGCCGCTTTTTTTTCCGCCTATGCCTTTACGCGGATGAACAATGTTGAACTCTTCAATGAGTTTCAACAAAACCTGGACAGGCAGGCCGCGCTGATCAACACATTTGCCCTGATCACCAGTTCCTACTTTGTGGTGCGTGCAGTTAGCGCAATCAGAGAAGGGAACAGTCAGCACTGTGTTCGCTGGCTGCTTGCCGCCCTGGTAATGGGCGTGGTGTTTCTGCTGGTAAAGGGGGGTGAGTATTCGCACCATCTCGGGGAGGGGATCAACCTCAGCACCAATACCTTCTACATGTTCTATATCTCCCTGACCTTTTTTCATTTTATGCATGTGATCATGGGTATGGTGATTTTGGCCGCCGTGGCGATCAAGGCGCAAAAAGGCGGCTACTCTGCCGAGGAACACACCGGCGTGGAGACCGGCGCCTCATATTGGCATATGGTGGATCTGCTCTGGTTGATCCTCTTTCCCCTGGTTTATGTGATGCGGTGATGGCACGATGAGCAGACAAACAAAATTTGGTATCCGCCCCTGTACCTGGGTCTATCTTTTCCTCATGTTTTTCAGTTTCGTCACCTTCATGATTGGTCAGGCGGGTCTGAGCGGACTGGAAGTGGCGTTGGCGGTGTTGTTTCTTGCCATGATCAAAGGGCAGCTGGTGGGACACTACTTCATGGGATTGGGCGCGGTGCGTGGAATCTGGCACTGGCCCGTCTTTATCTGGCTGTTTATTCCAGGTATTTTGATCGGCACAGCTTTTTACCTCTCTTACTCAACAGGTTGAACCACATTGACTGAGCTGCCATTTTACAAACCCCAGGGCAACGAGATAGCGCTTTTTGAGCATGCCTACAAACATCAACTGCCGATGCTGATAAAAGGCCCGACAGGATGTGGAAAGACCCGTTTCATCAACTATATGGCGGCTAAACTGGGGCGACCCGTCTACACAGTGGCCTGTCACGACGATCTCACGGCGGCAGACCTGGTCGGCCGTCACCTGATCGGTGACAGTGGCACTTTCTGGAGTGACGGACCCTTGACCCGGGCGGTGCGTGAAGGGGCGATATGCTATCTGGACGAGGTGGTCGAGGCGCGCAAGGACACCACGGTTGTGCTGCACCCGCTCACCGATGATCGGCGTATTCTGCCCATCGAGCGGACAGGTGAGACCTTGCATGCGCCGGCAGAGTTCATGTTGGTGGTCTCCTATAATCCCGGTTATCAGAATTTGTTGAAAGGCATGAAGCCGAGTACCCGGCAGCGCTTCCTGGCGGCCAGTTTTGATTTTCCGGAAGCCGAACTGGAACAGGAAGTTTTGATCGGTGAAACCGGGGCCGACGAAGCATTGGCAAAGCGTCTGGTCACCCTGGCCCACGCACTACGGTCACTCAAGGACCACGACCTTGAAGAGGCGGCTTCCACCCGCCTGCTGGTCTACACGGCGACCCTGATCCTGGGTGGATACGACCCGGTCGAGGCCTGTAGGGCCGCACTGGTCGAGCCCCTGACCGACGATGAAGAGACAGCCGCAGCACTGATGGAAGTTGTCGATATTACTTTCGGATTATAGGAGCTGTCCAAATGAGTGACGACAATCAGGGTAAGTCGCTGGCAATCATCAGTGAAGGACTCTATCTGCTCAATCTGCTTTTTCCCCTGCTGCCGCTGCTAGGGCTGGCCTGGCTTCACTACCGTCATCGCAACAGTGAATTCGATTTGGTGCGGAACCATCTGCCCCAGGCTTTTATCGGAGCCTGTATCAGCTGCAGCATCTTTATTGCTGCCAACCTGTTGGTCCTGGCGCTTGGCGGCTATGGTTCTATCGCCGCGCTGATCACCTTTGAGGTCTACTTCATCGCGGTCGTTCCCCTGTTTCTGATTCCCGGTTTGATGGCGTTGATCAAGGCGATGTCCGGGCAGCAGTTCCGGTATCCGCTGATCGGCCGAAAGTATGCGCGTTGAGCGCCAGCGCCTGCGTTCCTGGTTTCAGGCGGGTTTCTTTATCCTGTTTGTGTTCGCGCCGCCCCTCGACCTGTTTCGCTTCGATCTAAATCTGAACCACTTCTTTTTTCTTGGCATGCACTGGACCCTTGGGCTGGATGAGCTGATTGCCGGCGAGATCAGTGGTCTCGAAGCGGGTTTCAATATCCTGATCCGTGGCTTTGCTCCACTGCTGTTGATTGGTGGCGGGCTGATCTGGGTCGCCCTTCGCTATGGTCGTCTCTACTGTGGCTGGCTCTGCCCCCATTTCTCTGTGGTCGAGACCATCAATCGCCTGATGTTCCGTGCCAGCGGCAAACAGTCACTCTGGGAGAAGAGTCCGCAGCCGGAACTGCAACCGGACGGGGCAATCATCAAACCCGAGAAAAGGTTCTGGCCGCTGACCTGGCTTGCGGCACTTGGCTTCGCCTTCCTCTGGGCGGTGGTATTGCTGACCTACCTGTTGCCGCCGTCGGAGATCTATCACAATCTATTGCATGGCTCTTTGACGCCCAATCAGGCGCGATTCATTGGTGTCGGTACCCTGTTGCTGTTTATCGAGTTCATGTTTGCGCGCCATCTATTTTGCCGTTTTGGTTGTGCCGTCGGGCTTTTTCAGAGTCTTGCCTGGATGGCCAATGACCGTGGCATGGTGGTGGGGTTTGACAGGAACCGCGCGCGACTCTGCGGTGACTGTAACAACGCTTGTGACAACATCTGTCCGATGCGCCTGAAACCGCGCACCATCAAACGGCGTATGTTTACCTGCACCGAGTGCGCTCAGTGCATCTCTGCCTGCGAACAGGTTCAGGCGCCACAGCGTCAGAAAACCCTGCTGCATTGGGTGGAGGATGAAGCGGCTATCCAGGTCGCGACAAGTCGCCCGGCAACTGCAGAAACAGGCGCGTCAGATAACGACCTTCAGGAAGCCTCATAAGTGGAAGAGAAAGTCGGTGAACTCTGGCATCGTTTGATTACCCGAATGGCGCAGACACGTCATCCGGAAGCGGCAGTGAGACTGAATGAGATCCACACCACCGTCGGAATTCTCTTTCGCGCCCTTGGGGGCGATGGCGGCCTGCAGGTTGAGGCGGCCCACGCCAGTGAACATGGTGCGCGACGTAGCCTGCTGCACCGCATTGCCGGTGACAGCAAGCGAGTGGAACTCGCCTGGCGGGATGAAAACTCCCTGCACCTGCCGGCGGTGATCGACTATTTTTCATCGACCAGTCTCAATCGTGATCTTTACATCTGGCTGGCGGCCCTGGCCGTGGGTGAGCATCAGAAAGAGGAGCCCTGGTTCAGTAAAAATCAGCGGCTGACGGTGGAAACCCTGGCTCGTTATCCTGGCTTGCGCGCACGCTATCTGAGCTTGGTTGAGGCGCATCTGGAACAGCGGATTCAGCCCGACAAGCGGCTCGTTGCCGAAACTTCGCAAGAGCTCGCGATCCGTCAGGCACTGATCGAACCCGGCAGTGTGGAGAGACTTCCCCAGGCCAAACGTCCTCCGCAGCCAGTCCCGCTCTGGTTACATCCCTTTCCCCCGATTGTTGCGGCCGAAATCGCCAATGACAATGAAGACCCCGGTGCTGCCGGACGGGGTGAGATCAAGGATTTGGAAGAGGAGGAGCGGCGACAGGGCGAGCGGGCTGAAAAGCTCAAAGGGAAGGATCGTGGGTTGATCACCATCCGCATGGAGACTATCTTCACCTGGGGCGATTTTCTCAATCTGGACCGAAGCTCAGAAGAGAACGATGATCTGGAGAGTGCGGCAGATGCGGCAAAAGATATGGAAGTGATGAGCGTCAGTCGGGATGCCAAGGCGTCCACCAGCAAACTGCGTTTTGATCTTGATCTTCCTGCTGCCTCTGAAGACGATCTGGTATTGAACGAAGGGGTTCTGCTGCCTGAATGGGACTACAAAAAAGGGCAGCTGTTACCCGATCTCTGTCGTGTGGTTCCCATGGTTGCGGTCAATGCTGAGCCGATGGCGCTGCCGGACAATTTGCGACGAACCGCGAGAAAACTGCGTGCCCAGTTTCAACAGCTTGCACCGGCGCGCATCTGGTTTCGAAATCAGCAGGAGGGTAGCGAGATCGACCTGGATGCCTACCTGCGTTTCTCCACCGATCGGGAGATTGGACAGGCATCCACCAGCGACGGGTTATACCGGAGTCTGCGAATCGGTTCCCGTGATCTCTCCTGTCTGCTGTTGGCGGATCTTTCACTCTCCACAGATACCTGGGTGAATAACCATTCCCGTGTGATCGATGTCATCCGCGACAGTCTATTTCTCTTCGCTGAAAGCCTTGCCGCCACCGGAGACAGTTTTGCGATGTATGGATTCTCATCCCGCAAGCGAGATCCCATCCGTTTTCATCAGTTGAAGACCTTTGATGAAAACTACAGCGCCAAGGTGCGTGGTCGTATCAATGCCATCAAGCCGGGTTACTATACCCGGCTGGGTGCGGCGATTCGTCAGAGCACCAAGTTGCTCGAAACACAGTCGTCAGAGCGGCGGTTGTTATTGATTCTTACTGACGGAAAACCCAATGACCTGGATAAATATGAGGGTCGTTTTGGTGCTGAAGACACCCGTATGGCAGTCATTGAAGCGCGTAAGGCAGGCCTGCATCCCTTCTGTATTACCATCGACAAACAGGCGGGAGATTATCTTCCCCACCTCTTTGGCCAGGGAAGTTACGTGCTGATTCGCCAGCCTTCCGATCTGCCGAAAGAGTTACCACTGCTCTATGTTCGTTTGACCTCCAATTGACATATTCTGCATGAGTGATGGCTGGGTCATCCAGTTGAAGTAGGCCGGTTCAAGCGCAGCGGAACCGGCAGACCCTCTTGCGCCTGGTATTTTGGGATAGACTGACGGCTTCTCTATCTTGTTCATAAGGGAAAGTGTTATGTCGGATCAACCGGACTTCAGAATGCTTCAGGCCATGACCGGCCATCTTCTGAGACACAGGAAAACCTCCTATATTGCGATCACTGCCGCTCAGATACTTATGTTGATCGGGCTTTGGTCAGCCTATTCGCATTTTATCCTGTTGCTCTGGTTCTTCTCCATGCAGGCAGTGGCGTTACCTCATTTCATCATTTCCCAAAGATACGCAGGCAAAGAGCTTACGTCGGGTCAGATAGGTTATATCAAGATTGTTTTCATTGTTTACTCCCTCATTAGCAGTACGTTATGGGGTTCGCTTACCTGGCTGCTGACCGGGACTTGGGATATCCATGCCTTCATCGTCCTCATGCCGATGCTGGGTATCTTTGCAGGCGCCATCAATCTGGCCGCAATCCTGCCTATCTACTTTTGTTTGGTGACTCCGATTCTTCTGCAGTCGCTGACCGTATTTCTGTTCACCGAAGCGGCGAATCCTCTGCTGGCCGGGTTATTTGCCATCTACTATGCAGGAATGATCAAGTTTGCCGTCGAGCTGCACAAAATGCTGGTGCATACCTACAGCTTGCAGTTTGAACTCGAGTCGGCCAATGGAGAACTGGTTGTTCAGAAAAAGACTGCGGAAAAGGCGAACATCGACAAATCGAGATTTCTTGCTGCTGCCAGCCACGATCTGCGTCAGCCACTCTATGCGATGGAGCTGTTTCTTGGTGGGTTGTCCCAGGATAGGGGAAGGGATAACCGGGTCTATCTGCTCTCGCGTTTACGCAATGCACTGGACAGTATGCAGGAGATGTTCTCTTCCCTGCTCGATATGTCACGCTTTGATGCAGGTGTGATCAGCCCGATGAAGATAAACATATTTTCTAACCAGTTATTGCAGTCCCTTAAATATAAATTCGATGACGAGTGCAACAGGAAAGGCATTCGGTTAATCGTTCGCCCGAGTAGCCATTGGATCTACAGTGATCCGATTCTAATCCAGAGGGTACTTGAAAACTATATTTCCAATGCCGTGAAATACACGGATTCTGGTGGAGTTCTGGTGGCTTGCAGGAGACATGGGGAAAGTTTTCGATTCGAGGTATGGGATACCGGAAAAGGGATCAGGCAAGAGGAGATGAATTCGATTTTTGACGCTTTTCATCAATTGGACAATCCTGAGCGGGATAGAAGAAAAGGGGTTGGCCTGGGGCTGTCCATCGTCGATCAGATTGCCAGCCTGCTGGAAACACCGGTTTGTGTGCGTTCCCGTTACGGCAAAGGTTCCGTATTTTGTATTGATGTTCCGAAGGGAGAAGCCGAGCAGGTGCAGTCGGCAGAAGCGGATGACTATATGCCGGTTGATGATGATGTTTTTGTGGATCTTGTGGTTTGGGTGGTGGATGACGATGTTGATATTCTGGAGGGGCTTCAGCTTCAGCTGGAGACATGGGGCTGCATTACACGAACCTTCGAGTCACCTGAGCAGATTCAGGCGCTGCTGGCAGTGGAGTGTGAGACACCCGATCTGCTGATTAGCGATTTACGACTTCGCGATCACAGAAATGGTTTTGAGGTGATCGAGATAGTCCGTAGCCAAAATATGAAAGCGGTCTCCGCTATTCTTATAACTGGTGATACAGGCCAGGCGGAGTTGCAGGAGATCAGCAAGGCAGGAATTTCTCTGCTTCACAAACCGGTTACCGCAGAGAAGCTGCGACTGACAATGGCCAAATTGTTGAAATCAGTCAAAGATATTTCTGCTGTCGGCGAGTAGCTGTGTGCGGTTTTTGGCACCGACTTTTTCCAGTACTGTACTCACATGCATTTTTACCGTACTTAGGCTGATGTACAGTTCATCGGCAATCTCCTGATTTGTTTTCCCTTTAATAAGCCGCTCATAAACATCCTGTTGCCGCCGTGTCAGTTTGGATGTCTTGGAAGGGGGGGCATTGACGTCCATCAGCGCTTCCTGTGGCACATAGGGTGTGCCGCTAAGAACCAGGTCGATGGCTCTCCTCATGGATTCAAAACTGTGGGTCTTGGGGATATAACCTGAAATGCCGCATGCCAATGCGGTTTGGATGATCTCTTGTTCACAATGCATGGAAACAATGATCAGGGGCGTGTCAGGATGCCGTTCGCGTACGGTTTCAAGACCTTGAAAGTCGACCATGCCCGGCATCTTGAGATCCATGAGAATCAGCCCGGCGTCCGGATGATCCCGAAGCAGGTCGAGCATCTCAGGCAAGCTGGATGCTTCATAACAGACGGCATCCGGTTCCAGCATGCTTCGCAAACCCTCCCGGAACAGGGAGTGATCATCAGCCAGGATAATCTTCATGTTTTTCGCTCAGTTAGGAACGTCCCCAAGTTGAACTTATAGCACATAAACCTTCCAAAGTACGTACTAAAGTCTGTATTGAATAGTACCTGCGACCAATACCTTTCATCTTATTCGCTTTGTAAAATTGTGTGTAATTCCTTATCAGCCATGTATAGCAATTTAAGTCTATACGGTGAATAGGGATTAAAAAATTCAAGCGTTTCCTAAAAGGTCTTTTTCTTTGATGGGGCGCGAACAATAACAAAGGGGAAAAGAGATGAATAAAAAAATCGTCTTCACACTGTCATTAGTCGCTCTGTTATTCACTACGTTCACGACGCAGGCATCGCTTATCCGCGATGATGCGAATGGCTGGACGACAGATTCAGATACCGGACTTCAGTGGCTGCACCTGGATGAAACCGTAGGCCTCTCATGGGGTGAGGTGGAGAGCGACGTCGGTGGCTGGTGGGGTGATAGTTGGCGCTATGCGAGCAACGATCAGATCACCGGGTTGTGGGATCACGCCGATGTGACTTACCACGTTTTGAACCAGTTGCACGGACTTAACGTGGATGGCATGGAATGGTTTTTCGATAACGTCATGGGACTCACATCAAGTGGAGCCAGCCGCTATGTACGCGGTGTCTCCGCCGATCAGGTGGTCGGCGATCCCACAAAAAGATACACCCCCTACGTCTACCATGCCGTCATGAACGGCACCGCATCCTTCTACCTGACGGATAGCGGCAGACAGTTCAATTCAACAGATACTGCTTCTGATATGAGTCACTGGCTGGTGCGGCAGGCCAGTGTGCCTGAGCCCTCAACTTTGGCGCTTTTTCTCCTTGGGGGAGTGCTGTTTGCTGCTCGTGGCAGACGCAGTCGGCAAGGATAAGTCGTTTTCTGTTCGATAAGACAGAGATGAAAAGCCTGCATTTCTCCTGAAATGCAGGTTGAAATAATTAAGAACAAAAAAGAGAGATGTGCAGATGAAACGCGAAACCTTTGGGCGCTATAGTGCCAGATTTAATAGACTACTTAGCCTGCTTTCACGATTGATCTCTTCCCAAGTGGCTATCATCTTTGCAACCAGTTTACTGGTTGCATCCACTGCACAGGCCGCGCCGGGTGACCTTGATGCCGCATTTGGAGCCACTGGTGTGGCCGCGACGACAATCGGGGGGAATCAGAATCCCGGCACATCGGTTCTGGTGCAGCCGGATGGAAAGATCATCGGGGTCTCTGCCCCCTTTTCGTTGGTTCGACTGAATAGTACGGGGAGTGTGGATGCGTTTTACGGTACTGCTGGATCTGTCACTTCACCGCCAGCTGCGGCATCTTCATTCACAGCAAGGGCAACGCTGCTGCAGCCGGATGGAATGCTTCTGATCGCCGGATCGGCGTCGGGTGGTGGAGCACTGCTGCGTTACAACACCGTCGGTTCTCCAGATACGTTGTTTGACGGTGATGGTGTATTGCTCGACAGTACGCCAAACACTTTTCTGGGCGTTGCACTCCAGCCTGATGGAAAGATAGTGACTGTCGGTACGAAACTCTTGGGTTTCAAGTATGACATGGTGGTTTCCAGGTATCTGCAGAATGGTTTGACTGATAATGATTTCAGTTTATTCCCAAGTGGTTCAGTTGTAACCAGTCTTTCAGCTGTTTCTGTGAACGGAGCAGCAGTTGCTATTCAGCCTGATGGAAAGATAGTTGCTGTTGCCGCCTATACCGAGCAAGACAGGTTCGGCAGCTTCTTCGTCAAGCGTATCCTGGCACGCTTCACCATTGGCGGCTTCACTGATTTCAGTACTGAGTTCGATACTGTTGTCTCAGAGACACCTGCAACCATAGCCATACAGCCAGATGGCAAGATACTGGTTGCCGGAAGCAGGAATGTGGGAGGCTTTTCTCAGCCTATGTTGCTGCGTTTCAATGCTGATGGATCTCCTGATGCCGCTTTTGGCACGGGAGGCCAGGTGGCTGATGTGCCAGCAAACTGCATTAATTGCGATCTGTTCGGAATGGCGCTGGCACCGGATGGAAAGATCCTGGTGACGGGGAATCATCAGGCAGTTGTCAATGGATCAGTTGATGATGTCGTCCTGCGTTACAACAGTGATGGTACGCTGGACGCAAGTTTTGGCGTCAATGGAGAGAAGGTCGCATCACTGGGCAGCGGACATGTTAGACCTCGAGGGATAGCGTTGCAGCCGGATGGCAAGATATTGATTGCCTCCAATAATCTGAGTGGAGATCTTGAGATTGCCCGCTTGGTGGGTGAACCACTGGATGTAACGCCAGATGCCTTTAGCTTTACTGACGAGACAGGTGTTGCGATCAATGCATTTCAGATATCAAATCTGATCACCGTTGCCGGGCTGACAGCAGGCGTAAAGGTTCCAGTATTTATAGCGGGCGGAGAATACGATATCAACGCCAGCAGTCTTTATAGCAGTAATCCTGGTTATGTCGCCAATGGTGATCAGGTGGGTGTGCGTCATCTGTCGCCGGTCACAGGTCCCACAGATACGGAGACAACACTATCCATTGGCGGAACCCATGCGATCAACAGCCTGCCAACCCTGCTCAGCTCACAGATCAGTGACACCTATACCACGACGACGACGATCCCCCCCGTGCCTGAACCCACAGTTTTGGCTCCGGCAGACGGCACCTTGAGTAATGATAATACTCCATTGATCAGTGGCACCAGTGGTGCTGGTTATTCCATTGCCCTGCGTGACAATGGTGTGCCAATAGCTACCCTTACAGCAGATGGCTCAGGCAACTGGAGCCATACACCGGCAGCGTTGGCAGACGGTACTCACGTTTTTACTGCCATTGCGACCGATGGAGGAGGTGCCAGTAGTGCCGAGTCGGCTGGCGTTAGCATGATTATCGACACGACCCCGCCTAATGCGCCGTCGATTGTGACGCCCGCTGATGGGGCGTTTATCAACGATAGTACGCCGACACTGACTGGAACCGCTGCAGCTTCCACTACGATCACCGTGCTGGATGGGGGTGTTACACTCGGTTCAACTGCCGCAGATGGTTCCGGTAACTGGTCTTTTACCTATGCGCCAGGGTTTTCCCCACCCCTGAGTGAGGGTAGCCACAGCTTTACTGCAACAGCGAGAGATGCAGCGGAGAATGTCGGGCCGGCATCAACGGCAGTGGGCGTGACTATCGATCTCACCGATCCGGTGTTGACGGTCCCTGCGGCAATCACCGTTGACGCGGCCAGTGCCGCCGGAACCCTTGCGGCTTCGCTGTCAGGCTTTTTTGCCGGTGCTTCCGCCACTGATAATCTGTCCGGCGATCTGGCGGTTAGTGATGATGCACCAGCTACCTTCCCGCTTGGTATTACCACAGTGACCTTTAGTGCAGACGATGCGGCAGGCAACAGTGCCGTCGCGTTTTCGCAGGTCACCGTTGTGGACCAGACAGGTCCGGTGATCACCCCGCCAGCCCCGATTACGTTGCCTACCGTCGATGCGAGTGGAGTGCCGACCAGCAATGCCACGGCATTTTTTAACGGTGCCACCGCAGTCGATGTGATCGATGGGGCGCGATCGGTGTTTCATGACTTCATGCCGCGCGATAATCTTGTGCCTCTTGGCACTACCACGGTTACCTTCCGGTCTTCCGATGGTTCAGGGAACAGCAGTACCGCCACCTCAACTATCACGGTGACCGACCAGACCCCGCCGGTGATCACGCCACCGGCTGATGTGACGCTTGCGGCGACCAGTCCCAGCGGGGTTGCCACCTCGGCTGCCAACGGCTTCCTCACTGGAGCAACAGCGAATGACAATGTTGATGGTGTTGTCACAACGGCCCACAATGCGCCTGCCAGCTTCCCGCTGGGATCTACAATGGTTACATTCAGTGCTACCGATGCAGCTGGCAACGAAGGCACTGTAACTGCCACGGTAACAGTCAGCGACCTATTGGCCCCGTCCCTCACTGTAGCCAACGGGCTGATCATGTTCGGTGATGCAGCGTTGGGTGGCGTTAATCGTACCCACGTTCAAGTGCAGGGATTCCTTGTTTTTGCAGCGGCACAGGACAACGTTGATATGGCGCCTGCCCTGAGCAACGATATGCCATTCCTGTTGCCGTTCGGTGCCACCACAGTCACATTCACGGCAACCGATGCCGCAGGCAACAGCGCTACGGCAACGGCAGTAGTCCATATCAACAACCCTGAAGCAATCGGTGACGATGCACCAGCAGCCTCCGGCACCGGACTGACCATAGGCCAGTCGAATGCTGCCGGACTCGATCCCAACGCAACCACAACCGATACCGATGGTGATGGCTTGGGCGACAATCAGGAGGTGGGCGATCCGGCCAATCCGTCAGATCAGGATGGTGATGGCGTACTGGATGTCTTCGAAAACGGAGCTGCAGCCAGCGATGCTTCTCATGTCCGTGGCCTGGCTGCGGAGACCGGCACGGTCGAAATTCAGAGTGCAGGTCAGAATCTAAGTCAGGTTTCGAGTAGCCCAACCGGTGCAGGCGCACCGAGCGGCGTTGCTTTTCCATTTGGCGTGATCAGTTATGAGACGACAGTTTCAACTGCAGGTGCCAGCCAGACTGTGCGTCTGACCTTCAGTAATCCACTGCCCGCCAGACTGGTACTCTATAAAGTGGACGCGGGGGGCAATTACACTGCCATTCCAACTGCACAATGGACTCAGGTCGATGCGAACAGTATAGATCTGACACTCACCGATGGCGGTCCGTTCGATCTGGATGGCTTGGCGGATGGGAAAATTGTCGATCCGTTGGCTCCAGGCAGTGATCCGGATGCCCCTGAAAGTAGCAGTAGCAGTGGCGGTGGCGGTAGCACTTCACCCTGGATCTTTCTGCTGCTGTTGTTAACGATAGCGCGCAGAATCAGGCATTTCAGATATTAATATCCAAAGGAGTCAATCGCATGAAACACACGCCTTTCAATAGATATCAGTCCATTTTGTTCACCTGCGCAGTCGTTCTATTGCTTGGTGTGGGTTCCACGAAAATTGCCTATGCAACAACCATAGCCGTGGATTCTCGCACCACAGGAGGATTCGGAAGTCCCAACACTGGTTGGAGTGATATGGTTTTAGGCTGGACGTTCAGCGGAGGTGGTGAACAGGTTGAAATAACTGCTGCGGGCAGTATCACGTTGCCAAACCTAACCGGGCCTGAGGGTATTACTTGGCCAGTCGGTGCTTCTATAGGCACTAATGATTATTTCCCTCTCGAAGAGGCATCTGTTGATGCTGGTGGTTTGGTTTTGCCGAGGCCAGTGGGAACTCCGATTGACCTGATTGGTGCGCTCATGGCAGCCTTCATTCCAGAGAATTTATATAGTGCTTCAAGTTTCTTATCGCGTGATGAAGACCTGATTTCTTCGGGAGAAAATGGAATTGCATCTTCGGCCCTTTTCTATATCGGAGCCGGCCCTCTAATATTTGAAGCACACGAAGCGGGAAGATTATATTTTGGTGTTAACGACACTTATTCTGCGAATAATCATGGGCAATTTACGGCCACGGTAAATGCTGTTCCTGTTCCTTCCGCCCTCTTTCTTTTTAGCAGCGGTATTATTGCCTTGTTGGGTTTGCAGCTTCAGAGGAAGTAAGTACATTCCGTCGCACCAGTGCCTGCTGGCATCGGCAAAATTGTAGGGGCTTGCTTTGCAGGTCCCTACTTCAATTCCTCCGTTCGAGATCCCTCTTTTTCCAGTGTTTTCTAATGAGAAGACGCTGCTGCATGTTCGCCTGACCTCCAGATATCTAAACCGCAAGCTGAGGTATACAGATGCTGTGACAAAAGAAAGTAGGCTCTAAAGCAGTGAGAGTGGTTGGTTTCTGAAGAAGGTAATACGGCGGGGGGTGAACGAAGTGCCGCTATCGTCAGTAACGATAGCGGCAAAAGCTTTTAGTCGATCCGCTCTTTAAGTGCTTTTAGCGCAGCGAGTCTTACGATTTTGCGAGCGGGCTTTGCTGCGATCTTGATCGATTCGCCCGTAGCGGGATTGCGGCCCATGCGTGCCTTGGTGCGAGGCTTTACAACCCGGCGCACTTTTACGCCAGTGTCTGGAATTGTGAACTCACCGGAGCCGCGGCGTTGCAGATGGCGGGTGAGCAGACTGCTCATGGAACCGAAAACTGCGGCTACCTCTTTGCGAGTGAGACCGGTGTCCTCTGCAATTGAGGTGATAATCTGGGTTTTGGTCTGTTTGGTGGTGATGGCTTTCAGGCGGGGAGCTGCAACTGCCGCCGCTTTTTTCGCGACAACCTTTTTCTTTGCAGCCTTTTTGGTGGTTTTCTTTGCAACTTTCTTCTTTGCGACCATTGAAAAACTCCTGGGTAGACTGGCTATTCGAGAATAAAATAGCACATAATAATTTACGGATAGTAATGTATCAATAAATAACACGGATTCAATCATGAATTGTAGCGCTATTTATTTATAAAACTTTAATTTTTTCTCGTTTTTATTGTTTATCGTCGTTAACACTGATCTGTTTTCATGGGAGATATGATTGTGAAATTACTTTTTAGCTTATTGGTTTTATTGCTGTCAGTAACCGATGCATGGTCAAAAGATGTGGGGGGTGTCACGCTTCCAGAACAGGTAAACGTGGCTGGCAGTAATGCAGCATTGCAGCTGAATGGTGCGGGAATCAGGAAAAAGTTCTTCTTCTCCATCTATGTTGCCGCACTCTACCTGCCGGAAAAAACAGGGGATGCGGAAAAAATCATTAATGCAGATGTAACCAAAAGAGTGCTGATGCATTTTGTCTATTCTGAGGTTGAAAAGGAGAAAATGCGTTCCGGATGGGACGATGGTTTTTCTGACAACCGAAGTGCGGATGAAATGAAGGTATTGCGTGAGCGCCTCGATAATTTCAATGCGATGTTCGATACGCTGCACGAAGGAGATGTGGTGTTGCTCGATTACCTGCCAGGTGTTGGAACCAGAGTGACCGTTAGGGGTGAACAAAAAGGTATGATTCCCGGCGCTGATTTTAACCGGGCACTGATGAGTGTCTGGTTGGGTAGCTCACCTGTGACCAGTAGTTTGAAATCGGCGCTGTTGGGCAACTAGCGACTGAATTGTTGATGGTTATGTAGTAATTTCACAGGGGATGGAGCTAAATTTGATTGAAGCAACAGGGCTTTCAGTGCTGTTATACCCATCAAGTTTGACTCCGGCCCCAGCGCCTTAAACCGTTTCGGTAGAGAGCCAGACGCCCCCGCGCCGTTCATCTCCTGCGCCGATGAGTCCGCCATCTGCATCCAGCATTACCGTATGGGCACCGCCAAAGAAGAGGTTTTTACTATCCCATTGCCGCTGCTGCGGGAATTCTGTGGCAAGAAAATTGGAGACCCTCTGGTCCACACCAGGTTCCATGCTGAGCAGGCCTTCTTCAAAATGGATGCGCGGAGAAGCGACGGCCTGTTGCAGTGTCATGTCGAAATCGATCAGGTTGGAGAGCACTTGTAGGATTGCACTGCGAATCCGGTTTGAGCCACCGGATCCCGTAACAACGACTCGTCCTTGATCAAGAAATGCCAGCGTCGGGGACATCATGGAAGCGATGCGTTCATCTTCAGGCCAGTTGTGAAATCCACAGGGATTGATGTCCTCTTCCCCCAGCATGTTGTTCATCATGATGCCGGTGCCGGGAATGACATATCCCGACCCCTCGCCATTGGATAGGGTCATGCTTGCCAGATTGCCCTGTCGGTCTAAAATGCTGATTTGGGTCGTGCCCCGAGTGCAGATGCCGCCTTTATGGAGTCGTTGCCGGTACTCTCTCAGAACATCTTCATTCAGCAGTTTTTCTATCTTCCTGCTTTGTGTTGTGCGCAGATGCTGTGTCAGGCAGATAGCCCGGATCAGTCTTCTCAGATGATCTGCGCTGCCAGGCAAATAATTGCCCAGGGAGTGTGATTCCAATAATGCGAGAGTGAAAGCGATCAGTGTGCCGCCAAGGGCCGGTGCTGGATTGGTAAAGATGCGCGCCTGCCGGTAACGTCGTTCAAGTGGTTTCCGTTTTACTGTCTGATACTGTTTTAAGTCGTGTGGGCGTAAGTGCCCTCCCGACTCCCGGCAGGTATCGGTCAATTGTTGACCCGCCTCTCCAAGATAGAAGAGTGCTTCTCCTTCCCGGCAAAGATGTTCGAAAAAAGCTGCCATCTCCGGTTGTTTGCGCTTCTCACCCACCTGCGCGAGCTGGTCGGTGCTGATGGTTGAGCTGTGTAACTGAAATGCGGCATTGCTGGAGCGGAGGATCGGCTGCACGATTCCGGAGATCAGATGTTGGAATGGATTGATCCTGACTCCTTTGGTTGCAGCATTTATGGCCGGCTCTGCCAGCAGTTTGAGCGGCATGCTGCAGCGTTCCTGATGTATCACAAACACCCCTTTGACGAATCCGGGTGTGGCGATGGAACCCATGCCGATATGAAAAGTCTGGTTGGCGTTGCCGAAATCAGCCACAATGGGTCGCAGATTGGTGGCGGCTTCAGGCTGCTTTCGAGTAGGTGTGTGGGCGAAAAAATCGTAGACCAGCGGGTCGGCATTCACCGGGCGGGCGGTAAGGAAGCCGCCGCCACCGAGCGACGCAAGCACTGGCTCCGCCACACAGGCGGTAAACATGGCCGCAATGGCGGCATCAAATGCGTTGCCCCCCTCCTGCAGGATCTGTAGGGCTGCGTTAGCAGTCACCTGATGTCCTGCGGCAACTACGCCTCCCGTTGTCTTTTTTTTTCGCACGTTACGTTTAGTTCCAGGAATGAAAAGACTGTTTTTGCTGGTCAGTTTTCAGAACTGTGACCCGTTACGATACCTTATGCAAAGCGGATCATGCTTTGATAGGTATAGGGTTCCCCTTCTTATTCAGCTTTTCTGTATCTTGCCGCTATCAAGCATAGTAAATGTAAACGGAACAGGAACTTAACTCCTAGAGGCGACGCATGGCGGTGGCGAAAACACAAAAAGATGATGCCCTGCTGAAAAATCTGGTCCCCCTGAATACCTTGTCGGACGAGCAACTCGGCCAGCTGCTGAGCCGGATCGTGGTCGAGAAGGCAGTGAAAGGCGAATATCTCTTTCACGAGGGTGATACGGATCATCAGAATGTCTACCTGCTCTCCGGCAGTGTCGGACTGCTGTCCGGCAAACGGGAGGTGGATGCTGTTGCCAGTGGTACCCAGACGGCACGTTTTGCCCTGGCTCATCAGCTACCCCGTAAACATTCCGCCAGGGCGAAGGGTGTGACCACCTTTGTTCGCATTGACAGCCGAATGCTAAGCGACATGTTGGCGCGGAGTCAGAAGGCAAGTTACGAAGTCAATGACATCAAGGAGCAGCGTGGCGGGGACTGGATGACCCTGCTGCTGCAATCCTCCATTTTTCAACAGATACCTCCCGCCAACCTTCAGCGCGTCATGATGCGCATGAAAGAGGTTTCAGTCACCACCGGCGATGTCATCATTCGGCAGGGGGAGGAGGGGGATTACTACTATCTGATCAGCAGTGGTCGTTGCAGTGTGACGCGCCAGCCTGAGCAGGACAGGCCGCCAGTGGAGTTGGCGCAACTTCGTGCCGGCGACAGTTTTGGGGAAGAGGCGCTCATCTCCGACGCCCCACGCAGCAGCACCGTCACCATGGTGACCGATGGCGTGCTGGTACGTCTCAGCAAGGCGGATTTTGTTGATCTGGTAAAAAGTCCCCTCTCCAGAACCCTCAAATATAAAAAGGCCAAAGCCAGAGTCGAGGACGGCGCGCTCTGGTTGGATGTGCGTCCACCAGAAGAGTATGAGGCGGGGCATCTGCCGGAAAGCCTGAATATGCCCTTCTTCTCTTTACGTTTCCAGGCCTCCAGTCTGGCTGTTGACAGAGAGTATGTCGTCTATGGCGCCCAGGCAGGGCAGGCGGCCGCCGCGGCTTATCTATTGGTGGAGAGAGGCTTTGAGGTCTACGTGCTGGATCAGGCGTGGGATGTCGTGGCTCCGCTTGCCGGTATTCACGTTGCCGGGGAAAAAGTCGACAATGTCATCGACTTCAAGCGGGAAGCTGTCGAGGCGAATGCGCCAGAAAATGGCCAGCCGGATGAAGACTCCCACATGGCTGAGTTTTACGCTGAGCAGCAGCGTGCCGACGAAATGCAGCAGCAGTTGGAGGATGCGACCCAGGAGTATAAGGATGTTCTCACTCGTCGTCAGACTGAAATCAAGCTGCTGAAACAGGCGTTGGTGGTTGCGCGCCGCCGGTTGGATGAACAGGAGCAACAGTTTCAGGAGACCAGGACAGCGCATGAACAGGAGGTCGGCGGCCTGCAGGAGGCATCGGCCAGCGCAGAGGATGGCCAGGCTGCGGCAGCAGAAGAGATAACCTCCCTGCGGGGAAAGTTGGCCCGGCTGGATGAACAGAATGCCCTGGATCAAGGGCGATTGAAAGAGGAGCTGACAGGGCTGCAGATAGAGCTTTCAGAAACGAAAGAGGCACTGCAGGAGACCAAAACTGCAGCTCAGACCCGGGCTGCAGAGAGTGTCGACAGGCAGACGACGCTGGAGCGGCAACTTCAATCCATGCAGCAGGGGCTTGATCGTCTACGGGAGCAGTCGGCAGACGAACAGGCCAGGCTGATCCGCGAGCGCGATGAACTCTCCGGAAATCTTGGGGCGTTACAGCATGAGTTGGATGAACTACGTGCGGACGATCAGGCGCGGCAGAAGCAGGCTGAGGAGAAACTTGCCGAAGTAGTGCAGCAGGTGTCTGTTGCCGAGGCGGCGAAGCAGCAGCAGGAAAAAGCGAAACAGGCCCTGGATAGCGAACGGGATGACTTGGTGTCCCGCTTGTCTGAGAGTCAGCGTGAGCAGGAGGCCCTGAAAAACGCAGGTGTTGAACAGGATGAGGCCAGGCAGGCTGCCCTGCAATCACTCACCGGGGAGCTGCAACTGGTCAAGGATGAGTCGGCGCGTTCCGCCGAACGTCATGCGCTCTCGCTGGTGGCGCTGGAAGAGGCCAGGGAGAGTCTGAAAATGGATCTTGCCGACAGGGATGCCCTGTTGGAAGAGCAGACACTGACCGCAACCCAGCAGGCAGTAAAACTTGAACAACTGGAGCAGTCCCAGCAGGAGGCGGAGGCGAGGCAGCAGGAGTTGACTGGGGAGCAGTCGGAACTGGAAACGCGTCTCGCCACGGAGCAGCAACAGGTTGCAGAGCTGAAGTGCGCCCGAGAGAACCTCGAAGAGAGTCGAACGGAGCTGCAGAAGGCATTGGCGGACCTGCAGCAGAGCGCAGCGGAATCTGAAGCCGCTCAACAGGCCGACCTGGCCTCCTTACGTGCCGGGCTGGATCAGGCACAGGCCGAAGCGGATGGCAAACAGCGTCTGTACGAAGAAGTTACTGAGGCATTGTCGAATGCTGAAGAAGCCACTCGTTCGTTTAAAGAGCAGAAAGCAGAACTTGAGGCCAGCGCCGCAGAGCAGAAACAACTTGCAGATGAACTGCGTGAATCTTTTGAAACGGCGCAAGGCAGGGCCGAAACGCTGGAAAACGAACTGCACGCAGTGCGTTTGGCAGGTGATGATACAGATGCGCAAAATCAGGGTGTTCTGGCAGCCCTGAAAGAAGAGCTGGAACAGACGCAGTCTGAGTCTGCCCGCCGGCATCAGGAAAATCTGAATGGTGAAGTGGAAAGACAGCAGCTTTTCGAAAAACAGACGGAGCTGGAAAATGCACTGGCAGTCTCTGGGGAACAGAGTGAAACCCTGCGTCATTCGTTCAGTGAACTGGAGACGAGAGCCACCTCTCTGGAGGAAGCGCTTTCTGCCACTAAACTGGCAGGAGATGAGGCGGCGGCATCCTTTCAGGAGCAGCAGGATAATCTGATACAGACCCTGGAACAGGTTCGCGCCAATGTCGTTGACAAACAACATGCACTGGAACAGGCAGGGGAGACAAGCCAGCGTCTGATAGAGAAGAAGGCACAGTTTAAGGCTTCCCTGAAGGAAGAGCGTGGTGTGACAGCAGCGCTGCGCGAGTCTCTGGAGCAGGTGGAGGCCCGTGACGTCAACCTTGAGCAGCAGTTGTCTGCCGCTCAAGCGTCGGAGGAAGAAGCGGCCGCCGGGCAGCAGGAGGAGCTCGCAGTTCTGCAGCAGGCGCTGGACGACGCCCGCCATGAGATTAGCGGCAAACAGCAGCAGTTGGAGTCAAAAGCCGATTCGGATCAGGCAATGGGCGACAGGCTGCTGGAGCTAGAACGTGCGCTGGAGACAGAGCAGGGAACAACCGGGGAAATCCGCCAGTCACTGGAAAACAGCGAGGCGCGGGCTGCAGCGCTTGAAGGTGATCTTGCTACTGCGAAACTGTCGGTGGATGAGACAGCGAGCCGCTATCTTGAAGAGCGGGATAGGCTACAGAAACATCTTGATGAGGTGCGGGACGAGCTGAATGGCAAACAGGACTTGCTGGAGGCAGAGCAGCAGACTACAGCCGATCTCCAGGCAAGCCTGCAACAGTTGGAAAGCAGAACGGCCTCCTTGGAACAGGATCTTGTCACTGCGCGGGAGAGTGGTGATGAAGTGGCTGCGCAGTATCGTGAAGAGCGTGATGCGCTACAGCACACCCTTGACGAAGTGCGGGGTGAGATAGAGAACAAGCAGAATCTGCTGGAAACGAAAGAGCAGGCCGCCGGTGAATTGGCCGACCGGCAGAGTGAACTTGAGGCGGTGCTTGAAGCTGAGCGGCAGTTGGTGGCTGGTCTTCGGGAATCGCAGGAGCGGATGGAGGCGAGTGCCGCCTCACTGGAGCAGGACCTTGCCGCAGCCAAGGTCTCCGGTGATGAAATTGTCGAACAACACAGTGAACAGCGGGATGCCTTGCAGCAATCCCTGGAGAACGCCCGCAACGAAATAGAGGATCACCGGCAACAGCTTGAATCGGCTGCTGCCTCGGTCGATGTATTGACTGAAGAGCGTACCGCTCTGCAGAAGACAATCGAGGATGAGCAGGGTGCTGGCGCTGAAGTGCGGCAGGCATTGGAGCTTGCGGAAACCCGCATCGTCATCCTGGAACAGGATCTTGCATCAACCAGAGAGGCGGAAGATGCGTCCGTGGCGCGTTATCGCGAGGAGCGGGACAGGCTGCAGCAGTCGGAGTCGGAGCTGCAGGCCTTGCTGGATCGGGAACGGGAATCGACAGCGACACTGCAAGTGACGGTTGAAGAGACGCAACATCGGTCTGGAGAGATTGAGGGCGAGTTGCAGGCTTTACGGGATGAGTCGGCGGCTGAAGAGGGCGAGCGCCAGCATACGCTGGAGCTGTTGCAGGCCGAGAAAAAAGAGGTTGAGGAACGGCTTGCGGCGATAGAGACGGAAAGCCAACAACAGCTGGCTTCATACAAGGATGAGCTGACCCAAGCCGAGGAAACACAGGCCTCTTCACAGATGACATGGAGTGAAGAGAGGGAGCAGCTCGCCCAGGTGCAAAATAGTGCCAAGCTGCTGACCGCAACGCTGCAACAGCAGCTTGATGAGGCCAAAGAGGATCTTGAGCAGACGACAGCAGCCAGGACTGCCGATGAAGACCGGGATAGTGAGGCGTTGGCTCAGGCAGAGAAACAGATCACGGAGCTAAAGCGGACTGTCGACGGGTTGCGTGAAGTGCAGCTGGAGATGGAGGCTGAGTTTGAAGATGATGTGGAATCCGAGATCCAACAGCTGCGCACTGCTCTCGGAAAAGAGGAGAAGCGGCGCAGAGATGCGGAGCAACAGGCGCAGCAGGTTGATTTCCTGAAACGGGAACGGCAGGTTCAGGAGACCGCAGTAGAGATGCTCGAAGAGGATTTTGAGGGACTCACCAATGAAAAGATTGCCCTTGAAGGAGAACGAGACACCCTGTCCAAACAGCTATCGGATCTGCGGGATCAATTCGATGTTTTGATGGGTGAGAATGATCAATTGCACTCAGAGCTGGTGGAAAACAAAAGCACAGCCGAAGACTCTGAGATGGCTGACACGCTGCTTGATCAAATGGAGCAGATGCGTCAGCAGAAGGAGTCGGTGGAAGAGGCGCGGGATCGAGCCGAAGGGCAGGCGAAGCGTCTGAAAAAAGAGGTAGATGAACTGCGCTCGGTGATGGAAGAGTATGTGGAACAGATCCAGACTGTACAGTCTTTTGGCGCTGATGATGAGGTTGATGCGCTGCGTACGGAACTCAACATGGTACGTAGCCGGGCGTCTGAGGATCTGGAGCAGATGCGTCAGGCATTGGATGCGGCAGAGGCACAGAGTAAGCAGCCGTCAGGGCGTGATATGAATGAAGTTGCGGCCCTGCAGGCGACACGGCAGGAGCTCGATTCGATCAAGAAGGCGTTACGTGAGAAAGAGCAGACCCTGCGTATGTCGCAGAGACAGTGCCGCACATTGGAGGATGCCATTGAAGATCGTGACGGCGAGGTGGATCGTCTGGGGCGCAAGCTTGAGGTGTTGCTGAGGCAGACAGGCAGTAATTCCCGGATAGCCGATGAGTCGGAGCCGCTGGATGGCGATAATCTGCATACGTCTGAATTGGAGTTCGATGACAGCGCCGGGGAGGGAGACCCCGTCTCGCCCGATGGTCAGGAGACCACCGGTAAACGTCGCTATTCTCTGGGTGGTTTGTTCAAGAAAAAGAAAGATAGCTGATAGTTCAGTGACATCCTCATCTCAGTTAGACTCTGCCTTTTTACTGTAGATCAGTCCCGGACGGTCTCTTCTCCATGCGTATATTGTCGGTCGGTATTGCGACCCTGGATATCATCAACACAGTCGCCGCCTACCCCTCGGAAGATGAGGAGTTGCGAGCGCTTGAACACAGGGTTGCCCGCGGAGGCAATGCCACCAATACCCTGGTGGTCTTGAGCCAATTTGGCCATGCTTGCAGTTGGGCTGGCACAATCGCCGATGAGCCTGATAGCCGTTATATCCTGGATGACCTCACGCGCTATGGTATCGACCTCTCCCATCTTGTCCATCACGCCAGCAGCAAGGTTCCAACCTCCTATGTAGTGCTGAGCAGGGAAAGCGCCTCCCGTACAATCGTCCACTATCGCGACCTTCCGGAATACAGTGCGGCAGATTTCAGTGCCGTCAATCCCGCTGAGTTTGATTGGATCCATTTCGAAGGCAGAAATCCAGCCGAGACCCTGCAAATGTTGCAGCGAGTGAAGGAAAGTTCTCCGCAGGTTGGTTGTTCTCTGGAAGTGGAGAAGCCGCGTGCCGGTATCGACGTGTTGTTGGCATTGCCGGATGTGCTGTTCTTTTCAAAGGTGTTCGCCGAGAGTCGTGGACATGCCGATGCCGCTTCCCTCCTTATGGCCATGCGGGAGCTTAATCCGCAGGCACTGCTGTTTTGCGCCTGGGGCGATGAGGGCGCCTGGATGCTTAAGGCGAATGGTGTCATGCGGCATCAGCCGGCAATACAGCCTGCAGAATTGGTGGATACGCTGGGGGCCGGTGATGTGTTTAATGCAGGTGTGATCGATGGTCTGTTAAGAGAAAACAGTTACGAGAAGGTGTTGATGCAGGCAGTCAGGCTTGCCGGAATAAAGTGTGGACAAGAGGGTTTTGGCATGAAAAAACCGGGGCATTTCGATCCGGTCTTCTAACGCTGCATACTGCGTAATGGGCGAGTCAGAGAGGGGTATGAATTCCAGTGAAATTTCAGTTGTTTGAGAAACTGTGGCAAACTGAACCCTCTCTAAGATTGAATCTGATTCCTCTACCCTGGCGTTCTCCCCGTTTGGCTTCAGGTTCATTAAGTGCTTCCCACAGGCTCCATAGCTGAGTCGCAGGGTAATCAGGAAATACTAAAGATGTTTAAAATTGTTTTATCAAACCAGACGCTCCTTCAACTTGCATTCTCAAACAAAATAGGCAGAGCGCTCGTTCGAGGGAATCTTCTGAAACTGTCGAGCTATAGCGACAGAAGTGTTGCGGACCATATATACACATCAATTAAACTGAACAATAGAACCTCTAAAGAGAGTAGAGCAAACAGGTTTCAGGAAATCGATCAACATACTGTAGATCTGCTCAAAGAGTTTGATAAACCGGTTTTTCATGATGTCGGGGTGTCTAGCGGCATTACTTCATTTGAACTTTATAGCCTGCTTCAGGAGCAGGGTGTCAGTTCCAGTTTTAATATTTCTGATAAATTCGCAAAATTTTACTACGAGAAAACGCCCCTCTATACAAAAATATACGATTCTGAAAAAAAATTCCTTAATGGATATGTTGGCCCTATTTTCGCCGACCAGGAATCCAGTGGTAAGTTTTTTATCACTCGATGGGTATTTCAGCTTTTGGACAAAAGGCCCGTATCGAAAGAGTTGGGTACCATTCTTTTATACGATCCAAAGGTGCTTTCCTGCATAGCCAATAAAGAGATTTTTCATCAAAACTATGACATTTTTGCCGCACCAATGGATGAGAAATGTTCATATTTGCGCTGTATGAATCTGCTGAATAAAGGTTATTTCCCGGATGAATTAATTATAAAAGGGGTGACGAATCTATTTCACTCAATAACGGAAGGCGGCGTATTACAGATCGGTCGTACTGTTGATGGAGTGAATTACGTGTCATTTTTCCGCAAAAAAGATCAACAGTTGGATGTGATTATGCATCTTAATGAGGGAACAGAAATACTCGACCTAATTGATGCCATCGACTTCAAAGCGCATTAATTTTGCCAGTGAAAGAAGGCGCTGATCTGTAGAGGGATCGGACATAAAAGAACCGGGACTCAATGTCCCGGTTTTTACGCGTGGCGCAGGATCAGTCGAAATAACGTAAGAAAATCGCAGGATCCACATTGGCCAGGTCGTGCGGCAACAGCTGTTCTTTAGTGGGAGTAGCCTGAGCTTCCTGCAATCCCGGTTCCGCCGTGGGGGTGTCTTCCACAGAGGGTATCATTCGAGTTGCAGGTGCTTGAACGGCAGGCGAACCCGATTCGATTAATCTACCCGTGGACATGCCATAAACTTTCTTCATGACGTACCTCCTTACATTGTCGGAACGTTGCTTTCACTCAATGTGTCGGCGGGCCAGCTTGTTTCTTTAGCCTGTGCAACTTTGTACCACATTTTTGTTGGAAATGTGAACACGTCGCTTTGAAGTTACCACAAGTATTTGAAGTCAGTCGCAAAACCCCCCTCTATTCTTCATTATCCAGTTGATCCAGCGGATTTATATGGTTATCTCCGGCGGGTTTGTCGAGGTCGACGCCATAGTCATCCTTGCTGATGTCATAGGAACCGGCCCAATCCTCCGGCGGGGCGATACTGCGAGCTTCCAATGCCACCCAGTCTTCAAAGTCGTACTCTTCGATAGTGCCGTCGTAGAACTGGACCTCGATGCAGCCCTCATCTGCATCATAGGCCACGATCTTAAGGTTCTCCCCTTCGTTGGTTTTGAACCAGGTACCCACTTTGAGCCTAGTGATATTCATCTTCACCTCTCTCCCGGTTGTAACTTCTTACCTACTATCAATTATGGCACTGAAGATCGTCTCGTCCATTGCGCAAAGTCATTTAATCTATCCGGATTTAAGGGGATATATGCGCAAAGTGTTCCCGTGCATTAGAATGTTTGAATGGAAATAGATGGCAATCACTTCTCCGGTACCCTGCTCTGGTGGCTGGGCGCCCTGTACGGCGTAGCGCTTTTTTATGCCCTGCGCATGTCGCCTTGGCGTCGCTTGACGCAGGAGGGGCAGTTGCATGTTTTTCTGGGCGCCATCGTTGTGTTGATTCTGTTGTGGCATATACGGGGGCAGATTCAACCCGGTCTCTCCTTCCACCTGTTGGGGGTGACCACCCTGACCCTGGTGTTCGGCTGGTCCTTTGCGCTGATCATCGCCAGTATCGCCCTGTTGGCGGTGACGTTGAATGCCGGTTACGGCTGGGAAGGATATGTACTCAGCATCATCACGGTGGGGCTGCTGCCGATCACCCTGTCCCAGATATCCCTGGTGCTGGTGCGCTCCTGGTTTCCAAAAAACTTCTTTGTCTATGTTCTGGGCAACGGCTTCATGACGGGGTGGCTGGTGGCCTACATCAGTGGCTATGCGGCGGTGGGTCTACTGGTCTACAGCGGCACCTATACGCTGCAGGCGCTGCAGGTCACGATCATGCCTTTCTTCCCGCTGATGTTTTTTCCGGAGGCGATTCTCAACGGTTGGATCATTACCATTCTGGTGCTTTACTTCCCTGGATGGGTCTATTCATTCAGTGATGAACTCTACATCAAAGGCAAGTAGTTCCCGCCTCGGTGTTCGTATTAGAATGGCGTCCGATGTCTCTATTTCAGGAGTAAGGCTTTGAGTTGGTGGGGAAAACTGGTCGGCGGGGCCTTTGGCTTCATGCTTGGGGGCGCGTTGGGTGCCGTGTTGGGCGCTGCGTTGGGACACAAGTTCGATAAGGGTCTCGAGGGAGTGCCCGGCGGTGGCGCCGAATGGGGGGCGGGGGATCGGGAGCGGGTACAAACTGCTTTCTTCACCGCAGCATTCTCGGTGATGGGGCGTATTGCCAAGGCTGACGGGCGTGTTTCACCGGACGAGATACGTCTGGCGCAGGCGGTGATGGAGCAGATGTCCCTGTCTGAGGAGATGCGCCAGACTGCAATCCGGCTTTTCAACGAAGGCAAGGCCGACGATTTTCCCCTGGATGAGGTTTTGGAGCAGTTCCGTGTCGAGTGTCATCGGCGCAGCACGCTGATTCAGATGTTCATGGAGATCCAGATTCAGGCGGCCTATGCGGATGGCCGCATGGATGCAGAGGAAGAGTCCCTGCTGCTGCATATCTGTGCGCGCCTGAATATCTCTGAATTTACCTTCCGCCAGCTGGAGAAGATGATCCGGGCGGAGCGCCATTATACGGGAGCCGGTGAAGGGCGGCGTCAGGCACCCCGGGAGCGTTTTTCCCTGGACGATGCCTACGCTATTCTCAATATCGGGGCTGATGCAACGGACAAAGAGGTCAAACGGGCCTACCGGCGTCTGATGAGCCAGCACCATCCGGACAAGCTGGTCTCCAAAGGCTTGCCCGAGGAGATGATGAAGATGGCTGCCGCAAAAACCGATGAGATCCGCAAGGCCTACGAGCGGGTGAAAGAGGCGCGGGGGATGAGATAAAAACAGGTAAATGGTAAAAGGTTAAAGGAGGCCGTGCCACCGGATCCCCCGGCCTTTGTCGTGGCTGTGTTGTAGGCCGGTTCAAGCGTAGCGGAACCGGCAACCTCAAGCATTGGCACCCTGAGTGCCCGATCAGCTGCACTTGACCGGGCCTACATACATTACGGTGTGGAAAAAGAACTTGCATCCGGTAGCACCGGACACATACTTGCTTCACCTTTCACCTTTCACCTTTCACCTTTCACCTTTCACCTCCCTGCCCCTTGCCTCCTGCCCCACTCCTGCCTATCCTTACCTGACTGCCACATCGCGGGACGAAGAAGCCCGTGTTGATCTGATTTACCGCCTGCCAATGCCCTGTGGAGGGGAACTATGACAGATACCTTCGACCCTATCCTGCTCAACTTCATCTATGCCATCTTTGGTGGTCTGCTGACTATCTTTTTCATGTGGTTTGGTTGCAAGGTGTTCAGTCATATCGTCAATTTCAGCATTCCAGAGGAGTTGAAAAACGGCAATCTGGCGGTGGGGGTGATGATCATGGGTATCTTTATCGGCATCGGCACTGCTCTGGGGTTGGTCATCGGGCTCGGCCTGAATTGATGGACTCGCGGTCCACTTTGCGCTGGTTTCTGCTACTGGTGCTGTTGCCGGGGCTGGCGCTTGCCGGGGTGGCCAAGCATGTTAAACACAAGCACTGGACCAACGACTACGACCGCCACTTCCGTAAATACACCAAGCACTACTTTGGTCCACATTTCGATTGGCACTGGTTCAAGGCGCAGGGGATTGCCGAGTCGGGACTGCGGCCTAATGCAAACAGTCCCGCCGGGGCCCGTGGATTGATGCAGATTCTGCCTTCAACTTATGAAGAGATTAAAGAAAAGAACCCTCACTTCACCAATATCGAGGATCCACGCTGGAATATTGCGGCGGGCATCTTCTATGACCGCATGCTCTATCGGAGGTGGAAAAAGGGGCTACCCACAGAACAGCGCCTCTCATTTGCGCTGGCGAGTTATAACGCGGGATACGGCAACGTCAACAAGGCCTATCGACGCGCTAAGGGCAAGCACGGTGAGGTGAAGCGCTGGCAGCAGGTGGCGCCTTATGCGCCGAGTGAGACCCGCAACTATGTCAAGAGAATCAAGGGGTTGATGCAGGCGGAATAGCTGTTTCGCCCTCGATCTCCATGCCGGCGGCCACGCGCCTGGTCCAGTTACTGACCCGCTGCAGCAGCAGTGACTCCATGCCTCGAAAAAAGTGATCCGCACCGGAGATGCGGCTCTGTCTGTAGTTCGGATGCGCAGATTTTTTGGCAGCGATGCGGCGCTGCTTCGCGGTGGCGACAACACTCTCCAGATCCCGGCTGCCGTAGAGATCCAGCATCGGAATGGTGGTTTTTCCAATGGCTTCCAGTACCGGATTCCCTTTTGTTCGAGCCGGAGTGGGGAGGCCGATGGCGATATAGGCACGCACTGCCTGCGGTTTTTCGCTGGCGAGAAACTCCAGTCCCATGCGTGCCCCCAGACTGTGGCCGATGATCACCAAATTGGTGTTCTGCCTCTGTTTGAAGAAGTCGATGGCGGCGAGAATGCGGGGATAGGCCTGCGGAATCAGCGGCAGATATTCACGGAATGATGCGTCGCTCGCCGCTACCGGCAGCTGAATCGAGAGGGTCTCCCAGGCGTGTTCCGGCAGGAGGGTGCGTAGTGGTTGAATGACGTCCTGCCAGTCCGGATTGGCCCCCATGCCATGCAGCAGAATGATCCCGCCCCGGGTTTCCTCCGCATCGGTCTCTGTGTGGATTGAGAGAAAACGGTGTCCGTCCGCCTCGAGCCAGACCGGTTCGCCATCGAGGATGGCATCGACGATCTGGTCGGCGATGCGCTGCTCCCGCGCCAGGTCGGCGGCAAAGGCTGTCTGGCCCAGGAAAAGTATCAGTAGTAACAGAGATTGTCGCAGCATGGTTTAGGTTCCCAATCGATCCAGCCCTAAATTTAGACCAGATTTCCAACCTCGTCATGCAAATTGTCCGCCTTTGGGGTAAAGTGTCGCGGCAAAAAATATTCGGGGCTGGGGGCTGTGTGCCTTCCAGCCGGTACCCGGTGCCGATTGACGGCACTGGAGACCTAAACTTCAGGAGAGAGAATCATGGCTCGTCAACCCGATCAGATCGCACCGTCCATCCTGTCGGCGGATTTCGCCAAGCTGGGCGAGGAAGTGGATAACGTACTGGCATCCGGTGCCAAGATCGTCCACTTCGACGTCATGGACAACCACTATGTGCCCAACCTGACCATCGGTCCCCTAGTCTGCGATGCACTGCGCAGTCACGGCGTTACTGCCGATATCGACGTGCACATGATGGTCAAGCCGGTGGATCGCATCATCCCCGATTTCGCCAAGGCAGGAGCCACCTACATCACTTTTCACCCTGAGGCCTCTGAGCATATCGACCGTTCCCTGGCGTTGACCCGTGAGCATGGCTGCAAGTCAGGCCTGGTATTCAATCCGGCCACCCCGCTCTCCCATCTGGATTATCTGATGGACAAGGTCGACATGATCCTGCTGATGTCCGTTAACCCCGGTTTCGGCGGTCAGAGTTTTATCCCGGCCACCCTGGACAAGCTGCGCGCTGTGCGCAAGATGATCGATGATTCCGGTTATGACATTCGTCTGGAGATCGATGGTGGCGTAAAGGTCAATAATATCGCCGAGATAAAGGCTGCCGGTGCCGATACATTCGTTGCCGGATCCGGCATCTTCGGCTTTCCTGGCGAAGCCGATGCCAATCGCTATGACACCATCGTCGGCGAGATGATGGCAGAGCTGGCCAAGGTCTGATCCTGTCTGCTGCTGAAAACGGGGCCTTGATTGGCCCTCGTTTTCTGTAGCGGCCACGAACTTTGCCAATTTCCACAGGCAGGGCGTGCAAAATTTTTTTCAATCCCACCGTATCCTTGGCCTTTTTAAATCGCCAGGCAGGTAGCAGGTTATGAGTCTCAAGCAACCCAAAATGATCCTTATTGATGTCGACGGTACCTTGGTCGACAGCGTGCCCGACCTGGCCTACTGCGTTGATGAGATGATGAAGCAGTTGGGCCGTCCCGCTCATGGGGAAAAGAAGGTCCGCGACTGGGTCGGCAATGGGGTGGAGCGACTGACCCGGCGCGCGCTGATCGGCCAGCTCGACGGTGAGCCAGACGAAGCGGATTTCGACAAGGCCTACCCGATATTTCTCGAACTCTATGCCGAGAACACCTCCAAGCGCTCGCTGCTCTATCCCGGTGTGCGTGAGGGCCTGGATTATTTGAAATCCGCCGGTTACCAGCTTGGCTGTGTCACCAACAAGGCAGCGCAGTTCACTATTCCATTGCTCAAGAACCTGGGCGTGCACGACGAGTTCGATATCGTGATCTCCGGCGACACCCTGGCGAAAAAGAAACCTGATCCGATGCCGTTGCTGCATGGGGCGGAACACTTCGGTGTCGATGCCTCGGATGCGATGATGTTGGGGGACTCAGTGAGTGACGTGAAGGCAGCCCGCGCCGCGGGTTTTCAGATCGTCTGTATGAGCTACGGCTACAATCACGGGGTCGATATCCGCGAGGCCAACCCCGATGCGGTCATCGACTCCATGGCTGAGATTCAGGGTCTGCTTGAATCTGCCGCTTGAGCTGTATGGCCGTTATGGATTATCGTAGCCGTTCACTTTGAATTTGATTCAGTTGCCGAATCCATAAAAGAACCTGATATGTACCTGCTTTCACACAACACGATCCTAAAGACCGGCACGCGATGGCGTTGGTGATTCCGACCAATCGTCTATCCGTTGTTTTGTCTGTTGTGTGGAGAGGATCATGACCCCTCAAGAATTCGATGCCCTGGCAGCCCAGGGTTTTAACCGTATACCTGTCGTTTGCGAGGTGCTTGCCGACCTCGATACCCCGCTGAGTGTCTATCTCAAGCTGGCGGACGCGCCTTACACCTATCTCTTCGAGTCTGTCCAGGGTGGCGAAAAATGGGGTCGTTACTCCATTATCGGCTTGCCGAGCCAGACCCTGGTGCGTGTTATGGGGCATCACATCGAGGTGGAGTGTGACGGCAAGATAATCGAGTCCGTCGAGGTCAGTGACCCCCTGGCGTGGATCGAACAGTTTCAGGGGCGCTACAAGGCGGCTGAACTGGAAGGGCTGCCCCGCTTCAACGGCGGCCTGGTGGGCTATTTCGGCTACGACATTATTCGTTATATCGAACCGCGCCTGGGAGAGTGCCCCAATCCCGATCTATTGGAGACCCCGGATATATTGTTGATGGTCTCCGATGAGGTGGTGGTATTCGATAACCTCAGCGGCCGCATGTACCTGATCGTGCACGTCGATCCATCGGCTGGTGGAACCTTGGAGAGCGCGCAGCGACGTATCCGTGAATTGATCCTGGCGACGCAGCAGGAGGCGCCCCGTGGGGGCTGTGAAACCGGGCGGGAGATCAGCGAATCTGACTTCGTTTCGGGCTTTACCGAGTCAGGTTTCAAGTCGGCGGTGGATCGCGTCAAGGAGTACATCCTCGAAGGCGACTGCATGCAGGCGGTGATTTCACAGCGGCTGTCGATCCCGTTTCAGGCGCCGCCGCTCGATCTCTACCGGGCGCTGCGTGGCCTGAATCCATCGCCCTATATGTATTTTCTCAACCTTGGTGATTTCCACATTGTCGGCTCCTCGCCGGAGATTCTCACCCGGTTGGAGGATGGGGTGGTCACCGTGCGCCCGATCGCCGGCACCCGCCGCCGCGGTTATACCGAGGAGGAGGACAATGCGCTGGAGGCGGAGCTCCTGGCGGATCCCAAGGAGCTGGCAGAGCATCTGATGCTGATCGACCTGGGACGCAACGATACCGGCCGCGTCGCCAAGGTTGGCAGCGTGGAGCTGACCGACAGGATGATCGTCGAGCGTTACTCCCACGTTATGCATATCGTCTCCAACGTCACCGGCGATCTGAAGGACGGTATGACCGCTATTGACGTGTTGCGGGCAACCTTCCCGGCGGGCACCGTGAGCGGTGCGCCGAAGATTCGGGCGATGGAGATCATCGACGAACTGGAGCCGGTGAAGCGGGGGATCTATTCGGGCGCGGTGGGTTATCTGAGTTGGAACGGTAATATGGATACCGCCATCGCCATCCGTACAGCGGTGATCAAGAATAAGACGCTGCATATTCAGGCGGGCGCCGGTATTGTGGCGGACTCCATTCCTGAACTGGAGTGGAAAGAGACCATGAACAAGGGACGGGCGGTATTTCGTGCGGTGGCCCTGGCGGAAGCGGGGCTGGACCGTCACGCTTGTGCTGAAGAGGGGGAGGTCTAATCATGCTGCTGATGATAGATAATTACGACTCCTTCACCTATAACCTGGTGCAGTATCTGGGAGAGCTGGGCGCCGATGTGCGGGTCCATCGCAACGACGAGATCAGCATTGATGAGATCGAGGCGTTGATGCCCGATCATATCGTCATCTCCCCCGGCCCTTGCACCCCTGCCGAAGCGGGTATCTCGGTGGAGGCGATCAAGACCTTCGCCGGTCGCATCCCGCTGCTGGGCGTCTGTCTCGGACATCAGTCGATCGGCCAGGCCTTTGGCGGCAGGGTCGTTCACGCCCGCGAGGTGATGCACGGCAAAACCTCCCCCATCCATCATGCGGATAGTGGTGTCTTCAGTGGGTTGGAGAATCCCTTTGAGGCGACCCGCTACCATTCGCTGGTGATCGAACGGTCCACGCTTCCTGACTGCCTCGAGATTACAGCCTGGACCGAAAAAGCGGGAGAGCTGGATGAGATCATGGGTGTGCGCCACAAGACACTGGACGTACAGGGCGTGCAGTTTCACCCCGAGTCGATACTGACTCAGCATGGTCACGATATGCTGCGGAATTTTATCGAGGGTAGATAGCCTTGGGATGCACAAAAATCGCATCAGACCGCCGCTCCATCTGCTGATTGTCAACGCAATCGGCAGCCTTCTTTTCGGGCTGGGGCTGGCTGAATACATCGACGCGATCCGCTTGGTGCCAGCCGCCTGGCAGTTTGAGCACTTTGCGCTCGTCATGTTGGTGGTGGGGGCAGTGATGATGGCGCCTTTGACCCTGTTCTTGGTCAGGGCGGCGTTGGCGTATGTGGCTGATCTGGAGAGCAGGCGCTAAATGATCGTGAATATCAGTTAAGGGGGAGTACCAATGGAGATGCAGCAGGCCATCAACAAAGTCCTGGCTCGTCAGGATCTCGACTCAGGTGAGATGACCGGTGTCATGCGCACCATCATGACAGGTGGCGCCACGCCGGCGCAGATCGGCGGTTTTCTTATCGGTCTGCGCATGAAAGGAGAGACGGTGACGGAGATTGCCTCCGCCGCTTCTGTCATGCGTGAGCTCGCCAGCGGTGTCTCAGTCGGCGATCTGCCGAATACCGTGGATATCGTCGGTACAGGTGGAGACTCATCCGGGACCTTCAACGTATCCACCGCCAGCATGTTCGTGGCGGCGGCGGCGGGTTGCCATGTCGCCAAGCATGGCAACCGGTCGGTCTCCAGCAAGTCTGGCAGTGCCGATGCGCTCGAGGCTGCCGGTATTCGTCTGGATCTGAACCCGGAACAGGTCGAGCAGTGCGTGCGGGAGGTGGGCGTGGGTTTCATGTTTGCGCCCGGTCATCACAGCGCGATGAAACACGCCATCGGCCCGCGCAAGGAGATGGGGGTGCGGACTGTTTTCAATGTGTTGGGACCCCTGACCAATCCTGCCGGTGTGCCGAATCAACTGTTGGGGGTCTTCAGTGAAGAACTGTTGCAGCCCCTGGCGGAAGTCCTGCAGAAGCTGGGCAGTCACCACGTCATGGTCGTTCACTCCCGCGACGGTCTGGACGAGATCAGCATTGGTGACGCCACCGATGTGGCTGAATTGAAAGGTGGTCAGATCCGCCGCTACACCATTCAGCCGGAGGAGTTCGGCATCAGCCGCACGGCGATCAGTGAAATCACTGTGGAGGACGCAGCGCAGAGTCTCGATGTGATTCGAGGTGTGCTGGAAGACCGGCCGGGTCCGGCCCGGGATATTGTGCAACTCAATGCCGGCGCGGCCATCTATACTGCGGGGCTGGCCGACACACTGATGGATGGTATCAACAGGGCGGACCAGGCGATTGCCAGTGGCGAAGCCCGCAGCCGTCTGGACAGGCTGGTGATCCTGACCCAGAGTTTCGACTGAGCCCCCACTGGTGAATGAACCGAAAACAGAAGCACAATGAGCGATACCCCCGATATTCTGAAGAAGATAATCCTGCGTAAGCAGGAAGAGATTGCGGAGTGTTCTGCCCGGATGTCCCTGCAGACCTTGAGGTCGAAACTTGATGCGGCCGAACCCTGCCGGGGTTTTGCAGACGCTATTGCCACGAGGATTGCAACAGGCGGGGCAGGCGTCATTGCCGAGATCAAACGCGCCTCTCCCAGCAAAGGGTTGTTGCGTGAGGACTTTCACCCGGCGGAGATCGCCCGGAGTTATGCCAAGGGCGGGGCGGCCTGTCTTTCAGTGCTCACCGATATCGATTTCTTTCAGGGCAGTGATGAGTATCTGAAACAGGCGCGTTCTGCCTGTGTCCTGCCGGTCATCCGCAAGGACTTTTTCATCGATCCCTATCAGGTCTATGAGGCCCGCGTTATGGGGGCCGACTGCATCCTGCTGATCGTGGCCTGTCTGGAAGATGGGCAGATGCGGGCACTCAATGAGCTGGCCCATGAGTTGGGAATGGATGTGCTGATCGAGGTACACGATGAGCCGGAACTGGAGCGGGCGCTGAAGGTGGAAAACCGACTGATCGGCATCAACAACCGCAACCTGCGCACCTTTGAGGTGAGCCTGGACACCAGCCTGCGCATGTTGGAACGAATTCCTGATGATCGCATCCTGGTGACCGAAAGCGGGATTCACACCCGAGACGACGTGGCCCTGATGCGTTCAAACGGCGTGGATGCGTTTCTGGTGGGGGAAGCGTTTATGCGGGCCGAAAATCCGGGGGAGAAGTTGGCAGAACTTTTTTTTAGGCGAAAGGCAAAAGGTTAAAGGCGAAAGGAGGCCGTGCCAATGGATAGGTCGAACTCTATCGCAGTTGCTATTGGTGCTGAAGGGATTCTTTGGACTTGACCCAAGGTTCAGGCAAATCTACGATTTGCCAGCCTTTAGCCTGTTCCTATCTCGTCCCAAACACCACTATCGTCTTCCCCTTGACGCTGACAAGTTCTTGCTCTTCCAGGTTTTTCAACACCCTTCCTGCCATCTCTCGTGAACAACCGACGATGCGTCCGATCTCCTGGCGGGTGATGCGGATCTGCATGCCGTCCGGATGGGTCATGGCATCAGGTTCTCTGCAGAGGTCCAGCAGGGTACGGGCGATGCGGCCAGTGACGTCGAGAAACGCCAGATGTCCAACTTTTGCGCTGGTCTGTATCAGCCGCTCGGAGAGCTGGGCGCCCATGGCGTAGAGAATCTCTTTGGTGTAGTCGTGCAGGTCGCCATCGAACAGCTGTTCCAGACGTTTGTAACTGATCTCGGCAATCTGACAAGGGGTGCGGGTGCGTACCATGACGCTGCGCTTGGGTGCGGGAATAAAGAGTCCCATCTCGCCGATGAATTCACCTTTATTGAGATAGGTGAGGATGATCTCCTTACCGTCGTCGTCTTCGATATAGACGGCAACCGACCCTTCGATCAGATAGTAGAGCACATCGGCGGGGTCGCCAATATGGATAATCTCGGTGTTTTTTGGATAACGCCGGCGATGACAAAAGGAGAGGAATCGCTGAAGGTATTCCGGGTCCTGAGGTGGTGGTTGTATGATCGACATGATCTTTCTGCTCGACGTCCTGGTTAATGTTTCAATAGCTTAGTGGCAGCATAGGCGCCAAAGCAAGTTTAGCAAGTCCTGTTTGTTGTTGAAGGATAGCTGGTGTACCGTTCAATATCGATGATAGGGACACTTAAATTCTGAAATGATTCATTGAATATCATATGAATGAAATTTCGGTTCGTCGAGGTTAATAGGTGACTGAACTGTAAATTTATTGTCGAAATGTAATATTTTTTTCGGAGTTGTGATGAAGGCACGGGTTAAATGGGTGCAGGACGCCACCATGCTGGGTGAATCGGGCAGTGGTCATGCGGTAGTGATGGATGGTCCGCCGGAGCATGGTGGACGCAATCTGGGAGTGCGGCCAATGGAGATGCTGCTGCTGGGCATGGGGGGGTGTACCGAATTCGATGTCCTCAGTATCCTGCGTAAATCCCGCCAGCAGGTGACCGATTGCGTGGTGGAGCTCGAGGCGGAACGCGCCGAATCCGAGCCGAAGGTGTTTTCCCGCATTCATGCCCATTTTATCGTCACCGGCAAGGGGTTGAGCGAAAAGCATGTCTCCCGCGCAATCTCCCTGAGTGCTGAGAAATACTGTTCCGCTTCCATCATGCTTGGGCAGATGGCGGAGATTACCCACGACTATGAGATTCGTGATGCCTGAGACTGCGAACTTTGATGCGCTCATCTCCGAATTCTACAAGGTTTGGTTTCGCTACCATCCCGTGGCGGCGATCTTTGCCGGTGTGCCTGGCTATGAAGGGCTGTTGGCTGCCGATGGTGACGACGATGTCGGGGCGCTCTCCTCCTGGTTGAGCAATCTTCTGCTGGGACTGGAAGAGTTGCGGTTCGAGGCGCTTGATCCGGATCGGCAGCTCGATCTTCAATTGATCTTCGGGGCTGCAATGATAGAACACCGCATGCTGCTGGAGCAGGACTGGCGTCACCGCGACCCGGCTCGATACCTGCCGTTGCGCTCCCTGCAGGAGTTGATGGTGCGCCAGCCTGCCTCCCTTTGTGAAGCGCTGCAAGGGATACTGGAACGTACCGGCAACTATCTGCGGGATGCGCGTACCCAGCTTGCGGAACTGCCGGAACTGGTCTCGACCCTCTGGCTGGCTGAGGCATTGGAGATGTCAGAAGCGGGTCTTCCCTGGCTGCATCGGCTCCATGGTGAACTGCCGCAGGCCCATCAATGCTGCGCTGAACAGGGGCGATTGCAGGAGCTCGGTTCGAGTGCGGCAGAGGTGATAGAAGATTTTTGTCAGTTTCTGATCAACGACCTGGCTCCCGAGGCTGCGGGGGGTTCCGATTGCGGCCCTGAACAGGTGGACCGGTTGCTGACCCATCGGCACCAGTTATCCCTGACGGGAGAGCAGGCGTTGGCACTGGCGCGACAGCAGCAGGCGCGCTATCTGCGCCATCTCGACGAGTTGGGGATAGACCGGGAGGCGCTGGACGAACAGTATGTTTCCGAAGCTGACCTCTCCGGGGATGCCAGGTGTCAGGCTTACCGCGAAGAGAGTGACAGGTTCAAGGCCTTTGTTGAAGCGCAGGATCTGCTTGAGTTGCCGTCACAGCCACTGGAGTTTCGGGTTACCGATGGTTGTTTCAGCCGCCCCGACTGCGGTAGTTATCTGCGCAGCGAGAGAGGGGGAATCCTGCTGATCCCGGACGAAACGCGGCAATTGAAGGGTGGGGAAACCCTTTCGGCTATACGCCTGCGCTGTCTTTATAGTGGCTGGACCGGGCGCCATTACCTGGCTTGGGCCGGGGGTGTGCAGGCCCATAGCCTGGTGCGGCAGATCAACCCATCCGCCGCATTCAAGCGTGGTTGGGCGCACTACATCAGCTGGCTGCTGGAGGCGCGGGGTTTTTTTACCCGCGAGGATATGGTGCTGCTGGCTCGCCGTCGCCTCGCGCTGGCGGAACAGGCGTTGGTGGATCTCGAATTTCACATGGGGCGTCTGGACAGCCATCAGGCACTGGACCGACTGCAATCCCTGCTCGATCATCCCGCCCCCGGTTTGGCCGAGTCTCGGCTGATCCATCTCTCCCGGCGGCCGACAGATGCCTTCATGGCGTTGATCGGTGTCGCATTGATAGAGCAGACAAGGGAAGTTGTGCTGCGTCAGGAGCCTGAGTTGTCGCTCAAGGCGTTTCACAGTCGGCTGTTGGCGCATGGTGCCGTCAGTCTGCCGCTGGTGGTAAAGCGCGTCTTTGGGGAAACGGTTTGGGAAGAGGTGTCAGGGGCGGTTTTGGGGCAGGAGACAGGTTAAAGGCTAAAGGAGAAAGGAGGCAGTGCCAGCTGATAGGCCAGGCTTCGTCGTAACTGTTGTGGGAGATTTTCCGGTTGGATCATGCATGGTGGAACCGGCAGTTTCATGTGTTCTGCTAAACTTGAATGCCCGATCCGCTGCGCTTGATCGGGCCTACATACCTGTCGGCAATGGACTGTTTCCGGGCAAAGCTCAGGCTGGCTAATCCTTTAACCTTTCTCCTTTTACCTTCCCTTATAAATACCAAACCGATTTCGTCATCAGCTTTGAGGTGAATTTCATCGCCTGTTTGACGGCTTCCGGTAGTTCGGCACCACCCGCTTCGAGGGCGACGGTGGCGTGGTGGATCTCATCCTCTTTCATCTGTTCCAGGATGGCGCGGCTCTTTTCGTCCTGGGGTGGCAGGCGGTTCAGATGGTTGTTCAGGTGGGCTTCGACCTGATGTTCTGTCTCCGCAACGAAGCCTAGACTCCATTTGTCCCCCGCCAATCCTGCGGCAGCGCCCATGACGAACGATCCGGCAAACCAGAGCGGGTTGAGCAGGCTCTTGCGGTTGTCCAGTTCCTGTAAACGTCTTTCGCACCAGGCGAGGTGGTCGTTCTCCTCCTGGGCTGCGCGCTCCATGCTCTCCCGCACATCCGGCAGCTTCGCGGTCAACGCCTGTCCCTGATAGAGCGCCTGGGCGCAGACCTCGCCGGTATGGTTGATGCGCATCAGACGGGCGGTTTCGTCCCGCTCCCGGTCACTCATCTCCGACTCAGGGATGGTCTGTGCGGGGTTGCGGCGTTCGGTGACCTGGGGGCGTCCAAATAGGGTGCGCAGGGCCTGATCGATGCCGATCAGCAGATTGTCAGCCGGGCTGTAGTTTCTCTGTCTCATAGGGGAAAGATAAGCCTGTCTGACTGACTGTTCAAGTCCAGCTGTCGTGTCAGCAGTTCAACGGGGTGCAGTACCTCGATATCGAGTCCGGCACGCTTGATCTGGGTGCGGAACTGCAGGGTGCAGCCGGTGCTGCTGGTGACCAGTATGTCGGCCTTTGTCTCTCTCAGCAGTGCGATCTTGGTCTCGCCAAGTGACTGGGCGAGTGCAGGTTGGGTCAGCGGATAACTGCCTGCGCCGCCGCAGCAGATGGCGTTTTCCGGCAGCAGGAAGGGGATGAGGCCGGGAATCCGCTGCAGCAATGTCAAGGGAGAGTCCTCTGATGCCGAGCATGGGCGGTGTACCGCTACCCTTGCCTTCAGCGGGGTGAAATGAAATGTCTCCGGCCAGGGTGTGTTGAGCAGAAACGCTGAAATCGTCTGCAGGCGTGGTGTGGGCCGGGTCTGCTCCAGCAGCTCCTTGTGACAGGCCTCGGCGAGGGTGATGAGGGCCGCGGGTTTCGGTGAGACAAACACGCCACTATTTAACTCGCTTAGCCGGTCGGCCGCTTGTGGGAAACCGTTGTGCCGATGCAGGGCGCCGCAGCAGACCTGTTGTTTGGGTATGTTCACCGCAAAACCCATGTGGGTAAGCAGGCGGATGGCCGCATCAATCACCGGGCGGTCCACCTGGCTGGATATGCAACCGATAAAAAGTTGCACACTGCCACCGCCTGCCGTGGTGGCTGGGGTGAGGCCGGAAGGAGGGGGTTGGTAAGCCGGCATTACCGATGCCAGATCTGCCAGTTGTCTGAGAGGCTTTGACGGCGTCTTTTTGATCAGACGCAACACTCCGCTACGGGACAGCAGCGGCAGCAGGCGGGTGATTTGGCCGAAAAGTTTGCGTTCACTGAGCAGGTTCAGGAGTGCCCGGCGTAGTGGCCTTTTGATACCCGCTGACTGCTGCAGCATGGCGTGGGCGGCGTCTATCAGTTCGCCATAGGAGACTCCTGAGGGACAGGCGGTTTCGCAGGCGCGGCAGTTGAGACAGCGTGACAGATGCAGCCGCAGAGTGGGTGTCGGTGACAGTTCACCACGGGCCAGTGCCTGAATCAGCGCGATTCGGCCCCGGGGTGAGTCCGCTTCATTCGCCAACTCGCGGTAAGTAGGGCAGTGAGGCAGACAGAGCCCACACTTGACGCAGCGGTCAGCTTCTTTCAGGAGTTGTTCTGGGGTCACGGATTGCTGAGATATGGTAATCAGGGTTAGGGCAGGCACTATAATACCGGTTAATCGGATTGTAATCACAGCGGCAGGCAGACATGTCCTACTATCGCCACCATCTTTTTTTCTGCACCAACCAGCGGGATGATGGTCGTAACTGTTGTGCGAGGTTTGGCGCGGCAAAGATGCGGGGGTATCTGAAGACGAAGGTCAAGGCGCTGGGTCTGGCCGGTCCCGGCGGTGTTCGCATCAATACGGCAGGCTGTCTGGACCGGTGCGACAAAGGGCCGGTGATCGTGGTCTATCCGGAGGCGGTCTGGTACACCTATATCGATAGCGAGGATCTCGATGAGATCCTGCAACGCCACCTGATTGAGGGAGAGGTGGTGGAGCGGTTGAGGATCCGCTGACTGACGCCACATAAAATTGAGATTGCCGGTTCCGCTACGCTTGAACCGGCCTACAATTAACTGAGAACGTAGGCCCGATCAAGCGTAGCGGATCGGGCATTCGGGCTAACGGGCTGCTGTACCGAAACAGAAAAAGCCCTACAGCGCCTTGATCTTGGTCGCCCCACACCGTTTGCAACGATAGCGGGTGACCAATCGTCCCCGTTTCACGTCGAATGACTGTTCGTTTTGCACTTCCCATTTGTGGAAACCCTCCCGGCACAATCCCCTGCCTTTATGTTTCTCGCTGAGTTTGGGGCGTTTGAAAGGTAGAATGTCCGCCATCTTCTGAGCTCTGACTGTATCGACTTCGATTATGCCCGATAACCGTCCCGTTTTTCATATTCTCGCTGTGGGTTGGGATCATCCCGCCTGGCAAGGCAGTTTTTATCCTGATGACCTGCCGGAGGATTGGCGGCTTACCTACTATGCCAATGAGGTGCCAGGCGTGCTGGTGCCACAGGCGCTCTGGTGCAAGGCGGACGAGGCTCAGGTGGAGAGTTGGATTGATGATGTGGGGGAGGAGTTTCGCTTCTATCTTGCATTGGAGGGTGGAGGCGGAGACTGTGACCCCGTCGATGTTGCTAATCTGTTGGGGGATAATCTCGGCGGCGTTGTTGTCGATTCAGTTGAGGAGACAACCCGGACGGGGGGGATTCCCCGGTTTACACTGGCAACGAAGGGGCAGCCGCTTTCCGAAAAGGTGTCTCCTGCCTACTGCCTGACGGCAGAAAGCCTGGGTGATCTTCGCGCCCAGCGGGTGTTGCTCGAGTCGTTGGCAGAGCAGGCGCCAGAGGGTGCCGATGTGCTGCTGTTCATCGAGGGTGAGCGGATGGATATGGCGGTGCTGAACGATCTGCGTCAGCTGGCACAACTGTTGGGTCTTGCTTGACCCCACCACAGCCCACCGACACAATGGCGACTCTCATTCACGAAGGGATTGTATTTGGAAATGTCAGGCCACTCCGGCAGCGCTGAATCGCCGATCGTCAAAATACGCGGGCTCCATTTCGCCCATGGCAGTCGGGTGATCTTCGATGGCATCGATATCGATATTCCCCGTGGCAGGGTAACGGCGATTATGGGGCCGAGCGGCACGGGCAAAACCACGCTGCTGAAACTGATCGGGGGCCAATTGCGGCCCGATGCCGGCTCCATCGAGGTGGATGGCATCGACGTGCACCGTCTCTCCCGGCGGGATCTTTTCCGCCTGCGAATGCGCATGGGCATGCTGTTTCAGAGTGGCGCTCTGCTCACCGATATCGATGTCTTTGAGAATGTCGCCTATCCCCTGCGGGAGCATACTGATCTGCCGGAGTCGATGATCCGCGTCCTGGTGCTGATGAAACTCGAAGCCGTGGGGACTGCGGGGCGCCCACGACCTGATGCCGGCGCAACTCTCCGGCGGCATGGCGCGGCGGGTGGCGCTGGCGCGGGCCATTGCGCTGGACCCGATGATGGTGATGTATGACGAGCCATTCACCGGTCAGGATCCGATCTCCATGGGGGTGCTGGCAAAGCTGATCCGGCGTCTCAACGATGCAGTGCAGATCACCAGTGTCCTGGTCTCCCATGATGTGGAGGAGACGTCGGCCATCGCCGACCTGATCTATGTGATCTCCGGGGGCAAGGTGGTGGAACAGGGCACGCCGGATCAACTGTCGATATCCACATCCGATCAGGTGCGCCAGTTCATGCGGGGGTTGCCGGACGGACCCATGAGGTTCCATTATGAAGCTCCGCCTCTGGTGGAGGAGCTGTTGGGATCCGGGAGGAAGCCTTGATGCTGGACGCGTTGGCCCGATTTGGCCGTCACGGCATGGTGGCGCTGGAGCGCTTCGGACGTGCTCATCTGCTGTTCCTGCAGATTGTTTCGGGTATCACCAGCCTGCTGCCGCGGCCAGGGTTGCTGGTCACACAGACCTACTCTGTCGGCGTACGCACTATTGTTATCGTTACCGTTTCAGGCCTGTTTGTGGGCATGGTGTTGGCTCTGCAGGGTTATTATGTACTCTCCCAGTTCGCAGCCGAAGACAGTCTCGGGGTGATGGTGGCGGCCTCACTGGTGCGGGAACTTGGGCCGGTGGTGACCGCGTTGCTGTTTGCCGGGCGGGCCGGTTCCGCACTGACCGCCGAGATCGGTCTGATGAAGGCCACTGAGCAACTCTCCGGGCTGGAGATGATGGCGGTCGACCCGGTGCGCCGTATCCTCACGCCGCGCTTCGTCGCCGGTCTGATCTCCATGCCTGTGTTGGCGGCCCTGTTCAGTGCCATCGGTGCCCTGGGGGGCTATTTTGTCGGGGTGGGACTGCTGGGTGTGGATGACGGTGCCTTCTGGAGTCAGATGCAGGCCAAGATCGACTGGAATGAGGATGTGATCAACGGGGTGATCAAGAGCCTGGTGTTCGGCCTGGTCTGCACCTGGATTGCCCTGTTTCAGGGTTACGATTCGGTACCGACCTCGGAAGGTGTGAGCCGGGCCACTACCCGCACTGTGGTCCATTCGGCACTGGCGGTGCTGGTACTCGATTTTGTTTTAACGGCGATGATGTTTGGAGAGTGAATGATGAAGATTAGACAGGTCGAGATCGCCGTCGGCGCCTTTATGGCGGCGGGGCTGGTTGCGCTCTTTTTTCTGGCCATGCAGGTGAGCAATCTGAGTGCCTTCACCACGGGTGAGGGTTACGAAGTCACCGCGCGTTTCGACAATATCGGCGGCCTGAAGGTGCGTTCGCCGGTGGCGATGGCGGGGGTTCGTCTTGGCCGGGTGGTGGAAATTCTTTATGACCAGAGCAGTTACGAAGCGTTGGTGACCCTGCGCATTGAATCCCAATACGATCAAATTCCTGACGATACTTTTGCCAAGATCTATACTTCTGGTTTATTGGGTGAGCAATATATCGGACTCGACCCCGGCGGCAGCGAAGAGATGTTGGCGGACGGCAGCGAGATCACCATGACCCAGTCCGCCCTGGTGCTGGAGGAGATTATTGGTCAGTTTCTTTTCAGCAAGGCGGAAGAGAAGGGTTTTGAATAGGACGGGATCTGTGAGCGAGGCGACTATTTTTCGTGAGGGCGCTTTTCACTTTCGGGTGGAGGGGGATTTGACCTTTTCCACTGCGCGGAGTCTGCTTGCCCAGTCGCAGAAGTTGTTCAACCCCTCTCAGGGGATCTCCATTGATCTTTCACATACCAAACGTACCGATAGCGCAGGTCTGGCGCTATTGCTGGAGTGGATGAAGCGTGCGCAGGATCATGGAGCGAGCCTGGAGGTCTCCGGCATGCCGCAGGCGCTGATTGCTATTGCAGGACTGTGTAATCTGGAAGATCTGCTGCTGACGGTGACCACCAAGACGCCTTGAAAACGTATCGACTGACGTGGACCAGTCCCCGATATTTCTCACCCTCTTTCTGATCTTTTCCGGCGCAGCGGTGCTGGCCACTGCCGCTCTTCTTGTGCGTCAGGCGCTGCTGATTTCATATATCGTACTGGGCGCGCTGTTCGGTCCCTGGGGGCTGCACCTTATCGACGACCCTGAGACAGTGAAGGAGATAGCCCATATCGGCATCATCTTCCTGCTGTTTCTGCTTGGCCTGGACCTGCAGCCGAAAGAGCTGCTGGGCATGGTGCGCAAGACCACGCTGGTGACGCTCTTCAGTTCCCTCATTTTTGCATTCATCGGTGCGCTTCTGGCCTTTTTATTCGGTTTCGACCCGATCGAGTGTCTCGTGATCGGCGGGGCCGTGACCTTCTCCAGCACCATTATCGGTCTGAAGTTGCTGCCGACCACGGTGCTGCATCATCAACGTACCGGCGAGATCATCGTCAGCATCCTGTTGTTGCAGGATCTGTTGGCGATAGCCATGCTGCTGATGTTGCAGGGCGGCAGCAGTGAGATGAACCGGGCGCTGCACATCGTCCTGCTTTTGCTGGCCCTGCCGTTGATGGTTGGCGGTGGCTGGCTGGTTGCCCGGTTTATGCTCATACCCCTGATTCGGCGTTTCAGCAAGATCAAGGAGTATATCTTCCTCATGGCGATAGGCTGGTGTCTGGCCATGGCTGAACTGGCAGGTGTGCTCGGGCTGTCCCATGAGATCGGTGCCTTTATTGCCGGCATCTCGCTGGCGACCAGTCCAATAGCGATCTATATTGCTGAAAGCCTGAAACCGCTCCGGGATTTTTTTCTGATTCTCTTCTTTTTCTCTCTTGGGGCCGGTTTCAATCTGGAGATGTTGCCTGCAGTGGTGGTACCTGCACTACTGTTGGCGGGGCTGTTGCTGTTGATCAAGCCCTGGGTCTTTCGTCGTCTGCTCTATCATGCCGGAGAGGATAAAGAGCGTAGTCGAGAAGTGGGCTTCCGCCTGGGGCAACTCAGTGAATTCTCCCTGCTGGTCGCGGTTCTGGCCTATGATCTGGGGGAGATCGGGGCAGAGGCTTCATATCTGATTCAGCTCAGCACCCTGTTTACTTTCCTGGTGTCGACCTATTACATCGTGCTGCGATTTTACACACCTATGGCTATTTCAGACCGCTTGCGGCGGGACTGATAAATTTGAAAGGGAAGGGAAATTGAATGTGGGAGCTCGCTGAACGGGTCGAAATCATTTTAGGTCTGATCGCATTGGCGCTGAGCCTGATATTTTGGTCAATAAATAAATCTGTCGACTGGCGGAATAAGAAGAACCGGGGCTATGTAGAACTGGAAACGACACAAGCTCAGACAGGGCTTGCGGTGCCGGACTGTTTCAATGACAGTTACAGTTCAAGAATGGCCACGTCCAAGAGTGACATGAAAGTGGTTCTGGCGTTAAGGCGCGCCTCTTTCAGCGGTAAGGTGATTGTCCCCGACAGGACCTATTGGGCCTGCCAGCGTCTGAATGCCTATGCAATGAAGGTCGTTTTCGATTTCACCGGGACGCCGATAGGATATTGGGGGGTGGTGCCGGTGACGGAGGAGACCTACCACAGTTTTCTCGACAACAAGATCTCCCATGAAGAAATCCTGACCCGGGATGCGTTGGGCTGGAGGTCGATTGACCGGGGCAACGTCTATCTATACATCATTGGTATCGCGGTGCCGCCGAAAGGTGGAAAGCGGAGTGATGAAGATCATCGGAATTCCGGCAAGGTAATGGGCGATCTGGTGGCGTTCGTCCTTTTTCTCCTGGCCCGATTGAAGGTGAAGGGGGTGTTTGTCTACCCCAGCACGCAGAATGGGCTGCGCACCCTAAAACACTTGAAACGTTCGAAGCGTCTTAACCACTTCAAGTCACTCAGTACTGGGGTAAATATTGGCGGAAATGAAAAGCAGCCCCTCTATTTTGTTGAGGAGCAGAATATCGGGCGATTCAGAGGTGAACTGGATGGGCTGCTGTCGGCGATCAAGGGGCTGCCCATCTGGGATGAACAGGAGAAAAACCGTTTTCTGCAACTGCTTGAGTCGATCTGACCGTGCCACGGCACTGGTACTGCCCCGGGGCGTTTGGAGTGGAGATGGATCTGGTTTTGGCTGAGGATCGCTCCATTCTCCCGTTTTGCCCCGATTTTCGTTATCATGCACGGTTTTTCCACACAGCCGACAGATCCGGGAACAGAGTCGATGGATAAACTGATCATCAATGGTGGAGGTCCCCTGAGCGGTGAAGTCCGTATCGCAGGGGCCAAGAACGCGGCGCTGCCCATTCTGGCGGCGACGCTGCTGGCCAATGGGCCGATGAGCGTCGGCAATGTACCGCATCTGCACGATATCACCACCACAATGGAACTGCTGGGCGGTATGGGCATCACCCTGGTGGTGGATGAGAGGATGAGTATCGAGGTCGACACGAGCACCATCAAGGAGTTCTATGCGCCTTATGAGCTGGTTAAGACCATGCGCGCATCGATCCTGGTGCTGGGACCCATGCTCAGTCGCTTTGGTCAGGCCGATGTCTCTCTGCCGGGAGGCTGCGCCATTGGATCCCGTCCGGTAAATCTGCATATCGACGGCCTGCGGGCCATGGGTGCCGACATCGATGTCGAAGGGGGTTATATCCGCGCCCGGGCGAAACGCCTGCATGGTGCGAGTATCGTCATGGACATGGTTTCCGTGACCGGCACAGAGAACCTGATGATGGCGGCGACCCTGGCCGATGGCACCTCGTTGATCGAGAATGCCGCGCGGGAGCCTGAAGTGGTGGATCTGGCGAACTGTCTGAACAAGATGGGCGCCAAGGTGAGCGGTGCCGGCACCTCCACCATCACCATTGAGGGTGTGGAGAAGCTCATCGGCACCCATTACGATGTGCTGCCGGATCGCATTGAAACCGGTACCTACCTGGTGGCGGCTGCGATGACCGGTGGACGGGTAAAGGTGCGGGACACCTGCCCCGATCTGCTGGATGCAGTGACTCAGAAGCTGCGCGAGGCGGGTGCTGATATCGAGGTTGGCAAGGACTGGATGACGCTGGATATGCAAGGCCGGCGGCCCAAGGCGGTGGATGTGCATACCGCACCCTATCCCGCGTTCCCCACCGATATGCAGGCCCAGTTCACCGCACTGAATTCTGTGGCCGAAGGGGTGGGAACCGTCACCGAGACCGTTTTCGAGAATCGCTTCATGCATGTGCAGGAGCTGCAGCGCATGGGTGCCAGGATTCGCGTTGAAGGCAATACGGCCATCTGTACCGGGGTGGAACGCCTGACCGGCGCGCCGGTGATGGCTACAGACCTGCGTGCTTCCGCCAGTCTGGTGCTGGCTGCACTGGTGGCGGATGGTGAGACGCTGGTGGATCGTATCTACCATATCGATCGTGGTTACCAGAATATTGAAGAGAAACTCTCCGGACTGGGTGGCGAGATCCGGCGTATACCCAGTTGATGGTGTCAGGAAACGAAAATGAAAAGCATGAAATTTGACGTACCTGTCACTATCGCACTCTCCAAGGGGCGTATCTTCAAACAGAGCCTGCCCTTGCTGGCATATGCCGGTATTGAGCCGCTGGACGATCCGGAGACCAGTCGCAAGCTGATCCTGGACACCAATCATGAACAGGTGAAACTGGTGATTATCCGCGCCACCGACGTGCCGACTTACGTCCAGTACGGGGCGGCGGATCTGGGAGTGGCCGGCAAGGATGTCCTGCTGGAGCATGGTGGTGAGGGACTCTATGAACCCCTCGACCTGAAGATCGCCTGCTGCCGTATGATGACCGCCGGTTTCAAGGACGCAGTGGCCGGCAGGCCGGGACGTCTGCGAGTCGCCACCAAATATGTGAAGAGCGCCCAGCGCTACTACGCCTCACTGGGGCAGCAGGTGGAGATTATCAAACTCTACGGCTCCATGGAGCTTGCGCCCATCGTCGGGTTGGCGGATCTGATCGTCGATCTGGTTGAGAGCGGCAACACCCTCAAGGCCAATGGGCTGGTGCCACTGAAACATATCGCCGATATCAGTTCCCGTTTGATCATCAACAAGGCTGCCTGGAAGATGAAACACGCCACGATGATGGCGCTGAAAGAGGCGATGGCTGAGGTTGTAGCGCAGAATCAGGGGTGATGCAGCGTACTTCAACGACCTCCAAAATTATATTGGGATCAAATCCATGAGCGACATTCGCATACTGAACACTGCTGACGATGGTTTTCAGTCGCAGTTGGATGCCCTGCTGGCCTGGGAGTCGGTATCCGACAAGTCGGTGAACGACACTGTCAATAATATCATCGACGAGATTCGTGGGCGTGGTGATGCGGCACTGGTCGATTTTACCAATCGCTTCGACCGCTGGCAGGCTGAGAGCCCGGCGGATCTGGAGATCCCGCTGGAACGGCTGGCGCAGGCCTGGCAGCGGATTCCCCAAGTGCAGCAGCAGGCACTGCAGGTTGCAGCGGGCCGGGTGCGTGCCTACGCCGAACATCAGAAGATGGAATCCTGGTCCTATACCGAAGCTGACGGCACACTGTTGGGGCAACAGGTGACCCCGCTGGAGCGGGTCGGGCTCTACGTGCCCGGCGGCAAGGCGGCTTACCCCTCCTCAGTGTTGATGAATGCCATACCCGCCAAGGTGGCCGGTGTGCCGGAGCTGATCATGGTGGTGCCTACGCCGGGTGGCGAGCTGAATGAACTGGTGTTGGCGGCAGCCCACGTCTCCGGTGTGGACAGGGTCTTCGCCGTTGGCGGCGCCCAGGCGGTGGCTGCATTGGCCTACGGTACCGGATCGGTGCCGCCGGTGGACAAGATTGTCGGCCCAGGCAACATCTATGTTGCTACCGCCAAGCGGGCGGTATTCGGCCAGGTCGGCATCGATATGGTGGCTGGACCTTCTGAAATCCTGGTGGTCTGCGACGGCAAGACCGATCCTGACTGGATCGCCATGGATCTCTTCTCCCAGGCGGAACACGATGAGGATGCACAGTCGATCCTGGTCTGCCCGGATGCCGACTATATCGCCCAAGTGGCCGCGAGCATCGACAAACTGTTGCCCACCATGGAGCGCCGGGAGATCATCGCCACAGCGCTGCGGGTGCGTGGTGCGCTGGTTCAGACTCGTGATATGGATGAGGCGGTGGAGGTGGCGAACTTCATCGCACCAGAACATCTAGAGTTGTCGGTGGAGGATCCGCAAGCGATGGCAAAGCGGATCCGCCATGCCGGGGCGATCTTCCTGGGACGCTATACCGCCGAGGCGATGGGTGACTACTGTGCCGGTCCCAACCATGTGCTGCCCACCTCCCGCACCGCTCGCTTCTCCTCGCCCTTGGGTGTGTATGATTTTCAGAAGCGCTCCAGCCTGATTTTTGCCTCGGCCGCAGGGGCGGTGACCATGGCGGAGACCGCCTCGGTGCTGGCTCGTGGCGAGGGCCTAACGGCCCATGCGCGCTCCGCAGAGTATCGCGGGAAAAAATGATGGTATCGGTGGTCACCCGATCGGTGATTACCTGTCCCAAGTGCGGGCATCTGGCCGAAGAGGAGATGCCGACAGATGCCTGTCAGTGGTATTACGAATGCGCCGGTTGTGGTGAACTGCTGCGGCCAAAGCCGGGGGATTGCTGTGTCTTCTGCTCTTACGGCAGCGTGCCCTGTCCGCCGGTTCAGCAGGAGGGCGGCTGTTGCGGGACTGAATCATAGACGGTGTGGCTGGCAGTTTAGCTGAACATCCCGACAGAGTAAGCGATGAGTGAGAACGAAAAACTGAACCAGTGGGTGCGCTCCGAGATCCGCGCGCTCTCCGCCTATCATGTGCCGGACCCCGGTGACATGATCAAGCTCGATGCCATGGAGAATCCCTACACCTGGCCGGATGAGTTGCGCCGGGAGTGGCTCGACCTGCTGGCGGGGGTGGATGTAAACCGATACCCCGACCCTCAGGCCGCCGACTTGAAGGCGCGGCTGCGGGTTTCGATGTCGGTTCCCGAGGACGCGGATATCATCCTCGGTAACGGTTCCGATGAGCTGATCCAGATGCTGGCGATGAGTGTTGCGGCCCCCGGCCGGACAGTGTTGTCGGTGGATCCCGGATTTGTCATGTACCGCATGATCGCTACCTTCTGTGGAATGCGTTATGCGGGGGTGCCGCTCAACGGGGATGACTTCAGTCTCGATCTGGAAACCCTGCTGGCGGTTATCGAAAAAGAGCAGCCGGCGCTGATCTTTCTTGCCTATCCGAACAATCCTACCGGCAACCTGTTTGCCAAAAACGCCATCCAGGATGTTATCGAGGCGGCCCCCGGTCTGGTGGTGATCGATGAGGCCTACGCGCCTTTTACCGATGAGAGTTTCATGGCTCGCCTGGGCGAGTTCGACAATCTTCTGGTAATGCGCACCGTCTCCAAGATGGGGTTGGCAGGTCTGCGACTGGGATTGCTGGCGGGTCCGGCAGACTGGTTAGGAGAGGTGGAAAAGACTCGTCTGCCCTACAACATCAATGTGCTGACCCAGGTCAGTGCTGAATTTGCCTTGGCCCACCAGCCGGTGTTCGATGAGCAGACCTGTGCCGTTCGTGAGGCGCGCGGGGAACTGTTTGCCGAACTCGAAGGGATAGAGGGCGTGACCCCCTATCCATCCGACGCCAACTTTATCCTGCTGCGTGTCCCACAGGGCAGGGCGCTCTCCCTGTTTGAGGACCTGAAGGGGAGAAGCGTGTTGGTTAAGAATCTGCATGGCGCCCACCCGCTATTGGAGGACTGCCTACGGGTCACCGTGGGGACGCCGGGTGAAAACTCGGCCTTTCTTTCTGCGATATCCGCTTTACTTTGACGTATATCATTTGAAGCTTCCTTAGGCTGAAGTAGTTTCCCTTGGGCGGCTAAGGGATTACCCGAATCGGCATCCCAGCCGGCCAAAAAAGAATAACTCCTGAAGTCCGTAGTTTGGAGGAGCCTCAAATGAAAAAATATGTCCTATCGCTTGCTCTATTGGTAAGTGTTTCTCTCTCAGTACCTGTTGAAGCGACCAACGGTTACTGGACCCACGGTTATGGGCCAAAATCGAAATCGATGGCCGGTGCCTGTGTCGCAATGGCTTTTGGCGCCATGTGCGCGGCGAGCAATCCGGCCTCCCTGGCGGTGGTCGGTAACCGCATCGAAGTGGGTGCCTCACTGTTTGCCCCCAAACGGGGTTATACCGCTGACGCCAACCTCCCGCCGGGAATGTCGCCTATTGAGCCGGGCAAGGTTGAAAGTGAAAACGATCTCTTTCTTATTCCCCATTTCGCAGCCAACTATATGTTGGATGAGGTCAGCTCCATCGGCATTGCCATCGGTGGCAATGGTGGTATGAATACCGAGTACGACAGAGCGGTATTTGCACGTTTCAATCCGACGGGTGATCCCCAGTTCGATGCATCGAGTCCCACCGGCATCGATCTGAAGCAGATGTTTATCGGCATCAGTTATTCGCGTTTGCTGAATGAGCAGCACTCGATCGGTATTACACCGATCATTTCGATTCAGTCGTTCTCGGCGACCGGGCTGGAGCCCTTTAAACTGATGTCTGAATCGCCTGACAGCGTTACCGATAATGGCACCGATGTCTCATACGGCGGCGGGTTGCGTGTGGGCTGGCTGTGGCAATTCGACGAACAGTTGAAGATCGGCGCCTCCTATCAGACCAAGTTGTGGATGAGCGATTTCGACAAATACAAAGGACTGTTTGCGGATCAGGGCAACTTTGATATTCCCGCCAATTTTGATCTGGGTTTCTCCTATATATTTTTACCGGACTGGACCTTCTCCTTCGATTTTCAGCGCATTCTCTTCTCCGGCGTCAACGCGATCGGCAACTCCTCGGTCGGTCCCGTTCCGCCGCTGATGGGGTCGGATGAGGGTTACGGATTCGGCTGGGATGACATGAACGTCTACAAATTTGGCCTGCAGTGGCTCTACAGTCAGGATCTGACACTCCGGGCCGGTTTCAGCCAGGCTTCCAAGCCTTTCGAGAACCAACAGGCGCTCTTCAACATCCTGGCGCCAGCCGTGGTTCGACAGCACTACACTGCTGGTTTTGGCTGGAGACTGGAGAGCGAGAGCGAGATCAATGTCTCTTTCATGTATGCACCGGAAGAGAGTGTGGGCGGCACGAACCCGATGACAGGTCCCCAGACCGGTGAGATCTGGATGAGTCAGTGGGAGATAGAGGTGGGTTGGGCTACCAGTTTCTAGATAAAGAAGGTGACAGGTTACAGGTATCAGGATCGTTTTGATTTTCCCTCCCCGCGGGGAGGGAGCCATTCTGTAGTTTTGTAGGCCGGTTCAAGCGTAGCGGAACCGGCAACCTCAATCGTTCATCAAAGCCCGAATGCCCGATCCGCTACGCTTGATCGGGCCTACGCACTTTCAGTTAGCAAAGAGAGCTTGCATCCGGTAGCACCGGATACATACTTGTTTCTCCTTTCTCCTTTCTCCTTTCTCCTTTCTCCTGCCACCTGTTTACCCAGTTCCCAGAGGGACACCCCAGAGCCTTCTATGTATAATCCGACGCGTTCGCGGCGTGATTTGCACCGGGTCGTATCTGCAAATCCGCTTTGTACGGATGCACCTGTCGAGAAAGTAAAATAACTATGTGCGGTATTGCCGGCTTCATCCTTAATAATCCCATCGAATCCCCCCAGGCCCTGCTGAAGCAGATGGCGGATCAGATCGTCTATCGCGGTCCTGACGATGAGGGGTATTACGCCACCGACAGCGGAGACGGGCGCTACAGCGTCGGGCTGGCCCACCGCCGCCTCTCCATCATTGACCTCGGTGGCGGACATCAGCCGATGGCCAATCACCGCGCTACCACCCAGGTGGTCTTCAACGGCGAGATCTACAACTACCGGGAGCTACGAGGGGAGCTGGAGTCCAAGGGTTACGTTTTCCACACCACCTCTGATACCGAGTCTCTGCTCGCCGCCTATGACGAGTGGGGCGAGGACTGCGTCGACAAGCTGGAGGGCATGTTCGCCTTTGCCATCTGGGATGAGGAACGCCAGCAGCTCTTTATCGCCCGGGATCGCTTCGGCAAGAAGCCCTTCTACTTCTGGCGCAGGGGTGACGAGTTTATTTTCGGCTCCGAGATCAAGAACCTGCTGGTGCATGAGCGGGTTGCCCGGGAGGTTGATCGGAGCGCAGTCTGGGACTATCTGGCCTACCGCTATGTGCCTTGGCCCCGTACCCTTTTTCAGGGGATCGAAAAGCTGCCGCCTGGCTCATGCGCAGTGTGGAAAAACGGTGAATTTGCGGTGCGCCGCTACTACACGCCCCCGGATCGCGACCCCAGCCGCTCCACTGTCTCAGTGGCAGACCCGGTGGCCGGTTTCATGCGGGAACTGGATCAGGCAGTGGAGAGCCGCATGGTGGCGGACGTGCCCTTTGGCGCCTTTCTCTCCGGCGGCATCGACTCATCCGCAATCGTGGGGCTGATGAGCCGGCACAGCAACGAGCCGATCAAAACCTTCTCCGTGGGTTTTCAGGAGTCTACCTACAGTGAATTGGGTTATGCCAAGAGCATTGCCGATCAGTTCAATACCGACCACCATGAACTGACTGTCTCCCAGGCCCACCTGATGGATGAGTTGCCCAAGCTGGTGCGCTTTCGTGATGCGCCGGTAGCCGAGCCCTCTGATATCCCCATCTACCTGCTGTCGCTGGAGGCGCGCAAGACGGTGAAGATGGTGCTCACAGGCGAGGGCGCTGACGAGTTTCTGGGGGGTTATCCCAAGCACGGTTTCGATCGTTACGCGGAATATTACCGATATGTGCCTGACTTGCTGCAGGGGCCGATCAACAGTCTGGTCAACGCATTGCCCTACAAGTTTCGCCGGGTTAAGACCGCCGTGGCCAACCTGAGCCTGAAACAATGGGAGGAGCGCATGCCGCGCTGGTTCGGCGCGCTCAACTGGCGCGACAGGGAGGCCCTGGCTGCCTTCCGCGTCGACGGTTACAAGGGTTTCGAAGGGCCGCCCTACGACGTGGCTGCCGACAACAGCAATCTGCGCCGGATCCTCTATTTCGACCAGACCAGCTGGCTGCCGGACAACCTGCTGGAGCGTGGCGACCGCATGACGATGGCTGCCTCCCTGGAGGCGCGTATGCCTTTCATGGACCACAATCTTGCCGCCTATATCTCCTCCCTGCCGGACGACTGCCGCATCCGCAACGGTAGTACCAAGTGGATGCTGCGGGAGGGCATGAAACAGATCCTGCCGGAGTCGATTCTGGAACGGCCCAAGGTGGGGTTCCGGGTGCCGGTGAACGAGTGGTTTCAGGGTCCGATGAGGGATTACCTCTGCGACCATATTCTGAGTGCCGACTCCCGTACCGCAGCCTACTTCAACCGGCCGGTATTGGAGCGCTACGTCAACGACCACGTCAATGGTGTGCAGAACCACGAAAAACTGCTCTGGGCGCTGCTCAACCTTGAGATATGGCACCGCGAATACGGGATGTCCGCATGAGCTCACTGGCCTGGAAGATCAACCGTATCAAGGCGATGGGCCCGGCGGAGATCCTCTTCCGGGTCGGCCGGGTGATCCAGGGAAAGTTGGAGCGCCGACGCATCGACGGCGGCTGGCAGCCGCATCCCAAGCAGCCGGTAAGCGGTCGCGAGTCCCTGTTTCAGGGGGATCCACAAACGATTTTTTCACAGTGGCAGAGCGCCTATAGTGATCAACTCGGTGGTTACGAGACGCTGCTTAGCGGCGAGGTCGACATCTTCGGCCACCACAAGGTCAACGTGCTGGAGGATTTCAACTGGCATCGGGATCCTGAGTCCGGCATTGTCGCGCCGCTGATCTACGGCAAGGGGATCGATTACCGGGACAACGACCGGGTGGGCAACTGCAAAACCCTCTGGGAGGTGGCCCGCCATCCTCACCTGGTGCCTCTCGCAGTGGCTTATGTTGTCACCGGGGATGCCCGTTATGCCGATCTGGCGGTGGGCCAGATCGACAGCTGGATCGAGCAGAATCCATTCGGTCTCGGCGTACACTGGTGCAGCACCCTGGAGGTGGCCCTGCGCCTGGTGGCCTGGGCCTTCGTCCACAGCCTGTTGTGTCTGCGCGATGAAAAGGGGCTCTTCGGACGGTCGAAGAATCCCGCCGCGCTGGGGCTGACTATCTACCAGCACGCCCACTTTATTCGGCACTACCTCTCCCGTCACTCTTCCGCCAACAACCATCTGATCGGCGAATTGACCGGTCTCTGGGTCGGCTGCAACGTCTTCGACCTGGGCGATGAAGGTGAGGCCTGGGCTGCACAGGCAAAGCAGGAACTTGAAACCGAGGCGGTGAAACAGGTCTTCGAGGACGGGGTCAACCGGGAGCAGGCCAACTACTATCACCTCTGGGTGATGGAGTACCTCTTCCTCAACCAGTTGGTAGGGGAGCGTTACGGCAACCCCTTCAGCGACACCTTCTGTGCCCGGGTGGTGGCGATGGAGCGCTTTATCAGTGCCTTGCGCCCGGTGGGTGGGACTGTGCCACAGATAGGCGACTCTGATGACGGCGTGGTGGTGCGTTTTGAGCCGCAGGATCCGACAGACCCCTATCGAGACGTCTGCTGTGCCATTCGCACGGTGACCGGCCAGGGATGCAGTGGCAACAAGCTCCCGCAAAAGGCCTTCTGGTACGCCCTGATGGCGGGCAGTGATAATGGTGGCAGTGTCCAGGCACCGGAAGATCATGAAGCGCCGGGTGGTCTGCTCTTCTCCGACGGTGGTTACGCGGTGTTGAAGGGCAATGGTGCCCACGTGATTTTTGACGCCGGACCCCTGGGCTATCCCTCCATCGCGGCTCATGGCCACGCCGACGCCAACAGTCTGCTGCTGGCCCTCGATGGCCGCTGGTGGCTGGTGGATCCCGGGACCTACTGCTACCACACCCAGCCTGACTGGCGGGACTACTTTCGCAGCACCGCCGCCCACAATACGGTGGAGATCAACGGCCACGACCAGTCCCAGATCGGCGGCGCCTTTCTCTGGCTGCAGCATTCCCGGCAGCACCTGGAAGGGCTGGAGATGACAGACTCTTTCAGCCGCATGAGTGTGGCGGGCAGTGTTACCGGATACGCCGACCAGAGTGTGCGCCACCAGCGCCGGGTGACCCTGGCGGCGGAGCAGCGGCAGTTGCGGGTTGAGGACGAGATCCATGCCGATGCCGTCACAGGGGTGCGGCTCTTTTTCCACTTCCATCCCGATGTGACGTTGCAGGCAGGGGATGCTCCCCAGCAGTTTCTAGCTCGAATGCAGGGAGTGGGGGAGACGCTGAAGATTCAAGGCGATCCCGCCTTGCAGTGGCAAATTCACCGGGGTGAGGAGCAGCCCCATCTGGGTTGGTATTCCGAGAGCTTGGGCAGTCGGCAGCCCATCGACGTTCTGGTGGGTACCCTTCAGGCGGAGCCGGGTGAACGCTTCAGCTGCGAGTTCACCTGGTAGTCTGATCCCGTCTGCGGATCAATCCAGGTATTTCCGTGAATCAACCGGCGCAGTTGATACTTACAGTTGACTACGAGGTCTTCGGCGACGGTTCCGGGCAGCCCCGTCCTTGCGTGCTGGAGTCGACGGAACGTATCCTCGCCATTGCCGAATCCCGTGATGTGCCGCTGACCCTGTTTGTGGAGGCGCTGGAGTTTGCAGCCATGGAGCGGGAGCCTGCCTGTCAGGCCCAAAGTGATGCGGTGAGACTGCAGCTGGCAGAGGCTCTGGCCAGAGGTCACGACCTGCAACTCCACCTGCATCCCCAATGGTGGGGCGCAAAACTCGATCCAGCGGGGAGTTGGCAGCTCGATCTTTCGCGCTGGCGCATTGGTGATCTCCCCTTCCAGGAGGTGGCAGGTCTGTTGGAACAAGGCAAGGTATGGCTGGAGGAGTTGGGTCGGCAGCAGCGTCTCGACTACCACTGTATCGCCTTTCGCGCCGGGGGGTGGTGCATCCAGCCGTCGGCGCCGGTGCTGGCGGCCCTCTCGGATCAGGGTTTTCTCATCGACTCCACCGTGGCTCCGGGGCTGCGTAACGCCACTGCCGGGGAGTGGAGCGATTTCCGTGATGCCCCCGATCTGCCTTTCTGGAATGCGGATCAGGATCGCACTGTTCCGGTCACCCGTGGCGTGTGGGAGTTCCCCATTCTCACGGGCCGGGTGGCCCGCATGGATCATCTTAAGGCCTTGCGCAAGGCCGGATTGGCAGAGGGCTGCCAGGGTTCCTACCGTGGGCCGGGTGGGGCCGCCGCCCGGTTGTTAGGCCGGCTCAGCCGGTTGCGGCAACTCGGGACGGTGATGCTCGATTTCTCCACGCTGCCGGCGCCGCAGCTGATTGAGATCACCCGTCAGTGGTGTGAGCGTTTTGCCGGGGAGCCGGCACCGCTGCCGCTGGTGGCCATTGGTCACAGTAAGAACTTTACCGCCAGCTCGGAACGGGCTCTGAAGGAGTATCTCGACTGGGTAAACGGGCAGGGGATCTTCAGCACTACCTACCCGGATGCCCTGGAATCGATCAGTAGCGGTTGATGATCCGGTTTTACCGCTGCCGTCGTACGAGTTTTCGCGATTCAGTCTCAATCCACAGCCGGGTTTTGTCCGTTATCTCAGCGAGTGGAGGGTGGGCGCTTCTGGGATATCACGTCGACCGCAAATTCGGCATTACCTCTCCAACCGCTGACCTTCAAAACCGATCCCGGTGGCTCATTGGCGATAAGCTGCATCAATTCATGAGAGTTGTGGGGCCTGACCTCGTTGACCTTGGTGATAACGTCGCCGGGACGCATGCCGGCCAAGCTCCCAGGGCCATCCTCGAGTACGCCTGTGATCAGAATGCCTTCTACGGCATGCAGGCCAAACGCCTCCGCCAGCTTTTCAGTCACATCCTGTCCCTGTATGCCCAGCCAGCCGCGCACTACCTTGCCGCTTGCGATCAGCTGGCGCATGATGCCTTCAGCCAGATCGAAGGGGATGGCGAAACCTATGCCATGAGAGCCGCCGGTCTTGGAGAAGATAGCGGTATTGATGCCGATCAGCTCGCCGTGGGCGTTGATCAGGGCGCCACCTGAGTTGCCGGGATTGATGGCCGCATCCGTCTGGATGAAATTTTCAAAAGTGTTGATACCAAGATGGGTGCGGCCGGTGGCGCTGACGATTCCCATGGTGACTGTCTGACCGACGCCAAAGGGGTTGCCGATGGCGAGCACCACGTCGCCCACCCTTTGTGTATCAGAGTTGCCGATGGGTATCGCCGGCAGGTTGGGTTCATCGTCTATCTTCAATACCGCCACATCCGACTCTTCATCACTACCGATTAGTATGACATTGACGCTGTGGCCATTGGCGAGTACGACCTTTATCTCATCGGCGCCGTCGACGACATGATGATTGGTCAGCAGATAGCCGTCCTCTGTAATGATGACGCCTGAACCCAGACTGGTATCGCGCCGCTGCCGGATCTTTTCCGGGAGAGAGTCGCCAAACAGGTGTTGCAGTATCGGATCCCTGAAGCGCAATGTCTGACGTTCAGTGGTAATCGTGGCCGTAAATATATTGACTACGGAGGGCGCGGCAACGGAGACTGCGTCTGCGTACGAGAAAGGTCCAGGTTGTCTGGTGATCTGTTCTCCACCGTCTGATCTGTTGAGTGCTGGTTCTGGCGGCTTGTTATCGTGCAGCAGTCCCGGTACCAGGAAGAGAATGACGATTGCGGCCGCAATCCCGGCAGTTACCGAGGTGAGCAGAAATGAGAGGAGTTTTCCGATTCGCATAGTGAGGGTAACCTAACATGTCATAAGTTCCACTGTCAGGACGGGGTAATAATGATCAACATCCACTCGCTTGAAACTTACTGCAATGACTGCCTGAATGCTGACGGCTTCGATGACTACTGTCCCAATGGATTGCAGGTGGAGGCGGTATCAGAGGTGAAGCGTTTGATGGTGGGTGTTACGGCGAACCAGTCCCTGATCGATGCAGCCGTCGACTGGGGGGCGGATGCGTTGTTGGTGCATCATGGTTTTTTCTGGAAAGGTGAGGCTGCGGCGCTCAGGGGAATGAAGGGGCGTCGAATCAGCGCCCTGATCAAAGGCGGGGTCAACCTGCTGGTTTATCATCTGCCGCTGGATGCGCATCCGGTGTGGGGTAACAATCGTCAGTTGGCGGAGCGGTTGGGCTTTGCAAATCCAAGGGTGACTGAAGCGGGGAATGGACTGCTATGGCGTTGTGACCTGGAGACGCCGCTACAGACGGTAGAGTTACAGCGGCGCTTGCAGGAGGTGCTGGCCCGGATTCCGCTGCATATCGACTCTGGTGGTGGTGCAATTCAAAGCGTGGGTTGGTGTACCGGAGGTGCTCAGGGTTTCATCGAAGAGGCGGCAGATCTTAATCTCGATGCCTATATCTCAGGTGAAATATCGGAAGCCACGGTGCATGTCGCCAGAGAGCGGGGCATACACTATTTTGCTGCTGGACATCATGCCACAGAGCGCTATGGCGTACAGGCATTGGCTGAGCACCTGGCAGAAAGGTTTTCACTGGATTATCAATTTTTTGATGTCGATAATCCTGCATAGAGATGCTTGCTTTTGATCTGGGGCAAAAATGAGTAGAAAAAGCCCCCCCAGTCTTGACCTGTTGATAGGCTTGGGGGAGAATGCGCGGTCAATTTTGGGGTTTTTTAGTATATTCTAATGTCCTGAACGGCCTGGGTCCTGCACAGGGTGATTTTTGTGTCGGTCCGTCCAGAAAATCGGGGAGTCTGAAAGTATGAGCGCAGATGGCGTTGATTTAAAAAGGCGGCGTACTCTAACGCTAGCCACCAGTGCGGTCGGCGCGGTTGGCGCCGGATTCGTTGTGTACCCTTTTCTGGCGGCCTGGGCCCCCAGTGAAAAAGCCAAGGCGGCAGGTGCGCCGGTCGAGGCCAGCATCGGCAAACTGGAGCCGGGGCAGTTGATGCGCGTCAAATGGCGCGGCAAGCCGGTCTGGATCGTGTTCCGCACCGAGCAGAACCTGAAGGATCTGCCGACTCTGGATGCTGAGTTGCAGGATCCCGCCTCTGACGACATTGGTCAGCAGCCCGATTACTGCAAGAACCCCGTCCGCTCCATCAAGGAGAAATATCTGGTGGCGGTCGGTATCTGCACCCACTTGGGTTGCTCACCCACCTACCGTCCCGAAGTGGCCCCTGCCGATCTGGGTCCCGGGTGGAAGGGCGGGTTTTTCTGCCCCTGTCACGGTTCCCGATTCGATCTTGCCGGTCGCGTCTACGCAGGCGTTCCGGCGCCGACGAATCTAGAGATTCCCCCTTACCAATATCTTTCCGATACCAGGATAGTGATCGGTACTGATGGAGGTGCTTCCTGATGAGCATGATGCAGAACTTCGTCGGCTGGATCGACGATCGCTTTCCGATGACCAAGGTGTGGAACGAGCACCTGGCACAATACTACGCCCCGAAGAACTTCAACTTCTGGTACTTCATGGGTTCACTGGCGATGCTGATGCTGGTGCTGCAGATCTTCACCGGTGTCTGGCTGGCGATGAGCTACAAACCCGATGCCGAGATGGCCTTCGGTTCGGTCGAGTACATCATGCGCGACGTGGACTGGGGTTGGCTGATTCGCTACATGCACTCCACCGGCGCATCGGCATTCTTTATGGTCATCTACCTGCACATGTTCCGCGGGTTGATGTACGGTTCTCACCGCAAGCCGCGTGAGTTGTTGTGGATCATCGGTGTAATCATCTATCTGGCCATGATGGCCACAGCCTTCATGGGCTATCTGCTGCCTTGGGGACAGATGTCCTACTGGGGGGCGCAGGTCATCGTCAACCTGTTCTCGGCTGTGCCGGTAATCGGGCCAGATCTGGGTGTCTGGATCCGTGGTGACTACGTCATCTCAGATGCCACCCTGAACCGCTTCTTTGCCCTGCACTTCCTGCTGCCGTTCGTATTGGCCGCGCTGGTCTTCGTGCATATCGTTGCTCTGCACAAGGTGGGTTCCAACAACCCCGACGGCATCGAGATCAAAAAGGGTCCCAAAGGTAACAAGTGGAGCGATACAGCACCGGCTGACGGCATTCCCTTTCACCCCTACTACAGTGTGAAGGATATTGCCGGCATTGCGGGCTTCCTCTTTCTTTTCGCGGCGGTGGTCTTCTACGCACCGGAAATGGGGGGCTACTTCATTGAGCATCCCAACTTTGAGCCGGCCAACCCGTTGAAGACACCAGACCACATTGCGCCTGTCTGGTACTTCACCCCGTTTTACGCGATTCTGCGTGCGGTGCCTTCGATCATGGGTTCTGCCTTCCCGGGTGTTGTTGCCATGTTTGGTTCAATTCTCGTGATGTTCTTCCTGCCCTGGCTGGATCGCAGTCCGGTCAAGTCGGTGCGCTATAAAGGCACTCTCTACAAGGTGATCCTCGGTCTGTTCGTGGTGGACTTTATCGTACTCGGTTTTCTGGGTACCCAGCCGACGACCGACCTGTATAAGTTGATGGCCCAGATCGGCACCATTTACTACTTCGCTTTCTTCCTGCTGATGCCGATCTACAGCACGATGGATAAAACCAAGCCAGTTCCTGAGAGGGTGACCGAATGAAAAAGCTGATTGTTGCATTTTTGTTGGCCGTGGTGCCCGCGCTGGGAATGGCTTCTGGTGGTGGACCTGATCTGGATCACGCCGATGTCGATATGTCCGATCAGGCTTCGCTGCAGCGCGGAGCCAAGATCTTCATGAACTACTGCCTGAGCTGTCACTCAGCCAAGTATCAGCGTTTTAACCGCATGGCGAAGGACCTGGGTCTGACCGAGCAGGAGGTGAAGGAGAATCTGATGTTCACCACCGACAAGATCGGTGACACCATGAACATCGCCATGTCCGCGGATAGGGCTGAAGAGTGGTTCGGAACTGCGCCGCCAGACCTGAGCGTGATCTCCCGGGCGCGCGGCGTGGATTGGCTCTACACCTACTTTCGCAGCTTCTATCAGGATCCCTCTCGTCCCTTCGGTGTGAACAACATTGTTTTTCCGGACGTCGGCATGCCCCATGTATTGTGGGAGCTGCAGGGCCCTCAGAAGGCCGTGTTCAATATTGAGAAGGATGCTGCCGGTAACGATGCCCAGGTGTTCGATCACTTTGAACAGATCACCCCGGGAACGATGAGTCCAGAAGAGTACGATGGCACTGCCCGTGACCTGACGGCATTTCTGAGCTATGTCGGTGAGCCGATTCAGATGGAGCGTCAGCGTTTGGGTAAGTGGGTGCTGCTCTTTATTGCAATATTCTTCGTTATCGCTTACATGCTCAAGAAAGAGTATTGGAAAGACGTTCATTAGATACGGCGATAGTCGTTATCTGAAGCAATACAGGGCGTACAGTTGATGTATACTGTGCGCCTTTTTTCGTTTGTTATTTTTTTGTTTCCGGTTGATTCAGATCCTAATGGGCTGCTTCACCGGTCAAGCTTGGAGAGGTATCAATGGCGGCGGTTGCTAACAAGCGTTCAGTAATGACCCTCTATTCGGACCCGCAGAATCCCTACTGCCACAGAGTAAGGATGGTGCTGGCCGAGAAGAACATCACGTTTGAGGTCAAGGACATCGACCCACTCAATATGCCTGAAGCATTGATGGAGCTTAATCCCTATGGCACATTGCCAACCCTGGTGGATCGGGATCTGAAGCTTTATGAGTCGCGAATTATCATGGAGTATCTGGATGAACGATTTCCGCATCCGCCGTTGCTACCGGTGGATCCAGTCTCCAGATCGACCTCGCGACTGCTGATGTATCGGGTCGATAACGATTGGTATAGCCAGTTGGATATCATCATGGCGGGCAAGAAGGATGCGGCTAAGGCGCGCAAGGAGTTGCGGGAGAGCCTGATTTCGACTGCGCCGGTGTTTGGCGCTAAGCCGTTCTTCATGAGCGATGATTTTACTCTGGTCGACTGCTCTATTGCGCCATTGCTTTGGCGTCTGCCGGTGTTGGGGATTGAGATTCCCCCATCCGCCAAGGGGCTGCACGAGTATGCGGCAAGATTGTTCGAGCGTGAGTCCTTCGTCCAGTGTCTCTCTGAAGCGGAGCGGGAGATGCGCGGTTAACATCGTTCAGTATTACTGCCAATGACTTCGAATAAGCCCTATATGATCCGGGCTCTCTATGATTGGCTGGTGGATAACGGAGAGACGCCCTACCTATTGGTCAATGCCGATGATCCGCAGGTGATGGTTCCTCGGAATTTTGTGGATGAGGGGCGCATAGTGCTGAATCTGAGTCCGTCCGCAGTGGTTGGGCTTGAACTGGGAAATGAATGGATCAGTTTCAGCGCCCGTTTCAATGGTAGCCCGGAGGATGTACATGTGCCGCCGGCGGCAGTGCTGGGGATTTACGGCAAGGAGAGCAACCGGGGTATGTTGTTTCCCGGCGATATGGAAACCGCTGCTGAACACCCTGATGACGAGCCTGATCCGCCCGGTTCAGGTAACCGGCCTGCTCTCCGGGTGGTGAAATAACCTTAGGAGGCTGTCGGGTTTATCCGTTTGACTGGTAACTGCTCCTGCGTTACCCGCACTTCCGCCATCCGTGGCGGTCGAAGCGACTAATCCGCAGGAGCGGATTGAACAGCCAAACAGTGTTAAATCTGACAACCTCCTAGAGCCAGTATTGGCTAGTGCGGCTCGTCACTCTCATCGGTCTCGATATGCAGTAGCTCAAGCTGGTTGCCCAGCATTATGATGTAACCTGTCTGCCTGCCGCTTCCCTCCTGGCTATAGTCGAACTCATAGAGTCGGCGGAATTTCAAACCCGCGCGTATCCATCTCACTCCGATTCGGCGTCGGGCGACGGTTTGATCGAGAAATTGCACGCCTTGAGCATTGCAGGCGGCACGGCTGATGCGAGTGGCTTTCTCTCTGACCTTGAGACTGTCGCGCCAGAACCAGATCAACAGCAAAACAAGCAGTAGTAAATTGAGTGTGGACGTCGACATACCTGGGGGTTATTACGATGGGCCAGATACAGATTGTACAGGGAGATATCACCGGACTTGAAGTGGCTGCCGTGGTCAATGCGGCAAACTCAACCCTGCTGGGCGGCGGGGGCGTGGATGGTGCAATCCACAAGGCGGCTGGCCCCGATCTGCTTGCCGCATGTCGGCCTCTCGGTGGTTGTCCGGCAGGTGAGGCGCGTATTACGCCTGGATTTCGATTGCCTTCCAAGTGGGTGATCCATACAGTTGGGCCGGTCTGGCAGGGTGGGGAGAGGGGCGAATCAGCGCTGCTGGCATCCTGCTACCGTGAATCATTTTCTGTGGCAAAGGCACATGATGTTGCCTCGATTGCTTTTCCTGCGATCAGTACGGGTGTCTATGGCTACCCCAAGCAGCAGGCTGCCGAGATTGCCCTTGCGGCCATGAGAGAGTGGGTGGATGATTTTGAAAAGATCATCGTCTGCTGTTTCAGTGCCGCAGATGCGGATCGATACCGTAAACTTTGCCGAGAATGTATTTGAAAGAGAACCGCCAATGATGTCCTGGTTAGATAAGATTCCACTACAAATGATTGTATTGCCAGCAGTCCTGCTGGCGTTGGCCCCCTTCTATCCTGAGCCCCATCTATGGGAAAAACTCAAGATGCTGGCCGACGGCACACTCTCCCGTCCCATCGATATATTTGATCTGCTGATGCATGGAACCCCAATGCTGATTGTGGTGTTGAAGCTGATTCGCGGGACGAGGGGAACGGATGCGGCTGGCTGAGACGCTTGAAACCTTATTACGGTGGTCATCGTAAGCCGTAGGTCGGTTCAAGCGTAGCGGAACCGGCATCGAGTGCCCGATCCGCTGCGCTTGATCGGGCCTACAAACGGTGGGCTTCGAAAGAAGATGTGAGCTGCCGTCCCTGGCGGAGCATTTGAGTTCTTTTTAACCCCCGGTCCGGACCTCCTGTCCGGCCGTTCGCAGTACTGCGAAGGTCCACTGGACCTTCGGTCACGGCTCACCCCACGAATTTTCCGCTCTGGAGGCGTTGGGCTTCCATCAGTTCCAGTTCACGGGAGCCGGAGATGACGACGTCGTGGCTCGGTACGAAGTCGAGCGTTGGATCCAGTCGCTCGTAAGGCACGGCGTTCAGGATCACTTTCATGGCATTGAGCCTGGCCTGGTGTTTGTCGATGGAGCGAATAATGGTCCAGGGTGAGTGGGTTGTATTGGTGCGTTTTAACATCTCATATTTCTGGTTTGTGAACTCGTCCCATCGATCCTGGGCCTGGACGTCGATCTCGGATAGTTTCCACTGCCGCAGAGAGTCGGTCTTGCGGCGTTCGAAACGGCGAGCCTGCTCTTCTTTGGTAACGGAAAAGTAGAGTTTCACCAGAATAGTGCCTTGGCGCACCAAATCCTTCTCAAAACCGGTTACGCCGATCATAAAATTCTCGTGCTCGTCGGGCGTACAGAATCCGAAGATGGGTTCAACGATGGCGCGGTTGTACCAGCTGCGGTCGAAGAGTACGACCTCCCCTCCGCGGGGACACTGGGTCACGTATTTCTGGAAAAACCATTGGGTCTTCTGTTCATCAGTCGGTTTTCCGAGGGCGACGATACGGTAGTGTTTCTCGTTCATGTAGCGGGCAACACGACGAATGGTGCCGCCCTTGCCAGCTGCGTCTCTTCCCTCGAACAGAATGACAAAACGAGTGCCGGTGGACTCAAGATACTGCTGCATCTTGATCAGTTCAGCCTGATAGGGCTTCAGCTGCTCTTCCCGGTTGAAGCGGCGGATGGCCTTCTTATTTCTCTTCTTTAAATTCGTGTTTTCTGATACTAGACGATCATGCTCCTGCAGTAGTTCATCCAGGCGGGTAGACTGGTCATTGTAGATGATGTTTTCAGGGTTCTGGACGTCATTCATGATCGTTGTCCTATTAGTCGTTGTGTCCAAACAAGACGAGTATAATATGCTTTTTTGCAGCGGCTTGCCGTACTATCGGCGGGGTAGATGACCAGGGTCAAAAACGGTAGGCCGAGTCAATCTGCTCCCGGGTCAGGATACCCAAAATACGATATGCCCCACGATGTTTTTGCCGCTCCACGAAGAGTGCTTCCGCGCCGCTCTCCTGAAGTTTTTCGAGGGCTTCCTGCAGACTGGCCTGCATCGTCACGCCGGCAAGCTGATAGCGCCGTGCCGGAATAGAGAGCAAGTCTATATTCTGCTCCTCGGACTCCTCCAGATACCGCGCAAGATCGAGGCCCCGCATCAGGATGGCGGGTTCATCCTCTTTGTTGATAACCAACCACTCAGTCGCCAGTTTTATTATATGCTTGGCGGAGATGTGATCCATCTCCCTCTCACAGCGCAGGAAGTTGTTATTCATCACGCTGGCAACGCCGACACGCCGCAGTGACTGCATCACCGGGTCGGTACGATAATCAAGGCCGCTCGATTTGAGGATGGTGATAAAGAGGGACTGTTTGCGGAAGAGTTCGCTGCTGGTGAGGCTGGCCACGACGATCACCAGCATACCGGGCATCACGATTTGCGGACTGAAGGTAAGTTCGACGATGGCGGTCAGGGCGGCAAGTGGCGCCTGCAGACTGGCTCCCATCATCGCGCCCATGCCGATCAGCGCGTAGAGGCCCGGATCTGAAACCTCCCCGTCGATCAGGAGTCCTGCGAGCGGTGCAAAAAAACCGCCGATGGCAGCGCCGATAAAGAGCGCCGGTCCGATCATGCCGCCAGGTATGCCCAGGCCGATGCTGGCGGAAGTGGCGAGCGCCTTGGCAAAAATCAGAACCATAAGCAGTTCAATAGCAATCTCTCCAAGCAGGATGTCGTTGACTGTGTCGTATCCTATGCCCAGTACTTGGGGAACTATGACCCCCAAAAGACCGACGATAATGCCCCCCAGCAGGGTGCGCTGCCAGAAGGCCAGGGGCTGGCTGTAGGTGGAAGTAACCTGGATTAGCTGGTTGAAGCCGGCTGCTGCCGTACCTACGACGAGTCCAAGCAGCAGCAGAATCGGCAGCTCCTGCATCGATCCCAAGGTCAGCACCGACATATCGAAAGCGCGTTCGTCACCGAGAATGTAGATGGCGATGCTGTTGGCACTGACGGCCGCGAGGATGATGGGCATGAAGCTGGCCAGGGTGTATTCCATCATTACCACCTCCAGGGCGAAGATCACCCCCGCAAGTGGGGTGTCGAAAGAGGCGGCGATACCTGCTGCCGTGCCACAGCCGACCAGCGTGCGGATAGTGTTGTTGGGGAGTGAGAGTTGCTGGCCGAGCAGTGAGCCGCTGGCTGCGCCAAGAAAGACGTGGGGTCCCTCCCGGCCGACTGAATGTCCGCTGATGATGGCGATCGCCGCACCGACAAACTGCAGGATGAATTCGCGTAGTGAGAGGTAGCCCTGGTGGTAGGCGAGTCGTTCCATTACCCGGGCAATGCCGAGAACATAGAGACCTTTAGACCAATTGTGAAAAATGAATCCCAACAAAAGACTGCCGAAAACCGGTAGTAGGAAACGCAATAATGGCGGCAGCGCCTCGTAATTTTCCGGCAGACCTCCTGGCAACAGTCCGGCCTGGCTGCCCTCCACCGCCAGTCTGAAGGCAACGATTACGCCGCCTGCCAGAAAACCGGTGATCAGACCCAGGCCCGAGAGTTGTATCAGCGCATCCGGTCTGGAGAGGTGAATGCGAATGCGGTGCATCCAGTTTGCCAGTTGTTCGGACAGCAAGTTATTGAGATCCCAGGGTTGAGACGGAGAGGGAGTGTGAACCGCTCTGCTCCATCTGTAGTAAAATGATACGTCTGCGAAATGAAATCGCATTTAATCAGACCTAAACCTTAACGGAGCCCGTGACTCTTGTCAGCCGAAACCATGCAACTTCACAAGGCGAATGCCTATGAAACCACTACAGAACAGGCGCTGATGGAGCGGCTCCTGCCGCTGGATAACGCCCATATCCTGGAACTGGGATGTGGTGCTGCCTGGACCACCCGTCAGTTGGCGGAGCGTTATCCGGCCTCCCGCTTTATCGCCACGGAGGTCGATCGGGTACAGCATGAGAAAAACCTTCAGCTAAACTTGCGAAACGTGGATTTTCGTATGGAAGGGGCGCAGGCGATCAGTGAAGCGGACAACAGCATTGATATCGTGTGGATGCTGAAGTCGCTGCACCATGTCCCTGCCGAGCTGATGCCGGCCGCGATGCGGGAGATCCACCGGGTATTGAAGCCAGGAGGGCTGGCCTACTTTTCAGAGCCGGTCTATACCGGTTCGTTCAATGCCTTGATGTCGCTCATCCATGATGAGAAAAATGTGCGTCAGATGGCCTTCAACGCCATCGAGGTCGAGGTGTCATCCGGTGCATTCGATCTGCGGCAGGAACTCTTTTTCGAAGTGCCCGGAACCTATACCTGGGATGAGTTCGAATCGCGTTTCCTCAAGGTGACTCATACCAAGCTGGATATCGATGAGGCGCGATTTGAGCAGATCCGCAGTGCGTTCATGGCCCACATGAGAGAGGATGGCGCGCATTTTCTGAAGCCTCATCGGGTGGATCTGTTGATTAAGCCTATATAGTGCGTCTGCAAAACGCCTCATGTGGCTAGTGCGCTAGCAATGCGAGAATTGCAGATGCGGCCAGGAGGTAGGGTGCGCTGTGCGCACCATGATTGGCGTACATACCATGATTCCGGCTTGTTTTGGTGGGCATGGCGCACCCTACAAATCTTCAATATAGCCTGTGGTGAGTGGCAAGTTGATTGTTGTCATATCAGTTTATGGTTAAATTATGTAATTCTTTCCTCTTGTTAGGCAGGGATAAATCTGTTTAAATGAGAATCATAATTATTTAGGTATTTTCATAGTGTCTGCGATGAGTCTGGGATCTGAATCTGTCACCGAAACCGTATCACTGGCTACCCTGCCGGTAGGCGCACATGCCCGTATTATTGAGGTGCGGGGAGGACGCCAGATGACGCGGCGCCTGCTGAGCCTGGGTCTGCGCGTTGGTGCGGAAGTGGACGTGCTCCAGCACCGGGGTCGTGGGGTCGTGGTGGCAAATGGCGGCGTACGTGTGGCCCTCGGGGGAGGCGTAGCCGAGAAGCTGCTGATGTCACCTCTGGACAATGGTACAACTTAGACACATAGATTCGAAAGGTAATCATGGGCTGTTGTGAAAACGACGAGCAGACGCCTGTCCGGTCGTCGGGCGACAAACCCCTGACGATTGCCCTGGCAGGAAATCCCAACTGCGGCAAGTCAGCACTCTTCAATACCCTGACGGGCATCCGACAGCGCACCGGCAACTGGCCCGGTGTCACGGTGGATCGGAAAGAGGGCCATTTCGACCTCGAGGGTGACGATGTCACCGTTATCGACCTGCCTGGTATCTACTCCCTTGATGCCGCCTCCCTGGACGAGCAGGTGACCCGTGACTATCTGTTGTCGCGGGATGCGGATCTGATCATCAATATCGTCGATGCCGCCAATCTGGAGCGTAACCTCTATCTCACGGTGCAGATGCTGGAGATGGGGGTGCCCCTGTTGATCGCCGTCAATATGATGGATGTAGCGCGCAAGCGCGGCATCGATATCGATTTTGACAAGCTTAGCGGTGAAGTGGGTTGTCCCGTACTGCCTATTGTCGCGGTGACCGGTGAGGGCATCATCAAACTGAAGGGGGCAATTCAGGATCTTGCCTCCGGTTGTGTCGGCGGCGGTTTTGCCTTGGCACAGGAAGAGGTGGTGGAGCAGGCGATTATAGAGATGGAACCGCTACTGCAGGAGGAGCCGGAGCGGGCCAAACGCCGCTGGCTGCTGTTGAAGATGCTGGAGGAGGATGCCTTCGCCTTGAGCCATGCCACTGTTGCACTTGAGACGAAAGTGGATGAATGGCGGCAGGCCATCGAGAATCGCGCCGGAGAGGAGGCGGATATCCATATCGCCGATGCCAGGTACGGCCATGCTCACGCCTTGGCGCAGACCGTGGTACATGAGCGCGGCAAGGTTGGCAAGACCCTCAGTGACCGCATCGACAAAGTTGTGTTGAACAGGGTCTTCGGCATACCGGTCTTTCTGGCAGTGATGTACTTGATGTTCATGTTTGCCATCAATATCGGTGGTGCCTTCATCGACTTTTTCGATGGCGTGGCCGGGGCTATCTTTGTCGACGGTTTTGGCCTGCTGCTCTCAGAGATCGGTTCCCCCGACTGGATGGTGGTGATGCTCGCAAATGGGGTGGGCGGCGGTGTTCAGGTGGTGGCAACATTCATCCCCATCATCACCGCACTCTATCTCTTTCTCTCGGTGGTGGAGGATACCGGCTATATGGCCCGGGCCGCCTTCGTGATGGATCGCTTCATGCGTTCCATAGGCCTGCCGGGCAAGGCGTTCGTACCGATGATCGTGGGCTTTGGCTGCAATGTGCCTGCGGTGCTGGCGACCCGTACCCTGGAGAGTGTTCGTGAGCGTAAACTGACGATTCTGATGAACCCTTTCATGTCCTGTGGGGCGCGACTGCCTGTTTATGCGCTCTTTGCCGCTGCCTTCTTTCCCACCAATGGCCAGAATCTGGTATTTGGACTCTACATGATTGGCATCACGGTGGCGATTCTCACCGGAATGATCATGAAGCGGACACTGCTTTCGGGAGAGAGTACTGGTTTCATGATGGAACTTCCCCCCTATCATCTGCCTACGGCAAAGGGGGTCGCCCTGCGTACCTGGGATCGGGTCCGGCTCTTCATCAAGGAGGCAGGGCGAGTGATTATCCTCATGGTGTTGGCGATCAATGTGCTTAACTCCATCGGAACGGACGGCACTTTCGGTAACGAAGACTCAGAGAAATCGGTACTCAGTGCGGCCAGTAAAGTGTTGACACCCCTGTTTGCGCCCATGGGTATCAAAGAGGACAACTGGCCGGCTACGGTGGGTATCTTTACCGGTGTATTGGCCAAAGAGGCGGTGGTCGGTACCCTGAACTCCATCTATACCGGGTTGGCCGCCGCAGAGGCAGGAGTAACGGAAGAGGCGCCCTTCGACTTTTGGCAAGCATTGATCGAGGCTGCGGCCACTGTGCCGGAGAACCTTGTGGGGGTGAAGGACCTGGTGGGCGACCCTTTGGCGCTCGACGTAGGTGATGTCAGTTCCGCAGAGGCTGCGGCAGAGGCCCAGGCGGTTGATGTTGGTGTCTTCGGCGCCATGGCTGCGCGTTTCGACGGACAGGCGGGTGCCTTCGCCTATCTGCTCTTTATCCTGCTCTATTTCCCCTGTGTTGCCACCATCGGTGCGATCAAGCGGGAAGCGGGAAGCGCTTGGGCGGCCTTTGTGGCTGCCTGGACCACCGGTGTCGCCTTCATGGCGTCGACTATCTTCTACCAGGCTGCGACCTACTCCCGGCATCCGGATAGCGCCATGGCATGGATCGTTGGTCTGTTGACCCTGCTGGTGATGGTCGTCATTGGATTGCGTTTCTGGTCACAGCGAGAGCAACGGGAGATGCAGGGGGTGGAGATATGATTCTTGCAGACATCAAACGTTACCTGATGGCGCGTAAGCAGGCGAGCCTGGCGGATATCGCCATGCACTTCGATGCAGACCCGGATGCGGTGCGCGGTATGCTCGAACACTGGATTCGCAAAGGCCGGGTACAGAAACAGAGCGTCTACGCCTCCTGTGGATCAAGCTGCGATAAATGCGACCCCGCGACTACCGAGGTCTACAGTTGGGGCGGGTCCGGCGATGCTGTTCAGGCTGTACCGGTCGAGTTCAATGCGGGTTGTCCGGGGGATTGAGAAAGAAGGTTAAAGGCAAAAGGTTAAAGGTGGCCGTGCCATCTGGTAGGTCGAACCCTGTCGTTACTGCCGTTGGTGGCTGAAGAGTTTCATCAGGCTTGACGCAAGATTCAGGCAAATCTCCGATTTTCCAGTTTTAGCATGTAGGCCCGATCAAGCGTAGCGGATCGGGCATTCAGGCTTTGGCAGCACGGTTTAGGTTGCCGGTTCCGCTACGCTTGAACCGGCCTACGATACTGCGGCAGTAGCGACAGCGTTCGGCTTACCCTGTGGCACGGCCACCTTTCGCCTTTAACCTTTAACCTTTAACCTTCTTTCCATCTCCTCAATCCTCTTCGCCTCCACCGGCTGACTGAACAGAAACCCCTGTACCTCCCGGCATCCCTCTTTTAACAGGAAGTCGCGTTGGGCCTCGGTCTCCACCCCTTCGGCGATTACGCTGAGTTGCAGGCTGTTGCCGAGTGCAATGGTGGCGCGAATGATCGCTTCGTCGTTTGGGTCTTTGGTCACGTCGCGAACGAAGGATTTGTCGATCTTGAGTCTGTCCAGCGGGAAGAGCTTCAGGTTGGCGAGTGATGAGTAACCTGTCCCGAAGTCGTCTATGGCGATGCTGCATCCCAGCGCGCGCAGTTTTTCCAGGCTGCTGCAGGCCTGTTCTTCTGTCTCCAGCAGGGCGCTTTCGGTGATCTCGAGTTCAAGACGTTCACCCGGTAGACCAGTCGTTTCGAGAATCCGGCTCACCATATCGACCAGCCCGGGGTTGTTGAGCTGGCGCCGGGAGAGGTTCACGCTGACGGGAAAGGGCTTAAGTCCCGCCATGTCCCACTGGATCGACTGGGTGGCAGCGGTTTGCAGCACCCATTCTCCGATGGGTTCGATAAGGCCGCTGACCTCTGCAATGGGGATGAATCGGTTGGGGGAGACCATCCCCATACCGGGATGGTTCCAGCGTATCAGGGCTTCGACGCCGATAAGTTGGCCGCTGATCAGATCGTATTGCGGCTGGTAGAGCAGAAAGAGCTGATTGAGTTCCAGCGCCCTGCGCAGGCTGATCTCCAAATCAAAAAACTCGAAGGCGGTTTCAGTCAGCTTTTGGGTAAAAAAGCGGAAAGTGTTTCGACCCTGTTCCTTGGCGCTGTACATGGCGGAATCTGCCTGTTTGGTCAATTGGCTGATTTCATCGCCATCATCGGGAAAGATGCTGATGCCTATACTGGCAGTGATCTCCAGTTCATACCCTTTTAGCGGGAAGGGTGCCGAAAAGGTCTTCAACAGGTTTTTTGCGACTTTGGCGGCATCCTCCGGTCGATTCAGATTTTCGATGACCAGGGTGAACTCATCGCCGCCGATCCGGGCGATCATGTCCTCTTCGCGGGCTGCCTGGCGCAGTCTCTCGGCAACCTGGAAGAGCAGGTCGTCGCCAACATGGTGTCCCAATGTATCGTTGATGTTTTTGAAACGGTCCAGATCAAGGAAGAAGACGGCGCCTCTGCGGTTGATTCGTTTCGAGCGGTGTATCGCCTGTTCCAGCTGTTCGTGAAACAGCGCGCGATTCGGCAGATGAGTCAAAGGATCGTGGTTGGCGATATATTCCAGCTTTTCCTGGGAGTGCTTGAGTTCCGAGATATCGCTAAGAACGAGGGCGTAGTGGGTTATTCTCTTATTGCTGTCTTTGACTGCGTTGATGCTGAGCCAAAGGTGGTAGCTCTGACCATTGGCGCGGCGGTTCTGTAGCTCCCCGCGCCAAACGCCCTTGGCTTCGACGATAGACCAGATGATACGAAGCTTTTCCTCGCTTGCGCCGCTTTTCAGAAAGTGTGGTTTATTGTCGACAACTTCAGCTTCCGAATGACCGGTGATATAGGTGAATGCACGGTTGACGAAAATAATATGGTGATCCCGATCGAGGATCACCATACCTTCGGTGACGGCCTCGAATACCGTGGAGGCAAGCCGTTGGCGGGTCTCCGCCTGTTTTCTGTCGGTGATGTCCCTGGCCAGGGTGATCACGGTTTTTTTTCCGTCGAGCCGCAGCTTGGCTGGCGTCATGCGAGCCTCGAACCAGCGTCTGCCTGCAGGTACATCCAGTTCATATTCGAGGAGCTGGACCTCCTGTGTATCCAGCGCTTTCTGCAGCAGTGCCATGAAGGTGTCTGCAATCCGTGGAGGGAAAATATCTTTGGGATGTTTGTTGATGATCTCATTCTCGGGACGAAAGAGTTTATCGTCCCTGGCCTCTGAGAAGATCTCATGATAGATACCCTTCTCATCCTGTAGAAAGAGCAGGTCCGGTAGCGCGTTGGCGATGGCCCTCCATCGAGCTTCAGTCGAGTCTTTGAGACGCTTGTAGAGCTCATGCATCTCGTCGGAGGAGATGGTCAGGGAGCGCTCAAGGGTGTAGCGGTCCTGGTCCGACTGTTCATAGGTGCGGTCGATGTGCGACAGCAGTTCACGCCACTGATCCAGGGTGGGTGGGGATTTTGAGGCAGGGTCGAGGCCGATCTTTTTAAGCTGCCGGCACAACAGGCGGTGCATTATTCATCTTCCCAGATCAGGGTCAGGGTCATGGTCTGATTGTGTAGATCGCAGCGACCGCTGCTCAAAGGGGAGAGTTCTCCGTAGGAGTAGAAACCGATCTGCCGGGTCTCTCCGGGCAATCCCTCCAGGGTTGCCTCTATCTCCTCTTCGGTGCGTTCACCAAGTACCAGCCTGCGTCCCACACAACTGATGGCGATGCAGAGGATCGGGCCTGCGTGATAACGGCTGAGGTTGATCTCTTCGACGGCTGAGGCTGCGCCGTCGATCAGTCGGTCGAAATTGGCGCGCATCAGGCGGACGAAGCTGCCCTGTGGAATATCACCGGCGAAGGTGATTGACTGTTCGGTCTCATCGACAGCCAGGATGGTGCGCACCTTGGGGTCGTCTGTGGCCTCCTGGTCTCGCATGGAGAGTGGAAACAACAGTCCGGTCGCTGGCAGACCGGAGGCGCGATCGCCAAGATAACGCTTGTAGATGTCAAGCGCGGGTTGCCCATCCAGTTCATAGAGTATGTTGTCGACTGAGCGGGTAACCTCCCGTTCATGGCCCAGCAGATCCCATCCCCCTTTCGAGCCGTGCCCGATGGAAATCTTGGAGCCGTACAGGCCCAATGCGCAGATCAGTTTGGAGCTGAGAAGCCCGTCATGCCAGACCCAGGTTCGCTCAAACCGGTCGTCGTCCCCAGCCAGACCGCCGGTGACTGTGATGTTCTTCGGCAGTGCGCTATTTATCCCATCGATCAGCTGGCTGCCGTTGACGCTGAGGCCTTCGGATAATACCAGTATGCCCTGTAGATCGTTCTCCAACAGCGCGGAGGAGATTTGATGTCCCACACGAGATGAATCACTGGTTTGCGCCAGCTTTGTGCGGGCAACCCTGAGGCGGGTCTCACGAAAACGGAGTACCGCCACCACCAGGCAGTCGAGGGAGAGTTCATCACCGAAAATCTCGCCGGCGGATGAGCAGCCAAGTATGACGCTTTGGGCGAAGTGCGCCTCCAGCCACGATACGCCATCTTCGATCAGAGAATAATCGGGCGCCCCGAAAAAAAGCACGAGGGTATTCGGGGAGTCGAGGTGGTGGTCAGGTTCCCTGTCCCAGCCGTTGCCGGGAGTGAAACGGTAGGTTTCAAGTTCCATGGTGCAAGCTCAGATTAGACATTGATTGTTGAACAAGGGTACAACTTTTATCGACTAAAAGCGCCGAAACATTAGGGTTTTTGTTCTTGTGTCGGATCTGTACCGGTGATCAAGGTGTACCCGGAAAGATTATGGGCTATTTTTTGAGTTTTATCACCAGTGTGCTGATGCGGTTCTCTTTGGCCAGTTTGCGTGCCTCATTAAGCCGCTGACGGCTGTTGTAGGGGCCACTGCGAACCCGGTGGTAGGTGTCCCGGTTGTTGATGCTGACCTTTTGGATCTTCGCCTCGATGCCGATCAAGGCGAGCCTTGCCTTCATGCGATCGGCGTCAGCATGTTTACGGAACGAGCCCATCTGCAGGATGTAGGAGACCCCCTGTATCGCAGCCGGCTTCTTGGCGGGTTGGGTCGGGGTGGCGGGCCTTGCCGGAGCCTCACTCTCGATGATCTCGTCCTCCGGTATCACCACTTCCATCTCGGGAAGGATGGTATAGAAATCAAAGCGTGGTTTAGGCACATCTTGCTGTTCCGGTTCGGCCTGCCTGGGTTGCGTTGCCGTGGGTTTTGGCGGCGTAACCCCGGGGATGTGCCCCTCGGCGAGATCCTGGCCCAGCTTCAGCCATACCAGCCCCATGATAAATGCCCCGACGATGAAACCGGAAAAAAACCAGAGGCTGCAGTTGCTGCTGTGCTTATTGTTTTTTCGTTTGGGGGCGGCGCGCCGCTTGTAGTCGACCATGGGTCACATACTCTCCGGGGCAGAGACGCCGAGCAGTAGCAGACCATTACGCAGCACCTGGCGGGTAGCCAGGATCAGTTTCATGCGGGCGTCGCGCAGGGCGGTGTCCTCGATGAGGAACTTGTGCGCGTTGTAGTAGGTGTGGAAATCGTTGGCAAGTTCGCGCACATAGTGGGTGAGCTGATGCGGCTCTTCATGAGTGGCGGCGGCTTCCACTACTTCGGGGTATTTGGCAAGGGTGACGAGCAGCGCCTGTTCGTGGGTCTCGGTGAGACGTTCCAGGTTTTTCGTGCCACTACTGGGTTGAACGTCGATTCCCTTGTCGGCAGCCTGGCGCAACACGCTGCAGATGCGCGCGTGGGCGTACTGTACATAGTAGACCGGGTTGTCGCTGGATTGGGATTTCGCCAGATCCAGATCGAAGTCGAGATGCTGCTCGCACTTGCGCATCACATAGAAAAAGCGCGCGGCATCGGCCCCCACCTCTTTGCGCAGTTCGCGCAGGGTGACGAAGGAGCCGGAGCGGGTTGACATAGGTACCTTCTCGCCGCCCCGAAAGAGGATAGCGAACTGCACCAGCAGTACGTCGAGTTTGCTGTCGTCATCGCCCAGGGCATTCAGTGCGGCCCTCACACGGGGTACATAACCGTGATGGTCCGCGCCCCAGATATCGATCACCCGGTCGAAACCGCGTTCCAGCTTGTCCATGTGGTAGGCGATGTCGGAGGCGAAATAGGTCGTCTGGCCGTTGTCACGCACTACCACCCTGTCCTTCTCGTCGCCGAAAGCGGTGGAGCGGAACCAGAGGGCGCCACCCTCTTCGTAGACGTGGTCCGACTTGCGCAGGCGCTCGATCATCTTGTTGACCGCGCCGCTCTCCATCAGGGTGCGTTCCGAGTACCACTCCTCGAAGTCGACACCGAACAGGGAGAGGTCGTCACGGATGTCGTCCAGAATAGTGTTGAGACCAAGCTCGAAGACGAAACGGTAGCGGTTGTCGCCGAGCAGTTCCTTGGCGCGACGGATCAGGGCGTCGATGTGCTTTTCCTTGTCGCCGCCCGCTGGTTCGTCGGCCGGGATTTTGTCGAAGATCTCCTCTGCGCTGTGCCGATAGCTGTCGCCGTGATCCCGGTGCAGGGTGGCGGCGATATCCCAGACATAGTCGCCCTTGTAACCGTTGGCCGGGAAGGTCAGCGTTTCGTCACACAGCTCCAGGTAGCGCAGCCAGACAGAGGTGCCGAGAATATCCATCTGCCGACCGGCATCATTGACGTAGTATTCGCGATGCACCTCATAACCCACCGCCTCCAGCAGGTCAGCCACAGCGGAGCCGTAGGCCGCGCCGCGCCCATGTCCCACGTGCAGCGGGCCGGTGGGGTTGGCGGAGACGAACTCCACCTGCACCCGCTTGCCAGCGCCCAGATCACTGCGGCCGAATGCGGGACCCTGCTCCATTATCGTGGGTATCAGTTGGTGATAGGCAGCGGGCGCCAGATAGAAGTTGATGAAGCCGGGACCGGCGATTTCAGTGTGATCCACCTCAGCGGAATCCGGCAGTGCGGCTACCAGTTTCTCCGCCAGATCCCGGGGTTTACAACGCGCGATCGTGGACAGCACCATCGCCACATTGGTGGCAAAGTCTCCGTGTTTGCTATCGCGGGTGCGATCAATATTGGGAACGGGGATGGCGTCGGCGGGGATAACCCCTTCATCGCTGAGCTGCTGGAGCGCCCCGGTGACCAGGGACTGGATCTGGGTCTTCATCGTCTTCGTTCGGTTTGGACTCGGGAAAACGAACAAGAATAACAGGAATGAGACGATCAGTCTGCGCCGATTCCGCTACGCCTGAACCGGCCTACATTTTGGGACGTAGGCCTGATCAAGCGCAGCGGTTCGGGCAAAGATACTCGATTAAGCTAAGGTGTTTCAAACGCCCCCATATCCGGTGCGCTGCCATTGTATTTCAGAGCCACGCCCTGACCGGCATTCCAGCTCAATGCACGGTCGAGGGTGATGGTGTGGCTGGCATAGTTGATCTCAACGATAATGGCTGTCTCATTGCTGCCCTGTAGCTGGATTTCATCCCCGGCCTCACCGGCGATCCCGAAACCGTCGTAGAAGTAGCCCGCATCATCGACCACCAGGGTGGTGCCGCTACCGCTGCCAACAGCGGTGGTGAGGAAGCGTCCGGCATCAATCATCGGGCTCGTGGATTCGAGGGTGAAGTCTCGGTTGACCTCATCCACGAACTGCGGGTCCTGCTCCAGGTTGTTTACGTAGAAAGCCGGTTTAGTGTTCTGCGCATCGACCAGTGAGATGCCGCTGCTGCCCCAGTGTCCGATTACATTATCCCCCACGTTGCCGGAGAAGAAGTTGTTGGTGTCGAACTGATAACCCGACATGTCGTTGCGGTAGACGTGCTGGTAGGGAGCATCGGGCCTTTCGCAGTCCGTGTTTTTGTTGAGGATATTGTTGGCGAAGAGGTTGTCCTCAAAGCCTCCCACTGAAGAGTCCATCGTGGTGATGCCGCCACAGAGGTTTTTGTGGAAGACGTTGTTGTAGACCCGGTTGTGGGTGGTGAAGCGGGCCTCAGGGCTGTAGTTCTGCATGCCAAGACCGGAGTTGTTCGCATAAAAGACATTCTGGCGAATGATACCGTTTTGACCCGCGTATTGGATGCCATTGCCGCCGGAGGTGCTGTAGTAAGCGTTGGTTTTGGCAAAGGTATTGCCTTCCACCAGATTGTACTTGGTGGCGTCGTGAAGGGTGAACTCGTGATCGAAGCCCACATTGTCGCAGTCGTAGATCTCGCCGATCTTCTGGATTTCATTATAGAAATAGTTATTGCGGATCACGTTGAAGTTGCCACATTTGATCACCCAGAGCGTATGGCTGGCGCGCACAAAGGTGTTGCCCTCCACCAGGTTGTGATCCGATTTGATCAGGGCAAGGTTATCCTGGGTGGAGTCCTCGATGGTGTTGTTGAGTATCTTGTTATGTGTCGACTCCTGAAAGAACAGGCCGGTCTTGGCGCTGGTGCTGCCGTGGCTCGCCCGCAGGAAGCTGTTGTACTGCAGGATGTTGTGATGGGCATTGAGGGCGTACATCCAGCGATAGACATCGTGGACCCGCAATCCCTGCAGAATAAGGTATTGGCGATTGGAGATGTCGATGGCCGGGCTGAGATTGGTGCCGGTGATCGTCGCCTGCTCTGATTCATAGTTGCGATAGGTGATGTAGTTGTCGGGCGTGCCGGAGTTCTGCGGAATCAGCGCCTCATTGTAATCGCCCTCGCGAATCAAAACGGTTTCACCGGCGGCAGCCGCTGCGGCTGCCCCGCTCAGGTTGCGATAGGCTGTGTCGGAACCTGCACCGCAGGCACGGCTGCCGATATCATAGTCGTTACAGCTCGATGCGCCGATGAGTGGGTCGACATAGAGATTGTTACCCCCGCCCGGTGCGGGTGCGGTGACGATGATCTGGAAGGCGTTCAGTGTTGCACTCTCGGCACCGTCTGAGACAGAGATGCCGATATTGCTATAGCTGCCTTCCGTGCCTGCGCCAGGTGTGCCGGAGAGCTGCCCGCTGGCGGTGTTGAAGCTGGCCCAGGCCGGCTTGTTGGTGATGCTGAAGACCAGGTTGTCGCCATCCGGGTCAGAGGCGCTGGGAGTGAAGCTGTAGGCTGTGCCCTCTGTGGCGTTGCCGGCGGGTGAGCCGGAGATGCTCGGTGCGCTGTTGGCAGTGCTGGTGACCGTGAGGGTGAAACTGGTCAGTGAGGCGCTATCCGCACCGTCGGTTACGCTGATGAGGATGTTGCCATAACTGCCGGTCGTGCCAGCGCCAGGCGTGCCGGAGAGCTGTCCGGTGGCGGTGTCAAAACCGGCCCAAGCCGGCTTGTTGGTGATGCTGAAGACCAGGGTGTCGCCATCCGGGTCAGAGGCACTGGGAGTGAAGCTGTAGGCCGAACCCTCGGCGACGCTGCCCGCCGGTGAGCCGCTGATGACCGGTGCCTGGTTTGTGTTGCTGACGGTGATGGAAAAAACGGCCAGTGAGGCACTCTCCGCGCCGTCGGTCACGCTGATAAGGATATCGCCCCAGAGCCCGGCATCATTGTAGCCCGGGTTGCCGAACAGTTGACCGGTGGTGGGGTCGAAGCCGGCCCAGTTCGGTTTGTTGGTGATGCTGAAGCTCAGTGCGTCACCGTCCGCATCGAATGCGCTCGGGGTAAACGTATAAGTTGCTCTTTCGGCAACACTGGTGGCCGGTGTACCGGTGATGGTTGGTGCGCTGTTGGTATTGCTGTTACTGCTGACGACAATAGTGAAGCTCGCCAGTGAGGCGCTCTCTGTGCCGTCGGTCACGCTGATGAGGATATTGCCATAGCTGCCTGCCGTGCCGGTGCCAGGCGTGCCGGATAGATTTCCAGTCGCAGTGCTGAAACTGGCCCAGGATGGCTTACCGTTGATACTGAAGACCAGTACGTCACCATCCGCATCGGATGCGTTGGGGGTAAAGCTGTAGGTCGAGCCTTCAGTAACATCACCGGCAGGTGATCCGGAGATCGCTGGCGCCTGGTTGGTAGCGCCGCCTCCATCATTGATGGTCTGCAGTCCATTCTGGATTGCGCTGTCGAGACGGGTGGTGCTGTCCGCAGGAAGCCCGTTGCGGACGGTGGTGACGTCACTGCCGGCAGTGAGGGCAGCAAGACCGCTGTCGATGTCGTCGAGTGTTGCTGTAGGATCGAAATTGCCTGCTGCTGCCAGCGCAAGGCGGGTCTGCTGTATCAGGTCACCGGTGATCAGCACGTGATCAGTGCCTGCCTGGGAGCCGGGCAGAATGGTCGCGATGGCGTTGTCCATGAACTGGGTGACAGCCAATCCGTTGACTTGAAGGTGGTTGATCAGGGTTTCCAGCAGTACCGCACCGGAGATGATGTTGGCCATGTCTGCGATCTGAGGTTGGCCATTGCTGCCATCCAGTTGGCCGTTGACAAGATCATCAGCCAGAAGCTCAATCAACTGATCGATATCGAGATTTGTGCCTGCATCGAGGATGGCATCGCGGGTGCGGCGCAGCCACTCCCCCATCGCTTCCGATGCCTTGATGATCTGGGCGACATTGCTCTCCACAATATCGGTGTGCAGCGGGTCGTTGATCTGCTGTATGTCCAGACCAAAGGCGAATCGGTTGAGGATGGTGTTCTGTGCAGTTTGCATGTTGGCGGCGCTGAGTCCGCCGGGTAGTTTTTCCGCCAACGCCACGATCAGGCTGGAGTGGGGCGTCATGTTTGCCCTGGTTTCATCTGGCGCCAGGATGGTGCTGCGAAGATTGAACCCGGGTGCGCTTCCGGAAACCAGGTCGGTGCCGCCAGTTGCTTCGACTGTGAGGGGGTAGTCTTCAGGCAGAACATCGACAGAGAAGTGGTAATCTGCCTGGGCGTCGGAGCTGGTGGTAGCCAGTACCTGGCCGGCAGCGTTGCGCAGGGTGACCTGAGCGTTGACTACCGGGCCGTCGCCCACGCTGCCGACAAAAGTGGTTTTGCCGGCGGTTTGATCTGTTCCTTCGTCGCTAGTGCCGCCACCACAGGCGGCAAGCAGGAGAACCAGTAGCGTGGTGAGGATGGTTTTGGAGAAAGTAGCGTTTAACATGACTGCACATCTTTTTAAAAACTGGGTAGATGTCCATATTTAACGCCAGGTTTGCCGGAAAATTTAGGGAGCCGCTTCCATAAACAACGGAGGAAGCCTCCCAAATGTGAAAAATACGACCTTTTTCACATTTGGTCTGTGCGCCAGTTGGCCTTTTGCGGGAGTCGGCGGGTGGCAGCCCTTAATCCTGGTCTGGTTTCATGGATTCAGTCAGATTGTCATCGTGGTGTAACAAATCCCCGCTTTAATTGGGCAGTGACCCATTTTCTGGAACCTGAGATGGTTGCCCCAAAGATATTAGCTGTTGATGATGAACCCGCCGTGCTGGAGATGCTTCGTTTCGTTCTGGAGCAAGAGGGTTTTTTTGCCGTGGTGGCGGAGGATGCCAGCGGCGCCATAAGACAGATACGGCATTCGCCACCGGATCTGATCCTGCTTGACTGGATGCTGCCGGGCATGAGCGGTATCGATTTGGCCTCACGCCTGAAGTCGGATCAAAAAACCGCATCGATCCCGATCATTATGCTCACAGCCAAAGATGAGGACGCTGACAAGGTCAAGGGCCTAGATAGCGGTGTCGAAGACTATGTAACCAAACCCTTCTCCGCCCGCGAACTAATGGCGCGGACCCGTTCCGTGCTGCGGCGCATCTCTCCGCAATTCAACGAGGACAAAGTTGAGTGTAGTGAACTTTGTCTCGATCCGGTAAGTCATCGTGTGTCAGTGCGGGATAAAACCGTTGAACTGGGGCCCACGGAGTTTCGACTGCTGCATTTCTTTATGACACATCGAGAACGGGTCTACTCCCGCTCACAGCTGCTCGACCGGGTTTGGGGTGCCAATGTTTACATCGAAGAGCGCACAATCGATGTGCATATCCGTCGCCTGCGCAAGGCATTGGAACCTTTTGCGTTGGAAATTTTGGTGCAGACGGTACGTGGTGTCGGTTACCGTTTTTCTCCTCAGTCCTGATATGGCACTGTCCCGCTCATTAATGGGCTTTAGCGTTTCCGGATAAACACTAACTATTTTAATGAATGCCCGATCCGCTGCGCTTGATCGGGCCTGCAGGGCCTGTCGAGGGTATCCCCATAGTGTTAACAGGTTCCTAGAACATCTCCTGCGGATCGACATCCACCGACCAGCGTACCTTGCGCGCGTTGGGCAGTCTCTCCAGTTGGGCGATCCACTGCCTGAGCCACTGCTGCAGATTGCCGCGGTCGTTGGCCTGGATCAGCAGATGAGCGCGTACTTTGCCTGCCCGTCGTTCCATGGGTGCAGGAACGGGCCCCCAGAAACTCAGCTTGTCAGCCCCGGAAATCTGTTTCCCGGCAGTTGCCGCCATCTCCAGAAAATCGTTCGGATCGGTTTTTCCTGTCGCTTCCGCACGCAGCAGCACCTGGTAGCTGAAGGGAGGCAGTTCTGCCAGGCGCCGTTCGGCTAACGCCTCTTGCGCAAAGGCCCCGTAGCCCCGGCTGATCAGGGTGTGCAGTAGTGGATGGTCCGGGTGACGGGTCTGAATCAATACCCGCCCCGGTTTGTCGGCCCGGCCGGCCCGGCCCGCCACCTGCATGAGCAGTTGCGCCATACGTTCCGAGGCGCGGTAGTCGGTGCCGAAGAGTCCCTGGTCGATATCGATAATGCCCACCAATGTGACGTCAGGAAAGTGGTGACCCTTGGCCAGCATCTGGGTGCCGATGAGCAGTGGAAAATGCCCGGCACGAATCCCTTCCAGCAATTGTTCCAGGCTGCCTTTGCGCCGGGTGGAATCCCGGTCGATGCGGGCGATGGGCGTATCGGGAAAGTGCTGCTGTAGCGCGGTTTCGAGTCGTTCGGTGCCTTGTCCCAGCGGGCGCAGTTCAGGGCTGCCGCATTCCGGGCAGTGCGCCGGTTGGCGTCGTTGATGGCCGCAGTGGTGGCACCAGAGCAGTTTGCCGTTGAGGTGCAGTGTCATACGTGCGTCGCAGCGGGGGCAGTCGGAGAGCCAGCCGCAGGCGTGGCAGGTGATGACCGGTGCAAAGCCGCGTCGGTTGAGAAAGAGCATCGCCTGCTCTCCGCGTTGCAGGGTTTTGCCAATGTTTTTCAACAACGCAGGGGAGAGTCCACCATCGAGCCTGATATTCCGAATATCCAGCAGGTCCATCTTCGGCAGGCTGGCTCCCCCCACCCGCTCCGGCAGCGCGATGTGCCGGTAACGCTGCAGCTCCACATTGCGCAGACTTTCAAGGGAAGGTGTCGCAGAGCCGAGCAGCACCGGACACCCTGCGCGGCTGGCCCGCACCACCGCGAGGTCCCGGGCAGAGTAACGAAACCCCTCCTGCTGCTTGAAGGAGATATCGTGCTCTTCGTCGACGATGATCAGTCCCAATTCCGGCATGGGGGTAAATATGGCGGAGCGGGTGCCCACCAACACCCTGGTCGTCCCATCGCGGACCGAGAGCCAGTTGCGTTCGCGTTCACCATCCGCGAGGCCCGAATGGAGCAGTGAAACGCTGCCGCCGAGTCGCCGTTCGAAGCGACGGATCAGCTGTGGGGTGAGGCCGATCTCCGGTACCAGCACTAGGGCCTGCTCGCCCCGCTGCAGGGCCATCTCGATGAGCGAGAGATAGACTTCGGTTTTGCCGCTACCGGTAACGCCTTCCAGCAGAAAGGGGGCAAAACCGCCGAAGTGGGAAACGACCTCCCCGATCACCGCATTCTGTGTCTCTGTCAGGGTGAGGCTGGTGGCTGTGACTTTGTCCAGATGATCAGCAGCTTGGGTCTCAAGCAAAACGGGTTCGATCCAGCCCTTTTGCCGCAAGGTTCGCAGTACGGCGCTGCAGTCACCACACTTTTGTGCCAGGTGGTTTGCGGTGAGTCCTTCTCTTGTGGTCGACAGGGCCTGCATGAGGTGCAGCTGTTTCGGGGCGCGCTTCAGGCTGGCGGGTTCGACGGCCCGGCCCGCCTGCGTCTGCCGCCATCCTTTTTGGCCGCTGCCGGTGGGTAGTGCACATTTGCGCAGTTTCACAGGCAAGGCATGGAAAAGCACGTCCCCAAGGGGATGCTGATAGTAGTCTGCGCTCCAGTGCAGCAGGGAGATGTCCTCTGCGCGAAGCAGGGCTTCCTGGTCGATGACCGTCTCAATCTCTTTCAGACGGTCGCTTGAAACTTCACTGTGGGAGGGGGTATCCCAGAGTATGCCGCAACGGCTGCCTCGGCCAAAGGGCACTTTGAGGCGTATGCCGGGAGTGAGATCTGTCCCAATCTCCACTGTTGGAAGGTAATCGAACAAGGTGCGCAGGGGTCCCGGCAGGGCGACGCGGAGAAAGCGGTGACTCGTCATGCCGGGACTCTAACATTAGCCCGAATCTTTCACGAATTATGCTTGATCTCGCTTGTTTATTGATCCCACAAGAAATATTTGTTCGGCGCATCCCTGCGCCTTACGCGATAATTCGCTCCTGGCGAATTGTTCTTCAGTTGGCCGTAATCATTGATACGCCACTCCTTCGGATATTTCCTTAGTGAACTCAATATCCTGCGCGTTATCGGCGCAAATTCATGAAATCTTTGGGCCAGGAGGCTGTCGGGTTTAACCGTTTACTGCGAAAATTACCGGGGATGAACCCAATCAGTTTTTGAACGAGATGAAAAACTGTGTCTCTGTCAGTAAAATCACTGACTTAGCGGTGAAGTTTGTGGTTGCGAGGTTTTCCACAGAATCTGTGGATAACTCTGTGGGGGAAATCAGGGGGTTTGCCTCCAGGCCTTGGAAATAGTGGGGGTTTGTTATTCTGTGCAATATTTGCGCTATTTTGTAAAGTACTTATAAAACAATGACTTATATAATATTATCTGTTTCTTATTTGCGAAATGTGTCGCGTGGGAGAAAATTCCTGTAGAGAAACAGGCAGTTGTGAATAAGCAAGTCTGTTTGACGGCGCGGATTGATTGTTTTGGCGGGTTGTCAACCCTTTCCAGGCTGAAACGTTAGAGAGTATGGGGATAGGGCATCTGCGGCTTCTGGTGGCGGTTTCCACGTCCGTGCATAATCACAGTGTGAAGTGGGCGTGGGGAGGCCGGAGTGGAGACTCTGCTTTGAGGCGGGACCGAACGGAACAGAATCAGCAGGCGTTGGATGCATTTCTTGCCGGAGTCGAACGTCGGGCTTTTCTCATGGCACGGAGCGCAACCGGGCAGCCTGAGGAAGCGTTGGACCTGGTGCAGGATGCCATGCTTGCCTTTGTCCGTGGTTATGGAAAGCGGCCGGAAGATGAGTGGGGGGCGCTGTTCCACCGAGTGATGCAGAATCGTATCCGCGACTGGTATCGCCGCCATAAGGTCCGCAGCCGCTGGCGGGTCTGGTTCGGTGGCGAAAAGGCGGATGATCGGCGGGAAGACCCGATCCAGACTGCACCGGATCCGGCGATGCCGGATCCTGCCCGTGCACTGGCGCGCAGCGATGCGGGGGATGCCTTGGTAGAGGCGGTTGAGGCCCTGCCGCTACGCCAGCAGCAGGCATTTATTTTGCGCACCCTTGAGGGTCTCGATGTGGCGCAGACTGCGGCAGCGATGGGTTGTTCCGCTGGCAGTGTCAAGACCCACCTTTCGCGCGCCATGCAGGCGTTGCGAAAAAAACTGAAAGATCATTGGCCATGAACAGAGAGCAGGACAAGGCATTTTCATATTGGGCGAAATCCAGGCTCGATGAGCAGATGGAGACGCTCGATGGAGACACGCTCTCCCGTCTGCGGCAGATACGCGCCAATGCGGTGCAGGAGGCCCAGTTGCAGAGAGGCACACTCTGGCGTCGGGGTTTGGCCTTTGCCGGTGTGGATGGCGGGGTCAATGGTATGCCTTGGATACCTGTTGGCGGCTTGGCGATGGTGGCGATGCTTTTGGTCGTTTCTGTGTTGTTCATGCAGCGGTCGGTTGATGGTATCTCTCCGGATATTCTGCCTGTCATGGAGATCATTGCCGCGGAGGATGAGATAGAGCTCTATGAGAACTTGGATTTCTATCGTTGGCTGGAGGCGGGTGCAACGGATGGTTCTGCATGAATTCGTCAAAAAGACGCATGCCGATGGCACTTATCTGTTTTGGAATCCTGACAAAGAGTGCCATGGCAGAAGAGGCTCTTTCGATGGAGATGCTGGAGTACCTGGCGGCATGGGGGGAGCAGGAAGACGGCGAGTTGGTGGATCCGGTGGAGTTGCTGGAACCATCGTCGCAGCTGGAGGTGTTTATGCCGGAGGACACACTGTCGGTGGAGGGGGTACAAAGATGAAGAGACGCTTTAGTCTCGGTCTCGTGATGTTGTTATGCTGCCTCTCTCTGCTGGCTGGGCCGCTGTTGGCTGAGGGTGTTGCTTGGGAAGATCTGTCGCCCAAAGAGCAGAGGCTGCTGAAAGCGGTGGAACCTAATTGGGATGCGCTGCCGGAAGAGAAGCAGAAGCTGTTGCGCAAAGGCGCTAACCGCTGGCACAAAATGACGCCTGAACAGAAGTCGAAGGCCAGGAAAAACCTGGCACGCTGGAAATTGTTGTCCGAGGGAGAGAAGCAGCAGCTGACCAGCAAATATGAGTTGTTCCGAAAGCTGAGTCCGGAACAGAAAAAAAAGCTGCGTAAACGCCGCGAGTGGTTTAACAATCTGTCACCGGAAAAGAAGCGTAAGTTGCGGCAGCGATGGCAAAAGTTGAAGCATGACCCGCGAGCAGAACAGAAGATCAAACGCTGGCTGGATCGGCAGCCCTGATGCCTAACTGGCAGTCCATCGTTGACCATATCGGTGAGGCCATTGGTGAGCCTTTCAGTCCGTCCACCCCACGTTCCGTCGGCGGAGGATGTATCAACTCCGCAGTCAAACTTCAGGACGCCAAACGTACGGTTTTCGTGAAGTTCAATCGCGCGGCACTACTCGATATGTTCGAGGCCGAGTCGGCGGGACTGAATGAGATGACGGCCACCGGCACCATTCGCATTCCGCAACCCTACTGTACCGGTGTGGTCGATGGTCAGGCCTATCTTGCCATGGAGTATCTGGAGTTGGGACGCAGTGGTTCTGAGGGTGCTGTATTGGCCGGGCGGCAGTTGGCTGAGATGCACCGGACTGTACAGCCTGAGTTTGGCTGGTGGCGGGACAACACCATCGGCTCAACGTTTCAGTCGAACACGCCGGACGAAAGCTGGCCGCTTTTCTGGCAGCGCCGGCGCCTCGGTTTTCAGCTTGAACTTGCCGGCCGCAATGGCTATGGCGGGGCACTACAGCGCATGGGGGAACGGCTTCTGTCAGCATGTCCTGCGCTGCTCGATCATAGTCCCAAGGCATCCCTGCTGCATGGAGACCTCTGGGGCGGAAATTTAGCCTACGATCTCCAGGGTAATCCAGTTATCTTCGATCCGGCTGTCTATTTTGGAGACCGTGAGGCAGATCTGGCGATGACTGAGCTGTTCGGTGGTTTCGGCGGTGACTTCTATGCAGCTTACCATGAGGCCTGGCCGTTGGATTCAGGTTACTCTACCCGCAAGACGCTTTACAATCTTTATCATATCCTCAACCACCTGAATCTTTTTGGTGGTGGTTATCTGGGACAGGCGAGCGGGATGATGGAGCGACTGTTTGCCGAATTGGGTTGAGTTGAGTGAGTTGTCCAGTAGGGGGGCGGAGTTTAACTGCCAGGCGCTATACCCACTGCCCACAATTCAGTCGGCTTTGACTCCGGTTCTTAGTCATCAATAACCACGCGCTGTCGTATTTTCGAGACGGTGTGGCATCGAATTCCAAGGGAGTTAAGGTAATCCCTTATTGCATAGAGCGTATTCATTCATGTTTAATGCGGCGTAACGGGTACAAATAGCCCTCAATTAGAAGTGGCTAACTCAATAATACTCTGGCGGTTTTCAGTTTGAATGCCGCCCAACAGGAGGATGCATTAATGCAACTGCGCAAGCTTGTCGCCGCAATCGCGGTCGTTCCGGTACTTTTGTCCGCCGAGGCTTTTGCCGGCGTATCCAAGAATCTCCCCATGCCTACAGGCGCACCGGATGCCAACGCCATCGCTGATCAGGTCTACTTCGTCAACCACTTCTATGCGCTGAAGAACTACGGCATCACCAAGAAGGGCAGAACGTTAACCGTGCTGGTCAACAAGTCGAAGGGCAAGAAGCCGACCACTATTGCACTGGAGCGGTATCTGAACAACGATTACAGCGATAGCGCGATTAACGCGATGGATCTGGCGATCTTCCGCTCCGGAAAGTTGAGAGGCACCGGTATGTTGATCACTGACTACACCGATGAAAACAAGAGCCAGGCCTACGCCATCTGGCTGCCTGCGCTGCGCAAGATCCGCCGTTTTGCCGAGCCGGCCCACGATGATGCCTGGGGCGGCACCGACTTCACCTTTGGCGATGTCACTCTGCGCAAGCCGAAGCATGAGACCCACGAACTGCTGGGGACCGAAACCTTCAATGACTGCCTGGGAGCCATTGCTGATGTGAAGGTCAAGAATCTGAAAAATCCGCCGGATGCCGCTTGCCAGCACAAAGGCAAGGAAGTCTACAAGCTGAAGAGCACCACCAAGAAACAGAACTGGTGGTATGACCATCGAGTCAGTTACGTCAATACCAAGACCTTTGCCGATTACCGCACCGAATTCTTCAAGGGTGGCGAGAAGATCAAGGTGATCGATCGCAACTGGGTCAGTCTCGATCAGGATGATCCACGTGCTCAATCCTGGGCCTACTGGTATGGCAAGACCTTCGCTTCCGGCCATGAGACCTGGGCGGTGATTCCTGATGCGGTTGTGAAATTCAACCAGAATTGGAAGCAAAGTAAATGGTCGGAGAAGACGCTGCGTAAGATCAAGCGTTAACGATTAAGGGCAGAGGTGCCGGAGAAGGCATTGCTGCCATAACTACAGACGGACCGCCCAATAGAGGCGGTCCGCACTAAAAAATTAGTCGGCACACCCTGGGGATTCTGCTGCTGGCTACCTGCGAGGTTTTGGGAGGAATTTATGTATAAGCGCTCCGTGCTCTATCGGTCCATGCTGGCGGCCATGCTGCTGCCTGGTGCCGCACTGGCTGAAATCGAAGTCAGTGGTTATCTGAAAAATGAAACTGCAGTCTTTACCAAGTCGGGTCAGCGGACCGGTCAGGCCAAGACCATGCTGGACACCGCTGAACACAATGCCGGCGACCTGATGAAGTTTGAGAACTCCGCGCGCATCTTCTTCAATGGCGATATTGGTGAAGAGAGTTCCTGGCACGGCGAGCTGAACCTGATATACGACACCGAAGGTGTCGACGATTACAAAGGTCACGAGAACTATACCCAGAACGACTGGTTCCGTGAACTCTACCTCGATACCATGGCATTTGGCTGGGACTTTCGTCTTGGTAAGCAGCAGGTGGTCTGGGGAACAGCGGACGGCATCAAGCTGCTCGATATCATCAACCCCACCGACTACCGCGAGCTCAACCAGAACGCTATGGAAGATGCGCGTATACCGATCTGGATGCTCAATGCGGAAAAGAATATTGGTGAGAGCGGCAATATCCAGTTCATCGTTTCACAGGTGGAGCAGAACAAGATCCCGGGGTTGAATGCGTCCGGTGATCCTGAACAGCCCTTCCTGATGAAAGGCGTCGACTCCATTACTGGCGGCGTCAATGGTTTTCTTAACGTAGCGCCTGCGCTGTCGAAGGTGGCGCAGAGTTTTTCCGACGCGGCGCTTCCTTTCTTTGGTTCACCCATCGGTCTGGTTCCCTTTACTACCTTTACGGTCGACTTTTTCGTGAACGGTCCGGTGGCTATGGGAGGCAACGACGGTGATCCGTCCGCATTGAACGGTATCGCACAGTATGGTCTTTTTGCCGGTGACCCGAACGGTAACTACGGTGTGACCAATCTGATGCCAATCACCGGGCTGTTGCCGACAGATACGGGCTGGAATCCATTGAATCCCACCTCGGCCTTTGAGTACATGGGGAATGCGACATTCTCCACCTTCAATACCTTTGCCAGTGCGACGAGTCGCTATGTGACCGACTATCCGGATGATATGGACGCCAACTTTGGTACTCGTTATAGGCACAGTATGGATAGTGGACTGAACTTCTCGGTGAACTATTTCTACCATTACGATGCGAATCCATTCATTGAAATGGACTGGTACGACCCCAACACCAACGAAAAGCTGCAGGTTCAGCGGGTAACGCCGGGTGCCGGCGGCATGCCGGATACGACGACCAATCTTACCGCTGCTCAAGTCGGTAGTGATTTGACGGTTGATTCGACCACAACGATCCTGGTTAAGAACGCGGCAGGTGCGTATTACGGAGACTTTGATCCAGTCACAGGTGCGCCGAATCCTAACGCCACAGCGCCTGAGCTGCGGTTTACGGAAAAACTGAATCGCATTCACAGTCTCGGCGGCGCCCTCGATTATGCGTGGGATACGGGTTCCATGGGCTCGATCGTGCTTCGAGGCGAGGTTCTCTATAACAAGGATGAGATGCAGCCTGTCGTTGACAAACGACTGCTGGCTGTTGGCGATCTCACCAATGCGTTGGTCATGGAAGAGGCGGACATGCTTAAGTATGTGTTGGGCGCGGATGTCACCGTCATGACCAACATGCTGGTAAGTGCCCAGTTCATCCAGTTCTGGAATATAGACTTTATTGATGAGGATCGAACCTGTAAAACGCAGGTGGGTGGAGAGTTTGACTGCTCCAGATACACCGGCGACATGCCTACCATGAACATGAGCAACGGCATGTACAAGGCGGAGGAGTTCAAGGAGTTCTACTCACTCTTCTTCTCCAAGCCTTTCGGTGGTTCCCAGGAGCATCGCTGGAACAACATCGTTATGTATGAAGAGAATGGCGGCTGGTGGAACCGTTTCGACGTGGAGTACAGCTTCACCGACGAGATCATCGGCGCCTTCGAGTGGAACAACTATTGGGGTGAAGAGAATACGACCTTCGGCCAGTTCGCTGACTCATCAAATGTACAGCTGGGACTCAAGTGGATCTTCGAATAAGTTTCCTATGAGATCTGTATTTTGATCTAAACTAAGGCAGACAGCGGTAGACACCGCTGTCTGCCTTTTCTTTTTTACCCTTCCGGTAGAGGTCTTCGCTATGAGCGATGCTGCAACCAATAACAAATCAAATAATACATTGGCCGAACGTTATGCGGCGTTTGTAGTCCGTCACCGCAAACCGCTGATGTTTCTGTTGTTGATAATGACGGTCATCACTGCATTACAGGTCAAGAATCTGGATATGCGTAATGACCCTGATACGCTGTTGCCGCCCAGTAACCGCTATGTCGCCACCAATCTCTATGCCGAACATAACTACGGCATGGGCAACCTGATGGTTGCCACGCTGCGGATCAAAGAGGGTGATGTCTACCAGGGCTGGTTCGTCAACAAGGTACAGGAGATCCATGAAATACTGGTCTCCCTGGAGACCTCCCGACCCTCCAACTTCATCGATATCGCGGCGAAGAAAATCAAATTTATGGGTGCGGATGAAAACGGGCTCGTTTTCAAGCGGCTGATTCCCACCGAAGGTATCAGCAGTGACCCTGCAACGGCCAAAGAGCAGCTCGCCTTTCTTAAAGAGGGTATTGAGACCAACCCCGTAATGGGTCCGATGCTGGTGGGATTTGAAGACGCGGATGGCAATAAATGCGAATTCAATGATCGCTACACAAAAAACTGTGTCGCCAAATCACTCTATATCATCGGTGACTACACCGATGACGTAAAAGAGATCTACCTGCCCTGGGTACGTGAAGTACGTGCCATGATGGATGAGCATGGTGCGGATGACCGCTATGAGCTGCTGGTAGCGGGTGAACCCTACTTCCTGGCCTGGATGCTGGCGGATCTGGTCAATAAATGGTGGCTCTTTGTCATATCGTTGGCGATCGTGGTTGCTGCGCTCTGGTTTGAGTTTCGCAATTGGCGCGGGGCGCTCTTTCCGATGCTTGGGGTGGGCGCGACCATCATTTTGACACTCGGTCTGATGGGTTTTACTGCATTCAAGCTGACAACCATGATGGTGTTGACCCCGATGTTGCTGTTGGCGATCGGTATTGGGCACTCGGTACAGGTGACCCGCCGGTTTATGCAGGAGCAGGCGAAGGGGGTTGAGTGTGAGACCGCCGCCAGGGTTTCGATCTCCCATACTATCGTGCCTGCCACGCTCTCAATCGTGACCGACATGGTGGGTTTTGCCACCTTGGCGACGGTGGATATCTCTTTCTACAAAGCATACGCCTACTTCGGCATGTTCGGCATGCTGACCCTGCTGTTCTCAACCACGACATTGATTCCGTTATTGATGGTCAGCTTTCCCTGCAATAAAGTGGAGGCGAAGGAGGAAGAGGCCGAGCTTGAACGGGGGTGGGAGACCAAGGTGGGTGGCTTTATCTCTGGTCTGCTGGCAGGACCGGGAAAATGGTTGCCGATAGGTTTTGTTGCTTTGATTGTGGGGGTTTCGACCTACTATAGCGGCATTCTAAACGGCACTTCCGACGATTTGATGCCTGGCGTGGAGAAGGGTATCAACTACTCCCGGGCCGCGTTCAAGGAGCAGTCAATCACCATTCAGCAGCTGGAGCGACTGAATGAGATCATGCCAGGTGTTATCTCCGTGACCGTGCCGATTCGAGGCAAGGAGCCGGTGACGGAAACTTGTGTCGACGAACCCTTTCCCGAAGAACTCTTCGATATCGAGGATATGGGCGAACGCCTGGTACAGTGCGACAAGTACAAGGCAAAACTTGGGTGTTGGGACCCTGATCCCTGCGGAGCACAGGGTATCTTCAACCAGGCTGATGTGCTGGCGGATATCGAGGCGATGGAAGAGTGGATGCGCGCCCATGAGTTTATCGGTTTCACCGGCTCCTACGCACAGTACATTCGTCTCGTCAACATGCTGTTGACCGCAGAGCCGGGTAGCAAACCGGACATCAAGGACCTCTACATCCCGACCTCCGCCAAACTGCGTTCGATCGATCCGGAAGATGATCGTGACGGTGACGATATCGTGCAGCTCTTCAACGGCCTGCTGGAGACCATGACAGACGATGGCGACATGGACTCCTTTGTCACCCGGGATTGGAATGATGGTGTGATCATGGGATTTGTCAACACCATGGATCCCAAGGAGACCCATCAGGTCACCATGGATATTCAGCAGTATATTGAGGATCACAAGAATGATCCCGGTTTCAGCAAGGTCAACTTCGGCCTGCGCGCGGGTCCGGTGGAAGACCTGTCGAGTGATACCAATGAGTTATCCGTGGAGGGTCCCGACTATGTCAGGCCTGCGGTTGGCGGTTTCCTCGGGGCGACTGAAGCAACCCGGGAAGTGGCGGTTGCCAACTGGCTCTCCGGTCCCTTGCTGACGGCGGCGGCAATCTTCGTCATCGCGGCACTGATATTCCGTTCGGTGACGGTTTCGGTGATCCTGGTTGTGTTGCTGTTCATCACTCTGTATGCCCAGTATGGTCTTGGCGGCTACTTCACCAGCGTGCAGAACTGGTCCGGCAACCTCGCCTTCCATCTGCAAGTTGCATTGAGTATCGCAATGGGACTGGGTGTCGACTACGGCATCTATATGATATCGCGGCTTCGTGAAGAGATGCAGGCCACTGCCGGTGATTGGACAAAGTCGCTGGAGAACACCCTGAACACTACCGGATCTGCGGTCATAGTCTCCGTACTGGTGTTGCTGGGCTGTTTCATCCCGCTGTTGAATACCGACCTGGCAAACACCTGGGGATTGGGTATTTACATCAGTGAGGCGCTTCTCATCGACGTGGTGACGGCCCTGTTGCTGCTGCCGCTGTTGGTGAAATGGCTCAAACCGAAGTTTGTGTTTGGCGATAATTAGTCTTTGGGCAGATGATTCCTGATCCGCTGTAGGCCCGGTCAAGCGCAGCGGATCGGGCGTTTGCGAATTGCAGACAGCAAGTGAAAGCCGGCCCGATTCAGGGCCGGCTTTTTTATTTCCAACTGTGCGTCATCAGCCCTTTATGAGCGGCGTGGGGTAGGACCTTTTTTGTTCCTTTGTGAAGATCTTTTGCGTTTGTTGCGCAGGAACTGCCGGATCCTACCGACCAAGGGCAGATTCTTTATAGGACAGGCCTTACTGAGTGGTGGTGTGGTGGGAGGGATCTTCTCCCACTTGCGCACCACCTGACCATCAGCGAGCTTGATGAGACGGCTGGCAGCATTTTTGACATCGGGGTCATGGGATGAGATCAGAAAAGTAGTGCCGAATTTATCGTTGAGCTGTTGCAGCAGGCACATCAGCTTCTGACCTGTCTTGGTATCGAGGTTTGCGGTGGGTTCGTCGGCCAGTACGATTTTTGGATTGGTTGCCAATGCCCTGGCTACGGCGACTCGCTGCTGCTGGCCGCCGGAGAGCTGGTCGGGTCTGCGGTAACCGAGATGTCCCATGTCCACTTCATTCAGCCAGTGCTCTGCGACCTCTTCACTCTCTTTTTTATCCATTCCCTGTAGTTGGCAGACATAGGCGATGTTCTCCCTGGCACTTAGCACTCTGATCAGGTTGTATGATTGAAAAACAAAACCGATATTGTGCAGTCGAAAGAGGGTGCGCTCGGTGTGATTCATACCGAGAATGTTTTCGCCATTGACGATGACTTCGCCGTTATCGGCAGATTCAAGTGCGCCAATGACATTCAGCAACGTACTTTTACCGGAGCCCGAGCGACCGGCGAGAACGGCAAACTCTCCCCTGTCGATTGAAAGGTTGACGCCGTTGAGCGCAGGGAAAGGCATGCTGCCGACCCAGTAGCACTTATGCAGCTTCTTGACGGTGATGATAGCTGAACTGTTATCTGGCTGAATCATGGTCAGAAGGTTCGCAGGGATTGGCTGATTTCAATTTTTGTCGCCCTCCAGGCCGGATAGAGACCGGCGAGCAGGGCAGCGATCAAGGTGGTGCCGAGTATCCGTGTGGCTGAATCCAGGGTCAGCAGCGGCAGTATGACAGGATCCATATAGAAGAACTTGAAGGCATTGGCGAAATAGGAGAGATCAATGCCGCCATCGGAAAGGTGCAAAACAAGTAGTCCACCCACTCCATAGCCTAAGGCGCCACCGAGCAGGATCAGCATCACGGCTTCAATCAGCAGCATAAAAAATATCTGCGACTTCCGGGTGCCAATTGCGATCATGATGCCAAGTTCTTTCTGTCGCTCATGCAGGGCGATCAACATGGTATTAAGGATCTCGGTGAGTACCAGTGCGACGACGACAAGTATGATGATAAGGCCGTAGGCATCGCTGAATTCCAGCCACTGGCGAACCATCGGGTCGAGATCCTGCCAGGCGAGAATTTCATAACCATCACTGCTGAGTTCCTGATTGAACCGTTGCTGAAGGCTGGCAGTGTTTTCATGGCTGCTGGCTCTTATGACAATGTCGGTGACGGATTCTCCCATCTCGAACCAGGCCTGTGCAGCATTCAGGGGTATCAGTGCGAGCGTACGGTCAATCTGGGGTGCGCCGGTCTCAAGAATGCCGCGCAGAAAAAAGATCTCGGAGACCATCTCGCCGTTGGGGCGTTGCGCCATGAGCACGATCCTGTCGCCGATTTCAGCGCCTATGTTCCGGGCGACAGTGATACCAAGCAGGAGGTCGTGGGAAGTGCCGGGATTGAGCCAGCGGCCCTGTTTAAGACCCCGGTGCATATGTGTTACCCAAGTCTCCTGTTCAGGATCGGTGGCCATGATCTGGACGCCGGCACTGCTGCCTCCAAGAGAGACCAGCCCGGAGGTGCGGATGCGTTGCGTCCAGCCTTGGATGTCCGGGGAGTCCTGGAGCAGCAGGATTATCTCTCCGGGCGCCTTGATATGGTCATTTAGGTTCTGTGAGGCCTCGAATCCGCGGGCATGTATCTGCACATGCCCGGTGAAACTGAGAATAAAGTTGTCCCTCATCTGCTCCAGCCAGCCATCATTGAGAGCGCTGAGCAGGGTCAGTGTGGCGATACCGAAAATCATGGTTGCCAGTGTGATGCCGGTACGGCGCGGGTTCCGTAGCAGGTTTCGCAAGGCCAGTGAGAGATAGGCTGTAAGCGAGAGGCGCTTTGCGTTAGACATTTCGCATCGCCTCCACCGGTTGCAGACGGCTGGCCTTCCAGGCCGGATAGAGACCGGCAATAATGGAGGCGATCAGGATTGCCCCCACAGTAGTGCCCAGATGATCGAGATTGAGATGAGGATAGACCAATGAGTCGACGTAAAACCGTGAGGTGGAACCCAACAGAATGGATAGATCGATACCGGTCGAGTGCGTCACGAGAACGATGCCGGTGCCAAAGGCAATTCCTAAAAGTGTACCGGCAAGGCCAATAAGCAAGGCTTCAAATACAAGCATTAGGCCTATTTCATACCGCTCGGTTCCAATGGCCATAAAGATGCCGAATTCACGGGTGCGTTCCAGCATCGAGAGCAGCATCGTATTGAGTTCACCGGCTAAAACGATGAAGAGTACGACCGCGAGAAAAAGGTAGAGAAAGCCATCGTGCAGTATGATCCACTCATTCATGACGGGAAACATGGTGCTCCAGGGCATGACCTCGACATTCTCATCCGACAGCGCAAAAATCAATTTATCCGTCAGTTGTTGAATCGTGTCTTCCGGGGTGCGCAGCACAATATCCGTCACTCCGTCAGGCATATCGAGCATCTCCTGCAGAGATTTGATATTGGTCAGGGCCATGCCTCGATCCAGTCCCATCTCGCCGCTGGTGATGATGCCGACCAGTGTGAACTCTTCGGCCACAAGTGCGCCGAAACGATCATAACCGATCATAACGACCGGGTCGCCGAGATCGAGTTTGAGGTTGCGGGCGGTTGTTGCGCCGAGGATGCAGGCGTACGCATCGTCTTCCCGCAGGAAGCGTCCAATGGAAATGCGCTTTTCAAGATCGGTGATGCCAGGCTCTCTGTCTGCTTCCATGCCGATCAGCATGACGCCTTCAGTGGTTTCATCGGAGGCAGCCAGGGCGAAGGCTTCAAGACGCCTGCTCCAGCGTTTTACACCAGCTTTCTCAACGGCGGTTATGACCTTGTCGGGGTTTCTGAGATGGCGGGAGAGTTCCGGTCGTTCGAAAAAACCCTGGTGATGGATCTGAATGCTGCCGATGATTGCGTCCTGAAAATTCTGCAGCATGTTGCGGTGCAGCCCGTCATTGAAACTCCACAGGAAGATCAATGCGCTGAGCCCTACCGCGATAGCGCCGACCGTAAGCATGGTGCGGCGCAGATGCCCCAGGAGGTTGCGTAGTGCAACGGCGTAGATGACCGGCTTTATCACAGAATTTCCGTGTCGTGGCTGCTTCTACTGCGTGGCCGCCTGCGGCTTCTTTTTCTTCATTGGCTCAAATAGATCAGTATTGAAGTCTGCATCGAACTTGACGGATTTGATGGTAATTGTTGTATGTTTGCCCTGTTTCTTTAGTGGCTCCATTATCAGGCGGGTGGGGATCAGCCGTCCGTCCATCTCTTTCGGGGCTTCAAACAGCAGGCGGCGCCCGGGAACCTTGTCTTTGCAGATGTACCTGATCTCCAGCGGCATACCATCGCCGCGAATACGCTGTACGAGCATATGCCAGGAGACAGTGGCGTCTTCGTTAGGAAAGGATTCGATGGTGAAAATTGCCTCCGGCCCCTTCCCTTCGCGCCGTGCAATCAGGTGAGTATAGTCACTGATCAATGAATCCGCCTCCAGAAGATCCTGATTGTTGAAGTCAGAACCCATCCAGGCATCGTGCATCATGGCAGGAGAGATGGCTATCTGGCGGCGCAGTTTCGGCAGGTACATGGAGAGCTTGTCGTCGACTTTCAGAAATACTGTCCCTCTGGTTTTGCGTGGCGAGAGAATCTCCATGCGAAAACGGTTGTTCTCGTAGTCATCGTGGCTGAGAAATTCCAGGGTGCGTTTCCAGTCGGGACGAACTATATCCACTTGATATGTGACTTCCGTGGCCTTCGAGCGCATCAGGGATTCGCTTTTTTGTAAAAGGGAAACGGCCTCCGGGTCGCTCTCTGTAGCAGATGCGGAGTGGTACAGAATCATCAACGCCAGGAGCCCGGCGATGCGGGAGAGTAATTTTTTCATCGATTTACACCTTATAAGCAGCATAGCTGCCAGTCATCTCCTGATTATAAGAGATTGGTAATATAAGTCTAGTTTATTGGCCTAGATGGGAATTATCGACTGGAATGGAGTCGGTTCATTGCCTTTTGCAGTTCGCCATTCAGGATCTCCGTGAGGCAGTCGGCTGCCTGGTCGAGGCTGTCATCGATGGCTTCCCGGTCAGCTTTTGAAGGACGGCCCAGGACATAGTTGACCACTTCACGCCGATCGTTGGGGTGATCGATGCCGATGCGCAGGCGATGGAAGTCTTTGCTGCCAATGGCGCTCATGATATCCCGCAGCCCATTGTGTCCAGCGTGTCCCCCTGCTGTTTTGAGACGAATCTTACCCGCAGGCAGATCGAGTTCGTCGTGGGCAACCAGGATCTCCTGGGGCTGGATCTTGAAATAGTTAGCGAGACTGGAGACAGCCTGACCACTGCGATTCATGAAGGTTGACGGTTTTAAGAGTCGGCAATCGCGGCCGTTGACGTTGATTCGGCAGGTCATGCCATGGTGCCGGGATTCGGATTTTAGCGGGGTGTTATAACGTTGAGCCAGCAGGTTGACGAACCAGAAGCCAGTGTTGTGCCGGGTTTCTTCGTAGTCACTGCCTGGGTTGCCGAGTCCGACAATGAGCTTGATGGGTTGAGATGGCATGGGTGGGAAGTCGGTGAGGGGACAGGCCTCCGCCTGTCCCGCTTGTGCAATGCTTACTCTGGAGCAGTTTCGCCAACAACTGCCTCTTCCACCGCACCATCTTCCTCGTCTTCGTCCTCACCAGTGTGACCGACGTGGATCATAGCCACCAGCGAGTCTTCTCCTCCGGTGTGGGTGAGTTCAACGCCGTCAGGCAGTTGCAGGTCTGAGAGATGAACGCTGTCGCCGATATCCATGTCAGCCATATCCACCTCGATGAACTCCGGCAGATCCTTGGGCAGGCAGGTGATTTCCACGTCGGAGAGGCTGTGGGAGGCGTTGCCGCCCATCTTCATTCCGGGTGAGGTCTCTTCGTTGATGAAGTGCAGCGGTGCGTGCATGCGTAGCTTCTCATTCATATCAACGCGCTGAAAATCAACATGTGTGATGAACGGCTTGGCCGGATGGCGCTGCAGATCCTTGATAACCACCTGTTCACTCTTTCCGTCCAGTTTCAGGTCCAGAATATGTGAGTAGAAGGCCTCGTTTTCGAGGGCATGAGCAAGTTCATTGTGTGCCATGCTGATCATGGACGGCTCTTTATCGGCGCCATAGATGATGCCGGGAACCGCGCCCTGGAGACGCAGGCGGCGGCTCGCACCCTTCCCAGCGTCAGTTCGTGATTGCGCATTGATTTCAAAACTGACAGACATGTCAATCTCCTAAGTAATTAATCGATTGGGTGATTCCGGACTCTTGCGACCAGAGGACGGAAATAACACGCCGACTCGCGGCGAGCGCGGAATTTTAACAGGAAAAGGGTGAAAGGTGAAAGGCAAAAGGAGGCTGTGCCAGCTGGGAGGTCGAACGCGGTCGTTATTGGCTGAAGGGCCGTAGGCCGGTTTAAGCGTAGCGGAACCGGCAACCTCATAAGCTTTACCAAATCCTGAATGCCCGATCCGCTACGCTTGATTGGGCCTACATGCTTGACACATGATTCAGGCAAATCCGCGATTTGCCAGCCTTTAGTCAATAAACAGCGAGCTGACCGACTCCTCTGCGCTGATACGGCGCATGGTCTCCGCCAACAGTTCGGCAATGCTGACCTGACGGATCTTTTGGCAGCCTCTGGCCGCGGGTGACAGAGGAATGGTGTTGGTAACTACCAACTCATCCAGCACTGAATTGTTGATGTTATCAACCGCCGGGCCGGAGAGTACCGGGTGGGTACAGTAAGCTACGACCTTGGCGGCGCCGTGCTCCTTCAGGGCGCTTGCCGCCTGGCAGAGGGTGCCTGCGGTGTCCACCAGGTCGTCGATCAGCACGCAGCTGCGGCCATCAACCTTGCCGATGATGTTCATTACCTTGGCCTCGTTGGGACGGGGACGGCGTTTGTCGATGATCGCGAGGTCGGCACCATCGAGCCGTTTGGCCAGGGCGCGAGCCCGTACCACGCCGCCGACATCGGGAGAGACTACGATCAGGTTCGGGAGTTTTTGCCGCCAGACATCACCAAGCAACAGGGGTGATGCGTAGACATTGTCGACCGGGATGTCGAAGAAACCCTGAATCTGGTCGGCATGCAGATCGATGGTCAAAACCCGGTCGGTGCCGGCGGTGGCGATCATCTTGGCGGCCAGCCGTGCGGTGATCGGCACGCGGGCGGAGCGGGGGCGTCGATCCTGACGCGCATAGCCGAAATAGGGGATAACGGCTGTGATGCGCTTGGCTGAGGAGAGGCGCACGGCATCGATCATCACCAGTAGTTCCATCAGGTTTTCATTGGTCGGCGCCGAAGTGGGCTGAACGATGAAGACATCGTGGCCGCGGACGTTCTCCTGTATTTCGGCCATGACCTCGCCATCGCTGAAACGGCCAATCTGGGCCTTGCCCAGGGGGATGTTGAGATGGGAGACGATTTCGCTGGTAAGTTCCGGGTTTGAGTTACCGGAAAATACGGTCATGGCAGTGACGGGCACGGAGGCATCCCCTTGGTTGACGGAAAATGGCTGGGGTACCAGGATTCGAACCTGGGAGTGACGGGATCAAAACCCGCTGCCTTACCACTTGGCTATACCCCAATAATTCTTAGTGCCACTCAACAGCTCGTTAAACGACCCGTGTCAGCAGCGGTGACCGGTTGATCCCGCGCGCCACAAAACCCACAAAGTCAGCGGGCAAGCGATTAAGAACCGCTTCTGCTGCTGATGCATCCGAAAATGCGGCAAATACGCAGGCACCGGTACCGGTCATCTGCGCCGGAGCAAACTGATCCAGCCAATCGAGTGCTGCTGCGACTTTGTTATAGCGTCGGCGCACCACGGATAGGCAGTCGTTTCTCCTGTCGCCCTCCAGAAAGTCGCGTATTTTGATGCGGGGGGAGTTGCGTGTCAAATCAGGTGCTGAGAATATTTCTGCGGTGGAGACCTGGCAGCCGGGCACAAGGACTAGGTACAAGGGCTGGGGAAGATCCAGATCAGTGAGTGTCTCGCCGATACCTTCCGCCCAGGCAGCCCGCCCGTGGATGAAGATTGGCACGTCGGCTCCCAAGGTGAGACCGAGCTTTGCCAGGGTTGTGTTGTCCAGTCCCGTCTTCCAGATTTGGTTGAGTGCTACAAGCGTAGTGGCGGCATCGGAACTGCCGCCGCCCAAGCCGCCGCCCATCGGCAGGTGCTTGCCGATAGAGATGGTGACGCCCTGTGCTGGCTTTGTGTGCTGTTTCAGCAGGTTTGCGGCGCGTACCGTGAGGTCGGTTTCCCGGGGTACGCCGGGTAGTGGCGTGGAGAGCAGGATACGGCCATCACTGCGTGGCTGGAAGTGGAGTTCGTCGCCCAGGTCGAGAAACTGAAAGACAGTCTGTAATTCGTGGTAGCCATCGGGACGGCGTCCAACGATGCGCAGCGTCAGATTCAGTTTTGCCGGGGCGGGCCATGCAATGCTTTCAGGCACGGTGCTGGCTCAGTTGTCGGAGAGTCGCTGTTTGGTGGGGCCGATATATCGATTCTTTGGGTCCCGCTTCATTGCTGCGTCCCAAACCGCGCGGGCCTCCTGCTTTCTCCCCATCATCCAGAGAACCTCACCAAGGTGGGCCGCGATCTCGGCATCCGGTTCCTTGTCGGCGGCCTGTTGCAGAAACTTCAGAGCCCGCTCCAGATTGCCGAGCCGGTACTCGACCCAGCCCATGCTGTCGAGGATGGCAACATTGCCGGGTTTCAGGTCGAGTGCCCTCTGGATATAGGCCTGCGCCTCCTGCAGACGATCGGTCTGGTCGGCCAGGGTATAACCCAAGGCATTGAGAGAGTCGGCGTGATCCGGATTGTCTTTCAATATGTGTTTCAGGTCTGCTTCAAGGATGTCGACCCGACCGATATCGGCACCGTTCAGAGCGCGGGCATAGCGCAGATCGATGTTGTCCGGAAATTCCTGCAAGGCGGTGTCATAGATCTCCATCGCGATTTTGTATTCACCGGCATCGCGCATAAGATTGGCTTCAACGAGAAAGAGTCTGAGGGCGTTTGTAGGTGTGGATGAGCGTAATTGCTGCAATATTTCACGGGCGCCATTCAGGTTGTCCAGGGACACCAGAATGCCCGCCATACGTATGCGTGCCTCTGCCCGTTCTTTACCGTCGACCTTTTCATACCATTCGAAGGCCTTTTGAGGGTGTTTGTCGAGTTCTTCGATCTGTCCCAGATGCAGGGTGGACTGACTCCCCATTTTTCCCATCGACAGTAGATGCTGAAAAAAGCCTCTCGCAGCTTTGAGTTCTTTGCGCTGAATAGAGAGCACTCCGAGCGCGTAGACGATATCGGCGTTATCGGGTTCCAGTTTGTAGAGATTGCCGAACTCGTCGTGAGCATCGTCAAGCCGATGCAGATCCACCAGCGTGCGGGCGTATGTGATACGGAGCTGAATGTTTTCGGGCGATTGAAGGGCGGCCTTGGCAAGAACCTCAATACCCTCATTCTTGCGCTCCTGTACCATCAATGAGCGACTTAGCAGTAACAGGCCTTTAGTCCAGTCCGGCCGGATTTTAAGGGCGCGGCGAAGATAGTCTTCAGCAACGGCATGTTCTTTTGCATGGCTGGCGCTCAGGGCGAGGGCGTATAGTGCCTCCGGATCGGACGTATCCTGAGGAATGACCTGTTGCATTAGTTGCAGGGCGTTGTCTTTGTTGGTGGATTTCTCGGCGATGGCGGCCGCCTGAATATAACCGGTTTGGCCTGACTGATTGGCGATCGCCGCAACCTTACTCAAATGCAAGACCGACGCCTGTTGGTCTTTAGCGCGAATATGGAGGATGGCCGCAATCTGATGGGCCTTAAGGGATTCTGGGTCGATCTCAATCCAGAAGTTTACGCTCTGCAGCGCCTTGTCTGTCTGGTGGCTAAGCAGCGCCAGTCTCGTTGCACGTTCAGCGGTGGCAGGCGCCCGGCTGGTACGGGCGGCATTGGAGGCGTACTCATAGGCAATGTCGTGCTGGCCGCGTTGGGCTGCGACTTCAGCGACAAGGATATCGTAGATAATGTCCGGCTTGCGGTCATCAATCGATGCTGGCAGGTTGTGTGCCGGCGTCTTTGGCGGGGTCGCGATGGCGGTTTGCGGATCATTTATAACTACCCCGGTGCAGCCGGTTATGGTGAGTAACGAGGTGGCTGCAAAGGCAGCAAAGGTCTGATTTTTCATTTGGATCTGCTGTGGCTGGCGGTTTTTTCCTGAGGGGTAGTTAAAAGGTAATCAGTGCTGCCTGCAAGTCCGGTCGTTTGAACTGGATGAATCGAAGGGTTTTGAGTGAGCGTCGACCCGTGTCTGTGTATAATTCGCAGCGCCCTGCGCCGGGTGATTTTGTTTCGTCTTTGTGTTGACTTTGTGTTTCCAAGGCGGCAGAATGCCCGGCTCGCGCTTGGAGGGGTTCCCGAGTGGCCAAAGGGATCAGACTGTAAATCTGACGGCTCAGCCTTCGGAGGTTCGAATCCTCCCCCCTCCACCAGATTTTGAAGTTGTAGCGGTTTTGGTGAGCGAAGCGTCGCTTGGCTGCGCGGGTGTAGTTCAATGGTAGAACTTCAGCCTTCCAAGCTGAATACGTGGGTTCGATTCCCATCACCCGCTCCAAATTAAATGGGGGTCACATAACTTGGTGGTCGCCACGACGGCAGTGCTGCCGTTTAGTTATGTTGTCCGCCCGGTGGGAAGGCAATAGAGAGTTTTGCCCAGATAGCTCAGTTGGTAGAGCACACCCTTGGTAAGGGTGAGGTCGGCAGTTCAAATCTGCTTCTGGGCTCCAGTTTGTCAAGGCGTGCGTAAGCGCGCGAATTTATCTTTGAAATAGTTAGAGAGACCTGGAGAGAAAACCAATGTCTAAGGAAAAATTCGAACGCACAAAAACGCACGTCAATGTGGGAACCATTGGTCACGTTGACCACGGCAAGACCACCTTGACTGCCGCGATCACGTTGGTGCAGGCAAAGAAGTTCGGCGGCGAGCAGAAGGCCTTCGATCAGATCGACAATGCTCCGGAAGAGCGTGAGCGTGGTATCACCATCGCCACCTCCCACGTTGAGTATGAGTCTGAGGTCAGGCACTATGCACACGTTGACTGCCCTGGACATGCTGATTACGTAAAGAACATGATCACCGGTGCGGCGCAGATGGACGGTGCGATCCTGGTGGTATCTGCGGCAGACGGCCCCATGCCCCAGACCCGTGAGCACATCCTGCTCTCCCGTCAGGTAGGCGTGCCCTACATCATCGTCTACATGAACAAGGCGGACATGGTGGATGACGATGAGCTGCTGGAATTGGTTGAGATGGAGATTCGTGAGCTGCTCGACAGCTACGAGTTTCCCGGTGATGATACTCCGGTGATCATTGGTTCCGCGCTGAAGGCGCTGGAAGGCGATGATTCCGATATCGGCGCAGGCTCCATTGCCAAGCTGGTTGAGGCCCTGGACACCTACATCCCTGACCCGGTGCGAGCGGTTGACGGTGCCTTCCTGATGCCGATCGAGGATGTCTTCTCGATCTCCGGTCGCGGCACGGTGGTAACCGGTCGTATTGAACGCGGCGTGGTCAAGGTGGGTGAAGAGATCGAGATCGTCGGAATCAAAGAGACCGCGAAGACCACCTGTACCGGTGTCGAGATGTTCCGCAAGCTGCTGGATCAGGGCGAAGCGGGCGACAACGTGGGTGTGCTGCTGCGCGGCACCAAGCGTGAAGAGGTTGAGCGTGGTCAGGTGCTGGCGCATCCGGGATCGATCACCCCGCACACCTACTTCGAGTGTGAAGTCTATATATTGAGCAAGGACGAAGGTGGACGTCACACCCCGTTCTTCGCAAACTATCGTCCGCAGTTCTATTTTAGAACGACCGACGTAACCGGCGCTTGCGATCTGCCTGAGGGCGTAGAGATGGTAATGCCGGGCGACAATGTAAAAATGACGGTAAGACTTATTGCGCCGATTGCGATGGAAGAAGGCCTGCGATTTGCTATCCGTGAGGGTGGCCGTACCGTAGGTGCCGGCGTTGTATCAAAAGTTATCGAGTAATCGATACATTAGTGTGCAGGGCTGGCATGGCCGGCCCTGCTGTTAAGCGTTTCTAGGCCAGTGGCTCAATTGGTAGAGCAGCGGTCTCCAAAACCGCAGGTTGGGGGTTCGAGTCCCTCCTGGCCTGCCATTTTCAATATGGCGCACCCAGGCAATTTGAACCTATGAACGCGAAGTCCCAAGTCGAAGTCTCCAGTATGGATACGGTGAAGCTGCTAGCCGCAGTTGTGCTTATCGTTACTGCCATTCTCGGCTTTTACTATTTCGATGACTATTCCCAGTTGCTACGGGTGTTGGGATTGTTGTTTGTCATCGGTGTCGCGACTTTTGTCGCTTATCAAACAGTGATTGGTCGTAATGTCTGGCAGTTTGCGTCAGACGCCAAGATCGAAGTGCGTAAGGTGGTCTGGCCGAGCCGTCAGGAGACGGTGCAGACAACTTTGATCGTCTTCGTAATGGTCTTGATCATGGGCATCGTGCTCTGGCTGTTTGATATGATGTTGGGTGCGATTTTGCGCGCGCTGACCGGATAAGAGGCGGGTTTTATGTCCATGCGTTGGTATGTAGTACACGCCTACTCCGGCTTTGAAGCCCGCGTGCAGGCTTCCCTGGCGGAGCGCATTGAGCGTTTTGGCATGGAAGATAAGTTCGGCGAGGTTTTGGTGCCTACCGAAGAGGTCGTTGAGATGCGCGCCGGTCAACAGAGGAAGAGTGAGCGTAAGTTCTTCCCTGGTTACGTCCTGGTACAGATGGAAATGACCGACGAGACTTGGCATCTGGTAAAGGATTGCCCCAAAGTGCTGGGTTTCATCGGTGGTACCGGCGATCGTCCTGCGCCAATCACCGACAAAGAGGCTGATGCCATTTTGCAGCGTGTGCAGGAAGGCGTCGAGAAGCCGCGTCCAAAGGTTCTGTTCGAGCCCGGCGAAGTGGTGCGTGTCGTCGACGGGCCGTTCAACGATTTCAGTGGCGTGGTCGAGGAAGTCGACTACGAGAAGAGCCGTCTGAAAGTTTCCGTGCTGATCTTCGGTCGTTCCACCCCGGTGGACCTGGAGTTCGGGCAGGTAGAGAAGGGTTAATCGGGTCCCTTGGTCCAGTGGACCAAGGAAACCCGATTAACGACCGGGCAGGACGCCCGGGCCGGGGGTAAGAAAGAGCTCCCGAGTTGCGCCATGGACGGCGAGAGGTATTTGGCTTACGAAGCCGCAAACCAGCCTTGAGCAGTAAGAGACTTCTGTTTAAGGCTTAATTGATTGGGGAGTCCGGGTGAGAGCCCCGTGCGCTTGCACCCATAGTGAGGTAAATCATGGCTAAGAAGATCGAGGCTTTTATCAAGCTTCAGGTTCCCGCAGGGGAAGCGAATCCGAGTCCGCCGGTTGGTCCCGCCCTGGGACAGCATGGTGTGAACATCATGGAGTTCTGCAAGGCGTTCAACGCCAAGACCCAGAGCACGGAGAAGGGGATGCCAATCCCTGTGGTGATTACGGTCTATGCAGATCGTTCCTTCACCTTTATCACCAAAACACCGCCGGCAGCCGTGTTGCTGAAAAAGGCAGCAGGCTTGAGCAAAGGCAGTTCCACTCCAAATACTGCCAAGGTGGGTACGGTGACCCGTGCGCAGCTTGAGGAGATAGCCACCACCAAGATGGCCGATCTGACTGCTGCGGATATGGATGCGGCTGTACGAACCATCGCCGGAAGCGCCCGTCAAATGGGTCTCGATGTAGAAGGGGTGGAGTAAGTCATGGCTAAGTTGAGCAAACGTGCGAAGGCGATTCGCGAAAAGGTTGAGTCCGGCAAGCTGTATGCTGCGGAAGAGGTTTTCAGTCTGCTGAAAGCGGTCTCTTCGGTGAAGTTTTCCGAGGCAGTCGATGTCAGTATCAACCTTGGCGTTGACCCCCGTAAGTCGGATCAGGTTGTACGTGGTTCCTCCGTATTGCCTCATGGTACCGGCAAGACTGTCCGAGTGGCGGTTTTTGCCCAGGGTGCGAACGCAGATGCGGCTACCGAAGCGGGTGCCGATATCGTGGGTTTTGAAGATCTTGCCGCCGACGTGAAAGCAGGCAAGATGGACTTCGATGTGGTTATCGCGAGCCCGGATGCAATGCGCGTTGTGGGTCAGTTGGGCCAGATACTGGGACCCCGTGGTCTGATGCCAAACCCGAAAGTGGGCACGGTTACGCCGAATGTGGCAGACGCGGTGAAAAACGCCAAGGCGGGTCAGGTGCGCTATCGCACTGACAAGGCCGGTATCATCCACTGCTCCATCGGCAAGATTGATTTCGAGCCACAGAAACTTAAAGAGAATCTGGAATTTCTGCTGGTTGACTTGGTCAAGGCCAAGCCCAGCGCAGCAAAAGGCGTCTATTTGAAAAAAATCACCGCCTCCTCGACCATGGGTCCGGGTTTGGTGGTCGATCAAGCGACCCTTTCCATCTAAATTTTGCATGGCCAGGCGGTTTTGCCGCCGGGTCGGTGCGTAAAAGGCTTTGGGGCACCGGTTTTTGACCGGCGCCGTCAAAGACCGCAGGCGTCTCCATTCGTGGAGGCTTAATATTCGCCCGCGCAGACGGTGCACCCCGAATCAGGATTTTTCCTGAAGACGGTGCACGTTGGGATTCGATACCGATGGTATCGGAAGTGTAAACAGGGGCGGATTTCCGCTCCTCGTTGTCAATGAGGTGATGACTTTGGCACTCAATCTCGAGCAGAAGAAAGCCATCGTCGCCGAAGTCAGTGACGTTGCAAGCAGTGCACTTTCCGCTGTAGCCGCTGAATACCGGGGATTGACCGTAGAGCAGATGACCGTGTTGCGCCGTGAAGCGCGCAGCAATGGCGTCTATCTTCGTGTGGTCAAGAACTCCCTGGCCAAGCGAGCAGTGGAAGGCACCGAATTTGCCTGCATGGCAGAAGGTTTTACGGGTCCTTTGATCCTTGCCTTCTCGCAGGAAGATCCGGGTGCTGCAGCACGCGTTATTAAGGACTTTGCCAAGGGGCATGAGCAGCTCGTGGTGAGGTTGGTTTCTATCGGTGGCAAATTGCTGCAGCCGACGGATATCGACGCACTCGCGAAACTGCCGACTTACGACCAGTCTATCAGCATGCTGATGGCGGTCATGAAGGCTCCGGTGGAGAAGCTGGCACGCACCATGAAAGAGGTGCCTGGCAAGCTGGTCCGGACTGTGGCGGCAATCAAAGACGCCAAAGAGGCGGCTTGATTCGGTTTTTTATTTTAATCATTTACGTGCAATTTAATATTCAGGAGTTAACCAATGGCCGTATCTAAAGAAGATATCCTTGAGGCTATTGCCGCGATGTCCGTAATGGACGTTGTCGAGCTGATCGAGGCTATGGAAGAGAAGTTCGGTGTGACCGCCGCTGCCGCTGTTGCAGCTGCCCCCGCCGCTGGTGGTGGTGAAGCCGCTGCTGTAGAAGAGCAGACCGAGTTTGATGTCGTAATGACCTCTTTCGGTGGCAACAAGATCTCTGTCATCAAGGCTGTTCGCAGTCTCACTGGTCTGGGTCTGAAGGAAGCGAAGGCAGCCGTTGAAGGCGTACCTTCCGCCATCAAGGAAGCTGTTTCCAAGGATGAGGCCGAAGAGGCCAAGAAGCTGCTTGACGAGGCAGGCGCCGAAGTCGAGATCAAATAATTCTGTTCTCGACTGTTTGCAAGCAGTCATGGTCAGGGCTGGTGGCGTAACGTCACCGGCCTTTTCCCGCTTGTATGAAGAGAGGTCCATTTGGAGGGCCTCGACAGGATGTCGAATTAAACGAATTTTCGAGGTCCGGCCGGATGCCGGACTCTACAACGAACGCTTGAATCACCAAGCCTTTGACACTGAGGGACGGCAGCATGGCCTATTCTTTCACCGAGAAAAAGCGTATTCGTAAAGACTTTGGTAAGCGCCCCAGTATTCTGGATGTGCCCTTCCTGCTTGCGACACAGATCAACTCATACCGCGATTTTCTGCAGGACGGTGTACCCGTCGCTGCGCGCAGTGATGTTGGCTTGCATGCAGCATTCAAGTCGGTACTGCCGATTACCAGTTATTCCGGTAACGCAATACTCGAATATGTGAACTACCGTCTCGGCGAGCCCGTCTTTGATGTGCGTGAGTGCCAGCTGCGGGGTACGACCTATGCAGCACCGCTGCGTGTATTGGTGCGGCTGGTTATCTATGATAAGGAGGCGCCAGCTGGCTCCAAAGTCGTCAAGGATATCCGCGAGCAGGAAGTCTACATGGGCGAGCTGCCACTCATGACAGACACCGGTACCTTCGTCATCAACGGTACCGAGCGTGTCATCGTCTCGCAGTTGCATCGCTCTCCCGGTGTCTTCTTTGACCATGACAAAGGCAAGACGCACTCTTCCGGCAAGCTGCTCTTTTCCGCACGGGTAATCCCCTATCGTGGTTCCTGGCTCGATTTTGAGTTCGATCCCAAGGACAACGTCTTCGTGCGTATCGATCGCCGCCGTAAGCTGCCGGCGACCATTCTGTTGCGAGCCTTGGGCTACAATACTGATCAGATTCTCGAAATGTTTTTCGAGACCGATCGATTCTCCATGACCAAGCGCACCCTGAAGGTGGATTTGGTACCGGAGCGTCTGCGTGGCGAGGTCGTGACCTTCGATATCAAGAACGGTGACGAGGTGATCGTAGAGGCGGGTCGCCGCATCACTGCGCGCCATATTCGTCAGCTGGAGAAGGCTGGAGTCAAAAAACTTGACGTGCCCCGCGAGTATCTCTACGGCAGAGTACTGGCGCATAGTATCGTGGATAAAGAGACCGGAGAGCTGCTTTCTGAGGCGAATGCCGAGCTGACCGAAGAGTTGGTCGAGCATCTTACCGAGAAAAGCGTAAAGAAATTCGCTACGCTCTTCACCAACGATCTCGATCACGGTCCCTTCCTCTCCGATACCTTGCGTATCGATGCCACGACCAATGAGTTGGAGGCGCAGGTAGAGATCTACCGCATGATGCGTCCGGGTGAGCCGCCTACCAAGGATGCAGCCCAGAACCTGTTCAAGAACCTGTTCTTTACTTCCGACCGCTACGATCTTTCAGCGGTAGGTCGAATGAAATTCAATCGTCGCCTCAGACGCGAAGACGAGGTCGGCGAAGGCATACTCTCAAAAGAGGATATTGTCGATGTTCTTAGAGAGCTGATCGATATTCGCAACGGTAACGGCATAGTTGACGATATCGACCACTTGGGCAACCGCCGCATTCGCTGTGTCGGTGAGATGGCTGAAAACCAGTTCCGCGTAGGTTTGGTGCGCGTCGAGCGTGCTGTGAAAGAGCGCCTGACCCAGGCTGAGTCCGAAGGTTTGATGCCTCAGGAACTGATCAATGCCAAACCGGTCTCCGCCGCCATCAAGGAATTCTTTGGTTCAAGCCAGCTCTCCCAGTTCATGGATCAGAACAACCCGCTCTCCGAGATCACTCACAAGCGGCGTGTCTCTGCGCTCGGTCCGGGCGGTCTTGCCCGTGAGCGTGCTGGTTTTGAAGTGCGTGACGTGCACCCGACCCACTACGGTCGAGTCTGCCCCATCGAGACCCCAGAGGGTCCCAATATCGGACTGATCAACTCGCTGGCGGTCTACTCCCGCACCAACCGCTTCGGTTTCCTTGAGACGCCTTATCGCAAGGTAACGGATGGCAAGGTAACCGATCAGATCGACTACCTCTCCGCAATCGAAGAGGGGCGCTTTGTCATCGCCCAGGCAAGTGCCTCGACAGATGCCGATGGCAAACTGATCGATGAGCTGATCTCCTCCAGGTTCCAGAATGAGTTCACCCTCTCCTCACCGGAGAAAGTGGAATACATCGACGTTTCGCCTAAACAGATTGTTTCGGTGGCAGCCTCCATGATCCCGTTCCTGGAGCATGATGATGCCAACCGCGCCCTGATGGGTTCCAATATGCAGCGCCAGGCAGTGCCTACCCTGCGGGCCGAGAAACCCTTGGTGGGTACCGGCATGGAGCGCACCGTGGCGGTGGACTCCGGTGTGACCGTGGTGGCCAAGCGTGGTGGTGAAATCGAATCCGTGGATGCGGCCCGTATCGTGGTGCGGGTCAACGATGACGAGACGGAAGCGGGTGAGCCTGGTGTGGATATCTACAACCTGACCAAGTATACCCGTTCCAACCAGAATACCTGTATTAATCAGCGGCCGCTGGCGAGGGTCGGTAACGTCATCGCGCGCGGCGACGTGCTGGCAGACGGGCCCTCCACCGACATGGGTGAGCTGGCGCTGGGCCAGAACCTGCGCATCGCCTTCATGCCCTGGAACGGTTATAACTTTGAGGATTCCATCCTCATCTCCGAGCGGGTGGTCGAGGAGGATCGTTTTACCTCCATTCACATCGAAGAGATGACCTGCATGGCCCGCGATACAAAGTTGGGCTCGGAAGAGATCACCGGGGATATTCCGAATGTCGGTGAGTCTGCGCTCTCCAAACTCGATGAGTCCGGTATTGTCTATATCGGCGCCGAGGTGAAAGAGGGTGACATCCTGGTGGGCAAGGTCACGCCAAAGGGCGAGACTCAGCTCACACCGGAAGAGAAGTTGTTGCGCGCTATCTTTGGCGAGAAGGCTTCCGACGTAAAGGATACCTCCCTGCGCATTAAGTCAGGCGTTGTCGGAACGGTCATCGATGTCCAGGTCTTCACTCGCGACGGTGTGGATAAGGATGTCCGCGCATTGCAGATCGAAGATGTGGAGATGGACCGTGTGCGCAAGGACTTGGGCGACCAACTGCGCATCATGGAAGACGATACCTTCCAGCGTGTCGAGAAGATGCTGATCGGCAAGATCGCCGATGGTGGTCCGGGTGGCATCAAGGCCGGTGGCAAGATCACCAAGACCTACCTCGCCGACCTGGAGCGTGACAAGTGGCTGGAGATTCGCCTGCGTAAAGAGGAGGCTGCCACTCAGCTGGAAGCCATCGCGGCCCAGATCAAACAACAGCGCGAGGCGTTCCGCGAAAAATTCGAGGAGAAGAAGCGCAAGCTGACCTCAGGTGACGACCTCGCTCCCGGTGTGCTCAAGATGGTCAAGGTCTATGTGGCGGTGAAGCGCCGCGTCCAGCCGGGCGACAAGATGGCCGGCCGCCATGGTAACAAGGGTGTCATCTCCATGATCGTGCCGGTTGAGGATATGCCCTTCGACGAGCATGGCGAACCGGTGGATATCGTACTCAACCCGCTCGGCGTACCCTCACGTATGAATGTGGGACAGGTGCTGGAGACTCATCTGGGTTTTGCCGCCAAGGGGGTTGGGCGCAAGATCGGTGCTCTGTTGCAGGCCAATTCGGAGGTTGCGGAACTACGGGGCTTTCTTGATAAGGTCTATAACACCAGCGGCAAGTCGGAAGATCTCGACTCTCTCAATGACGACGAGGTGATCGAGCTGTGCAGGAATCTGCGCGGCGGCGTGCCTATGGCGACCCCGGTCTTCGACGGCGCCGATGAGTCCGAGATCAAACGCATGCTGGAGCTGGGTGGACTCTCCGATACCGGTCAGTGCTCCCTCTTTGATGGGCGCACAGGAGAGAAGTTCGAGCGCCCTGTGACCGTGGGTTACATGTACATGCTGAAACTGAATCATCTGGTCGACGACAAGATGCATGCCCGCTCCACTGGCCCCTACAGCCTGGTTACCCAGCAACCGCTGGGTGGTAAGGCGCAGTTCGGTGGCCAGCGCTTCGGTGAGATGGAGGTCTGGGCGCTGGAGGCCTATGGCGCGGCCTACACCCTGCAGGAGATGCTCACCGTCAAGTCGGACGACGTCAACGGACGTACCCGTATGTACAAAAACATTGTCGATGGCGACCATCGTATGGAGGCCGGCATGCCCGAGTCCTTCAACGTGTTGGTCAAGGAGATTCGTTCTCTTGCCATCAATATCGAATTGGAACAGGAATAAAGGGGAGACAGTACCTTGAAAGATCTTCTGAACATTCTGAAGCAGCAGGGACAGTCCGAGGAATTCGATGCGATTCGCATCGGTCTGGCATCCCCCGATATGATTCGCTCCTGGTCCTACGGCGAGGTAAAGAAGCCTGAGACCATCAACTACCGTACCTTCAAACCGGAACGGGATGGCCTCTTCTGCGCCAAGATCTTTGGCCCTACCAGTGACTACGAGTGTCTCTGTGGCAAATACAAACGCCTCAAGCATCGTGGCGTGGTTTGCGAGAAGTGCGGCGTTGAAGTGACGCTGTCCAAGGTGCGCCGTGAGCGCATGGGCCACATCGAGCTGGCCAGCCCAGTGGCGCACATCTGGTTTCTGAAATCTCTGCCTTCCCGTATTGGTCTGTTACTGGACATGACCCTGCGCTCCATTGAGCGGGTACTCTATTTCGAGTCATTCGTGGTGGTCGACCCGGGCATGACGCCCCTGGAGCGCAACCAGCTGCTCACCGATGAGCAGTATCTGGAGGCGATCGAGGAGAACGGTGATGAATTCGACGCCCGCATGGGGGCCGAAGCGGTTTATGAGCTGTTGAAAAGCATCGATATCCCGGAGGAGATCAAACGCCTGCGTGAAGATATCGAAGGCACAAACTCTGAAACCAAGATCAAGAAGTTCACCAAACGGCTGAAGCTGCTGGATTCCCTGAATAATTCCGGCAATCGTCCGGAGTGGATGGTGATGACCGTGCTGCCGGTATTGCCGCCGGAGCTGCGGCCCCTGGTGCCCCTGGATGGCGGCCGTTTCGCAACTTCCGACCTTAACGACCTCTATCGTCGTGTGATCAATCGTAATAATCGCCTCAAACGTCTGCTGGATCTCAACGCGCCGGATATCATCGTGCGCAACGAGAAGCGCATGTTGCAGGAGGCGGTGGATGCACTGCTGGACAATGGTCGCCGTGGGCGCGCCATTACCGGCACCAACCGCCGTCCGTTGAAGTCTCTGGCCGACATGATCAAAGGCAAGCAGGGCCGCTTCCGTCAGAATCTGTTGGGTAAGCGTGTCGACTACTCCGGCCGTTCCGTTATCGTTGTTGGCCCGACCCTGAAACTGCATCAGTGCGGTCTGCCAAAGAAAATGGCGCTGGAGCTGTTCAAGCCTTTCATCTTCTCCAAGCTGCAACTGCGTGGCCTGGCAACGACCATCAAGGCGGCCAAGAAGCTGGTGGAGCGTGGTACCGTCGAGGTTTGGGATATCCTGGAAGAGGTCATCCGCGAGCATCCGGTGATGCTCAACCGCGCGCCGACCCTGCATCGTCTCGGCATCCAGGCCTTTGAGCCTGTGTTGATCGAGGGTAAGGCGATTCAGCTCCATCCGTTGGTCTGTACCGCTTTCAACGCTGACTTCGATGGCGACCAGATGGCAGTGCATGTACCGCTCTCCCTGGAAGCCCAGCTGGAAGCGCGCAGTCTGATGATGGCCACCAACAACATCCTCTCCCCGGCAAATGGTGATCCGATCATCGTGCCCTCCCAGGATGTGGTGTTGGGTCTCTACTTTATGACCCGTGACCGGATCAACGCCAAGGGTGAAGGTATGGCCTTCTCCGACGTGGCGGAGGCGAAACGTGCCTACGAGTCCGGGTACGCAGATCTGCAGGCGCAGGTTAAGGTTCGCATCCGGGAAGTCATCAAAGGTGACGATGGCTCAATGACCGAGGAGATGCGTGTGGTGGATACCACAATAGGCCGCACCATCGTCTATGAGATTGTGCCGGACGGCCTGCCCTTCTCGCTGGTGGATCAGGCGATGGGTAAAAGGGCGATCTCCAGCCTGATCAATGCCTGTTACCGCAGGCTTGGGCTGAAGGATACGGTGGTCTTTGCCGATCAGCTGATGTACATGGGTTTTCGTTATGCCACCCGTGCTGCGGTCTCTTTCTGCTCCAACGACATGGTCGTGCCGGAAGAGAAAGGGGAGATCCTTGCCCGGGCGGAAACCGAGGTCAAGGAGATCGAAAATCAGTATATTTCCGGTCTTGTCACCAATGGTGAGCGTTACAACAAGGTGGTGGATATCTGGTCGCACACCAACGATCAGGTCGCCAAGGCGATGATGTCGAAGCTGGGCAAGGAGATCGTCAAGGACCGTGACGGTAATGATGTGGAGCAGGACTCCTTCAACTCCGTCTATATGATGGCTGATTCCGGAGCGCGAGGCAGTGCTGCGCAGATTCGTCAGCTTGCCGGTATGCGAGGTCTGATGGCCAAGCCCGACGGCTCCATCATCGAAACGCCCATCACCGCAAACTTTCGTGAAGGCCTTGATGTCCTGCAGTACTTCATCTCCACCCACGGTGCCCGCAAGGGTCTCGCGGATACGGCACTGAAGACTGCAAACTCCGGGTACCTGACTCGCCGCCTGGTGGATGTCGCCCAGGACATGGTGGTGCTGGAAGACGACTGCGGCACCGAAAACGGACTATTGATGCAGCCCATCATCGAAGGTGGTGATGTGGTCGAGCCGCTACGTGAACGTATCCTTGGTCGAGTGACGGCGCAGGATGTTCATAGTCCGGGCAGCGATGAGGTGGTCTGCGATGCAGGTACCCTGTTGGATGAGGATTGGGTTGATCGCCTGGAATCCGCTGGCGTCGACCTGGTGCATGTCCGCTCCGCGATTACCTGCGATGCCAAACAAGGTGTCTGCAAACGGTGTTATGGGCGCGACCTGGCACGAGGTCATGAGGTGAATGAGGGTGAGGCTGTGGGTGTTATTGCTGCGCAGTCGATCGGTGAACCCGGTACTCAGCTCACCATGCGTACCTTCCATATCGGTGGTGCGGCCTCTCGTTCCGCAGCGGTGAACAGTATTCAGGTGAAGGCAGGCGGTACTGCTCATCTGCACAACATTAAGACTGTCAAACACAGCGCTGGTCATCTGGTGGCCACCTCCCGTTCCGGTGAGTTGACGGTAGTCGATGACGTGGGCCGTGAGCGTGAGCGCTACAAAGTTCCATACGGCGCTACCCTGCACGTCGAAGACGGGGTCGCGATTGAAGGTGGTCAGATTGTCGCCAACTGGGATCCCCATACCCACCCGGTTATTACCGAGGTGGAGGGTACCCTGGTATTTGTCGATTTCGTCGATGGCGTGACAGTGCAGAGCAAGGTGGATGAGGTGACCGGCCTCAGCTCACTGGAGATCATCGATCCCAAGCAGCGCCCTGCTGCCGGTAAGGATATTCGTCCAATGGTGAAGCTGGTGGATGCTGGCGGCGAGGATCTGAATATCGCCGGTACCGATATCCCGGCTCACTACTTCCTGCCCGCGTTGGCGGTGGTCAATGTGGCGGATGGCGCCACGGTTGGTGTGGGAGACGTGGTGGCACGTATCCCGCAGGAGTCATCGAAGACTCGTGACATCACGGGTGGTCTGCCCCGCGTGGCTGACCTTTTCGAGGCACGCAAGCCGAAAGATCCGGCGATTCTCGCCGAAGCGACCGGAACGGTCAGCTTTGGCAAGGACACCAAGGGTAAGCAGCGCCTGGTGATCACCGACGCTGAAGGTGAGCGCCATGAGGAACTGATACCGAAGTGGCGACACGTCAATGTATTCGAGGGTGAGCACGTTGAACGGGGTGAAATGATTTCCGATGGTGAACTCAATTCCCACGACATCCTCAGGCTGATTGGTGTGACTGAGCTGGCGGAGTACCTGGTGAAGGAGATTCAGGATGTTTATCGTCTCCAGGGCGTGAAGATCAACGACAAGCACATCGAGGTGATTATTCGCCAGATGCTGCGTAAGGTTGAAGTTACCAATGCCGGTGATGGCAGCTTCCTTCGTGGTGAGCAGGCCGAAAAGGCGACACTTCTTGATGAGAATGAACGTCTGCGGGCCGAAGGCAAGCATCCGGCGCTCTATGTGCCTCTGTTGTTGGGTATTACCAAAGCCTCTCTGGCGACCGAATCATTCATTTCAGCGGCCTCTTTCCAGGAGACCACGAGGGTATTGACGGAAGCGGCGGTTCGGGGGCTCTCTGACTCACTGAACGGACTCAAGGAGAACGTTATCGTGGGTCGTTTGATTCCGGCAGGAACCGGTCTCTCCTACCACAATGAACGTCGCCGCAAGCGTCAGGAAGAACTGGCGGAAGTCGACAGTAAGGCGGAGCTGGTGGCGGAAGATGTCGAACAGGCCTTCAAGGAGGCCCTGAACGCCCCAGAGGGGGAGTAATCCCTGAAGCAATAAGGTGTTGAGATCGGCAGATATCCGGGCAGTTGCATAACGCAAGGGTATTTGCCGCTTTCTATAAAGCTTTTCTTGACATCCTTATGTAGCGGGCATAGAATGCGCGCTCTTTGACACACCGGCACTCAGTTGGTCTGTCACTATCTGTTGCTCCGTACGGTCCATTACTGGGCAGGTGGAGCAAATGTATTGCCAGAGAAATCGACGCTTATCGGCGCAAGCTTTTGCCTTGCGGTGACTGATTGGGTCTCGGCTACTCTAAATTTTATACGTTAGATAAACATCGCGTCTCTGGAGACGGAATAGATGGCAACGATTAACCAGCTGGTGCGTAAGCCCAGGAAGCGTAAACCTCAAAAGAGCAATGTGCCGGCGCTCGACGCCTGCCCGCAGAGGCGAGGCGTATGTACCCGCGTGTACACGACTACGCCGAAAAAGCCGAACTCGGCACTGCGAAAGGTTGCCCGCGTCAGGCTGACAAATGGTTTTGAGGTTACCACTTATATTGGTGGTGAGGGCCATAACCTCCAGGAGCACTCGGTAATTCTGATTCGCGGTGGCCGCGTAAAGGATCTTCCCGGCGTGCGTTACCATGTGGTGCGCGGCAGTCTGGATACCTCAGGTGTCGAGAGTCGCCGTCAAGGTCGTTCCAAGTATGGCGCCAAGCGGCCCAAAAGCTAACAGCGCACAGGATTGAGATAGAGCTATGCCTAGAAGACGAGTAGCATCCCGCCGGGAAACCCTGCCGGATCCCAAGTTTGGAAGCCAACTGCTTGCCAAGTTCATCAATATGGTAATGGTTGATGGCAAGAAGTCCGTGGCCGAAAAGATTCTTTATGTCGCCTTGGACCAGATGTCACAGAAGCGTAGTGGCGAGCCCCTGGATATGCTTGAAACCGCGCTGGATAATGTTCGGCCGGTTGTTGAGGTTAAGTCCCGTCGAGTGGGCGGTGCGACCTATCAGGTGCCGGTTGAGGTGCGTCCGGTTCGTCGTAACTCCCTGGCGATGCGCTGGTTGATCGAGGCGGCACGCAAGCGGAGTGAAAAGTCGATGGCGCAGCGTCTGGCAGGCGAGCTTTTGGACGCTTCTGAGAATAAAGGGTCGGCTGTGAAGAAGCGTGATGATACCCATCGCATGGCTGAGGCGAACAAGGCTTTCTCCCACTACCGTTGGTAGGTGGCAGGTTATTCGGCTCTTTAGAAACAGCTCTTTAAAATGGCACGTAACACACCAATCGAGCGCTACCGGAATATCGGTATCATGGCGCACATTGATGCCGGTAAGACGACAACCACCGAACGCGTGCTTTATTACACAGGCGTTTCTCACAAGATCGGAGAGGTTCATGATGGCGCTGCCACTATGGACTGGATGGAACAGGAGCAGGAGCGCGGCATAACCATTACGTCCGCAGCAACGACCTGCTTCTGGAGTGGTATGGCCAAGCAGTTTGCTGAGCACAGGCTGAATATCATTGATACACCTGGGCATGTCGACTTCACGATCGAAGTCGAGCGTTCCCTGCGAGTGCTGGATGGTGCGGTGTTCGTGCTTTGCGCGGTTGGTGGTGTGGAGCCGCAGTCCGAGACTGTTTGGCGCCAAGCCAACAAATATCACGTCCCGCGGATGGCGTTCGTCAACAAGATGGATCGCATGGGGGCGGACTTCTTTCGGGTAGTCGGGCAGTTGCAGAAACGTTTGGGCGCAAATGCAGTGCCGATCCAGGTGCCGGTGGGTGCCGAAGAGGGTTTTCACGGGATTGTTGATCTCGTCAAGATGAAGTCCGTGGTCTGGTCGGAAGAAAACATGGGTGTTGATTTCACCTATGAGGATATCCCGGCTAATCTCATTGACACCTGCAACGAGTGGCGCGAGCGGATGGTTGAGGCTGCTGCCGAGGGCAGTGATGAGATAATGGAGAAGTATCTCGAAGAGGGTGGTCTCTCCGAGGAAGATATTCTGGAAGGGCTGCGCCTGCGTACGCTGAGCCTTGAGATTGTTCCGGTGACCTGCGGATCAGCCTTTAAGAATAAAGGAGTGCAGGCAGTACTGGACAAGGTTGTCGAGTTGATGCCCTCGCCTGTCGATGTGCCGGCTATCACCGGCATTCTGGACGATAGGGATGGTACAGAGGCTGAACGCCAGGCATCCGATGATGCCCCGTTTGCGGCATTGGCATTCAAGATTGCCACCGACCCCTTTGTGGGGACCTTGACATTCTTCAGGGCCTACTCGGGTGTTTTGAAGTCCGGCGATACGGTCTTTAATCCGGTAAAGGGCAAGAAGGAGCGAATCGGCCGCATCTTGCAGATGCATGCCAACTCCAGGGAGGAGATCAAGGAAGTGCGTGCAGGTGATATCGCGGCGGCGGTCGGTCTCAAGCAAGTCACTACGGGTGATACGCTTTGCGCACTGGATCAGCCTATTACGCTGGAGCGCATGGAGTTCCCGGAGCCGGTTATAGCGGTTGCGGTTGAGCCGAGGACCAAGGCCGATCAGGAAAAGATGGGTGTTGCTCTCAGCAAGCTGGCGAAGGAGGATCCCTCGTTTCGCGTAAGAACGGATGAAGAGTCTGGGCAGACGATCATCGCCGGAATGGGTGAGCTGCATCTTGATATCATCGTTGAGCGGATGAAGCGTGAGTTTCATGTCGAGGCGAATGTAGGTGCACCGCAAGTGGCCTACCGGGAGACCATACGGGACAAGGTCGAACAGGAAGGCAAATTTGTACGTCAATCAGGTGGTCGCGGGCAGTATGGTCACGTCTACCTGCGCATTGAGCCGCAGGAGTCCGGTGCGGGTTACGAGTTTGTTAATGAGGTCGTGGGCGGCGCAGTGCCGCGTGAGTACATACCCGCAGTGGACAAAGGTGTTCAGGAAGCGATGCAGGGTGGCGTAATTGCCGGTTATCCCATGGTGGATGTGAAGGTCACTCTGTATGACGGTTCATATCATGACGTCGACTCGAATGAGATGGCGTTCAAGGTTGCAGGATCCATCTGTTTCAAAGAGGGCGCCGCGAAGGCCAGGCCGGTTCTGCTGGAACCGAAAATGAAGGTCGAGGTGGTTACGCCCGAAGAGTACATGGGTGATGTTATGGGTGATCTAAACAGTCGCCGCGGCATTGTGCATGGGATGGATGATTCACCTGCAGGTAGACAGATTAAGGCTGAGGTACCGCTATCCGAGATGTTCGGTTATGCAACAGCCTTGCGTTCGGCGACGCAGGGTCGTGCCACCTACAGCATGGAATTCGCCAAGTATTCGGAAGTGCCGGCTAATATTGTCGACGCTATCAACAAGAAACAGTAATCGGGTATAGGGGTAGCTACTGTGTCCAAGGAAAAATTCGAACGCACAAAAACGCACGTCAATGTGGGAACCATTGGTCACGTTGACCACGGCAAGACCACCTTGACTGCTGCGATCACGTTGGTGCAGGCAAAGAAGTTCGGCGGCGAGCAGAAGGCCTTCGATCAGATCGACAATGCTCCGGAAGAGCGTGAGCGTGGTATCACCATCGCCACCTCCCACGTTGAGTATGAGTCTGAGGTCAGGCACTATGCGCACGTTGACTGCCCTGGACATGCTGATTACGTAAAGAACATGATCACCGGTGCGGCGCAGATGGACGGTGCGATCCTGGTGGTATCTGCTGCAGACGGCCCCATGCCCCAGACCCGTGAGCACATCCTGCTCTCCCGTCAGGTAGGCGTGCCCTACATCATCGTCTACATGAACAAGGCGGACATGGTGGATGACGATGAGCTGCTGGAATTGGTTGAGATGGAGATTCGTGAGCTGCTCGACAGCTACGAGTTTCCCGGTGATGATACTCCGGTGATCATTGGTTCCGCGCTGAAGGCGCTGGAAGGCGATGATTCCGATATCGGCGCAGGCTCCATTGCCAAGCTGGTTGAGGCCCTGGACACCTACATCCCTGACCCGGTGCGAGCGGTTGACGGTGCCTTCCTGATGCCGATCGAGGATGTCTTCTCGATCTCCGGTCGCGGCACGGTGGTAACCGGTCGTATTGAACGCGGCGTGGTCAAGGTGGGTGAAGAGATCGAGATCGTCGGAATCAAAGAGACCGCGAAGACCACCTGTACCGGTGTCGAGATGTTCCGCAAGCTGCTGGATCAGGGCGAAGCGGGCGACAACGTGGGTGTGCTGCTGCGCGGCACCAAGCGTGAAGAGGTTGAGCGAGGACAGGTGCTGGCGCATCCGGGATCGATCACCCCGCACACCTACTTCGAGTGTGAAGTCTATATATTGAGCAAGGACGAAGGTGGACGTCACACCCCGTTCTTCGCAAACTATCGTCCGCAGTTCTATTTTAGAACGACCGACGTAACCGGCGCTTGCGATCTGCCTGAGGGCGTAGAGATGGTAATGCCGGGCGACAATGTAAAAATGACGGTAAAACTGATTGCGCCGATTGCGATGGAAGAAGGCCTGCGATTTGCTATCCGTGAGGGTGGCCGTACCGTAGGTGCCGGCGTTGTATCCAAGGTCATCGAGTAAAAGATAATGGCTAACCAGAGAATTCGTATCCGTCTGAAGGCGTTTGATCATCGACTGATTGATCAGTCTGCCAGCGAAATCGTGGAGACAGCAAAGCGCACTGGTGCGCAGGTGCTGGGACCGATTCCACTGCCGACGAAGAAAGAGCGGTTTACTGTGCTGATTTCACCGCACGTCAATAAAGATGCACGTGACCAGTACGAAATTCGCACCCATAAGCGTTTGATGGACATCGTCGATCCAACCGATAAGACGGTTGACGCATTGATGAAGCTCGATCTGGCTGCTGGCGTTGATGTCCAGATCAAGTTGAACTGAGGTTAAGAACCATGGCGATTGGAGTAGTCGGCCGGAAGGCCGGAATGACTCGGGTGTTCACCGAAGAGGGCGTGTCAGTTCCTGTGACCGTCATCGAGGTTGAGCCCAATCGGGTTGCTCAACTTAAAACGAAAGATACTGATGGTTATCGTGCTGTTCAGGTAACTACGGGTAACCGCAAGGCTTCTCGAGTGAGCAAGCCGGTGGCTGGCCATTTATCTAAGGCTGGCTTGGAAGGCGGCCGTGGTTTCTGGGAATTTTGCCTGGAAGATGGCGAAGGTGAAGGCATCGAGATCGGTTCTGAGATCAAGGCCGATATCTTTGAGGCTGGACAACTGGTCGATGTACGTGGTCGCACTCAGGGTAAAGGTTTTCAGGGTGGCGTTAAGCGGCATCACTTCCATATGCAGGATGCCACGCACGGTAACTCGATTTCTCATCGTGCGCCGGGTTCCATTGGCCAATGCCAAACCCCAGGCCGTGTCTTCAAAGGCAAGAAGATGGCGGGCCACATGGGTGACAAGCAGCGCTGCCAGCAGAATCTGGAAGTCGTACGGGTCGATGGAGAGCGCAACCTGCTGTTGGTGAAGGGTTCCGTGCCCGGCTCCAAAGGTGGTGACGTTGTCATCGTGCCTGCGGTGAAGATGAAGAACAAAGGGTGAATCTGATGGATCTGAATGTAACTTCTGCTGGCGGCGACGCGCAGACGATCCAGGTATCCGATGATGTATTCGGTGCTGCGTATAACGAGGGCCTGGTTCACCAGGTTGTCACTGCCCACATGGCAGCGGCCCGGGCTGGAACCAAGGCGCAGAAAAATCGCGCGGCAGTTCGCGGCGGTGGTGCCAAGCCCTGGCGTCAGAAAGGTACGGGTCGTGCTCGAAGCGGCACCATTCGCAGCCCCATCTGGCGCTCCGGTGGTGTGACGTTTGCAGCCTCCCCGCGCAACTTTGCACAGAAGGTCAATCGTAAGATGTATCGCGGTGCGATTCGTTCTATTTTGTCCGAACTGGTGCGCCAGGAGCGATTCATTGCTGTCAATGAGTTCGCTGTTTCAGCGCCCAAGACAAAAGAGCTTGCTGGCAAGCTGAAAGAGATGAATCTGAAAGATGTGCTGGTCGTTGCAGAGAATCCTGATGAGAACCTCTATCTCGCGGCGCGCAACCTTTATGGTGTCGATGTTCGCGATGTGAATGAGATCGACCCGGTCAGTCTTGTCGCCTATGAAAAGGTTCTGATGACTGAAGGTGCAGTGAAAAAGATCGAGGAGCGCCTGGCATGAACAGTGAACGTCTGATGAAGGTTCTGTTGAGCCCGCTGGTTTCTGAGAAGAGTGCAAACGCGGCGGATGCAAATCGCCAGTACACCTTCCAGGTTGCCACTGACGCGACCAAACGTGAAATCGCCAAGGCGGTTGAGAAGATGTTTGATGTCGAAGTCGAGCGGGTCCAGGTAGTAAATGTAAAAGGTAAGGCTAAGCGATTTGGTGCTATGCAGGGTCGCCGTTCCGATTGGAAGAAGGCCTACGTTAAGCTCAAGCCCGGCAGTGATATCGACTTCGCCGGCGGCGCCTGAGTTAATTAAACGGGATTGGAATAATGGCAATCGTTAAAACAAAACCGACCTCCCCAGGTCGCCGCTTTGTTGTAAAAGTGGTCAATACGGGGCTGCATAAAGGCGCTCCCTATGGCCCACTGCTCGCAAAGAAGAGCAAGACTGGCGGTCGTAACAATAACGGTCGCATCACCACGCGTCATCGTGGTGGTGGCCACAAGCAGCGCTATCGTATTATCGATTTCAAGCGCAATAAAGAGGGTGTTTCCGCCGTCGTTGAGCGTCTTGAGTATGATCCGAATCGTACCGCGCATATCGCTTTGATTCGCTATGTGGATGGTCAGCGTTCATACATCATCGCACCCCATGGCCTTAAGGCTGGTGACGAAGTGCGCTCCGGTGCAGATGCGCCGATTATCGTGGGAAACTGCCTGCCGCTGCGCAACATTCCGATGGGTTCGGTGGTGCACTGTATTGAGATGAAGCCTGGCAAGGGTGCGCAGATGGCACGCTCTGCCGGTGCTTCAGTTCAGTTGATTGCCCGTGAAGGTGATTATGCGACCCTTCGTCTCCGCTCCGGTGAGATGCGAAAGGTTCCCGCTGACTGTCGGGCAGTGATGGGTGAAGTCTCCAATCCTGAACATAGTCTCCGTTCACTCGGAAAAGCCGGCGCAACGCGCTGGAGAGGTGTTCGTCCCACCGTTCGCGGTGTTGTGATGAATCCTGTGGATCACCCACATGGTGGTGGTGAGGGTCGTACATCAGGAGGCCGTCATCCGGTTTCACCCTGGGGTATGCCGACGAAGGGTTACAAAACCCGAACCAACAAGCGTACCGACAAGATGATTGTTCGTCGTCGGAACCGTAAGTAATTAAATTAGGGGTTAGTGTCGTGCCACGTTCAATTCGCAAAGGCCCGTTTGTCGATCATCACCTGGCGAAAAAGGTGGATGAGGCAGTAGCGCAGAATAATAAGCGCCCAATCAAAACCTGGTCCCGCAGGTCCATGGTTTTGCCTGAGATGGTGGGGCTTACCATAGCAATACACAATGGTCGTCAGCATGTTCCGGTCATAATTTCCGAGAACATGGTTGGACATAAACTCGGTGAGTTCGCACTGACCCGTACTTATCGGGGTCATACAGCCGATAAGAAGTCCAGGTAAGAGGAATTCATAATGCAGGCAACAGCAAAATTGCGTCATGCACGTATGTCGGCCCAGAAGGGACGTCTGGTTGCAGATCAGGTTCGAGGGCTTCCAGTAGAGCAGGCGTTGAACATTCTTGCTTTCAGCAAGAAGAAAGGTGCCATCCTGGTGAAAAAGGTTCTCGAATCCGCTATCGCCAACGCAGAGCACAATGAAGGCGCGGATATTGACGAGCTCAAGATTGCAGTAATTGGTGTGGACGAAGGTCCAACTATGAAACGCATCAGGGCGCGGGCGAAAGGCCGTGCCTCCCGGATTCTAAAACGCACCAGTCACATTACCGTGACTGTCGCCGACAAGTAACAGGTTAGAGAGGCCGATATGGGTCAGAAAGTACATCCTACCGGAATACGTCTGGGCATCGTTAAGGACTGGACTTCCAAGTGGTACGCGGATTCAAAGCAGTTCCCTGATCTGCTGAATATGGATCTTAAGGTTCGTGCATTCCTGAAGAAACGCCTGGCGCAGTCTTCGGTCAGCAGGATCCAGGTCGATCGGCCAGCCAAGAATGCCCACATTACCGTTCACACAGCGCGTCCTGGTCTTGTGATTGGTAAGAAAGGCGAGGATATCGACAAGCTGCGTGCCGTGGTATCCGACATGATGGGAATTCCGGTGCATATCAGCATCGAAGAGATCCGCAAGCCGGAACTCGATGCCCAGTTGGTTGCAGAGGGCGTTGCGCAGCAGCTGGAGCGCCGTGTCATGTTCCGTCGGGCGATGAAGCGTTCGGTTCAAAATGCCATGCGACTCGGTGCCGAAGGTATCAAGATAAACATCGGCGGCCGCCTGAATGGTGCAGAAATTGCCCGCAGTGAGTGGTACCGCGAAGGCCGCGTTCCGCTACACACATTGCGCGCAGATATCGACTACGGTTTCGCTGAGGCGAATACCACCTACGGTATCATCGGTGTCAAGGTATGGATTTTTAAGGGCGAAATTTATGGTGATGGCGAACTTGCTGAAGCTGCACCAAAAACCAAACCCGGCGGGAAGAGGTCGTAATCGATGTTGCAGCCAAAACGAACGAAATTCCGTAAGCAGCACAAGGGACGAAACCGTGGCCTTGCGGTCACCGGTAGCAGCGTCTCTTTTGGTGAGTTCGGTCTGAAATCAACCGGTCGCGGACGTCTCACCGCTCGCCAGATAGAGGCAGCGCGTCGAGCCATTACCCGCCATGTAAAGCGTGGCGGAAATATGTGGATACGGGTGTTCCCTGACAAACCTATTACAAAGAAACCTTTGGAAGTTCGTCAGGGTAAAGGTAAAGGTAATGTGGAGTACTGGGTGGCGCAGATCCAGCCCGGCCGCATGCTCTATGAAATCGAAGGTATTTCGGAAGAGCTGGCTCGTGAGGCGTTTGCGTTGGCATCAGCCAAGCTGCCGGTTTCCACTACATTCGTGAAACGGACGGTGATGTGATGAATGCGAACGAATTGCGTGAAAAGTCCACTGAGGAGTTGAACGTTGCTCTTGAAGAATTGCAGAAAGAGCAGTTCAACCTGCGTATGCAGAAGGGCACTGGTCAGTTGGCACGTCCCGATCGTATGAATACGGTTCGTAAGGATATCGCGCGTGTTAAAACAGTTATGAATGAACAGAAATCGGGCAGCGCATCATGAGCGAACAGGCAGCCAGTAACCGCACTCTAGTTGGCCAGGTCGTCAGCAGTGCAATGGATAAATCCATTACCGTTTCGGTTGAGCGTCAGGTGAAACATCCGCTCTATGGAAAATACATTCGTCGTTCCACGAAAGTGCACGCGCACGATGAGAGCAACGAATGCAACCAGGGTGATACGGTGATGGTCGAACAGTGCCGACCCTTGTCCAAGACGAAGAAGTGGCGGCTGGTAAAGGTTATCGAGCGCGCCAGCTGATCGGTGGGCAAAATATTTTGCCGACAGAGATTAATACTATTTAGGGCAGAACCATGATTCAGATGCAGACAAGCCTGAATGTTGCCGATAACAGCGGCGCAAAGCGGGTTCAGTGCATAAAGGTACTGGGCGGTTCGCACCGTCGATACGCCGGAATTGGCGATATCATAAAGGTTAGCGTGAAGGATGCGATCCCTCGCGGCAAGGTTAAGAAAGGCGACGTCTACAATGCAGTTGTCGTGCGCACAAAAAAAGGTGTGCGTCGTCCTGACGGTTCCGTGATTCGATTTGATACGAATTCTGCTGTACTGCTGAATGCTCAGCTGCAGCCGATTGGTACTCGTATCTTCGGACCCGTTACCCGTGAATTACGGAGCGAGCGATTTATGAAGATCATTTCGCTTGCACCAGAGGTTTTGTGAGGCGGCAGACATGGCAAACAAGATTAAGAAGGGCGACGAGGTTATCGTCGTTGCGGGTAAAGACAAGGGTAAACGCGGAACCGTCATTCGTATGATGGAAAACGAGCGTATCGTTGTCGAAAATATCAACATGGCGAAGAAGCACACCAAGCCAAACCCTAATAAGGGTGAGCCTGGTGGCATTCTCGATAAGGAGATGCCTTTGCATATCTCCAACGTTGCCCTGTTCAATCCCGCGAGCGGAAAGGGTGACCGTGCCGGCTTCAAGACCCTTGAAGACGGCAAAAAGGTTCGAGTGTTCAAATCCAGCGGCGAAGTCGTAGATATCTGAGGCAAGTCCGGCAATGTCAAGATTACAGCAGCAGTACACTGACACTGTTGTCCAGCAGTTGATGGACAAGTTTCAGTTCCAGAGCATTATGCAGGTACCGCGCATCACCAAGATTACCCTTAATATGGGTGTTGGTGAGGCCATCGGCGATAAAAAGATCCTTGAGTTCGCAGTGAACGATATGGAGAAAATTGCCGGTCAGAAAGCGATTATCACTCATGCCCGTAAGTCCATCGCAGGTTTCAAGGTCCGCGAAGGCTGGCCGATTGGGTGCAAGGTGACTCTGCGCAGAGAGCGCATGTATGAGTTTCTTGATCGCCTGATCAATGTAGCAATTCCGCGTATTCGGGATTTCCGTGGTATGAACGGAAAATCCTTCGATGGTCGTGGAAACTACAGCCTGGGCGTGGCAGAGCAGATCATGTTCCCGGAGATCGATTACGATAAAATCGATAAACTGCGTGGACTCGATATTACGATTACCACCACTGCACGTACCGATGAAGAGGGACGTGCACTGCTGGAAGCCTTTAAGTTTCCTTTTAAGAGCTGAGTTTCGTTATGGCAAAAAAGAGCATGATTGCACGTGAGAACAAGCGTGCCCGCACCGTAGCCAAGTATGCAACCAAGCGTGAAGCGCTGAAGGCTGTCATAAAGAATGCTGACAGTACCTATGAAGAGGTTGAAGCCGCTGTTCTCAAGCTGCAGAAGATGCCTCGCGATGCCAGTGTTTCCAGGAAACACAACCGCTGCCGGGTCACTGGTCGTCCCCATGGGTTCTATCGTAAGTTCGGCCTTGGCCGTAACAAGCTGCGGGAAGCGGCCATGCGTGGAGATGTTCCTGGACTTGTGAAAGCAAGCTGGTAGAATACGCCGTTTTCTCCAGGCATTTCTGCCAGGATTAACTATATTCGGGTATCGCGTCGCAAAGACGGACTGACCCCAGGAGCTCGAAATGAGTATGTCAGATCCCATTGCGGATTTGCTCACCCGTGTCCGTAACGGACAATCGGCAAATAAGACTTCAGTCAGACTGCCGGCATCCAAGCAGAAAATAGCAATCGCCAACCTCCTGAAAGACGAAGGTTATGTGCAGGATGTCAAGATGGACGAGAGTGCATCCAAGCCGACTATGGTTGTGGATCTGCGCTATTTTGAAGGGCGTCCTGTTATCGACCTGATTAAACGGGTAAGTCGTCCTGGTTTGCGCATCTATAAAGGATGCGGTGATCTTCCCAAAGTACGTAACGGTCTGGGTATCGCAATCATCTCCACCTCGAAAGGCATAATGACCGATCGTGCTGCCCGCGCTGCGGGACAGGGCGGTGAAGTCATCGCTGTCGTCGCTTAAGGGGTGTAAGAAGATGTCTCGTATAGCAAAAAGTCCAATTTCCCTGCCGTCGGGTGTAGAGGTCAAGCTGGATGGTCAGATTGTCTCTGTCAAGGGCCCTAAAGGGTCGATGGAGTTGCGCGTAAACGATCTTGTGGCAATCAACCAGGATGATGGTGTTATCAAGGTCTCTCCCAAGCAGGAAGACAAGTCTTCCTGGGCGATGGCCGGCACGATGCGTGCCCTCATCAACAATCTTGTGACCGGCGTTACTCAGGGATTTGAGCGTAAGCTTGAACTCGTCGGCGTTGGTTATCGCGCTCAGGCCAAGGGTAAAGTGCTCAATCTGAGTCTCGGTTTTTCCCATCCTGTGGAATATATGGTGCCGGAGGGTATTGAAATAGCAACACCCTCACAAACTGAGATTGTTGTTTCGGGCACGAATAAGCAGCTGGTTGGGCAGGTTGCGGCTGAAGTTCGTGCGTACCGTCCGCCGGAGCCTTACAAAGGCAAAGGTGTCCGCTATTCTGACGAACATGTGGTTCGTAAAGAAGCCAAGAAGAAATAGGGTTAAACGATGGATAAGAAACAATCTCGTCTACGTCGCAGTCGTAGGACTCGCGCAAAGATTCGTGAACTGGGCGTCCATCGTCTGGCCATTCACCGTACGCCAAAGCATATCTATGCGCAGGTCATCGCGCCTACTGGCTCTGAAGTCCTGGTGAGCGCTTCCACTCTGGATAAAGGTGTTCGAGGTGAGCTCTCAGGCGCGAGTGGAAATGCAGCGGCTGCCTCTGTAGTGGGTAAATATATCGCTGAAAGGGCGAAAGAGGCGGGTATCGAGCAGGTTGCATTTGATCGCTCGGGTTTTCGTTATCACGGTCGCGTAAAGGCCTTGGCTGATGCGGCGCGCGAAGCCGGTCTGCAATTTTAAGGGTTCGAGGTTATGGCAAATTATAATGCAAAGCCGGAAGGCGATGATCTGCTTGAAAAGCTTATTAACGTCAACCGTGTCGCCAAGGTTGTCAAAGGTGGTCGCCAGTTCGGCTTCTCTGCCCTGACCGTGGTTGGCGACGGAGAGGGACGTGTTGGTTTTGGTACCGGCAAGGCCCGCGAAGTGCCGATTGCCATCCAAAAGGCGATGGAAACTGCTCGCAAGAACATGGTTTCCGTTAAGATGAACGGCAACACGCTGCAGTATCCGATAGTCGGCCGCCATGGCGCAGCCAAGGTTTACATGCAGCCTGCATCTGAAGGTACCGGTATCATCGCTGGCGGCGCCATGCGTGCAGTCTTCGAGGTGGTTGGTGTACAAAACGTGTTGGCAAAATGTATCGGCACGAACAATTCGATGAATGTAGTCCGCGCGACGATCAATGGTCTGATAGAGATGGCTGATGCTGAGTCAGCTGCGGCCAAGCGCGGCAAGACTGTCGAAGAGATTCTGGGGTAACTCATGGCTGACAAGAAAATGATGCAGGTCACTCTGGTGCGAAGCATGAACGGACGACTGGCCAGCCACAAAGCTTGTGTGCAGGGCTTGGGATTGCGCCGTATGCACCAGACGGTCGAAGTTGAAGACACGCCTTGTACCCGTGGTATGGTGAACAAGGTTTCCTATATGGTTAAGGTCGAGGAGTCCTGAAATGCGACTTAATGGTTTACAGCCTGCTGAAGGCAGTAAGTCTGTCAAAAAACGCGTTGGGCGCGGTATTGGCAGTGGTCTCGGCAAGACCTGTGGTCGTGGCCACAAGGGACAGAAATCCCGTAATGGCGGTTTCCACAAGGTTGGATTCGAAGGTGGTCAGATGCCATTGCAGCGTCGACTTCCCAAGGTTGGGTTTCGCTCCCGGATCGGCATGGTAACCGCCGAAGTGCGTTTGAGCGAGCTGGCCAAGATCGAGGGTGAATCTGTTGATCTGGAGGCGCTGAAGAAGGCCGGTGTTATCACCAAGGTGATTCGACGTGCCAAGATCGTTGCCTCCGGTTCGATCGAACGCGCCGTCACTGTGAAAGGCATCGGTGTAACCAAGGGTGCTCGTGCCGCTATCGAAGCGGCTGGCGGCAAGGTCGAGGACTAAATGGCTGGTCAAGGCGCTTCCATGATGAACTCGTTGGGCGGCATGGGCCGCCTGACGGAGTTGCGACAGCGACTGCTTTTTGTTGCTGGTGCGTTACTGGTTTTTCGTATTGGCACGTTCATTCCCGTGCCTGGCGTAAATCCTGTTGCGCTTGCTGCACTGTTTGAGCAGGCCCAGGGCTCGATCCTGGATATGTTCAATATGTTCTCCGGTGGAGCGCTTGAACGTGCGAGTCTATTCGCGCTTGGCATCATGCCCTACATCTCTGCCTCTATCATTATGCAGCTGATGTCGGCTGTTATCCCCACGCTCGAGCAGTTGAAGAAAGAGGGTGAGGCTGGGCGTCGCAAGATTACCCAGTACACGCGCTACGGCACTGTAGTACTGGCAACGTTTCAGGCAGTTGGTATCTCAATCGCCCTGCAGAGCCAGACGGTTGGCGGAGAATCCGTTGTTGCCCAACAGGGCTTGGGCTTTATCGTCACTGCCGCAGTCTCTCTGGTTACAGGAACGATGTTTCTGATGTGGTTGGGTGAGCAGATCACGGAGCGTGGTATCGGCAATGGTATCTCCATGATCATTTTTGCCGGTATCGTTGCGGGTTTACCTTCGGCGGTAGGCGGTACGCTTGAATTGGCCCGTACCGGTGAGTTGAATGCGCTGACGATTCTTTTCCTGTTCGTCCTGGCGATCGCAGTGACGGGCTTTGTCGTCTTTGTTGAGCGTGGCCAGCGCAGGATTACAGTCAACTATGCAAAGCGTCAGCAGGGTCGGCGTTTAATGGCGGCGCAAAGTACGCATTTGCCACTAAAGCTCAATATGGCGGGCGTAATCCCGCCGATTTTCGCCTCCAGTATCATCCTGTTCCCGGCAACGCTCGGGCAGTGGTTTGGCAATAGCGAAGACACGCGTTGGATCCAGGACATATTTTCCAAGCTTTCCCCTGGAGAGCCGGTCTATGTCATGGCTTATGCGGCAGCGATAATTTTCTTCTGCTTCTTCTATACGGCCCTGGTTTTCAACTCCAGAGAGACTGCGGACAACCTGAAGCGATCCGGTGCCTTCATTCCCGGCATTCGTCCAGGCGAACAGACTGCGAAATACATTGATGGCGTGATGTCACGCTTGACCCTGGCTGGTGCGATTTACATTACATCAGTCTGTCTGTTACCCGAGTTTCTGATCGTTGGTTGGAATGTGCCCTTCTATTTCGGCGGTACATCTTTGTTGATTATCGTGGTGGTGGTAATGGATTTCATGGCGCAGGTACAAGCGCACCTGATGTCCCATCAATACGAAGGTTTGATGAAGAAAGCCAACCTCAAAGGTAGTGGTGGCGGCCTGGTCCGCTGACATCATTGATTCTAAACCATCTGTCGGCGATTGATGGCGGTGGTTCACAGTTAATTTAAATTGGCAGGTTCGCCCCGCCAGGCATGTGCAGCTTGAATTTTCCAGCCTGCACTAATGGGATTTTGGAGACAGGTTCATGAAAGTACGTGCATCGGTAAAAAAGATATGCCGAAATTGCAAGATCGTTCGCCGCAAAGGCGTCGTGCGGGTCATCTGCAAAGAAGGCCGCCACAAGCAGCGCCAAGGCTAAAATCGCAAGGTGAATTAGTATTTCCCGCTTGATTTATTTTGCGGGGGTGGGTACTATTAACCGCTTACGCTCAACGAAAGTCGCTTGAGAAGTTCAGGAGAATAGAGAATGGCTCGAATCGCAGGAGTCAACATTCCAGATCGCAAACACGCAGTTATTGCGCTGACATCGATCTATGGCATCGGTCGCACTCGCGCCACAGAGATCTGTAAAGAGGTTGGCATTGAGCCTTCTGTCAAGATCCAGGAGCTGAGCGAGGGCCAGGTCGATGCAATTCGTGCCCTCATCGGCAAGATCACAGTTGAAGGTGATCTGCGTCGTGAGGTTTCGATGAATATCAAGCGTCTGATGGATCTCGGTTGTAACCGGGGCATCCGTCATCGCCGTGGTCTGCCGCTGCGTGGTCAGCGTACCAAGACCAATGCGCGGACCCGCAAAGGTCCACGTCGTCCGATCAAGCGTTAAGATTTACACATAAACGAGTTCGCAGGAACAGATAATGGCAAAACCAACTGGCCGTTCCAAGAAGAAGGTCAAAAAGACCGTTACTGATGGCATCGCGCATGTACATGCGTCGTTCAATAACACCATCATTACCATTACCGACCGTCAGGGCAACGCCCTGGGTTGGGCCACTGCCGGCGGTTCCGGTTTCCGTGGTTCACGCAAGAGCACTCCATTTGCTGCACAGGTTGCAGCAGATCGTGCAGGTCAGATGGTCAAGGAATTTGGGGTAAGAAATCTTGACGTTAACGTCAAAGGCCCTGGCCCTGGTCGCGAGTCTGCCGTGCGTGCTTTGAACAATGCTGGATTCAAGATTACCAGCATCTCCGACGTAACCCCTATACCGCATAACGGTTGCCGGCCTCCCAAGAAGCGCCGGGTCTGATTCTGGAGTCGTATCATGGCAAGGTACATTGGTCCCAAATGTAAATTGAGTCGCCGCGAAGGAACAGACCTGTTCCTGAAGAGCCGCGTCCGTTCCTTAGACTCCAAATGTAACATGGAGAAGGTTCCGGGCCAGAGTGGCGACCGTCGTCGTCGCATCTCTGACTACGGTCTGCAGTTGCGCGAAAAACAGAAAGTACGCCGCATCTACGGTGTTATGGAACGTCAGTTTCGCAACTATTATAAGGCTGCTGCGCAGCAGAAGGGTGCAACCGGTGAGAACCTGCTGCAACTTCTCGAGTGTCGTCTCGATAACGTTATCTACCGCATGGGCTTCGGCTCCACTCGTTCCGAGGCGCGACAGCTTGTCAGCCACAAGGCGATAATGGTAAACGGCAGGATCGTTAATGTTGCTTCCTACCAGGTAGCCGCCGATGATGAGATCACGATTCGTGAAAAGGCGAAAAAACAGGTACGCATCCAGGGTGCGCTCACATTAGCGGAGCAGTATGGTTTTGCAGACTGGGTTGAAGTTGATCCCAAAGGGATGAAGGGAACCTTCAAGCGTGTTCCCGACCGTGCCGATCTGTCTGCGGAAATCAACGAGCAACTCGTCGTTGAATTGTACTCCAAGTAAGGTCTGTCGAGAGGAAGATTCATGACTGAAAGCGTTACGGAGTTTCTCAAGCCGCGCATTGTAAATGTGCAGTCGATCAGCGAGACCCATGCAAAAGTGACTTTAGAGCCCCTGGAAAGAGGGTTCGGTCATACCTTGGGTAATGCGCTGCGCAGGATCCTGCTCTCATCTATGCCAGGCTCTGCGATTACAGACGTTGAGATCCAGGAAGTACTGCATGAGTACACCACGATTGAAGGTGTGCAGGAAGATGTGCTGGATATTCTGCTCAATCTGAAACAGGTTGCCTTGGTAATGCACTCGCGTGAAGAGGCTACCCTGAAACTTCAGAAAAAGGGCCCCGGTCCTGTGTTCGCGAGCGACATTACGCTCGACCACGATGTTGAGATTTCGAATCCGGATCATGTGATTGCAAACCTGACCAAGTCGGGCGAGATCAACATGACACTGCAGATCAAGCGCGGTCGTGGCTATCAACCCGCTGCCACCCGTCAGGGTGCCGCTGGAGATGATCGCCCTATCGGCATGTTACAGGTCGATGCCTCATTCAGTCCTGTGCGCAGTGTCGCCTATTCAGTTGAAGCAGCACGTGTAGAACAGCGCACCAATCTGGATCGTCTGGTTATCGAGTTGGAAACCAACGGTACAATCGATCCGGAAGAGGCGATTCGTCGTTCAGCAAACATCCTGCGCGACCAGCTTTCTGTGTTTGTTGACCTGCAGGCCGAAGCTGCCGAGGCGACTGCCGAACCTGAAGAGCCGACAATCGATCCGATCCTGCTGCGTCCGGTGGATGATCTTGAACTCACCGTTCGTTCTGCAAATTGTCTGAAGGCTGAGAATATCTTCTTAATCGGAGATCTGATTCAGCGGACGGAAGTTGAGCTTCTGAAGACGCCTAATCTTGGCAAGAAGTCTCTTACAGAGATCAAGGATGTCCTCGCCCGCCGCGGACTCTCTCTAGGCATGCGCCTCGAGCGTTGGCCGCCGGAAGGCATCGACGATCAGTTTATACATTGATCAGCTAACACCGAATTCATTAACTATTAGATTTTAGGGAAGTCGATCCATGCGTCATCGCAAATCCGGACGGCAATTGAACCGTAACAGCAGTCATCGCCAGGCGATGTTTCGCAACATGACTGTTTCATTGATCAATCAAGAATTGATCAAAACCACTCTGCCCAAGGCAAAAGAATTGCGCCGTGTGGCCGAGCCTCTTATTACCATGTCCAAGAGTGATAGCGTTGCCAAACGCCGTCTGGCATTCGCGCGCCTGCGTGATGATGCAGCGGTCGGCAAACTGTTCACTGATCTCGGTCCGCGTTACAAAGATCGTCCAGGTGGTTATCTGCGTATCCTCAAATGTGGCTATCGCGATGGTGACAAAGCGCCGATGGCATTTGTCGAGCTTGTCGACAGGCCTGTTGAAGACGAGCCGAGCGAAAGCGAAGATTGATAAAAAAGCCGGGTTTACCCGGCTTTTTTATTGTCTGCTGTCCCGCAGTGCCTAAACTGATTGCCACACTTACCGACTTCGGTGTGACCGGCCCCTATACCGGACAGATGCATGCTGCAATCCTGCAGCATTCAGCGCGATCCCGCGTTGTCGATCTGATATCCGATCTGCCTCGGTTTTCTCCTGAACTTTCAGCTTATCTCATCCCAAGGCTAACGGCTTCCTTTCCCGTTGCAACGGTATTTGTTTGTGTAGTGGATCCGGGAGTGGGTGGCAGTCGTCAGCCGCTCATGCTGGAGGCAGATGGAAAATGGTATGTGGGGCCGGATAATGGCCTGCTTGCGCTGGTTGTGCGCAGAGCATCCCAAAGCAGAATCTGGTCGATAACCTGGCGACCAAAGATACTCTCCCACAGTTTTCACGGCAGGGATCTGTTTGCGCCAGTGGCTGCGAAAATCGCCGAAGATGAAGTAGTTCAGGGAGAGTCCCTGACGAATACTCAAATAATGGGTTGTGGACTTCCGGACGACCTGTCGAAGATTATCTATATTGATGACTTCGGTAACCTGATTACCGGCATACGTGCTGTTAATCTCGACGAGACTTCAGTGATAGTACTTGCAAATCAGAGAATCAACGCTGGATTGATCTTTAGTGAATGCCCACCGGGAGAGCCGTTTTGGTATGCAAATTCCATGGGATTAATTGAGATTGCGGTCAATCAGGGTAGTGCACGGGAGCACTTTAATGCAGGGCTTGGCGATCCGATAGCAATCACAGGCTCTAGTGGGCCAAGCGGAAAATAAGTTCACAGCTTTCATCCCTTCGCGGCGTCTGCCGTCGTTGCAAGACGCTTGCTGTAGAATGGCTACAGCGGCGGTCTTGCGCCTTGCCAGGCACCACAAATGAATAAAATCTGTTTCCTTACTTTCCGCATGGCCCACTAGTAGGCCTGATCAAGCGTAGCGGGTCAGGCAAAAGTTGCTGGTTCCGTTGCACTTGAACCGGCCTATCGTTTTCGCTCAAGCAGAGGTTTCAGATACCGACCGGTATGGGATGCGGCGATATTCGCCACGGCTTCCGGGGTTCCGGTCGCAATGATCTCGCCACCTTTATCCCCCCCTTCCGGTCCCAAGTCGATAACCCAGTCGGCAGTCTTGATGACGTCGAGATTGTGTTCGATGACAATTACGGTGTTTCCATGGTCACGCAGACGGTGGAGCACTTCCAGCAGGTGTTTGACGTCATGAAAATGGAGTCCGGTCGTCGGCTCATCAAGGATATAGAGCGTATTGCCGGTATCGCGTTTCGATAGCTCACGGGATAGCTTGACACGTTGTGCTTCGCCGCCGGAGAGTGTGGTAGCGTTTTGTCCCAATGAGATATATGAGAGGCCGACATCCATCAGGGTCTGCAATTTCCTCTTGAGGGACGGGACTGCCTCGAAGAACTCAAGCGCCATCTCCACAGTCATGTTCAACACCTGGTCGACAGTCTTTCCCTTGTATTTGACTTCAAGGGTCTCGCGGTTGTACCGCTTGCCTTTGCAGATATCACACTGCACATAGATATCGGGCAGAAAGTGCATCTCCACCTTAGTGACGCCATCGCCCCTGCAGGCTTCGCAGCGCCCTCCTTTGACGTTGAAACTGAAACGCCCTGGTGAATAGCCGCGCGCGCGGGATTCAGGAGTGCCGGCAAAGAGTTCACGGATCGGGGTGAAGAGGCCGGTGTAGGTGGCCGGATTGGAGCGGGGGGTGCGCCCAATAGGACTCTGATCGATATCCACCACTTTGTCGAAGAGGTCGAGGCCAAGCACCTCGTCGTGTGGTGCCGGGGATGTGTTGGCTCCGTTTAGAGCGGCAGCGCAGACAGGGTACAGGGTGTCGTTGATCAGGGTCGACTTGCCGGAGCCGGAAACCCCTGTGACGCAACAAAAGGTGCCGACCGGAATGGAGAGATCGATCGACTTCAGGTTGTTGCTGCATGCACCGATAACCCGAAGTTGCCGTTCGGGATCACTGGGAGTGCGCGTATCAGGGATTGCGATCGACATGACGCCGGCAAGATACTGGCCGGTAAGTGACTCGGTGTTTTCTGTGATCTGTGCTGCCGTGCCTTCGGCAATGATTCGGCCTCCATGCACCCCTGCGCCGGGTCCGATGTCTACCACATGATCAGCCATGTGAATCGCCTCTTCGTCATGTTCAACGACGATGACGGTGTTGCCCAGATCCCGCAGGTAGATGAGCGTTTTCAGCAGACGTTCGTTGTCCCGCTGATGCAAACCGATAGAGGGTTCATCCAAAACATACATGACACCCACGAGGCCTGCACCGATCTGGCTGGCGAGCCGGATGCGTTGTGCTTCCCCACCGGAGAGCGTCTCTGCGCTACGGTCGAGGGTCAGATAGTCGAGTCCCACATTGGCCAGAAAACTGAGTCGTTGCTCTATTTCACTCACTATCTTGGAGGCTATCTTGCCCTGCTTGCCGGGAAGTTCCAGTGTAGAGAAAAAACCGAGGGCCTTGCCGATGGGCAGTGCGGTCAATCTCGGTAGATTGTGATCCAGGATAAAGATGTGACGGGCTGCTTCATTGAGACGTGTACCGCCACACTGAGGGCAGGATTGGCTTGATATGTAGCGCGCAAGCTCCTCGCGTACCGCGTTGGATTCGGTCTCCCGATAGCGGCGTTCCATGTTGCGGATGATACCTTCGAAGGGGTGGGTTTTGGTGGTGGAGCGGCCCCGTTCATTGAAGTAGCTGAACTTGATGGACTCCCGCTTGCTGCCGTAGAGAATAACACTGCGTGTCTTTTCCGGTAGTTCCTCCCAGGGTGTTTCGGGATCAAAATCGTAGTGGCGGCCCAGAGAGGTAATCATCTGGAAGTAGTAGGCGTTGCGGCGATCCCAGCCCCGCACTGCGCCGCCAGCCAGAGGGAGTTCGGGGTGGGCGACCGCCTTCTCCGGGTCAAAAAACTGCTCCACTCCAAGGCCGTCGCAGGTGGGACAGGCACCAACAGGGTTGTTGAAGGAGAAGAGACGGGGCTCCAGTTCCGGCAGACTATAACCGCACTGTGGGCAGGCGAAGCGAGAGGAGAAGACCAGTTCTTCGCCGCTCTCATCCATCCATGCGATCCGGGCAAGGCCGTCGGAGAGATGGAGTGCGGTTTCAAAGGACTCTGCAAGCCGGTTTGCCAGATCGGGGCGCACCTTGAAACGATCCACGACGATTTCGATGTTGTGTTTCTTGTTGAGCTCCAGCACTGGCGGCTCGTCGAGCTCGAAGATCTCGCCGTCGATACGGGCACGGATAAACCCCTGGGCATGCATCTCCTGCAATAGCTTGTGGTGTTCCCCCTTGCGCTCGGAAATTACCGGGGCCAATAGCAGAAGGCGGCTGCCTTCAGGCAGGGAAAGCGCCTGATCCACCATCTGGCTGACGGTTTGTGCTTCGAGCACGCTATCGTGTTGCGGGCAGCGTGGGGTGCCGGCGCGGGCAAAAAGCAGACGCAGGTAGTCGTAGATCTCGGTAATGGTTCCGACGGTGGAGCGCGGGTTGTGGGAGGTGGTCTTCTGTTCGATGGAGATGGCCGGTGAAAGTCCCTCGATATGGTCCACATCGGGCTTTTCCATCAGCGACAGAAATTGCCGTGCGTAGGCCGAGAGTGATTCCACATAACGGCGTTGGCCCTCGGCGTAGATGGTATCGAAGGCCAGGGATGATTTACCGGAACCTGACAAACCGGTAATGACGATCAGCTTGTCACGTGGCAGATCGAGGTCGATATTCTGCAGATTGTGGGTACGGGCCCCACGAATTCGGATTGTTTCCATCTTTTGTTTTGCGGCTCTGAGGCCCGTAAAACCGCATTTTCAGCGGTGTGCATCTATTTGGGCGAACCTGCTACTATACGCGCTCTTTTTAGTGAGTGGCAAAGTGGATCAGTTATGACAAAAGCAGGGGATGGTGCATCGGGCCTGAACCCGGTTGAGCGGCGTGCAGCCTTTTCGCTGGCAGGAATATTTTCCCTGCGCATGCTGGGCCTGTTTTTGATTCTGCCGGTTTTTGCCCTCTACGCCGAAGGTTTGGCAGATGTGACGCCGTTGCTGATCGGTGTGGCTATCGGTGTTTATGGTCTGACCCAGGCTGTTTTGCAGATCCCCTTCGGCATGCTTTCCGATCGCGTCGGACGCAAACCCGTGATCATTGCCGGCTTGCTGATATTCGCGTTTGGCAGCGTGGTGGCTGCATCTGCCGATGATATTTGGGGCATTATTCTCGGACGCGCACTGCAGGGTGGTGGGGCAATAGCTGCGGTTATCATGGCCCTGGCCGCTGATCTCAGTCGTGAGCAGCGGCGCCTGCGCATCATGGCGATCATCGGCATGAGCATCGGTTTCGCCTTTGCGGTATCCCTGGTGTTGGGCCCCGTGCTCAACAACTGGATCGGCGTCCCCGGCATCTTCTGGTTGACTGCCGGACTTGCCCTGAGCGGGATTTTGGTGGTGTTGTTTGTGGTGCCGACACCGGCGAAGAGTGTTTTTCATCGTGATGCAGAGGCCGTGCCGGGGCAGTTTGGCAAGGTGCTGGCGGAGCCGGAACTGTTACGGCTCGATTTTGGTATCTTTGCCCTCCATATGATTCTTACCGCGCTGTTCCTGGCCTATCCGCTGGTCCTGCGCGATCTTGGGTTGGTCAGTGAGAGTCACTGGATAGTCTATCTGCCGGTGATGTTGCTGGCCATGGGGGCGATGGTCCCCTTTATCATTGCCGCAGAGAGCAAGCAGCGGATGAAATCTGTATTCATCGGTGCCGTTGCGGCGCTGATGCTATCCCTGTTTGGACTCTATCTGCTCAAGAGCAGCCTGATCGGCATGGCAGTGGGGCTGCTGGTCTTCTTTACCGCGTTCAATCTGTTGGAGGCGACGCTGCCCTCGCTGATCGCCAAGATGGCGCCGGGTGAGCGCAAAGGCACGGCGATGGGTGTCTACTCCAGTTCCCAGTTCCTCGGTGCTTTCGGTGGTGGCTTGCTGGGTGGTTTGGTGCATACCCGGTTCGGCATTGAAGGGGTCTTCCTCTTCTGTGGTGGTGTTGCCCTGCTTTGGCTATTGATTGCGCGGGGCATGAACGATCCGAAGCAGCTCAGTAACTTCCTCCTGCCGGTCGGCAGTATGGATGTACAACAGGCCAGCCTGCTCGAAGGAAAGCTGACCGAGGTTGATGGCGTGTCTCAGGCAGTTGTCATCGTCGAGGATGGTATCGCCTATCTGAAAGTGGATTTGGCGTTATTCGATGAATCTGCCCTGGATCCCTATTGTGTCTCTGAGGCATAAATCAGTTATTCTAGGCTCCCCCCTGTCTTTTTGGAGCAGGGGAGTTGAACCAATTAAATTTATACAGCGCTCCACAGGCAGGGAAGCTGCAAATCTTGGAGTCTAAGGAGGAAAGATGGCAAGAGGAATCAACAAAGTAATTCTGATCGGTAATCTGGGTAAAGACCCTGAGACCCGTTACATGCCGAGTGGTGGAGCGGTTACCAATGTCACAGTGGCAACGTCCGAAAGCTGGAAAGACAAGAACACAGGCCAGCAGCAGGAGAGAACCGAGTGGCATCGCGTGGTAGGCTTCAACCGCCTTGGTGAGATCATGGGCGAGTATCTGAAAAAGGGCTCCAAGGTCTATATCGAAGGCAGTCTGCGTACCCGTAAGTGGCAGGGTCAGGATGGTCAGGATCGCTATACCACAGAGATTGTGGCCAGCGAGATGCAGATGCTCGACAGCCGGGGTGGCGGCAGTGCCTCTTTCGATAGCGCACCTGCGCCACAGCGTTCGGCCCCGCCGCAGCCGCAAGCATCAGCGCCCGCAGCTGCCCCGATGCCTGATAGCGATTTTGATGACGATATTCCGTTCTGACGGATGTCAGCGATATAAACTGTCATATGGCCCGCTTTTCGCGGGCTTTTGATATTGGCGGCTTGTCCATCCGAAAAAGTAGATCTGTCCCAATGGCAAACCGCTTGGACAGGTTGGGTTAGGCCCTCTTTTGGGCCGTAACCCAACAATGTGCGTTGTCCTCTTTTTGCTTGCTAAAAGGGTAACTGTATCTCTTTTTCCTTCTCCATGATTTCGATAGCCGTCTCCAGATCGACCTGATCCGGGTTCTCTGGTGGCTGCGCTTGCAGTTGTTCATAGAGTTCAGCCTGTTCCCATGTCTGATGATTTCCATGTTCGTCCTGGACGTAAGCAGCCCATGGAATGAACTTTGTAAGGGGGAACACCTGTCCTTCCTGCGGTGAGATATCTACATTCAGCCCCGATATGAATAAGATCTTTTTATTACTGTATGCCGGTTCCTGAAGGATGGTTCGAAAGGCCCGGTCAAACTCTACCTGAGTGTTTGCCTGAGCAGCCGTGAGGGCAGGCCATTGTGATGTAACAATATAGGGCATGACATCGATAAGGTTTTTCTCCAGATGATCCCGTCCCTCACGATGCTGGCTGATTTCCCGTTTATAAAAGAAAAGGTCGGGATGCAGGCGGTCGCCGATCGATTCACCGCGGCCCGGTTTCCATTCATAATCTTCAAGATATTCGAGTAAAGTCGGAGATGCGGTAAATACCTTTGCAGTGCTTTTTGATATTTCCGGTATTGGATGACCTTGAGAGTCAACATTCACGATTTTATCTAACTTGAGCAATAGGCCCTCATTGCGATCTGCTTGCAACAACAGGTTATCCACAACAACTTTGTGTTTACCGTTTTCCTGGTAAAGAAATATATTGTTACGCGCGAACTCATGCTCCCGCAGATACCAATCCAATGCGCCACAGATTTTCCCGCAGTTAGACGTCTCGCTCGTCTCTTCTGTCTGTAGTCTGCGATAGACCCCAAATTTTCCATTTTCAGGGTCATAACCCACATGGCTGGCTTGAATGATAACCAGGTCTTTGCCGTGATGTGCATGGGGGGCATGCCTGTCAGTGGCAACAATGCCACCCACCAGACCGTGATTAAATGGGAAGGAGCCGAAATGTTTTGCAATCAATATTATCGGATACCCCTGGCTCTCATCAGAGCAGAAAGCCCGGGATGGCATGATCTTTCCGCGCTCAAACCCCAGTGATTTTGCCAAATTGTAAAAGCGAGGAATGAATCGGCTATAGCGCATCGACACCTCTGACATCTGATAGGCGCCTAAAAGACTTGAAATTAAGCCGGTGGTTCCGTACATGCTAGTACCCCAAATTAAATAATCATCAATTATCGTGAATGTCACAGTTCGTTGCAGGTGAGGTTTTTAACAACCCTGAAGTGGATTGTTTACAACCAAAGTCTGACTCCGACATTATATCGGAGATTATTGCCTCAAGACTCGCTCACATTGCCCCGCAGTTTGCTGCGCAGTGTTGCCGTTATTATTAACTTCCGCCAAAAAAGGTGGGATCTATTCAGGAGCCTTGGCTGCAATCTCATACAGTAACAACGTACCCCTGTTCGGTATCTTGATCAAACCCTCCTTCGCTTCGGTGTGCTTGTATGGGTATCTTAAATATGGCTGTTTTTGAGGATGGAGCGGGCAAGCAGCGCTTAGCCTGTTCCGTTCTCTCCGTGAAAGAGCTGTGGGAGCTTTGGTGTGCTATTTCCAGTTGGCGCCGCATAATGGCGTGCTGGGTGAAAAAAGAGGGTCAAAGACGGTAGTTTGAAGATTCGATGGGTGATTCTGGAGAAGGATTGCAGGCGTATGGCAGTCAGCTGGCCAGCATTCACTATGGATTCCTGGTAACCGGCCTGAGGAAGATGTCGGTTTGGATCTATTGCAGGGCAGTGGAAAATAGAGGCCCAAAACGCACACAGGCGGACAAAATGTCCGCCTGTGTGGATTGGCACAAATACTGTGCCTTCGCTAACTGTCAGCGATCACCAAAGGGTGATTACTTGGCAGGAGCGGCAGGTGCTACAGGAGCAGCAGGAGCGCCGTAAGGAGCGCCGTAAGGAGCGTAGCCGTAAGGAGCGCCGTAACCGTAAGGAGCGCCGTAACCGTAGTTGTTATTGTAACGGTTGTTGCCGCGGCCATAGCCAGAACCACGAGCACTTCCGCTCATGCCGAAGCTGAAGTCACCAGAACCGTCACCCCAGCCGTCACCGAAACCATTGTTGTCCCAACCACGGTTACCCCAAGGACCGCCCCACCAGGCAGAAGCAGAAGCGGAAGCAACGATCAGAGCAGCAGCTGCTGCGGCTTTAACAATCTTAGACATTTTTGTAATCCTCATGGATGTTTGTTTGAAAACCTTTTGAAAGCGGTGCTGCTGCCTTCTGGTACAAAAGAATATTAGTAATTTATTAAATAGTCAACAGTAAATGTTTCTATCGATGAAGTGACTGGATAGTATTTAGCTATAATGCTTGTCGGCTAACCCGGTCGACCATCTATTCGAGGCTTCAATAGTACCGGCAGATAGAAGAGGATGAAGAGCAGGAAGCAGAGCACCCACAGCCCCCCTGAGAGCTGTATCCAGAGGCCGTATTGGTTCGGGGCAACATAGGGAGCGAAAACACGCAGCGCAACCGCAAGGTTGATTGCAATGAAACTGAGTTCCACCAGTCTGGGTGGTTGCAGTGAACGCCCCGTGTGCCCTAACGCCACCCTGGCCATCATGCCCAGTGTCAATATCCCGACAGCGCCGGTGGTGAGTGCGTGAGTGGCAAGGTTCGCCGGAAACAGTTCCAGGCTGGCGAGTGAATTCAACAAGAAACCCAGGGCAAACCAGGCAAGACCGGTAAACAGCACCCAGAGAATCGGTACCTGCCAGATGCCGGGGTGGTACCAATCGATAAGACGCCAGAGCTGTGAAGAGGCGACGGCGAGCGCCAGGATGCCGAGCAGCCAGGGATTGGGGAAAAGCAGCTCGGTGAGCGTCCAGAGGATGATGGCACCAAACGCCAGGCGCTCCCGGTTCAGATTGAATCGAGGTTGAGAGCCGGTTACGGCCTTCTCTGTGAAGAAGGGGAGTACGCGTCCGCTGACCAGAATCAACAGCAGCAGCACTGTGTTCAGCATCAGGTCATTGCCCTGGATTGCTGTGTCAAAGAGTTGAAGCGACTGGGCGTGGACCAACAGATTAGCCAGAGCCATGACGCTGATCATTGGCAGAAAGACTCGGTTGATCTTGTTTTGTGCCCGCATCAAAGGGCCGTAGAGTGCCACGGCAAAGAGCGGCAGAAAAAGGAGATCACTAATCGCAATCACGGGATCGGGCAGAACGGGGATGAAAGGCGTCAGCCGTCCAGCAAGCCAGACCAGGGCGAGGACGGCAAGGGGTTTGCCGATTAGTGTGTCGATACCGGTCCAGTTACGTACAGCGGTCAGCAGAAAACCTGCGATAACTGCACTGGTATAGCCGAACAGCATCTCATGACTGTGCCAGCCGATCATCCCATAGTATTCGGGGGCCGGAATGTGGCCTGTCCAGATTGCGAGCCAAGTGCCAAGGATGAGCGCGGCGCCAAGTCCTGCCAGGATAAAAAATGGGCGGAACCCGAGTGCAAATGGGACGAGGCTGTTGCTATTGTCTGGTGTTGGCGGACGTTCGCCGAGTTGAATAACTGCCATGATGCCTGTCGATTTTCAAAAGCCGAAGCATAAATGGCGCACTATAGGCTGACATTGACGATTATCAAGCAGCCATTAATGGGGTTTCTGATTTGTATGAATGTTCATCTGTTATGCATGTAGGCATGATCAAGCGTAGCGGATTGGGCACCATTGAGTGGGCTGAACGGGTGTGGTTGCCGGTTCTGCTACGCTTGAACCCGCCTACATCTAGCCTCGAAAAAGCAGTGGCAACACATCATCGAAACTGCAGACGAAATGGACCTTCAGCCCTTTGCGGATATGGTCGGGCACCTCTTCGAAATCGCTACGGTTGTCATCCGGCAGTATAAGCTCGCGGATGCCGGCCCGCCGGGCGGCGATCAACTTTTCGCGGATGCCGCCAATAGGGAAAACCTGGCCGGTAAGGGTGAGTTCTCCGGTCATGGCGAGATGCCGCACCGGTTTGTCGAGGGCCAGAGAGAGCAGGGCAGATGCCATGGTGATACCGGCGGAGGGGCCGTCTTTAGGCGTGGCTCCAGCCGGCACATGCAGGTGGATGAAGGCTCTTTTAAAGAAATCAAGAGTGGCGCCGAAGGCCACTGCGTGGCTGAGGATATAACCGTAGGCGATTTCTGCGGACTCCTGCATGACATCGCCTAACTGGCCGGTCAGCTTAAAGCCCCGATTGAAGGTATGGGTGCGCACAGCTTCGATATTAAGGGTGGCGCCACCCATAGCGGTCCAGGCCAGTCCGGTTACCAGGCCCGGGCCGCTCATGTTGCGTTCATCACGGAAAACCGGACCACCGAGATAATCCTTCAAAGCATCAGGTGGCACATCGATGGGGGTTTCCGCGCCGCCAAGGATCTTGACCACAGATTTGCGCACGATCTTGCCGATCTGTTTTTCCAGTCGGCGTACGCCGGGGTCTCGTGCATATCCTTCGATAATGGCACGAAGACTGGGACTGTTAAGTTTGATGTCGCGGCGTTTAAGTCCGGCTTTATTGAGCTGGCGCGGAAGTAAGTACTTACGAGCAATCTGCAGTTTCTCGCTGGCGATGTATCCGGAGAGATGGATCATCTCCATACGGTCGAGCAGCGGTGCTGGAATCGTATCCAACTGATTGGCGGTGCAGATGAAAAGCACCTTGGAGAGGTCGAACCGCAGGTCGAGATAGTGGTCAAGAAAGTCGCTGTTCTGCTCTGGGTCGAGGACCTCCAGCAGCGCGGATGCGGGATCGCCGTGGTAAGAGGCGCCGATCTTGTCGATCTCATCGAGCATGATCACCGGGTTCTCAGTACCCACCTCTTTCATTGTCTGGATGAATTTACCCGGCATGGCGCCGATATAGGTGCGGCGGTGTCCCTTGATCTCAGCCTCGTCACGGATGCCGCCGACGGAGAAACGGAAAAACTCGCGCCCCAGCGCCTCCGCGATGGAGTGCCCGATGGAGGTCTTGCCCACGCCGGGCGGACCCACAAGCAGAATGATGGAACCCGCAATCTGTCCCTTCATGATGCCGACGGCGAGGAATTCGAGGATGCGCTCTTTGACGTCATCCAGCCCATAGTGGTCTTTGTCCAGAGCCTTGCGGGCAAATTCCAGGTCGAGCTTGTCTTCTGAATCGATGCCCCAAGGCAGCAGGGTGATCCAGTCGAGATAGTTGCGGGTGACGGAATACTCCGGAGAGCCGGTTTCCAGCATGGCGAGTTTTTCCATCTCCTCGTCGACGCGATTCTGCGCCTGCTCAGTCAGGGTCAGACCGTTGAGACGTTCGCGGAACTTATCCAGTTCCGCAGTACGGTCATCTTTTTCGATACCGAGTTCCTGCTGTATCGCCTTCAACTGTTCACGCAGAAAAAACTCACGCTGCTGGCCATCCATCTTCTCTTCGACACTCTTTCGGATAGATGCTTGGGCCTTGGCAAGTTCCAACTCCTTGTGCAGCAGTTCCAGCACCTTCTCCATGCGCGGCAGAAGGTCGAGGGTTTCAAGCACAGTCTGCAACTGAGCCTTGTCGGAGGTGGTCAGGCTGGCGGCAAAATCGGTCAGGTGCGAGGGGTCCTCTGGTCCAAATCGGTCGAGAAACATGCGCAGCTCTTCCGCATAGAGCGGATTGAGTGGCAATAGCTCTTTGATGGTGTTGATCACCGCAATGGCATAGGCCTTGATCTCATCGGCCTGCTTGCGGCTGGGTTCGGGCAGGTATTCGATTTGGGCGGTGAATGGCGGCGTGTCACCGATCATTCGCACGATGCGGAACCGTTGCAGACACTCCACAAGGACTTGCAGGCGGCCATCCGACTGCTGAACCCGGTGTACCCGGCAGACAGTGCCGATCTTCATGAATTCGTTGGGTTGTGCGGATTCGGCTGACTTGGAGTGGGTGAGTATCACTCCAAGCATCTTCTGATCCGTATCCCCCACCGCTTCCATGGTGCTGACCCAACTCTGCGACTCCATCAGCAGGGGAACGACCTGACCGGGAAAGAAAGGGCGGGCGGTGACAGGCAGCAGGTGAATGACACTGGGCATGACCTCGTTTGAGCGGGTCAGAGGGTTTTTATTCGCAGGTTCGTCCTTATCCGGATGTTTTCCTTCCTCACTCATGTTCGTTCGCCTTAATTTATTTTTTCTGCATTGTCACGTTCTTGGAGTATCAATATATAGGGATTAGTCCAGGGTTTTGCAAGCCAGGTTAGACAGTTCAGCAAAAGCCGCCAGGGGTAACTGTTCGGGACGGATGGTGGGGTCGATGCCGGCGCTCTGTATGATCTCCGCCGAGATGACTTTTGAGAGGCTGTTGCGCAGGGTCTTGCGGCGCTGGGAGAAGGCCTGGGTCACCAGCTGTGCAAACAGCGCCTCATCATCGATCTGCGCCGGTGGTTTTGCGTGAGGAACCAGGCGTACAAAAGCAGAGTCGACCTTTGGCGGCGGACTAAAGGCGCCGGGTCCGATGTGGAACAGCCGGGTGACCTCGCATTTCGCCTGCAGCATGATCGATAGCCTGCCATAGGTTTTTGAGCCGGGACCGGCGGCCATGCGCTCCACCACCTCTTTCTGCAGCATGAAGTGCATGTCCTTGATACTGTCGGCGTACTGCAACAGATGGAAGAGGATCGGGGTTGAGATGTTGTAGGGCAGGTTGCCGACTACCCGTAGCGGGCGATCTGGTTGGGCCAGTGTGCCAAAGTCAAACTTCAGGGCATCTGCGTTGTGGATCCTGATTTCACCAACCGGGCCGCAGCGACGTGCCAGCGGCTCGATCAGATCCCGGTCCAGCTCGACCACCTGCATTTTTCCAATGATCGGCAGAAGTTCAAGCGTGATCGCGCCCTGTCCGGGGCCGATCTCAACCAGATTGTCGCCTTTATTGGGATCTACAGCACGCACGATTCGGTGGATGACTGAGGTATCGTGAAGGAAGTTTTGGCCGAACCTTTTTCTGGGGCGGTGAGTCAATGGGTTACCCTTATTTTTTTCAGATATTTCAATCAGTTAGAAATCAGTGAAGTGGAAATGCCCACGGAAACCAACCAGTTAGGTTCTAATGGGGTGTGATTTCAAGTCGCATCGATTTTCGCATCGGTAGAAATGAGACGGAATCGATTGTGTTGCAGATGATACCACTTTGGGTGAAGTCGTTGATTTGACAGTTTTCATTGGAAATAATTTTTGAATATTTAGCGGTGATAGCTGGGTAAGAGCATTTCGAATCAGTAAGGAAGAAAGGATGGTTAGTTAGCTGTCATTTTCGATAATGTGGCTATAGCCTTTGAAAGGCCCATAGCTGAATATTGGGGTGACCTTGCCCCAGCCTTAGTGCCAAAAAGTTGATGAGATTCCGCTCACTTTAAGCTGCTCGTTATGCAAATTCCACTGGCGGCATGTAGCTCAACGAACTATGTGGTCGAACGTGGTTGTAGTGTTGTCGCCATTGATTGATTTCCCTTCGGGCTTCATCCAGTGTCCGGAATCAATGCTGATTCAGGCGTTCCATAAAACCATTCTGCAGGAGTTTTATCAGGTTTCATTCCGCAAGAAACTCTACTCAACGATGGAAGAGTTGCAGGTTGATCTGGATGACAGGTTGCTGTCTCAAATGGGAAATACCCTACTTTTTACTCCGACTATGATGTTTCCAATGATTGGGCTCTAGTCCATATATCCGGGTACGATAAAAGATTGGGTGCTTTCTTGAATTACAAGGACGTATATTGATTTCAAAAACAGAACTATATCAGGTTAAAGCGAGCATATATGAAGAGAGAAGTGATTATAGCCGTTCAAACCCGCGTAGTCAGGGAAACGCAGATAGTTCACGGCCTTTCGTTGCCGGCACCGCAACGATGCCGGGCTGCTACTCAGATAACCTGTTGCCACAGGTTATGGGCCCAGTTTAATTCACTTTAGGGATGAGTTTTAACCATACAACGCCTTAAAGGGTACCGGGTTCTTCCTCAGTGGGCTGTTGATTTATCTCATCTGCTCGAGCTGCATATCAGTAGTGATGGCTACAGTTCTTCCACGACGACGGGTGTGACGAACTCCGGTGGCTTTACGACGAGCACGGAGCAGTCCAGGTGTTTGGTGATGGCCACAGCGGTGCTGTCGACGATCAAACTGGTGATTCCCGAGGGTACCAGGTCGCCTACCACGACCAGGTCTGCTTCCATGCTGACAGCGAGCCGGACAATTTCATCCCGATGGCTCCCCTTTACCAGGTGACATACCGGATTGAACGCGGGCAGCATATCGCTTGCCATCGACTCACTCAATTCGGAAAGACACGTATTCAGCGCTTTCTTGTTTCTTTTTTGCTCGCTTTCAACGTAGTTGTCTGCGTCAAACTGATAAGGTGAACGTCCGCTTCGCAGGTGCTGCTCGCCGTAGGCTTCCCAGGCGTGAACAATGTGCAGCTCGGCAAACTGGGCGGTTGCCAGCCAAGTCGCGTGCTCTATGATCTTGCGGTTTATATCGTATCTGTCGTCCCGATGACCGCCTGGGTTTTCGTCCTGGTAAACGCCAGCACAGATGCAGCGATGACGATAGGGTTTTGGTAGTTTCGACCTGACAAGCAGAACCGGGCAGGGGCAGGTTTTCAACAAACGTGAATCGTTGTCGCCGAAAAGGCGTTCTCTCAGCCCGTGCCCACCTTCCGCTGCCTTCAGCACCAGGTCCCTGCCATTGGATACGACTTCCCGGGTAATTTCCTCATGGGGTGTGCCGACGAGCACTTTGGTCTGGATGTCGAGGCTCGCGTGCAACTGGGCGACCAGTACCTCGAGCCGCCTGCGCCGGTTCTCCGTCATCTGCTCTTCCAGTTCGTCCGGGGAAGACACACCCTGATCGACCTCGGTTGAGGTCTCGGTAAGCACTTCTATCACCGTCAGAACTGCCCGGTTGTCTTCAGCCAGGACAGCTGCATAGCCCAAGGTGGCCGTCTCGTCGACGCCCGGCGTCAGGACCAGCAGGATGTCCTTGTAGCCCGTCTGCGTGTCGGGCGTTGGGGGCTTTGTGATTTTGTGGCGTTCCCCACCGAGGCCCTCGTCGACGAGCCGCGCCGTAACCTCCGCGGAGATACCTGATGCACGCAACACGTCCCGGGCGAGCTGTAAGCCGGTCGCCATGGTCTCGGGAATCGCGTAAGTGACGCCCAAGGAGAGCAGCCTCTGGGCCATTCTGATATCCCAGGCGCGGGCATACACAGGCAGGTCGGGAAAGGCCTCGCGCGCCGTGACCACTGCCTGTCCGATGCTCTCCATATGGTCCATGGCAAAGACCACCATCGAGGCGTTGGCCGCACCTGCAGAGCGCAGTACCTCGATGCGACTGGCATCCCCGTAGAATACCGGGTAATCCAGGGCCCGGGCTCTGGCTACCCGTTCCGGATTGACCTCCAGCGCCAGATAGGGGACGCCTGCCTTGGCCAGATTGTGGGCTAGATAATTCCCGAACCGACCGAAACCGGCGACGATGACATGGCCGCGCAAAGCAGGGATAGACTTGCTCGGAGGAGTGGCTGCCGGAGGAGTACTCGCAAGAGCTCGCCCAAGCCATGGGCTCAACTTCACCAACAGGGGCGTAGCCACCATGCTCAGAGCGATGGTGAGCAGCAACAGTTGGTAGAGTTCCCCGTCCATCACACCGAGCATGTTGGCCAGACCGAACAGGATAAATCCAAACTCACCTGCCTGTGCGAGCAGCAGGGCCACATGCACGGATTCGGAATGAGGGCGTCCCGAAATCCGGCACAACACCCACAGGAACGCCGCCTTAAGCAGCAATAGCCCACCAACCAGCCCAGCCACCAGGAGTCCCTGTTGACCGAGGAGACCAAAATTGATGGACATGCCCACGCTCATGAAGAACAGCCCGAGCAGCAAACCACGGAAGGGTTGGATGTCGGCCATGATTTGATGGCGGTAGCGGGAATCCGCCAAGAGTAGGCCGCCAAGGAAGGCTCCGAGGGCCATGGACAGGCCGGCCCACTCCGTGAGCCATGCGGCACCGAGCACCAATAGAATTCCGGTGGCGGTAAATATCTCGGGGTTCCGTCGGCTTCCGGCGACGAGTTGGAGTATGGGCCGCAGAAGGATGCGACCCAGGACGAAGACCCCGATAATTATCAGCACCGATTCCAGTGCGGCCAGCTCCACGTCCTGGGTGATGCTCAACTCCTGCTTCGCGAGCAGCGGCAGCAGCGCAATCAGGGGTACGATGGCCAGATCTTGCAGGAGTAGAATGGCAAAGGCGGAGCGGCCGTGGGCCGTGCCGAGTTCACCCTTGTCGGCAAGTATTTGCAGGCCGAAGGCGGTCGACGAGAGGGCCAGTCCGAAGCCCACAACCAAGGCGGAACGCATCGGTATCCCCAGCGCCAGGGCCACCAAGGTGATGGCCGTACCGGTGGTGAACACCTGAGCGGTGCCGAGACCAAACACGCTCCGCCTCATGACCCACAGGCGGGATGGCTTCAACTCGATGCCAATGATAAACAGCAGGAAGGCGACACCAAACTCCGCGAGGTGTCGTATTTCGTCCACGGCCATGATGAAACCCAGCCCCCACGGCCCCACCACGGTGCCGGCCACCAGGAAACCAAGCACCGCGCCGAGTCCGAGGCGCTGAAACAGTGGCACCGCAATGACGGCCGCTGTCAGCAGAATGAGTAAGTCGACGATGTAGTGGGTCTCAGTCACAGTTCAGTCCAGCGTCTACAAGGCCAAATATGCCTTTCATTCCTGGCCAGAGTTCGGGTCATTGACCAAAATCACGTTGAGTATGTCAATGGGATTAATATTATATCGTTCGGCGATTTCCTTCATTTTCTCACCATCTGCAGCTTCGATTTCATACTTGATAGGGCCCCGGCATTCCTGTGGCGCAGCTGGAATTTTTGTGCATGGCGAATTATAACTTTTCTTGTGAAAACAGAGGCTTGATAGATCTTTCGCCGGATAGGGTCTGCCCACCTATGTTTCCCCATGAAGGATTTGATCATACTCCTCATGCATCTGTTGACCACCCTCGCCAAAATCATGGGACCGGTGGCGCAAAGGCTGTTGTCGCCGACAATGGTCCTCGCACCGCCGGGTCCCAGAAGCTTGGCGGTCGTGGTTAATAGGTGTGCGAGGAGTACCAGTAGATCCTTCATAGCAGAGAAGGGTAGGGTAGATCACGTTTAGGAACAAGACAGTTTAAGTTGTCGTTTTTAGGTAACAATTACGAATTCGCCACCCACACGGTGATGCCACCGTCGAATTACACTTAATAATGCCACTTCTATCACTCCTTTATCCCCTGTTGAAGAATCAGCAGGTCAGGATTACACGTGGGTCATTTTTGGATGCAATTTAACAAGCTGAGACAGAACAATATCCGCTTTGATCCGGGTGAACTATTGGATACCTGAACCGGGATCGTGCTAAGCAGGGCATACCCGCTGGAATTTGTCTACACGATTGAGAGGTAGGCTAATAGTGATTGGCTGGTGTTATCTCGTGCCTGAAAGGGATGGTTTTACCGGTAATTTTATGAGCAACTCTATCGAATTTTACATCGGTTTTAATCACACTGCTAATAACTTATTGATAATAAAACTGAATAAGAGCGTGCAGGCAGTTCTAAAGCAACTGTCTGCACGGAATCTACAGTCTCATCATCCCTCTATGGCATCATTAAAAACTCCGTAATGATAAGCTCCTTCAATCACGCCGCTCGTATAATATCCTTTTAAACCCATGAAATTCCCTTTTGCAAAATAGACTTTCAAGTTAGGGTTCTCGTCCATCGCCTTTTTTACATTTTCTACCAATTGATTATCAGCATTCCTTACAAGAACACCGCAAAATCCTGCTGTCAGAGGGAAGATATCGTTTCCGCTGTCACCGCAAAATACAACATCATTTTTTGTAGCACCGAGTTCCTCAGCCACATACTCCAGGGCAGTCTGTTTTGTTGCACTTGCAGGTAAAAAATCGAGAAGCCCTTTCCCGTCCTGTGAATCAAAACTGTATACGATTACTTCATCAAAATTTCCCTTCACCAGTTCATCAACATTTGTTAACACCTGATGTTTTCGTTCATGGTCAACATAATAACTCTGCTTGAACTGGTTCTGATGTTCACTTTCCTGTTCCCGTATTCCCTCGATCTCAGCAACTGCGCTTTTTATTGCCATAGCATCCCATCTGGGACTCTCTCTTTTGACATGGTTAATCCATCCATTATCAAACTTCCACTCACCATTCTCATACTTTCTAATTGAAGTACCGACATCGCCGCACAGAATATCAGGATATCTGACCCCAAATTTGTTTATCGCGTTCTCTGTTAGAGCAAGATTTCGTCCCGTCACATAAACGACGAGGACGTCGTGTTTTTCTGTGAGGTCATTAAACATGCTGATGGCCTCGCTATCGCTCTCCCAACTGCCATTTGGGAGTAGTGTCCTGTCTAAATCAGTCGCTAATATTTTCATATTGATCCTCTACGAAAAGTCGATTCCGCTCGTGTACTCTCATCTAACTATATGACACCACATTTTCGTCACGGGCATTTTTCTTATGTGTGATGCTAAAGCTATAGCCGCGCAAGTCAGCATTCAAGGTAACTGCACACTCCTGGTATTTCCAGGTTAAGTGCAGGCAGTGCTCATCTGTACTACTGACCGTCAACTCACCATCAAAAGCAGGTGATGTATTGCGCAGTCTCATGAGATCAAGTTGCTCTCGAACGACAGTTTGTTTGAGTCCCTGCTCGATATCATTTTTAGTGAGGGTCGTACGATTGATCTCTTTATGCCCCGCCGTACCGCCTTTGTCTGCGGCTGCGTAATCGTTCTTTCCGGCAAATAGATCCAGGTACCACACTTGTGGTATACCCGGCATAAACATTTGAATTGCCCGGGCAAGACGCAACTTTCGCTCGTCTTCCCCTAATGCACTGAAGAATGTCGCATTTACCTGATAATAGGATATTTTTTTACCATCCGGACCATATAGATTTTTTACCCGTCCACCCCTGTCCATTATGCTTTCGATGACGGTGTCGATCTCTTCATTGCTCAATAATCCCTCTGTTGAAACGCCAGCATGACTGTTACCTTTCAAGTCAAGGAGAGGGATGCCATCATGACAGCCAAGCATGTTAATCGTTTTAATGTTTTTCTCTATTATCTCGTCGATCCAGCGTAGAAGGTTCCTGTTTGTCCCCTGTTCAAGAGCATGGATAACCAAACCGGGAAAGAAAAAATCGTAGATGGGAAACCCTTTTGAAGCCACTTCTTCATGGAGCCCATGGCCATACTCAGAATGTATTTCAGGCAGGAGAATCAAGCCATACTTGTCAGCTATTCGTTTCACTCTTGCCAGATACTCCCAGGTACCAGGTTTATTGAAGAAATTGATTTCACCCGGTTGCTTATGCAAATATGCGAATGCATCGAGCCTGACAAGCTTCCCGCCATGATCGCGCAACTTGTTAAAGGTCTCATCGTAAAAATCCCAGACCTCCTGCGATTGAGCATTTAAATCCATTTGCCCCAGATATTGACGGTTTTGCTCAACAACGGAAACAACATCATCTTTGAGATGGGAAAGATTGCCTAAATCTATTTGGTTAATATCTTGCTTCGCAATCAATGCATTATTCACAAGCGCTGTAATCTTCTCCGCGTCCTCATGCTTGAGTTTCTCCGTACCTAATGCACGGAGTAGATCCTGGGTGGTGAGCCCGGGATAATTAACCTGCTGATAAAACGTATTCCAATAAGGCCGGTCCGAGCCATCCGGAAAGCGTACTTTCAATATCGGAAAGCCCGGTTTTCTCATGAAAAGTTTCTCGAGATGTTCTGCTTGCGGTATTACGTAACCGTCAGGACCCATTTCTCCATGCGAACGCCAGAAATCGTTCCAGTCAATAAAAAAATCCTTATATTTTGATTTGTCTCCATGCTTCAATAGATCCTGGAATTGTGGAGAGCCTACGGAGAGATGATTCAGAACGAGATCAAACTTGAACAGGATATTGAGTTTATGGAGTTCCTCCAAATCTTCCCGAGAAACAAGATCATCATTGAGGTCGTAATCAATGATAGAAAAGCCGCGATCTAAATCACTATTAAAAACGGTAGGCAAGATATAGAACAAAGAAAAAACATCTTTGAATTCCGGTCTCTTTAGCATATCGACTGTATCAGTCATGTTTCGGCCAATACTGTCAGGGTAAGCATTAAACATTACGCCTTTTGGAAAATCTGTTTTTATTGACAAAATTTCGTTCCTCATAGCTTCAGATCGATTAGTTGTTTTTTTACTTATCACGCTTCCGGTACTGTGCAGGAATGAAAGAAATCATAATGTTCTATTGCTTCAAGAATACCATGAGCATGATCATGACTCGCAAAATAAATTCTTTCCTGATCTACCAGTTTGGAAAGCTCTTCATGATGTCTGTTACTAACGACTACAGCCAAAGTATTACCCCGCATCATATCTTCATCTGCTCCGGAACCGCCGGCAACAAGAATTTTCTCTAGCGGAATATCAAGTCGTTGTGATACATAGCGCAGTGCCTGACCCTTGGAGGCGCGTGAAGGAACGATGTCGAGAAACTGGCCAAAGGACAACATGACATTAGCAGTGATATCTTTCTGTCGAAGCTGACTTACAATATCTTCAATTTCCGGTGCAATTTCCGGGTCATAATAATAAGAAATTTTAAACGGTGTCTGTTCTACTTTCGGTTGAGGCATCAGCCCGGGCAATTTGCCAAGTATTCGCCGTACACGCCGGGCACTCCAGTCGTGATCGATATGATCCGCCCAATAATCATCCTCTGTCAGACGCTGTCCATAATGTATGCGTGTTCCCAGGCTGCTGATGAGGATGTCCGGTGTTGGTATGTGGTGTTTTTTTATTAATGCCAATGCCGGATCGATGCGACGGCCTGTCGCTATTCCGAAAGTAACGCATTTTCTATTCTTTATTATGCTATCAGCGAAACGCTTTAAAGCCTTTGGATTTCCTATAAGATTTTGATCCAGGTCGGTGAAAATGGCCTGGTCACGGTAACGTACTGTCCGGGTGGGTCGTTTGGTGGGTATGGGTTTGAATTTATCTGGTAGTTCATCAATCTTTTTTAAATATGTTTCCGCATGAGATTTCCATGAATAATATTTTCTAACGCCTTCAATGCCATTCCTGGCTGCCAGTGACCAGGCACTCTTATTTTGTAGTAATTTAAGCAGGGCATCGGTTATCGCGGACTTATCCAATGGGTCAACTAGTTCACCATTGTTGCAATTCCCGATAATATCGACTGGTCCACCATTCTCTGTTGCAACAATTGGAAGGCCACTGGCAGCAGCTTCCAGAAGTGTCAGGCCAAAAGGTTCTGTCAAGGCTGGATTAATGAACACTCCATTTGACGCTGCAACCAGCCGATATATTGCAGGTACTTCATTGGCACTATGAGCTTTGGGAATAGCAACTTTTCCATACAAGTCATAACTGTCAATGAGTAGAAGGATATTAGTTAAAACAGACTGTGCACCGCTGTCCATATCTCGAATATCTTCTCGATTACCTGCGACAATTAGTAGGTTGGCAGCTTGTTGCAAGGCTTGTGACTCTCCAAAAACCTCGATCAAAGTAAGAATATTTTTACGTTCGTCAGGTCGCGACAGGGCTAGTATAAACGGTTTATCGTGGTCACTTAAAAACTGTTTCAACTGAGATGCAAAGGATGTCTCCTCATCTCCTTGTGGCGGGTAGAACAATGTCAAGTCAGTTCCAGGAGGGATGACCGACATACGCTCAGGGTCATAGTAATTGTAGAGCCCATACTGCGCTTCAATTTCATTGCGTGTACTTGTAATTACCAGAGCAGCATTGGCAAGCAGCTCCTCTTCAGCATCGATGCGCCTTTCCATGTTGTAAGTGTGCTCAATTTCATCGCGCGATAAACCGCTGGCCAATAAGCGCTTGCGTTTATCCCGCCCGAGCGAATGAGCAGTATGGATAAGAGGTACGCTAAGTAAGTTAGCAAGGCGTACGCCAACATAACCGGCATCGGCATAATGGCTATGTACTAGATCAGGCATGCGCTGCTGTTCGTTGAGCCAGCTGGTCAGGTTGTCCATGAAACTATCGAGGTAATCCCACAGTTGTTCCTTGGGAATATACTCTTCAGGACCAGCATCAATTCTGACGATCCTGGTCTTATCTGAAACTGCTTCAATAGAAAGGGCATAGTCATTACTGATAGTCGCATCAACAATCCGGCGGGTAATTAGGTCAACCCGTTCGACATCATCCTGTTCTGCGAGGGCCTTTGCGAGATCAACTACATATTTAGTCTGACCACCGGTGTCGGCATCGCGGCCGAGTTCAAGATTATGACCTCGAATTAATCCGTGAATACTGATGAGTACTAGATATTTTGCCTTATTATTTTTTCTCATATAGATTTACAACTATAAAAAGGATGTACTTTAATGCCTTAATAGACAGTATATGGTTGAGAAGAGAAAACAGTTCATTGTTTCAGCCATCACTGGTATTTGATGCTTCTTTCATTTGCTGACGCCTAAATATGGACAGGACAGCTAATACCTACCTCCATCATATCGTGCATGTAGTCATTCCGCACGCAACGTTCCGATCATTCTTCACAAAGTAAATGGTGGCTGGAGATTATGTCTGGCAAGATTAATTGTGAGTCCTACCAAGCTCTCTCAGAGGTAGTTACAGTGGGTTGCATGCGTAGTACTGCAGCATTGCTATCCAGCAACTGTGCCAGAAAGTGGCAGCACTCGATTTGTGCAGTCGTTTAACTCATTGAATATCATAGGAAAATCAAGCATGGGGGCGGTCTTGGTCGAACCTTTTACTTGGGCGGTGATTCAAGGGGTTACCCTGCCATTATTCTGATTTTTCAAAAACTTACCTGATTATTCCTGAGGCTCAGCTATTGAGTCAGTGGGTGGCGCATACTGAACCTGAAGCCAAATGAGGAGATCGCCATGGCCAGAAATCAGGTTCAATTCCAGAAAGGGTTAAGTTTGCCACGGTTTCTGAAACAATATGGCACTGAAATGCAGTGCCATAGCGCCTTGTTTCACTGGCGCTGGCCCGGCGGTTTCGTCTGCCCGGACTGCGGACACACCGGTCACTGTGAAATTAGCGGACGCAGTGTTTATCAATGTCACCGCTGTCATCGTCAGACATCGGTGACCAGCGGTACTATATTCGAGTACACCAAGCTGCCGCTAACAACTTGGTTTCTTGGGATATACCTCCTGACGCAGCCGAAGAATGGCATCTCGGTGATAGAACTGAAGCTGCAACAGGGTATAGGCTATAACGCAGCTTGGCGCATGAAGCACAAGTTATTGCAAGTGATGAAGGAACGTGATGATGGCAAGCCTCTGTTCGGAGCCATTCAGGTGGATGATGCCTACTGGGGTGGCGAACATAACGGCGGTAAACGTGGACGCGGTGCTGAAGGCAAGACACCCTTCATCGCGGCGGTACAAACCAACGAAGATGGGCAGCCCGTTGCCATGCGATTTACTGAGCTGAAGGGATTTCGTACGCGGAGATCGCTCAATGGGCGAAACGGCACTTGACCGCGTCCAGCCTCGTTGTGTCCGATGGCTTGAAATGCTATAGCGGCGTGATGGAGGCAGGTTGTTCGCACCAGGCCATTGTCACAGGTGGCGGCCCTGAGAGCGTCAAGATAGAAGTCTTTAACTGGGTGAACACTATGTTGGGAATGTGAAGAACTCCATGCACAGCTCTTATCATGCTATTAGCGACAGACACTTGCCCCGTTATCTGGCTGAATTCTGTTATCGTTTCAATCGCAGATTCAAGTTTGAAGAGATGATTCCTCGCCTCGGCTACGCTGCCGTGCACACGCCACCTATGCCTCAACGTCTCCTCAGCATGGCTGAGGCTCGGGGGAATCAGGATGTTTAATGCAGTTGCTAACGCATATAAAACCTGGTCAGAAAATAAGCACTTTCTTTGGTTAGAAAAGCCCTGCAAGAAACTATGATATATGTTGAGCGCAGAAGGCAAGGTGCGGAAAGAAATAAAGAAAAGGCACTTGAACTTTCGAATTTATGGTCAGAGGCATCAATCTACGTAAGGAATATAGATCCCGATCTCGCACAAAGGCTACGCCACCAAGGTAATTATTATTATCCTCAAAACTCATAAATTATCCTAGATAACAATGCTTTTGGAAACTCCTCTTTACTCATCAGGGTAAACAAAATTGAATCAGTTTGTCCGTTTTTTGATGGTAGTGATTTTCAGAATAAGTGAGAATGGTTTTAATAAGCTTTAATGGAGAGATATCCAATGAAACAACTATCATTTATAAAACAGGCATCTTCACTGGCCAGTGTCATAGTGTGTTTATTGGCGATGCTGATCAGCCCTGTATCGATTGCTGCAGATGCGATGGCAGATTTTGCTCCGGATGAAATTGTGGCCGAGCTGAAGCCCAAGCTGGCTCTCAATGATCAGCAGGTAGAGAGCCTGACAGCGGTCCTTGGTGAACTGGGAAAAACTCTCGCTGCGCTGATAGCTAAACAGGAAGCTTCCGGTGAAGAAGATGACCCCATGGAATTTATTAAAGACGTCAAGCAGGCTCAGACCGACTATCAAAAGAAGGTGAAAGGCATACTCAACGATAAACAGATGCGGACTTACAGCGAGCTCAAGGAAGTGACCATCATAGACATGATGAAAGATCTTGCGGAAATTAAGCTGCTTGATATCCAGCCGAAGGTTGGATTCTCCGACGAACAGTTGGAGAAACTGGTACCAGTTATGGGCGAGAGCATGCGCGGCTTCATGAAAATTGCTTGGGAACATGCAGGCAAGCGTCTGCGCCTACGGCAGAAAATCAAGGTTGCAAAAAGCCTAAAGAAAATTCAGAGCAATGCAAAGCAACAGGTGCAACTGATCCTGACCGACGAGCAGTCCAAGAAATGGGAAGAGCTCAAGAAGCAGCAGCAAGCCAAATAGTTCGGGCAGAAGTCAATCCACATAGTGCTGTCTTAGAAATGGAACTTGAATGCGATCCCTGGTCCATAAAAGCTTAAATTTTGCAATAAGTCATCATCGCCTTGATCCCACTCTAAGTGACGGTATGCCAGTATCGTATCACCCCAACTGGCGTGATAACCGATCCCTATCATAGCCTGCCAGGTCATGTCAGAGTCGCCAGTACCAATGTCTGCATGATACGGGATGTACCAGTTCTCATTGATTTTTGTATTTCCTCTAAGTCCGATGACTCCATCCCACAAATCGGAATCCTGGGAAAGGTTTAATGGAGACAATATATTGCTGGTTAGATTGGCTTCAGTTTCGATAGAAAGATAGCGAAAGCCCGCCAATAAATACAGGCTTGAGCTACTTGTCTGGTAAAGATTGTGACCGCCATAAAGTCCAAGCTGCCATCCGTTCAGATTTAATTCAACCTTGTTGTAAAGACGAATATCCCTATTCTTTTTTTCTCCTAGATCCAAATAGATTACATCGCCAAGTATCAACCACTTTTCCTTACGGGCCTCATAGGTTCCCATAAAAGCCATATTTAAAGAATCCAGGATTTTACTTGCGTCTATTGGCAAAGGATCATCACCCTCCAGTTCGTATTTCAGCTCGCCGTCGATGCTTGGAAGCCAAGCGTAAATTGTTGCGCTATGCTGCCAAGAATCAGTTGAGACAGGTTCCGCCGCCTGTAGTAGAGATGTGTTAAAGATTGATAGATTTACACTGGAAAACAGTAAAATATATTTGATTATTTTCTTCATAAATGATTCTCCACTACTGAAAATCTACATCTGTTCCGATAATGGGGTTCCGTGCTCAGAGCAGCAGTCTGTGTGATAATGAAATCTTTTTTAGTTTACGACGTAAAAGTTGTCGCATTTATGGCAGTGCGGAAGTCTACTGCCGGGTAATGCCAGCGACGACTCAATGTCGTCTATAACGCTCCAAATAATGCAAAGAAAAGGTATGCAATGACTGTATTCAATATCTATTTGTTTAGTTCGTCATCTTTCCAGTAACGTGTGCCCGTTAGGGTTATGCTGAGTACTAGTCCTGTTTCTGTTAACTCATGGACGATAACTCCATTATCAAGGCGCAACCCTGTACCAAGTCCTTTTTCACTACCAACAGTGGCCACCTATGAACCAGCACTCCGTCCTTCTGTGATAAATGCATTAAAAGTCTTTTGGTCAGGAAAAATAAATGCGACCTGAAAAAATCTGCACCTGCTCCTGCATTCACACCACCTGTTACAATCGTCATGTATGTACGAGTTCTACTTGCTTTATCCACAGCAACACCTGAGCCAAAACCAGTGGTTATTCTAAAGGAAAACTGCCGTGTATCAAAAACAGCGTAAGCAACAGATTCATCAAATGGCCAAGTGACGACTAACATTGAATAGTTTATATATAGCAGCGTATACACTCAAGTAATGTTGCACTTTTGGGTTCACATTTAGCTATGTATACCCCGATCCCGGGCTGGTAGCTTGCCAGGATCTTGCTTCACTTTGTTAACAGATTATCTAAATGATGATGAAGATATTCAAAGAACCGATGCATTTTATCACGATCGGTTGTGCCGTTTGATCTCTTCGAAAAATTCTGGACACTAATCGCCGATGTATTCCACGATAACTATCTTCCTTTCTTCGCTTGTCGTTTTTCAGGCAGCCATCGCAGGTCAGCAAGGCGCTGCCGGGTATGTTGGACGTTCGGCTTGTACTGAATGCCACGAAAATCAGGTTGCTCAGTGGGCCGGCTCGCATCATGACCTGGCCATGCAGCCAGCGACTACCGACACCGTGCGGGGGGATTTCAATGACGCCAGCCTGACCCGGTTCGGCGTGACCTCGTCCTTTTACAAAACAGGGGACAGGTTCATGGTCCGTACCGAAGGGCCGGACGGTACGCTTCAGGACTATGAGATCAAATATACCTTCGGCATCACTCCTCTGCAGCAGTACCTGATCGAATTCCCGGGTGGTCGCATGCAGGCGTTGAGCCTCGCCTGGGACTCGCGACTCAAAGTGCAGGGCGGGCAACGCTGGTTCCATCTCTATCCCGATGAAAAGATCGCCCACGATGACGAACTGCACTGGACCAAACCCAGTCAGAATTGGAACTACATGTGTGCCGAATGCCACTCAACACACCTGAGGAAAAATTACGATGCAGTCAAAAGGACCTTTACCACGACTTGGTCGGAGATAGATGTTTCCTGCGAGGCCTGTCATGGGTCGGGAGCCGCACACCTGGCCTGGGCCAAAAAGGCGCCAGGCTGGGAAGGCCGGGAAGCGGACAAGGGATTGGCTTTGTTGCTGGATGAACGCAAGGGTGTTCATTGGACCATCGACTCTGAAACCGGCAAGCCAATGCGCAGCAAGCCACTCAGCACTGATAAAGAGATCCAGATGTGCGCCCGCTGTCATTCCCGGCGCAGCCCTTTATCGGATGGCTATGTTCACGGAGAAGACTTTCTGGACCATTACCTTCTCAGGTTGCTGGACGAAGATATGTATTTCCCAGACGGCCAAATCAGGGACGAAGTCTATATCTACGGCTCATTCCTGCAGAGCAAGATGTACCGGGCCGGGGTGACCTGCAGCGATTGCCACGACCCGCACAGCATGGAACCGAAGATACCCGGTAACGGCGTATGCCTGCAGTGTCATCAGGCCGGCAAATACGACAGCTCCAGCCACCATTTTCACAAGCCCGGTGATACAGGCGGCAGCTGCGTGGAATGTCATATGCCGCCACGCACCTACATGGTGGTCGATCCACGCCACGACCACAGCATACGTATCCCGCGCCCGGATCTCTCGGAGAGCTTGGGCGCACCCAATGCCTGCAACAATTGCCATGGTGACAAAGACTCGAAGTGGGCGGCCGATCACTTCAAGAACTGGTATCCGGGGCAGCCGGAGGGTTACCAGCGCTACGCCGGGGTGCTGGCGGCGGCCCGCAATGGCCATCCTGACGCTGAACAGATACTTGCGGCCCTGATCCGGGATGCCGACATGCCGGATATCGCCCGCGCCACCGCCTTGTCCGCCATGGCCTCCCACCTCAGCCGGGATTCATTGGATACCTTGCAGATCGGAATAGCCGACGACAACCCCATGTTGCGTGTGGCTGCGATTGAGGCAATGCGACCGCTATCGCCGGCGATGCGTGCAAGAATGGCCTTTCCGTTGCTCGAAGACCCGGTCCGCGCAGTGCGCATGGAGGCCGCCGTTGCGTTAGCGGATATACCACGGGGAGAACTGCCCGAGAAACTGCGGATGGCACTGGAAAAGGCGACGACGGAATATATCGAGGCCCAGCAGTCCAGTGCGGAGCGGCCTGAGGCGCAGGCCAAGCTGGGCAATTTGTTCGCCGCACAGGGCAGGATATCCGATGCAAAGGCGGCCTGTCGGACAGCCATAGAGCTCAACCCGGCCTTTGTTCCGGGCTATGTGAATCTGGCTGATTTGTACCGTACTCAGGGTGATGAAGCTGCAGCCGAGCGGACTCTGCGTCAGGCGCTGGCGGCTTCGCCCGGAAACGCAGTTGCGCACCATGCACTGGGGTTGTCCCTCGTGCGCCAGAAACGCAGTAAAGAAGCGGTGGAAGAATTGCGGTTGGCGTCAACGGGCGCGCCGGACAATGTCCGCTATGTGTATGTGTATGCAGTGGCGCTGAACTCCACCGCCCAGCACCAACAGGCGGTGATGGTATTGCAGGGTGCGCACAACCGGTTTCCGGACAACGCCTCTATTCTTAATGCCCTGGTGGCGTTTCATCGGGATCTGGGGAATGAAAAAGCCGCCAGAAGCTACGCCAGAAAGTTGCGAGAGCTATAGCAGAATGGTGAATAAACACGTTTTTCCACCACGGTAACAGTCAATTGTCAATTTGAGAGATTGTTAGCAGACTCGCCGCGCACCAGATCGTCATAAGCGCGTGCAGTGCGACTGCCGGCCACAGTGCGATACCCGCCATTGGTGTCATCGATCCCGCCCACGTGAGTACAGCGCACACCCCAATATTGTAGATAAGCACTCCCCACAGCAGGCCGTGTTGAGAGGCATTCCCACTATCATCACTCGCGAGCCAGCATGCAGTTCCAATTGCCAGCAGGCCGACGCCAGCGACTCGACCCACAATGAGGGCTTCAGTCGACGGTTCTTGGATGCCAAGCAGGAGCCACATTACCAAGGCAGGCACACTCGCCAGAGATAGGCCAGCGCCAACCTCAATGATGGCAGTCGTGATCAACAGCTTCTTTCGCGAATGCATTCAAAACCCTCTTGCCATAAAAGCTTATTCGTTCGGGTGCCGGATGTTCGCTCAGAGTCTCTGTGTCGCTATTCCGGCACATAAGTTTGATCGAATGAACATGCGAACGTGGAATGTCTGTGTTCACCAAGGGATCGTGAGTCTTTATTGTTTCGGAGTATTTACAGCTTCTGGCATCTTCCTGCTGATCTTCTCACGAGCTCGTGGCTACAGGTGTTACGTCATATAGTGACCGCAATGAGCCATAGAAGGAGAGCAAGAAAGCCAGTCCATCTGTGCTCGTGTACTCCTATCCAATGAAAACGCCCGGACGACGCCGGGCGTAATCGGTTTATAGTTAAGGGTGTGTAAACCGCTATACCCTGGAGCAATCAATCATTCTGAGCATTCGCCGCAGCCTCTGCCATGATCCGCATCTTCGCTATTACTTCCTTGGGAACGGTCCCGCCAGCGGGGCCGCCGAGGAGATAGTTGTTCAACTTAACCCCACGTGGGGCCTGCGGGTAATGCAGAAAGGTCAGTTTGTTGCGCATCGACAATTCAATCATGGGAGCAAGAGCCCAGGTTCTTGCAGTATGTAACCGCTCTTTGGGGTCGGAGTAAAGATTGAAAAACCATCCAATGTCTGAACTGGTTTCAGTCTTGCTGGCATTAAACAAACCGCCATAGGTTGAGGGGCCCGCATTCATACCGATAGTCATAAACCGTTCCATACGCTTGAACTCGTTCCAGCGCACACCGTAAAAATCCTGTCCATACCAGTAGAAGACGGCCTCACGGTTCGATTCATGACTCTCATCCTTGTCTGTCAGCAACCAGCTGGTCTGATCAATGCCATCGATATAGCGATCGGATGGAATCTTTTTGTCGGCTCCACCCAGTCTCGCCAAGGTGTTGAATAGGTCCATATGGTCGAAAAGCCCGTCAGAAACCCGGCCTTTCTTGATCATTCCCGGCCAGGTGGCGACGTAACTAACACGCACACCACCTTCCCAAGTAGTACCTTTTGCACCACGCCAGGGAGAATGCCCAGCATCAGAAGTATTGATACCACCGGCATGCACATCATCCTCGGGCCCGTTGTCGGAGGTAAAGATAATCAGTGTATTCTCTTCCTGCCCCAGCGCCTTGACGGTTTTCACCAGTTCACCCACAATGTGGTCGACTTCCACCATGCTGTCTTTATACGGGGTTTTCGCCAGCGACTTGCCACGAAATTTTGGATTTGGAAGGTTCTTTGTATGTACCCTGTTCATGGCGTGGTAGAGCATGAAGGGTTTTTTCGCCTTGGTGGATCGCTTCATGAAATCCTTGGACCAGGCCAGATACTTCTCCTCCAGCAATGGTTCAGTTTCCAGGGTAATCTCCTCGCCGTACTCTCTTTTGCCATCCTTTTTTGACTTGACTGTGGTCCTGATGAACTCCACCTTTTTCATGGCTTCTGTTCTCTCAGGATCGTAGAACATTTCCGGACTGAAATTGGGGTCGCGCCAGTCGTGATAGATGGTGTTTACACCCAGGTTGCCGTAGTACTCGTCGTAGCCTACATCGGTTGGCCATTGCCCCACCTCTTCACCCAGATGCCACTTGCCGATCATGCCGGTCATATAGCCCGCATCACTGAGTAACTTGGCGATAGTGACTTCAGCTCCCATGCCACCACTCTTCTCACCGGCTGCGGTCGGGCGAACAAGCCCTGAGCGCTGGGGTAGACGCCCGGTCTGCCACGCTGCCCGGGTTGGGGTGCAGGCGGGCTGGGAGTAGGCCGATGTCATCATCAGGCCGTCGTGGGCAAGGCTATCGATGTTCGGCGTGGGCGCGCCGATGGCGGCACCGCCACCATACACACCCGGGTCGCCCCACCCCATGTCGTCGACGTAGATCACCAGAAAGTTGGGTTGTTGGCCGGCCTTAGCAGCCAATGCCTCGAGTTTGGTCTTGGCTTCCTTCTCTCTTTTGGGATGAGGAATGGCGGGCTCCATGTGCGGATGCTCTTGCACTCCCTTCAGAAAGGGGGACCTGGCCTCCCAGAGATTCGCATCTTTTCCATTGGCCACTCCAGTAAAAGTGAGCAGACCCACTACGCAAAGAAACGCAGGGGTTATAAGTCGTTTTCTATTCATCAGATTCTCCATTAGAGTCTTCACCGCACTTTTTATCCGGTCAAGAAATACGCTTTCATTATCCGTGCTAATGTAGCGCTATCATCAACATTACCTATATCAAAAAACGGACAATTTTGTCCGCAACGACTACTAATATCAAGACGCTTCAAGTGTTGTGAGGAACTTGCGGGTGGTCGGTTGCTGGCATTAGGAATTGATCCGCCTATCCAAGGGAATTCTGATTAATTGTCATTAATCCTACGGTATAAATGACAAAGACGAAAACAATCAGAATGAAGCATAAAGAAAGACGGTGGGACCATTGAAATCATAGGAGAAGCTGCCCTTCAAATTACTATTATCAGCACTCATATCATATCCATAATAAGCATAACCAGCACCTATTCCCAGGTTCTCAAACAGATCATATTCCAACATTCCCACCGCATTGATCATGCTTCCGTCATAGTTGTCGTATTCCAATGCGAAGAACTGTCCCCAACCGCGTACGCGAAATTTGGGTGTAAAGGCATAGGTGCCGTGAAGGCCAACTACTGGTAGTGGAACGGTAAACCCGCTGTCATAGCTGCGGTCGGCCTCTCCTTCAACCACGGTTTCCTCGCCTGTGTTTGGATCAACAGCGACAAGACTTCCTCTGCCTGAAAGGTTCATATTAAAGCGGGTGATATGAAATCCTAGCAACACACCCAGCTCCTTTTTGCCGTCATTTATAAATGAATATCCATAAGCGAGGCGATAGACTTCGCTCTCAAATCGGCTCTGTATCTCACTTCCGACCGTCCACTCAATATCGTCGGTTGTCGTACCCTCTTTCGTGAAGGTGGACGACCCGCCACGTCCAAGATTAACATAGGAGAAATCCAGCATATGACGAGAATTGAAGCGGTAGGTGATATCCAACAACGGGAGGATTTCGCGATCAGACAGATTCAAATCATCTTCGAACGAAATTGTCTCGCCAATTACACCGTCAGCAGAGTCAACCCGGATGTCGGTATTTGTTGATGCCAAAAAGCCTGAGAGACGTATGTTGAGTGATCTGTTGAAACCGGTACCGAAAAAATCGTCATCTGCCATGGAAGGGGTAGAACAGAGTAAAAGTGCGCTCCCCAAAATAGTTGCAGTCAATGACTGACAGAAAAGTCTTTGCATGATCCACCTCACAGAAAATATGCGGTTAATGATATTTTTACCCTTGGCGCTCAGCAACTAGACAGCGCCTTAATTCGTCATCTTGCCTTCGGCAAAAATAACGACCCTACGATTTTTAGCTCGACCCACCTGCGTTTCATTTGATGCAACCGGATTAGACTCACCCATGCCAACAATTTCAATATCAGACGTATTGACGTTGTAACTTTTGCTCAAAATATAGTCCGCTACTGCTTGTGCCCGACGTTCGGATAGCGTCTGATTGTAGTTCTCCGGTCCTTTACTATCGGTATGTCCCTCGATACGCATAATAGAGGTTAGTTTGGCCGCGCCACCCAGACTCTGGATTCGCTCGTCAATTACGGCTTGCGCGTCGCCGGAAAGATTCGCGCTGTCAAATTCAAATAACATCGCAGCCGCGATGCTGATTTGTTCAGCGACCGTGGAAGTAATCGTCGCAGCTGTAGGTGCAACGACAACCTCGATTATTTCAGTCTCAACTAATTCAGCCTCATCTTTTTCAGCAGCCACAGCCATTGCAACTGGCTTTGGCTTCTCGTAACCGCATTCTTCAAGCTTCTCCGTCGTGTCTTGGAAAGAGGTGCGCAGGCAGTTGCCAGAGCTATCTGTGATAACAGATTTGCCACTTGATGTGACGTAACCGCTCACCAAATCGCCTGCCAATAGGGGGGCAGTCGTAATCATTAACCCGGTGAGTACAGTGGCCCGCAGTTGCATGTTTATCTTCATAAGTAAGTTCCTATATGGGGTAGTTGTTTAAAAGGACTCATGTTCACTTTTAACGGAAACGGATTGATTGGCGCAGACATTGGGTCTTTATTTAACCGTGCGGTCTCCGCCTTCAAGGCGACCGCTAGCGCTTTATTGAAATTCTTTTTGCTCGCTTCACGCCTCGCCAGAGCTGATGCTTGCTGCCTTTGCTCCGTCGTTGCCACATTCATGAGTGAACTCGTAACGGATCGTTGCTTATCCGCTTGGCAACGGATGGGTACCGTGAATGCCTTGCCGTCTTTCATGTAAAGGCACTCCCCCCCACGGGTATTTCCATGCCACCGTTGATCGCAAGCAACAACGCAAGAGCGGATAGGTTCTCATTGTGTATTTTTTATACAGATCAGGCGTGAATTCCAGAGATACTCGATTTTGATTTGTGCACAGCATCGCCTATCCTTATAGTCACATCTATCAAAAAACGGCCAAGTTTGCTCATTAAGCCTATGAATGACGAGGATTCGTTCCGACTGCTATTGTCTCAGCGATTCACGAGTTTTGAGGAGCTCGCGGCGCTAGCCGTCGCCTGGAATATCGACTTACGCCAAGTCAGCAAAAACTACTCCACTACCTCCCTCGATCAGATCCAGACGGGGAACCTCCTCTTTTCGCATATCGCCTGCGGCTGCTTCTCGACACATGCCGGACAAAGCCCGGAAGACATGTTCACTTTCACCCTGCCGGTTGCGGGATGCTCTGCTTTTAATTATTTTGGCCGCCTAATCGATCGGCCAGTACTGCTTCTTTCTCCGGCGGGTCAAGAGTTCAACCTCAATACAAGACCCGGGTATGGGATGTTGACCTTCAGCATTGCCAACGCTGTTATCGATGAGTACTGTGAGACTAATTTTGGATGTTCTGCCGACAAAATTTTAGAATCCTCGGATCGGGTGATTTCCATACATCCGGAGATGACCGCAAATTTAATAAGCCTGGCGCAGCAGCTGTCAACTCTGGCTCAGCTTCCAGTCGATTTGTCAGGCCAGTTCAATCCTGTTCAATCTTTCGAATCAAAAGCGCTGGAGTGCCTGTTTGAGGGACTCCAGCAGAAAGATAAGACAGGAAAGGAACTCGGTCCGGCAGCGCGAAACCGCATGCTCAGGCGCGCACTGGAATACATTGGTGAGCACGAGGATGAACCCTTGAATGTCAGGGATCTTTCCGTTGCCATAGCCACTTCGGAACGCACGCTGCGGCGGCTGTTCGACCGTGAATTCGGTGTGTCTCCGAAAAAATACCTGTTCGGCCAAAGAATGTATGGCACCCACCGGCAGCTTTGGCAGTCGAGCCCATCTGAGACGCGCATAATCGACGTGGCAAATGCGTGGGGGTTTTGGCACATGGGACAGTTTGCAAAGGACTACCGTTGCTTTTTCGGCGAGCTGCCTTCTGAAACCCTGAAAAGATCCAGTTCAGATTCTGGGTAAATTGCTTTGAGCGTCCAACCGCTGTCACCAATAGTGGCATCGATCGGGTTATCCAATCGTACAATTCGTTGAGTAACGTAGAGAGTCCGCGTCGGGGAACAGTCTCGGCAAAATCTTTTTCCGGGGTGGTGATTCAAGGGGTTACCCATCTCTTTACCCTATGCGTTTAGTCAGTAAAAAATCAGCAGAATAGATATACCTAAGTAAATTACTGCGTTAGAACTACAGACGGCGGCTGTAAGCGATGCGATGTGGAACCTGAATCGGGATGCCGTGCGTGAAATTATCACCGGAATAAATATCAGCCCAGATTTTCATTCCGTCCGCGTTATCATGCAGGACGGTAAGATGTTTGCGGAAATCCCCGGCATGCCGATGCCTTCTAATCAACTTTTTACAAGTACCGCTGAGATTACCGTGAATAATATTGGAATGGTACGTCCACTAGGGAATGTGGAGGTGACTATTTCCCTGGAACGGCTAATAGAACAGCAGCGGGCATCCATGTGGGACACACTAGTGATTGGCTTAATTCAGTTGACTGCCGTTCTGCTGGGTACCGCTCTGGTTCTGTACCGGATTATTGGCCCAATGAGTCGATCAAGAACAGGCTGCTTACTTTGGCAAAAGGCAATACCAGTCTGAACATTCCAGCCATTGACCGTGATGACCAAATCGGCAATATGGCTCGGGCGGTTGGCAGATTCCGTGATAGCCTCATTGAAAACGAATGGGTGCGTGAGGAGGAAGTGGCAAACAATGCCGATTTAGAGCGTGCCAAAAAAGAAGCCGAGGTCGCCAACCAGGCCAAGAGTCAGTTCCTGGCCAATATGAGCCACGAAATACGCACACCGCTCAATGGCGTGCTGGGTCTTGCACGGATAGGCAAGAGCGGACAGTCGCTGGATAAGGCACAGGAAACCTTTGCCCAGATTAGCGAATTCGGTCAGCATCTGTTATGCGTGGTGAATGATATTCTCGATTTTTCGAAAATCGAAGCGGGCATGTTGGTGGTGGAGAATCAGCCTTTCATGCTAATGGGCGCGCTGGAAAATGCAGTCAATTTGATTAGAGAGCAGGCAGAAGAGAAGGCGTTATCACTATATGTTGATGCTTCACAAGACCTGCCAACCTGGGTCAAGGGGGATGCTCTGCGTCTGGAGCAGATCTTGGTTAACCTGCTCTCCAATGCAATCAAGTTTACTGAGCTGGGTGAAGTGCTAATTCAGATCGAGCGTGAAACAGGCGGTATCCTCTTTAGTGTGACCGATTCGGGTATCGGTATGAGTGAGGATCATCTCGAACATCTCTTTACACCGTTTGAGCAAGCCGATGCTTCCACCACACGTCGATTTGGCGGCACTGGTCTGGGTCTGGCCATCAGCAGCAATCTTGCCGGGCTGATGGGTGGTGAAATCAATGTGGAGAGCCAGGTGGGTGAGGGCAGCACATTTGCCATGCATCTGCCCCTGGCGGAAGTCACTCCCCCCATCCAACACGAGACAGGGAGTACAGAGAACCAGGGGGCGCAACTAGAAGGGATTCGTGTACTGGCCGCGGAAGATGTTGAGATCAATCGGACGATTCTTGAGGATCTGCTGGAAAACGAGGGAGCCAGTGTGATCTTTGCGGAGAACGGACAGCTGGCTCTCGAACGCTTGGAGGAACGAGGGGTGACGGCCTTTGATGTGGTGCTTATGGACATACAGATGCCGGTGATGGATGGCTATGAAGCAACTCACCGTATTCATGAGATGGCCTCAACGCTGCCGGTGATTGGCCTCACGGCCCATGCCCTGGCGAAGGAACGGGAGAAGTGCCTGGTCGCCGGGATGGTCGATCACGTGACCAAGCCGATCGATCCGGATACCCTCATAGCAGCCATACGGCGCCAGATTTAGAGGTTCTCAACTGTTCGGTCTGATTGAAAAAGAATTTTCACCGACCGCTCAATGTGATGGTCTGCTGACCGCCATCCTCGAGGATGCGAATCACCCGATCCCGCCACATCTCCCGAAACTGCTGCCGGGTGGATGGTTTCGCCTGGCCTTGAAGAATCTGTTGCAGCAAGGGGAACATGTCGGGGTTGGGTGGGATGCTGGCCGGGTCATAAGAGACGCTGACGGAGCCACCGCTATCTACACGGGTGAAGATAAAGCTGCCAGTTGAATCGGCGGTGAAATCCATCAACCCCTGACGAACATATCGGTATCCAAGTCCATGAAAACCGTTACGCCCGGCGGCACCGGTCAATAGAGTGAATACCTGGCTGATGGGGCCATTCACCCCTTGGTTTTCTGTGCCGGCGATAGTGACACGGATCTCTCCACGTTGTGGGGTCTTTTCTCCATACAGTGCCTCAAGGGCATGGGTTGCCATCAAAAATGCACCCGCTACCGTAGGACAGGCGTGACCGGAGAGTTTCACCACATCATCGAAGGTGTAGTGAAAATGTCCGTCCCCGGCACCAAGCAGATCAGCCAGGGGATCGTAGAGTGTGATGGCGGGTGTTGTGGGGAATCTTGTAATCATGGGGCGCTGCTGATTGTGGATAAGGAGTTGTGAATGATACTGGATTATATCCGCTTTTGATGTGGCAGAGAATCAGGGGCCAGTGTACCTATTCTTCAAAGAGACTTAAGGGGTAGCATGGTAGCTATGGATATTTCGAAAAACTGTTCAGAGAGGAACGGTATGGCAAGGCTCGCTCCACTCAACGATCTATTTGGGGAATAGCGTCGTAGATTGAAGGCTCACGTTGTGTCGTCAACATGTGTTGAAGACCCAAGGGCTTCGAGTCCGGCGATGACTGGCCGCAGTTCGGCAACAACTGCTGCCAGCAATTCATCGATGGTTTCCGTGTCTTCACTACAGGCTATCTCGAGTGAATGGGCTGCTTCCTGTACACCACGAGCCCCGATAGTGCCAGCAACCCCCTTGAGCGAATGTGCCGCACGTGTTGCGGCCTGCGGGTCCTTGTCGTCGGCCAGGGCGGCGCGGAAATGCTGTTCGAAGTCTCGCTCGCTATCTCGAAACTTCGATAACAGTTTGCGGTATAGGGCAAGTTTACCCCGAACGATGGCCAGGCCGGCTTTGGTGTCGATTCCAGGCAGATCAGGCAGTCCTTCCGTTTCCTTGGTGGTTCCCTCCACGAGAGGTGGCTGGATGGCTTCTTTGATAGCTGTTCCGGCAGGGCTTATCCATTTAGCGATTGTAATAAACATGGCGCCAGGATTGATCGGTTTGGGTATATGATCATTCATACCTGCTGCCAAAACCTTTTCCCGATCACCTTTCATCGCATTGGCGGTCAAGGCCAGAATGGGTAGATTGTTGTATTTATCTTGTTTACGTATTTGGCGGGTCGCTTCATAACCATCCATGACCGGCATCTGGCAGTCCATCAGTACGCCGTCAAAATTCTCCCTGTCCAGCAGGTCGAGTGCCTCCTGTCCATCTTTAGCTGTCTCGACCATGATCTCATTTGCTGCCAGTAGCTCAAGCATGAGTTCCTGATTGATCTCGTTGTCTTCGACCAACAGTATTTTTGCACCATGCAATTGTGTCGTGGCTACAGCAACCTCCGCATCAGTTTGACGGATTGATGTGCCTGGTTGTGAAGGTTCACCCTGTTGTTTCTGTAGGCGTACCGTGAAGCTGAAGGTGCTACCGACTTCGGGTTCGCTCTCCACACACATATCGCCATCCATCATCTGGACGATATTCCTGGAGATAATCAAGCCAAGCCCGCTGCCCCCATGCTCGCGGGTTATGGAGCTGTCAGCCTGACTAAAGGGTTGAAACAGTTCTTCCCGTTGCGCTTTGGATATACCGATACCCGTGTCCTGAACTGAAAACTCCAATACTGCTTCTAGATCACTCTCTTCTTTTAAGGCAACTTTTAACGATACCGTATCGCCTGGTTCGCTGAATTTGACCGCATTGCCGCTCAGGTTAACCAGCGTCTGGCTCAGGCGCAGGGAGTCGCCGACCAGATGTTCAGGGACGTCTTGATCAATACTGACGGCAAGCTGAATGCCATTTTCCTCTGCCTCTAGTTTGATTAGACTGACCATGTTGTTGATGACATCCTTGAGCTGAAAATCGATTTCTTCTAATTCCAGCTTGCCAGCCTCTATCTTGGAAAAGTCAAGGATGTCATTGAGTATGCGAAGCAGGTTCTCAGCAGAAGTGTGGGCTTTAGTAAGGTAGTTACGCTGTTTGTCATCTAACTCGCTTTGCAACGCTAGATGGGTCATGCCGATGACCGCATTCATCGGGGTGCGGATTTCGTGACTCATGTTGGCAAGAAACAAACTTTTAGCCTGGTTGGCTTCTTCTGCGTCCTTCTTGGCCTCTTCAAGTTCTAAGGTGCGCTCAGAAACTAGGTTTTCGAGATTTTGTCTGTGTTGATTGAGTTCGTTTTCCGACCGCACCCGCTCCATGATAATGCCGGCAAGCCTTGCCGCTGATTGAAGATCAATTAATTCCTCTTCATTGGGTAGCGCAGTATGATCGTAATACATGCCGAAAGCACCTAATACTTTGCCTGAGGGGTCTTTGATGGGCTCAGACCAGCAGCAGCGCATACCATGAGGCAGAGCCGCATCTTTGATTGTTGCCCATTTAAGATCCGTCTCAATATTCTCAACAAGAACTCGCTTTCCGGTATATGTGGATGTTCCGCACGATCCAATGTCGGGACCGTTTTCCAGACCGTTCACCGCATCACAATATTCCTTTGGTAGGCTTGGAGCTCCACCGTGCATGAGTTTATTGCCATGTAATTCTAGCATTGAGCATCGCATACCCGGATGGCGTTCCTCATACATCAATGCAATCGCATCATAGATGTTAGATGCGGGTTCTCCTTTTGCAATCATCTCAACAACTTCTGCATTTCTTTTAGTAAAAGACTCCGCATTTTTGCGTTCTGTAATGTCTTCCGAAATACCCAGCAGGTAGACTGGTTCGCCGGACTCGTCTTGTATCGGGATTTTCTTGGTATGTAGCATGCGGGTGCCGCGCTCACGGGTTTCGATAGGCTCCTCTGGAATATCAAGGAGTCTCCCGCTGTTCAATACCTCTCTGTCTTTAGCGACGAAAAAGTCTGCCTCCTCTTTGGGGAAAAAATCATAATCGTTTTTCGATGCCAGTTCGTCTCTCGAATAGCCTAGCATCTCTTCGCCCGCTTTGTTGAAGCGTACAAAACGCAAATTCTCCGCATCCTTGACAAAGACCATGTCAGGGATATTTTCAACAATTGCGTTGAGAAACCACTCATTGCGTTTTAATGCATCTTGAGCTTTTTTTCGCCCCTCTATTTCGTTCTTTAACTCTTGATTACTCTTTTGTAGCTGCTTTGTTCTTTCATCTACAACCTCTTCCAGATGTTGTCGGTGATGCTCAAGCAGAACTTGAGTTTTCTTGCGTTCTTCCGCTTCGCTGTACAGTGTGCTGACCAGGTTTTTATTTTCGTGCTCTAACAGAAATGTGTTTTCGAGATTCTTATAGGTCTTTAGGCTTATGTAGTAAATGAGAACAATAAAAAGAATCACTGCGGATGTTAGTAGGGGGGCGGTTTCATCGAGTTGCGTATATAGAACTCCCGGCAATATGACAGCCGAAGGTAGGCTGGAAGATACAAATGCAGGTAAATATGAAGAAAGTATAGGGACTGCAGTTCCCAGTACACCCAATATGATCAATACAATCGCAGTCTGATAGGCAAGGTCATTAACAGCGAGATATAAAAGACACAGCATGCCCCAGCCGATGCCGGCGGTTGCTGTGTTAATAAGAAGTTTCCTGGCCCAGGCAGGCGCATTTTCAGGGATATATGATGAGTCAAACTGCTTTTTGAGAATGAGCCGTGATAGGGCAACTGAGAGCATCCATGCAGACCATCCACTCAGAAGTAGGGGATCTACGACATTAAAAAATCCCAGCCAAACGGCTACTGAAATGAATATGATTCCAATGGCAGACGGCGTCGCATTCCCATAGATAATTCGGACCTGTTCCGAGTGGATAAACGAGTTTTTATCTAATTCCAAAGCGACCACCGTCACCCGTTACTTGTGATGTGTCATAATTATCGAACGACAAAGGATCTATGTCTATCAAGGGAATATAATTCCTGGTGTCTTAATTGCTATTAGCGCTATTGGGTAGTTCGTCGACATTCCACCATAGTTTGTTCCTGGTACCTTCCAGTCTAGCTGGCCGTCGACGGTAATGGCCGCTTCAGGGTAATTGACGGCATCAAAATAGTGATGCAGCAATGCTTTAGGAATTACGAGCCTATCTGGAAGTTTGGGGTCAGAGTAACAACTGTTCTTGGAGTTGTTACTCTGACCCCAAACTGCACCTCGTCAACGATGGACTAAACCTTCAAACAGATCCTGTTTCTCATGGATGGATTGGGTTATGTGGTCCCGAAATGCCAGGACTCTCGCTGTGTGTCTCAGGTCAGGATGCATCAGTATCCACAGACCTAAATTATGTGCCGGGTCCGGATCGCTAAAACGCTCAAGCAAAGGATCGCTATCCCCCATAAAACAGGGCAGGAAAGAGACGCCTAATCCCTCTCTGATGGCCGAAAGCGTCAACAGTGTATCATCACTAAAAAAGTCAAAAGACTGATTGCCGCAATGTTGTTTGGTCCAGGTTTTATGAAACAGACAACATTCCACCCCTATCCATTTTGGTTCGCCGCCCTGTTTTGCTAATTGTTTTAGATAATCCCGGCTGCCGTAAATAGTCGATGCAACGGTCACCATGCGTTTGCCGATGAGGGTGTCGGTGGGTGAGTTGGTGAGGCGAATGGCAATATCAGCCTCACGCTGGGGCAGGCTGGCATCTTTATTTGATACGATGATATGTAGATCTACCTGCGGGTGTTGTCTGCTAAAGTCAGCAAACATGGGCATCAGAACCGATGAAGCCATGTTATTGATAGCCGTGACCCGTAACGGCCCTACCAGGTTAGTGTCTTTACCCAGCAGGGCGCCATCCACACTGATGATCTCTCCCTCAATACGTAGTGCAGCCTGTTTGATATTTTCACCCGCTTCGGTGAGTTCATAACCTGTTTTTTTGCGTTCAATTAGACGAGCTCCCAGGATTTCTTCTAACTTCCGCACGCGCCTGGAAACAGTGGAGTGCTGCACTCCCAGCTGCTTGGCAGCGCCACTGATTGAACCAGTACGGGCTACCGCTAAAAAAAGCCTCATGTCATCCCAATTCATTGGTCTTAAACTGCCTGTGCATTTTTGCACATTATGTTTCTTTTTTTAGTGAATTGTAAGCAAAAATAATCAGACTAAGCTCTCTACTACTTAACAAAACACCATAAGCGGAGAGAGAATCATGACTACCAATCCACCAAAATTTGATGCAATAAAATACAAGCAAACTACCCTGCAACAGTGGAATACAGCAGCAGAAGCATGGCACCGCTGGGGGCCGTTGTTATCAAGATGGCTGGGGCCGGCGACTGAAACCATGCTGGATATGTGTAATGTCTCCAATGGTAGCCGAGTGCTGGATGTGGCTGCCGGTGCAGGTGAGCAGACGGTGGCGATAGCCAGACGAATTGGAGAGACAGGCCATGTACTGGCAACCGACATTTCCCCAGAAATACTGGGGTTTGCGAAGGTGTCAGCCAAGCTGGCTGGTTTGAATAATGTCCGCACTCGGGTATTGGATGGTGAAGGTCTGACTGAACTTGAAGCCGATCCTTTTGATGCCGTAATTTCTCGTGTGGGTCTTATTTACTTCCCGGATCAGCAGAAGGCATTAGCTGGTATGAAACATCATCTGAAGAGTGAGGGTAAGGTGGCTGCCATGGTCTATTCTAATGCTGAGGCCAATCCATTTTTTTCCATTCCAGTCTCTATTATCCGGCGCCGCGCCAACCTGCCTGCGCCACTGCCCGGCCAGCCTGGACCTTTCAGTCTTGGCGCTGAGAGTAAGTTGGAAAAAACTTTTTCCGATGCGGGTTTCAGGAATATAGAGGTTGAAACGATTGATGCCCCTGTACGTGTTTCATCGGCTGCTGAATGTCTGCAGTTTGAGCAGGAATCTTTTGGGGCTCTGCATCAGATGCTATCGGGATTATCAGACACTGAGCAAGATGAAGCCTGGCATGAAATCGAAGAAGCGCTGGGTCAGTTTGAGGTCAATGGCCAGTTTGAAGGACCTTGTGAAATGTTGGTTGCAGTTGGCACTAAGTAATCGATCTGAACCGTGTTACGCCTGTGGGCGTAACACTCCATTAAATCAATAATTAGGTTAAAACAATGACCCACCTGGCCATAGTTCAAACTGCACCGGTTTTCCTGGATAAAATCAAAACGATCGAATTAGCCGTGACAAAGGTAGAGGAATCGGCAAGCCAGGGTGCAGAGCTGGTTGTGTTCACTGAAGCGTTCATTCCCGGTTATCCGGCCTGGGTGTGGCGTCTAAGGCCGGGTGGTGACTGGAGCCTGTCTGAGGCGTTACATGCGCGCTTATTAGACAATGCAGTGAATATGGAGTCCGATGATTTATCTCCGCTGTACCGGGTGGCGAAAAAGTTTCAGCTCACTATCGTTTGCGGAATAGAGGAGAGAGAAAGCCAGCTTGGCCGCGCAACACTTTACAATACAGTGATAACGATAGGTCCTGAAGGCACCTTGTTAAACAGACATCGAAAATTAATGCCGACCAACCCTGAAAGAATGGTGTGGGGATTTGGCGATGCATCGGGTTTAAAGGTCGTGGATTCGCCTGCGGGTCGTATTGGCACCTTATTATGCTGGGAAAGTTACATGCCTCTGGCCAGGTACGCACTCTATGCACAGGGAGTAGAGCTCTATATAGCGCCGACTTATGACAGTGGTGATGACTGGATTTCCAGCTTGCAGCACATTGCTCGTGAGGGCTGCTGCTGGGTAGTAGGGTGCGGCAACCTGATGAAAGGCGAAGATATTCCAGATGACTTCCCTGAAAGAGAGAATATCTACCCGGATGCAGATGAATGGATCAATCCCGGTGACTCTGTTGTCATCGCTCCGGGCGGTCAGATAGTTGCCGGACCATTGCGACAGGAAGAGGGAATTCTTTTTTGTGATATTGATTTGGACAGAGTGGGTATCGCCAAAAGAGCACTGGATGTTACCGGACACTATTCTCGCCCAGATATTTTTCAATTGCATGTCAATACCCAGCCACAGTCACCAATTAAGTTTGATTAAATACAGTGACCAATGACCGAGAAATACCGGTGAATACTGTAACATTCAAAACATTCATTTTGTCATTTACGCAACTTATCGATAAAACCGTAAATGAGTCTCTGTTATTAACTGAAGGGGGTAAATTACTGAGTGTAATTCAATATCGGATATATTTTATTTACTATGTATCACTTGCAGTGCAGCGTTAGTCTTCCGGTTGTGCAGAGGGGCACGACTACACTGTTGATCGTGTTTTTTGTATTACTAAACGGATGTACAACAAAGGCCGCAAAGGAACCTAGTGGTTCAGCGCTAATCAATCAAGTAGAAGTCTCGGCCTGGATTATGACGGCGGGTCAACCAAGCGTGACACAGCTTGCACGTATGGAAAAATCAGATTTTGAGCTGGTGGTAAATCTGTCGCCGATAAACATGGCTGAATCTTTGCCAGACGAAGAAAGGATTATCAGGGGGAAAGGCATTGATTATGCTCATATTCCGGTTGAAGTGCGTGCGTACGATCTTGGGCAATTTGAAATGTTCAGCGACTTACTTAACCAGTACCGAGGAAGAAAAGTATTAGTTCACTGCCAGGTCAATATGCGGGCTTCAATTTTCACTTTTATGTACCAGGTTGTACACGAAGAGATAGACCCTGATACAGCTTATCAGCATGTAGCGGTTATCTGGGTTCCCGGCAAACAGTGGTTCGATTTTATAGACCAGGTGTTCGCTAAATACCGGATAGATTTTCAGCACTATTAACCCGGTTGCCGGATACTGGGGGCAGTATACCTATTTCCCAGAATCACGCTGTCCCCGCGAATCCACCGAGAAATCGGGATACTGCCCCTGAATCACGGAATCAACTAAAGGTTGTCAGAAATGTGCCGCTAATGGGGATGCAGCCGAAGTATTTGAATTCCTAAACCTGATGCTAAATTTCGGACAAGTTGATGATACTTACTCCAAGAACGATCTGCGATGGTTCTTTCCCGGATCAACTTAGGCACTCTGCGCGCCAACTCACTTCTGCTGTAACAGTTGCGCTGCTGATTTTCTGGTTGGTTGTTTTCTCTACGTCCTCTGCCGCGCAAACCGCGGAGAAGACCCCGGGCGATGTCTATCATCAGGTGCAGCTGCTGACCGATGCGGTACGCCAGCTGCGTAGAGAAAACAACATAACCACACCTTGGCCCTATGTGGATGTAAAAGCAGTTCGGGCTCCCAGGCATGTATTTCAGAAGACGCTGGAGATCCTGGGAAGGATCAGCAGATATCGGGCCAATATTGCCAAGACCGGGGCAATCACTGTCCCCCGCTTTCCCGGACGGGATATCACGCCCAACGAGGTTTTTAGCACGGTCGTCCGCCTGCGCCAGGAATTGAGCCTGCTGTTGAAGCGCCAGCCGCAAGAAAAGCAGGGAAAGCGGCATCTCTCCAACAAGACGCCAAGCCATGTCTACTCGGCACTGTCCGAGGTCTCCATTGCCCTGGAAGAGACCCTTGGATTACGCAGCATCACCCCCTCCGAGGTCTATACGCGCAGTCTGCAGGTCGTTGAGCTTGCCCTGTTTCTGCGCAGGAGCCAGGGATTGCCCATGGAAGTGGCTAAACCGCCCCGGGGCCAGGGAAAGCTGTCCAATCATGCACTGAAATCTGTAAACGATCTACTGGCCCGGATTCAGCAGGCCGAACGGAATCTCTGGATGAAACCGCTCACTCTGACGCAGCAGCCCAGACGTGTGATTGCGCCAAATGATGTTTTTGACGCCATGGGGGTAACCATGGCGGAACTACAGCGCATCCAGTTCCGCCTGGGGTTGGAACGGCAGTTCCCTGATCCAGAACCGCACGAGGGCAAGACTCCGGATGATGTCATACAGAATGCCCGCTGGGCTGCCGTCTTGTTGCCCGAGTTCGATCTGGGCAGACCGCTGCAGCAGTATGACCGGTCGACACTGAAAAAGACCTCCAACCAGGTCTTTTCCGTCAGCGAACATATCCTGGGACGACTCATGCAGTACCGTCGCCTGCGGGGTATTCAGACGCCACCGCGTAAGACACAGATGATTCCAGGCCTCAAGTCACAGCATGTCTATGGCAAGGCATTGGAGATCATGGAGAAAGTTGATGTGTTGCGACAGCGTCAGAACCTGGGGCCGATGGCCGTGCCACGCTACCCGCTGAGGACCATCACACCCTCCGAGGTCTTTGATCTGGCCCTGCGCCTGGACAATGAACTGGCCCTTATCCATCGACAGGGGGGTGGTGAAGCGGAACTGTGGGTGACCTCTACTCAAGTGCGAGAATATGAAGATAAACGGCCCAGCGATGTATTCCTCCTTATGCAGCGGGTCTCGAACCTGCTGGACACAATCCTTGGTTCGGAAGGTTTTACCCCCAACGATGTTTATCGTGAAGTGCAGGTCACGAAACAGGATGTGCAGTTGATTGCCCAGGCCTTGGGCGAAACCATCCCGGCAGAGACCTGGAGTGCACCAGACCTTAAACCAGGCACGGAGCCCCGTGTTGTACTGGAGAAGGCCGGGGAGGTGGTGGATCTGATCGCAACGGCCAAGCGGCGGGCCGGTATGTTCAGAGGACGTAACATTGCTGTCTACCCTGGCGAAACGGTCACCCCTTCAGACGTGTTCAACCAGGTTCGCCTGATCGACACAGAGCTAACCGAATTCAAGGTCTTTCTCGGTATTTCGGGTGTTCCAGACCAGATACAGGCTCAGAAAGGTAAGACACCAGCCCATGTTTTACAGGTCCTGGAAGGTGTATCCGCCGCACTGAGGAGTCTTCTGCACATGGAAGATAAGCAGGAGTGAAGTTCTTCTCCCTCACTGCAAGGTTTGCACTGTTGGCCTTTGTGATCGCAGGTATCGGCATCCTCGGTATATCGGCCTATAGCTACCGGGATGCAGGTGCCCTGCTGCACCAGCAGAGTATCGAGCGCATGGCGGGGGAACTGTTGCGGCTCAGCGGCCGTTTTCAGGAAAACATCGACCGCATGCGCAGGGATGTACAGCGCATTGCGACCTCCGATTCCGTCATCGGCTACCATCGGGCGGTTGCGGGCGGCGGCTATGATGATGAGCGCAACATGACGCAGGTGCTCTGGAAGCAGAGGTTGGCCATCGATTTCAAATTGCTGATGGAGCAGCGCCCGGACTATCTGCAGGTTCGATATATTGGTCTTGCCGACAGGGGGCGGGAGCTCGTTCGCGTAGAGCAGATGGACGGTAACATCGTTGTCGTTCCTGATGAAGATCTCCAGCAAAAAGGCCAGCGTGGTTATGTAAGGGAAACCATCCGATTACAACCGAACCAGCAGTATCTCTCCAGGGTGGAGCTGAATAAGGAGCATGACAGTATCGTCTTTCCACTGCAGCCGGTAATGCGGGTGGCTGCGCCCATCCACACAAAGAACGGCACTGTTTTTGGTGTGGTGGTCATCAACGCCGGTTTCAATGCCTTGGCCAGCCCCTTTGATTCACCTCCAGCCAATGTCTCTTTCATCATGGCCGATCAGAAGGGCGACTATCTTCTTCATCCCGACAAGGATCGGCAGTTTAGCCATGCACTGGGCGGCAGTCCCGGACTAGAGAAGGACTATTCAACATTCAAACAGATGCTGCGTTTCCACGAAGGTTATGAATTCCAGGATCTTGCGGAACAATCGGCAAGCTTGATCGAGACCCATCTGCGTTACAATCCGCGGGATCAGACACAGCAAATTATGATAGCGGCCCTTGTGTCTCACGAAGTGATCAATAAACTTTCACAAGGGTATGGGCGGCGTTTGATGTTTGGCGTGGTGATAACGGTCTTTCTTATCAGTATAGGCATGGCCCTGCTGGCCTGGCGTCTGACAAGACCGATCAACCTGCTCACCATTGCGGCTGAACAAATTGCCAAAGGTGATGATGTGAGCATTCCAGCCATTGGTCGCCGGGACGAACTGGGTCTGATGGCAAACGCCTTCCAAACCATGCTTAATCATCTGCATGCCACGCAGCGGGAACTCGAACACCTGGCAACCCACGACGCATTAACCGGGTTGTATAACCGCAAGGCACTGGAGAATCGAATAGAAGAGGAGTTGCAAAGAGCGTCTCGGTATAACCGCGATCTTTCGGTATTCCTGCTGGATATAGATCATTTCAAGTCTATCAATGACACGTATGGCCATCAGTCCGGGGATTCCGTACTTCAATGGCTGGCAAAAGTATTGGAGGATTCGATTCGTAAAACGGATTATGTGGCCCGTTATGGCGGCGAGGAATTTATCGTTGTCCTGCCGGAAACCCCACTTCAAGAAGCCATGGGGCTGGCGGAACGACTGCGGAGCAGTATTGCAGGCCATCCTGTTCCACTTGAGTCCGACAACAATATCAAGCTGACTGCCAGCATAGGTGTTGCTGCCTTTCCGGTACATGGTCAATCCTGGCAGGATTTACTGGGAGCGGCGGACGCTGCGATGTATGCAGCGAAAAACGCCGGGCGCGATCAAATAAAAACACCTTGAATCAGTGATTTAGAGCGGGATTGTCACTCGATGCGGTCTGGAATTTAAATTCATGTTTTTCGGTTGGCAGTGAGTGTGAATCAAAAAACCCCCACGCTTTCTAAAGTTTACATCTCATCAGCCGACAGCGGGTTTATGGATAAATAATTTCAGATCAAATTTAAGGAAGAACTAATGATTAAATCTATTCTACGTTTCAGCTTCATCACTGCCCTGTTGACCACAGGAATCCTTCCGGCAATGGCTGCCGATATAACGCTCTCCGGTTCCACCACTGTCCAGAAACGTGTGCTCGAGCCGGCGGCTGGAGCCATCCAGGCAGCGACCGGGGTCAAGGTTCGTGTACGTGGAACCTCCTCCGGTAAGGGATTTAAAGAGATTCTCGACGGCAAGACCATGGCATCAGTTGCCTCAAGCCCGTTGGCCAGCTTACTCAGTAAATACAAAGTGGAAGACGATGGAACCTATCAGGAACACGTAATCACCCGTGATGTTATTGTGCCGATCGTCCATCCAGCGAACCCTGTATCTGAGTTGACCTTTCAGCAGTTGTCAGACATCAATACCGGCAAGATAGCCAACTGGAAAGATGTTGGCGGCCCGGATATGAAGATCGTTGTCATCACCTCCAGCAAGGGATCGGCCACCCGCTCGGTATTCCAGAAACTCGTGATGACGAAACAGCCCTATCTAAAAGGGGTTCGTGAAGTCAAATCGACTCGTAAGGAAGTTGATTTGGTTTCTAAGTTCAAAGGTGGAATAGGTGCTGTCTCCCAGGGTTTTGTGGATGCCAATCCGGGTAAGGTAAATGTGGTAAAAACCGGTGAGATTTCCCGCCCCCTGTGTGTCATCACCAAAGGCAATCCGGATAGTGAGCTTGGTAAGGTCATTGCTTATCTGAAAACAGACCAGGCAAAGAAGCACTTCAAGTAAGTAATTCCGGCCTGCGACTCTCTGGAAATGGAGAATATCCGTTCTCCAGTGAGTTGAGGCATCAAGGTGTAAAAAATGAAACTAATAACAAAGACATTATGGATTCCCATTGCAATCTTAATGTTAACATTCTTTGTAATGGGTTCCATATTCTCATGGGTAATAATTACCGAAACCGAGCAGCAAACGAGTGATGCAATAACCCGTCTGTTGAACAGTGAGAAGGCAACGCTGGCTAACGGATTGATTCTTGTGACTGCCGGCCAGGCACCCTATGATGCCATTCTTGGTTTGGAAGCCGATGACAAGTCGTTGGCAGAGGACTTGGTCAAACAAGTGTCCGGAATGGGATTGGATGCAATTTACGTCACTGACTTGAGCGGTAAGCAGCTGTATTCATCGGCTGACAAGATGCCGACTGAACTGACCGAAGAGATAAAAGACAACAGTCTTAAGCAAGGTGTTGTTAGCCATCTGGCTGCTGCGAATATGATGATCGCCTATGCCCCGATTTTTGACGTAGAGACACCTGTTGGATATCTTGGATTTTCTGTCGAATTAGATGAAATGCTTTATGAAAATCTTAAGCAGATTCCCGGTCTGGAAAATGATGGAGGTGCTGTAGTTCCTTCGGTATCCGAGAGTCTCGCGAATGCAGAAGTTGAGTTCAAGCAACAGTCGGCTGCATTTTTAAATAAATTTTTAGTAACTATGGTCATTACCCTGTTAGTCGCTCTGGCAGCGATCATTGCGCTGCTAGGTACCACATCGCGTAACATCATTCGCCCAATACGAGAGCTTTTGACGCTATTGAATAAGATGGCTGGCGGAGACTTTACCGTACTGGCCAATCCCAAAGGCGACGATGAATTGGCAGAGCTGCAACGAGCCGCCAACAGCACTTCTGGGCAATTGAAGGGCATGATATCGCACTTGATAAGCTCCACTCAGGAGTTGAATTCCACGGTGACTCAGATCTCCTCTGCTATAGAGGCATCCAATGAAAGTATGACAACGCAGCGTATAGAAACAGAGCAGGTCGCTACCGCGATGAATCAGATGACAGCGACAATTCGGGGAATTGCGCAGACGACCAGCGCCGCCGCAGAGTCCGCTACTGAGGCGGATAATGAGGCGAAGGAGGGTCAGGGCGTTGTTACAGAAACCATAGGGTCGATAGAAGGGCTTTCTCGGGAAATCGAACAGGCGACTACCGTTATTGCTCAACTGCGACAGCAAAGCACAGATATTGGTGGCGTACTGGATGTTATCCGGGGTATCGCTGAGCAGACCAACCTGCTGGCACTGAATGCAGCAATTGAAGCGGCTCGTGCGGGTGAGCAGGGTCGCGGATTTGCAGTTGTCGCAGATGAGGTGCGTACACTGGCAGGACGCACGCAGGAATCCACGGAAGAGATCCAGACTATGATCGAACGCCTCCAAAATGGTGCTCAGGATGCAGTGAATGCGATGGAGCGGAGTAGTGAGCACGTGCAGCAAACCACGATACGATCCAAGAAAGGTGGTGAATCTCTGGAGATGATTACTTCTTCCGTTGAAAGAATCCGTGACATGAGTATGCAGATCGCCACTGCTGCTGAGCAGCAAGGCGCGGTTTCTGAAAATGTAAATGAGAAGGTTGCGAGCATCAACCAATTGTCTGAGCGAGCGAAAGATAGCTCTGATGAAGTACAGGCTGCCAACGGAAGACTTATTTCATTGGGGGCTGAACTGCGGACGATGACCGATCGTTTCGCGCTATAATCTCAGCTGCGTTGGATGATCCGGAAGATCAATAGTTCGCTTGAACCGCTCATTCTTCACGAATGCTGCATAAGCCGGCTCAGCAAGTTGCGCCACCGCTTGCTGAGCCTTCAATCGCTTTAACTCATCCTGGTTCTCCTCAGCTCCCATTTTTCGTAGATCGAGCGGCTAGCCTGTGAAGCGGATTTTCTGTTGCCTGAGATGATGCCTATTTTCTCTAGTGCCATAAACTTGAGTATGCTGGGATGCAGTGAAAATGATCAGACTCTTACCAGCTTGGGCCACAGAAATCCGGTACTTTTCCTGTAGTCTTCATATTCCGCCAGGGTTCTCATAAACTTACGCTCTTCAATCTTGGCTCGTATGATCTGTAACAAGACTGCACCCACAAAGAGATAGAGTCCAACTGGCGTTCCTGACAGGATGGCGATCCCAAAGATGTGTACGATCTCACCCAAATAGAGGGGATGTCGTATTCTGGCATATGGGCCTGTAGTCACGAGTGTGCGGATGGCGGCACGCAGACCAAAGGAGCGTTTCAGGTAGCTGATCGCCCATATGCTGAAAGCAGCCCCAAAGAGACCTGTTATGAAACCTGTCATGGTGAAATAGAAACTGAACAGTGGTGTGATGCTTCTGAAAATCTCCAGTGTTTCCGGTGAATAATTGGGTATAAATTGTCGGACTTGTGGAAAAAATAACAGTGTGAAGCCAATGACAGGGACGAATACAGTCAATAGTGGAAATAGGTTTTCCCAAAATCCCTGGGGTTTGCTTTTGGCTTTTCCGCGCACAATAAAACTGTAAAATGCAAGAAAATCAAAGGCCAGGGCCGTGATAAAGTAGAGGATGTAGGTTAACTCGTTAGTAAGATAATAGGCGCCATCCGGCCCCATGCTGCTAATGTTTTTTAGCACCATCCAAAGATTCGGTTTGTCAGCCAGATAGCTCCAGAGGCCATAAGTCTTACTCCCGACGATCAGGGCAAAGAGCAGGATGGGAGCGCCATCCAATTTGATTTTTTCGTTTAACGTCATGTGTAACCGTCCTTAGTGAGGTTTCCTGATGGACCTGCCTGCATCAAGATAAGAATAAATCTTGTTTGGATTGATAACTGTCATAGTATTTTACTGTGGTATTTGTAGATACTAACAGTAAGCCTGATGGGCGGGGGTGGATATTTTGAATCTTGTAACAGGCTGATGGAGTGGTATCTATGAAATGGCAATCTGTCATCAGGTCTTTTGGATTTCTGGGCCTTCTTGTGTTTTTACCGCCTGCATTCTCTGCAAAGGGTGAGGCTTTCACCGAATCCGTGGTTATATTCAACACCATCTGCGCAAAATGCCATGAGGCTCAATGCAGTGGTCGATTGAGTTTCAGCGAGACCTTTGAGAAATCAACCAGTCATGTCCTGAGGCACTACGGACAAGCATCCGGTAGGCAATGGCTACAAAAAGAGCTGTTCGATATTCTCAACTACATGAAAGGAAAATGCGCCTATTACCCGACACAGACTCTTATACCTTCGAAGAGGGTCTGGAATAGCGCTATTTTGGATAAATTTACGACTTTGATGGAGAGGAACTACTTCATCCCTGTCGGTCACTTTGCTCCGGGGCGTTATCGTATTGATCTGGAGCTTGAGAGAGATGCAAAGGTAATCACACATCTCATATCCGGGGAGTTTGAAATGGCGTTGGAGGATTGCTTTCTATCAATTGATCGAAGGGTGAATATTCCGGTTCGTATTGAAGAGCCGGGAGACTACTATTTTCGCATGTATCCGAAAACACCCGTTAGGATTCTCAGGTTTTCAATCCTTCCAAATGAAAGCAAAGTTCAACAGGATTTAAAAACTCCCATGTGACTGATCCTCTTTGCGCCCAAAATGAAATTCCCATTACGATAATTAGCCAACTATATTCATGATCAAACAGATATTGCAGGCAGGACGTCAAACCAGTTCCGGTTTTTTCAGTATGTTGCCGGTTATGTTGGGTACGTTGCTGCTGTCCAGTTTACTGATCCCCTACATTCCCAGATTATTTGAAACCGGTTGGTTCGGACAAAACCCTGCATCAGATGCGTTGCTCGGCGCAGGCATCGGTAGTATCGCCGTCGGCCAGCCGGTAGTCAGCTATCTGTTAGGAGGGGAGTTGAGCAATAGCGGGGTGACCCTGGTTGGCGTGACCGCTTTGGTCGTAGCCTGGGTTACGGTAGGCATCACTCATCTGCCAGTTGAGGCGGTTGCTTTCGGGCGGCGTTTTGCCATTGTCAGGAATCTCTTGAGTTTTCTGTTTGCCGTGGTGATTGCCTTCATCATCGCCGGAGTCATGCATGTCCTCGTGTAATCTCACGGGGGAGGAGCCAAAGAAGCGGGCGTCTGCGAATAAAAGTCATGGCGGATGGTGGTTCCTGTTGGCGGTTTTGCTTGTGCATCTTGGGATGTGGCAAATCGCTCCCGGGTTGAGTGCAGAAAGTCTGGGTTATTTCCTGCAGGTAATGAGCAGGTTGTTGCCGGTTTTTGGGTTGTTGTTCCTACTCCTCTGGCTCTTCAATCTGTTTGCCAGGCCTAAGCAGATTAAACACTGGCTTGGTGGACAGTCAGGATCCCGGGGGTGGATATTTTCTATTCTCGGCGGGGTTGCTTCCATGGGTTCCATGTATCTCTGGTACCCTCTGCTTCACGATCTCAAAGCCCATGGCATGCGGTCGTCTTTGCTCGCTGCATTCCTCTATAGCCGGGCAGTAAAGATCCCCATGCTGCCCTTGATGGTGCACTACTTCGGTACCCTCTATACTGGACTTTATGTGGTTAATATCTTGCTGTTCTCGGTTTTGAGCGGTGTCATAATGGAGCGCTTGGAGAGAGGAACGCCTCAAGGCCTCGACGATAATGATTGATGAAAAGCAAGTCCGATACAGGACTCGCTATATAGTGATTTTGAGTGATATTTCATGAAACTTATTTTTGCTGAAAACCTGGAAAAGACCTATAGCACCGGCGAGATCGATGTTACAGCCATCACGAGTGCGGACTTCAGTATCGATTCCAGCTCCTTTGTCTCCTTTGTCGGCCCATCAGGCAGTGGTAAGAGCACGCTGCTGAATATGATCGGCTGTCTGGACCGGCCCAGCGGAGGAAAACTCAGGGTGCTCGATACGGATGTAACTACACTGGATCGAAAGCGAGGAGCCGCCTTTCGCGCCAAGCATATAGGTTTCATCTTTCAGGACTTCAATCTCATCCCGGTGCTGACCGTATTCGAGAATATTGAATACCCCCTCATCATGGTGCAAAAGTGGTCTGCTGAGAAACGCAGAAAGCGTGTGAATGAGATGTTGGAAGCCGTGGATATTACCGATCAGGCATACAAGTTGCCCTCTGAGCTTTCCGGTGGGCAAAAGCAGCGGGTGGCCATCGCGCGTGCTTTGGCCACACATGCCCAATTGATATTGGCGGATGAACCCACCGCAAATCTCGATCATGCCACCGCCTACCGCATCATCAATCTCATGAAACAGATGCGTGATGAGTTCGGCTCCACCTTCATCTTCTCAACCCACGACCCCAAGATCATGGAGGCAGCAGAGATTATCTATACCCTGGAGGATGGCGTGGTTAATATGACGAAGGGAGAGAACCAATGATGCGGATTCTGGCTATCGCCCTGCGCAACCTGATGCGCTACCGTCGACGGACCCTGCTCACCACGCTGCTGATCACCATCGGTGTGGTAGCTGTATTGCTGTTTATTGCTGTTTCAAGCTCTTTCAAGAGCATGATGATCGGTCAAATTACCGACTCTATGTTGGGACATCTTCAAATCCATAAAAAGGGTTATGTCTCTTCAATTGATAACCTGCCTTTACATCTGAACATGCCGCCTAAGATGGTCGATAAAGTGTCTGAGGCACTTGCGGAAATCGATGAGGTAGAGGCTTGGTCACCACGGGTCAAGCTTGGCGCCATGTTCAGTAATTTTACCGAGACCACCAATATCCGTCTGAATGGCGTGGATCCTGTGAGGGAGTCACAGGTCAGTCCCGACCTGCGTAAGCGGTTTATTTCCGGTGGTGGAGATGTCCTGGTGGAAAAAGGCAGGATCCTGGTGCCTGAGCTCATCGCCAAAGGCATGAAGGTCAAGGTAGGTGACCCTGTCGTGCTGGTGGCGAACAACAAAGATGGCTCGGTGAACGGAATGAACTTCGTCGTACAGGGCTTGTTGGACGGTATATCCGGCCCCGGCGGGCGTGACGGTTACATCCATTTGGATGATGCGCGGACACTGCTGCGTATGGATGGCCATGAGGTCAGTGAGATTGCCATACGCCTCAAAGGCTTCGATCAGATCGAGACTGCCCAACGCCAATTAAAAGCATCCATTGGCATATTGAAAAATAAGAAAGGTAAATCCGCCTTCGAGATTCACCCTTGGGAGAAACTCTCTCCCTTTTCAAATATCGCCAAGATGATCGATCTGATGACGCTCTTCATAAAGATCATGCTGGTATCCATTGTGTTGATCAGCGTGATGAATGTCATGATCATGGCGGTCTACGAACGCATTCGCGAGATCGGAACCATTGCCGCCATGGGTACGTCGCCGGGCAGTATCCGCTCGTTGTTTATTGCGGAGGGGTTTCTTCTGGGGCTGTTGGGTGCTGTGATCGGTGTCATCCTTAGTCTGGGTCTGGTAGCCGCGTTCCGATATGCCGGTATCACCTTTGATTTTGGTCGGCAAAAGGGGCTGCTGTTACAGCCGGAAATCGCGCTGGGTGATGTCACCCTGGCTGCAGTAATGGTCATCATTGTCGCCATACTTGCCAGTCTGCAGCCTGCCTGGAAGGCCTCGCGCATGAACCCCATCGATGCCTTGCGGCATGTCTGATCCTTTACCTTCAAGGAATACCCGATGAGATACGTCTTTCTATTACTCTGGCTACTTCTGGCAGCTGTTCCGTTGCATGCCCAAGACGCCCAACAGTTGCTCCAGGAGGTGGATCGGCGTCTGCAGCCCGAGTCTTATGAGATGTACCGCAAGCTGATCAATATCGAACCCGATGGCGATAAGAAGGCTTTCGTGCTCTATACCGTTAAGAAGGGTAATGACAAGATGCTTGCCCTGTTTCTCGATCCGCCCAGCGAGAAGGGACGCACCACCTTGCGGTTGGCTGACAATATGTGGCTCTATATTCCCGATGTCGGCAGGCCGCTGCGTATCACCAGCCTGCAGTCGGTGGTTGGTGGCGTGTTCAACAACTCCGATATCATGCGGCTCGACTTCAGTGCCGAATACCATGCCGAATCGGTGAAAAGAGAAGATGGAGAGTATCTGCTTGAGCTCAAAGCAAAGAGCAATAGCGTCGCCTATGACCGCCTCAGGATGTGGGTGGATCAAGAAGCTCGTGTACCGACCAGGATAGAGGCCTATGCCGCCAGCGGATTGCTGATCAAAACCCTGCATTACAGCAATATAAAAGACTTCGGAAATGGCATCGTTCGACCTGCAATGCTGGAGACAGACAGCCCTCTCCACAAAGGTTATAAATCGGTGATGTTGTTTTCAGGCGTTAAACCGCGCGACTTTTCTGATGAGGTATTCAGCCTCAGTTTTATGTCGAAGGCGGGCGAACTGCGGGAATGAGTCGATGGCTTACGGGACTGCTCCTCATTCCGCTCTTGATGCCGGTTCAGGCGGAAGAGTTTGATTTCGATATCTCCCGGTATGAGAAGAAGCCGTTCGAGTTTAGCGGGCATCTGGAGATAAAGCCGGAGTACCGATACTTCGACCAGGATAGCACGCTCTACCGGCTTAACTTCCCGACAGCAGATGAGCAGCCCTCCTCAGATGACCGGTATAGCGGTGTACTGGAACTGGAAGGCCTCTACCGATCCGGTGCTTCTTCTCTTAATTTCCATGCCCAGGCCACAGCGCAGCATGATATCTACGGCGGTAGTGGTAATGCGGATGTTTTTCAGCTCTATTACCGCCATTCTACCGACACGCTGACCTTTGAACTCGGCAAGCGAGCCCTGAAATGGGGTACGGGTTACGCGTGGAACCCGGTGGGTTTCATCCAACGAGTCAAAGACCCCAGTGATCCGGAGTTGAGTCGTGAAGGTTTTGTTATTGCTTCGCTGGATTATGTGAAAAGCTTTGATGGTCCTTTGCAGGCGATCGCTTTCACTCCGGTGCTATTGCCTGTCACCCATAGCATCAATGAGGATTTTTCACCTGAAGGAGATGTTAATCTGGCAGGCCGGCTCTACCTCCTCTATCGTGATACGGATATCGATCTTCTTTTCTTGACCGACGGTAGCCGTAGTGGGCGGATCGGGCTGGATTTTTCTCGCAACCTGGCGACGAACCTTGAAATGCACGGTGAACTGGCCTGGATCCATGACCAGGCAAGATTCATATTGGATGAGGGAGAAGCAATAAATATACGCCGGCAAGATAGCACGAGTTATCTGTTGGGGATACGCTATCTATCCGCCCAGGATACGACCTATATCCTTGAGTATTATCACAACGGCTCCGGCCTGAGTAAAAATGAGGCCGAACGATTTTTTAATCTGCTTCATTCAGCAGAGTCGACAGGTGAGGTTTCAGCAGTTGAAAAGGCACGACATATTGCTGGCCAGGCAGGTTTTTTTACACCCAACTACATGCGGGATTATCTACACCTGAGGGTATCCCAGAAAGAGCCCTTCGATATCGTCTATCTCAGTGCAGATCTTACCTCGATTATAAACCTTCAGGATCACAGCTACTCCCTCGTCCCGGGAGTGAATTATACGGGATTTAATAACATCGAATTACGCCTCCGTGCAGCCCTGAATCAGGGTGCTCCCCACTCTGAATTTGGAGAAAAGCTGGTTGAAAATCGCATTGAGTTACGGGTGAGATATTTTTTCTAGGACCTGTAAAAGTTAGCCATATGTAATTCAGAAATACTAAAATTTCAGTAAAATCATTATGTTGAGTTGTTTTTCGTCCCAATTTTCATTGTTCGTTGAGATGGTTTACAGGATGAACGTAGGGTGCGCCGCGCGCACCATGAGTGCTGATTTCGGTGCGCATGGCATACCCTACCAGCTACTCCTGAAATGAATTAAACACCGCTCTCATCCTCTCAGAGAGTGTGTCTCTCCAGCCTGTGAGTTAAAGATATCCCCCCCCCGGCCGCCATAAAGCCCGGAGACAAATTGTCTTCCTTATTGCCTGGGAATATCGCAGTGGAATTGTCTGGATCTCAGTATGTGGCGTAATCAGCGCCTGGGATTAATAATGATCGTGGCCTCATTGGTTGTGATGGGCCTGATTGTTTTCCTCTTATTCGACTATCAACTGGATACACGTCTGAAACAGGCCAGAAGCCAGGGTGTGGGGCTTGCCAGAGTGTTGAGCGGGATGGCTTGGGACGAGTTGGTGCCTGAGCGCGGCAGGCAAGGCGTATTACAGGCCCTGCGTCAGGGACAGAGCAACCCGGATTTTGCCTATGCGGCGGTTGTCGATATCCAGGGAAAACCTGTGAATGAGAGTTCCGCGCCGGGTATTGTCATTCCCGACCAGCCGATCCCCAATGACCCTCTCGCCTGGTTGGGTGAGCGGAAAATTCATTCAGCGTCGGACGGTCGCAACTTCCTTGAATTTCACGCGCCGGTCTTCAATGGGGGGGATATACGCGGTTATGTTCGCCTTGGATATTTTCAGCCTGAAGCAGGATTGCAGTATGAAGATCTACCGTTCTTTGCGATGTTTACGCTGCCGGTATTCCTGCTGACACCGCTGTTTTACTTCCTGCTGCGGCGTGAAATACGGCCCCTGCGTCAGATGAACGAAAATCTCGAAGGCCTGATCGAAGGGGGGACGGAAAAACGTGTGGAATTACATCCCAGCGGCGAACTGGGAGATTTTATTCAGAGTTTTAACAGGTTTATCAACTCCGCCCAGAATCGAATCCAGACGCTGGAAAGTGAGCAGAGCGGGATGCTGACATCCAGCAAGCTGCTATCCTACCGGCATGCCAGGATTGAATCGATTTTAAAGGCATTGCCGGATGCAATCCTGGTTATCGATGAAGGCGGTTGCGTCAATTATGCCAATGACAAGACGGTTGCTCTGCTCGGAAAAACTCTGGAATCAATTATTGGCAAAAAGCCGCAGGAGTGGTGTAAAGATCCCAATCTCATTACCTATTTGTCTGGCCACAATGCCAGTGGTGGGCAGGTTGGCTATATATCTGATTCGATTCGTATCGCACCGCAGTATGATCCGGAAAAACTACTCGAAGTAAAAGCCTACCCTCTATTCTCGCCAAAAGATGGCGCTCATCTACTAGGCAATATGGTAGTGATTCGGGACTGTACTGAGGAACAACTGGCCAAGAAAAATCGTGGTGAATTCATAGCCCAGATTTCTCATGAACTGAAGACCCCACTCAATGTGCTGGCTATGTACAGTGAAGCGTTGCTTGGCGAGGATGGTAACTCTGAGTCCTTCCGCGTTGAAGGGTTGAATGTCATACATGATGAGGTCGAACGACTCTCAACCCTGATCAATAATATGCTTGCCATCAGCCGGTTTGAACTTGGTGGTATTCAGATGAATCGACAGCGTGTGCGCCTCGGGGAGCTTTTGGAGGATGCATTCAATAATATCACCCAGAGTGGGCGTGACAGGGATCTTGAATATGAAATCGACATGCCGCGTGAGATGAATGCACTGAATGTTGACAAGGAGTTGTTACGCATTGCGGTCAACAATCTGCTTACCAATGCGATCAAATATAACAAGCCTAATGGCACCGTTACTCTTACTGCGCAAGAGTTCGATGATGCCATTGAAATTAGTGTGCACGATACCGGCGTGGGTATCAGTCCAGAAGATCAGCAGAAGATATTCGAAAAATTCTACCGCGCCGATGACGATAAAGTCAGAGAGCAGGCCGGACATGGTTTAGGGTTGTCACTGGTGCAGCAGATTGTGCACTTTCATCACGGAAAACTGAGTGTGGAGAGTGAACACGGAAAGGGCAGTACCTTCACAATACGGTTGGAAAAGGATATGGCAACACGATTGCAGGCAGGTGTTGTATGAAAAAAATCCTGATTGCTGATGATGAACCTCATGCCATTCGAATACTCAGGCAGTCGCTGGAGCGCGCAGGATATCAGGTTGAAGGGGCTCCAAATGGCCTTGCGGCTCTCGAGAAGGTGCGGGAACAGGTGCCGGATGTGTTGATTACCGATATTCAGATGCCGCGTATGTCGGGGAAAGAGCTGTGTGCGCAGATTGTGGAAGAGATGCCGCAAAGGGACCTCCTCATCTTTATACTGACTTCCAGAACAGAGATCGAACACCGGGAGTGGTCGGCCAATATCGATAACCTGGTGTTTCTTGAGAAGCCTATAAGCATCCGTAAACTTATTGCAAATTTGGATGAGCACTTCAGTCATGAGAAAGCAGGTGGGAGCAGCCTGGCCAGATGAATCGCTCACTCAGCCTGATCAAGTTTAAAAATTATTTCCGCTTGCTTCAGAGCCTGTCTCCGGAAATTATTGTGCTGAGCTTGTTTGAGTGTGAAGGGCAATGTGTTTGGTCCAGTAGTGATGTGCATAGTGAAGATGGCTTGAAGCTTGAGAGTTATGCAATGAGTCATTCAGATGAATTGCGCGAAAAGAGTCCCGGTAATTTTAGATGGCGGCAGCTCGAAGACGGCGAAACGGTTTTCTCTCTTCATCTGAAAGATGAGGTGGATGATTGTGCGCTGAACCTGATTGTGCTCACGCGCGCCGACAAAATCTGGGGCGGGGCGGAGGTCAATGTTATTCGTGAAAGGTTGGCTGCGTTGGGTGAGTGTATATGTAATGAGCGTGATCTTAATATGGAGCTCGAGTCCATGGCGGATGAGCTCAGCATTCGCTATGAAGAGTTGAATCTTGTTTATCAGTCGGATACATACTCTATCGGGCTCTACCATGCAAAGGAATCATTGCGTCTTTTGGTAGCTGAATGCACCGGTGCGCTTGCAGTGGGCATGACGGCTCTGCTACTTCCAGACAAGAACATCAGTATTTATGATTATGACGAAGGTAATGCCTCAATTGGCACTCCAAGATTGCAGGCCACTCTACAAGATGAGTATTACGAGAGGGTGAAAACACTGAAAGCTTCGATCGTGATCAACAGTTCACAGGATGCCGTTGAGCATCAGTTCACCAGTGGTTTATCCTGTAAGTTTCTGCTTAGTCCGATAGAGGGTGGAAATGGGAACGTGATTGGCATGCTGGCTATCATTAATTCTGAACGCAGACGTGACTTCAGTAACAGCGATCGTAACCTGCTTGGCGTCATGTCAAAAAAGGTGACCAAGATCATTCAGGTTAACTACGATAGTTTGACCGGTCTGGAAAATACACATAGTTTTGAGTCCAGTGTCACAGGGCTTCTTGCCAAATCCAGGAGCCATGGCGTGAAACATGCCATCCTGAATATTGATATTGATCGTATCGGGGTGATTAATGATATCGGGGGGCGTGAAGCGGGTGATGCTGCGATCTGCCTAGTGGCGGAAAGTATTGTGAAAACAGTGCGCACAGAGGATTCAGTAGCACGTTTAAGCGGTGATGAGTTCGGTGTGCTGCTGGAAAACTGTCCCCTGGAGACAGCTGAGAGGTTGGCGGGACGCATCAGCCAGGAGATTGCTTTGATTGATTTTTCCTGGGAAGAATTCACACACGAACTCAGCGCCTGTATTGGGGTTGCTGCAATTACAGTACAGAGCGAGTCAGTTGCTGCGATATTGAGCTCTGTAGAAGTTGCGCGAAATGCGGCAAAGGAGCGAGGCAAAAGCCGCATCCAGGTCTATGAACAGGGTGATACTGATCTTCAACGTCGCCGGGATGAGATGCAGTGGGTTGGTCGTATCCAGGCAGCGCTGCGTGAAAGCCGCTTCCAGTTGTATGGCCAGCTGATCCAAAGTCTCGAAACTCAAAATGACGAGCGGCATTACGAGGTGTTACTGCGCATGCTTGATGAGCAGGGTGCGTTGGTTCCGCCTGGGAAATTTCTGCCTGCGGCAGAACACTATAACCTGATGACAAGTATCGATCGTTGGGTTGTCCAACAGACCTTTGATCAGATGCTGTCGATGGCTGGCGGTTTGCATACGTTCCCCTGTCATCTGTCGGTAAATCTGTCCGGCCAGTCGATGAGTGATGAAGACTTTGCAGACTTTGTCTGCGAACAGCTTAAACGGTTGGGTTCATATACAAATCTCATCTGTTTCGAAGTGACAGAATCAGCAACTATAGCAAACCTGGATGAGGCAAAGCAGTTTATGGCCAAGGTTAAATCCCTGGGTTGTACGTTTTCCCTGGATGACTTTGGTACCGGCCTTAGCTCCTTTGCCTATTTGCGGAATTTGGATGTTGACTACCTCAAGATCGATGGCTCTTTTGTACGCAAGATAGATGTAGACCCGGTGTCTGAAATCATGGTGTCCGCAATCAATCAGGTCGGACACGCCATGGGATTGCTGACGATAGCTGAGTATGTCGAGAACGAGGCGATAAGCCTGAAACTGTGTGATATCGGAGTGGATTTCGGTCAGGGTTACGCACTGGAAAAACCGAAACCACTGCAAGCATGCCTTGAAGATATTGTGCGTGAAAAACAAGTGGCAAACGGGTAAGAGTGAAATGTCTACCGCGTCGGTGACAGCTATCGAAATTGAAGATGCTCCGGTGGCCAATGCTGTGATGCGTACCCGAATGGGTGTCATGACCTACCTGGCGCCAAAAGGTATTCTTTCCACTGATGAAGAGCTTCAGCCGCTGCATGAAGCAATAGAAACCTGCCTGCAACAGTGGGAAACCCAAGTCGTTATAGATCTGTCTTCGGTACCGTTGGTTCACAGCAGGGCATTGGAAACCCTGCTGGATGCACAAGAGAAACTGGCCAAGACAGGCGGTTGGTTAAAGGTGTCCAATGCAGGGGCGCTGATTCGGGAAGTATTCGCCATCACCGGCTTGTGCAAAGCTATTGCGGTGATTGAAGCGGGTCAGGAAAAAACGGTTGTGCCTGTACCTGCTCCAACGGCTGAAAAGATCCGCTTCGGAGATCTCCTGGTGGAGATGGGACTGCTCACAGGTGAGCGTGTGAATGAGGCGCTTATCCAGCAGAAGAAGACCGGTCAGCGGCTGGGACAGATTATTGTCGACAAGGGATGGGTGACTGAGAAGTCCCTGCTGGAGGTTTTGAGTCAGCAGCTGGGGATACCCTTCTCAAATCTGCGTGTTGGGCTTTACGATCCGGAGATTGTAGATCTGCTGGATGTCGAAGTGGCGCGGCGTTTGAAAATGTTGCCTCTATTTCGCTTGCGTGATGTGCTCTATCTTGCCACTTCGGATCCTCAGGCGGTGCCGAGTTTTGGCGAGGTGGAGGAGCGCACTGGCTTGCGGGTTCAGCCTGTATTGGCGCGCAAGGAAGATATCATCAAGGCCATCAGCGAGGCTCACTCCGACAACAGTTACGGCGCCGAAATGATGGAGGCGCTGGAGGAGGACTTCGAACTTGTTGAAAACAAGTTATCTGACGACTATTCGACAATCGATGATCTGGCTGCGGGCAGTCCGGTCATCAACATGGTCAACTCGATTATTCAGCGTGCGGTACATGATGGCGCCAGTGATATTCATATCGAGCCATCACGGAAAATATCCCGTGTGCGTTTCCGTATCGACGGTTTGCTTTATGAAGTCATGACACCGCGCCAGGAATTGCATCCTGCAATTGTGTCTCGCCTTAAGGTCATGGCAAATCTGGATATCGCAGAGAGGCGTCTGCCCCAGGATGGGCGCATTCAGGTGCATACACATGGGCGCCCGATCGATCTGCGTTTCAGTTCACTTCCCGGTCTGTATGGCGAAAAGGTCGTACTGCGGGTGCTCGACAAGAATCAGGCGATTCTCAATGTCTCCAAGCTGGGTATGATCGACACCAACCTCACTGGCTTCAAACGGCTGTTGGATCGCAGTTTTGGACTGGTACTTGTTACCGGCCCGACCGGGAGCGGCAAGACAACGACACTCTATTCGGCAATCAACTATCTCAACAGCATTGAAAAGAACATCGTCACCATTGAAGACCCGGTGGAGTATCAGTTGGATATCGTCAATCAAAATCCTGTCAAGGAACAGATAGGCCTGACCTTCGCAAAGATGCTCAAGCATGTATTGCGGCAGGATCCGGACGTGGTGATGGTGGGAGAGATTCGTGAGCGTGAAACCGCCGAGATTGCGGTGCAGGCTGCGCTCACTGGCCATTTGGTGTTGTCCACTCTGCATACTAATGACAGTGTGGGTGCGGTAACACGCATGATCGATATGGGGGTAGAACCCTATCTGCTGTCGTCCGCGCTTATCGGTGTTGTTGCGCAGCGTCTTGTGCGATGTGTCTGCCCATCATGTAAAACCGATTTCCTCGCGTCACCGGAGATGATTGAGCGTTACAACTGGCAGGAACACGGCAAGGTGCGGCTCTCCAGGGGGCGCGGTTGTCCGGAATGCTATGACTCCGGTTATAAGGGCCGCATGGGCGTGCACGAGATTGTCGAAACAGACAGTGAACTGCAGCGACTGATTATCACCAATCCATCGCGCGACCAGCTCACGAAATTTATGCATGAGCACAGGATCAGGACACTGTTCGACGATGGTCTGGGGCGTGTGCTCGAAGGTAAGACCACCATTGAAGAGATCTCGCGTGTGGTCAATATTTGAATGCAGAGCCGTGGCTTTGCTAAACACGACAAATGCAGATTATTCTGGTGCGCATGGCACAGCCTACCAGAGGCGTATGCGATTAATCGCGCTAAACCTAGCAAGCGTAGGGTGCGTCATGCGCACCAAGCACAACTGAGCTTGAGTGAATGTAACTGCCATGGCTATCGAACTTAACAGACCTGCCAGGAAAGCGAATACAAAAGCAATCAACCTGGGTAAGGTTTTCTCCGGGCTGGCACCCAAGCGCCGCATCAGTAACAAGGATCGGCGTTTCTTCACTGAACGAATGGCTTTGATGCTGTCGACCGGCACCAATCTGCACATCAGTCTGCAGGCACTGGAGGGGCAGCTGGAAAACCTAAGCATGCAGGCGCTGGTCGAACAGTTGATCGAGGATGTTGGCGAAGGCAAGCAGTTTTCGCAAGCCCTTGCGAAGCATCCGGACGTCTTTTCCCAAACCTATATCAACCTGATCGGCGCCAGCGAAGAGGGCGGTTTCATGCACGAGGTGCTGGAGCAGTTGCTGGAGATGGAGGAAAAACGCGAGAAGCTGCAGCGCACCATGTTTTCTGCGCTCTCATATCCCGTTTTTCTGCTGTTGTTCGCCCTGGGGGTGGTGGTATTCGTGCTGGTCGTGGTTTTTCCCAAGTTTGCCGATATGTTCAGCAGTATTCAGGATCAGCTTCCTGGAACTACCTTGTTCCTGATGGCGGCAAGTCACTTGTTCCGTGAGCAGTGGGCCTATCTGCTGACCGGTTTGGCCCTGTTATTGATCGGGCTCAGATACTGGGCCGCCAGCAATAACGGACGTCATTGGCTCGACTGGTCAAAACTGCATCTGCCGGGACTGCGTGGCATCTTTGTCAGACTCTACCTGATGCAATCGATGCGCGTACTCAGCCTGTCGCTAAGCAATGGCGTGGGCATTTTGGATGCGCTGCATGCCAGCCGCGATGTGGTGCACAACCGGCTGTTTCACCAATTCATCGATGGAGTGGAGCAGCGAGTCGAGGGTGGTGATGGTATTGCGGCAGGTTTCAAGGATACCGGCTTCATCCCCCCGATGGTGCATCAGATGATTAAAACCGGCGAGGAGACCGGCAGCCTGCCCAAGGTCATGGCCAGGCTTGCTGATTTCTATGAAGGTGAGCTGTCGGCGCGTCTGGAAACCGTCTCCCGTCTTGCCGAGCCGGTGATGCTGCTGGTTATGGGTGTGGTGGTCGGGGTGTTGGTCAGCTCGTTGATTCTGCCCATATTCAAGTTGTCCAGAGCGGTTGGATAGATTAATACCAATCAGGATTAAAGAAACCAGAACCGCAGCCGATACCCAAAATATGCTGGAGACGGCCATTGAACAAGTTTATCGACTTTGAGGGTTGAACGAATGAAACGTGAAATCAGAACAGGGCAAAAAGGTTTTACCTTGGTTGAACTCCTGATTGTGGTAATTATCCTGGCCCTGTTGGCAGCCATTGTGGTGCCGCAGTTTGCCTCTTCCACTGACGATGCCAAGCTCTCGTCACTCGATACCACGCTGTCCAATATGCGTGCGTCGATCGACCTCTATTATCAGCAGCATGGAGAATACCCCGGCAAGAATACCGCAGAAGATCTGGCTTGTACCGCTACCGATGGCACCGGCACTGGTGGTGCAGGTGCGCAAGGCGTCCAGGCGTTTCTCGATCAGCTCAGTATGTTCACAGATGATGATGGTGGTGCCTGCAGTATCAAGGATACCAACTTCAAGTACGGCCCCTATCTGAAGAAAAACACCCTGCCTGGAAACCCGATCACTGATGTTGCCACTCTGGAGGTGATTGCCATTGGTGACATCCTGATGTCCGGTACTGCACCCAATGGCGGTTGGAAGTATGATGTTGAGGTAGGGAAGTTCATCGCCAATGACACCACCGACCCGGATGGTGGAGGCGCTGCGGTATCTTACGATAAGCATTGATGTTCTGTCGGATGCACTTCAGCAGGCATGGAAATTCCGCCTGTAGCTATGAGGAAGCAGACCGGTTTCAGCCTGATTGAATTGACTGTCATTGTTGCGATACTGGGGATCACCGCACTTGTGGTGATCCCCGATTTTTCTTCCACTGATCCTCAAAGACTCGAACTGGCTGCGAATAGGGTGGCCGAGGCGCTCCGGTATGCCAAGCGCGAGGCGATACGCACGGGCGGGATTCGGGGCGTGCTGGTCGATACTGACGATGGGGAACCCCTCGGAAAAGACATTACGGTTTTCGAACCGGATCTCAGCGCCAGCCCCTTCGGTATACTTACCAAGCTCACTCACCCGGTCAGCAGACAACCCTACGATTTTTTTCTGGAACAATCCTCAACGACGCGCGGTGTGGAATTCGCGAGCAGCGCAAAGCCCTTCTCCTTCGAAGGCGTTTCCGGAAGCCAAAATAACCTCTTCTTCACTGCGCAGGGTGTGCCGGTTTGGGTGGAGGACAGCGTACTCAGCCGGTTTACGGGGGGTGATATCCAATTAACCTACGGGGGTCAGGATATAATCATAACCATTCAACCCGTTACGGGCCGGGTGATGGTGCAGTGAACTGGAGTCGCTTTATGGTGCGCACAGCGCACCCTACTCACCGTAAGGTGCGCCATGCGCACCATGCAACCGGCTTCAGTTACACGGAGGTACTTGTCGCCATCACCCTGATCGCCATCACCCTGATACCCGCACTCGAATCCCTGCACAGCGGTGTGTTGGGCAGCGGCATCCACAGTGCTCACGCGAACCACCATTATCGGCTCACCGGAAAGATGGAAGAGATCCTGGCCAAACCCTTCTCCTCACTCGAACAGGAAGCCGATACTGCCGGAGGCCCTGCGGTGATTGTTGACGCCTATTCCGACACGGCAGGCACTGCAAGCCGTCGTCTGGTCTATCTGGCGAGCTACGACGGTGACAACGTCGATGCCGATAACAACCACTTCACCGATGTTGATGCGGGCCTGCTATGGGTAAAGGTGCAGATCGAGGGAGAAAATCAGACACTGGAAAGCCTGATCAGTCAATAAATCAATACTCCCGCCGCTAACCCAAGAGGTAGGGTGCGCTGTGCGCACCTCAATAGTTCCGGTGCGCACAGCGCACCCTACGAAATATCTGGATGACTGCTGCAAAAAACCACAACCAGGGTTACACCTATGTCGAACTGATGCTGGCCGTCGTTCTGGCCGGCATGCTGGTACTTGGCTTGTCCGGCGTGGTTGGCAACGCGCTGCAGACCCGGGATGTGGTACATGAAAAGAACGACACGACCCGCCAGGCGCGCCTTGCCATGCAACGCATGGTGCGGGCGGTGAGTCACTCAAGATTGCTGCTGTTGCCTTTGAATGACAATCCCGCTACCAACTGGCCGGAGAATATTCGTGAACAGACGGTCCCGGCTTCACCGCCGGTCGGTGACAGCACCCTGGCCACTGCTGTACTTGCCGTTACCCTGCCTGCCTATCAGGATCTGGATAACAACGGTATCTCCGATGCTGATAACGATGGTGATGGGCAGCTAGACGAAGATATAGGCGCGGATAACAATTTCGATGCAGCCCCCGGCATTTATCTGATCGACGATAATGGAAACGGTGCACTGGATGACTCGGCTGATGCCGACCCGCTGTCAGATAATGATGAAGACGGTGTGGCGATCGAGGAGACCCTGAACGCCCTGGATGACGATGGTGATGGCAGCGTCGACGAAGATCTCTCAGCGGATGTCAACGGAGATGGCAAGTCCGGTGCGATCGGTGTTGACGATGATTTGAGTGGCTCTGTCGACGAAGACAATAAAAGTGATGATGACGAAGATGGTCAGGTAGATGAGGACTGGTACGACTCGCTGGTGTTCTATTTAGATAATGGTGTCCTGAAGGAACGAAACCCTGTTCCCTGGGACGCTAACGGTGACAGCCAAGTGACGGGTGCTGACTTTATTACCTCTGACCTGGCCGAAAACGTCACGTATTTTCGTATTGAACGAATTTTACAAGGGAGTGATTTATACCAGCTTCTAGATCTGACGCTGGAAATCACCTCTCCAACCAGCGGTGAAACCGTCAGCTTGCGTACCCAGGTTCGAGTGGGGGGGGGGTTGTGATGGGTTTGGTGCGCAGATTGCACCCTGCGCCATGTATTCATCGTTTTTCATGGTACGCATGGCGCACCCTACGCGATGTATTCACCGTATTTCATGGTGCGCGTGGCGCACCCTACGTAATGTACCCACCGTATTTTATGGCGCATCCTACGCAATGCGCAAACCGTAGGGTGCGCTGTGCGCACCATCTCCCCCAATAGTGATGATATGACCCGTATGGCACAACAAAACGGTTATATCCTTTTGCCGGTAATGCTTGCCATTACCCTGGTGGCGGCGGTCGCTTTTACCATGAACTATGAGAGCGCCACGGAAACCAACGCCGTCGGCAGCGAACTTGAGGCAGATCAGGCCCGCTACCTCGCAGAAGCGGGTATGAGTCACGCTCGTTGGCAGCTTGAACAGGCCGGTTGTGGGCCCTTTTTGGATATCGCAGGGCAGGCCTTTGGCAGTCACAGTTACTCAGCCACCATCACGCCGAACAATGCCGGTGGGACGATCACTGCCTACAACGTGCCGGTTATCGCCGATACCATGATCAAGAGCGATACCCCCACTAATAACTACGGCTACGATACCCAACTCAGTACCTATTTCAATCTTTTTCCCAGCTCCATTCAGCGAACCCTCTATCGCTTCGATATCGAAAATGCGGGCATCCCGGTCGGCGCGATGGTGGTATCTGCCGTAGCAAAGATATTTGTCCTTGACAGCAATGATTCAGCGGCTGTAACGGCCCACCAGATAACCGCAGACTGGGCTGAGGCAACCGTCAACTGGGACAATATCAATGCCAGTCACGACAGCACATCCTTGGCCTCCATTCCTTCGGGATCGCCGGTGGGAGAGTATGTGTCGGTCAACATCACCTCCCTGGTACAGGGCTGGGTCAACGGCACTACGGCTAATCAGGGCATTATGCTCAAGACAGCTTCCATTCTCGATCTGGCACAATACACCAGCAATGAATATGGCATCATCGATCAGCGTCCACTGCTTGAGGTGAAGATCAGCGACGGCTCACTCTCCAATCGTGCAGATATCAGCGTGCAGGGCACTCTGGCCAACGGCGTGACCCGCAGTGTGGCGCAGAAAAACCTGGTTCTCTACCAGGCGGCGTACAACACACTTGAACTCCAACCCGATGCCACAGGGGGAAAAGATACCTGGATATATGAATGGAAGAGCAGCTGGAACTATGGGGCAGACAACGAGATTTGGGTTGAAGAACGCTTCGCCGATTCAAGCGCAAATAGTCTATTGGAATTTGAGCTTGGGAGTATCCCCGCCGGGGTAAAGATACTGAGTGCTTCTTTGGCGCTGCACCAGAATACGCCCAGTCTGAACGGGGGAACGATTGGTGTACATCGGATGAGTACACCCTGGGTAGAGGGTGCATCCACTGGTGGCACCGGTGCATCCAACTGGGGTGAAATAGAGAGCGGGGTGCCCTGGATAACTGTTGGTGGTGACTATGATTCAACAGTGATTAGCAACACGATAGTTGCTGCGTCAACCATTGGCTGGTTTGAATGGGAGATTAGCTCACTTGTGCAGGGCTGGGTGGATGGAAGTTATGAGAATCATGGCCTGGCGCTGGTTGCCGAAGTCTATGGTACCGCGGCCCATTTCGATAGCAGCGATCACACCGATCCCACTTTACGTCCCAAACTTACCATCACCTACACCTGCGAGTGTGGCATCGCCTGCCTGGCGCCTCAGGGCTCGGGCAATGTGTTGTTGGTGGTGGGTGATACCGTCACGGTGGATTCCAACGATGCCTATAAGCGATTGCTGTTCGAAAATTGGGGTTATGCGGTCACTTTGATCGATGATGATAGTGATCAGGCTACCTTCGATGCTGCGTTGGGAAACAATGATGTGGCTTACATTTCAGAAACGGTCGTCGACTGGACGTTAGCTGATAAGCTGGCTGCCACCGCCAAGGGCGTAGTCAATGAGGAGGGGGGACAGAGCGACAATCTGGCCATTGCTTCGGGGAGCACCAACTCGGTGAGTAAAAATCTCTCAATTATTGACAATAGTCACTACATCACCGAACTACTCCCTCTAGGTGTCTTGCCCATCTATTCGGCAGATATGGATGGACTCAGCGTCAGCGGCACACTGGCGCCCGGCCTGCAGACGTTGGCGGATTGGGGCGGACAAGGTGGGTTGGCCTTTCTTGATGTGGGTGCGGAGGTCTATCAAGGGGGTAATTACAATGGTGACGGTACCGCAACCGGCAGGCGGGTCTCCTTACCTATCGGGCGCGACACTACCTCAAACTTCAACTGGAATTATCTCAACAACAATGGCCGATTGATCGTGCAGCGTGCGATTCAATGGGGTACGGGGGGCGCTGGCGTCTGCAGTGACGAGCAGACGCTGGAGATTCCGGTAATCGCAAGCCACGACGACGGGGAGGAACCGTTGATTGCTGATCAGCCGGTACTTGAAAGCGACGACCTGGAGCTGGCCAACACCTCGGATGGGGATCAAGTGGTAGGTATCCGATTCCAGAATGTAACCATCCCCAGGGATTCTGAAATCACACAAGCCTTTATCGATTTCACCGTGGATGAAAAAACGAGTGGAATCACAAATCTCACCATCAATGGCGAAGCCGCAGATAATACTGTTGAGTTTGCCTGGAGTTACCACAACATTATTGACCGCCCGACCACCAGCGCGTCGGTGGCATGGGATGACGTTCCGTCGTGGAATAAGGTGGGTGAAGTACAAACAACTCCGGACATAGCGAGTGTCGTGCAGGAGATAGTCAGTCGGGGTGGATGGTCGAGTGGCAATGCGCTGGTTACGCTCATCAGAGGCACAGGTACACGAATCCCGGAGAGCTTCGATGGGTTGCCTTCGGGAGCGCCAAAGTTACGGGTGACTTTCTGCCCAGCTGCGGAGAGCCCACCACCCGGACCGGTGGCGCACTGGAAACTGGATGAAACCAGCGGCACCATCGCTATCGATTCCGAAGGTGGCCACGACGCGACTCTGCTCAACGGGCCGCAGTGGGTCCCGGGGCAATTGGATGGGGGGCTTGCTTTCGACGGCGTCAATGACCGCTTGGCTGTTGCACCTGACGACCAGTTGAGCCTGGTTTCAGAACTGACCCTGATGGCCAGGGTGTATAGCAGTAGTTTAATCGGGTACCACATGGTGTTGACCAATGGCGACAGCATGGCGCCGGAAAACTACTGGCTGGGCGTCGAAAACAACACGGTCAATTTCGGTTTTGATATCGGGGGCACCTATATACAGTTCAATACAAGCGGCCTGACCCTTAGTCCAGACAGGTGGCACCATATTGCTGCGAGCTTCGAAGATGCCACCGATACCGTGCGCCTTTATGTGGACGGCAAGTATGAAACCTTCACCACCACCGATATTCCCCTGGTAAATAACGAAGGCATCATCATAGGCGCAAGCCGTTTTCTCAACGAAGAGTTCAAGGGCATCCTGGACGACGTGCGTATCTATGATCGAGCGTTGGATGCCACTGATATTACCGATATCGTTGATGAGGCCGGTGGCGGAGGCGTAACCATAAAAGAACCAGTGGAGATTGTGAGTAGCTGTAACGGCACTTTTCTTGACTGGTTCGATTCAAGAGATTTTGCCGGTCACGACGGTACTCTGCCCTGGGTCGGTGACTGGCAGGAGGTGGGGGAGAGCGATGGTCCGACCAGAGGCGACGTTCGTGTCGATACCGATGAGAGCGATTATCAGCTGCGAATCCGTGATAACGACAATGGTGGCGAGGGCGTGGAGCGGGTTGCTGATCTGAGCGGGGCAACAACGGCGCTCCTGAGCTTCGACTATCGCCGCGTGGATCTGGATGAAAATATCAATGATTACGTTGCTGTTTATCTCTCTTCCAACGGCCCCGCCGGACCCTGGACCGAATTGGATCGAATCGGCACCACGAATGATGAATCGTATCGATCCTACAGCAAGGATATCAGCAGCTATATCTCCACCAACACCGCAATACGGCTGCTCAGCTCACCCTACTTGGGCAGAGAAGACAGCGTCTGGTTCGACAATATTCAGATTCAGTGTAAATCACTGGAGGCTATACCAGTCGAGCTGTAGGGTGCAACCTGCGCACCAATTCACTAAAGACCCCCGCCCCTCTGCCGATAGCTCTTTAGACATAGATAAGTTTAAGGACCCATTGGGTAGAGATGACATCCAACGCAAAAACATTCACAGGTTTGGCGGAATTGTGGTCGCTGACAAGATTCGATGGCGCGGAGTTGTCGGATTTTGCCGAATCGATGATGTTCCAGGATACCCGCAAAGGGATTGTTATTCTGGGCCTTGTCTCGATGTTCCTGCTGGCTGCCTCGGCGTCTGTGTATGCCCTGCTGGGTTATGACACTATCTATATCTATTCCTGTATTGTGCTGGCGGCATTGGCCTTCCATGTCTCTGTTTCGGCGCGCTCGGTTCAGGAGATTCGTGTCCTTTACCTGTTGGGCATGACGCTGCTGGTGGTCAATGGAGTGGCCTTTGTGCTGCTGGCGCACCATACCGGCTCGTTCAATGCGGCCCTTTTTGCGAGTGTGATTCTGCTGTTTCTGTTGATGCCACTGGTGCCATGGGGACTGCGTGAAGCCATGCTGATTGTGTTGCTGGTGTATGCCGTATTCACCCTTTCAACCCTGAGTGTGCAGGGTCGTTTTGACCACGAGACCCTGTGGATGCTGCAGTTTTCTATGATCGCTGCCGGTGGCACCACACTGATTGTAATCGGGCGCAGTATTCTGGTGCGCCGGGATGATATCAAGGCGCGTTTCGAACTGGTCAAGGCGCACGACAGGATGGCGTTGCTGTCACTCAAGGATCCACTGACAGGGGCGTGGAACCGGCGTTTTCTGGAAGAGAAGTTTTCCGAGATCAAATCCTCGTATCAGAAAGCGGGCAATGGTATACGCCTCGCGTTGATCGACATTGACGACTTCAAGACGCTGAATGACAGCCAGGGCCATGATTACGGGGACTTGGTTTTACGTCGTCTGGCGGCGAATTATCTGGCGCTTTTTTCTGGCAGGGAACACCTGATTCGCATGGGAGGTGATGAGTTTCTGATGGTGATGCCGGATGATGCTCCGGTTGATCTGGTTGACCAGGGTGCCCGGGCACTCCGCACCGATCCGGAACTTTTTTCCGCCAGCGCAGATACCCAGGCACATGTCAGCGTGGGCCTGCTAACAGTGCCTGCTGAGACCAAGGTGACCTTGCAGGATGCCTATCGTGCGGCAGACAAGGCGTTGTATGAGGCCAAGGCTTCCAAAGACAGGGATACACAGCAATGCTCCCTGGTGGCTGCGGTGCTAGAGAGTTAAGGCATGTTGGCGGTTCGCAGCACACTGGGCAAGATACTTGCGCTAAAGCCGGCAAAGGCAAAGGTGGGGCCGATCGGCATGGATATCGGTACTTCATCGATCAATTTGTGCCAGTTGAAGCAGAGGTCAGAACACGGTTTCTCTGTATTGGCGAAGGCAAGTATTCCATTTGGTGAAACCCGCAGTGAGCTTTTTGAGTCCCCTCAACGCTTGAAAAAACTGTTGGCAAAGGGGATGGAAAAGAAGGGTTTCAGTAACAGAAAGGTGGTGGCGGTAATGCCGCCGGACAAGCTCAAGATAACACCTGTTACCTATAAGTCGAATGTGGCGGATGTCGGTCAGGAAATACTGAAAATGCTCAGCGGTCGGCTTGAGGGGGATATTGAGGATTACATCATCGATTACCTTCCAGTGCGCTCCAACGCACACGACGATGAACATCTGGCTCTGGCAACCGTCGCAAGACGCGATGATGTCATGGAGTACTTGCAGGCATTGACCCAGGCAGGTTTTATCGTGGAAGCCCTGGATGTCGGGCCAGCCGCGTTGAGACGCCTGATATCGAGCCTGTATATTGACGAACCTGCTGAGACTATTCTGGTTATCAATACCGGTATTGAAACCACCTATCTAACGGTGATCTCCGGTCGCCGTCTGCTGTTTGATCAACCGGTTGCGTTTGGTGAACATGCGTTACTGCAGGATCTTTCCAAAGAATTGGAGTTACCGCCGGATGTATGCCGGGATCTGGTGTTTCGTCACGGCATGAAGCCTCCATCTGCAGGTTCGGTGGGAATGGATATGATGCAGGATTCAAATTATTCGCAAGCCATCCTCGAAATCCTCAAGCCTGCGTTTCTCAAAATGGTTGAGGAGATCAACCGGGTAATGATATTCACCGCTTCGGAAACCCATGGCCGTCCCGTCAGTCAGATCATCCTGCTGGGTGGCTTGGCGCGTTGGCCGGGTTCGGACGCATTGCTGCTTGAGTTGATCAATATCCCTCTCTCTTCAATCAAAGACAGTTTTGACAATATTTTCGAGGATCAATCGGAACTGGGCAGTCGCTGGTCTGATCAGGTACCTGAGCTGGCGGTGGCCACGGGGTTGGCATTGCGGGGGTTGACGGACAATGGGTGATGTTGATCTGGTTCCCGGCGTTTTCCGTAAACGCCTGCTGTTCAATCATTGGCTAAAGCAGTGGGGTATTAACCTGACCGTACTGACATTGCTGGTGCTGGGGGCTTTTACCTGGTTACATGAAGAGACGGCAAAGGTAGATTTGCAGCTGCAACAGTTGCAGTCGCAAAAGGCGATTTCCACCCAGCAACGGAGCGACCTGGAAAAACTAAACAGCCGCAAGAAGGATTTGAAACAACAGTTGGATTTGCTCGCTGGCTTGCGTAGTGGTGTGGCAGCAGAGCAGATTTTCACCACAATCGACCGTACCCTTGCCAGTGGTGACGTCTGGTTTACCAACTGGCGTTTCCGGCGTGCCGGCACCCCGGCGGAGAAAACCCGAAATGAGGTGAGTACGGGGTATTTTGTGGTGATACCCAATGGGAAGAACAGCAGGGAAGAAACCTGGAAGATTGAGACCCACATGACCATCGATGGAGGAGCCTTGGATCATGCGGCGCTCTCTCATTTTGTTTCCAGCCTGATCGAGCAACCGGAGATCAAGAGTGTGCGTGTAGTGCGTTCTGAACAGGCCAGGCATAACCGGAACAAGCTGGTGGAGTTCAGTCTGGAGGTGGTTGTTTCAGCGGGAGGGGTGACGGGCTGATGTCGGATTTTCTGGAGCATACCGAGCCGAAAAAAATCGCCTTTTTGCTGGCCGCAATCGTGTTGCTGATCATAGCGGCAGAGGTGATGTACCTATTGTGGCCTCAGTTCAAGGCGTTCAGGGAGATCAATGAGAGTCACAATCTTTTGATGCGCGCGGCTAGCAGCAGTGATGGTCTGGAGCAGCAACTGACGAAGACTGAGGCCGCTGTTCAGTCGCTGAGCCATCAGTTACATGGGGATATGGCGGGTCTGCCTGCTCAGCAGATGGAGTCGTACATCATCGGACGTCTGCAGAAGGTCTCCTGGGAGACGAATGTCGAGCTGGTCAGTGTGAGGCCGGGTGATGGTCAGACGGTACAGATGTTTCAGGAAAGTTTGTTTGAAGTGGAACTCAATGCCGGTTATTTCGATTTCTTCAAGTGGCTACAGACCATCGGCCGGGACTTGGGGTTCATCGTAATCAAGAAGTACGGTATTCAGCCAATGGGATCTGAGTTGTCTGATCCTGAGCTGAAAATTGCCCTGACCATGGTCTCTTATCGTGTGGTGAAGCAATGATCGTTAACCCAGACATGAGATTTGTGGTGCTTGGACTGACGATGAGTATTGCCTCACTTGCATATGCCGGAGATGTCTCCGACACGTTGGTGTTTAATCCCTTTAACAAACCGGAGATTCTGGCTACGCCGCCCAAGGTGGAAAGAAAAAAAGAGATCCTGGCTGCGGAACCGGAGGTTATGCCAAAACTTCGTGCGACCCTGATGTCTGATGCTGTACCCATGGTGATTGTTGATGAAGAGATGTTGGGTGTGGGCGGTGATATCAATGGCTACCGCCTGCTATCGGTGGAAGAGGGGCAGGCGGTATTTGAGAAGCTGGGCAAAAGGTACACATTGAAGCTCGAAGGCAGTGGATTGGAATCAGAATAATGGTCAGGACATACCCGTTAGATAAAAAAATTGGTCAGATGTTACGGATATTGACTTCGCTGTTGCTGGTTTTCTTCTGCACTTCACTGCATGCGGAAAAGCAGAAGATCACCCTCTCGTTGCAGGACATAGAAATCCATGAGGTGATGAAGATGTTGTCGCAACAGCAACGGATGAACATTGTGCTGACGGAGGGGGTGGGTGGAAAAGTGTCGATCAACCTTTACGATATGGATTTGGATGATGCCATTCACTCGATTAGTTGGGCTGCTGGTTTTGCGGTAGAGAAACGTAACGGAAACTATTTCATTGTTGAACGTGGCGAGGTGGGAAAATACAGTGATTCCGGAATTACCGAGATACGCTCATTCAAGGTGCAATACACAAAACTATCAGAGGTAGAGAGTATTCTTAAAAAGCACCTCTCAAGATACGGCAAGATCACCACGCTTTCTGATCGAAAGATGTTGGTCGTGGAGGATATGCCCTCTTTTCTGGATAAGATTGAAAGGTTGCTGGCAGCGATCGATACCGAGCCAAAGCAGATCCTGATCGAGGCAAAAGTCCTTGAGGTGACCCTGTCAGACAGGGATTCCTTTGGTCTGGACTGGACCAGGTTTTTTACCAGCCAGGGTGGGCTCGGCAGCTTCGGGACACAAGGTATGTCGAATCCGGGTAGCCCTGGTCTGCTTTTTCAATTTGTCGGCCCGAATCTGGAACTTGCCCTGGATGCACTGAAAGAGCGGGGGCGGCTGCGTACCTTGTCGACGCCGAAGCTGTTGGCCATGGAGGGTCACACCGCCGAGACAGTGGTGGGCACACGTCTGGGTTATCGCGTCACCACAACCATCAACCTGGTGACCTCCGAAAGCATCGAATTCCTGGAGACAGGTGTGATTCTCAAGGTGACACCCTCGGTGGATCAACAGGGCAGGATCCTGCTGGATATCCATCCGGAGGTGAGTGATGGTTCGGTGTCGGATGACGGAATTCCATCGAAGACCACGACCCAGCTTTCCACCCAAATGCTGGTGCCTGACGGACAGACGGTTTTTCTCGGTGGTCTGATCAAGCGGAATATCAATGAGTCCCGTGAAGGCGTGCCTGTCCTTGGCGATCTGCCCATCGTGGGTATGGCTTTTTCAAATCGATCCAAGAGCCTGGTCTCCACGGAGATTGTGGTACTGATCACTCCCAAGATTGTCGATTTTCGCCAAAGCGAATGGCTGGATCAGAAGCTGGAACGGGCCAGTAAGAATGCAGAGATGCTGACTGTGGATGAACTGAGTGCAGCAAAAGACATCAATGAGGTGTTGAATGGTAATAAACCTGCGGAAGGGGCTGCGTCCAGTGATAACAACGGTATGTGGTTACTGAATCAATAAACTGCAATTGAATACCCTGTTTGCTTGCAGCAGGGTGATTTACTCAGAACGTAGGGTGCAACCTGCGCCCCGTGATAGCTTATTCTGGTGCGCAGGTTGCACCCTACCATGCTGAGAAAGGAAGATCAGTTGGAGGGGAAGATCAACTGCATGACACCACTTACCTGTGCCTCGACCTTCTGGGAAGCATCCAGGCAACGCTCGGCGGATAGACCGGTCACCTGCCAGGCCAGTGGCGAAACCCTGGCGAGTGCCTCATCGAGTTGTTCACCCCGATCAGTGGCCTCAGTCATCAAGGCGGCAATATGTACCAGGCTGGCGGAAAGTTGGGACTCCTCGGCTTTCTCAGGCTCTATCTGGTACTCGGTAGGCTCCCACAAGCTCTGTGGCAGTTTCCAGTGTCGCATCACTGCGGCACCGACTTCGGCATAATCGACGCCCAGCAGGGTGCGCTCGGCTTGATGCAGGCTCCTCTGGTGCGCTTTGGTTTGTTCGATCGCCTGTTGCGCCTTTCCAGGCGCCATCTGGTAGATGACTAGGTGTCCAATATCGTGCAACAACCCGCACACGAACAGTCGTTCGCCGTCCAACACATTGCAGAGAGAAGCGAGTTCGCGGCTGGTAATGGCACAGACCACACTTTTACGCCAGAATCGCTCCATGTCCATCACTTCGTTGGACATGCCCTCAAAGCTCTGTGCTACCGACGCAGCGAGAACCAGATCGTGAATCCCCTGGGTTCCCAGCAGGTTGACTGCACGGCTGACAGAATCGATCTGTGTGGCCAGGCCGAAATAGGCGCTATTTACGATGCGGAGCAGACGGATGGTGATAGCCGGGTCGTGGGTTATTACCTCGGCCACACCGCCCATAGTGTAGTTCGGGTCGTCCAATACCTCTTTCAGTCGAAGATAGACGCCTGGTAATGAGATAAGTTTGACATTTGCTGAGACCTCTTCCCAAACGGTCGACATGGTGGTTTCCTTTGAATGTGGCATTCTTAATGCTAGATCGGCCAATGATCCAAAAACCTGAGTTTTTTTTGATTTCGGCACTGTAGATGGTATGAGTGTATTCCGTTGTCTTCAATCTGCCACCATAGACAGACTTATTAACAACTCAAGTTGCTGAATTCACCGTGATTGCTGGTCTTGGTATTGAGTGGTGTCATAATGGAGTCATTCGAGAGTGGAATTTTCAGTGTTCCGACGATGGTGATTGATGAAAGACAAGCTGTTTCAGGACTCATTGGAATCACATTTTTGCGTTGCTATCTGAATAGTTATCATGGATTTTGAATGGGTTGCCGTAGCGCTGGGAGATGTTGCCTGGATCTCACTGGCTTTTTGTCTGGGTTTTCTGGCAAGACAGATTGGACTGCCACCGCTGGTGGGGTTTCTGGCGACAGGTTTCGTGCTCAACTACCTGGGTATCGTAAGTGGCGAGATGCTGCAGAAGCTCGCGGATCTGGGTATCACCCTGCTGCTGTTCACCGTTGGCCTTAAGCTGAATCTCAAGGTCCTGATAAGACCTCAGGTCTGGTCGGTGACACTCCTGCATATCTCCCTGATTATTGTCCTCTTCGGGGCGGCAATATTTGCGCTTGCCTTGATGAGTGTGCCGCTCTTCTCCGGTCTGGACCTCAAGCTTTCGTTGATGCTTGCCTTTGCATTGAGTTTTTCCAGTACGGTATTCGTCGTCAAGGTGCTGGAGGAGAAAGGGGAGATGAAGTCCCTGCATGGGCGGATCGCTATCGGCATCCTGGTGATGCAGGATCTGGCTGCAGTCATCTTTCTGGCGGCATCCACAGGGAAACTCCCGTCACTCTGGGCACTGTCGCTGTTTCTGCTTATCCCGCTACGACCGGTGTTGCACCACCTGTTACAGAAAACGGGACATGGTGAACTGCTGATTCTGTATGGTCTGGTGCTGGCATTGGGTGGTGCTGAACTCTTTGAGTTGGCTGGAGTGAAGGATGATCTGGGAGCGCTCATCGTGGGGGTGTTGATCTCAGCCCACCCCAAATCGGTGGAGATGGCCAAGTCGATGCTGGGTTTCAAGGACCTGTTTCTGGTGGGTTTCTTTCTCTCCATCGGCATGTCAGGTCAGCTTTCGTTGGAGGCGTTGATCATAGGGACCCTATTGGTGCCTTTTGTTTTCGTTAAATCCGCGATCTTTTTTGCGCTGATGACCCGTTTCAAACTGCGGGCGCGGACCTCCCTGTTGGCAACGATTAACCTGACCAACTACAGTGAATTCGGCTTGATCGTTGCGGCGATTGGCGTAACGAGTGGTTGGCTGGATGGTGAGTGGCTGGTGGTTATCGCTATTGCACTCTCCCTCTCGTATGTCGTGGCGGCCCCGCTAAACAGCAGGGATGACAAAATCTACAGCACATTCAGAGATTTTTTGTGGAAGTTTCAGCGCAAGGAGAGGCTTCCGGATGACACAATTCTGGATACGCTCGGTGCAACCATAGCCATCTTCGGCATGGGCAGGGTAGGCAGTGGTGCCTACGATAAGATGCGAGCACTTCATGGTGAAACTGTCGTCGGTATCGATTTCGATGCCTATTTGGTCGAGACACACCAATCGATGGGACGCAAGGCGCTGCATGGCGACCCAAGCGATGCGGACTTCTGGGATAAAATAGAGCAAGGACACAGTATCGAACTCATCATGCTGGCGCTGCCGAATCTTCAGGCTAATCTGGATGCCCTGGAGCAACTGCAGGAGATATCTTTCTCCGGACGTATTGCTGCAACGGCAAGATTTTCAGATGAGGTGGAAGTGTTGCGACAGTCTGGTGCGACCGCTGTTTTCAATATCTACACTGAAGCAGGCGCCGGCTTTGCTGAACATGTTGAGGATCTAGGCCATGCCCAATGAAACAAGGTCGCTGGTAGTGTCTTTGACTGGATTTCCAGTGTTCTCCAGTAGAGTTATTTGATTGGATGAAAAAAACGAAGGAAAAAGAGTTTGTCGCACCCTGGGAAAAGGCCTTTGATCGGGTATTAACCCCTCTGGACGAGTTTATCCACCGACAGACTACCAGCGGTGTTCTGCTGATGTTGTGTGCGGTTGTGGCGCTCTATGTTGCCAACAGCCAATGGAATGAGGCCTACCATCACCTGCTGGAGCTGCCGTTTACGATCGGCATGCCGGGGTTCCAACTATCCAAGTCGCTGCATCACTGGATCAACGACGGTTTGATGGCGATGTTCTTTTTTGTGGTCGGGTTGGAACTCAAACGTGAGATTCTGGTGGGGGAACTTGCCGACCCGAAACAGGCGGTGCTGCCGATAGTTGCGGCCATTGGCGGCATGCTGGTGCCGGTTTTTTTCTACATCAGTTTCAATCCGGAGGGGCACACCTTAAATGGCTGGGGTGTGCCTATGGCCACCGATATTGCTTTTGCTCTGGGCGCCTTGGCATTGCTGGGCAAGCGGGTTCCCAAGAACCTGCTGACATTTCTGGTGGCACTGGCGATTGTCGACGATCTGGGCGCCGTTTTGGTCATTGCGCTGTTCTATACAGAGACGATCAATATTCCTGCCCTGGTCATTGCCGCTGCCATGCTGGCACTGCTGGTTTCATTGAACCTCGGTGGAATACGCCGCCCTTTACCCTATATCCTGCTGGGTATTGTGCTCTGGATAGCGATGCTGAAGAGTGGCGTTCATGCAACCCTTGCAGGCATCTTTCTGGCCTTCACCATTCCCATGCGTCCAAAGTATGATCCGGAGCGTTTTCTGTCGCAGATCAATGGGATGGTTGAACAGATCAAACGGGCCTACCGGCGTGAAGAGAATATCGTCATCAATGACGAAATGCGGTCACGGGTTCGGGCCTTGGGAGAGGGTGTGCTGCTGGTGCAGGCGCCCGCTCAGATTCTGGAGCGTCAGATGCACCTGCCGTCTGCCTATCTGGTAATCCCCATCTTTTCTCTGGCAAATGCAGGTATCCCAATCGACTGGTCCTCTTTTGGCAGTATCGTCACTCACCCGGTCTCGGTGGGTATTGCCACTGGATTGGTTTTGGGAAAGTTGATCGGCATCGCAGGTTTCTCCTGGGTTGCCGTGAGACTTGGTTTGACCTCGCTGCCACACGGCTTGAACTTCAAGCACATTGTCGGTGTAGCCCTGATGGGTGGGATCGGTTTTACCATGTCGATATTCATTGCGGAACTGGGTTTTGCTCACCATGCTGAAGATCTACTGATGGCAAAAACCGGGATTCTTCTTGCCTCGGCGCTGGCTGGGGTTTCGGGTTTTCTATGGCTCTATTTTACTCATGAGAAGAGTGCCGAATAGATTTCCATCCGTCGAGGCTCACTGAAGGTGGTTTCTGACCCAGTCAGGCAATTGTCCGCCTGGCATCGGTTTTGCAATGAAGTAACCTTGAGCGACGTCGCAGCCTAGGTCTGACAGAAGATTCCATGTCTCCTGGCTCTCGATGCCTTCGGCAACCACCTTCATACCCAGTTCGTGTCCCAACAGGATAGTCATCTTCACAATGGCCAGCGCCTCCTTGTCGGAGGTGGCTCGCATGACAAAGGACTTATCGATCTTCATCTCGGAAAATGGGATGCGGTGTAACTGCTGCAGAGATGAGTAACCCGTACCAAAATCATCGATTGAGAGTTTGATCTGTTTCATTCTCAGGCGGGTTAGAATGTCGAGGGATTTGATCAGCTCCTGCATGAGGGTGGTTTCAGTCACTTCAAGGGTGACTTGGTCAGGCCCCAGGCCATACTGCCCAATCTTCACGTCAATCAATTCCGGCAGATTGAGGTCTTTGAAATTACACGGCGCCATGTTGATGGCGACACGTGTCTTCAGTCCCGTAGCCATCCACTCGCTGACTTGTCTGAATGCTTGCTGAAGCACCTCAGCCGAGAGCTTGTCCATCAATCCGGATTGTTCCGCCAGCGGGATGATGATATCCGGCATAAGCAGACCGTGGGCCGGGTGGCGCCAGCGAATCAGGGCCTCCACGCCAACCAGTGAATTATCGGAAAAATTCACTTGTGGTTGAAAATAGGGTTCAAGCTCGTTGTTGTCGATCGCCTGTTGCAGCTCCTGTTCAGAGGGAAACTCAAGGAATTCGATTGCATCGCGTGGTCTGTTTTTAGGTGGGTAAACAATCGCGTTGAGCATATCCTCCAGTTCTCTGTAGCGGATCGGCTTGGTCAATGTACCGACGACGTGGAGGCCCTGTTCGGAGGCGAGTTTCTGCGCGGAGTGGAGCACGCCGGTGTCATAGCCACTGATCAGTATGATAGAGGCAGTTGAAGACCGCTCAGCCATAGTGCGCAGGAGTTCCACTCCATCACGTCCAGGCATGATCAGGTCGAGTACGACCAGGTCAATGTCGTCCGAGAAGAATGCTTCGAAGCTGTCCGGGCGGTGAATGGAGATCGCTTCATAACCTAAATCCAGCGCGACATCACGCACAAACACGCCGATATCCGGTTCATCATCGATTACCAGCAATTTTCTCTTGTCAGCCATGATTTGTATGGCCTATTGCTTTGCGCAACAGCGCCTCAACCTCCTCCAGACGAAAAGGTTTGGTGAGTGTGCCCAGTAGATTGAGTCCGTGTGCTGTGGCGATCTGGCCAGCGCCTCTGAGCAGGGCCTTGTCATAACCGCTGACCATAATGATGACGGCTTTGCACCCCTGGTCGGCCAGTGTGTTGATCAACTCAAATCCATCGGTATCCGGCATGAACAGGTCGATCACGATTACATCATGGCGGGATTGGGTTTCTGCTTCCAGAAGTGCTTTTGCGCTGGTTGATACTTCTGACTCAAAGCCGGTCATCTCGCCGACATCCGCGATCAGTGTGGCCATTTCAGGATCGTCATCAACGACAATCAGGCGTGGTTTGCTCACGACTCCTCTCCATCCAGGGTCTCTCGAATGCGTTTCATCAGATCATCTCTGCTATAGGGTTTTGTCAGGAGATTGGCGGCAACGCGCGCCTGATAATTTTTAGTGACCGCCTTTTTGGTGAAGCCTGATGTGAACAATACCTTGAGGCCGGGGTTGAGTTCATTGGCCTGTTCCGCCAGTTCATAACCGTTCATTCCACCGGGCATCACCACATCGCTGAACAGCAGGTTGATATCGTCTTTGGATTTGAGGATCGCAAGGGCTTCAGGCCCTCTGGTCGCAGTATAGATTCTGTAACCTGCCTCTTCCAGGTAGTCTCTGGCCAGATCCAACAGGTCGTTTTCGTCATCGACCACCAGGATTGTCTCATGGCCTTGGGAGGGCAGGATCTCCTCAGAGCTTGCCTGCGGAGCCGGCTTCGCCGCTTCAATAGTACGGGGCAGATAGAGCCGGATGGTGGTGCCGACCCCGGCCTCCGAATAGGCTTTGACGTAACCGAAGGATCGCTGGGCAAATCCGTACACCATGCTCAGTCCCAGACCGGTCCCTTTCTCTGGTGGTTTGGTGGTAAAGAAGGGGTCGAAGATTTGCTCCATGGTCTCCACCGGGATGCCGCTGCCGTTATCGCTCACCGCCAATTGCAGATAGTCGCCGGGGGCGATGGTGGGATTCAGCTCGGTATAGGCTGCGTCCAGTTGCCTGTTGGCGGTCTCAATGGTGAGTTTTCCACCCTGTGGCATGGCGTCCCGCGCGTTGAGGATCAGATTCAGCAGGGCGTCCTCGAGATCACCTGGGTCGATATGGGTCCGCCAGGGGGCCTCGGTCAGCTGCAGTTCCACCTCCACCTCCGGGGTTACCGAACGGGCTATCAAACTCTCCATGCCCCGTATCACCTGATTGATGTCGGTGGGACGTGTCTCCTGTGACTGCTTGCGGGAAAACCCCAGCAGTTGCCGGGTCAGATCGGCGGCGCGCAGGGCAGCCTTTGATGCTGAGTCCACCCGCTTGAGAGATTTGTCGTTGTCTTCAACCAGACGTTTGAGAAAGTCGAGGTTGCCGATAATGATACCCAGCAGATTGTTGAAGTCGTGGGCGATGCCGCCGGTGAGCTGACCAATGGCGTCCATCTTCTGGGCGCGACGCAAGACTTGTTCTGCGGCTTTCTGGCCGGTCAGGTCGGTCACAAATGCGACTGCCGCCAAAGTTGTGCCTTTATCTGTGTGCAGTGTGATAGCGTTGAAATAGACTGGGATGTTATGGCCGTCACTGTGGCGTAGCTCGACCTCATAGTTGCGTCTGCTGGTTGTATCTATCTGTTCCATTTGCATCCGGAAAATTTTCTGGTTCTCTTTATCCGCGAAATCCAGGGGGGATCTTCCTATCATTTCATCTGTCTGATAACCCAGCATCTCGCACAAGCGCTGATTCACTTCCAGAGTCTGCTGGTCAGGCCCAATCAACCAAACGCCTTCAGGTGCACCTTCAAAGATGGTGCGGTAACGCTCTTCGCTGTTTTTCAGAGCCTCCTCAGCCTGCTTGCGTCCTGTAATATCCCGCACAACGGCGATGAGCTGTGGGCTGTCGGGTAACCTGCTGAGGCGGGCTTCGTACTGTCTGGGGCCTTGTGGCACTTCAAGGCTGTATTCGTATGTGGCCAACCCTCCCTGTGAGTTTATCTTAGCCAGGTTCTCATCAAACTGGGTGGCAACTGCGGATGGAAGCACAACCTGCATGCGTTTGCCGAGGAAGGTCTCCGGTGGTACGTATAGGGCAGATGTTTGTTGGGCGCGGTAGTCTCGTATGGTGCCGTCCCTGTCCATCAGGAAGAACAGATCCGGCAGGGCCTGGAATACCGAATTCAATACCAGTTCGCCCTTTCGCACTTTGGCTTCGGCCTGTTTGAGCTCGGTCAGGTCTACATCGATACTATACATCTCCGGTTCATTATTTTTGTTCCGGAACATAACGTGGCTTGAAAAAACCGCTACCTGAGAACCATCAGCCCTGCACAGGGTCAGTTCCGAGGAGGGGATTTCTTTCTCCTCTTTCACCCAGGCATCGATGGCTAGAATTGCCTGTTCACGCATTTCGTCTGGAATAATGAGGTCTTCCAGTTGCTGACCGATGGCTTCATCTTCCGAATAACCATAGAGGGATTCGCTGGCAGGATTCCAGTAGATTATGCGGCGTTTTTTGTCGCAACCCTGCACGGCTATCGCATCGGTATGTTCGAACAGGCGGATCAATCGTTCGTTGCTTTCCTGCATTTGCGACTCATCGAGCTTGCGTTTCGTAATGTCCTGGATTACTCCACTTAGCCCCAATACCTTCCCGCTTTCGTCCTGCATCTGCCTGGCCAGACAGTTGATCCAGCGGATTTCACCATCGGGACGGACAATACGGTATTCCATGTCGTGTGCACGACCATCCTCTACCGCGCATTGCAGGGATGAGAGCACGGGATCCCGGTCTTGCGGATGCAGCAGGCCGGAGAGAAATTCCGGGCCAACTCCATCGGTGGCATCAATGCCAAAGATGCGAAAGATCTCATCGGACCAGACAGCCTTCATTGTGCTGGCGTCGAGCGTCCAGTTTCCAATGTGGGCAAATGCCTGAGCTTCTTTCAGCAGCTTCTGTTCACGGCCAAGCTGTTCCCTGCTCTCCAACAACAAATCGTAATTAGCGTTGCGCCGTCGCTCGAAGAGGAAAAACAGCGTCCCCCCTGCCAGCCCAAGCAGTATTACCACCGCTCCCAGGATGTAAACCAGACGCTCAAACTGCCTGACTTGAGCCGCCATATTCTGCTGAACGGCTGTTTCGGCCTCATCGGCACTGGTGATGACCTCGGCGAAAACCTTGTCGAAGCGTTGATCCTCTCTCGATCCGGCGAGACTGCTTTGGGCCTTTTCAAGACGATTTAGTCCGACACTTTCAAAACGATCCATGTGATCCAGTGTCTTGAGGATCATGGCGCGGGGGATGGGATCATCAAGCGCCTGAAATTGCCCTTCCCGGTTTTCTCCCCCCTCCAGCATTGCGTTGGCGTACCAGCGTGCCCGGTTGAGATGCTGCCAAACCTGCTCCCGGTCCACCGTTGGATCCTGCTGCACCAGCTCCTCGAACCAGAGGTGGTAGAGGCTGAGTTCATACTTGACCTCCATGGCAGCATCGATCAGAGGTGCGCTCCTCTTGGCGATGCTGAGCGCAATTCCTGAAGATGAGATGAGGATGGTCATGGTGGCCATCACGGCCAGGGTCACGATGACTATCACGCGTAGCGGTAAGCTGCCTGTTGTCCTCATTTCTGTATGGCTCCTGCGATGCCATGGTTCGTATTACGCATGGACGGGTCAATCATCAAGTGCCTCCCGCACCCGCCGGGCCAATTCAGCCTTGCCATAGGGTTTGCTTAACAGGGAAGCGGAGAAGCGTGCCTGACCGTTTTGCGCCACTGCTTTTTTGGTGAAACCTGATGCAAGCAGCACCTTAAGTTTTGGATTTTTGGCAGTTGCCTGCTGGGCCAGTTCATAACCGCTCATGCCCGGCATCACCACGTCACTGAAAAGCAGATCTATCTGCCTGGATTCGTGCAGTATTTGCAGTGCCTGCCGGCCACTTCCCGCAACGACTGTTTGGTAACCGAGTGATTCCAGATGATTGCTGGCTATTTCTACCAGATCCGCCTCATCATCCACTACCAGGATGCTCTCGGTTCCTTTGGGTAATATTGCTTCGTTGTTGGCCGAGTGTGCGGAATTCTGAGGCTGGCCTCCTGAGCGTGGTAGGTAGAGATGAATGGTGGTGCCGATGTCGGGCTCGGAGTAGGCCTTGATATAACCCTTGGAGCGTTGCACGAAACCATACACCATGCTCAAGCCCAGGCCGGTGCCTCTGCCCTCAGGTTTAGTGGTGAAGAAGGGTTCGAAGATGTGTTCCAGAGCCTTGGCGGGGATGCCGCTGCCGCTGTCACTGACAGCCAGTTGGACATAGTCACCCTTATCGACGATGGGATTTTGCCCTTCATAGATGGCATCGAGCGCCCGGTTGGCGGTCTCGATGGTCAGGCTGCCACCGTTGGGCATGGCGTCCCGGGCATTGAGAACCAGGTTCAGCAGGGCGTCCTGCAAGTCGCCCAGGTCGATCTCGGTCAGCCAGAGTCCCTCCGCCAGCTGCAGTTCTACCTCAACCTCCGGGGTGACCGAACGGGCGATCAGGCTCTCCATTCCCCGGATGACCTGGTTCAGATCTGTGGCGGTGATGTTTTTTGACTCGCGCCTTGAGAAACCGAGCAGTTGTTTGGTCAGATCTGCCGCACGCAGGGCTGCCTTGGTAGTGGTCTGCACCCGTTCACTGGCCTTTTTGTTATCCGCTACCAGCTGCTGTAGAAAGTCGAGATTGCCGAGCATGATGCCCAGCAGGTTGTTGAAGTCGTGGGCGATGCCGCCGGTGAGCTGTCCCACCGCCTCCATCTTTTGCGCCCGCTGCAGGCTCTCTTCGCTCTTCAGCCGCTCGGTGATATCGAGGAAAGTCGCCACTGCCCCCACGACTTCACCGCCTCGCCGGATCGGATAGGCGGAGATCTCCACCGGAAAACTGCTGCCATCCCGGCGCCAGAAGATGTCCTTGGCTGTGAGTGTCGCCTGACCGTCTCGCCAGGCACTGGCGATGAGACACTCATCCAGTGAATGGGCTGTGCCGTCCGCCTTGGTATGGTGCATCATGGGATGCATCTCTTTGCCGACCAATTCGCCGGCATGCTGATAACCCAGCATACGAAGGCAGGCCGGATTGACAATAGTGCAGCGTCCTTTGGCATCCAGGCCATAGATCGCCTCAGCGGTGGAATCGAGCAGATCCCGCACTTGCTGTTCACTCTCCCGGCGTGACGACTCGGCTCTCCGGCGCTGTTCCGCCATGTCGTTGAAGGCTGAGGCCAGGTCACACAACTCATCGTCTCCGTTAACCGGCACCCGGGCATCGTAATCACCCCTGGCCAGGTCGCCCGCCGCCGACTGGATCAGATTCAGCCGGCGGGTGACCCATCTGCGCAGCAACCAGGCGCCGAAGGCAAAGGCGACGGCAAAGGCGAACAGGTGTCCCCACATTTCAGAAATGCGTTGAGCCAGTACCTCGTCCTCGATGAAATGGGCAGGTAGCTTGATACTCATCAGACCGCGCAGATCACCCAGCTGGTAGTCATACGATGCGGCGTATGTTTCGCGGATGGTTTGTGGCGCCTCGTCACGTTTACCATGGCACTTCAGACAGTACTCCTCGATCCAGATGGGGCTCGAGAAGTGGAAATAGGATTGCCCCTGTGAGTTCCTGAAGGGAACCAGGCGTTCTTTCTCCTTGGGGTTGGCGCGAAACCAGGCCATCGCCTCCAGTTCGATCTCGTCCGCCTGATTGTCCGGGTTGCGGGGGAGGTCGGAGACGTTGTTGAAACTTAGCCCGCTGTCGCTCCAGTTTCGAAAATCATTGGAGATCCGGTTCATGGCGTGGGCAGGCAGAAAGCCGAGGGTTTGCTTGTTCAGTGAGAGGCCGCTATTGATGAATTGATGGTGATAGACCCGGCGGGTGGCCATCAGGACCCCCCGGATCTCCAGTGCGTCCTGGCGCAGGTTTGCCAGCGTCTGCTCATGAGTCTGCCGGTAGCCGATGATCTCCACCAGGGTGAAGGTGGCGACCAGCACTGAACCGAAAGCGAAAAGTAGTTTTGACTGAAGCTTCATTGCTTACAATATGTTGTCCTTAGTCATCTAAAAATAATAGAAGCACAGCTGGCTTTGGGCAACCGTCATCAGAATGTGGTGATGTCGTACTTTACTGATATTCCTCAACCTTCTTTCTGCTTGAGGGAATTTGGCGTTGGGGCGGTAATTTGGGAATCAGACCATTGGAATAGGTTAATTGCCAAGATTAAAGAGTTGTCGATAGCTGCCGATATTTTCGTGCAAGAAGGGGAACTCCTGGATGTCCCCGTGGAAATGATGCTTTTCAAGGAGCGGGAAACGTGGCTTTTTCCATTAAGCAGAAACTATTGGGGATTGTTGGGCTTTTGGTAGCGGCATTAAGTGCTACCGGCCTCTACTGGGGATTTGTGCCTGCCATGGTTGATAACCGGCATGGTCAGGGCCTGAAGATAGCCAACCAACTCGCCGATCATATTCTGGGAGCGGCCTCTCATCAGGCACTTGAGCGTGGACTTACCAACACTCTTATTGCGCAATTCAACCTCACGGGAAGTATTGACTCCGCACTGATGGGCAAAGTCCAGACGCAGCGGGAGCGAGCCGGGAAGGAGGTGCAGGTGGCCCTGGGGTTGGCCGACTCGATCAGTCAGGAGGTTTGGGTCAGTGGCTCATTTCTAAGGCAACTTTCAGCGTTTCGTATTGACCGGGCTGCGGCCAATAAAGCCAGGTCCGCTGTTGACGCCATGTTGTCTGGAACCGGCGCAGGGATTGATTCCTCCCGCTGGATTGAGGTGATGACGGAGTATATCCGTTCGGGCGCCAGGTTGCGGCTTGATGCATTTTTGGCACAAACGCCGGAAGAGGCGGCCGTACAGATCAATCGATCGATCAAGCACTCAATCTGGTTGATTTCAGAACATGCGGGTTTGGAGCGGGCGCAGCTTGGCAGGGCCACGTCCCATCGCCAGCCTCTGTCAGAGAATGAGCTTGCGACCCTTAGTGCCAATCGTGCCATCGTCGATGAACATCTCAATTTGTTGGATGAAGATATCGAACTGCTGCTGTTTCAGATGGGGGAGATCGATCAGCAGGCCGCGGACGATGTTTCCACGGCGTTGCAAAAGGTGAAAATCGTCTTTCTCGGTGGTTACCAACAATTCAGAGAGCAGATATATGCACAGCGGAAGACGGGCGAGTATCCGGTTACCCCTCAAGAGTGGCTAAAGGCCTCCACCCAGGCCATAGATACCGTACTTGATCTGAACCGGGCCGTCAGTCGTTTGGCTGCCTCAGGGCTGGGATTTGCGAATAGCCATTCAGAAGCCCAGCTTTGGCTGACCTCGGCCCTTTTATTGCTGGGTTTGCTGCTGGCCGCGTTTGGAATCTCAGGTGTACTTTCAATAACCCGCAGGATTGAACACTTTGAAACAACTTTTGTAAGTGGAATCGAGACTAAAGATCTGACCTTGCGGCTACCAGCCGGCAGGGTGGATGAGCTGGGACATATGGCCAAGGCATACAATCAGCTTTCGGCGCAGATCGAAATACTTGTCACCCAATCGATGAGCGCGGCTGTCTCAGTTGCAAATGCCGCCACAAAGATGGGGGACGTGGCCAAACAGACCCAAAACGGCATTCAAATTCAGCAGCTCGAAACAGGAGAGGTTACGGGCAATATTGACCAGATGGTGGTCAGTATCAGGGAGGTGGCGGCGAATTCCAATCAGGCTTCCGAGTTGGCCAATCAAGCCAGGCAACAGGCTACGGATGGTATGGGCGTAACCCAGGACAGCATCTCGGCAATCAATGCGCTGGCCCAGGATATTCAACAGGCTGAAAGGGTGATGCACCAGCTGGAAACCCAGAATCAGGAGATTGGCGGAATCGTGGCGGTGATTCGCAGTATCGCCGAGCAGACCAACCTGTTGGCCCTGAATGCTGCGATTGAAGCGGCCAGGGCAGGTGATTCCGGACGGGGGTTCGCTGTTGTTGCGGATGAGGTGCGGAATCTTGCCCAGCGTACGCAGGAGTCCACTCAGGAGATCGAAAGTATTATTGACCGGCTCAAAGGCTCAACGGACGAGGCGGTAGTGGTTATGAAGCGGAGCAGTGAACAGGCCGTGGAGAGTGTTTCCCGGGCTGATGAAACCGGTGTGGCATTGAATGCTATCACTGAATCGGTCAACGCCATTACAGACATCAATGCCTTGATTGCAGAGTCTACAGAGGGGCAGGTCACTGTCTTTTCCACTTTGTCGCAGAACATGCAGTCCAACATCCTGCAGTTCTCCCAGATCTCGTCCATGAGCGCGGATCAAACCCGTGATTCAAGCGTGCAGTTGGGTGATGCGGTGGGGGAGCTGCAGTTGTTTGTCAACGAGTACACGGTTAGCGGGCGGACCCACAACAAACTTCAGGCCGCCAAGTACTCCCACCTTGCCTGGAAGACCCGCATAAGAGGTTTTCTGGATGATACCTCCACACTGACTCAGGATGAAGTGGTTTCCCATCTCCATTGTGACTTCGGGAAGTGGTACCACTCAGCCGATGCCCGTGAATACATGAATATTCCGGAAATGGTGGCTATTGACAGGCCGCACAATGAACTTCATCGAGTGATAGCTGAGATCGTCAAACTCAAGGGCCAGGGCAGAACCGAGGAAGCAGAATCTCTTTTTCAGCAAATCGATGCCCTCTCCAGTGAGGTTGTCTCTCTTCTCGAAAAAATAGAAGGGCATTTGGGTCTTGCTGTGGCGTCTCCCAAGAGCAACCTGGAGGATGCTTTCACGGAAGCCGTGGATGATGTCTTGTTCTAGCTCAGATTTCGGCGTTTAAGCCAGCCTGAAACGATGAATGGCGACGTTTAATTCATCTGGTAGGGTGCGCTGTGAGCACCAGAAAAAGCGGTAATCATGGTGCTCGGGTTGCACCCAACGTTCGTCACATTCAGAGAAGCTTCACCCCATGTGGACCAAGCAGTAGGCTGCCGGCGTGGAAGTTTGAGGTTGGTTCGTATATGATAAAAAGTTCCCTGTGCGGCCCAGTGCCGCTTTGTCACCCGGAGTGGAAGAAAAGATGGCTCGCGTCACCGTTGAAGATTGTCTCGATTACGTGGATAACCGGTTTGATCTGGTTCTGCTGGCGACCAAACGTGCCCGGCAGCTGGTCAATGGCGTGGAGCCGTTGATACCTTGGGAAAATGACAAACCAACGGTGGTGGCGCTGCGGGAAATTGCCGACGGTCTGATTACCCACCAGGACGTGGATGCCGCAAACAGGGCGAAACAGGATGCCGTGGTAGATGACGGGACTGCGTTCGATGTCTCTCCAATGGTACAGCCTGGCGCATAAATCTCCCTGTTTTCACTGCAGGCCAAATCCCCCTTGGATTTGATCTTGCATATAGGAGGGAAATCGGCACAGAATCCATCATAGATATGGTGGAGTGCTGAATGACTAACCGGCTTAATCAAACCGGCCCCCGGCTGGATGCTGATCAGGAAAAACCCCGTTTTCTGATCAGTGATCTCTGCATCTATCTGGAAAATTATCTCGACTCTGATCAGGTGCGCGAAGTCTATCGCGCCTATCTGTTCGGTGCCGAAGCCCACTCCGGCCAGCACCGTAAAACCGGTGAACCCTATATCTATCACCCGGTCGCCGTCGCGCGCATACTCGCTGAGATGCGTATGGACCATAACTGTCTGATGGCGGCGATTCTGCATGATGTCATTGAGGATACCCCCACCGCCAAAGAGCAGTTAGCCGATACCTTCGGTGTGGAGATTGCCGAATTGGTGGACGGTGTCAGCAAGCTTTCCAAGATCGATTTTCAATCCCAGGCCGAGGCGCAGGCCGCCAGTCTGCGTAAGATGCTGCTGGCGATGACGAAGGATATCCGGGTCATCATGATCAAACTCGCGGACCGTTTGCACAATATGCGCACCCTGGGGGTGATGCGTCCGGAGAAGGCGCGCCGTATCGCGCGCGAAACCCTGGATATCTATGCGCCAATCGCCAACCGTTTGGGTATCAACAGCGTCCGTCTGGAGCTCGAAGATTTGGGATTTGCCGCGCACTGGCCGATGCGCTACAGGGCGCTCAGGCAGGCGGTGAACGAATCTCGCGGACAGCATAAAGAGTTGGTCGCGAATGTGGAGACCGCGCTGCTCAACCGTCTTGAGCAGGAAGGGATGGATGGGCATGTCTGCGGGCGGCAAAAACATCTCTACAGCATCTACCGCAAGATGCAGGAGAAAAACATCACCTTCTCCGATGTGGTGGATGTCTTCGCTTTCCGCATCATCGTCGACCGGCTCGATACCTGCTATCGCGTCCTTGGCGCGATACACAATCTCTACAAACCGATGCCGGGCCGCTTCAAGGATTATATTGCCATCCCCAAGGCCAACGGCTACCAGTCGTTGCACACGGTATTGTTCGGGCCGCAGGGCATTCCCATCGAGATACAGATCCGTACCGAAGAGATGGACCGGCTTTCAGAGTCGGGTATTGCAGCCCACTGGATGTATAAGTCTGGAGACTCCGGCAACATTGCGATGAGTACCCGTGCATCGGACTGGTTGCAGAACCTGCTTGAGATGCAGCAGGGTGTCGGTGATTCGGTGGAATTTCTTGAGCACGTCAAGGTCGATCTATTTCCGGATGAAGTCTATGTCTTCACCCCTCGTGGCCGTATTTTGGTATTGCCGAAAGGCGCTACGGTGGTCGACTTTGCCTATACAGTTCACACGGATGTAGGTAATACCTGCGTAGCTGCGCGAGTCGACCGGCGTCTGGTTCCGCTGCGTACCCGGCTGCGCAATGGCCAGACTGTCGAGATCATCAATGCCGAGAATGCCACCCCGAGTCCCGCCTGGCTCAACTATGTGGTGACAGGCAAAGCCAGGGCCAATATCCGGGCATTTCTGAAGAATCTTCAGGGCCAGGTTGCGGTCGATCTGGGTCGGCGACTGCTTGAAAGAGAGCTTAAACGTTTCAAGACCAGTCTGGATGCGCTGGGAGAAGAGAAGATACAGCAGGTGCTGGAAGAGTACCGTCTGGAGAGTCAGGATGATCTGTTGGCGGAGATTGCACTGGGAAACCGCATGCCGCTGCTGATAGCAAGGCGTCTGGCAGGGGAGGATTTGGCAACGTCGGTGGAAACGGCGGATACTCCAGGAGCGGAGTCGGCTGGTGGACTCTCCATCAAAGGCACCGAAGGCATGGTGGTCAGCTTTGCCAATTGTTGTCGGCCGATCCCCGGTGACCCAGTGATGGGGATGTTCAATCCGGGAAAGGGTATTGTCATCCACAGGCATGGGTGTCGAAACTTGGGTGAATTCAACAAACAGGGCCACAATTGGATCGAGGCACAGTGGGAGTCGGATATTGATGCGGAGTTTGCCACGGAGATCCGGGTCGAGGCGGGCAATCGTCGGGGTGTGCTGGGTTCGGTGGCCGCGACGATTTCAGAACAGGGATCCAATATCGAAAATGTGACTTCACAGGAGCGTGACGGCCTCTTCTCCACGCTGGTATTCGTCATTACCGTGAAAGACCGGGTGCATCTGGCCAAAATCATGCGCAGTCTTCGGGTTATTCCCTCCGTATTGAAGATATCGAGACAGAGTATTTAGGTAACTATCCAGCACAATACAACGTAGCCCAAAAAATTGCTGTCGGGTTACGATGCGCGCAAAGCCAAGTGATACAAGCCAAGCGCGACGTACGCGCACCTAACCCGACCTACGGCTGAATTGTTATATATTTTAACCTTATCCAAACTTGTCAGGAGTCGTTCCAATGAGTCGAGAGATTATTCGCACCGATCAGGCACCCCAGGCTATCGGAACCTATTCACAGGCAGTGAAGTGCGGTACTACGGTCTACCTCTCTGGACAGATCCCGCTGGTGCCTGAAACCATGGAGATGGTGGGTGGGGATGTCGAAGTGCAGATCCGCCGGGTATTCGATAATCTGCAGGCGGTGGCGCGCGCCGCAGGCGGTACGCTTGCCGACGTGGCGAAATTGAATGTTTTTCTCACGGACCTCAGCCATTTCCCCGTGGTGAATCAGGTGATGGCAGAATATTTCAGTGAACCCTATCCAGCGCGTGCTGCCATTGGTGTTGCCGCCCTGCCGAAGGATGCCGCTGTGGAGATGGATGCGGTGATGGAGCTGTAATGTTCAGCAGGGATGCCGCTTCCGCTACGCTTGAACCGGCCTGTAGTGGTAACTTGGCGTAGCGGAATTCGTAAAGACAAGGTGTAGGCCTGATCAAGCGTAGCAGATCGGGCAGTGATCGTTAGATATAGACAATAGCCAGTCAATTGCACAGGAGATTACACTAAATGAAGAAGCGTCGGTTATTTATCAAGAGCGGCATTGCCGCATTGGTCATTTCTCTGGGGCTGTCCACACCAGTGAGCGCAGCGAAACGTTATGTGTTCAGCGGGGGGCCTGCAGGCGGCACTTTTCAGGTGGTTGCCAATGCGGTTCAGGTTTACGATCCGGTGAAGAACAACAAGGCCTACAAGGTAAAGGCCCAGTCTTCAGCAGGTTCAGTGGAGAACCTGCGCAAGGTGAATAAAGGGCGGGCGCACTTCGGCGTGGTCTATTCAGGACATGTCTACCTTGGTCGTGAGGGTCGGCTGAAGAATGACAAAAATAAGTATGAAGATGTCCTGGCACTCTCCTATCTCTATGGTGCCCCTGCCCAGTTGGTGGTGCGTAAGGGTTCCGGCATCAAAAGCGTCAAAGACCTTGAGGGCAAGAAGGTAGGCGTAGGAAATGCAGGTTCAGGGGCCTTCGCCAACTGCGAACTCTTTTTCAGTCATCTTGGGGTATGGGATAAGGTTGAGCGAAATGCCATGGGCTACAATGATGCTGCTTCGGCGTTTGGCAATAAACAGCTGGACGCTTTCTGGCTCTTTACCGCTTTTCCCAGCGGTGCGGTGATCATGGCGGCGCAGACCAATGATATCGATCTTATCGATCTCAGAGCCGATGCGAATTCGAGCGGTTTCTTCAAACGTTATCCCTACTTTTCTGAACTCTCTGTGCCTGCGGGTACCTACAAAGGGGTGGATTACGAGACACCCTCCTTTCAGGATTCAGCGATTTGGGTAGCCAATGCCAAAGTATCGGATGATGTGGTGTATGACATGTTGTCAAAGGTCTATACCGATGAGGGGCTGGCGCATATGCGGAGTCAGAAGAAAACCTTCAAGGAGATGAGCATCTCTACCGGCGTCAAAGGTATCGTCACACCGATGCATCCGGGGGCAGAGAAGTTCTGGAAAGAGAAGGGCATGTTGTAAATGCCAGCGTGTAGGTCGGGTTAGCGATAGCGTAACCCGACAGGTTTGCGATTTTGTTGGGTTACGCTGCGCTAACCCAACCTACACCGACTCATTTACGGAAGAAGTACCGATATGTTTGAAAAACTGCACAAGATTGAGCAATGGCTGTTCGATATCCTGGCTGTTTTTCTGGTGCTTTTCTACTCCTACTCTGCGGTATTGGAACCGGTGGCCACTCAGTATCACCGTGGTATCTATATCATTATCACCTATATCCTGGTTTTTCTGCTCTATCAATCAAAGAGCCGGATCGGCAGGGGTATCGACTATCTTTTGATCCTGCTGTCCATTGCCACTATTGGCTACTGGATGTTCAACTTTGAAGTAATCAATTATCGCGCTGGCGCTGAGACGGAGATCGACAAGTGGATCGCCATGGTCGGCGTGCTGCTGGGGGTCGAGTTGGCGCGCAGGGTGGTGGGCAACATCTTCGTCATCATCGGCAGCATCATGCTGTTGTACGGCGTCTATGGCGACTATATGCCGGACCTCATCTCCCATGCCGGGGATACCTTTCCCGATCTCTGTACCAGTATCTTCTATAAGAGCGATGGTGTTTTCGGCATCATGGCCAATGTTCTGGCCACCTATATCCTGCTGTTCGTGGTGTTCGGCGCCTTTCTGGAGAAGAGTGGCGCACAGCGTTTCTTCATCGATTTTCCCCTGGCTGCTGTGGGCCATAAACTGGGTGGGCCCGCCAAGGTGTCGGTCATAGCCAGCGGTCTGTTCGGATCCATCTCCGGCAGCGCCATTGCCAACACGGTCTCTACAGGCGCCTTCACTATCCCGATGATGAAGAAGGCGGGCTTCAGGCCTCATGTGGCGGGTGCGATAGAGCCGGCTGCCTCCATCGGTGGAATGTTCATGCCGCCCATCATGGGCGCGGGTGGTTTTATCATGGCAGAGATGACAGGCCTGCCCTATTCGCAGATCATGCTGGTGGCCCTGTTTCCCGCCTTGATGTACTTCTTCAGTGTCTTTGTCATGGTTCACTATGAAGCGAAGAAGTACAACATTGTGGGTGAAAGATCCGCCGAGAGCGCCATGGAGATTCTCAAGAAGGAGTGGTTCTATATACTGCCTCTGGCGGTGATCACTGTCTTGATGCTGATGGGTTATTCGCCGGGTTATGCGGCGATTCTCGGTATTGTTACCTCTATTGCCATCAGTTGGTTCAGGAAGGAGACCCGCATCGGCCCAAAGGGTTTTGTGACGGCGGCGCGGGCCGGAGCGGAGAACAGTCTCAAGATCGGCGCCACGGTGGGTGTTATCGGCATTATCATTGGCGTGCTGACATACAGTGGATTGGTGCTTACCTTTGCCGACATAGTCATCGAGCTGGCGGATGGAAAACTGTTTCTCACCATTCTGCTGATTGCCCTGGCTTCGCTGGTATTGGGTATGGGCGTGCCGGTGACGGCGGCCTATCTGATTACTGCGGTGGTGGCAGTGCCTGCCTTGACTCACTTGGGGGTGAATGAGCTTGCAGCCCATATGATCGTCTACTGGCTCTCTCAGGACTCCAACATTACACCGCCGGTCTGCATCGCCGCATTCGCTGGAGCCACTATCGCCAAGGCCAACATGTGGAAGACAGCATTCACCGCATTCAAGTTCGCCAAGTTTCTCTATCTGGCGCCTTTTCTGTTTGGTTACGTGCCGGCATTTTCTCTGGATGGCAGTGCCATGGACATCGCCCTCGTCTTCATGCTTATCATTGTCGGTACCTACGCTTATGCCTGGTTCCTGAGCGGAATCTGGCTGCAGTACTTCAGAAAAGCCGAAGATCAATAAGCTGCCTGAATTAAGATGCAAATCAGCTATCATTGGGCAAACAGGTCAAATAACAGATAGATATAAAGTGGATAGAGACTTACAGCAACTTATCGAAGTCAATGCCAAGGGACGGGTGTTCGTCACCTGTAGCTCCCGTGGAATTACCGATCTGTCGATAATCCAGTACTACGGTGATGTGATCAGACAGGCGATAGAGGCGGGCCTAAGTGGCGATACCTCTCCATTGGCCTTCAATAAACTGCTGGATGAACAGATCACGTGGCTGGAAACGGAACTGGACCGCGAGAGTGATGCTCTCGAAGAACAGGCGAATCAAGTCAAAGCGGATGTCGAATCACCTAAAAAGAGAGAGAAGAAGGAGAGTGGTTACGTTCCTGAAGCTAAATCGATGCCCGAAAAACTCGCCGACCGTCGGGCAGGCATGGACACCTTGCTCAAAAATGAGTGTGTCACGCTGAAACTGATCACGCCGGGGCAGGCCAAAAAGATGACCAGAAGGTTTCTCGGCAAGGATCCAAAGGTTGCCGAAGAGGAAGTGGTTGTGGAATTGCGCAACACGCTCTATTCCCAGATACGCCAGTTCATTCGCAGTCACGAAGGTGGACCCTGGTCGTCCCATAACGCACAGAGCGATCTGCGCATGGATATTGCTGCGACCAAGAGTGTCAGGGCAGTGGTAACCTTGACCCAGCATATTTTCAATGAGCGGGATGAGTGGTTGCAGGATAATAAAGGCGGTCTGACCGGGCGTTTTTTTGGTGGCCGTTTCTGGACCAAGCGTTGATTGTGAGACGTACTGAAATCAATCGGGAAAAACATGGGAAAACAATACGATTCGATCAATGACAAGCTGGTGGACTTCATCATTCGGCAGCAGATCTTTTTTGTCGCTACCGCAACGGCGGATGGACGCATCAATCTGTCACCCAAGGGGATGGACAGCCTGCGTGTGGTCAGTCCGAATCAGGTGGTTTGGCTCAATCTGACCGGCAGTGGCAACGAAACAGCAGCCCACCTGCTGGAGAGTGACCGCATGACCCTGATGTTCTGTGCCTTTGACGCTGACCCAAAGATACTGCGGTTGTATGGTCGTGCAGCGGTTCATCACGAGGGGAGTGCTGAGTGGGATGCCCATATCGGACGATTTCCCAGTCTGCCGGGGGCGCGTCAGATCGTGGTGATGGACGTGGATCTGGCGCAGACTTCCTGCGGATTCGGGGTTCCCCTGTTTGAATATCAGGGTGACCGGGATACCTTGAAGGAGTGGGCAAACAAAAAAGGTGAAGAGGGGATCAGGGAGTATTGGCAGAAGCGCAACAGTGTCAGTCTGGATGGGAAGCCGACGGGGATGGGTGACAGGTGACAGTAGGTCGGGTTAGATGCGCACTGTGCCAAACTTGAATTTTATTGCCTGGCTTGCCGCGCATCGTAACCCGACGCTGTTTTGTCGGATTACGTCGCGCGTAAAATGTAGTGCCAAATTCCAGATTTTGTGCCATTGCGCGTCTAATCCGACCTACGCCTGAAACCTTGCCTATCACTCTCCGTAGATCGTCACCGTAACCCGTCGCCGATGAGGGTGGGTGCGATGTTCCCAAAGATAGATGCCCTGCCAGACTCCCAATCCCGGGCGTCCATCGATAACCGGAAAGCTCATGTCCATGTTGGTCAGGATGGAACGGATATGGGCGGGCATGTCGTCCGGTCCCTCTTGGGTATGATCGAATATCCTGTCCCCATCAGGTACCAGACGTGACATGAAACGCTCCAGATCCTGACGCACGGTTGGATCGGCGTTTTCACACAGGATCAAAGAGGCGCTGGTATGCTGGATGAATAACTGGCAGATGCCGGTTTTGATAGCGGATTGCCGGACGATCTCTTGAACCTGACGGGATATGTCATAGGTGCTGCGTCCCCGGGTTTCGATCTGTATCGTCTCCTGTACCACCATTTTTTATTCCCCATACTATCTGGCATGCTATGGACCGAAGTGTAACTGGAACCCACTGCGATTGAAAAAGGATCACTCCCCGATAAACCTGGAATCCTGTCCCATCACATCCCTTAAGCGGGTGGGACCAAAGGTTGCCGAAAAGCTGGCGCGCCTGCGTATCCATACCATTCAGGATCAGCTCTTCCACCTGCCGCTGCGCTATCAGGATCGAACCCGGGTGCAATCCATCGGCTCGCTGCGTCATGGGGATCAGGCGGTTATCGAGGGGGAAGTGGAGCTGGCCGATATCAAGTTTGGTCGTCGGCGTTCACTGCTGGTGCAGATATCGGATGGGACCGGCTCTCTTCTCCTGCGCTTCTTCTATTTCAGCAATGCCCAGAAGAGTAATCTGAGCCGGGGTGTCCGGCTGCGCTGCTTCGGCGAGGTGCGTAACGGCCCGAACAGTCTGGAGATGGTGCATCCCGAGTATCAACAGATTAATGCCGAAACGCCATTGGCGGTGGATGAGTGCCTGACGCCGATCTATCCGACCACCGAAGGGGTGCATCAACTCACCCTGCGAAACCTCAGTGACCAGGCGCTGGCCTGGCTCGAAGAGGAGCCTTCCACACTGCAGGAATTATTGCCGGACCAACTGCTGCAGCGGTTCAGACTGCCCGATCTGGCAGCAGCAGTTCGCTATTTGCATCGACCGCCACCAGATGCGCCACAGCATCAGCTGGAGGAGGGTATCCACCCTGCCCAGCAGCGACTGACATTTGAGGAGTTGCTGGCCCACCAGATCAGTCTGCGTGAATTGCGACAGCGCCATCAACAGACGTCGGCGCCAACCCTGCCGGGGGATGGCCATCTGTGTGACAGCCTGTTGAATAGGCTGCCCTTCCAGCTGACAAGCGCGCAACAGCGGGTGGTGGCGGAGATAGCATCGGATCTTTCCCGGCCCCGCCCGATGAAGCGGCTGGTGCAGGGGGATGTGGGTTCCGGTAAGACCATCGTCAGTGCATTGGCAGCGCTGCAGGCGGTGGAGTCCGGCTATCAGGTCGTCCTGATGGCCCCCACCGAACTGCTGGCGGAGCAGCACCTGCGTAACTTTGCCGACTGGCTGACCCCGTTGGGGGTGGAGATGGACTGGCTCACCGGCCGTCTCAAGGGCAAGCAGCGGGAGCAGACTTTGGCGCGGGTGGCAGATGGTAGCGCCAAGGTTGTGGTGGGAACCCACGCTCTCTTTCAGGGGGATGTGAGTTTCTTCGACCTGGGTTTGGTGATCATCGATGAACAGCACAGATTCGGTGTCCACCAGCGTCTGGCCCTGCGGGAGAAGGGGATGAAGCGGGGGCGCTGGCCCCATCAGTTGATCATGACCGCCACCCCCATTCCCAGAACCCTGGCGATGACTGCTTACGCCGATCTCGATATCTCCATCATCGATGAGTTGCCGCCGGGCAGAAAACCGGTGACCACGGTTGCCATCCCTGACAGCCGTCGTGACGAGGTGGTGGCGCGTGTTCGTGCCGCCTGCGCCGAAGGCCGTCAGGCCTATTGGGTCTGCACCCTGATCGAGGAGTCGGATGTGCTGCAGTGCCAGGCGGCGGAGGATACCGAACGCCTGCTGGTGGAGGCGCTGCCGGAACTGCGTGTGGGTCTGGTGCATGGCCGGGTGAAGCAGGAGGAGAAGGAGGCGGCCATGGCCCGTTTCAAGACAGGTGAGTTGGATCTGCTGGTGGCGACAACGGTGATCGAGGTGGGGGTCGACGTGCCCAACGCCAGCCTGATGATTGTCGAAAACCCGGAGCGATTGGGTTTGGCCCAACTGCATCAGCTGCGGGGACGAATCGGACGGGGCAGCACAGAGAGTCACTGTGTGCTGATGTATCATGCGCCCCTGTCGCAGAATGCCAGGCAGCGGTTGGCTATTCTGCGTGACTCCAATGACGGTTTCGTGATCGCCAATAAGGATCTGGAGATGCGCGGTCCCGGTGAGGTATTGGGTACCCGGCAGACCGGGGAGATGCAGTTGCGTATCGCCGACCTGGTGCGGGACCAGGATCTGCTGGACGACGTGCGGGAGGCCGCCGACCTGATGCTGGCATCCTATCCGCAAAATGCGGCGGCATTGGTGCGTCGCTGGCTGGGTGAGCGGGCCGAGTATGGTAAAGTTTAATCTCTTTTCAGTAGGTCGGGTTAGATGCGCGTGCGCCAAGTTTTAATTTTGCCACGTGTTTTGCCGCGCATCGTAACCCGACACTGTTTTGTCGGATTACATCGCGCATAAACATTGTGCAGAATCCCTGTTTAGTGCGATTGCGCGACTAATCCGACCTACGTCGTTTTGTGTTGCGGTAAGAGAAGAAGAATGAACATCCCAAGATCAACCATTCGGCTACTGTTACTGATTTTGGCGCTGAGTCTGTCATCGATTGGCGCCCAGGCAGATGAGATCCGGGTGGCGGTCGCCTCGAACTTCAGTGGGACCATCAAGGAGATCGCTCAGCGGTTCGAGGTCCAATCCGGTCACAAGGTGATCCTGAGTGTGGGTTCCACCGGCAAGCACTATGCGCAGATCCGCAACGGCGCTCCTTTTGACCTTTATTTTGCAGCGGATACCCGTCGCCCCAAACTGCTGGATGAATCAGGTCTGATTATTTCCGGCAGCCGTTTCACCTATGCCGTCGGGCGGGTCGTATTATGGAGTCCCAAAGCGGGTTTTGTGGATAAGCAAGGGCTGGTACTTGAGCAAGGTGATTTTCGTTTCCTTGCTGCCGCAAATCCGAAGCTTGCCCCCTACGGCAGAGCGGCAAAGGAGGTGCTGCAGACCCGTGGTCTGTGGAAAAAGCTGCGCGGGCGTATGGTGCGGGGTGAGAACATCGGCCAGACCTTTCAATTCGTGAAGAGTGGCAATGCAGAACTGGGATTCGTTGCCTACTCCCAGATAAAACAGCCGCATAGCGAGCCTTCCGGATCGCTCTGGGAGGTGCCACAGTCGCTCTATCGGCCCATCGAACAACAGGCGGTATTGCTGCGGGACAGGCCTGCTGCCAGAGCCTTGCTGGAATTCGTCAGGGGAGATGAGGCGCTGGCAATCATCAGAGGCTATGGTTATGGAACAGAGAGCGATGGCTGATGTTGGATGAGGGCGATCTCACTGCACTCTGGATAACGCTGCGATTGGCGGGGCTGACCCTGGTGATTTTGCTGTTGCTCGGTACGCCGCTCGCCTGGTGGTTGTCCAGAACCCAGCGGCGTTTCAAAGCGGTGGTGGAGGCTGTGGTGGCGCTGCCGCTGGTGTTGCCACCAACGGTGCTGGGATTCTATCTGCTGGTGGCTTTGGGACCCAACGGACCGGTGGGTGGTCTGATGATGACGCTGGGGGGGGAGCCACTCGCTTTCACCTTTGCCGGGCTGGTGATCGGTTCTGTTTTTTACTCACTCCCTTTTGTGGTGCAGCCCCTGCAGGGGGCGTTTGCTGCCATTGGACGCAGGCCGATGGAGGTCGCCGCTACCCTTGGCGCCTCACCCCTGGATCGGTTCTTCACGGTTGCGGTGCCGCTTGCCCGTCCCGGTTTCCTCACTGCGGCGGTACTCGGTTTTGCCCATACTGTAGGCGAGTTCGGCGTGGTGTTGATGATCGGCGGAAACATCCCCGGCGAGACCCAGGTGCTCTCCATTGCGATCTATGATCATGTCGAGGCGCTGGAGTATGGCCATGCCCACTGGCTGGCCGGAGGCCTGCTGCTGCTCTCCTTTCTGTTGCTGTTGGCGGTGTATGTCCTGAATCGCCGCTTCAAGGTGGTGTGACCGTGACGATCGAAGCGCGCTTTCTGATCGAACGGGGCGACTTTACCCTGGACGCTGATTTTATGGTGCCCGCGCAGGGAATTAGCGCAATCTTTGGGGCCTCTGGCTGCGGAAAGACGACCCTGTTGCGGGCCATTGCAGGTCTTGAGCAGCCGGCCAGGGGCTATCTGAAGATAGCCGGAGAGGTCTGGCAGGATGGTGAGCGTTTTTTGCCCCCCCATCAGCGGCCCCTGGGTTATGTCTTTCAGGAGGCGAGCCTTTTCCCCCACCTTTCGGTGCGGGGGAATCTTGAGTATGGCTACAAACGGCTCCCGCCGGAGGCACGGCGGGTCGATTTCAACCGGGCGGTCACCCTGCTTGGTATCGGTCCCCTGTTGGCCCGCCGTCCCCAAGGACTCTCCGGGGGCGAACGCCAGCGGGTGGCCATTGCCCGGGCGCTGCTCACCAGTCCCCGTCTGCTGTTGATGGATGAGCCACTGGCGGCGCTTGACCGACAGAGCAAGACAGAGATCCTGCCCTTTCTCGAACGGCTGCATGAAGAGCTGTCGATCCCGGTACTCTACGTCAGTCATGCGCCGGATGAGGTGGCACGGCTCGCCGATCAACTGGTGCTGTTGGAGCAGGGCCGGGTGAGGGCCTCCGGTCCGATTGGTGAGATGTTGACCCGTGTTGACCTGCCGCTTGCGCATGGGGACGAGGCAGAGGCGATCGTCGAGGCGACAGTCGCAGAGCATGACGAGACGTTCCATCTCACCCACCTTGAGTTTCCCGGTGGCCGTTTCACCGTGGCGAGAAAGGATCTGCCGGTGGGGCAGCCGGCGCGGCTGCGCCTGCTTGCCCGGGATGTCAGTCTGAGCCTCGAACGGCAAGAGGGTACCAGCATCCTGAATATCTTTCCGGCAAAGGTCGAAACCCTGGCCGATGAAAATCCTGCCCAGTTGATGGTACGGCTGGATGCCGGGGGCGTGCCGATTCTCTCCCGCATCACCCGCAAGTCAGCAACTATTCTTGCCCTCGAACCAGGAAAAACGGTCTATGTGCAGGTCAAAACAGTTGCGCTGCTGGGCTGATCCGCTGGTCGTCCATGTGCGTTTGTAACTTATTGCAAATACCTGTTTTATTTATGGACTAATGATTGACGGTAAAAGTTTGGGTAGTGAGAATGCCCGTCAGTCTCTTTGTGATTTGTGAGAACCTGAGCATGCAAGGTACCTTGGGTTATGAATAGTCAAAACCTGGAAGCCCCCCAGGGCGGCGGCCGCACTTTTAACCTGCACTTTTTTGATGGCAGTTCCCGCAACGTGCCGGTCGTCGATGTCGAGGAGCCCTATCCTGATGGACGCCTGATTGTTTCGCGTACGGATCCGGATGGCGTCATCACTCATGTCAACCAGTCTTTTGTCGACATGTCCGGCTATTCCGAGGCGGAGCTGCTCGGCACGCCCCACCATATTCTGCGGCATCCCGATATGCCGCCGGCCGCGTTCAAAGGCTTGTGGGATACCATCAAAGCCGGTAACCGCTGGCAGGGTTATGTAAAAAATCTGCGTAAGGACGGACGTTTCTACTGGGTTTACGCTACGGTGATCCCGAACCTGCGCCACGGCAAGCTCATCGGCTATACATCGGTGCGCCGCAAGCCCTCACGACTCAGGATCAAGGAGTGTGAGGCACTCTATCCCACCCTGTTTTGAAGCATCATGAAGCACAAACCCTTTCAGTTTACCGTCAGCCCGGATTTCGCCCCCACCTCACTGGCCGGCTGGCACATCTTTAACACCTGGTTGCAGCGATCCCTTGATACCCGGATTCATCTGGATATCTATCAGGATTTCGCATCACAGCGACAGGCGATCCGGAACGACGCAATCGATTTGATCTTCGCCAATCCCTACGATGCTTCCATGCTGATTCGGGAAAAGGGTTTCCACTGCCTGGCTCGCCCGGGGGGGCGTTCCGATGAGGTAGTGATTGCGGTGCGAGGCGATCACCCGGCAAGCACTGTGGAGGGGCTGGAAGCGGGGATGCGGCTTGCCTCCACCGATGATCCCGATGTACACATGATGGGAATGATCATGTTGGAACCGGCAAATATCAATGCCGACAACATAGAACGCCGCATCTGCAGCAGCTATGTCTTGGTTGCCAAGGAGCTCCTTTCTGTTCAAAGTGAGGTCGGATTGTTCCTGGCTGAAGCATTTTACGAGCTCAGCAAAATCACACGACGGCAACTTCGCCCACTGGTACAGAGCCAGATACAGGTCGTTCACCACGCCCTGATGGTTGGTCCGCGTATGCAGCATCTGAATGAAGTGCTGCTGCAAAGATTACAGGAGATGCCGCAGACAGCTCGTGGACAGGGTGTGCTCGACAGTTTGGGTTACAAGACCTGGGAAGCGGTGGAAGAGGAGGATGTTGAGTTCATGATAGATCTGATGGACACGCTTGTGGGATAAGGGCAGTGGAACCGGTGCCCCGATTCAATCGGTAGGGTGCGCTGTGCGCACCATGATTGCTCACAAGAGTTGCACAACCAGGCAAATTGGCGGCATGATTTGTCCCGCATTTAACGATTTGGGAAACATCTGATGGGTAATTCACTGCAGGATCAGTTCCTGAAAACGGGCCTGGTGGACAAACAGCAGGCGAACAAGGCGAAAAAAAACGTCCATAAAAAGAGCAAACAGCAGCGCAACAGCAAAGAAAAGATCGTCGATGAGAACAAACTGCGCGTACAACAGGCCCAGGCGAAAAAAGCCGCACGGGATCTGGAACTCAATCGTCAGCAGAAAGCGCAGGCAGAGCAACGGGCGATTGCTGCTCAGGTGAAACAGTTGATCGAAATGAATCGCCTGCCAAGGGACAGGGCCGAGGTTCCCTACAACTTCACCGAAAAGACCAGGATCAAAAAGATCTACGTGACCGATACCCAACACGACCAGTTGAGTCGCGGGTTACTGGCAATCGTCCGTTTAGGCGAAACCTATGAGCTGGTTCCCGCAGTGGTGGCAGAGAAGATACGGCTCAGGGATGAGGCAAGCATCATCCTCATCAACGAGTCGCAGAAGAGCAGTGATGAGGATGATCTCTATGCTGACTACCAGGTGCCCGACGACCTGATGTGGTAGCGGGTAGGGTGTGCCGTGCGCACCTTACAGTCGTATTTCCGAAGCTGGTGAGAAAACCGTCCAAGCTATGCGATAATCTCCATTTTTTACAGGTCGCAGGTCTTGCAGAAACAGGCTCCGGAAAAGTCAGTGTTGGAACCCAACTGGTCCAGTTGGAAGCGGTTGCGCTTTTCGTCCGTTCCGAAGGACGTGCTCGGCTGGTTGCGGGATGAGGGTTCCCTGACGCGGCGGGTGATACAGGCCTGCGCCGGTGACTTCCGGGTGCGGGTACTACACCAGGGTTGGGGAGCGCCGCTCTACAGCGAGGGACAGGTACTCAGATTACGGAGGGGGGAGACCACCCTGGTGCGGGAGGTCGAACTGCTTTGCGATGAAATCCCTTGGGTTTTTGCCAGAACCCTGATTCCCGCGACCAGTCTTAAGGGTCCGGCAAGACGCCTGACCCTGCTCGGAGACAAGCCGTTGGGGGCGGTGCTGTTTTCAGATCCTCATGTGCACCGGGGAATCACTCAGGTTGCCCGGTTGCAGCCCCGCCATCCCCTGTTTGCCGCAGCCACCCCGCATCTGGCGCGCCTACCGGCTGAACTCTGGGGGCGACGGACCCTGTTCTATATTGCCGGGCGTCCGTTGTTGGTGAATGAGATATTCCTGCCGGATATTCCTCGGGATGAAGGTCGATGAGTGGGCCAGAAGTCAAACTGGAGTCGCTACAATCCGGTCCGGTCTCCTGGCAGGAGCGGCTGCGTCGATACGCGCTGCTGATCCGTCTCAATCGTCCCATCGGCATCCTGCTGCTGCTCTGGCCGACGCTCTGGGCGCTCTGGGTGGCGGGCGATGGCCAGCCCCCCTGGCGGATCGTGCTGGTTTTTATCTGTGGTGTGGCGCTGATGCGTTCTGCCGGCTGCGCCATCAACGACTATGCCGACCGCCACATCGATGGCCTTGTGGAGCGCACCCGATTAAGGCCGATCGCTGCGGGACTGGTCACTCCCAAGGAGGCGCTGGGGGTATTTGTCATTCTCTGTCTGATTGCCTTCCTGCTGCTCTTCTTTCTCAACTGGCAGACCAAACTGCTCTCGGTGGGAGCGGTGATTCTCGCCGCTGTCTATCCCTTCATGAAACGCTACACTCACCTGCCCCAGGTGGTATTGGGCGCTGCCTTTGGCTGGGCGGTGCCGATGTCGTTCATGGCAGTGGGCGAGTCTCTGCCCCTGGTCGCCTGGGTGCTGTTCGCCGCCACCTTGTTATGGGCGCTGATCTACGATACCCAATACGCCATGGTTGACCGGGAAGACGATCTCAAGATCGGCGTAAAATCCACTGCGATCCTGTTTGGCCGTCACGATATTCTGATCATCGGCATCCTGCAGTTGGTAATGCTGGGGTTGATGGTCTGGGTGGGTGTGTTGGCGGATCGTGGTTTGCTCTACTATCTTGGTGTGGCGGCTGGCGCCGTCCTGTTTGTCCATCAACAGAATGTAATTATACGTAGGTCGGGTTAGCGCAGCGTAACCCGACGGAACCCTCCAATGTGTCGGGTTACGCTGCGCTAACCCGACCTACCCGAAATTATACGCATCGCAATGGTCAAGGATGACGACATGGAATACCGACGCGCTTTTATCCCCGGAGGCTCTCTCTTCTTTACCCTGGTAACCGATAAGAGGAGACCTTTATTCCATGATGGAAAAAACGTGGGTACCCTGCGGGAGGCGTTCCGCAACGTAAAAATAAAACGTCCTTTCGATATCGACGCCATCGTGATCATGCCGGATCATCTGCATTGCATCTGGACGCTGCCACCTGGTGATGAGGACTTCTCCACCCGCTGGCGGCTGATAAAGACCTGGTTCACCAAGCATTACCGGGACGATCTGTATGCAGCATCGGATGAAGCCCGGAGACAAGCGATATGGCAGCACCGCTTCTGGGAACATGTGCTACGTGACCAGAACGACTTCAACCGGCACGTTGAGTACATCCATTACAACCCTGTAAAACATGGATATGTAATCGCTGCCAGAGAGTGGCCATACAGCAGTTTTCAACGCTACGCTGATGCCGGAATCTATCCCGCCGATTGGGGCGGCGGTGGCATGGATTTTAAAGGTATTGGCCGTGAGTGAAGGGTGGCTGTCGGATTACGCTGCGCTAATCCGACCTACGGATTTTCTCTGTCTGAGTGGGTAGGTCGGGTTAGCGCAGCGTAACCCGACAAGCCACTGTTTATCAGGGTTTGAATCGTTCCAGATCCTGGTTGGCGATACGCCCCTGTCCCGACCGGATCTGGCCTCGTGTCTGCTGAATCAGTTGATCACGCTCCTGCTGGGTGCCGTATTGGGGTTCCTGATAGATATCCCGCCAGATCGAATCGTTGCTGGGTGAACCCACCTCGCGTCTGATCTGCTGTACATCGGCATTGAGTTCCCCTCGAATCAGATTGACGACCATTCTGCGTTGCAGGCCGGCGGGCTGGGTATTGTTCAGCTGAGATCTGACATTGTTGATAAAACCTGTCGGGGAGCGGCCATAGGTTCGACCGCGCACATGCCGATAGTGGTGCAGGTTAATGGCATATCCCTGGGCGGTCCGGCTGGCGGCATGGCGCTGCATGTTTTGGGCGCCGGATGAGTTCGGATTCAGGCTCGTCCTGAAGCAGGGCAAGGAGGCTGCGTGGGTGAAAACGGTGTTCTGTGGTTGATGATCCGGGGTGATCCTGTCACTCACAGCACGTGGCATGGAGGCATAGGTGCCGACCATCCCTTCGAGCCGGTATTTTTCCCTCACCCTGCCCCAGTTTCTCTCACCGGAGAGCAGTTGCCGCAGCAGGTTGGTCAACTGAACCTCCTGCTGCATCATTCGTTGTCTTAGCTGCTCCTTTTGAGCGGCGGTGGCGTTGTTCCGTTGCGCCTGCTGGATCTCTCTTGCCAGTGGCACGATATTGTTTTGCACATGATCGCGTGCCTGGTTCCACTTCTGCAATTTGGTCTGCTGCCCGGTTCCAGAAAGATTGTTCCGTGCCGCCTTGTATTCGTTCAGAAACTGCATGGCGGGTCTTGGAACGCTGGCGATCATCAGCCGTTGCTGACTGCCCTGGCGCTGGAAGTAGATCGAGTGACTTGCCCCGTCCGCACTGAATCGTCGGCGGAATCCGAGCCAGTTGATCACCCCGGCAACTGCTGCCCGCGCGCGTCCCGCAACTGCCCGGCCCCCGGCCAGCAGTCGCCGTCCCTGCCGCGCTATCCAATCCACCATCCGGTCGATGGCGCGGTCCACCCTGGCCTGGATGCGTTGGATAATCGAACGGATGCGTCCGGCGATGCCGCCGAGCCCCATCAGACGGGCGAGGAAACTGATTACCACGGGGATGGTGCGTGCCATCGTCTGTTCGACGTAGTTGGCTGCCTGATCGAGGCGTCCGGCCGCGATGTTGCTGACCGAGTCGATCACGGAGTTCACCACCGCCATGATCTGGTTGATTCTCTCGATGAGGAACATGATGGTGTTGTAGATAGCCAGGATCGCCTGGATCACCGCCCCGGCCGGATTGAACATGGTGGCCAGACGGGTGATTGCGGCTGTGACCACGCGGGTGATCACCCAGTTGCGGATGGCCCCCATCACGATCTCGCGCAGATTGCCCTGGATGAACTCCACGATCTGCTGCCAGGCGGCACCAGGACCTTCAGTGACCAGAGTGCGCAGGAAGCCGAAGAGGGTCTCCAGCCGTGATACGTTGGCCTCACCCAGCAGCCGCACCAGTCGTGGACGAATGCGGGCGTAGGTGATGCCGAGGATCTGCAGCACTAGGGAGATGATGCCCTGCAGGTTGAAGGTTTGGGGCAGTTGCAGACCAGCGCCCTCCAGTGCCCCCAGCAGCCAACCCACCAGTCCGTTGCGCAGGTGGGTCAGGATGTTGCCCGCAAACTGACGGAAGCCCCGCACCATCGCCTGGATCATGTTGCGAATAAAGGCCACCGGATCGTTGATGATGGTCATGAAGGTGTCACGGCCGCGCTTGAGGATTGCCAGCACCCGCGCGCCACCGGCCCCCATCACCCCTTCAAAGATGAATTCGAGGATCTTCTCCGCCACGGCTGCTGCAAAGCGGATGATGCGCCGCACCGGTGCCCGGAACAGCGCGACGATGCGCTGGAATGCCGCCACCGGATTGAGCAGGTCGGTAATGGAAAAGCTGTTCCAGGCCTGTGTGAAGAGCGCACGGATCATGACCCAGGTCAGATTAAGCCGCGTGATCTGTACGTTGAGCCAGGCCATGGCCCGTTCGATGGCGCCGGACTGTTGCAGATTCCGGAACTTCTCCTCACCGCCCGGCACGAAACTGAGGAACCCGCGGATGAAGTTGCTGGCAGTACGCGGTACCGGCTGCTGTGTGAACGGATTACGGCCGATGATTACCGTAAACAGGTGGAATCCGGGCACGCTGCCGGCATGACGTGAAAGCCAGTCGAGCAGGGCATCCTTGATGAATCTCAGGACTGTGGTGGCAACATTGCGGGCAAAGCGGAATGCCCGGCTGATGAAGGGGCCGAAGATATTGAGTACGCGGTTGAAGGCGGCCACCGGATTGAATACATCCTGGATCGAAAAGCTGTTCCAGGCAGTGGTAAAGAGTGCGGAGATCTCGGCGATGTTGAAATTGAGCAGGGCCAACTGTAGGTTGATCCAGGCTGCGGTGCGCTCCAGCGCTCCGTGTTCCCGCATCTTCGCCAGCTCCTGGGTAGCGCCGATCAGCGTCAGGAACTCGGCGATGATCTGTGCCGTGGTGGCAATCACTGGCGCATCGGTTAACGGGTCGCTGCCGATGATCATGGTTATCAGCCGGTAGCCGGGCAGTCCCGAGGCGAGACCGCGCAGGGTGCCGAGTAGGGCGTTCTTGATCAGTTCCACCACCTTGTCGACCAACTGCCCGGCGAAACGGCGGACGTCACTGACTAGGGGCGCGAAGGTGTTGACCAGCACGCGCCGGTTATAGGCAATGGGGTCGAGACGGAAAAACTCCATCCGGTTGTAGGCCTGCTGAATCAGGCGCTCCACCCGATCTACATTGAGCCTGAGTGCCTGCAAGCGTGCATTGACCCAGTTGAACGCGGCATCGACGATGCCCAGTTCAGTCAGTTTGTCATAGAGCCGGATGCCTAGTGCGGAGGCCAGACCCATGAAACCTTGCAGCAGATTTCGTGGTGTGCGGGCAACCGAACTGCCAAGCAGTGGGTTATAGCCGATGAGGACGGTAAGCAGGGTATAGCCGGGGATGTAGCGGGCGTAGCTGTTGAGCCGTCTGCCGATGAAGTCGGGCAGACGCTGGATGGAAGGTGGTGCACGGGTGATTCTGCCGCCGGAGCGTGTTGGCTTTCTCTGAATGCCTGGAGTAGCCGGACGACGCTGCACAGCACCGCCCTGCTGCACGACGTGGGTCAGCTCATGGGCGAGCAGATGCTTGCCTGCGCTCGATTCCGGCGCATAATGACCCTGTCCAAAGTAGATGTGGCTGCCGTGGGTGAATGCCTGGGCATTGATCTGTCCGCTCATCGATGCGGCGCGCTGGCCGGTATGCAGACGCACACGGCTGAAGTCTGCCTGGAAGGCTGACTCCATCGGCTGGCGCAGGGTCGATGGCATCGGGCGTCCGGCACCCTTTGAGTTTTGCAGGTGCGAGCGAAAACCCGGACCTGGCTCCGGTGGGCCACGAGCCGTTGCTGATCGATGCAGGGTACGTCTGGGCGACCGGTAACGTCGCTGGCGGTTAACTGCCAAACCAGCGGATGGGTAAACCTTCGCCGGTGTCTGACGGAATCGGTGGATGGGACTCCCGCCGAAAGTGCGGGCAGCCCGTGGGAAGGGTGGCGGCACGCCGGACCGGTAGCGATAGTGTTTGGGAGTGCGATCCACGGCCTCTTCATCCTCTTCCGGCTGTGTCTGCAACTCCTCCTCTTCCTCTTCGGGCTGCCGTCGGAGCGTCTGCAGCTCCTCCTCTTCTTCTTCGGGCTGCCGTCGGAGCGTCTGCAACTCCTCCTCTTCTTCTTCGGGCTGCCGTCGGAGCGTCTGCAACTCCTCCTCTTCTTCTTCGGGCTGCCGTCGGAGCGTCTGCAACTCCTCCTCTTCTTCTTCGGGCTGCCGTTGGAGTGTCTGAAGTGCTTCTTCCTCCTCTGCTTCCGGTTGACGATTCAGCTGGCTGTCGGGAGCCTGGTCGCTATGAAAGAAGGTGGGAGTGGCCAGCCTGGCAACGACATGATCCGCCATCGCCTCCGCCTCAACTTCATGGGGATCGTTGGGTTTGCTGACCTTGAGTTTTGCCTGCACCGGATTGGTGGAGATAAAGCTTTTTTCCGGTTTTGCTCCCTGGTGGTTAAAGAAGGGCTGCCGACTGATTCGGTTTGACCGCTGCTGTTTGTCGGCGTGGTTCGACATGCCTCAGCCCCACTCCACGTGCAGGCGTTGATCCATCCAGGGCAGCTTGATGATGCTGTAACTCCATGGCAGGCGTTGTAGCAACATATCCTGGGGCAACGGGTTGACCCTGAGTCTGGGAGGGCTCCGGTTGGGTTCCAGGCGGCCTTCACGTTGCAGAAATGCCTCCCGCAAGCCGTCCGGGCTGGTGGATTTCAAGGCCTTCCAGTGATCGATGACCGCATTGAGCAGTATGCTGCACTCTCCCTTTTGTTTGTCGGTAGGCGAATATGGAATCAGCGGCTCTTCGGTGGGAATGCCGCATAGGCATTTTTCCAGTGCCAGATCGTACTCGACGTTGTGGTTTTCTTCCCAGACAAGATACTCCAGCAGATAGACCGCCCGATGACGGGCTTGAGCGTCAGCAAATGATTTATCGATGACCAGTCCTGTGTCCTCGAACAGCGGCAGCAGGAAAGGCGACAGCAGGATGATTCCTGCGCTCTCGACATAGACTTGGGTATCGCTGGTTTTGTCTGTGTCACCACTCTCCCGGATGGTCTTGCCGATAGGGTCTGTCTGTTGGATTAACTCTACTGCTTCAGACCTGTCAGGGGTTTTGGAGTGTTTCTGAAGTTTGGGATCAGCGTGGGTTTCAGTCCGCTTGTGTCCGGCTTTACTGCGCATATTTGCTTCAGGTACTGGCGGTTTGGGTCTGCCGGTATCCCTCTGGCTACCGGTTGCCCGTTGCAGAAGTGCGGCCAGTGACCGCTGCCAGAGAGGTGTTGTCTCTGTTGCCCGTCTACCGATTCGTCTGACGAGTGTTTCATATAGACCAAGCAGAGCCTGGCGGGAAAAGTGCCGGGCGATAATCGCCGCTGTTGTCTCCCTGTTTTCTGAAAGGTAACGGTTCACAGCAATGAGGAAAATCAACTTCTCAGTCTCACCGCTTTCCCAGGCTGCCTTTGCTGCCAGTTTTCGGATGGATTGAGTCTCTCCTGCGGTGACCCCATGTTCGATGATCCCGGCGATCAATGCAGGCGGAATGTGCTGCATTAGCCGTTCGAGCGCGGGCGGGCTTCCATTGATCACGACTGAGAGTGCCTTGATCAAAGTGTCCGGTCTCTGCAGCAGTTGCGCCAGATGTTGAGACTCCATCCAGGGCGGCGGTTTTTCAGACCACCAGGGCAGGACACCGTGTTTCAGATAGTATTGCAGGCTTTCAAGTGAGCGCTGCTGGAGAGAGAGCCTGTCTGTTGGCTGGTCGCTCTTCTGGCCGGATCTCTCTTGTGACTGTCGATATTTTTCAAGCGCTTTTGCCAGTTTGAGGCGTATGCCCTCTGTGAGTTGGGACTCCAGCGCCTTTTCAGAGAGATGGCCGAGGTCGATCTCCAGACGCTCGATGCGCCAGATACTCTCCGTACCCGCTGCCTGTTTCTCAAAAACCTCATCGAGGATGAGTGGCAGCTTGTGATTGCCAAAGGTGGAGAGGCGATCCTGCAGGCCCCGGGCATCCTCCTGGCGGGGAACCCGGATTTCGAAGGTCTGTTTCTGCACCTGATGTCTGGACATGGCCTGTCTTCAATCCGGCTAGAAAGCACCGGATATCTGGCCCAGTTTTCCTTTCACCATAGCATTCATCTCACTGGTACCTGTACCCTCTTGAATGGTCGCAAATTCCTCGCCGACCATCTGGCGTGATTCAGAACCCGACAGATCGAGGGCGGCATCACGCACACTACTCATGAACTGCTTGTCGGCAGCGGTGGGCGTGGCGTTTGCATCATTGACCCGGGAAGTTTGTGAAGCCTTTACGATCAGTTCTGCGATACGCTGTTCCGTTTCCATGAATTTGTCTTCGTCACCGCTGACTGCGAGACCCTTGTCCATGCGCTCTTTGATGGCATCTTTCTCTCTTTGCGCCCTGAGTATCTCTGCTATCACCAGCGTCTGTTCACGGTCGAAACCATATTGTCCTGCAATTCCGGGCGTCTGCCCCCACGAACCGTAATCAGGGGTTTGTGCAGCGGCGTAGAAACCACTGCCGACATTAAAACCGGTGAACTGAGATTCGATGATCTGGGTTTGGTAGGAAATCTCCATTTGAAGATCTTCCTTGGTGGTGGTTATCCGTGTATCCACCAGGTTCAGCGTGTCCTTGAGCTGAATGCCCTGGATGGTGAAGATGGGCATGTCTATCTTGTCTATCCACCAGACCGGTGGCTTGAAGACCGGGAGGTCAAATTCCGGTGCCGTCTCCTCCTCGGGTTCCAGGATCGATGGATCGAAGTAGCTGTAATAGGGCAGACAGAAATCCGCCAGCACCCGACTGCCGGATGCATCGTAGACCAGCACGAATGTTCCGCCTCTGGGTACGCCGCCCTGATGTTCCAGCCCCGGATGGTGTTTCAGGAAACGATCGAAGATCGACTCCTTTCTCACCTTCTTTTTGCGTCTTTCCCAAAGATCCAGAAGCTTTTCGAGGTTGAGAAATTTGCTTCCATCCAGCAGTGATCCTGCTGGCGTGGGCAGGATCGGCCGGGCGACCTTTTTGATGTCGGTACTCACCGCTTTGGCCTGAACAGCGCAGATGTTCACTTTTTCGTGAAATGCCGTGACCTTCGCTTTGTTGAACTCTGCATCCACCAGTTTTTTCGGCATGAAAGGGATGGCCTCCGCGACCTTTAGCTGCAACTGGCCTGCCCTCTGCCGGGGCGCGGAGAAAAGTGCTTTGGGAGTGGTCGGCTCCAGTTCATCGACACGGCTGTCCTGCAAAACAGTCTGTTGCAGATCGGTACCGAACTGCCCCGCCCGTTTAAGGGTGTGGCGGATATCCGCCTTCTGCAGATTGAACAGGATATCGATGTCGGGAAAGTGAAACGGACGGAAGAATATCGGGTCGGCATCTTCCAGTTGGATCGCCTCCACCTTGAAGGCCAGGTTGTGTCTGCGGGCCATGGTTTCCAACTCTGTCTGTACATCATTGACCTTCCTGCCCTGATGGCCCTCGATGCGGATGAAGTCGTAGTCATCGATGGATTGGCGGTAGAACGAGTCGTGGGTGTGGCTGCTGTAGTCGCTCATGCCATAACCGGGGATCCGGTCGCTGCGTTGTTTGCGGCTCAGATCAAAGCTCCATAGTTCGTTGATACGGGGTTGGCTGTTGGTGTCGAAATAGGCGGGGATGGCACGCTCTCCCAGCGGGGCAATGGTTTTGCGGGAGGGGGAGAGACGGATCTCTCCAGATGGTTTTTTGAAGTGGCGCAGCATGGCGTCCATGCGGCGCATCAGAAACATAAACCGTCTCTTTTTTTCATCTTCGGCGCGCAGTATCGGGGTTGCCTGGAAGCGGTAGCGATAGGCATCATCCACAACCCCCCCCTTGTGGGCCAGGCCAAGTACCAGGTGTTTGGAGAAACTGGCGGGACTGCCCATGCAGTTGTCGTCCAGTTCGAACAGCGCCTCTCTGCACTCGTGATAGGCTTCGATCAGATCCTTGAAGAAGCTGTAGACGTACTGGATGCCCTGGCTGTTGGTGGTGACCTGGAAACGTGCCTGGTTCAGGCGCAGACTCCACTTGCCGCTGCTGTAGAGTTGCTGCATGGTCGAGGTGAACAGGCCATTGGTGGGTGCGTCGTCAAACGCCTTGCCCAGATCGAGCTTCATCTTGGTGATGGCGGTGATATAACGCTTGGCCAGACCGTTGTTGCCGTCGTATTGATTGATTGTGCCGACATCGAGATCGAGGCGGGGGGCGTCCACCTCATTCATTGTCAGATACTCATCCTTCGGTGTCAGCGGGAGCTTCGGCAGCAGCTCTTTAGGCGCCAGCAGAAGTTTAAGATTGGCAGTGCGGGTCGGGCCACGGTTGTCGCAGTCACTGGCGTTACAGAGATCGTTCTCCTTGATATAGGTCTCCTGATAGAGCACCAATACCCGTTGCGCGAGCTGAGCCTTTGTCAGGCTCAGTGGTTGTGCATCCGTTTCACTTCCATCCTGCAGCAGTTCGATCAGTTGGCTGCCGGGCCTGAGCGGCTGAATATCCAGAATCGATTCGATCGGTTGGATGCCGGGTCTGAGTGGCTGAACTTCCAGACGCGGTTGCACCAGCAGTCGACTGCCGCCTACCACGGCTTTTTTCCTGACGATCCTTCTGGCGTGGAAGGGCGGGTATTTCGCTGAATCGTCCGTGAAGATCCGATAGTGGGTAAAGCCTTGTGTCTCGGTTATTTGCAGCAGATCCCCCTCGCTGGTAACACCGACTCCCGCTTCAAGCGCCACCCGGTTTGCCGTGGCCTGGAATGTGAGTCCACAGACAATACCCCGGCCCAGCAAACGGGCACGGGTGAGTCGATGCTGGCCATCGAGAAAATCGACTGCCCGGTTGAGTTGGCCGGCGGTGAGTACCTGGTTGTCGGCAAAGTAGTCGAAGTCCGGCACAGGTTCATTCAATGAGGTGAGTTCGATTTTGTCGTTCATGGCAGCTACCTGTAGCTAGTTCCCTGGTTCATTGCCCAGATGGGTCCGGTTCAGGAGGATCGGCCTTTCACCCTCATCTTCCTGGCAGTCGTGCAGTTCACCGGTCGGGTAGACGCTGTGTACCTGCTGCAGGACTGTGATTAATCTGTTCAGATGCCGGCTGCTTTTCACCTCTCCGGCGGGGTGGCGTGCCCGATAGTCGAGCCAGGCGTGGTAATGCTCTTCGAAATTGGCCATCTGTTCGGCGTCCACGAAACAGATGCGCGGCAGGATGTGGGCAGGCATCTCCATGCGAATGGTGCGCTCGACGAAATGGCGGAAGTCGATATCGTGCATGCGCGGCGCATAGGCCGGGACTAAAACATGGACCTGGCAGGAGTAGGGGTCGATCGGCTCTCCCGCTGTCCCGCAATCGCTGTCGGGGCAGACGGAGATGAAGTTGTCCCCGACCAGGGCCGAATCAGCCGCTGTTCTGAATTTTCGCGGGCGCAACAGCAGGTTTTCGATGATGTGCATTCCTTCGGCGTCGTAGACCCGGTTGATCGCCTCCCTTGTTCCGGCAAGGGCGGCATCCCGTGAATCTGTTGTGTCGAAATACTCGATACGCCGTGCGATGATCTCCTGTTTATCATCCACCAGATTGAAATAGTGGCGACCGTTTTTTGCGGTCTCTGGCTGGTAAGACTCTTCGAATCTGCCGAAGTCCAGGGCGATGCGAAGCTCTCTGACGGCATCTTCCAGCGTCTTGTATTTGGTGCTGCTGCTGAGCAGGATCTTGTTGCTCAGGTTGTCCTTTATGCGGAAGCGGAAGTCGTTGTCGGTATCCTGATCGATCTGTTCGTAGAGGTCGGTGTCGAGCAGGGCCAGATTGCGGCGGCGGATGCTGCGGAAGCCGAGCAGGCGTCCCACCCGATGCTGTATCCCGGGGATATTCGTGCAGCTGTCCCAGATCTGATCCCGCTCGGTGATGTCAAAAGCGTTGCCGCGCCGGCGGCTCAACAGCGCATACTCCTGCAGGAAACGCGCCTTCTCCTGGATCAGCCGCAGGCCGTTGTTCTCCAACCGCAGGCGCTGCATCTGCAGGGCGTATTCAGTAAATCGTTCACCAAAACGGGCCAGCAGATGATCGAGGAACTGGTTGCGGCGTCTGCTGTCCGGCTCTGACTGCCGGTCCAGCGCATCCAGCAATGTCGCATAGTCGCCGTGGCTCTTGGGATCGACCAGTTCACTCACCTCGCCGACGCCGGGGACTACCTGGGAAAAGTAGGTGTAGCGCAGCGCAGGGTCGGCGGAGAAGAGGCTGCCGATCTGGCGCAACTGAGTGAGATAGTTGGCCAATAGCTGATCGAAGAGCAGGAGAAATCCCTGTAGCTGCCGGGCCTGGCTGCGCCGGCTCCTGGTGGCGTGACTCGGCAGTCCGGTGGGCTCGACGCCGTAAGCCGGTGGCAGTTCGTGTTGGATGGAGAGATAGCTCTCTACCGCGACGGAACGGCTGTCCGGGGTCGGCAGATCACTGGTTGTGGCCCTCTGTTGCCGGGCCTCTAGCTGTAGCTGCTGCAGTGCCTTTGCGACTTCGTCCGGATCCACCCGGTAGGGCAACAGGTCCTTGAAGAAGTGCAGGGCGCTCTGTTCGATATCGAAAACCGGTCTGCGGTTACTCTCCAGTTCGATGTTCCAGGGATCGCCGGATGTGTTGGTGGCTGCGCCCGATTGCAGGACCAGCTTACGTACTGCCGTCACGCCCTCTGTTTTTACGATTGCATCGATAAGGTCGGCGGCATTGACCTGGGTCGGCAACTCGGCCTGTTGCAGATCTTCATCCAGCAGGAAGCCGTGGTCGAGTTGTGGGCCGGAGAATATCTCATCCGGCGCCAAACCCTTTTTCAGCAACTGCTGCAGGGTGTAGCGGGGAAGCGGCGGTGACAGGCGCTGTTGCATGGCGTGGATGATGCGGGCGCAGGTCAGATCGATATCGGCCTCTTCGGTCAGTTCGATGTCGGCGCAGACCCGGATAGCCTGCTCGCGGATCAGATCGATCCCTGCCAGGTCTTCGCAAAGGTTGCGGTGCTGGTGGAAGACTTTGGCGACGTCGGTGGTGACCTGTTTTGTCAGTTTCTTGGTGATGCGGTCGTGAGGTTCCACGCGCAGCCGGTAGAGGCCGTTGAGTCTGTACTCGGTTTGGTTGTGATCCTCCGGTGGCGCAATTATCGACTGGGTGCCTTTGCTGCAGTCAACGAAGTAATTGACGCTGTTGTCCTGCTCGATCCAGATATTGCGCACCATCGGCACCTGGTCGATGATCAGTTTGCGCAGGTCGAGGGCGGTGACAGGTTCTGTGGGCAGGATCTCCAATGCAGAGAGCAGGGTGCTGTGCTGTTGCAGGGCCTGATGTCTCCGCTGTGTTTCAGCGTCGGCATCAGCCGGGACTGCCAGCAGATCGGCCATCGGCAGGCGGGTGCGGTAGCTCAGATCAGTGATGGCGTAGCAGAGCAGTTCCAGGATGGTGATGCCAGGGTCGTGGGCATTGTAGTCGGTCCACAAGTCGTGGCTCAGCGCCTCGATATGCTCCAGGCCTGATTGGCGCAGCTGGGCATAATCGAGTGCTTCTGCCCTGTTCGGATCGCGGCGAATGGTGAGGGACTCTTTCATGCGCTTCCCCCGCTGGCTGCATCGCGGATGGTGTGTTGGTGATGGCTGGTCAGTATCGCCTTCGGATTCTGTGAAACCACTTCATCCCGGTCGATCTCGGGAGTCTCTTCGGTGATTAGATGGTAGAGCTTCAGTTGCTGCACATAGTCGACGGAGGGCTGGTCCATAATGAAGGCCAGCAGCATGCTTTTGTGGATGCGACCGCCGAACGCGGGCATCGTCGTTGCGTCGCCAGTCCAGGGCGCAATATATTGCTGCAGCGCTTTCTGTAGTATCTGGCTGGCAGCGCCAAACGGGTAATCCGGTTTGAAAGCGACCGTGATGTCGAGACGAATTTTCTCGTAGTCCGGATTAAAAACCTTGGCGCTGGCAAAGGGGCTGTTGAGTGCCGCCAGCAGTTTGTCGATTCTGCTTTCAGTGTCCTTGTCGATACGAGGCTGCAGCGGGTCGTAGGCCTTGCGCTGATGGATGTCGGGAATGACCACCAGAGAGACATGTCCTGGGTCCGGTAGGTGGGGCAGGCATTTTACCCGATAGAGTTCAGGAAATGCCTGTAGTACCAATCGCTCATAGTCCCAGAGTGTGACTGCCCGCTGTTTGTGGCGCAGGCGTTCACTGACCCGGGTATAGAAGGTTTGGTCGCTCTCCTTCGCCTGGCCGCAGATCGAAGCATAGGGTTGGGTGGCCCCTTTGATGCCGTTCAGAGGTTTTACCGGTTTGCCGATCGATTTCGGTGGCAGCGATGAAGTCAGATGTGGAGGATTTTTCCCAACATCCAGCAGGTGTGCAGAGGCTGCCTGTGGGTGCAGGTCGATCAGGTGACAGACTGCATCGCTGTTGTTTTCCACCCTGGCTCGCAGCCAGGTCAGGCCGTCAGGCATCCAATGGTTTGTCTGGAGGGAATTGGCGGGGATATTGATCCGCAGAATGCCGGAGGTGAGCAGGCCGTTGCTTTCATCAAAGAGGATCTCCTCCTCTGTCAGGTCACGCCAGTGATCTGACTCCAGCAGACTCCAGATTACAGTTTCGATATTTTTTTCCGGGTTTGCGCTGCCCTCGTCCACCTGAATCAGCAGATCCAGAAAGGCGGCGTCCGGCTGCTCCTTGAGGCCGAGAAAGAGTTGTCCTTCCGGACTTGAGTCCGGCAACAGACGAATCTTATCTTCGATGGTGTCGTCGAGTTGTGATTTCAGAAAGCCGTGAACCTCCCGCTGCCCGAACGGGGTGGTCTGGTAGAGCCGGATCTCGGCGCCGATATAGGCGGCAGCATTTTCATCGGTTGGATCGACCCAGCCGGTTTGTGCCTCGTAGGTGAGTTGGACCGATTCCAGTTCCGGGGTATAGGGTGGGTTGGGGATGGCCATCCCGGAATCCTGTGCCATGCTTTTCGCCAGCACGATGGGGTAGTCCTGGTGCAGAAAATCCCGCTCGAGGCGCAGTTTGATATAACCGGGACGGTTGACGCCCTGCAACTCTTTGATAAAGGGCGTTGCTGCTTTCCTGGCAATCAGGTTCAGTGGTAGCAGCGAGAAGCTGCTGATCATATTGAAACCGGCCCACGGAAGGGCACTGAAGGAGCTGCGGGTCTGAAGCGGCATGTAGAAATAGTTTAGCCCAGTCAGCGGGATGAGCCTGGCGGGTGGCTCATCGCTGGTGAGGGTCTGTGGCTGGGCTGCATCGGAGCTGTCGAAGAGTTTTACTTTGCGCTCGATACGGCTGCTGTCTTCCCGCTCCAGGATCATCTGCGCACTGAAGGCATTATTGCTGTTGATCTGCTGTATGCAGTCATCCGTCCCACAAGGTTGCCCGCTGCTATTGAAACGGTAGGCGCTGTAGTGGTCAGACAGCCGCTTTGCCGGGACACCCTTCCAGTTGAGGTTCAGGGAGAAACTCGTCACCTGCTTGTTGAGCATCTCTGGACTGGCGACGGCAAAAGTACTGCCGGTTTTGGGCTGTGGCCCAAAAGGCAGGAATGGCTTGCCGGTATCGAGTCTTCCCAGATCATTTTCCGCCACCAGTTCTCCGGCATTTTCCACCTTTGTCTGGAGTTGCATGTCGACGAGATCGTGCTGTTCGAGCCACTCCCGCAGTGCAGGAGTATCGGGGCTGACACTGATTTTCATCAACGGCAGAGTGGTGACGAATCCGCCGTCGAGAACTTCTGCATCGTAGGCGGTTACCGCCTCCGTATCTGCGTCCAGTACCACCACGAACTGCAACAGCCAGTTGTCGCTGGATTCGGTGATCTCCACACTTTGCGCAGAGAAGGGTCCCAGCCAGCCTTTTTCGCCACTGAATTCAATCAGCAGTGACTTGGCCGCTTCGTTGAGAGGCGGATCTTCATCGCCGAGCGCCAGCCGGAGTGAGGCGGTGATCGTCCGCTTGCCGGAACTGAGCTGTAAAAGGGGAGAGGCCAAGGCAAATCCCACTGTGGCTTTGGGTATGCCGGTGTGGCCGAAGGCAGGCCAGGCGGGCTGCTCTTTGGGCAGTGCGGCCCCCAGGCCGTCCAGTGAGTTGCTCTGCAGTGCGAAGTGGAGCTGGCCGGATGCCGGCTCCCGATAGAGCGAGCAGAGGTGTTCGATGGTTGTGCGGTTGATCCAGACATTACGGTCCGTGGCGTAGCGCAGATCCCCCGCTGTGAACACAGTGCCTGCAGCCACTGATACCTGATCCCGTTTGGGTCTGGCCTCGAAGAGCAGATTGACATGGTCGGCCTGCGCTGGCTTGGGGGCAAGTTGCAACAGTTCCCGGTAGTAGTAATCGAGGTGGCTTTTACTCAGACGATTCAATTCGCCCTGAGCCTTTTCGAAGAGTTTGATGAAAGCCAGAAAGAGCGCCGCCTGAGGTGGCGCATCGTGTTGCTCAGCAAGGCTGTCAGGATTTTCCAGTAATTCGAAGAGCGGCGACCAGTTACCCTCATCACCGAAAGGGGTGGCGAAACGGATATGCGCCGCGAGGCGGCGACCGAAGGCGATGAGCTGATCGCGGTCCCGGCCATCGATGGCCAACTTGTGCGGCGGCAGCGCCGGGGCCTGCCGTTCCGACTGGCTGGTGCCCTGATGCTCCAGGGGATAGGGTTTCTGGAACGGACTCTTCATCGCAGGTCAGTCCCCTCCTGCTTGTAGAAGGGATAGACCATGTTGCGGCGGGCATTGGTGGCGCGGATACGGAACTCGATTTCGATCAACACCAGCCCTTCGTTATCATCGGAGCCCGCAAGCGAGATGCGCTCCACATCGATGCGGGGTTCGTGGTAGAGGATTGCCGTTGCGATCAGATCGGTCATAAAGGTTTTAAGGCCGGTATCGAGAGGCTCGAAGAGCATACGATCCAGATTGCAGCCAAAATCGGGACGCAGCAGCCGTTCACCGGGACGTGTGGAGAGCAGGACTTCTAGACTGCTCTCGATGTCTGCCTCGTCACTCAGCATGTGCAGGGTCTTGCCGCCCTCCCCGAAGGTGGGTGGGAAGCCCCAGCCTCTGCCCAGAAAATCCCTGTCGTCGTCCATTATGTGCGTCCTATCCGATCATCACTGTTGGCGCGCCCAGCACGATGCTGCCGCCGTGGGCGGTGGAGTCACCCTGACGAGCCGCTGGAGCGCCGCCGATAAACACCGTGGCCGAGCCTGCGGCGATGGTGTCCGGCGGTCCAACGCAAACTGCCATGTCTCCCACCCGTGCTGCCGGCATACCCACGATCATTACGGTGGGCGCCCCCGCCGGCAGGATGGGGCCGCCGACATGGGGCACGGTCCCGGTCACCAGGGGACAGACGTGCATATCACTGACTCTTGCGGCTGGGGGCATTGGGTAACTTCGCCTCAACGTAGGTCGGGTTAGCGCAGCGTAACCCGACGGGTTTTTGATTTTGTTGGGTTACGCTGCGCTAACCCAACCTACATACCTCAGTTGATCATGACCATTGAACCCTTCACTGTAGCGGTTCCACTGCTGCTCAGTTCGGCGCTGGCACTGCCTTCGGCCTTGAGTGCCGCACTGGCCTTGATATTGATGTTTGTACCCTCGAGGTTGATGTCACCGGAGGCCTTGATCTGAATATCACTGGCGGATTCGAGCAGGATGCCGTCGCTGCTGAAGGTTGTTTTGTTGTCGCTTTCATCGACGATCTCGATAACGCCGTTTTCATCATCAATGAAAATTTTGTTGCCGTTCGGGGTCTCCAGCAGGATCGACTTTTTGTCGTCGTCAAAGACCAGTTTCAATCCCTCTCGCGAGTGGTAGCCCTTGAGTTTGTTCTCCTCCTCTGCCTCTTCCGGGGGGGGCTTGGCGCTGGAGTGGAGCATGCCGAGGATCACCGGGTGTCTCGGGTCGTCGTTGAGAAAACCCACCAGAACCTCATCATCGACTTCCGGTCGAAAAAAGGTGCCGCGGCTCTCACCCGCATCCAGGGTGGCCTGACGTGCCCAGACGCCGTTTGCCTGGCCGTCCATGACCGGCAGTCGCACCTGAATACGGTGCTCACCGAGGGGGTCATCCGCGATTTGTGAGACCACGCCGATCTGCAGTCCGCTGACTGCGGGCGTCAGTCCTGCCGCGGCAGGGGCATCCATTTCGAAGGCTTGGCTGAAGGCACGGCTGTCGAGACCGAACTGGAAGTCGGTGATCCAGCTGCCTTCACTCACCCGGTGGCGTACCCCGGAGACAAAGACCGGGCCGTTGAATCTTGCCCCCAATCCCTGCAGGTCTATGAGGGCTGCGGGTTTCACCTGGGCATGTCCCTGGCAGCTTGCCCGGCCCCGGATCTTGGCCAGCCGGTGGCGCAGCAGACGGGCGTCGCTGAAGGCCTGCAGCTCTTCCTGACTCACGGCGCCGCTGTGTTCATTGTGGCGGCCCTGCTCAAGGACGCCGGCCAATTCATCGCCGCTGAGGTTGCCGGGTTCGGTGAAACTGGTCGATGCGCTGGTGACCTCAAGGCGCTCCTGGCCGGCGGCGTCCCAGCCTGTGGCTGTGACCTCGGTGGCCTGTTCGCGGGCGTCGATCTCCGCATCGAAATCCAGCAATGTGGCGCCGAAAAGGAGCCCGGTCTCGGGGGAACCTGTCAGCGCAGGTTTTGTGGCGGTGAGAGTTCCCGCTTCAAGCGTGCAGAGCAGGCCGTTGGCCTCCATGCGGCTGAGCAGAAAATCCCAGTCGGTGGCCTGATACTGCACAAGATGGGGATGGGTGATGCTGGTGGTCTCGACATTGGACTCGATGTCGTTCTCCTGCAGTAACTCGGCGGCAACATCACTGTCGCTCATCTCATCGAAATAGCGGCTGTGCCGTTCCAGGGTCATGCGGATGGCGGTATCACGGCACTCCAGGATCAGATTGCTGCCGCCGTTGGTGCGACCGCGGATCGAATGTTTCACCACGATCCCCTGGAATACGCTCTCCTGTTCGGCACGGTAGCCGAGCTGGATCTCGATGGTCTGGCCGGGAACAAAGTGTTCTGACTCACTGATGGCGAAAGTCTCGCTGGCCGGATCGCCATCAGCCAGGGTGATGCGCGCCGTGGGGATGCGGTTGATCTCGCTGCTGACCAGGATGGAGAGCACCTGAAATTGACGCGGCAAAACCTCACCGCCCGCCTTTACGGTAGTGGTGACCAGGTCCGATGCGGGGGGCAGAGGCAGTTGTCGTTCGCGGGGCATCGGTTATCTCTCCAGCTTCGGGAATCGCAGACGCTGGCCGGTCTGCAGTTGCCGGAAGTCGACCAGGTTGTTGGCACCGGCAACCTCCAGGTAGAGGCTGGAATCCCCGTAGATTTCATGGCAGAGGCGGGGCAGAGTGTCGCCGTCACGAACGATGCGCAGATGGGTGAGGTCGGGGGATTGGGCATTCTCCCGGGCGGCCCGCAGGTCGTCCTCCACGAAACCTTTGAACTTTGCCCTTGCCACGGCGCGGATCGGCGTGCCGTCGGGTTTGAACAACTTGAAGGTGATCTCCATCTCGCTGAGACTTCCCTTGAAGAGCAGGGTGCCCCAGCTGAGTTTGATGTGGCGAGGTTGGTGGGAGTCGCCGTCGTAGTTGAGTACCACCTCCTTGAAGTGCTCAATCGCATCGACCACGCCGTCGCCCTTCAGGTAACGGTTGCTGAAAGACTCAGAGAGGCTGCTCGGAATGGCTCCGGTACTGTCGAAGAGAAACTCAAAATCCATCTCCTCCGGCAGAATCTTGTTGAAACGGGGGGGAGTGGCACTGGTGCCCGAGGCTTGCTGCTCGTCGCGCTCGATCTTGTATTTGAATGAGTAGCTCTCCGGGTTGATCTGCACCACAAAGGTGCCGTCCGCCACCTCTTCCGAGAATTGCGGATCGCTATAGGCGATGAGACGCATTTTTTCCAGTTGTCCCACGCTATCGCTCCTCCCGCTCCTGCAGTATTTGCATGATCCGTTCGATGCACTCGGCGATCAGAGCCTCCTTATCTTCGGGGGCTGGCCGGGTATCGTTACTGCTGCCCTCGCGGCGCGGCTCCTGTCCGCCGACTTCGGCACGAATTACCAGCTCTCTGATCTCTACCGGCATGCTCAGTGCTCCCTCAATAAATAAAATTAGGATTTTGTAGGGTGCGCCATGCGCACTAAAACAAGCCGTAATCACGGTATGTGCACTAATCATGGTGCGCACAGCGCATCCTACATCCTGGTCGAATCCGCAATTATTACGTCGATAGAGCACTAGTCTCTCGTAAAGTAGAGATACTGGAGATCCAGTGTCTCGATGGTCAGTTCATTGTTCATAGCGTTGAAATCCGAGACGGACCACTTCTTCGGCCAGGCGTGGAAAATGTTCCAACTCATCACCGGTTCGTGTTTTTCGTTGAGCAGGGTGATCAGTATGTCGACCGGTTTGATCTCCAGGGTCTGCATGGTCCGGTTGCACCAGTCGATGAGATCGGAGTTACGCATCATGCCCCGTTTCAGACTCAGCGTGCCGTAGCTGGTCTTGGTAGGCAGGATGTACTCGAAGCGGTTTTCACCGCCCTCTTTGATGGTCTCCGTCTCCATGCTGACCTCCAGGCCACCGATGGTTTGGAAGCGGCTGTCATTAGTGCCGAAATCAGCACTAATGAATTCGACCTGGAAGTGGAACCCTGGATAGAAGTCGTACTCCGACATATTGATCTGTCCCGGATTACTCGTTCTCGATCACCAGACCTTCGTGGACAAGCTCCATGGTTTCGATCGCCACTTCGTTGCCGTCAGCCTTCAGATCGGTGGCCGTCACCTTGGATGGCCAGGCATTCTTTACCTTCCACACCACCACCGGTTCATGGTTTTCGTTGAGCAGGCTGATCACCAGATCCCGACGCTCCACGGTCTGTAGCTTGGCGGTATCCTTCCACCAGTTGAAGAACTCGTTGTCACTGGCGAAGGTGCCTCTTTTCAGGGTGATGTTGCTGTACTTCTTCAGACCCGGCATGCGGATCTTGCTGAACTCAGGACTCATGCCGTGCCGGTATTCGATCATCTCTGTCTCGACCTCAAGGCCGGAGACCTCGCTGAAACCGACGCTGGAACCGCCCCACTCGACCACGAAGTGGAATTTTGCGAGAGGATAATTTGCCATGACTGTACCTCGTATCCGTTAGCGGACGCAGACTGCAGGCCTGCGCATCTCTGTTTCCCTGTAAAAAATCATTTATCAGGAGACCTGCATCTTGTGGGAGAAACGCAGGATGATGAACTCTGCGGGCCGAACCGCGGCCATGCCGATCTCAACGATCAATTTGCCTTCATTGATATCCTGCGCCGTCATGGTCTGTCCCAGGCCCACGTTGACGAAGAAGGCATCGTCTGGCACCGCACCGGCGAGGGCGCCATTGCGCCACTGAATCAACAGAAAGTTCTCGATCATGCCCCTGACCTTGACCCAGGTGTTCTTGTCGTTGGGTTCAAAGACGAAACGGGATGAGGCCTTCTTGACCGACTCCTCGACCATGTTGAAGAAGCGCCGCACATTGACGTAACGCCACTCGTTGCTGTTGCCGTCGAGGGTGCGGGCACCCCAGACCAGGATGCCCTTGCCGATGAAGGGGCGGATGATGTTGACCGATTTTCCGGCTACTGTGTCCACGTTGTAGTCGGCCTGCTCCGCATGGGTGACGACTTCGGAGACGCCCTTGACGCTGGAGAGGCTGACATTGGCAGGGGCCTTGTGTACACCGCGGCTGGCATCCACTGCCGCATAGGCACCGGCGATAGCTGCGCTTGGGGGTAGCTCGGTAACCGCATTGGAGACCCGGTTGATCAGGTTGCGCAGTAGCGGAAAACCGTCAACCAGGGTTTCGTGATAGCTGTTTTCCAGGGCGCGGGTCTCGGCCTTGATGCCGGCAACCGCTTCATCCACCGATTTGAATACTTTACTCACCAGGCGTGCGCCGCTCTCCATATTTTTCGCGCGCTTTTTATTCGCATCCTCATCGACAGCCGGCCCGGCGGCACCTTCCGGATAGATGGAGGTGAGTTCAAAGGCCGGCAGATCGGCTTTGGTAAAGGCGTTGTCTCCGCCCTGCGTCCATGCGGCAGCCGTCATCCCGGCACTGTGGGCTGCGAAGTAGTCTTCATGCTCGTCGACATTGCCGTCTGCGTCGGCATCCTCGCCTGTGGCGATGAACATACCGGCGCCTCTGGTGTAGTTGTTGAGCGTCTGCATCTGGTAAAAGAGGCTGTTTTTAATCAGCGTCTGTGCGTAGTCCGTAAGGAAGGTGGTGCCGTCCGGGTCGAAGGGGGCATCAGGGTCGCCTGGATCTGCCGCCACGCGCTGGCTGAAATCGGTGTCGGCCTTGGCGACCTCATCCAGCATGGCGTTCACCAGGATGTAGATGTAGTCGAACAGCGCCTGATAGGCATCCTGTACCGGACCGATCGGATTGGCCGCTGTGTCAGCGTTAAAGGTGGCGAGTGCATTACGGAAGTCGTTGTATTTTGCCTGATAGCCGGCATCCACTGATTCTGCATCGGTGGTGTTGTCGGCGAGAAATTTCTTTAATCCGGCAGTGGCATCGTCGAGCAGGCGATCTGTGTCGGCGGAGGCGCGGGTCAGGCGGCTGATGGCCTGCTGGGTGTCCCCGTCCTCGGTCAGATTGTCGAGGCTGACGGGATTGCCGAGCTTGAAGAGATGGCCCGTCAACTGACGGACTTTTACCGTCTTGCTCAGGTTGGTCTTCAGCCAGGGTCCGTAGGCAGCGCCATACTTGAGATTCTGCATGCCGACCTTGTTGCGAAAGTCGGCGATACTGTCGCGCAGATCCATGCTGCCACCATTCTCCTGCAACAGATCGAGAATGGCGAAGCGGTCCTTCAGGTCGCCGCTCTGTTTCAGCGCCTCCTGCTGCAGGGTGTAGAACTTGTCGTCCTTCAGTTGCACCGCATCGGGCATTACCAGTAGGGTCGGTTCATCCTCGCGGGCGATGGCGGCGAGCCCAGCGCTGAGGCGAGCCTTATTGATGGTGTCGTTGTAGTCGCCGACCGAGACGATGTAGCACTTGCTGCCGCCGTTGGCGAAGAAGAGCCGCATGCTGTCGTAGAGCAGAAAAGTGGCTGTGAGGCTGGCGTTGGTGATGCTGTTGCCGGCGTCCATCTCCACGCGGTTGACATTGACATCGGGAGCGGCCCCAAACAACTCCTCGTAATCGGCCAGAGAACGGATGAGCTCGGGTATATCGTGCAGGGATTCCCCCCGCTTTTCCGCCAACTGTGTGTAGCCGATGAAGGCGGGGACAGCGGTCTCCACCTGAGCGACAGAGGGTGGGAAGAGGGATATCTCTTCGGTGTAGACGCCGGGGGTTTTGACTACGAGTGCCATGGTGGTCTCCCTGATGGTTAACTGGTCAAATAGATGTCCGAAAAGATTCGGCCGTCTTCGGGATGGATCGAATGGGTGTCAGTGGGATTTGGCAGATACTGACTGGTGTCGTTGCGGAGCAGGGGGATGAACCCCCTGGTCAGCGGTTGTGCATTGCTGGTGATCAACCGGCTGGGCGTTGTGCCAGCTTCCACAGTGAGGCCGTCACCGGGAGTCGCAATCAGGTCGCCACTCAGCGGTTGGGGGAACTGGTAGCGCCAGTAGGTGGCGCGGTTGATGAAGTTAACGAGGTATTCGGGTGATTGCAGAACCCCGTCGCCATCCAGTAATCGATAATCATCGGCGCTTGCTTCCAGTTCGATCAGGCCGAACAGGCGGCTGCCGGCAAGATCGTTATCCAGATAGAAGAACCGTTCACTGTCTGCCAATGGCAAGCCGTCGGCGCCGAAAAGTTGCAGACGGTAGCGGCCGGATTTGAGCGCGGCCAGGTCGACGGTGATTTCGTTTTGTTCGCCGTCCCCATCGTAGGTTTCCTCTAACAGCATCTGTGCGTCGAGATCGAATACCCGTAGTTTCAGGTAGTGCTGTGGATTGTCCAGGGCAATGGAGAGGTGGTTGGGGTAGAGCGGTAGCCAGTCGTCGCGGCTGACGCCCTGTAGCAGGGGGCTGTACTGGCGTAACCAGTGGGCCGGGTTGGAAAAATTGCCGCTGGGATCGTCGATTTGCGACTCGTAGACGCTGCCGTTGTGGATAACGTGCTCTCCCGTGACCACTTCGCCCGCCGGGATTGGACCGCTCTCGTAGATGTCATAAGGCGGAAAGGTCAGCCAGTCTTCGATGTCGAAAGTGTCACCGGCTTCGATCTTGTCTGGCGCGCTGAGCCGCTGTTGCGGATCGAGCGGGTCGTCAATCAGCAGGTCACCCGGCTGGTACTGAACGGCATCACTGAAACCCTGCAACGAACGGGACAGGTGCAGGCTGTTCTGTTCCGGGTTATCGGCATTGTTTGAGAAGTGGTAGATCCCCCCCTGCAGTTTGTCGAGGGGCAGGTTGGTGATGTCGAGGAAATGGGGGTTTCTCAGTCGCAGGGAGAAACGCAGCTTGAAGCCCGGTTCCAGTCCTGTTGCGAAAACCGCCGCACCGCTGTCGGGATCCCGGCTGACCGGTGCGGCGACGAGAAAGCCGTCTCCAGTCTGGCGGTAGACCAACCGGTAACGGTTGATCAGCAGTCGGCAGTCGGCAGTGGGTTGGATCTCCAGATCCTGATGGATGTCAGTCTGATCCAGGATTTTCTGTTGTGCATTCGGGGCGAGAGACTCAAAGCACGCCTGGCCGCGATCAAAGTAGTAACCGTGGCGAAAGCGGACGGTGCAGAGCGGACGATATTCGATGCCTACCGTCTCGCTCATGGCCCTAGTTCCGCTGTCCGTGAATGAGGTCGATGGCCGTGATCGGTTGTGCCGGCTCGCCGCTGCTCTCCGCCTCCAGGCGCAGTAACCGTGCCTTGTACATCACGAATGGCACCTGCTTGCCGCCGAGACTGCCCCACAGATCGTTGATTTCCTGAAAACTGAGAGTATGCAGATCGAGTTGAACACTGAACGCCTCGGGTAGCTGTTTTTCCGGTTGGTTATGGCGATGGAAATCGAAGCCGCGATGGGACTGGAAAAAAAGCAGAATCTGGGAGAGTCGCTCCAGCGCCAGGTCGTAGTGGGTCAGGTTGGCGCTGAAGAGTAGAAACATATTGAGGTGGACGGGGCGTTCCGCAAGCTCCTTCCGGCCGTTGTGCAATTTGTGTATCGGGCCGTTCTTCATGGTCTTCTCCTCTTCGAGGTTGACCAGACTGAGCACGACCTTGTCTTTGATAGAGGCTTCTGAGGGGAGGCTGTCCTGATTTTCCAGTTGCGCGATATTACCCAGGGTGACGGGCTTGCTGCCGGCGTCGCCGAGGTGAAGATTGAGTTGTGTAACCAACAATTCCAATGCGGTTTTAATCATCTTCCCTAGACTGTCTTTACCCTTGGATGGGGCTATTGTTTCAGCATCAGATCCGGTGCTGATCTCCTCTCTCTTCTGATAGAGTAGACTACGAATCTGGTGAAGTAAATGATTGTCAGGCCCTAGTGGAATTGTTGTGGATGCGGTCATGAAACAGGGAAAAACGTCACGTGGAAACAAGGCTGAAAAATCTGAGTGAGGGGCTGGCTGCACTGGAGCAGTGGGTCCGCTACAGGCTTGCAGAGCTGCTGGGGCGGGAACATAAGATTGAGGTGGAAGCCGTTCGGTCCCGTCTGGCCGCACTTGAACTGTTGCCGGGTCAACGTCTTCCGTTTGAGGAAAACCTGGCGCTGATCACGGCTCTGGCGCCACATCTGCAATCCGATTTTTTTGACCGGATCTTTGCCGAAGTGCTGCCGCAAAATGGTGATTATCCCTCCCTCGGAGGGCTTCGTGGAACCCAGTTCCGGGGATTTATACCGACGGGAGAGACGTTGATGTTTCTCCTGGCCGGGAGGGACCTGAAACAGCGTTTGTATCTCAAGCAGCTGTTTGAAGAGACCCACCTGTTCAGCCGGGAGGGGCTGCTCTATCTGGATCCGGCCCCGCCGGGTGAGCCGATCCTGAGCGGTCGTTTGAGTATGCCCAGTGAAATCGTCTCTCTGCTAACGAGCGGGGTGGCTGAGGGACCTAGGTTCGGTATGGACTTTCCAGCCCAGTACCTTACGACGGATCGAGAGTGGGATGAGCTGGTTTTGCGTCCGGCGACGCGGGATCAGCTGGCGGAACTGCGCAACTGGTTGACCCACCGGCATCATCTGTTGAACGAGTGGGGCATGGGGCGGGTCTTTCGCCCCGGATACCGGGCGCTGTTTCATGGTCCGCCGGGAACCGGCAAGACTTTTACCGCGACCCTGCTTGGCAAGGTGACCGGACGGGATCTGTTTCGTATCGATCTGTCGATGGTGATCTCGAAATATATTGGTGAAACGGAAAAAAACCTGGAGAAGGTCTTCTCCCGCGCCGAGCATCGTGACTGGATCCTCTTTTTCGATGAGGCCGATGCCCTGTTCGGCAAGCGCACCGGGGTGCGGGACGCACACGACCGTTATGCGAATCAGGAGGTCTCCTATCTGTTGCAGCGGATCGAGCAGTTTTCCGGGCTGGTGATTCTTGCCTCAAACCTGAAAAGCAACATCGACACCGCCTTTATGCGGCGCTTTCAGTCGGTGGTTCATTTCCCCGCACCGGGTCCGGAAGAGCGTTATCAGATCTGGCAGCGGCTGCTTCCGAGTCAAGTCCGGTTGGAGCATGGATTGGATATGCGGGCGCTGTGCCGGCGCTATGAGCTGACCGGCTCCAATATCGCCAATATCATGCAGTATGCATTGCTGCAGACGCTCTCCCGTCAATCCGATACTCTGCAAAAAGTGGATCTGTTGGAGGCAATCGAGCGGGAGTATCAGAAGGAGGGGCGTTCTTTATAACTCACGTTTTGGAGTTTAAGACATCCTGAAAAGATGAAGGGCGGCGTTTAATTCATCTGGTAGGGTGCGCCTGTGCGCACCATGATTGCTGTAACTGCTTATTCTGGTGCGCACAGCGCACCCTACTTCCGTCACTACGGAGTCATCGCGGCGGGGGCGCCGCTCCACATTTGAAATATCCCATCTGTTTGCAGCGGTAGCTCGTTGAAAGGCAGCGCCCTGGGGCGCTGCCAAACAGTGCTAAGTCCGACAGCCTCTTAGGTTATGGTCGCAAAGCCAATCGCAACCAGTGTCAGTAGCGTCAATCCAAAGAAGATCAGGATCGTGCCAAGAATATCGGAGCCTCTCTGCATCCCCTTCGAAGGCTTGTTCACCAGATACTTCTCCAGCTCCCCACTTGCTTCCAGACGCTCGTACTCCCGCTTATGCTCATGCTTGAACTCATCAAGTGGCACAGCCCCGGTAAAAATGGAGGTGCTCATCGGGAATTTGTCCGGGCGGAAGTGGGCATTGAAGAAATGCACCGAGAACAGGAATATGGTGGCCAACAGGGCCTCTTCCGCATGGATGATTGTCGCAATATTAAAGACAAAGCCTGGCAGTATTATTGCTGTCTTGGTCGGCAAGAAGAGCATCAGGCCACTCAAGCCGATAACGCCTGCACCCCAGAAGGGGGCCCAGTAATCAAACTTCTGCCAGTAGGACCAGCGGTCAAAGCTGGGCCGCTCCGCCTTGCCGAAGAACCAGCGGAACATCGCTTTCAGATCGTGCCAGTCCTGCCAGTTGGGTATCATCGATGTGGGTCCGAACCAGCGGAACGTCTTGCGCTCAGAGATGAAGACGGTGTAACCGGCGATGGCGACGTGCACCAGGAACACTGACAACCAAATGGTTGCCGCTGTACGGTGAATGATGGCCTCAATCTGTGGCCCGCCGAGTATTTTGATTACGAATGGCGCCCAATCGGTATGGGAGAAGAGCAGGGTGGAGCCGGTCAATACCAGTGTCATGGTGCTCATGGCGAACAGCAGGTGGATGACGCGCCAGGCAACACTGAAACGACGAAAATAGACCGTCTCTTCTCCCGCGGGGGGGATGTATCCCTTGCCCTGCTGGCGATCACGAAACTCCCTGTAGAACCAGAACAGGACGTGGGTCCAGAAGAAGAGGAACACGCCGATAATCAGCGCCTCCATGAATTTTGCGGTTATCCAGATACCGGGATAACGCTCGAAATCATCGGCATTACCATGAGCATGGAAACCCAGGAACCCTTCAGGGGCATCCTCATGGCACTGCTGGCAGGTCTCCAGGCGATTATCGATATGTATGCTGGAAGTCGGGTCATCGATCTTCTTCAGCTCGTGACCACCATGGCAATCGTAACATTTCGCGGTATTGGTATAACCCAGTCGGTTGACCTGGCCATGGTAGGAAGAGAGATAGGTCTTCAATGACTCCTCATGGCAGCTACCACAGTTCTGGGTGATTGCGAGTTTCATTGAATCGGCTTCAGGTGATTCAATGTTGTGCGTGGAATGACAGTCCGAGCAGACAGCGGCATCACTGTTCTTTTTCTCCGTCACTTCCTTGCCGTGGATGGATGTCAGGTAGGCCTGTTTCTGCTCCTCATGGCACTTGCCGCACACATCAGGATTCTTCAGGCGATGTTCATCTCGCTGCTCACTGCCCAAGGTGCCGATGTTGTGGGGTTCATGACAGTCGTGACAAGCGGCATTGGTTCTGGACTGATCGGCAAGACTGGGGCGGGCATGCACCGAGTGCATGTAGCTGTCGACCTGCTCCAAAACCACCTTCAAGCGCTTGTACTTCGGGTCGGGGCTGTCTTTCTGCTCTTCCAAATTTTCCTGGTGGCACTGCACACAACCGACGGTAATGGGCAACCTTTCGTCATGTTCCCCTTTTTTCAGGGTGACGTTGGTATGACAGCCGACACAGTATTGTTTCCCGTGGACGCTGTTCTCGAACTTATCCGGGTCAACGTAGATGAATTTCGTCGTGCCATCTTCATACTCCCAGATCTGCTCATCTTCATCATCATCGGCATGGCACTTGGTGCATTTTTTGTTTGGCGTGATTTTTTTGCTTGCCTTTTCAGATGCAGGCGTTGAAGCCTGTTCCGTTGCAGCAATAGCAGTAAAGGCAGATAGCCCAAGCAGGGCTGCCAACATCACTGACCAGACCTTATTTATTCTCCTCATTATCTCCCCCGGCGCCCCTTCTGATTTTGATTGATCTGCCACCAAACAAAGCCCCTGGCCCGGTTGCTCGTGGGCACTGCTGGAGGCTGTCTGAATTGCTCCCGGCAAACGGCGAGTTTGTCCGGGTGCGGATAAATCCTAATGCTGCAAGGGGAATATCCACTCTATTTTTATGTTTGCGTATTCTTCTCTACAATACAGGCAAGGTCAACAGGTTCGGAGATGTTTGCTCTGTGTGGCTTCTCCGCATAGCTTTGTCAACAGTTGGGCGGTTTGGGATGGCAGAGCGTGAATCCAGTCTCATCCTTGTAGAGCCTGGTCTTGTTGACACTGGCCATGATTGGATATATAAGCAGCATGTGCTGGGCTGTCGGAGTCCCGTAGATAGGGTAACTGCTTAGCGCTGCTGAGGTGGTTCTGAATCTGTACTATTAATATAAAAAGATATTATTCGCTATGATCTATTCATTATCTTTATTTGCTAATATAGCAAAGTCATCGTTTCATCTTTTGCTGGTGTTCAGTTTGAGTCTGGCTTTCCTTGCTTCCGGCGTTGTCAGTGCTGAACCAGAGGCAAAAAAAGTTGATGAGGCAGTTCAAAAAGCCCTCGATGCGACACCTGATGTTGAAAAAGGCAAAAGGCTGTATTTCAACTGTGCGGTTTGCCACACGCCAGAGGGCTGGGGTTCACCATCTGGATATTTTCCGCAAATTGCCGGACAGCATCAAAGCGTGATACTGAAACAGCTTGCTGATATCCATAAGGGTAATCGTGATAATCCCACCATGATGCCTTTTACAAAGCCCCTATTTGCCAAAGGCACACAGGCATTGGCTGATATCTCAGCCTATATTGAGCAGATGCCGATGGTTCCCAATAACAGCATTGGCTTCGGTATGCGGCTTGAAGAAGGCAAGGAGCTATATATTGAATACTGCAAAAAGTGTCACGGGGACAATGGTGAAGGTGATGCAAAAGAGTTTTATCCGCGTATTCATGGGCAGCATTTCAAGTATCTGCTACGGCAATTACAATGGGTGAAAATCGGCAAGCGCAGAAATGCAGATGAAAAAATGGTGGAACAATTTAAAATCTTTAGTCACTCTGATCTGGCAGCAATTGCCGATTATGTCTCCCGCCTGACACCAGATAAAGAATTACTTGCAGATCATCTGGATTGGAGAAATCCGGATTTCAGAACTGGTTTTAGAACAGCACCCAAGGCGAAGCAAGAACAATGACACATGGCAGTACAATATTCAGAGGCATTAGCATGCTAAACCAGACAAAACTGTTAACCGCACTTATTTTATATCTCTTCATATGCTCAACAGCATGGGCTGACAGCTTGCTGGATCAGCAACTTCGTGATGTTGCGTCAGGTGGGACAGCAGAACAGCTCAGCTCGTTGATCAGAAAAGGCGCCAATATCGATGCGCCGGGTAAATATGGGAAGAGACCCCTTATGTTTGCCGCAGAATCCGGCAATACAGATATTGTGGCAACCCTGCTTTCTCATGGCGCAGAAGTCAATGCCAGAACCAAATCAGGTTCGACGGCACTTATATTTGCCGCTGAAAATAGTCATCCACAAATAACCGCATTGCTGATCGAGTTGGGCGCTAACGTACATGATCGCAACCGGTCGGGATCCAACTCACTGATGATTGCAGCGAAAAAGGGGGACGACATCATCGTTGCCCAACTGCTGGAATTTGGAGCAGATGTTCGTTCATCTGACAGAAAAGGCAATTCAGCCTTGATGCATGCGATAAACGCGGGACACACTGATGTCGTTAAAACCCTGTTTAGATACAGCAGTCATGTTACCCCCTGTGTGCCTAATAATGCGGGTCTTACGCCACTGATGGTGGCAATCAATAAACAGCAGAATGAAAGCGTAGAAATACTGCTACCCAGAATCAAGAATGTCAATTTTCAGGATAACTTTGGTGCGGGCGCCCTTCACTATGCTGCTGAAAGAGATAATCTTGATGTCGTAAAATATCTTGTTGAGCGCCGTGCCAATGTCAATTTGCAGGATGAGGACCTCTCTACGCCCCTTATCTATGCGGTAAAAGCAGGTAATACTGAAATTGTCTCCTACCTATTAGCCAATGGCGCCGATAAAGCACTAAAAAATGATATGGGTAAAACCGCCCAACAGCTTGCTGAAGAAAGAAACAACCAGGCTATCATCGCTTTGTTTCGCTAGCAGTTTGTCCGGCAAATGAAAAGAAGAGGGCGCTATAGCGCCTGTTTGAGGAATCTGTCAAGCTGATTGGCGAATGCCTGCCGGTCACCGTGGTTGAATGACGGCGGGCCGCCGGTATCCACGCCGCTGCCGCGCAGTTCGTCCATGAAATTGCGCATGCTCAGCCGCTGTTTGATGTTGCTTTCGGTATAGCGTTCCCCCCTGGGATTGATCGCATTGCCGCCTTTCTCTATGACCTCGGCAGCCAGAGGAATATCGGCCGTGATCACAAGGTCACCCGGCAGCAGACGCTTGACGATCTCGTTGTCAGCCACGTCGAACCCCGATCCGACCCGAATGGTCTTGATATAGCGGGACGGTGGTGTGCTGAGTGGCTGGTTGGCCACCAGGATCAGCGGTATCTGCACCCGCTCGGCGGCCCGATAGAGGATCTCCTTGATGACCTTCGGGCAGGCGTCGGCATCGACCCAGATCTGCATGGTGCGGCTCAGTTGACCCCTTTCCCCTGAAGGTGAGAGGTGTACTGTTTGTCAGTGCCGTTGATGTGGTTGATCAGCCAGCCCTGGAGATACTGGGCCACACCTTCCAGTGCTTCATGTCCCCGTGCCTGGTAGTCCTCCACGAAACGCTCAACTTCGGCAATCATTGCCACATGCTGATCCTTGTGGGCGGCGAAGTCCGGATAGTTGTTGTCCTGCAGCAACTTCTCTTCATGATCGAAGTGATATTTGGTGTAGTCCACCAGCTCTTCCAGCGCTTTGCGCTCGAACTCTTCGCCGGTGTGATACTCATACGCTGTCTGGAATTTGTTCAAAAGCTCAATCAGCCTTTTGTGGTCATCGTCCAGTTGGGCGATGCCGACGCTGTATGAATCTTTCCACACCAGCTGGTTCGAGCGAACCTTCCAGTTATAGATGAAGGGGATCAGAATCACCATGCCGATCAAGATCCATGCAACCGGGTTGTCGATCCCAAACAGGAATCCCAGCCCTGCAGCAACCACCAGGAGGCCGATGGTGGCGACTAACAGCAGTGTTTTTAATTTTTTCATGCCTTAATTTCCAGCGTGATCGATTATTGTTCGTGAAATCAGCCTACATTCTAGGCCAATTTGGGATATTTCAGAAACCCGTCTGCGTGATGCGGGTTAAATTGGCAGGTTCTCCACTGGAAAAAGCTATTCTCAACTTGGGGGAGGGGAAAGCAAACGGCCAGTGGGTTGCAAAAAATGCAGTTTTTTATTGACGCAGGTCAATAAGAATTGGGATCGGGGTTTCTTGCGTTGTCTGACAATTGTCAGAAATTTACACTCCAAAGATCGGTGGATTGAGTTGTAGAGATTGAATTAACCATTGCTAATATACTGAGATACGGTGGTTTTTATAAGAAAAGGCTTGAGATTTCCTGCGAGCAGTTCACTTTTTTTCACGTTTGAAAACCTGCTTGCCACCCAGTAATAAAAAACGCGTTTGATTCATGTCAAAGAGTGATATTCCTCCCCGGCGTTATCGTCTGCCCGTGACTAAACCCACGAAAGTACGGGGTTTTGCCAAAATCTTCATAATCGATGGCCTTGATGGAGACTCAACTAGATGAAGAAAACCACATTTACACTTTCAGCCCTGGGCTTTGCCCTTGGTGTCGTTACGTCAGGTTTCGCTGTAAACGCTACTGCAGCAGCGCCAACCATGTCGGAAGCAGACTTTGAAACAGGGAAGACGATCTATTTTCAGCGTTGCGCGGGTTGCCACGGCACCCTGCGTAAGGGTGCTACCGGCAAGAGCCTTGAGCCGAAAAACACCGTAAAGCTGGGACAGACGCGTCTCGAAAAGATTATCACCTACGGAACAGAAGGTGGTATGAACAACTTTGACGATATCATGTCGAAGGCAGAGATCAGCCTGATGGCCAAGTACATCCAGCAGGAGCCGCCGATACCGCCGGAGATGTCTTTGGCCCTGATGAAGGAACGTCACAAGGTTTATGTAGAGCCGAAGGACTATCCCACCAAGCCGATGCACGGCCGCAACTGGAAGAACTTCTTCCTGGTTATCGAGCGTGATGTCGGCAAGATTGCGATCATCGACGGTGACACGAAAGAAATTGTTGCACACATTCCGACCGGTTACGCCGTACACGTCTTGAAAGCGGTTGAGCATCACCAGACGCTGCATGCCAAAGATCTTGGGCGATTCTGGTACATCATGGGCCGTGACGGCATGATGACCAAGGTCGATCTCTGGGCCATGCCTGACAAGATGAAAGTGGCACAGGTACAGGTTGCCTATGATGCCCGCGATGTGGCCGTGTCCGGTGACGGCAAGTATGTCATCGGTGGTGGTTACTGGCCGCCTCACTTCGTTATCCTCGACGCAAAGACCATGGAGCCGCTGAAAGTGGTCTCTGCCCGTGGTGTGAATATCGATGGCGAGTACGTCAACGAGTCTCGTGTCGCAGCGGTATATGACACACCGATGGCGCCTACCTGGCTGGTCTCCATGAAGGAGTTGGGTCAGATGTGGCAGGTCGATTACACCGACATCGACAACCTGAAGATGACCAAGATCGACTCCGCCAAGTACCTGCATGACGGTTTCTACGATCCGTCCGGCCGTTACTTCCAGATTGCTGCCAACGCCTCCGATAAGATGGTGGTGATTGACACCAAGACGCAGAAGCTGGAAGCGATGATCGATGTGGATAAGAAGCCTCATCCTGGTCCCGGCGCCAACTGGATCGATCCCAAGTGTGGTCCAGTAGGCGGTACCACTCATCTGGGTGTGGGCAAGGTCACCGCTTGGGGCAATGATCCCAAGGGCCGTCCTGATATGGCATGGAAGATCTGCTATGAAGTCGAGACCGACGGTGCTGGCGTATTCATTCGTACCCATCCGAAGTCTGACTACTTCTGGGCGGATCAGACCAAGCACCCGGAGCCGGAAGTTCAGCAGTCGATCCAGGTCATCTCCAAGAAGACCCGTGAGATCGTCAAGACCATCCGTTTGACCGAGAAGAAAGGCTATGCGGCCGTTCATATCGAGTTCAATAGTGACGGATCTGAGGTCTGGACCTCTGTCTGGAATCGTGCGGACAGCAAGAAGCCCAATGGTGAGATCATCATCTTCGATGCCAAGACTCTCAAAGAGAAGGCACGCATCAAGGGTCTCTATGCACCGACCGGTAAGTTCAACGTCTACAACCGCGTTAACCACGTAACCTGATCAGGGTTGCATAACTTCGGGTAACACCGAAAGCGGGCATGGAGGCTCTCCATGCCCGCGTTTTTTCGCCTTTTTTATCCTCGTGTAAAACGGTAAGCAAATGGCAGATCAGTTCAAAAAACCCAGCCTGGCATCCCGCCGATTCATTCTTGGCACAACCGTGGGTGGCGCGCTGCTGTTTTTTATCGGTGGCATCATCTTTTGGGGTGGCTTTAACACCGCGATGGAGGCGACCAACACCCTCGAATTCTGCATCAGCTGCCATGAGATGGAGGAGAATGTTTACGAGGAGTACAAACCGAGTATTCACTATTCCAATCGCACCGGTGTCAGGGCGGCCTGCTCTGATTGCCATGTCCCTGATCCCTGGGTACACAAGATGGCGCGGAAGATTCAGGCCAGCAATGAGATTTACCACAAGATTTTGGGGACCGTGGATACCCCTGAGAAGTTCGACGAGCACCGCCTGACCATGGCGAAGCGGGTCTGGGATACGATGAAAAGTACCGACTCCCGTGAGTGCCGCAACTGTCACAATTTTGAATCCATGAACCCGGAGTTTCAGAAACCCCGGGCGAGAAATCAGCATCTGAATGCCTTTAAAACCGGCCAGACCTGTATCGACTGCCACAAGGGCATTGCCCACAAGCACATACGTGACCTGCTCTCCGATGAGGAGCTGGAGGAGATGGAGGCGCCAGAGCCCTCGTTTATCCGAAAAGTGCCCGAGATGTTTCTCGAGGGCTTGAAAAAGGTCGAAGCCAAAGAGGCTGCCGAGGCTGAAGCGGAGCAGGCTGCGAAGAAAAAGGCCCGTGAGATCAAGATAGCAGCCAAGAAGGCCGAAAAGGCACGATTGGATAAAGCCGTCGCCGATGCTCTGGCCGCCTACAAGGCGCAGCAGATGGGTGAAGTGTCTGCGGCAGCAGCAGCAGGCCCGGTTGCCGATTTCGGTATCGACTGGGGTGATGTGCCGATGCGCAATATCACCGTTTTCTATCCGGGGCAGACCTCCATGGAGTGGGTCTTGACCGGCAAGGATCATGGTGGCGCACGTCCTTTCATCAAGGCAGGCGATCGTTGCACCACCTGTCATGACATGGAAGCCGCTGCCATGGGTGAGAAGATGGTCACCGGCCAGAAGGCTGAGCCGACCCCCATCCCTGGCAAGCGCGGCAGTATTCCGGTCAGTGTGCAGGCGGCCCACGACATGAAAAATCTCTACCTGCGCTTTGAGTGGGAAGATACAGACCATGTGCCTGTGCCGTTTGTCGAAGGCGGCAAGATGGACCCGGAAAACCCGATGAAACTGGCCGTCATGTTTGCCACCGACAAGGTGAAATATGCTGACCGCTCCGGCTGTTGGGGAACCTGTCATCATGACATGCGTTCCATGCCACATACTCCGGATGCGGATACGGCAAACAGCAGTCCGGTCGCACAGGAACTTGACCTGTCTCAGGGGCTGACCAAGTACATCGAAGAGAGCCGTACCAAGGTCGAAGTCAAAGGGCGTCGCGGCAAGAAACGTGGTGGCTGGGACAAGCTGAAGAGCGCGGATGAGCTGAAAGCGGAGATGGATGCCCATAAATACATGGACCTGCTGCGTTATAAATCCGGCAAGGGTGAGACTGAGGATGGAGATATCCTGGCACAGCGCCTGATGAGCGGTGGTCAGGGTTTCGAGGTGGATGCCCGCAAGGAGGGCAACACCTGGATCGTTGTCATGAAGCGCAAGCTTAAATCCGACAAACCCGGCGATCTGAGTCTGGCATTGGATCAGGTCTACAATCTGGGTTTTGCCATCCATGACGACTATACCAATGCCCGTTTTCATCATGTCTCACTGGGTTACAAGATCGGCTTTGACAACGAAGATCCGAAAATCGAGATCAATGCAGTGAAACGTGAGGCGGCTGCAGCCGCTCCTGCAGCAGCGTCACCCGTAGTGGCGCCTGCAGCCAGTCAGATAGATGTGGATTGGAGTAAGGCGGCAAGCCGCGAGATCACCATCTTCTACCCAGGACAGACTTCCATGGAGTGGATGCTGACCGGCAAGGATCATGGCGGTTCCCGTCCGTTTATCAAGGCGGGAGATCGCTGCACCACCTGTCATGACAAAGAGACCGCTGCCATGGGCGAAAAAATGGTCACAGGGCAGAAGGCGGAGAAGACCCCCATACCTGGCAAGCGCGGCAGCATTCCGGTCAACGTCGAGTCAACCCACGATGGGGAGAATCTTTATCTCCGCTTCAGCTGGCAGGATTCCGAGCATGCGCCGGTGCCTTTCGTGGAGGGCGGCAAGATGGACCCGGAGAACCCCATGAAGCTGGCCGTCATGTTTGCCACCGACAAGGTGAAATACGCCGACCGATCCGGTTGCTGGGGCACCTGCCACCACGACTTGCGTTCCATGCCCCACACCCCGGATGCCGATACAGCAAACAGCAGTCCAGCCGCTCAGCAACTCGATCTGTCACAGGGCCTGACCAAATACATCGAGGAGAGCCGTACCAAGATCGAGGTCAAAGGGCGTCGCGGCAAGAAGCGTGGTGGATGGGACAAGCTGAAGAGCGCGGATGAACTGCAGGCGGAGATGGATGCCCACAAGTACATGGAGTTGGTGCGCTACAAATCCGGCAAGGGTGAGGTCGAGGATGGCCATATCCTTGAGCAGCGCACCCTGAGTGGAGGCGAGGCGGCAGAAATGACTGCTTCATTGGAGGGCGGCATCTGGACCCTGGTGATGAAGCGTAAGCTTCAGACCGGCAAGCCGGGTGATCTGCCGCTGGCGAAAGATATGGTCTACAATTTTGGTTTCGCCATCCATGATGACTACAGCAATGCCAGATTCCACCACGTCTCCCTAGGTTACAAACTGGGATTTGATAACGATAAGGCCGAGATCAACGCCACTGCACAGTGATGAAGAGTAAGACGACCAACTGGATAAGTGTACTTCGGAGCCTGTTGGTTCTGTTTTTTGCCCTGTATGCCTCGTCCTTGTTGGCGGGTGGTTCGCAGACGCCGGTGGCTGAGATAGACATTATCAAATTTAAATTTGAGCCATCGGAGATCACCATCAGGGCCGGGCAGCGGCTGCGCTGGATCAATCGGGAGAAGCGGCAGTACCACAGCGTCTGGTTTGAGCAGGCGGGTGATCCAGAACCTGATTATCTGTTTCCCGATGATACCTATGAACGCAGCTTCGATCAGGCCGGAAGTTTTCCCTATCGCTGTGGTCCACATCCCAAAATGACGGGTGTGGTACACGTCGAATAGGGAGGTTGACAGAGGTCAAAGCCACTTCCGAAAGTCAGGTGCTATCTTACTATTTAAGTAATGTCTTATTTACGCGTCTTTAAAGAAATCGTGGACTGCAAAGCTGCTGTTTATGATTTTCTCGGGACTCCTGGAAGAGAAGTATTAACCTGATGAAACCCCTTTCCACCCTGCTGTTGGCCCTGTCCGTCGTTATGACAGGCACTGCTGCGCAGGCGGAAATTGTCTCCCCGCGTCAGGCTGAGATGCTCTATCTATTGAAGCATGACTGCGGCTCCTGCCATGGCATGCGCTTGAAAGGGGGGCTGGGTCCGGCCCTGACGCCTAAGCGACTTCAGTCCTGGCAAGCAGAGCAGTTGGCGGTCACCATCCTGCATGGTCGCCCTGGCACACCGATGCCGCCCTGGCGCCCATTTTTCACCGACAGTGAAGCCCTATGGTTGGCGCAGCAATTGAAGCAGGGTGTCCAGCGGCGATGAGATCCCTGTCTATTCTGTTTTTTACGATGCTTCTGTTGCCCGGTATCTCCCTGGCTGATTGTCTGACTCGCGGCACCGGTGACATGGGTATCATCGTCGAACGAGCGGCAGGTAGCCTGAAAGTCGTGGATACCACCCACCACAACACGTTGTTTCAGGTCGATGGGCTGGGCGATCTCTCCCACGCCTCCGCTGTCTACTCCCGTGATGAGCGATACGTCTATGTGTTCGGCCGTGACGGTGGACTCACCAAGGTGGATATCCTTTGTGGCAGGATCGTCAAGAGAATCATCCAGGGCGGCAACAGCATCGGCGGCGCTATCTCCCAGGATGGCAGCCTGATCGCAGTCTCCAACTATAAACCCGGTGGCGTGAAGATATTCTCTGCCGACGACCTCACTCTGATTGCCGATATCCCAGCCACCACCGTCACCGACCGGGATGGCAACAGAAAAGGCTCCAAAACGGTGGGGTTGGTGGACGCGCCGGATCAACGCTTCGTGGTCAGTCTCTATGATTCCGGTGAGAGCTGGATTATCGATATGAGCGATCCGGCCAAACCGGCTATTCAGCGCTTCGAAAATATCGGCAGCCTGCCTTATGACGGGCTGATTACGCCGAATGGGCGCTACTATATTGCCGGTCTCTTCGGGCAGGACGGCTTGTCGCTGCTCGATCTGTGGCATCCGGAGAAAGGAGCCCGTCTGATTCTCGACAACTACGGCCGTGGCCAGAAAAAACTTCCGGTCTACAAGATGCCGCACCTCGAAGGTTGGGCGATGGCGGATGACCGTGCCTTTCTGCCGGCAGTGGGGCAGCATGCGGTGTTGGTTGTCGACAGCAAGGACTGGAAAGAGATCAAACAGATTCCTGTGCATGGTCAACCGGTGTTTGTCATGGCTCGTCCGGACGGTCGCCAGATCTGGGTCAATTTCGCCTTTCCCCACAACGACACCATTCAGGTTATCGATACCGAAACCCTGGAGATTATCAATACTCTGAAGCCGGGCAAGGGTACGCTGCACATGGAGTTCAGCCCCCGTGGTGAGTCTGTCTGGATCTCAGTCCGCGACAAGGACGAGGTGCAGATCTACGCCACCCGCACCCAGGAACTGACTCATCGGCTGCCGGTGGATAAGCCCAGTGGCATCTTTTTTACCTCCCGTGCCCACCAGACAGGATTGTGACATGGCTAACCCTGCATCACTTTTCAGACAGTCCCATCCACGTACGCTGAACCCAGGCAAGGTGGAGTTGAACGACTTGGAAAAGAGACTGCTCAACGAATATCAGAATGGGTTGCCGCTCACATCGACGCCCTATGCAGATATGGCTGCCAGGATCGGCACCAGCGAGGCGTTGGTCTTGAAGATTCTGCAGCGCTTGCAGGATGCGGGGGTCATCAGTCGGGTCGGCCCGGTATTCAAGCCCAAGAAGATCGGTGCCAGTACCTTGGCGGCAATGGCGGTTCCGGAAGAGAGACTCGAGGCGGTTGCCGCAAAGGTCAGCGCCTACCCCGAGGTGAATCACAATTACGAACGTGAGGACGAACATAATCTCTGGTTTGTGGTAACCGCGCCCTCTGAAGCTCACTTGGCAGCAGTACTGGTAAAAATGGAGTCTGAGACAGGACTCCCCATTCTCAATCTGCCATTACGAAAAGAGTTCCATATCAATCTGGGGTTTCCTCTGTGGTGCTGAACGACGCTGATCGTAGCCTGGTTGCCGAAATACAGGGTGGGTTGCCGCTTTCAAGTCACCCCTATGCCGAGGTGGGTGAGCGTATCGGCATGAAGGAGCAGGAGGTAATCGAGCGCATTGCCAGGTTGCAGGATGAAGGTATCATCAAGCGCCTGGGTATCGTGGTGCGTCACCATGAGCTGGGTTATATCGCCAACGCGATGGTGGTCTGGGACGTACCTGATGAACAATTGGATGAGGTCGGAGGGAAGCTGGGCAGTGAGTCCTGTGTCACTCTCTGTTATCAGCGTCCACGGCGTCTGCCCGAGTGGCCCTATAACCTCTTCAGTATGATCCACGGCAAGGATCGTCAGCGGGTACTCAACTACATCGACGCGATCATTGAATCCTGTGGCCTCGAGGGCATTCCCCACAAGGTGTTGTTCAGCGGGCGCCGTTTTAAACAGCGTGGTGCACGTTATCAATGATGGATAGTGTCGATCGCGCCATTATCAATCAATTACAGGGCGGTTTTCCAATCTCCGGTCATCCCTATCGGGAGATGGCAAATCGCTTTGGTATCAGCGAGGTGGAACTGATTCAGCGCCTGCAGCAGATGCTGGAGAAGAGACAGCTCTCCCGCTTTGGCCCACTCTACAATGCGGAACGCCTGGGTGGTGGGCTCAGTCTTTGTGCCATGAGTATTCCTGAAGAGGATTTCGAGCGTGTGGCCGAACAGGTTAATGCGTTTTCCGAGGTCGCCCACAACTACGCGCGAGACCACCGCTTGAATATGTGGTTCGTGCTGGCGACTGAGACACCGACGCGCATCGAGTCGGTGCTTGCTGAGATCGAGGATGTAACGGGATATCAAGTCTACAATATGCCGAAGAGAGAGGAGTTCTTTGTCGGACTGAAATTCGAGGTTTGAAATTCGTCCCCATACTGCGGATACGATGCCCTTATGGTGTAACATCCAGTCTGAAATTTCAGAACACGCTATAAATAATTAAGAGGCTCCACTTTTGAAGACACGAAAACCTGCCCAGAAGGTATCCCTGGCAGTGGCATATATCTGTTATGTCGCTGCGGTCATTACACTGTTTACCGCCGGTTATCGAGCCTACACGGTTGGTACGGACAATCCCATATTCGCCAGCCTGGCGGCTTCGGTATTCTTTTTTGTTTGCTGTGGCATTGTGCTGCAAGTGATCGGCAGCGTCAGTCTTCCGGATCTCAAGATAGATCCTAAAGGATCAGAGTAGCGCCGGGCTGAGAGACACGATGTCGGATAAGGGCATAAAAACGCAGCCGTTGGATGAGCTGGATCGCCATATTGTGGTGGCGACCCAGGGTGGGTTGCCACTGGTGCCGGAGCCCTATGAGCAAGTTGCCCAGGCGTTGGATAGTACCGCCGATGAGGTGATGCGGCGTATGCGCAGGATGTTGGAATCCGGCATCATCCGTCGTATTGGAGCCGTACCCAACCACTATACACTCGGCTTCAAGGGTAATGGCATGACTGTTTGGGATGTCCCGGACGACAAGGTGCAGGATTATGGCCGCAAGATAGGTGCCCTTGATTTTGTCAGCCATGCCTACCACCGCCCCCGTCATCCGCCTGAGTGGCACTACAATCTATTCGCTATGGTGCATGGCAGAGATAGGGACGAGGTGATGGAGAAGACCAACATCATCGTGGAGCTTTTAGGCGAGGATAACCGGGGCCATGAGGTTCTGTTCAGCAGCCGGATATTGAAAAAAACCGGGATGAGGATCAAAGGTTAAAGGCGAAAGGAGAAAGGTGGCCGTGCCACCGGGTAAGCTGAACGCTGTAGTTACTGGCTAAAGGGCTGTAGGCCGGTTCAAGGGCAGCGGAACCGGCAACCTAATATCGCTCTGCCAAAGCCCGGATGCCCGATCCGCTGCGCTTGATCGGGCCTACATGCTTGACACAAGATTTAGGCAAATCTCCGATTTGCCAGCCTTTAGCCTTTAGCCTTTTACCTATTATTAAGAAGACTATGTTTAGAATTTCACAATTCATGCAGGAAATACTGGACCCCAAACCCTTGGGGCCAAAACGCAACCCGCCGGGTCCGGTGGTGATCTGGAACCTGGTGCGGCGCTGCAACCTGATGTGTAAGCACTGCTACTCGATTTCGGCGGATACTGATTTCCCGAATGAGCTGAATACTGCCCAGGTCTTCGATGTGATGGACGATCTGAAGCAGTTCAAGGTGCCGGTTCTGATCCTCTCAGGTGGCGAACCGCTGCTACGGCCCGATATCTTTGAGATCGCTCACCATGCCAAGGCGATGGGTTTTTACACCGCCCTCTCCACTAACGGCACCCTGATCGATGAGCAGAACATCGACAAGATCGCTGAGGTGGGTTTCGACTATCTGGGCATCAGTATCGATGGCATCCGTGAGACCCACGATCAATTCCGCCGCAAGGAGGGAGCCTACGATGAGTCGATGCATGGGTTACGCCTCTGCCGGGATGCAGGTATCAAAGTGGGCCTGCGTTTCACCATGACTCAGGACAATGCGGAGGAGTTGCCTCAACTGCTGGATCTGATGGTTGAGGAGCGCATTGACAAGTTCTACTTCTCTCACCTCAACTATGCGGGACGTGGCAACAAAAACCGCGATGATGACGTCTTCCTTAACACCACCCGCTGGGCCATGGATCTGCTGTTCGACCGCGCCCTGGAGGATGCGGCCAAGGGGCGGGGTACGGAGTTTGTTACCGGTAACAATGATGCGGACGGCGTCTATCTGCTCCATTGGGTGAAGCGGCTCTTTTCCGAACAGACGGAACACATCAAGGCGAAACTAATCCAGTGGGGTGGCAACAGCTCCGGCGTCAATATCGCCAATATCGACAACCAGGGTCGGGTCCATCCGGACACCATGTGGTGGAACTACGACCTGGGTAACGTCAAGGAGCGGCCATTCTCCGAGATCTGGATGGATACTTCAGATCCCATTATGGCCGGGCTCAAGGCGAGCCCCCGCACAGTCGGCGGTCGTTGTGGTGTCTGCCGCTATTTCGATATCTGCGGGGGCAATACCCGGGTGCGGGCGATGCAGCTCACCGGCGATGCCTGGAGTGAGGACCCCGCCTGTTATCTTACTGACGAAGAGATCGGTATCTCTACCACCACAGAAGAGGGTTCGCCGGTAGATCAAATTCTTACCGGGTAGGTAAACCATGAAGATGCGTATCCTGCTGCTGACCATTTTCGGACTCTCTGGCCTTTTTGATGCGGGCCAGAGTGTCGCCGCGGTTGATGCTGCGGCGCTATATAAAACGCACTGTGCCGAGTGTCATGGCCCTGGCCGGCTTGGAATCATCGGACCTGCGTTGCTGCCGCAAAACCTGAAGCGGCTGCGCAAGAAATCCGCCTTTCAAATGATCGAAAACAGCCGTCCGGCTGTACAGATGCCGCCCTTCAAGGAGAAGCTCAACAAGGCGGAGATAGAGTCGCTGGTGGAGCTGATCTATACTCCACTGAAGGTTATGCCCAAGTGGGGTATGGATGAAATCAAAGGGAGCCAGCTGGTCTACCATAAGCCGGGAGAACTGCCGGACAGACCCAAATTCGAGGCGGACATCGACAACCTCTTTATGGTGGTCGAACTTGGGGATCACCACGCCACCCTGCTGAATGGGGATACCTTCGAACCGATCCATCGGCTGCCGACCCGATTTGCCCTGCATGGTGGACCCAAGTGGGCCGAAGGTGGCCGCTACATCTACTTTGCCTCCCGGGATGGCTGGATCAGCAAATTCGATGTCTTCAATCTGACCTATGCCGCCGAGGTGCGGGTTGGTATCAATACCCGTAATCTGGCGGTCTCCCACGATGGACGTTATGTTATTGCCGCCAACTACCTGCCCCATTCACTGGTGGTGCTGGACGCACGTGACCTATCTCCGCTGAAGATGATCGATGTGGCGGACGAAACCGGCACCTCTTCAAGGGTCAGCGCGGTCTATACGGCGGATCCGCGGGAGAGTTTTATCGCCGCGCTGAAGGATATTCCGGAGGTCTGGGAGATCGGTTATATGGACGAGCCGCCGGCGGGTTTTTCCGGTTGGGTCCATGACTACCGGGAGGACTCCGGGGATGCCCATAAAGAGGAGCGGTTTCCGGTGCGCCGCATCGCGGTGGAGGGTTATCTGGATGACTTCTTCCTCACCCAGGAGTATGACCGGGTGATCGGCACCTCCCGTGGTCTGGACAAGGGACTGGAAGGGAGTGCGGGGCAGGTTGTCGATCTCGACCTGAAGAGAGCCGTGGCTCAGGTGACACTGCCCGGCATGCCGCACCTGAGTTCCGCCATCACCTGGCAGTATCAGGGCAGAAACGTGCTGGCTACGCCAAATATTAAAAAGCCAGAGGTCACCATTGTCGACACCGAAACCTGGGAGGTGATCAAACGGATTCCCACCCAGGGGCCTGGGTTTTTCATGCGCAGTCATGAGAAGAGTCCCTACGCCTGGGTCGATGTCTTCTTCGGTCCCAACAAGGATCTGATGCATGTGATCGACAAGCAGACCCTGGAGATCGTCAAGACGCTGAAACCTGTACCCGGCAAGACCTCGGCCCATGTCGAGTTCACCAAGGACGGCCGCTATGCCCTGGTCAGTATCTGGGATCTCGATGGTGCGCTGGTGATCTACGACGCCAGGACGCTTGAGGAGGTCAAGCGTTTGCCGATGAAAAAGCCTTCAGGTAAATACAACGTCCACAACAAACTGACCCGTTCCCGCGGAACCAGTCATTGATCAGATGTTACTCTTTACGCGTGGGTATCTTCTCGGTGCGCTGAAAAAGACCTAGATTTTTTCCCGCCTCGGAGAGTTTGGCGGTTCCGTCGGCGGAGACCTGCAGGGTGAAGACGGGTTTTAGGGTCTCGTCATCCGCCGAGATGCAATCCATGTGAATGCTGTCTGCGGTTGTCCCACCCCAGAAGCAGCGGAAGAGATGCTCTTTCCGGCCTGTAACAAAGAGCTCGGCCCGTCCCTCGAAAAGCACTTCGACCCTGGAGTAAGGCGACTCACTTCCCTCTGCGGGCACCCATATCCCCGAACCGGGATGCACACTACAGCCGGCAAAAAGAATGCTGGTGAGAAGGGTGAGAAATAGGTATTTGGTCTTTATAATCACAAGAGATTGTCCTGGTACTATTAACAGGGCGGCATTATAACTCAAGTTTCAGATTTCGCGGTGTTGGTTGGCATGGGGTGCGGCTTCTCTAAATGTGACAACCCCAGGGTGCAACCTGTGCGTAAAAATAGAGGGAAAACCGATTGGGCGAAGTAAACTGTCTCTACTGCGGCAAAAAGATAGCGGAGGATGTTGCCGAGTGTCCTTACTGCGGCGCAGTCTCCCACTTTCAGAAAAAAGGCTATCGTGCCGGGGCGCGGAAAAAATTTGTTCTGCTTTTTATTGCATTGACCATCTTCTGTCTGTTTTTTATCTTCTGGCTGCCAAGGTAGGTCCACGGGGTTTTTATGAATATCTTGCTAAGAAAATTTGTTCTACTGCTAGGTGCCAGTTGTCTCAGCATGGCCGCTGCAGCTGTGGAAGATCAGCGTTATAAGTTACAGAAGATAGAGGATGGCGACACGCTGGTTGTAGAGCTTGCCGGCGGTCCTGAGCGTATACAGCTGGCTGGAATCGACGCGCCGGAAGATACCCCTAATCCCAAGTTGCAACGGGACGCCCAGCGTACCGGTTTGAGTGAGGGTATTTTATTGTCGATAGGTGATGCGTCGACCTCTCATCTCAAGAGTCTTGTGTCACCAGGTCAACAGGTGATGCTGAATGGAAATCTGGATCGCCGTGATAAATATGGGCGTATTTCACTGGTGGTGATGGATGATCAGGGCAATAGTCTGAATGAGAAGATGGTGGCTGATGGTTATGCGGTGGTGCTCAATCGTTATCCGCTGGACAGTGCTTTTCGGGATCAATTGAAACAGAAGGAGAGTGAGGCAATTAAGCAGAAGCGTGGCTTGTGGGGAGAGTATCGTGAGATTGCCATGCGTTGGGGGAATCGGGGCGAATAGCTGTCTACCGGCTTGAGCAGCAGGGATGTCAAATGGGAATTCCCTATAATTCAGATTGATATTTTACGATGCGTGCTGAAGGGAGGTCCTGGATAATTAACAGGTTAACCCTTTATCGAACTGTAATAATCATGACCAAACAGAAATTATTCTCCATTGCCTCCTTGGTTTTGGTCTTCGTGCCCTTAGCGCAGGCAGACTCATCTCCAACAGTTGCCTCTCTGGGCGAGAAGCTTTTTTTTGACGCCAATCTCTCCGATCCGCCCGGACAGTCCTGCGCCAGTTGCCACTTGCCGGGAGCCGGTTTTGCCGATCCTGACCGCGAACTGCCGGTTTCCCGTGGGGTGCACCCAGACCGTTTCGGCGACCGCAACACGCCTACGGCGGCATATACGCTCTATAGTCCCGCCTTCCACTTTGACGAAAAGCAGGGGCTGTACGTCGGTGGTCAATTCTGGGACGGTCGAGCCGCCACACTGGAAGAACAGGCCAAGGGTCCCTTCTTGAACCCGGTTGAAATGGCCAATGCGGATTCTGCCGCTGTCGTTGAGAAGGTCCGGCGGGCGTCTTACGCCAAAGAATTTGATCTCTTATTTGGCAAGGGAAGCCTCAAGGTGGTGAAGCAGGCCTATGATCACATTGCAACAGCCATCGCCGCCTTTGAACGCAGCGAGCGGTTCCATCCCTTTACCTCCAAGTATGACTACTATCTCGCCGGCAAGGTTGAACTGACCAAGCAGGAGAAGCGTGGATTGGAACTGTTCGATGCCGAGGACAAGGGTAACTGCGCCGCCTGCCACACGAGCCAGGTGGGAGAGAATGGTCAACCACCCCTGTTTACCGATTTCACCTATGACAACCTGGGTGTACCGAGAAATGACGAGAACCCCTTCTACACCCAACCCGCCCGCTTCAATTTAAAAGGGGACAAGGTGATCGATATCGGTCTGGCGAAGACCACGGGTCGTGATGTGGACAAGGGAAAATTCAAGGTCTCCACGCTACGTAATATCGCGCTGACGCCACCCTACATGCACAATGGAAAACTGAAAACCCTGCGTGAAGTCGTGGTGTTCTACAGCACCCGGGATATCCGCTCTGACTGGGGAAAACCGGAGGTGGCAGAAAACGTCAACACAAAGGAACTGGGCAATCTGGATCTGGCCAATGATGAGATAGATGCCATTGTTGCCTTCATGCAGACACTGACGGATGGACATCAACTTGACACCAACTCCACAAAGGATTGAATAAACCCACAGGGATTGTTGGGGGCGGGCGGGGATTCCTGTCCCCCGCTGAGCGTTTTAGACATTTGAAAGGGCGTGGATTTAGCGACAATAAGACTTTGATTCCAACTCTATGGAGAGTCGTTCGATGAAAATACAGAGTGGTTTGCGGTTACAGCAAGTAGCAATGATCAGAGCCTTCTTCTCATGGCTGCAAGCACTGGCCTGGCCAATTCACTCGAATGTCCTCCCAACACTGAAGCACTGACCACGAAAGACTCACAGATCCCCCTGCTCTACCGCCCTTTTGATGTAGGAGATCTGGTCGAGGTCTCCGGTGTATTGGGTAAAGTGTCTTCGATGAATCTTCTCTCCACCCATATTAAAACACCCGACAACAAGTCCGTTATCATTTCCAACAATGCCATCTGGGGCAATGTGATAACCAATGCCGCTGCGACGAACAAGCGGCGCGTAGACATGGTTTTCGGTATCGGCTATCAGGACGATATCGCCAAGGCGCAACGGATCATGGAGGACATCCTCTCATCCCATGATTTGGTGCTGAAAGATCCGGAGCCTGTGGTCCGGCTTCATGAACTGGCGGACTCCTCGGTGAATTTTGTCTGCCGCCCCTGGATTCGGGCAGAGAACTACTGGGATGTCACCAGGGCGGTGAAGGAGCGTTTCGATGCGGAAGAGATCTCCATCCCATTTCCGCAGCGGGATGTTCACCTGTTCACTGAACAGACTGCCGGGACGGAAATTCTGCCTGACAAAAACAGTTCCTAATACTCAGTAAACGGGTTCAGAGCTTTTGGTTGAAAACAGGGATTAAGTGAGAGTTATTTTGGCCATTGCTCAAAGAATCTCCTCGATTGGATAGACATAGACCTGGTAGAGATAGAAGAGCGTCAGGGAGATTGCCAGGATATAGCGGGGCACCGCAGTTAGAGCCCTCTTAAATCAACAGAAGACCCAACGCCTGATCTTGCGCTGGGTCTTCTGTTTTCAGCGGCTTGCTAATCGCCCTCTTTAAGCACCCCCGGTTCATCTGCCTTAAGATAGGCCAACTCCTCATCCGACAGTTCAACGTCATCGTAGCCGGTGATCATTGGTTTCACATGATCGATGAATGAGTGGCCTGTCGTCAGCAGATAGACGTGGGCGATGACGAACACAAGTATGGCGATAGCTGCGATGGTATGGATCAGCGCAATAGGTCCAATTCCTATCCATTCAAATAACTCCCCCTGCCCGAAACTGATCAACAGGTAGGCGATGCCGGATATCCAGATCGCAGGAAAGATCGCGATCTTGACCATAAGATAGGTCAGCGCCTGAAGCGGATTGTGTTTACGCCGGTAGGTTTTGCGATAGGGGTGGTGTTCCCCTTTGAAAATGCCGAAGGCATAGAAACGTGCAACCGTGATGAAATGCTCGGTGGTTGGCAGATAGTGGCGCCACTGGCCGGTAGTGAAGAGCCAGAAGATGGCGAATGCCCAGATCACCAGCAACACAATTGCGGCCCATGTGTGTACAGTGACGGCATCACCAAACTCGATCAGATTGTAGACGCCATGTACCGCAAAACCAGTGAATAGCAGGGTGAAGACAAGCGCCATCTGGCTCCAGTGCCAGAGTCGTTCAAACCGCTTGAAGACCAGGATCTTATGCATTGTCATCAGACTTTCCTCCTGCGGGTGGCGATCATGCGCAACGCGCCGTGTCCAAGTACCCCACCCAGGGTGCCGAGAACTGCCAACAAACCGATAAGATCGAGCATTTCATTCTTGCCTCTGCCCGGCATATAGAAACCCTCAAGATGATCGAGTCTTCCGTCATGTGAATGACAACTGGAACAACTCAGTGCATCGTCTTTGGGCGCCACCATGTGGTTGATGGGCCAGTAGGAGTAGGTTTCGACAAACCCCCATTCACCACTGTAAGGGATACCGTTTTTCTTCATTCCGGCCTCTATTGCCTTGCCGAAATCGTAGTTGCCCCAGAGTGCACTATCATCATTCCCCCAAAGGTGCATATAGGGCAGTGTGTTGTTGCCCTTGTCGTAGGGTTGTGTGGTATGCATGCGTTTGAACGGGTAGATGCGTGAACCCGGGTCATCATGGGAGCCGGAAAAGCTGTTGATGTCGATCGGGCCTTTTGATGGATCAAACTTGGTGGTGATCGTGGTGTAGTTCATGGTGCCGTCAAACCAGGCATACATCGGTTCAAGGTCTTCCGCATAGGTGAAGGTGCCCTTGATCGACTTGTAGGTGGCGCGGTGATGGCCATCCCCTTGGGTATACTCCTTCAGCTTGAAGCCTTCGCCATCTTTCAGTTTGCCCATGGTGCGCCAGTCCCAATCGACCTCTGTAGCGACGCCGCCACGGGCAATGGCCGGAATGTGGCAGGTTTCGCAGGCAACTGTTTGAGTATGGCTGTTGAGCTTGATTCCCTGGACAGACGTGATGGGATGAGGTGATGCGCTGTGACAACTTTCGCATGAAGCGGTTTCCCGTGGCATGCCAGGTTTGCCGGTGCCAGTCTCGTCGTTGACCAGCATCTCGTAGCGGCTGCCGGCCCACTCGTGACCTTCGCCCACATGGCAGATAACACAGGTAAAGCCTTCGCCGGCTTCGCTCATATGCACATCGACCTCTTTGGGTGGGTCGAACAGTACAGATGAGAGGTCGCCGTGTTTCACATTGTCGCCGCCGCCGCCATAGAAGTGGCACTTGCCGCAGTTGTTGCGAGTTGGCATCTCAACGCTTTTGGCAACCGCAGCCCAGTCGATGGCCGGCTTGCCCTCAAACATGACGGAGCAGGCCTTGTTGCCTTTTGATGTGGGTGTTTTGTAATAGGTGCCAGTGGATTCGTGGCAGACCAGGCAATCCATGTTCTCCTGGTTGGTAAAGTCAAAATCCGGGCTGTCCATGTTATATCCGGCATGACACTGGGCACACATGCCTTCATTGCCTCTGGCATTGGTGCAGAAGTTATTGATCAGTACGCTCTTGCCAAGGTGCTGGCCCGTCTTCGGGTGTTTGTAGTCCCAGGTCCAGTGCTTGTTTTTCATGAACTGATGACCTGCCGTGTTGTGACACTCCAGGCAGGCTTTGGTCACTTCAGGACCACTAAAAAACGGGCCTTGAAGCTCCTTCAGTTTTGCATGATCAGTGGTTGCCTTGCTCTCTTTTTTGGGTTTGATAATCGCATGGCGTTCATCCGTTTTTGTATATTCGGAGATGCCCATTTCGATTTTTGGATCTGAAGAGGCCAGGGTTGCTGTTACCCAGCCAAGTGTCAGAATCAGGATAAAGAAACTAAGAGATATGTATTTAAAGCGATACACCCGGCGCCTGGGGGCCGGAGGAGAATGGTTGATCATCTTGGCGATGTCCCCTTGTAAACACCAATCAGCGGCGCTGACAACGACAGATCTCTGCGGATCTATGCGGAGTGTAAATATACCTGCATTACACCAAGGTCGGAGTCTACCCGTTTTGATTCGAAAAAATCATGATATACATCAATGGGAAGGGGGCGTTTTAATCTCGCTTAAGGTGAAAGCACCTTTTTGATGTCATACAGGGTGCGATGCACGCTGTGACAGCGTGCGCAGCTCTGGACGGCCAGTGTTCCCAGGTGGCGTCCTGTCTGCTTTTTCTCTCCTGCCTCGATCGCCTGTTCAAGGGCCACCAGGGATTTCTCTGTTTCAGCGCCGAGGATCCTTGATTTTTGGGCTTCGTCCTTATGGCAGGATTCACAACTCTGTCCAAGGTCCTCGAATCGCTGGCGAAGATCGCCCAGGCTATCAAGTGCAGTCTGTTTTCTCTCATCCTCACTGGCGATTTTGATCCGATTGAGCAGCAGGGTGAGACGCTCCATCACCCTCTTATAGGGCTCCTCCTCCAGCGTTTCAGTGTCCTCAACCCTGACTGCGCTGAAGTCCGGACTGCGATAGAGTGCAGCAGCCAAGGCGCGATAGTCCCGATGGCAGGATCGGCAGCTGAGACCAAGTTTTCGCAGTGTGCTGGCGGCCTGTTTGTAATCGCCCTGTTCGGCCGCCTTTTGCAGTGCGTCCATCTGTTCGAATTCCAGTTCATCCCGCCACTCCGGCACCATTTCTCCAATCTTGCGGTAGTGCTGTGCCAGGCGTGTGGTCCACTTTTTGAGACGCGCATGATCTTCCAGTGCCAAATAGTCGGAGACCGCCAGCATCTCGCGGCGCAGTTTGAACATGTTGTGTAGCCAGACGTGACGTTTATTGGCCGGTTTATACCACTGTGCCAAAGAGGCGGGAGGGAGCTGCAGATGTATTTCCCTCTCTTCGCTGGCGCAGGTTGGTGAGAAGGGTATCAGCGTGGCCAGCACGAGAAAAAAGAGTCTGGGTAAAATCAACTGTCTGCTCCGGTTTTACGTCGATGGACAAGGCATTCTGTTTCAGTCATATTGCCCGGCAGTGAACTTTGTTGCAATCGGCTTGGCGAGGGTCGTGTTGTCAAATCAGGAGAAAGATGTGTTTGGTGGTTTGAAAAAATATAGCGGCACATTTTACCTGGTTGCTGCTCTGATCGTTGGCGGCTCATCGCTGTTTTTTTCAGCGGCACTGTCGGCTGCGGATGAGGTGGCGAATCCAGCCAGCGTCACCCATCAGATGTGGCGCAAGATTCGCTTGGGTGAACTCAAGATAGAAGGGGATCACGATGCGGTCAGGGCCTTGGTTCTGCAGGGAAATATCCCTATTACCTACGATTACATCGCCACATTGATGCGCACTCCAAACGCCTTTGGCAATGGACCGGCCTGCATCGTTTGTCACAGCTCCAATGACCCGTCACGGAGTTACCGGGGGCTGGATCTCTCCAGCTGTGAAGGCATTCTGCGAGGCTCCACTGAAGCTCCGGCCAGGCCCGTCATCTCACCGGGCAAGCCAATGGATAGCCGTCTGGTGCATAAACTCCGAAACAATCGTATGCCGCTGGGTGTCTCCTTCCTGCATCCAACCGATACTAAAAGTATTCAAAAGGTCAAAAAGTGGATCGACAGCGGGGCGGCTGATGACGAGTTTTTCAAGACCAGTGTGCTGCCGCTCTTTGCCGAGCCCACGGCATTTGGCTCCGATATCGCCTGTATCTCCTGCCATGCGGGATTCCGGGATCCGCCCAATTTCAATGAGGTCAACCTGAGCAGCCATGAGGCCATCATGACGGGGGCTTTCTCCCGAACCAACAAAAAACAAGGCAGGCCGGGCATCCCTATTGTTGTTCCACACGAGGCAGAAAAGAGTCGACTTTACCAGCGTTTGACGGAGAATCGTATGCCGCCAGGCATCAATCCAGGCGAGGAGAGTGACCACCCGAATACCAGTCTGCTGATGCGCTGGATCGAACAGGGGGCGTGGTGCAAATAGCCCTGCAAAACCATAACTTGATCAAGGTCAAAGCCTTGCTGTCTATTAATATTTTCTAATTTACGTCGCAAGTCTGCATGCAAAGGAGTAATCACATGGCCGAGGCCTTTACTAAATCGATGGCGCGCAACATCTTTTATGGTGGTAGCGCTTTTTTCTTTCTACTTTTTCTCGCCCTTACGTTCGACACAATGGGGCAGCTTCCAAATCGTGATAATCGGGCGGCCCTGGAGGGGGAGCTGGGTCCGGTGATCGCTCAAGGCAAGGCGCTTTGGGAGAATAACGACTGCATTGGCTGCCACACGCTGCTGGGTGAGGGTGCCTACTTTGCGCCTGAGCTGGGCAACGTCTACAAGCGTTTTGGCAATTCGACCGATGCGATCAAGGGTTTCATTTTGAGCCGCCCGAAAGATGGTATTCCCGGTCGTCGCAGTATGCCGCAGTTCAACTTCAACGACGAAGAGCTGACTGCCCTGGCTGAATTTCTGAAGTATGTATCTGAGATCAACACCGCTGGCTGGCCGCCAAACATCCAGGGTTAAGGGGAGAAGGTAACAATGAAATATCAATCACAATCGGTCGCGAAGCTATACTTTATCGCGGCCATTGCGCTATTTGCGGCGCAGATCCTGTTTGGCTTGATCATGGGCCTGCAGTATGTAGTAGGGGATTTTCTGTTCCCCGAGATTCCATTCAACGTGGCCCGTATGGTCCACACCAACACACTTATCGTGTGGATGCTGATGGCCTTTATGGGGGCCGCCTACTATCTGATACCGGAAGAGGCGGAGACTGAACTCTTCGCACCCTGGCTGGCGACACTGATGTTCTGGATCTTCCTGGTGGCTGCGGGTCTTACCGTGGCGGGCTACCTGCTGGTGCCCTACGCTACTTTGGCGGAACTGACCATGAACGAGTTGTGGCCCACAATGGGTCGAGAGTTCCTTGAGCAGCCGACCATTACCAAGCTGGGTATCGTCATAGTTGTCTTGGCGTTCCTGTTCAACATCGGTATGACCATCCTCAAGGGCCGCAAGACCGTGGTGAACCTGGTAATGCTGTTGGGCCTGGTCGGTCTGGCAGTCTTCTTCCTGTTCGCTTTCTACAACCCCACCAACGTTGTCATGGACAAGTTCTTCTGGTGGTGGACCGTGCATCTGTGGGTAGAGGGCGTATGGGAGCTGATCCTCGGTGCCATCCTCGCCTTCGTGCTGATCAAGACCACCGGCGTCGACCGCGAAGTGATCGAGAAGTGGCTCTACATCATCATCGCCATGACCCTGATCACCGGCATCATCGGTACCGGTCACCACTTCTTCTGGATTGGTACCCCCGAGTACTGGCAGTGGTGGGGCTCGATCTTCTCCGCAATGGAGCCGATCCCCTTCTTCATGATGACCGTGTTTGCCTTCAACATGGTGAATAAGCGTCGCCGTGAACACCCCAACAAGGTTGCGATCCTGTGGGCACTGGGCACCGCTGTAATGGCATTCCTGGGCGCTGGCGTGTGGGGCTTCCTGCATACCCTGTCCCCGGTGAACTACTACACTCACGGTACGCAGATCACAGCGGCTCATGGTCACATGGCATTCTACGGTGCCTACGTGATGATCAACCTGACGATCATCTCCTACGCTATGCCACTGCTGCGGGGCCGCAATGCTGCCAATCCGCCGAAGTCGCAGATCCTGGAGATGTGGTCTTTCTGGTTGATGACTGTGTCCATGGTGTTCATTACCCTGTTCCTGACAGGCGCTGGTATCCTGCAGTCCTACCTGCAGCGTATGGGCGAGAACCCGCAGTCGTTCATGGCGGTGCAGGATCAGATCGCACTGTTCTACTGGCTGCGTGAGATTGCCGGCGTGGTATTCCTGATCGGCTTGGTGCTCTACATCGCCAGCTTCTTTGTAGGTCAAAACGATCCGGAGGCTGTTGCAGCCGACTGAATAACCATAGACCCTCTTGAGGTGTAACAGCCTCACTTAAGGCCGGCAGTTACTGTCGGCCTTTTTTATTGTTTGAAAAATAGATCCCTGGCAGTCCGGTTCAAGCGTAGTGGAACCGGCAAGCATTCTTGTCAGGCCAATTATTGAGCCTGATCTGCAGCGCTTGATCCTGCCTGCATGAGGCTTCGTGACCTATAATCTGAGCTGACCACCCCGCAATAATATGGATGCCAATGGAACGGAAGGTTTTGTTATCCGTAAGAAACGCCAGTCGTATCTTTCGCATGGGAGAGGTGGAGGTTCCGGCGCTGCGGGATGCTTCTCTCGATATTCTCGATGGCGAGTTCATGGTCATCATCGGCCCGAGTGGTTCGGGTAAGAGCACCCTGCTCAACCTTATCGGCGGCATGGATCATCCCACCAGCGGGAGAGTGCTGTACGAAGGGATAGACCTGGCGCAGGCGACGGATCAGGCGTTGACTGAATACCGGCGGCACCAGGTTGGTTTTGTCTTTCAATTCTACAATCTGGCGCCGATGTTGACGGCGTTGGAGAATGTCCAGGTTGCCACGGAGATAGCCAGCGATCCACTCGACCCTGCGGAAGCGCTGGTGCTTGTGGGTCTGGTTGGATACGAAAATCACTTCCCCTCGCAGATGAGTGGCGGGCAGCAGCAGCGTGTCGCCATTGCCCGCGCCCTGGCGGGTAATCCAAAGCTGTTGCTCTGTGACGAGCCGACAGGCGCGCTGGATCTGGCCAGCAGTCGTCAGGTTCTGGCGCTGCTGGTGCGTCTGAAAGATGAGTTGGGCAAGACCTTGGTATTGATCACCCACAATAGCGCGATTGCCGGTATTGGTGACCGGATTGCCACCATCCGGGACGGGGGCATCCATTCGCTGCAGGTGAATGCCAGACCGGTTCCGGTGGACGAGGTTACCTGGTGAGTCGGGCGCTGCGCCATAAATTGATACGCGACCTCTGGCGGCGCAAGGGGCAGCTTCTGACCCTGTTTGCGGTGATTGCGATTGGTGTCGGCGCCTATGTCGGGATGGCGGGTGTCTGGCGGGATATGGGTGGCGCCAGAGACGCTTACTATCTTGATTATCGCCTGAGTGACTTTGTGGTAGGTCTGAAACGTGCCCCTTCATGGGCGGTGGAGGAGATTGCAAGACTCGACGGGGTGGTGAATATCGAGGGGCGGATTTCACAATCGGTGATGATTGATCTTCCTGGCGTCGTGCGGCCGATCGAGGGGGTTGCACTATCTCTGCCGGATTATGCCAGCCCCCGGTTCAATGATCTTATGATGCGCACCGGCAGCCGCATCTCCGGGCCCGGAGAGGCTGAAGTTATTCTCAATCATGCCTTCGCGCAGGCCCACGGATTGAAACCGGGTGACCGGATCGGCGTGCTGCTGCTCGAAAGCCGGCAGGAGTTGCTGGTGGTTGGGACAGCCCAGTCCCCCGAGTTTGTCTACCTGATCCCGGCCAGTGGTGGGCTGGCGCCCGATCCGGCCCGTTTTGGAGTGATCTATCTTGGTGAACGCTATCTGCAGGCGAGAAGCGATCTGGACGGGGCCTACAACCAGCTACTCGGGCGACTCAGTAGCCGACACGCCACGGAAGTGAAGAACGTCCTGTTGGCTATAGCACTGCAGCTCGACCCCTTCGGCGTAACCCTGACCACGCCGATCTCCGAACAGGCCTCGTTCCGTTTCCTGCAGGATGAGTTGACCGGGCTTGAGGTGCAGTCGAGAATCCTGCCGATGATCTTTCTCGGCGTAGGCGCGCTGGTGCTCAATGTGTTGATTGGTCGTCTGGTGAACCAACAGCGATCGATCATCGGAACCCTGCGTGCCTTGGGATACGACCGTTTCAGCCTGATCCGGCACTATCTCTCCTATGGTGTAGTGGTGGGTTGTGCTGGTGGCCTGTTGGGTATCGCGCTTGGTGTCTGGTTGCAGTCGGAGATGGTGGCGATCTATCGAGAGTTTTACGAACTGCCGGGACTGGTCTATCACTTCTATGGAGATATCGCCCTGGTCGGACTGTTGATCAGCCTGCTGTTTGCCCTTGCCGGTAGTGGTTATGGTGTCTGGCGGGCGACCCGTTTGCAGCCTGCGGAAGCGATGCGCCCTCCGGCCCCACAGGCTGGCGGCCACATTCTGCTGGAACAACTGGGATTTCTCTGGGGGCGACTGAACTTTCGTTGGCGCTCGATTCTGCGCTCGGTATTTCGCAACCCCTTCCGTTCGCTGGTGAGTCTGTTTGCCAGCCTGATCGCCACCGCGTTGGTGTTCACGACCTTGAGCATGGTCGATGCGCTGGACTACCTGATGGGTTTCGAGTTCGAGCGGGTCTCCCATCAGGATCTGAGCATCGGCCTGCGTGAACCGGTTGATCTGCAGACTTTGACGGAGATTGAAAGCCTGCCCGGGATTACCCTGGCCCAGCCGGAGCTGCTGGTTGCCTGCGACCTGACTAACGGCGCGCGTCAGAAGCGTATCGCCATTACAGGTCTGCCGAAGGACAATCGCCTGCATACCCCCTTGGACCCGTTCGGGAGAAGGGTTGATGTGCCTTCACAGGGACTGGTGTTGACCCGTAAGCTCGCCGAGATTCTCGAACTGAAGCCGGGTGACAGTGTGACCCTGAGGCCGCTCACAGGACGCCGTGAGCAAGTGGTGGCTGAGGTGAGTGCGGTGGTCGAAAGCTTTCTCGGTCTCGCCGCTTATGCTGATATCGGTTATCTGAGCCGCCTGCTGGGTGAAGAGCAGGTGGCAAACCGTTTTCTTGCCAACAGCGTGGGTGGGGAGATGAGTGAAAAACTGCTCTCCAGGATTAGAGAGCGCCCGGCGATCCTGGGGTTGAGTGAGCGTCGGCATGCGTTGGCGCAGCTTGACGCCACCTTCGGCGAGACCATGGGCAGCATGATTGTGGTGATGGTGATCTTCGCCGGCATGATCGCCTTCGGCAGCGTGCTCAACACCGCGCTGGTCTCATTGAGTGAACGGGAACGGGAGGTAGGCACCCTGCGGGTATTGGGGTATACCCCTCTGCAGGTCACCAGCCTGTTTGCCGGAGAGAGCCTGCTTCTTAACGGAACAGGGATTCTGCTGGGGCTCTACGCCGGGGTTAGGTTGAGTGAAGGGCTGTCACTGCTCTACAGCACGGAACTCTACCGGTTTCCCGCAGTGATTCTGCCAGGTTCTCTGGTGGTCAGCGCGCTGCTGATGCTGCTGTTCGTCCTGCTGGCGCAGTGGCTCGTTTTTCGTATCCTGTCCCGGCTCGACTGGCTGGAAAGCCTCAAGGTCAAGGAGTAACCATGTCTAAGCCAACTGTTGTCACCGGAAGTTTCGTTACGTTCTGCCTGCTGCTGTTGGCGGGTTGTGGCCAGCAGTTGGAAGTGGCGGCAGTGACGCCGGAGCGGGGCGGAATCTCCAGCGCGTTCACTGAACCGGCCCGAACCCGGCTGGCCCGCACCTATCGGGTGACCATGCCGGTGGACGGGCGCATCGGTCATATTGGCCTGCTGCCGGGGGAGAGGGTCGAGGCCGGACAGCAGTTGGCAATGATCGACCGTTTCCCTTTTCAACAGCGTGTCGAGGAGGCGCAGGCGGCAGTGTCCGAAATGAAGCAACAGTTGCGCATCAATGCCTATGATGAGATCGAAAAGACCCTGGCCATCGAGATGACCGCAACGGTAGAGGCCACCCGGGATGCACTGCGAGCGGCGGATGCCCAAGTCGATGCAGAGAAGGTGCGGGTTGCCTGGGCTGAAAAGGTGAGGGAGCGGAACACCCAACTTGCGCAGGAGGGCAGTGTTTCGCAGCAGGAGCTGGAAAATGCGGTACTGGCGGCACAGACGGCACAGATCTCCCTCAAGCAGGAAGAGTTTATCCAGGCAGCGCTGAATACCCTCTTTACCGCGATCAAGCTGGGACCAAAATATGTCGAGCAGTGGCTGGGCCGAAAACGGCTTGAGCGTGAGGTGAGCCTGCAGCAATTGGCCCAGGCCCGTACCCGGCTGGCGCGGGCAGAGTATCAGCTTGATCTGGCGCAGCTGCGTGCCCCGGCGAGTGGTGTGGTGCTGCACCGCTATAGCGAAGGGGAAGGGAGTCTTCCGGCAGGGCAGTTGTTGCTGGAAATCGGGGACCCTGCCGATCTTGAGGTAGTGAGTGATGTGCTGACCCGTGACGCCATGCGGCTCAGTGTTGGGGCCACCGTTGAATTGACTGCGGGTGATATGCGCCTCCAGGGCATTGTGAAACGGATTGAGCCGGCGGGTTTTACCAAGCGCTCCTCCCTCGGGGTGGAGCAGCAGCGGGTCAATGTGGTGGTTGCCCTGTCCGAGCATCCTGACGAGATAGGGATTGGTTACCGGTTACAGGCACGTTTCCACACCGGCAGCAGCCAGGACACGTTGATCCTGCCTCGCTTCAGTGTGCTGCAGGCTGCGGATGGGTCTCATTATGTGTTTCTCATCGAAGGCAATAGGCTCAAACGCCGTGTCGTGAAATTGGGTCTGCGGAATGACCGCCAGTTGGAAATAGTGGAAGGACTCAGTGGAGGGCCGCGGGTTGTTTCAGTGCCTGATGCGGAGATGAAGGATGGGCAATCGGTACGGCTAGCGGCAGAAAAATAGATCGTTTCCGGGCTGATGGTATGATGCGTCCCTGGATGAATTCAAGCGGGAGCTGAATGAAAGCGTTGCTCAACTTTTTTGTCGATCTCTGTCTGTTGCGTGCTGCGCCACAGGACCTGCCGGCGTCCAGCGTTATTCTGGCAGGGACATTTCTGCTGAATATCCTGGTCAGTCTGCTGATGATTGTGGACGCGAGGCACGGTCCCGGCCTGGCGCTGATTGAAAGCCTCTTCGAGACCTTCCTGATGCTGGCTGCTCTCTATCTGGCGTTGCGAACCCGCCGTCTGAGAGGGCGATTTCAGCAGTCGGCCACCGCCCTGATGGGCAGTGGACTGCTGCTCGGCCTGCTGGCCCTGCCCCTGGTGGCCTGGAGTCACCGCAGTGAATCCACTGAAGCGGGCCTGTTGCTGTTGCTGCTGATTATCTGGAGCATCGTGGTGCTGGGACACATCATTCGCCACACCTTTGGTCTGACCCTGAATATCGGGGTGGCCTTGGGGGTGCTCTATACAATGCTTGCCTGGTCGATGGTAGCCAGACTCTTTCCGGTAACCTGATGCACATCCATATCCTCGGTATCTGCGGCACCTTCATGGGCGGCATCGCGCTGTTGGCGCGTTCACTTGGCCATTCGGTCAGTGGTTCTGATGCCAATGTCTATCCACCCATGAGTACACAACTCGAGGCGGCAGGCATCCGGCTCCAGGAGGGTTATAAACCCGAGCACTTGCAACCGGCGCCGGATCAGGTAGTGGTGGGCAATGCCATGTCCCGCGGTAATCCGGCGGTTGAGGCAATGCTCGATCAGGGCATCTCCTATACGTCCGGTCCCCAGTGGCTTGCAGAGCATGTATTGCAGGGGCGTTGGGTGCTGGCAGTGGCGGGCACCCACGGCAAAACCAGCACCGCCAGTCTGCTGGCCTGGATTCTGCAGCATGCCGGGCTGGCGCCGGGGTTCCTGATCGGCGGCGTGCCGGAGAACTTTGGTGTATCGGCCCGTCTGGGTGATACCCCTTTCTTTGTCGTTGAAGCGGACGAGTATGACACCGCATTTTTCGATAAGCGCTCCAAGTTTGTTCACTATCGCCCCCGTACCCTGGTGATGAACAATCTGGAGTTCGATCATGCCGATATCTTCGACGACCTGGAGATGATCCAGCGGCAGTTTCACCATCTTGTGCGTACGGTGCCCGGTACTGGGCTGATCATAGCGCCGCTCTATGACGGTAACCTGGGCGAGGTGCTCGACAGGGGCTGCTGGACCCCGGTGGAGTATTTTGATCCCAAACTCGAAGCCTACTGGCATGCTGAAAACAGCAGTCGGGACGGCAGTCGCTTCGATGTGGTGTGCGATGGTGAGCGGGTGGGGCGGGTGAGCTGGGATCTCATCGGTCGTCACAATGTCTCCAATGCACTGGCTGCGCTGGCGGCGGCGCGTCACGCAGGAGTACCGCCGAAGACAGCAATCGAGGCGTTGAGTGATTTTCGCAATGTGAAACGGCGCATGGAGCTGCGGGGAGAGATCGGGGGAGTCAGGGTTTATGATGACTTTGCCCACCATCCGACCGCTATTGAGACCACCCTCCAGGGTTTAAGGGATCAGGTGGGGGATGCCCGGATTATTGCGGTACTGGAGCCCAGATCGAACACCATGAAACGGGGCGTGCACGCCGACCGGCTGGCTGGGGCGCTGAAGGCTGCGGACCGGGTTTTACTCTGTGCGCCGGATGATCTTACCTGGGATGCGGCAGCAGTGCTGCGCCCTTTGGGTGGGACGGTAGCGGTATTCAATGAGGTGCAGGCCATTATCGATAGCATTGCAGAAATGGTGGAGCCGGGTGATCACCTCCTGGTGATGAGCAACGGCGGTTTTGAGGGTATCCATCAGCGTCTGCTGGATGCGCTTGGAAAAGATAGAGGGTAAATATGGAACCAAAAGACGGCCCCATTTCGCTTGCCATTACCGGCGCCTCCGGCAGCGCCTATGCGCTACGCCTGCTGGAGTGCCTCATTGGTGCCGGGCGGAACGTCTATCTGATGGTTTCACAGGCCGGGCAGATCGTGCTCAAGATGGAATCGGACCTGGAGTTGCCCGCCCAGCCCGCCGAGGCGCAAAAAATACTGACACAGCGCTTCAATGCGGCAGAAGGTCAGTTGCAGGTTTTTGGACGGCAGCAGTGGATGGCGCCGGTGGCCAGTGGCTCCAACCCGCCGGCAGCGATGGTTGTCTGTCCCTGCACCACGGGTTCACTCTCCGCCATCGCCTGTGGCGCCAGTAATGACCTGATCGAGCGATCCGCCGATGTGATGCTGAAGGAGCAGCGCAAGCTGATCCTGGTGGTCAGGGAGACCCCCTTCTCGGAGATCCATCTGGAGAATATGTTGAAACTGGCGCGAATGGGGGCGGTGATACTGCCGGCCAACCCCGGTTTCTACAACAACCCGGAATCGGTCGATGATATTGTCGACTTCATGGTTGCCAGAGTTCTGGATCATCTGGGAGTGGAAAATGCGCTTTTACCGCGCTGGGGCGGGTGATTCCAGGCTGTCAGGGTAGGCCGGTTCAAGCGTAGCGGAACCGGCAACCCATGTGTCATGACAATTCGAAAATGCCCGATCCGCTACGCTTGATCTGGCCTACAAGGTTTTTATATAAGCCGCCAGAGCCAGGCGTTGTGCCGTATTGATGCCGGGAAAACTGGACATCACCATGCCGCCCTTTTCGATCTTCGCCGCGATATGCTCAATCGACTCTTCTGATCCGGCGAGGCGTAACAGCAGACCAAACTTGCCGGTGCCTTTTTCACCGTGACAGGATTGACAGCCGTCGGCGAACATCTCAGCCGGGGTGGTGGTGATGGAGGGGCTGTACTCGCTGGCGCCGCAGCCGGTGAGCAGTGCAGCCGCAGCCAGAGGAGCGAGAAGCTTGGTCGTTGTATTCATTATGGATACCAGTTGTTAAATAAAGGGGAGAATCGGTTTTTGTCCGATGGGTGGTTGCGCGGATGATAACAAATCAGCGGAGCCGCATCCTGTCGGGGGGCAAAAAGCCTAATTATTAAGTGGCTATGTGGTTTGCTCCGCCAACGAGGTCGTCTGGTTGCGACGTCGGTAAACGATTCAGCCTGCGTCAACAGGCCCAAGTAAAAGGGGAGCGTTTGAACTGCTCTTCTCTATGTGGATGAAATCCGCCGTGTCTCTTTTCAGGATATCCAGCGGCGTCTGAAAATCGCTCTCCGTGACGGGATAGGTCAACAGACCGAGCAGGAATGCCTGGCGCTGGCGGGAGACGTTGCCGATCCAGAGTGGTTGTTGTTTCGGCTGTAACAACACTGGCGTGGACCAGAGACGCAACACCAACTGTTCATCGGCTCCGGGGTGCTTAACCAGCGTGATGCTTTCATAACTGCCGTCGTGAACCTGGGGCAAAAGGGGAAGTTTCCACAGCGCCAGAGAAGGGGAGAGCATTCGCAGCAGGTTGTGCCACCCCAGCATCTCTGCCCGCTGCCAGCCCTGGCTTGCCAGGGTGTCTATCAGCGGCTGTGGCGTTCCGGCAAGCTGAACATTGAATGGGTGATCCAATCGTTCACGTATATCGTGCCGATGGCGGGGCAGCGAGTCGGCTGCGCCTTGTTGCCAGGCTTGCAGGCTGATCATCTGCGCCGGAGGGGCTGGGCGGTAACGCTGGAAATCCTCTGTTTGATAGAGGTGACTTCCCAGAGCGGTGGCGAACCCAGCGGCGAGCATAGCGGTAAGTGTGAGTCCCAACCAGTGACGTTCCAACTCGGCATGCCGATACCAGGCCATGCCCAAGGCTGCGATCCAGGCAGTGCCCAACAGCAGACTGGCGACTACATCGCTCAGCCAGTGCGCGCCCAGATAGAGTCGGGAGAGCGCTACGCCTGCGATAATGGTGCTGGCCAGGCTAGAGGGCAGCCAGCGCAGATTCAATGGTAGAGTCCTGGCGATAAGGATGGCAAGAAAGCCGTAGGTCACGGTAGCGCGAAGGACATGGGCGCTGGGAAAAGCCCAGGGTCCCAGCCCTTCGATGCCCTCCATCGGGCGGGGGATCTGCAAGCCATATTTCAGCAGTAGCGGAGTAAGCAGTCCAAAGAGCACAGCGGCCAGCCAGTGTTGCAGTGCGGGAAAGTGGCGCTCCCGAATCAGGAAAATTCCCACCGCAAGAGTCACCACGCTGATCGTTGAGAGGTCGGCAAAACGGCTGAGATGGAGCATCAGGTTGTCTGACCAGGGATTGCGCAGGCTTTGCAGCCCGTTGAAGACCCAGTGATCGGGCCGGCTGATCAGCGTTCCTTCCAACACCATTGCCGCGAGTAGCCCAAACAGGAAGGTGCCCAGCAGCAGCAGGGTTGCCAGTATGCCGAATCCCCTGGCTTCCGGATGCGCGGGATTACCCAAGGCGCTGGAGATCTCGCCCAGGAAGGGGTGTTTTGCGCCCCAATTGGTGATGGTCAGGACGATCCGGGTGGCATGAGGTCGAATCAGCCTGAACAGTCGCCGGGAAACGGAGAAAGTCAGCCAGATTCCCCCCACGCCCAAGAGCAGAACCGCCACCAGCCTGAAAGCGACTTCGGCAGCGAGTTCGAGGGAGGCCCCGAAGACGATGCCGGGTAGCAGGTAGGCAGGTGCCCAGATCAGGGCAGAGAAAAAATTGGCGAAAAAGAAGCGCCAGGCCGACATCTCCAACATGCCGGCAACGAGCGGAATGATCGCCCGCACCGGGCCGAAAAACCGGCCGATGGCGACGCTCTTGCCGCCATATTTTCTGAAGAATTCAGTGCCGTGCTGCAGGGTCTCCGGATGGCGGCTGAAGGGCCAGAGATCGTGCAGCCGATCCTTATAGTATCTGCCAAGCCAGAAACTGAGGCCGTCCCCGGCGATGGCGCCTCCGGCAGCCCAGCAGAAGACCGGCCAGAACGCCAGAGTGCCGTTGGCGATCAGGGCGCCGAAACCAAACATCATTACCACGCCGGGTACAAGAAGTCCGACAACGGCCACCGACTCGGAAAAGGCGACCAGAAACACCACAACACCTGCCCATAGGGTGTGGTTTGAGATCCATTCCAATAGTAGGTTGAGAAGGTCGGTCACGGGGGAAGAATAAAGGTAAAAGGCTAAAGGTTAAAGGCAAGTAACTGTTCAGCACAACTCAATGTAGGTCGGGTTAGTCGCGCATTCGCACAAGGTCCAAATACGGCACTGCAGATTGCGCGCGACGTAACCCGACAATCCAATGTTGGGTTACGATGCGCGCGAAGTTTGGCAACAAAATGATAGTTTTGAGCAATGCGCATCTAACCCAACCTACAAAAAAGTACCTATTCAGGACCAAGCTGAATAGTTACAAAGGCAAAAGGGTGAGCCTTGACCGAAGGTCCAGTGGACCTTCGCAGCAAGGCGAACGACCGGATAAGGAGGCGGGGCTGAGGTTGGAAAAAATACTGCGTTTAATCGCTCTGGGTGTAATTCCCCGCCCCTTGGGGCGTAATGAAAGACTGCAATGCGAAGCGAGCAACCGATTAATACCCCGTCCGCTTGCGGCGGGGTCGTTTATTTTGTTGGATCTTCTCCTATCGAGTCGCATCTTGCGACTGCTTCGCCGTTGCTGGTTTAGCTTGTTGACCAGATGGAGTGCGTCCATGTAGGGAACGACACCGTTGTGCCGGATGACCTCCCGGCCTAGGGGGCTGTTGGCAAAACGGATGAACTTCATCACCTCACTTCGGTTACTGCTCCTGAAGTTACTGACCAGGTAGAGTGGTCGATAGAGCAGATAGGTCCCCGATTTGATGTTTTCATAGGTAGGGGCTTTGCCTTCAAGTTTAAGGATTTTGACATTGCGTTTCCTAGCGCTACTGACGCCGGTGATTGCCAGGCTGTTGAGATTGTTTTCAGTCTCCTGTTCCAGCGGGCCTGACGAGGGAAAAATGATGTCAGAAGCGAAGTCCATGCCAGGTGCAGCAAAAAGATATTCCCGGATGGTGTGACCAACACCTGAAATCTTACCCTTGCGAATCAGTAAGTCGATTGGTTGGTCATTCCCGCCCAACTGTATCCAGTTGGTGATTTTGCCCGTATAGATCGATTTCAGATCCTGCAGCGAGATGCTGTTTATCGGATTCTTCTTATGGGTGATGACCACCAGCGCATCCCAGGCAACCGGGTGAAATTGAACCGATTTCTCTGCGGGATCATCCCACAGTTTGTTACGGCAGCTACCACCAATGTCAACTTTGTTGGCAGCGACCTGACGTATGCCCTTTGTGGCTCCACCCCCGGAGAGTTGGATCTCAGTCCGTGTCTCCCGCTGGTAAGCAAGGCTCAACTCAGTCATGAAAGCTTTTTTAGTGATGCCGCAGCCAACCCAGGTCAAGGTGTCGCTGTAAGCTGGAGATAGAGTGAGACAGAGCAGGCAGGTGAGGATGAAGTGGCGAACGGTAGGGTACAAGTGGATATCTCCTCAATCGGACTCCCTTCCATTCTGGATAATTTTATAGTCAGCCGATTATTGTCCAGATTTAATTTGAAAACAATTGTGTCTCGGCCAGAGAACAAATTCACTGTTCCCTGAGAAGTCCCATTGCTTTCAGATAATTCCTACAATGGGCGTAGATTTTCCTTATAGGTGCACCGGATTGAGGGTAGTATATTAATTCCCAGCAAGAGTGGCCGATGAATTTCGGAGGGGGCAGGGAAGTCCCGCCTTGTATCATGGTTAGTGACAGGGACGCTCTGCTGACCAGACACAAAGGATGGTGTCGAACCGGATGCCCGCGCCAGGGATTGGTGCGGGCCTTCGTCCTTGCTGCCTGCGTAGGGAACGGTTCGCATGAGAATACATCTCCTCCCTCTCGTTCTGTGACCCCATCGCATTCGCGATTGTGAAAAAAGAAATAGTATTGATTGGAATACTGTTGATTGGTTGGGGAGAAAGGGATGAAAAGAAAGCTTGGTCTTATGGTGGCATTGCTCGGAATGGGACTGCTTGGAAATAATGCGATGGCTGAAGGCTTTGCATTGACCGGCAAGGCAGGCTCTCTGGGGTTGGGCCTGGAAGGCACCCTGGGAATAACTGAGTCGCTGAATGCGCGCTTGGGTTTCAACGGTTTTAATTATGATTACTCATATACGCAGGATGATACAGATTACGACCTGACGATGGATCTTCAGACGATTTCGCTGCTGGCCGACTGGCACCCGTTCGATTCCGGCTTCCGCTTCAGTGCCGGCCTGATGGCCAACAATAACGAGCTAACTGGCCGTGCGTTGCCTGTCGGCGGTTCTTTGAATATTGGCGGCACCGACTACGATGTAGGACTCGATGCACTAATCGGTTTTAATTCCACTGCCCCCTATCTTGGCATCGGCTGGGGCAATGCCGTTAGCGCTGACAAGGGCTGGGGCTTTAATCTCGATGTGGGAGTCTTGTTTCAGGGGTCACCCGAGGTCAGTTTGACGCCGTTCGGTGCCGATGCTGGCATCGTGGATGCCGACGATTTGGCAGCCGAAGTACAAAGTGTGGAAAGCGACCTCGAGAACTTCAAGTACTATCCTGTGGTCTCGCTAGGCGTCTCCTACAAATTCTAAGCCTTGCCTTAAATCATAAAGTAAAATCGGTCGGTGTCCGAGCGAAAAAGGGGGACAAATTTAATAAATCTGTCCCCTTTTTTCCCTCGGAATGGGGCTGCTTGGAAATAATGCGATGGCTGAAGGCTTTGCATTGACAGGCAAGGTCGGCTCCCTGGGATTGGGACTGGAAGGCACCCTGGGAATAACTGAGTCGCTGAATGCGCGCTTGGGTTTCAACGGTTTTAATTACGATCACTCATATACGCTGGATGATACAGATTACGACATGACGCTGGATCTTCAGACGATTTCTCTTCTGGCCGACTGGCACCCGTTTGATTCCGGTTTTCGCCTCAGTGCCGGCATGATGTCCAACAATAACGAGCTAACTGGCAGTGCGCTGCCTGTCGGCGGTTCTTTGAATATTGGCGGTACCGACTACGATGTTGGGCTCGATGCAATAATCGGCTTTAATTCCACTGCCCCCTATCTTGGTATCGGCTGGGGCAATGCCGTTAGCGCTGACAAGGGTTGGGGCTTTAATCTCGATGTGGGAGTCTTGTTTCAGGGGTCACCCGAGGTCAGTTTGACGCCGTTCGGTGCCGATGCTGGCATCGTGGATGCCGACGATTTGGCAGCCGAAGTACAAAGTGTGGAAAGCGACCTCGAGAACTTCAAGTACTATCCTGTGGTCTCGCTAGGCGTCTCCTACAAATTCTAAGCCTTGCCTCTAAAAATTAAGTAAAATCGGCCGGTGGCCTGGAAAAAAGGGACAGATTTATTAATAGTAAAATAAATTTGTCCCTTTTTGTACAGATGCTTGACCGCCAAATAGGTTAGGCAAGAATCCTGCTGTCACCTGTCACCTGTCACCTTATTTCTTCGAACACCTCTCCCGCTGTATCAATAGTCGTCTGCAGATCCGCATCGGAGTGGGCGGCGGAGACGAAACCCGCCTCGTAGGATGAGGGGGCGAGATAGACGCCGCGGTCCAGCATGGCGTGGAAAAACTGTTTGAAGCGCACCTGATTGCAGGCGGTGGCACCCGCAAAGTCGGTGACTTTGTCGGCATCTGTGAAGAAGAGGCCAAACATGCCACCGATGTGGTTTTCAGCCATCGGGATGCCTGCCGCTTTGGCCTTTTCCATGATGCCGGTGACCAGGGTCTCCACCTTGGCAGAGAGGGTGTCGAAGAAACCGGGTACGGAGATCAACTCGAGGGTCTGCAGTCCGGCGGTCATTGCCACTGGATTGCCTGAGAGGGTACCAGCCTGGTAGACGGGACCCAGCGGGGAGATCTTCGCCATGATCTCCTGTTTCCCGCCGAAGGCGCCAACCGGCATGCCGCCGCCGATCACTTTGCCCAGGGTGGTGAGGTCGGGTTTGATACCGTAGTAACCCTGTACTCCGCCCAGGGCGACGCGGAAGCCGGTCATCACCTCATCGAAGATCAGCACGCTGCCGTGCCGGTCACAGACTTCACGCAGGGTCTCCAGGAAGCCGGGAACCGGCGGGATGCAGTTCATATTGCCCGCCACCGGCTCGACGATGATACAGGCGATCTCGTCGCCGATGCTGGCGAAGGTCTCTTTGACCTGCTCTGCGTCGTTGTAGTTGAGGGTGATGGTGTGCTCTGCCAATGAGGCGGGGACGCCGGGGGAAGAGGGTTCTCCCAGGGTCAGCATGCCGGAGCCCGCCTTCACCAGCAGGGAGTCGGAGTGGCCATGGTAACAGCCTTCGAATTTAACGATCTTGTCCCGGCCGGTGTAACCCCGGGCGAGGCGGATCGCTGACATGGTGGCCTCGGTGCCGGAACTGACCATGCGCACCATGTCCATGCTCGGCACCAGCTCGCAGACCTTGTCTGCCATCAGGCTCTCAAGTTCGGTGGGGGCGCCGAAACTCAGCCCTTTGTCGATAACAGATGCGACTGCCTCGATTACCTCGTGATGGGCGTGCCCGAGAATCATCGGACCCCAGGAGCCGACATAGTCGATATAACGCGTGCCATCCGGGTCAAAGATATAGGGTCCGGCGGCGCAGTCGATGAATACCGGATCACCGCCGACGCCCTTGAAGGCCCGCACCGGCGAATTCACGCCACCGGGAATATGTTGCTGTGCATGGGCGAAAAGGTCGTGAGAACGGCTCATCGTGGTAAATCCTCCGGTTGGAATAGTTTGTTGAATCTTGCGGCGGCGAGTCGAATGTCTGTCTGATTGAAAATCGCTTCGATGACAGCCAGCATATCGGCGCCCGCGTCTATTAGTGGGCCGCCATTCTCCGGCGTAATGCCGCCGATGGCAACCAGTGGCTGCGGCAGTTCACGGCTGGCCTGACGCAGTAGTTCGGCATCGGCCTGCACCGCATCGGGTTTTGTCTGTGAGGGGAAGAAGCGACCAAAGGCGATATAGTCCGCTCCAGTGCGGCTTGCTTCACGGGCCAGTTCAAGCTGGTTGTAGCAGGAGACGCCGATGATCGCCTCCGATCCCAGCACTGTTCTTGCCTGCGACAGGGATGAGTCATCCCGGCCCAGATGGATGCCGTCGGCTCCGATGCTTCCCGCCAGTTCCAGATCGTCGTTGATCAGCAGCAGCGCATGGTGCTCCCGGCACAGTTTGAGCAGGTTCTCTGCTTCGGCCTCTCGCCGCGGTCTGTCGCCGCTTTTGTCCCGGTACTGGATGATGCGCGCGCCTCCCAGCAAGGCTTGGCTGACTTGTTCAGTCAGGTTTTGATTCCGTGCAAGCGTTGTGTCGGTGATAGCGTAGAGGCCGCGAAATCGGGTGATTCTGTTCATTTTTCAGGTTGGCTGGTGTGACGCTGCAGTCTGTCCGGCAGGGATTGGCAACGACCGCTGCGAAAACCGTCCCGTAGACTCTTCCAAGTGTATTGCTGGGCATTATTGACCGCTTCGGGCAGATCTCTTCCGCTTGCCATATTGGCAGCGATGGCGGCAGCCAGGGTGCAGCCTGAGCCGTGATACTCGCCAGGCAGTCGCCGCCAGTCAGCATCAGTGAGCAGCCCAGTCTTGTCGTAGAGGCGGTTGGTTACGCGGTCACTCTGCTCATGGGCGCCGGTAATCAGAACATGTTCAACGCCGGTTTTGAGCAGAGTGCGGGCACACTGTTCGAGTGACTCAGCATGCGGCGCCAGACGTCGAGCCTCCGGGCTGTTTGGGGTGACCAAGGCACATAGCGGCAGCAGCTGTTGCCGGATGGTCGACAGCAGGCTCTCTGTGGCCAGCGGGGTGCCGCCGCCAGCTGCCAGCACAGGATCGAGAACAACCGGGATGTCTTCATGCTCTTTTAACAGATCGGCTATCGCACTGGCGGTGACAGTGTCTCCCAGCAGGCCGATCTTGATGACAGAGACCAGGCAGTCGTTCAGAACGGCCTCTGCCTGGGCGATGACCTGCTTGGCGGGGAGTGGCATCACTGCCTGCACGTTGCAACTGTCCTGCAGTGTCAGGCAGGTGATTGCAGTGGCGCAGTGGCAACCATTTGCGCCGACTGCCTCGATATCGGCCTGTATGCCGGCGCCACCACCGGGATCGTGGCCACCAATGGCAAGTACGACCGGTAGTTTGCGGGATGAGTTGTTCATGTCGGGTGATTGTACGTTTTTTTTCCTTTTTGGTAATGAAATACCCGTGAATTGTCATTGCAAGCTGGCCAAGACAGGGTTTTTACTAGGATTGGCCGGTTTGCCTGCTAAACTGTCTGTTACGGTATCCCGCCGACGAAGTGTTGAGACCGGGTGTAGGCAGTGGGACCCGGAGCATCAGGTCACAGCAAGCGGAGGAGTTTCATGAGTCCACATAAACAAAATATGACAGACGTAGCCCGCAACTTTTGCGAGTTGGTCGATCGCCTGCAGGATGGGGATGAGAAATGGCTGCATGAGGTCGCGAGCCTCCTGCCCCGCTTGCACGCTGCGGTCTCATCGATAGAGCAGCCGGCTGAAGACGATGGACACTATGTTTTTGCCGATCTGGATGCCCGTTTTGAGCTCTACTCTTTTCTGCGCCAGCTGCTGGGTGAACGTGATGGCTATTGGATGGAGTTTGATGTGGCGGAGGATGGCCAAAGTATGAGTGGCAGCCTTGCGGATGACCTGACCGACATCTACTGTGAGCTCAAGCATGGCCTGAAGGTGATGGAGGGGGAGCCGGATCAGGCCATCGAAGGGTGGCGAAAAGGTTACCATCTGCATTGGGGGCAGCACTTGGTGGATGCTGAACGGCATCTCTACGAGCTCAAGGCCCGCAATCAGCTCGATCTATAGCCCTTTATCATCGCTGCATCCTGTCAACGGTGATTCAGTGGTGAGATATCTATTTCCTTAATACCTCCTAAAAAGCTGGGTTTAGTGGTTCTTTGTATAATCTTTTGCTAACATACGTAGTCTTTATCAGATGATTTTTAGGAGAAATCGGGATGAGTGGTACTGCACTGACCGAGAGTGACCTGACCCTGACCGAGATGGCTCAGACTAAAATGGGTGAGCTGTTTCAGCAGGTTGAAGACAACATTGAAGGCGTACGGGTGTTTGCAACCCCAGGTGGTTGCAGTGGCGTCAGCTTCGGCATGACTTTCAGCGACGCGATCAATGCCAATGATGGCATACTTGCCTGTGAAGGTTTTAAAGTGATTGTTGATGATGGCACCATGCAGTATCTGCGCGGTGTCGAGATCGATTTCGTTGATCGTGGCGACGGCAATGCCAGCTTCGTATTCAACAATCTCCAGCCGGTTGACGGTGGTGGCGGTTGTGGTTCCTGTGGTTCCTCCCAGGGTGGCGGCTGCGGCTGATTCGACCCCTTCACGAGAATCCCAAAAGCCGCGGATGGTGTTGCCACTCCGCGGTTTTTTGTGCCTGACAGGTTGAGTCTCGATGGTTCGGGAACTGTTGCTGAAGTGTTGAGGTGGATCGGAGATGAATCAAAAAGTGGTTGAACTTGCCGTGGTTGGTGCGGGTATCAGCGGGCTTGGCTTTGCTCATATGTCCCTCAAACGGGGCATTCAGCCTCTCGTGCTGGAGGCATCGGAGCAGGTCGGCGGCTGTCTGCGCAGTCACTGCTTTGAAACGCCGGAAGGCGAATTCTGGACCGAGCTCGGCGCCCACACCTGCTATAACAGCTACGGAAACCTGCTGCAGATGCTGGAGGATACCGGTCAGCTTGAGTCACTGCTTAAAAAAGAGAAACTCCCCTATCGCCTGCTGACGCCCGCTGGTCTGAAAAGTATCCCTTCGCAGCTCAAACTGACGGAGTTGTTAGGCGTCCTGCCCCGGTTGTTCAGGTCGAAAAAGGCGGGCCACACGGTAGAGGAGTATTTTGGCGGGATCATCGGCAGGCAAAATTTCCAGAAGGTGATTGGTCCGGCCCTGGATGCGGTCATCTGCCAGTCCTCGGCAGAGTTTCCTGCCGATGCGCTGTTTCGCAAAAAGCCACGGCGCAAGGAGATCCTGCGCAGCTATACCGTTGCCGGAGGTGTTCAGCAGTTTGCTGATGTTATCGCCGCTCAGTCCGGTCTTGAGATCCGCACGGGAATATCGGTTGTGGGGTTGGATCGGCTCGAAAGTGGTTATCTGCTAAAACTAAGCGATGGCAGCGAGATAGAGGCGCAGCGTCTGGTTTTGGCTGTGGCGCCGGATATCGCGGCAACCCTGCTTCAATCGGTAAATCCTGAGCTGGCGGCGTTGATGTCCCAGGTTGATATGGTGGATATCGAAAGCGTTTCCGTATTTTGCGAGGCTGAGAAGCTGTCGTTGGAGCCGGTATCGGGCATCATTGGTCAGGATGATGATTTCTATTCGGCGTTATCCCGCGATTCAGTTCCAGATACCCGTTATCGGGGGTTTACCTTCCACTTTCGCCCCGGACGGCTCGACGAGGCTGGGCAGCTTGAGCGTATTCGGGCCGTGCTTGGGCTTGCTGAGCAGGACCTGTTGGCAGCCATTTCCAAACCCAATCGCCTGCCCGCACTCAGGCTGGGGCATGGGAAACGCATCACATCGATCGACCAGGTGCTGCAGAACCAGCCGTTGGCGCTGACAGGCAACTGGTTCAGCGGCGTCTCCATCGAAGATAGCCTGGTGCGCTCTGCAACGGAGTTTGACAGGCTTTTTCCCGTTTGAGCTACTCTTTCTGTTTCCCTTCAGCGTCGTGATAGAGCGACTTCAGGATGTCTTTGCGGCTGCCTCCAGTGGGCGGTGATTCGTTTTTTCTGCCACTGAAAAACGCTCTAATGCGGTGAAACAGGCGTTTCAGTGCACGCCAGATCTTCGGCAGCAGCCAGATAACCAGCAAGAGAAAGACCCCCAACGAGATAAGAAAGGCAATGGGGTAGTGCAGCGCAGCCCATAGTCCGCCGATGACTGCAACATCCTCAGCCACAGATGCGGTCCAGTTTGTTACGGGCTCCGGCGATGTGTTGATCAGAATGCGGGTGCCTGTTTTGGTGAGATGACTGCCGGCAGCCATGGTGCCCCCCACCAGAAACGCAGCAAACTCGGCGGCCTCGCTGACCCCCAGGCCACTGACTGCGCCGGCAGCCAGTATCGCACCTGCCGGAATTCGGATGAATGTATGGATTGCGTCCCAGCCCGTATCGACCCCAGGAGTTTTGTCGGCAAAGAATTCGACGCAGTACATGATGCCCGCAGCTGTCATCACCATCGGGTCGGAGAGTATCTCCAGCCCCGGTGGCAGATCGACATTCCCGCTGACGCCCATATAACCCAACATGAAGACGGCGGCATAGAGATTGAGGCCAGCGGCCCAGCCTGCCCCGAGCGTCAGGGCCAGTATCTCGACGGTATCCATAGCTTATCCTTGATGCTTGCTTCCACTATATATATTAGGGCCATTGCTGACAGTTTCCAGTCCTCCTGAGTGATTTTACCGTTTCCCTTTGCTCACGGGACGTTTCACTTCCGCTTTCCAGATTCTCTCCGTATTATTGATTGTTCGTGTTGAAGATGAAGTATTAAGGATTCGAGAGCGATGATCAGAGTGGGAATCGTCGGTGGTACCGGCTATACGGGCGTGGAACTGCTGCGTCTGTTGGCGAAACATCCAGAGTGCGACCTGGTGACTATTACCTCCCGTTCCGAGGCGGGGCGTCCGGTGGCGGATATGTTTCCCAGTCTGCGCGAACATATAGACCTTGTCTTTGTTGAGCCGGAGCCTGCTACCCTGCAGGGTTGTGATCTGGTCTTTTTCGCCACGCCCAACGGTATTGCCATGCGCCAGGTGCCGGAACTGCTGGATGCGGGGGTCAAGGTGATCGATCTGGCCGCGGACTTCCGGATCACCGATCAGTCGGTCTGGGAACACTGGTACGGTATGGATCACGCCTGCCCGGAGCGTCTGCCTGAAGCTGTGTATGGTCTGCCGGAGATCAATCGCGAAGCTGTGAAGCAGGCACGCCTGGTAGCAAATCCCGGCTGCTATCCTACTGCGGTGGCATTGGGCTTCCTGCCTTTGGTCGAGCAGGGATTGATCGACCTGGATTATCTGGTTGCGGATACCAAGTCCGGTGTCAGTGGCGCGGGCCGTAAAGCGAGTGTGCCTGCCCTGATGGGTGAGACCGGTGAGAGCTTCAAGGCGTATGCCATTCCAGGGCATCGTCACCAGCCGGAGATTCGCCAAACACTTTCCCGGGCAGCCGAGCGGGATGTCGGTCTGACTTTCGTGCCCCACCTGGTGCCAATGATCAGGGGTATAGAGGCGACACTCTATGCCCGGCTCAAATCGACGGATAGGGATCTGCAGTCACTGTTTGAACAGCGTTACCGGGATGAACCGTTTGTGGACGTCATGCCTGCAGGTTCACACCCGGAGACCCGTAGTGTGCGCGGCATCAACCATTGCCGGGTCGCGGTGCACCGGCCGCTGGGTGGTGATGTGGTGGTAGTGACCTCGGTCATCGATAATCTGGTGAAGGGGGCTGCCGGCCAGGCGGTGCAGAATATGAATCTGATGTTCGGGCTGGCCGAGAATACTGCGCTGGACCAAGTGGCCCTATTGCCTTGAGAACAGAGTGCTGAATGATTTCACTTAAACGATACCAGGTTCCCAAGATCGTCGTTCCTGGCGGGCGTGGGCGATGGTTGCGCCTGTTCTTTGTTCTACTGCTGGTATTGGCGGCGGCCTGGTTGGGATTTCAGCAGGGGCAGGCGCGGCCGAAAGGTATCCAGGCCATTGATCGCGCCGGTCTGAATGATTCTTTGAATGAGTTGAAGGTCGAAAGGGGTGAACTGCGCCGCAAGCTGGCCATGGCGGAGCAGGTTGCGAAGGTGGATCGTGAGGCTATGCACGCGGTCAGGGAGCAGATCAAACAATTTCAGGACGAACGTCTGAAGATGGAAGAGGAACTGGTCTTTCTTCGGGGCATCGTCTCAACGGATACAAAAAAAGAGGGTTTGAGGATCCAGAATTACAAACTGGAACCCGGCCTTGAAAGCGGGCAGTTCCTGGTAAAGTTTTCTGTCAGTCAGGTGTTGAAAAGTGGCCCGGTGGCCAAGGGACGGATTCATATTCGTGTTGAAGGCCTGCAACCGGACGGGAAGGCAAAGACTTTTGGCCTCGAAGAACTGACGGAAGACAAGACACCGAGCATCAAGATGCGTTTTCGCTATTTTCAGAATGTGGAAGGTAAATTGAAACTTCCGGACGACTTTAAACCCGCCAGTTTGACTATTGAAGTCAAGCCGACCAACAAGAAACTGGCGCCAGTGGCTGAAACTTACGACTGGTCACCGCAGGCCTGACAGGAAACAAAGCAGATGAGGATTGGCATGAGAAAGAAGCGATTCCGCGCGCCGAAGATTACAACAGTTATCGGCAAGGAGACCCAGATTCGGGGAGATATTCTATTTTCCGGTGGGCTGCATGTTGACGGTGTGATCAAGGGCAATGTCTCTTCCGCTGAAGGAGATGACAGGGCAGCCTTGACCCTCAGTGAAGATGGCTCCATCGAAGGGGATGTACGGGTTGCCAATGTCATGCTGAACGGAAATGTGACCGGAGATGTCTATGCGGGTCACCGGGTGGAGTTGGCGCCTAAATCCCGGGTCACGGGAACGGTCTGTTACGACCTGCTGGAGATGGCGATGGGTGCCGAGGTCAATGGGCAGCTGGTGCATGCGCAGGATATGGAGCAGCGTAAATTGGGTTTTGATGGTGACAATGGTGTTGATGTCGGGGTTGAGTCAGAGCCGACTGGCTGATTCCTCGTCGCGCCGGGAATACTTGACTAAAACTCTGGGTAAAAGCATACTTTTGCTTATATTGTGCATGGTCTGATTCTTTTTGACCCACCAAACAGGTTTTTTATCATGAGTACGGCAGAAGCTACCACCGAGTCCCCCCTTGTATTTACGCAGTCTGCGGCAACCAAGGTTGCAGCATTGATTGAGGAGGAGGGAAAGCCAGACCTGATGCTGCGAGTCTATATTCAGGGGGGCGGCTGTTCCGGTTTTCAGTATGGATTTTCTTTCGATGAGAACGAGAATGATGGTGACACCAAGGTCGTAACCGATGGCGTGACATTGCTGGTCGACCCCATGAGCATGCAGTACCTGGGTGGTGCTGAGATCGATTACACCGAGGGTCTGCAAGGCTCCCAGTTCGTCATCCGCAACCCGAATGCCAGCACTACCTGCGGTTGTGGATCATCCTTCTCTGTTTGATTCTGAACAGATAACCGGGATTGAAAACGGCATTCCGGTGCCGTTTTTGTAGTAAGCAGGCCCTGGCAGAATTCCTGGATCTGCTCGTGGATGGAGGGGGATGCTTGCTTCTCGCTGGTTTGCATTTCAGCTTGGGGTGATATATCGTGCCTCGTTCGCGTGACCCTGGTCCCACCTGAAGCGCCCTACATTTGCTGTTTCCTCACAGATGCATCTTGAAAGACAGGCAGGGTGCGCGGGCTTATTCGTCGACACATTAAAGAAGGTCAAAAACATTGATTACCCTTTCAGTCCGCAGTCTTCCCAGGTCGACCACAGAAGAGAGCCTGACAGCGCTCTTTTCGGAGTACGGCGTGGTCCGTTCTCTTAAACTGGTAAAGGATCTCTTCTCCGGTGATTGTAAGGGCTTTGCCACAATCGACATGGAAGGGCACGAAGCCCGTGCTGCCATGGCAGCGCTCGATGGCAGTGAATTCAACGGCAGCTTGATCCGCGTCGGCCCAGACCGGCCGAGAAGAGGTCGCGGCGGCAAACGCCGCTGAACTAGGGCCTAGGATAGTCCGCCTGCTGGTTCTGCTTTCCGCTATCTGGAAAGCCCGGCAGGATAGATCCCCCCCAACACCACAGCTTCCTCTGCGCCGGTGACCGAAGGCAGGTTGCCCGGCAGTCCCTCCAGCGTCCTATGCGCCAGCCAGGCAAACGCCATTGCCTCGATCCAGTCTGGATCGACATTCAATAGCGCTGTGCTGAAAACCTCTATCGAAGGCAGGTTAGCAGCGAGACGGCCCATCAGATAGCCGTTATGTACTCCGCCGCCACAAACCAGCAGTTGCTCCACCGCTGGGCAGCATTGGCCGATGGCGTGCGTTATGCTGAGGGCAGTAAGTTCTGTCAGCGTGGCTTGCACGTCACAGCTGGCTGACTCAACATCATCCCCGAGTATCGAATCCATCCAGTCGAGATTGAAATATTCAGTGCCGGTGCTTTTGGGCGCAGCTCGGGAAAAATAGGTGTCTGTCATCATTTTGTTCAGCAATGACGGGACGATTTTGCCCGTTTTGCCCCAAGTGCCGTTGCGGTCGAAATCGAGTTGCCTGTGTCTGGCAATCCAGTGATCCAGCAGAGTGTTGCCGGGTCCTGTGTCGAATCCAGTGACCGGTTCGGCAGTATTACTGGGTAACCAGGTGGTGTTGGCAATACCACCGATATTGAGGATGACCCGGTTCTTGTCCCCGCTCTGGAATATCGCCTGATGAAAGGCGGGCACGAGTGGAGCGCCTTGTCCTCCAGCCGAGATGTCACGACGCCGGAAGTCGGCTACGGTAGTGATGCCTGTGCGCTGGGCGATGGTGTTGGCATCGCCGATCTGCAGTGAAAAGGGGTGCTGGACCCCGGGGCGGTGTCGCAGCGTCTGTCCATGACTGCCGATGGCTCTGACCTGCTCCCGGCGGCAGTCATGCTTCTTGATTAACTGCAATGTTGCCTCGGCAAAGGCCTCGCCGACCTGGATGTCCAACTCCCCGAGACGGTCGATCTCGTTATTGCCGGGCTGGCAGAGGGCTGCTAGATTCCGACGGAGTTCCGGAGGATAGGGGTGGCAGTGGTGGCCGATCAGCCCGGGGTCGCCGTCTGGCGTCAATTCAATCAGGGCAGCATCGATGCCGTCCATACTGGTGCCGGACATGAGGCCTATATAGTAGGCCTTACTGGGCATCAGCGATCAGGGTGCGGTTCAGGACATCGAGTTGGCTGACCAGCGGCTGGGTTTTCAGCAGGAAATCCGCCTTGTATTTTTTTGCGATGGGCTGGGCGGCGGGAAGTTTGACGGTCAGGGGATTGCGGTGTACGCCGTTGACCCGGAACTCATAATGGAGATGGGGTCCGGTGGCAAGACCGCTCTTGCCGACGTAACCAATGGTCTGCCCCTGGTGAACCTTGCTCCCTTTTTTTGCCTTCTTATTGTAGCGGGAGAGATGGGCGTAAAGTGTGGTGTAGCGTTGGCCATGCTGCACGATAACTGTGCGGCCATAACCCCCCTTCTTGCCTCTATGGATGATCTTGCCATCACCGGCGGCCTTGATGGGGGTGCCGGTCTTGGCGGCGTAATCGACTCCCCGATGAGGGCGCTTCTTGCCTAACACGGGGTGCCAGCGTTCACCCGTGAAGCGGGAAGAGATGCGGCGGAAATCGACCGGTGCGCGCAGAAAAGCCTTGCGCATACTACGCCCTTCAGGAGTGAAGTAGTCACTCTGGCCAGTCTCATCTGTGTATCTCAGTGCGCGGTAGCTGCGTCCCTGATTGATGAACTCAGCTGCCAGGATGGGACCGTCTTTCAGTTTTTCTCCCTCAAGGTAATCCTCCTGGAAGATGAGACTGAAGCGGTCACCGCTGCGGATCTCCAGGGCAAAGTCGATATCCCAGCCGAAGATATTGGCCAGCTCCATGATCAAGGCGTCAGCAAGTCCCGCGTCCTGGGCGCTGAGATAGAGAGAGTTGGTGATGGTCCCGCTCGTATGCGCGGTGCGGTGTTCGATGGGCTTGTTCTCTTCATTGGCGAGAAAGGAATCGCCATCGGATCTGATATGCAGGCTCTGCACCCGATTGTGGTCAAGCGCCAAAGCAAGCAAACTGCCGTTGTCGTCCAGTTGCAGGCGCAGCGTCTCACCGGGTTTTATACGGGTCAGCTCTTTCGCCATCTCGCTGGAATTAACGATGCGGTGTAGTAGATTGGCGCTCAGACCATTCTCTTTAAAGATGCTGGAGAGGGAGTCACCGCTACGAATCTTTCGGGAGATCCATTGGGACTTGGATGCTGTCGCCAGGGACTCCATGTCTGGTTCTGACGGCACACTCACTGGCTTGATGGGCG